>OY782499.1:0-2879990 GCA_963677815.1 Cloacimonadales bacterium (SeqCode)
AATTATATTCATTTCGCTTTAACTGTTGGCTCTACTATTCTGCTTAATATTATAGCTATTTTTATCACAATTAAAGTATTTGCTTCAGAGAAAGTTTTGTTTAGAACTCAATCTGAAACATCTCTTTCTGGTTTAAAGAAAAATAAGAATCAGTTATTCACACCAGCAATAGGTCTGGTCTTTTATATGATTATGCTCGGACTTCTCTACTATGTAGGTTTTGGCTGGCAAAGAGAAGCCTTTGTTGATGGAAACATAAATCAAGAATTATTAATGGAAGCTGTCCTAAGAACTCAAGTTGTCATAATAGGTCTTCCAGTCCTCTTCTTAGTTAATTTCCTCTTTAGAAAAAAGAAAGGAGAAAATAAAGCTCAAGCAAGAGCTGAAGCTCGTCATTTCCTAAGATATAAAACTTCCAAACCACTGAATTTCTTACTTATTCCCTTGTTATCCATTCCTACAATTATAATTTCATCTGGATTAACAAACTTAGTTAACTACTTCTACCCTATACCACAAGAATATTTTGCTGGTATGATGGAGCTGATGACTGGTGAACAACTACCACTACTTGTAGTTATTGGTGTAATTGCTCTAGCGCCAGCTATCTTTGAAGAATTACTATTTAGAGGACTCTTACCTCGTTTCTTTGAAAAGAAGGGAGTTTGGACAAGTATTATTCTTACAGGTGTCTTATTTGCTATCTTCCACCTAGATTTCTACAAACTCTTACCTATTACTTTCTTAGGTATATGGTTAGGTTATCTACTCTATACTACCAAATCAATTTATCTACCAATGCTTGCCCATTTTCTCAATAATGGATTGGCAGTATTAGTAGGTAGAGAATTTATTCCAAGTAGATATTTAGAAATCTTAGAAGTAAACAACTTAACTTCAATTTTGATAATGTTAGCAGCAATAATTATCTTTGGCTTATTGAACATCATTTTATATAAAACTAATAATGGCTTTAAGGAGATTGAATAATGTGTGGAATTGTTGGTTATTTAGGTAAAAAAAGTGCTGTACCTATAGTTTTAGCAGCCCTAAAAAAACTTGAATATCGTGGTTATGATAGTTCAGGTATTGCAATATATAATAATGACCAGTTAAAAATATTTAAAGAAGCTGGGAAAATTATTCAATTAGAATCATCTCTACCTAAACCAGATATGACTATGTCTAATATAGCAATTGCCCACACACGTTGGGCTACTCATGGGGAGCCGACTAAGAAAAATGCCCACCCCCATCATGATAAATATAACAACATTGCCCTAGTTCATAATGGGATTATAGAGAATTATAAAGAACTAAGAAAAATACTTATTGAACATGATGACCATGTAGAAGGTGAAACTGATACTGAAATTCTAGCACATGTAATTGGTTATTTCTATAAAAAACATAAGTCCCTCGAAGAAGCTGTTAGAGCATCCCTCCACCTAGTTGAAGGTACTTATGGCATAGCAGTTTTTTGTAAAGATAATCCTAAGCAAATGATAGCAGCGAGAAAAGGGTCGCCTCTTATTTTAGGTGTAAGTGAAGATGCTTATTTCTTGACATCTGATGTTAATGCCATCCTAACCCATACAAATAAAGTTATCTATCTTAATGATAATGAAATAGCTGTTCTTAACGAAGATAATTACTTAATTTCTACCTTGGATAACGTTCCTGTTGACCCAGAAATAGCAACCATTGAATGGGAAGCTTCATCTGTAGAGAAAAATGGTTTCAAACACTTTATGTTAAAAGAAATATTTGAACAATCAACTACAGTTAGACATGCCTTCCGAGGAAGATTATATGATAGTATGGCAACAGCGAGACTTGGTGGACTTAATATGTTACCATCTGATTTAAGAAGAGTAAAAAGGTTGCAATTGCTAGCCTGTGGAACCTCATATTACTCTTGCCTTTTAGGTAAATATCTTATAGAAAGAATGGCTAGGCTTCATGTCGAGGTTGAGTATGCTAGTGAATATCGTTACCGAAACCCTATTATAGAAGATGATACCTTAGTCTTTGTAGTCAGCCAATCTGGTGAGACTGCAGATACACTGGCTGCTATGAAGGAAGCAAGTGCTAAAGGGGCTAAAGTAATGGGAATTACTAATGGTATTGGTTCTACTATCGCTCGTGAATCAGATGGAGGTGTCTATATCTATGCTGGTGCTGAAATAGGTGTTGCTTCTACAAAAGCTTTCACATCTCAAGTAACTATTCTCTTTTTACTTGGACTTCTCTTTGGTAGAATGAGAGGTATATCACCTGTTGAAGGTATTGAATATATAAAAGCTCTAAGAAAAATACCTGAGCAAATAGAAGAAATTCTTAAGCTAAATGATAAAATCAGAAGAATTGCTGAGAAGATTAAAGATTCTACTAATGCTCTCTATCTTGGAAGAGACCTTCATTTTCCAGTGGCTTTGGAAGGGGCTCTGAAGTTAAAAGAAATATCATATATTCATGCTGAAGGATATCCAGCTGCTGAAATGAAACATGGGCCAATAGCCTTAATTGATGAAAATATGCCTGTTATAGCTATTGCTCCTAAAGATGTTTTATACGATAAGATTATATCAAACCTTCAAGAAGTTGTTGCAAGAAAGGGTAAATTATTCACTATAATTACTGAAGCTGACCAACAGATTGAAGAGATGTCTGAAGAAGTTTTAGTAATACCTAAGACACTTAGTGAATTACAACCCCTATTAGCAGTAATTCCTCTACAGTTGTTAGCTTATCATGTAGCAGATTTACGTGAACTGGATGTTGACCAACCAAGAAATCTAGCCAAAAGTGTTACTGTTGAGTAAAGTAAATAATTAACATTAATATAAATAACTATAATAATATAAATTTTGTTTGCAATGTTGACTATTTGGTTTATATTGTGATTAATAGTAAAATTGTTACATTACAATATTTTGTTATAACTTGCAAACAAATACTTTAAATAAAAAAATATATTACTTGGAGGTAATAATGAATAACAGAGCAAGAGAGTTCGTAAATGTATTAGAAGCCTTGAATAAATACATGGCAATGAGAGATACAAAACTTAAGAAATGTAAGGATTTATCAAAAATTGATTGCTTTTTATTGCAATTACTTTATAATACTAAGGGTAAGGTGATAATGAATGACTTAGCTGAAGTTTTGAATGTTTCTCACAGTCGGATTACCAGGCTTATGGATAACTTATGCAACATAGGTTTAGCAAGAAGAGAACATTCCGAAGAAGACAGAAGACGCTGGTATGCAGTTCTTACTAATGAAGGTGAATTTAGAGCCAAAGAAATTTGTGACAAGGTAATCAATCACCAAATTATGGTTTTAGATATGATTCCTGAAGAAAAACTAGACCAGATGTTAGAGAATTTAATTATTTATAGCAAGGCTTTTGAAAATATCACCAAAAAATTAAACAAAGAAGGTGAAGTTAATGATTGTTAAAACTATATGGAATGGAAATATGGAGTTTGATTCAGAGTTAAATGGACATCATATGATTATTGATGCTAACTCTGAAGTTGGAGGACACGATAAGGGCCCTCGTCCTAAGGGGCTTTTATTAACAGCACTGACTGGATGTACTGGTATGGATGTTGTTTCAATTTTAAGAAAAATGAAGGTCGAAAACTATGAGTTCTGGATGGAAGCAGATGCAGACCAAACAAGTGAACATCCTAAACATTATAGTAAAATCTACTTAAGATATAATTTCAAAGGTGAAGATCTACCTCACGCAAAAATCAAGAAAGCTGTAAATCTCTCAGAAGAGAATTATTGTGGAGTATCTTTTATGCTCAAAAAAGCAGCTGCAATCGAAACCAAAATAATAGTAAATGGAGAAGAAATATGAAAAGACTTCTTGTAGTTCTATTATTATCTTTTTTCCTATTTTCTGCCTTATCTTGCACTGAAGAGAAAGCAGTCAAGGAAGATAATAAAACTGAAATAACTTGGATTGAAGATTATCAATTAGCTTTAAACAGAGCCAAAAACGAAGACAAGGTAATTTTAATAAATTTCACTGGTTCAGACTGGTGTAAGTGGTGCATTAAATTAGTCGACGAAGTATTTTCTCATAAAGAATTTGCTGATTATGCTGAAGAAAACTTAGTTATGCTAAAAATTGACTTCCCTACTACTTTTAAGCAATTACCTGAAGAAGAGCAAATAAAAAGGCAACAATTACAACAACAATATGGTGTTAGAGGATACCCGACAATAATACTTGCTGATGCTCAAGGCAAAGTGCTTGGTCAAACAGGTTACCAACCTGGTGGTCCAGAGAATTATGTAAATCATCTAAAAGAAATGATTAAGAAATAATTTTTAATATATTATCTAAGCCCCTGTTAACCTAATAATTATTTGGGTTCTGGGGCTTTTTTTGGCTATTATCAAGATGTCGCTTTCTACAAAGATATCGCTCCTAGCGGAGCTTTTAGAGAATTCTGACATCTTAACCTACAAAATCTGCGTAACCGCGGGCTAGAATCCCACGTTCCCAGTTAGATTAATCCCCTTTCAGTATCTTCTCCTTTTATTTTCTGAACACTCTGTGAAACTCTGTGCTTACCTCCGTGTAACTCTGTGTTAAGGATCTTCTTCTTAGCTCCGCTAGGAGCGACATATTTGTAGGTTTAAATGTCGTAGAAACCTTAGTGCCTTTGTGTTCCCTGTGCCATCTGCGTAACCGCGGGCTAGAATCCCACGTTCCCAGTTAGATTAATCCCCTTTCAGGGATATTATGGATAATCAAACTAACAATAAAATTATTTAATTAAATAATTTTATTCCACTAAACTTGAACTTGAAGCTAATAAATAAAGACAATTTCATGAATATCTTAGATAAAACATTTGACAATAATTAATCATAATACATTCTTGTAAAAAAAATATAGGAAAAAGTATGAAAAAAAATAAACTAGGCCCCTATTTATATATTTTACCAGCAATGATAATAATCATTGCCTTTAGATTTATTCCGATTTTACTTTCATTTGTAATTAGTTTCTTTGATTGGAAACTGACTGGAGTTGAGAACTTTGTTGGATTTGAGAATTATGGAAAACTCTTTACAGATCCAGAATTTCTTCAATCAATGACCAACACAGTTTGGTTCGTTGTAATGGTTGTCCCTGTAACAATTGTATTATCTTTATTTTTTGCCGTACTATTAAATAACATTAAATGGCTCAGAGGTTTTTTCCGAACAGCCTATTTCTTACCTTATGTCACATCTATGGTAGCAGTATCAATTGTTTGGAAAATTATTTTTCAACAAAGAAGTGGTCTATTTAATTATTTCTTAGAGGGAATTGGCTTAGAACCTCTTAAATGGTTAAATGAACCAACTGGAATTTTTACTCTATTCTTTCAAAACTTTGGGATAAGTGTTCCAGAATGGATGGGAGGACCATCTTTAGCTCTTTTCTCTATTATGATAGTAACTGTTTGGAAAAGTATTGGTTACAATACTATTATTTACTTAGCTGGACTACAAAACATTGCTAAAGAATACTATGAAGCTTCAGCGATAGATGGTGCTAGTAAGTTTAAACAATTCTTCGGAATTACTATTCCTCTTGTATCACCTACTACTTATTATGTATTAATGATGACTACTATTGTTACCTTCCAATCTTTCTCACAAATTTATTTAATGACAGGTACTCCTGCTGGCGGACCACAAGGTACTACATCTCTAATAGTTTATTACATCTTTGAAGCTGGTTTTATTGACTTAAACTTCTCTTATGCAAATGCTATAGCCCTGGTTCTCTTTGTCGTCATACTTTTACTAACACTTATTCAAAAACGCTTAGAGAAGCATGTTACATACGAATAGAGGAGAACTATAATGAAAAATACACCTTTCAATGTTTTAATTTATACTTTGTTAGTTATACTTGGAATAGTAATGGTTGTCCCTTTTTTATGGATGATTAACACTGCTTTAAAAGACCAAGTTGAAATAAATGATGGAAATATAGGATTCAACTGGGTAAATAATTCTACTTATATTTTGGAGAATAACTCACCAGTTAGGATTAGTCGTGCCTTAGAAATAGGTGATTCTGTCCTAGTAAGCACTTTCACTCCAGACGGTGAAATAGCAAAACATCCTGAGAATTTAAGTAGAGATATTACTTATGATTTAAACTATAAATATAGATTTGATGATGGTAGAATTGAAAATAGGACAAAAAAAGTTGTCCTCTCTGATGCTGCGAAATTAGAGTATAAAGTTGTTCATAAGGATGATATCAAAGAAGAAAGTTTCATAAAACCCTTCTTTGATAACTTTGTCAGAGCTTGGAAAAAAGTTCCATTTGGCGTGTACTTCAAGAATACAATTTTTGTTGCTCTAATGACTCTTATTGGTGTTCTATTTACCTCATCTTTAGCAGCTTATGCTTTTGCAAGAATGAATTTCTTTGGTAAAGATTTCCTTTTCTATCTGCTAATTAGCATGATGATGGTTCCCCAACCTATTTATCTAATCCCATCTTATATTGTTCTTAGTCAACTAGGCTTAGTAGATACCTACTTTGCACTTATAGTGCCTTGGGTAGCTAATATTTTTACTATTTTCCTATTCAGACAACAGTTTAAAACAATTCCACAAGAATTATTCGATGCAGCAGCTATTGATGGTTGTAGTATGTTTGGTACTCTTTGGAGAATAGTTTTACCTCTATCAAAACCTGTTATAGCAACTGCTTCTATATTCTCAGTTATTGGTTCCTGGAATTCTTTCATGTGGCCATTAATTATGACTGATAGCAAACATCTAAGAGTCTTGCAAGTGGGTCTAAGCTATTTCAGTCAAGACTCAGGAACTGAAACAGCTCTACTAATGGCAGCTTCAACCTTTAGTATTCTTCCATTAGTATTCCTCTTCTTCTTAGCCCAAAAGCAAATCATTGCAAGTACTGCTAAATCTGGTCTAAAATAAATTTCGGAGATAACATTTTATGAGCAAAAAACGCGATAATAACAAAGGCTTTCAAGTCCCAAAAACTGTTAAAATCAAAGAAGAAATTTTAAAACCAAGGCAAATTATAGATGCTAAATTGAACGCTATTATAGCTTTTGTAGTCTTTGCCTTTATTATGATAATCTATCAAATGACAAACTCTCCTTCACTAGCCTTTTGGGATGCAGGTGAATATGCAACAACTGCGAAATTATTTTCTGTGCTTCATGCTCCAGGAAACCCAAGCTATATTATTTTCGGGAGGTTTCTTAATATTTTCAATTTAGGTATGTCATCACCTCAAGTTATCAGTTTCCTCTCTTCATTATGGGGTGCTTTAGCTGCCATGTTCACATACTTATTTACTATCAAACTAGTTTCTATGTTTGAGAAAAGAGTTAATATTGCCGTACCTATCGGAATTATTGCTAGTTTTTTAACCGCCTTTTCCTTTACTTTTTGGACTAATAGTGTGGAAGCTGAAGTTTATTCAGGCTTAGCTTTCTTTATCAACTTTATTGTATATTTAGTCTTAGTTTGGCTTCAGAAGTCTGAAGATTTATCACATCAAAATTATTTAATATTTGTTATTTACCTATTTTTCTTAGGATTTGGAGTTCACCAAACAGTACTACAAATTGTTCCGGCTATACTTTTAATTGTTGTCTACCCCATTATTAAACCTCACTTCTCCAATAACTCCTTTTTTACTCAATTAGTATTCTGGATTATCGGACTCTTCATATTCTATTTTATAGTAAACTCTTATAGTTCTTCCATATCTCAACCACTTTTTGCCCTAGCAATTACCTTAGTTCTCATGTATCATCTACGTGATAAAGTAAGTTCTACTGCCTGGATTTTGGCACTTGTTGCTATCATCTTAGGTTTCTCAACTCACCTTTATATTCCTATTAGAGCTTCTTTTAGACCTTTTATCAACGAAGGTGACCCTCAAACTTGGGAAAGATTCATGGCCTTCTTCAATCGTGAACAATTCGGTGGAACAAGTATTATGGATAGAAATGCAAGTTTCTTAACTACCCAATTTGGAACTCATTTCCTAAGATACTTCAATTGGCAGTTCTTTAATACCAACATGTTAAGCAAGTTCACTCCTTTTACTAAAATACTCTTAGATAATATCTTTATCCCTCTTACCTACTTGTTAGGACTTCTTGGAATCTATTTCAATGTAAGAAAAAATAAAGCATCATTCATTTATTTATTTTCCCTCTTCATTATGGGATCTATTGCTATGGTCTTTGTTATGAATATCCCTCTAGAAACACCTCGTCCAAGGGATTACTTCTTTGTTACTGCTTATAATATGTGGACTGTCTTCATGGCAATTGGCTTGATTTACGGACTGCTAAACATCTTTAAAAGTAAGAAGTTACTTCCCCTTGTGATCTTTATAGCCTTCCTTATCCCCTCTCTAAGCCTTTTATCTAATTATCACAGTGTTGACAGGTCAAAAGAATTCTATGCTGCTGAATATGGGATGAATTTCCTAAATTCTCTGGAAGAAAATGCTATCATCTTCACTAATGGAGATAATGATACTTTCCCGCTTTGGTATGCTCAAGCTGTTGATGACCCTTATATTTTAAATAATCAGCCTGATAGAATTGCTAAAGCAACTGATGTTTATCCAGATTCACTTGCCCTTGCCTATATGGCAAAAGCAATGGATTTCAAAAACAGAGAATGTTTCGGTATAAGAAAAGATATTTCTGTCGCTAACTATTCTTTAATGAATACTCCTTGGTATATTAGGCAACTTAGAGATAGAGAAGGTATTTACTTCTCAATACCAGATAACCAAATTGAAAACTTAGTTACTCCTGAAAGATTCTCTAAACCTATTACCTATCGTATTCCCCTTAATGATAAGACCCTTGCTTTCACTGTTGAGCAAGATGATTTATCCCTTGGTTACTGGCGTGGACAAGATAAGGCTACTATGCAAATTATTAAGGACAATCTTGGAAAAAGACCTATCTACTTTGCCACAACAGTGGGAGGACAATTCTTAGGATTAGACGATTATCTTGAAAGCCATGTCATGGTGAATAGACTAGTTACCTCAAAAGTAACTCAAAAAAATATAGTTAGAGAAGATAAATATATTGAACTTTTAGAACATGTATATCTTGTTGACTCTATTATGGACAATCGAACATATAAAGATGAAGTCGTTGCTCGTTTGACTGCCCCTTATATTGGTCATTTCTCAGAATTAGCTCGATTCTATATTAAGAGAGGGCAATATGACGATGCTATCAGAAATTACGAGAAAGCCCTTAATATCTACTCTTCTATTGAAGATAACACATCTAATTATATCGGGCAGATAGTAAATGGTATTAAAAGAAATATTGAAATTCTTAAACAAGAGTACAAATAATAGTATTATAATGATTTATGGAATAAATTATGCATCCTATGTATTATTGAGTTAAGTGGAGGAATTATGAAAAAAAGATTAATTGTTTTATGCTTATTAGTATTTGCTATTGTTTTATTTGCAGGTAACAAAAGCCGTGATAACGTAACTGACTTTAGGGTTAGCCCTGAAGCTATAAGTGATTTAGCTGTTATGAGTTTTAATTGTACTGCTAATGTTCACTTAACCATTGAAATACTTAATCAAGAGGGTCAAGTAGTTACTACCATTGCTTCATCATTCTTTAGCCCTGGAGAATACTCCTTAGAATGGGATCGTACAGATTCATCTGGAAATCTTCTTGCTAACGGAACATATACTGTTCAAGTTAAAGAAAATAAAAGATTTGTTACCAAAAGAAAAACTTTAATACTTAAATAATTTAGAACACAACTCGATTTAAGTGTAGGTTATCCTACACTTTTTTTATGCTTTCTATCTTGTTACTCACTCTATAAGTCATTGGAAATCAATAGAGAGAGTAACAAGATAGAGATTATGAATAGTAATATTTCTGGCTCTCTTCAAAGTAGAGTGGGAGCTAAATATAATAGTAAATGAAGTAGCTTATTATCCTCATAGCCCCAGAGGAGCGACATCTTTGTAGATTAAAATGTTAAACATACCTTAATAGCTCCCGAGGAGCGACATCTTTGTAGCTTCAAGAAGAGTGAATTTATGCTAAGACCCACTCTACTTGAGAGAGTGCCTAATATACATCTGAGAAAAAATAGATATTAGCGCCCCTCCAGGGCTTTGTTTGATTTTTTGAAATAATTAATACAGGGACTTCGATCCCTGCCTATTATACTTCCATTTCTGGGATTAAATTAAATAGACACTAGCTTACAGCTTGGGGCGGAGAGAATCTCCACCATCCGACAGAAGAGGCTTTGTTACCAATAAACAATCCTGAAAAAAAGTCAAGAAATCCTAAAGATATGCAATATTATCGACTTATTTCAAGAAAAGCTATTAGAAAGAATAACTTGAGGATTGAACAGTCTCCTGCCTTTTTGGGTTTAATTTCAAAAATTTAATTGACAGAAAATTCATTTTTCAATATTATGTTTATAAGAATTAATATATTTTTCCACATTTAATTGTTATTTATACTTAATAAGGACCGAGAATGATACTATTTAAGAATGCAACTATCTCTTCCGGGATAACCAAAGAGAGAAAAGTTGATATTTTGTTCGACGAGAAAATTGTTGATATACGAGAAGATTCAATTACTCCCCCAGAAAATACTACAATAATCGACCTTGATGGTAAAATTGTTTTACCAGGCGGGATTGATGTACACACTCATTTTAGATCTGACAACGAGAACTGGACAGATTATTTTTACAATGCATCCAAGGCTGCTGCCCGAGGTGGAATAACTTATATGGCAGACAGTTCAAGTAATACCCAGACACCTTTAACAGAAGGATATGATTTTTCAGCTATAGCAAAATCATACGAGAATAATTCTCTTATTGATTATGGTTTATGGGGTATGATTAACAGTGATGATTATCCTTATTATAATGAAGAAATTTCTGAACTATCGAAAAATGGAGTAGTTGGGCTTGAATTCTATCTTTATAGCAATAATGACACTCTTTCTCCTCTAGATTATGAAGAGATTTTAGAATTATTTACAGATTTTTCTAACTCACAAATATTATTTGGTGTATTTCCTTTAGACTTTCCTAACTATTGTAAGAACAAAAAATCTGATCCTCGTGATATAAGTAAGTATCAATTTGAAGCAGTAAAAAAGCTTTTTAGACGGTCACAAGAAACTCAAGTCCATCTTTTCAACATCGTTTCTCCAGAGATAGTTGACTTTGTAATGAACTCAACAAAGAAATATCATTGTACTTATGATATTAATCCTCACTATTTCTTATCAAACAAAGAAAGTGTTTATCTACCTGGAGTACAGGAAAATAATTCTAACTTATCGATAGAAAGTTTAATCCAAACAGGTAAAATTCCATCAATTTCATCTGACAGTGGATTCATTAATCAAGACTTAAATTATACTGACGATGATTTCACAGGAGTTGTAAATTATTTAGATTTACAGTATATGATTCCTTATCTTTTCTCTCAGTATTACTTATCAAAGAAAATGACTTTAGGTAATCTAGAAAGAATGCTAGCCGGTAATCCTGCTAAAATCCTAGGAATAAATCATCTTAAAGGTGGATTTGAAAAAGATAAACATGCTGATTTTGTTGTTATCGACCCAAATTTAAAAGAAACTGAGATAGATAGTTTCTCATCTTTTAAAGATGCACAAATAAATTGTAAAGTAACTCAAACCTATCTTAGGGGCGAGAAAATATATGATATTTCAGAAGGTATTCGTGATGAAAGAGGGTTTGGAAAACTTATAAAAAGAGATTTCCAGGCTACAACGCTTAATTACTATTAATAGGAGTTAGTAATGCAAGAACAATTGAAAAAATTCCTTGAGGAAGTTATTGCGGAGTATAAAGATTATCAATTTATCTTTAATCATAAATCTTGGCAAACAGATTTCCTTCGTTTTTACCAAAGTCAAGTTAACTATAATATTAGTAAAAATAGCGAAGAGCTTTGGGTAAACATTTATCATGGAAAGAAATCATTATCTTTCTCTATATCTGATCCTGATGTTAAGAAGCTTAAATATAAATTAGAAGAATCTTTTGATTTAATTGATAAGCTTCCTAATGATGAAGACTTTATAGACATAGAAAAAGATTTACAGAAAACACAAGAATTAACTAAGGTGAATAATATAAGTAAACTATCACTTGAAAATAAAATAGTCGTCTTAGAAAAGTTTGCTACAGTTGCTAAAGAGCATGGCTTTAAAGTATTTGGAACTTTCATCTGTAATTATGAAGTAACTACAATGATGAACAGTAATGGAGTAGATAAAGTTAATTATAATTCTCCAATAATGTTAGAAATTAAAGGTGTAGCTGATAAAAACATGGTTACAGTTTTAGAATCACTTGGTGGAGAAAATATTGATAATCTTAACTTTGATTCAGCGATAGAAAGCTTTGAAAGAAAACTGATAGCTGGTAAGGCAGAAATCGTAGATTTAGAGCCTGACCATTACGAAGTTATTCTTGCTCCCCGCTGTATTGGTGAATACTTAAGTTATTTAGGTTCATCTTTTTCTGCTGGTTCTTTAGATAGAAAATCTTCCTTCTTTGAAGGCAAGGAAAATCAAGAAGTATTTCCTAAAAACATCACTGTGTATGACGACCCACATGATGCTGACTTAGTTAACTTTGACTATAATGGCGAAGGTCATAAATTAGATAAATTAATGCTAATCGAGAATGGTGTCTTCAAAAACTATCTTGTTGGTAATTATTATGGACTTAAGCTTGATATGCCGATTAATGGTAATGATGGTTCATGTTTAGTTATGAAAGAAGGGGATAAAAGCCTTGATGAGATGATTTCAAGTGTGAAGAAAGGTATCTATATCTCAAGTTTACACTATATGAACTTCATCAACGTAAAAGAGACTTCTCTTACAGGTTTGACCCGTGATGGAACATTCCTAATTGAGGATGGCAAGATAACTAAAGTAGTTAATAATTTGAGATTTACTGAAAAGATCTCTTCTGTTTTAGAAAATATCACAGAAATTGAGGATAAATGTGTTGTTATTCCATTCTCATCAAATTACGGAGCTTTTGGTATTTCATCTGTAAAGATGCCACATGTTAAAGTTGGTAAGTTCCACATAACTTCATCTACCAAAACAATATAGGAGAGTCTAATGAAAAAACTAATCTATGATATTATTAATAAATTAAATAGAAGAAATATTCAATTTGGAGATGTAAGATTCACCTCCTCTGATAGTCAGACTATCTATTTTGAAAAGAAAAATCTCAAGCATATTTCCAAATCAACCGATGCTGAAGCATTAGGAATAAGAGTTTTAGTAGATGGCTGTTGGGGTTTTGCAGGAACAGATGTTATTGATGCTAGAAAAGTTGATAGTTTAATAAACCTTGCAATTAGTAATGCTAAACATTCTGCAAGATTTAGACACACTCCAGTGTCCTTTAAAGCTATTCAACCCACCCAAGGTTCTTATTACTTCACTCCTCAAGAAGATCCTTTTGCTATGGATGATGACCAAAAAATTGAATACTTCCAAAATATTGCCAATAAATTAAATGAGAATGCTAGGATTATCCATTCTTCAGTTCATGCTGATTTCTATAGGCAATACAAAGTTTATGCTAATACAGAAGGCACTTTTGTTGATAGCTTAGTCTACGACACCATGCCATCAATGTCTGTTATAGCTGTAAATTCTAAGGGAATGCAAACAAGAACTTGGCCTGGACATATGTCAACAAGAAGAGGTGGCTTTGAAGTTGTGAGAGAAGCAAAACTTGAAGAAAATGTTGATAAGATTGTTAAAGAAGTTATTGACCTTTTAGACGCTCCTACTATTGAAGAAGAAAAAGCTGATATAATTATTGGTGGAGGTCACCTAGCTTTACAACTTCATGAAAGTGTTGGACATGCTACAGAAGCCGATAGAATCTTAGGTATGGAGATTTCTTATGCTGGAAAAACATTCATTAAACCACAAATGCTGGGTAATTTTAAATATGGTTCTGAGCATGTTAATATCTATAGTGATTCTACCGACCCAAGAGGCATTGGGTATCACTTAGTTGATGATGAAGGTGTTCCTGGCAGAAGAGTTGATATCATTAAAGATGGTATTCTCTTAGATCAACAAACATCTCGTGAGATAGCTCCTCAACTAGGTTTAGAAGCTTCTTCTAATATGATGGCATCTTTTGCAGATGATTTCCCACTAGTTAGAATGACTAACTTCTGTCTAGCTCCTGGTAAGGCTGGCACTTTAGAAGACTTGATTAAATCAACAGAACGTGGATATTATATCGATTTCACTAAAACTTGGTCTATTGATGATAACAGAAACAACTTCCAGTTCACTACTGAAATTGGTTATAAAATTGTTGATGGTGAGATTGTGGGTATCGTGAAAGAACCTACTTATTTCGGTATCACTCCTGAGTTCTGGGCTGCTTGTGATGGAGTCTGCTCTGAATCAGAATGGAGGTATCATGGTACCTCTTATTGCGGTAAGGGTGAACCCGGACAAGCTATGCATTTATCTCATGGGGTTGCACCTGCCAGATTTAAAAATATCGTATGTAACGTAAAAGCTTAATTAACACTAAATATAAAAAAGGGACGATTAATCGTCCCTTTTTCATTTATAATTTATTGAAATTATTTAAGTTTCTCTTTTAATTTTTCTAACATATCAACAGTCATGCTTTCTAAATTATAGCTTGGATTCCAGCCCCATTCTTCTCTTGCTGCAGAATCATCCATGCTATTTGGCCAGCTCTCGGCAATAGCTTGTTTCATAGGATTTACATCATAGGTAAGAGTAAAATCAGGAATATGTTTTTTAATTTCATTTGCAATGATTTCAGGATCAAAACTCATAGATGCAACATTAAAACAGTTTCTATGAATAAGTTTTGCAGGGTCAGCTTCCATAACCTCAACAGCAGCTTTAAGAGCATCTGGCATATACATCATATCAAGATAAGTTCCAGCTTTAAGATTTGACGCATAGGTCTTTTGTTTAATTGCTTCATAATAAATCTCAACAGCATAGTCAGTTGTTCCACCACCAGGTAAAGTTACATAAGAAATGATACCTGGATAACGAACTCCACGTGCATCAATTCCGAATCTTTTTACATAGTAATCTGCTAATAATTCACCAGCAACTTTTGATACACCATAGATAGTTTTAGGTCGCATGATAGTGTCTTGTGGAGTATTATCAAGAGGAGTTTCTGGGCCAAAAGCACCAATTGAAGATGGTGTAAAGACAGCTACTTTCTTTTCACGAGCAATCTCTAAACAATTGAATAAAACACCCATGTTTAAATCCCAACCAAACTTAGGATCAGCTTCAGCTTTTGCTGATAACATAGCTACTAAGTTATAAATAGTATCAATTTTATACTTGTCTACTATTTCATTTAACTTTTTTGCATCTAAAGCATCGCAAACTATAAAAGGTCCACCTTCTGTTACAGCAGGGGCACAATTACTATGAACATCAGTTGCTACAACATTGTCAGCACCATATCTTTCTCTAAGGTAAGGAACTAATTCAGAACCTATTTGACCAGCAGCACCAAGAATCAGAATATTTTTCATATAATTCTCCATTTGAAACTCATTTTTCATTTCTTTTTGCAGGTAGCGGATAATTTGTCAATAAAAAAAGATATTTTTTAAGTAGAGTAGAGACAGGCCTTCACCTGTCTCTACTCTACTTTAATCGAATGCTTAACTTTTTGGAATAATGTGTTATCAATAATTTTTTCTAGATTGGCTTTAAAGCGATTTATCTTAGCCCATAATTGTCCTATAACGATAACGTAAAAAGCTTATAAAAGGAATACTTTCTTTTCTGAGGAGAGATTTCAAGACATCTTTTCTTTTATCTTTTGGATAAGAAGATACCTTCTTTTGCAGACTTTTTAAGGCTATCTTTCTAGCCATGCAAAGCTGAGGGTCGTTTAGTTTAAGCACAGTATAAATCATATACATAGCTCTTTGAGGGTCTTTATCTGAAGGTAATATTCTCCCATCATCACTATCATAGATGAAATAATCTTCAATATCTTCAAGTTCGGTGGGGTTTAAAAATAATTTTTCATTATAAAGGTTTGCTTTGACATGGCCACAAGTATGAGGTTGGTCATCGAGACATAAGTCTTGGCAATCGCCATTACAAGATACGGTAAGGTTCTTATAATCAAAGAGTTTACCTGGGTATTTACTAGCATCTTTTGGTCGTAGATGCTCGATATGAGAATCTTTCATATTCACTTTCCCCTCACAATAAATGCAAAGGAAATTCTGTTCATTTCTGAGAATATGAAGCTTAAGTTCTCTTTTTTTCTTTGACTTGTATTTACCCCAATCCTTAAGATGTTTAGTATCTAATTTAAAGAATCTTGGAGCTTTTGTTTTCTTGACATACTTCATTCCATAAGATCCAAATCAAAATTAAGTTCTTGGAAAAAGGCTGAGTTTTCACTTTCATGTTCAAGTATTTCTTCTTTCAATTCCTTTGCCTCAGCCGAATCAGCTCTCCCTTCTTCAACTAGCTTTCTATACTTCTTATGAAGTTCTAGTAATTCAACAGGAAAATCTGGAGCATCCATTATAGTCCTAATTATAGCATTAATATCTCTATCTAATGGTGGTTTAAGATACTTTTTAACCTTCACTACAGAATTTTCATTATCTAGTTTTATGATATTTTTGTAATAAGTAGTAGAAACTATTTGAGGTGAATGAGTAGCTAGGATTATCTGATTATTACCTGCCCACTTATCTAAGTCTTTGGAAATATGATATAACCATTTGGGATGAAGGGCTATATCTACTTCATCCATCAGCACTATTGCTCCCTTTTCAATAATATATTTTAACCAAATAAAGATGCTAAGCCTTTTTAACTCTCCATGACTCAAATCTTCAGGATTTAGCTCTTTATTCTCAGAAGCTAAGTAGAACTTAACATCACTCATTTCAGAGGTAATTTCTATTCTTTTATCATCGAAGAAAGTATTCAAATCTTTTATGAAAGCATCATAATTAGTACCAAACTTATTAGTTCTCAGTTTTTCTTTGTTATCTGCTTCAAAAGCCTTCTTACAAGCTTTGATAATCATTTTTTTAGATACAAAATCATAAGTATAATAATTCTTAAGATCCTTTTTTACTTTTCTGATTCTATCGTTATAATTATTAGCTACATAAATCTCATTACCAAATTTATCATAATCAAAATAATGAGTTGTAGATGTATTATTAAGTAAAGTCTGCTTATCTTCCTTTGACATAAAGAGATAAATCTGAGTATCAGGACCATTTAAATAAGTGATTCTGCTTATTTTATCAAGAGTTGAACTATCTGCATTTGTTTTTAATAATAGAAGTAGCTTATTATCTGAGAAGGTCGTAATGTAAGAAAAACCTTCTGCCTTAAGCTGGTCTTTTTGATTCTGCATTTTACTATTCAATTGAGCTTGTCTATCTATCAGTTCAGCTAGATTATTTTCGGTAATATAGTTATCACGTTCTTTGATATAATTAGCAAATTTAACAAAATCCTTTAATGAGTCTGAATGTTCAATCTTATGATAAATATCAAAATCTTTACTTTTAGGGAATAAGACTTTTGGATTAAAAAGGAGGGCTTGTGAACGTAGTTGCTCAGTTACTTTGTCAGAATTAGTTAAAAGTTCATAAAACTTGATAAATTTAGTAGAATGTTCTAAATCCTCTTTATGCTTCTTTATTTCCTTACCTAAAAGCTCTAAATCGTTTAGCAAATTACAGTTAAAAAGATCATTTTCAGCTGGTAAAACCATATATTCTAGTTCAATATCACAAGCATCTTCAAGTTGAAACCTAGCAATTCTATTTTGATAATCTAAAGGATATTTCTCAGTTTCTAAGAGATTAATTATGTATTTATGCAATTTCTTATCACGAAAACATGACAACATTATATAGATAAATTGCAGCAGTGTGCTCTTACCTCCACCATTAATTGAGGATATTGAATAGACTTGTGAATATTTGTTCTCTGTGAAGTCTATCTCAGCATTTTGGAAATTTCTAAACTTATCTATTTCAACTTTCTTAAGGAACATAATCATCTCCTTCTTTTGTGAATAAAATTCTTCAGTTTATTAAAGATAGTTAAAATATTTTGTCAATAAAAAAGTTTGCAAAATAAAAAAGAGAAGCTGTTTCCAACTTCTCTTTGAAATAATATTATTATAAACTTATTCTGCGTTTATTTTATATTCTTTTGCAAGATAGGCAGCGATTCTAGCTTTTCTTCTAGAAGCAGTTCTCTTGTGAATAACATTACTCTTAGCAGCTTTATCTAACTTAGAATAAATTGTATTAATAAGTTCTTTTTTCTCTTCTAAAGAAATGTTTGAGTGCATTTTTTTATCAAGAGTAGATAAAGTTTTCTTCACATAATGATTTCTCGCAGCCCTTTTGGCTTCCTGTCTTAATCTCTTTTCGGGAGACTTACTATTTGGCATTGTTCCTCCAATTAATCTATCTATATTTTTTGATAATAATTTTCTATAAGTGAAAAAAATGTATTAGCATATTCCTGTCAATAGTTTTTTTACTATTTTTTTATTTTACTGAAAATCAAATAGTTAGAATCGTTTGATGTTCAATCTAGACTAATAATATCTGTTAAGATTTGATTAAGTTTTGTAATTTGACTTGTTATGGAATAATTTTTGTTATCAATCTCTTTTATATTTAAGTTATTTTCCCATTTAGAATAAAACT
This sequence comes from Cloacimonadales bacterium (SeqCode), assembly GCA_963677815.1. GTDB lineage: Bacteria > Cloacimonadota > Cloacimonadia > Cloacimonadales > JAFGVF01 > JAEKNW01. Next base: position 18,875 of record OY782499.1, read on the forward strand.
CTAGAATACCTTTCTTACAAGCTTGCCAATCATTGTAATCTATACAAAGGCCTGCCTTACATTCTTGAATAATCTTATTCGCATCACCATCTTTAGGACCTATACAGAGGATTGGAACTTTTGCTCCTAAGTATTCAAATAGTTTTGTTGTTAGCATGCCTTTATTCTGGGGATAATCATTTATAAGAAGAACTAAGAGATCAGAGTTAATCATTTCTAGAATTGCTTCCTGATGAGGAAGGAAGTTTTTAATCTTCACTGAAAAGTTAGTATTAAAGGGATTCCCAGGATAGGTACCAACAAAGGTTAATTCGATATTGTTATGAATCTCACTAGCATTATTTAATCCAGTTATAATCGTATTTATATCCTGAGCTTGAGTTACCTTACCAATATATTTAATTCGGAATTTATCACTCTTTACTTTAGTCTCAAGAGGAAAGTCTGCAGGATCAAAGGAATTAGTAAAAGTGAGTTTATTTCCATGTGGTAAATCATCATTAATGTGCTGAGAAACAATCAAATTTAAATCAGCTTTAGAAATTACTTTCTTCTCCAAATAGTGATTAATCAAATTAACTAGTTTATTCTGTTTAGCTAGTTTCAGATAATAGATATCAGCCCAAGGGTCTCGAAAATCAGTAACCCATTTAATATTTAACTTTCTCTTCAGTTTTAGTCCAATAAGCTGACTTGAGTGAGGAGGAGAAGTAGTAATCACAAGGTCATATTTATCAGATTTTAGTTCTTTTACAGCTGCTTGATAGGCATATTTATTCCACATGAATCTAGCATCAGGAACTATTAAATTGATTCTTATCCAATAAAGAATTTTTTTAAGAAAAGAATCATTGCTATCAGAATTAAGGTTTCCATACGGAATTCCTTTCTTATCCTTAGTAACTTTTTTATAGAAGTTTCCAAATATTGGGGTTTTTGTTCTTATTACTTTGATATTCTTATCTACTTTTTCTTCAAGCGATTTATCTATGATTGGATAATCCCCATCTTGACTCGTAATAACACTTATCTGCCATCCTTCTTGAGGTAGATATTTCAAGATTCTTAACCAACGCTGGACTCCAGCTCCACCACATGGAGGAAAGTAATAAGTAATGAGCAGTAACTTTCTCATAATTTTTCTATGAGGTCAATAAAGGGTTGCCAAGAGTACTTACTATTCTCTTTCATTATAGCTTTAAAGCTCTTTTCTAAATCAAAATTAGCATAGAATGAGATTATTGCTTTAGCCAGACTCTCAGGGTCATTAACTGCTACTAATTTCCCAGTTACATCTTCTGCAATCACCTCTGGAATACCACCTACTGAAGTAGCAATCACTGGAATACCAAAAGCATAAGAAAGCTGAATAATCCCAGATTGGGTTGCATGTTTATAAGGAAGAACTGAGACATCTGCCTTGTGGAAGAAGTCTTTAACCTCTTCATTAGAAATGTATCTATTTTGGAAATCAATATATTTATTCAAGTTATTTTTTTGTATTATTTCTTGGTATATTGATGCATCGCCATATACTTCTCCTGCGATAGTAAGCTTTATCTGAGGTATCTTAGTCAATACTAAGGGAAGTGCTTCTAAAAGAATATCTAATCCTTTATATGGTTTTATATAACCAAAGAATAAGAGATTATATTGAAAATCAAAATTATCTTTTTGTTTTGAAGCGTAGAAATCATAGGTCGGGTGGTCAATCATAACAACCTTATCTTCTGCTAACTTGGGGAATAAATTAAAGAGGCTCTTAGTTACACTATCTGACATAGTAATAAAGAAGTCTGCTTTTCTCATAGCATATTTAGTTAAAAGGTCTCCAGCTATCCACTTTTCATGAAAATCTATATTATCTATATTATAGACCACTTTTATATTTGATTTTCTCTTAAGTTTATTGATAATATAACCAAAAGCAGGAGCAAAGAAAGGAATCCAGTATTTCAGAATTAAGATATCAGGCTGATAGGCTATAATAGATTTAATTGTTTTAGCATAAGTCAAAGGATTATATGGAATCAAGTTAGATTCAATAGGCAGTTCAATAAACATCTTAGACTTTTCTACTTGTTCTTTTCCTGGGAATATAAGTTTAGGATACTGCTTTTTAAAAGAGAATATCTTAATTTCATGACCTCTTTTTTGCAGTTTACTTGCTAAGATAGCCATAAACTGGGCAATTCCACCTCTCAGAGGATAAGCTGGCCCTAAGAAAGCTATTTTCATTCAGGTAAACCTATTAAATTCACAACTTCTTGATATATATCATCAACTGGAATAGTCTCTAAACAAAGCTCATCACAAGAATTCAAATGACAGCTCTTACAAGTTTTATCAGGTTCAAAGATAGTGCCAAGGCCATATAGTTCAAAGTCATTTTTATTATATATATTATTCAAAAGGATTAATTTCTTTTCTAAAGCTATACTGATATGCATAGCCATTGTTACATTGGTAACAACCAACTCACAACAGTTAATTAAGCTTATTAATTCCGTAATAGGTTTTACACCAAAGTAAAGTGCTCTTCCCCTTGATGAAATCCTCATATTCATTTCACTATCATATTCATTACCAAAAATGACAGGTGTATAGCCACTCTTGTTGAGTTTCTTACATAATTTAATCCAATTATCTTCTCCCCATAACTTGGTTGAATAATCTTTACTTGAGCCAGGGTTAAGTCCCACAATTTTCATTGTTGCATCAATCCCATATCTGTACTTAGTTTTAGGTTTATCAATTATGTATTTGTCTTGATTATAAGCAAAACCACACATCTCCACAACTTCTTGAGGATAAGATTTAGTGTTTTCTTTATAAACATCATCCCAAAGGCCTGTCTGCCATTTATGGCAAGCATCTTGGTCAATTGCATGGCAATGACCCCATTCGTCCATAGTAAAACCTTTCAGATGTTTTGTTTGCAAAGTTGCAGCTAAAGCTATAGCTTCCCTATTTTTATCCAGATTATAAACAATATCAAATTTTAAGGCTTTTAGCCAGAGGATATTGTCAGTATTCCAAGCAAGAACAGTATTGACATGAGATGTTGGAACAAACTCAACAGTCTTAGTTATCCAAGTTATGTGGGCATTAGGAAAAGCATTTCTAATAGAATGAAGCACAGGTGTTGTTCTTAGAACATCTCCACTTGCTCCTAATTTTATAATTAAGATTTGCTGGTCAAAGGGAAGATATTCAGGGCAATCACTGCAGTGATAACCTTTTTCTTTATGTGGTTTGCATGGCATATTGCCTTTAAAGTAGATACAGTCATTATTAATTTTCATTGAAACTCCATTTAGTCCAGTAAAAGTTCTTTAGCATCATTGAAAGGAAGAAATAAATAATTTCTTCTGATTTCATCGATTAAAGAAGCATATTGAGGTAAAGCAGACAAGACATTAGCGTTACCAAGGAGAATAATTTGCTCCCTAGAACGAGAAAGTGCTACATTTAGTTTTCTGTCAACCCTTCTATTAACAGTGAGAGACTGCAAGAGGTCTAATTGATGATGATAATTCACAGTTAGTGAATAAATTATGACATCCCTTTCCGAGCCTTGATAACGTTCTACAGTATCAATACTTATTTCATCATTATTGTTTATATCAGCAGTCATCTCTTTTATAAGATTTATCTGAGATCTCCAGTTACAAATAACACCGAGCTTATCATTTGTAAAGTTATCTTTAAAAACAGATCTTATTGATTTCAGTAGTTTACTTACAGCAAGAGCTTCAAGTTTAGAGATGCTTGAAGAAGATTTATCAGGAATATCGATAAAAATACACCTACTCTTTTTAAGAATTTTAGTAAAGATTGGATTTTGATTTTCTGAATAATAATTTAAGAATTCTTTAGACTTTTGTCTTTCTATGCGAGTTTGGAGCTTATTATCATAGTTATGATTGATAAGTTGAGCAATGTCATAATGCATTCTATAATGATATGTTAAGGTATGATAGGCATTTGTCCATTCCTTTTCTTTTGCATTAGCAAATAATCTTTCAAACAAAGACTGTCTAAAGCTATGAATACTCATTTTATTCAAGCTATCATCATTGCATAATTGATTATCTTGGCTTTGAATACTAATAGCAGGAAGTTGATTCTGGTCACCAATTAGAATAAATCTCTGAAAGTATCTAGTGATGCCTATAAGTTCAGTTTCAATGAGTTGAGAAGCTTCATCAACAAAAAGACTATCAAAGGAAATTATGCTATGCAGAGCTTCTTTGTTTGCATGATAGGAAGCAAGGGTAGAACAGAATATTCTATATTCTGCTAATTTATTTGCTATATTCTGGAGTTTGTCTTCTTCATGACAGAGATCATTTAAACTTCTAATTTCAGATGAATTTTGACTACCTAGCCTAAGATAATGTAAGTCTGCTTGATTTAATTTCATACAAACCTCATCGATAGCTCTATTGGTAAAAGCAAGTATAAGAATTTTCTCGCTAGTATTGTTTTCAAGATATTTAATACAATTCAGAAGAAATGATGATGTTTTACCAGTACCTGGAGGTCCTTGTAGTAAGAAATAATCCCTTGCTGATAAGGCTTTTTGGATAATTGGATTAAGATATTCGTCTGCACTATTATATAGCAAATCCTCTCGAGAACGAGGTTTAGTATTTCCTAGTAATAAATCTCGATTCACTTTCGATGACATCATAAAATCTGCTAAAGATGAAATTAAGCCATATAAGTTAGCATCAGTTTTATCACTTTCAATAATCCATTTATCATCACTATTAAACAAGTCTGTGTTTATTTCTGCATTCTTAGTCTGTAAATGAAGAGAATTTTTATCAAGATAGGCTATAGTACACTTTAATACTTGTGATTCAATTTTATTAGTAAATAAATAAAGTATTACCCTATCCCCCTCTCTTAAACTTAAAGTTTTATTATCCTCTGTTCTAGTAAAGATAATAAGTCCATCTTCTAAACTAGTGAATTTAAGATCTGTTAGGATTTGGCTATTATCTTCTTTCTCCAGTAAAGATGATTTCCAGAGACTTGAAAATCCTAAATTTGCAGCCTTTCCCTCCCAAGATTCTGTGTATTTTCCAGTTTTTGTAGCCCATATTTCTCTAAATAGAAAAGCTAAATTTTGGTTAAAATAACTTATTTCTTGATTGGTCAGCTTATTTAAACAATCTTTTAAGTATTGAAATCTTTCTAAGGAAAATTTAGGTATCTTGCTGAAATCAATTTCATTGAAATAAGTAACAAGATCAATTTCTCCTTGAGCGAAAGCTCTAAATTCACTAACTAAGCAATTTCTCACCATGAGGATATGTTGTTCCATATAGGGAGCTGGTGGTACATTTCGAAGTTGACCTTGCTTATCCTTACTATAAAATATCATTGATGAACCACTTCTTGCTCTTCCATACAGAGAACTAAGCAACATATCGTAAATATGAACTTGCACAGCATGATTAATCCAAACACCAAATCTTGGTAAACTACCACTCTTTAATTCAAAAATTGACTTACGGTTTGCATCATCTGTCTCATTTTCTAATAGACCATCTAAACGACCAAACAAGCCATACTCGCTAGAATAAAATGTTGGTTCTGTTGTTACTTTGATACCTTTTATTCTTTCACAGAGATTTATCAGATTTTGATAATGATTATCCTTTATTTCCTTCATTATAGCTAGCAGATTATTAACACCTAAACTTAAAGAAGTTAAAATTGAAGTATGAACACACTCCTTGAATATTTTAGCAAAATCATTTTGTTCACTTGCTATCATCCTATCCAACATTTGATTAACAAAATTACCAATTACTATAGGAATATTAATACCTACCTTATCAAACAGTGAAATCACAGCTATTTTATGATAAGCATACTGTCTTTGAAAACATTTAGCAATAGTAGTTGCATCAAGGAGAAAATCAGGTTCCAAGACTATTTTGCTAGTTGTTTGGGTAAAATATACATTAGCATCATTAGCCTTCTGTTTTATATCATAAAAAGCTACCTTACAACCCTTCCATAAGAGTTTAGCAAGTGAACCAATTTTCTTTCCATAAAGATAATTATCATTTGAATTACTATTCTGTTTTAAATCCCAAACCAAAATCTTTACTGGCTCGTCCCCCTCCTCTTCAAATCCAATAATTTCACTCTTATAACCCTTATCATCTTGGGGAATCAGTTCAAAAGAAGTTACATTGATCCGTATCTGATCAACTTGTTTATGCAGACTTTTCTTTATTTTTGTAAAAGTATCAATTTCTTGTCTGGCAAAGCTAGTTTCTAGTTCTTCGAGTCTTTCATCAGTAAACAAACAAACTAGTTGGTATAAATAGAAGATAATACTCTTAACCTTTTCAAGAGATAACTCTTTTATTTCGTTGTGAATAACCTTATTTAGAAATATACGAATTCCATTCAAATTTGCCTGTAAATCATTATCTATAGTATAATATTCATTAGCATAAGTAAAACGACTATATAAGTTGGGAAAAGTTTCCTTAAATTCAATTGAAATATCTTGGTAAAAGGACTCTAAGAAATTTCTTAACTTCAGTATAAGTGATGCTAACGGGCTTTCATCATCATTATTTATCTCTAGTAACCAATCAAAATAGGATATTATCTTCTTTTTATCTAAAACTCTTATCATTAATCTTTATTCCAAATCTTATTTATTGTAATAATTTTTAAAAAGAAAAGATAGTCAATTATTTTTTGAAATCATTCTTAAAAAATCTCGGGGAGAGTATTAGTCCCCTTTCAGCTCGGAAGAGCGCCTGAGAGGGGTGGTCGAGTAGACCGGGGAGAGTAAACGATCCCCTTTTAGCAGCGAACCTATGGACAAACTGTAGACCGGAGAGAGCCATTTTAACACGTAGTTCGGGCAGGATGCCCGAGTTCCCAGTTAGAAGGGTGGTCGAGTAGACCGGGGAGAGTAAACGACCCCCTTTTAGTAGCGAACCTATGGACAAACTGTAGACCGGAGAGAGTATTTTAACACGTAGTTCGGGCAGGATGCCCGAGTTCCCAGTTAGAGGGGTGGTCGTGTAGACCTGGGAGAGTTTTTTTTAACACTTAGTTCGGGCTGTCAATAGCAGTTTAAATTGGTACAGTTTTGGCAGTTTTAAAATGGTAAAAATCTCTAAAAGCTCCGCTAGGAGCGCCATCTTTGTAAGCAAGGTCCTTTTTTTATAAACAAATAAATAGACTGGCCAAATGATGACCAGTCTTAAGTTTATTACGAAATTAATTATTTCAAACTAGCTAAAGCACTATTATAGTCTGGTTCATGAACTATTTCAGGAACTAACTCAGTATAAGTAACTTTACCTTCTTCATCAACAATTACAACTGATCTTGCCATAAGACCAGCCATAGGACCATCTACAATTTGCACTCCATAAGTCTTAGAGAATTCGTCTCCTCTCATCTCACTAAGAGTTATTACTCTGTCCAATCCTTCCGCGCCACAGAATCTAGCTTGAGCAAATGGTAGATCTCTTGAAATGCAGAGAACAACAGTGTTTTCTAAATTATTTAGCTCTGCATTAAACTTTCTTACAGATGCTGCACAAACACCTGTATCCAAAGATGGAAAGATATTTAAAATAACTTTCTTTCCTTTATAGTCACTTAATTTAGCTGTTGATAAATCATTCTTAACTAATACAAAATCACTTGCTACATCACCTACTTTAGGTAAATTTCCGTTTGTGTTTATTTCATTGCCTTGTAAGGTAATTTTTGCCATTATTTTAATCTCCTTAAATTTAAATCTAATTTTATAATTAATATAAAGTCTTTGAGACAAATGGCAAATTATTATTTCCATCTAAAATTCATAACTTACTTTTACATTGACATCATATACTAGAAAAATTTAATGCATTATATATCTAAATGGAGATAATTAAATTGCTTAAAATCATATATTTACTTGTTGCTTTACTTTTAATTTGTGGATGTTCTTCCTTTATACCTATGCTTGAGAATCCAAGTACATTGCTCGATAATAATAATAGTCCAGATATGAATTATTCCGCTGACAATGACTATCTCGATGAAAATTACGATGAATTAGCTACTGAAAATGCTTCTGAAAATATATCAAAGCTCGAACTTGATCAAACAATCTATAATTACCAAACTACTATTGATTCTCTATATCATGAGCTTGCTGATAAAGAAGCCTTAATTGATTCTCTTATTTTTGAGATTAGTCGCTACAAAGATAATATAGTTATCACTGATCTTGGTTTTCCTAGAGAAATCACTTTTGCTGGCCAAATAATAGATTTAACCAGTGAAAGAAATTTAGAAAGATTTGAAAAAGCCTACAATAGTGAAGTAAAATCAGCAGTCAGATATATACCTAGGTCTGGCCGTTATTTTGCTCTAATGGATTCTATATTTACACAAGCAGGAGTCCCTACTGATTCGAAATATTTGGCTATTGCTGAGAGTAGATTAAGCTACAGAGCCCACTCCCCAATGGGTGCTGATGGTATTTGGCAAATCATGCCAAGTACTGGTAAGCATTACAAAATGCTAATCAATGACTTTGTTGATGAAAGACGTGACATCTATAAATCTACTCAAGTAGCTGCCCAACTCCTCAAAGATACTTATCATTATTTTTCTCAAAAAGGGGCTGAAGACTGGCTTCTTGCCTACTGTGCCTATAATGCTGGAATGGGGAATGTTAATAAAGTATTACAAGCTCAAGGAGGTAGTCGGTTTACTGATTTAGTATTTAGAACACAAGAAACTAATGAGTATGTTTGGAAAGCAATCGCTATTAAATATATCTTTGAGAATGAAGAGAAAATATTCGCTAGTAAATTTGAAAGAGAAGCTAACATTTTAGAGACTACTAAAGTTATTCAAGTGACCCTAAAGGGTCATTATAAACTAGATGAATGGGCTAAAGCACAAGGGACTAATATTGGTTCTGTCTATGAGTTAAATCCGTGGATAAAAATTTATCGCCAGAGCAGGCAAAAATATTCTGATATTAATGATGTTGTTTTACCAGCAGGACTTCATAACATTTTAGTTCCAATTGACGCTAATCCAGATACACTTAGAGTTGCAGAAATTGAAAAGCAATTCCTTAATAGTAATGCTGGTTACTTCACCCATCATGTTGTAAAAAAAGGTGATAATCTCTATGATATAGCCAGAAAATATAAGACCAGTGTTAGTAAAATTAAACAGCTCAATGGTATGACCTCTAATATGATTAGACCTGGACAAAAGTTAAAGCTGTATGGCAATGCTAGCTCTAGTAAGGGTGTTTACACAGTTCAAAAAGGAGATTCTATCTCAGGTATTTCTTCCAAACTGAAGGTTAGTCAGAAAGTCCTTATCTCTAATAATAATCTGAAGAAGAACAAAAATGGCTTAGTTCTTATCTATCCTGGACAGAAATTAAAGTATTAGTTATTCCTTGATTGTTACTCTCTCTATTAATCATTGGATTTTTATGGGGAGACTAACAATCAACCTTGAGCCAAAAGAATTACTGCACTATCTGGGTATTAATATAAAATTTTCTACGCCTAATAAAAAAAGGCTCCAGCTCAAGTGAAGTGGGTAATAGAAACAGTAATGAAGTTTACTTAGCCGAAAATACTCTCCCCAGTCTACTCGACCACCCCTCTCAAACGCTCTTACGAGCTGAAAGGGGATTGTTTACTCTCCCCGGTCTACTCGACCACCCCTCTCAAACGCTCTTACGAGCTGAAAGGGGATTGTTTTACTCTCCCCGGTCTACTCGACCACCCCTCTCAAACGCTCTTACGAGCTGAAAGGGGATTGTTTACTCTCCCCGGTCTACTCGACCACCCCTCTCAAACGCTCTTACGAGCTGAAAGGGGATTGTTTACTCTCCCCGGTCTACTCGACCACCCCTCTCAAACGCTCTTACGAGCTGAAAGGGGATTGTTTACTCTCCCCACTCTACTTTAAAGAAAGGCCCAAAAAAAATAGTCTATTATAAAAAAAACACTTAATAAATCATATTTTGGAAAAAAAATTGCAGGAAACATAAACTTGAGTAGTCTTAAAATAAAAATAAACAAAAGAAGGTTTATTATGAATAAAGAAAAGCTAACCAACTTAGCAATTAATCAAAGTGGTTTTATTTTTGACCCAACAAGTGGTTACAGTTACAATGCAAATGAAACAGCTATTTGGATTATCAATCAAATTATAGCTGGTTCAGACATGGAAGATTTAGTAAACAACTTAGTTGAAGAATACGAAGTTGAGAGAGATGATGCTATATCAGATATTGAATATTTTATGAGAGTATTAGAAAATTATACCCTGGTGGATAGAAGCCATGCCTATTAATCTAGACCATTCCGATTTAGTTATCGCAGTTTCAGGATTAAAAACTGGTGATAACCCTCAACCTGGTGTACCAATCATACGATCAATTAGAAAAGCTGGTTTCAAAGGAAAAATTGTTGGTCTCATCTATGATAATTTAGAATCTGGTATCTATTATCCTGATTTAGCTCAAGAAGTCTATCAAATGCCTTATCCTTCAGAAGGAAAAGATGCTATTCTTAACAGGATTGATTATATCCTTTCTCAAACAAAGATTGATGTACTCATCCCTACTCTTGATTCTGAAATTATTGGTTATATTAGATTAGCTAAAGAATTAGAAGCAAGAGGTGTTAAGACATACTTACCAAGTGAAGACCAATTGCTTCTTAGAGACAAATCAAAAATATTTAGAACTTTCCCAGAGAAAGGAATTGCTGTTCCTAAGACTGAATTTCTTGTTGATGCTAGTAAAGTTTTTGAGATTGAAAAAGAGATTAAATTTCCTCTCTTTGTTAAAGGGAACCTCTATGAAGCTTATCAGGCAAATACCATTAATGAAGCAATCTATTATTTCAATTTGATAAGAGAGAAGTGGGGATTACCTGTTTTGGCTCAACAAAAAGTAGTAGGTGATGAATTTAATGTTTCCTTAGTTGGTGATGGACAAGGAAATATTTTAGGTATGATTCCTCAAAGAAAACTAATCATTACTGACAAGGGTAAAGGTTTTGGTGGAGTAGTTGTTAATAATCCTAAACTTAATGAGTTTACTCGTAATGTTATAGCTACCTTAAAATGGCAAGGGCCCTGCGAATTAGAACTGATTAAAGATAATCAAGACAATTTCTACTTAATTGAGATTAACCCACGTTTTCCTGCTTGGATTAGATTAGCAGAAGGTGCAGGTCAAAACTTACCAGCAATGGTTGTAAAATTAGCACTTGGAGAAGATGTTCAAGCATTTACTGAATATAAAACAGGTACAATGTTCATTAGACATGCAGAAGATATTATTGCTGATATAAGTGAAATGGGGCAATTATCTACTACAGGACAATTAATAAGAGGAGAAGAATAATGCGTAAAAAATATAACCCACCTAGAATATTAAGAAACCAATCTGGCTTATCAAATAAGATAGCCCACAATAAAAATGCAATCAATTTTCAAGATAGAATTTCTGGAATACCTGTTAAAACTCTTACAGAGAAATTTGGTTCTCCTCTTTTTGTTTATTCAGAAAGCAAAATCAGAGATGCTTATCGCGAATTAACTTCCATTCTAAAACAGTTTTATAGTAACAGTGAAGTATCTTGGTCATATAAGACAAATTATCTAGGAGCCATTTGTTCTATTTTTCATCAAGAAGGAGCTAAAGCAGAAATAGTTTCAATAATGGAATACGAAATGGCTAAGCACTTAGGGATAGAAGGTAAAGATATAATATTTAATGGGCCAGGAAAACGTAAAGAAGATTTACTTAGAGTTGTAGAAGATGGAGTTACTATCCACATTGACCATTTCCATGAACTAATTCTTATGGAAGAAGTCGCTGAAGAGCTAGGTATTCGTCCCCAAGTGGCTATTCGTGTAAATATGGATACAGGTATTTATCCTCAATGGCAAAGATTTGGTTTTAATTACGATAATGGCGAAGCATACAGAACGCTTCAACGCTTAATCCAAGGTGATAAACTTGAATTGATTGGACTCCATGCCCATATTGGAACCTTTATGCTTGATGCTAATCCTTACTACATCTCTGCTTCCAAGTTACTTGAATTAGCCCAAAGAGTAAAAGATAACTTTGGGATAATAGTTGAATATATAGATTTAGGTGGTGGTTTTGCTTCAAAGAATACCCTCCATAATCAATACACTCCAGGTGAGTTTTCATCACCTTCCTTTGATCAGTATGCAACAGCTATCGGTAAAGCTTTTAATGAATCAAAGTTTGCTAAAGATGAAGAACCTCGTTTAATTCTTGAAACTGGAAGAGTTTTAGTTGATGAAGCTGGTACTCTAATTACTCAAGTTATTGGTAAAAGAGACTTACCTACTGGAGAAAGAGCAGTTGTTATAGACGCAGGAGTAAATATTCTTTTCACTACTTGGTGGTATAACTTAAAGATTTTACCAGCCCAACCTATTTCAGGTACTTCAATGCCAACTATCTTCTATGGCCCTTTATGTATGAACATAGATATAGTAAAACATTCTACTCCTTATCCTGATTTAAAGATTGGAGACCAACTAATAGTCTTCCCTGTGGGAGCTTACAATGTTACTCAGTGGATGCAATTTATTGAATACCGTCCTGGTGTATGCTTAATCTCCGAAACTGGTCAAGTTAACTTAATCAGAGAAAGAGAAGGATTAAGTGATATTAATACTAGAGAAAAAATACCAGAATACTTAAGGATTATTTAGTGACAAAATCTCTCGATGGTCTAAAAAATCTTGGTTTATCAATTATAAATGCCTACTCTTCAATTCTTTTCAGTGAAAAGATTGAAGTAGGCTTATTGATATTACTTGCTACTTTAGTTGAACCTCTTACTGGTCTAACAGGTATATTAGGTGCTCTTATAGCTATTTTATTCGCTAGGATATTGAGTTTTGAAGATTGGTCTTCTAAGAGTGGTATTTATGGATTTAATTCTATGCTCATTTCACTTGGGATAGGATTCTTTATGCCTAATGAGCTCTTCTGGACTTCGTCCTATTGGTTAGTTCTGTTTGGTTCATCTGTTATAACCTTACTCTTATTCATTACCTTAAATTATCTTACGACAACTTATCTGAATATGCCATCGATGAGTATATCCTTCTCCATCGTGGCTATCCTCTTCTCCTTCTTCATTATGAGAATAGGGCAAGCAACATCTGTACAAGATAGATTTATTGTTTTGGGTAATGAATTTATGAATACCAATATTATAACCTACTATTTGCAATCATTAGGTTCAATCTTTTTCACCCCCTATATTTTGTCTGGGTTATTGATTGTCTTTGCATTAATTCTAACCTCTAGAATTGGCTTTTTCCTCTCCCTAATGGGTTTTGGAATATCCTTCTACTTTGTATCAATCTTTAATACTGCTTACTTAGAAACAATTGGTTTATACCAAATCTCCTATACAGCTTTAAATCTTATGTTAATTGCCATAAGTATTGGTGGTGTCTTCTTTATTCCATCTTTGGCATCATACATAATAGCTGGTTTTTCCTGTATTCTTGGTTTTATCATAACTTATGCCTTTCAGTTTTTATTCGAAAACTACTACGTTGCACCTTATGCTTTTCCTATGAATATAACAGTCTTTGTTATCGTTATTGCTTTACGTTTACGACTCCAAAACAAACATCCCAACATAGCTAATTTTGGTATTTTTATACCTGAAGAAAATCTGAAGTACTATTATTCAAAGATAAGAAGATTTTATCAAGCTGATGGACTCCAATTCTATCTTCCTTTTGTTGGAGAATGGAAAGTAACTCAAGGTAATCACGGAGAAATAACTCATAAAATGCAGTGGGCTTTTGCCTGGGATTTTGAAATTACAGATAAGGAAGGTAAAAAATACAGGGGTAGTGGCCAAGATACAAAAGATTACTATTGCTACGGTAAACCAATATTAGCCTCAGCTCCTGGCTGGGTAGCAAATTACATAGATGGTATTGAAGATAACCCTATTGGGCAAATCAACACTCGTGAGAATTGGGGTAATTTTTTAGTAATTAATCATGGCTACGGTCTTTATTCGATGTATTGTCATATTAAAAAAGGTACAATAAAAGTCAAGAATGGACAATGGATAGCTAAAGGGGAAAAAATAGGTCTGGTTGGTAATTCAGGTAGGTCTGCTGTTCCCCATTTGCATTTTAACATCCAAAGAGGACCTGAACCAGGTAGTCAAACAATAAAATCTAACTTGTTAAACTATAAAAAAAGACAAGATAAGCTGGAATTTAATGCCTATGGTATCCCTGAGAAAGAAGACCTTATATCTGCCTTAGTTCCTGTAAACTATCTTCAAGATTTATTACATTTAAAAGTAGAAGATACTTCTAGCTTTAAGGTTAAATATAGAGATGAAGAATTTATAGAGAAATGGCTGGTAGAAGTTGATTTGTTAGGTAGATTTTTTATAAAATCAGATAGAAAGAGCTCCTTAGAATTTTCTGTTTATGATGGAATATTTAATGTTTTAGACTTTAAAGGTAATGAGAAGTCTGCTTTACACGCTCTAGCTATTTTAATGTCTAGGCTTCCTTTATACAAAGAAGAAGAAAGTTTGGAATGGACAGACTTACCTCCCTATTCTGTTTTACTTAAACCTTTCTTGGAAAATTCTTTAATTCTTCTACAGTCACTTACTAACATTTCCTCAATTAAGAGTAAATCAAAAGTTTCTGTAGAAAATGAAACAATAATTGTTGCCAGCCAAACTGACTTCAATATTTTTGGTAAGACAGTAAAATCTTATAATGGATTAATCCAAATCAAAGATTTAATTGGCATCACAAAAATTAGTTTAAATACTAAGGGTAAAGAAATAATGGAAGTTAATTTAATTGAGGAAGAAAAATGAAAAAGAATATAATTATAATTGGTTTTTTAGTCTTTAGCTTAATAATGTATGCAGGAACAAAAGTTGATGAGTTAGTAGAAAAATCTTATGAATATGAGAATAGTGGAGATTATCAGCAAGCTCTAACTAATATGTTTGCTGTAACTCACTTAGCGCCATCTGATGCTTATTATAATCTACGCACTGCTTGGTTATATTATTCCCTTTACAACTATACAGATGCTTTGAAATATTATACAGTAAGTTATAATATAGATAATAATTTAGAAGCACTTGAAGGAATTGTAGTTACAAATTATATGCTAGGAAACTGGCAAGAAACTATTAATTATGGCAAGAAAGTTATAGCTAAAAATCCCAAGAGTTTTTTAACTTTAGCTAAAATTGGCTATTCTTATTATGCGCTTCAAGATTGGCAAAATGCAGCTTCATATTATAAACAAGCATGTGATATTTACTCATATAATATATCTTGTTTAGGTTATTACTTAAGCTCCTTAGTAGAATCTAATCAAATTAACCAAGCTAAAAGTGTTTTTCAGAAATTAAAAAAGATGAATCCAAGTAATCAATTTTTAGAGATGTATGAGAGTAAGTTTAAGTAAATATATCAGCTTAGCATTTATTCTTATATCCATAAATTTGTTCTCAAGTTCTCTAGATGAAGCTCAAAGAAATTTTGATTTAGGCTATTATGTAATTTCTGAATATCTTTTCCAAGATTTATTAGATTCTGGTAATCATGATACAGAAGTGTTAATAGGCTTTTCCTCAAGCTTGCTTTATCAAGAGAAATTTGATCAAGTTATTGAACTTAATAAGAATTATCAATGTAATGATGCTAGATATTATAGAAACTTAGCCTATTCATATTATATGCTTGCAAGGTATTATCCTGCTTATTTCTATTATAACAAAGCTAGTAAGCAGGAAAATCATTCAGATTTAGATCTTTTGGGAAGAGGCTGGTCAGCATATTACTTAGGGAATGCTGGTCTTGCTTATTCAGATTTAGAGCTTCTGAAAAGTAAAAATGATACTTTATCACTTGGATATCTTGAAGATAACTGGAAAAGCAATAGTCTTTTCTTATCATCTACTAAAACAAGTGATTCTTATAATCTAAACTTTTCCTATACTTGGATTAAAACTCAATACTCTTTAGGAATTAACTGGAATCATAATTCAGGAGATGATAACAAAAGGGATTTGATAAGTCTGCAAACAGCTTATAATTATAAGAAATTAACTTTCAAATTAGCTTCGTTTTCAGCTAAGGGCGACTTTAAGAAATTATATGATGGTTATGGTTTGTCTTTGCAATCTTCCTATATTATCCCTTCTGTATATTTCCATAATAATCTATCTTTAATGACAGGATATTCTTACTATGAATCATTATCTGCCCAAGAAATAAGAGCCAATTACCTGCTTGATTTTTCTAAATTTGATATAGCTTGCGGTGTAAGTTACCTATATTTAGACTATATTACTCCAGATTATGATAAAGAAAAATTTCTCTATCATGCCAATCTTATTTATAGTCCAAATTACAATATGTCATTGTCTTATAACCTAACATTTGGAGAAAGTAATTTTGCTTATAACAAGTATTTAATGCCTTATGATAATTATGATATCGAGAAGATAAAGCAAGCTCTTACTTGCCTTCTTAATTTAAACAAGTACACATTGCTTATTGGTTATGCGAATGAAGACTATGCAAGAGATGCATATAGCTTAGGATTCGGATATGTATTTTAAATTTCTTATATTATGTCTAATTTCTTTATTATTTTTAAGCTGTAATCTTAGAGAAGATGATAACTTACCTGCTGGTGTATCCCCCTTTGATTTGATAGACCAAGCAATCTATATTAATTCTCAAGGGAAATATCCAACAAGTAATGATAGTCTTTGGATTAACGTAGAACTGAAAGAAAGTGATAATTTCTCTTTTATAGAGGACTTCTATGGCTTCACTAGCTCTTCCCATTCCTATCTAATCCAACTTGTGAATAAGCAAAATGAGCTGGTAGAATCTTCTGATTTTGCACCAATAATAGCCTTCCCTTCGGATGATTTCACTTATTTAGGACTTAAGTATCAAGGAGCTTACTCACGTTTTTATCCTTATCCTAAATCTAATATTATTAATGGATACGGTGCATATTTAGAGAATGATTTTTGCTATTTTATCCTCAGTGATAGTGGTTATTATCAAACAGTATATGAAGACCAAGCTCTAACTTCAGTTAGCTTACAGATAGACCCATCCGATACTAACGATATTAATTTATCTCTTTATCAAGCTCAGTTTATTCTCCCTAGAAATCTACTTCCTCTAGGAGTTTTTCAAATCACTTTGGAGCAAATAGCAACACCCTTTTTAGCAGAATATGACCTTAAACTGAGTAATTTTCCTGTATCCTTTAATATGGTACTAAACAATCCAGGACAAGACCTCTACCCTATATTATACATTCCTGTAGGACCTGATATAGACTCTGATAGTTTTCAGGTGAAGCAAATTCTTCCTAATGGAAGCCAACTGATTTTCCATTATGATGAAGAATTAAGTAGTCCTGACCAATATACTATCATAGGAAATTGTATAATTTTACTTGTCAATAATCAAGGTCGTTTTATTATAGAAAAAAATATTGGAGAAAATTAATGAAGAAACTTTCCCTCTTCCTGTTTATATTATTTCTTATGACTTCAATGTGGAGTCTTAATATCCTTAAAAAACCAGAAATTAAGCATAAATCACCTCTTAGAGATGAGCACCTATCAAGTTATATCTATAGTCTAGCAGACAGCTTAACTTATTATTTTATTGAAACTTATAAAGCTGAATATAGCTATCAAGAGGCAAGCCTAGCTTCTGTACTTGTTAAACAAAATATAGAAGACAATTGGTTAGAAATTGAAAATTATATCTATACCTATCAAGAAGATAGAATTCTTCAAGAAATATATCAGATTTATGATAATGGTTGGATAAATTATCAACAAGAAAATTATACATATAATGAAGAAGATTTGATTCTTACCTATCAACAGGATTTCTGGTCTAATGACACTTGGGAACCATATTTACATATTGATTATATTTATAATAATGAAGGTTTTCTAATTAATGAAGAATGGACTTACTTTTCTTCAGCTAAAGAAATTGATGCTATTTATGATGTAGCTTATGAATATGATAGTCAAGGCAGAGTAGAAGTTGAGACTTGGACTTATTCCACAGATGAGGTTAACTGGAACAACTATATTAAAGGTATTTATCAGCGTAATGATAGTGGTTCAATTATTCATGAAGACTGGCAATCATGGTCTGAAACAACTTGGCTAAGTTATCTCCAATATAACCATACTTATAATACAAATGACCTTATAGATTACACTGAAGGGATAACTTTTGCTGATAATCAATGGCAATACTATGATAACTACCAGTATTACTATAACGATAATTTAAATACTAGTCAGTTAATTTCTAAACTATGGGATAATGAGAATCAAATATGGAACAACTCTTATAAATACGATTATAATTATGAAGAAGTTGTTAATAACTCAGATAATGATGTTATTGCTAATGATTTTATTGTTTCTCTTTATCCAAATCCATTTAATAATGAAATTAATTTTTCTTCAAAAAGTCTAATCGAGAAAGTAAGTGTTTATAATATTAAAGGACAGAAGATATATTCTACCCAAGTAAATTCTGCTAAATCTTCAAATCTTAAGCTTACTAATTTCCCTAGTGGAATTTATTTCTTTAAGTTTGAGGATTCCATGGGAGAAGTGACAGTAATTAAACAGATCAAGATTAAATAAAATGAGAAATTCTTATAACATCTAAAGTAGATTTGATGGCTGTTACATTACTTGCTTGTCTTATAAAAAAGGAGTTGTTATGAAAAAAACACTCATACTTGCTCTTGCAATATTTATAATATTCTACCTAATTGCGTGTAAAGATAACTCTTTTGCTTCCATGAGATATTATTCTTCTTCAACAACTACTGACTCAATTTCTCCAGATAGTTTAAACATATACTCTGCCAAAAGTAACATTGATTCAACTACTATATCCGATACCCTAGATATTGTAGATGTTAGTAGGAAGACTGAGCTACTCCAAGAAGCTGAATACAAAGAAAATATAATATCTAATGAGGCTTATTATCCAAATCCTTTTAGTCCTGAAGCTAACATTTATTTTTCTCTTCCTAAAAGTGCTATGATAGATGTGAAGATTTATAATTTTAATGGACATTTAGTAAGGGATCTAGTTAAGAAAGAGTTTTCTCAAGGACATCATAGCTTAGATTGGGATGGAAAAGACAATGAAGGGAATACTTGTCATAGCGGAAAATATTTTTACAGAGTATCTTCTCCTCAAGGATATTCTAAAATACACGAGATATTTTGGATGAAATAGGAAAATAAGATGAAAATACATCTAACTACACTGCTATTACTTTTAACTGTTCTGCTAAATGGAAGAAGCTTAAAAGAAGTTTATGATAACGCTGAGGGTACAGATTTTTATGACAAAGTGCTGATTCTAAACACTGGCCAAGTCTATACTGGCTCTCTACTTATTGGAGGGACCTATAACCACATTCCTGGAACATTTACAGATACTTTAGGTGCTAATGTAAATATTATAGGTAATGGTGCTATCCTTGATTTACAAGGAGGCTTTATCACTATTCAATATACTGATAAAAGATTAGATATTAGTGATTGCGTAATAATTAATGGTGGAGTAAAATTTAGGGGTTCTACCGAAGGGACAAGTCTTATACCTCAAGGTTCTGTATCCTATGTAACTTTCTATCATGCTGAAGATTATGCAGTCAGAATTCATTCTGCTGGTGCTGGGATAAGCATTACTAATAATATCTTTGTAGATACTTATTCAACAGGTAATGATTTTGTTAATTATACAAGTGAAAGTCTTGAATGGCTACCAACTGGGCATAACCTTGTCTCTACAATTTTTATAGAGACTTATGGCCCACCTACTGTTTCAGATAACTGGTCATATTTTAGTGATTGGCGAGCAAATGAAATAGCTATGAATCATTATGGTCTTTTCTGTGACTATGGCTGAGTTGAGCCAGCTGCTTGGCAGGATGCCAGCTCCTATAATAATATTTCTATGCTAGATCCATTATTAACAGACCCTGAAAATGGAGATTATACTCTACAAACTAATAGCCCAGCTATTGGATATGGATGTCAAACCTTTACTGCTAGGAAATTAGGTCCTAAGCAAGATATTTTCAGAGACTTGATAGAGGATGACCGAGAATTACTTTCAGGCAATATATTTGAGTCTATTCTCTTAACTTCACTAAATATCCAAGTTACCGATAATGTGACTGTTGAGGATGGCGTAACCTTAGCCTTTTCTCCAGGAGCAGTAATCAGTTTTAATGAATTCTATCATATTGATGTTCAAGGTACTATATTGGCACAAGGAAGTCCTGATGCTAGAATTACCTTCACAGCTGCTGACCCTTATTTGTTCACTTTTGATAATAGTTTAGCTGGTGCCTGGAATGGTTTTAAATATCACCAAACTAATGATAATAACCAAGCTTCACTTTTTCAATATGCTATTTTTGAATATGCCAAAGCTGTTGATGAAGAAGAAAATGGATTTACTAATGCTGGAGCTGTTTTTAATATCTACAATTTTGATAATATTAGAATTGAAAACTCTATCTTCAGAAATAATTATGCTCATTATGGTTCTGTTCTAGCTTTAAATAAAGACTCTAATATTGAGTTTATTAATAATCAAGTTAGTGATAACAAAGCTGGGTATGGTGGTTCTTTTGCCTTGATAAGCTATTCTAATCCTAGAATCATAAATAATACTATTGTGGATAATCAAGTTTTGAACCAAGATGATTTCCATTCTACAGGTATTATAGAATCTTATATTTCCAAACCAATAATCTATAACAATATTATCTATCAAAATACTGATAACTTCTTTATGGATAATCAATTGTTTTCAGCAAAAGCTTATCATACTTGCTTCAATGGACTTGATTTCTCTTTTGGTACTAACAATATTTTCCTAGATCAATTAGTTTATGAAATAGATGAAGCAGGTATTTATTACTTTAATTCAAATCCTCAAGTTTTGAATTCTGCAACTTATGAGCTACCCTTCAATATTTACCTTCCAGTACAAGATATCCTAGGTAATACTAGATTTGATAATGATGCTTTAGACTTAGGCACTATTGAAGGACAATATGTTTCAAACGACACTAATAGTGAAGTAGTATCATCTGGGATTAAGCTCTACCCTAACCCCTTTAATCCTGATATTAACATAATCTTACCTAAAAAGATTAGCTCACCAAATAAACTATCTATTTATAATGTAAGAGGACAGCTTGTCAAAACCTTCTCAAATATTAATCAAGAAAAGCTTATCTGGGATGCTCGAGATGAAGGACTACATAAAGTAGCATCTGGTATCTACTTCTTTAAATATAAATCTCAGGAAAAGGAATTTATTCAAAAAGCCCTCTTGCTGAAATAAGATTCTTGTTCAAGTCAAGTGGGTATTAAAAGAATATTTTGAAGAAGTGGCAGCTGAAAGGGATTAATACTCTCCCCGGTCTACACGACCACCCCTCTCAAACGCTCTTACGAGCTGAAAGGGGATTAATACTCTCCCCGGTCTACACGACCACCCCTCTCAAACGCTCTTACGAGCTGAAAGGGGATTAATACTCTCCCCGGTCTACACGACCACCCCTCTCAAACGCTCTTACGAGCTGAAAGGGATTAATACTCTCCCCGGTCTACACGACCACCCCTCTCAAACGCTCTTACGAGCTGAAAGGGGATTAAGACCTCCCCAGTCCGACTAACCAGACAGGTGAATAAGAACATTATACCTCAACAAAAAAG
Source organism: Cloacimonadales bacterium (SeqCode) (assembly GCA_963677815.1). Classification (GTDB taxonomy): domain Bacteria; phylum Cloacimonadota; class Cloacimonadia; order Cloacimonadales; family JAFGVF01; genus JAEKNW01. The sequence continues at coordinate 40,789 of OY782499.1, forward strand.
AGGCTGAATTACTTCAGCCTCGTATTGTAGATATGATTATAATTATTCAGAAATTGCACTTACAGGACATGTTGAGATACATGCACCGCAGTCAATACAAGTTGCTTCATCAACAACAGCTTTGTCATCAACCATTGAAAGAGCTTGAACTGGACATACGTCAACACAAGCACCGCATCCAATACAAGTAGATTTGTCAATTTTAACTGCCATAATAGGCCTCCTAACATTTTTTTATATTATTACTTTTATTTGATTAGTTTCTATGTCAAGAAAAAATTAGATTAAATATGTAATGGAAGACTAACTTTTTCGCCACTTCTTGCAGACTTATAGAGGGCTTGAATAATCTCAAGTGATTTTCTTCCGCATCTACCATCAGTAGAAGGCTCACACTTTCCAAGAAGTACATCTATAACATTACGATAATAAGGGATATGTCCAAAACCATAGACACTTGTTGTAGAGTAAGAAGCTTCTTCTACTAGTTTATCATCATCATCATAATCCTCAAAATCCCATTTTTCTATTTTATTGATAGCTACTCCACCAATTTTAACAGTTCCTTTTTCTCCTAAGATAGTTATAGAGCCCTCAAAGTTTTTTGGATAAGTTAACATGGTAACATTCATTGTACCAATTACTCCATTTCTATATTTGATAATCACAGAACCGGTATCTTCAGCTTCAATCTTTCTTTCCATGGTTGCAGTTTCAGCCATAACAGAGTCAACATTACCGATTAACCAGTACATAGCATCGACATAATGACTTGCTTGGTTCATGAAGGCTCCACCATCAAATTCCCAGGTTCCTCGCCATTTAGCCATATCATAATAGTTTTGTGGTCGTGTCCAGAAAACATTAGATTGAACCATATAAATTCTACCAAAACGACCTTTATCAATCGCTTTTTTAAGCAACTGCATTGTAGCATTGAGTCTATTTTGTTTAACTACAAATAGATGAACTTTATACTTATCGCAAGCCTGAATTAAAGAATCTGCATCATTGATATTTATTGCCATTGGTTTTTCAGTAATGACATGAATATTTCTTTTAGCTACTTCAATTCCTATTCGTGGATGAATACCACTTGGAGTACAGATGGATACTGCATCTAATTCTTCATTTTCTAACATTTCTATATAATCAGTATAATAACTTTCTAAATTGTATGTTTCCTTGGCTTCCTTAGCTCTTTCTTCTATGATATCGCAGCAAGTAACAAATTGAGCTTCTTCAATTTGCTTAATAGATTCGAAATGGTTTTTAGAAATTCTTCCACAACCGATAAGACCTAATCTAATTTTTTTCATTGGTACTCCTGTATAAAATTACATTTAACATATAATAAATTATGGGAATAAATATTTGTCAATAAGATTTTTATAAATTAATTATAATAAATTTTAAGAAGGTCTTTTTTTGGTCTGAAGTAGAAACCTATATATCATTATTTGGCTTTTTCCAAAGTAGAGTGGGAGCTAAATATAATAGAGTTTTAAGAAGATTTAATTCCTCATAGATCCAGAGGAGCGACATCTTTGTAGATCAAAAAGAAAAAAAATATTCACAAGCTCCAGAGGAGCGACATCTTTAAGGATTTTGTGTTGCACCTTTGGTTTTTAGGTGTTATCTGGCATCTGTTATCTCCGTCATAAATAGTTGGAGCCCAGAGTTCCTCAGCCGCAGGCAAGGGACTTCGGACGAAGAGAAAGTTAAGATGTCGGAAGTCGCTACTTCGTGAGCAACTCCCGTCATAACGAATCCTTGATTGATACTAACCCTATTAATCATTGGAAACTTAATGAGAGATTAACAATCAAGGAATAGTAATGCTTTCATAATTTATAAAGCAAGTCTATTTGCAAATGCTTGCCTACATCCGTTCGGTTTATTTCCTTGACATAAAAATAAGCATAAATATCGTTACAAATTATATATTAAACCCAAATAATGCAATAGATCTTTGATAATAGCACTATATTCTTTTGCAAAAAGTAACTTACATAATTCTTCCGAATATATATATTATATGCGTCGGAATTCTGTAAGCTATTTTGCTAAAAGAATCTGCACTCTTCGCCTGTGATACGTAGCTTTAGCGAAGTATTACTAAAGCTCTACTGCACCATCTGGGTTAAAAAGGAATTAACAATGACATATATCTTTTGGGGTTCAGCTGCACTTCTTATTTACCACATAATTTTATATCCAATACTAATAAAAAGTTTATCAAGCTTAAAGAAAAATCAAGCTGTGAGTGAGATAACAAATTATCCCAGAATCACGGTTTTATGTCCAGCTTTTAATGAAGAAGACGTTTTAGCAGGTAAGTTAGATTCTTTTGTTAAACTAGATTACCCAAAAGATAAAATTGACTTGATAGTTATTTCAGATGATTCTGAAGATAAAACTAATGATATAGCCTTAGAATATGCTTCTAGATACAGCAACATATCTCTGAGAGTTCAAAAGCCTCGCAAGGGAAAACCAAGTGGACACAATATGATTGAGCCTGATTTACTGTGCGATTATGTTGTTTCAACCGATGCTAACTCAATATTCGCTCCTGATAGCATCAAAGAGTTGGTCGCAATGATTCAAAGTGATAAGAAAATTGGTCTAGTTTCAGGGCAGTTAAAATATATCACTTCTAATGGAAATTCTTCAGGAGAAGGGGCTTATTGGAAGTATGAGAATTTTATCAAGAAATGTGAGTCTAGACTTAAATCAATCATAGTTGCCAATGGTTCAATTTTCCTCATCAAAAGAGACTTATTTACTCAAATTCATCCAGCATCCACAGATGATTTTGAAAGAACTTTGATTACTTTAGAAAATCATCAAATCGCAAAATTTCAGCCTTCAGCCATAGTAGAAGAAGAAGTTTCCCAAGAGAGTAAAGAAGAGTTCAAAAGAAAGATTAGAATTATCTCACGTGAATGGGATGCTGTTAAAAGACACAAGCAACTACTTAACCCCTTCAAATACTTCTATGCTTCTTTTTCACTAATCTCTCACAAAATCTTGCGCTGGTTATTCTTCATCTTTGTAATATTATTATTCTGGTCAAATATCTGGCTCGCAGTAACAGATGGTAAGTTATATCTAGCACTAATAGTCTTACAAGCTTTCTTTTATGTTATTGGTGGACTTGACTTTGTTGTAAAAAATGGAAATCCATTGAAAAAGATAACTAAGCTTCCTGGTTATTTTATGATAATGATTGTATCTTCAATGCTAGCATTTTTTAGATTCCTCAAAGGAAATCAGAAAGCTACTTGGTCAACTATTAGATCTTAATCTCCATTTCCATTATCTAAATAAGGCTGAATTATTCCCATTACTTCTTGGGCAGATAACTTAGTTAAACAATCAGGAACTTGAGTAAGACTAAGCCATTCAGAAGGTGGTGGAGCAGGTATTGCAGACCTTATGATATGAGTTTTAGCTGATATAGGAGCAGTAATCTTTTCATTAGCTGGACCAAATATAATAAAAAGTTCAGCATCAAAACAAGAAGCTACATGTCCAAGACCAGAATCACTGTTTAAGAAATAGTCACACTTGCTTAAAAGGGCTGCAGTTTGAAACATAGAACAATTATCAGCAACTTTTATACCTGTTTGACTAGAAATTTCCTGACCCAAGGCTACTTCATCAGGTCCAATAAAGAGGATTAAATTAAGATTATCCTCTTTTTGTAAGAGTTTAATGAGCTCAATATAGTGTTGACTAGGCCAACGTCTATAGAATGATTTTTGATTACAACCAGGATGAATACCAAAAAGCTTTTTCCCTGTTAAAGAGTTCTTTTGTAAATATTCTTCTGCAAAAGCATAATCTTCATCATCTAAACAGAAAAAAGTCTTTCTCTCAACTTTATCTAAGGCAAATTTTGAAAGAAGTTTCAAATTACTATCTAAGCGATGAATATTAGGATTAAAGTGGTATTGTTCTTTAAAAACTAATTTTAGAGGTTTTGTACGAAATTCTCCTATTGGGTATTTAATGTTTAGTAATGACAAAAATATTTGTGATTTTCTTGGAGATATACCCGTTGTTGCTAAACCATAATCATATCTGTTCTTGCGTAAAACTGGAATTAGTTTGATGAAATCTTTTATAGAGTTTTGACAATAATATATTTGATTAATTAGCTTACACTTCTTAATAGGAAATGTTGCAGCCTTGGAAGTTATTAAGAAGTCAATTTGACTATTGGGGTATTGCTCTTTTAAAGCTCTGAGAGCAGGAGTTAGAATTATTAAATCCCCCATTCCCCAAGTATGTACGAAGAGTATTTTCATATTCAATTCCCTTCATTTTCGAGTGATAATTTTATTTTATTAGCCATCAACTCTACACCTCTTTCAAAATTATATTTCTCTAAGACACGATATCTTGATTCAGTAAAAAGAACTTGCTGAGGGAAAGTTAAGACTTTTTCAAATAATTCAGCAATTTCATCTTCATTATTTCCCCAACAGATTAGTCCACTTTGGCTTGCTTGAAAAAAATCTGCCATTTCGCCAACTCTGTTTGAAAAACTAAGGATAGGTTTACATAAATAAGCATATTCAAAAATCTTTATAGATAGTGCTTCTGGATGAAGATCAGGATAATAAAAATGTAAGAATACATCAGCTTTGTTTAACTGTTTTAGAAGCTCGCTTCTCTCAACTCTACCATGAAAGATAATATGGTCATTTATATCATAAGAATCAATAAAGTTCTTTGTTTCTTCATCTACAGCACCAAAAATATGTAATTCTGGAGTTATTGAAGTTTTCTTTAAAAATTTCACAAAGCCATTGAGAAATTTTGTTGGATTATAAATATCTGAGTTTATACTAATTGAACCTACATAATAGAAGGTGATTCTATCTTTTCTAAAAGGAACTTGAGAAATATCTAATTCCTTATAATCACTTTTAACAAAGCCATTCGGTATAGTAAAGCAATTTTTCTGTTTAGGATATATTCTAAGAAAATTATTAGTCATAGTATCAGTAACAGAAAAAACATTGCTAGCATTATTAACACATCTCTTTTCCCAAAATTTATTTAATCTCTTTCTAAAAAATGTTTCTGGCTTAAGTTCTCGTTTATGAGTTGATTGATCAATCTGAGCAACTTTTATCCACTCATCTCTAAAGTCTAAAGAGTAGTCAATACCTGTAAGTTTCTTAAGAAAATAACCTGTTAGAGCTGGAGAATAAGGTCCTAAGCAAAAAGAAACATGCTTAATGTTGTGTTTCTTTATTAGCTTTATTGCACTAGGAATAATCTTAATCGACCAAAGTAAATAACTATCAGGAGAAAGAATCAAATCTTTTATAGACATTATAAGTTTATTCTTAGCTTGAGTTAATTTAGAAGTTTTCTTATACAAATTTATGCTGTTCTTTTTTGTATAATTAATCGGGTTATTAACTCTATGAATCTCTATTTTTGGATCAATCTCCAGCAAAGTCTCTTCATGCCAGTGATGCTTTCCATCATAAGCTGTTAACACAACAGGTAGAATACCATTATTTGGCAGAAATCTCGCAATCCTACTTACTCTAAAAGTGTAAGTCATTTGATATGGTGGGAAATAATAGACAATATACAGTATTTTTTTCATATTAAACGTGTCTCCTTAAACTTGTACAAGAGGGATAGATTAAATATTGAAACAAAATATTATTAAGTTGAATCATGTCGCTATTTACCATAATCAAGAAGAACTTCCTTATATAATTCGAATAACTCTTTATTCTTGCCTGCATATCTTAATTTAACAGATTCAGCAGCTTTGAACCCCATTGTATTTATCAATTCAGGGTTCTCATAGAATTTCTCAATTTGTTGAGCAATTTGATCAGGTGCTTTAAAATCTACAAAGAAGCCATTCTCACCTCGTTGAACAATTTCTAAAGGTCCATAAGTAGGAGTAGATATTGCAGGGCAACCACAAGCCATAGCTTCAACTAAAGATAATCCAAATGAGTCTTTTAGAGAAGGGAAAATAACTACATCAGAAGCATTATACCAATATGTTAGTTCTCTTTGAGGAAGTGAAGAAATCAAAGAAACTTGATTTTCAATATGTAAGTTAGTAATCTCGTTAAGAATATTATCTTTTTCACTCCCATCTCCAATTAAAACTAATTTAATATTCTTGCCTCTGAAAAAGGACATTGCTTTGATAACATCTATATGTCTTTTCTGAGGAATTAAATTGGCAACATAGATTAACACTAAACTAAAAGAATCTAGTTTTAGTCTTTTTTTAAGTTCTTCTTTAGGTATGATTCTAAACAAATCACTGTTATAACTATTTTGTATGGTGATTGGATTAATCTCGGGAACAACTTTCTTCATTAATTCTGAAAAAGCTAGTGAGACTCCAATCACTCTATTTGCATTTAATAATGCATCACGAAATCTTGCTATGATAGCTGGTGAAAATTGTTTAACATTTGTTTGTTCTAATGAATCTGGAAGACATCTATTTGTATCCATTCCATGGCTAGTAACAAGATAAGGGATATTCCATTTCTTGGCCAAAATTTTTGCCACCATACCAGAAGGAAAACCATTTTGAGCATGAATTAGATCAAAGTCTGTTCTTTTGAATTTCTTCATCAATTTTCTAGCAACGTTGAATGGTTCATACTCTGTTAGATATTCTTTTGGAAGCCCCCAATGCAAAGTTAGTGACATCTCACTTTTTGAAAGTGTTTTTTGCTGGGTTGTACTGAAGATATTCTTTAACTTACATTTTTTATATTTAAAAAATTTCCAATAACTCAGATGTATATTAAAATGAACTTCAATATTTCCTATATTCTTTAAATCTATTATTTGGTTTTGAATAAATGAAGTATCATAACTATTCAGAAATAGAACTTTCATAGTTACCCCTCCTAAAATAATATACTAAATAGCAGTTGCTTAATAATGAATTTATAATAAACACTAAAGTAGTTGCATATGCGGCCCCAATAATCCCATATTTAACGATAAATATATAATCCAATAAAATATTCAATACTCCACTGATACTAGTAATAACAACATTAACTTTAATTTTATGCAATGCAGCAATAAAATTACCTGCAGGGATTCTCAAAGTACCAGCAAAGAAGAATCCGATTAAGAGAATTCTTAAAGCAGGAATAGAATATGCATATTTAGCTGTAAACAGTAAATTGACAATAAATGGAGCAAAAACATATAGTATAGTAGTTATTAAGAGGTTTATTATAGCAAGTTTTCCTACCACTAAAAGATATTTGCTACGAACATATTCTTTGCTATTAGCATTCTTCCTAATGTAGGGATAAATAAACAAAATTACCGATTGGGGAATAAATATTAAGTTAGAAGGTAGAAGAGTAGCTGCCTTATATTGAGCTACAAGAATACTACTAGCTAATATCTGACCAACCAAAAAAGTATCAATTAAATAAAGTAATCTTGAAATTAAGTTGTTACCTAACGAGATCATTGAGAACTTGATAAAATCTAATTTAACTTTTGATTTCAATATAGGTAGATTGGGGATATTCTCTTTATCCAAATGCCTGCAGAAAAGATAATCAAAAAGATAACTGCTCATTTGAGACATAATTAGGCCTGGTAAGGAGAAGAAGTAACCTAATAAAAGCAATGAAATTGAACGATAGAAAGCAAAAAATAAAACTGAATAAGAGAACTCTCTGTTTCTAAAAGTGGCTCTGAAGTAATTTTTATAGTTCTCCGCTAAACCAAATAAAAACATTGATATTGCTAATATCGCTACAACTTTATTAGTATTAGGTATTTTAAATTTATAGAAAAAAAGAAATATCAAGCTAAACGCTAATAAGACTATGTTGCCGTATATACTTAATTTATTCCCAAATAAAAATAGTCTCCTAGCTTTATTTTCCTTTTGATCTTTACTACAATATTGTAATATACCGACATTAGAACCAGCACCTTGTAGCAGTGTTAAAAGGGTAAATATATTAAAGGCATAAGACCAAAATCCATACACTCCTACATCTAAAATCCTAACTAACAATATTGAAGAAAGCATAAAAATAAATTTAGAAACAGTATTCGCTCCAAAGATATGTAGAAAACCTTTCTCCATTAGTTTCTTAAAAAAAACTAGGGATCTATTATATAACGAATTAAGATTCATCAGATGTACTTTTTACCCGGTTAATATATACAAAAGCACTTAAATAACCAATAAACACCCAGACTTGGAAGATAGAAAACAGGCTTGAAGGAATAAAACCGACTAAAAAGAAAATTGGTACTTGGAACATATTCATCTCGGCTAATATTTTGGTTTCTCCCCTTTCTCTATTGTAAATTGTGACTATTTTTTTGAATAGACTAAATAAAAAGAAAAAGAATGGTATAACTAACACAATTCCATAATTTGCTAATAACTCAAAAAGATAACTATGCGTGTTCTCAATCCAGCCTATTTTAGCAAACTCACCCTTTTTTGCATGATAATCGTAGTTGCCTGCTCCAACACCTACAAGTTTTGATTCTTGGAAATAATAAAAAGCGTTTTTTATCATATTTATTCTGATCTTTGTTGAACCTATTGTGTAATTATCTACCTCCTGTCCTATTGATTCATATTGGAATTTTAGATAAGCTTTTGCGAGTTCAAGTTCTTTGCTTTTGTGAATTGAGATATACCCATAAATCATTAACAAAGCAATAACTATTAATCCAATAAGTTTTAAAGATCTTTTTTTTATTAATAAATACATAAGAAATGGAATTGAGATAATCATACTTATCCTAGCACCTGCTAAAGCAGCAATCACAACAAAAAAAATTACTATTGATATGTACACTAATTGCTGATAAAACTTTTTGGCAACAAGAAAGAAATATCCTGCAATGGGTAGCATCATAGAAGTAATGACAGTTTGATTATTCTCATTATAATAGAAACCAGTAGGAATAGGTATCTGAATACCTGAGTATCTAGATATGGAAAGATGATTCCCAGTTCTCAGTTCCCACAAGGAAGTTAAAATGTATATAACACCAATCCCTAAAATCATTTTTAAGAACAAGTTATGATTAGTAAATATTTTCACTAAAAAGAAAAAGGTGATATAATATATTAGGAAATGCAGAACTATATAGCGAATTTGCAGATAATAATACTGGAGGTTATCAACCCAGAATACTGTTAACAATGGATAAAGCAAATAAAGCAAGAAGAATAAAGCTGCCGCTTTTGAGTATGCGACAAAAGAAACGTCTACCCGATTGGCAACTGAGATCAGAGATATTACTAAAATACTGGCTGCTATCATCAAAAAGTATGAGTACCCATATAAAGGCAGAAAAATACTCATATTTAGGATAATGAAGGCTAGTTTGTAGTAAGAATTAAGACTTGATTCTTTTTCTATCATCTTTACCAAAGAATATTCTTATCGCTTGCTGAAACTTATCTTTATTAACCGAAGAAGTATTGTCAATAATTATAGCTATAGAGCTGGAAATTATAAAAGATACTATAAATGTAATTATGCAAATAAAAGCTCTTTTAGGCTTGACCCTTAATCCTTGTAAATCTGCTTTATTAATAATTTCAATAGTAGGTAAATCTTTTATTTCTTCAATTTTAGCCATCTCATATTGAGGGTAAATATACTCATAGATAGCTCTATTTATCTTAATCTTCATTTCTAGAAGTTCAGATGTTACTAAGTAGTCTGGTATTTCATCAATTGGAACCAAATATTTATAGAAACTTTTATCACTCTCTAACTTGGAAATATTCCCTTTAATTTCATCTCGTTTAATTAATAATTCTTTATAACTTGGATTATCATCTCCATACACCTTACTCATCACAGAAATCATAGCATCATTGGCCATATCTTCAGCGATTAATTCAGAATAAATACTCAACATTTTATTTGTCTGTTCTTGGCTTGAGATAAACTTAGTAGCTTTATGGAATTTGTTCAATTGAGAAATTAAATCATTAAATTCTTGATCTATCTCTTCAACTCTCTTTTCTAAGAATTCTCTATTTAACTTACCCTTAGTTGTTTTAGTTTTTAAATTATACTCTTGTAATGAATCAATGAAAAATTCAACAATCTCTTTTGACATTTCCCGAGCTTCTGTCTGAGCATAAACAGTTATTGCTTCCGTTTCCTTATCATAAAATGAAGAATAAACCTTTAGATCAAATTTCTTTAAAGCAATTTCCATAGCCATAAGAGTATCTTTTTCAGCTATTTCAAAGTAATTAATCATATCAAACTTTCGAATTGCTTCCTTTTTTAAATCTCTGCTATCTAAATACATGATATTATTGAGAGCATCAGAAGAACTCATATTCCCAAGCATACCTAAACCTAAGTCTCCTAACATGGAAGCTCCAATTCCTTTCGCACTCATTTGGTCTGACACAGTTATGAAGGAACTTGAAGATCCCCATATTTCAGGTGTAACAAGTGAATAGATAACTGCTATTATACTAAAAATAGTTGTAAATATTATTATGAACCATTTCTTCCTAGCAATAGAAATTAGTATATCAAATAGAGTCAGTTCCATATTAATTTGTTTATCTTGCATCTTTTATAATCCCCATTTTTTCGATAATTAAATTACTCATCTTCTTACTCACATTTTCCCCAAAAATACCATAACTTGGGAAGACAGGATTAAAAGTCATAATTTTCTGAGTTAATCCATCATCTATCTTAATTACAAGTAAATTTACACCTTCTTGAACTGTCTCCACCCACTCAGTTTCACTTCTCAATGTTATGCAGGGTCTCTTAAGAATACATGCTTCTTTTTGAATGCCACCAGAATCTGTAACAATTTTGACAGCGTTTTCTTGGAGAATTAAGAAATCTAGATAACCCTGAGGTTCTATAAGCTTAATGTTAGCTAGATTAGTTGAAATTTGCCCTTCTAAGATTTTTCTAGTTCTTGGATGGATTGGGAATATCACTTCTTTATCTAAGTCATTAAGAAGATTTAATATTTTGATTAACTTTTCTGGATTATCAACATTGTAAGGTCTATGAAGAGTTAATAAATAATAATTATTACTAGTTAGATTTAATCTTTCAATAACATCAGACTTTTCGTGGGCAATTTTGATATTTTGCTTGATAGAATCAGTCATAATATCCCCTGTGAAATATGTCACATCAGCTAGCCCTTCCTTATTAAGGTTGTTAACAGCTGTTTGAGTCGGGGCTAAAAGATAGTTAGAAATTCTATCTGCCAATATTCTATTGACTTCTTCTGGCATCGAGCGATTAAAAGACCTTAAACCTGCTTCAATATGAACAATGGGTATCTCTAATTTACTTGCAGCTAAAGCACCGGCTAAGGTAGAGTTAGTATCACCATAAATAACTAATAAACATTCTTTTACTTGTAAGAGTATTTCTTCAATTCCTTTCATCATTTCAGCAGTTTGAAATGCATGAGAACCTTGATTTATGTTAAGGTTGTAATCTGCTTTGGGAATAGCTAAATCTTCAAAAAAGACCTTAGACATCTTTTCATCATAATGCTGTCCTGTATGTATTATTAGCTGTTCATTTTTTTTTTGGATTTCTTTATATAAGGGAGCTAATTTAACAAATTGTGGGCGAGCTCCTACTATGTGGATAATTTTCATCTGTTATTTCCTTACTATTTTTTTCCAATCTCTTAAATTTAGTAGAAATCGTCAAGTGATTTTATATTGCTGATTTATTATAATGAAATTACTAATTAATAATCTTGACAAAAAGACCTCTCTCAGGTAAAAATGTATAATATATGATATAATTAATGTTAACGGGGGAAGATGTATTTATGAAAAGGTCTTTAAATCTTGTATTGATAGTATTTATTTTAACAATATTATTTATAGGTTGTGACGATAAATCAACAAGTGCTGAGCATGTTAAGGAAGTAAAAACTATTAATATCCAACTAGACGAACTATATTCAAATAATATTGAGCCAGATAGTTTAATAATTTCTCTAGAATTCCCAAATAATACAATCAATAACACTTATCGAGAACTAGAAAGTAACATGATTATAGAACTTACATTTTGGATGCAATTAGAAGGGGAAATAAACATACAAGCAAAGCTATATTGGGGTGATTTTGAAAAAGTTACTTACTCTAAATACAGAGTTAATGAAGATTTGAATATTGGTCTGCTCAAAGCAAAATACTACCATCAAAATGTTACACTTAAATTAGATACAAACCCTTTAGAAAGCGTTGAGGTCTCAGATTTTTACAATTATGATGCCTTAGATCATTTTTTTAAAGAGTATCAAATTGAAAATGTTGATTTAAAAGCAGATCAATACCTTAATACACCTATGAAATTCATGATGAATCATAGTATTCTAACTGATTTATTAAATGAAGATTTGATCCCTGTGGTCCACTATTCTTTTGGAGATTATTTCAATCCTATCACTACTTGCAACAATGCTTTTGGTTGCTATAATGAGTACTTAAGAACAAACGATGAAGAATATTTAGATTGGTTTTATATAAATGCAGATTGGTTGATCAATTACAAAGATGAGAATGGATTGCTTAGATATCAATTTGATTGGATTCATGAAAATGCTAACCTGCAGAATGGATGGACTTCTGCCATGGCACAAGGTCAAACATTAGCAGTAATGTGTATGGCATACCATAACTCAGCAGATAATAAATACTTACAAGCTGCAGAAGTTATTTTTACTACTATGCATAAAAACTTTGGTGACTCATGGAATTTATTTATTGATAGCGAGGATTATCTTTGGTATGAAGAATATCCTAATAGTGATTTTTGTCATGTTTTGAATGGGAAATTATTTGGTATGTGGGGATTATGGGATTATTATTGCATAACTAGAGATAATGATGCTTTGAAGCTATTACAGGGTGGTATTGCCTCTGTTATAGACAATTATCAGATATGGGATGTCGATGGTCAGGATGGTTCGAGTTATTGTACTCATTCAGATACAATATCTGATTATCATTGGATTCACAAAAGGCAACTTGCTGAATATAGAGACATGTTTGGGATTAATGATTTTGACATTATTTTAAAAACTTTTACTAATGAAAGAAGCAACTAATTTGTAAACTAGTATTATCTATTACTTAATAAGAATATTAAAGGCTACAGAATTTTTTTTGTAGTCTTTTTTATATTTTTTTTGAAAGACTAAACTCGTAGTCTAAACAAAATACTTGACTATATCCCTAATCATATTTTATGTAAAAAAAAGTCCTTAAGGAGCTGAATATCAAGAGAAATATATTAGGAATAGCAATACTATTAGTAACTTCATTTGCTTTTTGTCAGATACAATTAGCACGGCTTCACTACACAGGTGGAGGTGACTGGTATAATGATCCGGAAGTCCTTCCCAACCTAGCCAGTTATGCCAATAATGAACTTAATACTGATATTTCTCTTAATGAAAAAGTTATAAAACTAACTGACGGAGACCTTGCAGATTATCCCTTTATTTATATGACTGGCCATGGTAATGTTAAGTTTTCTAATAGGGAAATTGATAACTTAAGAGAATATCTTTTGAAGGGTGGATTTCTCTATTGTGATGATGATTATGGTTTAGACAAGTCATTTAGAAAAGAGATTAAAAGGTTATTTCCCAACAAGGACTTAGTTGAACTTCCCAAAGGGCATGGACTCTTTTCAAGTTATTTCAATTTTTCGCAAGGAACACCTAAAATCCATGAACATGATAATAATCGCCCACAAAGCTTAGCTCTTTTTGATGACTTTGGTAGAATCATCTTACTCTACACTTATGAATCAAATATTTCAGATGGTTGGGCTGATTATTCTACTCACCAGAATTCTGAGCAAACAAGAGAAAAAGCCTTGAAGTTTGGTACTAATATAATTCACTACTTGCTTACAAGATAATTATGAAAATAGTAGTTATTTCTGATACTCATATTAAATTTCAAGAAAATAAAGAAGATAAAGCTAGAAGAGAGAGAGTAACTTGTTTTTTACAGCAACTTCCTCAAGATACTGACTTATTGGTTCTGAATGGAGATATTTTTGATCTTTGGTTCGACTGGAATAATGTTATAATAGCTGGTTATTATGATTTTATTCACGAGCTTAAAAAGGTCCTTTCTAGAGGAATCAAAATTGTTATGCTAGCAGGAAATCATGATTTCTGGTTCAATGGTTTCTTAGAAAGACTAGGAATTGAAATCCATTCAGATCACTATGTAGTAGAAGATAATTCCAACAAAATTTATTTCACTCATGGTGACAAATATACAAGCAATGATTTCAGATACTTCTTATTCAGAAACTTATTAAGAAATGGCATTACTAAGTTCATTTTTAATCTAATTCATCCAGAAGTATCCTTAAATATTGGTAAGAAGCTTTCTCGATCTAGTCGTGATAGACAAGACTCGCCTGAAATCACAAAGAGAAAGAATCAAGGTCTCATTGATTTTGCAGAAAGAAAAATCAAAGAAGGCTACTATAATGTTATAATGGGGCATGCTCATAACCCCCAGAAGATACAACTAGAACAAGGTTATTATCTAAACAGTGGAGACTGGATAGTTCATAATTCTTACATAGAAATATCAGATGGACAAGCCCATCTAAAATACTTTAATAATTAAATATCGGAGGATAAAATGAAATTTTACAAAGGCCTAATAATTAGCTTGATAATACTCAGTTTAAGTTTATCACTCAGTGCTAAAGGTATCAAAGCTATTATTCAAACCAATTTAGGAAACATTGAAGTTGAATTAACTAAAGATTTAACTCCAAAAACTGTAGATAATTTTGTTAAACTAGCTAATGAAGGATTCTATGAAGGAATATATTTTCATAGAGTTATTCCTGATTTTATGATTCAAGGTGGTTGTCCGAAAACACTTAATGATAATCGTGGAGATGATGGTACAGGAAATCCTGGTTACCAATTTGAAGATGAAACTTATTCCACTAAAGATGCTAAAAAACTCACTGGTAAAATAGCTAGTGAACAAGAAGCAATTAGAGTATATCAAGAAATTTTAGCTCCTTATATGCAAAGGAATGGAGATAGTGCTGATAAAGAAATCTCTACACTCATGAAAAATGTAGCAGAACAACAATCAGGGGCTCCTATTATGGCCAAAACTTACGAGTATTTTTATGATAAAACTGGTGCTAAACCACTTACATCAAAAGGCCAATTAATTGCAAGTGTTGACTATGGAACTCTTTGTATGGCTAATTCTGGACCAAACACTAACGGTTCTCAATTCTTCATTGTTACTAAAAAGGGTGGAGCATCTTGGCTTGATGGCAAACACACTGTCTTTGGCAAAGTTACTAAAGGAATGGATATTGTTCATACTATAGAACAGCTTCCTAGAGATAAAAGAGATAATCCACTTGCTGAAAATCAAGCTATTATAGAAAAGGTTATAATTAAATAATGAAAGCCCTCTATACTTTTGTTGATAATCATGGAGCAAAAGTTCATGTTATTATCAGTAAGATTAGGAAAGTTTCACTTTCATTAGGTTCTATTGTTCTTCAGTTCGATAATGGGGATACAGAAACTTTTGATGTTGAAAATGGAAATGAAGTTTTAAAGGAAATACTAAATTCTCTTGAAGAGTTTTATAAATAACTAATTTTTAGGGAGCTTAGACTAATCTAATCTAATCTCCCTTTCTTTCTTATGAATGAAAAGATAAAGAAGCAAATACTATCTCTAATTAATCTATCTGATGCTAAATGGAATCTTTTTAATCCAAAAGAAAGCTACCTTTTAGCAATTTCTGGGGGCAAAGATTCTCTCTCTCTTTTAACCCTTTTAAGTAATTTTCTTAAAAACTTCAAGTGCCTTCATATCCAGATTTCCCCTGATTCAGACCTTTCATTTATACCATTCGTAAAAAACTATTCAACAATAGACATAATTTCTAGTAATATTATGGAACAAGCAATTACTTCTAAGAAGAATCCTTGTTTTATCTGCAGTAGAAGACGTAATCAAGCGATCTTTGAATATGCTCATAGCAAAGGAATTCAAAAAGTTATCTTTGCCCATAATCGGGAAGATGTTACAGAAACACTCTTAATGAATATGCTCTATTCAAGAAAAATAGCCACAATGCTACCAAAACAAGACCTTTTCGGGGGTAAAATTCATGTAATAAGACCCTTATATGAAGTTCCTGAAATCCTTTTAGCTAATTATGCAAAAGAAATACCTACCATTACAAAAGCTTGCCAATTCGATGGCCACACTAAACGTCAATATATCAAAGATTTAATAAAGCAAATATCACAAGACCATCCTCAAATTAAGATTGCCGATAATCTTTATAATTCTCTTTTGCATGTGGATTCGCTTCATCTTCCCAACCTGATTAATAGAAAAGAGTAAGGGAAAGACTCTCTGTCAAAAGGTGGACTTTTAGTCTGCTGAATTCATTTTCTCTAACCTCAGTTCAGAATCAAATCAACAATCAACTCCAATCCCTTTCTATCATCTTCATCAAATGAATCAAGATCTTTACTATCAACATCTAAAACACCTATGACTTGTTCATTTTTTATCAAAGGAATTACTATTTCAGATTTTGATCTCGAATCACAAGCAATATGGCCTGGGAACTTTTCAACATCACTAACAATAATACTGGATTTTTGATTAATACTAGCCCAACATACTCCTACATTTTCCTTAAGAACTAGACAAGCTACTGGTCCTTGATAAGTTTGAACTGTTAATTTACCTTCTTTTAAAATATAGAAGCCTGTCCAAAAGAAATAAGAAAACTTATGCTGTAAAAGAGCACAAGAAGTTGCCATTCTAGCCTGGAAATCATCAGTCTTAACAAATAATTCTTCAAGTTGTTTTGCTATTCTTTTGTATCTAGCTAATTTATCCATATATTTATTCCTCAATTTGATTATTTAAAAATAGTTTTATAAACTCATTTAGTTGTTCTCGGTTAGGAGATTTCTGTTGTCTAACATAATAACCAGAAGTACATACACCGGTTAAAAGTGCCTGAAGAGGGTCTAAGCCACTAAGTAATCCATAACAAAAACCTGCATTAAAATTATCTCCAGCTCCTGTTGAAAGTTTTGGTTTAGGAGTAAAAGGACCATCTATCCATTCTGAATACTCTTCATAAGCTGAAGCAGCTCCTTTAATGTCATGAATTACACAAGAATAAATCCCAGTTTCTTCTTGAATCATCTTAGCTCTCTTAGTCAAATCTTCTTCTTCTTTCTTTAATATTTGCGAGATTAAAACAGATTCATTTTTATTTAAGCCTAAAATAACCTGTCCCATTTCTTGCATCTTACTGATATAAAATAAACCTTCTCTCAAATCCTGACTATCTCTTTTGGTTGGATCACTAAGATCGAAAAAGATATAAGGTCTGTGATTTAGTTCAGCTAAAAGATCAGTAAGCCCTGCAATAATGCCATTCATTCCAAAAATAAGAGTCCAATTAGTGATAGCTATTAAATGGCTATTTTTAAGGATTTCACTAAGTTTATCTTTACCTACATAGCTCATAATATTATCCCAAGTTATTTCATTCATAGGGTCTATTTTACCTAACATTATCTTGCCATCATCAAATTCTAAAGCATGAGTATGTCCAGGTTCTGCTAGAGAAAAACATCTTCTACACTTAGTGGCGAAATCTTGAAAAAGAGGCTTAATATCCTTCTTCCCTATAGCCCCTATAAAATCAATATGATTATCTAGTTGAGCTAAACAGTTACCCATGATTGGTGCATTTCCACCCAATTTTATAAGTTTAGGAACTATTTCTATGTTCATACTTAAACCTGCATAACGAGCAACTTTACTAGCGTATTCGCTAATAGTTCTTATTGGTCTGTATGATTTAGCTGTCAGTCTTTCTTCAACAACTGCACATATTTCATCAACAAATCCATCAAAACCTACTAATATATTGTATTTCTTATTTTTATTGCTTTCAAGAATTTCTAAAACACTATTATGATTAATCATTTAAGGACCTCTTCTAAGTAAGATAATTAAGGAAAATAAATCACTTATCTTTGTCAAATTAAAAAAAAAGCTTATTCTTTCATAAAAAATAAATCTTTATGAGGATCAACATGTTGAAAACCTGGAAATATCTTGAATTAATCTTTCTCTTTATATGCCTGCCACTATTGATGAAATTTAACTTAATCCCCCTTCCCCGTTTAATTACTTTATTAATTGTCTTTGCTCTTGTACTCCTAGGCTCAATTAAAAGAAAATATCTTGATAGAAGGTGGTATAAGCTCCCAACTCTTGATAAAAGATATTGGTTAAAAATGGGAATAATCTACTTAGGGACTTTTGTCTTTCTAACTGCTTATCTTTATTTTATATTAGGACAAGAGCCCTTCATCTTAGTAAGAGAACGTCCCCATTTAATGCTAATTATCTCTGTCTTTTATCCCTTAATTTCAGCATTTCCTCAAGAACTTATTTACCGAACTTATTATTTTGAACGATATAAAGAAATCCTAGGCCCTAAAGCTCTTATAATTACTAATATGCTTGCTTTTAGTTTCTTACATGTGATTTATAATAATCTGCCTTCTCTTATTCTCACTCTAATTTCAGGCTTTGTATTTACTCTAAATTACTATCGTAAGGGTTCTCTGATGCTAGTAACCATTGAACATTCTATATTGGGATTAATTGTCTTCTTTACAGGTATGGGACAGTTTTTCTACAAGTAAAAAAGGGCTGAACAAATCAGCCCTCTAAATATCCAGTAATTAATCTATTTATTTTTTAACTTCAACTGATCTGCAAGAAACTGTTATGTATGAAGTAAAAGCAGTGATTAAACCATCTATAAAAGTTTGTTCTGTTTTAATTTCATAGTTTTCTGCACCAGCTGCCATTTGATTTGTGTTAACTTCATTAATTGGTACTAATCCAAACAATACATACCATTGACGTGCAGTTTGGATATTATTACCTTGTGCACCTTTTCCAACTTTGTGAATATGAGTTGAACAAGCAACCATACTTAATAACATGATAACTATTAATGCTGTCATAAATACTTTTTTCATAGGATCTCCTTTTTTTAATTTAAAACTGCGATAGAAGCTAGATAAGTTTCTATCATTTGTGATATTTCCGGATATTTACTTTCTATAACTAAAACATTTGTATCAACATAAGTCTTATCATCAATTTCAATAACTGCCTTTAAAACAATATATTCTTCAGATCGAATAATGAATTGGTGATATATTTTATTTTGGAAGGTAAAAGTACTTTTAGAAAGCAATTCTTTACCTGCAAATGTAGGTTCAACACTGGCTAAATAATTTTCGAAATTAGCGTCATGATATGCTTTGATAGTTATCATACCACTTAAATTTTGATTTTGAAAGAATAACATATTTTCTTTACCTTCAGCAGCCTTGTTATCCACTAACCATTCTTTTAAATGGGCAACTTTTACTTGAGGGGATACCATAAGAGTAGACTTTACCAATAGGCTATCATAAGTTATATCTACATTTTCATAACTTAACTCTTGAGGTGACTTATTACATGAAACTACTACAATGACAAAAAACAATAAAACAATTTTATATAAATTCTTCATACATCTCCTATAAAACATTAACAGATGCAAAAATAATAATTAAAAAAATTAATGTCAATAAAAAAAGTAGAAACCCATAATTTTGAGTTTCTACTTGAAAGAAATTTGACTTGTTTCTATTTCATTAATACCATTTTACCTGTTTGAATATCGCTTCCAATCTGCAATCTTAGGAAATATACCCCTGAAGCAACGTCTTTACCAGACATATCTTTTCCTTTCCAAGTATATTTGTAGTTATCGCTCTTAAGTCTTGCATCGACTAATTCTTTAACTAGCTGACCTTTAAGGTTATATATTGAAACATTGACATCTTGGCCTTCTCCTCTCATGCTCTTCCCGACAGTAAAGGAAATTGTAGTTTCAGGATTAAATGGATTTGGATAATTACCTTGATATGAGTTTGTTAGTTGAACAATATCACTTTCGTTTGAAACAGCTTGAATAGTAACAAATTGATTAATACTTGACCATCCAGAATCACCAAAGGAATTATGGGCTTTTACTCTCCAATAATACCTTGTAAGAGGATCTAAATCTGTAAGCTGATAACTTGCAGCTTCAATATCAGAAACTTCAATTAAATCAGTGTAGAAGTAAACATTCTTACACACTTGTAAGGTATAACTTTCTGCAGCAAAGACATTTTGCCAGGCAAATTCAACTTCTTGATAATCAACAAAAGTTGCATTATTAACAGGTAGTTGCAAACTTACACCATCTGGAGCACTTGTAAAGTTTCCTGTTGTGAAAGAATAAATTTCAGAAGTTTCACTAGTCAATGGCCCATTAAGAGCTGTTACTCTCCAATAATAAGTAGTGAAAGCATCTAAATTATCAATTTCAACACTTGTTTCAGATATTTGGCTTTCGAATATATTACTTTCAAAAGTATCTAAGTTTGAAACTTCAAGACTATAATTAGTAGCCCCCATTACTTCTTCCCATGCTAGTTGAGGATTTGTTGCTACTTCATTAGCAGAGTTTTCTGGATAAACAAGCTGAGGTTGAACTAGACTAGAAATAACAGTCAAAGGCTCATTAATCACGTCATAAAGACCTGTTGCTACTTCTGTAACTCTTAATAAGACTTGATCAGAATTAACTTGAGGAACTTCCCATTCGTAAGAGCCACTATTTGCATTAACTTGTGCAATCAAATTCCAGCTTTGACCATTGTCACTACTATAGTCTAAATCTATAGTTGAAACAGAATTTTTCTTTATCCAAGTTATATCATTAACACCACCAGCAATTAAAGATTGACCGCTATTCAAACTGGTAAAATAGATGTTAGAAATATCAACTTTGAAAGTGACAACATCTTCACTAACTTGAACATCATAAACATCTACACCGGTATAACTTCCATTAGTCCCAATTGCTTCTGGATAGGAGTTTAAACCAAAGTAATTATTATTGTTGTTGAAAGGTGCATTTCCTAAAGAGCCACCACCATTAGAGTTACCACCTGGACGGTAAATATACACTTCATCTGGAGGACCGCCTGCATTACCTTCACCAGCATAAGCGTTATTAATCTTATATGCTAATAAACCTTGGCTTGGAAGTGCAGATTCAAATAAAGGATCTATTCTTCTATACTCAAAATAGATGTCCTCTGCATAGTTCCAAGATTGAATTTTGAAGACTTGATTTTCATTAGAAGATACAGGAGCAAGGGTATAAGTTCCACTCTCTTCTATCTTAGGTATTTCTGAAATCCAGTTTGTATAGTAATACTTCATATAGGAATTCATGTGTTGAGGAGGATTAGTATTACCTGCCATTAAATCCCACATACCTACTGGGTCACCATCTGTTTCATAGCGGTATAGATCAGGTGCCCCTAAAGAATGATAAAGTTCATGACACATAACACTATTACCACTTGAGTTTAAATGAGTTTCTAATTGGAAGTTGAAGTCCCAAACTTGTTTGCCATGGATATAAGCATCAGCATAATATAAAGTCCAACGGTGTGGCCAAAGTAATGACGCCCAGTTATTAGGACTACCTTTAATGATATAAATAACATTATCAACATAGCCATCGTTATCACCATCAATAGGTAAGTCTTCAGGTATCATTGATTCTACATATTCTGCAGCATTTGCCAAGAGGGTATGTTCTCTATAACCCCTTTCTTCACCATGGTCACCACCTTGATAACCAATTGGATTTGCTAGGGAATAAGCTTCATAATAACCTCTTGGATGTGGGTCTTCATAAGCAACTATAGTATTCTGAGGGGAAACTGGAGGGAAGAATTCACCAGTAACTGCTAATTGACCGTAAGAAACTTCTTGATAATAGTTATAAGTTGAATTAGCATCCAACGAAGGGTCGTTTAACATATCATCATAAAAAGATATATTGGTTGCAAAATCACTTTCACCTTGGAATTTGATGAAAATCACGAGATTTACTAGCTGACCAGTAGTTGGAGTTCTCTCTTCAGCTCTTGGATGATTAGCATAAAAAGCTTCTTTCTTAGTCTTCCATTCTGCTGGACTAATGTCTATATTAGCTTCAATCCCTTTACTAGCAGGATTATCTTTACCTGCTAACAACTCGCTTGCCACAATCTCATTCCCTGATTTTTGAGCATATACATAATAGCCTTGGTCATTTCTAGTAATTGTATAGCCTTGATTATCGTGGAAACGGAAATGAAATTCATCTCCACTTGCAAAAATCTTAAGAATTTCACCACTAGGTTGTTCTACTTCAATCGGCACATCTTTTACAAAAGCACCAAATAGTACTAGAGGTAAAAGCAGTAATATCAAAATCGTAAGTCGTCTCATATATCCTCTTTTCTTAATTAGTTTTTCCTTTAGTTATAGAATAATGCAGATTTATTTTCATGTCAAATTAAATTACTCAATAACAGATTATATTCTATAAAAAGCAATATATTGAGTTTAATCTGCATAAGACTTTTTTATAGTTCTCTTCAATGTAGAGTGAGAACTAAATATAAATAAATGATATTCCTAATCCCCTTTCAGCTCCTTGGAGCGCTTGAGAGGGGTGGTCGTCTAGACCGGGGAGAGTATTCAGTTCCTAAGAGCCTTAGAGAGGGCTGTAATGATACGTCATTTGCTTGCTTGATTGTTACTGTCCCAACAAATCATTGGAATTTCATTGAGAGATTAACAATCAAGCAATAATCCATAGAAAAAATGAAATGAGGAATTAGGGCTTAATTATATGAAATATTTATTGCATATTTGAACAAAACCATCATAATATAATAAATATATATTTAAGGAGTAAATTATGCTCAATTGGGAAGCTATTTTACAGAAAATTACAGATATGGCTATTCAATACACACCTAAAGTATTGTTAGGAATACTTACCCTTATAATAGGTTTTTGGATTGCTCGAGTTGTTACAAGACTTGTTCATGGAGCCTTAGTTAAATCAAAAGTGGAAATTACACTTTTAGAATTTTTAACAAGTATTATTGGTATTATATTAAAAGTCTTAGTTGTTGTTAGTGTAGCAACCATGATTGGTATCCAAATGACATCATTCATTGCTATTCTTTCAGCTATGGCTTTTGCAGTTGGTCTAGCCTTTCAGGGCTCTTTAAGTAACTTCTCTGGGGGAGTTCTTATTATCCTTCTTAAACCTTTTAAAAATGGAGATTTCATAGAAGCTCAAGGGCACATGGGAACTGTTGATTCTATTCAAATTTTTCATACTATCCTTAAAACTCCAGATAACAAAAAAATAGTTATACCTAATGGGCCTCTCTCAAATGGTAACATTATAAATTATAGTGCCCAAGAGACAAGAAGAGTAGATTGGACTTTTGGAATTGCCTATGATGCAGACTTTGAAAAAGCAAAAAAGCTCATTATCGATATCTTGAATAATGATGAGAGAATCATTAAAGAGCCTGCACCTTTTGCTAGAGTTGGTGAATTAGCTGATTCTTCTGTAAATATTAAAACACGTGCTTGGGTTCCACTAGCTGAGTTTTGGAATGTTCATTTCGATGTTATTGAAAAGGTTAAAAAATCTTTCGATGCTAATGGTATTACTATCCCATTCCCACAAACAGATGTTCATATAATACAGAAATAAAGTATTTTAATAAAAGAAACTCCTATTGCTAGGAGTTTCTTTTCTTTCTTTTAAAACTTGTTTATAAAAAAAATTATTCTATTTCTTAAGATTAAATCTTGAAGCTGCCTTATAACCATCAACTGCAGAGGATATAATTCCCCCAGCATAACCAGCACCTTCACCTATTGGGTATAATCCCTTAGTATTAAGACTTTCCCCTGTTTGATGATTTCTTAGAATTCTCACAGGTGATGAAGTTCTAGTTTCTGGTCCAATTAAAATACCATTATCTATGAAACCTGTATATCTTTTATTCAGGTGTTTCATTCCTGTAACAAGAGCCTTAGTTATATACATTGGAAAGAGTTGTCCCATACTGGCTTGATAAACACCTGGTCTATAAGTAGTTTTGGGAAGTTTACTACTTGCTTTGTTCTTTAAGAAATCACGTCCTAACTGGGCTGGAGCGTTATAAAATTCTTTAAAAGCTCCTTTTTCTATTTTTCTTTGAAGGTTCATACCGGCTAAAACATCTTTACCAAAATGTTTGGGCTCAATTGAGGCTACTAAGGCTGAATTACCATATCTGCCATCTCTTTGAGAATAGCTCATTCCGTTAGTTACGATACTATTCTCTTCTGAAGAACCACAAACTACACTACCTCCCGGGCACATACAAAAGCTATAAACACTGTGATCACCAGCTTTAGCAGTAAGTCTGTAAGTAGCAGGACCAGTGACATTAATATCACACTTTTCACCATAGAATAAATTATTGATATACTCTTGACTATGTTCAATTCTAAATCCGATAGCAAAAGATTTAGCTTCCATGGCTATCTGATTATTATTCATATTAGAAAAAAGTTCTCTAGCTGAATTTCCTATACCTAGTAAGCAAATTTCTGGATTAATCTTCTCTTCATTAATGGTGAGTTGAATCCTGTCATTTACTCTCTTAATATCAGTAAGTTTATGAGAGAAATTAAATACTGCTCCCTTATCTTCTAAATAGCTTATCATTTTACTTGTCACAGACTTTATACCATCTGTTCCCAAGTGGGGTAAAGCATCAATAGAGATTTTTTTGTCTGCCCCAAATTGAGTCAAATAATCATAAATTTTATCAGAATATTTATCTCTGTTTCTAGCTGTTAATTTGCCATCAGAATATGCACCAGCTCCCCCTTCACCAAACTGAACATTTGAATCAGGGTCTAATTGATTATGTAACCATAAGTAATTAACTTTTTCATCACGAGTTTCAATCCTTTCTCCTTGCTCAAAAAATATCGGTTTAAAACCCTTTTCTACTAAAGCCAAACCTGCAAATAAGGAAGCTGGACCACAGCCTATGATTACAGGATTTATATCAGAAATATTAATTACTTCAAGAACTTTTTCTTCTTTTTCTTTAATTTCAACAATATCGTGATGTTGAGGAGCTTTTCCATAGAAATCTGCTTCGACAGTGAAATTTAACCAGACGTTATTTCTTTTTCTACTATCAATTGATCTTCTAATAATTTTGAGAATCTTGAAGTCGGATTCAGAAATACTAAACTTATGAGCTATTACTTGGGCTAAATCAGGGTGATGGGCTAAACGAGTTGAAATATTCTTAATAATATACATTACTTTTCCTCTGAGATAATCAGGTTAATAAAAAAAACGGCACTCATTGAGTGCCAGAATTTATGGTGGCAAGACCCAGACTTGAACTGGGGACACAAGGCTTTTCAGGCCTCTGCTCTACCAACTGAGCTATCCCGCCGATGATATTTTAAATTTTAATGGTGGCAAGACCCAGACTTGAACTGGGGACACAAGGCTTTTCAGGCCTCTGCTCTACCAACTGAGCTATCCCGCCACATCATTTAAGATAAGTAGAACCTTTTTATTAGTGACCTCTTATTGTGTCAAGAAAAAGTTAATTTTATTTCTTGTCACCATTAGGAAACATAAAATTCTATCATCATAATTTACATATTTATATTGATTTAGAAGTAAAGGTCTCTTTCTCCCTTAGCTACTCTTTCTAGCTTTTCCTGCAATTCTTTTTTAATCTTTTCATCTTCGAAATCTTCAAGTTCACGGTTTATCTGTTCGTTTACGGCCTTAATTGTCTCCTCTGTACCATAATCATGAACATATTCTGACACTGTTAGAATTGCATTTGGTGTACAGAATTTTTTAACAAAACCAGGTATTGCAAATTCCATGAAATGTTCACCTGTTCTTCCTAAACGATAACAAGCTGTACAGAAGGAAGGCAAGAAGCCATGAGTGGCTAATTCTCTAATCACATCATCTAGTGAACGTTGGTCTCCAAGAACAAATTGACTTTTCTTAAAACTTTCTTCATCTTTATGAGAATAGTCACCTATACCAATACTAGAACCTGCATCTATCTGGGAAACACCAAAACCAATAACTTCATTTCTGATTTCAATAGGTTCACGTGCTGTTAAAATTAAACCAGTATAAGGTACTGCAAGCCTTAAAATAGCCACTAATTTTTTGAAATCATCATC
Organism: Cloacimonadales bacterium (SeqCode); assembly: GCA_963677815.1. Classification (GTDB taxonomy): domain Bacteria; phylum Cloacimonadota; class Cloacimonadia; order Cloacimonadales; family JAFGVF01; genus JAEKNW01. The sequence continues at coordinate 67,102 of OY782499.1, forward strand.
AGACACACCATAAGGTGGTTGCTCTGTAATCTCAGTGTTATTAGCTGGTTCAATTCTTGGGAATGAGATTGTATGAGGGCCTATATTAAAGGTGTTTTCTAAATGGATTGTGTGGTAAAGAAGTCCCATTACCTCAAATCTCCAATCATAAAGTCCCATCAAAGCACCTATACCTAAATCATCTATGCCTGCTTGCATAGCTCTATCTAAACCGTATAATCGCCATAAATAATTACTTTTAGGTCCTGATGGATGAAATTTTTTATACGACTCTTGATGATAGGTTTCTTGGAAAATCTGATAGGTTCCAATACCTGCAGACTTAACAGTTTTGAATCCCTCAACATCTAAAGGAGCTGCATTAATATTAACACGACGGATTTCCCCTTTACCTTCTTTGGTCTCATAAGTTTTTAATACAGTATCACGAATAAATTCAGGAGAATACATATGGTGTTCCCCATAAACCATAATCAAACGCTTGTGACCACGTGATTCTAAAGCTCTAACCTCATCTTCTAATTGATTCATGGTTAAGGTATTTCTATGAGTTTCCTTATTTGAAATTCTGAAACCACAATATACACAATCATTAACACATTCATTGCCTACATAAAGAGGGGCAAAAAGTACTATTCTATTACCATATATCTTCTCTTTTAATGCCCTAGCTCCTTGATAAATCTCTTGGATTAACTCTTGATCTTCACAATTTATGAGAGTTGCTGTTTCTTCTGGACTTAATCTGTTTTTGTCTAATGATTTAGCAATAATTTCTTTTACTCTGTCTTTTGTTGGATTCTTTGTTTTTTCTAGGAGATCAAAAATCTCTTGTTCAGGGATAAATGACTTTAAACCTTTAGTATCAATTTTTACCATTTTTACCTCTATTTTTTTATATTTTTAAACTTGTTGATTTTACGTTTACAGACTGGATTTGTCCTAATTTGCCTGTGAAAGCACCTAGTTCGTCGTTTGTTAAATTGATAATAATGAAGATGATAGAAATATTCTGCTCTGGCATTGGATAACCTACTCGTAACATTATTCTATCTGCTAAATCATGCAATATAGAAGAAACTTGATGAAAAGATTTCTCTCTATCTTGGACTGTAATTGTGACAGTTCTTACTTTTTGTTCCATAAAAAAAACTCCGTCTTCAGGACGGAGTCTATATATAATTATCCTCTAATTATTCTATTTCATTTCTCCATCCCTTGAATTTAGTATTTACCTTAATCTCAGGATTTAAAATAACTTATTTGATCCAAACAAGCAGAATCTTCCTTTTGTTTCGATACTTATATTTAAATTAATTAGAAGAGTTTAAATGTCAATAAAAAAATCACTATTTCAAGAAATTTCTTTACATATCGGTCAAGAGATTTATCTTCTGCCAAAATTGAGGAGATAATATGATTGAAATTTGTAGAATTATTAACTTGGAGAATAAACTTGAAGACCTAGGTCTGCTACTTCATGATTTCAGGCAGGAATTAGCTAGCTTAAAGATGAGGAAAATAAACTATACTCTTGCTGATGCTAAACAAGAATGGAAAGATTATTCAACCAATGAATATGAAATATATCTTGCTCAGGAAAATAATATTAGCCTTGGCTATGCTATCTTAAGAATATTCGACCAAACTGTCTGGCTTGAACAAATCTATCTTTCCAAGCAAGAAAGAAGAAAGGGCTATGCGACAAAACTCTTAGAACAAGCTAATAGAAGAGCTAATGACTTTGGAAAGGAAACAGCTTTTATTAATGTTCATCCAAATAATCATAAAATGATTAAATTCTTGGCCAAAAATGGCTATGAGGTGTTAAATCTTATCGAAGTGCGAAAATTATATAATAAGGAGAAAATTTCTACAACAATCCAAGTAGGAGATAACTCTTTCTTGTATTAGTACTAGAAATGCAGGAGATCTTTGTGAATAAAAAAAATAGAGGGTAAAAAACTCTTACCCTCTTTGCTTAGGATGTGCTATGGTCAACAAAAAATAAATTATTCTAAGCGGAGTTTATCCAAGCTAGTAGCATGATTTAAGGCAAACTATAGTTATTACCCTGAATAAAGCTCAACTAATTTGGATTTCTAATTCTCTTCAACATATTGGCCACTGTAGCTTGAATTGAGTTACAGCTTATGGTTGCACCTGTCACTGCCCTGATATTACTTTGACTATTCCAGTTTTCGAATTGTTTCATATAATTACTCCTTTTAATCCTTTTTACAAATGAAGGAGTATCCTTACTTCTAAAAAGATAGCTATCCTTAATCTCTTTCTGCTTATCTAAGGCTAAGATTATTTTATTGTTTGCCTGATAACCCCTAACTTCATCTTCTTCCTGACTGATGAAAAGATATAAAGTATCTGCCTCATGAGTTTGGACTATGAGATAAGTATTTAAAGTATCTTCACAAAGCTGATAAGAAGTGTAAGTATCATTATTCTCAGCAAATTCAACTAATAACTTTTGCTCTTCTAAGCAATTTAAAGTAATGTAAAAAGCCATTAAAACAAAAGCAAATATATATTTTTTCATATTAATCTACTTTTGTAGGATTAATTTCTGTTGAGCTACTTTATCAGCTATTCGCACTCGACAAAAATATATTCCACTGGCTACATCATTATTAGCTAAATCTTTTCCATTCCATCTAGCTCTGTTCTTGATATCCACAACTTCTATTTCTTTTATTGATTGAACTAACCTACCTCTTAAATTATAGATATTAATTTGAGCTTTTTGCTTGGTTGGATTATCAAATTCTATAATAGTTGTAGGGTTGAATGGATTCGGATAAGCTGTTATAATCAAGGGGATAATCACATTCTCAGCATTATTATTACTCACAGGAGAGATAGTTAATTCTAAACTTGGCCTATCAGCTTCATTCGCATGCTCTTTTGAATAGAATTTACTAAATTTCTGATTGTCATTAGCTATCATAACAAGTCCATGAAAATCATAATTATTTTCTATAATTTGAGAAATGATACTAGAAACATCAACATTAAATTGATTTATAGTTGGTCCTCCAGTTCCAGAAAACATTTGCTCTTGAAAGATGTCTTCATGGTATGCAAGGTGTTGATGTATATCCACATTGCTCTCATTCCATTCTTCAGATATAGGGTATATTCTAACTAAAGTAGAACCACCACTCGGGCAAGAATAGAAGCGGGTTAGTTTCAAGCTAGCAACTTGAAAATTACTATCCAAATATTCATCAATATCAAAATCAAGAGCAATCCTTTGGAATTGACCAGCAGGCACAAAGTTGGCTACCCATAATTCACCAGTAACATTTGGACTATCCCCATGTTCTACATCAGTGTAACAATCGCTTGAAGGTAGAATAGTAATAACTTCTGAGTTTAATAAAATAGTTGATAGTAAAAATACTAAAACAATAATCTTTTTCATGTTTCCCTCCTAAATATTTAATTGAAGTCTAGCTTTAAAACTTGTCGGTTCTTCATTTAAGCCATCTGGATGGGAAGTATTCTTACTATAGTTAAATTTTAACTTTGTATATGCATCTAGAGATATGATTAAGCCAGCATCAAGATAATCATACTCCATTTCTACTGAGCTTTCTGCTGCCTTATCCCAGAAAGTATATCTTACAAATGGCTGAATATAATTGATTCTCTGTGTGAAATTTATTGGTAAAAGATAGGACGTTAATAAATAATAAGCATCATACTCGCGGGTATGAATATCAAAACCTTTACCTTGGTAATATTCTCCGGTTATATTGAAATTTTTAAAATCATATTTCAAGCCACCTATAAAACGATGTCCATCCTTACTAGTCATTTCATTGTCTAAATAATATTCTTTACTCACTATATTATAGACACCTGTAAGGGCTAATCCCGGTAAAGGACTATTAATTATTGTAGCAAAATTAAAGTCTTTCTCTCCATCAAGGGTATTCTTTCCAGCTCCATTCATAAAGGCAGCTTCGAACTCAATATCGGATGAATAAGGAAGCTGATATTGGAAATTAGCTACAAAGCCAGTAGGATGACAGGTCGTCATAGAAGTATAAAAAACTGGTCTTTCCATAGGAATTCTTACAGAACATTCAGTCACTCCCGAAAAACCTCTTAAGACATGCCCCTGTTTAACACCAAGTGTAATGTTCTCGTTCAAATGATATTCAATTTCAGCATCCATTAACTTAAGATTTGTACTTGTTCCCACACAAGTAGATACACCTGCTTCTATAGCATAAGAAATCCTTTCAGCAATACTACCACTTACTTCAAAAGCAGCCTTACGAACTTGAAACCTATTTGATGTATCATATAGTCCAGTATTTGCTTGATCTCCACTATAATTATTAAAGTCTAACATTAGGCCTGCATGTACTTGAGGTGAAGAAATCTGGGCGTTGCTCATGCTTAAACATAAGACAATTGAAAGTAATAAAATAATCTTTTTCATTATAACTCCTTAGTTAGTTATATTAGACTAACTTTTTTAATATTTATTACATAGTTAGAAATGCCTAACATTTTGTCAAATACTTTTTCTCGCCTTATGACTTTTATGGAGCTTACTGATAAGTTTTGCAGGATTTTATTCAATTGTTTTTTTAGTTAGCTTTGTCTAATATTTATTAATTAACTAGCCTTCTCTTAAGTAGAGAGGGTAAAATGATAAATATTGTTGTATGTTATTAACAAATATAGAATCAATTTATGGAAGTTGATACACATATAAGGGATGTTAATCTAATAGGCAGGGTTCGTTAGACCCTGTATACATGAAGCTAAATTTATCTTAGCCCTGGAAGGGCGATAATAATTGGTTCTCTAAAGTTAAGTGTGTCTTAGAAAAATAATAGCAAAATATCTTTGAAGTATGCTAAGTTAATAACAGATAAAGTATTATAAAATACTTTCATATTTTTTCTAAGGCCTACCCACTTGAAAAAGAGCTTTTTTTCTTAATTTTTCTTTTGTATTTCTTTACTTTTTAGATATGTTTAGCAAATTAATCAAATTATCCCAGATGGTGCAGTAGAGCTTTAGTAATACTTCGCTAAAGCTACGTATCACAGGCGAAGATTGCAGATTCTTTTAGCAAAATCCCCTTCTTTGAGGGGGGCACAGGGGGTGATACCATAAACTACGCATATAATATATATTTTCGGAAGAATTATGTAAGTTACTTTTGCAAAAGAATATAGTGCTATTATCAAAGTTCTATCGCATTATTTGGGATTATATAGGAGGTTTACTTGATAATAGATTTTCTTTCAACAACCTCAACTTCAATAAACGAAGTTTTATTACCCCTTATAATTTGTAATTTTACCTTAGCTCCCTCATCAAGAGTTTGCAAATAATCTACAAATTGGATATTTTTTTCCAGCTGGATATTATCAACTTTTATTATTATATCCCCAACTTGGAGATTAGCCTCAGCAGCGGGAGAGTTTGGAATAATATTTATTATTTCTAATCCTTTATTCTCATCTTGTAGTTTTTTTAACTCAACCCCAATCACTTTATCATCTTGTGATTCAAATCTATAAATAAAGGTTTTACTCTGCTCTAAAAGTTCTTGAATTTTTCTTTCAAATTGATTTAATTTATAATCATCTTTACTAACCAATTTTATGATAGTTTTATATTCTTCACCATTCCTCAAGTAATTGATGGGTAAATCATCACCCACATCATAATTTTTTAAGATATCATACAAATGATCTAGAGAAGTAACCTTTTCATCACCAGCGAGAATAATCACATCACCCTCACTTAAACCTGCTTTTGAGGCTGGAGAATCACTTACTACTTTATGTACAAACAATCCTTCTTTTTGATTTTTTGGATTATTAAGTCTAGCATTTTCTCCCAAATATACTCCTAAATATACCTGAGCAGAAAGTGATAGAGATAGAAGAAGAAATAAGAGAATTAATATAAAAATATTTAGTTTCCTCATATCAAACTCACATTTTCCTAATTACACCCTTTGTAGAATTGTTATTTTGAATCTCGTTAATCATAATAACGCCCTGCTTATCTTGGGATTTATATTTTCTTAGCATATAGATTTTTCCTTCTTCAAAGTCATCAGGATTAAGATGTTTTATTGTTTTAATTTCGCCATCTTCATCTGACACTGTAGCAATCTGGGAGTTAGTCTCTTGGTCATTTCCTTTAGCTAATTGACCTAGGCCCTCAAAACCTTGAAAATCTTCAGCTTTAATACCATTTTGTGTTTCAGCCACTTGTTCTTGATTTGATACACCTCTTATAGCATAATTAATTTTGTTCGCAAAGTTAGGATTTACTACAAAGCTAATAGCTAAAAAGAACATTGCAAGAGCAGTAGAAAACGCTATCCTATAAGGTACTTTGAATTTATTATAGAAGAGTTTTTTCTCTAATTTTTCTTTTAACTCATATTCAAGATATTTATCTGATATCTCAGGTATTTTAAGATTAAGAAGCTTTTCTTCAAATTTTTCCATCATCTCTTCCTTCTAATTCTATCATAATTGATTTTAGTTTTTGCATAGCTCTATGAACTTGAACTTTTACAGCACCCTCTTTCTTCCCAAGTATTTGAGCTATTTCTTGATTAGATAATTTTTCGAAATATCTTAAGATAATGATATTTTGGTCTTTCTCATTTAAGAGTTTAAGACCCTTCCTCAGATTATCATAATTTATTTCTATATCTTCACTTAAGGGACTTCTTTGATTCAATTTAACATCTTGAACTAACTTCTTAGTTCTTCCATTCTTTCGATAATAGTCAGTAACTTCATTAATAGCAATCCGATAAAGCCAACCTGAAAAAGCTCCTTTATACAGATACTTAAACTTATATAAGTTTTTTACAGCTTTGAAAAAGACATTTGACACAATATCACGACGCACCTCTTCTTCACTTACCTTGTGATAAATAAATCTGTTTATCAAAGGAAAGTACTTTTTGTACAATTCATCAAAGGCATTAATATCTTTTTTAGCTTTTTCTACTAATTCTCTTTCATCCATAATTTGCGTCTCACAATTTATAACGTAGTTTCATCATTTGGTTACATTTGTTTTTTGGGATTTATCTTGGAGTAATATTAAATACTTACTTAAAAAGTCAATATCTTTTCTTGACTACTTTTCAGCTAGTTAAATATGATAATTTAAGACAAATAGCTAAATTAGGAGAAGTGATGAAAGCTACTAGTATAATTCTTATATTATTTACTGTATCTCTGGCATGGGGACAAATTTTCACTCATGAAGATTCCTTGCTTGTTGACCAAGCTCTTGCAGAAATTGACCTTTCGAAACAAGATTTAATGTTTTTAAAAGATTGGTCTGATGAAACTTATTTGAAAAATCAAGTAATTATTGAATCTATAAATAACCCTTATTTCTTCTTAGAATATTCATCTAAACTACAAACAATATCAAGCCCAGAAGACTTCAATAAGGAAGCTTATAAGTTTTTAAATAATAATGATATAGAATTAACTTATCCTAAGACTCTTAATCACAATTTAAGTAATAGTATAGAAATTCCAGACCTTATTGATTTGCTTGAAAGCTACATAAGAATCAAAAAGTTTCATTTTGATCAGATGTTTACTAATCTTAATCAAGATGAAATAGCTTTTTTAATGCGCTTTTCTAAGTCTCTTTTCCCTCAAGATAATCAAGAAGAAAATGATAGCCAAGAAATTGATATATCAAGTATAGAGTTTGACAACTTGATAAAAAAGATAAATTGGTATATTTTCTATCAGCCTGTGATTATAGAAGATAAGGATTACTTAGCAGAAAAGTTATCCATAACATCTTTTTATGCTTTAATTCATAATAATATTGATAAAATAATGTGGCAGGAAGAGAATGAGATTTATCCAAGTGATTTAGGAGAAATAATTATAGGTTCTATATATGATGACCAGCATATTATAGATAAGGCTATTGCTATTATAGACCCTGCAGGTAATGATTCTTATACATTCATTGCCAATAATCAATCTAGCTTTTACTTATTCGATGCATCTGGTGATGATAGATACATGTCAGATACCTCTTTATTTTCTGCTAATTATGGTTTTGCCTATGCTTACGATTTAATGGGTGATGATTATTATTCTGCTAATACTCAAGCAGCTTCTGCTATTTTTGGTTTTAATGAGTTCATTGATTTTGCAGGAAATGATACTTATTTAGCTAAATCATTTGCGTGGTCTGCAGCGGCCTTTGCTTCATCTCTTATGATAGATACTGCTGGAAATGATATTTATTCTACAGGCCAATATGGACAAGCCTTTGCCTCAACCTGGGGTTTTTCTTTACTTTTGGATATAGCTGGTACAGATAGTTATATTTGTGGAACCAGCGAATTTCATGCTCCTTTAGTTCCTAATGATTATCGAAGTATGGGACAAGGAATGGGCTTTGGTATGCGACCTGATTTTGGAGGAGGTATTGGGACTTTAATGGATAAGTCAGGTAATGACCGCTATATGGGAGGAGTTTATGCTCAAGGTGTTGGCTACTGGTATGGTTTAGGGATTTTGATTGATGAAGCAGGTAACGACTTTTATAATGCTGTCTATTATCCTCAAGGTTCTGGTATTCATTTAGCCGGAGGCTTACTTTTTGATAAAGAAGGTCAGGATAGTTACTATTCAAAGCATGGGCCAGGTCAAGGAGCTGGGCATGACTTTGGGTTGGGTATCTTTATCGATAGGGAGGGTGATGACCATTATTCTATAGAAGGAGGTAATGGTTTAGGCCTAACTAATTCTGTAGGTATTTTCTTGGATAGAGCAGGTAATGACAGGTATGAAAATGCAACAAATAACAACTATGGCTATGGGAAAAAAGCTCGGTCTTCTGGTTCAATTGGACTATTCATTGACTCTTCTGGAAAGGATTATTATCCTCATGAGATAATGCAGGATAGCTTAATTTGGAAGGAAGGTTTAATGGGAATTGGTATCGATTTAAAACAGTCAGAGAATGAGATTGACTCTCCAACAATTGAGCAATTACCAGCTGATATTGATTCTCTTGCCGCAATTGAAGTAATCTTTGATTATGCTGCTGAATGGGAAGTAGGTAATGTAGTAAATAGAGTACGAAGAGCCAGAGAGATTTTATTGACTCGTGAAGATGAAGCTGCCGATTATATAATAAAAAACAAAATTAATACTCGTGATACTAAGGAATATAGGGCAATTAAAGAATTCTTTGAAAATAGTAAAGAATCACAAGCTAAACTTGACCAAGCCTTTACTTCCCAAGATAGTCTTTCTCACAAAAACGCTATATCTTTAGTTGCAAGCTTAAAAATGCAAGAATTCCTTCCTTTAATAATTATTGAATTCTACCAAGATAATAAATATATTACTAGTTGTATTTCAGCTCTAGCTAGTTTTAAAGATGACAAATATATTCCTCTTATCAAAAAATATTCTGATTCTCCTAATGAAAAGCTAAGATTTGCTGTTGCTTCTGCTCTAAAAACTATTGACAGTCAGCTTGCCAGAGAAGAATTAGTTTTTATGAAGCAAGACTCTTCTTTCTTGGTTAGAACTTTAGTAAAGGAATACTTAGAAGATAACAAGAGGTAAGATTCTGAATTATAAATGTTAAAACTGCATTCTATAAATTATTTAGGAAGTGAATTTTATGTATGATGAAAATCCAATCTCAGGTCACCAATCGCTTGGAGAAGAAATATTTTCTTCTATTGTTCATGGAGTAGGAATCTTTTTAGCTATCGCAGCTATGGTAATTCTTATAGCCAAAGCAGTATTAGTTAATCAGCCTATTATGGTTGTAGGCTATGCCTTGTATGGCTTTGGTTCAATTTCTCTTTATCTTTCTTCCACCCTATTCCATAGCATTACTCATAAGAAAGTTAAGACTATTTTTTCAATATTTGACCAATCTGCTATCTATCTCTTTATTGCTGGAACTTATACACCTATTACCTTAGCTATGAGAAATGCTTTGGGTTGGACTATTTTTGGTATAATCTGGGGTTTGACTATTATTGGAGTAATAGTTCAGTGCTTAACAAAAGGTAAATCTAGTCATGTAACCAACTCAATCTACTTAGCTATGGGTTGGCTATTCTTAGGATTTCTTTATTGGATGATGAAAGTTCTACCTACTTCCCTTTTCTTATGGTTAGCTATTGGAGGAGCATCTTACACAGTAGGAGTTGTCTTTTATGCCTGGAAAAGGCTTCCTTATCACCATCCAATTTGGCATATTTTTGTTCTTGGTGGAACAGTCTGTCACTTCTTTGGTTTATTAGAATTAGTCAGATAGTATCATTTTCTAATTTTCATCTAAAAATTGATTTTTTAAGGTAAAATTGATAATATCCACCTTTGAAAGGGATTTCTTCTCCTGTAAGGGTGAAATTAATACTCCAAGAAGAAATAATTTCATCAAGTAAATTATCTGTTAGTTTTATCTCTTGACTAGAACAATTAAGAGAATAACGTCCATTTGCTACTTCTTTAAAAGAATTATTTGCAAAATCAAAATTAATATCCCCTATGCTCTTAAATTGAAACATTTCTTTAGATGCTGAAATCTTTAGACTCTGCCCATTATAAATATCTAGAAAATCCTCTCCTTCAGCAGAGAAATAGACACTTCTAAAGTTATTAGTTTGAACATATTCATCAATCACATCTTTTGTTAACCAGTCTAATTCCTCAATTATATCAAATTTTCCTTCAGAATTGCTATATCTTTTGTAGAGGGTAAGATATTCATCTACACTATAATGATCAAGCATTATCCTAGTAAGAAGTCCAGCCACAGGATAACTTAAAGAAGGATGTTCCCCCTGAAACTTTATCGCATCAAAGTAGTCTGTATGAGTCACCATCCCTGTATCTAGCAAAAATTTACCAGCTTCCATGAGAGCATCAGTTGATTGTCCTCCCCTGCCACCAAGGGCAACAGCTAAGCCTTCTTGCAGAAAAGTATGGGTATAGATTTCATTATTTTTGAGATAGTAATTGATTAAAAAATGGGTTACTTCATGGAAATGAGCTGGGTAAGTCGAAACAACATAATCTTGATTAAGGAATAAAATACCCCGGGTTTTGTAGGATGTTAATAGTTCAATAGTATTCAAATCAGGACAATAGAAATAATCCAGTTTGTGGATTCTAAGAGAATCTAACTCATGATTTCTCTGTGGGAAATAAGTAAAAAACTCTTCAATTCTTTCATCTAAAATAAACATAGCTTCTTTCGCTATAGCTTTATCACTTGAACAGTGATATCTTATATATTCTGAATCTGTATGAACCCAGTCTGAAGTGTGGTAATCAATACGACTCATCACCTTATCATCAGAAATATAGAATTCATATCCTATCTGTCCATTCACTTCAGTATAATTGTGATAATAAGTAGCATCAATCTTTACTAATGGATGACTGACTTTCAGCTGAGGATTTTGTTGTGAATAAGCTTTTAAACCCATATTTCCTATCAGAAATTTACTATAAGGAATGTTATACTTGATATTGTGCTTATTATAATTTCCCTCTGTTTTTGCAGGAAGATAAGCATTAATTGATTCTTGATTTTTCCAGACTTGCGCTGATATATTAGTGATATTATCACTTTCTCGTCCCTCTAAACAAGTAAGAAAGCTAGATAAGATTAAGATCAATAAAGTAATGTACTTTATCATGGTTACTCCTTAAGACTTGAAGTATTATAGTGACAAGTTTGCCTATGAGATACTAATTACCTTCATCAGTTTAATTCTTTTAAGATTACAAGCATTACAGAATATTTTTGAATCGTGTTAATAAACCTGTCAATTCTTTTCTCTTTTATCTTATATTGGGTTCTCTTCCAAGTAGAGAGGGCTTTAAACCCAAATAATGAAATAGATCTTTGAGAATAGCACTATATTCTTTTGCAAAAGTAACTTACATAATTCTACCGAATATATATATTATATGCGTAGTTTATGGTATCACCCCCTGTGTCCCACTCAAAGAAGGGGATTTTGCTAAAAGAATCTGCACTCTTCTCTAAAGCTCTACTGCACCATTTGGGTTAAAAAAATAATCTAAGTATCTTTCAATATGCTAGCTTCACAACAGATACAAAATCCCTAATAGCCCCAGAGGAGCGACATCTTTGTAGATATTAAAATACCTCAATCCTTAAAAGCTCCATTAGGAGCGACAGCTTTGTAGATAACAGATGCTCAATAATCACCCAAGCTCCAGAGGAGCGACACAAATGATCTTAGATATACCCTTCCTCCTGAACTTAGATAAATCTATAGTTTTACTTCTCAAATTTTACTTCTAACCACCCTAAAACCTAAATCGTTATATTTTCCCATAAGAGGACAGTTAAAATTCCTATTAGAAATTCTTGAACTCTTATCATTGCTTGTCCAACTTCCCCCACGGTTCAACTTAAAAGAGCTATAATTAGTTTTGGATTTTATGATATTTTTATCTAAATCATTTGGTAAATAATAGTAATAATAATCCCAAACCCACTCATAAACATTTCCTGACATATCATAAATACCTAATTCATTTGCTTTCAATGTCCCGACTTCATGTAGAGTAGAAGAACAATTATTGCAGTAAGCAGCAACTTCATCAATATTGTTGCTTCCACTGTATTTATAGGATTTGGATAGTTTTCCACCTCTAGCTGCATATTCCCATTCTTCTTCTGTTGGTAAGCGATAACCATTCTTGCTAAAATCACAAGTTACAGTATGATTATCAATCTGATAACATTTTTCTAATCCTTCCTTTTGGCTTCGACAATTGCAATATTCAACCGCATCATACCAATTTACAAAATATACAGGATAATTATCTCCAACTCCAAATTTATATGTAGGATTCTCCCCCATTATCAAAAGATATTCTTTTTGTGTTACTTCATACTTACCAATGTAAAAATCTTCTACTTCAACTTTATGGATTGGTACTTCATCACTATCACTGTCACATTCATCACAACCCATAGAAAATTGTCCTCCATCGACAAAAACAAAGGTGTTTTTTATAAGAGATTTTTGATTGTTTTTGGGGGAACTTGTAACATCATTGTTACTATTAATTGTATCTAATCCAAACAAATTGACACATATAAATGATATGACTAACCAAAGACCTAACCGAATAACCTGTTTCATACTTCCTCGCTATTTTGTATTTTACCCAAACATTTAATTGTTTGAGTTTATGCTATCCAATAATTCTAATATGCTTAAGATTTGTCAATATTTTTTTGTATTAAAAATGTTATATTGCTAATAATAAAGTCATTATAAAATAAAGGGTCGCTTTCGCGACCCTTTTATAAATAATCTAAATTATATTAATTAATTACCTTCAACTCTTGTTCCACTTTGTGGGAAATTAAAGTTAGTTTTATTTTTCATGTTAGAATTTGCACCACGTGTTTTAGCTTTGTCACTATAATCAACATATTCTGATTGATTAAGTGAAACTGAGATTTCAAATACTTCTGAGAAAAATCCAGCATCATCAACAATTTTAACATCCCAGAGACCAGGTTCAACTGTCCATGCATATTCTTGGTCAGGGCCAATAGAACCAGACATATAATCAGGACCCCATTCTGTTTCTGAAGAAGGAGCAATATAAACTTCAGTGATATTATCTTGAGTACCGTTAACTACAAATATAGCACCACCATCAGCAGTAACATCTATATCGTAAGCTGTAGCAGCATAGTAATCATAAGTTTCTTCACCAGCAAAGATATAAAGACCGTTATAGCTAATATCAACATTTAAGCCATATTCTTCACCAAGAATATAACTTTCACTTGAATTAGCACTTAAACTGTTTAATGAACCACCATCTAATCTGAATGTAATTGAACCACTAGTTTGGTTATCAATATTAAGTTCTTTTTGAGCACTAATTGTAGCATAAGCCATTTGATTTTCTGTTAAATCAAAAGCATCAACAGTTACAAAAGTATTATTTTCTAAATTGTATGTTACACGATAATTATCTTCAGCTTTTAATACTAAAACTGAATCACCTGGTTCTAAAGGTGTTGTTAAAGCATTGTTACCACTTGGGCTTTCAATTGAAGGATAAATCAAAGCTGAGTTAATATTAATATAGTGATTGTTTTTTAAAACTACAATTCCACCTTCAGCTACAATTTCAATAACAGTAGTTTGATCTTTGTTGATATTTGCAACGCCTGTTTCTGTAGCAACGTATAAACCTGTCACTGTGTAATCAAAAGTAAGCATTTCCACATCTTCTTCAAAGATTGCAGAATCAAAAGTGTATGACCATGATTCATTAGCAGTTAAAGTTCCATCAACACCATCAATCATAACAGATATTTCTGCATTAGTATGATTTTTAAAAGTAACTTTTGTTACAGCTGGTGAACTATCATCATCATCACTACAACCAACAAACATCAAGCCTAAGCTCAATACAAGCATTAAAATAAGTAATTTTTTCATTTTAATCTCCTTTTTTTTATATAGTTTTTAAATCGCTAATTAAATACTCTTTTTCATCAGCATCTTGGATATTTTCGGTTTCAGAATAAGCTAATTTAAGATATTCTTCTTTTAGATTATCTTCACCTAATATTTTGTAAGCTCTTGCCACAGATTCATAAGCATAGCCTAATTCAAAACCTGAAATGTTGTTTTTTTTACACAAGTCAATGTTAGCTAAACCATGTTTTAGAGCCGATTGTCCCATTTCTAATTCTGCATAAACTCTAGAGACTTGCCATTCTCCAATAGAAAAGTTCTTTGCTTGCCCAAACTGCAACCAATGATAAAGGGAAGCATGAGCTGTATGGATCATTAAAATATCATCTTCAGAGCTTCTATTTTCTTTATCTAGAAGAGTCCATGTATCATTAAACAACTTAGTTGCCATATAATTATGGAACTTTTGCATCTCATCTTTATTTTCTTTATCTTTCATTTTACACCTCTTGAACATAATTATAAGTATAAAGAATATCTTGTCAATTTTTTTCTTTGAAATTCCCGTTCTCAATATTTGGAGACTGTTCAATCCTCAAGCCACCCTCCTTAGTAGCTTATCCTTAAAGAAGTCGATAAAATTGCATATTATTAGGTTCTATTAACTTTGTTGAAAAATTATGATTAGTAACATATATCCTTCATTGGATTGCCAATGAGACGCATCTTTTTCAAGCTGTAGTAAGGAAATTTTTAAAAATCTCGGAGAGATGCAGATATATTTCAATATCCGAAATTTAGTCAAGAATGTATTTATAAGTCAATTTGAAAAACTTAACTATAAACTTAAAAATGGCATAAAATGCGTTAGTTAGTACAAGTACATTCTATCTATCAATTGATTAGATTATCTTTATTCTCTCTTGATTGTTACTTACTCTATAGAAATCCAATGCATTATTGGGATAGTATCAATCAAGAGTAGGTAAATGTATAAATTTCAGTTCCAAAATTAAGTGTGACTAAGGTCTAGTGATTACATTAGATAAGCTATATAGCAGTCAATATAATTAGCCTATTTCAAATAAACTTGCAAAAAAAAAGTAAAATATTATTTGCTTACAAATTTATAATTATTATAATATTTTAAAATTAATTAAAATAAGGAGACAGAAATGTACGAACAAATGAATATGCCTTTATTAGGGGATAAATTCCCTGAGATGCAAGTTATGACTACAAGAGGAACTAAAGTATTACCAGACGATTATAAGGGTAAATGGTTTATATTATTCTCTCATCCTGCAGATTTCACACCTGTATGCACAACAGAATTTGTAGCTTTTCAGCAAGCTTATGATGAATTAAAAAAATTAGATGTTGAACTTATTGGTATGTCAGTTGATCAAGTATTCTCTCATATAAAATGGGAAGAGTGGATCAAAGAAAATATTAATGTAGAGATTAAGTTCCCTATTATTGCAGCAAATGATCAAATAGCTCTCAAATTGGGAATGCTACATCCTGGTAAGGGAACAAACACAGTAAGAGCTGTATTTATAGTCGACCCTGAAGGCAAAACAAGATTAGTTTTATATTATCCACAAGAAATAGGCAGAAATATATCTGAAGTTGTTAGAGCAGTAAAAGCACTACAAATTTCTGATAAAGAGAAAGTAGCTATGCCAGCAGATTGGCCTAATAATTCAATAATTAATGACCATGTAATTATTCCACCAGCAACCGATGTTGATACAGCTCAAAAAAGATTAGCTGAAAAGAAATATGAATGTTATGATTGGTGGTTCTGTCATAAGAAATTAGATTAAGGTACTTGTTAAATAAACTAGTAAGATATAGATTAAAGGCGGAAAATAACTTCCGCCTTTATAATTATTGGTGTACTTATTTCTTAGGTAAAGCTAAGATTTCTCTTGCTTGAGCAGGACTAGCAATAGGTCTGCCAATCTCTTCAGCAATCCTTCTCATTCTAGCAACTAATTGAGCATTAGAATCAGCAACCACTCCCTTGTGGTAATAGATGTTATCTTCGAAGCCAACTCTGATATGTCCACCTAAAGTCATGGCCATCATTGAAGCAGGAATATGATATCTTCCAATTCCAGCCACAGCCCAACTAGCAGTAGGAATAAGTTCCTTAAGATGTTGAGCCATATACATAACGTTTTTAGGTTGACCAGACATTCCACCAGGAACACCTAGAACAAATTGGACATGAAGAGGGTCAGTAGTGATTACACCTTTTTTAACTAGACGGGCAATATAGTCTATCATACCAGATTCATAGACTTCAACTTCGGGAACAACATTGAATTGTTTAAAAGCCTCAGCTAATCTCTCGATATCAGCAGGAGCATTCATAAAGACTTCATTACCAAAGTTTAGAGTACCACCATTTAAAGTTCCCATATCAGGTTTTAATTGCAAAGGAGCAATTCTGCTATCAAAAGAAGCACCAACAGCACCACCTGTAGAAATTTGAATAATCACTTCAGGGCAAGCTTGACGAATAGCATCAATTGATTCTTTAAATCTGTTAACATCTTGAGTCGCTTGAGCATTATCATCTCTTACATGAAGATGAATAACTCTTGCTCCAGCTTCAAAGCAAGCAAGTGCTTCTTTAGCTTGAGCTTCCGGTGTATAAGGAAGGTTAGGCTGGTCTTGAGGAGTAGTTTCTGCTCCTGTAATGGCAGCAGTAAGAATTAATGGTTCCATTAATTTACCTCTCTATTTTTTATTTTTTTATTTTATTAATAAAATGATTTAATTGCATCTAATGATTCTTTAATCATATTAGCTGCATGAACAAGTTCAGCTTCTGTATGTCTATATGCGATATAGCCATGGTGATAAGGTTGTAAGAATACACCTCTTCTGATAAGTTCTGTATAGAATTGAACACGAGCTTTCTTATAAACTTTATCAGCATCTGGAACAAAAGTAAGATAAGGCATCAAAGCTCCACCTGAGAAATTAACAGGTAAGCCTGAATCTGCAACTATCTTACTAACATTAGCAGCAAACTTTTCACCTTTAGTTTTGATTTCATCTAAAACATTATACTTTTCTAAGAAGGCTATAGTAGATAAAGAAGCAACTTGTGCATCGGAATTTGGGAAGTAAGTTGATGATAAGAAAGCTCTGTCTGCAAATACGCTCATGAATTCTTTCTTACCAACAAGGGCTGCAATAGCATAACCATTAGCCATAGCTTTACCAAATGTTGATAAATCAGGGGTAACACCAAACAACTTCTGAGCTCCACCCATTGAGAAACGGAAACCTGATCTGATTTCATCAAAAATTAATACTGAACCATATTTAGTTGCAAGCTCTCTCACACCTTCTAAGAATCCAGGTTTTGGCATTTCAACTTCATGTCCTAATGGATGGCCAACAGGTGTTACGATAATTCCTGCAACATCATCACCATGTTTTTTCATTAAGTCTTCTAACTCATCCAAGTGATTATATGTAAATTCTAGGGTATCTTCATAGTTTTTTTCTAAAACTCCCCCCTTGACTTCAACACACCAATCGTGCCAGCCATGATAACCACATCTGATTATTTTCTTTCTTTCTGTGTATGCACGAGCAGCTCTTATTGCTGCAGTAGTAGTGTCTGAACCTGTTTTTAGTAGAGCGGCCATTTCACAAGAAGGAATATGTTCTTGCAGCTTTCTTACTAATTTGTTCTGGATTTCTTGAGTTAAAGAGAAACAAAAACCCTTTGTTCTTATCTGTTCTATTACAGGGTTATCAATTTCTTCTTCACAATGACCAACAATTATTGGTCCATAAGCACAAAGAAAATCTAAGTATTCGTTGCCATCTACATCCCAGACCTTGCCACCCTTTGCACGGTCAAAGAAGATTGGATATTCTCCAGGGACAAAGTTGTAAGGTCTTCTAATACCTGCAACTGCACCTGGAACAAGTTCTAAAGCTTCTTCATAAAGCTTCATTGATTTGGTCAAATTTAATTTCTCTGACATATAAATCTCCTGATTACATATTTTTATAACTATGACCAGATTTTAATATTAAAGTTTTTCTGTCAAAGTATTTAACCCAAATAATGCAATAGATCTTTGAGAATAGCACTATATTCTTTTGCAAAAGTAACTTACATAATTCTTCCGAATATATATATTATATGCGTCGTAATTCTGTAAGCTATTTTGCTAAAAGAATCTGCAATCTTCGCCTGTGATACGTAGCTTTAGCGAAGTATTACTAAAGCACTACTGCACCATCTGGGTTTAACCAAAATTAGTGAAATTAGTGGAATTAGTGGATTAATTAAAAAGCCCTGCATCAGCAGGGCTTAATTCGAGAAATTAGTTATAATTCGTGGTAATTAGTGTTAAAAGAACTGACTCCTACATTTCCCAAAGAGTAGTGATTCCCATACCACCACCAATGCAAAGAGAAGCTAGTCCTTTTTTATTACCACGTTTTTTCATTTCGTGAAGTAAAGTAACAATAATTCTTGCTCCTGAGCAACCAATAGGATGACCTATAGCGATTGCCCCACCATTAACATTAGTTTTATCAGGGTCAACAATTATTCCATCTTCAGCTAGGCCTTTAAAGACAGAGAGTGATTGAGCTGCAAAAGCTTCATTAAGTTCTAATAAATCAATATCTTTCATGTCCCAATCTGCTTTTTTTAATGCTTTTTTAATAGCAGGAACAGGTCCAAAGCCCATAATAGAAGGATCAACTCCGCCTGAAGCATAATTAACTAAGGTAGCTAGAGGTTGATAACCTAGTTCTTTAGCCTTATCTTCACTCATAAGAATTAAAATAGCAGAGCCATCATTGATACCAGATGAATTAGCAGCTGTTACACTACCATCTTTCTTAAAAGCTGGTCTTAACTTAGCTAATGCTTCTTGGGTTACTCCTGGACGAGGGAATTCATCTTTAGTAACTGCGATTGGATCTTTTCTTCTTTGAGGAACCATTATTGGCACTATTTCATCTGTAAATCTACCTTCATTCATAGCTCTTTCAGCTCTATTTTGTGATTGGGTAGCAAAGGCATCTTGTTCTTCTCTGGTAATATTCCATTGGTCAGCTAAGTTTTCAGCTGTAATACCCATGTGGTAACCATTAAAAATATCAAATAATCCATCATGAACCATAATATCAACCAATTGCTTATCCCCCATTCTAGCTCCCCAACGAGCATCTCTGGAAATATAAGGTATTTGGCTCATATTCTCTGTTCCACCTGCAACAACTATATCAGCTTCACCTAAAGCTATCATAGCTGAAGCTAAAGTAACTGATTTCATTCCAGAACCGCAAACCTTATTAATAGTATAAGCTGGAACAGTGTTTGGGATACCTGAATTAATTGATACTTGACGGGCAACATTTTGTCCTAAGCCAGCACCAACAACATTCCCTAAAATAACTTCATCAATTTGAGCTGGGTCTAATTTTAAGTCAGCAAGAATAGATTTTAATACTTGAACACCCAATTCTACAGCTGAAACATCTTTGAATTGACCTCCAAAGCTTCCAACTGCACTTCTCTTAGCAGCGACAACGACTGTTTTTCTCATAAGTCACCTCTTGTTAATTTTTTATTTTGTTAGTTTTTTGTTAGTTTTTTATTTAGACTTCTCTTGAGATTTTTCAGTTTTTATTTCTTCAATCATCTGGTATAAATCATTTTCATCAAACGTATAGGTTTCATTACAAAAATGGCAATTTGCTTGGAGTTTACCCTCTTTAAGTAAAGCTTCTTGAATATCAACTAAACCTAGTAATTTAACTCCATTCCAAAACTTATCCTTGCTACAATCACAGGAAAAAGAAGGCTCAATTTCATCAGTAACAGAGAAATCAAAACCCTTTAAAACAAAGTCTTTAACTATTGTTTCAATATCTTTCCCCATATCAAGCAAATCGGAAATATTTGGCATTTTAGTAACATTCTCCTCCAACTTACTGATAACTTCCTCTTTAGCAAATGGCATCAATTGAACAATAAATCCACCTGAGCTTTTCACAGAAGCATCTGGATTTACTAATAAACCTAACCCAACAGCTGATGGGACTTGTTCAGACTGAAGGAAGTAATAAGCTAAATCTTCTGCAACTTCTCCAGAAATTAATTCAACTTGTCCTGAAAATGGTTGTCTAACATTTAGATCTTTTATAATTGTTAAAGTTCCTTTTCCTACAGCATGGGCAATGCTAAGTCCGTAAATATTAGTTTTAGCCTCTAACTCAACTTTTTCTTGATTTACATAGCCCTTTGTTCTTCCTTTGTTTTTAGAAACTACTGTTCCACCTCCAAGTGGACCATCACAATCGATTTTCAAGGTTATTGATGATGCTTCATCTTTTAAATCCATTCCTAACATAATGCCTGCTGACAACATCCTTCCGAGGAAGATAGTTGAAGTCACAGAAAGGTAATGTGATTCGAGAGCTTTTTGAACTGTTTGTGTTGAATTTACTGCAAAAAATCTTATCTGTTTATCTGCTGCAATACCTCTAATTGCTCTATCTTTCATTTGAATTATACCTCATAATAAATTTAGACCTAATAAAAAGATTTTCTTAGATATGTCAATAAAAAAGGCTGATAAAATTTTATTCTTGACACATTAAATGCTAGTTTGAAATTTGCATCAAAATAATAGCAGGAGAATTAAAATGGAATTTTCAAATGAACTTTATTACACAGAGTCCCATGAATGGGTTAAAGTAGTTGGTAAAGAAGCCTTTATCGGTATTACTGAATTTGCAGCTCATGAATTAGGCGATATCGTGTACGTTGAACTTCCACAAGTAGGAGACGAAGTTGAAGCTGGTGAATCTATCGGTTCTATCGAAGCTGTTAAAGCAGTTGAGGATATCAACTCTCCTGTAACTGGTGAAGTTATTGAAGTTAATGAAGAGCTTGAAGACTCTCCAGACTTAATTAACAAGTCACCTTATGAAGATGGTTGGATTTATAAAGTAATTTTAGAAGATGAAGAATCAGTAAAGAACCTTCTTAGTGCTTCAGAATACACTAAATTAATCGATAACTAATAAATTATTTAATAGAGACTGTAGTTGCTAGCTAATCATAACTGAGTAAATTACAGTCTCTATTTTTTTAAATATAAGAATATAAAAGATGAGTTTATCCCAAATATCAGAAAAGCCCTTTTTAATAGTTATATCTGCTCCTTCAGGGGGAGGTAAATCTACTATACTCGAACGTGTATTGAATGACTTTGATAATATTCGGTACTCAATTTCCTCTACAACTCGTCAACCTAGAGGTCAAGAAAAAGATGGACAAGACTATTTCTTCTTAAACACTCAAGAATTTGAAGCAAAAATAGCTGAAAATGAATTCTTGGAATACGCAAATGTTTTTGGAAATTATTACGGAACCTCCAAGAAGTTTATTCAATCCTGCTTTGACCAAGGTCAGTATGTAATCATGGATATTGATGTGCAAGGTTGTTTGAAGCTAGAAAAGACTGACTGCCCTCTTGTAAAGATATTCCTTTTACCGCCTGACGGACAAGAATTAGAATCTAGGTTAAGAAAAAGAGGAACAGATAGCGAGCAGGTTATTGAAAAAAGATTGAATACTGCTCGTAAAGAACTAGAGCTGATTAACCATTATGATTACTTAGTAGTAAATGATGATTTAGAAAAAGCTGTTTATGCAGTTAAAAATATAATTTGGGCAGAAATGCACAAGGTGTCCAGATATAAAGATATTTATAACTCATTCTACAATAATATTGACAAATAACTTGTTGATTTTATTATTGGATATGAAAATAAAAAAGGATAGGAAAAGACTATGATAAACCCAGAAATAGAGAAATTTCTTGAAGAAAGCGATATGTCTTATATGTTTTGCTTGTTAGCAAATAAAGAGATTGAGAGAATCAATAAATTACCTCAATCTATCAAAGATGCATTTAAGAAAACTATTACTGAAGAAGCTTTAGAACACGTTGCAAAAAACCATATTCCTGATTATATGTTTGAAAGCAATGAAGCTATGATTGAACAAAGAGACGAATTGTATGCTCATGATTTCGAAGATGATGATGACGATGATCAAGACTACAACGAAATAATGGGTAACACCGAAGAATAAATACTTTTAGCTATCTTGTAAAAATACAGGATAGCTTTTTTTTATATTTATGAAATCCTATAATTTAGAATTACTTAAAATGTCTGGTTTAGACTTTATTTTCAAGAAGGATATTCATAAGTCAAAAATTGTAAATTTACCTCATACTTCTCAAGCTATTCAAGAAACATTATCCACAAAGCAAAATATTATACCCTCTCTAGCTGATCTTAATACCCAATATCAAAGCTGCCAAAAATGTCCTTTACATCAAACTAGAACTAACTTTGTATATGGCGATGGTAATCCTCATGCTGATATTATGATTATAGGTGAAGGACCAGGTCAACAAGAGGATGTTGCAGGTCATGTTTTTGTTGGTCCAGCAGGCCAGCTTCTTACTAAGATGCTCAAAGCTATTAATCTAGATAGAGAAGACGTTTATATTACAAATATAGTAAAATGTCGACCACCCCATAACAGAGACCCTTTCCCTGCTGAGAAGCAAACCTGTCTCCCTTATTTGATAGAACAAATTTCTATAATTAAACCTAAAGTAATTGTTCTTTTAGGAAAAGTTGCAGCTTCCACTTTACTGAGTCATCAAGAAAATGCTACTTTAAAATCATACAGAAATAAAGAGCATTATTTTCAAAATATAAGAACATTTGTTACCTATCACCCATCTGCTTTACTTAGAAATGCTTCTTACAAACTACCTGCTTGGCATGACTTACAGTATATTCAGCATTATTTAGAGAATCTGAAATAAAGCTTTTTCATAACATTTTTACAAACAAACAAAATCTGCATTTCTATATAAGATATCACCGTCAGTTTTTTCATTCAAATCTGGGGCCATTACTAATCGAATAATTCTATCATATTTCTTCTTTAATCTCATCTTTTCAACTTTATCATCAAGTTCATTTAAAACTTGCTGAGGATTGATTTTTCTTTTCCATTTTGCTTCACCAACCAGAAGACATTTACCATCTGTAGATTCACTAATAATATCAATCTCACTACCTAATTGATTCTTCGACTGACTCCACCATCTTTGAGGAGCCATGAATGTTAAATCTTCTAGCTGAAGGTTAACTATTGCTTGCCTACATAATTCTTCCCAGGTTTCTGAAACATAGATATTCCATCTTAACTTTATTTCATTTTCTACTGTTTGAAGTCTATCACTATTCAGTTTTGATTGATTAGGAGTAACAAAAGTAAAGAAGAATCGTGATAAAGGGTCCTGTATTTTATATATTGTTTTTTTTGCATTTGATTCTTTCTCTCCCCAACAAATATCTTTTTTCACATAACCTGTTTGGATCATATTTGTAAGCGGTCTATAAAGATTTGTAGCTGGTTTATTGAGTCTAGATGCAATTTCTGACAGCTTATTAGATCCTTGTCCTATTACCGAAGCAATACTAATTGGTTGAACAGCACTTTTTAAATCATCCATGAAAAGTCGCAATGGTTCTTCATGTAAAACACCATAAGGGTCAAGAATTAGTTCTCGAATAGCTTCAAATAAATCACTATATTCTGCTCTAAGTTCCCAATTTCTAGGGATACCACCCCAAACAGAGTATTCTTCTACCGCTTGATAAGAAGTTAAATTTAAGGCACTCTTAAGCCACTTAACTTTCATAGGTTGTAAATTTATAATTCGATGAGCCCTACCAAAGAGAGGAGCTGTTTTATCAAGAACTAGCCCCTGCATCATCTGCTGAGAGCTACCACATAAGACTAAGTTATAATTAGAATTCTGTTTAAGATCAATTATCTTCTGAATAACGCTAGGTAATTCAGGTGAACTTTGAACTAAATAAGGAAATTCATCAATAATAATTGTTATTTTCTCTCTAAGTTGTTGATTTATCAATTCAAAGAAGGTATTCCAATTAGGGTATTCAATTTTATCAAAAGCAGTAATTATTCCACCAAGTTGTTGAGCAAAAAATCGTCTTTGAATAGATGCTTCATTTATATCAGCTAAGTAATAAATAGCTTTATTTCCTAAAATTTCATTTAGAAGAGCACTTTTACCTATTCTTCTTCTACCATAAAGGACTATAAAACGACTATTAACTTTCTCTAATTCAGATTTTAAAATTCTTTTTTCATTATCTCGATTTAAGAATTTCATGTTAACTCCTTACTAGGTTTGATAATACAAGCTATCAATAAGTTATTATGTTTGTCAAGCATAATGTTTAGCAAGCACAATCTGGGATAATAGCTTATATAAAAAAGTCACTCTTGCTACTTGCAAAAAGTGACTTTATCTATTTTATAAAATCAGTTATTTAAGTAATAAAACTTTTCTAACATCTCTTAAATTTTCACTTTCAAGCACCATGTAATATACGCCAGAAGAGACTCTTTTACCATTTAAGTCTTGTCCATCCCATTTAACATTAGCATTAGAACCTGCTTTAGCTGATGATGAAAGTTCTTTAACGAGTTGACCTTTAAGATTATAGATTTTAACAGATTGATTATGAGATTTACTTCTAAACTTTATACTTAAAGAGTCGTTAAAAGGATTTGGATAAATAGAAGTAAAACCATAAGCTTGTCCAACTTCATGATTATCATTTGAAACGATAATATTTAGTGAATAAAGTGGAGTTGTGCTTGTTAAATTATCTGTATCTTGAGCTTCAATTCTATATGAAATAGAGTCATTAACTTCATTGTCATTAATGTTCCAGTCAAGACTATAAGTATCCTCATCAATATTATTGAATAAGACAGAAGTTGAATCATCCTCAACATAATACCAGAGAGTTACACTTGAGATATTATCTTCAGGATCGGTAACTGTACAAGTTAGTTCTAAAGGTAATTGATTAGTTTGAACACTTAGTACTGGATCAAATTCTATGAGGGGTGGATGAAGCTGATTTGATTCAGCAACATAAACAAATTCAAATGGGTCTGCAGCACCTATAAATGGATAATCTTCTGACTTACCAGCTTGGTCAGCAGAATGAAGATAATACTGAATTACTTGATTAGTTTCAAAAGGACCAATTTCAGCAGTCCATAAATTATTATCTCCTGCTTGAAGATTTGTAGAAAGCCAGTCTTGATTTCCAGAAACACGGTAGTAAACAAGTGTTGAATCAGCATAGATATCTTGTCCACTAAGAGCAAGAATAGTCGCTTCAATAGAGACTAGTTCTTCATCTACATTTCCAAAGCGAGGGTAATGTTGGATTGATAGCATTTCTCTATCTGGTATTTCGTGCGTTCTACAATGCAAGGCATCAGTAGATTCCCAAGGATAATAAGTATTATTAGTAACGCCAAATATTCTATAGCCAGGCATAGCATTTTCATATACTTCTAAAGCCTCATCATCCCAAGAAGAACCAGTTTGAGGAACAAATACTCTATCATTAAGGATAAGTGAATTTGTATAAGGTTGATTATTAGGAGTATAAACCCTAATAACTTGGTAAGGATAACCCCATGAACAGTTGGTAGTTGCAAAGTAGTTTGCTACATCTTCAATTTCATCATACTGAGCATGTGAGCTTGGAACTTCTCTGATTAAGACTTTATCTACATCAAGGAATTTTCCCCAGCAATCAATGTGGTCAATATAAGTATTATTAGGGTCTTGAATTACCATATAGTTAGTAATACCCATGTACTGTTCCATAGTAGTATTTACTAAGTTTTCGTTATTGCCATTTTCTGTATAAGCAATATGAGAAGCTGCTGCAATTCCATAACCATCAGTCATGAAATTACCACCAGTTTGTTCAATATTCATAGCATAGTAAGGGTAATCATATTCTTGGGCAAAAGCTTGTGGGAATAAGTTATCATAAGGTCTTGGTCGATTATATTCAAAGTCTAACACACTCATTTGGTTGTTACCATTTACTACAAACCAAGAAGTGAAGTCACGAGTCCAATAAGAATCTGTGTCAGCAACAATATAAGATAGATTGTCATTATTTACACCTGCAGCATCAAAGGCACTTTGAGCTTGATTTTGGTCCCAAGAGTCAGCTACAATGCATATTACAGGACTTTCCTGTGATAGAAGAGCAACAAAACTAGTAGGTATTCCTAAAGGATAACGGATTAGCACAGCTTGTGCAGGTTCAAATTCAGCTACAGCTCTCACAGGTGTAGCAGGTGGGTCTGTTGGATTAATTCTTTGGTTCAAGTATAGGTCAAGTTTAGCTTGGTCTGTCCAGACAAAATTGTCAATTGGAAGAATATCAGAAAAAACTTGGCTACAAATTAATGTTAATAAAATCAATAACATATTTTTTGTTAATTTCATCATTGGCATGTCCTCTTATATAATAAATCACTTAATAGAAATAGGACAAACACATCCTCTTGAGTCCTATTATCTTTTACAGAACTAGTCTTAGAAGTAGGGCATAATGTCAAGAGTAAAATTCATTATTTCATTAAAATCATCCTAGAATTTTTAATCATCGAGGACCCTCAATAATTCTTTTTCACTAATTGGGTTTGAGTATAAGTGTTTGTTGACCACATCCGCTGATTATAACTGGGAGAGGATATATGAAAAAGCCCCGTTTTCACGAGGCTTTTATTAATTTTCATTTTTATCTTTTCATTATAAATGCTTGAAAAGCAAGACACTATTTCATTAAAATCATCTTCTTTGTTGAAGAATATTTACCATTTCTCATTTTGTAGAAGTAAATTCCTGAAGAAACATTAGAATTGTTTTGGTCTTTACCATTCCAAACTATAGTATGTTTTCCTGAACTTTGTTTTTCATTAACTAAAGTTCTAACTTTTTGACCTTTTAAGTTATAGATTTCAAGGCTTACATGTCCAGCATCTTTAAGAGAATAAGAAATAGTTGTTTCTGGGTTAAATGGGTTAGGGTAGTTACCTAAAAGTGCATTATTAACCTGAGGAACATCTAAGTCATTATTATCAGTCATAGCGTTGAACATATCACCACTTCTACCAGGGTTACCTCTGTGCATAATCCAAGCAGAATAAGCAGGTCTTTTTAAATCAATAAGATTCATAGCAGTGATATTTGAAACAGCTAGATTAAGGTTTCCGTTACCATCAATATCCCCAAGAGCTGGAGCGAATTTCAAGTTATCATTAAAGTTAATTGGGAAGTTAGCAGCTTCACTACCATCAGCTTTGATAGCATGTAACCAGCCATTAACATCACCAAAGATAGCAGCTATACCATCTCCATCAAGATTTGCAAGAAGCATATTTCCTTCAATTGAAGTGTCTAAATCTAGAGGGAAGTTAGCAAGAGGGTCACCATTAGTATCAATAGCATAGAAGAAGCCATCGAAAGTAGTGAAAAGTATTTCTTTTGAGCCATCATCATTGAAATCATAAGCAAGAACATCTTGTTTTATCATTTTGTTGATAGTGTGAGAGAATTCTTCAGTACCATCATGATTTACAGCTTTAATAATACCTGTACCAGAGATAGTTGCTAATATTTCAGGATAGCCATCGTTATCTACATCAGCAATTACTGGAGCAGCTTCAGTTGTGTTACCGATAACAAAAGGGAAACCAGCTATATTTTCTTGAGTTTGATAATCAATAGCTAAGAAATTACCAGAAATAGTTTGCAAGATAATTTCTTTTCTTCCGTTTTGATTCAAATCAGCTACAGCAGCATTGAACACAAAGTTACCTGTAAATTCAGCAGGATATCCAGCGTGTTCACTTCCGTCAGCGTTGAAAATGTGTAATTTACCATTCATAGTACAAACAATAGCATCTTCAAGGCCATCACCATTAACATCAGCAATCATAGGAACTGCACGTGTGATTTGGTTATCAAGAGAGATAGGTCCAAAAAGAACAGAGCCATCGTTATTATAAGCAATAGCTTCTTTATTATTATTTACAACAAATAAGTTAGGATTTCCATCATTATTTAAGTCACCTGAAGCGATAGGTAAAACAATACCAGCGCTTGTAGCAACCGGGAAACCAGCAAGTTGTTGCATATTTTGATCAAGGGCATTAATATTGCCTTCAAGGTCACCAAAGATTACTTCGTCAGTTCCATTACCATCTAAGTCAATAAAAATAGGTGTTGACTGTGCTTGACCAGTTAAAGAGAATGGCCAGTCAGGGTAATTTAGAGAAAGTGAAACTTGGAAAGGGATTTCCTTGTTATAAGGAATTTCTTGATCTTGATTAGCTTGAATGAATAAAGTGAAGTCGATTGGAGCAGTAGTAAGATCAGAAGCAGTAGAGAATTTGAAAGGAGCTTCATCATTCCAAACAAAGTTACCTGCAACGATATTACCAATAGTTGAAGTAGAATCTTCAATAACTACACCAGGCTGATCACATCTTAAAGTAATTGTTGTGTTTTCAGCATTTGCCCATGAGATACCAGTTGATAAATCTTGGAAGTTAGTAAGTCTAACTTTTAAACTAACAGTTTCACCTGGATTAGGGATGCCATCGTTATCGCCATCAAACTCTGTTAGTTCTTGGTCAATAACTGTAATTTTTGGAACTAAGTCATATAAAGCTGCAGTATAAGCATTGATTCTTCCACTACCTAACATTCCTTCATAACCTGAATTTATGTCATCAATATAATCTGCAGTAGATTCTAATCTTTGTCTTAAAGTTGTTGGAGTTAATTCTGGGTGAATTGATTTAACAAGACCAGCAATACCTGCAACAATAGGAGAAGCCATTGAAGTACCTTGAGCAGAAGCCCAACCATTATTTTCAATTACAGTAGCCACGATACCAACACCTGGAGCAGAGATATCAATAGGTTCACCGTAATCAGAGAAATCAGCTTTTTGGTCACTACTATTTGTAGCTGCAACATTGAGAGCATTAGGACAGTCAGCAGGAGCATCAATATAGCCTGCTCCATGTAACTGGTTAGCATTACCAGCAGCAGCTACTACTAAAGAGCCATAGTTGAAAGCATAATTAATATAAGTGTTTGCATAATTTAAGTTATAAGCTTGGCCACCCCATGATGCATTAATAACATCAGCACCCATATCAGCAGCGTAAGTTATTTGTTGGTAGCCATTAGAGATACCTTCTGAGTTTGCATAGTTTGAAGCACCTTTACAATTGAGAAGTCTAGCATTGAAAGCAGGTCCAACAGTTCCTATTCCATTATCACCTTCTGCACTTGCACAACCAGCAACATGAGTACCATGATAGTTATGTGCCCAGTCTTGCATTGGATTATTATCATTAGCGAAGAAGTCCCAACCCATCAAATCATCAGTTTTACCGTTATAATCATCATCAGCACCGTTACCAGTGAAAGTACCATTATCCCAGTTGATATTTGCACCTGCTGATTCGTCAGGATTAATCCAGATGTTTTCTTTTAAATCAGGATGATTCCATTTGATACCTGAGTCAGTAATAGCGATTAAGATTTCTGAAGAATCTCTAACAAAGTCCCATACTTCATCTGTTTCAGTTTTTATGATGTACCATAATTGACTAAACATAGCGTCGTTTGGAGTATATTTGCTATAATTAATAGTAACATAGTCAGCCCATAGAACATGTTCATTTTTTCTAATTGTGTCGAGAGCTTGTTCTAATCTGTTGTTATCTTTGATAGTAATTTTGTAAAGACATTGGATATAAGTTCCATTATCGTTAAAATCTTTATGTTTGATATCTGGGTTATCTTGTTTAATTTCTACAACTTCAAAATCTTTTGCAAAATCATTAAATGATTGCATGTGAGTTTGAACAATCCCATCTTCATAAGTAACTTCGATTGTGCCATCCATGTTTCCAATTGATTCCATCTTGAAACTTACCATTATGTTATTATCTTCAAAGACATCTTCAATAAATTTGTCTGCAGATAATGTAAAAAAAGCGGTAAGAATCGTAAGTAAAATAATCACTTTCTTCATATTTTCTCCTCTATATAAATTATAAACATTCCTCTAGTTTCTTTATAGCTATACAAAAAAATGTGCTATCTTGTGTCAAGCATAAAACTTATTAATCCTCATATACATAATAATATTGTTTTACAGGAAGTGAAATAAATTTTCTTGAAGTAAAGATTAATCTATTTTATTTGCATGAAATTGAAGTTAAAATACATAAGATTAATCTATTTTAATTCAAAAATTTGGTCTCTCCCAAATAGAATGGGAGTATTGGAGCGGAGAAAATCTCCACCAGCCGACAAGATACATATTCCTTGATTGTTAGTCTCTCAATAAAGTATTGGATACTCATAGAGACACTAACAATCAAGCAAGCATAAAGCCTATAAATTCCCTCTTTTGTAGCAATTTATGAGTCTTAATAAATCATTTTTATTAAGTTCAGTATAGTTTTTTTCTATTCTAATATCCCAATTACCTTTAGCAAATCCTGGTCTATTCATCCGAAATTCTTGGCCAAGATTTAGGATATCCTGGATTGGAATAATAGCAACAAGACATTTAGAGGAATAGACTAGTTCAATTAAATCATAAGCAAGAGAATCTTGATTCACAAGAATATCACTTTCTTTTCTAACTTCTCGTAAAATTTGGTATAGATTTTTCTTAATCGTATCATTATTACAAGCATACTCATTCCACCAAGCTCTTGAAGTATTATTATCATGAGTACCTGGATAGATAAAAGTGTTTTCTGATAAGGAGTTCATATCAAAATCCCAATCTTCTAAAGCGTATTGAGCAACTAGCATACCAGGGAAGTTAAACTCATTCTTGAGCTGGGTTACCTGAGCTGTAAGACTTCCCAAGTCCTCAGCAATGATATTAAGTTTAGGAATTGCTTTTTGTAAAGCCAGGAATATCTCCTTACCTGGTCCTTCTTTCCATGAGCCCTGTCTGGCATCATTCAGATCAGCTGGGATAGACCAATAGCGAGAAAAACCTATAAAGTGATCTAGTCTTAATACATGGCATATTTCTAAGTTATATCTTACTCTTTCTATCCACCACTTATAAGAATTCAGACTATTCTTTTCCCAGTCATAGAGGGGATTTTCCCAAATTTGTCCGTCAGCATTGAAGCCATCAGGAGGACAGCCAGAAATATATTTTGCTTGCATATTTTCATCAAGTTGAAAGAGTTCTTTATTAGCCCAAACATCTGCTGAGTTATAAGAAACATAGATTGGGATATCACCAATTATTTGAATTTTATTCTTAGTGGCATATTCTTTTAGACCTTGCCATTGTTTATAAAAGATGAATTGAACAAATTTATGGTAATCAATTTGCTTTTGGTAGCCATTTATTAGCTTTTCTTTCTCTTGAGAACTAGGCTTTTGTTCATTCAGAGCCCAAGTGTTCCAGGCTGTTTTATTATTCTTTTCATAAAGAGTAATAAAAAGAGAATAATCATCAAGCCAATGGTACTTACAGAAGTCAAGATAAGCTTTATCATTAGGAGAGAACTCTTGGAAAGCCTTTCTTAAGAGTTTTTCCCTTTCCTGAATCATTGCAGGATAGTCGATTTTGTTCGTAAATCCTTTTAACTCAGATAAATCTTGATTACTAAGTAAACCATCTTCATAAAGTAAATCTGGAGAAATCAGTAATGGATTCCCCGCAAATGTACTTAAAGGTGAGTAAGGTGAATTTCCTTTTTCAGGAATAGTCAGTGGGAGTATTTGCCAATATGTTTGCTTTAATTCAGCTAAAAAATCAATAAATTCATAAGTTTCTTTACCAAAATCACCAATTCCATACTTGTTTGGAAGAGCAGTGGGATGAATTAGGAGACCACAAGATCTATTAATATTCATTAAAGTCCTTTGTATTCATAAAGATAGAAGTCATTTTTCTGTTCCCAAGACTTAAAAGAAAATTTTGCAAGGCAGTCCACTCTTTCGTGGGTTGGAACAATTATACTGATAATATTTTGATTAGCCTCTTTTGCTTGGGAAATGAGCTTATTCATCATCAGAGGACAAAACTCTGCATGTGAAAAATCAAAGAAGGATAGGAAAATATTCTTATCACTATCTATTACTTCTACCGACATAGCCTGAATTTTATTATCTTTTATTAAAGCTATATGTTGAGATTTATCGTATAAATTTTGCAGATAGCTATCATTTACATCATAAACCTTCCAACCTTCACATAAGAAGCCACTCATTTCAGAAAGAAAGTTAGATTTTAAAATATAATTTTTAAAGTCTTGAAAAGAAACTTGATCAACAAATTCCTGAGTTACTTCAAGGTTTTCGGGAGGATTTTCAGTCAAATCTAAATCTAAATAAGACCATTCTTTAATTCTAGCAAAACCAATTTTTTCATTAAGGGAAATTGATTCAATATTATCAAAATAGGTAGAAAATTTCAAGGACTGACATTCATTATCCATAGCAATTTTTATTAGATAGTTCGCTATCTTTTTACCGACACCCTTTATGTTAAGTTTGTGATTCTTCCGAAGTCCTTCTAGCCAGTAATTACCATCTCCATGGGAAGCTAGACGACCAAAACCTATGAGCAAATCATCATCAAAGAGACCTATAAAATAAGAATCAGAATCATTAATCCAGTCTTCATAAATATTAGGAATATAGTCATCTCCATCCCAGATAGACTTACATATTTCTATAACTTGTTCTTTATCTTTTAATTCTAAAGGCCTAAACACTTCCATTAATTTCTTCTCCTCAAAATTGATATGAAAAATATCGAACCAATCAAGGTAGTTATAATGCCTACAGGAAGTTCTCCAAAAGGACTTACATGATAAGCAAGAAAATCACATAAGAGAAGAAAAGTTCCACCAATAAGCATATTAATAAAATAATTACTTCTCAAGTTATCGCCAAAAATCATTCTTACTATATGGGGTATTATCAGTCCAACAAAACCAATAATACCAGAATAAGATGTTACAATGGCAATTAGGAGTGATGTTATGATAAAAATTTGCTTTCTCACTTTGGCAATATCCACCCCTAAAGAATGAGCAGTTATTTCGCCTGTCGCGATGATGTTTAAACTGTTTGATAAGAAGTAAAGATAAATCAAAAGGACTACTGTGACTAAGACTAAGCCTAAGAAAATATACCATTCTCTGTTGGTGAAAACATGATTTAATGAGCCCATTAAAGTAGCCATAATTATGGTAATTTGATTGGGGAAAAGATAAATATATAATGAAATTATAGCTGAACAAATCATAGAAACTATTATACCTGATAAAACAAGTTTAACAGTATTTATGCTTGATGCTGTTTTAGCTATAACCCAGACCAGCGACATGGCTAATACTGCTCCTAAAAAACCAAAGAGGGGCATTAAATAAGTAAAGCCTAGAATATATGCAGTAATAGAAAAAAGAGCAGAACCTGAAGATGTACCAAGAATATAGGGTTCAGCTAGGGGATTGTTTAATAACATCTGATAAATATTACCTACTGCTGCTAGGACAATTCCAGTGACAAGGGTTAAAACAAATCTAGGTAATCTTATAGCTTGTAGAATCTCTAATGATGGTACTTTATAATAGAGATAAAGGAAAGAAACAGCTATAAAAAAAGCAGATAGACCTAATAATAATGGTAGCTTATTTGACTTGGTCATATTCTAAAAACCAGCTGTTAAATTTAGCTAGAGCTTGTGTTGACCTAGGAACAGTTCTAAAAACTGGATCAATGTCAATATCTTCAATAGTATAAATATTGTTGTTCTTGACTGCAGAGATATTCTGCCAGCCTTTCCTTGAGCTAACTTCATCTTTGCTAACGTAAGAAAGAGCAATAATTACATCAGGATTAGCTTGAACAATCTCTTCATTTTTGGCTATAAAAAAGTCTTTATCTATATCACCAAAAATATTCTCTCCCCCAGCTTCTTTGATTAAATCTCCTATAAAAGATTTATCTGTTATTGTTCCTAGATTTGATGATATTTCGAAATATACTCTAGGTTTTCTTTGAGGTTGTTTAAGAGAATTAAGAACATCTTTAAACTCTTTTATTAAAGTTTCAGCTTCATTATTCTTATCTATTTTATTAGCTATCAATCTTACATTCTCATAATATTTTTCGATTGAGTTTGAATGAATTTTAATTAGTTCTATTCCAAAAGGTTTAAGTTTATCAAAAAACTCTTGTTGTTCAAAAGCTGCAGTAAATATCATTTTAGGCTTTAATTCGATTACTCTTTCGAAATTAATAGAAGAAAAATCTCCCACAGACTCAATTTCCATCATTTGGGGCGGATAATCACAAAACTTAGTTCTACCCACCAGCAAATTTAAACCACCTAATTCAGCTATGATTTCAGAAACTTCTGGGGAGGTCACAATAATTCCTTTAGCTTCCTTAACTTGAGAATTATTACAAGCAAAAAGAAGAACATAAGTAATAAATAGCAAAGTTAATACAATGATCTTATATATCTTTTTCATAGATTGTTTCCCCGGTAGAATGATCAAATATTAATTTCAAACCTTCTTCTTCCATGATTTTTAGAATACGTACTTTCGCTTTAACAGTATCCCTTCGGCATACATCGTAAGCTGAGGTAATGGGTAGTTTTAAATATGTTTCAGACGGTATTATATCTCCGGCATAAACATATTTCTGTTCATCTCTGTTGATAATAATTATTTGCATACCTTCAGTATGCCCCCCCACTAACTCTAACCTAAGGCCTGGATAAAGTTCAAGGTCTCCATCCACAAGATTAAGCTGTCCCTTGTCAGCAAGTAACTTCAAATTTCTTTCATAATCATAGGCTGCTTTATTCAAAATGTCTGGATTTTTTGCGATATCCCATTCCTTTTTTTGAATATGGTAAGTAGCTCTTGGAAAAGTTAGATACTCCTTTCCCCTATCATCAAGGCTAACAATTCCTCCAGCATGATCATGATGTAAATGGGTCATTATAACATCAGTAATAGACTCAGGACTATAATCAAACTCAACTAAGATTTCTTCAAAACTTTTTAAAGATGGTAAGAATATCTTTCTTTCTTTTTCAGTTAATTTGTTTCCTAAGCCAGTATCCACAAGAATCAATCTTTCATCAAGCTCTATTAGAAGCAAGTTTAAATCTAATTTCATTCTGTGCTTATCATCTACTGTAAGAAATCTTCCCCAGATAGACCGAGGAAGATTTCCTAAAGATGCACCGGCATCAGAATAAAAATGTCCGGCTTTTATTATTTTTAAATTCAACATAATCAATTAATCAGCATTATTTTCCACATGCTTTTTAGGCTTACGATAAGTTTTCTTACGAGGTCTAAAAGGTTTTTTTCCTGCAACATCTTGACTATGTGCTTTATTATTATTTTGCTTATGATTATGACTAGTTTTATTGGTATTATTAGTATTATCTGTATTACTATTAGGATTTCTAGGTTTGTTGTGGTTCTGTGGTCTTCTTGAAGTAGGATTATAAGCTCTTCTTCTAATCTTTGTTTGGTCATAATCTTTTGGGAAAACTACAATTCTTTTATATTTTCCATCGCCTATTGTAAGTGTACTTATTTCAGGACGATCTTCAATATACTTATGAATAACTCTGCGGATATTGCCGTCCATGGGTTCCAGAGTATATGGTTTTTGATTATCTACAACTCTATCAAGCACAGGTTCGTATTTTTTTATAATCTGTTCAGCCTGTCTTTCTTTGTAGTTATCGACATCTAAATAGATTCTCTTTGCTTCAGGTCTGCTTTCAAAAATTCTATTAACAAGATATTGCATAGTATTTAGAAAACGAGCCTCTTTACCAATCAAGAAACCAGGTTCAGAGGAACCTACGATGTGATAATTAAAGGAATCTTTTGTTTCATGTTCTTCAATATCAACAAATTCAAGTCCCATCTTTTCTAAGAAATTCTCAATGAAATCCATTA
Source organism: Cloacimonadales bacterium (SeqCode) (assembly GCA_963677815.1). Classification (GTDB taxonomy): domain Bacteria; phylum Cloacimonadota; class Cloacimonadia; order Cloacimonadales; family JAFGVF01; genus JAEKNW01. Next base: position 103,632 of record OY782499.1, read on the forward strand.
TTTCCTGTTTAATTCCAAAAGAGGTTATTTTAATTTGGGCCTTCTTAGAACCGAATATTCCAAGGAAACCGCTCTTTGCTTCTTCAATAACTTCATATTGAATATCGTCTTTATTTACTTTATTTTTTTTACAAAATTCTTCTAATATCTTATCGACTGATGAACCAGTCAAAATCTTTTCATCCATGTTATTGTCCTCTAAATTTTTTGTTAATGAAGTGCTGTTGAATAATTGATAGAATGTTAAATACTGTCCAATATAAAACTAAACCAGATGGTAAATTACGGAAGAAGAAGAACATCATAACGGGTAAGATATACGCCATCATTTTTTGACTTTGCATCATAGCTTCTTGTTTTTCATCCATATTAGCATTATTATTAGCTTGAACACTTGTCATCATTCTTTGTTGTAAGAACATGAAGATACCCATAATTATTGGTAATACATAATAAGGGTCAGGAATTGATAAGTCTTGGAGCCAACCAAAGAAAGAAGCACCTCTCAAGGCTATTGAGTATCTTAAAGTAGGATAAAGAGCGAAGAAAATAGGCATTTGAATCAACATTGGTAAACAACCACCTAAAGTTGAAACACCATGTTCTTTTTTAACTTTGCTCATTTCTTGCTGCATCTTCATAGGATCACTTTTATACTTCTTTTGAATCTCAGTTAAATATGGTTGTACTTTTTGCATTTTCATGCTATTTTCAAAAGACTTATGAGTTAAAGGATAAAGAAGTAATTTAATCAAAAGAGCAAAGATAATAATTACTATACCATAATTAGGTATCACTTTAGCCAAACTTTTCATTACGATTTCAAAGATTTTTGACAGCCAATGTAGCCATGTCCAAGACCTCTCAATAACTCTATCAAAAATAAGAGTAGCATCGTAAGATTCTATGTAGTCTTTTTCAACTGGACCTAAATAAAAATAAAAGTGCTCATATTCATTTTCAAAGTCTGAATCTTCTACAAGGAAGTTAAAAGCAGGGCTATCATTAAGCATTTCTGCCTTAAATTTCTTGTCGGCAACTACTTTATCTGCAAATAATGATATTACGAAATATTTAGATCTTGCTGCTACCCATTTTACATTATCTGTAACAGATTCAAACTTATTTGTTTTTAGTTTGGCTAGTGTTTCTTTAAAGATTTCATTAGTATCCAATGCTATAAGCTTATAGTCTTGAGCCTTCATCTTGAAGTACTTATCTGGATGACTTTCCTTATAAGTAAGATTTTCTGTATCAGCTATGCCAGGTACTTTTATTTCATAGTCCTCTTTGAAAGTCTGAGAATTGAAATATAAGTTGAAATCAACTTGATAATCTTTAGCTAAAGAATATTCTTTGGCAAAAATTACTTGCTCTTCAGCATCTTTAAGATAGAATTTTACTCTATTTTTTTCAACTTCTTTGAAATAGATATAATTTTCTAAATCATGATTATCTAGTTCAACTATACCTAAAGCAGCTTGCTGGGGAATTAGTTGGACAAGTTCTTCTTTTCCCATAGTAAAATCTTTAAGGAAAACCTTAGTAATAATACCATCTTTCGGAGAAAGTGTTAATCTTAGTTTTTCATTTTCAATTACAACTGGTTCAATATCGCTTGCTTGAATAATGTCACTTTTACTTAAACTCTTATTGTAGAATGCTGTTTTAGATTCTTGATCATTATAAAAAACTTTTGCTCTAATTTTGGTAACTTGATCTGGGTCAGTTACCGGAATAATACCCTGATATAAATTATCATTTACTGTTGGTTCATTGCCGTCAAAATTGAACCTAATCTGGCCTTCTTGGTAATCACTGAAAATTAAAATGCCTTCATTTGTTAGGTTAATTATCGGTTTAGATAATTCTTCCTTTTCTTGTTTTACTTCTTTTTGTGTACTTGTTTGATTTGCGTTAACCTGCTGTTTTGGGAAAAAATAAGTATTAAACAGCCAATATGTTAAAAACATTAGTACAATCGCTAATAGGGTCTTCCTATTCAAATTTCCTCCTAAATTATTTTAATGGGTCGTAACCACCGGGATGATATGGGTGGCACTTGAGTACTCGTTTGACAGACAAGTAGAGAGCATGGAAAAATGAGTATTTCCTGAATGCTTGTGTTGCATAAGTACTACAAGTAGGAGTAAACCTACAGGTAGCTGGGAAGAGTGGTGATATGTAGTTTTTATACAATCGTATAATAAAAATAAATAGTAAATTTACTAAATCAGTAACTTTAGATATTACTTTTTTCGATTTTCTTAATAATATTATCAAGTTCACTTACAAATTCACTCCATGGGATATCTGATGAATCTTTAATTGAAATTATATTAATTTTCATCCCACTGATATTAGTTTTCATTACTTGTCTTAAATATGCTTTAATTCTTCGCTTAATTCTATTTCGGGTAACAGCATTTCCTATCTTTTTTGTTACAGTAATGCCTATAGAAAAAAAAGAAGATTCTGTGTCTTTACGACACAGAACTAAAAATAAATTAGAATGAATCTTCTTCTGAATTCTATAAAATTCTAAGTATTGTTTCCGATTTTTAATAAAATTAAACTGTAAGTCTTTTTCTGCCTTTAGCTCTTCTTGCACTAAGCACCCTTCTACCATTAGCAGTACTCATTCTAAGACGGAAACCATGTTTGTTTCTTCTTTTCCTATTATGAGGTTGAAATGTTCTTTTCATTACTATCTCCTTATTTATTAAATAATATTTTTATCTGAATTTTAGTATTTTGTGTAAGTTTGTAGGAAGGGGCTATTGTGTCAATAAAAAACTAAAAATACTTGTCTTTCAAAAAACAAGGAGTAAAAAAATACTGATTTCTCAGTCTAGAGTTTTGACAAAATCAACTTCTCTGAGTTATAGGTCACTTTTTGCAAAAAAAGATCGCAAACAGAATTATTCAAATTCAAGCAAGATAGTATTTAAATACATAGCAGGTAAGATTTTGGATAAAGCTATAGCGACTTTATGAATTGTCTTTTGTCCAATACTTTTCAAAAAAATTAATGAATTTCTTAGAAATATGGGCTTTTGGCAAAGGTCTGTGACTGATTTCTCAGCTTCAGAGTGTTAATATAGATTCTATTTTAAATTATGTATAACTAGTTTTATAGAAAAATGATGATAATTCTCTTGACGTATTTTTTTTATTATAGATAAATTGTAATATATTTTTAGATAAAATATTTTTTCATATAAACCTGAGTGTAATTATAGATAAACTACTATGTTTGTTTATCGAAACTATATTAGAGAGTAAGGAAGCAAGAATAGCACATGACACAAATTATCCTGAAGGAGGATTGAATGAGAGAGAAAAACATTTTATTATTATTACTGGTCCTTTCTACAATTGGATTACTATCATTAACAAGAGAAGAAGTAATTGAAGAAACACAATATCTAGAAACTACAAAAGATATTAACATTGAGAAAATTCTTATTTATAATGATGAGCCTTACTATGATTGGTATGAATTCACTCACAATAATCAGCAATCTGCTAATGTCGGAGATTATTGCTATTACACGCCTTGGACATGTATCGGAGGCTATCGTCGATTTTATGAATACCCCTTCATAGATCCACCTGAAGGTTGGGAGATATTATCTGTAACACTAAAAATTTATCAAAGTTCTTCTTGTGGTAATGGTGAGATTAATCAATTCCCTACTTTTATTAACGCAGACTTTTTTTTCTTAAAAGTAGCACTCTTAGAAATTGATATGGAAAATCTAGCTTTAACCTTTGCTCCCTCAGTTTTTGAAGAAATTGGCGTTATTAGTAATAATCCAATCCACGAGTGGAAAGAGTTAGATGTTACCCAGGCATATCTAACCGCTAGAGATGAGTTGAGCTACTCAGCATTTTGTTTAATGTTATATTTTGATTTAGTTTCTGATTCAGATGGTGAAGATGATTATTTATCTATTGCTACGGCTAGTAGTTCCAATAAGCCTAAATTACTTTTTCAATATGTTAGAGCTACTTCCAATAATGAAAGTGAAAATGAATCCATAAGCCCACTTATAAATTGTTATCCTAATCCTACATCTGAAGTATTAACTATTAAAAATATCAGCGAAAAGCCTATTTCAGCAATCAATATCTACAATATTAAAGGTCAGAAAGTATTTTCTAATCATAATATATCTACAAAAAATGGTGAAGTTAATCTAGCATTACCAACAAACATCGCAAGCGGTATTTATTTTGTAAAATGCAAGATAGATGGAAATTTACAAACAATCACAAAAAAAATATTTGTAAAGTGAGGAGGAAGTATGAGTCTAAAGAAATTAATATTCATTCTAATTACTCTATTCGTAATTTCTTTATTATCAGCCCTGATAAAAGAGAATGAGTATTTTGAAGAGATTGTGTATTTAGAGGAAGATAGAGATTACAATATCGTTAAAGTATTGTTTGATTTAGAGGGTTGGCATGACGATTTGTACAATCTCAGTTTTACAGAATATTTTTCCATAGTTGGTGATGATGTAAATTATTTCACTCAAGAGAAGAACGCCGTTAGAAAATACTATAGATTTCCTTTTCAAAACCCTCCAGAAACTTGGGAAATTGAATCAATAACTCTGAATGTGTATCAAAATGGGTCTATGTCTGGCCCTTATACAAATGTTTGGCCATCTTTTTATGGGAACTCAAATCATGGGTTAAAAGTTGCCTTGTGTGATTTTAACATTGAGAATTTATCCTCTAGTTTCAATGCAACAAACTTTATGGAAATAGGAGTAATCAGTGATAATGCTAATGATGGATGGAGGCAACTTGACGTAACACAAGCATATTTATTGGCTAAAAATGCAATTGTATTTACAGACTTCCCATTAATGCTCTATTTTGATTATACTACAGATTATGATGGTGCTGGCGATTTTGTTTGGATTAATCATGCCTCCTCATCTAACCAACCATATCTAGAATTTCGGTACCATGATACCACTCCTACTTATGAAGGAGAGTGTGAAATTGCACAAACAAATCTTCAATGTTATCCTAATCCAGTAACTGATTTATTAAGTATTAAATCAGATAGTTCAAGCAATATTACTCAAATATCGATTTATAACATCAAAGGGCAAAAAGTTTTTACAAAAGAAAACCATTCTTTCCCAAAAGGAGAGATTAGCCTTAATTTACCACAAAATTTAGCAAGCGGTATCTATTTTGTAAAGTTCAAACTAGATGGAAATCCACAAACAATAACAAAAAAAATATTTGTAAAGTGAGGAGAAAGTATGAGTCTAAAGAAATTAATATTCATTCTAATTACCCTATTCTCAATTTGCCTTTTAACAGCCCAAATAAAAGAGGATGATTATTTTGAAGAAATTGTGTATTTAGAGGAGAATAGTGATTACAATATCGTTAAAGTATTGTTTGATTTAGAGGGTTGGCATGACGATTTGTATAATCTCAGTTTTACAGAATATTTTTCCATAGTTGGTGATCGTGTAGATTTCTACACTCAAGGGCAGAGCTCCGTTAGAAAATACTATAGATTTCCTTTTCAAAACCATCCAGAAACTTGGGAAATCGTATCGGTAACATTGAAAGTTTACCAATATTATTCCACATGTGGTCCTTGGGAAGAAGGTTTTCCATCTTTTTATGGGAATTCAAATCATGGACTAAAAGTTGCCTTGGGTGATTTTAATATTGAGAATTTATCCTCTAGCTTTAATGCAATAAATTTTATGGAAATTGGGGTAATCAGTGATAATGCTAATGATGGATGGAAACAACTTGATGTAACACAAGCATATTTATTGGCTAAAAATTCAATTGAATTCACAGACTTCCCACTAATGCTCTATTTTGATTATATTACAGATTATGATGGTAATAGTGATCATGTTGGGATTTATCATGCCTCCACATCGAGCCAACCCTATCTAGAATTTCGTTACCATGATACCACTCCTACTTATGAAGGAGAGTGTGAAATTGCACAAACAAATCTTCAATGTTATCCTAATCCGGTATCTGACTTATTAAATATTAAATCAGATAACTCAACAAATATTACTCAAATATCGATTTATAACATCAAAGGGCAAAAAGTTTTTACAAAAGAAACTAAAAATTTCTTCAAAGGAGAGATTAGCCTTAATTTACCACAAAATTTAGCAAGCGGTATCTATTTTGTAAAGTGCAAACTAGATGGAAATCCACAAACAATAACAAAAAAAATATGGATCTCTCTCAAGTAGAGTGAGACTTAGAATAAATTCACTCTTCTTGCAGCTACAGAGGAGCGACATCTTTGTAGATTAAATTGTCAAAGAACCTTAAAAGCTACAGAGGAGCGACATCTTTGTAGAAAGCGACATCTTTGTAGATTAAGAAATCAACCTCTAGATAGTTTTCTTCACAAATTGCAAATGCTTATAAATGAAGAATATCCCAGTAGTTAGTACCCCCCTATTTTCACCCTTACTAAAGGGGATTATAATATCAAAAATACCTTTGAGAAATCGCTCCTCTGGAGCTATAAGGATTTTAAGGTTCTTCATTTACTATTATATTTAGATCCCACTCTACTTTGGAGAGGGCCTAAATTAACTATGAAACAAGGTTATAATGTACACAAGTCAAATGTAGATAATTGTTTTTTATGCACATTAAAAAATAAATGTGTGACATCAAAAACAGGCAAAAAAAAAATGACAAGGCATGTTTGGGAACATTATAAAGAAGAGATTATGTGTAACAATAAAACTGAACTTGGTAAAAGTTAATATAAAAGAAGAAAGGAGACTGTGGAAAGAAGTTTTGCTAATTCGAAGCAGTTTCTGGTTATAGATATGCATGATTTTTTGGATTAGAGAAGATGAGATTTCAGGTTTATATGACAGCAATATCACAAAATAGAAAGAAAATAGCAAAATTGCTCTAAAATCCAGGAAATAAGAAGATAATCTTCAATTTTATAAGCAATTTACTTGATTTACTTAAAAATATTCTAATAAACTTTGATATAAGCGATTATAAGATAATATTGACTTAGTACAAACGGCTCAAGTTCAAGTCTGGTGGAAATTATGTTGCATTATTTTGCACTAGATATTGTATTACAGTAGTTTACGGATTATAAGTTACTATTGATAGTATTATTTTAGCAGAATAAGACATAATCCTGAAAGGATAGGTCTTATATCCCTAAAGGGGATTAATAGTTTAGCCCAGGGTAAAATCCTGAAGGGATTGCAACCCTGGGTAATGATGTATATAAAAAGCCTAACCCTGTAAGGGTTTAATAAAAACATATATACCAATGATTTAATATTATAATTAGTTACCATTATATTAAACCCTTACAGGGTTAGGTCGTAATTTTGGATATTGTTCCTGGGGTGACGATCCTTATAGGATCTTACCCCAGGCTAAACTATTAATCCCTTTCAGAGATACGTTGGATAATCACACTAATGATAAAATTTTATATTTTATTAAATTTTTCCACCAGACTTGAACTTGAGCCGTACAAACTGTAAATGGATCAATAAGAAAAAAATATCAGAAAACAAAAGCCCCTCAGAAATTAGGGGCTTTTGTCAAAAGTTTAAGGCTGATTACTCAGCCTCAATTTATAATTGATTTATCCTAAGAAAGGATATCTATAATCAGTTGGTGGGTTGAAGGTTTCTTTGATTGTTCTAACAGCAGTCCAACGGATAAGATTCCACATTGAACCTGCTTTGTCATTGGTACCAGAAGCTCTTGAACCACCAAATGGTTGTTGACCAACAACAGCACCAGTTGGTTTATCATTGATATAGAAGTTACCAGCAGCGTGAACTAAGGCTTTTGTACCTACTTCGATAGCATATCTATCTTGAGCCCAAAGAGCACCAGTAAGAGCATAAACAGAAGTTCTGTCACAAAGTTCTAAGGTTTCTTCATATTTATCATCTTCGTAAACATAAACTGTTAAAACAGGTCCGAAGATTTCTTCTTCCATAGATTTGAAGTGAGGATTAGTAGTTTTAATGATAGTTGGTTGGATAAAGTAACCTTCTGTTTTATCATATTCACCACCAGCAACAACTTCGGCATCATTAGCATTCTTAGCAAATTCGATGTATTCTTTAGTAATTTTATCAAAAGCTCTTTCATCAATAACAGCATTAATGAAGTTTGTGAAATCTTTAACAGAACCCATTTTAATTGTACTAAGATCTCTTTTACATCTTTCAATCCAGCCATCATATAATGATTCAGGAATATAGATTCTTGAAAGAGCTGAGCATTTTTGACCTTGATATTCAAAAGCACCTCTAATTGAAGCTGTAGCTAAAGCATCAACATCTGCTGATTTATGAGCAACAATGAAGTCTTTTCCACCAGTTTCACCTACGATTCTTGGATAAGTTTTGTAAGTATGAATGTTATTACCAATAGTTTTCCAGATATTTTGGAATACACCAGTAGAACCTGTGAAGTGAACACCACTTAATTCAGGATGTTTAATCACAGAATCACCAACATCTGCACCACGACCTGGGATGAAGTTGATAACACCATCAGGTAAACCAGCTTCTTGTAATATTTTCATAATTATATAATTTGAGAAAACAGACGTTGAAGCAGGTTTCCAAACAGAAACACAACCCATCATAGCAGGTGAAGTAGGTAAGTTACCGCCGATTGCAGTGAAATTAAATGGAGAAATAGCAAAAACAAAACCTTCTAAACCACGGTATTCAAGTTGATTCCAAGTACCAACTGGAGAAGTAAGTTTTTGGCCTTCATAAATCTCTTCCATGAATTTAGCGTTAAATCTAAAGAAATCTACTAATTCACAAACAGAATCAATTTCTGATTGGAAAGCATTTTTAGATTGATTAAGCATAGTAGCTGCATTAACTTTAGCTCTATATTTTCCAGAAATAAGTTCAGCAGCTTTTAAGAAGACAGCAGCTCTAGCTTGGTATGGTGTAGCAGCCCATTTTTTACGAGCAGCAAGAGCAGCTTCGATAGCCATATTAACTTCTTTTTCAGTTGCTTGGTGGAAGTTGGCTAATACGTTTTTATGATTATGAGGTTCAACAGCTTTAGCCATTTTACCAGTTTTTACTTCTTTTCCGCCTATAATTAAAGGTATTTCGATTGTTTCATTAGACATTCTCTCTAATTCTGCTTGTAAAGCCTTTCTTTCTGGTGTACCAGGTGCATAAGAAAGAATAGGTTCATTTTTTGGCATAGGTATAATTCCCATTTCTTAACTCCTTTTACGAATATTATTGTTAGTTAAAACAAAAACATAGAAGTTTAAAATATATGTCAATGATTATTATAAAAAAAGATGATTATGAATTATCAATATATAAAATGTAAAATTACAAGCCTATTATGCCGTTACCTTTAGCAGATCTTTAGCTCTTTCTAGAGAAGAATCAATATCTTGATGGATATTTTTATCACCAATTAATTCATAGAGTCCATAGTTCTTTAAGGCTTTCATTGGTTGAGGATTAACTCCTGAAAGTAACAAAATAATCTTATCATGTTTAGAATCTAGATAAAGATTTCTCAAGGAGTTAAGTCCTGTTGCATCAATAATAGGAACGCTTCTCATTCTTATAATCCTAATTTTAGGAGGTGATTCTAACATTCTGATAGAATCTTTAAATTTAGAAGCTGCTCCAAAGAAGAAAGGACCTGCAACTTCATAAACTTCAACACTCTCAGGAACGTCTTTCATTTTGATGCTATTTGGGTCATCTTCATCTGTTTTATCTTGAAATGAATTTGTAATGAAATCAACATTGCTAACTGTTGCCATTCTCTTCATAAATAGGAACATAGCCAAAACTAATCCAACTTCAATAGCAATAGTTAAATCAAAGAATACAGTTAATAAAAAAGTTGTTACAAGAATTATAATGTCACTTTTTGGAGCTTTTAACAATTGCCTAAAGATATGGTGTTCACTCATATTATAAGCAACCATAATCAGAATAGCTGCCAGAGTGGGCATGGGAATAAGTTTTGCCCAAGGACCTAACAGAAGCATTATCAAGAGAAGAGTCAAAGCATGGACAATACCAGCAATAGGACTTCTCCCTCCATTCTTTATATTAGTTGCAGTTCGAGCTATTGCACCAGTTACAGGAATTCCCCCAAACAAAGGGGAAGCAATGTTTGCTATTCCCTGCCCTATTAGCTCGGTATTTGACTTATGCTTTTCGCCTATCATACCATCAGCAACAACTGCAGAGAGCAGAGCTTCTATAGCAGCTAACATAGCAATAGTAAAGGCTGGAGGAAGCATACTTTTGATTAATTCAAATGAGATATGAGGAAATTGTGGTTTTGGTAAAGAAGAAGGAATTGAGCCGAAATGACTTTCAATAGTTGGAATATTCAAATTGAAAATACTTACCAAAAGTGTTGAGACTAGGATAGCTATGATTGAACCAGGTAATTTTCGATTAATTTTAGGCCAGTAAATAATTATCAATAAAGACATTAATCCAATGAGAAAAGCTTGCCAATTTATAGTATGCAGGTTCAAGAAGTAGGTCTGCCATTTACCAATGAAGTCACCTGGAACTTTATTTATCGAAAGGCCAAGAAAGTCCTTTATCTGTGTAGAGAAAATTACTACTGCAATACCAGAAGTAAAACCAACAACTACTGGATAAGGTATAAATTTTATTAGAGAACCAAACTTGGCAACCCCCATTATAATTAAGAAAATGCCTGCCAGCATGGTAGCAACCATTAAACCATCGACACCAAATTGTTCGATTATTCCATAAATTATAATGATAAAAGCTCCTGTTGGCCCACCAATTTGAACAGAAGAACCTCCTAAGAAAGATACTAGAAATCCACCGATTACAGCAGTGATAAGTCCTTTTTCTGGAGTAACTCCGGAAGCTATACCAAAAGCTATGCCTAAGGGTAATGCTACTATGCCGACTAGGATACCAGCTATTATATCGTTCATTAACTGTTTTTTAGTTAATTTGGGTATCATTTCAAATAATTTGGGATTAAACAAGTCTTAGCTCCTTCAATGTGTAATTCTACACAGTATTTATGTTTTATGCGTCGGAATATTTTATTCAAAATGTTTGTCAATGTAAATCGAAAAATTTCCTCTAAAGATAAACAAAAATGAGGAATGACTAGTCATTCCTCTTATTGTATATTAAGCAAAATTTATTGGTCGAATACTTTTAGATTATCTTCCAAAAGCTGACCTTTTAATAAGTCCTTTATCGCTTGTAGATAATTTTCCTTAGAAATACCTGGAATTAGATTATGTTTAGCAATATAGCCTAATACGACTACATTCTGCATTTTAGCATTGCCTAAATCCTCTTTAAATACTCTATGATAGGCAATATTTCTTCTCTTACATTCGCCTTCAATTGTTTCTGTTTCAGTTTCTTGAGCCTGTCTCATTCTAACATCCAAAGGTTGCCAAACCGCATCATAGAAAACCAAGTCTCCCCCCTTCTTCAAGTGAGAATTCATACCTCTAAGAGCTTCATGTCTCTCTAAGGCAATTACAATATCAGCTTGTCCTAAAGGAATTAGAGGAGAATAAGCATTAGAGCCTAATCTTATCTGAGAGGTAACTGTTCCACCTCTTTGAGCTAGACCATGAGTATCTACGCCTTTAGCAGGTAATTTAGCATAGTAAGCAGCTCTGATAACAGCTTCTGAAAGAAGGCCAATACCTTGCCCACCAACACCAATTATGAATATATTGAAATTATTAGACATTACTTTTCCTCCTTTGATTTAGATTCAATAGCTTGACTAGGGCATGTTTGTTTACATGAACCATCTCCAATACACAAATCCTCTTGTACCCAAACAGAGCCATCTGGGTTTATTTGATAAGAAGGACAGGCAAATTCTGATATACATTCATAAGTCCTATTACACTTAGCAGTAACTTTAACTTTTGGAGGATTACCTACTTTCTTTTTAGCAAGTTCTCTGGTGAATTTAAGCATACATGGATGTTTAGCTATCACCACATTAAAGCCATCTTCTGCAAGAGCTTCCTTAACAGCCTGAGTAAGCTTAGCTTGTTGATAAGTATCAACACTTCTGATATTTGCTACACCCATTCCTTTAAGCATATTCATAACTGGGATTTTCTCAGAAACTTCATTAAAATTCTTGCCTACTGCTGGATGGTCTTGATGACCTGTCATTGCAGTAGTACCATTTTCCATAATAATTAACGTATGATTATGATTATTAAAAATAGCATTTATTATGCCTGGAAGGCCTGCATGGAAGAAAGTCGAATCACCTATGAAGGAAACAACCTTTCTCTTTTTGTTAAAGAGGGATAATCCAGCAGCAGTTCCATTGGAATGCCCCATACTTAAGAGAGCCTGCCCCATTCTATATGGAGGAAGAAAGCCTAAAGAATGACAACCAATATCAGCAACAGTTATGTCATCTTTGGATAAAGCCTTTTTAATGGCATGAAAAGCTGACCTGTGCCCACATCCAGGACACATTTGTGCAGGACGAGGATTTAGTTTTGGCTTCTCTGTATCTTCAGGCTCTTCAGGTGTGAAAAGTGAATTCCACTGCTTTCTCAAAACTTCTTTCACTTTATCAGGAGTATATTCATTTTCCCAGTCTAATAGATCACCTTTTCCAGTAATTTTAACATCAATATTATGATCAAAAGCAAGCATCTTGATATCTCTTTCAACTACATCATCCAGCTCTTCTAGTACTTTGACTTCTTTGTGTTTTTTCAAGAAATCAATAATCTTCTCTTTAGCTAAAGGATAAACAATCCCGAGTTTTAGAATATCTGGCTTTACCCTCATTTCTTGCATAACATCAAGTAGAGAATAATAAGGAAGTCCCATAGTTATAATGCCAATATTCTCATTATTGTTATCATTAAGGAAATTCAAATCTGACTTATCTGCATAATGACTAAATTCTTCTAATTTTTTGAGAGCCTTTCGTTTCAAAGGAAAAACAGTCGTTGTAATAGGTATGTAAGGTCCATTTTCAACATCAAATTTTGGACTTGGGTCAAATTCTTCTTTTTCCCAAGCATCGAATTCAATCAGTTCTTTATAATGACATACATGTGTTGTCAATCTCAAAAAGACAGGCATTTGTCTTTCCTTAGAAACCTTAGCTGCTTCTTTGAACATCTGATAAGCTTCTGTTGGAGTTGAAGGTTCATAAATAGGAATATAAGACATTTTAGCAAAATGGCGATTATCTTGTTCATTCTGAGAAGAATTAGCGCCTGGGTCATCTCCAAGAATAATCACCATACCACCTATTAATTCCATTAATCCTAATTGGACTAGAGAATCAGCAGCAACATTAAGTCCAACACTCTTGAAGAAGACACAGGAGAGGTGTCCATTAATAGAAGCTCCAAAAGCTACTTCAGTTGCTACTTTTTCATTAACAGAGAATTCGAAGTAAAAGGGTCTGTCCTCTTTAGGTATCTGAGCAATAGCAGTTGCTATTTCTGGGGTAGGAGAACCTGGGTAAGAAGTAACAACTCTAACATTTGCTTCGATCATAGCTCTAACTAAACCCCAATTACCCATCATAATTTCATGCGTTTTGTCTTTGGAAAGTAAAATTTCAGGTAGTCTTTTCATCAAATCTCCTTATATAATTAATTTTTATATGTATAACGACACTTATAAATAGAAGTTAATGGATTTTAGAATAATTACAAAAAATAATTTAAATAATTAATAATATGTTAAACATATTAGGCATTTAAGATAATATTTAACAAATTATATTTTTCTTCAATATGAAGACTATTTCATATTTATTTACAATTTTTCTCACTCAATACTATTATTCACTTGGAATTTGATTAATTTCACTTATATTTATATAATAGGAGTAATTATGACAAATATCAAACCAAGATTAGTCTTGAGTAAATGTGTAAACTTTGCTGCATGCCGTTATAATGGACTTATGATTAATTCTGTAATAGTAGAAAAGCTTAAAGATTATGTTGAATTTATTACAGTTTGTCCTGAAGTTGAGATAGGCTTGCCAATCCCAAGAGAATCTATTAGATTAATGAAACAAGGCGATGATATTAGATTGGTGAAATCAATGTCTGGAGAAGACTTCACAGATAAAATGCTTTCTTTTTCTAAGAATTTTGTAGGTAATTTAGAAAATATTGATGGTTTTGTTCTCAAAAGTAGATCACCTTCCTGTGGTATGAAAGATGTAAAATTATATTCTGGTATTGGCAAAATCCCTGCTATATCAACTAAAAGCGTCGGTTTGTTTGCTCAAGAAGTTATTGATAAATACAATCATTTGGCAATAGAAGATGAAGGAAGACTTACAAACCTTCAACTGAGAGAACATTTCTTAACTAAAATTTATACTTTTGCTGAATTTAGGAATTTACCTAGGACTATGAAAGCTTTAGTAGATTTCCATGCATCTAATAAATATTTATTCATGGCTTATAATCAGTCTAAATTAAGAGAAGCTGGTAAAATAGTAGCTAATCATGAGAAACTAACTGTTGACCAAGTATTTGCTAATTATCAAGATAAACTATATCAAATCTTCCAGAAAGGAGCTAACATCGCCACTAATATCAATGTATTAATGCATATTTTTGGATATTTTTCTAAAGATTTAAATAGTGATGAAAAGGCACATTTTTTAGAACAGTTAGATTTATATAGACAAAAGAAGATACCTTTAATAGTTGTTATAACAATATTAAATTCTTGGCTAATGAGATTTAAAAATGATTATCTTTCACAGCAAAGATATTTTAATCCTTTTCCTAAGGAACTAATGTCTATAAGTGATTCTGGTAAATGAAGAGATTAATGCTAAATTAAAAGCTTAAGAAAAACAAGGAAAAATCATGAAAAAGAGAATTTCAATTTTTATGTTTATAGATGCTTTTGGCTGGGAGATTCAAAAGAAGTATAACTTTTTGGAAGATTTACTCCCTCATAGATATCCAGCCCAAATGCAATTTGGTTACTCTTGCACAGCAATTCCGACTATTTTAACAGGAAAGAAGCCAACCGAACATAAACATCTAACTTTTTATTACTATAATCCTGAAGAAAGCCCTTTTAAAGCCTTTAAATATCTTAAATTTCTCCCAAAATCTATCTTTGATAGATGGAGATTTCGTCATCAATTCTCCAAAATTATTAAGAAAGTTAATGGCTACACTGGCTACTTTGAAATATATTCTATGCCTTTTGCTCGTCTTCCCTATTATGATTATATCGAAAAGACTGATTTATTTGTTCCTGGCGGACTTTCTCCTGTAAAGAATCTAGCAGATATCCTGGAAGAAAAGAAGATTCCTTATCATATTTCTAATTGGAGATTATCTGAAGAGGAGAATATTCAAGCCTTAGTTGATGACGTTGTATCCGAAAAAATTGACTTTGCCTTTCTTTATACAGCTAGTATGGACGGCTTACTCCATAATGTCACTAAGGATGGTAAAGAAATTCAACCTAAATTAGATTGGTATGCTCAGAAAATAAGAAATCTAGTGAAAGAAGTAGAAAAACATTATGAAGATTATTCTCTCTTTGTTATGTCTGACCACGGAATGACAACCTTAACTCATGAAGTGAATGTTCAAAAGGAAATTGAATCTCTAGGTTTTAGATGGGGTATTGACTATATCGCTTTATATGATTCAACTATGGTACATTTCTGGTTCTTAAATGAAAAATGCCGTCCGCATATAATCAAAAAGGCTAAATCTATACCTTATTCCCATTTAGTAAGTCAAGAAGATAAAGTAAAATATGGTATTGATTTCGAAGATAACATGTATGGAGAAGAGATTTTACTTATGGACCCTGGCGTTCAAGTTGTTCCATCGGATATGGGACTTAAGTCCTTACCTGGCATGCACGGTTTTGCTCCTGAGCATGAAGATTCTTATGCTGCCTGGATGGGAACAGAAGCCTTAGAGAACCCTCCTAAGTGGGTTGGGGATTATTTTACTATCATGACGGAGTATATGGATAAAAGATAATTTTCTAAAATATGTCTTTTCTTCTTCATGAATCGATAATTAGGCAAAGGAATCTACTAAAATAAAGAATAACATAAAGATGTCTTGACAGATATTTGAATAAAAAACAATTGGATTATACATATTTTGTTAGTCAAAATATTTTATGTGGATTTTTCCTAGAATTTACTCTTTAGAATAGTATTTTCTATTTTTTTTATAAAATTCTTGACAGATATTCTAAAGTAATAATTTTAAATACTTTATATAATTAAATAATAATAAAAATATTGTTATAATAAGGAGAAGAAATGACGAAAGCAGATTTAGTAAAAATCATAGCTAATGAGACTGGTATTATCAGAAAAGACGTAAGTGTAATTGTAGATAGTTTCTTCAATACTACAAAAGATTGTTTAAAAGAAGGTAATCATATCGAAATCAGAGGTTTCGGTACTTTCAAATTAAAACAAAGAAAAGCTAGAACTGGAAGAAACCCTAGAACTGACGCAACTATACCAGTACCTGAAAGAACAGTTCCTACTTTTAAATTCTCACGTGAATTTAAAACTGATATTATAGAAACATTTAAAAAATAAGGAGATAGCTCATGCCTTGCGGAAAGAAAAGAAAAAGACATAAAATTTCTACTCATAAGAGAAAAAAAAGACTTCGTAAAAACAGACATAAGAAAAAATAATATTTAGAATAAATATAAAGCTCTCTTCGGAGAGCTTTTTTTGGTCTATGGGAACTGGAAATTGTGGACTGGCAGTATCTTGCTACCAGAATAATCCCAGATTGTGCAGTAGAGCTTTAGAGAAGAGTGCATATTCTTTTAGCAAAATAGCTTACAGAATTACGACGCATATAATATATATATTCGGAAGAATTATGTAAGTTACTTTTGCAAAAGAATATAGTGCTATTCTCAAAGATCTATTGCATTATTTGGGATAATAGGTTTTCAGAGCCTTTTGTGGATGCATGATGCATCCACTCCATAAAACTTAGCTCCGAAAAAATCAGTGAAGTTGACTTTTTCAACACTCTGAAAAAAAGCCAAACAATAGTTTGGCTTTTTTTAGTACATATTTTCTAATTATTTTTTCTTAATCTTAGCCCAGGCATCCTTTAAAGTTACTGTTCTATTAAATACAGGACATTCAGGACTAGAATATCTTGAATCTAAAATAAAGTAACCAATTCTTTCAAACTGATAGTTAACACCAGCTTTTGCTTTTGCTAATTCAGGCTCGACAAAGCAAGTGGAAATTACTTCTAAAGAATTTGGATTCAGATAATCAATAAAAGTTTTCCCTTCTTCTTTCTTATTTGGATTCTCTTCTGAGAATAAGTTATTAAGAACTCTAACTTCTACTTGTTTAGCATGTTGTGCAGAAACCCAGTGCATTGTAGCTTTTACTTTTCTACCATCAGGAGCATTACCACCCTTAGTATCAGGGTCATAAGTACAATGAATTTCAGTTATTTTACCATTCTCATCTTTAATAACATCATGGCATGTTATGAAATAAGCATACCTAAGTCTTACTTCCCTACCTTGTGACAATCTAAAGAATTTTTTTGGTGCATCTTCCATAAAGTCATCTTGTTCAATGTATAATTCTCTAGAGAAAGGTACTAATCTTGTACCATCTTCTGGCCTTTCTGGGTTATTTACAGCTTCTAACCATTCATCTTGTCCTTCAGGGTAATTAGTAATGACCACTTTTAAAGGATTAACAACACCCATCATCCTTAAAGCACTTTTATTTAAAACTTGTCTGACATGGTATTCTAAAAGAGCTAATTCAACTGTTGAATTTCTTTTAGCTAAGCCAACATCTTCACAGAAGTTTCTGATTGCTTCAGCTGGATATCCTTTTCTTCTTAAACCACAAAGAGTAGGCATTCTTGGGTCATCCCAACCATCAACAATTTCTTTATCTACAAGTTCTTTAAGTTTTCTTTTTGAAGTAACAGTATGAGAAAGCTCAAGTCTAGCAAACTCTATTTGTTGAGGATGATAAACTTCTAAAGCTTCTAAGAACCAGTCATATAGAGCTCTGTTATTTTGAAATTCTAAAGTACAAAGAGAATGAGTAATTCCTTCGATAGAATCCTCTAAACAATGGGCAAAATCATACATCGGATAGATATGCCACTTATCACCAGTTTGATGGTGATGAGCATGTCTAATTCTATAGATAAGTGGATCTCGCATCTTCATATTAGGGTGAGCCATATCAATCTTAGCTCTCAAAGTGTATTGGCCTTCAGCAAAGTCACCATTCTTCATTCCTTCTAAAAGAGCTAAACTTTCTTCAGCAGGTCTATCACGGTCTGGTGAAGGTTTTCCTGCTTCTTTTACAGTTCCACGATATTCTTTTATTTCTTCAAGAGAAAGAGAACACACATAAGCAAGACCTTTCTTAATAAGCATTTGTGCATACTCGTAGAATTTGTCAAAATATTGTGAAGCATAGTAGAGTCTATCTTCCCAATCATAGCCCAACCATTTAATATCTTCTTGGATTGAATCTACATATTCTACATCTTCTGTTGTTGGGTTAGTATCATCAAATCTAAGATTTGCTAAGCCATTATAATCTTTAGCAATTCCAAAATCTACGACTATAGCTTTGGCATGTCCTATATGCAAATAGCCATTAGGTTCTGGTGGGAAACGTGTATGGACTCTACCATCGTACTTCCCACTTTCAATATCTTTATCTATTATTTGTCTAATAAAATCTCTCTTTTCAGATCTTTCTGAAGAGGAAAAATCAGTATTTTTATCAACCATAGCTATATCATCCTTTATAAAATTTACTGAACTAATATAGATGCTGTTATTTCTTGTCAAGTCAAATCTTTATATAGGTAATTATTTTTAGTCTCACAGTATGATTTTAGGATTAAGCTAGTTCCTTGATTATTACTATCTCAATTAATCATTGAGTTTTCTTTAGGAGAGTAACAATGAAGGAATAGACAAAAGTGGGGTTAATAGTACTCTTCAGTTATTAGACTGAAGATGGCGGAGAGAATCTCCATCTCCCTTCGCTAATACATTCTACATAGCTTAAGTGTAGTAGAAAGCTATGGAAGACAGGCCATCCGAATGAAGAGTCCCAATGTCAAGGGCCAACAGAAGAAAATGGCACGACTGCTGTCGTGCCATTTAATATATATTATCATTTCACCCATACCTTAAGAGACCTTGATAGATCAGCTCTAAAGATTATGGGGTCATATGATACTATTTCATTAAGATCATCTTCTTAGTAGATGAATATGAGCCACTAGACATTTTGTAGAAATATACGCCTGAAGCTACATTTGAGTTATTTTGGTCTTTACCATTCCAAACAACTTTATGTTGTCCCTTTTCTTGATGTTCATTAACTAAGCTTCTAACTTTTTGACCTTTTAGGTTAAAGATATCAAGAGTAACCTGACCAGCTTTTCTTAAGTTATAAGAAATAGATGTTTCAGGATTGAATGGGTTTGGATAGTTACCAAGAAGTTCAGTTACTACGAAGTTAACGTCATTGCTATTATCTGTACCATTAGTATTAGTAACTCTGAAGTTATCTACCATGAAGATGAAAGCATCATTTGATACACATTGGATAGCAAGTCTGATTGTTTGATTAGCATAATCATTTAAGTTAAATTCATAGTTATTCCAGCTTATAGGAGCTTGGATATAGTTATCACCTGAAATTACTGTGAAGTCATCAATGTTAGTAGAACCAGTAGAAACTAAAACATTGAATCTTTCTAAGCCATAATCATCAGTCACTGACTTTGCTGTAAAGTAGGCACTTGCTTGATCAGAAACAGTAAATTCTGGTGTAATCATCCAGTCATCATTAGGTGCTGTAACAGAAGCGAAACAAGCCATATATTTTGTACCTGTATAAGCGGCATTTGCTTCCTCATCAAGAGGAGGAGTTGTTGATGCAGGGTTAAACACAATATAAGCCATTGGGTCACCTGAGTTTTCAAAAGAAACACCTTGGAAACCGTAAGTTTGTGACAAATCACCATCAACTAATGTCCATGGACCAGCTTCTAAAGCGAAATCAGGATATGTTTCGAAATCATCTTCGATAATAACATTAACAGGGTCACCTATAGTAACAGTAGCAGTATTTGATGGAGCAGATTCAACTTGTCCATACATAGCAGTTACATAATAAGTATAAGTTCCATTAGTAGTAAGTGGATCAAGATATTGGATTTCATCGACATCTGCAATCATCACATCTTCACGATATACTTTCCAGCTATCAGGATTTCTAAGTTCAATAGATCTTACAATAGGATCTGCTGTAAGAGTTTGGCCATCTTGGTCAGTATAAACTTTACGCAAAAGATTAGCAACAACTGTATCCCAGTTAAGCTGGACACCATCTTCAACTACTTCAGCAGTTAAGTTTTCAGGAGGGTTAACACCATCAAACATGAGGTCAGCATTATTTCTTGCTGAGATATAGTTACCATCACTACGAGCATTAGGTATTGCTACGATGTGACCTGTTTCAATTGGAAGGTCTGAACCGATATAATCTACATCATAGAAAGTAGCTCTAAAGTTAAATGTATCTGTTCCATCAGTGATAGCATAGCTTTGACCGTTAGCAAAAGCACCTGCTTCTGAGAACATAACATTATTAAGTTTAATAAGTCTACTTTCATAAGTATCAAAATCAGTCATTAAATCACTGATAGTTACTTCAAGAGGATTAGCAATATTACCAGTAGATGATGCTGCAGGTCCAACTTCTGTTGGAACAAACTGGAGCATATTACCGAATTCGCTAAGACTACCTGAAAGACCAGTCACACCATCACCAACATTGTAATCGGTTGCTAGAACGTCATTATAATCATCTATAAGGATACCAGCAGTATTATCTTGGATATATTTTTGATTTCTAAATGATTGGACAAAGGTAACAATAACTTCAGAAGTTAAATGGTAGATTGTACCATCTGTTGCACCAGCTCTTAAGTCAGCAACATTAGCAACATCAACTATAGTTATAATTGTGTAGTTTGCAGTTGCAATATAAGAAGGGTCCATACCATCTGCATAAGCCCTAGCTTTAACAGTTGTAGTTTCACTAATATCAAACGCACCAGTATATTCGGTAGATGTCATAGTAGGTTCTGTGCCATCTAAAGTATAATAGATAGTAGCATTTGGAGTTTCAGAGGTCATGGTTACACTGATTGCAGCATCATAAGTTCCTGAAGCAGGATCAAAAACAGGAGTTGCAACATTGTTTCCAGGATTTCCGCCTGTAAATTCATGACCACCAATGAAACTAACTTCATCAATATCATAAACAATCCATTCAGAATCATCTGCATTTGTTCCAGCAGAAAGAGTCCAGTCAGTATTACCAACAACTACTGTAGGTTTTCTAATTAAAGTATGGTTTAGAGTAGCTTCAGTAACACCAGCAACATCCCAAGCTGTACCTGGATCTACTTGGTATACACCGATAGCATCAATAAGAACATCGTTTAAAAATAAACCTATTGCATCATTTCCGTTGAAGTAAGTTACTGCAGATGTTGCATCAGAAGCATTAAGAATGCTTGCATCTGAACCAGAGTTAGCAATAACGAATACATCGCCATTAGCTAAGTTTCCTTCTAAGTTGAGTTCGTTATTCCATTCGCCACCATTAGAAGCAGATTTAACAACATAAGGAGTTAAATCAACTGCGATACCTGTACCATTGAAAATTTCAATAGCTTTATTATTTGATGACCCTTCGATATATTCAGAGATGAATAAATCTTCAGCATCACCATTAATTTGGCCAATATGAACCATAACAGTATTTGAAGGAAGAGATTCTTCAGCACCATAGATTGCTGTTACATAGTAAGCATAATCACCGTCAGCAAGGTCTTCATCTGTATAAGTTAAGATATTTGCAGCAAGTTCAACTAAGAAGGCATCATCTTTATAAAGCTTATAAGCTGTTAAATTAGTTGCATCAGTTGGAGCTTGCCAAGTAAGACTTACAGCATCTTCATTAACTTCATAAGTTAAGTTTTCAGGTGCTGGATTAGTTATTGGACCAAAATTGAAGTCTGATAAGAAACGTGAAGAAATATATTCGCCATCAGTTCTTGAATTTGGAAGTGCAACAATAGAACCTTGACCAGCAGGTAGCTCTGTACCAATATAATCTTCATCATAGAAAGAAGTTCTAAAGTTATAGTTATTAGTTCCATCAGTAATACCATAAACACTACCATTGGCAAAGCTTGAAGTTTCTGTAAATTGAACATCTTCAAGCTGAACAAGTCTTGCTTCATAAGAATCAAAATCTGAAACTAATTGAGGAATAGTGACAGTAACAGGAGCAATTACATTACCAGTTGATGAAACTGAAGTAATATCTTGTACAGGAGTAAATTGTAGCATTCCACCGTAAACAGTCATTGTTCCTTGAAGGCCTGTAATTCCATCACCAGTAGCAACTTGAGTTGCGATAATGTCATTATTATCGTCAATTAAGATACCAGCAGTAGCATCTTGAACATATATTTGATTTCTGAAAGATTGAGTATAAGTTACAAATACTTCAGAAGTTACATTATAAATAGAACCATCAGTAGATCCAGCTCTTAATTCAGCAATAGTAGCTACATTTTGAACTGTTAAAATTGTATAAGCACCTGTAGCAACAAATGATTCATCTAAACCATCAGCATAAGCAATCGCTTTGATAGTAGTTGATTCATTCACACTAATAGGGCCAGTGTACATAGTTGAGGCATCAGTTGGGTCACTACCATCTAAAGTATAATAAATAGTAGCATTAGCTGTTTCACTAGCAAGACTAACATTTACAGGGTCATCATAAGTTCCAGGAGCTGGGTCAAAGGTAGGCATAGCAACCATTTCACCTGCACCACCAGCGAATTGATGATAACCAACAAAACTAAAGTCATTTGAATTATATACAAGCCATTGAGAATCAGCAGCATTAGTTCCAGCTGAAACTGACCAATCACTTGAACCTTCAGCAACATCTGCTTTTCTAACTAAGGTATGATCTTTAGTAGCATCAGTAACACCAGCAACTGTCCAACCTGTACCAGGGTCTTCTTGATATACACCGATAGCATCGATAAGGACATCATTTAAAAAGAGACCTACAGCATCATTACCATTGAAATAAGTTACTGTTGAAGTAGCATCAGAAACATTAAGAATTGTAGCATCAGCAGCTGAATTAGCAATCACAAAAACATCGCCGTCTGCCAATGATCCTTCAAGATTAAGTTCATTATTCCATTCTCCACCATTAGAAGCAGATTTAACAACATAAGGAGTTAAATCAACAGCTTCACCTGTTCCATTGAAAATTTCAATAGCCTTATTGTTTGATGAGCCTTCAATATACTCAGAGAAGAATAAATCAACAGCGTAATCTGGAGGAGGAGGTGTATCACCATCAACAGTTCCAGAATAAACAAGTTGGTTTTTACCAACAGCAATAATGTTATTATCCCAACCTGCAATATCCATAATTCTTACTGGGTTAAATTGAGTTTCAGGAAGGTTAACTTCTGTCCAAGTAGCACCGTTATCAGTAGATTGCATCATAGCCCATGTAGTACCAAGATTTGAAGCATCAGCACTGTAACCACCAACAAGTAAAGTGCCATTAGAAGCTTCATAAATAGTTTGCAAATCATCGTCTGCTGATTCAGAAGCAAGAGTCCAGTCACCTGCAGTCATACCACCATTAGCAGTATAATAGATATCTCCATCATCATTTACTGCAATACCATGGTCAGCATCTTGGAAATAGATATCTTTAATATCACCTGAGCCAAGAGTAATTGATGTATAATCAAGACCATTACTTGTTCTATAGATTACACCATTCTTAGCACCTAAAAGTATATTGTTTTCATCAAAAGCATGAGCACAGTAGATATTATCATTACCAGTAATACCTGTTAAAGATAATGTTGTCCAGTCTGCACCAGCATTAGTTGTTTTAGCTGCAACTGAGGCATAACCAAAAGTCCAACCGATTTGGTCATTAATAAACTCAAAGGTATAAAGAGATTTAGTTGAAGAAATACCAGGAACTTGATGACCAGTCCAGCTATCTCCACCATTACTTGTTCTATAAACAACACCAGAAGTTTTGCCAGTAACAACACCCTCATTCTCGTTAAAGAAATGTGATGCATACAAAGTGTTAATGGCATTATCATTATATGGTTCAACATAGATTTTATCATAAGTAGAACCAGCATTAGTAGTTTTGAAAATTGTGCCTTTATCACCGATAAGATACCAGTTATCCTCATCGATAAGAGAGATGCTATAGTTATCAACAGAAGAAACAGTTTTTTCTACCCAAGTCATACCATCAGTTGATTTAGCAACGGTTCCATACCAACCTGCTAACATTGGGTTTCCACTTGCATCATAAACAACATCTTGGGAATAATAATTCCAGTCATTATCTAAGACTTCAACATTAACCCATGAATCACTTGTTTTAACAACAACGCCATTCCATCCAACTGCATAACCTTCAGCACCATTCATAGTAACACCAGTTAAACGAACATCACTTAAGTTAGTATGATGAGTCCAGTTTCCACCATTATCATTACTATATGAAATCGAGCCATCATCTCCAACAACAACTACCAAATTGCCATATTGCTCAACTGCAAAGTTTGTTAACTCATTTGGAGTTCCCAAAGCTAATAATTCCCAGTTTTGACCGAAATCAGTTGTTTTATAAAGTTTAGCTTGGTCAGGAGAACCATTATTACAAGCAACAAAACCTGTACCAGAGCTATTCATTGACATTTTGTAAAGAGAGTCAGTACCTGGAGTATTTTGTAATACCCAAGTTTGACCATGGTCTTCAGAGTAAGCTATTTTACCATTAGCTCCTGAGACCCATATTTTTCCGTCTGAATGATATACAATACCTTCAGCATCATCAGTACCAAAGAGGGCATCAACTCCAGGAGCTTGAGTCCAGTTTTGACCACCATCAGAAGAGAGAAGAATCATACCATCTTCAGAAGCAATAGCTACATGATTTTCATCAGCAAAAGATACATCATTTGCATCATTATAAACACCTGTAGCTGCATTAAAAGTCGGAGTCATGACAAAAGAAAAAGTTTCACCATTATCAGTAGAGATACCTACACCACCACTTCCTCCGCCAATTACAACATTGTTTCCAGCACGATCGATAGAGTATAAGTTCACTGGGAACTGTGCCTGTCTATCTAACTGCCAGGAGAATAAGGAGACTACAATAGTTAATATTGAAATCACACTAATTAATCGTTTCATAATTCCTCCAAATCGATTATTATCTCTAAGTACTAAAATACTATAATATCAATATTTTGGCAAGTAATTTTATATTAAGATATATTAAATATCTATTTTTACTTAGAAATACTTTGCAATAAAAAAGAGGGATTACATCCCTCTCTGTTAATAATATATTTAGCCTTGAATAACTGTTCCTGTCTTTCCATCAAAAGCATCAACTATTCTTTCTATTGAAGTAATGATAACTTTCTTACCACCATTTTTAATAAAAGAAATAGCTGCAAGTATTTTAGGACCCATAGAACCTTTTGGGAACTGACCTTGGTCATAATATTCTTGAGCTTGAGCTACAGTTAAAGAATCTAATTCTTCTTGATTTTCTTTACCAAAATTAATAGCAACTTTATCAACACCAGTAAGGATAACTAAAAATTCTGCTCCTATTTTCTCAGCTAATAATGCTGAAGCGAAATCTTTATCAATCACAGCATCGATACCATCTAAAGTACCATTCTCTTCTCTAACTACTGGAATACCACCACCTCCACAAGCAATAACTATTTGATTATCTTCAACTAAAGTTTTGATTGTTGCAGCAGGTATAATATCAATAGGCTTTGGTGATGGAACAACTTGTCTCCAACCACGACCAGCATCTTCAGTTATATGCCAACCAAATTCAGCTTCTAAAGCCTTTGCTTCTGCTTCTGTATAGAATGGACCAACAGGTTTTGATGGGTTTTGCATACTTGGGTCATCTTTAGATACCACAACTTGAGAGTTTATAGTAACCACATTATTAGTAATTTTTTCCTTGATGAGTTTGTTTTGCAAACTTTGTTCAATCATATAACCCATTGTTCCTTCAGTAGCTGCAACTAACACACCTAAAGGTAGTGGTGCAACGCCTTTTTGGATACCTGCATTATGCTGAATCAACATGTTTCCTACTTGCGGACCATTTCCATGGGAAATTGCTAATTGATAACCTTGTTTAATCAATTCAACAACTCCACCTAAACTATCACGAGTATTTTTAAACTGTTCGCTTATAGTTCCCTTTTGTCCAGCTTGAATAATCGCGTTTCCGCCTAAAGCTAATACTGCCTTCTTTGCCATTTATTCCTCCACATTATAATTTTTCAATATGACTTGAATCCCAAGAATATAAGTAAAAATCTTAAGGATAGAAAAAACAAGGAGACTTACTAAGGCAAGTCTCCTAATTCAAATATTTTTTACTATTTTATTTTGTCAATATTTAGAAACCATTTTCTTCTAGAATTTCTTTCAGAGTTGGCTTACCAATTTCTTGTAGTTCATAAGTTACTCTTACAGAAGGTTTTTTAATATTAACAATTCTTCTTAAATCTATTGGGGTTCCGATTACTACAGCATCACATTCAACTGCATTGATTGTTTTTTCAAGGTCTTTAACCTGTTTGTCACCATAACCCATAGCTGGCAATAATACTCCAATATCTGGATATTTTTCAAATGTTTCAGCAATTTCTCCAACAGCCCATGGACGTGGATCAACAGTATCTGCAACACCACACTTTTCAGCTGCTACCATACCTGCACCATAAGTCATTTCACCATGGGTAAGGGTTGGTCCATCTTCTACAACCAAGACATTCTTGCCTGCTATAATTGCTGGGTCTTCCACAAATACTGGTGAAGCAGCTTCAATAATTTTAGCTGTAGGATTAACTTCACGACAGTTCTCTCTAACTTCAAAAACATCATCAGCATCAGCTGAATCAATCTTATTGATAATGATAACATCGGCTAATCTTACATTTGTTTCACCAGGATAGTAAGTAACTTCATGACCAGGTCTATGTGGGTCTACTACGACAATTTTAAGTTCTTTATCAGAAGTATAGAATGGGGTATCATTGTTTCCTCCATCCCAAAGGATAATATCTGCTTCTTTTTCTGCTTCTCTCACAATTGCCTCATAATCAACACCTGAATAGATAATTGATCCCATAGCAATATGTGGTTCATATTCTTCCATTTCTTCAATCGTACATTCGTGTTTTACTAAGTCATCTAAAGTTTCATAGCGTTGTACTTTTTGTTTCACTAGGTCACCATAAGGCATAGGATGTCTTATAGAAACAACCTTGAGACCTTTATCTTTAAAATACCTTACAACAGCTCTGGTTGTTTGTGATTTACCACAACCAGTACGAGCAGCACATATAGTAACTAATGGCTTGGTGGTTTTGATAGCAGTATTTTTTTGTCCCATCAACATGAAATCAGCACCTGCAGCATTAACTAAAGCAGCACTATGCATTACTCTTTCATGAGGAAGGTCACTATAAGCTAAAACGACTAAGTCAATATTGTGTTCTTTTATTAAGCTCGGAAGCTTTGACTCCGGTAAAATGGGAATACCTTCTGGATAAAGTGAGCCAGCTAATTCAGCAGGATATTTCTTGTCATCAATACCTGGAATTTGAGTAGCAGTAATAGCTACTATCTCGTATTGTTGGTTATCTCTAAAGAAAGTATTAAAATTGTGGAAATCTCTTCCAGCAGCACCCATGATAATTACCTTTTGTCTCATGTTTTTACACTCCTTTGACTAAATTTTGTTATCCAAATTATAGAGTAGATATTTGATTTGTCAAGAAAAAGCTATTCTGCTAATTGTATATTAATATTTTTAAAGTCTAAATCTACTTAGATTCCTGTTATAATGGTATTTCGGGAGTATTTATCACACTTATTTTTTAATAAACATAATTCTAGAAATACTAATTATTCTGAGGAAAATCAAAGCCATTTGTTATAGATAAATCTAGATTTATTAAAATAAGTTGATTAATCTTAATTTATTTTATTAAATAAGTAGTAAAGGAAGCCTATGATTTGTGGAAAAAAAACTACAACAAAAAACAGGAAGATTAGAATCAATCTTCCTGTAATCTATTAAAATTAAGAGACTTACTTATTTAATCTCTTCATTTTCTTCAGTAGTTTCAGCTTGAACTTCTGCTTCTTCAACATTTTCAGTTGTTGGAGCATCTGCTTCAACTATAACTTCTGCAGTTTCTTCAACAAGTTCTTGTTCAGGACTTTCAGTAAGAGGTGCTTCAGTTACTTGAACATCTTCAACTACTTTTTCTTCAGCTTTTTTAGCTTCTTTTTTGGCTTCTTTTTTAGCTTCAGCTTTTGCTTTTTTAGCTTCTTTTTTAGCCATTAATTCTGCATGTTGACCTTTATGGAAGTCAACATAAGTGTTTAAGCTTTCTTGATCTCTTGAGAAGAAGAAGGCTTTAACTGAGAGAATTAATCTTCTGTTATCCATATCGAGTTCAATAACTTTTAATGGAATTTCTTCACCAACAGTGAAGTATTCATCTGGAGTTTCTAATTTTGGAATAGCAAGATGAGAAACTGGAACAAATCCTTCTACGATATCACCTTCACAATCGATATCTACTAAAATTCCTTTAGGAATTAATTTAGATATTTTACCGATAATTTCAGTATTAAGAGGTAATTTTTCGCTTAAAGTTTGCCATGGATCTTCATGAAGTTGTTTAATACCAAGAGCTACTCTGTGAAGAGTTTTGTCTATTGAAAGTACTACAGCTTCTATTTCTTGATTTTTCTTATAAACATCTTTTGGATGATAAATTCTTTTTGTCCAAGAGATGTCAGAAACATGAACAAGTCCATCGATGCCATCTTCAACTTCAACAAATACACCAAAATCGGTTAAACTCTTAATTTTTCTTTTAAGAAGAGTTCCTTCAGGGTATTTCATATCGATAGCAACCCATGGGTTTGCTTCCATTTGTTTAAGACCAAGAGCTATTCTTTTTCTTTCTTTATCAACTGAAAGAACAATAGCTTCCACAGTATCATCAAGTTTAAGAATTTGATGAGGATGAGTGATTTTCTTAGTCCAAGACATTTCAGTAATATGAATAAGTCCTTCAACACCTGGTTCTAATTCTACGAAAGCTCCATAAGGTGTTAAGTTAACAACTTTACCTTTAGCTCTTGTACCTTCTTCATATTTTGTTTCAATATTTTCCCAAGGTTGAGGAACTAACTGTTTGAGTCCGAGTGAAACTTTCTCATTTTCAGCTTCGTAAGCAGTAACTTTTACTTTAAGTTTATCTCCAATGTTTAAAATATCTGATGGGTGATTGATTTTTCCCCAAGACATATCAGTGATGTGTAATAAGCCGTCAATTCCACCTAAATCAATAAATGCACCATAGTTGGTAATATTTTTAACTTCACCTTCGAGTTCTGCACCAACTTCAATGACTTTAAGTAACTTTTCTTTCTTTTCAGAAACTTCTTCTTCTAGCACATCTTTGCGAGATACGATAATGTTCTTTCTTTCAGCATCTAACTTGATAATTTTAACATTGGCTGTTTTTCCAATAAACTGATCTAAATTTGGAATAGGTTTTAAAGCTATTTGAGAGCCAGGTAAAAAGGCTTCTAAACCAAATACTTCTACAATCATTCCACCTTTAACACGGCGTCTGAAAATACCTTCAATAATCTCTTCTTTTTCAAATGAAGCTTGAAGTTTTTTGATATTTTCTTGGAAATCTGCTTGTTTTTTAGAAAGTTTTACTTTCCCTTCGCCATCTTCTACTTTAACAATGTAGACTTTAATATCTGAACCCACTTCTGGGCTACCAGAATAGGTAAACTCTCCGATAGGAATTGAACCTTCAGATTTATAGCCGATATCAACTAAGACTTCACGATCATTAACACTAACTACACTACCGGTAACAATTTGACCAGCTTCATAGTTTGAGAATGAATCATCATACATCTTTAGCATATCTTCATTGCTAATATCATTCAATTTCGACATTTCGTGCTGCGGATTAGCACTTTTTTCTTCTGCAGCTTCTGCAGGCACCTGAGTTTTGACTTCTTTTTCGTTAAGACTCATCGGGTTTCCTCCTTAAACACAGGAATATCGTTAATAGAATTAACTATCACCCCACTCCCGCTTATATTAATAATCTTATTATAAACATCTATAATTAAATCATCCGGAGTTGATGCTCCGGCACTGATTCCAATTCTATTTTTTTTAGTGAACCAATCTTCTATAAGTTCTTCAGCAGTTTCTATATGATAAGTTTCTGCATAGCTACAAGAAATTTTAGCTAACATTTTTGTATTAGAACTCATCTTACCACCGATAACTAACATCAAGTCACTAGCTTGAGCTAGAGCTCTAGTAGAAGACTGCCTAATAGTGGTAGCACTACAAATAGTATTAACTATATGTAACTCAAAAGTTGTGTCAAGTAATTTTTTTACTATTTTTACAAAAACTTCATAAGTTTGTGTAGTTTGTGATATCAAAGCCACCTTTGGAGCCTTTATTTGTGGGATTTCTTCAGGAGATTCTACAACTAAAAATTTTCCAGATAAATATGAAATGAGAGCTAAAACTTCTGGATGTTGTCTATTTCCTAAGACAACAACATAGTAGCCTTCCTTAGATAATTTCTCTCCCATGGATTGTAATTTACTTACATAAGGGCAGGTTGCATCAATAATATCTATGCCTTTATTGGAAAGACTTTGTTTAGCCTCTTTTGATATTCCATGAGATCTGATAATAGCTGGAGTATCATTTACTTGGCTAACATCTTCAACAGAATACACTCCGATATCCTCAAGCCTTGCTACAACTTGTGGGTTATGTATAATTGGTCCTATTGTTACGAGTTTTTCTTTGCGTTCACTGGCTTGGTCATGAGCAATCTTTATAGCCCTTTTCACACCAAAACAGAAACCTGAATTCTTAGCTAGTCTAATTACCATCTTTTAATCCGTTAATAATATCTAAAATATTCTTTGATATTTTTCTATAGTTATCTTTATTTAATTCTAAGTCTTGATAATAATCAGGATTTAAGGGTTTACCAACATACATTCTTAGTTTTTTAATCCTCAGCAAACAAGCGAATAGATGATTAGAATTTTCTAGATAGATAGGCAGGACACTTGATTTAGTATTCATTGCAAGCAAGGCAATCCCAGGCTTGGCAGTAAATGACTTTCTAGAACCTTCAGGAAAGATAACAATAGTTTCATCATTATTCAATATGTTATTAATAGTAGTCAGGGCTCTTTTATCCACTACACCTCTTCTAACAGGAGTAGCATTAAATTTAGAAATTATCCAGCCAAATGGTTTGAATTTGAAAAGTTCTTCTTTAGCCATAAAGTGAATAGCTACAGGCATAGTTGAACCTATCAAAGGTGGGTCAAAGTTGGAAAGATGATTAGAAGCTATAATGCAGCGTTGAGAGAAAACACCTTCTAGATTCTCTTTGCCAATAATCTTCAAACCGAAAACATATTTGAAAATAATATTTACTGATTTAGAAACTATCTTATAATAAGCTTTCACTGAGACTTCCTAATTATGTTCATAATCTTTTCAACTTGTTCACTAATGGATAGATTAGTTGAGTCGATTAAAATAGCATCATCAGCTTGCTTGAGAGGTGCTATAGCCCTGTGAGAATCATTATAATCTCTTTTAGCTAGTTCTTCCTTAACTTGATCAAAAGACTTTTCTGACCCTTTGGCTTTTTCTTCTAGATATCTCCTTTGGGCTCTTTCATTTAAATCAGCTACCATGAAGAATTTAAAATCAGCATCAGGAAAAACAACAGTTCCTATATCTCTACCATCCATGACAATTCCTTTGGCTTGACCGAGTTTTCTTTGCAATGTGGTCATACCTTGTCGAACAATACCTATAGCTGAAATATCAGATGCCATTTTGCCAACTTGGGGTTCTCTGATAGCTTGGGATACATCTTCTCCGTCTAAGAGAACTATGTTGTTTGGTAATGAATATTGGATTTGAACATCTATTTCTTCCATCATCTTGGTTAATGAAGGGATAT
The DNA here is from genome assembly GCA_963677815.1 of Cloacimonadales bacterium (SeqCode). Classification (GTDB taxonomy): domain Bacteria; phylum Cloacimonadota; class Cloacimonadia; order Cloacimonadales; family JAFGVF01; genus JAEKNW01. The sequence continues at coordinate 135,988 of OY782499.1, forward strand.
CATCAAGAGCTATGTTTTCTCGATAAGCTTTTAAACCACAGGCACGATACATAGCCCCAGTATCTAGATATACGTATTTTAGATGCTTGGCTAATTCTTTAGCTGTAGTAGATTTACCTGATGAAGCAGGTCCATCAATAGCAATTATAAATTTATTAGTTTTATTGTTTTTTTCCATATTAGACGAATTTCATGTTTTTTCAAAAATAGTCAAATGTTTTTTTGTAAAATCTCCAAGCTTGATATGAAGACGCTTCAACCCAGATAATGTAGTAGAACTTTATTGAAGAGTGCAGATTATTCTAGCAAAATAGCTTACAAAATTTTGACGCATATAATATATATATTCGGAGAAATTATGGAAGTTACTTTTGCAGAATAATATAGTGCTATTCACAAAGGTCTACTGCATTGTTTGGGTTCAACTATCAAGTCCAGACTGTGTAAAAAGAAAGAATCTAGCACTCTTCATCAAAATTCTACGCATCATTCTGGTTAAAAAAAAGCCTCGAATTAACGAGGCATAAGTATATATGTTAACTTGAATAAATAGCTAGACTGATTTTATTTCATTAACACCATTTTTCTAGTTTCAGTATATTTGCCACTAGTAAAACGATAGTAGTAAATTCCACTTACTACTTCTTTTCCTCTAGAGTTTAATCCCTTCCAAACCACATTATAGTTACCAGATTGATTATGAGAAATGGATTTATTCCAAATCTTTCTTCCAGCAATATTGAAAATCTCAATTTCCACATTAGCAGGTTTTTTTAGTGTATAGGAAATTGTTGTTGAAGGATTAAATGGATTAGGATAAGCATTATGGAGTTGAGTTTGCACAGGAATATCTATTATAGGGTCTTCAAAATTATTATCAAGAAAAACAGTAATAGGTCCGTGAAAATAGTCATTTCCTCCCAGTTCAACGATTTTAAGCCAATAATAGTATTGTCCATTCTCATTTATTGTTTCGTCGGTAAAACTATACTTATGATGCATAGCAGTATTAGTAGCAAAAATCATTGAACCTACCTGTTTAGCGAGATTTAAGTCATTATCTTGAGCTCTTAAGACACTAAAACCGCTAAGGTTAGACTCACTATGTGTTACCCAATCCAAAGATACTATGTTTTCACCTAAACAAGAACCAGTAAAGGAGGCAAAGCCAACAGGTAAGGTAGTATCTTCTGGAGAGATAATAATAGGGACATTACCTTTACTTCCAAAAGACACGTTTGTAAATACTACATCAGTTGGTCCAATAGCTGGATAAGGATTGCCTTGATGCCAAGTTAAACCACCATCTTCTGAATCATTATAATAGGCTATTACATACCAAGTTCCAGCAGGTACTGCTATTTCTAAATCACTTGTGGTTGAAGCATTAAAGACCATTACAATATCACTATCTGTAGTATTAGCAGGTAAAGGAACTTCTAAGCTTTCAATAGAACCTGATGTTGCTGAAACTTGTACATCCGCTTGTCCACTATAAATAAACCCAGGATTATCAACATCTTCTAAAGTAAAAGTACCAACAAAAGAGATATTTTTACTACTAGTTAAGTTACTTATTATATTGCTATCTGAGCCTGAGGCTAAGGTCCATATATAATTATCCTTTTCAGCAGATACAGTACCACTGAAGCCATTTTCAAGGCTAATTTCCCCAGGATCATTACCATAATCTTCTGTTTCTGTAGATATATTCACCCCGCTTATATTACCTGTATCTATATTTATCGTATAATAAGGAAGATTGTCTGACCAAGATGCGTTTACTAAAGTTCCATTATAGTTGTTATTTGCACTATTGATAGCTGTGGTTCCAGAACCTGTATTAAACTGAAAATCTGCTAAAAGATTATCAGCAGTTACCGAGTTGAAACGGTTATCTGCTATCTCAGATTGTGAACGGGCGATATCCCAGATTCGGACTTGATCAATATTACCAGTCATATTTCGCCAATCTCCTGTTTGATCAATAGCACCAATTAAAAGCTTCTTTGAACTGGCTGGAATGCTAGATGTATTATTTAAGGAAGCGACTTCAACACCATTCACGTATAATTTGACTACATTGCCATTGTAAGTAGCAGCTACATGTTGCCAGGTATTCAAAGTTAAGGCATTATCTGCAGTACAATCAAGCCAGATATTCCCTCCTCCACTCATATTAAATTCTAATTTCCCTGACGCTGATCCATACCTAAAAGACCACCCATAGGTATTTGTTGGAGACCAACTTACTTTTGAAGCTATAGTATTTTTCCACCACCCATCTTTAAAATTTGTAGGATAAATCCAGGCTTCAATTGTTAGATTGTTTGTGAGGTCATAGTAAGTTGAATTTCCACAATCTACATATTGACCCTCTGAGTTGAAAGAAAGCGAATGATCACTTCCCCAAAGTCCAAAACTAAAGAAAACCAAAACAGCTAAGAAAATAAAAATCGTTTTTTGATTCATATTAAATATTCCTTTTTTAATATATTATTTTAAAATTTACTACTTTTTTTTGTCAGTTATTTAATCATATTTTTCTTGCATCAGTGTATATAGTGCAAATCATGAGCCTAAATTTTGTGAATTATTCATGCTGGTTAATCTATTCTATTACAGATAAATATAGCTTTTAGGAATAATAAATCCTCATTACTTTTCAGTAATTATATGAAAATGAAAACTTAAGAATGAAAACTATTGAATCTAAGGATTGTTTAACCCAGATTGTGCAATAGAGCTTTAGAAAAGAGTGCATATTCTTTTAGCAAAATAGCTTACAGAATTCCGACGCATATAAATATATATATTCGGAAGAATTATGTAAGTTACTTTTGCAAAAGAATATAGTGCTATTTTCAAAGATCTATTGCATTATTTGGGTTTAGCATCTTAATCCCCCTTAATGAAGGGGAAAATAGGGGGTGATTCTACTTCTGTAAGAAAGTCTAAAGGCTTTAAATATAATAGTAAATGAAGAAACTTAATATCCTCATAGCTCCAGAGGAGCGACATCTTTGTAGATCAGAAAGTAAAAAAAAGGGCTCAAGTTCAAGTCTGGTGGAAATTATGTTGCATTATTTTGCACTAGATATTGTATTACAGTAGTTTACGGATTATAAGTTACTATTGATAGTATTATTTTAGCAGAATAAGATATAATCCTGAAAGGATAGGTCTTATATCCCTAAAGGGGATTAATAGTTTAGCCCAGGGTAAAATCCTGAAGGGATTGCAACCCTGGGTAATGATGTATATAAAAAGCCTAACCCTGTAAGAGTTTAATAAAAACATATATACCAATGATTTAATATTATAATTAGTTACCATTATATTAAACCCTTACAGGGTTAGGTCGTAATTTTGGATATTGTTCCTGGGGTGACGATCCTTATAGGATCTTACCCCAGGCTAAATTATTAATCCCTTTCAGGGATACTTTGGATAATCACACTAATGATAAAATTTTATATTTTATTAAATTTTTTCCACCAGACTTGAACTTGAGCCTTCTAAATTATCACAAGAAGCTTATAGTGTCTTGATTGTTACTCTCTCAATAAGTTTCCAATAAACATTTGAGAGAGTAACAATCAAGCAGTTATTAAACGTATTATTGGTCAATTATATTATATATTCACTATTATATTATTTATCTTTTCTTCTTTATAATTCTACTAGCATAAGCTTCTAAGCCATACTTTTCTATCCTCCTTGTCATAGTAGAATTACTCATATTCAGTGATTTAGCAGCATCTCTACGAACGCCTTTACAAGAAATTAAGGCTTTAATAATTTTCTCTTTTTCATTTGTCTTTTCTAGAGCGTCTGTGTCTTTGCTAGAATAATCTAAATTGCACACATTATCTAGCAGTTTAGCATCCCAATAAGTGGTCTCACCCAAAATAAATAGTTTTTCAATAATATTTTTAAGCTCCCTAACATTACCAGGGAAAGAGTATTCTTCTAGACGTTTAATAAATGAACTCTTAATATTTGGCAATAACCGGTTGCTTTCTTTTGAGAACATGTTTACAAAGTGTTCTACTAACACTGGTATGTCTTCTTTTCTTTCTCTTAAAGGAGGGATAATAATTTCGATTGTATTTATCCGATAAAAGAGATCAATCCTAAAGAGGTCTTTATCTATTAGTTCTTTAATAGGCCTATTAGTGGAAGATATAATTCTTGCATCAAACGAAATCTCATTTGTAGTTCCGACAGGTATAACTTTTCGACTTTCAAGGACTCTAAGTAATTTAGCTTGAAATTCTACTGGTATTTCAGTGATTTCATCGATAAATAAAGTTCCATTATTAGCTTGTAAAAAAAATCCTTTTTCATTTGAAATAGCACCAGTATAAGAACCTTTTTTGTGCCCGAACAATTCGCTTTCCATCAAACTTGAAGCGATTGCAGCTGCATTAATAGCAATTAAGGAAGAATCCTTTCTAATGCTATTATTATGTATTAGATTAGCCAAAACTTCTTTTCCAGTTCCTGATTCACCTCTAATCAAGACACTTACATTTGCTTGTTTAGCGACTAAATGGGCCTGGTGAAGAACCTTATGAATACTCTTACTAATTCCAACAAAATCCTTATTGGTAAGAGAAGATTCTTCATCTAGGTGTTTCTCAAAATCAACATAAGTTAGATTATTTGATTCTGCTCCCTGATAATTTTCTTTTAGTTTAGTTATTTGCTTACATAATTCTGTTTGATTTTTTTGCAACATACTAATACATTTGGGATAATCCTTCTTACTTTGATAAAGCTTGGCTAAAGTATTTCTTGCAGTAAAAACATAATCATTGAGTTTAAATTTACTACTTCTTTTAAGACACCTCAACAACAAGTCTTCTGCTTGTTCATAATGTTTTAACTTTAATAACATCTTTGCTAAGTTAATATATATTTCTAGTTCAGCATTCTTATCATCTAAGTTTACAGCAATCTTAGAAGCTTTCTCCATATAGGCTATTGCATCATTAGTATTACCTTTTAAAGCTTGTGCAATAGCATAATTATTGAATAAGTCCATAAGAAATTGCGGATTATTAAAGGATAATTCTTTAGCGAGAGCATGACATTCGTCTAAATAAGCTAAAGCCTGTTGATAATCTTTACTTGTTAGTTTAAGGGAAGCTAAACTGAAGGTTAATTGTAGAGTTTGCATAGCTGAATCGAGTTTTATGCTCAATTCTTTGGCTTGAATAAGAACTTTCTCAGCATCATCATATCTTTTTAATTCCATGAGTGCTTTAGCTAAATTATTTTTTAGATTCATACTATAGGCATAATTCTTGTCTTTATCGCTAATAATTAGGGCTTCACGTAAATATCGCAGTGATTTTTTAATTCGTTTGGCAGAAATACAGATGTTTGCTAGACTCATTAGAGATTGTAAGCGAATCTGAGATTCTCCATTATCTCCTAAGATTTGCTGAACTTGCTGATGACGTTCTTCAGCTAGATCATAACTATTCTGATTAAGATAGTAATCTCCCTGATAAGCAAAACAAGCCGCTAACAGCAAAGGGTCTTGGGCAACTCGTGCATTTTCTTCTGCTACTTCAAGAAAAGTTTTTGCTTTTGTTGAATTATCATGATAACAAAGACTAAGCATAAGATTACCATGTACAATAAAAAAAGAATCCTTGGTTGATACTGCAAGACTGATCAGACTATTTAGGATTGCTTCTGCAAGGTCAAAACGTCTGATCTTAGTATAAGCATAAGCATCAATAAATAAGAAATGTATTTCTTTTAAATCTTTATATTTTTCTTTATAATTTTCAGCTTTCTCTAAGTAGTCAATAGGATTCCTATGACAAATATCACGAAGAAGCTTAAAATTCTTTTCAACTAATTTGGTATTATTCATTAAATTTCCTAGATTAAATATATTCAGAAATTTTATACTGATTTTAAGAATTATTTGTCAAGCAAATTCTATTAATGAGATTTGTGCCAAAAGGGGAGCCTCTTCAATCCTCAAGTTATTCTTTCTAATAGTTTTTCTTGTCTTTGGTGAATAATTATGATTAGTAACATATACCCTACATTGGATTGGATTGCCGATAAGACACATCTTCTTTCAAGTTGTAGTGAATAAATTCTTAAAATCTCGGAGAGATGCAGATATAATAGGCAGGGTTCGTTAGACCCAGTATATACGAAACTAATAATTATCTTAGCCCTGGAAAGGCGATTTTTCTTGATGATGTTAACACCTCCTTCCAGTTTAAAAAACAAGTTTCATGATAAAACCAACCCACTCTGTTTTGGAGAGAGCCTATTTATATACTATTTTGTTTAAGTTTGAATAAATCATTAGCCATCTCTTTTTTAAAAAAAGAGACTAAAAATTCTGAGAAGTTGACTTTGTCAACACTCTGATCCCCCTCTGTGAGGGGGACACAGGGGTGTTTATCTTTTATTTCATTAAGATTATTTTTTTGGTAACAGACTTGTTATTTCCAGAAGAGATTTTATAGAAATATAGGCCACTGGATACTTGCTTATCATTGCTGTCTCTTCCATCCCAGATTACTTTATGCACACCTTGGTTTAAGTTATCTTGTAATAAATTCTTAACAAGCTGTCCTTTTAAGTTATAAATATTAATATTCACTTGTCCTTGAACAGGATTGTTAAATTCTATTGTTGTTTGAGGGTTGAATGGATTTGGATAGTTGGTTACTGAGAATCTAATTGGAACTAGACTATTATCAAGTTCAGAATTAGGAGTACTACTCAATAACCACTGTAAAAAAGGGTAGCCATCATTAATCTCTGGATCAATAGACCAAACTTCTTCAAAGTCCCAACCACTTAGAATATAGGTTGCAGAATCTTTCATCTCTTGAGTGGTATAACCAGTAACATTAAGTAAGTCACTGTTTTCAACCATATTGTTAACATTAGTTGTATTTACCATCTCTGTATCCCAGTAAAAATTATTAACTTGAGATTCAGATAACCATCCACTCAAGATTGTTGAACCTGAAGAGACAACTCTCGTTGTAGTGTAACAGTTATTGATAGACGCTTGGCTGATATCCGAAACAAAGCTCTGTGCTGAAGCATAATTTGCATTTTCAAGAGTCAGAATCCCTCTACTAAAACAGTTATCAACTTGAGAATTGTAAAATCCACCTGCAAAACCATGTAATGAAACCATATTATTAGGTTCTGTAACTGTAATATTCACATTAGCAAAACATTTACTAATATAGCTATTATAGCAATATCCTAACAATCCTCCATGAATTCCTTCACCTTCATTAATATTTCCTGAAACTGAGCAATTAATAATTTCTGAATCAAATGCCATAACTACCATGCCACTTGTTGTTCCATAGTAAGCTATGTTTACTAAATTTAGATTTCTAATGGAAGAATTTTTTATATTTCCAAATAAACTTCTTTCAATATTTGACGGGTTGTTTATGGATAAGTTACTTATACAATGACCTTGTCCATCATAATTAGCGTAAAGTCTTGTATAATCAGGAACCACATTATATGTCATCCCAACAGGATGGAATCCCTCACCATCATTCCAGATAGCTGTTTCACTAGCATCTATATCTGCTACTTGAAGAAAATAGTAAGTTGTTAGGGAATCACCCCATACACTTGTAGTTTCTGAAAGCCATCTTAAGTTTGCTAAGTTCTCAATAATAAGAGGATTCTCTTCCATACCTGCGTTGGGTTCATTATAATTCTGTGGTTGTTGAGCTTGTGTCTCTGTTTCACAATACACTGCTTGTATAACATATAAAAATAATATTATCAACAGTATTTTTTTCATATATATCTCCTAAAATTTATTGTAAGCTCTGATATCAGGGCTTACTATGTTCATATTACAATAGATCACCAATTTTACTCAACTTGTGTAATATGCCATACCAAAAACCTGCTTCTGCTGAAGCATGAGCTGATAATCCTTGCTACTATGTTATTAGGACTATCTACTACCCCATAGTTAATCATTTCATTTCTCCTTAATTTACATCTACTTCAATAAAAAACTATTTAAAAAAAAGTGTCAAGATGATAATATTTTTTTTGTAATTTTTCTTATATAATAATAGTACTCTCTTTATATACTATTTCAATTGCTTTTTCTGAGTCTTTCTCCAGTCTTCTCAGGTTCCCCATTTTAAATCCTTCATAGGAACTAAAAAGGTAAATAAGTGCTGACAAGAATGCATATATCATCAGTTTTGAGCTTTTACTAACCCTTTATTGTTAATCTCTTCTGAAAGTTCTAGGATTTTATAGAGAGAGAGTAACCATCAAGGAAATAAACAACAATCAGAGACTATATTTTTTAGTATTTTTTATATGAACTTTGAAAAAACAGTATTTTAAAACTAATCAGCAATTTAGGCTTAAGATATGATTTTTATTAAAAAAATTTATCCTTAGTTTAATCGTATATTTATTAGTATTTTAAGGGTTTATCTCTTAACATCTAATAAAATGCTTGCCAAAATAATTTACCTAAATTAATATGCAAAAAATATTAAAATAATCAGATAGGGAAAAATGTTTAAAGAAAAACTTAACACAGATTTTATTGAAAAATTTAACAATTATATTTTAGAGAATAGGTTAATTGAGAAGAGAAGTAAGATATTAGTTGGCTTTTCTGGAGGACCAGATTCTACAGCTCTTCTTCTAGCCCTACTAATGATAAAAGACAGTTTAGATTTATCAATCCTAGTAGCTCATGTTAACTATAACTTACGTGGCAAGGATTCTCAAGCTGATGAAGCCTTTGTAAGAGATTTCTGTTTTTCCCACAATCTTTACTTAGTTATCAACCAAGTGGAGATAGCTTCTGACACCAACATAGAAGCGACTGCTCGAGATATTAGAATGAATTACTTCTATTCTTTATTAAAAGATTATAAGTTAGACGCCATAGCCTTGGGTCATAATTACAGCGATAATGCAGAAACAGTTATGATGAATCTAATAAGAGGAGCAGGGATAACAGGTTTGAGAGGTATTTTACCTCGTTATAAGCAAATAATACACCCTCTTCTCAGTTTTACTAGGGAAGAAATCTGCAACTTCCTCTTAACAGAGAATGTACCTTGGCGAGATGATAAAAGCAATTTTGAATCAACTTTTACCAGAAATAAAATTAGAAACAAGCTTTTCCCTTGGATTGAAGAGAATTTGAATCCAGCAGTTGTTGATAAGATGGTCTCCTTATCAGCTATGATGATTGAAACTGAGGATTTTATTGAGGACTATCTTGAACGAACATTTAAAAGATTCATTGCTAAGCAAAGTGATGATAAAATCATCCTCTCTTTAAAATCTCTATTGCATACTAAAAAAATAATCCGTTATTATATTTTTAAGAAATGTCTTTTCCTCTTAAGGGGAAAGGATAGTGATATCTACCAAAATAATATTTTAGAAATTGAAAACATCTTAACTGCTGAAGGTTCCAAGATGTTAAATCTTCCTAATAAAGTATATGTTATCAAAGAATATGATTATCTCATATTTACGAAAAAGAATCCTCTTTCGAATAAAGAAAATGTTCCAGATGCTAAAACGCTTGAATCAATAAGACCTCGTCTAAGTTTTGGCAAGTATAGGATTAAAATGAAGAGAATTAAGAAATTACCTCCTGATAAAGCCTTGATAAAAAATCACAACTTAGTTTTCCTAGATTATGATAAGATTAACTTTCCTATAACAATAAGAAATAGGGATAATGGTGATAGATTTATCCCTCTTGGTTTAAAGGGATTTAAGAAGTTAAAAGATTTTTTCATTGACGAAAAAGTGTCAAAATTCGATAGAGATAAGATACCTATTTTTACTGATTCAGATAAAATAATTTGGATTGGGGGTATGAGAATAGATGATAGAGTTGCTATTACAGATAATACTACTAGTATTTTAAGAATAGAACTAGAAAAAGTGAATAATAAAAAAATGCGTTCAGCTGAACGAAAACAAAAAGGATAAATTTTATGATACAAGATATATCTGCAATAATGTTTGATGAAAGACAGATTAATACAAGAATTAAAGAATTAGGAGAGCAAATATCTAAAGACTACTGTGGGAAATACCCTGTTCTTCTTTGTATTTTGAAAGGTGCTTCTATGTTTATGGCTGATTTAATGAGAGCTATAACTATTCCTGTTGAAATTGATTTTATGGCAATATCAAGTTATGGTGATAGTAGAAAGTCTTCTGGTGTTGTAAAAATTAAAAAAGATGTCGATGTTAATCTAGAAGAAAGAGATGTTATCATTGTTGAAGATATTGTTGATACTGGCTTATCTTTGAAGTATTTGAAAGAATATATCAACAAACATAATCCCAATAGCTTAGCAACATGTGTTTTATTAGATAAACCTAGTGGACATAAGATTGATGTTGCTGTAGAGTATATTGGATTTGAAGTTGCTAATGAGTTCGTTGTAGGCTATGGCTTAGATTATGCTCAGAAATATCGTAATTTACCTTTCATAGGTATTCTTAAGGAGGATGTTTATTCATGAACAATGAAGACCAAAATAAAAACGATAAAATAAAAAAAACACCTGAGCCCCCAAAAGGCAAAGGTCCAAACCCTTTAAAAAACCCTTCTAGTAATAAGTATTCTTTTGTTATTGTTTTAATTTTAGGGGCTATTTTAATCTGGGCTCTTCTTCAAGACTCAAAGAATCAAAAAGAAGTTGATAATAAAGAATTTTGGACTGCTTTAAATTCTGGAGCTATCACAGAAGTTGTTATTGAGGGTGATGTCCTAAATTATAAAGTTGATAACCAGTCTTATTTTACTCGTTGGTCACAATATGACTACGATTTTAAACAAGAACTTATTGATAAAACGCAAGGTCCTGTAAAAGAAAAAGTTCCATCAAAATGGGAAGCTATTCTTGTTTCTTGGTTACCTTTTCTACTAATGATTCTTTTCTTCTGGTTCTTTATGTTTAGAAATGTTAATAAGGGTCAAAATTCAGCATTTTCTTTTGGAAAGAGTAAAGCAAAAAGATTCGATGGTTCTAAAACTAAAGTTAAATTTGACGATGTTGCTGGAGTTGATGAGGCAAAAGAAGAATTAACTGAAATTGTTGAATATTTAAAAAACCCTAAGAAATTTGAAATGTTGGGTGGTAGAATACCAAAAGGTGTTCTATTAGTTGGGCGTCCTGGTACTGGTAAAACTCTATTAGCAAAGGCTGTTGCTGGTGAAGCCAATGTACCATTTTTTAGTGTTTCTGGTTCAGATTTTGTGGAAATGTTTGTAGGTGTTGGTGCTTCTCGTGTCCGAGATTTATTTGCCCAAGCTAAAAAAAGTGCACCAGCTATTGCCTTTATTGATGAACTTGATGCTGTTGGAAGACACAGAGGTTCTGGGCTAGGTGGTGGTCATGATGAACGTGAGCAAACTCTTAATCAACTGCTTGTAGAAATGGATGGTTTTGAGATTAATGATTCTGTAATTATTATTGCAGCTACTAACAGACCTGATGTGCTAGACCCTGCCCTACTTAGACCAGGTAGATTCGATAGACAAGTAATAGTGGACCTTCCTGATATTAATGGAAGAACTAAAATACTTCAAGTTCATTCTAAGAAAGTACCTTTATCACCTGAAGTTAACCTTAAAATTATTGCTAGAGCTACTCCTGGTTTTTCAGGAGCAGAACTGGCTAATTTAGTTAATGAAGCAGCATTGATAGCAGCAAGGTCTTCCAAGAAATTTATCGAAATGGATGATTTTGAAGAAGCAAAAGATAAACTCACCTTAGGTAAGCAAAAGAAAAGTAAAATTGTTTTACCTGAAGAAAGGAAAATTACTTCTTATCATGAAATTGGTCATGTTATTTGTGCTTTATTCGAAAGCCATGGTTCTCCAGCTCATAAGGTATCTATCATACCTAGAGGTATGACTGGTGGAGCAACTCACTTCTTAGGAGAAGAAAAATCTAACTATTCTAAGTCTTTCTTAAAATCTATGCTAGTTCATCTGCTTGGTGGCAGAGCTGCTGAAGATATTGTTTTTGATGAAATTACAACTGGAGCTTCTAACGATATAGATAGAGCTACAGATATTGTTAAGCAAATGGTTTGTAACTGGGGAATGAGTAAGAAGATTGGACCTTTAGCTGTTATGAAAAAAGAACAAGAAGTCTTTTTAGGAAAACAAATTGGACAAAAAGAACTGCATAGTGAAGAGGTTGCAAAAATTGTTGATTCTGAAATTCATTCATTCATAGATGAAGCCTATAAGAAAGCTAAGGATATTATTATCAAACATAGAGACCTAGTTGATTCTCTAGCTGATGAACTTTTAGAAAAAGAAACTCTTGGGGCTGAAGAGATTTTTGCTATTGTAGAAAATCATGTAAGTGGTGAAGATTTAGAAATTGTTAAAGAAAAGTATAAGAAAGCTAAACAGCTAAGTTTTGAATCACTTCAAGAAGATAACACAGATAAGAAAATTCAAGAAAACGAAGAAAATAACTAAACATTTACTTTAATAGGAAAGGGTTAGCTCTTTCCTATTATACAATATATAAGAGGAAAAATGGAACAGTTTCACGGAACTACTATTTTAGGTATTCTTAGAAATGGAAATTTGGTAATTGGTGGAGATGGTCAAGTCACCTTAGGACATACCGTTGTTAAAGATACAGCTAGGAAAATTAGACATCTTTATGATGGACAAGTTGTAGCAGGTTTTGCAGGGGCAACTGCAGATGCATTTACCCTTTTTGAGAAATTTGATGCTAAATTGAAAGAAGCAAAAGGGAATCTAAGAAAAGCAGCAGTAGAATTAGCAAAAGAATGGCGTTCTGATAGAGTTTTAAGAAAATTAGAAGCAATGATAATTGCAGGTTCTAAAGATGCTCTTTTAATAATTTCTGGGGTTGGTGATGTACTTGAACCTAACAATGGCATTTGTGCTATTGGTTCTGGAGGAAATTATGCCCTTTCTGCAGCTAGAGCTTTAGCAGAAAACACTTCCTTATCAAATAGAGATGTAGTTGAAAAATCGCTTCATATTGCTGCAGATATTTGTATTTATACTAACCACAATTTAGTTGTAGAAGAAATAAAGTAGGATAAAATGATAGACCATAATGAATTAACACCTAAAAGAATTGTTAAAGAATTAGATAAATATATAATCGGACAAGATGATGCTAAAAAGGCTGTTGCAATTGCTTTGAGAAATCGCTGGAGAAGGCAAAGAGTAGATGCTGAACTTCAAAATGAAATTGTACCAAATAATATTATCATGATTGGACCTACTGGTGTGGGTAAGACTGAAATCGCTAGACGTCTTTCTAAACTGGCAAATGCTCCTTTTATTAAGGTTGAAGCTTCAAAATTTACTGAAGTTGGTTATGTAGGTCGAGATGTAGAATCTATGATTCGTGAACTTATGGCTTTAGCAATTAATCAAGTTAATGAACAGATGTTGGAAGAAGTTCAAATTGAAGCAAAAAATAAAGCAAGAGAAATCGTTCTAGACAAACTAATTTCCCCTATTGATAAGAAAGCAAATGATGAAAATGAAGAAGATTATCAAGAAAGATTAGAACGCTATAATCGTTCAAGAGCCAAAATGGAATCTATGCTTGATGAAGGTAAACTTGACCAAAGAAAAATTAATATCGAAGTGAAAGATAATCCCAAAAAACCACAAATTGAAGTTTTTTCTAATAGTGGTATGGATATGTTAGATTTAGATTTACAGGATATGCTTGGCAATATAATGAACAGAGGGGCTAAGAAAAAGAAAAAATCATTCTTCGTAAAAGAAGCCTTAAATTACTTCCAAGAAATTGAAGCCCAAAAATTAGTAAAGAAAGAGTTAGTTGTAGAAAAAGCAAAGTATCTGGTAGAAAATCAAGGTATAATTTTTATTGATGAAATTGATAAAATTGCTTCTACTGATAAGAAATCCTCGGCTGATGTTTCCCGTTCTGGAGTTCAAAGAGACCTCTTACCTATCGTTGAAGGTTCTAATGTTCCAACCAAACATGGCATTATCAAAACTGATCATATTCTTTTCATTGCAGCTGGTGCTTTTCATGTATCTAAACCTTCTGATTTAATACCTGAACTACAAGGAAGATTCCCAATTAGAGTTGAGTTAAATAGTTTGACAGCTAATGACTTTGAAAAGATCTTAACTTATCCAGAAAATTCTCTTACCAAACAATATACTGCTCTCTTCAAAACAGAAAAAGTTAAGTTATCTTTCACAAAAAATGCCATTAAGAAAATAGCTTATTATGCTTTCAAGGCAAATGAAAAAATGGAAGATATTGGGGCAAGAAGACTTCACACTATTCTTAATAAATTAATGGAAAAATATCTTTTCGAAATGCCTACCAGTAAATACAAAACTGTTAAAGTTGATGAAGATTTAGTTAATTCTGTTATTAATGATGTTGTTGAAAATGAAGACCTTTCACGCTATATTTTATAATTTAAACCCTTCCCCCTCTCAGAGGGGGACTTTTCTCACCTTTCCGAACTCTCGCTTGACCAAAAGTATTTAAGGAATTAATCTTATGGTAAAAAAAATACTGATGTCTCTTGTTATTCTTATATTTTCTTATCCTATTTTCGCTTATGATACAGGGAAATCACCAGGTAAAGCTGCTCTCTACTCTTTTATCATACCTGGCGGTGGTCAGTATTACAATGAATCTACTTGGAAAACTGTCTTGTGGGGTGGTTCAGAAATCGGTTTCATAGTCCTAACCTCCTACCACCATAATAAATTTTTAGATTATAAAGATAAAAGAAACAAGGCAAGTAATCCTCAAGAATGGGCTAAATGGGATAGAGAAGCTGGAGACCAACTTCATAAAAGAAACAATGGCTTCTGGTGGCTAGGGTCTACCCTTATCCTTTCTATGCTAGATGCCTATGTTGATGCAGCTCTCTACAACTTTGATGATGAAGATCAAAAACTTAAAGTTCAATTTAATCTAAATTACCTAGGCCTTGAATATAATTTCTAACACTTAAGCTTATTAATGTTAATCTATAATCAGCTAAGTCTAAATTCATTTCTCTTTATATTCCTTTTTTAACCCAGATGGTGCAATAGAGTTTTAATAATACTTCGCTAAAGCTACGTATCACAAGTGAAGAGTACAGATTCTTCTAGAAAAAGCCCCTTCTTTGAGGGGGATACAGTGGATGATTCCTTAACTACGCTTATAATCCCCTTCTTTGAGGGGGATACAGGGGGTGATTCCTAATTATTTGGTTAAAAGTTATTGACTGACTTTACTTATTTTATTAAATCATTGACAAATCCCATAAAGTATAAAAAAATGCTAATAACTGAAAAAACGTCTACGGAGGAAAGATGAGAGTAAAAAGTCAAATTATGGATTCTTCTGCTATTAATAGAACATTAAGAAGAATTGCACATGAGATTGTTGAGCAAAATCGTGGATTAGAAAATGTATATTTAGTTGGTATTAGAAGCCGTGGAGTTCCTATGGCTAAAATGCTTTCTGCTATATTATCTGATATTGAAAAGAAAGAAGTACCTGTTGGTATCTTAGACATCACATTATATCGTGATGATTTATCAACTATAGCCCATCAACCTGTTATTAAAGGTTCAAAAATTGACTTTGATCTTCATAATACTAACGTTATTCTTGTAGATGATGTTCTTTATACTGGAAGAACTGTTAGAGCTGCTATTGATGCTATCTTAGATTTTGGCAGACCTAAGCATATTCAACTTGCAGTCTTAGTTGATAGAGGACATCGTGAACTTCCTGTTAAAGCAGATTATGTAGGAAAAAATGTACCTACTTCCTCTGAAGAAATCATTAAAGTGTCTTTCCAAGAAATTGATGGTGAAGATACTGTTAAAATCGTAGAAAAGGAAGACTAAGCAATGTCATTCTGGACTAAATATACTAACATAATCAAAGAAAACAATTCTTATGTATGCTTAGGTTTGGATAGTGAAATTAGCAAGTTACCAAGCCATCTTCTTGATGATGATGATCCTATTTTTGCTTTCAATAAAGCTATTATTGATGCTACAAAAGATATTGTTGCCTGCTATAAACCAAACTTCGCATTTTATTTATCACAAGGATTGAAATCTCTCTCATCTCTACAAAAGACTATTGAATATATTCCAAATCACATCCCAGTTATCTTAGATATTAAAGCTGGAGATATTGGAAACACTATGGCTAATTATGCTAAAGCTTTCTTCAAAGATTGGGGAGTGGATGCTATCACTGCTAACCCTCTCATGGGTCACGATGTTATGAAAGCTATTGAACCTTTCAATGATAACTTTGCTTTCTTATTAGCCTTAACCTCAAATCCTACTGCATCAGATTATTTAAAGCCTAACAACCTTTACAAGAAAATCTCTCAAGATTTGAATAATCTTCCTCATAAGCAGTTCGGAGCAGTTGTGGGAGCTACAAATTCTCAAGAACTTAAAGAATTAAGAGACTTAATGCCTCAAACACTTTTCCTTATTCCTGGAATTGGTGCTCAAGGAGGTTCTTTAGAAGAAGTTGTTACTAGTACAACATATAAGCAAGATGATGCTCGTTTTTTAATAAACTCTTCAAGAGGAATTATTTTTGCTGATGCAAGTGATAACTTTGCTAAAGTAGCAAGAGAGAAAGCAGATTCTTTAAGAAATCAAATTAATAAAATCATATCAAGTTTATAGTTGCAATAACTAAAGAAACTAAAGGATAGAAGAAATGAATAACAGACCTAGCTGGCAGAAGTATTTTATTGATATGGCATATTTAGTGTCTACCCGTTCAACTTGTTTACGACGCAAAGTTGGAGCAGTCATAGTAAAGAATAATCAGGTAATTTCTACAGGTTATAACGGAGCTCCTAAGAGTGTTCCTCACTGCTCTGTTACTGGTTGTCTGAGACAACAAATGAATGTACCTTCAGGTCAAAGACATGAACTTTGTCGAGGGGTACATGCTGAACAGAATGCGATTGTTCAAGCTGCTGTTAATGGTACTTCTATTCAAAATGCTGAGCTTTATTGCACAACTCAACCTTGTATCATTTGTGCTAAGATGATTATTAATTCTGAAATAAAAAGAGTTTTTGTTGCAGAATCTTATAATGATGAAATGTCTTTAGAGATGTTAACTCAAGCAAATGTAGAATTAATCAAAGTTGATATAAATTCAGGTCAGCTAACAAAACTAAATTGAGGCTTTTATGAAGAGATTTATTTTATTGATCCTCCTGATATCTGTAGGTTTGTTATCAGGTAAAATCCTAAGTCTAGATGAAGCTGTTAATATAGCTTTAGATAATTCTCAGGAAAGTAAATTAAACCTAATTGATCTAAATAAGGTTCAATCAAGCTATAAGTCCACCTTGTGGGATATTGCTCCTGATGGTTCAATTTCTTATAATTGGACTCGTTCAAGTGGAATAACTTCAGAAGGAGCTGGCCTATCAATAAGTAAAAGTATTGCATCTACCCTTCCTGATTATTTTAATTGGAAAAATGCTAAACATAATATCAAGATGGCAAATATTAATAGTCAGCAAACACAAAAGGATATTGCTTGGCAGGTTTTAAATTCATATATTGATTTACTTTTAAGTCAGAAGAAATTAGAAATATATCAAGAAAATTATGAGGTTCAATTAAAACTTTTAAATGAAACTGAGCTTAAGAAAGAACTTGGGAAGAGTACTGATTACGAATATAATCAAGTAGAAATAAACACTTTAAACAGTCAATTAACTCTTCTAGATGCTCAAAAAACAATTGATGAGAAAATTAGTAATTTCTTATTAATCCTTAATATTGAAGCAGACACTTTGTCTCTTGAAGATATTGACATCAATATTGCACCTGAATATAATTATGATCTTGATAAAGAGAAATCCTACTCCATCTTGAAAAGCCAGCTTAACATTGACCATAATGAGTTTCTTCTAATTCAAGACAAATTAAGATTCTTACCAGATTTGACTTTTTCCTGGTCTTACGGTTCCAGTTCAATTAATAATGAGCCTTTCGAATTTGATAATTACCAAGATGGGTCAACCTGGAGAATGTCTCTGAGTTATCCTCTTTTTAATTTCTTCAAACAGGGACAAGTTCATTACAGAAATAAAGAGAATTTATATTCTGAAAGAATTAATCTTGAACATCAAATAAATCAATTCAAGACAGACTATAATAATCTGCTTTCAGATTTAGATAATTTGTTTATTAGAAATGAAATAAATGATAGAATTTTAAGTCAGGCACAAGAGAATTTTGAAATTGCAAAGACTAATTTTTCTTTAGGTTTAATCAAATCAATAGAATTAGAACAATCTAAAACTGATTTAAGAGAAGCAGAACTAAATAATATTGACATAGAATATCAAGTATTTTTAAAACAACAAGCAATAAATCATTTGTTATCTAAAAAGATAGCAAATAAGTGGTAGGGAATAATGAAAAAAGCACTTAAAATAATATTTACTCTAATATTCGTAGCATTAGTTGCTACTTGGGGATTCAAATTCTTCAATAAGAAAGACAATGCTGAAATGGTTAACCCTGTTTTTGAGTTAAGAACAGCTAAGGCAGAAATTGGTGAAATTGCAACTCAAATTGATATTACTGGAGAGATAGAGCCAGAAACAATAGTGGAAATTAAATCTAAAGTTTCAGGTAAAATAGTTAAATTTTATAAAAATATTAACGATGAAGTTAAAGCTGGTGATTTGATTGCTACTATTGAAATCGATTATCAACAAGCTAATAGTATCACTAACACTAGATCTAACTTGGATTTAGCTGAAATTAGATTCAAATGGGCTGAAAGAGATTTAGCTGATATTACAGCTCAATATCAAGCTGGTTTTGAAACAAAGTACAATTATGATACAGCAGTTAAGAACTTAGAACAAGCCCAACTTAATTATTCAATTGCCCAGGAACAATACAAACAGGTTGAAGATATAGATACCAAAAGTGAAGTTTCAAAAATCTATTCATCTGTAAATGGAACTGTTATTACCAGAACAGTTGAAGAAGGAGAAATGGTTTCCTCAATAGGACTTGGTAATTCAGATGGTACAGCTATTATGCAAATTGCCGACTTATCCAAAATGATTGTTAAATCAAATATTAATGAAATCGATATAAATAAATATAAGGAAGGTCAATCTGCATCAATAACCGTTCCTGCTAATCCAAAACATACCTATAGTGGTATTATTACTCAAGTAGCAGCAATGGCTCAAAATGTTAATAATGTAAAAGTTTTCCCTATTGAAATTGAATTATCTGATGTTGATGAAATGATTAAACCTGGCATGACAGCAGAAATTACGATCAAGGGTGACTCAAAAAGTGATATTGTAATTATACCTATCAAGGGATTATTCAGTAATGAGAAAGGTGAAGATGTAGTATATACTGTTGAGAATAATGCAATTAAGGACACAAAAGTAATTGTTACAGGTATAAACAATTTAACTCATGTGGAGATTATGAAAGGATTAGAAGCTGGAGAAGAAATTTCTTTAGTACCCCCATCATTAATCGCTAATGGAGAAAAATAATCAGTATGGATGAAAAGAAAAAGAGTATAATCTACTTTATTGTTATTCTATTATTAGCTCTGGCTTTTATAGTGTTATACCTACTAGATTCATCAATAGAAGAAAGCCAAGGAAGTGATGCAATTACTGGGGTGATTGAGTCAATAAAACCAGCTCTTGAAAATCAGACCTCTGAATCCTCAGATGAAGATAATGAGGAAACTTTACCTAAGAGTGAAACAGTAATAAATTATGAAGAAGTAAAGATTATTGACTGGGATGTAAATAAGATTGATTCTATACAGGTATATAGTCAAAGAAAGAATTATACACTAATAAATCATGGGAAAACTGGTGAAAAGAAGTGGTCTATTAGATCAGTGAGAGTTGAGCAGAAAATAGTCAAATCAAATAATGCTTTGTTTAAACTTCTAAATGTCTTTGAACACTTTAAAACCGATAATAATCTAACGAGAGATTATTCAGAATTCTCAAAATATTTTGAATACCCTATTTGTACTATAGTTGTTAACTTTAAAGACGGAAGAACAGAAAAACTAACTTTTATCCGTATAGCAGGATATAATGAGATACTAGATAAAACTCAAATGATGACTTGGGTAAGAGTGAACGAAGAAACCGTAGTTTATTCTTCTACCTATAACCTACTTGAAAGATTCCTTGTCGCTGAGGAAGAATTTTTAAAATTATATTAAATTGTTGGAGGAGATAAAATGGATTACTTCTTAACAGAAGATCAATTAGAAATGAAAGAAATCGCTAGAAGAATAGCTCAAGAAAAGATAAAACCTTTATCAGAAGAATATGATGAAAAAGGTATTTTTCCTTGGGATATTGTTGAAGTATTAGCGCAGAGCGATTTATTCGCAGTTTTAGTTCCAGAAGAGTATGATGGTATAAGCGGAAAAGTATTAGACTTATCTATTGTAACAGAAGAACTCTCAAAAGTGGATACAGGAATTGCTTTAGCTTTTGGTGCTACTGGTTTGGGTTTATATCCAATTTTATTATCAGGTTCAGAAGAACAGAAGCAAAAATGGTTACCAGCTATCGCAGCTGGAGAAAGATTAGCAGCATTTGCTTTAACAGAGCCAAATGCTGGTTCAGATGCTGGTGCTATCGAAACTACTGCAACCAAAGATGGTGATTATTATGTATTAAATGGTACTAAGCAATGGATTACCAACGGTGGTGATGCTGAGATTTATACAGTTTTTGCTATGACAAATAAAGAAAAAGGTGCTCGTGGATGCTCATGTTTTGTAGTTGAAAAGGGTACACCTGGTTTTGAATTTGGTAAGAAAGAGAACAAGATGGGAATTAGAGCTTCTTCAACTAGAGAATTGATTTTTGATAATTGTAGAGTTCCTAAAGAAAACTTGATCGGTAAAGAAGGAACTGGTTTTATCACAGCTATGAAAACTTTTGATAAATCTCGTCCTATGGTTGGTTCTCAAGCAGTTGGTGTTGCTGCTGGTGCTTTAGATATCGCAGCTAAATATTCAAAAGAAAGACACCAATTCGGAAAACCTATCTCTGCTTTCCAAGGAGTTCAATTTATGTTAGCTGATATGGCAACTCAAATTGAAGCAGCTAGAGCTTTAGTATATCAAACAGCTCGTATGATTGATGCTGGTTGCAAAAAGTTCAGCAAAGAATCAGCCATGTGTAAATACTTCGCTTCTGATGTAGCTATGAAAGTTACTACTGATGCAGTACAAATTCTTGGTGGATATGGATATATGAAAGAATATCCAGTAGAAAAAATGATGCGTGATGCTAAGATTTTACAAATTTATGAAGGAACAAACCAAGTTCAAAGAACTATCGTTGCTTCAAACCTCTTAAAAGAATATTAAACTTTACAATATCGGGATAGGATATCCTATTCCGATATTCTTATCTGGATGTAGAGGAAAGTAATTTCTCTCAGCTATGTTCAAGACTTTTAAATGATATAATTATGAGAAATTTCTTGACTTTATTTCCTTAAAATTAACATAGTTTTAAAAAATTTAATTAAAAATAAAATAAACATAAGATGGAGCTTTTAGATGAAGAAAAAGACAATAATCATCGAATCAGTTATACTGGTCACATCAATTATTCTTTTGGTGCTTTTCTTAGGGTTACCCCAATGGTTGGATTTAAATAAACAAGCAAACCAACAAAAAAACATTTCTCAACTTACTGAGTTGAGTTTAGCCACAAATAAATTTTTAGATAAGTATATGTTTAGTATGACTGCTGATCTTTCTAGAATCAAAGAAAAGATGGAATATACTCAAAGGCTTAATGTTCCTGGAGACAGCAAGTATCAATATTTAATCTATGGTGGATTAAAAGATGCAGATTTAAGATATGTAGTTTCTTATGATCTTTTCGATTTAATGAATCAATATGCTAAAATAACAGATTCTAACAAAGAAACTTTCATCAATTCGGTAAATGCTTATGTTATCACTGCTAAACAAAGAATGATGTATAGCCCTGAAAAAGACAAATACACTGATTATATTGGTTATTTAGACCTTCTTGTATCTAAACTTAATGATGATAACTATTTTAGAAGAGCTCGTTATACAAGTACAATAGTTAATCCTGCTTTTGATACAGAGAAAGTTTCAATGTTTGGACCTGTTTCACAGTCATTTGTTGGTTCTGAACTTTTTAAAGATAGAAGACAAGTTGGAGCGATTATACTTTATTTAGCTTATATCAACCAAGTTTCTTACGAGAATGCTTCTGCAGAAACTTTCAATAATTTCTATAATGAGTTTACTAAGATTTTTAATTATACAAGTTATTATTCAAACTCTGCTGGAAATCCTTTGGAAGATGGAAAACAACCTAATGATATTAAAGAAATGTTTGAAAAAGATTTCCGTGAATTCTTCCTTTCTTCTATTCTCTTCAAAGATAAGTTAAACAAAGGTATAGTTGCTATTGGTTCTAATGCTGCAGTTGAAAATGACAACAGATTAAGTAATGACTTTTTAAATAATCTTACAGATTCATCATTCCAAGCTCAAGTTAATAAAGAAATTGATGGTCTTCTAGCTCAGTATCCAAATGATTATGATGCCTTTGCTAATGCTCTTAGAGAAAAAATAAATACTTATAAAATGAATGATATTGACCGCCAGATTGTTGAAATCTATGAAGCTGTCTTTAATTATATGCAATATCAAGAATACCTTCATAAGTCAATCTATAACCAAAGAGATGCTTTTGTTCAAGCTGATTTTGATGCACAGTTTGAAGATTTCTTCCATAAGTATATCTTGAAATATAATAAAGAATCTATCTTAAACAATCTTTCTAAACTTTTAGCTAAAGAAAAGAAAAGCAGTGAAGACAAATTATTAAGTAGATTTACCAATAATAATCTTCTAAATGATTTCCGTGAAGAGATGAAAACTCAAGAAGCTTTTTTAACTTCTTTCTATCGTTCCAAAAACTACTCTAGTATTATTGCTAAAAGTAAAAAAGATTTCATTTCAAGCAAGACATCTGCTTTTGCAAGTCAAGTTAAAGCTGAAAAATTAACTATTGATAACATTAAGAAAAATATTGCTAATGACAGAATAATCGAAGATGAAGCATATAAACAAGAATTAAAAGCTAAAGTTGCTAATTGGGAATCAGAATTTGACTATATCACCTACTTAGTATCTAGAGATAATCCAAAAAGCAATACAGACAAAGTTTCTTCAGATATATTAGCTGACTCAACTAATGTTCAAAAGCTTAATAAAGTTGTTATCGACAGATTAAAAGCTTCCATCAATGAAGCTAAAGATACATATATAAGAAATGATTATAGCAAATACAACTCTTTATTCTCTTATGTTGATTACTGTGCTAGTCAATTAATAACTACCATCTCAGCTGAAAGAGCTGCAGATTACCAAGAATTTGAAGATGCAGTAATTTCAACTACAAGTAGTTATATTACAGAAACAGAATATCCTGAATTTGAGAATGAACTTGTTTCTCAAGTAAGAAATCAATTAAATGAAATATATAAAAAACATACCTTGGATTATGCAAACTTATCTCCTGATTATATGGAAAAATTAAATGCTTTGAATGAAAAATTAACTAATCACTCAGAATATTTAAAATTTGCCAAAGAGAAAAGAGTTTCTAATAAAAGAATACTCTCAGCTCAAGAAATTCAAGACTTTAAAAACATCACTATTGACTCAGAAGGTTTAATCTACTTCTATAATTTCTATCTTTACTATATTAAAGATAATATTGATAAAAACAGATTCTATTCTCGTTTTGGTAATAGTGCTCTTTCATCTGCTAAAAAGCAATATGTTGATAATAAAATACCAGCAACAGATACTGCTTGGTCAACTTTAGAAGAGTCCATTATTAATCTTCTTGCAGACTCTGATTCTCAAGCGAAACAAGATGAATTTAATTCTACTATCAAACAAGCTCTTAAGAATTATAAAGAATCAAAACTTGATTCATACAAATATCAAAACGCCTTTAACTTTAACGGACTTCTTTCAGACCTAGCTAGAGTAGAAAAGAACATTAAGTTCTTCCGTGGTCCTATTGAATTCCCATTCTACGATAAAGATGAATATTATTTCATTTCTGGTAGATTTATGGAGGAAGGAGATAAGAAGGTTGGTATATCTTTAGTAACCTACACAGATATTCATAACTTCCCTAAAGCTAATGCTGTAGTTGTTAGAAACTTAGGAAAAGCTAATGTTGATGTAGCAGCTATGCAAGCAGATTTAGAGACTAAACTTAATGGACTAATCTCTAAATATCAACAAGAAATCGTTAAGTTAAGTCAGGAAAAAGAAGAGTTCAAGAATATTAATGTTATTCATAATAATGACCCTGATTACAAAATTACTACTCAAAC
The DNA here is from genome assembly GCA_963677815.1 of Cloacimonadales bacterium (SeqCode). Lineage (GTDB taxonomy): Bacteria > Cloacimonadota > Cloacimonadia > Cloacimonadales > JAFGVF01 > JAEKNW01. The sequence goes on from OY782499.1 coordinate 160,511, forward strand.
AGTTAAAGCTAAACAGATTATCAGAGATCAATTTACTCTTGCTTTAGAAGAACTTCTTTCTTCTTTCGTAAAAGCAAATTATTAATAGTAAAATAATAACCTATTATACATTGGATGAGATACTTAAGTATCTCATCTTTTTTATATTAATTAAACCCAAATGGTGAAATAGAGCTTTAGTAATACTTCGCTAAAGCTACGTATCACAGGCGAAGAGTGCAAATTCTTTTAGCAAAATCCCCTTCTTTGAGGGGGACACAGGGGGTGATTCCCTAAACTACGCATATAGTCCCCTTCTTTGAGGGGGATACAGGGGGTGATTCCATAAATTAAATTATATATATTCGGAAGAATTATGTAAGTTACTTTTGCAAAAGGATATAGTGCTATTCTCAAAGATCTATTGAATTATTTTGGTTAAAAGGAAAGGAATATAATGGAATATAAAGAATTCTTAGAAAACTTGTATCAAAGATACTCGGGTAATATTAAACTCGGTTTACAGAGAATGTTTCAAATTCTTGAAGATATGGATAAACCTCATACTAAACTTAAAGGTTTCCATATTGCTGGAACTAATGGTAAAGGTTCAACTTCAGCTATGCTAGAAGCACTTTGTCTTGCTAATAACCTAACTACAGGAATGAATACTTCTCCTCATTTGGTTAACTATACTGAAAGATTTAGAATCAATGGAAATATCTTAGATTATCAAACAATCTATGATGAATATAAGAAATGGGAATCGACTTTCAATCGGACTGATGCTTCATTCTTTGAGATTACTACTGCCATAGCTTTCAGATTATTTATGGATAATCAAGTTGATACATCAATCTTTGAAGTTGGTCTTGGTGGTAGATTAGATGGAACAAATCCTTTCCAATCTACTGTAACTGCCATTACTTCAATCTCTATAGATCACAAAAAAACACTAGGTGATACTATTGAAAAGATTGCTGCTGAAAAAGCTGGTATTATAAAGAAATATGTTCCTATGGTTATAAGCAAACTTAAAGCAAGTGCTTTAGAAGTGATCTTAAAAGTTGCTGAAGAGAACTTTGCACCCACCTATATTTATAACAAAGATTATTTTGTTACTAATGTTAGAATATCAGACAAAGGTACTGTTTTCGATTATTCTTTTCCCGAAATGAATATCGAATTTAAAGACCTTGCTGTTAATCTTTTAGGAGAACATCAATCCCTTAATGCTGGAGTAGCCCTAACTTCTTTCTTAATTTACTTGCAAATTAGAGCTATTCCTGTAAATGAAGAAACTATTCGAAAAGGTTTATCAGCTGTTACTTGGTCTGGAAGAATGCAGATTATTAACTATGAACCTCTTACTATTCTAGATGGTGCTCATAATGATGTAGGGATGGATTTCCTTATTGAGAACATAAAAAATATTTTTCCGAATAGACATAAAAGATTTGTCTTAGGTATCTTACAAGATAAACCATTCAAAGAGATGTTAGAAATGGCTTCAAAAATTGCCTCTAAACTATACTTGTGCCAAAGTAATTCCAATAGAGCTGCTGATGTTGATCTTTTGGCTGAAGTTGCTGATTCCTTGGAAATTGACTATGAAAAGATACCTGATGTCTTTGATGCATATAATAAAGCCCTTAAGGATGCAGATAAAAATGATGTCATTATTATTGGAGGCTCGCTATATACTATTGCTGAAGTTTTAGCCAAGCTATAGGAAGAGAACATTGCTTTTAACCCAGATGGTGCAGTAGAGCTTTAGTAATACTTCGCTAAAGCTACGTATCACAGGCGAAGAGTGCAGATTCTTTTAGCAAAATCCCATACGCATATAACTGGGAAGGCGGATGACCACATCCGCCTTTGGCTTTTCACAAAGCCAAAATATAGCAAGGTAATTTTACCAAATTACCTTGCTAATACTTCCTCTTTTTCTTGAGAAAAAGATGCGGATGTGAACATCCGCATTCCCAGTTATAGAGTTTAAAGGCTATTAACCCATCCTTGATTGTTACTCACTCTATAATTCATTGGGAACTTATAGAGTGAGTAACAATCAAGAATCACTAAACCTATTTAATGATACTTATTTTTTGGGTAAAGTCCTGTCCAGAACTACTTGCTTTAACTAAATATATACCACTTGGAATCTCTTTCGGTAAAGCAATACTATCGTTTTTTCCTACAAGCTTTTGCTGGAAAACTAACTGACCTTTTAAGTTATATAATTTGATTTTAATAAGATTTCGAGAATTATATATTTTAATTTGGTTATTTCTTATAGGGTTAGGATAAATAAGAGGTTGGACTAATTCGGTTGCTTGGTTATCATTACTAGTTGAATTCGATTTTATTACCAACCTTTCAATCATGAGCATTAGCGTTTGAACACCGCACGATTCAAGAAGTAAGTTAGTGATTATATCATCTTGATTAGCAGTGTTTGAGAAACTAAATTGTGTCATGGTTTCAGGTATCTCTAAATAGTTACCAGCATTTAGATTAAAAGGATTATCAATATCATTGTTATAAATGACAGCTATTTTCAGCCTTTCCATTCCCCAAGCAGTATTAATACTCTTAGCAAAAATATCAATTTGAAGCTGGGATGCTTGAAAATCTGGTGATATTAGAATATCTGATGTAGGGGGAGTAATTGCAGCAAAACTAGCCAAGCACTGTTGGCCACTGATATCTATTTCTAATGGAGGACTTGTTAAAGATGGAGAAAAAGTAATGAATGCTGTTTGATTTCCAGCATTTGGATAATCATAATCTGCTAAAGCATAAGTAAGAGAAGCATCATTATCAATATTTTGCCAATTACCTAGATCAGTAGAAAAAGCCTCATAGCTTTCAAAATTCTCATCTAAGATTACTTGTCCCTCCAAATTAATATTGACTTGCAAATTATTACTTTCAAGATAAGTATTATCTATAAAAAAGAATTTAAGCTTATAATAATAAGTCTCCCCTACTTGGACATCATTATCTAAATAGCAGTTATCAGTTTGACTAGTTATAAACTCTCCATTCTTGTAAAGATGGTAAGGATATTGGTTATCAAAAAGATTAGTCCATTCCAAAGTCACTGAATAATCACTAATATTGCTAGTAACTAAATCTATGCCAAGGGCTTGATCTGTTGTAGTAAAGTTATTAGGAGAAGAACTATAAGTAATATCATCATTGGTAGAAGTTACCTGCCAAGTGTAATATGTATTTGGAGATAAGGGTAATAATGGAGTAATTTCGTACATATTTTCATCTACCACTAGATAGTCATTACAATCTATTAGATTGTCTGTAAAGTTTCCTTGCAAAGTAAGAGTCATATTCTCAGGATTATTTATCTGAACTGTAAAAGTAGTATTTAAGGCAATCTGACTAGAATTATTTTCAGGTAAAATGAGAAGAGGATAATTGTCATCAATAGTAATATCAAAAATAGTGTTAGGTAACTTATTTCTGATAAACATCGCTGGAACGAGATTATTAATGTCCAGAGGATTTATATCATCTATAAAACACATGGAAGTTGTTTGATTAGTAGTAAAAGAAATAAAGTTATCAGAATTAATGCCGTGATTAGAATTATTTTCTAGAAAAAAGATAATCAGATTTTCACTACTAGAATAATAGAAAGGATTATCAAGATTAATTACCATCCAGCCATCTCCCTCAGAATTAATAGCTTGAAAATTATTTGCAGTAAGATTACCCTCAAAACAGACTTCTAAATCATTCAAATCAACATAATCATCTTCATCCTCATAAGAAGTTATATCTGCTTCCCCTATCATAATAGTTATATCATTAATATAAGTTTCAGGGTTTTCTGATACTAGATTATAATTGAAAGAAAGTTGATTAATAGTACAAGCTACATCAAAATAAGAATTATTATAGATTAACTGACATGAGCTATGACTATAAAATGGGTCACAGGGTAAATGTTGGCCAGCATCATCGCCATTACCTATTTCAAGCTGTAAAGACAAGCAAGTATTAACATATAAAAGACAGCATACAAACCAAATTGCTATTTTTTTCATTTTAACTCCTTTTGCAAATTATACTAAGCTATCTTTTATTGTCAATATATTTTTAGCATAAAGAATACTATTGCCACTGAATATTAATAAACTTATTAATCGAATAGTAAATTTTTGTTAATAAAGCCTTTAAAAAAGCTTCTAGTGCCCTTACTTAAAATACGGATAGACAATAACAAATAATTAAGATATGAAAAAGAATGATATCAATATTTAGATAATCTTTTATTGACATAATTATGGGTAAATAATTCTATGACTACAAAGAATAATTAAACACAAAAAATAAATTAAGGAGTGTGACATGGCTCAGTTTAAGAAAGAAACTATGGATGGAAACACAGCTGCCGCTCACGTAGCTTATGCTTTCAGTGAAGTTGCTGCTATCTATCCTATTACTCCATCTTCTAACATGGGTGAATCAACCGATGCTTGGGCTGCTAACGGAAGAAAAAACATATTTGGAACTACAGTTGATGTAGCAGAACTTCAATCAGAAGGTGGTGCTTCTGGTGCTGTGCACGGAGCTCTTACAGCTGGTGCATTAACTACTACATTTACAGCTTCTCAAGGACTCTTATTAATGTTACCTAACATGCATAAGATTGCTGGGGAAATGTTACCAACTAACTTCTGGGTTTCTGCAAGATCACTTGCTGCTCAATCATTATCAATTTTTGGAGATCACTCTGACGTGATGTCTGCAAGAAATACTGGTTTTGCTTTAATGGCTTGTAACTCAGTTCAAGAAATCATGGATATCGGTGTTGCTTCTCATTTATCAACACTTAAAACAAGTATTCCATTCTTAACTTTCTTCGATGGATTTAGAACTTCTCATGAAATTCAAAAAATTGAAGTTATTGATTATGATACAATCGCATCTTTAGTAGAACCTGAATATATTGAAAAATTCAGAGAAAATGCTTTAAATCCTGAAGCACCTAGATTAAAAACAGGTGCCCAAAACCCAGATGTTTATTTCCAAGGTAGAGAAACTACAAATAAAAATTATGAAGCTACTCCTGCTGTTGTTGAAGAATACCTCAAAAAAGTATCTGCTTTAGTTGGCAGAGAATATAATTTATTTGACTATGTAGGTGCTCCTGATGCTGAATCAGTTATCGTAGCTATGGGCTCAGGTTGTGAAACAATTGAAGAAGCTGTTGAATATTTAAATAAAAATGGTAAAAAATACGGTTTATTAAAAGTACGTCTTTTCAGACCTTTCTCAGTTGAACACTTTGTTAATGCTATTCCTGAAAGTGTTAAAAGAGTTGCTGTCCTTGACAGAACTAAAGAACCAGGTTCAATAGGCGAACCATTATACTTAGACGTTGTAACTGCACTTAAAGGCAGATGCCTTAATATTATTGGTGGACGTTATGGTCTTTCATCAAAAGAATTTACACCAGGCATGGTTAAATCTGTATTTAATCACCTTGATAACGATGGTTTCCATGGTTTCACAGTAGGTATCAATGATGATGTTAGCCACAAATCACTTCCAATCGATGAAGTTATCAACGCTATCCCTGCAGATACAATCTCATGTAAATTCTGGGGATTAGGTTCTGACGGTACTGTTGGTGCTAATAAGAACTCTATCAAAATCATTGGAGACAACACTGAACTTTGGGCTCAAGGTTACTTCCAATATGATTCAAAGAAATCAGGCGGTATCACACGTAGCCACTTAAGATTTGGTAAATCAAAAATTAGAGCTCAATATATTGTTAATAGCCCTGATTTTGTTGCTTGTCATAACCCTGCTTTCATCGGTCGTTTTGATATTTTAGAAGGTATCAAAGAAGGTGGAACATTCTTATTAAACTCTCAATTCTCTAATGATGAAGTTTTTGCTAACTTAACAGAAGATATGCAAAAGACTATCATTGAAAAGAAAATTAAATTATACAATATCAACGCTTTAGAAATTGCTAATCAAGTAGGTCTTGGCGGTAGAATTAATACTGTTATGCAAGCTGCTTTCTTTATCATTTCTAATGTCTTACCAAAAGATAAAGCTATTGAACTAATCAAAAAAGCTATTGTTAAATCTTACACTAAGAAGGGTGAAGAGATTGTTAAAATGAACATCCTTGCTGTTGATAAAGTGGAAGAAGCTTTAGTTGAAATTAACGTTCCTGCTGAAATGATTGCTGACCATATTAAAGCAAAACAACTTGTTCCAGCAGATGCTGATGACTTCACAAAGCAAGTTATCGAACCAATTATGAGAGAAAAAGGTGATGAAATCCCTGTATCAGCAATGCCTATTGATGGTTATATTCCTACTGGTACAGCTGCTCTTGAAAAACGTGGTGTTGCTCCATTCGTTCCTCACTGGGATGCTTCAAAATGTATCCAGTGTAACCAATGTTCAATGGTTTGTCCTCATGCAGCTATCAGAGCTAAATTAATCCCTGTTGATTCTCTTTCAGATGCTCCTGAAAGCTTCGTAACTTTAGACGAAATGATGGAAGCTCGTAAAGGTGATGTAAAACATAAATATAAAATCCAAGTTTATATTGATGACTGTCAAGGTTGTAAAGCTTGTGTCTTAGAATGTCCTAAAGAAGCTTTAACTATGAGCCCTATTGAAGAAGAAAGAGCTAATGGCGAACAAGCTAATTACGAATACTTCGAAAAATTACCTACAGATATTCTTGGTGATTATAAAGAAGATACAGTTAAAGGTTCACAGTTCAAACAACCTCTTCTTGAGTTCTCAGGTGCTTGTGCTGGTTGTGGAGAAACTCCATACGTTAAACTTATCACTCAATTAGTTGGTGATAGAATGTTAATCGCTAATGCCACTGGTTGTTCATCTATCTGGGGTGGAACTTTCCCAACTGTACCTTATTGTAAAAATCAATTTGGTAATGGTCCAGCTTGGGCTAACTCACTCTTTGAAGATAATGCAGAATATGCTTATGGTTTCAGATTAGCTGTTAACGCTAATAGAAAACAATTAAGATATAATGTTGAAAGATTACTTCCTATTTTAAATTGCGAAGGTTGCAAAGAAAAATTCAACTATGCTTTAGAAAACTGGAATTCAGTAGATCAAGCAGCTAAAGAAAATATCAATGAAATCAAAAAGCTACTTCCAACTCTCTTAGAAAAAGCTACACCTGAAACAAAAGCAATTATTGAAAAAATAATTGAACTTAAATCATACTTCCTCGAAAAATCTGTTTGGGGATTTGGTGGTGACGGTTGGGCTTATGATATCGGATTTGGTGGTTTAGACCATGTATTAGCTCAAAACAAAAACGTAAACATCTTAGTTATGGATACTGAAGTTTACTCAAATACTGGTGGTCAAGCTTCTAAAGCTACTCCATTAGGTTCTGTTGCTAGATTCGCTGAATCAGGTAAAACAACCAATAAAAAAGATCTTGGCAAAATGATGATGTCTTACGGCTACATTTATGTTGCTCAAATCTCAATGGGTGCAAATAAAAACCAAGCTATTAAGGCTATTAAAGAAGCTGAAGCTTATGATGGTCCTTCAATCATCTTAGCTTACGCTCCATGTATTAACCATGGTATCAATATGGCTGAAGCTCAAAAAATTGAAAAAGCAGCTGTTGACTGTGGATATTGGATAACTTACAGATATAATCCTGCTTTAAAAGCAGAAGGTAAAAATCCATTCCAATTAGATTCAAGAAAACCTACTGGTGACCCTATTGAATTTATCGAAGCTGAAAAAAGATATTCTTCATTAAGAACTACTTTCCCAGATAAAGTAGATGAGTATCGTGAAGAGCTTAAAAAATGGGTTGAAGAGAGATATGAAAGCTACGCTAAAATGGCTGAATAAACTCTTTTAATAATAAATTAAAACAGGAATTTGCTAGCAAATTCCTGTTTTTTTTTGTTAAATAGGTAAACTGGGGAGAGTATTTTAACAAGAAGTTCGGGCAGGATGCCCGAGTTCCCAGTTAGAGGGGTGGTCGTGTAGACGGGGAGAGTATTTTAACAAGTAGTTCGGGCAGGATGCCCGAGTTCCCAGTTAGAGGGGTGGTCGTGTAGACGGGGAGAGTATTTTAACAAGTAGTTCGGGCAGGATGCCCGAGTTCCCAGTTAGAGGGGTGGTCGAGTAGACCGGGGAGAGTTTTAATTCCATTTAAGCATCTTCTTCAAATATTCTTCTTTTTTTTTACGCCCCACTCTACTTCGCAGAGAGCCTTAATTAATCTCTATTTTTATACTCAAGTGCTGATTTTAGTAATAAATATAAGTTTGAGCAAGTTAAAATGTCTGGTAATTCGGCATCAATTCCTTCGTATAGGTCAGATGTATCAATATTTTCTGTATCAGCGATTATATAAGGAATATAGATATTATCCATTTTCTTAATCTCTTTAAGTGTTTCAAGATTGTTAATACTAACTTGAGATAAATCTATAATTATAGCATCATAAGTATTTTGTTTAAGGAGTTCTTTTAGATCTTCTTCTGGAGAACACATTTCTATCTTTTGATTGAGTGCATCTAAAATGTTGTAGAGAACATAATGACTAACATTGTTGTAATTTACAATTATAACTTTCAATGGATCAAGTAGACCTATATATTCATTTGATATATCAGAAATATCAGGAGGAAGGATATACTTCTCTATATTATTAACATCATCTTCATCATTTGCACTGGAACTGATATCATTTTCGGTGTAACTCTTAATAGTAAATATAAATTCTTTATTATGATCAATATTTCTTGAATAATCAATCTCACCTTCAAGCAAAGAGACCAACCTATTAATTACCATATAGTTAAATCTCAGTTCACTGATATTATTCAAGTCATGAACATGTTTATTATTTTCATTTTGAATCATGATAAAATCTTCATTATCAAAATGTTCCTGACTATAGATTCTAAATCTAATCTTTTCATTATCAGATTTTTTAGCATCTATTACAAGGGGTATTTTGGGGTTACTTTTTGCTATTTTGATGATAATAATTTCTAGTAATTTCTCTAATTTTTTTACTGAAAAATAATTCTGTCCATGTAAATCTTTATCTATTCTATAATAAATTCGGTCAATATTAGACCTTTCTGTAAATAGTTCTCCAATATATTTAATGAATTCTGGAATATAAACTTCTTGAATTATTACCTGTTCATCCTTATCTGAAATCTGATAATCTGTCATTTCCTTGGTAATATAAAGGATTTGGCTAGTAAGATCTTTCAGCAACTTATAAAAGTCATCATTATTTTTTGCAATACTACAGTTCTCAATTAAATCAACAATTCCATAGATAGATTCTAGAGGTATTTTAAGGTCTTCACTAAAGTTTTTATAGAATTTATTTTTTGATTCGTTAAAGGCCTTCTGCTCTTCTAAAAGAAGCTTCATCTTGTTATGAATAGCATTTTTCTCGCTAATATCAGTTATACTGCAAATAACCTCTCTAGTATCAGAAACAAGAACAACATTCAATAAAGAATCTATGACATATCCTTTTTTATTAACAAATTTTACATCATAAGCATCAGTAAGAGGTAATTTATTAGCTAGTCTCATTTCTCTTTTTTTAGATACTCTTGCAAGATCAACTGAATCGACAAAAGTTTGCCAAGGTAATTTATTAATTATCTCATCCTTAGTATAACCACTTAGGTCTTCAAATCTTTGATTAACCATTGATACTAAGTCATCTTCTCCGATTGTGAACATAGCAATACCAGTATTTTCATAAACTGACCTATATTTTTCCTCTTCATTTTTTAATTCTTGAGTCCTTTCATCAACCAGAATTTCTAGTTTATCAGTAAGTTCTGTCAATGAACTGTTTGATTTTATAAGTTGATTTTTAAGTTTATTCTTCTTTATCAGAGTAACTATTAACAAGATTATTATTGCTGACAGTATAAGAACAACCAATAAGAATTTTAGAATAAGTTCTTTATTTCTTCGAAAATATGATGCTTTATAATTTATAAGTTGAGAATCTTCAGGTATATCACTAAGTTTTATACCCCATTTTTGCATAGCCTCATAATCAAAATAATATCCATTAGGACTAACATCAATGATATCTAATTTTTCAGCATCTTGTCCTTCTAAAATCTGAATAGCTAACTTGGCTGCACTTTCTCCTTGCAGACTTCCACTTGTCAAGAAGCCTCCAATTGCACCAAATCCTAAAGAGAAGTCTATTGAAACATAGACCGGAACAGCAGAGTATCTTGATACAAAGATGGCACTTTCATCATATTCTAAGAATTTACCATCACCATCTTTAAAGAAAAGGCTATAGAGAACAACTGTATCGTGATCTAAACTTCTCAAAAGGACTTTTAAGTCTGCTATAGAAATATCATCAATAATTTCAATGTCAACATCCTCTTTAAACTCTCTGATATCGGCGAGAATATTAACTCTGTTCTGTTCACCTGTAGGCGTCTTTTCGTTAAGAACAATTATTTTCTTTACATTCTTATGAATACTCTTGATTAATTTAAAATTCTCTAAAGAAACTATTTTCTCTCTAACACCAGTAACATTTTTCATTCCTTCTAACTGAGATGGATGGAAATAATTTACACCACAAAAGACTACTGGTATTTCTTTGAAGACAGATTTATGGAGTTTTTTTACTAAATCAAAAGCATTATTATCAGCTGTTATTATCAGATCAAAATCACTGTCTATATACTTGAATTCAAGCATCATCTGGAGATTATCTTTATAAAATGGGGTATTAAATCTTTTGGTATCGAGATATTCTGTTTTTATTCTAATATTATTATTATAATTCTTTAAAGTTGTTTTAATTGCTGTATCTATGTTGTCCGACCAGAGGAAACCTGAATGATATGATTGGACTATTAGTACCTTGGGAATATGGATTTCTTTTGATAGTGCCTTTCCAGAAAGGAAAGACATTAAAATAATAGCAATAATCAATATTCTTTTCATAATAACCTCTAAATAAAATATATAGAAAAGATATTCAGAAAATACATAATACCAAATTATTTTATTAATTATTTGTAAATATTTTTACACATCTTTCAAATATCAAAATAGTAATTATTTATAGATTTTTCTTGACTAAAAATTGAGTCAATTAGTAGTTGTTAATAAAACATAATAATTGAGGAGCTAGCATGGCAAAGAATTACCGTGGAAAAAACATTGATAAGAAAAGAGGAACTTGTCCTTCATGTGGAAGAACAGGTGTTAAGCTTCTTCATGAAGTAAAAAAAGATGATAAAACTATAATGGTTTGTAAAGTCTGCAAAAAAGTAGACCCAGCAAAAATAGAAGCATAAGTTTATGAGGCTACACAGCCTCTTTTTTTTTATAGAATTGGAGAGAAAAGTCTAGCCAAACCAATTTTTAGTTTGGTGAAGAAGGAGATATTTTCGATATCTTGCATAGTAATTAAGCGTGAATTTTCAATATCTTCAAAGAATTGTCTTTCAAGTGACTTAGTAGTTTTCTCATCATAAATTAGGCCATTAATTTCGAAGTTTTGAATAAAGGATCTAATATCCATATTTGCAGTACCTATTGAACATAATTCCCCATCAATAAGCATTACCTTAGCATGAATAAAACCTCTTTGATATTCGTATATTTTGACCCCTGCTTCCATCAATTCTTGATAATAAGATCTTGTTCCCCAGAATACCACTAAGTGGTCTGGTTTACCTGGTACTATGATTCTAACATCAACTCCACTAAGAGCAGAAGTTATCAGAGCCATTGTTAGGCTTTCATTCAGAATTAGGTAAGGAGATGTAATATAAATCTTATTTTGGGCTTTAGTTATTGCTGAGAAGTAAATTTGCATAATACTTTCCCAGTCTGAATCTGGTCCCGAGGTAACGATTTGCATTGGTAGTTGTTCTTCCAGTTCCACTTCAGGATAAAATTCTTGCTTGAAGAGATATTCTTTAGATGTAAAATAAAGGTCAGTTAGAAAAACCGTTTGCAAAGCATAAACAGAACCACCAAGAATTCTCATGTGGGTATCGCGCCAATAACCAAAATATTTATTTCTACTAGCATATTGGTCTCCAATATTTAGTCCACCCAAGTAGGCTATTTGCCCATCAATAACAACAATTTTCCTATGATTTCTATAGTTAAATCGGCTATTAAAGAAGGGTAATCTAACCTTATTAAAGTAATGACATTCAATTCCATGACCTCTTAGTTTTTTACCAAGAGTAAATCTAAATTTCCATGAACCAACATCATCAACGATAATTCTAACTTTTACTCCTTGTTTAGCTTTTTTGATTAGAAGAGCTGAAAGTTCTTTACCAAGATGATCAGTAGCAAAAGCAAAATATTCTAGGTGAATATGTTTCTGGGCTTTAGCAATATCTCTAAACATTGCATCAAATAGTTTTATTCCATCAGGAAAAACTTGAACTGAGTTATATTCACTAAGAAAAGCTTTACTATTATTATGGAGTAGGTGGGAAATTCTATGGCTAAGAGGTGTTTTAAAGAGCTCTTTATTCTCATAACTATAACTTAGGAATTTGTACATTGATTTGAATTCTATTCTATCAACAAGTTCTTTGTCTGAGAACATTTTCCTCTTCCTAAAGTTCCTACCTAGAGTCAGGTAAAAGAAAACACCAAGCACAGGAATGAATAGTAAGACAAGCAACCAGGCAAAGGTATGGGCTGAAGATTTTCTTTCAATGATAATAACAATTATTATAGTTATTACCGAGCTTGCAGACAAAAAAGCCCAGATTGAAGAAATAGTAATCAAATGAGGTTTCTGAATTATTAAAACAGCAATACTGGCAATACCTACAAGAATTGCTAATGAGTAGATTAATATTTTCTTCTTTAGATATCTAGGATGTCTTGTTGTCAGCATAATCTTTTATAAATACTTTAGATAGTCTCGGCCTTCTACACCTGCATATAATTCAATATATTTTTTTACAGGACTCTTTAAGATTTTTGGGAATAAGACTTCTTCTATTTGAAAGAAGCCAACTGAAGCAGTCATAGTTACTTTTATTTCAATTGGTTTTTGTTGTCCTTTTTCGAATCTTACTTTCTTGATAGCGTTTGCAGATGTACGATGAATATCTCCTGGTTTAGGATTTGAGGCTAAGAGAGTAGGTATTCTAGCTCTTCCCTCTTCCATATCAGCTCCATCAGCAATTAATACTAATCCTGCTTCTAAAGAGTGAATTTTCTGTGTGCCCATGTGGCCAAATATCCCTTCTATAGCTATGGATTGGACAGCCATAATTGTGTTTAGCTTCTCTTTTCCATACACTTGATCAAGGTATTTGCGGATATAAGGCAAGGCTATTTGAACACTATTAAGTTCATGATTTTCTCTGGCTATTGACATACCAAAGTCATGAAACAAAGAAGCTAGAATTACTCCGATAAGGGAGTCTTCTTTGTTTCCTAATTTTTCTTTCTCAAGATTAAAACTGACTCCACTATCTGATAGAAATTTAAACATTACAACTGCATTAAGAGTTGCTTTCCTCATGTGAACAGGGCCATGGTCATTATAGCCTAGCCTTTTTATTGAAACACTGTTACAGTAATCTTGCAGAGCTTGAATTTCTTGGTCTTGGAAAATACTTTCAGTAATTTGGTATGCCTTCCCATCTAATAAACCCAGTATTTTCTCTTCTAAATGGATTTGTTTGATTGATTTATTCATATAAACTCCTACATTAATTTATATAACATAGTAACATAATTTACTTGAATTGCAAATTTTATCATTATTTACTTGATTATACATATTTTTCTAAGTGATTTTGTTGCACTATCTTTATACCTTACAAAATAGACACCTGAGCTAACTCTTTTTCCTGATTTATTAGTAAGATTCCACTTAATTGAGGAGTTTTCATCCTTACAATCAACAAACTTAAATTCTTTAACTTTTTGTCCTTTCAAATTATAGATTGCCAGACTAAAGTCCTTACTTTTAGTATTTGGAATAAAGATATTAGCCTGCTGAGATATAGGATTTGGACTAATAAAGACTTGAACAAGTGGTGCAACATCATTTTGACTATTATTTGTTATAGTAGTAATAATTAACTCAGCTTCATGTTCTCCACTTTCTTGAGTGTTAGGTATAACTTGAAAGTTGTTAGTAAGTCTTATTTCATTACCAGCATAAACTAAATCTATTGGATAGTTGTCTGGATTCTGACTTTCTTTTATTCTAACTTGAACAGCTTGGTCAAGGGAATTTGTGAAGGTTATATCCCACTGATAAGTATCATTTTCAGTTAATTCTAGGGTTTGTTTATGGAATTTAGGGAAGTAAGTAGAGATTGGTGGTTGAGCTAATACTGCAGCTTCTCTAAGTCCTGTTACTGGTCTTAAAGGTGGTTTCATCATGTCATAATTAATATCTATACCTGGTGTTAAACCTTCCTGCATACCAACAGTAAATTCATCTGATGCACCTGTGCTAGTTTTAAACTCTAGGGTAAAATAAACTTCAGAGTGCTGATGGGCATATTTTTCATTAACATTGATAGGAGAAAATCTAAGATTTAAAGTGGAACTAGAAGCTTGATAAAGAAAAGCAGAAGAAAAAGCTTTCAAGGTATCAATTACTGTATAAGCTCCATTTTTTACACCTATGATAGTTGGATAAATCATCTGACTATTTGCCACATAGTTAAAAGATCTAACTCTGCCATTAACCTCAAAGAGTAAATCATCAATTAAATAGTCTATAGGATGAGGATTAGTTATTAGATTCCATTCTTGATTTAATGGATATTGGGTATCATCTAGAAGTGGTTGTCCGGTAAACTGGAGATTTTGGTCTTGGGCTATGTTGATTAAGTAACCAGAGTTCTGATTTAAGTTATCAGTTGGAGTAAATTCATCTTCTAATAAGGAAAAAGCTTGAATATTATCTGTAAAAGCTGAAATATCTAAGTCATTAGCAAATGGATAAGAAAAGAGGGTATTGGACATTTGACTAGTAAGAGTCATCTCGGGAACCTCTGCAATAAGCACAAATCTACTATAAGCTTTAAAATTTTTAATTTCACCATCTGTCGTATGTGTAGCTACAAAAAGATTCATCATTCTATAATTCTGGTCATTATCATTAAGATAAGTAAATTGTGTTTGAACAGGAGGTAAAGATTGAGCAACATAAATAGTATCTCTCTCATTAGTAAGATATAAGTCAATACCTTCAACTAACTCAGGATAATCGATTGCCCAAGAAAACTCGATTTGATTTCCTTGATAGACAATTCCACTTGCAAGTTCAGGGAAGGATACTTGAGCTTGAAGGTTACCCCAGATTAATCTTAAGTTATAAGCTCCCTCTTCTGGAAAATCTAGACTAATATCTCCATCATCAAGAGAATAGAGTTGATTTTCATATTCTAGATAGAACCTTTCAGAAAAACGGTTATCATTTATTGAAAAAGTCACATTATTTGGAGGATTATCAATCACTAAATCAAAATATCGTACTTGGTTATCAGCTTCAAAATCTTCTATTATATTACGTAACAAGCTTTGATTATCTGCATTAATGGCTAGATAATTCTCTGAAGCATCATTCAAAACATCATATACTTCGTCATAAGAAGAGCTAGCGTAATAACTCTTACCAAATGTTATACTTTTATCCCAGGCTTGACCACTAGAGGCCAACTGAATATAGTCTGCTAAAGCTGCTTGCATAACTTGGGAAATCTGTCCACTAGTACCAGCTGTATTTACAACATAAATTATATAAGCATAATTATTCTCGGCTTCTACATTAGTATCTGTAAATGAGAAAAACTGGGTAAAAGTAGTATTTATTTCTAAATCAGGATTATCTTCATAGCTAGAATAGAGCTCGAATTCTGAATCATTTACTTTTCTATGAATCTCGAAGCCAAGACAATTTTGTTGTTGAGTCATTGACCAATCAAAGGAAATTGAAGTATTATCTGCGTAAATATCAAATTCTGAAGTAACTATTGGTAAAGTGTTATAAACTATTTCTTGAGATAAGTCAGAAACGTTCCCATTATAATCAAGAGTTCTCATAGCAATATAATATGTCTGATTAATTTCTAAATCAGGTAAAGATATATTGTTAACAAGAGGGAAAGCTAATTTTTCTAGTTCTTGGCGATTTACTATTTCATAGTTATTCTGTGAAATAGGATCTAAGGAGTATAAAATTTCATAAGAATAAAAATCATAACAGGGGGAGACATCCCAGGCAATTGAATTTCCGCTACCACCATAGAATCTTCTTAAGTTAGTAGGTGCTTCAGGATTAAGATTATCATCAAAGTCATTCCAGTCTGAGACACTGCTATTTAAAGCATCTGAGAATGGTTGATAATAGTCTTCTAGCTTAGAAAATCTTTGACTAATATTCCAGTTATTAGTGTAAGAGTTGTAGCCATAGAAGGATTTGAATGATTCATCACTTTGTGGATAACAATTAGGTAATTCATCAAATTCTACATGGAAGAAGGGAGAAAATACATCCCAATCAGAAAAATTCTCTGTAGAATAAATATCTTGGAAAGAATTTGCATAACCTGGTAAATCTACATCAGCAGAAATTATCAGAGTATCATGGTAAACAGTTGGATAGAAATATTTATGAACACTATAATAATCATGAATTGTTACTTCTTCGTTATTGCCAATTGTACCTTGGGGTACAACTATATAGTCTGTTTCTTGGATAAGATCCTGTCTGAGTGAAGAAAAATCTCTAATAGGTAAGCCTGCAGGTCTATTATATTGACCAGGTGAAACTTGGCAAGAAGCCATATCTGGATGTGAATCCCAATCATAAGAATGCAACTGAATAGAAAGTTCTCTTCTATCAAAATCTTCTCTTATCTTATCGCATGCTTTTTCATAGAAGTAGTTAAAAGGATGGTCATGATTTCTAGTTGGATCACTAATTGATTTGTTATTGGCATAAGAACCATACTCATTCCACATTACTTCTCGCCCACTTCCATTTATCATGAGGTATTGAGCATTGAGTTCAAGGAAAGTCTTAACAGAGAGAAAAGGACTAATAAAATCATCATTGGGATGAGGTGTAGTAACGATAATTGGATTTGGAGAAGTTTGACGATAGATATAAAGTCCCCAACCATAATCGAAAGACCCTATTTCATCATCATAAGATAAAGTACTACCATTATCATCAATATAAGTTGAATTTAAGTCTTCTCGAAGCATATAATAGATATTTGCTCCATCGGTGAACTTAACTACTGAATAGGGAATATTACTTTGCATTAGTAAGTTATGAGCCTGGCTATATTGTTGTTGAAAAAATAAATCAAGAGCTTGTTCCCAAGTAGCTCTTTCTTGGTCACTTGGAAGAGTAAATTGACCAAAACCGTCAGTTTGTCTATCATAAGGGGCATACATATTATAGCCTTCAGAAGCTATACCTTCAACAATATGAGATATCCAATTGCTATAAGCAGCATCTGGTTCATCACCAAGAATGAAATCATTTAGACTCCCTGATTCTTCTACTATTGAATAACTTTGTCCAGTAAAGATTAAAACAACTAGCATTAAAAGTATTTTTTTCATATTTTCTCCCAAATATTATCTTAAGTTAATTTCAATTTGAACCCGCTTGTGCTAGCTAACTTTCTGAATACAAAGACACTTTAGTATTGCTTAATCCCAGATAGTGTAGTAGAACTTTATTAATACTTCGCTAAAGCTACGTATCACAGGTGAAGAGTGCAGATTATTCTAGCAAAATCCCCTTCTTCGAGGGGGATACAGGAGGTGATTCCTTAAACTACGCACATAATATATATATTCAAAGAAATTATGGAAGTTACTTTTGCAGAATAATATAGTGCTATTCACAAAGGTCTACTGCATTATTTAGGTTAATATATAACTTATAATACATTATCCAACTCATAAACATTTTGGTCAAGAAATAAGATAAATAAATATTTACTATTAGATTATACGCAAATAAGCTAATGTAAAAAACAAGTCATTTCATATTTGTTGGGCTCGTAAAAATAGCATTGACTATGTCTTGATTGTTACTTACTCTATTAATTATCAATGAATTATAGAGTAAGTAACAAGCAAACAATAAAATTGGATTTTAGGAGTATATATGGACTGACAGCATCCTGCTGTCAGATTTGTGTGCAAGCAAAATACTTATGGACTGACAGCATCCTGCTGTCAGATTTTGTGCAAGCAAGGATGCTTACACTCCATAAAATCGGCTGCCAGATTTGTGTGCAAGCAAAATACTTATGGACTGACAGCATCCTGCTGTCAGATTTTGTGCAAGCAAATACTTATGGACTGACAGCATCCTGCTGTCAGATTTGTGTGCAAGCAAAGATGCTTACACTCCATAAATTCGGCTGCCAGATTTGTGTGCAAGCAAGGATGCTTACACTCCATAAATTCGGCTGCCAGATTTGTGTGAAAGCAAAATACTTATGGACTGACAGCATCCTGCTGCCAGATTTTGTGCAAGCAAGGATGCTTACACTCCATAAAATCGGCTGCCAGACTTGTGTGAAAGCAAAATACTTATGGACTGACAGCATCCTGCTGTCAGATTTGTGTGCAAGCAAGGATGCTTACACTCCATAAAATCGGCTGCCAGATATTTGTGAAAGCAAAATACTTATGGACTGACAGCATCCTGCTGTCAGATTTTGTGCAAGCAAGGATGCTTACACTCCATAAATTCGGCTGCCAGACTTGTGTGAAAGCAAAATACTTATGGACTGACAGCCAGTCTGTGCAAAAATGAAAATGAGATTTTCAGATAGAGCAAGGGTTGTATGGATTGGATGCATCTTGCATCCACAACAGGCTCTGAAAGCCTGTTTAACCCAGATTGTGCAATAGAGCTTTAGTAATACTTCGCTAAAGCTACGTATCACAGGCGAAGAGTGCATATTCTCAAAGATCTATTGCATTATTTGGGTTTAATCTGGAGGCAAGATGCCTCCAGTCCATAGATCCACATTCCCAGTTAGTAAAAACAGCCTTCTAATATTAGAAGGCTGTGCATATAATTAATTAATCTAGATTATTCGTTTAAAGGGTCGATTTCAAGAACCGAAGTTTTTGCATCTATACCAGGAATAAACCAACCATCTAAGAGTGCTTTCACAGATTGAGTAAAGCTATCGTTAATTACATCATCTTCAAAAGTGATAGTTTTAACATAAGCTCTGTTATTATTATTCTCTAAGTTGATATTCATCTTTGATTCGATGCCATATTCATTAGCCATTCTTTTAATTTTGTTGCTAATTATATTAATCTCTGAATCTGAGAAGAATGGTACATTAATTTCTTCTTCTGTTATTTCAGGAATATCAGAAGCTTGAGCTTCTTCAATTTCAATTTCAACCTGAACTTCTTTCTCTACTTCTTTTTCCTCAGTAGCCATAACTTCTTCTACTATTTCTACTGCAATTTCTTCAATAGGAGCATCTTCTTGAACAGGTTCTATTTCTTCTTCTATAGTTTGCACGTCTTCAATTTCTTCAATTGGAGCTTCTACAATGATAACTTCTTTAGCAACATCATTACTGATAACTTCTTTCATATCATTATCTCTAGTAACAACGAACTCAACTCTTCTATTAAGCTGTCTGTTCTCTTCACTATCATTAGGTACTTTAGGATTCTCTTGTCCTTCACCGCGGTAGTTAAGAATTTCAGATTCGATTTCATTATCAAGTAAATATTGATAAACTGATTTAGCTCTTCTTTCAGAAAGGTCTTTATTATAAGCAGCAGAACCAACATTGTCTGTATGTCCAACAATACAAACTGAGATACCAGGATTTGATTTGATAGTTTCCACTAAAAGATTTAAACTAGGGAAAGATTCTTCTTTTAAAGTAGCTTTATCAAAATCGAAGTAGATATTTTCGATTACATAATTTTTTTCTTCTAATAGTTCTACTTGGATATCATAGTTCATTTCGTCTATATCGTTTTCAATAGTAATAGTGTTAGAATAGGCTTGATAATTTGATCTTGTGATTTGAATATCAACAGAATCAACTCTTGGTAAATAGAGGTTATAATAGCCATCATCATTTGACTGAACAACATTTGTTTTCATTTCATCATTAATAGAGAAAGTCCAAGAAATGTCAGTGGAAACTGCTTGACCGTAGTTATCAGTAACATTACCATAAACTCTGATTCCATCTATATACTCTTCGTTTAAGATAACAACTTTATAGATATCTTCAGCACCTGAACCATCTGCTCTGTCTGATGAGATGAAAGCTTGGTTAGTATCTTGAAGTCTGTAATAATGTCTTTCATTATAAATTGAGTTTATTTCTGGTCCTAAGTTAATTGGTGTTTCCCATTCAGTCCAAGATGAGCCACTTTTTCTTGCTCTAAAAATATCAAATCCACCGAAAGATGCATGACCATTAGAAGCGAAGAATAGAGTTGAGCCATCCCAAGAAATAAATGGAGTTTGTTCATCATTAATTGTATTGATTGTAGAACCAAGGTTTACTGGTTCTTGCCAACCGTTATGGTATTCAGAAACCCAGATATCATAACCACCTAATGAGCCAGGTCTATTTGAAGTGAAGAACATAACATTATCTTCAAAAACGTATGGTTGTAAGTCACCATAAGCTGATGAAATATTGTTCATTCTAACAGGTTGAGTAAAAGCATCTTGTACTTTTTCAGCACGATAAATACCTCTATGACCATCATAATGACCGAATAAGTAAGCATATTTTCCATCAGTAGAGAATGAGCTTAATGATTCATTTCCGTTAGTTAACAGACTTTGAACAGGTTTTAAAGCACCCCAAGAAGCACCTAATTTTTGGCTAACAAAAATGTTTTCTTTAAGTGCTCTACATTTTCTAGCTGAAGTAAAATATAATTCTTGTCCATTTGGATGAAGAACTGGAGCAAAATCACTATACTCAGAATTAAGATATTCAGGGAAATAACCAACCTGATACATCGGTAAACCTTTTGAAATTCTAATAACTGAATCTTCAATTAGTGTAAGTAAAGTTTCATAATACTCATGATTAATACCAGAAGCATTATTCACATAATATTCTAGGTTATCATAAGCAGTTTGCATATCGTTTTTCGCCATTTGAACCTGAAACATAACAAGGTAGTTATCTGTTTCTTCTGGATCTTGAGCAATAGCTTTTTCCATAAGAACTTCAGCATGGGAATAGTATCCTCTTTCCAAAAATACCTTTGCTTGCTCGATATAGGACTGACCTGTTTGGGCAAAAAGCAAAGTAAGACTTAAAAGAGCTAAAGCTATAAAAAGTTTAGTTTTCATGAAATCTCCTTTCGTTAATTTTAATTTCTATTTTATTCAAAACTTCTTTTAAACACTAGTTCATAATGTTTAAAAGAAGTTTTGAGAGGGGAAATCCCCTCTCAAAACACTTTATATTTAGAATCTAAATGTTAGACCATATCTATGATTATCTTCGTTGATTCCTTCAGAATCTTCTCTAACATAAGCATAGTTCATTTCAATCATTTTAAATCTAAATCCGAAACCAGCTGTGAATTGACCATCATTAGCACCAATTCTTACACCAGCTTGAACTTGAGATAACATATCTTCCCAAGAAGGGTTCTGAGTATTTCTCATGGTTCCGAGTCCAGCACCTAAATCAGTATCGCTACCGATTGAAGTCCAGTATTCTGCACCCATGTGAACAGTAATTTCATCAGCACTTTCTTCTTGTCTTAAATCTCCAGATACAGTTAAACCTTTCATAGGGAATACAGCGATTCCAAGATTATATTGCATAGGAACTGATACATCATCAAATTTACTAAATACGTCTCTTACATGAGCTCCGAAAGTGATGTATTGATTCATTTCATACATAGCACCTAAATCAATACCAAAACCACTTTTCTTATCATCATCCATGTTATCAAATAACATTTTAATACTTGAGCCCCAAAGGAATTTACCTGTGCGAGTTGCTAAGCTTAAGTTGATATTGTTATCTTGATAATCATAAGAGCCAGTTGAATTACCGAAGTCATCATAACCTTCGAAATCTGTAACACCAGCATTAATCCAACTGATAGCCATATATCCGTATTTAAATCTCATACCCATACCGGCAAAGCTTGCAGTTCTATCCAAACCTAAGCCGTCGGTATAATCTAAACCTACTTGATAATCTGCAATCTTACCTAAGCCAGCAGGATTCCAGTAAGCAGCTGTGATATCATTCATATAAGCAGTACCAGTACCACCCATTGCCATACCTTTAGCACCATAACCCATTCGGAACTGAGATTTATTGTGGTTATTATCAGCAATAAGAGCGGAAACAAGACTTAGCATCACTGCTACAACTATCATTATTTTTACACTTTTAGTCATTTATTCCTCCAAATTATTAGAGGAAGGGGGACGGAGCCCCCTCCCAATTTATTGAATTGCTATCTTAACAACCTTATTAATTTCCTTAGCACCATCAACTATATTGATTCTTGCGAAGTAAGCACCACGAGCTAATTTCTTACCATCGTTAGTTCTTCCATCAAATTGAATCATATTATTAGTGTCGCCACCAATTGAGTTATGGCTAATAACACGAGCTAATTTACCAGCGAAATCAAAGATTTCGATAGTTACTTGAGCTTCTTTTGTAGTAGGAATTACGAAAGTACCAACATCTCCTCTTTGAAGAGGTGAAGGATACATATAAGGTTTTGCAGTGAACATTAAGTCAACATTTGCCCAGTCCATTTCAACAGTGAAGGTCATCATACGAGTTGAGCTGTTACCAGCTTTATCATAGATAGTAGCTTCAATGCGATATTGACCAAGACCGTTAACAGGAACACGGCAAGCATAACTATTTGCAACATTAGTTTTAACTGTATCCACGATAGTAGCATTATCATTATCAAAGACTTTCATCTCTAACATATCAAGACCAGAAGAAGCGATAGCTCTTTCAGGCATGATATCAGATAATTCCATCATAACATCAACAAACATATTTTCAGAATGAGTATATGCTGTATTAGCTACAGGAGATACAAATTCGATTGTTGGAATGTAAGCATCTATTGGATAGCTTTGGTTAGAAACTGCGTTTCCACCAGCTACGTTAGAAGCCATAACAACAACTTTAATTGTATTTGCATCAGCAGGAATTACACCACCGTGAATATTTACAAGGTAATCACTTCCATTTGATTGAACAGTAAATGGTTCATAGATAACTTCATTACTTGGCATTGCAATAACACTAGCCATGATTGAAGAGTTATCTAATTCGTAACCATTACCATCAACTGTGAAGGTGATAGCATTGTTATTTTGAGTATTTACCCAACCATTAGAAGCATCAAGAGCTGAGATAGTGATGATAGGAGCAGGAGCAGTAATAGCGAAGTTTCTAGTAACAGTAGAAATGTTACCAGCCATATCTTTAGCTTGAGCTTCGATTACATAAGTTCCAGCAAGTAAGTCATCAGTTGAAACAGCAAGGCTGAATGCTTCAGGACTATCTACATCACTTTCTTCAACAGTGAAATCGCCGTTAAGAGAAGTAACTTTGATAGAAGACATAGCTAAGCCAGACATATTGTCATTAGCTACGATATTAATATTTACATTATTTCCAACCATAACTGAGTAATCAGCAACTGGATTAACAATAGTTAATTCAGGTCTGCTATTATCAATTGGGAATGTTTGACTTGAAGTAGTTTGGATAGCCCAATCATTTTCAGCAATCACTTCAACTTTAATAGCATTTTGACCAGGAGTTACAATACCACCGTGGAAGTTAATAGTACCTTGTCCATTTTCTAAAGTAACAGAGAAAGGTCCTTGGATAACATCGTTGTTTGGTAATTGGATGATATTAGCTACAACAGATTGAAGAGCTGTATCAGTATGTCCTGATTCAACAGTTAAGTCGAATTCATAATTATTTGTAGTAGTAATCCACCATGAACCGTTAGCAAGAGGACTGAAGTCAACTACAGGAGCAGGTCCACCAACAACTTCAAAGTTAACAGTAGCTGATGCAGTATTACCTACAAAGTCACTTACAGAAGCAACAGCAGTATGAGCACCAGGAACTAAACCTGTAGCTGTATAAACAACAGAACCATTATTAACTAAAGCAGTTTGAACTTGGCCATCTAAAGTAAAGATAACTGAAGCAGCATCAACACCTGAAGCACCTGAGTAATGTTGGACTAAATCATCATCTATGAAATGACCTTGAGGATCATTAAATGAGAATGCGATTTGAGCATCAGTACCGAAGTTAACTACAGGGTTAACAGGAGCAGTTGCAGTAACAACAGGATCCATATAATCTAAACTGAATGTTTGTTCAGCAACATTATTAACATCAATGTCGTCTATTGCATTAACTCTTACTTTAATACCTAATGAATTTGGAAGTTGTAATTGAGCAAAACCAAATACATATTCGTTAGCATTAGCAGTAGGAACTGGGTTAGATGTTTGAATTTGAATACCAGCAGGGTTAAGATCTGTAACTGCAAGGATAGTAACATTGATATCTTCAAGAGCAATTGTTCTACCATCAGCAGGAACAACAGTCATAAGAATTTCGTTAGACATTGCAGGATTTAACCACCAACCGTTTTCAAAATTAGTATTGTGGATAGTGATTTGAGGTCTGTTAACAACTACGTTAGCAGTAATATTAGCAGCCATTACATTAACTAAGTTAAGATTATTTTCAGCAGTCCACTGAACATTAAGAGAAGCAACTTCTCTAGATCTCATTGGTTGTGGAACTAAAGTAACTAATTCTTCAATAGTTAATTCGTATGAGAATTCATTACCAGTAACAGTAATTTCATTCATTGGAACTGAAACAATAGCTGCAACGTTAGGGTTGTTGTTAGTAATAACAAGGTTATAATCAACAAGACCTGTTTCAGCATCTTCGATAGTAGCAGTTAATGTTCTACTATCAGCAGATAAGATGTTTGTTGTAGCAAATTCGATAGTTGGCATTGTGTCATCAACGAAGAAGTTTAATGTTTGATTTGCATGGAAACCATTCATTTCAACACTAACTTCAAGTTCGTTTTCACCAGCGACCATATTTACTAAGTCGAAAGAAACTAAACCATTAACAAGAGCAATGTTATTAACATTATTAAGGCTATTGTTAAGAGTAATAGTAATATTTCCTAAACCGAATCCAGCAGGTAATTGATAACCCATTTCTGTTTCTTCATGATATACATTGAAGTTCATAGCTACATTTGGAAGAGTCCATAATGTAGTACCTTCAACGAATACATCATTGTTAACAGGAGCGAATTCAGTAACAAACATTTCGAAACCAACGTATTGACCAACAGTAACAACTGTATTAACAGGTGCAGTGAAAGTCATAGTTGCATCAGTTTCATTATATTCAACATCGATTTCAACGAAGTCTGCAAGAACAGCATCCCAAGCAAGAGCTACGATATCACCTTCAGCTGCTACAGTAGCAGTGAGAGGTAAGGTATAAGTAGCATTACCTGCGATGTTTGAGTTAACAAGAACTTGGTCAGTAAGTTGAGCATAATGTTCAGCTACTGGCATATCGTTATCTAACATAGTGAACCAGTAAGGGTTATTGTAGTTAACAATAGCACCATTAGAAGCAGCCATAGCATCTAATTCAACAAACTTAATCCAAGCAGCGTTGTTAGCAATACCTGATAACCAGTAACCTGGTAATTCGTTATTTGCATTAACAAGTAAGTTGAATTCGTAGTCTTCATTAATAGTTTCATAACCAGCATAGCCATTTTCATCAACTCTGATTACATTAGGCATGCTATCTGTATCAACTATCATTAAGTTATTTTCATGAATTTCGATATTTCCGTTAGCAGGAGCTAATTCAAATTCACCAGCATTGTAAGTAACATTAAGTGGATATACAAGAGATGACTCTTCATTGTTATTCATCATAACATTAACTTTAATAGCTACAGCGTTTGGAATTGCTTCAGCATTGAAATCGAATTCATAGTAAGGATCATTATTAACTGTATTAATTGCAAAATCCATCCAATTAACATTATCAGTTGTGTATTGAGCTACAACAGAAGTTACATTATTACCCCAATTTGAAACCATAGCAAACATTTTGTCAGAACTGATTGCTTCATTATTAAATTCGAAAGCAGTAATGACAGCATAAGGATCGTTTTCATCAGGAGTAACTACAACAACATTTTGTAGAACGTTATTAATGAATCCATCATTATCAGTAACGATAGCTTCAATAGTATAAGTACCAACATTAGCAAGAAGAGCTGTATTCCATACATAAGTATAAGGAGCAGCATTTACAAGAGCCTGTGATAGGCCGTTTACTTTGAATTCAACAGAAGCTACATCAAGAGGAGCAATTTCATTTGTTCCATCAGTGTAGTTAACATCAGCAGTAATACTAACCATTTCTCCAATTACAAATTCTGAATCGTTATCAATATTTGCAAAAGATACTTCAGGAGCATCAGCATCAAAATAAACCATAGAAGCTAAGTCAATTTCGAATTGATTTGCAGGAACTGCAAAATCAGAAACAATAGCTTTGAAGTTATAGAAACCACTTGCAAGACCTAAGTTAGCAAATGTTACTTCAGTAACACCAGCATTAAGTTGAGCAGGAGTGAATCCTAATGACATCCATGTTCCATTAAGAACGTCAGCATATTGTAATTCGATATTTCCGTTAATGATGTTTGAAGCATCAACATCAAATGTAAGAGTGAACTCATCATTCATATTGAAGATAGAATCATCTACAAGAGTGTTCATGCTATTAGCAACAAGAGGTGTAACATTATCAAATACTTGATAAGTAACTAAAGCTTCACCTAAGTTGTTATATTCATCTGTGATTTCAGCTTTGAAGTCATAGTCTGCACCGATTGTCCAAGTTTGAGGAATTGTCCATTGACCATTAGCATCAAGAACTATTGGGTTCCATACATTATTAACTGCATCGAACCAGAAGTAATTGATAGTCATCGCTGTTGAAACATTATCCATTGCATTAGCATTGAATGTGTATGCCATTCCACGAATAATTTGGCCATTAACATTTTCTTCAAGAACAAGATTACCAGTAGGTACATCTGTATCTACACTGAAGCCAAAGACTTCATTATAAGAATGACCAACAAAATCAGCAGTAGTAACTTCAATTTGATATGTTCCAGTTGTTAAAGCTGAAATATCTAATGTATAGTTAACTACAGTAGGATTAACTTGGTTATTTGTATCATAAGCTACTGAATGAACTTCAGTGCCATCAAGAGTAATAACAAGACTTGCTAAATCAAGAACAGCATTATCAACAGTGATAGCTAAATCAAGATTATTAGCAATAGCTACAGTAGCATCAGCAGCAACAGGGTTACCAGCTTGAGTTACTGTCATATCTGTTACCATAGGAGCTTGGCTATCTACGATATCAACAACATAAGGTGTTCCACCGTTAGCAATAAAGCTAGCTTGGTCATCAATGTTGTTAAAGATATTTTCGATTTGAACAGCAATTTGAACTTTTTCAGCAAAGAGATAATCCATGCCAATAGTCCAGTTGTATTCATTAGCAACGAAGCCACTTAATTGGTTCCAAGGAGAAGCTACATTATCATTTTCATCTAAGAAACGATACATGTAGTTAACTTGGTTGAAGAATTCAGGGTGACTAGAAGTGAAGTTTCCAATAGAAACAACATATTCTGAACCTCTGTTTACTTCAGCAGTAGCAACACCTTCAAGTGTGGATACTGTAATTTCAGGAACGATTGTAGAGTTCCAGATATGTAAGGTAGTTTCATTAACAACTTCACCGAAGTTATATTCAGAAACTGTTCTTACTAATTGATCACCATCCATGTTAGCAATATTCCAGTTAACATCCATATATTGAGCGTAACCAGAAATTGTTCCAGTTCCTGCGAAGTTAGCAATAGGATTCCATACGCCATTAGCAGCGAATTGCATCCAGTTTGTTCCATCCCAGTACTCGAATCTAACATTGTTAGGATTAATTACATTATTACCTTCTGGTAAGAATGCATAAAGGTTGATGTTATTACCACCGATTACATCAGTGATTTCAGCATTATTAGTTACACTAGTTTGATGATATGTTTCATTACCATTTCTGAAATCTGAAACAACCATAATTCTACCACCAACTTCATCACTTCTAAGAGTGAAGTTACCTGCATTGAAAGCTGGAGAAACGTAATCATTATGATCAGTTAAAGCAACTTCAAGGTTAACTAAGATGTTATCTTGACCATTAATAACTTCATTCATCATAGCTTGTGAAGGAGTCCATTCAAATACTAAGTTTGCACCATCATCACTAATCTTTGCATCTACAAGGTTATTGATAGCATTGTAAGTGAAAGTAGCTTGGATAGCTTTAACACCAAGACCATTACTATTAGCATCAAGTAATTGAGCTAAGTAGTCAGTATATTGTACTGTAAAGGTATGAGTTTCAGTATAGATACCTGACATGTTATTAGCATTATTAACTGCAATAATAACAGGAGCGTTAGTATCAATATGAAGATCATCACCCATAACAGGTGTTTGATTATTAGCATTGAGAACGAAGTCTTCAACTGTTAATTCAAGATAGTAATTACCATCAGGAACACCAGCAAGAACAAGTGAGAAATCATTTGGTCTTACATCGTAAGCAGCATAAACTTCATTAACAATTTGGTATGTGTTTGCAGGATTATTAACATCAACTAACCATGCTTGAACAGTATGAACATCATTTGGATTAGCATAATCTAAAGTGAATTCAACATTTTCAGCAAGAGTTTTGTAAGAATCAAGCATTACATAATTAAGAGCTGTTAAATCAAATGCTGGGGCAGTATTATCAATGATTAAGTTCATTTCAACTGCTGCAGCTATATCATCAGTAGCATCTAAGTTATCAAATGGAACAGCTCTGAAGAGGTATGAACCATCCGCAATAGTAGTTGTATCGAATTGATAAGCAAAACCGTCTGCATTGATATTTTCAGTAACTACAAAGTTGTTAGCCATTTCAACAGCATCAATAACACCGTCATTATTAGCATCAACATAGTAGTTAACTACATAAGTTTCACGAGCAAGTGTAACATCAGCAGTCCAGATATCATTTACATTATCAAGTTCTACCCAAGTAGTGTTGTTGTTTGAATTGATGATTTCAATATGAACACCAGGGATTACAGCAAATGGGATGTTTGCATTAGCAATTGAGAATTGGTAATCAACATCAGCCATTGAGTCATCAGAACCAATTGCTACCCAGTTAAGACCATCATTATATTGGAATTCAACTGATTGAACATTAGCAGGAGTAGCAACGTTAGCTGTTAGTAATTCTAAGCCAGAAATAACATCATCTGCATTGTGATTAACAATAGTAGTTGTGATATCTGTAGGATAAAGAACATTAACAGTTAAATCAACTTGGTAGTTATCAATAATACCATCGAAAGGTATAACATCACCTTCAACATTACCACGAGTATCTTCAGCAATAACTGCAAATTCTACAATAGCACCTGTATCAACAGTAATATTGAATTGGTACATATTATTTACATCTACTTCGTGGTCATATAAACCAGTGAATACCCAGCCAGCGCCATCTATATTTCTATAGAGTTTTACAGGAGGATAGATATCATCATTAGTATTTGTATACCAAGGTTGAGTTTGATTTGCCCAGTTTTCTGTATCTTCTGAAGATAAACCAAGAATTTGTGCTCTATCGATTTGGATAGTTAAGTTCTCAGCATTATCAGCCATAACAGCAATTGGGTTGCCATCGAAGTTATGAAGTTGATTCATAGCTTCACCACCATTGTCAGCATCAGTCATGTAAGCAAGACTTGCAACAGCTGTTTGTGGAGCTTGGTTATCAACATAAACATCGATAGGAGTAATATCTGAAACATTACCATTAGCATCAGTAACAGTAACATTATAAGTAATCATACCTTCACCAGCGATAGTATTAAGACCAGTCCAAGGGATTGATACTGTATTTGTAAGAGCATCGATTGTGATGTTAGCATTATCTGCTACATTAACTGCATTGTAATCAACAACAAAGTTATTTCTGTTAAGTCCATCAAAATCAACATAATCAAATACTAATCTATCAGTGTTACCATTGTAATAAGCATAAGAAGTATGAGTTACAGAAGCGTTATTCACAACAAGTTGAGGTTTCATATAATCAACTCTGAAGTTAGCATTATCATTAACAATACCAGCTTGAGGAATAACTTCTATCATAGTATTACTATCAATTAGTACAGCATAGAATTCATAAGAATAATCTGTACCATCATAGTTACCATTATTTGTATATAAGTTAGGGTCAACAGTAATCCAGCTATTCCATACATTAGCAGTTGCATCGTAACAGTTAGCAGGATTAACTACATTTGTATTTCCATATTGTGGATTTACTGCACCATCATTATTTACAGGAAGTGTTGCAATAACATTACCTGTAGCAGTTTCAATTCTATTAACAAAGAATTGAATTTCTTGGATTCCTTCTAAACCATTTGGATAAACGGTATAGATTCTGACATCATTCATTGTTAATGGATTACTTGGTGAGTAAATTGTTCCATCAGCAATTTGATTATCACTATCGAAGTTAGTATAATCAACTAATGTAAGGTCATAGAACTTATCATAAGAAGGATTAACTATTTCGAGAACAGTAGAGAAATCTGCTTCTGCTGAAACATTACCAACAAAGTCATAAGCTTTAGCAGTAATAACAACAGCACCAATGTCATCAGCATCATAAATCCAATTAACTGGATTAACCATGTCATAAACTAAGACATCACCGTTAACTGTTAACTCTACGTAGTCAACATCAGTCCAAGGACCAACAAGAGCTGTTAAATTAACATTGTTGTTAGCAGGTGTGATATAGTCATACACAAGTTGTAAAGAGTTAGAACCAGCAGCTAAAACATCAGATACTTCAGGAGCTGTAACATCAGCAACTGAGTAAGTGAATTGAGCATCAGAAACTGATCTCATTTGGCTACTTGTTGTAAGAACTCTAACAATATAGTTTCTGATATTTTCATCAGCATCTAAGTTGTCACCATCAATGTTTCCATCGTAGTTTGCATTATATTGATATGATGTATATTGAGGACTGCTTAAGTTCCATGTGAATCCGTAAGGATAAACAGCATCATTAGCTTGAAGAACTAAGTTTGCAAGATCATCAGTATAATCACCATCATTATTAGCATCATAATAAACTTGGAATTCAACAGTATTAACAACACCGTCAGGGTCGTTAACTAAGAACTCAAGTTCCATATCATTTCCACTATTAAGAGTAATAGCAGGGTCAGTTGTAGCTGAAACACCAGCAGGTGAATGAGCATATCTGAATGTTTTAGTATCAGTATAATTATTACCTAAACCGTCAGTAGCATTTACAGTAATTTGATAATCACCTTCAGCTAAATCAAATCCAGAATAACCATTATTGAAATCAATTTCAGCAACTGTACCATTAAATGAAACATTAACATTATTGATAGCATCAGTATTAGGAGTAACACCAATTTCAACTAAATCAAAATTAGCAACTATATTACCAACACCAGCAGTTCCAAACATTTCAGGATCTTCAAGTTCAATAACTAATGAAGTGAAATCTTGGTCATAAACAATTGCGTCATTCCAGTTGTAGCTCACAGAACCAACTGGAGAATTAAATGTAACACCATTAGCAATAACTTGAGGTGCAGTAGCATCTAATAAGATGTTTATAACTTCAGATTTTTCGAATCCATAAATATTAGTATAGGTTACTGTGAAATCTGTGTTACCAAGAGTAGCAGCATCAGCTGTGAAATCTGCAGCATCAATAGTAAGATTTGCAACATTACCATTAACTACAGGGTTCATATCATTAACTAATTGGTCACCACTAACAACAAAGTCATTTCCAGCAGGAATATAAGCAGGGTTGAGTGTTTCACCAAAGTTAGTGAAGTCTATTGCAAGGTTGAAAGAACCTAATACAGGATTTTGAGTTCCAGGGTTATTAATAGTAACATCGAAATCATTACCATCAACTTCAACTTCTAATTCAACTTCATGTTCGAAAACATTTGTTAAAATGTTATCAAATGGGTCTCTGTAAGAAGTAATTTCTAAAGTAACAATTTGACCTTCTGCGAATAAACTTGGATCTACTATAGTAACAGGGAATGTTACTAACCAAGATGAGTTATGCATTGCTGTTGGAGCAACAGTATAATCACCAAATGTTAATCCAGCAACTGGTTCAATTGTTACATCATCAATATACTCTTGGAATTGAGTATTAATATATACATTAACTACAGGGTTAACGAATTGTGTTCCGCTCACAGCTAGGAAATCTGTAGCATTTCCAGTAACTAATTCAACATGTTCAATAAGAGGAACAATAGGACCAGCACCAGCGTAAGCAATAACTTTATCTGATGTTAGGCTTGTTTGACCTGTAATGTTTGTAACAGATACTTTAACAGTTTGAGATGTTTGGTTATGGTTGTCTTTTACAGGAATACCAGTAATTTCAGCAACCCATTGTGTACCATCCCAAGAAATGTTATTTTGTGGTACTACATAAGGATTAGCAATATCTAAGATATTATCGAAATCAATAAGAGTAGCATAAGGTTTTGCAACAGTTCCTACAAGTGGTTCTTCACTATTAAAGATTACTCTAACAGTAGCTAAATCACCAGGAGTAACATAGTACATTCCATTTTCACCTAATGTTTCACTCCAAACATAGATTTCATCTAAGCTTGTTGTAGTTCCATCGATTAAATTATATACATTTGCAACAGATTGTTGACTAACTTCATTAGTAGAATAAGTAATTCTATATTCTAGTTCTTTCCAACCAAGTGTTGAGTTAACAACGATGTCAGTATTTAGGAAGTAATAATCATTAGCTCCATCATAAGCAAGAGCAATCCAACCTTGGTTTGCATTGTTGTAATGGTCAGCTAAAATTTCAACATTAGTTACTGTTGCATTATCAGTTGCTTCAGCTTCAACATCTAAAATCAAACCAATTCTTTGACCATTACTTATGAATGGAGATGTTGCAGCATTCATTCTATCAGAACCATCATATTGGAAAGCAGTAATGCCATCAACATCAGCCTGACTAGCAATAAATTCTACAGTTGCTGTTGGACCTTGTGCAAGATAATTATCTGATGGTGAGTTGTAGTCAGCACCAGCATAATTCTTGTGATTAACAAGGTCTTCTAATTCATTAAATTGAATATTAACAACATGAGTATTTTCAACATCTGTATTAGTAACTGGAGTAATTTTCCAGATTAATGCTCTTTGATTACCATTAACTAATTCACTACCAAGAAGAACAATGTTCCA
Source organism: Cloacimonadales bacterium (SeqCode) (assembly GCA_963677815.1). Taxonomy (GTDB): domain Bacteria; phylum Cloacimonadota; class Cloacimonadia; order Cloacimonadales; family JAFGVF01; genus JAEKNW01. Next base: position 194,103 of record OY782499.1, read on the forward strand.
GTCTATATTAGAAGTCACTGTTGGTATTGTTACACCATCTTCAGCAACTGAAACACCCATATCATCTTCAACTATTCTCTTAACAAAGAGAGAACCATCAAATTGGTATGAATCAAGGTCTTGTGGATTATTTAAAGTAAGATCAAAGTTATAGCTATTAACTTGATTAGCTAAATTATTGATACCAGGAATTGCATTAGCAGTAGCATAATCATTGATATTACTATCAGCTTGAACGATGGTATATTGTCCATAAGTAGGAACTTCTAAATCTATCTTGATATCTTTAAGAATTGAGATAGGATTAACTGCGAAGAAGTCTTCGTATCTAACTTCGATTTGAATATTATCACCATCATTATAAGTATTCCAACATGCTTGAACATCTGGAGTTCTTACCCATGAAATTTCATGACTATAAACAGTTACACCAGGAATAGGCTCAGTAGATGTAGTAACAACTGTACCATTAATCCAGTTTGTGTCTGGGAAGTCATTAGTAATATTATCAAATTCAGCAATAGGGTTAATGTTTGCTAAAACAGAATTAACAGTCATAGTTAATTCAACATCATGTTCAGGAGCAAACCAACCTTGTGGGTCATATCCAACATAACGTGAAGGAGCAATACCATTAAATGTATATTCAGGGATATTTAATGCAACAACATTTTGGTTGTATGGATCAGCAACAAAGTTGAAATCTGATCTTGCATTAATTTCGAAATCAACAACTTCATAACCAAGTGTTTGGTTTTCAAAGTTAGCGAAATCAAAGTCAGCATTATCCCAAGAATAAGTATAAGTATGTTTTTCAAAACCAGTCACAGGTTCTGATTCAAATACTTCATTATCTAATTGAGCTGAAGTAGCTTGGATACCTTTGTAAGTAAGAACAACATTTGAGGTTGTTAATTGATTTTCGTAAGCAATAACATCAGCTTCAAATCTAACATTTTGGTTAGAATCGATTGAGAAGTAATTATCTGTTTGAACGCCATTAACATAAACTCTAAAGTCATTAATAACAACTTGGTTGTTATCTACAAATGGTACATCAACATTAGTAGAAGCAGAACTTGATTCAGTTTCAAAGTATTCTAATGGATGTGTAATTGTGATATCTTGAACTGTTAAAGTAGAATATTCAGGATTAGCAGTTCCAAAATCATCAATAATAACTTCATTAAGTCCCTCAACTAAACCACTTGTAACAGTCTCAACAGTACCGTTGTTTAAAGTAATTACAACTTGGCTGATTCTATCAGCATCTGTTAATTCAAATGTTACTTTAACCTTGTTATGATTCTCAATGATATTAATATCATTACCTTGATCTGCATGTTGATCAAGTCCTTCTACATTATAAATGTTCACATTAGAAACTGTAGGAATGTCTTGGATAGCTACAGCAACTGCTGGTTCATTATATATAGCAGTGAAATCATAGCGGGTACCAACTTCTAAACTGAAGTTAAGCTCAACATAACCATATGGTGGGTTAGCATTTGAGATGAATTCATTATAATCAAAATCATTTTGTTCCCATCTATAAGTGTAAGTGTTCTTAACATAACCATTAACTTCTTCACTTTCAAAAACTGTACTCATAAGAGTAGGAGCTCCTGCAGTAGCTGTTGCAGTATAATTAAGAACAACATTATTAACAGTATTTACTTGGTTTGTATAAGCCACAAAAGTTGCTTCAACATAGAAGTCATTTTCCATTTCAGCAGAGAATTCGTTATTAACATTCTCAACACCATTAACGAAGAATTTGATATCATTAATCACAACTTGTTCTTCATCAACGAAAGGTGTGGTAAGAGCAGGATCACTGTCTGCTTCAGAGGAATCATCTAATCCATTGTATGGATGAGAAATTTCTACATTAGCAGCAACTACTTCATATTGATCATAGTTACTTGCATCAAAAGAATTGATCTTGAATATATTTTGACCATCTTCATAGCTAGCAACATTAAATACTTGACCATCGTTAAGAGTAATAGTAACAGCATCAATTCTTTCACTATCAGTTAAGTCAAATAAAACCCAAACTTGGTCGCCAGTTTTTATGATGTTTGGATGTCTTGGCATCATATTAATAGTTTGAACACTACTTACAGTTGGCATTGCAATAATATCGACTGTATGAGAATGTGTCTCTTCATTATCTAACATATCCTTAGCAACAAAATCAAAGGTTAATGAATTTGTTGAATAGTTGTTAGGAATTGCAATTTGCCATTCATAGATATCATTACCTAAATTAGTAGCAATTGTATTGTCAGGAATTAATGTATCATCAGAACAAGAAACTGTTACTTGATCAGCTTGAGTACCTGCAATAGCATCAGCAATTTGATATCTTAAAGTAAGTGTTGTATTTTCATCAACAGTATTAGGAACTAAGTTATCAGTGAATGTTGGAGCTTCATTATCATAGGTAACACCATTGTAAGTGAAATCATAAGTATGAACAGCTACATCACCAGTAGTAAATCCTAAAGAAAGTTCAACTGGGATTTCAATAACTTGACCATTATTGATACCATTAGCAATACCAGTATAAGAACCAGTATAAATAATTTCCCAATTTCCATTTCCTAAGTCATTAACTTGAGGAGCTGAAACTGTAGCACCAGTGAAGTTTGAGAAATCTACATCAAATAGATAATTCTCAACGCCTCTTTGAACTTCAATAGGAGTAATTCCAGGATAACCATGAATACTAATATTGAATTGGAAATCACCAGCTGTGGTTGCTTTATCAAGAACCATATCATTATCATCATTAATATAGTAGAAAGAACCTGAAGCATTAACAACTTGAGGAGCTTCTCTTAAAACGATGAAATGAACAAATGCTTCTGAAGAGTCAGTATGCCAAGCATCTGCTTCATAAGGGAAAGGAGGATTGTTGTATCTTCCAGGGTTTCCACCGAAGTCATTTGGAGTTCTAAGAATTAATGTATAATTAACATTTTCTAAAATACCATCAGCAAAATTATCAATTGTTGCTTGGATATTAAAGTTTTTATAACCAACTGTTCCAGTAGTAGGACAGGTGAAGGTATCGGTTGGATTAGTTGGAGTTGCTGTAATAACAACATTTGCACCAGGAACTAATTCTAACGTATCTTCATCATATACTAGAGCTGACCAAGTATTTCCTGCACCATTATCAGTAACTAAGTATTCGCTAGTTTCAATATCAAAATTGAAGCTATTGATACCATTAGCAAGATAGAAAGTGTTACCAGCTGGGTTAGGAATATAGTTTTCAGCATTGGTACCTAAGATTTGTGGGTTTTGGTTATCTACACGAGTAGTAGTGTATGAATAAGCTGTAGAAGGAGCAATATAACCAGTATCTGTATAACCTTCTGGAACAACTTTAAGTTCAACGTTAAGAAGTTTACTTGATAAAGCACCAACAATATTATTATTGCTATTAGTTAAGTTAGCAAAGTTCATTGTTTCACTAAAATTACCGATACCAGCAATTTCGTTACCAGTAATACTTCTTACTTTTGTTTCATCATCTGGATCATAAACTCTTAAAGTCCATTCGTAATCTACAGATGAATTACCAATAGTGAAAGAAATTTCATTGTAAGGTTTATCGATACCGTTATGAGCCATTCCAGCTTCATTAGCAGGGTTAGTTTCTGCATCATAAGCCCAAGAAGGATTACCAGGACTGATACAATGAGGGTCAACAGTTACTATATCATTTACGATTACAGGCCAGATTGGTTCTTCTGGTCTATCAATTTTGAATGATCTATTACCTGATGCTACATTAGAGATATTGAAACTTCCACCATCAATATTTCTAGTAATAACTTCGATTTTTACATCAGATGTAGCATTACCATAAGTATATGTACCTGTTGCGTTTTCAGCAAATGCTGATACTGGAACTGATAATGTTACACTGTTGTTTGCATCAAAGTTTGATAATTCTGCATTAAATGCTGCTGGTAAATCATTATTGTTTCTTGTGAAAACAACTTTCTGAGCATTTATTAAATTATTTACTTCTACAACAATATCAATTGAATTATCACCAGTATTAAAATACTGTTCAGTATTATTTGCAGTAAAGTATGAGTTAACATAGAAAATAGGTGCAGTACCGTCCATGATCTGTAGACCATTATTTCCACCTTCATGACGTGAAGTTACATCATAAGTAACAATGTCTGATGGAGTTGTTGGGTCTGGAGGAATAATTGGTGGTACATAACCATCAAAGTGGTTAACTAGTTCAACTGATTTTTGTGATGTTCTAATGTTACCTGCATTATCTTGAACATAAGCAGTAACTGTATAATCACCAGCAAGCCAATCCATATTACTAGGAGACCAACTGAAAGATCCATCACTATTAACAGCTGCATAAGCTTCTGTATTTACAAAATTAATATCTGTTTTAACAGGGGCAACTTCACCTAAAGCATTTGCAGTTGGGTAGAAATATTTTTTGAAACTTGCATCTGAATCAGAAACAACTTCAATCCAATATTTAGCCTGTTCTTTTCTTTCTGCTTCAAGGTCATTTAAGAAGTCTCTTTTTACTGAGAAAGTGAAATATACTTCATCAGTACCGTCTAAAGAATCTTCAGGACCCCATGAATTTTGTTGTCCATCAACATTACCTGTTTCATCAATATATCTGTTTATAGTATATCTCTGATTATCACTTGATGAATCAAATATTCTTAATTCTGAAGCAGTACCATTAAGGTTTTCGAAGATAGGGGCTGTATTATCTAAAACGAAGTCAAGAACGTTTAACTCTGTTTCACCCTCAGTAATATCAGGATTAACAACTGGAGGTAGTGGTGTTAGATTTACACTATTACCCGCTTGGTCCATCATGCTTACTAAGGTTAAACCATAAACAGCTTCATCTAATAAGTTACCATTAACTTTTCCGTCCCAAACGAAGGTAACAACATCACCATTAACAGTAACTGTTGGGTCTGTGATATAATATTCAATAGTTCCAACGTTTGTATCAGTGTTTTCATTTTGAACTAAAATTTCAAAACCTGATGCATTGCCGTTGCTACCAAAACCAGGTATATCAATTCTACCTGTGATAGTGTTTGGTTCTGTATCCCAATCTCCCATCATATCATTACCTGGTGAGAATCTAAACTGGTCATTATCATACAAGTCAGAAATATTACCTAATGTAGGAGGCATTCTATCTGCTGGATAAGGATCACCATTAACATCTCCAACAATAACATTTGATGGATGGTTTTGGCTTACATTACCCCATTGATCAGTCATTGTCATTGGGATTGTTACTGAAGCAATATATCCGGATGGACCTGGTAATCTATCAGCAATAAGTTCTGTTAAAACGTATGTTGCTGAGAAGATATTACCATTACGAGTTGTAGCCAACTCAGCTGGTCCACCAATAGATGTTAAATCTAATTTTACATCAATAACATCTTCTGTAGGGTCATTCCAATCTCTATTGAAGACAAATTTCATTTCATCGCCAATACCGAATATTACTTTACCTACAGGAACTGATTCAATATGAGTTGAATTACTATTTGTTACAAACGGTAATTCATTATCAATCTTAAGGTAATAACTGTTTGTTGTATTTAGTGGTACTGCTCCACCATCTACAAATACAAACACTTGATAAATATCACCTTGTAATGGTTCATTAACATTACCGGCGGTAACAATATAGTCACCCTCATAAGAGTATTGAGCTCTTCTGCTTAAATTTAAGCCAAAAGAATCTGTTTCACCAATAATATTATCACTCTTAATTTTTACTGAGTCGATTGTTGTAGCATCAGTATCCACAGTCACATCAAAATGTACTGTGTAGCCTACAATTGCGACTTCCTGTTCGACGCCATCCGGATCGTAAATAACATGGCTGGCATCAACTGTTGTAGCAGAAAAAGCCAAGCTTGTTAGCATCACGAACAATAAGATTAAAATCGGATGTTTGTTTAACATAATTTGAAACCTCCAAATTACAATTTTTTTTCTAATATTTGTAAGAAATTCTCAGTAAAACCGATATTTCTTGTTTCAAAATTCATAAATTCTTTTCTTCCTCTCTCAAAACTACCAAAACATAATGATGGCTCACCTCTGTTTTTAACATTGGTTAAAAGTCCATAAAAACCGCTTTTCATAAGCATTCTCTCCTATTTAAATTTATTAAAATTATATCCGTTAAAATGTCAGAGTGCTACAAATACACTACTATAGTTGCGATTTCAAAGCAAGTTATTGATATTGTCAAGCATTTTCTCTTTTTTTTGTTTAATAAAGTTAAGAAGCCCCAGATTAGCTATTTTTTCAAAGAAAAATCCATTTTTTAAAGCTATTAGTATGTTTCAATATCTACCACACATTTTAATTTTTTACAGTTTGATTTATTTATTTGTCTTTTTTGGCTTTATGAATATATCAATATTTTACTTTGATGAAGTATTGTCTCATTTTTTACTATTTGATGATTATTTATATATCTTTACCTTACTCGTCATCCTTACACTTTTCCTTCATGTTAACACTTTATACATTATGTATATATCCTATACATAGACAATCTATACACCTTACCTATTATTTTCCTACAATATACAAAATCTTATTAAAAAACTCTAACATATTAGTAGGGTTTTGCTATTGTTGTTCTGACTTATTAGTTCTTCACAAAAAAAAGAAATAATGAAGTATGTAAAGTTCTCTTAAATGATAGAAAGGTTAATCAAAATTAATTATTCTTAACAGTCTTATCATTTAAGACCAATTTCTTAGAATTTTTTGTTTTTTTACACGAATAATTTAATTCACTTTGCTATTAAACTGAGCATAGGAAAACAACATTGTTATTACAGCTTAATTGCCCATTTTAAGCCCTCAACAAAAGGAAATATTAATTTATATTTTTTTTTCTTGACTAAATTGTAACGAATCTTTACAGATATTTATACGAAGTTTACACATATTTAATCACTTATAATTTTAACGGGGTTAACATGGAAATAGTTACTAACCAAGCGATGGAAAAGTATATAGTAGAGAAGATCTCAAGGCTATCTGAACTGATTAATAAACTTGAGGAGAAAGGTTCTTCCCTTATTGAAGTGACTGGAAATTCAGGCACAGGGAAATCTCTCCTTTTTAAAAATCTTATCCAAAGATTAGAGAATAATGATAGTTTCTATCAGGTTTTAACTCCAAGAATATTTGGCCAAAATCATTTTAAAGACTTTATTCAGTTAATGACAGGAATCAATGATAAAGACTTCAAAATGATTCATGATTTGAGTAAAGAATACAAGACAGGTCAGAAGTATGATTTCTTTTATTTTTTCAGCGAGCAATTAAAACTTAGAGATTTTGCTCGACCTTGCATAATTTTAATAGATGATTGTAATCTACTGGATAATTACACCAAAGATTTTATTCAATATATTATTAATTACTGGCAGGATATACCATTAAAAGTAGTAGCATTTACACCAGTAAGTAACTTTACTTTTTCTAATAAATTTGTATTAGACTTCCTAAGCCAAGAAGATATTGTTAAGATTTTGAATGTAAGTTTCCCAAATATAAAAAGTGATTTTCAGAATGAAGCTGAAATTATCAAAAATATATCCAAGGGAAATCTTTATATTGTGAATTATATAGTATCAAGTCTTGCTAAAAGTAAAGGTAAATTAGAACTATCTAAGTTCATAGATAAAAATTTAGATTCCTTTAAGATACATACTGATATGATTGAATCTTTGACAGATGTTCAACAAGAGATTTTATTCTACATTTATTTATTAGACAATCATGCTGAGTACAAGATACTTAAGAAGATTTTTTCCAGTAAGTTAGATAAGAATTTAGAATCTTTAACCCAATCCTATTTAGTAGTGAACCATAAGGGAATATATTATATTCACAAAGTAACTTCTTACAAAGAGTATTTTAAAACTCTTACTTTAAAGCAATATCAGGATAAAATAGAAAGTGTTGTTGATATTTTGCAACAGTTTAACTTAGAATCTTATAATATTGTTAACTACTATATTTTACTAAACGATCATAGTTCAGAGCTTTTTGATAAATCATTAGAAGCACTAAGTAATTTATATGATTATGAAAGTAAGATTGAGCTATTAACTTTTCTCTTTTCTAAACAAAAGAAAACAGATAAAAAACTTGAAATTCTCAAGCAGCTAGGTCTTGCTCATATAGATTTAAACAATTATGAGAAGGCTGTAGATTATTTTAGAGAATATTTGCATTTATGTAGTAAACACAGCAATCCTGAAGCAGAAATTATATTCTATCTTGCTTCAGCATTATTCAATTCTAATTCTTCAAATTTTGCCTTAGAGATAATTAAACAGTACTCTCCTGAAAACATTGATGTATTATGGAAGATTAAAATTCTCCTTTTGAAGTCCGATATCTTAATGGAAGGTGAAGATTTTGATGAAGCTGGCCAGATAATAGATCAAGTAATTAGTATTGCTTTCCAAATTGAAGATAAAAAAATTCAATCAAATATTCTTGGAGATACCAAAAAGTTATCTGGTAAATTATATTACTTTAAAAATGACTATGATAAGGCAGCTGATCTTTTTATGGATGCTGAAACTTATTACAAGAAGGCTGAGAATTTTATAGGTTTAGCAGCAGTTTATAATAACATTGGTGTATTGTATCAATTCAAGGGTGAATATGATAATTCTGAAGAAATGTACAAGAAAAGCATGGAACTAGAGAAAAATAGATATAATTTAAAAGGAATATCAGTTTGTTATAATAACTTAGGTGGTTTAATGGACGATAAGGGTAATCGTTTAGAATCGATCTACTACCTTAAAGAAGCTCTCCAAATTCAAACCTTACTTAATGATCCATATCAAATAACCAACATCTATAATAATTTAGGTGTTACATATATGGATGAGAAGAATTATAAAAATTCTGAAGATGCTTTTCGGAAGTCTTTAGAGATAGCAATAAATTTTAATTTCTTTAGAGTATTAATTCCTACATACAACAATCTAGGTACTCTTTTTAATTCTAAAGGCGACTGGGATAAAGCTATCGAATATTATCAAAAAGCTATTGATAAATGCCTTGAATATGATGATTTTGATGGACTTATTATTTCCTACAGCAATCTTGGTGAAATATATGAAAAGCGTGGTGAATTTAACATTGCCTATGACCTATATTTTAAAGGATTAGAGCTTTTACCAAAAGTTAACGATGAGAATATTAAAGCTGATTTATATGGAAATATCGGTTCTGTACTAACTAATTTACATAAGTTTAAGGAAGCTTATTCTTATCTGGTAGAAAGTCTAGATTTCTTTAAATCTGTAGATGCAAAACATAAAATAGTTGAAGGCTATCAAAAACAAGCTATGTATTTTGTAATGACTCATAATTATGAAAGTGCAGCCTATTATTTAAATCAGGCATTAGCTATCGCAGAGGAATTAAATTTAACCAACGAGCTGGGTAAATCATATTATCTGAAAGCAATTTTGGAAAGAGATGATGCTGAATCTGCTAAAGAATATATTCTAAAATCTATAGAACTCTTCTTATCTAATTCCAAGCAATATGAATTAGCTCAAGCAAACTATCTTCTAGCAACTATTCTTGCAGAAGCACAAGACTGGGAACAGGCCTTAGAAATTCTCAATAACAATAGAAAATCTATTAAAAAATTTGGTGCTATAAAACTTTTAGAAAAGAATGATATTCTTATTGCAAATATCACTAAAGAGCATAAGGCAGAATTAGAAGGTTCAAGAAATCAAGTAGAACTTACTAATAAATTTTATGAAATTACTAAAGACTTAGGAACTATAACTAATTTTGACACCCTGCTTGAAGAATCTTCAAATAAACTAGTAGAATTTTCAGAAGCAGACAGTGCTATTGTATGTCTTTATAACAACCAAGCTATTAAAGATAGTTGGCAATACTTAAAACTTATAAACATTGAAAAAAGTGATAAATACTTTGATGTGATTATGGATATTGCTAAACAATCATATAGCTCATCCCAAAAAATTGACCATAAACAACCTAGTATAGCCCCAATCTATAATCATATTGTGGCTTTTCCCCTATCTTTAAGAAATAAATCTCAAGGTGTAATTATTTTAATGACCAAGCATGGGACTCATTACTTCCCAGAGAAATCAATTAATATGATTTCTGCCTTGTGTAATCAAATCATTGTTCTTATTGAAAATATTAGAACATCTGACTTAGAAAAAACTCATGCCCAAATTAGAGGTGAGTTAATCGAGTCAAATCCATTTAATATTATCGGTAAGAGTAAAAAAATGATGGAAATCTTTGATTTGATAAATAGAATTAAAGATACTCCAACTACGGTACTAGTAGAAGGACCTAGTGGTACAGGTAAAGAGCTGATTGCTAGAGCAATTCACTATAGTTCTATCAGAAGAAATAAGCAATTTATAGCCCAATATTGTGGAGCATTACCTGAAACTCTTTTAGAATCAGAGCTCTTTGGTCATGTTAAAGGGTCCTTTACTGGAGCTGCATATGATAAAAAAGGTCTCTTGGAACTAGCTGATGGAGGTACCTTCTTCTTAGATGAAATTGCTGATATTTCTCTTTCTACTCAAGCTAAATTACTCAGATTTTTACAAGAAGGGGAAGTAAAAAGAGTTGGTTCCACTAAAACTGAAAAAGTGAATGTCAGAGTTGTTTGTGCCACCAATGTTTCCTTGATTGATAAAGTTAAAACAGGTGAGTTCAGACTTGACCTTTATTACCGACTTAATGTTATCAGAATCCAAGTACCTGCCTTAACTGAGAGAAGAGATGATATTCCTCTTTTAGCAGTACATTTCCTAGATAAATACAATAAGCATATAAATAAGAAAGTTTCTGGTATTACTGATGAGGCTATGACTATTTTGAAGAATTATGAATGGCCAGGCAATGTTAGGCAGTTAGAAAATGAAATCGAAAGAGCTGTTACCCTTGCAGATAATAATGCTTTCATTAAGGCTGATGATGTATCTCCTGAGCTTATTCATTTTACGGCGAATAAAACAACTATAAATCTCTTATCAAAACCTCAGTCATTAAAAGATGCAGTTGAAGAATTAGAGATTCAAATGATAACCCAAGCGTTAGAAGAAACAGAATGGAATCAAACCCAAGCTGCTAAAGCTATTGGATTGAGCAGACAAGGATTAATCAAAAAAATAAAAAGGTATAATTTAGACAGAGAATAAGGATGGTTTGGTGAAAAATGAAATTCTGCAAGCATTCAGTTTTGTTGCAGTTCAAATAAAAACAACAGGTATTAAACCTGAATCTAATAATATTGTTGAAATTGGGGCTACACTTTTCCAAAAAGGAGAAATTGTAGACCAATTTCATTCTTATGTGCAAGCATCTTATGAAATATCTCCTGTTGCCCTTGCTTCTATGAATATTTCTCTTAATACTTTGAATCATTATGGGCAACCCTTAAAGAATGTTCTGAAAGAACTTGATGAATTTATTAAAGACCAAACTATACTATTCTTTAATGATATGAATCAGTCTTCTTTTTTAACTCATCATATAATCCAACAGAACATTACCCCCTTCTTAGATTATCATTATGACCTACACGAGCTGATGAAAATCTATTTTCCCTTTTCACAACATTTTGATATTGAACAATTATGTAAAAATTTAGACGATAAAACTGAAATTTCTAGTAATTGCCAAGATACATCTAAACTCCTTGGTCAATTATTCTATGAAATGATAGACTATATAGTAGATAATATACCCTATCCCAAAAATAGAATTCTTTATCAACTTGCTGCCATAGCTAACCTTGATAGTGATATAAATTCTGTTCTTCTTAAAATAACTGAATACCAGCAAAAAACAGCTTTAGTTAAAAATCAAGAATCTACTATTAGGCATTCCCAAGTTAACTTTCTTCAATCTCAAGTTAAGACTGCAGAATATCCAACTATCAATCAAGTTTTAGGAGAAGAAGGACTATTTGCCCAAAAGTTCCCTAATTATGAAGAAAGGCAAGGGCAAATAATGATGGCTCAAGCAGTAGAGAAAGCTTTTTTACAAGACCAGTTACTGCTAGTTGAAGCTGGAACTGGTGTTGGTAAATCCTTTGCCTATCTTATACCTGCCATTGAATACTCTACTAGAACTAAAAGCAAAGTTATCATTTCAACTAATACAAAAAATCTACAGGAACAACTATTTTTTAAAGACCTGCCTACTTTAGCTGAAATATTGCCTCTTAGTTTTAAAGCTTTAATTGTTAAAGGACGAGAAAACTACATTTGTCTAAAGAGATGGCTTGAAACATCTTTGAATATAAATTCTCTAACAAATTATGAAGCTCAGGGTCTGCTTTATTTAGTAATTTGGCAAAGTCAGACTAAAACTGGAGATATTTCTGAGAACAATGCTTTTGATAAAACTAAATTCCCTGCATCTTGGCGACTAGTTGTTTCAGAGAGATATTTTTGTGGTGGTATGAATCGCTGTTCTCATAGTTCATCCTGCCATGTTATGTTTATTAAGAAGAAATTAGATGAAGCAGGTCTTGTAGTAGTTAATCATTCTCTGTTGCTCTCAGATTTAATGAATGAGAAAAAGACACTTGGTGAATATAGTAGAGTAGTTATTGACGAAGCTCATAATCTCCCAGGAGTAGCTGGTAAACATCTAGGCTTTAGTTTAACTTATTTCGATATTAATCAACTACTAAATCATATAGTTTTTATTAAGCAAAAGAAGAAAATAGGTCTTTTACCTAATTTCCTGAATATTATTGAGAATACTTTGCAAGATAGTCAAACGTCCAAATCTCATTTCATTTCCCAAACAAACTCCATAATTGATTTTATAGCTGAGAATAAAAAAATGTTTTCAGACTTGTTTAATAAATTATCGCATATTGTTGAAGAAAAAGGTTCTTTTGGAAAATTCAGATTAAAAAATGCTCAAGCAATTCCAGATTTCCAAGCCAGCTTTTCTGAACTAAGAACTAGCTGGAATACCCTTTTGCAAAAGTTTTTTAGGCTTACTGAACTTCTACGAATGACCTCAAAAGATCTTATTCATCAGTATGATAAATATCTTTCTGATTTTGAAGGAATCTATCAACAGTTAACTGAAATTGATGAATCTCTATTAAAATTATCCCAGCCTGATTGGGCTGATAATGTAATCTGGTTAGAGCAAATTGCCTCAAGAAATAGTGATTTTCCACTAGTGATAATCAATTATGCACCAATTGAAGTTAATGAAAAACTACATGGTTTTCTCTATAATGCAGTTGATACCCTAGTTATGACTTCTGCAACCCTTGCTATAAGAGGGGTCTTCAAATTTTTCATGAATCAATCGGGGTTATCTTTGCTGGAAGACAAGGCAATTGAGCAAATAACTGTTCCTTCTCCCTTCGATTATGATCAGCAGTCAAAACTATTTATTCCAAACTTCTTACCTTTTCCTAAAGATAGTTTCTATGTCGACCAATCACTTAAAATTCTCAACACTTTGATTTCTAATACTCGGCAAGGTTCTATGGTTCTTTTTACTTCTTATAAAGACCTAAACTATGCTTATAGAGAACTCCAAGAACCTCTCTTTGAACAAGGAATCAAACTTCTTGCTCAAGGTATTTCTGGTTCTCGTAATTCTATTTTAAATGAATTCAAAAGAAATAAGAATTCTGTTCTTCTAGGCACTTCTTCTTTCTGGGAAGGAGTTGATGTACAAGGAGATTCCTTATCTCAACTCATAGTTTTTAAGCTCCCTTTCCAAGTTCCTTCAGAGCCTATGGTAGAAGCTTATATTGAAAAACTAGAATCTCAAAAGAAAAACTCCTTTATGCACTTTATGCTTCCAAATGCTCTACTTAAAGTTAGACAAGGTTTTGGAAGATTGATAAGAAGCAAACAAGACAAAGGAGTAGTTGTTATCCTTGATAAAAGAGTAATCACAACCAGATATGGAGATTATTTCCGTCAGATTTTGCCTTGCAAATTACAAATTATAAATACTGATTTAGAACTTGTTGAAGTTACCAATAAATTCTTTAACACTTTAGAGGATAAAAGTAATGTATAATTCCCTTATTACTAAATATTCACCAGATTATCTGCTTGAAGATGAAAAACTATCTAAACATACATCTTTTAAAATTGGTGGTCCAGCAGACATCTTCTTAATGCCTGATTCTCTTCTACTTCTCCAAGATATGATTAAAGAAGTTAGCCGATTAAATTTAAAATCTATGGTAATTGGGGGCGGGAATAATCTTCTGTTTGCAGATTCTGGTTTCCGAGGTGTTATCATATCAACTGAAAAGCTTAATAGATTAAGCCTTGAAGGAAATACCATCACTGCTCAATGTGGGGTATCACTTAAAGAACTTACAGCTTTTGCTTTGGAAAACTCTTTATCAGGTCTAGAATTTGCTTGTGGTATCCCTGGTTCTGTTGGCGGTGCTGTCTTTATGAACGCTGGTGCTTACGGAGGAGAAATGAAAGATGTCATTATCTCTGTAGATTATCTTGATCATGATGATGTAATCCGAAATCATGCCTTAACAGGTCATAACTTTGACTATCGGACAAGTATTTATCAGCAGAGAAACTACCTTGTCCTAGAAACTAGACTCAAATTAACTCCAAGTTATAAAGATCAAATCCAAGCTAGAATGGATGACTTGCAAGCAAGAAGACAAGCTAAACAACCTCTGGAGTATCCTAGTGCAGGTTCTGTTTTTCGCCGACCAGAAGGTCACTTTGTTGGTAAGCTTATTGATGATTGTGGTCTAAGAGGTTATTCCATCGGCGGAGCTCAAATCTCAGAAAAACACTCTGGTTTTATTATCAACAAGGGAAATGCTACAGCTGATGATGTTATCAAGCTTATAAGTTATATTCAAGAAAGTGTAAAGTGCAAATTCCAAGTTGCACTTCATACTGAAGTTAGAATTATTGACCCTTGATTGTTACTCTCTCTATAAATTTCCAATGATTTATCGAGAGAGTAACAATCAAGAGATTATATTAAAATATAAGGCTCTCTCTCAAGTAAAGTTGGTCTTAGAAAAATAATGAAGAATATTTGATGATGCATCAGCTGTGAAAGGGGATTAATACTCTCCCCGGTCTACACGACCACCCCTCTCAAACGCTCTTTCGAGCTGAAAGGGGATTAATACTCTCCCCGGTCTACACGACCACCCCTCTCAAACGCTCTTTCGAGCTGAAAGGGGATTTACATGGGTCGAGGGATTCTAGCCCACGGTTACGCAGATGGCGGAGAAAATCTCCACCGTCCGACAGATGCGGATGTTGTCATCCGCATTCCCAGTTAGGAGAAATAAATCTACTCATATTTTTCTAGTCTAGCAGTAATCTTATTCACATGCCCTATTTCCTGTAATCTCAAATCTTCGAACACTTTAAGAGCAAAGTCATCTAAAGCAGTAAAAGTCTTAAACATTTCATAAGCTTTAGCAGTGTTCTTTTCTCGATTTAATGCAATTTTTAAAACATCAACAGGGGAATAAGAATTTTTTATTTCATCAGTATTAATTAACATTTCAAGTAACGCTTTTTCAATATTGATAGTTTTCTCTAGTTCTTGTCTGCTAAGTTTTCCCTCTTCTAGCAACTCTCTTAACCTGTTATAATGACCAGTTTCTTCTTCAGCTAATTGACTTAATATCTCTTTAACTTGAGAATCTTGAACTATTTCAGTAGCCTTCTTATAAAAAGAAAAACTTTCTAATTCTATTTTTTCTGCATATTCGATAATTTCTCTTAAATTTAATTCTCTCATGATTACTCCTGTTATTATTTATTTTTTTGGAACACCCCCTATCTTCCCCCTCTCGGAGGGGGAAATAGGACATCAAAATCATTACGAGCTGAAAGGGGATTGTTTACTCTCCCCGGTCTTCTCGACCACCCCTCTCAAACGCTCTTACGAGCTGAAAGGGGATTGTTTACTCTCCCCGGTCTTCTCGACCACCCCTCTCAAACGCTCTTACGAGCTGAAAGGGGATTTAGGGGGTTATTTATTCTTTGTGTTCAAATATTTATCGATAGCCTTGGCAGCGACATGACCGTTAGCTACCCCATTGATTACATCAGGTCCTTTTATGATATCTCCACCAACAAAAAGCCATTCTAAGGAAGATTGGTATCCTTCATTAACCTGTATTCTTCCTCTAGGACCAAACTTCAAATTTTCTCTTAAACTATCAGAAATATATGATAGATCCATTCCTTGTCCGATTGATTCAACTATCATATCAGCAGGGAAAAACTTCTTCTTGTCTGTATCGAATTTTGGATTAAAAACTCCAGATTCATCGAATACTGATAAACATTTAACAAGATGTAAGCCTTTTATCTTATTATCTACTATTTCTATTTCTTGTGGGCCCCAACCTGGTTCAATGATAGCTTTTTCTTCTCTTGATTCTACTATTTCTTCCCTATCAGCAGGCATAATATCTTCTGTTTCAAGACTGGTAGTAGTGATATCAACTTTGCCATACTTCTGATTTTGCAGTCTAGCTAAAGTTCTAGTAATATCCATAGCCACATTACCACCTCCGATTACTACTATCTTCTTACCAACAGGAATATTTTCTCCAAGAGTGAATTGTCTTAGTAAATCTGTAGCGAAATAGACTTCAGGATTATCCGAACCGGGTATTTTTGTAGATCTTCCTAAATGAAGACCAGTTGCAGCATATACAGCAGAATAATCTTGATGAAGTTCTTCTAAACTTATATCCTGACCAATACGGGTGTTAAACTGAATTTCTACTCCTAAAGATTTTATGTAATCTATATCTTTATTGATTTGATCATAAGGAAGTCTGTATTCAGGGATACCATAGCGCATCATACCACCAGAATCAGGTAAAGCTTCGAATATTTTTACCTTGTAGCCTAAAATCGCCAAATAATAGGCTGCTGAGAGTCCAGAAGGACCTGCTCCGATTACAGCAATTTTATGATTTAGTTTTGGATCAGCAAGATGTTCTGAGCCTAGTACTTCCTGGTATTTCTCTGCAGGAATTTGATCCGCTATATAACGTTTCAACCAACGTATAGCAATGGGATCACCATTATTATGTAAGGCACAAGCTGTCTCACATTTATGGGTACAAATTCTCCCACATATTTCAGGAAGAGGATTGGTTTCATAGAGAATCCTAAAAGCTTCTTCTATGTTATCTTCTCTAAGTGCTGCTATATAAGCAGGAATATCCATGTGAGCAGGACATGTTGCAGTACATAATCCACATTCTAAACATCTGTCAGCTTCAAGCAATGCTTGTTCTTTATTATAGCCTTTGATAATTTCTATAAATGATTTATCTCTTGCATCAGGGGCTAATTCGTCCATCTCAATTCTATCAAATTTAATAAGAGCAATATCTTCAGATCTAGCATAACCCTTTTCATCATCTTGCCACTTAGTTTTATCAGCTCCAGGAGTGAATCTAAAGACTTCTGGGTCATCATCAATCCAAATGTATTCATTCGACATTGTTAAAGCCCCTGTAGGGCAAATATCTACACATAAGGCACACCAACAACATCTACCGTAATCTATACGTGGACGTAAGCCACTATTACCATCTGTAACTTCTTGTCCAGCTACTGCCACTAAATCAATTGCTGCATTCTGACAAATCTCTTCACAAGAACCACAGCCTATACATTTGGTAAAATCATTTTGGTGAAAACCTCGATAATTATCAGCACCAGGTCTATCTTTTATAGGGTCTTTAACTGTCCAAGGTTCTTCAGCAATTCTCTTCCAAATAGTTAATGGTTGAATAATATCTTTTAATTTCATTTTTACCTCTCAATCTCAGGTGGGCAAGTGTGAAGAGAAACCATCAAGGCTGCTAAATCTGAAATCGTGATATTAACAGCCAACTTTTCTAATACCGATATTGCGTGGGTATAGCTAGCACCTCTTGCAAAAACTCTTCTAGGATATTTGCTTCCATCAGATACCATATAAAAACCATGTTCACCTCTAGTAGACTCAGCTTTAATATAAGTTTGGCCAGCAGGTATTTTCCAATGAAGAACATTTGGTAATTTTGTCTGGATTTCTCCCTTCTCAGGTATTTTATTTATTATTTGTTTTACTAAACTTAGACTTTGCAAAAGTTCTTGCAAACGAAGTTCTGCTCTGTCATAAGCATCGCCAATATTCGAAGTTAACATTTTAAAAGTTAACTCTGGGTATTTGAGATAAGGTTGATTTATTCTAATATCATCGGCTATACCAGAAGCTCTAGCTGTAGGTCCAACAATACCATATTCACTTACCATCTCTTTAGTAATGATTCCTAAACCTTTTAATCTAGCTTTAGTAATTGCATTATTAAAGAAGACTCTTTCAATATCATCAAGTAACTTGTAAGTTCTATCTACTGTTTTGAGCACTCTTTCTTTAAAGCCTTGAGGAAGGTCTTTTCTCACTCCTCCAGGTATCATATACATGTGGTAAATTCTTCCCCCAGTCATTTCTTCAAACAAATCTAACCAGTAGTCCCTCATAGCAACTGTCCACTGACCTATGGCCCCCATACCTAATGAACCAGCCTGTCCTCCTAACCACATTAGAAAACCAGCGACTCTAGACATTTCTAGGTTCAAGGTTCTTAACCAAGAAGCCTTTTCAGGAATTACTATTCCTGCTAAATCTTCCATAGCTGCAGAGACACAATATTCATTAGTATCAGGTTCTGGTACGCAGATTCTACATACTATAGGAAAACATTGTATGTATCTTCTTCTCTCCATCAATTTTTCAAAACCTCTATGCAGATAGCCAACATGTGTTTTAGCATCTACTATTTCATCGCCATTGACAAGAATTTCAACAGACATATTTCCTGTTACACCAGGGTGTTGAGGACCTTGCCAAATCTTAGTAAATTTATGAGATTCTAAATCTATTACAGGCTTCCCATCCTCCATCTGAGGATATTTAGATCTATCTGCAATATAATCTTTGTACTTGCTTTCAGATACTTTACTCATCATCCCTCCTTATCTTTGGAGCTTGTGGGAAATTAGGATATTTTACTTTCTGCATTTGTTCTTTAGGGTCATTTGTTTCTCGACCTGGACGCTGATAATAAGTCTTTTGAGAATACTCTAATGTATCAAAATCTCTTCTCATTGGTGGCATTTCGTCCCAGCTTTCCATTATGAATGGTTCTGAAACCCTTGGAGAATTTGGGAAATCTATACCAAACATTTCATAGAGCTCTCTCTGATATTGCCAAGCATGAGCCCATAAAGTATGAATGGAATGCATAGAAGCTTGCTGTCTATCAATAAACACATTGATAGCTAAATTAACCTTCAAGTCATAATTATAAACCATGTATGTGAGCATAAATTTATTATCTTCCAGATAATCAACAGCTTGAAGAAAAGCCAAATGTTTGAAAGCAAGTTGATTTTTTAAATAAGATAAAGCTATTACCAATTGCTCTCTATCTACAGTGATAAAAACAAGATCTGGATGTTTCTCAACTATATTTTTCACTTTTACCATTTTACTTAATTCATTAATTATATTTTTCATAGTAACTCCTACCAGTTGTAGTCTGGCATATTCCAGTCTTTGATTATCTTCTTTTGATTAGCCTTGTACCAATCAAAATTATCAGCATACTTATTCATCCCATCACATTCACCTGCTTGAATCTTCTGCTTGAGTCCATTGAAACCAGCTATCAAGGCTTCAGGTCTAGGCATACAGCCTGTAACATAAATATCTACCGGTATGTAGTAATCTATTCTATTAATCGTGTTATAAGAATCATAATACATACCGCCATTGATAGTACATGAGCCCAGGGCAATTACATATTTAGGTCCTTGCATTTGTTCATAAGATCTAATTATTCTCTTGATAGTTTTCAAGGAAGCATAGCCTCCAATAATGAAGACATTTGCTTGCCGAGGGGTAGGTCTGCCTGCTATACCATAGCGAAAGGCATCAAATCTTGCTGTCATCAAGGGTCTTAATTCAATAGCTCCACAACCAGTTCCGTAGGCCAATATCCAGAGAGATCTAGCTCTTGCCCAATTAAGGAATTGTTCTAAGTATTTATTAAGTGGCTCTATCCTAGAAGGTCTGTCATTAGCAAATAAATCTCTTTCATACTCTGGAAGTCCTTCATTAGCTAATTTCATTTCTTTTTCTATTTCTTTTATATCTTTTTCTTTCATTTCAACTCCTTAAAAGTAGGCGATAAATAGGACTGATAAAATTCCTATTAAGGTTGGTATTCTTAAAAAGAACCTAAATGATTGTTCTGGTCTAAATCTAGGGAAAGCAGCTCCTACAAAAACTGAGAAGAGATAGATACAGAAGGTTTTTAGCATCATCACAGGTAAATTAGTAGCTCCACCAAAGAAGAGGTTCATAAAGAGAACTAATTTAGCTGAAGCAAAGAGGGCTCTGTTTGTCTGTAGAGTTCCCAAAAAGCTACCATTCATCTCGATTGGAGGACCAATTGGTATCTCTTGAGGTGCTAAGACTAAAGAAAAAGGTGAATGCATATTCATCCCTAAGAGAGAAATCATAGCAGCTATAACAGCTAGAGGGTTAGTAAAGAGAGTCCAATTTAAGAAAGAACCTTGTTGAGCTGCAACAATAGTAGTTATATTCAAAGTTTGATACTGAATAGCTATGGATATTACTGCTAAAGAGAAAGGTAGTTCAAAAGTTGACATCTGAGCTAAACCCCTTGCAATACCAAGAGGTGAATAGGGATGTCCCCCTTCTCCAGCACCTAAAGCCATACCTAATTGTCCAAAGAAAATGAAATACATAACAAGGAGTAAATCCCCAGCCATGGAATAATTACTAAAGACAACTGAACCAAAGATAACTGGAATAAATAGATAGGTTCCCATCCCCCCAGCTAATCTAAAAACAGGTCCTAGGAAGTACATATATCCGTGAGAAATAGCAACTTTTCTCCCATGAGTCTGAATTATATCTAATAGTGGTTGCCATACCGGAGGTCCTATCCTCCTATGCACTCTGGCATATATTTTATGAACAAGACCTACTAAGAATATTCCATAAAGAGTTGCAACTAGTATAGAAATAACAGCATATACCATTTTAATAAAAATATCCATAACTTACACTCCTAAGAAAAATACTATTACGAAGAAAAGAATTATATGTAACAAGTAAGTTTGGCCATTACCTGAATAGATTCTTCTTGTTACATCAGCTAAGGTATGGGCCCACTCAGCTGTTCCATGCCAGAAGTCCCAAATACGAGGTTTTCCCCATGAACCAAGAGCTTTACGATAATGAGCAAACATATTATGAGCAACATGAGTTGTTTGAGGAGTATGAGGTCTTTCTCCAGCATAAACAATATTAAATTGTTTCACTTTGGTTATCTTTCCTATATAGAGTATCAAGAAAAATAATGGAACTATAAAGACACCCATAGTAACTAACATAATCAAATTACCGTTCCAGTGTCCATAAGGACTATATACATTATATCCATCTATAACAATATTAGAATTGAAATACTGCTGTGCCATAGCACTTAAAGGTCTTATAAGTAAATTAGGGAAGGTAGAAAGAATCATTATTGCACCAATATAGATATATTGTGGAATAATAAACCAAATTGGAGCTTCCTTAACATCTTTGTGTTGGTGTTTGGCTTGTCCAAGAAATACACTATGAATCAACCTGTATAAATAGAGGAAACTCACTGCAGAGGCAAAGAATAAAACTCCTGCCTGTAAGTACCAACCCCTTTCAATAAAGGAGGAATACATTAGCCACTTAGACCCAAAACCTGATAAAGGTGGAACACCTGAAACTGCAATAATCGAAATTAGAACACTTATGAAAGATAAAGGCATTTTCTTAATTAAGCCCCCCATTTCATACATATTACGTGTATGTGTTCTGTAGTAAATACCAGCAATAGCTATAAATAGTGCTGATTTAAACATCATGTGATTAAGCGATAGATAAAAGGCAGAAACCCAACCTAAATGACTAAGCATGGATGCTGCACCAATTATATATCCAACCTGACTCATACTTGAATAAGCTAATAAGCGTTTAACATCTTCTTGGAAAGCAGCAAGGAAGGCACCTACAAGAGCTGTAAATACCCCTATCCAACCAATCCAGTAATAGATATCAAATTTAGGGAAACTTGAAACAGCTGATATTGCTACTAAAATAAATCCCCAGATACCTGCTTTTAAGAGAATAGCAGAAATAAAAGATGAGACATCAGCTTCTGCTTCTGCATGAGCTTCAGGTAACCATACATGGAGACCTAGCAGACCAGATTTAACCATAAATCCTAGTGATAACATTATTATTGAGATTAGAGGAAGATCTATCTGACTCATACTTGTAATTAGTGGAGAAGTACTTATTAATTGAGGTGCAAAAGCAAAACCTGTAATCATTAATAAAGCACCTGCCATTGAGAATAAGAGATACATTAATGAAGCTTTACTAGCCTTCTTTCCTCTAAGTATTAACAGAAATGATGAAATAGTCATTAACTCCCAAGAAAAGAAAAACTCGAGATAAGAAGTAGCTACCAAGAGATTTCCAAAAGATAAAATCATCATTAAAAGCAATCCATAAAATCCTACACTTATATCTTTTCTATTAAGAGTTGAGATTATGTTTATACCTGAGCCAATTATGAAAATTACTCCAAATAATATTTGAATAGGATTACTTAAATCAAAATAATTATATAAATAATAAGCAAATCCAGTCACTGCTCCTAAGGAAATAAAGCCCTTAATCTTACTTGGTAAGAAATCAAGACTTAGCATTATAAATAGAGCCAGTAATGGAAGCTTAATTACAAGATTGCTAGGGAAGTAATATGCAAAGAAAGTTAAAGCTACAGGAATAGTAATTATCCCTAACAAGATTAAAACTAAACGCTGATTTCCTGTATATATCTGACTATAACCTAGAGTATTATTTGTATTAGACTTAACTATATTTATAAACCATCTAAACAAATAAACAATTTCAAATAATGAGCCAAGCAAAATCATTACTAAGACAAAATAATTATTAGCAGTTACTAAAGCACGAATAAATTCCCATTTTGCCCAAAATCCTGCAAAAGGAGGTAGTCCTGATAAAGCAAAAATTAGGAGCCCAAAAATAAGTAACAATATTTTATTACTTTTTAGAGCATCCCAGTCTTTCATTCGTTCATTGTTAACAATTCCACTTAGCCAAAAGAGTCCAGTTTTAGCTAATAGATGATTCAGGAAAAATCCACCCACTATTAACATTCTTATCTCATTATTTAATCCTTTGGTAAAGATTAAAGAAGCTAGCAGGAGGCCTATTTGACCGATAGAAGAGTAACCAAGTAACCTTTGACTATTCTTTTGCATTAAACCCATTAGATTAGATAGTAAGAAAGTCAGGCCAGCTATAATACCAAAAACTTGGAGAAGATTACTAGGTATCAAAGCTAGTATTTTATGGAACATAAAGAGAATTCCAGCTGAATTAACCACAGAAATTATTGCGGCCATTCCTGGATGAGTGCTTTCATAAACATCTAAAGCCCAGCCATTAACAGGGAAAGTTTTTAATTCTATCATTAATCCTATAGCTAATAAGTAAATAGCTATCACCTTGTAACCAGTAAAAGATACTGTTATAAATTCAAGATTTAGAGTTCCTGTAAAGAAATAAATAAATACAACTCCTAGAAGATAAAATATAGAAGCAATTCCACTAGCTAACATGTACTTGAAAGCAGATGATAATGAATTTTCACCTCTACCTAAAGTTACTAAAGCAACAGTAGAAATTGAAATTATTTCTAAAAAGACAAATGAATTAAACAAGTCTCTTGTTAAAACAATACCATTAACCCCCATTATCATTATTAAATAGAGAATCATAGAAGAAATTGAATCATTCTCAAATGATTTCCCTAAATAAATTGCAGTAAGAAAAGCGATAAAATTAACAGCTACTAAAATTATCGATTCAGTTATGCTAACCCTAAAATTAATTGATAATGGAGCAATAAAACCTGCTGTATCAAAGACAAGTTTATCAATTCCTGAAACAATTATTTTTTGAATCCAACTTGCTGAAATTACTAAATTGCTGGCTAACAAGCCCAAGAAAATAGAATAAGATAACTTTCTATTTACTTTATCAAGAAGCGGTAAGATAAAAGCAGTCAGTAAAGATAATATGATTATATATAGAGGGTTTACCATTTTAACTCCTTGTAGTCATCTATAGAAAAAGATGACTTTTTCTTATACATCTCTGAAGCAAATACTAGCATCAAAGCTGTTGTTGCTAACCCTATAACTATGGCTGTTAATACCAAAGCAGAAGGAATAGGGTCAATCACTTCTTGGATTGATTTAGTGATTTCAACTGAACTATCCAAAATAGGAGCAGTTCTTCCTCTGATATAACCTAGAGATACAATTATTATATGTATGCCTGTATCAGCAATCGAGAAACCTAATATGATTTTAATTATATTTTTACGGGATAACATGGTGTAAATACCTAAAATTACCAAAATAAAACCTAAGATTAATGTCACAGTCATCTTTCCCCCTTCTTCAATCTTTCTGAAGATGTCTCACTCCCCATAGTATCAATTATGTTTGTTAACTCAGCACCTACTTTGAAACCTATGAGAGAATATACTAATGGAATAGCTCCAGCAGAGAAAATCTTTCCATACTGTCCAAGAGGTAAGAGACTAGGATTAAGGAAACCTAAAGTTAAAACAAGCCCTATTAATCCAATAACTACATAGGCAAAACCTGAGATTGATTCTACAATATTTAGTATTATATGACTCAGAGTAAAATCTAAATCGGATAAAATTAAAAGAAGGAAACCTGAAGCAATTACAACTCCACCTTGGAAACCTCCCCCAGGGCTCAAATGTCCATGAGTAAAGATATAAATCCCCAGTACCATAATTAAACTTACAAGAAATGAAGAACTTGTTTTTATGTTCTCAGAAACATCTCTTTTCTTCCCTTTTCTTCTTTTATTTTGTAGCAAATATCCAACTCCTAAAGTAGCAAGAAATAGTACTGTAACTTCCCCCAGGGTATCTAAACCACGATATGTAACGACTATGGAAGTAACTACATTTGGGCTATTAAGCTCTACCACTGAACCTTCAACATAACTTGTAGCCAAAGGATTAAGAGAATCTTGACCTTGAAAGTTCTCAATGAAAGGTATGAATACTATTATAAGGCCTATTATTCCTAGGACAGCTAAAATTTTATTTATCATCTTCTTCCCCCTTACGCATCCTATTTAAGGCATATAGGAAGACAACTGTAGTCAAAGCAGAACCAATTGAAGCTTCAGTCATAGCTACATCTGGAGAGCCTAACAGTAGATATATTAAAGAAGCTAACAAGCTTACTACTCCTGCTGAGATAATAGCTGAAACTAAATTTTTCTGAAAAATAGTATATATGGCAGCTAAAATCATTATGATAGCTAAAGCAATTATTATAAATAAAGTCATTGATTACCTCCTGTTAGCTTTTCATCATCATCTTTTAACTCATCTTTAAGTGACATTTTTGCTAACTTGATTCCAGAATAATGGGCAGCTCTAGCTATTACATTTGAAGAAACAGGATTTGTAGCAATTACAAATAAAATAATTATAGCTATCTTTCCGCACCAAGCTGAACCAAAATTTGCTAACCCTATACCAATGGAAAACAGGATTGTTCCTAGGGTTGTGGCTTTAGTTCCAGCCTGCATTCTGTTATATACATCTGGCATTCTCAACACACCTAGAGCTCCTAAAAAAAGAAAAAGTGAGCCAAGAAGAGTGATTATTGCAGAAAATAATTCCATTATAACCCCCTCTCTAAATATCTGGCAAAAGCAACAACACCAATAAAGCTAACTAATCCATAAACAATGGCAACATCCAGGTAAATGATCCGTTGAGCTAGATGGGAAATAAAGACTATCAATGATATTGAGATAATAGTCATAGCATCCAAAGCAACTATTCTATCTGCTAAAGTAGGACCTTTAAATAATCTTATTAGAACCAAAAATAAGCTTAAAATAATTAATCCTGCAGAAATTTGATATAATAAATTAACCAAAAATCACCTCCAGATATTTTTCAAATTTAACAACTATAGCCTCTGTGGTAGAATTTATATCAGAAACAGAAACGTCTATCCAATGGATGTAAAAATATTCTCCCTTCATCTCTACAGTGAGAGTTCCAGGAGTTAAAGTAATTGAATTAGCAAGAAAAGCCCTTCCTAGAGGTGTTTTAAGTTTTGTTTTAACCTTAACAATACCAGGGTTTATAGGTAATTTTGGTGAGATAACTCTTCTAGCTACATCTAAATTTGATTTTATCAATTCCCAGCTAAAAACAAAAATATACCTAATAAAATAGATGATTGCTTTTAAACTGAACTTGATATCCCCTAAAATTCTTAGTCTTGGTAAAAATAATAGCGTAACTAATAAGGCTACCAATCCTCCGAATATAACTTCTTCTGTAGTCATTCCAGCTAACAGAATCCAAGTAATAAACAATAGAAATGTGGCAATAATAAATGTCTTAGCTCTCATTGTGCTTTCCTCACACTTGTTTTATTGAATCTATGATCAAATCAAAAAGGTAATCAAAATTATTTTCACCTTTTGTCCCTAATTCTGAAATAAAACTCTCATCTTCTCCCCATAAAGCTTTTGCTAATTTATCGACATCAATACTCGATTTAACAGACCTATCTTCGATACCCTGCAGAAGATATTTCTTAATCGTTTGATTAATGTCTTTATTATAATTTGCATTTTTATCAATTTCCTTATCAATAGCTTGACATTGTTGTTTGTGATACTTGAAAGTCTCAAATATTTTACGAAAATCGTCTTTTTTTGAGAATTCACTTAAGAACTTTTCCTTAAAAGTTATCAATTTTTGCAAGCCTGTGTACTTCTTTTTCGAAATTTCATTTGCTAATTGAGCTATATCCATAAAATAATTATTTACTATACAAAAACAAACTTCATTCTTACTTTTGAAATATGAGTAGATAGAACCCTTGCTATAGCCAACCTTCTTAGCTATCTCTAGCATTGTTGTATTTTCAAATCCTTTAGAAAAAAATATTTCCTTCGCAGCAGTTACTATTAAATTCTTTTTAAACTCGTATTCTTGTTGCTTACGATTAATTATCAAAATACACTTCCTTTTAATAAATTTCTTATTTAATTAAATCATATTCATTTTATTGACTCTTGGTCAATTTGTCAATATATGTTTTATTTTTTTTAATTTTAGTCATTTACTTCCAGTAACCATCACTGTTTGAGAAAATAATTTGACAATAACTAAGGTAGATTAATCTTGTCACTTAATAGGTAGATTGATTTGTCTTTCTTGCAACTGCCAACATCTGAAGCAAAGATGTGAAACAAAGTGCTAATTAAGTTGAAAATTAGTTATGCAATATCAAACCTAATCCTACCTGTAAAAACAAACAAAGGAGAAGCAAATGTTAAGAACTGCTGAATTTGTAAGTCCAGGACATCCGGACAAATTATGTGACAGAATTGCTGATAGCATTCTGGATGTTTGTTTAGCACAGGATGAAAATACTCGTGCAGCCATCGAAGTAATGGGTGGCCACAAATTAATAAGTGTTACAGGTGAAATTACCACCTCAGCATTTGTTAATGTTCAAGAAACTGTTAGAAAAATTACTGGTGAAAACTGTGGTGTTCAGGTAAATATTGTCAGACAATCACCTGAAATCGCTAATGGTGTTGATACTGGGGGAGCAGGTGACCAAGGTATAATGATTGGCTACGCCTGTAATGAAAATGAAGAAATGATTCCTCAAGAAGCCTATCTGGCCCGTTCATTAAATCGTTATTTATACAAAAATCATCCCTACGATGGTAAAACTCAAGTTACACTTAAAGATCAAGAAATAATAGCTATAGTTGCTAGTTTCCAGTTAAGCCCAACTTCTGAATTAAAAGAAGAGATTAAAGCATGGGCAAAGGAAATGAACTTAGATATATCTAATACTAAGGTTCACGTTAATCCTGCTGGAGAATGGAATGTAGGAGGCTTTGACGCTGATACTGGTGTTACTGGTAGAAAACTAGCTGTAGATAACTATGGACCTAGGATTCCTATTGGAGGTGGCGCTTTTTCTGGTAAAGACTCTACCAAAGTAGATAGATCAGGAGCTTATATGGCTAGACGTATTGCTGTTGATTACCTTAAAAAATACCAAGCTAAAGAAGTATTTGTTGAACTAGCTTATGCAATTGGTGTTGCTGAACCAGTACAAGCTACTGCTGTAGTTGATGGTCAAGAAATGCAGGTGGAAGGCTATGATTTAACTCCTAGAGGTATCATTAAAGCTTTAGGATTAACAAAAGCTATCTTCGCATCTACTGCAGAATGGGGACATTTTGGTAACAAATTCAACTGGGATAAATAAACCCAAATTTTTATAGATAAAGGCAGATTTTTTCTGCCTTTTTTTTGCTCAACCAATTACCGCGGGCTGGAATCACGACCCCACATTAATCCCCTTTCAGTTCATCAAAACGCACCAAAACTAACTGGGAACGCGGGATTCCAGCCCGCACCACGTACTTCTGTACGTGGATATTCTTGAGAAGTCCAGCACTAACGTGCTGGACGCGGGCAAGATGCCCGCGTTCCCAGTTAGAGGGGTGGTCGAGTAGACCGGGGAGAGTATTTGTCGGACGGTTGAGATTTTCTCAGCCAAAACCCTTTTTAGATCATCAGAGCCTTTAGGTTAAATCCTATCTAGTTTTACTTTCTTGATTCTGAAGTTGCAAGTTAGTAATATATTCTTTTTTACTAGTTGCAATTCTTGTTTTTAATCCTTCAACTTGATTTAAGTATCTTTTCTTTCGTTCACCTTCAAGTTTATTAGCCGCCACCATCTTCAAGTTTGTTTTAGGATTAACCCATTTTCCATTAAGCTTAACACCAAAATGTAAATGAGGACCTGTAGAGCGTCCAGTTGAGCCTACAGTACCAATAATTTGTCCTTTAGCGACATAGCGTCCTTCTCTTGTTTTTATCTTATGAAGATGAGCATATTGAGTTATCATTCCATTATCATGTCTAATTCTCACATCATTACCATAACCATCACCAGAATTTCTTGCCTTGATAACAGAACCAGAGGTTACAGCAAAAACAGGAGTTCCAGTTGAGCCACGCAAATCCATACCTTGGTGTTTGATTCTTCTACCTAAAATCGGATGAATTCTATAGCCATAAGGAGAGGTAATGTGCATGAGATTAAGAGGAGTACGAATATTACCTTGAACAAGGCCTTTACCATTTTCGGTATACATACCATTAAAAGCAGAAGCATCATTATCATCTACAAAGCGATAAGCTGATTTCGAGCCTGTTCTTTTACCTGAATACTTTACATACAACACTTTGCCCTGGGGCTCTCTTTCCCCATTTACAACTTTCTCTTGGACAAAGAGTTCGAAAGTATCTCCTACCCGAGCATCAGAAGATAAAGCTAATTGTGATTCTATTGCATCATTAGCTTGTTGTCTTACAAAACTACTCAATCCTATTGATGCCATTGCTCTATCCATAGAATTATTATCTTTGCTTACCTGGCCAGTAAAATAAGTTTCCACTATTTCATAGGGATTAGTAACTAGCTTATATTCAAGTTCTCTTTCCCCCTTAATATAAAATTCATGAAGAGAAATTTTATCATTTTTATAAGAGAATTTATTAAACCTTTTTACTTTGAGGGAATCTAAATAATAATCTACAAAGAGAGTATCTCCTACATCAATACTTGTTGCATCAATATATTCACCCAACTTCCAAGCATAATAACCAATATGTTTTGCTTCCATACCTAAATCAGTTAAAACTTGATAAACAGAACCACCTTTAAGAATAGGTTTTCTCACTTCAACTAAGTAGGATATAGAATCTTCTTTACATTTTTTTATATCATATTTAGCATTAAACAAATCTACTTTTGCTTCTTTGATTTCTCTAGTATCAATAGTAGCTTTAAAAAGAATATTGCTCTCGGTTTCAGTTGCTTTCTCACCAATTTTAGAGCCAATTATATCAAGAATATCTCCAGTATTTATGAAGTTCCTTGAAGTTATCTCCGCAAACAAATCTGCATTTTTACTAATAGTAAACTTGTCTATCAACTCATTACTTTTTCTAACTATTTTTACTCTCTTACCATCAACTACTTTATATTCAGGTTCATTGTTACACTTACAACCTGAGAAAACTACAAGTATATATATTATTAACAAGTAAAATAAAGTTCTTTTCATAAATTCTCCTCATGTGACAAATAATATATGCTATTTTTTTGGCAATATTTTTTTTATAAGTCACTCATTAGGAACCTATCAAAAAATGCAGATATCTAAATCTTTAGTTTCTCTTTCAAAATCTAGCCCCATTCAAGGACAACCAAAAATAATCATTAACATTCCCATTCTAAACTTATCTTAACCCAAAATTGTTAGCATAAATCTTGACAGCAATATTTATTAATATAAATTTAGCTTTATCTATAATAGGAGTTTAATTAGTGAATCAAAAAAATGTTATAAAAGCTATTTTAAGAGCTCGTTACAAGAAAAAAATAGAGTCTTTTTCAGCTAAAATTAATATAGAAATTAATAAAAAAAATTACATCATTAAAACAGCATCAAATCAAGATGAGCTTGAACAGGTCTTAACTCTTAGACATCAAGTTTTTCTAGAAGAATTACTCCATAAAAAAAGACTTATCGAGGTTGATTTTGATAAATTTGATCTTCTTTGTGATCATCTCATGATAATTAACAAGAGTGATGATTCTCTAATTGGTACTTATCGTTTGAATTGTTCCAAATTTAGTGGAGATTTCTATTCTGCAACTGAGTTTAACATTGATGCTATCATTGAACTTCCAGGGGAAAAAGTTGAATTAGGAAGAGCATGTGTCCATCCTGATTTCAGAAATGGCATGACTATTGCCCTTCTCTGGAAAGGTTTATCTGAATACATGGCTGTATCAGGCTCCAGATTCTTTTTTGGTTGCTCAAGTATTAAATCTATGGATTATATGAAAATTTTACATATCTATAATGCTCTTGTAAGTTCTGGTAATTTAATCCATTTACCTGATGTCAAACCCCATGGTAAGTTTAAATCAAAAAGTCTTAAGAAACTTATCAAAACTCAAGATTTAGATGAACAAAAAGATGAAATTAATCTAATGGAAGAACTGCCTCCTCTCTTAAAAAGTTACATCAAAGCTGGAGCAAAAGTAATAGGCCAACCTGCCCTAGATAAAGATTTTCAATGCTTTGATTTTTTAACTCTTTTGGATTTCCAAAATGCAGATAAGAAATATAAGGATAAGTATAAGAAATGATTATTATTAAATTACTGCTAACTATCTGGTATTTTTCTTGCTTTTTCGCTAAAGGTGGCTTAATAATGCTCTTTGTTAAGAACAGAATTAAACGTCATCAACTCAATGCAGAAAATACTTCTAAGGCTTGTAAAAGAATGGTTAAATTATTAGATTTACAAGTGCAGTTAACTAATCCAGACAAATGGGAGCTTTTAAAAAAGAGTAATTATTTAATTGTCGCAAATCATGTTTCCTATCTCGATATAGCCATTTTAACTTCAATTCGACCTCTATTATTCATTACCTCCAATGAAATGAAAAATACCCCCTTTTTGGGACAATTAACCCAACTAGGAGGTAGTCTCTATACAGACAGAAAGAAGTTCACAGGTATTATGGGAGAAATTAAGAACTTTGCCTCTTTTTTAGCTGATGGCTTTAACGTAGTTCTCTTTCCTGAAGCTACTTCTACTGATGGCAAACAGCTTAGACCTTTTAAAAAATCGCTTCTTCAAGTTGCAATCCAAGCTGAAAAGCCAATCCTACCTATCTGTATCAAATATGTTACTAGTCAGGGAAATCCCATAACTGACGAGAATAGAGATAATTTCTACTGGTATGGAGATATGGCATTTCTTCCCCACTTTATGAGACTTATCAAAACTAAGAATACTAAAATTGAAGTAACTATTCTTGATGAAATTGAAGTAGTAAAAGATTCAGATAGAAAAGAGCTTAGTGATAAAGCCTTTCAACAAATTAGTAATAAATATTATTCCTATAAGTATTTATAAATCCCCTTTTGTGAGGGGGAAGGCAGGGGGTGATTCCTTTCAATAACTGGGAACGCGGGCATCCCTGCCCGCCTATGGACCCTCAGATGGATGCAAGATGTATCCACTCCATCATATCCCCCTATGAGAGGGGGAAAACAGGGGGTGTTTCCTAAAAAAAACAAAGAGGAGAATAATTATGAGAATTGGCATGGGCTATGATGTTCATCAACTTGCACCCAACAGAAAGCTTATTTTAGGGGGAGTTGAAATCCCCTATCATCTTGGGTTAATAGGTCATTCAGATGCAGACGTACTCTTACACGCCATAACTGATGCTTTAATAGGTGCATTAGCCTTAGGAGATATAGGAAAACTATTCCCTGACACTGATAATCAATATGCTGGAATAGATTCTCGCATTCTCTTAAAGAGGGTATGGCAAATCATCAAAGATAAGGGTTATCATATTGGAAATATAGACTCCACTATCTGTGCTCAAAAACCAAAACTTCAAGCTTATATCCCACAAATGAGATATAATATCGCTCAGGATTTAGAGTGTTCTTTAGATGATGTCTCTGTTAAAGCAACTACTGAAGAGAGAATGGGAATTAGCGGTTCTGAAAAGGGCATGACTGCTTATGCTGTGGTTTTGTTAGAAAAGGCATAGACTGGAAGTGCTGGATGCGGGCTGGAATCCCGCTTTCCCAGTTAATAAAAAGCCCCTGCTTTCCAGCAGGGGCTTATCTTTATTTGATTATATTAAGCGTTTTATTGTCTTCTAAATCCTTTAGCAGCTAATTCTGGAGCACCACTATTAGATCCTTTTACTCTGAAGAATTTCATTGAATCACTTGCAGTAATTGTAGTTGTTAAGCCTTCAACATTTTCTACAAATACATATTCACCATCAGGAGTATCGCACGCATATACATTATAAGAAGTAGCATTAGCAGCAGCTTCCCATGATAATGTTATTGCAGCACCATCATTAGCGATAGCGAAGTTAACAGGAACTTCAGGGTCTGGAAGAGCAGTTTCTGCAGTATTAATTGTTAAAGTGAAATCACCATTATTACTAGAATATCCAGAAACTACGATGTAATATTCACCAGCAGGAGATACTGTTTCTAACATTTCAGACCAGGTAGCTCTATCTCTTGATTTAGCTCTATTTCCACCTGTACTTGCACTACTTTGATCATCATTATAATACCATGCGTCACTATTAACAGTAGCTTCATCAATTTGTTGGTAAGAGTTGAATACCCATAGTTTGGTATCCCAAGATGTACCATCTAAAGAAATACTCATCAACTTGTCAGTTGGAAGGGTCAATTTATAAACAACAGATTGAGATGTACAGAAATCATAACTTTCGTTATAAGGTGTAGTTGTATTGTTTTCAACTATAGTTTCAGCTAAAGTAAGAGTGATAGGGTCATTATGATCATCACCTTGAGGTAAAACAAAACCTTCACCACTTAAAGCAACTTCATTAACACCTCTGTTATTACTAGTGTTTTTAGCAGCAGTATTAACTCTAAATGTTCTATTTAGATCATCAGTAATTTGAAGAGTAGCTACTCTTGAACCTTCAGCACTTGGAGTAAAATCAAGAGTAATAACTAGTGATTGGTCTTCACCAAGAGCCATAGAAGCTTCAGGATCTGTAGAATAAGCAAAGTCATCAGCATTATCACCAACGATTTCTATAGTAGAGATATTAAGAGTTCCCACACCAATATTAGAGATAGTAACATTATCTGAAGCAGTCTGACCTACATTTACTATACCGAAATCTATTTCGGAAGCATTTAGAGATGCTACTGGAGTAGATGCTGGTTCTCCAAAGTAGATATTATCAATATCGAACCAATAGTCATTTACACTATCATCTAACATTTCAAATCTAAAGATTACTGATTGACCTGCAAAAGCAGAAATATCAGTAGTGAATGTAGTGAAATCAGCAGTATCAGTGTGGTCAGTACCATTTACAGAAGCAATCGGATTGAAAGTTGCTCCATTATCTGTAGATGCAGTAATAGTAAGGTAATCATGTCCATCAACTGAAGTGATACCAACAGTACCTGCTGACCAGTTTGTAAGTCTGTAATCTAGAGTAATCTCAGCTAAAGCATTAATATTATTCATAGATTGGAATTGAATATAACCATTACTAGCAGTACTATAAATGTTTTTATACATTACATTACCAACTGTGTTATGCTGATCTGTTCCAATAATGAAATTGTGATCAGTTATTGCTTGTGGAATTGAAGTTGAACCTTCAAAATCTACCATAATTGGCATTGGCATTGTAGGGTCAGGAACAGTAGTAAATGACCACACTTCAATACCTTCAGTAGCTTGACCAACAACATTATAAGGAACAACTTTCCAGTAGTAAGTTGTTTCATAATCTAAACCACTATAAGCATAAGAAGTAGCTGTTTGATCCACAGGTGTCATACCAGCAAATGTTTGGTCTGTTGAGAAATAAACATAATATCCTGTAGCACCTGTAGCAGTTTGCCATGTTAAGTTACCATTAAGGGCAATATCACTAGCTTCATTAGCAGGAGCAGTATAAGTAACAGCATCAGGAGCTTGACCAACTGTAGTAAATGTCCAAGTTGCTACTAATGTATCTGTAGTTTCACCAGTGTAGTTGCGATTTATAACTTTCCAAGCGTATTCTGTGCTTGGATCTAAATTGGTAACAGCATATTCTTCAACAGCAGCTACATCATCAAGAACAAGAGCCATTTCTCTTGCACCTGTAGTACCGAAATATAAGTCTATAGTTTCAGTATAATCAGCATTAGTCCATTCTAATGTTAAAGCAGTTGCTTGATCAATAGCTTGGTTAGCAGGACTTGGATTTGTTGCAGCTTCTGGAAGAGGTAATGCATCAGCTGTTAAGTTGATTGTATAATCAACACTTTGAGGTGAAGGATAGCTAGAAATAATTAAGAAATAAGTTCCAGCTGGAATCATCTCATTTGTATAAGTTAAGGTATTTCCTGAAGAAGACTTAGTTAAAAGAACTTCAGCAGGAGTATCTACATTAGGTTCATTTTCAAGGATAAAAGCACCCATCCAAGAACCTGTTGTAGTGATAGTACCATTAAGTAACATTGTATTTGCTAAGGTAAACTGATAAACTACATCATCACCATTCATATATGATGAAGTTGGAGTAATCCAAGTTGATGAATAATCATCACTATAGTCTGCAGTATTACCAGTAATTTCTTCAGCAGGGAAGGTTAAAAGAAGAGGATTAGCACAGGTAGAACCTTGTGGAATCGGAATACCTGTTCCAGTAAGAGCAACTTCATGATTAATTGGCACGAAAGGATTACTTGGATCAGATTCTTTTACAACTAGATTACCTGCATAAATCATTTCAGCTTGTGGGGTAAAAGTTACCTCAACATCAAATGATGAACCCACTTCTAAAGTATATGGGGTCACGATTGCTGTATCATAAGAGTATCCAGCAGGAGTTTCAAATTCTGTAATAGTAGCTGCAATTGATCCATTATTTGAAACAGTAAATGTTTGACTTGCTTCAGTAGCTAGGAAAACTTCACCAAAATCATGAGAATCAGGAGAAACTTGAACTAAAGTTCCTTGAGGAATCTCTTCTAAAGTCAAATCATCAATATAAACATATTGATATGTTGAGGAGAAAGATGATTTGAAAGCAATTCTTTCATTAGCTCTAACAGGACTAACCATATCAATACTATATTCAGCATAAGTAGTGGTCAAATCTAGAGTATCTATGGCAGTAAAATTATCCATAGTTTGATTGTATTTACCAAGTATTAATGTTGGAGTACCTGATCTTTTTGCCCAGAATCTAAGTCTATAAGCATCCATATCTGGAACAACTACTGGAGATATTAATTCTGCAGTAGCAGAAGTATCATTATAATTATAGACTCTATAAGAATATGTACCAGCATGAGCTGAGTAAGATGAAGAATATCTTCCAGCAGTTGCTGAAGAAGATGTTGAGGTTAAGTTACTTGTCCAACCTAAGAATCCTTCTTCAGTTTCGAAGTCTTGAGTATAAGGAATATTAATTTCATAGATATTAGTATCAATACCATTACCTGAAAGAGCTATTTCATATACTTCTCTTGTTAAATCATCTGTGATTTGAAGAGTAGCACTTTTCTCGCCAGCACTTGTAGGATTGAAAGTAACTTCAATTAATAAGTCTTCTGTAGCAGCAAGAGCGTAATCTTCACTATCTGTATAGCTAAATTGATCAGCATCAGTACCAGTTATTGAAATATCAGTAATATTAAGTGTTCCACCACCAATATTTTGGATTGATACTATTTCAGAATCTGAAGCTTCATTTAAAGAAACTGTACCAAAAGCGATTGGGTCTGTGTTGATTTCTACGATTGGTGTAGCAGGAATTTCTTCCACGGTAACATTATCAATATAAACTGAATAACCATCATCGTCGATCATTCTGAAAGCAATAGCTTGATTTCCACTATAACCTTCTAAGCTGATTATTTGTTCTGTCCATGCTGAAGGCATATTTGTTCCAGCTACATAAGATGCTATTTCAGTTGAAAAATCACTAGCACCTGTATAAGCATCTGCAATTTGTAATTGTAAATCAGTTCCTGCAGAAGTAGATCCTTTTAGCCAGAATTTTAGTCTGTATGAAGTTGAGGCATCTAAATCAAAAATTGGAGTGATTAGTAATTGTTCTCCACCTGCTGATGCCCAAGGACCTCTTGCACAAGCTAAACCACTTTGTGGAGATGTTGTATATCTTAACCATACATTGCTACCAGAAACAGAGATTTGTCCCCATCCGGCAGGAGCTGCAGGACTACCTATCCAAGTATCTTCAAATCCTTCATTGTATGGGAATTCTGTAATAGCACCAAATTCTGTAGTAAAAGAACTTACATCACTTGACATTTCTATTGCAGTAGGACCTACAGCTACAACTTTCCAGAAGTAGCTAGTGCCATTGTTTAATGAACTTGTGTATGGAGAAGTAGCAGGATTTACGATAAGAGCATCAGTAAACTCAGCATTATCAGCAAGATATAATACAGCATAATCTGTAATTTCATCAGTTGTCCATTCTAAATTTGCATTAATAGCAACATTGATTGCACCATTTTCAGGTGAGACTAAAAGAGGAGCATCTGGTGTGCCTGCTGGTGGATTGTAGAATACATCTACACTTAGTACTAGTGTGCTTGAATCACCATAATTATCCAAATCCTCTGTAGTAGCTGTAACAGTGAGACCATTAGGTCCTAGAGTATTTAAATCAGAATAGCTTTGAGCTGATAACCAGCCAACTGAAGGATAATCTGTTCCATTTATATTTAAATGAATATCATACCAGTTGCCTATATATGATTCTGTACCAAAAGAAGTTGTAATTTGAATATCTGTAATTTCTGAGCCTTCAGGAATTCCAGTTGTTGTTATTGTTGAAACTACAGGATCTTCATCTGCCCCATAGTTTGAATCAGAAAAATTAATACTTTCAGCCATAATAAAGCTGAAACTTAAAACAAATAGCATTAAGGCTAATATCGTTTTTTTCATATTTTCTCCCTTAATTAATGTGCGTTTTACACTCAAATTTGCATAAAACACTGTTGTTTGTAATTTGCTAGTAAATCTGAGGGGGATTGTGTAGTGTGCGTGGTGATGCATTTTAATGGTGCAAGCCCCTACAGCCCTAACTCATTACAATGTAATTATTTATAAAATACATGTTATTTTTATATATTATGAAATCTTTGTCAATCTTTTTTTTATTAATTATTTGTTTTAACTGGGAGAGCTGGCATCCCTGCCGGCTTCTTAACTGGGAAGGCGGGATTCCAGCCCGCCTCCAGCACTAAAAGTGCTGGAATTATTAAGATTACCCAGCACTTAATGCTGGGTGCGGGCTGGAATCCCGCTTTCCCAGTTAGTGCGGGTAAGATACCCGCCTTCCCAGTTACTGAAAAAAGCCCCTGCTTTTCAGCAGGGGCCTTCATTAATTAAGGGTTAATTTATATTAGTTTCTTCTACCGAATCTTTTAGCAGGGCTAATAGTATCAGTTGAAGCTTTAACGCTATAGAATTTCATCATATCAGTAGCAGTGAAGGTATGAGTTAAACCATCAACAGCTTCGATGAATACAAATTCACCATCAGGTGTATCACAACCGTAGATATTATAGGAGTTTGCATTAGCAGCGGCATCCCAAGTCAAGGTTATAGAAGCACCATCATTAGCGATAGCGAAGTTAACTGGTACATCAGGATCTGTTACTGCAGGTTCGCCGAAGTAGATATTATCAATATCGAACCAATAGTCATTTACCTCATCATCAGTCATTTCAAATCTGAAGATTACTGATTGACCAGCATAAGCAGAGATATCAGCAGTGAATGTTGCGAATTCAGCTGAATCTACATGATCAGTACCATTAACTGCATCAACTGGGTCAAATGTAGCTCCATTATCTGTTGAAGCATAAATATTTAAGTATTCATGTCCTTCAACTGAAGTGATACCGACAGTACCAGCTGACCAGTTTGTCATTCTGTAATCTAATGAAATTACTGAAGTAGCAGTAATGCCATTCATTGCTTGGAACTGAATATATCCATTTGATGAAGAGCTATAGATATTCTTATACATAACATTACCTACTGTATTATGTACATTAGTTCCTATTGAGAAGTTTTCAGAAGTAATAGCTGCAGGATTAGCAGTTGTTCCTTCGAAGTCGATTGTTACAGGCATTGGCATTGTTGGGTCAGGAATTGTAGTAAATGACCATACTACAATACCTTCAGTAGCTTGACCAACAACATTGTAAGGAATAACTTTCCAATAGTAAGTTGTTTCGTAGTCTAAACCACTAAATGCATAGCTAGTTCCAGCTTGATCTTCAGGAGTTACACCAGCAAATGTTTCATCTGTTGAGAAATAAACATAATAGCCGTTAGCACCTGTTCCAGCTTGCCATGTTAAGTTACCACTAAGAGCAACGTCTGTTGCAGTGTCAACAGGAGCTGTATATGTTACAGCTTCAGGAGCAGAACCAACAGTTGTGAATGTCCAAGTTACAACAGAATCAGCAATTGTTTCTCCAGTATAGTTACGGCAAACAACTTTCCAGCTATACTCTGTATTAGCATCAAGATCAGTAACAGCATATTCTTCAACAGCAGCTACATCATCAAGAACAAGAGCCATTTCTCTAGCACCTGTAGTACCGAAATATAAGTCTATAGTTTCAGTATAATCAGCATTAGTCCATTCTAATGTTAAAGCAGTTGCTTGATCAATAGCTTGGTTAGCAGGACTTGGATTTGTTGCAGCTTCTGGAATAGGTAATGCATCAGCTGTTAAGTTGATTGTATAATCAACACTTTGAGGTGAAGGATAGCTAGAAATAATTAAGAAATAAGTTCCAGCTGGAATCATCTCATTTGTATAAGTTAAGGTATTTCCTGAAGAAGACTTAGTTAAAAGAACTTCAGCAGGAGTATCTACATTAGGTTCATTTTCAAGGATAAAAGCACCCATCCAAGAACCTGTTGTAGTAATAGTACCATTAAGTAACATTGTATTTGCTAAGGTAAATTGATAAACAACATCATCACCGTTCAAATATGATGAAGATGGACTAATCCAAGTTGATGAATAGTCATCTAAGAAGTCAACAGTATTACCTGTAACATCAACAGCAGGGAAAGTTAATGGTAAAGGATCACTACAAGTAGAACCTTGTGGTGGTAACCAACCTGTACCTGTAAGAGCTACTTCATTAACAGCTCTTGATGTATTTGCAGCTTTAGATGAATAAGAAACTCTTACATTTCTAGCTAAATCATCAGTGATTGCTAAAGTAGCTTCTTTTAAACCTAAGGCATCAGGAGTAAAGGTAACTGTAATAGCTAATGATTCACCATTTTCCAGAGCCATATCAGGTGTTTCTTCAACATATTCCCAAGCGAAAAGACCAGCATCAGTACCTGTAATTCCAACATTAGAAATGTTAAGAGTTCCAGGACCAACATTAGTAATTGTAACTTCTTCAGCTACTGATGTAGTTGCAACTTCAATTTCTCCGAAATCAATCGCATTTGTGCTCAATTCAGCTACAGGAACAAGTGGAGTTGCTTCGAAAGTTATGTTATCTAAATATACATAATCATAAGTAGTAGCAAATACAGGAATGAAAGCAAATCTTTCATTACCAGTAGTTGTTCCTTCAAATTCGATAGTTGTTTGCTCATAAGTTAATGGAACAGCAAAAGTATCTATTGCTGTTAATATAGTCATATCACTATCCCATTTTGCTAGGATAATTTCTGAATCTATTGTACCTTTTGTCCAGAATCTTAATCTGTATCCGTCCATATCAGGAACAAGGTTTGGTGCAATTAATTGTAGATTTGCAGTAAGGTCTCCTGAGTTATAGAATTGGATAGCTGTTGAACCATCTTGAACATTTGTTGTACTGGTATTCAATGTTATTCCAGCATAATCTGGTGATGTTGTTTCAATGATTGTTGACCAACCTAAAAGAGAGCCTTCAAAAGATTCATTCCATGGTAGGTCAGTAGCATAGATGTTAGTATCAACTGAGTTACCAACTAGTTCTACAACATTAACTACACGAGCTTGGTCATCAGTAATTTCTAATTGTGCTGTATGGTCACCTTCATTATTTGGTGAATAAACAACTCCAACTGAAATGTTTTCTGTGATTTCAAGACTTGCAGGATAAGTATTATTATCTGTTAGAATAAACTGATCAGCATTTGTACCAACAATTTCTATATTAGTAATACCTAGTGTTCCTAAACCAAGATTTGAAATAGTCAAAGTTTGAGAATCACTATCAGTGCCCATTATTTGATCTGTAAATGTTAATGTATCAGCACTTACGGTGAAAACAGGATCAGCTGAAACTTCTTCGTATGTAAATCCTGAAACAGGTCTGAAAGCTTTAAGAGTACCTGAAGGTACAGAAGTTGGGAATGTAGTAACATAATTTGTTCCATCACTTCTAACAGTCAGAGATTTGTTATCAGCTAGAGAATAGTTATAGAATTCATCTGAACTTGAGTGAAAACCAGACTCGGTTGCAAAGAATAATACTAATAAGTTATCAGTATTGTTATATACGAATGGAGTAGCAAGGTCTATAGTCACAATTGGATTTGTTGTATCAACAGTCATAGTTCCACTATAAACATGAGTAAAACCATCAAGTTCCCAATCATATGTATCAGCAAAACTATCTTTAGTAGTATGTTTCATATAAACTTCAATAGTTTCTGACCATGCTGAGTTGTTATTATAAAGATAAGAGATTGAAGAAATAGCTGAATCATCTATGTCAAGCTCTTCTTGAAGATAGATATTTTGAGTCATTGTGTAACCATAATATGGTTCCATTGGCATACCGTGGTTAACACTTCTAACTCCATCAAATACTAAATCAGCATCTGGGAATGGTGAAAGACCAGTTGTAAATGACCAGACCACAATACCTTCAGTTGGTTGACCTACTACATTATAAGGCACAACTTTCCAGTAGTATGTAGTATCATAATCACCAGAGTAAGCATAAGTTGTTTCTGCTTGGTCTACAGGAGTAACACCAGCGAAAGTCTCGTCAGTTGAGAAATATACATAATAACCATCTGCACCTGTGGCAGCATTCCATGTTAAGTTACCATTTAAAGCTTGATCAGTGGCTTGGTCAGCTGGAGCTGTATAAGTTGTAGCTTCTGGAGCTGTACCTACAGTGTTAAAGGACCAAGTTTCAACTGAATCAGCAGGAGTTTCACCCATATAGTTACGATTTACTATTTTCCATTCATACTCAGTAAGAGTTAATAAACCTGTAACCTGATATTCATCTACCACTGGAATATCATTTTCAACCATGACCATTGAACCAGCTTCACCAAAATAAATATCTATTGTTTCAGTGTAATCAACATTGTCCCAAGTCAAAGTAAGAGTAGAAGGTTGATCTACTGCATCATCAGCTGGGAATGGGTTTGTTGCACCATCAGTTGGAGCAGGAATAGATTCAGAATTGATAGTCATAATAAATTCACCTGAATTTGTATTGTAACCAGAAACAACTATATAGTAATCACCAGCTAAAGCAAATGAAGGATTCATTTTTGACCATACTGCTCTATCTCTTGCTTTTTCTCCATCATTGAATCTACTTCCACCTGTACCAGCACTTGATTCATCATCATTATAGTACCAAGCATCAGTGTTTTGAGTAGCATTATCAATTTGTTCGAATGAATTGAATACCCAAAGTTTGGTATCCCAAGTAGTTCCTTCTAAAGAAATATCAAGAATCTTTGCTTGAGGTAAAGTAAGTTGATATACAACTGAAGGACTTGAACAGAAATCATAAGTATTGTTATAAGGTGCTGTTGTGTGTT
Organism: Cloacimonadales bacterium (SeqCode); assembly: GCA_963677815.1. Lineage (GTDB taxonomy): Bacteria > Cloacimonadota > Cloacimonadia > Cloacimonadales > JAFGVF01 > JAEKNW01. The sequence continues at coordinate 236,977 of OY782499.1, forward strand.
CTTCAATAATTTCATTTGCTAATGTTAGAACAAATGGATTATTGTGATCATCACCTGTAGAATCTAAAACTTCAACAGTTAAAGCAACATCATGATTAATTGGCACAAAAGGATTTCCTGGATCAGTTTGTTTGAATCTTAAAGAAGATGTATGTGTACCAATAAGGGTTGTAAGAGGCTTCACAGCAACAGAAATTGATGCTTGTGGTTCCAAAGTTACAGGATAAGTATTTTCATCAATTAATTGGAAATAACTTGTATTTAAAATTGAAGTTTCAGTAATTTCAGCAGAAACTCCACCAACATTTGAGATTGTTACAGTAGTAGGAGTAGCTGTTGTGTCTTGATACATCAATCCACCAAAATCAACAGTTTCTGGTATAAGATTAATAATAGCTTCAGTAGGTACCTCTTCAATATTAACATCATCTAAATAAATTGATCTGTAAGTTCCACCAAATCCATGCTTGAAAGAAACATGATCTTCTGCACGGTCACCTGGTAAATCAACTATATATTGAGTGTAAGTAGTTGTTAAGCTTAAAGAATCTAATCTTGTAAAAGTTGCCTCATCAGTAGCATCAGTCATAGTCCCAACATAAAGAATAGTACCAGCAGTACTTCCCTTAGCTGAGAATCTAACTCTATTACCAGCATTCTCAACTTTTGGAGTAGAACCGATAATGTCTCCTGTAGAAACTGAACTGTTATATATTTTATAAGAGTTTTCTCCACTTAAAGCATTTGAATTATCTACTTCAGCATAAGTGTAAGAATTACCTGTATTGTCTAAACTTATCCAACCAGGAGCTTGTTCTCCATCTTCGGAATTATCAAAATTCTCTAAATAAGGAACACTTGCAGTGCCATATTCAGATGTGAAAGACCAAACTGCTGTTTCTGTTTCTAAGGCAGTTGCACTTACAGCAACAACTTTCCAATAGTAAGTTGTATTTAAAGCTAAAGTTGGACTATATGGAGATGTAGCAGGATCTACCATTATAGCATCAGTTAATTCAGCATTATCAGCTATATATAAAACTGCGTGATCTGTGTTATCACCAGTTGTCCATTCTAAAGTTGCATCTATAGCAACGTTGACTGCACCATTTGCAGGACTAGTTAAAACTGGTATGCTTGGAGAACCAGCTTGTGGCACAGTATAAGATACATTACCTGGTGTAACTCCACCTTGACCTGATTCAGCAACAACAATACCTAATTCATTCTTAATTTGGTATTCGTTTTCAGTTGACCATGAACCAGCAGTATAGACTGTTGATAATTCATGTCCAGGTTCTATAGCAAAGGTATGTGATTCAGGACCGTTTCCATCTTCAATTGTTAAATTCTCTAAAACAGGTGAGCCATCAACGTTGACAGTTACTGAACCACCGTTCCAGCCATCACCATAGGAATCTACTAATTCGATTGTATAATCTAAAGCAAATACACTTGTTATCATTAAAACACTTAGCAAAAGAGCTAATATAGTTTTTTTCATAATGTTTTTCTCCCATAACATTCTTAGTGTTATATCGTTTTTTTGGGTGTAACATATAATAGGAAGTGTTGAAAAATATCTACAAGTCGGACGCTTATGATTACTGTGGTGATGTAATCAAAAGCGTACCAGACATTGTCTTACGAATATTCTTAAAACTTCTCAATGTGCTGTTACAAATTTAATTTTACTTACATAGGTGCTCTAGTTAATTGTTTGTTTGTTATGAGAATTACAGTGGTGAAGTAATTTCTCATCAACAATTTTCTTTGCACCATAGTCTCTTAATCTTCAGTTTCAATCAGTGTTTGGCTACTTTCTTATATAGTAGTGTGGTGGCATCTCATATTAGTGTAGCCCAACGTGACCAAAGTAAAGATCTATTTCTCATTAATTCTAAGTACATTTTATGTTAATTTGTTTTTATCTGTCAATATCTTTTTTTTAGATTTTACTTTTTTTCTCAATTTTGCCACAATTACTGAATTATCATTAGTTAAAGATGAAATGCAAATATGTGGATATGACTTGCATTTTAACATGTAACTCGGGATTGCTCTAACTGGGAACGCGGGATTCCAGCCCGCTAACTGGGAACGCGGGATTCCAGCCCGCTAACTGGGAACGCGGGATTCCAGCCCGCTAACTGGGAACGCGGGATTCCAGCCCGCTAACTGGGAACGCGGGATTCCAGCCCGCTAACTGGGAACGCGGGATTCCAGCCCGCTAACTGGGAACGCGGGATTCCAGCCCGCTAACTGGGAACGCGGGATTCCAGCCCGCTAACTGGGAACGCGGGATTCCAGCCCGCTAACTGGGAACGCGGGATTCCAGCCCGCACCACGTACTTCTGTACGTGGTTATTCTTGAGAAGTCCAGCACTAACGTGCTGGACGCGGGCAGGATGCCCGCATTCCCAGTTAGGAGGATGCCTATTCCCCCAGTTATCTTTCTCTTTTCTTACCATTATTCTTAATATAATTAATTACTTTAAAGTAGTGGTCCTCATTTCTTATATAGCGATCAAAATAATCATCCATCCAAAATTTACCTTTTCGCTTTAGCAATTGATTTGCTTTCTTTGCAGTAAAGGATTTCCAACTTTGAATTATTTCGTGGAGATGTTGACTTTCATAAGGTCCAATCAAAACATGCACATGATTTGGCATAATTATCATTTCAATTAAGTCATATCTTACTTTATCAAAATATTTAAGAGCATTTTCAACAATTTCATACACTTTCGGATTTTTTAGATAGCATTGACCATATCCATTATCTTCATATCTATGTAGAAATTGTTGTAATCTTTCATATTCACAGCTATTTTTATCTATTGATTTTTTCATAATAGCTAATTCACTTTTTTTGTATTCAATTACCTGTTGCGGAATAGAATCATGTAATCTAAATGTTATGAATTGATACACTTTATCATTATCATAGTGAGGAATACCACTTCTCTTATAATAACCTTTTAGTTCTTCTTCAAATAAGAAACACACATTAACCTCCTACCTTGTTATTTTATCTAAGTAAAAATATATGTAAATAGTTATAATCCTGTCAACTGTAATTCTTTTTGGATTTTAGCTGGAAATAACTGGGAACACGGGCATCTTGCTCGTTAACTGGGAACGCGGGATTCCAGCCCGCACCACGTACTTCTGTACGTGGTTATTCTTGAGAAGTCTAGCACTAACGTGCTGGACGCGGGCAAGATGCCCGCATTCCCAGTTATTTCGGGCAAGATGCCCGCATTCCCAGTTAAGCGGGCTGGAATCCCGCGTTCCCAGTTAAAAAAAAGCCCCGCGTTAGCGAGGCTTTTATTAGTTTATTTTCTAAGTATTAATTACTTAATTTTTACAATCTTGAAGTTCTTAGTTTGTGTAGGAGAAGTCATTCTTACAAAGTAGATACCATTAGCAACTTTCTTGTTGTTAAGGTCTCTGCCGTTGAATTCAAAGTTATGTTCACCAGCATTAAATGATTCTCTTCTTACAACTTGACCTAAAAGGTTGTAGATAGTTACAGTTGCAGTTTCGCCTTCTTTAACTCTTACAGTTGTAGAAGTAGATTCTGTGAAAGGTGAAGGACCGAAGTTACGGAAAGTAGTTTCTGTGATACCAGGAACTACAGGTTCATCTTCAACTGTTACAACGATAGGACCATGGAAAGAGTTTTCGTTACCTAATTCAGCAACTTCTAACCAGTAGTAGTAAGTTGTAGATTCAACTTCGCTATCTGTATAAGTGTAAGTTTGTGTTTGAGTTTGGTTAGCAGGAGCAACCATTGTAGGGTTGATTCTGATAGCTTGATCTTGGTTATCAGTTTCTGCTCTATATACATTATAACCTTGTAAGTTACTTTCTGATTCAGTTACCCATTTTAATGTAACATATTCATTAGCATGTGCTTGAGCTGTGAATGATGAAAGTTCTACAGGAAGGCTAGGCTCTGTGATAATAATATCAACAGGATCTTTAGCACCATCATAATTGATAGTAACAGTTACAACGCCACCAGGGAAAGCTGCATCATATTGATATACACCATCAATATATAGAGCACCCTGTAAGATGTTTGTTACAAATGTAAATACATATGTACCATTTACAGTTGGATTAACAGTTGCACCAAAGTTGAATGCACCAGCAAGTGGGAAATTCTCGGAGAAATTTCCTGGTTCAGCAAATGGTGCTGGGACTGGAGGAGTAAATCCTGCAGGTGTTCCACCAGTAAATGTAACCTGTACTTGTACTTCTACATTGTTAGGATTGTTATCGCCAGGAACTACCACAGGTGCTTCATCTTCATAGACAGCAGTAGTAGTGAAAGTACTAGTGTTCATTGTACCTTCGTTTGGATATCTCTTAGGAGTAATTCTTTGAGCTTTTGAAGATTTCTTTCCAGCAGGAACGATATAAGGTTTTACACCCCATGTATATTCTGTGTTATAATCTAACTCATAATCAAGAGTATATGTCATAACAGCTACATCTGCAACCATGTTCATATCTTCTCCAACAACACCAATATATAATTCATAACCAGTAGCAGCAGGACCATCATAAGTCCATGTGAATTCTGGCATAAGAGCTACATCAGTTGCTTCATTTTCAGGAGTAGCATTAGTTGCCCAAGTTGGGTAAACTATTGGAGCTGCTTCAGTTGTAAATGACCATACAGGTGCATCACCTTCAGGATAAGTTTTGTCGCCACCTGGCATGTCATCCCATACAAATGGTTCAATTTTCCATTCATATTCAGTTGAGTAAGCTAAATTAGGAACTTCAATTGAAAGTTCATTCCAATCACTTGCAGGGTTCATCCAATCAACAGCACCAACTGTACGATAATAGAAATCATATAAGTCTGGTGTTGAACCTTCTGGATTTGCCCAGGTTAAAGTAACTGTAGTAGCTACACCAGTTGCATCATCTAATGGTGAAACAACAGTACACCATTCTGGAGCTACGGGACCTGCAGGTCCGCCCCATGCGATTACGTCTGCATGAGTATGTTGGTCAGCACCTAATTTTGCTACATCTACAGGACCATATTCGTTACCATCTGCATCTATAAACCAAAATCTAGCGAGTGTACCAAAAACACCCCAGTTTGATAAAGGAGACATCTGAATATTCAATTTACCATCAATTTCAGAGTAAACAGTATTGTTTGTATTCTGATCCGCTTCTTCAGGCCAGTTCCAGTAAAGAACAGGGTTAGGAGCCCACATTTCTCCACCAAAACCTGCATTATATTGGCAAGCTTTGAAACCAATAGTACCATTAGCGTGAAAATCTCCACCCTCTGTTGTAGTGTTAAAAATCAATAGATAAGGTGGTGCAATTTGAGCTAATAATCCAAATACACTCAGTAATAATAAAGATACAATTAATAATTTTTTCATTTTTTCTCCCCGATATTATTTACGTGCGTTAGCGCGTTTACTTGTTATGTTTCTACCAGCTGGAGCATTCCAACCAGTATAAGCTTCGTTAGTGTAGATTAAGAATCCGTCGCCTATGTTGATATCAAAAGATGTTGCTGGTGAAGAAGTTGAATATTGAACCCAACCACCATTATTCCATGTAGTAATAGAAGTTACACCAGCACCTATTGAAGTAGCTAGTTCAGCTGCAGTAGTAATGTCACTTCTATTTAATGGCAACATAATTTGATTAAAATCACTACCTGCAAAATCATAATTAGCTTGAGTTGGTAAAGTACCAGCACAGTAAAAATCAACATCGGTTGTGCCACCAAGATAAACTAAAAATGATTCTCCCTCTGAAATATCAAAGCTAGTAGCTGGTGATGATGTTGAGTATTGTGCCCAACCTCCATCCCATTTAGTTATTGATGTAACATCTGGACTAATTGCAGCAGCTAATTCAGCTGTTGTAGTAATACCTGCATCCATTGGCAAGGCGATCATATTAAAATCGTTTGCATATAATTCATATTTCACATATCCGACAACGTCACTGAAGTCTGATTCAACAGCGAACATAAAAGTTACGGACGCAATTAAAAGCGCTAAGACAAGCAACTTTTTCATATACGAACCTCCATAAGTTCATTTTTGTTTTGGTCACCACACCACTACAATGTCATAATATGCAGATAAATAATAGCTGTCAAATATTTTTTTCCTTTTTAAGTTTTTTTCTCTTATCAAAGTATTTTTTAATGCCTTTGTAAAGGGGATTGAGGATAAAGGGAAATTATTCTTAACAATGCTAGCAGATGATTTTTTTTGTTATAACTGGGATGGCGGATGACTACATCCGCCTTTGGCTTTTCTCAAAGCCAAAGTATAGCAGGGTAATTTTTTTAAACTACCTTGCTAATATTTATCTTTTTCTTGAGAAAAAGATGCGGATGTGGACATCCGCATTCCCAGTTATTTAAGAGAAGAGCGGGCTGGAATCCCGCATTCCCAGTTAAGAAGCCTTTGCGGATGTGGACATCCGCATTCCCACTTATTTAAGAGAAGAGCGGGCTGGAATCCCGCATTCCCAGTTATTGAGTGGACATCCGCATTCCCACTTATTTAAGAGAAGAGCGGGCTGGAATCCCGCATTCCCAGTTATTGAGTGGAAACACCCCCTATTTTCCCCCTCAAAGAGGGGGATTTTGTAAGGATCAACAACTTGTGTTTCAGGGGGATTAGTCTAATGTCCTGTAGTATTCACGCATAAAATGAATCCAATTATTATTTGTTGTGCCTTCTGCAATTCTTCTCTGGTTTAATTCTTCTTTTTCCTGGGGAGTTAAGGCTTTATATGCCTTACTCAACATAGTTTTGATTTCGCCAAAGTGTTGATTATTTTCCACAAGCCTTGGATTTGATTTTTTTCTTAAACGATATTTAGCTTCCTTCTTATATTTTACCAGAGTTAAACCATTTTTCTTTACCTTTGTTTTAAAACCCCAAGGTATTTTTAATCCGATTTTAATCATGTGACCTCCTATTAATAATTATTTTGTTGTTACACTAACTTATGGGGTCCGTTTTTTGGAAAATGGTGCGTTTTTACTGAAAATAATTGATTTGATTCTAGTATTTTGGAGTTCATACTTGGCTTAATTGTTAGTATCTCAATAGTTCATTGGAATTTTCTAGAGAGAGTAACAATCAAGCTACAGGGAGGATGGATGACTACTTCTGCTTATAACTGGGAAGGGGGATTCCCAGTTATTTAAGAGAAGAGCGGGCTGGAATCCCGCATTCCCAGTTAGCATAGCAAAAGCCCCGCTTTCGCAGGGCTTTTTAATTTATTTGAGTGTGCCGGCAAGGATGCCGGCGCTCCCAGTTATTTAAGAGAAGAGCGGGCTGGAATCCCGCATTCCCAGTTATTTAGCAGGAGTGAAGGCATCAGTAGATGCTTCAATCTTGAAGAATTTCATATTATCAGCTCCGTCATTAGTATATGAGTTAGTACCTACAGTTTGGATTAATTCAAATCCACTATCAGGGTTCATAGAACCGTATACTTTATAGGAGTTAGCATTGGTAACTTCTTCCCAAGTAATTACGATACCTGTAGCTTCTTTAACAATAGAAGTAATTACAGGTGTAGCAAGTTCAGTCACACCACCACCAGCTATGATATCATCTGCATCACGTGGGTTAAGACCATATTGGTTATAAGAATAATCCACGACACCTGTGATAGAAGTAAATGTGTCGTTTACTGAAGCTGCAGGAATAAGTTCAAAGATACCATTATCAATTTGAGCATCACCTGAGCCATCAGTAACAAACCATTCATCATTACTATTAGCAGCGGTTGTAACAGTTAAGTTTTCAATCTTCACTAAAACACCTTCATAGGCTTCGTTAGAAGCTAAATCTGCAGTAGTAACTACAAGCGGTTCAGGAAGAGTGTTTCCTTGAGAGACAACTTGGAAGTCTGTTACAGTCTTTAGTTCAGTCCAACCATAGTATTCATCTACAGTAGCACGGAATGAAACAATGTCACCTAGACTAGGGCTGTTTGTAGAATCATAAACATAAATACCATTCCAAGCACCACCTTGAGGAGCCGAGATAAAGTATCTTGAACCTGCATAATTAGTAGCAGTTACGATACCTTCTACAAGAACATCTTGTCCGTCATAAGGAGAAGGATAAGTTCCATCGCCAGCTTCAGTAGTATATTGAATATCATAGATAGGTGTAGGAAGAACTTCATTAGCAATACCTGTTAAGTCAATAATTACATCATCGAAACCATCAGCAGAATGAGTAATCTGACCATAAACAGTTCCAGCATTAGTAGCATTGAATTTAACGTTGATAGTAACTTCTTCTTCTTGTAATTCGAAGAAGAAATCAGAACCCCAAGCACCATCTGGGTCTTGGATTTGGAAATCGCCAGTTACTTCTACAAGTCCTAAATCAACGCCTTGCATATAAAGGACGTAAGATTGACTAGCAGATTCTACACCAACTTCTGTTTCAAAGGTCATAGCAGTTTTTGATATGTTAAGACCGTCTTCATAACCAGTCACTTCTTGGATTTCAGAAGCGAAGCGAGAAGTTAGTTGAGATGTACCTTGATATTCAATAGCCAGACCAGTCACATTAAGGTTATTAGCAGAAATGTCTGAACCAATATAATCAGCTTCAGAGAAATTAGTTCTGAAGACAAGGTTATTAGTTCCATCTGTTAAGGTGTAGTTTTGGCCAGAAGCGAAAGTACCAGTTTCAACAAATGTAACACCTTGGACTGTTACCACTTGTGATTCATAAGCGTTGAAGTTAGTATTTAAGTCTGCAATAGTAACTACAATAGGAGTAACAGTATTTCCTGTTGAAGTAGCAGGGTCGCTATTTACAGAAGGTACAAATTGAAGAGTTCCGTTATATTCAGTAAGAGAACCTTCAAGATTAGTGATACCATCATAGAGGTTATAAGTAGTAGTTATAACTCCAGAGTTATCATCAATTAGAATACCTGCAGTAGCATCTTGGATATATTTTTGATTACGAGAAGTTCTTTGGTAAGTTAAGATAGCTTCCCCAGTTAATCTATAGATAGTACCATCAGTGAGCCCTGCTCTTAAGTCAGCAATAGTAGCAACTTCAGTAACAGCTGAGAAAGTGAAGTCTGCAGAAACTACAGGACTATTTAGATAACCTTCTTTCATAGCAATAGCTTGGATAGTAGCATCAGCACTTAAGCTAAATGGAGCTGAATAAAGTGTTGAAGCATCAGTAGGTGTATCACCATTAGTAGTGTAATAGATTGAGGCACCAGCAGTTTCACAGGTAAGTGTAACATCTATTGGATTTTCGAAATTTCCACCATTAGGAGAGATTACAGGACTAGCAACTACTTCCATTGGTTCAGTGTGAGAACCAAGATATGAGAAGGTATCACTTGGATAAACAATCCACTGTGAATCTTCAGGAGAAGTTCCAGCAGAAGCTGTCCAATCAGTAGTACCCTGAGTAACAGTCATCTTTCTAACAAGAGTATGGTTAGCAGTAGCTCCAGTATCTCCAGCTACTTCCCAAGTAGAACCAGGGTCAACAGTTGGAGTACCAAAGACATCAATAAGGATACCATTATAGAAGAGACCAACTGCATCATCACCATTAAAATAAGTAACGTTACTTGTTTCATCTGCTATGGCAAGAATTGAAGCATCGGCTGAAGCATTAGCTATAACATAAACATCACCGGATGCAAGTGTACCTTGCATATCAGAAGTATTACCCCAGTCACCACCATTAGAAGCTAATCTTACAGTATAAGGAGTTAAATCAACATCCGCTCCAGTACCATTATAGATTTCAACAGCTTTATTATTAGAAGAACCTTCAATATATTCAGAAATAATCATACCTGTAGGGACAATAATCTCTTCGATAGTGATTACAGATTCAGCAATAGAGCTATCAAGCCAGTCAGTTTTAACAGCCATAGCTTTAACAGTAGTAGTAGCATCAACAGTGAAAGGTGTAGTATATTCACTTGATCCAGTAGTTGGGTCATTACCATCTATAGTATAATAGATAGTTGCACCATCGGTTGCACAAGTGATAGTAACTTCTTGGCTTTCATAGTAAGTTCCTGTTGCTGGAGCGATTTCAGGAGTAGCAACTGTTGAAGGACCAGCTAATTCTGTAAAATCAGCAAGGTTTCTAGCAACAATTTGAGGACTTCCATTATATTCAGCAACATAAGCGACCACATCTAAACCACTAGTAAAGATAGCCTGTCCAATATAATCAGCTTCAGAGAAAGAAGTTCTGAAGGTTAAGTTATCAGTACCATCAGTGAGTGTATAGTTTGTATTTGCTGCAAAAGTACCTGCTGAAGAGAAGTTTACACTTTCTAGTTTAACTAATCTTGATTCATAAGTATCAATTGCAGAAGTAATATCAGTAATTGATACTACTAAAGGAGTGACAGTATTTCCTGTTGAAGTAGCAGAACCTGGGTCTGCAGTTGGAACAAATTGAAGGATTCCATTATATTCATTAAGAGTACCTTCAATATTTGTAATACCGTCATATTGATTATAAGTTGTTGTGATAAGACCAGAGTTATCATCGATTAAGATACCAGCAGTGGCATCTTGGATATATTTTTGATTACGAGAATCTCTTTGATAAGTTAAGATAGCTTGACCAGTTAATCTATAAATAGTACCATCAGTAGCACCAGCTCTTAAGCTTGCGATATCAGCAACCTCAGTAGCAGTAATTGAAGTGATGGTATATTCAGCAGTAGCAATAGCTGAATCATCATAATCAACTAAAGTAGCAAAGGCTTTCACAGTAGTATCTTCGGTGATAGTTAAATCACTAGAATATACAAGTGAGCCTGTAGTTGGATCACTACCATCTAAGGTATAATAGATAGTAGCACCATCAGTTGCACAAGTAATAGTAACTACAACTTGGTCATTATAAGAACCAGCAGCAGGGGTAAATTCAGGAGTTGCAACTGTAGGAGTTGGTTCGACTCCATAGCTTCCTAGATAAGCAAATGTATCTTGTGGGTAGATATTCCATTGAGAAGAAGCTTCATCTGTACCAGCTGAAAGAGCCCAGTCAGTAGTTCCTTCAGTAACTGTTAACTTTCTAACAAGAGTATAATCTGCAGTAGTACCAGCACCACCAGCTACATCCCAAGATGAACCTGGATCAGAACCGAAAACACCAATCATATCAATTGCGATATCATTATAACATAGAGCTACGGTATCATCACCGTTAAAGTTACAAACACCACTTGTTGCATCTGCAAGAGCGAGAACAGCTGCCTCAGCACCAGAGTTTGCAATAACGAAAACTGCTTCAGCTGCTAGTGTACCATTGAAATCGTAAGTAGTACCCCAATCTCCACCATTGAAAGCAGTTTTTATAGTATAAGGTGTTAAATCGACTTCAGCACCAGTTCCGTTATAAATTTCGATAACTTTGTTGCTACCAGAACCTTCTATATATTCAGAAATAATCATACCAACTGGCATTTCATTTAGATCAACAATAGTATAATCAGCACTTGCAATAGCAGAATCATCATAATCAACTAAGCTAGCAAAAGCTTTGACTGTTGCATCAGCAGTTAAAGTAAATGGAGCTGAATAAACGTCAGAAGCTGTTGTTGGGTCATTTCCATCTATAGTATAATAGATAGTAGCACCTTCTGTAGCACAAGTGATAGTAACTTCAACTTGGTTATCATAGCTACCAGCTACAGGACTTATTTCAGGTGTTGCAACTATTTGAGCTGGATCAACACCATGACTTCCTAAATAGGTAAAGGTATCTTGAGGATAAACATTCCATTGCGAAGAAGTTTCATCTGTACCAGCTGAAACAGCCCAGTCAGTTGTACCTTGAGTAACTTCAACTTTTCTTACAAGAGTGTAATTTACAGTTGTACCAACTCCACCAGCTACATCCCATGAAGAACCTGGGTCCACTCCAGGAACACCAATTACATCAATAAGAGTAGTATTGTAGAAGAGACCAATTGCATCATCACCGTTGAAGTAACAAACATTACTTGTAGCATCTGTTACGGCAAGAATAGCTGCAACTGAACCTGAGTTTGAGATAACAAAGACATCCCCAGCAGTAAGTGTACCAGTCATATCATAATTATTACCCCAATCTCCACCATTAGAGCCTAGTTTAACACTATAAGGTGTTAAATCAACATCTGCACCTGTACCATTGTAGATTTCAATTGTTTTATTATTTGAACCACCTTCAATGTATTCAGAGATAATCATACCTGTTGGTATATCACCTGCTTCTGGACTTACTGTATAAGAAGCTTCTTGGCTGGTAGATGTTGCATTATCATCATCAGTTGCTTCAATTACATAATATACAGTAGTTTCTGCTAATTGAGCTGGAATATCAGCTGTATAAGAAGCACGGGCAGGAGTCATTGCAGTAGTTGTAGTATAGACGCCTGTTTCAGTTCCCCATTTTAAATTGATAGTAGCAATAGTGCCATCATTATCAACTGCATTAGCTGTAACTGTTACAGCATCAGTAGGATAAATTGTAAGAGGAGCATGAGTTACATCTGATATTACAGGAAGTTGGTTAGCAGTTACATCAAGAATAACATCATCTGCATCTCTTGGGCTAATACCAAATGAACCATATTTGTAGTCAACAATACCTGTAATTGAAGAATAAACCTGTCCAACACTTGGAGCTGGGTCTGGAATATAGCCATATTCATCATCAATTTGAGCATTTCCAGAACCATCTGTTACATACCATTCATTATAGGTAGAAGGTTCTTGAGTAACTGATACATTTTCAACAGTAACTAATACGCCTTCATAAGCTTCTGTAGATGCCTGAGCAGTAGTAATTACAGCAGGAGTTACAGAGTTTCCTTGTGAAAGAGTTTGGAAACCATTGATATTACTTAGTTCTGTTAAAGTATTATATTCAACAACTTGTCCATTAAAAGTAACTTCATCACCTATTGTAGGATTAGCTGTGTTGTTATAAACAAGGATTCCATTCCAAGCGCCACCTGCAGGAGCAGAGATATTGAAACCTGAACTATTAACTGCAGTTACGATACCTGTAACATTAACAGTCTGTCCTTGATAAGCAGAAGCGTCTGAAGTTGTAGGATCAGCTACATACTGGATATCATAAATTGAAACAGTAGGAATGATATTGATAACATAAGACTCTGAAGCCATTTGAGAATCATTCCAGCCTGCTTTAACAGCAATAGCCTTGATTGTCATATCAGCAGCAACTTCGATAGCTCCACTATAAAGAGTAGAAGCAGAAGTTGGAGTATCTCCGTTAGTAGTATAATAGATGTCTGCATCTGCAGTAGTTGTTGCTAAAGTAACATTTTGAACTGCATCAAAGGTTCCACCAGCTGGATTCATAGTAGGAGTAGCACAAGTAAATACAGGTTCTCCACCATAAATTGCATTAACCCATTCAGGATAATCTACGAATGGATTTCTGTTACCTTGATAATCTTCAATTTCATTATTACGAGTTATTTCAGCAGCATCAACAGGATCTTGACCATGCCATTCTAAAAGAATAGGAAGCATATTTACATTGATTGGTCCATTATTAGGAACAGGAGGGGCAAGAGGAAGGTCATAACGTACATTCATATAAAGTAATGCACGAGCTAAATCACCCTTGTGTTGATCTGTTGGTTCAAAGACAGTAACAAATTCATCATTATCACCACGATATGAAACATATCCAGTTGCATAAGAATATGAATATTCAACTGAATTTACAACATCAAATGATAAATTACCACGTGAAGAGTTTACACCTGAATCAGTTGGGAAAAGATGATGTACATCAGCTTTAGCTCTTAATTCTTCATTTTGAGTATCATAATCTTCAATCCAGCTTTGAGCATAAGAGTGTTCACAATTAATGTCAGTTGGTGCAGAAGTATCACCATAAGAATGAGAAACTTCTAAACCAGTATAAACACATGTTACTGTGTTATTTATATTATCTATATTGCTATACATGGCAGCACGAGCACCATCATAGCTTGTATTTGTGTTTGTTGAAATAAGTGTTTTTAATTGACTCTTTAAAGCAGCACCTTCTGTAGCAGTAATACCACTATAGTAAGAAGAACCACCTGAAGTAGTTACAGTAATATAAGCTGACTTATATTCTGTTCCATCACTTGTTCCTGAATCCATAACATAAAGTTTCACAGGATAAGTACCTACAGCGTAATAAGTGAAGCTTGGATTAGCAGCATCTGAATCTTCATTATTATCACCATCGAAATCCCAGCTATATAAATAAGGACTTGTCCCACCAGTAACTAAATTAGTAAAGTTAACTGTAAGAGGAACTTGACCAGTAAGCACATCAGCTTCGAAATCAACAGTTAGAATTTCAGGAGAAGTTCCACCAGCACCCATAACTGAGAAATCATCATAATATATTACTCCGCCACCTGAGTTATCATTATAAGTTCTAACTTCAAAATAAAAGTTATCTGCAGTAGCAGGAGCAGTAAGAGTATGAGAAACTTGTTGCCAATCTGCACTGTCTGTTGAATATCCACTTGGTCTTAATTCTAAAGCATTATCAGATAATGTGCTTGTACCTTCACGCCAATAAGAATAAATTCTTCCTTTTGCATTAGCATCATTATCTAAGAACCAATAAGAGATAGTATAAGTTTCTCCACCAACAATACCTTCAACATATTGACCTAAGTCTTTGGTGCCTGCAGTTTGCTTAGCAGAATAAGAACCAGAATGAACAATAGTTGCTTCTTGCTCAATACTTTCTTTCTTATCCCAACCTGTTGGGCTTGTAGCAGTATCCCAAGCTTCAAGACTTCCATTAGTCATTAATTCATCACCACTTCCACTTGTTTCTTCAGTAACAGTGATGTAATTAATTTTTTCTTCAATATCTGTGCCTAAAACTGCATCAGTAACTGTTAATTTTACAGAATAAGTTCCTGCTGAAGTATAATCATAAGCAGGATTTTCTTCAGTGGAATCAACACTTCCGTTGTTATCAAAATCCCATGCATAACCATAAGGTGAAGTACCACCAGTTACTGCAGGAGTGAAGTTAACAGTGAGAGGGGCAAGACCGGTTACATAATCAGCTGAGAAATCAGCTGAGAGAGCTGTAGGGGTTGTGCCACCAGAATAATCTGTTACAGAAAAATCATCTATACTCAAATGAGCATTTTGGGCATCACTTAGAACTCTAATATAGATTTCGGTAGCAGAATCATTGATGTCATAAGAATAATCTACATAATTTTGATTAGCACTGGCCCCTAAAGTATGAGTATCTAAATCTATGAAATTTTCATTATCATAAGATTTTTGTAAAACAAATACATTAGTATCAGAACCATTAATATAAGCATATTTGAAACTAACTGTTTCAATTGTGTTAAGAGCAGGTGTAGTTATATGAGCTCCGGCAGAATCATCATTAATAACAAAGCCATAAGACCCTGCAATTGTATTTCCATAAGAGAAATTACCAGCTTGAACTTTTGTCCAAACTCTTCCGCTTATAGTAACAGAAGCATCTCCATAAGAAGTACTTGGATTGCTTTCAAAATCTTCAGTCCATGTATCAGCCATCAGCGAACCGATGCTTAACATCATCATTAGTACGATAAAAATATTCAGATATCTTTTCACATATCCTCCAAATTTTTTGGTTTGTGTTAAATAATTTTCTTCCATAACTAATAAATTACTTAACTTAAATTAATAGATAGTTGAAGCCATATCTGAGACAAAACAGTCCCCTTTTACTAAACAAAATATTTTTTAACTATAGAACTCAAATAGACTTATCTATCTTCCTAAAAGATCAGTGTAGAAGGTGTGGTATTGTTTTCTACTTATAATACGCCAAAGGCATATTTAACTTCTTTTACATACTAAATTTAGAATTGTTAAGATACTTGTCAAGTAATAATCAGTAAGTTTTAATTAACAATTGTTTGTGAGAGGCTTGTATTGAATTGTCGTCCTTGCAGGACTAAGCTCTTTTTATATTTCGTAGGTAAACAGGGTCTTCGACCCCTGCCTATTATATCTTCATCTCTCCGAGATTGTTTTTGGATTAATAAACATTCTATTGATTAACTACGTGTCGTCCCGTAACTTAATCCCGTGAGGGATGCTAATATAATAGGCAGTGTTCGAAGACACTGCTAAATCGACAAAACATACCCTGAGCCCTGGAGGGGCGGAAATCAGACTAATCCATTAGTTCAAATTTAATATCCAGTTTAATCCCTTCCTCTTTTACCAAAATATCATTATATATTGGGAATTTGAGCTTATCAATAATCTTATCAAGTGAATCTAGTTTAACATCAGAGAGAATAAGTACTAGCGCATCATCACCCCAAAAACCAACTTCATCATTATTTCTGGTATAAAACATGACAAGTTTAGAAATATCTTTAAGTACCTGATTAACTGTCTCTTGAGGTATAATTTCATTACTAGTCAACATTATTTTCACAACTGCAACATCAGTACCCTTTTGAAGGTGCATATCTTTATTCTTCTTGATGGCTGCTTTAATCTTATCTTTAGGAATAACCCCAAAGAAATATTCAATTTCTTGATAGTCATGAACTTTTTCGGATAATTGACTTACTTTTTCTTTTAACTCTTCCACCTCTTTATTAGCTTTCTTAAGCATAATTTCCTCTCTGACTTTTTGCTGACTTTCATATTTTGCTTGAATTTCAAAAAGGGTTTTCTCTTGTCTCTCTTGAATTAATAAATTAACATAGTCATGAGATTTTACCAGAGTTCGATAAGCTTCAGAATATTTATCCTCTTCATTATAGATTTTTGAAATTAATTGCAATATTTTAAATTTTAGTGAATTTGTAGTATCTTCAGCTTCTATATCCTTAAAAGCTGAGTCAAGTACTTGCAAAGCTAGTTTATACTTATTCTGTATTTCTAATGTTTCCCCTTGTAAGAATTTGATTTTTGCTGAGATAATTGGATACTCTTCAGACTTTAATAAGTTAAGAGCTCGATTTGATACTTCAATTACTTTGTCATAATTTTTCATCTTGAAATAAGTCAAAGCCATTTGATATTTTGTTCTTACCCTATGGTAAAGATATTTGTGATTAGATTGGTCAAGGTATCTTAGGGCTTCTTCGTAGAAAGGTATTGCTTGAGAATATTTATCATTCTTAAAATAAACTTTAGCTATCAAGGCATGTGTTTGTGACTTAAGAGGAATATCATTAAGCAGGACAGAAATTTCTAATGCTTTATTGAAATATCTCAAAGCTCGTTCAAAATTCCCTATATCAACAAACATTTTACCAATATTGAGATTTGTTGTTGCTATCTTAGCTTTCAAATCATGCTTCTCTTGTAAATCCAATGCTTTAAAATATGTACTCATACTAAGGGCATAAGACTTGCATTTCCTGTAAGCTGTTCCTAAAGAATTATTTATATCAGCACATAATTCATCAATCTTTGTTTTATCATGACCTTTTATTTTATTGACAAATCCTAACGATAATTTTAAGAAAGAGATAGCATTATTATAGTCACCAATCCTTGTATAGGTTTCTCCAACATTATGGGTAGCAACTACTAAATCATATTCATTATTACTTTGTTTAAAAATACCACAAGATAGACGAAACATATTAAGAGCACTTTTATAATCTATTTGTCCCCAATAATGAACTCCAAGTTCAATTAGAAGAGTCCCTTCTTCTCTAGGTAACTGCAAATCACTAGCAAGTTTTATGGCTTTGTTAAGATATATTTCAACATCTTTATGCCGGTCTTCTTGAATTAAATAAGCAATATATGTTTTTAAATTGTTTAGAGTAGTTACATTCTGTTGACCTTGATTTATTTTCTCTTCTAATTCTTTTATATTCATTATTTCACCATTCTTTTAATTTCTTTTACTAATTTATTAATCCCTTGATAGACTTTAGCTAAGGAGGCATCATTCATAAAAGCAGGAGTTGAAACTATTAAATTTTTTCTATCTATAATAATTTCATCTGAGTCTATTGGATGAAGCTCTGCTTGAGTAAAATCAATTAATTTTTGAGATTCAGCTTTCAAACCAGTTGTAACTTCTATCTTTTTATCTTTAAATAAGATTGCTAATATTGAAGGGAAAATACAAATTGCTCCAATAGGTTTAAAGGACTTGTGAAAGGCTAAAATCATATTTTTGACATCTTCCTTAACTTGCCAATTACCATCCGCAGCTGGGAAATTAGTAAAATTCTTTAAAGCACCATAACCACCTGGGAGAATTAAAGCTTCATATTCAGAAACATTAAAATCTGCTAAAGCTTTAATATCACCTCTTGCTATACGAGCAGCTTCTTGTAAAATATTACGTTTTGTTTCAAATTCTTGACCGGTAATATGATCTATAGTATCATACTGTAGACGATCTGGGGCAAATATATCGTATTCTATACCCTCTTGTGATAATGATAGAAGGCTATAAACTGCTTCAAATATCTCAGAGCCATCTCTATGCCCACACCCTGCTAACAATACACAATACTTTTTCATCTTATCCTCTCCTATAATCCCAAATAATTACTCGCATTATCAAAATTATTATTACTTAGCTTACTTGTCAATAAAGAATTTTGGAGTCAGACTGAGAAAGAAAAAGAAACTGTTCAACTATCAATTTTTATAAAACAAAAAATAGTTTGACAGACTAATTTCTAAATATAATATTGAATACATATAATTAGTATTGCTTTTATTGATGTGAGATTATTAATATCACCACTACAAAAATAATCTTACCCAATATCAATACAGGAGATTATAACACTAAGTGAAATAAAGGAGAAAATTTATGAATAAAAAACTTGTTTTTTTGTTATTGTTTTTAGTAGCAACAATGAGTATTTTTTCATTAGACTACACAATTGAACTAACAGACACTTATGGAGATGGTTGGAATGGTGGTTCTGTCACAGTTAATGTAAACGGTTCACCAGTACTTGAAGACTTAACAATAGGAGGTGGTTCCAGTGCTTCTTATTCTTTTACTGTAGTCAGTAATGACCTCATTGAGACCAGCTATACAGCTGGTAGTTGGTCTACTGAAAATGAATATCAAATTTTAAATGAAAATAATGAAGTAGTTGCTGAATCAGGGCAAGGAGGAGCTACACCTGGAAATGTAAGTTACACTGTACCTCAAGTTATTGAAGGAACTCCTGATGCGCCTACTTTAACTTCACCAGTTGATGGAAGCAACAATATAGCAGTTGCAAGTAATTTGGAATGGACAATTGGTGAGAACACTAACACAGTAACATTATATCTTGCTGATAATGCAGAATTTACTAATGCTATAATTATGGAGGAAAATGCAACATCCCCATACAGTTATAGTGGACTTGAAACAGGTACCTTATATTATTGGAAAGTAGTTGCTATTAACACTACAAATAGTCTTGAGACAGCTACTCAGGCTTCTTTCACAACGACATTATTTAGTGGAGACCAAGTAGTTTTTTCAGGTGATTATGTTGTAAATCAGGGGTTACCTATTGAACCATATTATGGCTATTCTGTTTCTCAATCTATCTACCCTGCAGATGAATTAAATATTGTGGATCATACTATTACAGAAATAACTTATCTTTTTAATCAGAACAGTGTGTTTACTGATAACATTATCATTTATATGGCTCATACTGAACTAACTACATTTGATAATTCTACAAGTTGGATCGATGAAGGATTGATAGAAGTATATAATGGAACATTAACAACTTCAACTGAAGACCCAAAAATTACAATTGAACTAGACTCACCTTTTGTATATAATAATGTAGATAACCTTTTAGTATGTGTTTTTGAAACCACTAGTGGTTATCATTCAGGTTCAGATGAGTTCTTAACATTCTCAGTTGCTGAAAATAGATCAATCCACTATAAAAGTGATTCAACTAATCCTAGCATAGTTGATTGGACTTCTTTAAGTGGAACTGCAAAAGCATATCTACCAGTTACAGCTTTTACTTTAGGTGAAATCCCTCAAAATCCAATCGCAACTCTTTCTGATACAGAATTAGACTTTGGTACTGTAGTTTTATATGAAACAGCTAATGATATAGTATCTATTACTAATACAGGAGCAGGTACACTAAATATCACAGATATTACTATTACTGGTACAAATTCTGAAGACTTTGATTTTGACACAGACACAGAAGGTCCTTGGGCTCTTACAACTGGACAAGAGTTAGTAATACAAGTAGATTTCACACCACAAGCTGATGGTCCTAGATCTGCTAGTTTAGAAATAACAGATGACTTAGCTAGACAAGTTCATGAAATTGCTCTTTCAGGTACTGGTAATGATACTAATATCTATGAAATCACTATTCCTTATTCTCAAACATTTGAAAATGAGGAAGAAATCATGGGTTGGACAAGTGTTCTTAATTCAACTTCTTCCTCTGCAACTGCTGGAAGATATAATGGTAGTGCTAATAATGGTTCTTACTCTTATAGAGTCTATAATTCTAATGATACAAATACTACAGCTGAATTAATTTCGCCACTTGTTATTCCTGATATTAATGCTTACAGAATAAGATTCTGGGCAAAAAAATCAAGTACAAACAACACTCAACCTCTTGTTGTAGGAAAATATAATCAAGATATGAATTCTTTTACTGCTATTAGTAGTGTTGAATTAACAACAACTTATCAAGAGTTTACTATTAATATGGTAAATTCTGCAAAAGCAAATGAAAGATTTGCCTTCCAGTTTTCATTCACTGGCACATATCAATCTATCTACATTGATGATATTATTTTAGAAGAAATCCCTCAAAATCCAATCGCAACTCTTTCTGACACAGAATTAGACTTTGGAACAGTTGATGTAGGTGAAACAGGGAGTGATTTAGTATCTATTTCGAACTCAGGGGCAGGAACTCTGAATATCACCAGTATTGATTTTTCAGGATCAGAAGCTGGAGATTTTGCTTACCAAACAGATACTGAAGGTCCTTGGGCTCTTACAACTGGACAAGAGCTCGTAATCCAAGTAGATTTCACACCTTCAGCTGATGGCCCTAGAAGTGGAAGTTTAGATATAACGGATGACTTAGGAAGTAAGAGTAGACAGGTTAGTTCTGTAACTCTTACAGGTAACGGTTTTGTAATGCCTGTTGGAAATCATCACAATGACCCAATAATATTAACCTTAGCAGACGAAATTATCGAAAATGGTTCTACTACAATTTATGATACTTATTATGATTTTTGTTCATCTCAAACAGTTGTCTATAAGTTATCCCTTCCTACAGAAAAACTAATGTCAGTATCTTTGGAAGGTACAGCTTGGGATACCAAACTCTATATATTTAACTCTTATGATCAAATCGATCAAGCAACATCAGCAAACGATGCTTGGTATTATAATGATGATGAAAGTAATGCCGGACAAGGAGGTGCTAAATCTAAATCAAGAGATAGAGCTACTTGGTCAGAAATGCTTGAAACTCTTTCTCCAGCTGGTGATTATTACATCATTGTGACAGGTTATAACACTAACAACGGTGATTATACCATGACTATTAATACATCAGACTTACCAGTTCCTGGACCTGCAACATCTCCTTCTCCTGCAAATGATGCTATTGATCAAGCTATTGATTTAACCCTTTCCTGGACTAACCCAGATTATACAGATTCAATTGATTTATATTTTGGAACTCCAGGCAGCAAGTCATTAGCAAAAGTTCTTGATAATGTCCCAGCCGTTGAAGAGCATGAAGTTACAGGTTTAGCTCCAAGTACAGAATACAACTGGTATGTTGTATGTAGAAACACTTCAGGTGACACACCTGCTGAAAACATTGTAACATGGTCATTTACTACTATCGGATCAACCCCTGAAGCTGTGACCTATACAAGTCCTACTGATGCTGCTACTGACATTGAACTCAATAGTAGTTTAACCTGGCAAAGTTCAGCTAATGCAAGTGGCTATAAAGTATATCTTTCTGAAGATAATACTTTCACAGGTATCACTCCTGTAGAACATGCAACTACTTCTTATGCTCTCTCAGGTTTAGACTACGAAACTACCTACTACTGGAAAGTTGTTCCTTATAATATAGTGGGAGATGCAACTGATGGTATCTTAGTTTGGTCATTTACTACTATTCCTGATCCAACTATTCCAATGCCTGTAACAATCGACTTCGAAGGTTCTACTGCTAATCCTGCAGCTATCACCTTAGAAAACTTCTTAATAGGAACAAATCAACATAATACTACTGGTAATGTTATGTATAAGAATATCTATAGCTCTTCATCAAATGGATATATCCAGTTCCAATCTATGAATAATATTACAGCTACTTCTGTGATTGCTTTAGATTATAGATTAACATTATGGTCTGCTGGTACTGTCGGTATCACTTCTGTTGACGGACATGACTACTTAACTATCTATGCTTCTACTGATGGAGGAGCAACATTTAATGTAGTTGATACAATCAATGGCACAGATCATGTTGATACTGCTGATTTCACAACCTTTACAGCTGATATCTCTGCTTATGCTGGTCAATCAGTTATCTTCAGATTTGAAATGACAGATGATGAAGTTCATGATTCCTGGTTTGATATTGATAACATTCACTTCGGAAATGCTCCTCAAGTAACTATCAATCCTGGTGATGGTTCACCATCAGATCCTATAGTTTTAGAGGATGAAAATGTTGAGCTAGAATTCACTTCTCCAAATCCTGCAGGATTTTCTCTTCAGATCATAATGATTCCTTCTATCCCATCTAATAATAGTGGATTACCTGCAAGTATGGAATCATTCCTATCAAGGACTTGGAGAGTAATATCTTCTGTAGAAAACCCAGGAACCTATAATATTACTTTTGATTTAGCTGGATTAGGAATCACTAACTATGGTTTAGTCAGATTCTTTAAGAGAGCTGATAGTTCTCAAGCATGGGAAGATGTAATTAACTTAGGTGCTAGCTTGGCTTGGAACGGAAGTAAAGTAACTATTTCAGGTTTAGATTCTTTCTCAGAATTTGTCCCTGGTATAGATGAAACACTTCCTGTAACCTTGGCTTCATTTAATGCTGTTCAGACTACTAATAAATTTGCTCAGATAAACTGGGTAACAGCATCTGAATCAGAAGTTAATGGTTATAATCTCTTTAGAGGAGAAAATGATAATCAAGACCAAGCCTTAAGAGTTACTGCAACTATGATTGAAGCAAGTAATTCACCTACAGGTGCAAGTTATTCATTTATTGATGATGAAGTTGAGATGAATTCAAGCTATTACTATTGGTTACAAACTATTGATTTTGATGGAACTTCTGAAATGTTTGGTCCAATAACAATTAAAATATCTGAAGATAATAACCATGATATTGAAGAAATACTTCTTGGAACTCAGCTTTTAGGAAACTATCCAAATCCATTTAACCCTTCTACTACTATATCTTTCTCAGTTGCTCAACCACAAGTAGTAACAATTGATGTTTATAACATTAAAGGACAGTTAGTAAGGAGAGTATTTAACGGCAAAATCGAAACACCTAATATCAAACAAAGTGTTGTTTGGAATGGTAAGGATAGCGATAATAAAGATGTTGCATCTGGAATTTATTTCACTGTTATGAAAACAGGAAACAAGAGCTTTACTAATAAGGCAATTCTTATGAAATAATTGAACTTAACCCAGATGGTGCAGTAGAGCTTTAGAGAAGAGTGCAGATTCTTTTAGCAAAATAGCTTACAGAATTCGGACGCATATAATATATATATTCGGAGAAATTATGGAAGTTACTTTTGCAGAATAATATTGTGCTATTCACAAAGGTCTACTGCATTATTTGGTTAAACTTAACATAAAAGTAAGCCCTGCGATTGCAGGGCTTTTTTTCTTAAACTATATTATATTATTAATTTTCTATTCCCATTCTATTGTTGCAGGTGGTTTTGAGCTTATATCATAAACAACTCGATTAACTCCTCTCACCTCATTAATGATTCTATTTGAAACTCTTTTTAAGAATTCATAAGGAAGTTCAGTCCAATCAGCAGTCATACCATCAGAAGAATTTACTGCTCTTAATGCACAGACATTTTCATAAGTTCTTTCATCACCCATAACACCAACAGATTGTATTGGTAACAAGACAGCAAATGCCTGCCAAGTCTTATTATATAAATCTTTATCTCTAAGTTCTGAGATAAATATGTGGTCTATATTCTGTAATAATTGAACCTTCTCAGGAGTAATATCACTGATAATTCTAACAGCTAAACCAGGTCCTGGGAAAGGATGTCTATCAACTAGAGTATTACCTAAACCAAGCTCTCTTCCCACATTACGAACTTCATCTTTGAAGAGTTCTCTAAGAGGTTCTACTAATTCCATATTCATTTTTTCGGGTAAACCACCCACATTATGATGTGATTTAATAGTAGCTGATGGACCTTTAAAAGAAACACTTTCAATTACATCTGGATAAAGAGTACCCTGTGCTAGGAATTTTGCTTTTGGGAATTTTTTTGCTTCTCTATCGAATATTTCAATAAAAGTATTACCAATTATCTTCCTCTTTTGTTCAGGGTCAACTACTCCAGCTAGTTTTGACAAGAAAATATCTCCTGCTCTGACTGTATTGAGTTTAATACCGAAACCTTCACCAAAGATTCTTTCTACCTCTTCAACTTCATTTTTCCTAAGAAGTCCATTATCAACAAAAATTGGTATTAAATTATCTCCAATAGCTTTATAAAGAAGGGCACAAGCCACAGAAGAATCTACTCCGCCTGATAAACCTAAAATTACCTGATTATCTCCTACTTGTTCTTTAATTTGGGCAATAGCACCTTCAATGTAAGAAATTGATGTCCAATCTTTCTTAAAACCTACTAAATCAATAAAATTATTAAGCATCTTATAGCCATTTTCTGTATGAACAACCTCTGGGTGGAATTGCAAGCAATATAGAGATTTATTCTTATGTTTAATAGCTCCATATTCACAATTATCTGAATAAGCTAATCTTTCGAATTCTTCGCTAATATTATGGACTTTATCTCCATGACTCATCCAAACAATCTCTTCCTCAGCTAATCCTTTAAAGATGTTATCATGATTGATTATCTTAAGTTTTGCATAACCAAATTCACGCTCGTTTGACTTATCAACTTTATAACCTGATAAATGAGCTATCAATTGCATTCCATAACATACAGCAAACATTGGAAGATCTAATTCTAAAATTCTTTTGTCCGGAATAGGAGCATCCTCTGCATATACACTGTAAGGGCTTCCTGAAAGAATTATCGCCTTGGGCTTCTTTTCTAAAACTTCTTGATAGGATATATTGAAAGGAACTATCTCACAATATACTTTCATTTTTCTGATTTGTTTAGCTATCAATTGGGTGTATTGAGACCCAAAATCTAATATCAAAAGCAACTCATGATTCATCTATATTCTCCTGTTAATTAAATTACTATATTCTTGAAGCCAAGCCTATAAAAGGATTTTCTAACTTTTCTCTATCTATTGAAGTGAAACCACCATGTCCTGGAATAACAATTGTCTCATCTGGGAGGACAAAAAGCTTATCCTTGATAGAATTTTCTAGTTTTTCAAAAGAACCACCTGGGAAATCAGTTCTTCCTACACTTAACTGAAAAAGAGTATCTCCACTTATTAAAATACCTTGTCCATATAAGGAAATTCCACCCTCTGTATGACCTGGTGTATGAATTACTTTTAAATCTATCTTACCTAGTTTTACAATATCTCCCTCTTGCAAAATGACATCTGCAGCAGGAGATACTATATCTTGCCCCATAAAAGCACTTAAATTCTTCTTACTATCAATAAGTTTATCTTTATCAGCTTGATGAATCAGGATAGGACAAGCAAATTTACTCTTAAAATATTCATTGCCACCAATGTGATCAGCATGTCCATGAGTATTAAGAATAGCTGTTACTTTTAAATTCATTTTAACTATTTCTTTGTAAAGGACATCAGAGGGGCTACCTGGATCTATCAAAATAGCTTCTTTACTTTCCTCATCCCATACTAATATGGTATTAGTTCCATATTCTGGTAAAATATTATAAACTTTATATTTCATTATTTCCCTCTATCTATTAATTAACATTTTATCCAACTCTTCCCTAGGAAGAGGTGAAACTTCAAAACTTGTGTTTAAATTAAACTTTCTGCCGTATTCTACCTTTGCAGTAGGACTTTTCAATTTATTGATATAAGTAAGTATGACTCTTCCTGCTATCTTTAACTCAGCGTCGGAAACATCCTCGCCTAAGATAACTCCTAATGGACCTGCTATATCAGAAGCTTTAATGACTATTTCATCAGCAAGTTTTGGGGTAATATAATCGCTTTCAAATCTTGTTCGAGTAACTATTAGAAGAAGCTTTTCAGATATTCTAACCCTTCTTCCTTGTTGAAGAAAACGAAGATAGTAAGGAGTTAATTGGTCATGTTTAAGTAAATCTGCAACCTTCTGTGACACCTGTTTATCTGTAAGTAAACATCCCCCACCTGGCATTTCGAAATCCTTAAGTCCATACTCTTCAGCCAAGGCTAACTGACGATATCTTCCTCTTCCATGAATATCCAGTAATTCATCCTTATCAACCCAACCTTCTGTTATTGGCTTGGTATCTGTTAAGTATTTCTGACAAAGAGGTCTCACTAATAGCTCCTTAACTCCACTCAATTTAGCTACTGCATTCATAGAGTCTGGTCTTTGAGACATAGGTCTCTGCCCCATAACTTCTCCTGATATTATGAAATCTGCTTGAAATTTCTCTAACATTTCTGCAGCCTTACGAAACATTAATCCGTGACAATCAATACATGGATTCATGTGTTTACCAAAACCATATCTTGGATTCTTCAAAACTTCAATCAAATCTGAAGTAATATCAATAACTTCTATCTTTATTCCTGCAACTTTTGCTGCATGTTTTGCTTTATTAGCTGGATAAAAAGGACTCTCGAAAAATATAGGCACGACTTCATATCCTAATTTTTGCATGTGCAATACAGCTAAAATGCTATCTAATCCCCCTGAAAAAAGGGCTATTGCTTTGTGTTTCCTAATCATTAAGTCTCCTATATAAGGTTCATAGTTTTTATCTATTATTAACTGACAACTTTTATCTTATGAAATTTTGTCAAGAACATAAACGAATTTTTCTTGACAGTTCCATACCTTTTAAAATATTTTAAACTATGGGTTTATTAATCAAGTCAACCCGTGAATTTATATGATAAGTAATGAATATTAAGCTAATATAAAAAGGAAGTAACAATGGCAAAAGGAATGTCAGAAAGAAAACAAAGAGAATTTGAATTAAGACGAAATTTTATTATAGATAATGCAGAAAAGCTCTTTTATGAATTTGGTTATGAAACTGTAACACTTAATCAACTAGCAGATGCTGTGCATTATACCAAGGCAACACTATATACTTATTTATCTTGTAAAGACGAAATTTACTTAGAAGTTTATTGCCGTGGTTTCGAAAAAAGAACTGAATACCTATATCAAAATATGAAACACTGTGATACTGGATTTGAAGAAATTAAAAACTTCGGTATCGCCTATTTCAACTTTTATAAAGAAAACCCTGAAATCCTTTTCCATCAACAATACTTAGACTTTCGTCCTCTAGAATTTGATAAACTTCCTCAACATCTAGTTGACCGATTCATGAAGCTTAATGATAAATCATCTAAACTCATCATAGATGCCTTACAAAAAGGGATTGATGACGGTTCAATTAAGTCAGATTTAAAAATAGATTATTTCCTAGGCCAACTAGTTCTTACCCTCAGAGCCTGTGCCTCTGCAGTTGTTAACCACAAACGAACTGTTCTGAATCAACCATTTTCAGATGAAACAAATACTAATTGGTATCACAGCTACCTAAATCTCATTTTGGAAGCTATCAAGGGTAACATCAAGTAATTTCACTCTTTGATATTCCTTGATTGTTAGTCACTCTATTAATTCTCAATTACTTATAGAGAGACTAACAATCAAGCATATATATTAATAGCCTAACTAGAATATATATAAAAAAAACCTTGTCTGACAGACAAGGTTTAATATTTTTTACATTACTTTAATTAATTCAACTTCAAATTTTAAAGTTGCATTTGGAGGGATAACATTTCCAGCACCTCTTGCACCATAACCTAAGTCTGCTGGAATAATAAGAGTTCTAACTTCACCTGGTTTCATACCTAAAACACCTTGATCCCATCCTTTAATAACTCTACCAGCACCCAACTGGAAGGTAAAAGGTTGATCTCTATCTTTTGAAGAATCAAATTTTGTTCCATCCATTAACCAACCAGTATAATGTACTAGAACCTTATCACCATTCTTAGCCTCAATACCTTGTCCTTGAACATCAATAGTATACTTTAAACCGTTTTCCATGATTATTAGTCCTTTTTCATCCTTATTGTTGTCGTTTCCCTTAGCACTACAAGCCATAAGACCAAATGCTAAAATAATTACTATTAGATAAGATATCTTTTTCATAAAATTATCCTTTCCCGTATTTTTTACCAAATTATTTTACTCTTGCTTTTGTGTAAACATAATTCTTGACTAAATAAATATGATTTTAATTAATAATTTCTTATGAGAAAATATATAGATAGGCCTAAAATAGATTATGTTATTTACCATTTGAAGTTAAGATGTAGCTTAACAGAAGAGATTCTGGATAAGTTCACATTCTTGCAAGATGGCGATTTAAGCGAAATAGATCATGCTGCGATAGTATTCCCCCTTTCTAAAGATTCATACTCTACTAGTAGGCAAATTAATGATATTCCTATCCTCTACCCAGTCTTTCTTAATAAGAATGAACATTTCTTTGTTCAAGACTCTTCAGTAATATTTTCTCATGATATTCTTAAAGAAATCTTCTGTCTGCAAACCCTCTACTATGAACAAGAAATTAAAGAAAGAGACAAATTAGGAAGAATAATACCTGAAAAAACATTAAATTACAAGTTGAATTTTATAGATAAACCCCTTGTAGATTACTTATTTGATATTATCATCCAAGGTATTTCTGATTTTTGCAAGATACATAATATAGCTTTCACAAAAAAGAATTTACTTGATAGACATACATTTCTCTTAAGTCATGATGTAGATAGAATTGATTCATACTCCTTCTATAATACCTTAAATTCCATTAAGTTATTTTGCAAAAAACCTTCTTTAAATAGCTATCATGATATGGCTAAACATCTAAAGCAATTTCTGTCCTTTAGTCAGAAAGATAACCCTCTTTGGGATTTCCCTCAACTTAAACAAATAGAAGAACAGTATAAACTCAATTCAACTTATTACTTTTTAAATCAAGGCAAATTACATCAAGATGCTTATTATAAGCTAAATAATCCAAAGATTCTAAACTTAATTAAGACAATTGAAGATGATAATAATGAAGTGGGAATTCACTTGACTATTGCAGGGAATACAGATAAAAAAATCCTGCAGAAAAATCTAAAGCTACTTAATAAAGTCACTAGAAATAATTCTCTAGGAGCAAGATCACATTGGCTTAGGTTTGAGCCAAATCTTACTGCTGATATTCTAGCAGATCTCGAGCTAAAATATGACACTTCTATTGGTCACTATTCTATCCAGGGTTTTAGAGCAGGGACCTGTTTACCCTATAAGCTCTTTTCCTTCTCACAAAACAAGCTTCTTGATCTCTGGGAATTTCCTTTAATCTTCATGGATTGTATGATTTTAGATTATCAAGATATTTCAGAAGAAGAAGCACTTAATAAACTGCAAAAACTATTAGAAGAAGTAATTAAGTTTAAGGGTATCTTTAGCATCCTTTGGCACAATGGCAACTTTGCCCTGGATAAGCCCTACAATCGGAAGAACTTTTATATAAAATTAATTGAAATGATCGTTGATTCTAAGGCAGTTAACCTTACTGGAATAAGCTTAGTAAACAAACTTGAGGAGAAAATTTAATATGTGTGGAATCTCTGGCGTATTTTCTTTTAATAAAAAGGATATAAGACCTGAAACTATCCTTACTATGAATAATAGCATTAGACATAGAGGACCTGATGATGAAGGTTATTTCACTCAACAAGCAAGTTGCTCTCAACTCTACTCTGGTGATGATTCAATTCCTGCTATTAAAAATAATTTTCCCCATATTACAAAAAGCCAACTTACTAATCTTGCTCTTGGTTTTAGACGATTAGCCATTATCGACCTTAGTGCAGATGGTCATCAGCCTATGCAGGATTCTTCTAAACGTTATACCATGGTTTTTAATGGAGAAATATATAACTATCTTGAATTAAGAGAACTCCTTATAAATAAAGGATATATATTCACAAGTAAATCAGATTCAGAAGTGCTTTTAAACATGTATATAGAGTACGGCCAAGCCTGTTTTAATCACTTAAACGGCATGTGGTCTCTGGCAATATGGGATGCTAAAAAAGAAGAATTAATTCTTTGTAGAGATAGGTGGGGAATTAAACCTCTATGCTATTACAAAGATAAAGAAAGAATTTATTTTGCATCAGAAGAGAAGCAAATCATTACTAGTGGGATAGAAGTAACTGCAAATTATGATATGATATATAGATATCTAAATTTAGGATCTATGGTGCGTTACGGACAAGAGACTTTTTATCAAGAGATTAAGGTTTTAAAGCCTGGATGCTTGTTAAAAATATCCAAAGATACTTTTACTGAAATTGATTATTATAAAATGGATATAGATTCTTTTGAATCCTACCCGCACTCATTTGAAAATGCTAAGGAAGATTATCAAGAACTTTTTGCTCAATCTGTTAACTTGAGAATGAGATCAGATGTGGAAGTAGGTTCTTGTCTAAGTGGTGGGCTTGATTCTTCAGCTATTGTCTGCCAAGCATCTCAAAATTCTTCTAATAAACTCAAAACTTTCTCAGCTTATTATGACTGTTCTCCAGAATATGATGAAAGAAAATGGATTGATATTGTTAACAAAGCTTATAATTGTGATTCCTATCTATTAAGTCCAAATGATAAGGATGTTATCCAAGACTTTGCTACAATAACTTATATGCATGACGCACCAGTAATTGGTTCAAGCCCTGTATCACAGTATTACGTTATGAAAAAAGCTAGTCAGGAAAAGGTAACTGTTGTCTTAGATGGTCAGGGTTCAGATGAGATAACTGCTGGATATAATCATGCTTTTTATAGATATTATGCAGATTTACTTAAAAATCGTAATTTCCAAAGATTTGCAGATGAGTTCCCTGACTACTTAACTAATCACCTGAAAGGTTCATATTTTACCAAAATAGCTAAAGTACTTTTTACCTTAGTTAATAAAGAATCTAGTTTATATAATTATGAACTTAGAAATCTCAATCCTGATATTATGCATAGTAGATTTACCAAACAAATCTTAGCTCAAGTGGAGAACCTAAATACATCAAAACTTTCTAATTTCCAATATAATCTACTTAGAAATATCTTCCTACCTTCCCTTCTACATTTTGAGGATAGAAATTCTATGGCCTTTTCTTTAGAGAGTAGAGTACCCTTTCTTGATGTCAATTTGGTTGAATTTGCTTTCACCCTACCTTCTCACTATAAGATTTCAGGAAGTCAAGGTAAGTATATCCATAGAAAAAGTCTGCAAAACATAGTCCCTGAAGCCATCTATAATCGCAAAGACAAGATCAATTTCTCTGCTCCTGGTGAAATATTATGGTTAAGGTCTGCCATGAAAACAAGTTTGAAAGAAACAATTAACTCAGCTTTCTTCACTAAGAGTAACTTGTTTGATACTATAAAACTTGGAGAAATAATTCATAACTATCTCTTAGGAGAAAACAAATACTCAGGACTTGTCTGGAAACTCTATGCTCTAGGTGTTTGGTATAATCTAAATTTCGAAGGAAAACATGCATAAAAATAAAATAAAGAATACTGCGAAAAATACGCTAGTTTATAGTATTAGCAATGTCTTGGTCAAGATGTCTGGGCTTATACTCTTACCTCTTTACACTTCCCATATTTCACTAGCTCAATACGGACTTCTGGGTTTTTATGAAATTACTTTTGAAATCCTTCATTTAATCTCAGGTTTAGGAATTGATAATGCCTTAGCTAGATGGTACTGGGAAAAAGAATCTAAAATTCATCAAAAAGAAGTTGTTTTTAATGCAACATTAGTCTCATTATTAACCACTTTCATCATTATGGCTTTAGCCTTTGTTTCCTTATTGACTTTCTCTGATACTCTTCTCTGGGAGAAACAATCTAATACCTTACTTTTTTGGTTTGTAATATCTTCTCTTTCAAGAGTTCTCATTAGACAGCCCTTACTACTAATGAGAATTCAAGACTTGTCAATTAGGCAAACTGTAGTAAATATCATTAGAATCGTCTTCGTCGTCGCTGTTAGTTTTGTTACTATTGCTCATTTTAAAATGGGGCTAACAGGTATTTTCATAGCTGAAACAGTTGCCAATGCCCTTATCCTACCTTACCTTTATCAATATCAGCTAAAAAATCTAGCTTTTAAATTTAATCTTGCTTTAATAAAAGAAATGCTATCTTTTTCTCTTCCTTTAGTTCTCTCTTCTTTTTTAGCCCTGATTCTCACCCTTTCAGATCGCTATATCATTAGGTATTTCGGAGATTTTGAAGATACTGGAATTTACAATCTTGCTTATAAAATTTCAAACATAATTAGAGTTTTTGTTATTCATTCTTTTGCCCAAGCCTATATTCCTGTTTTCTACAGATATATGCATGACGAAGATAGTAAAAACTTCTATATCAAATCTGTTACTTATTATACTTTTGTGGCCTCAATTATTGCCTTATCTCTAACTATTTTTGGACAAGAAGCTATCCAGATTGTTGCTCAATCTCAAGATTATTATGCAGCTTATACTCTTCTCCCCTATTTAGTAGTTGGTGTAATCTTTGCTGGACTCAGACAAATCTTAGTTCTACCTATCAATAAACATAAAAAAACTAAATTAATCTCTGTGATAACTGTGTCAGCTGGTCTTTTTAATCTCTTGCTGAATATAATTCTAGTCCCTATAATGGCTTCTAAAGGTGCTGCCTTAGCTACAGCTTTAGCCAACTTGTTTGTCGTATTTTTCTACTACTATTTCGTAAACAAGCTAGATAATATCCGCTATGAAGATAGAAAAATTATTAATGCTATAATTCTGACAATCATAATCTCAGCTATCTCAATGGCTATAGCTAATATCAATATTTACTATCGCTTACCTATCAAAATACTTCTTTTTCTAAGTTTCCCATTTATCTTATATATAAGTGGCTACTACGATAAAGAAGAAATCCATAACATTAAACATGCCTTGGGTGAATTAAAAAGCAAATATATAAAATAAATTAGGATTTAATAATGGATAATTTAGATATTTTCTCGGTTAGAGAAATAAACAATCACATTAAAAATATTCTTGAAAATAATATCCCAAACCTCTATGTTGAAGGGGAAATCACTAACTTTGTTAGACATTCTTCAGGTCATATTTACTTCTCAGTAAAAGATGATTTTTCTACTTTAAGATGTGTCTTCTTCAAACAGAATAACTATTCCCTTGATTTCTTTCCTAAAAATGGTGATAAAGTTATTCTCTTTGGCAATATTTCCCTCTATGTTAAAGCTGGCTCATATCAATTCAATGTAAAGAATATCTTTAATTCAGGAACCGGAATCCTGCAAATTAAATTCGAACAATTAAAAGCTAAACTCCAAGCTGAAGGAATATTTGCAGAGTCTCATAAAAAACATTTACCTGTCTTTCCAAAGAGAATTGGATTAATAACCTCTCCAACTGGAGCTGCTATTCAGGATATCAAAAATGTCATTTTTAGACGTTTTCCAATAGAACTAGTGCTTTATCCTGTATCAGTTCAAGGTGACCGTGCAGCTGTTTCTTTAGTAGAAGCTGTTAAATACTTTTCAGAAAATCCATCAGTTGATATGATAATAATATCTAGAGGTGGTGGTTCCCAAGAAGATTTATTCTGCTTTAATGATGAAAACTTAGTAAGAGCTATTTATGATTGTCCTATTCCTGTTATTAGTGGTGTTGGTCATGAGATAGATTTTACTCTAACCGACTTTGTAGCTGATTTAAGGGCTCCTACTCCTTCGGCTGCAGCTGAACTAGCTGTTCCTGATAGGTATCAATTATTAGATGCTCTTCAGACTTTAAGAACTGAAATTAACATTAGATTACAAAGAAATATTCACTTACAAACTAATAGAATAAATCTGTTAACACAAAATCTTAATAAACATGGGATACAGTCTCTTATTACGCAAAAACGCCTTCAATTACTGGAATTTGAAAACACCTTTGCACATGTAAGCAAAGTAACTGATTTCTTCAAAGTTAAATTAAATTCAATAGCAGAGAGTTTGCACCACAGCTTTAACTCTAGGAGTAAAACCACCTTACTTTCTTACAAAAACAATCTTTCACATGTTGATTCCAAAATTACAACTTGCCTTACTAGTAAATTCGCTGAATACAAACATTCATACCAATTACTTGATAGTAAAATAGAATCACATTCGCCTTATGGCATCTTGAAACTAGGTTTTGCTTACATATCTAAAGAAGATAAGTTAGTTTCTAGCATAGGAGACTTGAGTAAGCATGATAGGATTAAAATTAAATTCTATGATGGAAGTGTTGATGCTGAAATCAAGTGAATTTGAGTTTCTATGATTAAAATATACGCCTTTAATTAGGTAGGCGGATGACCTCATCCGCTTATAACTGGGGTCAAAGATGGCCAGCTTGATTTAGTTTGGACAAGAGAACTCTTCTGTCGGCTGGTGGACTTGTAGTCCGTCATCTTCCGTCAACTGACTGAAGAAGTTAATTAATCAAGCTTCGCTTGAGGCAGAGAGAATCTACCGTCCGACAGAAGAGGATGTTAACCAAGCTTAGTAGCTTGGTGCGGGCAGAGATAACCGCGTTCCC
Organism: Cloacimonadales bacterium (SeqCode); assembly: GCA_963677815.1. Taxonomy (GTDB): domain Bacteria; phylum Cloacimonadota; class Cloacimonadia; order Cloacimonadales; family JAFGVF01; genus JAEKNW01. Next base: position 272,136 of record OY782499.1, read on the forward strand.
GGTTATTTACCCAGCATTTCATGCTGGTGCGGGCTGGAAGCCCGCGTTCCCAGTTAAGGAAGCCCGCACTCCCAGTTAAAATAAAGCAGGGGTCAAAGATGGCCAGCAGAAGTAGTACATCTTTTCCCCCTGAAAATAATTCAGGGGTCAAAGATGGCGGCTATCTACTTTCCCACACCGTTGCCAGTGCAGTATCATCGACGTGAGTGAACTTAACTTCTGTGTTCGGAATGGGAACAGGTGTAGCCTCACTGCAATTACCACCATCTTTGACCCCTGTCAAAAATGTTTATTAATTCTACGTGTTTCTTGTGCTTGAATTATTAACTTTCTAAGTGATTCATAATCTCTTATTTATATTTTTCACTTTTAATTATTAATTCTTCATTCTCTTACTGTGTTAACAGTAAGAGATTATAGAGTGTATATAAAAAATATTAAGTAAGACGATCGAGTTATTAGTATCACTCGGCTGAACATGTTGCCATGCGTACACCTGTGACCTATATACATTGTAGTCTCCAATGACTCTAAGGGGAGATCTAATCTTGAGGTTGGCTTCCCGCTTAGATGCTTTCAGCGGTTATCCATTCCGAACTTAGCTACTCGGCAATGCAGCTGGCGCCACAACCGATACACCAGAGGTTCGTCCACACCGGTCCTCTCGTACTAAATGAAGATCCTCTCAAATCTCCTGCGCCCACGAAGGATAGGGACCGAACTGTCTCACGACGTTCTGAACCCAGCTCGCGTAACTCTTTAATCGGCGAACAGCCGAACCCTTGGGACCTTCTTCAGCCCCAGGATGAGTTGAGCCGACATCGAGGTGCCAAACACCGCCGTCGATATGAACTCTTGGGCGGTATCAGCCTGTTATCCCCGGAGTACCTTTTATCCTTTGAGCAACGGCCCTTCCATTCAGAACCGCCGGATCACTAAGACCTAGTTTCCTACCTGCTCGACCCGTCAGTCTCGCAGTCAAGCTCCCTTATACCTTTATGCTCTGCAGATGATTACCAACCATCTTGAGGGAACCTTGGTAAGCCTCCGTTACTTTTTCGGAGGCGACCGCCCCAGTCAAACTGCCCACCTGGCAATGTCCAATATGTTTTCATATCGTTAGTAAATCAATTTAATAAGGGTGGTATTTCAACAACGGCTCAGCACAATCTAGCGACCATGCTTCATAGCCTCCCACCTATCCTACACATACTAAACCAAGTTACAATGCCAAGATACAGTAAAGGTTCACGGGGTCTTTCCGTCCTTTCGCGGGTAAGCGGTATCTTCACCGCTATTACAATTTCACCGAGTTCCTGGTTGAGACAGTGCCCAAATCGTTACACCATTCGTGCAGGTCGGAACTTACCCGACAAGGAATTTCGCTACCTTAGGACCGTTATAGTTACGGCCGCCGTTTACTGGGGCTTCATTTCAAAGCTTCGCCTTACAGCTAACCTCTCCATTTAACCTTCCAGCACCGGGCAGGTGTCAGTCTGTATACTTCGAATTACTTCTTCGCACAGACCTGTGTTTTTGATAAACAGTCGCTTGGGCCTCTTCACTGCGGCTACTTCATGCTCTGCATTGCACATGCTCACACTAATGTAGCACCCCTTCTCCCGAAGTTACGGGGTCATTTTGCCTAGTTCCTTAACCAGAATTCTCTCGAACGCCTGAGGATACTCTCCTCGTCCACCTGTGTCGGTTTGCAGTACGGTCTGATATACTTCATCGCTTAGAAGCTATTTCTTGGCAACCTTATAAACACACTTTATCAGCTAAGCTGTCGTCCTCTACCTCGGATTGAAAATACGGATTTGCCTGTATTCTCTCCTACATAGACTCAACTACTATTCCAACAGTAGTCTGTGTTGCATAGTTGCGTCACTCCATCACTCTATATCTCAGGCCCAGGATTATTAACCTGGTTCCCATCAGCTGCGCCATTCGGCATCGCCTTAGGGGCCGGCTTACCCTCAGCAGATTATCTTTACTGAGGAAACTTCGGACTTGCGGCGTGTGAGTTTCTCACTCACATTATCGTTACTCATGCCAACATCGTCTCTTCTAAACGCTCCAGCATGACTCACATCACACCTTCATCGCTGTTTAGAATGCTCTTCTACCACCGCCACTCATTTATAAACTCTTATTTATTATTAACTTAATTTGTCATACATCAATCTCTTAATTTTTGGTCTCTTTTTTTAAAAAGAGATAGCTAATAGATTTATTCAAACTCGAACGCTGACGTATTTGCATACTTCAAGTGAAGAGTTTGGATAAAGATATAGCTACTTTAAGCTATTATTCTTAGAATTTATAAATGAGTGGCGGTCCACGGCTTCGGTTCTATGCTTTAGTCCCGATCATCTTCGGTGCATTACCACTCGACCAGTGAGCTATTACGCACTCTTTAAATGGTGGCTGCTTCTAAGCCAACATCCTGGCTGTCTATGCAATTAAACATCCTTAATCACTTAGCATAAAATTGGGGACCTTAGCCGGTGGTCTGGGTTCTTTCCCTCTCGTCCGTGAAGCTTATCCCTCACGGGCTGTCTCCTAGACATCATTTATAGGCATTCGGAGTTTGGTTGGGTTCAGTAAACTGGTGAGTCCCCTAGCCCATTCAGTGCTCTACCTCCTATAAATTAATCTAAGGCCATACCTAAATATGTTTCGAAGAGAACCAGCTATCTCCGGGTTTGTTTGGCCTTTCACCCCTACCCACATCTCATCCACTGATTTTTTAACATCAGTTGGTTCGGTCCTTCAGTAAGTGTTACCTCACCTTCAACCTGGACATGGGTAGATCACCCGGTTTCGGGTCTAATCCAATCAACTTAGTGCACTATTAATACTCGCTTTCGCTTCGGCTCCGTATCTGTAATACTTAACCTCGCTGATTAGATTAACTCGTTGGCTCATTATGCAAAAGGCACGCCATCGCTATTAAGCTCTGACTGCTTGTAAACACACGGTTTCAGGTTCTATTTCACTCCCCTTCCGGGGTCCTTTTCACCTTTCCCTCACGGTACTGTTTCACTATCGGTCACCAAACGTATTTAGCCTTACGAGATGGTCCTCGCTGATTCAATCGGAATTTCTCGTGTTCCGACCTACTCGGGATACTACTAAGATGGTAAACAATTTTAACTACAGGACTTTCACCTTCTGCGGTCCAACTTCCCAGATGGGTTCGTCTATCATTTACTTCTCTACATTGTAGTCCCACTACCCCGATTATTCAACCGGTTTAGGCTCTTCCCCGTTCGCTCGCCGCTACTTAGGAAATCGTTTTTACTTTCTCTTCCTGAGGGTACTAAGATGTTTCAGTTCCCCTCGTTAGCCTCCTTTCGGATGACACAACATTACTTGTGCCGGGTTGCCCCATTCGGATACCCCCGGGTCGAAGCTTGCTTACAGCTCTCCGAGGATTTTCGCAGTTAACCACGTCCTTCTTCGCCATTTGGTGCCAAGGCATCCACCATGTGCTCTTTTGCTCTTACAAAAAATTAATTATACACACTCTATTGCACTCTATTTACTGTAAAATTTTTATTATTTCGTTATAGAATGAAAAAGTAAACTTATCAAGAAACTATTTCTCCTTTAAAAGGAGGTGATCCAGCCGCACCTTCCGGTACGGCTACCTTGTTACGACTTAGTCCTCCTCGCTAACCACACCTTCGTAAGCTGCTCCCATTGCTGGTTAGCCCACCTCCTTCGGGTGCAATCAACTCGGCTGACTTGACGGGCGGTGTGTACAAGGTCCGGGAACGTATTCACCGCGTTATGCTGACACGCGATTACTAGCGATTCCAGCTTCATATAGTCGAGTTGCAGACTATAATCCGAACTGTGATCGGCTTTTTGTGATTCGCTTAACCTCGCGGTCTCGCAACACTTTGTACCGACCATTGTAGCACGTGTGTAGCCCTGGACATAAGGACCATGATGACTTGACGTCGTCCCCACCTTCCTCCATATTGTTACTATGGCAGTCTTTCTAGAGTGCCCAACTTAATGATGGCAACTAAAAATAAGGGTTGCGCTCGTTGCGGGACTTAACCCAACACCTCACGGCACGAGCTGACGACAGCCATGCAGCACCTGTATCCCGGTTCCCCGAAGGGCACAGCTCTATCTCTAAAGCCTCCCGAGTATGTCAAGCCCAGGTAAGGTTCTTCGCGTTGCATCGAATTAAACCACATGCTCCACCGCTTGTGCGGACCCCCGTCAATTCCTTTGAGTTTCAACCTTGCGATCGTACTCCCCAGGCGATACACTTAGCGCGTTAACTACGACACCGAAGGATTTACCCCCGACATCTAGTGTATATCGTTTACTGTGTGGACTACCAGGGTATCTAATCCTGTTTGATACCCACACCTTCGCAGTTTAGCGTCAGTCATGGCCCAGTAGATTGCCTTCGCCTTTGGTGTTCTTCCTAATCTCTGCGCATTCCACCGCTACACTAGGAATTCCATCTACCTCTACCTGACTCTAGATATCCAGTTTCAAATGCCGTACACCAGTTGAGCTGATGCCTTTAACACCTGACTTGAATATCCGCCTACCTGCCCTTTACGCCTAGTAATTCCGGACAACGCTTGCCACCCCCGTATTACCGCGGCTGCTGGCACGGAGTTAGCCGTGGCTTATTCCTGTACTAATATCTCTCTTCATTATATCTTATACAATGAAGCATTGCTCATACAGAAAAGAACTTTACACTCCGAAAAGCTTCTTCGTTCACGCGGCGTCGCACTATCAGGGTTTCCCCCATTGTAGACTATTCTCGACTGCTGCCTCCCGTAGGAGTCTGGGCCGTATCTCAATCCCAGTGTGGGCGACCACTCGTTAAAGCCGCCTACCAATCATCGCCATGGTGAGCCATTACCCCACCATCTAGCTAATTGGACGCAGACTCATCTCTAAGCGGGAGCTAAAAGCCCCCTTTAGCTTTGCAGCCACATTCGGTATTAGCTCAGGTTTCCCTGAGTTGTCCCCAACTTAAAGGTAGATATCTACGCGTTACTCACCCGTCCGCCACTGTACTAATCTCCCGAAGGAGACTTTCTCGTCCGACTTGCATGCCTAATCCACGCCGCCAGCGTTCGTCCTGAGCCAGGATCAAACTCTCCATTATTATTATAAATCGTGTTCCTGTCTCTCGCAAGTTTACTTCATTCATTCACTCTATAACTTTTAACTTTTAAAATTATTCAAAGATCTTTCCAACGTTTCCAAGAAAACTTTCGCTCCCTCGCATTGGTTTCGTCAAACTACTGGAGACCTATTTCTTGTCAATAGCTTTTTTTAACTTTTTAAATTTTTATGCTAAGATAACAGGACATATTGACCTTTTTAGCTACTGTTATTTAGTCATATATCTATGGTCTAATATTTTTGATATTTTTTTTCTTCTTTTGAGTTTTTATGTTTGTTTTTGGTTAAGGGTGGGGATTTTGTTGAGGTGGATTTTTGAAAACACCCCCTATTTCCCCCTCACAAAGGGGGAATGTTTACTCTCCCCGGCCTAATCGGCCACCCCTCTCAGACGCTCTTACGAGCTGAAAGGGGATTGTTTACTCTCCCCGGTCTAATCGACCACCCCTCTCAGACGCTCTTACGAGCTGAAAGGGGATTTATATGGGTCGCAGGGATACTTCCACCTTTTACCTACTCCCAACCACTATATTTTATTATGTTATAGGTCCCTTGATTGTTAGTTACTCAATAGTTCATTGGATTTCCTTAGAGAGAGTAACAATCAAGGGAACATAAACAAATTTATAGACAAATTATTATATTTATATAATGATGAAAAAATGATTGAAAAGGAGAATAAGAATGCGAATTAGTGGATTCCAGAAATTTTCAATGATTGATTTCAATGATAAATTATGTGCAGTAGTCTTTACTCAAGGGTGTAACTTCAGGTGTCCTTACTGTCATAATCCCGAGTTAGTTCCTATGTTTGGAGAGAAGGCTTTATTAGATAATAATGAGATATTAGCTTTTCTTAAAGAAAGGGTAGGTAAGCTAGATGCGGTAGTTATTACAGGAGGAGAGCCTCTTTTACAAAAGAATCTACTGCCATTTTTAAGAGAAGTGAAAAAGTTAGGTTATCTAATCAAACTAGATACTAATGGGCTACTAACTAACAAATTGGAAATCCTTCTACAATCTGGTTTGATAGATTATGTTGCTATGGATATTAAAACAACATTGGATAATTATGAAGAAGTAACCAAGGTAAAAATATCGGATGATAATTTATTAAGAAGTATAGCATTGATAAAAAATTCAGGTATAGACCATGAATTTAGAACTACAGTTATTGAAGGACTTATTCCAGAAAATACAATTGTTGATATCGTTGAAAGATTAGTAGGTCAGAGTAAATACTTTATCCAGAATTTCGTCAGATCTCACCACTTAGATAAAACTTTTGAAAATGAAATTGGTTATAGTAAGGATAGATTGATGAGAATAATAGAAGAACTACAGGCTAAAGGCTATAAAGTGCAACTGAGGGACTAATGAAAGATATTTCAAGAACTATAATAGAAATTATTCAAGGTATACCTGCGGGCAAAGTTCTAACTTATGGAGAAATAGCTAGAAGAGCAGGGCATCCAGCAACACCAAGACTAGTTAGCTATCTTCTTCACTCTTCATCGGATAAATATAAACTTCCTTGGCACAGAGTCATCAATTCACAAGGGAAAATTTCTTTAAGTGGAATTGCTGGAGAAGAGCAGAGGCAACTCTTGGAATCTGAAGGAATAGTATTTCTGAATAATAAGATAGATCTAGATGAATTTTCCTATGACTTATAAATCTAATTGACAAAATTAAGCAAAGCAGATAAGCTTGTAAAAATGTCATAGATAGATAATTTTAAATCTATTTAAGGATTATAAAAAGGAGCCAAGATATGAATTTTCTCTTATCCTTAATTTTTTTACCTTTGAATCTCCTCTTTGGGGCATCAATCATCTGGTTTATTAGATGGCTTTTATTCAACAAGAAGCAAAGATATATATTTAAAAAGAAGAATATCCTCACTCCAGGAGTAATACCTAAGCTAAAAGGATTTGTTTTAAATAAAATTAGGACACATGTAAAAGAGTATTTTGACCAAGTAGATGATTTTCAATCTCATCAGGGTTATATCTATAATTGGGAAAAACAGGTTTATCACAAAATCTTTGATGCAACAGAGTTTATAGATAATATGAGATTTATGCCTAGCAACATAGCAGATTGGATTAGGCATAGTATAGCTTTTATTGGAAAAGACTTGTCTTCTAGATTTTTGAGAACCTTTATTCCTTATTTATATGAATATTATAAGATTAATGATAAGATTGATTTAATTGATGAAAAGATAAATTTGCTAGTTATAGAATCATACTACAATCAATATTGCCATAGATTCTTAATGTATTTTAACTTGTTTATCTTCCTCTTGGCAGGTATTTTAAATCAAGTTCTTTTCTTAATAATAGTTTAACAGGAGATTAATAATGTCAGATATTATTGACTATAAGATAGTTGGAAATGATTTTCAAGCAGTAGAAATAGAATTAGATCCTGGCGAAGGGGTCAGAGCAGAAGTCGGTGCTATGTTGTATATGGAAGCAGATATCCAAATGGATACTTCCACAGGAGGAGGGATGTTCAGTGGTTTTAAGAGAATGATTGCTGGGGAATCTTTCTTTATCACTAGCTTTTTAAACCAAGGGAGATTTAAAAGGAAAGTAACTTTTTCTGCTCCTTATCCTGGTAAAATCTTACCAATTGATTTAAATCAATTTGGCGGACAGTTTTATTGTCAGAAAGATGCTTATCTCTGTTCTGCAAATGGTATTGATGTAACCGTAGCTTTTACTAAAAAAATTGGAGTTGGCTTATTTGGTGGTGAAGGTTTTATTTTACAGGAATTGAGAGGGTTTGGTTTAGCTTTTATCCATGCAGGTGGTACAATAATAAAGAAAGAGCTTGCCCCCATGGAGACACTTAGGGTTGATACAGGTTGTTTGGTTGGTTTTGAAAGGGGAGTAAAATACGATATTCAATTTATTGGTGGGATTAAAAATGCTTTATTTGGTGGTGAAGGTATTTTCTTAACTACTCTAACAGGTCCTGGAATAGTTTACCTGCAAACTCTACCCTTCTCTAGAATAGCAGATAGAATAGTTCAATCGGCAAGACTTAATACAGGTGAAGTTAAACGTGGTGGAAGCTTGCTATCAACTTTCCTATCAGGAGATTAATAAATGAAAGTGATGGATCCTTCAACCCTTAAATATGATGAAAAGTTACTTATGGAAAACCGTGAACTTATGATGGAAGTTTATCGGAACATCTTTTTTGCTAAAAAAAAAGTTAACGTCTTTAAGAAACTAATAAAATCCTTTCAGTCCTTAGAAAAAATAACAAAACTTAAAAACGCCCAACATGAGGCAATAAATAAAAAAGAAGCTGATAAGTACTGTAAAAATCTAGGAAAAGCTTATGATTATATCTTAGATAAAATAAAAAATAAAGAACAATTTCAAGGACATTCAGACATTATAACTTTGCATGGTTTTGTGGACCCAGAGAGTTTTTCAAGAAACCCAAGTGGTTATCGAACTAAAGAAGTTAAGTTTGGCGATTTCATGCCACCAGAACCAAATGTTGTATATTCACTTATGGATAACCTGGTTTATAATATGAATCTGATAGAACTTCCTCAAATAAAAGGAATATACTTTCATCATGAATTTGTTAGAATACATCCTTTTGTCGATGGTAATGGTAGAACTGCCAGGATGGTTAAAAACTGGATTCTGATGTATGAACTTTATCCTCCTGTTTTTATAGACACACCAGAAGATAAAATGAACTATATTGATGTACTAGAACGCTCTTTTAAAGGTTTCTTTGATAATCCATATGACGCCAATGCTGCAACAGAAGAGTTTGCTAATCAAGAGCTAATGCGTATAAACCAAAGTATTAAATTCTTACTAAATGATATATAGTAATAATAGATTTATAAAGATGAAGGAAATTTCTTTATCAATCCCCCTTTGAGAGGGGGAAAACAGGGGGCCTTTCAAAACTTAATAATAGGAGAATCTCAAAAAAATAGAGGGAACTATGAGAAAATTTATATATAATGCAAAAGTTTATACTATTAATGATGCAGAAGAAGTATCTGAAGCACTGCTAATAAAAGGTAATACTATAGAGCTAGTAGCTAGCTATAGTCAAGTTTCAGCATATATAAACAGGCATCAAATAAAAGATTATGAAGAAATCAATCTTCAGGGTAAAGTAATACTCCCTGGAATGATTGATACCCACACTCATTTCTTTGAATTAGCCAAAAGAAAAATAGCAGTTGATTTATCACCGGCAAATTCTCTTTCTGAAGTAAAAAGTATTTTGGAAGATTTTAAAAAGAATATGCCTGCAAATCTCGAATGGATAGGAGGTTCAGGTTGGAATAAGAATATTTATCCTTCTTTAGAAGGTTTTAATAAATACTTTCTTGATGAAATATTCCCAGATATTCCAGTAGCTTTGGAGAGCAAAGATTTTCATTCGAAATGGTGCAATTCTCTTGCTTTAAAGAGCGGGGGAATTACTAAAGACACACCTGACCCTGATGGAGGAATAATTGGCAGATTTCCAGATGGACAGCCTAATGGTTTTACTCATGAGAAAGCCTGGGAATTAATAGATAAAGTTACTCCTCCCTATCCTGAAGATTTAGCCTTAAATGCAATTAAACAAGCAATTCATGATTGTTATGCTATGGGATTAACAGGTCTTCATGTTATGGAAGGTGAGGATAAATTCAAGTATTATCAGAAAATTATAGCCCAAGGCACTAAATTCAGATTTTGTTGGCACTTTCCTCAGGCAATTATTGATAAGATGATAGATAGAGGAGTTAAATCATACTTGGGAAGTGAATCATTGAAAATTGGTGGTCAAAAAATCTTTATGGATGGAGCTTTAGGTTCACAAACAGCATTAATGTATGAAGCTTACGATGGCACAGATAATTTTGGGACATCAATATATAGTCAATCCCAACTTGAGGATATGATCAGAAAAGCTGCTGAAAAAGGTATATCATCTTCTATTCATGCAATCGGAGACAAGTGTTGTCATCAGGTTATATCTGCAATAGGAAACTGTAGACAAATAGACACAAAATTACTTCATAGAATAGAACACCTTCAATGTGTTAGGCCTGCCGATTATCAAGCCATTAAAGATAATAACATTTTTATAGCCCTCCAGCCTATCCACTTAAGATATGATATTGATTCTATAAAAAAATATACTCCATCTGCAAGTCAGTATACTTACAGTTTTAAAGACCTTTTTAAAATGGGAATAAACTTTGCTTTTGGTTCCGATGCACCGGTTGAAATTATTAATCCTTTCCAAGGTATATACGCTGCAATTGAAAGAAAGGCTATGAATAATCCTAGTAATCAAAGCTGGAGACCAGAGCAGAAGATAGATGTTCTCACCGCAATCAAAGCTTATACTGTTTGGGCTGCTAGAGCTTCTTGTTCTGAAAATATTAGAGGAAGAATAAAAGAAGGATATTTAGCTGACCTCATAGTAATAGATGATTTTACAAAGGAAAATAATGATTTTTGGCTAAGAGCTAAATCATATTTAACAATTATAGACGGACAAATAGTATATCAAGATGAAGAATTTACTTACTAAATTGCAAAAGTCTTTAAGCAGTTTTCACCCAGAAGTGATTAATTATGATGAGTTTAAACATTCTGCTATTTTTCTTCCCCTTATAGATATAGATGGGTCTTCTTCCCTCATCTTTGAAAAAAGAGCCAACAATATTGCTCAAGCTGGAGAAATTTGCTTTCCGGGAGGTAGAGTAGAAAATAACGAAGCTCTTAACCCCCTACTAACAGCCATTCGAGAAACTTCTGAAGAACTTGGCATTTCATTAGATAAAATATCCCTTCTCTCAAGATTACCAAGATTGATTACTCCTGATGGAAAATTGATTGATGCCTTTATTGGTAAATTAAATAATATTAAACTGGAAGATTTAAAGCTTAATCCATCCGAAGTAGATAAAATATTTACCCTTAGTTTAAAAGACCTTAAAGATATTAAGTTTCACAAATATAAAATTACATCTATTAATCAATCTGGAGATTCAGACAAAGACCCTACTTTGCTCCCAGTTGAAAGTCTTGGATTACCTCTTAGATATCAAGGGACCTGGGGAGAGAAAAACTATAATGTTTACTATACGGAATATAATAATGAGAAAATTTGGGGTTTAACAGCAAGATATCTAAAATACATTCAAGAGTTACTTTAGAACTTGTTTCCAAGAATTTAACAAAAAAATAATTGACATCTCTTAAGAATACTATATAATTTGTATATTGATGAGCTTTTAACGATACTAATTGCCCATTAATCCCAAGTAAACTACTAGAAAAGTAGAAAAGCATAATATAACTTAGTATAAATAAGTTTTACAATCTCAACTTTGATAGATAATATTTTAGTCTGTGATTTTGTAACTTGTTTACTTAATATTCTGTATTATGCTCAAGAAAACTAGTTATCCCTTGGGAAAAATAAATAAATATTTCTTAATTTCATAGCACCACAGTATCTAACTTATGGAATTAAAGAAAATTATAATCTTAGGAGTAAATATGAATCTACCATGGTATTGGTTTGTAGTTCCATTTAGTTCAGCACTAGCACTTATTTTCGCTTATATCTTTTTTAAAGAAGTAAAAAACAATGACCCCGGAAATGAAAGAATGCAAGAAATTGCTTCTTACATTAAAGATGGAGCCTATGCTTATCTAAAACAACAATACCTTGGTGTCAGTATCTTTTTCCTAATAGCTTTCATAATTTTTAATATCATGGCCTGGGGACTAAACATTCTCAATACATGGGTTCCAATAGCCTTTATTACTGGTGGTTTCTTCAGTGGTTTAGCAGGTTTTATCGGCATGAAAACAGCTACTATGGCTTCTTCAAGAACAGCTCAAGCTTGTAGCAAAAGTTTGAACAAGGGGCTTAAAGTTGCTTTCAGAGCTGGTTCAGTTATGGGACTCGTTGTTGTTGGTTTAGCATTAATCTTCATATCTGCTTGGTTCTATATCCTTAATATGGCGGGTATGGACCTTCATCAAATAACAGTAGTAATGCTTTCTTTTGGAATGGGAGCATCAACTCAAGCCTTGTTTGCCAGATTGGGTGGAGGTATTTATACTAAGGCTGCCGATGTAGGAGCAGATTTAGTAGGAAAGGTTGAAGAAGGAATCCCAGAAGATGACCCTCGCAACCCTGCAACTATAGCTGATAATGTTGGAGATAATGTTGGCGATGTTGCTGGAATGGGAGCAGATCTCTTCGAGTCTTATGTAGGCTCAATTTTAGCTACATCTGCTTTAGGCATGGCAGCTGTTATTCAATTTGGTTCAGAATTTCAAGCTCAATGGGGTTTAAATTTTGTCATAGCTCCTATGATTTTAGCTGCTATCGGTATCATATTATCCATTATTGGTATTTACATGGTGTCTACTAAAGATAATGCTACTAGTAAAGACCTTTTACTTTCCCTTAATAAAAGTGTCTATATCTCTTCTACCTTAATAGCAATAGCCTCTGGCTTTGTCTGCAAATTTTTACTTCATCCTTCAATCTATTTAGGAGTATTTTTAGCAAGTTTAACTGGCTTAGTTGCAGGTATTTTAATCGGATACTCTACTGAAAGATATACTTCAGACAGCTATAGACCAACTCAAGGTATCTCAAAACAGGGTAAATATGGCCCTGCTACTGTTATTATTGATGGTTTAGCTGTTGGTATGAAATCAACTGCTGCTCCAGTAATTATCATAGCAGCTGCAATTTTAATTGCCTTTTCTGTAAGTGGGGGCTGGTCAAGTATAGAGCTAGGTCTTTATGGTATCGGCTTTGGTGCTGTTGGAATGCTGGCAACTTTAGGTGTGACTTTAGCAATGGACGCTTTTGGTCCAATTGCAGATAATGCAGGTGGAAATGCTGAAATGTCAGCCCTACCCGAAATAGTAAGAAGTAGAACAGACGCTCTTGATGCTGTTGGTAATACTACAGCAGCTACAGGAAAAGGTTTTGCTATTGGATCTGCAGCCTTGACAGCTATGGCTCTATTAGCTGCTTATATAGAAGAAATCAGGGTCTCATTAATGAGAATAGATCCTTATCAACTGATAAATGGATTCAGCTTGAGAGTAGCTGGTGTGTCTGATTTTATGCTTCATTACAACATCAATCTTATGAATCCCAAACTTCTTGTAGGTGCTTTCATTGGTTCAATGCTTGCTTTCCTTTTCGCAGCCTTCACTATTAAAGCTGTTGGAAATGCTGCTGGAGATATGGTAGCTGAGGTTCGCAGACAGTTTAAGGAAATACCTGGTATCTTAGAAGGAAAAACAACTCCTGATTACAAAAGATGTGTCTTAATATCAACAAAAGGTGCCCAACGGGAAATGATTAAGCCTGCCATTTTAGCCATTATCACTCCAATAATAGTTGGTTTAATTCTTGGTATTCCTGGAGTATTAGGGCTTTTAGTAGGAACTCTAATATCAGGATTTGTATTAGCCATTTTGATGAACAACTCGGGTGGTGCATGGGATAATGCTAAGAAATTTGTAGAGACAGGACAGTTTGGAGGAAAGAACTCAACTGCCCATAGAGCTACCATTGTTGGTGATACAGTTGGTGACCCCCTAAAAGATACTGCAGGTCCTTCTCTAAACATACTTATAAAGCTAATGAGTATTGTTTCTATTATTTTCGCTGGACTAATTATATCTTATTCTCCTTATATTGAAAATCTTTATGATAATGGTTATTCTGATATCAACCAACTGCTTTTGCAATCCAATCAAAAAGAAGAGACTCTCAAAGATATGGAGAAATGGCAAGAAGAAGATAAAGATAAAGGTATAACTTCGATTAACCCAGCTCAAGAAATTAGAGAAGAAATAATAAACAACAATATTGAAAATAAATAATTAATTTTTTTATAGAGGTAATGACATTATTGAATAATCCATTACCTCTTTTTTTAGCATATAAAAGATCAACAGTATTTAGAAGTTTACCTATAAGCATTGATATCATTATATTAACTTACACTTCACTCATAGCATACCATACTAAACTCAAAGTTTAATCTTGACATAATTTGCACATTCTTACAATAACACCAAAATAATATTATTAAAGGATTATTATGGGACCATTCAGGCATGTTATTAAATATGTTAAAAAAAGTATTCCACGGATTCTATTAGGATTTATTGTTCTTCTCATAGTTGATGTTATTCAGCTAGTTATTCCAATTTTAACAAAGAATGCCATTGATCGGATACAAACTCAGACTATTCTAAAATCTGGTTTAGTTGTTATTGCTGCTCAGATATTAGGACTTACTGTGGGTATAATGATTATGCGTTTTTTCTGGCGTATCTTGATTATCGGAAATTCATTCATCATAGAAAAGCTAATCAGACACCAGTTTTATGAACATCTCATGAAATTATCACAAAACTTCTTCAATAGACATAAGATTGGCGATTTAATGGCTCATGCTACTAACGACTTAAATGCTGTTAGAATGATGTTTGGTTTTGGCTTAATAGCTGGTTTTGATATTGTAGTTATGACTATTGCCTCTCTAAGCTTTATGATAAAGATTAATGGCAGATTAACCCTATATGCTATTATACCTATGCCAATCATAACTATAAGTATCCTATATTTTGGTAAAAGACTTCAAATAAGATTTAGGCAAGTTCAAGAATCATTTTCTGATATGTCAGGTACTATTCAAGAAAGTATTTCCGGTATTAGAGTAATTAAAGCTTTTGTCCAAGAAGACCAAGAATTAGAGAAAGTTAAAGCTACTTCTAAAGATTATGTTAAAAAGAATATTTCTATGGCAATTCTAGATGGACTATTCCATCCACTTATGGGATTTATAATAAGTTTATCCATGCTAATAACCTTAATTTTAGGTGGTCAGTTAGCCATAAATGGAACTATTTCCATTGGTGATTTCTATGCTTTTAATTCCTATTTAGGCATGCTTATATGGCCTATGATGGCTATTGGTATGGTTGTTAATCATTATCAAAGAGGTACTGCTTCTTTGAAGAGACTAAATGTAATTTTTGATTCAGAGGCTCAAATCTCTGATGCAGAAGCAGACCATAAGATCAAAAATATAAAAGGTAAAATTGAGATTAATAATCTTTCTTTTGTCTATCCAGATTCTACTGCTCAAATCTTTAACAACATTGATACTAACATAGAACAAGGACAAACTCTTGCTATTGTAGGTAAAACAGGATGTGGTAAATCTACTTTAATTGACCTAATCACAAGAGTCTATAACCCACCTAAGGGAAGTGTTCTTATTGATGGTAATGATGTCCATAAGATTCCTTTAGAAGTTCTTCATAAAGACATAGTAATGGTTCCTCAAGATATATTCTTATTTTCCGAAACTCTCGCTAATAATATATCTTTAGGCAGACCTGATGCATCATTAGAAGAAATTAAAGAAGCTACTAAATTAGCCCAAGTATATGATGATATCATGGATTTTGAACATCAATTTGATACTATTGTGGGAGAAAGAGGAACTACTCTTTCAGGTGGACAAAAACAAAGAGTTGCTATAGCCAGAGCCTTACTCTGCAATCCTCAAGTATTAATCTTAGATGACGCTCTTTCAGCTGTAGATACTTTGACAGAGAAAAACATCCTTAATCATTTAATTGATTATCGTAAGAATAAAACTACCATAATTATTTCTCACAGAATATCATCTGTTAGTCATGCTGACAAAATCATTGTTATAGATGATGGCAAAATTGTAGAAAGTGGAAATCATCAAGAACTTCTTTCTTTGAATGGTATTTATAAAGACTTAGATGATAAGCAGAAAATTGAAGAGCGTTTAGAAGGAGAGTTTTAATGAGAAATGCAGGAATGGATTTTGATGAAATAAAGAAAAATATACTTGATAGAAGACTTATTGCTAATCTACTTAATTATCTTAAACCATATTTATGGATGGTAATTTTATCTCTCTTTGTTTTATTCTTTATAGCAGGAATTGAATTGGTTATTCCTCTAATTACAAAGACGGCCTTGGATGATTTTATCATTCCTAATAAGCAAATATATACTACTAACTCACAAGAGGATATAGAAAACCTAGAAGAAATTCTTACAAAAGATAGTTACTTTATATCAACTTATAACGGTACTACTTCACTTATTATTGATAGTCAAGAAGTAAAGAAAGTAACAAAGCTTTATCCAGAGAAAATGCCAAGTTACAAGATTGATGAAGAATTATATTATGTAATTCCTTATAATACTAGAAATAATCAAATTATAAAAGACAATAATCTTGAGAATCAGCTTAAAGAAATCTCAGAAGAATACCTTGCTCTGCCTTATACAGCAGTAAAGAATTTATCTGCAACAGATATTCTTAATCTTAATAAAGAAATAGATTATAAGCTGTTTGGTAAAAGATCAAGTGTCATTAATTTCTGGATATTAGGAATTATCTATTTAGTCTTTATCACTTTTAGATTTGTTTTCCAGTTCTTGCAGACTTATATGACTCGTTACTTCTCACAACATGCTATGAATGATTTAAGGACTGATTTATATCGTCATTTACAAAAGATGCCTACCTCTTTCTTCGATAAGAACCCTGTTGGAAGATTGGTAACAAGAGTTACTAATGATATTCGTTCTATCGATGAGATGCTAGCCGCAGGTGTTATTACAATCGTTCAAGATGTTATCATGATTATAATTATTATTACTATTATGCTAAGCTTAAACTGGAAGCTAGCCTTAGTTAGTTTCATTACTATACCATTTGTGATTATCCTTATTAATATCTTTAAGACAAAGACTCGTAAAATATATCGTGTTGTTAGAAAGAAATTAGCTGCTTTAAATGCTACTCTAGCAGAACACATGTCTGGTGTTAAAATAATCAATCTTTTTAATCAAAGAGAGATTAAATTGGCTTACTTTGATAAACTTAATGAGGAGTATTTTGAAACTAACTATTCACAATTAAAGCTTTTTGCTTTCTTTAGACCTATTATTCATGTCATGTCCCAAATATCAGTTGCCTTAATTCTCTGGTATGGTGGTGGACAAATCCTTGATGGTGTTATCACTATTGGTACTTTCACAGCCTTTACCTTCTATGTCACTAGACTTTTCCAGCCTATTAATGATTTTAGTGAGAAGTTTAATATCTTGCAAGGTGCAATGGCTGGAGCTGAAAGAATCTTTGATTTAATGGAAGATGATATTGATGATTATAGAGAAGAACTAACAGTTGACAAGATTTTCGATGGTAAGATTGAATTTAAAAATGTCTGGTTAGCTTACAATCCTGATGAATGGGTTTTAAGAAACGTATCTTTTACTATTAATCCTGGAGAGAAAGTAGCTTTAGTTGGACATACTGGTTCAGGAAAAACATCAATAGTTAACTTAATTTTGGGTATGTATCCTTATCAAAAAGGTCAAATACTAATCGATGGTAAAGATTTATCTTCTTATTCTTCGCATGATATCAGACAGAATATAGGTATTGTCCAACAAGATGTCTTCTTATTCTCTGGCACTATCAAAGATAATATTCTCCTTAATAATGAGAAGTTAGATGATAACAGAATGGTGGAAGTTGCTAAACATGTTAATGTTCATAGCTTTATTGAACAATTACCTGGTAAATACTATGAACCTGTAATGGAAAGAGGTTCTACTTTCTCTGTTGGGCAAAGACAATTAATAGCCTTTGCTAGAGTCTTAGCTTATGACCCATCGATTTTCATTCTAGATGAAGCAACATCCAATATTGATACTGAAACAGAAATATTAATTCAAGATGCCTTAGAGAAAATTATGGAGAACAGAACATCGATAATTATTGCTCATAGACTTTCAACTATTCAGCATTCAGATAGAATCATTGTTCTTCATAAAGGGAAGATTATTGAAGAAGGAAATCACCAAGAATTATTACGTAAAGAAGGTTTATATTACGATTTATACAGACTTCAATATAGTTAAATTAAAGTGCAATTCAGCAACAGTATAAAGTAACTTAGGCTTTTAATTATGTAGAAATTCAAAAAAAACTTAAAAAATGTTTGACATTTACTTAAAAGCTTGTAACTTGCCTTATAGATAATAACAATATAAATTTCTGGGAGGAAATATGAAAAAGAACTTGTTATTTGTACTTGCTTTACTTTTAGTAGTTAGTACATCTTTTGCTAACTCTTTTAGAGTTACAGAAATGAGTAACACACAAAATTCAAGAGAAGACCGTTTTGAACAAATCTCTTGGATTGATGATTTTGAAGGTGATAACAACTGGACTATAGTTGATGAAACAGCAGCACCTCAAGCTTGGCACGTTCACAATGAAGGCGGAACTTATGGTGACGTTTGGTGGATGGGTGGCGACAATGGTGGCTACATCGACAATCTTTATTTAGTATTAGACACACCAGCTATCGCAGTTTCTGCTGGTAACTCAACTTTATCATTTGACTTAAATTATAATGTTGAAGCTCCTGGTGGAACTGGTGATTATAATGGTTGGGATGGTATTAACATTCGTGTTTCTACAGACCAAGAAACTTGGACTGTTCTTAACGGAACACCTGCTTACAATGCTTCTTCTATGTATTCATTTGGTGAAATCCACGGTGAAGGCGTAGATGTTCCTGGTTGGGGTGGTTCATCAAACGGTTGGACTACTGCTTCTTTTGATCTTTCAGCTTATGAAGGTCAAACAGTTTATGTAAGATTTGCATTTGCTTCTGATGGTGCTTATAACACTGGCGATGATGAAGACATGTTCGGTGTTAAAATTGATAATATCGCATTAGGTTCATTCACTAACGATGGTTCTGAAGGTGCTATGGTTGCTTCTAGTCTTGTTCCTCTTGGTGGAAACAACTGGAACTTAGCTGAAGTAACAAATGCTTTCTCAGGTACTCACGTTTACCAACTTCAAAACGATGCAGGTTCTTATGATCCTAACCTTTTAAATGCTATCGTTTCTCCACTTATCACACTTCCTGCTGATGGTGAAATTGTAGCTACATTTGAAATAATGGGTTTGTTTGTTGATAATGGTTCAACTGTTCCTCAATCTGACTATTGGGGATATGAAATCCAACTTGATGGTACAAATACCTGGATTCCTATGTCAAACCCTTATCAAGATCCAAACGGTAACAATTATGTTTACACTGATGCCCCTGATGTTTGGATGCCCGTTCATGATGCATATAGTTTAGATGCTAGACTTGATGATTACGCTGGTGAAGATGTAAGATTCAAAATTTATTTCCGTTCAGATGATGATACTCCTGATGGAACTGGTATCATGGTTGATGACTTCAGAGTAACAACAGAAGTTTATCTTGCTGAAGTTTATGGCTTACAAGCTGAAGCTATGGGCGAAGAAGTTCAATTAGATTGGGAAGCTCCTCTACAAATGGCTGAAACAGATTTTACATGGACAAATGGTACTTTCACATCAGTTATTAGTGATGGTCAACCTTATGCTATTCTTGTAGAAAATAATGATTCTTATGACAAACCACTTTCAAAAATCAGTTTCTCTATGTATTCTTTTGGTGATGCAATTACTGGTTCAGCTTCTGTTATGGCATGGTCAAACAATGCTGGCTTACCTGGTGATGTTTTAGCTACTGTTACTGGCGTAACAGGTATGGTTGGTCAACAATGGATGGAAGTTGATGTTACAGCTGAAAATGTTGTAGTACCTGCTAACGGTTCTATCTTTGTTGGTGTTGGTGATTTTGACACAGTTGACCAAGGTTTACTTGCAGAAGGTACATCTGTTGAAGAAGGTTCATTTGCATTTGTTCAAGGAACTTGGGCACCAATTAGTGAAGTTTATACTCAAAATGATGGTTTGACTAATATTGCTGTTAAAGCTACTATTATGGAAAATGATTCTAGTATTCCTTCAGCTGATAGTTACAAAGTTTACCACTCAGAAGATGGTAACAACTTTACTTTTGTAGCTGATGTAACAGAAACAGAATATCTTCATACTGCTCCAACTCTTGGAACACTTAACTACTATAAAGTTACATCAATCTTTGGTGAAAATGAATCTCAAGGTGTTACAACTACTGTATTCTTATTACCTGGTGGACTTACAGAAGTTATGAATGATGATGGAACAGCTGAAGAAGGTGCAAGTGCTAGTGTTAGTAACTTAATGGGTACTAAATTCATGCACACACACCAAGCTACTTTACAGTACATCAAATTCTATATCGAAACTATGAACTCTGCTAACATGTTATATAGAGTTTATAGTGCTGAAAATGGAATGCCTAATGAAAACCTTGCTACAGCAGTTATCCAAAATGCTGACTTAGTTCAAGGTTGGAATACAATCGAATTACAAAACGAATTTGTTTTTGAAAACGGTGAATTCTATATCACATTCGTTAATGTTAATAATGCACCTGTTATTGGTTTAGACACAAATAATGATGGTAACTATTACCTATCTACTGACCAAGGTGCAAACTGGGATGTTCAAGCTGCTGGTAACTTAATGGTTAGAGCATTAGTTGTTAACGGCCCTGTTGATAACTATAACGAAGAAATTGCTCCTGTACTTTCTAATGTAGCTAACTATCCTAACCCATTCAATCCTGAAACTACTATCAGATTCAACATGTCAAAAGCTGGAAAAGCTAATGTTTCAGTTTATAACCTTAAAGGTCAGTTAGTTAAAACTATCCTTAATGGTGATGTTCCTGCTGGTAATAAAGAAATCGTTTGGAATGGTACTGATACTCAAAACAATAGCGTTGCTTCAGGTGTTTACTTCTTTAGAGTAAAAACAGAAAAGCAAACTATCAATAGAAAAATGGTTCTTCAAAAATAAGAAGATACTTTAAATAACTTAAAGAGGCTGAGAAATCAGCCTCTTTTTATTAACTGGGAACTCGGGCATCCCTGCCCGAACCACACACAATGTGTGTGGATAACCTTATAAGTCCAGCATATTATGCTGGACGCGGGCAGGGATGCCCGCATTCCCAGTTATTTATCCTTATTCCCAGTTATTTATAATACAAGTTATCCCTTGTGAAAAAAATAACAGCAAAAAAGAGGTGCTAATTTAGCACCTCTTTAATATATGATTAGATATCAAGAACTACACGTTCAAAACATCTTTTTCTTTATTAACGATAGTTTGATCAATTTCTTTGATCCATTTATCTGTTTTTTCTTGAATATCTTTAAGAAGTTTTGCTTCATCATCTTCAGAGATTTCAGAATTTTTCTTCATCTTTTTAGCTTGTTCATTAGCATCTCTTCTCACATTACGAACAGCAATTTTAGCATCTTCTCCTAATTTTTTAACCTGTTTAACAATCTCTTTTCTCTTATCTTCAGTTAGAGCTTGGAAGGGTAATCTAATTACGCTACCATCATTATCAGGTGTAACGCCGATATTGGCAGCTAGAATAGCTTTTTCAACTTCTGCTAGTATTGTTTTATCCCAAGGTTGAATCACGATTGTACGAGCTTCTGGGACAGTTATATTGCCAAGTTGCTTTATAGGCGTAGGAGTACCATAGTAGTCTATTTTAATATCATCTAAAACTGCAGGTGAAGCCTTACCAGTTCTGAGTTTACTAAAATTTCTACCAAGGGCATCAAGAGCTAACTTCATATTTTCTTCAACATTTTTCAATAATACTTGCATCATGACCTCTCAATCTTTATGAGTTACTTAAATCATTTCCAACAAAAGTGCCAACATTTGTATCAGCTATAGCTTTTGCTAGATTTCCCGGAACAGATAAATCAAATACTTTTACAGGAATATTATTCTCTTTTGCCAAAGCAAATGCTGTCATATCCATAACATTAAGTTGTTTATTGATAGCATCTTCAAAGGTTATTTCAGGAATAAATTCAGCATCAGAATATTTTACCGGGTCTTTAGTGAAAACTCCAGCTACTTTAGTTCCTTTAAGAACTAAATCTGCATCTAACTCAGCTGCTCTAAGAACAACTGCTGTATCTGTGGTAAAAAATGGATTTCCAGTACCACCGCAGAGAAAAACTATCTTGCCTTCTTTCATAGATTGGATAGCTCTTGTTGGAGTATAGAATTTAGCAATCTTTTCAGCCTTGACTGCACTAAGAACTTCTGTTGAGTAATTTTTGATTTTCAAGACTTCTGCAAGGTATAAAGCATTCTGAATAGTAGCCATCATTCCAATATTATCTAATGTCACTCTATTCATTTTAGCATTGGACCAAGTTCCACCGCGGAAGATATTTCCGCCACCAAGCACAATACCAACACTATAACCTAATCGTTTAACTTCGATAATGTCATTAGTAATACGATCAATAAGCTCTTCATCAAAACCAAATTTCTTATCTCCAGCTAGAAATTCTCCACTTAGTTTAATGATTACCCTATTAATTTTCTCGGGATGATATGGACTCATATTGCTAAATCCCTTGTCTTAGATACTATATCTTGTAAATCTAGCAACTTGGATATTTTCACCAAGTTTAAAGATAGCTTCTTTAATAACTGTATTTACATCTTTTGAAGGGTCTTTGATGAATTCTTGGAAATAAAGAGTATTTGTTTTTCCGAATTTTTCAATTACACCATTAACGATTTTTTCAATAATCTTTTCTGGTTTTCCTTCTTGGATAGCTTTATTTTTAGCAATTTCTTTTTCGCTTTCAATTAATTGAGGATCTATGTCTTCAGGTCTGAGTGCGATAGGATCTGTAGCTGCGATTTGCATAGCAATATCTTTGCAAAGATCTTTGAAATCATCAGTATTTGCCACGAAGTCTGTTTCACAGTTAACTTCTACAAGCACACCGATTTTTCCATTTCCATGGATATAAGAATAAACTAATCCTTCTTTTGTGTCTCTATCGTTCTTTGCTTCAGCTTTAGCCATTCCTCTTTCACGAAGAAATTTTACTGCTTGATCTACATCACCGTCAGTCTCTTTAAGAGCTTTTTTGCAATCCATCATAGCTACGCCTGTTTTTTGACGTAATTCTTTTACCATTGCTGCAGTAATTGTTGCCATAATTAACTCCTTTCTCTAACTTAGGTCTCTTTTAAGAGCCTAAATCTAATTTTGATTAAAAAAAAGTTCCCGAATAAATCGGGAACTACCAATTTATTCTTATTCTTTATTTTCTACTTGAGTGTTAGCTTGTTCTTTTTCTTCAACTACAACTTCTTCAGTAGTAATTGCTTCTTCAACAGGCTCATTTTCTTCAGTCATTTGGCTTTCAACATTACCCTCTTTAAGAATGTTTCTACCTTCGATAACAGCATTTGCCATAATATCAGAAATTAATGAAATAGCTCTAATAGCATCATCATTTGAAGGAATTACAAAGTCAATCTTATCAGGATCACAGTTTGTATCAACCATACCGATTAATGGAATATTAAGTTTCTTAGCTTCATGAATAGCAATAGCTTCTTGTTTTGTATCAACAACAAAAATAGCACCAGGAACTTTTTCCATATCACGAATACCACCAAGACCAGCTTCGATCTTGTCATGCATTCTTTTCATTTTTAAAGCTTCTAATTTTGTATAATTAGCAATGCTTCCATCTTCAGTAATTTGTTCATACTGTTTCATTTTCTCGATTGATTGGCGAATAGTTTTCATATTAGTAAGCATTCCACCATACCAACGATTATTTACATAAAATACATCTGCTCTATCAGCAGCTTCTTTTATAGCATCTACAGCCTGTTTCTTTGTTCCAACAAATAATATTTCTTCACCACGACTGGCGACATCTTTAAGGAACTGATATGCTTCGTTGATAGCATCTACAGTCTGTTTTAAATCTAATATATGGATACCATTTCTTTTAATGAAGATATATTTCTTCATTTTTGGGTTCCATTTATGAGTCTGGTGACCAAAGTGTACACCAGCTTCAAGTAGTTGTTTCATTGTTACAACTGACATTAAATTACTCCTCTTCTTACGGTTAATTTTCTGCTTAAAATCTACGCAATTCAGTCTATCGCTTCAAAAGCAATAGACACCGCCTTGCAACTCCTAAGCAGCTTTCTTGATAATCTGTAATATATATAGATTAACGTTTTGAGAACTGGAATCTTTTTCTTGCTTTTGGACGACCTGGTTTCTTTCTTTCGACCATTCTTGGGTCACGAGTAAGAAAACCATTCTTTTTAAGATCAGCTTTTAAAGATTCATCATAGATAACTAAGGCTCTTGAAACACCATGTCTGATAGCACCAGCTTGACCTGATAATCCACCACCAATAACATTAACCTTAAGGTCAAGTTTGTCTGATAAACCAGAAACTTGTAATGGCTGTTCTACAACCATCTCAAGAACTTCTCTTTGAAGGTAATCTTTCATAAGCTTACCATTGATAATTCTTTTTCCAGTTCCAGGGGTGATTCTAACACGTGCTACAGCATTTTTTCTTCTGCCTGTTGCGTCGAAATACTGCATTAATTTCTCCTAAACTATAAAGTCTTTGGTTGTTGAGCTGTATGAGGATGTTCTGTTCCTGCATACACCTTCAGTTTCTTAAACATTTGTCTGCCAAGGGTATTTTTAGGTAACATACCTTTAACAGCACTTCTAATAATTTCTTCAGGTTTAGAGTCTAACATTCTCTTGAAGCTAACTTCTCTTAAACCACTTGGATAGCCACTGAAGTTCTGATACACTTTTGAATCTGCTTTTGTACCAGTAACTCCAACTTTCTCTGCATTAATAACAACCACATAATCACCACAATCTAAGTTTGTAGCAAAGTAAGGTTTGTTTTTTCCGCGGAGAATGGAAGCTATTTTAGTAGCAATACGACCTAAAGTTTGACCTTCAGCATCGATAACATACCAATCCCTTTGGATCTGATCCGGGGTGGGAGTTAAAGTCTTCATCCTTTCTCCTTTTCATTTTACTTATTACTAAGTTAATTTACTTTTTTCTAAAGAGTTATAAATAAAACTCCTTTAGCGTAACAAAATATTTATGATAGCCTATATATGTCAAGATTTTTATTAATTACCTTCATTCTATACCTTGATTGTTACTCTCACAATGAAAAGCCAATGACTCATTGTGTGAGTAACAATCAAGAAACTGAAATCAGGCTTATTATGAATAAAGAGACGCAAATAAAATGCGTCTCTTAATGTTTATTATTATTTATAAGACAAGAGTTTAGAACTCTTAATTTACTTTATTCTAAGATATTTTCAATCTCTTCAAACATCTCTTTATCTTCTTGAATTTTACTATTAGCTCCAACAGTCACTCTAATACCATTAGCAAGGGCTTTTTTAAAGTTTTCTGCTTGAGCTTTAACCTGTTCAACACTTGTATTAAGAAGTTCTTTTCTAATTCTTAATCTGTAGTCAGGAGTTATATTAGCATAATTGAAATGGAAGGCTGTATCTAAGGTCATACGCGGAGATAAAGGGATATCAATATTAGCTATTGAACCAATAATTTGCTTAGACATTTCAGCATCAGTGGCTTGGAAATTAGCTAAATATTCAGGAATACCTTCATAGACTTTATAGGTTCTTGCTAAATTAGGGTCACGGTAAGAAACTAGAGAGAAGTGTCCACCATCTCCTAAGCTAAAGATAGCCCCATAAGCTCCACCTTGCACTCTTATATTATTGTAAAGATAATCTGAGCTTAAGATATTATTAATCACAATTCCAGAACCTTGATAAGTCATTCCTACTTGGTCATAATCACAAATCAGGCCAGTGTACTGAACATTTATTGGAGCAGTTAAAGCTATGTTTTTATGTGATTTATTAAAGCTAATTGTAGGAATTTCAGATTCAGCTTGAGGTAACTTATCAACAAACTTATTTAGAACTTCTTTAACAGAATTATTATCAGCTTGTTCTCCAGCAATACCTAAAGTGAAGTTTTGTCTGAAAATCTTACTTGTTACACTTGCTAATTTTTCTTGGATAAGTTGGAATTTATCATCAAAATTCTTTTCTAGATCTCTTAAGAATTTATAGAAGCTATAGCCTGATGATTCATTAGTAAAATCATATTCTGAACGAAGTTGAGCTCTTCCTTGATTGATTGCCAAGATATGTCCAGCTTGGATCATTGACATTTCTTTACGAGACTTTGCCTCTCTAAGAATTTGTTGAATTCTAGCTTTATTATCAAATTTTGATTTGAGAAGAATTTCCTCTAAGAAGTTAGGAATATGCTGTATTTTGGAGAACAAAGCTTTGGCAAAAACTTTGAACATAATTTTTGCTTCATTTCTACCTTTTTGTTGTGGAACAAAATCACAAGCAGTAGAAAATTCACCTAGGTTAATATGGATTTCATTTGATAATTCATGATATTTATATGATTCAGTATCAACTTTAGTCAATAGAATATCTAAAAGGCCTAGCCATTTCCAATCATCTCTTTCTAAGACATTAGCATCGAAATCTAATCTTACTAAAGCAATTTTATTAGTAGGAGAATTAACTTCTAAATAATTATATTTGTCTTCTTTAGTAAGAGTAAATTCTACAGGAAGTGGATTTGGGCTAATATCAGATAATTCTATATGAGGTATCTTAGCAAGTTCTTCAGGAGTATCAGGTGTTTGTTGACGTTTTCTAAGAACTTCATTCTTTTCTATAAGTTTAGCTAATTCCTCTTCATTAAGAGATTTTTTATAGTCTGCTAGAGCTTCTTTAAGCTTTTGATTCTTATCTTCAGTAAGACCTTTTCTAGGTAATAGAATAACAACAGCCTGATGATTATTTTCTAAGATATATTCTTTTATTAGTTTCTCAAAGTAACCTTTCTCTGCTTGAGATCTAATATAACTTAATTGTTGATCGAATTCAAGGTATAAGGTAGGTTCATTGCAATGCATCCAGCCATTAAAGGCCTGCATTTGATAGAATAAACCTTTTGGATAGGTTCTAGTATCAGCTTCTCTTAACTGGAATTCTAATGAATTAATCACGGCTTCGATAATCTTCTTATCTATACCTTCGTTAACAAGTTTATTCAAGGTATCAGTGATTACTTTAGCTATTTTATCCTTTTCAGATTCATTGGTATTCTTAACAATAAAACTGAGGACTGGTTGCATGATTGAAGAGTCGTGAATTGAGAAAACGTCTTGTCCTAATCCAGCTTCAAGTAATGCTTCTTTTAAAGGTGCTCCTTCCATATCAATAAGAATATTACTTAATAAACCCATAGCCATATTTGTAGTTGCATCTTTAACATTTCCTACGCTATAACTATGGCAAACAAAGCTCTTATTTTCTTCAGAATCTTCTTGTCCAATAGGATAATAATCTACTTCTTCAATAGCTTTAGCAAAAGCCTTTTGTTCAGGAATATCTGTATCAATATCTAATCTATCAAAATTACATAAATATTCATTATCAATCTTCTTAAGAGCTGCTTCTAAATCTAAATCACCATAAAGAGAGATATAGGAATTACTTGGATGATAATACCTTTTATGGAAGTTCAAGAATTTCTCATAAGTTAATTCTGGAATTACATCAGGATCACCACCAGATTCAAAGCTATAACAGTTGTCAGGATTTAACACAGCCTGAATTTTACGATAAATTATTGATTCAGGTGAAGAAAAAGCTCCCTTCATCTCGTTATAAACAACACCATTATAGATAACATCATCTTCTTTGTTGAAGATTTCATGATGCCAACCTTCTTGTAAAAATATTTCTTCTGTATCATAAATTTTTGGATATAAAACAGCATCTAAATAGACATCCATAAGATTCATAAAATCTTTTTGATTTGTGCTAGCTATTGGGTACATTGTCTTATCAGAAGCTGTAAAAGCATTCAAGAAAGTTTTTAATGAACCTTTAACTAGTTCCATGAAAGGTTCTTTACAAGGGTATTTACGAGAGCCATTCAAGACTGAATGTTCTAAAATATGAGGTGTACCACAAGAGTCTTCTGGTAGAGTCTTGAAACCTATAGTAAATACTTTATTTATATCATCGTTTTTAAAATATAGTAAGCCAGCTCCATTCTTTTGATGTTCAAAATAATAGAGAGTATTATTTATTTCTTTTATTTCTTTAATCCATTTAAGTTCGAAGTTCTGATAGCTTTTTCCTATCTCTAAATTCATTCTATCTCCTTATCTATTTCTTAATTAATTTATATTTTTTTAAAGTTTCTTTGAGCAAGTCTCTGTTCTTTTCCTCCAATAATGTAAGTGGCATTCTAATCTCTAAATCTATCATTCCCATCATGGCTAAAGCTTCTTTAACAGGGATTGGATTTGTTTCAATAAACATCATATTGTTTAGTTCTAATATTTCTTCATGCAATTTTCTAGCCTCATTCCATTTATTATCCATACAGAGAGCCCAGAGTCTGTGAACTTTATCAGGGATAATATTAGCTGTAACAGATATAGTTCCTTTACAACCAACAGAATAGAGAGGGAGATTCAAAGCATCTTCGCCTGACATAACTGAGAAGTTCTTATCTGTTCCCATTACAATGCGTGAAGCTTGAAGAATATCGCCAGTAGCTTCTTTGATACCTACAATATTCTTACATTCTTTAGCTAGTTTGATAGTAGTATCAGAATTCATATTAACTCCTGTTCTACCTGGAACATTATAGATAACAATAGGAATATCTACCTGTTCTGCTATAGTTTTAAAATACTCATACAAGCTCTTCTGGGTAGGTTTAATGTAGTAAGGAGTTATCACTAAAGCATAATCAACTCCTAATTTCATAGCTTTTTTAGTTAAGGAAAGGGTCTGGTGATAATTATTTGTACCTGTACCAACCATTACCTTAACTCTTTTGTCTATCTTCTGAATGCAAAACTGTAGTAAACGTTCTCTTTCATCAGAAGCAATGTTTGGAGATTCACCTGTTGTTCCCATTAAAAGAATACCATCAGTTCCATTATTTATATGAAATTCAATAAGATTTTCTAAAGCATTATAGTCTATATCCTTGTTTTTAAAGGGAGTTACTAAAGCAACATATGATCCTTTTAACATAATTTCTCCTTATTAGGCTCGCAAAGCGAGTTTATAATTTTTTACGAGTATAATAAAACACTGCGAATACGTCAATTAAAAATTTAAAAAAGTATTTATCAACAAGTTTCAGACTGTTCAATCCTCAGTTATTCTTTCTAATAGCATATCTTTAAACATGTCGATAATTACGCAATCTTTAGGTTTTCTTGACTTTGGTGATAAATTATGATTAGTAACATATACCCTACATTGGATTGGATTTCCGATAAGACACATCTTTTTTCAAGTTGTAGTGAGTAATTTCTTAAAAATCTCGGAGAGATGCAGATATAATAGGCAGGGTTCCAGGATTAGTGAGGCTATATTTCAATATCCGAGATTTAGACAAGAATGCATTTATAGGTCAATTTGAAAAACTTAACTATAAACTTAAAAATGAATTAATACTTGACAAATTAATAAAATATCATCAATTATGGAATTGATAGTTAGTCTAGTTGAATAAAAAAAACTAAAATATTTGTTTAACCTTGTAATAGTTGAAAGGACGGGCTTATTATGAAAAAGAAATTGTTTCTAATAGTAGTTTTATTACTTGTTTTAATAACTTTACCAGCTACTTATTTTGAAGATTTTGAAACAACCCCCCAGGGTGAATTACCAACAGGTTGGTCTTCAGTAATCGAAATTGAGAACCCTTTTATTGGTATAAGGGTTACTGATGTTTCAGCATATGAAGGTCAGAATTGCTTATTAATGTCTAATTCAAGCTACAATATTCAAATTGATACTTATGCAACTACTCCCCAAACAGATAATCTCCCTTCAAAAAGAATTAGATTTATGGGTTATTCTTCCTTTAATGGAACTGAATTACAGGTTGGAACTACTGAGACTAATAGTGGAGATGTTAATTTTGTTCTTAGTGAAACAATAACTCTTGATAATGAATGGACAGAGTATCTAGTCAGTTTTGAGAATGCTCCTGCGACTAACAATTTCATTGCTTTCAAGTCTAATGGTCTAGGGTTTGAACATAAAATTGATAATGTTTTAATAGAAGATATCCCGACAACTCCTATTATAGTAATGAATCAAGAAGCTATAGATTTTGGAGATATTGCTTTTAATAGTCAAGCTATGGCAGAACTTACTATAGAGAACATTGGAACTTTACCTCTAGAGATAGAACTAATTACAGATGATGCTGAATTGACTTTTGAAAATACTCAAGCTATTATTGAACCTGAAACTAGTCAATCCCTGCTTCTTTACTTAAATCCAAGTCAAGAAGGTACTTATTCAGGAAGTCTTGAAGTTCATACCAATGATCCTACTCAACAGGTTATTAATATTAACACCTCAGCATTTATATTAACTCCCCAACCAGAGAATATATCAATCATTGGTACTGGAACTGAATTAAACCAGCACTTACCTATTGAGCCTAACTTTTGCTATAGTTATTCACAAACAATCTATTACGCTAGTGAAATAGACGCCCAAGAGGCTAGAATTGAGAAGTTAAGTTGGTATCATAACGGTTTTTCTGCTTTTGGACCAGATGATTTAATTATTTACATGGCACATACTAATCGCACAGAGTTTCAAAATAATACAGACTGGATTGACTTCTCAGAATTTACAGAAGTATTCAATGGGCATTTGAATACTACAGGTTTGGAAGGTTGGGTTGAACTTATTTTAGATGTTCCTTTTGTGTATGATAACTCTCAAAATTTAGTTATTGCAGTTAAAGAAAATACGAAAAGTTATAACCCTGCTGATGATGACTTTTATGTTACTAATTCACCTTTCTCACGTGCATTAATTATTTATGATGATTATTATAATCCAGATCCTTCTGCTCCGTCTTCTGCCTACTATGTTATAGATGGCTTTGCTAATATAAAGTTAGAATTTGATGAAATACCTGATGGTCCTGAGCTAGCCTCCTTTCCTCGTGATATTAATTTGGGAATCATTCATGTTACTGATAATTCAGAGGAGAAAACTATTACTTTAAAATCAACAGGACTTCAAGATGTAACAATCTCTAATCCTCCGGTAATTACAGGCCCTAATGCTGATGAGTTTATAATCTCTACTGATGACAATAATTATCCAGCTGTGTTATCTTATTACGATTCTGCAACTTTTGGCATAACATTTACTCCTTCTTCTAGGGGTATGAAATATGCTTCTATTGAAATAGTTGATGATATAACCAGGCAAAATCATATTTTTACTCTTCGCGCTTATGCTTATGATGATTTTAATAATCCTGCATCTGCTGTAACTGTTAATCTTCCGTTCGAGGGAGAGACCTACTCAATTATGCCTGCCTTTGATAAAGATTGGTATTTAATCCCTGCTTTAGGAGTTGGGGACACTCTTCGTGTATATACCCAAAGTGCAGATTGTGCAGATCTAGATCCTGACTTGCTTCTTTATGGACCTCTTGATGACCCTACCGACCTCGGACCAGCCATAGCTGAAGGTAAGAGGCTTGATGTTGTTCTTCCCCAAAGTGGAAATTATTACGTCAGGGTATCAGCTTCAAGTAACTATAATAAAAATGTGACTTCCTCCTTGACTGATAATAACGAAAATAGTTTTGTAAGCAGACCCTATCATGGAAATACAGGCTTGTATAATCTTTTCATAAGTTGTAATTATAATTATAACTATAACATTCCTACCAACTTAGAAGCAACTAGTCAGGAGGGATTTATTGAGGTAACTTGGGAAGAACCACCTTATCAAAGATATTTAACTGGTTATAAATTATATCGAAACGGAATTTTACTTTCAGAAGACTTAATTGATATTGGAACTAATTTTTATCAAGATTATGATGTAACTTATTGTTCTGAATATGATTATTACCTTAGAGCTTTTTATGCAAATCCTGATGGTTTCTCTTTGCCCACTGAAACAATTACTGCAATTTATGAAAATCAAGGTAACCCATTTTGGGGAGATGATTTTGAAGACCACCCTGACTTCACTTTATCTTTACCAAACTGGATTCAATATGATATTGATGAAGGAGCTACTTGTAGTTTTGAGAATATCGGATTTGAAAACTCCGGTGAAGCAATGTCATTTATGGTATTTAACTCAGCTTCTACAATCCCTCCAATGGAAGAGAATTTTGCTCAAAATGGAAGTAGGTTCTTAGCTTCATTTTCCTCTTTAGATCTTGTTAACAATGACTGGTTAATAACTCCTCCTATGCGAGTTAGTGGGCTTTCAGTGGTGTCCTTCTATGCCAGAAGCTATCCAACCGAAAATGATTTAGCGAGATTTAAAGTTAAATACTCACTAGGTGGTTCTGAAGTCAGTGATTTTATTTATTCACTTCATCCTAGCTTAGAGTATATAGAAGCACCAAACGAGTGGACTTTGTATCATTATGATATAAGTCCCTTACACGTTTTTCCTATCCGATTAGCTATTCAAAACATCAGTGAAGATTCTTTTATGCTCATGCTTGATAACTTCAGAATTGACTCAAGTGCTGATGCTGTGGAAAATGAAAGTGTTGAAAATATTCCTCAGATTACTATTCTAAATCAAAACTACCCAAACCCATTCAATCCTGAAACAACTATTTCTTTTGACTTACCTCAAAAAGATAAAGTAGAGTTAGTAGTATACAATTTAAAAGGCCAAAAAGTCAAAACCCTTATCAATGATGAAGTTGATAAAGGGAGACATACAATTATCTGGAATGGAACAAATAATCAAGGCAAAGA
This sequence comes from Cloacimonadales bacterium (SeqCode), assembly GCA_963677815.1. Taxonomy (GTDB): domain Bacteria; phylum Cloacimonadota; class Cloacimonadia; order Cloacimonadales; family JAFGVF01; genus JAEKNW01. The sequence continues at coordinate 305,140 of OY782499.1, forward strand.
AGTTGCATCAGGCATCTATTATTATCGTTTATCCAGCGGAAATTATACCAAAACCAATAAAATGGTTTTGATTAAATAGTATCTTATGAGAAAGACTATGGAATTTTCATGTCTTTTAACAAATCAAATAAAAGGAATTATAATGAAAAGAATAAATTTAATATTGTTCTTTATCTTAATGGTAAGTTTCATCTATAGTTTAGAGTACTCTTCAATTCTATCAGTGTCAGAAGAATCACTTTCAGCAGCTAGTAAAGACTCTACTCTGTATTTAGCTAGTCTAAATGGCTTATCTATTTATAATTACACTAATGAAAACCTAGAATTAGTGAATACAATTAATTGTCCCAATTATCTAATAACCAATGTAGTAAGAGCTTCTGGTAACTATCTTATCCACGGTACTTATGCCTACTGCTTATATGATGTTACAGATAGTCATAATCCAGTAGAAATCATGACTCTTAATCATGGTCATATTGCTGAGATATATGATATTGGGGACTATCTTCTTGTTAGAGCTGATAATCTTTATGCATATAATACTAATGATTTTAGCATTCCACCAACCCAATTATTAGAATCTGCAGGACAGGTTAAAATCTTTGATAACCTGCTTTTCCAGTTGATTCGTAATGCAGACGAACATAGAGAGTTACGAATGTATACTATGAGCTTACCAACAGGCTTAGAGTTAATTGATTCCCTTCAAATAAATGATAATGGAGACTATTCTGTGATGGCGATTCAGAATGAAAGAATCTTTACCAGAGAAAAAAATTATCTTAAAGTTTTTTCTTTCTCAAATGGATTAGAACTTTTAGAGACCTTTGGTCCATTACCCTCGTTGGATGATGATCCCAACAATTTTGGTACTATTGGAAATTCATCAACTCTCATAAGTACAGATGGTTACTATTGGGATATTAGTGATGTGAGTAGTATTACTCAATATCAAAGTTGGCGAGATCCTCATTATTACTACCAATCTAAACCAACTATTATCGGAGACTACTACATTAAACCAAATTTAGAGTATGGCCTAGTAATTGTTAATTTTAGCGATATAGAAAATGCAGATATTATATATGAGTACAACTATTATTATAATCCTGTAGGGATAGAAATTATCGACAATACTCTTTTAGATGTTGCTTACCCAAAACTAACAATGTATGATTTATCTAATACAGAAAATATTGAAGAAACATTTTCAATTGAAGCTGAAGATTGGGATGCTCGATTTAGAAGCTATTCTCTTACTGAAGATAAACTAATCTTAAATACCGACCAATACATCAACATCTATAATACAGAAAATGGCATATCTCAAGCTGAGTTTTCGTCATCAATAGGTTTTGGACAAGTTGGTCTAGTTGCTTCTTATAATGATTACCTCTACCATATAGGACCAGAATCTCTGAACATGCAAATTATTGATATTTCTAATACCGAAAATCCTGAGATAATTACCTCTGTATCTGTTCAAGAAATATCAGGTTATCCTGTTAATCTTTATATTATTGATCATTATCTAATATTAGTTAACCAGACTAGGCTTATGGCAATATATGACTTAAATAATCCTCTTCAACCTCAGTTTTTAAGTACATCCAGTTTTAACACTTTACTTGGTAACCAACATTATACTGATGATATTGAGATTATTGTACAGAACAATATTGTTTATGTTTCATTTGTCAATTATTGGACAGTAAATCAGGTTTATTTATCAGATATTTTCATCTTTGATATTACAGATATCGAGAACTGGATTTTATTGAATACAATAACTTCTGATGTAACAAGAAGTAATACTATCGAAGTTGTGGGTGATTACCTCTACAGCGTAAGCATGGAACTAGAAGCTCAAATTTACATGTATCAACTTGATGGCCTAGGTGGTTTTAGTCTGCTTGCATCATATACTTCAGATGTTTGTGCTCAAAGTCAAGTTACTGACTTTGATGTTTTCAACGGGAAATTGTATCTTTGCCAAGAATATGTCTTATCTTGCTTTGACATACTTTACTATACCGAAAATGATACCTATGAAATTGTACCTTCAAATGAGATTTCAGCTTATAATTACCCAAATCCCTTCAACCCTGAAACTACTATTTCTTATGAACTTACAAATAAAGGAAATGTAAGTGTAGATATTTATAATCTAAAAGGGCAGAAAGTAAAGACATTGTTTTCTGAAAGTCAAGAAGCAGGCATGCATAGTCTTGTTTGGAGGGGAGACAATGATTCAGGCAAGCAAGTATCTTCCGGAACATATTTGTATCGGGTAAAAAGTGGCAATGACGAGATAGTTAAGAAAATGCTAATGTTGAAGTAGAAGAAAGAGATAAAAAATAGGTAACAAAATAAATCTTGACTAATATATAGCAATTAGAATAGTGGTATTCTATATAAAAATCTATAAAAGAAGGGGGTGATGTAAAGTGCCTAAAGTAGTCGGAAGAGACAATGAACCTTTTGATATCCTTTTGAAGAGATTCAAAAAGAGATGTGAAAAAGCTGCTATCTTATCAGATATCAAGAAGAATCAGTACTTTGAAAAACCTTCTGTTAAGAAAAGAAGAGAAGAGAATGTTGCAAAGCGTAAAATGGTTAAAGCGATGAGAAAAATGAATCGTTTCAACAAGTAGTTTTACGACTGATAGAATTGAGTAACTAATAATATTTTTTACTGATAGTAATCAACTTTCAGTTTTAATTAGAATCGACTATTGATAGAGATTTGATAGATACTTAATTTGAAGAGATTGAAGAGTGCTGATTAGTCGGCACTCTTTTTTTTATAATCCTAGCAAAATAAGGATGCCAATTTTTGGCTAACTAACTTCATTATTAATAATCCCAAATAATTTCCAGTATATTAAAGAAACAAGAGGAGAGAAAAATGGTTCTAGATATTTTGTTAGCAGTTTGCACCATATTGTTGGTAATATGGGGTTTGTATAAGGGTTTAATCAGAGGCTTAATGAGCTTTATTACAGGTATTATACTTTATGTTTCCTTAAGCAATTTCACAGTTGGGATCAGTGATTGGATGGTTAAAAACTGGGAGATTTCTTATGGTTGGTCAACTGTTATCTCTATTGTAAGTCAAATCTTGATTATAAGCATCATTACTCTTGTAATAACTAAAATCATTGAATTAATTATTGATACCCTTAATCTAAATATTTTTAACAGAATTTTAGGAGGCTTGTTTGGTCTCTTAGCTATGCAATTTGTAATTACTCTTTTTGTTATAATAATGAATATAGCTAATATTGACATGGTTATTAAGCAAATCAATAACTCAAAAATATGCCAGATATCTTCTCAGATAAATAGTAATTACTTAAAACCTGTCTTAGGTAAAGATATAAACCAATATTTACAAGAATACTTAGACAGAAATAGAAATGAGGAAATAATATAGATAAATGTATTCTTATAATAAATTAGAATTTAATAAGCTAAAAGAACTAATAAAAGGGCACTGCAAGTCTTATCTTGCTAAAGAAAAGATTGATAATCTCCGTCCTTTAGCTGATATTAATAAAATAAATAGACTCACCAAAATGATTGACACCTTTCAATCAATGCTTAAAGAAGGACTTTATGTTAGGATAGATGACCTTTCAAATCTCAAAGACTTCTTTTCTGAATTTAAAGGTTCAATCATGAGTATAGAAGAGTTCCAGTATATCATAACTAATATTAGAATAGGAAATGATTTAAAAAATAAAATCGCTTCTTTTGAAGGCTACAATGATGTTAAAAGATACTTTGGTGAATTAGTAGCTTATCCTGAGATTACCGAAAGATATGACCATATCTTTTCTCCTGATGGAGATATTTTAGACACAGCATCTCCAGAACTTAACCGCATACGAAAGAGTAGAAAAGACACCAGATCTAGTATTCAAAGGACCCTTAACAGCAGAATGAATGATCCTAAGTTTGAAAAATATCTCCAAGAAAAAATAGTAACAACTCGGGGAGATAGATTTGTGGTTCCTATCAAAGAGGGTAAGGTAAAATTTGTTGGTGGTGTAGTACAAGAGAGGTCTTCTAGTGGTGCGTCTGTCTTTGTAGAACCACCAGAAATTGTGGAGATGAATAATAAAATTTCTTTCTTGAAGCAAGCTGAAAAGGAAGAAATCTATAAAATATTTAAAAAATTCACTCAGATGATTCTTCCCCTACAGGATAGTCTGATTCAGAATACTGAATTAATAGGACAATTCGACTTCTATTTTGCTTGTGCTTCCTTCTCAAATTACTTAAAGGCTAATTCAATAAAAATTGTTGATGAGCCAATAATTTCACTTAAAGATGCTAGACATCCTCTCTTGATTCATACCTTACGAGGATATGATAAAGTTATTCCCTTCGAGTTAAATATTGGAAAAGATTATAATATCTTAGTCTTATCTGGACCAAATACTGGCGGTAAAACTGTTACTTTAAAAGGTACTGGGCTTTTGACCATGATGGCTATTTCAGGATTACCTATTCCTGCAGACAAAGAGAGCAAGGTTGGTATTTTTGACCATATCTTAGCTGATATTGGGGATGAACAATCTTTAGAATCATCTCTTTCAACTTTTTCATCCCATATTGGTCAGATTAAAAAGATGATTGATAATGCTAATGCTAAAACGTTGATTCTAATAGATGAAATTGGTTCTTCTACTGACCCAGAACAAGGTTCAGCTTTGGCTCAAGCTGTTTTAGAAGAAGTAGAACACCTTTCAGCTAAAGGAATCATCACAACTCACTTTACTGCTCTGAAAGTCTTCGCTGAAAAAAATCAGAATTGCCGTAATGCTTCTATGCAGTTTGATGCTAGAGAACATAAACCTACTTACAGATTTGTTTTTGGACTACCTGGTGATTCTTTCGCTATTGATGTAGCCGAAGGTTTAGGGTTAAACGCTAAAATAATTAACCGTTCTAAAGAGTTAGCTGGTACTCAAAATGTAGAACTCACTAATCTAATTAAAAGATTGGAAGTTGAGAAGAAAAAGCTCGGACAAGTAACCTATAAACATGAGCTCCAGGTTGCCCTGCTCAAGGGAAGAGAAGAAGAATATAAGAATAAGATTAATCAGTTAGAGACTGAAGCTAAGGAAATAAAGAAGAAACAATTGAAAGAAGCTCAGCAATACTTGATAGACATGCAAAAAGAGCTAAATCAAGACTTAGATAATATCAAAAAATTAGATAAAGAGGAAAGAAAGAACAGAAATCAAAAGGTTTTAAAGAAATTAAATCAAAAACATCAAGAGATTAAAACTGAAAAACAAAAACTTTCTAAACACGTAGGAGCAAAGATTAACCAAGCTGAAGTTGGTATGAGAGTCTGGGTTGAGAGTTTTGAAACTGAAGCAACCATAGCAGAGATTAGCAAATCAGCTGTTATAGTTGATATGGATGGTATAACTTTCAAAACTTCTTTAGATAATATAATTTCCTTGCCTGAACATAAGCAAAAGCTTAATAAGAAAGAGGAAACTGTATCCTTGGTTTCTACTAGTCATACCCCTAAAGCCTCCTTTGAATTAAAATTATTAGGTCTAACCTTTGATGAATCTAAAGTTTTAATAAATGAGTTCATAGATAATGCTCATTTAGCAGGCTTAAAGAAATTAAGAATAGTACATGGTAAAGGTACTGGAGCCTTGAGAACTAAAGTCAGACAGCACTTGCAAAGAATTAGAATTGTTAAAACTTTCTATACACCTCCTGAAAATGCTGGTGGTTCTGGGGTAACAATAGTTGAACTTCACTAAGAGAAATTTATCTTAGCAAAATATAATGAATTTCTTAATTTATCAATAAGAAAATATTTAAGGATAAAAGTTAATGGATAACTCTTTAATAGAGCAAATCAGAGATAGCAATAACATAGTTGATGTAATATCAGCCTACCTGCCTTTAAAGCGGAGTGGTGCCAACTATAAGGGATTATGCCCTTTTCATGATGATAAGCACCCTTCTATGATGGTATCTGAACAAAAGCAGATATTCAAGTGCTTTGTCTGTGGTAAAGGTGGTAATGTTTTCACTTTTGTCCAAGAATATGAAAAAATAACTTTTATAGAAGCAGTAACAAAACTTGCTCAAAGAGTTGGTATAACAGTCAAGGAAACTGCTAAAGATAAGAGAGCTGTATCTAAAAAAACTAAAATTCTTGATGTTTATAGATTAGCGAATGAATATTATGTTAATAATTTGAAAGAATACGGACAAGATGTTTATAAATATCTCGAGAATAGAGGTATCTCTCAAGATTTAGCAAATAAACTAGAGCTTGGTTATGCCCTAGATAGTTTTACAGGACTTCTAAATCAGGTTAAACGAGAAGATATAGCTCAAGAAATCATAGGAGATAGTGGATTATTCAAGGACTCTAACAAGGGACGCTATGATGCTTTTAGAAATAGATTAATCTTTCCTATCCACTCTCATACGGGGCAGATTGTTGCCTTTGGAGGAAGACAACTGAGTGACGAAGATAAAGGTGGAAAATATATCAACTCTCCCACTACAGAAGTCTATACCAAAGGAAATGAACTTTATGGTTTCTTTCTAACTAAGTATGATATTGCCAAGGTGAATTATGCTATCATATCAGAAGGATATCTTGATTTCTTGCGTTTATATTCAGAAGGTTTTACAAATTCAGTAGCAGCCTTAGGCACAGCCCTTACAGAAAAGCAGTTAACCCTACTCAGCAGATATACTAAAAATGTTTATCTCCTCTATGACGGAGATGATGCAGGACGTAAAGCTGCTATATCTAGTGGGCTAAAATGTATAGAAATGGGGCTAACTGCTAAAGTAGTTGTCTTACCTCAAGGCGAAGACCCAGATTCAATATTGTTAAATAAAGGTAAAGAGTATTTACAAAAGTTGATAGATAAGCCACTAGCTTTTTTAAGTTTTGTTAGGCAAACACAGATTTTAGCTAAAGAGAATAAAGATAAAATTAAACTTCTATTAGATAGTGTTGCCAAATTAACAGACCTTATTGATAGAGAGATGATGATTAAAAGCATTAGTGAAGAATTTTCTATAAATGAGAACTCTGTTAGAGCAAGTGTTAATCAACAGAAACAGATTGCTAGAAAGCCTAAATCAGCAATAGGATTTGAGCTACAAATGCATACTGAAGAAAAAGAGCTCTTTCAATTTATGTTAAACAACCCAGAAGAGATAAAAAATATTTGCGAAATCATTAATTCAGATTACTTTTTTGATGATATTTATAAAAAAATGTTTAATACTTTGACAGAAAATGAGGACTTTCTAAATTTGTTTACTCATTCCCAAATTATTGATTTTTTCAAAGATGAGAGTTTAAAAAACATTGCAGTAGAGTTAATTCTTTTAGGTGAACCCCAAAGAGACATCTTGCATATTATCAAGGATATAAAACTCCGTAAATTGAAGAATGATTTAAGTGTTGTAAACAAGCAGATAATAACTGATGGCTTTACAACAGAGCTTTTAGAAAAGAAACAAAATATTAAAAATGAGATTTTACGTTTAAACACTGCAATAGTGAGTAATTTATTAACTTGAGGAGATTTAATGCTAACTTACAATGATTGTATTAAAAAATTAGTTGAAATTGGTAAAGAAGCTGGGTTCATAACCTTTAGACAAATCAATGAACTACTTCCAGCAAATCCTATTTTCTTAGATAAAATCGACGATATCCTTTTTGATTTAATGCAGGAGAATATCGAGGTTATTGATGAAACTGAGAACAAAGTTAGCAAGGCACAAGTAAAAGTTAAAAAAGAGAAGAAATCAAAAACTCTTAAGACACGTAAATTTTACGATGACCCTGTTCGTATGTATCTTAAGGAAATGGGAAGAGTACCTCTCCTTGATCGTGAAGGTGAAATTAGAGTTGCTAAGAAAATTGAAGTTTATCATAAAATGATAACTAACAATGTCTTTCTCTCTGGTTCAACTCTCAGAGAAATGCAAAACTTCTTGCATCGTTATAAAGAAAAAAGAATTAGATTAGACCAAATTTTTAAAATCGATTTTGGAACTGAACTAGATAATAAAAAACCAGATGAGATTATTGACATCTTTAAAACTAGATTAAATGAAATAGAAAAGTGCTTTGATGTCATCGGGGAAATCTTAAATAATACAGATTTTGATGATACAGGCTTAGCTTCTCGCCAAGAAGAAATAGATGCAAATAGAGAAAGAATTGTAGAACTTTTTTCAACCTTCGTGTTTAATGATAAATTAATTAAAAGATTGGTTTATCGTGTTAGAAGTCTTGTTGATAGAATAGTAGAATCTAATACTATCATTGAGAAAATTACGAAAATTAAAAGATATTCTGTTGAAGAAATCTGTTCTTTCGGAAGAAAAGCTAAAAAGTCTGATGAAGAGTTTGAAGAAGTTAAAGATGAAACTGGTATAGACCCTAATCTCTTTATCGAGACCCTAAGAAAGATTAAGAATGCTAAAAGAAAGATACGCCGTGTAGAATTAGAAACTAGGATGACAGCTAGTGAGTTAGTCTTCTTACTCAGAGAAATTGAAAGAGGTGAAAGAACTAAAGAACGTGCTCAAAGCGATATGATTGAAGCAAACGTGAGATTAGTTATTTCTATTGCCAAACGTTATAATAACCGTGGTTTAGACTTCTTAGATTTGATTCAAGAAGGTAATACTGGTCTGATGAAAGCAGTTGAGAAATATGACTATAAAAAAGGTTATAAATTCTCAACTTATGCTACTTGGTGGATTAGACAGGCTATAACAAGAGCTATTGCTGACCAAGCAAGAACTATTCGTGTTCCTGTTCACATGATAGAATCTATCAATAAAATCAATCGTACATCTAGAAGATTAATGCAAAAACTAGGTAGAGATCCTTTCCCAGAAGAAATTGCACAAGCTCTCGAAATGCCTATAGATAAAGTAAAATCTATTCTTAATATATCTAAAGAACCCGTTTCTCTTGATAAACCTATTGGTAATGAATCAGGCGACAGTATTCTTGGTGATTTCATCGAAGATAAATCCACTATCTCACCAGAAAGATTAGCTGAACGTTCTCTCTTGAAACGTCAAGTTGATGAAGTACTTCAAACCCTTACTCCTCGTGAAGAAAGAGTTATTAGACTTCGCTTTGGTATTGACGATGGTTTCCACAGAACTTTGGAAGAAGTTGGTAATATCTTTAATGTTACCCGTGAAAGAATTAGACAGATTGAAGATAAGGCTCTTAAGAAATTAAGACACCCTACTAGAGCTTCAATCTTGCAAGAGTTTATTAATAACTTTAACTTAAAAACTTAAATTTTATAGATATATTAAAGCCCCTTTTCATAAGGGGCTTTTTGATTATATCTAGAATATTACTCTTTGTTAACTGGGAACGTCTTCATCTCTCAAGGCAAAAGAAAGGATCTCTTTCAAGTAGAGTGTGTCTAAACAAAAATTCACTCTTCTTGCAGCTTCAGAGGAGCGATATCTTTGTAGATATGTAATGTAAGACTCTTCTGTCGAGCAGTGTAGATTCCCTCTACCGTCCGACTGAAAAGGCATTATCTACATTTTGCAGCAGTTTGTTTCTTATGATGACACTTGATTATCTATCTACCTCTTACCCACTTTACCTTAGAGAGAACCATAAGAAAGAAAGCCAGCATCCTTGCTGGCTTTCTCAGTATTTTGAAAGATAGATGCCTACATCCTTGCTAGCATCCTAAATATTTTTATTTATTTCATCAATACCATTTTCTGAAGATGGCTTGTATTACCAACTTTTAGTTTAGCAAAATAGATTCCTGATGCTAGGCTTTTTCCTTCATCATTATCGCCTTTCCAAACAACTTGATAATTACCAGGAGATTTATTTTCTTTAAGCAGACTCTTAACCTTCTGACCTCTCAAGTTATAAATTGAAATTTCAACTAAATCATCTGTTTTAGAACTTTTAGTTGGTATTGTGTAGCTTATGGTAGTTTGTGGGTTGAATGGATTTGGATAAATAGTTGGAATAGTACTAATAGCTACCTCCGCATCTTCATTACAGACAAAAACTTGGTACATATATTGAGTATAACTTGAATAATAACCATCAGGATAAAAATGATCTCGCTGTACTAAATTACCTGCTGAATCATAAGAAGAAACACTATATGAATTGTATGTCCACACACTATCAGCTAAAGAGCAAGAGTAGTAAAAAGTTGTATCAACCAAACATTCAATATTATAAGTGTATTCTGATCTATCTTCGTAGATATTATTAATCTGGTTATAATTACTTTTATAAGAGGTAAGTAGGCCATTATTGTTATAAGAATACTGTCTTGCATCGTCAATTAAATATTCTTCATAATAGTTGTTATACGAGTAGTAATACCATTGAACTAATGCAGAATTTTCATTATATTCATAGATATAATACTCATCTGGCATAATATTTTCTAGGTCTGTTATTATACCATTATAGTGATTTATTCTAATGATTAATCCTTCATCATTGAATATTGTCTTAACAGTTTTGAAGGTTGTATCAGGAGGAACAATGTATGCATTATCACAACGTTTTGTTATGTACTTGATATGATTTTGCAAATCATATTCATAGCTTGTTTCCCTGTGAAATTCTCCATAATGATGGTCAAAAGTCGTATTATACTCTCTAGATATTAAATCATTCAAGTATTCATAAACACATTCTCCAAGCAATGTATAAGAGTTTTCATAACCTTGACCATATCTTTGGGTAAAAATTTTCTGTCCCAAAGAGTTATAATTATAGTTAGTTCGAGAAATCAATTCGAATTGAGGAGCTGAGTCAGGATAGTACAATCGCGAATATGTTTTTGAACATATTGTTTGATAAAACGTATCTCTGAAAACATTAAGATAATCTTCAGGAAATGATTGTTCAGATTCAAAAAATTTAAAGTTTGATGTTATGTTATTAAGATGTTGTTTATGAATGGCCCCTGATAAATGAGCATATAGAAGTAATAAAATTGAAAACATTACATACACAGATTTAATTTTTTTCATAATTCCCCCTATCTTTTATTATAAAAATAATCATAATAACATTAATGTCAAGTAAAAATATAATAAATACATAACAAGATTGAGATTATTTAACAATTTAAACCACATATTTGTCGACTGGTGGCGCCTTCATCTCTAAGGCAAAAGAAAGAAAGCCAGCATCCTTGCTGGCTTTCTCAGTATTTTGAAAGATAGATGCCTACATCCTTGCTAGCATCCTAAATATTTTTATTTATTTCATCAATACCATTTTCTGATAATCTCTTGAATTACCAACCTTCAATTTAGCAAAATATATGCCTGAGGCAACACTTTTCTTTTGGTCATTATCCCCTTTCCAAACTACTTGGTAGTTACCTGGAGATTTATGATCTTTAAGTAAAGTCTTTACCTTTTGACCTTTTAAATTATAAATTTCTATTTCTACTAGAGCATTCTTTTTCAGATTATTCGTAGGAATAGAATAAGATATAGTAGTTTCTGGATTAAATGGATTTGGATAATTTCCCTCTATTCTAGCAGTTATCAAGTCAATATCATGACTAATATTATCTGTTGGTGAAACTACATGAATATCATCAACATACCAGCCTTCTGCAACAGTTGCTCCATCTGAGCCAAAGACAAATCTAAACTGTACTTGTCCTGAGTTAGAGCCAAGATTAAAGCTGACCTCACTCCAAGGAATATTACCTGAAAATACAGGAGTTGAACCAGCAATAGGGCAAGCTTCATTAGTTCTGATATAGTAAGGATAACCTCCCTCAGGCTCAATTATATTAAATGGTCCACCGTTAACAGACATTTCAAGATAACCACCATCCCAAGCATAAGTTGAGTTAGTTGCATCCTTTTCAGCACTCATCTTATGTGAGAAAACAAATTGAGAATTAGCTACTATATTAAATACTGGTGAAACAAGATAACCATAAGCACTATTTGAATAATGACCTGGTCCAATTCCACCAAATTTAAAGCTATAAGAACCATTTGGTGTATTATTCTGCTGGTCACTTCTGTGCCATTGATTAGTAAATTGATTACTAGGAGCTTGAGTTATAAAGCCATCATCACCAGTTTCAAAAGTAAACATATCTAAGCCAACTAAGAAATCATAAATATATTCTTCCACAGTGAAGAAAGGATCTATTACAGTAACAACAAAGTTACCTGGGTCATAATTATCAATTGAATCATTAATATTTAAGGTGAAAATATCTTCTAAAACAAGGCTTTCATTTGGAGCTATTTCAGTTATAGTATAAGCAGCTGGAGAAACTGTTATTCCTGTATAATAAGAATAGAAAACAAGTTCAATATTTCTAGCATAACCAGAACCATTATTTGTGAAAGATAAGTTTATTGGATTATTTGTATTAGCTTCAGGAGCTAAAGCATTAGAAGTTAAAATGACAGCATCTAGAACAACTTCAGATGCATTGAGAGTAAGATAACTTTGATACACAGATTCTTGCTGACCAAAATAAGTTGTGAAGATAAGTTCTGCTTCCTCTTGGTCTTCATGTCCACCTAAATTTTTTACTTCAAAAACATTATCAAAACTAGCTACTTCTTGTCCTGCAAATGAACCCAAATATAAAGAATCTTGCACAACTTCAAGGTGTTCATTCATAGAAACAAGTTTCATATAAGCTTGTCCATCAAAAGATTCAACTCCAAAATTCTGCACATTTATACTAAAGTTAGCGAGATCATTAGCAGAAAATTCAGATTGAGAATGATTGTTAGTAATAGCAGTAAGACCTAAATAAGCTTGGTCACCTTGAACCACTTCAATATCAATTTCTTTAGGAAGATGATAAGGAGCATTTAAGATTAGTCTGTAGTTCCCTGCTAGCAAAGAAGTTGTAGTTGAGAAATAAATATTTCCTAAGATATCTCTTTCACCTGTCCAGAGAATTTCATTATCTGTATCTACAAAAGCAACCACAGTGTTTGGAGTAGAGATATCAAGAAGAAAACCATTCTCCCCCTGTTGCCATACTGTAGGAATATTTTCTTCTATAGTAGCTGGTGTTTCCTTCCATAAATTCATTGCTGGGTCGCCAAAAAGATTTGTTTCATAATAAACCCAGTACATAGTACCATTATCCATCATTGGAATATTATCTATTTTACTGTCATTTAAGGTCTCCCCTATTTCGACTATTTCTTCAGTAAAGATAGCATCAACCCATTGTCTATGGTATTTTTGAGAAACACCATTAGTAGAACCTTGGGTACCCCAACCATAACGAGAATGAGAAATCATAGCTACTGCAGAAGTTTCGATTCCAGTAAATCTCTCAGTAATACAATCAGCACCATAATCGCCTACATAAGTACCTCGATTATCAAATGCACCAGCATAACAGCCTTGAGTAAAATGAACAGAGAAATTGCCATTGTTTCCATTGTTAGTAATGTTGTTTACAGTAACATAATCATTCGATAATCTCATGTTATAAGTGGTGTTAGAGTGACCTAGATGGTTAACATAAGTTGCACCTTCATTCAAAAGAGGGAATAATTGAGAGCCATACCAAGCATCTGCATAGCCATAGTCTCTGTCATATAACTTTGAGAATGTCCAGTCTTCTGGATAACCTGTAGTTTCATAACCATATAAATTTGTAGTACCGATTAATTCATCCATGTGGTCACCACCCCAAGTAGGACCTTCCCATAACCATTCTCCCACCATTACTGAAGTTTCTACTAAGTCCATAACTGGTTCTTCTGTAAACTTATGTAGCTTATTGATAATATTATCTAATTCAATAGAATTATTATAGCAAATTCTACCGACAGCTAAATCTGGCATTAAGTCAGTTTCTTGTGATTCTCCAAAGATATTATTTCCATTATTATCCCAATTGCCATTAAGGTTTGAATAATAACAATCTGCAGGAATATCATAATCGGTTTGAGCTTCATTTGAAGCATAGAATCCTCTATGAGGTATTACATCAGCATCACCTGCAAGCAAAACAAACTGCAGGTCGTTTTCAGCTTGAGAATAGTAATAAATGATGTATTCACGTATCTTTTCAGGTAAATCACGGAAACTTGCGCCACCTGGTACTGGATTATTTTCAATGCTTTCAATGGAAAGAAGTTCCACATTCCTATTTCTCATTGTGTGATAGTATTCGATTTGTTGAATCTGACTAAGATATTCTTCAGGATAAATAATTAAATAATCTATACCTGTATTTCTTGTTGCATTAGGCATTGGAACCATCTCAGGATTATCAACACTTTTTATCAATCTTTTATATACAGACATGTTGTCTTTTCTCAAAGCCTGAGCTTGAAAACCAGCATTTGTTACAGCAGTTTCGATTTCTACAGTAGCTTGAGAATACCAAATAATTTTGTTTTCTTGAGGATAGTATTCTACTGGAGAGAAGGCAAAAGAACCAACACTATGACCTGCCATGAAATCAGTTCTGATATTCTTAGTTGTTTCATAAGGGAAAGCCTTGGAGGAGCTATAAATCTCCGTATTGGGCTCTGTGAATTTAGCATCTTCCATTAATGACAGTGGATATTGCTGTTGAACAGGAAAAAGCTCCTTATCTAAAATAATCTCTTGTGCCTTCCCAAAACGAACATTGATAGAAGTAATTTCTTCACTTGTTGGTAAATAAATCATGTTTCCTTTATAAGGTAACTGTGGTTGTGCAGGAACACCGTTCAGGAAACAATCTTCCATCATTATTTTTGTGTAATGGCCAGTCTCCTCAATAACTGGTTCATCAAAATTATAAGTCATTGTTATTGTAGCATACATTAATTGAGCTACAATCATTAAAAGTGAAAAAACTAATAGTCGCTTAGTCATTTATCCTCCATTTCATAATTAATTTTCCTTCCATGATACTAAATGCAATATACTTACCATTAGTCAATAGTAATATTCTAACATACCTTATATAATATCTGATATGCAGATAAAATAGGGTTAAATTTTGTTATAACTCTTCCTTGATTGTTACTATCACAATAAAATTCCAATGACTTGTTGAGTGAGTAACAATGAAGGAACTAGTTTCACAACAGATATAGGACCATAAAAATGATCCAATCTACAAACTCTGAACTGTGAGAATTAGAGGAGGAAAATTGGTTTAGAAGGTGTAAGTTCACGAAATTACATGAAAGCTATTAAGCCCAGATAGTTTGTTGAATTTTTGAGAAAATTGCAGATTATTTGAGCAAAATCCCCTTCTTTGAGGGGGATACAGGGGTGATTCCATAAACTACGCATATAACTTTGAGACGGACAAGCTCTACACAGTCCGCCAGTAGAGTGTTTCTAACATACATTTAAACATTTAATTCAAATAATGCAGTAGACTTTTGCGAATAGCACTATTTTAGTTTAAACAAATCCATGATTCAACTACAAAGTAATTCTTGGAAATTCGTCTTAATTCGTGTTTATTAGTGTGAAATGTTTTAATTTATTTCTCTTCCAGCTCCTCTTGTCTCTCTAGTAGAGCCAGCATTTCATCTTCAAGTTGAGTCTGTTCTTCACTTATTGTAGTAAAGTCTTGGTGGCTCAATTCATCAGCTTTATTTTCAATCATATTAGAAAGTTCAAGAGTTCTAAACTCAATTTGAGTCAGTCTATCATTAATTTCTTCTAATTCTTTTTTCTCTTTAAAGCTAAGTCCTTTTTTGATAGTTTTGATTTTGACTGTCTTTTCTTTTTCTTTCTCTTCTTCTTCCTCCTGGCGGAAGCGTCTTACTAAGAGATAATCAGAATAATTTCCTGCAAATTTATTAATTTTGTTATTCTCGAAGATAAAGAGAAAATCGCAGATTCTATCTAAAAAGAAACGATCATGGGAGACTACTAAAATACAGCCATCAAAGGCATCTAAGTAGTCTTCTAAAATTTCTAATGTCCTAATATCTAAATCATTAGTAGGTTCATCAAGAATAATGAAATTAGCTCCGAACATGAGAGATTTAAGTAAGTGAAGTCTTTTCTTTTCTCCCCCTGAAAGGGAAGAAATTTTAGCTTGTTGCATCTTAGGTTCGAACAGGAAGCGTTCTAACATTTCAGTAGCTGAGTGAAGAACTCCGTCTTTAGTTCTGATATTTTCAGCATAGGAAGAGATATATTGATACACAGATTTATCAAGGGGCATTTCATCAACATCTTGCTTGAAGTAAGCAAACTTAGTATTAAGGCCTATATTTACAGACCCTCTTGTTGGAATTAATTCTTTGATGATAATCTTTATAAGAGTAGTTTTCCCACAACCATTATCGCCAATAATGCCTATCCTTTCAAACTTTTGAAACATGTGACTAAAGTTGTTAATCAGTGGTTCCTTATCATATTGATGGCTAATGCCTCCTAATTCTAAAATCTTCTTACCTAAACGATGAGTTTGAAAAGAGATATCCATATCTTGTTGTTCTATAAGATAGGATTTATCTAAAAGTTCTTTAACTCTATCAATATGGTTTTTGGGTTTTGAAGTCCTAGCTTTAGCTCCTCTTTGTAGCCATTTTAATTCTTTAGAGAGTTGAGCTTGACGTCTGGTTTCTTTCCTTTGTCTATCAACATTTTCCATTTCTTTCTTTTCAATATAATAGGAATAATTACCTTCATAGAAGTTTACTTGGCCTAGTTCAATTTCCATAATCTTATTACAGATACTATCTAAGAAATAGCGATCATGAGTAACAAAGATAATATTGCCTTGATAATCTGCAAGATGTTGTTGCAACCATTCAATTGAGTCTATATCAAGGTGATTAGTAGGTTCATCTAAAATTAACAAATCAGCTTCTTTTAACAGAATATTTGCCAAATCAACCTTTCTTTTTTGCCCTCCAGATAGCTGTCCAATCTTTTGATTAAAATCTGTTATACCCAGTTTAGTCAAATATGATTTCGCTTTAGCTTCAATAGACCAACCATTAAGCATTTCTATCTTTTCTGCTAAGAGAGCTTGTCTTTCCCATAAATCTTGGCTTTGATTTCTGGTAAGCTGGTCGCTAATGTTAAAATATTCTTTTAAGAGAACAAACTCTTTTTTATCAGAAGAGTAGATCTCTTCCATGATAGTTAAGTCATCATCTAGATCAGGATTTTGTTGAAGATAGGCAATTTGAATTTCATTGCGAAAAGTAATTTGTCCTGAATCTACTGCTTCTTTTCCTGCTAATATTTTAAGAAAGGTAGTTTTCCCACAGCCGTTTACTCCGATGATACCCATCTTTTCACCTGAGTGAATACCGAAGTTGGCATCTTTTAAGATATCCTTATCTACGAAACGTTTATTTACATTATTGATAGTTACTAAAATTTCACCTATGTTTATCATTTAATTCCTAATATTTTTTATGTATTTCCCAAGCTTTACAGTGCTTGGTGCGGGCAGGGATGCCCACATTCCCAGTTATTTCCCAAGCTTCTTAAGTGTTTGAAACGGGCAGGGATGCCCACATTCCCAGTTATTTCCCAAGCTTCTTAAGTGTTTGAAGGGGCAGGGATGCCCACATTCCCAGTTAACTGCCGGCAAGGATGCCAGCGCTCCCAGTTAATTATTTAAAAGTTTCTTGCGTATTTCAGCAGAAACCATATCCATAAGCCAGACAGCTAAAGCTATTAGCCATACGATAGTTCCTACTCCATTCCAGTCTGTCATCTGCTGCTTTTGAAAAAGTTGCAAACCAATACCCCCCCCACCTACAAAACCGACAATGGTCGCCATTCTGACATTAATATCCCAGCGATATATAGTGAATGCTAGGAAAGGATTAATGATTTGTGGGATGACAGCATATTTCCAAATTTGCAGTGTAGAAGCACCTGTAGAAGTAATTGCTTCAATAGGTCCATGGTCAATATTCTCAATCTGTTCTGAATAGAGCTTAACCAGGGCTGCAACAGAGTGTATCATTAGGGCAAGCATACCTGCAAAAGGTCCTATTCCTACCCAGACAGCAAAGATAATAGCCCAAACAATAGCTTCGATTGATCTTATTATAGTAGAGATTGTTCTAATAATAGCATAGATTATTCTACCAACAAACGATTTATTCATTAGGTTTGAAGCAGCTAGAAAGCTAAAGACAAAGGCTATTGGAACAGCAAAAACTGTTGCCATTAAGGCAAGATAAATAGTCTTGATTAATTCTGTTACCATCTTCCAAAATATTTCTTTATCAGGAGTGAAAAGTCCTCTTACTATATTCTTGGTACCAGACATTCCTGTAAGAAATTCATAAGGCTGAATTTCTACCATAAACCAGCCTACAGCTAAAGAAAGAATAATAGCCAATGCGTAAAGATAGTGATAGAGTTTAGAGAATAGTTTTACTCGTTCATCCTTCTCTTGATAAATACTCTTTCCAGGACTATTAGGTAAGACCATTAGAAGAGTAAAAGCTAAAGAAGAAGCTATGAAAATATAGAAAGGAGAAATGTTTAGCTCAAATACATAGTTTATCAAATAGCCAATAGTTGACCCTAGATAAAGTGCAATACCATAATCTACAGCATTTGCAATAAATCTCTTTTTCATAATGTTATCTTTTACTTTTGCCATTAGCGAATCTCCACTTCCTCAGCATCTTCCCCATAGATTTCTTTAAATTTCCCTTCATCAATATCATTTGGGTTACCTGAGAATTTTATTTTCCCATCCTTTAGAGCTAGAACTCTAGAACCGTATTTCCTAGCTAAACTCAAGAAATGTAAGGAACAGACAACAGTTATACCATCTTCTTTATTAAGGGTACCTAAATAGTTCATTACAGAATCAGCAGTAGCTGGGTCAAGACTTGCTACTGGTTCATCAGCTAAAATTAGTTTAGGTTTTTGCATCAAAGCTCTAGCAATTGCTACCCTTTGCTGTTGTCCACCACTTAGATTTCGTACTTTCCTATAGGCAAAATCTTGGAGTCCTACCCTCTTCAAATTCTGCATAGCTTCTTCCTTCTCTTCTTTAGTCCAAGGAGAAAGAATGCCATGTTTAGACAGTTTGCCCGTTAAAACGTTAGTTAAGACAGTAAGATTCTTCACTAAGTTAAATTGCTGAAAAATCATAGCTATATCAGAACGGTAGTCTCTTAAAGAAGCTGAATTTGCCTTAGTGACATCATGTCCCAGAAAATTAATCTGACCTGATGTTGGATCGATTAATCTATTTATGCACCTTAAGAGAGTAGATTTCCCAGAACCAGACAGTCCTAAGAGAATCAAGAATTCACCCTCTTTGATTTCTAAATCAATATCTTTGAGGGCATGAGTTGATTCATCATAGAATTTATTTAGTTTATTTATCTGTATTATGCTCATTTTCTTAATCTAATTTGGCTGTATCAATTAAATCTAATTTCTTCTTTATTTCAGAGTAAGCAGAATCATCCACTCTCTTTAAATCATCAATATCATAAAGATCCTTAAAGGCCTTTTTCCCAAGCTCACTATTTTTAAACTCTTCAATAGCTGCAATCATCTTATCTGCTATATCTTGAGGTAACTCTTTTCTAAAAGTACAATTATCATTAGGAATCCAGTCTGTGAAACCAATAATCTTAACCTTCTCAAATATCTCAGGCTCTTCTGTAAGAAGTTTTTTTCTTGCATCTTGAGGAAGACCATCAACAGCTGGAGACCAGTAAGAACAACCAACATCAGCCTTGCCTTGCAAGACAGCTCTAATTACTGTATCATGTCCACCTAAGAAAACTTTTTTGCCTGGTTCAATCTTTTCATAGGCTAAAAGAGCTGAAGGGAAGATATAACCTGAAGTAGAAGAAGCATCAGAATAAGCAATAGTCTTACCTGCTATATCTTGAATAGACTTAATATCAGAATCAGCACGAGCTACAAATTGCCCTTTATACTCAGAAAGCCCACTTCTCACAGTTTGGAAGGTGACATAAGCACCATATTTCTTATTTGCAAGATAATAAGCATAGGTTGGAAACCAAGCAATATCAGCTCTTCCAACACCCATTGCTTCTATAACTGCTGCATAAGAAGTTGGTACATTTGTTTCTATTTCTAAACCACTTATTCTCTCTAATTCTTCTTCGATAATAGTACCTGAAGATATTAATTTGTTGTGTTCTAAAGATGGGACAAAGTACATTTTTATTGGATTCTTCTTGGAACCTAAAGGAGCTTTTCCACAAGCTACAATAAGAGATAAAAGAAGAATAAGACTAAAGATTCTGTAAATTTTCTTCATATAAATCCTCTATTTATAATATATTTTTTAATTCAAGTAGTGATCTAATATCATAATCAGCTTTGGTATCAGAAATTTTGTCTTTGGGATTATACCAACAAGTGGTAATGCCGAAATTAATCCCTCCCTTTATATCTGAATTTATGCTATCACCAATAATTATCACTGATTCTTTATCTTCTATCTGACTTTTCTCAAAAAGTGTGTGAAAAAAGTTTTCATGAGGTTTTTGGTATCCTATTTCCTGAGAAATACCAATAAAAGAGAAGTAATCATGCATTAGACTAGCCTTTAATCTTGGATATTGCACATCAGGTAAACCATTACTAGCAAGGATTAAATTATAACCCTTATCACTCAGATAATCAAGTATTTCATAAGAACCAGGGAGAGGAAAAGCATTTTGAGAGAGAAATCTAGCATACTGCTTGGCACAATCAGCAGGGTCAATATCCTTCTTACCTATTTGAGTCATAAACTCTTTATGTCTCTGAATTTTGAGTTCTTCTAAAGAAATCCTACCCTCTTCAAATCTATGCCAAAAGCCATTGTTTATTGTTTTATATCTGAACTGTAAAGATTGGAAATCCCCTTGAATATGATAGAAATCAAATAGTTCAGAAAGAGCTCTCGTCTCTGCTAAATCATAATCTAATAATGTGTTATCTAAATCAAAAATTATATGTTTATATCTCATTTACTTTCCTTTAGCCATCCCTTTTAATTAACCCAGATTACTTCATAATATTTTAACCTAAATATTTTTCACTTTAAACTCTAAACAATCTCCCATTCTTCAAACATCGGAGAGATTATTACAATATTTCGATCTAATTCTTTTTTAATATAATCACTATCAAAATTGTCAAGAGTTAATCCTTGGCTATTGAAAATATCTTTTGAGAAGAGAGGTATCTGCTTGTCATTTAATTGAATCTGTTTAAAAATATCTGTAAAAGAAAGAAGTCCACAGACTGTTACAGTCTCCCCCATAAAATCATTTCTAATTACTTGCACATCAGATTTATAAGGACTAATCAAAATATTTAATTCTTCAGCTATTTCTTTAATATATTTCTGGGCTGAAACCCCTGTTACAAAAAGCAAATCCTGCTGAACTTTTGTTAAGATAAATTGTGCAAAATTTTCCTTTTCATATTGCCAATTATCTAAAAGCATTCTGACCATACCAATCCCATTTTCCAGTTCATCAAATGAACCATAATAATCTGCCGAAGGTATTGGTAAGTCTGCCTTAGTATAAAACTCATCTGAAGCAAAAATGCTGGGGAAAACTTGCCTGTATTTATCAATAGTCGCTATCACTCGTAGAGATTCTTCCTTAGTAAAAAGAGGAAGTTTAATTAATCCATCCCTGTGTTTGGTTAAACCAACTGGAACAACCCCAACTCCTAATGTTGCAAGTTCAGGACTAGATAAATCGGTTAGAGACCTTTCTAATTCCTTGCCATCATTTAAGCCTGGGACTAAAACTAACTGGGTATGATATTCAATATTATTCTCAGCTAATTTCTTGAGTATATTAATAATATCAAAATCCTGTTTATATCTCATCATCTCTTTCCTGAGCTTTGCATTAGTAGAATGAACAGATATATACAAAGGGCTTATCTTCATTTGTATTAACTTATCCAGTTTTTGTGGACTCATATTAGTAAGAGTAACATAATTACCATAAACAAAAGAGTAGGAATAATCATCATCTTTTACATAGAGAGTTTGACGCATCCCTTTTGGCATTTGATCAATAAAGCAAAAAATACAGTTATTGACACATTCTCTGCAATGATGGTCTTCAATAACAATCCCTAAAGATTCTTCAAAAGACTTTTTTCCAAGAAGTTCAAGCTTTTCATTTGCACGCATTATTTCAAACTTTAAATGATTTTCAGCTCCAAAATAATTCAAATCTAAAAAATCTTCTACAAAGACCTCATTGATTCTCAATATTAAGTCTTCCTTTTGTAATTTCAGACTTTCTGCAAAACTGTTTTTTTCTATATCTTTAATTCTTATTGCCATTAATTCCTCTTTTTGATATCATAATATAATCAATTTTCTTAACAAATGATAAATGTCCAGTTTTTTTAATTGCATTTTTTCAAGATGTACTTATTATGTCTATATTATAAAAATAATGTTAGGAGGAAAATATGACAAAATTAAGAGAAATCTATCACTGCCCAATTTGTGGAAACGTTGTTGAATTAGTATATCCAGGACAACCAGCCCTAGTTTGCTGTAATGAACCAATGAAATTATTAGAAGGTAAAACTGCTGATATGGCTACTGAAAAACACGTTCCTGTAATTGAAGAAAAAGACGGTGGAGTTTTAGTTAAAGTAGGCTCTACTACTCATCCTATGACAGATGAACATCATATTGCTTTTATCGAAGTATTAACAAAAGATATGGTCTATCGTGCTGAATTAAGTCACACTCAAGCACCAGAAGCTTTTTTCAATGTTAAAAAAGAAGATATTATTGAAGCAAGAGAATATTGTAATTTACACGGCCTTTGGAAAACAAATTAAGAAAAAATTATTATAGAGAGGTAATAAAACATGTCATTAAAAGGAACTAAAACTGCTGAAAATCTAATGAAAGCATTCGCAGGTGAATCTCAAGCTAAAAACAGATACGAATTTGCTGCAAAAACAGCTAAAAAAGAGGGTTTTGAACAAATCTCAGCTATCTTTGCTGAAACAGCTTTAAATGAACAAGAACATGCTAAAATCTTCTTTAAACATCTTGTCAATAATGGTGTAGAAGGCCAAGGTATAGAAATTACTGCAACTTATCCTGCTGCTTGGGCTCAAAAAGACACATTAAAAAATCTAGAATATGCTGCTGATGGCGAAAATGAAGAATGGACAGAACTCTATCCTGAATTTGCTAAAATTGCTGATGAAGAAGGCTTCCCACAAATAGCAGCTTCTTTCCGTGTTATTGCAAAAATCGAAAAACATCATGAAGAAAGATATAGAATGCTCCATGAAAGAGTTAAAGCTCACGAAGTATTTAAAAAAGATGGTAAAGTATATTGGAAATGTAGAAAGTGTGGATACTTACATGAAAGCCTTGAAGCTCCTTCTATCTGCCCATCATGCTCACATCCACAAGGATATTTTGAATTATTGTGTGAAAAATACTAATCTAAAAAGGGGTTCTGAATGGAAAAGTATCAATGTTTAGTGTGTGGATATATCTACAATCCTGCCGATAATAATGACATATCTTTTGACGATCTACCTGAAGACTGGGTATGCCCAGAATGTGGGGTTGGCAAAGATATGTTTGAAGTAATTGACTAAAACTTTTAAATGAGTTAAGGATTGATTAGGATTTAGCTTTTACTTTTCCATAAAGTTGCTGATATTTCCTTGTCAATTTAGGAGAACTAATGACAAAATCTGAATTTGATAAAGTAATTGAATTTGCTATACTAAGAGAACAAGATGCTGTGGATTTCTATCATGAACTACAAAATCATGCTAAATTTGCAGATCAGAAACAAATGTTGATTGATTTCGAAAATATGGAAAAAGGTCATATAGCTATTCTTAAAAACATCCATAAGAAAGGCTTAGACTTTTTAGATCCAGATAAACCTTCGAATATGCAAACTAGTGATTATATGCTTGCTGATTATGATAAAGATAATTTAAGTTATGATAATATTCTAGTAATTGCTATGAAAAGGGAAGAATACTCTTATAAGTTATATAAAGATTTAGCTACTAAGTTCCCAGATACTGAAGTAGCAACTCTTTTCAATAATTTAGCTTCAGAAGAGATTAAACATAAAAATCACTTCACTGACATGTATGATAAACATGTTTTGAAAGATAATTAAATTAACCTGATTGAAATTATATAGAGCATAGCCTATTATTTTAGGCTATGCTTTTTTTGGGTCATAAGTTAGCAACGCAACAATGTCCACTCCTTTATTGTTACTCTCCACATTAGATACTAGGAAAAGGTGGGAAACTAACAATGAAGTACCAACCTTATATAAATGCATTATAGATTAAGATGATGATTATTAACTTTTCACACATTTTTAGACAAATAATTTGACAAAAATTTTCTAAGTATCAATAATTGTCATTATTGAAGTTAAACTCAAATAATGCAATAGAACTTTGAAGATAGTACTATATTATTCTTGTGAGGGAGTAGCTTTAGCGAAGTATTACTAAAGCTCTACTGCACCATTTGGGTTAAAAGTGGGAAGTCTTATGAAAAACATTATTAGGTCTTTTTTTCTAATTATCAGCTGTTTACTTTGCTTAACAGCTTGCAGTTACATAGCGACAAGTTCAATGGTTCGCACTGTCGGACTAGGAGAAGAAGCTCAACCCTTAAATGCTAGAACATTTGCCTTAGAATCCTCCATAAATACAATCAAAGCTACAGATTATATTTCAGGGTACGAATCTGAAACTGATGAAACAATCAAGTATTTTCGTATTGAGAAATCTAATGAAAGAGGTCCTTCAGTCTCCGCTAATTTTCGTTTGGGACTTGGGTATTTTACAGAGATAAAATTAGGAGCCATTATTGGAAGTGTAGAGCAAAAATTTGATAATAGTGAATTTCAGTCTTTCACTGGTGAGGTTATTGCTCTTAGTGACACTTCTGATACTATAGTTTCTGGTTTCCTTTTAGGATTTAAAAGACTCTTAACTGATCGTTCTGAGCCTTCTAAAGTTTCTTTGTTTTTTGAAGGACAACATCTGAGAACAAGTTCTAAAGGCTTCACTAGCGATTACGATGGTTCAATCAATCAATTTAAATCAGCCATTTTATATGGCTATGTAGATCCTGAGTACTCACATATTATCCCAAACATTTCTTTGTATTATAGTTTAGCACATACTGATAGGAAAAATACCCTGAGGATCCCTTCATCAAGACTTATTCAAAACATTGGAGGAGAGCTAAATCTCAATATCAACTATTCTCTGCTATATTTCAATATTTACGGTGGCTTTGAAAAAGATTTTGGTGCTAACGCATCTTCTTCTTTAATACCTTATTTGGGAACAAGAGCAGGTTTACGTTTTGATTACTCAATGACTATTGATTAGATAACTTAATAATAATAATTAATCAATTAACAAATAAAATAAATGAAGATTAAAATATCACATAGACCTAAAAAGCTACAGAGTAACGACATCTTTGTAGATTAAGAAATCAAGCTCGAGCTAGTTTTCTTAGCAAATTGCCAATGCTTATAACTGCTGAATGACCAGTAGTTAGTAACACCCCCTATTTTCTCCTTTATCAAAGGCGATTATGATATCAAAAAAACTTAGAGATGTCGATCCTCTGGAGCTATAAGGATTTTAAGATTCTTCATTTATGATTATATTTAGCTCCCACTCTACTTTGGAGAAAGCCTTTTTTATTATTAATGGACTTGGTCATTATAATAGCTTCAAGTTCAAGTCTGGTGGAAGAGACATAGCATTATTCTGCACTAGATATTGTATTGCAGTAGATTACGGATTATAATCCCGAATAATGTACTATTGCTTCATATGAATTACTGGGATTTATCACTTCTTACCAAGTTTTAAACCTATTTTAAAACCCATCTGATATATAAGACTATCATCTTCAATATCTCCAGCTATTTGTTGTTCAGCTCCCCCACTAATAGCTGTATATAGATAACCAAAATCTATATTATATAATAGTTCTGCACCTATACTCTGAGGACTTCTTTGTTTAGGAATCCCTGGAATAGTTTCATTACGTTCTGTATGGGCTGAAGAATGATAAATAGCTAAGGTAGGATAACTTTTCCTATCCATTAAGTCATCATTAAGACCAACTAAAATAGCAGCTCTTGTTTCTAAAGATTCTGCATCAAACCTAGCTGCATCACCTGTGCTATCAAATATTATTTTTGCTACACTCATAAACACAGATAAACGCATTGGATTTTCAGGTTGAGAAAGTAGTCGCTTGTAAGCTAATTTAATCCCTGTATATTTGGTTCTACATTCAAATTCTTTGGTAGTAGTTACTCCGTCAGAAGTGTGAGAATATTTACTAGTACTTCCTTCAGAACCTCTTAAAAAACCTAGAGAAATCTCATCAATATCTGTTAAACCGAATCTTACAGTATAATCAGAGTATAAATTGCTAGAATTCTCATTATTCCCACTTATGTCAATTTCTGTTTCTGCTTGGTCATTCACAGTATATTCAGTCATATATATCTTATCAAGCATCCTTATCTTCTTTATTGAAATTTCTATGCCTAAGTTATGTTTTTGAATTGGTAAAGCTTCTTCTCCTAAACCTATAGTTCTTGATACTGACGAAGACGATTTATCAACTATTGAGCACCCACTAGTGATGATAAGTCCTAATACTACAAATAATAAATAAATACAAAATTTTTTCATAATATCCTCTCTTTGTTTATCCCGAATGGTGCAGTAGAACTTTAGTAATACTTCGCTAAAGCTACGTATCACAGGCGAAGAGTGCAGATTCTTTTAGCAAAATCCCCTTCTTTGAGGGGGATACAGGGGGTGCACCCATAAAATCCATATAATATATATATTCGGAAGAATTATGTAAGTTACTTTTGCAGAATAATATAGTACTATTCTCAAAGTTCTATTGCATTATTTGGGTTTATATCCTCTTTTAACTGGTAATTTTTCTTAAGTCAAGTAAATTATAAGTTATTACATATTTTCTATGTTATTATACAATATTCACTATCTCATTTACATTAGTTTCATATATGTTAAATAACTTTGACATAAGATTATAATTCTAAATAAATTAGTCACTTGAATGAAGATTTATTAACTTACCTTACTTAGATATCTTCACCTATAGATTCACTTGCTTGCTAGTAATCATATAAAACTGAAGATTTACCAACATCTATACTCAAAGTTTAATAATTTTATACTTGACACTAATTATAGTATACTTAAGTTATGGTTATCTAAAATATAAAAATGGAGGATATATGGAACTTGGAAAAATAGCAATTGATTATGCTCGCTCACTAGGAGCTGATTTTGCTGATATTAGAATCCAGAGAACTAAAAGAGAATTTATCTTTGTACGTGACCTCAATGTAAAAATGTTCAACAATGATGATACTTATGGTTATGGAATAAGGGTATTTAAGAATGGTGCATGGGGCTTTGCTCATAACAAGATTTTCACAAAAGATGCTATAATAGAAACAGTTAAATCTGCTTATAATATTGCATTAGCATCTTCACAAATAAACAAAAACTTCAAATTGCAACTTACCCCCGAAAGAGGATATATTGATACATACAAAACTCCAGTCTGTATTGACCCTTTCTCAGTATCCCCAAAAGAGAAAATAGACCAACTTTTAGAAATCAACAGAACATTACTTTCTTATCAAGATATTAAGCAAGCTAGAGCCATGATAATCTCACAAAATGATGATAAAATCTTAATGAATACTGATGGTTCTCACTTGAAAATCAATACAACTTATGTCTATCCATCCTATACTGCAGTAGCAGTTAACCAAGAGGATAGTCAATCCCGTTCTTATAACCCAGGAGCAACTGCTGCAGGTTGGGAGCATGTAATAAATCTAAGACTTTTAGAAAACGCTGATAGAGTAGCCAGAGAAGCTATTATGAAGCTTAATGCAGACTCTTTAGCAGGAGACAGACGTCGTGATTTAGTTCTAAATCCTGACCACTTGGCTCTTACAATGCACGAATCAGTAGGACATCCAACTGAGCTTGATAGAGTTTTAGGCTGGGAAGCAGATTTTGCTGGTATTTCTTTTGCAACTCCAGAGAAACTAAAGAATTATCAATATGGTTCAGAAATAGTAAATTTCACAGCTAATAATAAGCTTGCTGGTGGTATGGCAACTGCTGGTTATGATGATGATGGAGTTCCTAACCAAGAATGGCAAATAGTTAAAGATGGTATTCTTAATGAGTATGGTACTACACGAGATACTGCTTCTTTCATAGGACAAAGTCTTAGTCGTGGTTGTAACAGAGCTACCAATTATTATGACATGCCAATTAACAGAATACCTAATCTTTACTTAGAAGCTGGTAAAAAAGAATGTAGTCCAAACGATCTCATTTCTGCAGTAGATGATGGTGTTATGATTGAAGGACAAGGTTCATTCTCTATTGACCAACACAGAATCAACTTCCAATTCGGTGGAGATATGTTCTGGGAAATTAAAAATGGAAAGAGAACTAGACCACTCAAGAAGATTCTTTATAGATCAAATAATCCAGAATTTTGGAATAGTGTTGAAGCTATCGCTGATAAGCGTTTCTGGAAATCTTGGGGAGTAAATAATTGTGGTAAAGGACAACCAAGTCAAACTGGTCGAATGACCCATGGTGCTTCACCAACCCTCTTTAGAAACATTATGGTAGGAGGTTCAAAATGATAAATAAATTAATAAAAACTATAGATTTTATTAAGCAGAACATAGATGCAGATGATTATCAAATTAATGCTAAAATTAAAGATTCTTTAGATACCCGTTTTGCTCAAAATCGAATTACCCAAAATATTTCAGGTGTTAAATTTGAAATTGATGTTACGCTGTACTTTGGGAAAAAATCAGGTTCAGTCAATATTGACCAACTTGATGAAAAGAGTATTTTAGATAGACTAGCTGTAGCAAAGACTATTGCTCTCCACTCATCTGAAGATACTGAGTATATACCCTCTGAAGAAGCTAAAGACTTCGATGAATATAACAATTTCGATCAAGAAATCGCTGATTTAACTGTTGAAGACCATCTTGCTATCATAAAAAAATGTATTGATAATGCTATCAAGCAAGATGCTCAAGTTTCTGGTATGGTATCACGCCATATAATTCACACTTATCTCACTACTAAAAATGGCTTTGAAGGTCAGAATAAATTCACTATCTTTGAACATTCAATGACTATTAAAAAAGACGATAGAGAAACTAGAGTTTCTAGCTCTGTTATCAGAAAGAAACTACATGATTTAGATGCTTTAATAAATCAACTAAACACTAATTTCCAAGCAATCTCTTCTCCAAATGAAATGCTCCCCCGTAAGATACCTGTCATCTTGCGACCTCAAGCTGTTATCGATATCTTCTCCTTTATGTCTTGGTTTATGGATAGAAGAGGAGCTGATTTAGGTATGACGCCTTTCTCTAACATGTTAGAAACTTCTTTCTTTGGAAAGAACTTCAATATGTACTCATCTTTAGATGATGAGAGAATTATGAGACCTGCTTTTGATGGAAATGGTATTCTTAATCAAAATACTGATTGGTCAAAAGATGGTATTTTGAAGAATCTACCTACTGGCAAAGCTTATGCTCAACAACATAATCTTAAACATGTCAATCATCCATTTAACATTATTATTGCTGGAAGTGATAAAACAGAAGAAGAAATGATGAGCATGGTTGACGAGGGTATTATAATTAATCGCTTCTGGTACATCCGAGTTGTTGATAGCAAAAGTGGTGAATTAACAGGACTTACCCGTGATGGTGTTCTCTACTTCAAAAATGGTAAGATTGAAAAATCAGTTAATAACTTCCGCTGGAATGAGATTCCCCATGATATGACAAGACGAATTCTTGCCCTAGGAAAACAAGTTGTGAATGATACTTCTTCTATTATTCCAACAATGTTAGTTGATGATTTTACTTTGGTAGATAATACTAGATTTTAAATAAATAAAACCTATATAATAAATCAAGGGCGAATTAAAAATTCGCCCTTTTGATATATAAAGTTCCTATGATATGAAATAACTATTAGGGAAATTACTGATTAAATGGGGCTGTATAAAAGACCTATCTCATTGTTTCAGCTATGTATCACAAATACTTCATACTTCCTACATGACACCTATCAATATAGTTTACACTTATCATACTATTATTATATTTTCATAAGTATATATATACTTATATTTTAATTTACACATAGGAGAAAATCAATAGCAACCAGCATTCATTAAACATTTACATTATAATATTTTTAAGGAATATATTTTGCATATACAATAATTTAAAGGAGATAGTATGAAAATATTTGTTACACTATTGACTATAATATTATTCACCTCTTGTCTATTCTCTTATCAGACCCTGGATACTATCTGGGAGTATGAAAGTGAAAACTTCGAAGATGGTTTTGGGAAAAATATAACTTCCCTGGACTTCAACGGAGATGGTTATGACGACTTATTCGTAGCAACTGAGGGAGTCATTGCTGTTGAAAATGATACTTTACGAATTTTTAATTTTTTATATTATTTTGAGGGCAATCAGAATGGTTTACCTAATACCTATACTTCTATAATCAACTATTCTCTTCCTGAGACGATTCCTGATACCATTAATTTTTATCAAGAAAGTGCTTTTGTGAAACTAACCAGTCTAGGAGATGTTAACAATGATGGTTATGAAGATTTAGGCTTTCGGTCAATCTATAGCAATAGTTTTTCTAATTATTGGGGTGGGCGGATAAATATTATTTATGGCAATATCTATAATAATTTTGAAACTGACTATTCTCTCGACCAATATCACCAACCAGTCTCTAACTTTAAGGGTATAGGTGATATTAACGGGGACGGTTATGATGATATGGGCTATATCATTGGTCGTGGTAATTCCGATTATCCTCTATCTTTCCGAATAATTGATGGGCAAACATTGGAAGAATATACTATTCCTAATGACATCTCAAGCACTCGTCATTTTTCAATTGATGGTTTAGGTGATATAAATGGGGATGGTTTTGGTGACTATTCTCACAGTATTCGTGAAAGAGAATCTATTGTAGATGAATATGGAAGTACTCGCTGGTGCACACAACATAATATTTTTTTAGGTTCGTCCCTTATCGACACTCTGGCTGATTACACATTTACAACTAAAACACAAGGTAAAAATGCTAATCTTTTGAAAGTAAATGACTTCAATGGTGATGGTTATGATGATATTCTGCTATCTGATTATGAATTAAACGAGGTAGGAAGTTCTGGTTTAAGATTATGGTTAGGTGGTCAAGATATCGATTTCACATGCTATTCTCATATAGAATACTATGACTGGCTATATAATTATGCTTGTGATGATATAAATAATGATGGTTATAGTGATATAATAGGTATCAGAAGAAATTATTCCACTGGATATGTTAATGGTTACTTGGGGGGAGCAAATGGTACTCGAGATATTTATCAAACTTTTCAAGATGGCTTTGGATGGGATATGACCAGCGGTGATTTTAATAACGATGGTCAAGTTGACTTAGTCGTTGGGTCATACGATACTGTCAGTGCACCTTGGCAGCCAGGAAAGTTAATTATGTTAGCAACTTCAAATGATTTAACAGAAATTGATCCCGAAACCAATACTGAAATCGAGAGTGAAGATCATATATCGACACAGCCAATAATTATAGCATACCCTAATCCCTTTAATCCTGAAATAACTTTTGAGTTTACCAACATGGTACAAGATGCTATCATAGAAGTATATAATATTAAAGGACAACATGTTAAAACAATTAATGTCGAAAGTAACTCAAAAAAGAAAACAATTAATTTTCATAATCACCCATCAGGTATTTATTTCTATAGACTTTATATTAATGATGAACTGATAAAAACCAATAAATTTACTTTAATTAAATAACAAAGGGAAATTATGAATAGAAAACTACTATGTGCTCTGGTTATACTTGTAGCTTTAAGCTTAAATAGTACAAGTAATCAATTTATGATTGGTGCTTATGCTCAATATCAGCAACTATTCGATGAACTCTATATTGGATATGATCAACATAGCATGAATGATTTAGCAACTAAAATGCAAGAAGCAGGGATAACACATGTAATTGATGTGTTAATAACTTCCGCTGGAATGAGATTCCCCATTATATGACAAGACGAATTCTTGCCCTAGGAAAACAAGTTGTGAATGATACTTCTTCTATTATTCCAACAATGTTAGTTGATGATTTTACTTTGGTAGATAATACTAGATTTTAAATAAATAAAACCTATATAATAAATCAAGGGCGAATTAAAAATTCGCCCTTTTTGATTTGTTTTAAAAATTTATAGTTTATAGGATATACCAAAATGCAGTACATTTTCTGAAAGTGAACTTGTACTTTGGTCATATTCATTAGCAATTTTTGATTCATCAACTTCAATTTCTGTTTTTAGATTAAGTTCATAACCTAAATCAAGAGATAATTTTGGGTTAACATTTAGCCCTAAGCCTAAAGTAATATGATTTTCTACTACAGCTGGGAAAATTGGAAGAACAGTCTCTTCTGGTACAGGATTATTACCGAAATTATAACCTGCTCTAACCTCAAACATCTGATTAATAAGATATTCAGCTCCCAAAGCAATAACAAATTGGTCATCCCATTCCATAGGCATAGACAACTCTAAATCTTCAGAACCCATCATTGTATTAATATTCTGATTACTTCCATTTTTAAACTTCATCTTAAACTCTTCCATAGAGTCTTTCCAACCAATCCATTTTACATCAGCTGCTAAAAGTAATTGTGGACTTGCTTTATAAGCTAGCCCAAGGCCAATTTCTTGTGGCCAAGACATTTCTACTTCAGCATCATAATCAGCTATCATTCCTAAAGTCATATCTATCCCCATATCGGATAGTTGTTGACCTACCATTTGTTGAGCAGTAGCTAAATCAGGTGCACCTTGTTGTAAAGCTCCACCAACCATCATCTCATACGCATGACCAAACTGAGCTGTCATATCCATAGAAGCATCACCCTCAAAGGTTAAAGTTGCTTTTGAATTATAAGCGAGGCCTAAGCTTAAATCTTCATTTACCTTATATGAGAGCCCTAATCTAGCCCCAAAGCCCATTGCTGTAGCACCATCTCCCATATCTGCATAAGCAGTTACTTCTTCATAGCCTAGTCCACCTTGGTCCATAGGAGAACCAAACATATCGCCAAAAGTCATTCCTGATTGAGGATTAGCCACACCTTTCATTTCTGATGGCATTAATGAATATGGCATTTTCATCTCCAACATTGCATAGCCAAAACTAGGTGAAATTCCCAGAGAGAAATTCTGATTAACCTGATATGCTAAAGTTGGCATGACCTTTAAATAAGCAATCATTGAATGATATTCTAAATCATCAATATAGGCATCATTTTGAGTATTTGGATCCATATCATACTGTCTAAAAATAGCATGTTTTACATCTTTATAAGTAGCTCCCATTCCACCCTGTGAATAGAAACCTAAACCAAAAGTGAATGGATTTTCAGAGCCATGGACATAAGAGAAATTGGGAAGAGGAAAGATTTCACTCTCTCCTTCTAAATCATTCAAAGAGTTTTCGAATGTTACTTTAGGTATCAATAGGCCTAAGGTTAAATCAAATTCTTTATTCTTGAAAAATGAGATTGCTGCAGGATTTGTATTTACAGAATTAACATCATCAATCAAACCAAGACTTGCTCCTCCCATGGATGATGATCTTGGACCGTAACCTATCATATTCATTCCGTTAGTTGCAAATAAGAAACTAGTGGCGATTAAAACAATAACAATTATTACATTTCTTTTCATATGTTCCTCCCGAAACTTAGTGTTTTGAAATATTATAATTATTATAAACAGATTTAGCTAAATAACAAGTTATAAATAAGATAAAAATATTTTGTCTAATCATCCAAAGTAACATTTACCTAGTTTTTAAGTAAGAGGTCTCTCTTATATCATTAAAAAACTATTATAAGAATACACTTAACATTCTCCAGCAAGTACAATTAAATGTACTTATTGGAGGAGATGATGATTATTACTCACACAGATTTATTGGAGAAACTTAAAGCTTTTGCTTCTCCTAAAGCTAAAATTACTATATTGATTGAGACTGAATACTTAATTCAACTCAAGAGAGGACTGTATATCGATAGCAAGTCAGAAAATGAATCATTGTTTGAAATTGCTAACACTCTCTACGGGCCATCCTATTTTTCATTTGAGAGTGCTTTATCCTATTATGGATTAATACCTGAAAAAGTACAGATTGTTATGAATGCCTCCTTTAAGAAAAATAAGATAAAGACATACCAGACTAAGTTAGGAAGCTTTCATTATTATCATGTTCCAGATTCAGTTAAAAATTAAATTAGAAGTAGATATAAATCCACCTCCATATAGTGAATATGAAGTAAAGTATGGCTCAAGTTCAAGTCTGGTGGAAATTATGTTACATTATTTTGCACTAGATATTGTATTACAGTAGTTTACGGATTATAAGTTACTATTGATAGTATTATTTTAGCAAAATAAGACATAATCCTGAAAGGATAGGTCTTATATCCCTAAAGGGGATTAATAGTTTAGCCCAGGGTAAAATCCTGAAGGGATTGCAACCCTGGGTAATGATGTATATAAAAAGCCTAACCCTGTAAGGGTTTAATAAACACATATATACCAATGATTTAATATTATAATTAGCTACCATTATATTAAACCCTTACAGGGTTAGGTCGTAATTTTGGATATTGTTCCTGGGGTAAGATCCTTATAGGATCTTACCCCAGGCTAAATTATTAATCCCTTTCAGGGATACTTTGGATAATCACACTAATGATAAAATTTTATATTTTATTAAATTTTTTCCACCAGACTTGAACTTGAGCCTAAAGTATTTACTAAATCCTATTCCCTTTTCTGTAAAACTATTTTCAGAGTCATCACTTTTCGCAGGGAAAATTCATGCCTTACTCTGTAGACCTTGGAAAAACAGAATTAAGGGTAGGGATTTGTATGATTATACTTGGTATTTAGCTAAAAATACACCCCTAAATCTTATACATCTTGAAGCACGGATGAAGGCATCAGGACATGTAGACCAGGATTCAACCTTAACCAAGCAAGATTTATTAGAAATGTTACTGAAAAAATTTTCTCTAATAGACTATAAACAAGCAAAACAAGATGTCATGCCTTTTATAAAGGATAGTAAAAGCTTACAAGTTTGGTCGCAAGATTTCTTTGATAGCATTACAAACTTATACTTGAAAAACTAGGGCTGTAAAACTATGGACTGAGGGCATCTTTCTGCCCTCAGATGTGGAAGCAAGGATGCTTCCACTCCATAATTAATATTTAGCTCAATCTATACCACCAACAACAATTCCTTAATAAAAGTGTATATCTTAGCAATATCTTCAATAAGAAGTTCTTCTCTTGGGGTATGAACATTTTTAATAGTAGGTCCCATAGAGATCATTTCCATATCTGGATATTTAGAGCCAATCAAGCCACATTCTAAGCCAGCGTGAATCACTTCAATAACAGGTTCTCTACCAGTAATTTTTTTGTAAGTAGCCTTAGTTTTATCTAAAAGATTTGAATCCCAGATAGGTTCCCAAGCATTATAAGGGTCTCTATTCTCTACTTTTGCACCTGTTAAGAAACCTAAGAAATGAATTTTATTTGTAAGAACTTGTAGCATAGACATTACAGAAGATCTTTGGGAAGAAGTAATTACTATTTGGTCTTCTTCTGCATTAATTAAAGCCAGGTTATTAGAAGTTTCAACGAGGTCTTTGATTTGCTTAGACATTCTAAAGATACCATGAGGGAAAACAGCTAGTACTTGCATGATTTTAGTAGCAAATTCTGGAGTAAAGACTTTTCCTTTACCTTCATTTGTTATCAATTCAATAGTCAGATTAGGATCAGAAGTTACAAATTCTTTACGCATAATTTCCTGGCACTGAGCTATAATCTCTTTAGCATCTTCAATATCGTCAGGATTAATATAGATATCAATTTCAGCATTATGAGGAACTGCATTATGAGCTATTCCACCATGATAGTTACTAATCTCAATATCACAAGCAGAATCTAATTCTAAAACAACCCGATTAGCTATTTGAATTGCATTTGCTTGTTGTTCATTAATCATAACACCAGAGTGTCCACCCATAAGCTTAGAAACTTTCACTTGCATAGCTGTGAAAGCATCACTTGGGTCTGTTAATTCTAATGGGTAGTAGAGTCGAGTCTCTTCCCCACCAGCACAGCCAATAGTGAAGATACCTTCATCTTCAGAATCAATATTTAACAAATACTTACCTTTTAACCAGTTTTCTTTGAGAGCAGCAGCACCAGTAAGACCTGTTTCTTCATCAACAGTAAAGAGAAGTTCTAGGGGGCCATGTTTTGCTTCTTTGTCAGTAGCAAGATACATAGCAATAGCCAAAGCAATCCCATTATCTGCCCCTAAAGTAGTGCCATTAGCCTTTAACCATCCGTCTTCAACTTTCATGGTAATAGGGTCTTTAAAGAAATCATGTTGAACATCTAAATCTTTTACACATACCATATCCATGTGACCCTGCAAAGTTACTACAGCTTTATCTTCAAGACCTGGACTTGCAGGAACTCTTATTAATACATTACGAACATGATCCATTTCAGTTTGGAAACCTTGTTCTTTCCCCCAATTAAGCAACCATTGAGAGATTTGCTCTTCATTCTTAGATTTTCTAGGAATCTTATTTATGGCTTCAAAAATCTCTAAGACACCTTGAGTAATAGATTCTTCTGAATATTTCATTATTACCTCTTATTTATTTATTTTTTTACGATTATACTTGAAGTGACTTTTTTGGCAAGAAGATTTATCCCAGATAGTGTAGTAGAGCTTTAGTGAAGAGTGCAGATTATTCTAGCAAAATAGCTTACAGAATTTTGACGCATATAATATATATATTCGGAGAAATTATGGAAGTTACTTTTGCAGAAGAATATAGTGCTATTCACAAAGGTCTACTGCACTATTTGGGTTTATCTATAAAGTAATAATCACATCATCATCTTCATTATCATCTTGGGGAGGGAGCTTAGACCTTTTGAAAGCTCTCCTAATCCAACCCCAGATAAAGATAATTGGAAAGATTAATCCAATAAATGTCCCCATTGTATAGATAACATTAAGAATTATCTTCTGTTTAAAGTCTTTCTCAAAATTATTATAGAATTTCTCTAAAGACATGGCAAAAGATTGATTAAACGCTATGTTAAATCTAGGATTACTAGTAAAAATAGCAGAAAAGGCCAGCTTATCTTGCTTATACAAATACTCTACAGCCATGGCAGATTTTCCATAAAAACTAGATAGTTTCCTCTTCTCTTTGGGATAGTGCCTTTCCATCTCATTAATAGGAATTATCTCATTACTAAGGTAATCTAAACCTAAGGAATAAACCATATTACTAGTAAATTGCTTGGAGAAATGAATAGCCATTCCTTCATGAAACCAGAGTGGGGCATCCCTAAAATGATAATCTATGAATGCATGGATATACTCATGATGGAGTATCTGATAGAAAGTCTCCTTATTACCAATTTCTAAGAAACTCTTGATATAGATTACAGAATCTCTTCTAGAATAAAAAGCATTAGCATGTTCTGTTATACCCCCAAAAGTTGCAACTAAATCCTGAAAATCATTCTTGTCATGACTGAGATATATCTCTTGTCTAAACTTAGGATAAACACCAATATCCATTTGAAATCTATCTATCAACTTAGGAAGATGATCCATTATTTCTTCAGCTAACCACTTATCATCCTGGTTAGCAACTACTTCTATCAGGTCATTCTCAAAGGATAGCTTCTGAGAGTTTAAAGATAGAAGACTTAGTATTAAGGTAGTTATTAATAATAGACTTTTCAATCTATTATGCATTAAGCTTTTTTCCTAAAGAAGCCAGATAGATAACAAATTCATTTTCTCCATCAAAGCCTAAATAATCATTAATGAATTCATCTATAAATGCACCAATACCACAAACTCCACAATTTATTGATTCTCCAGCTAAGTATAAGTTTTGACAGACATGGCCTGCATCTAAGTGAAGATAACGCCATGAACGGGCTGTATAACGCCAAACTGTTCTGTTTGGTATAGCAGACCAAATAAAGTTAACTGCTGCTGTCTTGACCATATTCTGACGCTGACAGGCAATCCATAGGTCTTCTAATTTCTCTGGATTAGAATCTAGAAGAACAAGATTATGTTTAAGAGCATTGTAAAAGTAAAGTCCTGGCTTAATACCCTCTACCCTATTAATATAGAGATAAGTTTCGAAAGGATGCCTTGCACCAGCTGAAGGAACTGTTCTAAAAGTCACAGAATTTTTTGAAGTTTCTTTCACTTCCTTCACACCTTGAGTAAGCCACAAAAGATATGAGAGTTCATCTTTAGTTATTGCTACTTGAGAAAATTCTCTTATAGATTTTCTATTTTCCAAGATAGCTCTAAAATCATTATGTTCTACTTGAATAGTTTGAGGGTTAGGTAATTTAATTACTTCCCCTTGCATCACTTTTACAACTTCAGGCTTAGAGACACCTTTCATCTGGTCCGAGACATTAGAATATAATGGAGATGTTAGCTCCATGAACTTCTGACCAATAGTATCTACTTCTTGATTTTTTGCTTTTACTTCTTCAACCTCAGATGCATATTCTTTGACTATTCTTGCATAATCTTCATCATTTACTTCTATTTCATCTTGAATAACTTTATCTTCATAACCACGTGATTTCATTCTAAGATAAAAGAATCTTTCTCTTACTTTATCCATTTTTACCTCACTAATTATTGTTTTATGTTATTATAATGAAATATAGCTAAAGTGTCAAATGAATGTTTGATAAATAACTTAAAATGAAGCAATAACCCCAAATAATGCAGTGGACCTTTGTGAATAGCACTATCTGGGATAATATGAATAATTCTTGCCTAGCTAACTTCTTGATTGTTACTCTCCCTATAAGTTTCCAATAATTAATTGAGAGAGTATCAATCAAGAAAATATTTAACATACTCCTACAATAATTAGAGCAATCACCACCATAATGATTAATCCAATTATTTCTTTAAAAGATAGCTTGCATTCATCTTGTGTCCTCTCATCATTATAAGCTTTTACTTGGTAATTCAAGGCTATACTATCAGCATTTTGTAGCACTCGAAAAATTAATGAACTAGCAAGAAAGGAGATTTTCCTAAAAGGATTCCTAGAGTTATCAATACATCTAGCTTTTTGAGCTTGTTTAATCTGACCATATAAATCAAAAATTATTGGTAATTGTGCAAGGACTAAAGAAATCATGGTTGCTAACCTAGTGGAGTTTACTAAAGGTATTCTTCTCAAGATAACTTCCAAAGCAATATTTATTTCTTTTATTCTGGTTGTTGCAATAAAAATAATGCTTAGTAAGGTGAAAAGAATAAGCTTAAGAATAAAGGTTAAGGAGGTAAGCAAAGCTGATATATCGAAATGATTAAGATAATAAGCTTTATTACTAGTAATACTAAAAG
The DNA here is from genome assembly GCA_963677815.1 of Cloacimonadales bacterium (SeqCode). Taxonomy (GTDB): domain Bacteria; phylum Cloacimonadota; class Cloacimonadia; order Cloacimonadales; family JAFGVF01; genus JAEKNW01. The sequence continues at coordinate 344,896 of OY782499.1, forward strand.
CTGAAAAGAAGATGATTAAAGGTATTATTATCATAAAGTAGGGTAGTTCTTTTATTAGATGTGTAATTTTAATTCCTGCAATATAAATAAGATAAAAAACAAAAGCATAAAACAGGATAAATGAAATGTAGTTTTTGCTAAGATCTTGCAGAGCAATAGTCATACTACCCAAAATTATCATAGCGAGAAGCTTTGTTAAAGAGCTTAATCTATGTAATGGGCTAGTATTATTGATATAGTTAAAAAGTATCATCTAAGCCAGGTCATTTCGCTTTTTAAACATTTAGGTATCTTGATAGGATAGTCAGCTAATTGACTAGGTAAATCTTCCTGCCTAATTTCTTGGTCAAAGAGAATTTCCCCCTTCCCCATAATTATTAAACGGCTTGCATGGGCGAATACTTTTTCTAAATCATGACTAATCACTAAAATACTTTTCCCTGCTTTGTGTAGTTTGAGCATTTGATTTAATACTTGCTTAACTCCTGAATAATCAAGACAGTTAAAAGGTTCATCAAAAATAATTATATCAGGATTCATACATAAAACCCCAGCTATAGCTAGTCTCTTCTTTTCTCCCCCAGATAACCGAGAAGGAAGCCTTTGTTCATATCCTTCTAAACCAACAGACTTAAGACTTTGCTTAACCAAGCTATCGATTTCTTTTCTTTCATATTTTAAATTCTCTAGCCCAAAAGCTACATCATCATAAACTGTCTGCCCAACTATTTGAGTATCTGAATCTTGAAAAATCAAACCAACTTTTTTTCTCACTTCAAGTTCTTGTTTACTAATAGGTATATTATTATATAATATCTGCCCATGACTAGCTTTACGTATTCCATTTAGAAGAAGGCTTAAAAGACTCTTTCCTGAACCATTCTCTCCTGTTAGAACAATAAATTCACCTAGTTTTATTTCTAAGGAAATAGATTTTATAGCTGTAAAACCGTTAGGGAAAGTATAGGATACTTCTCTTAATGAGATCATTAATCTCCCTCAGCTATTCTTTGTCTTATTTTAGGTGCTAGTACTAAGGCTATAGCCATCTTAATCAAATCTCCTACTAGGAAAATCCAATAAATAGGAAGAGATTTAATCCAACCCTGAGGAAATCTATATATTAGCCAAACAATACCTAAAAAATGGATTATTAAAAAACCTGCAAGAAGTGCAAATATATCCTTTATTCTTTTTGGTTTTCTAGAAGATATCAATGAGATTATAAAACTTGCTAAAAGATAACCTAGAAGATATCCCCCAGTAGGACCATAAAAATGATGTAAACCACCACTTGCTCCAGAAAATACAGGTAAGCCAAGAGCCCCAAGCAGAAGATAGATTGTAACCGAAGTTACAGACCATTTTACTGGCAGAACTAAGGCAAGAATAAATATAAACATATTTGCAAGCACTATAGGTACTATACCTGTGGGAATAGTAATATAAGAGCCTATTATTATTAATGAAGTGAAAAGAGAAGCATAAATCATCAGCTTTATACTATTATTACTTTGCATATTAGTCAACCTTTATAAATAGAGTTTTGTCTATAATTTTTAGCGTTGAAATTAAGTCAAGTAGATAAGGCTGTTATTTGAGTTAATTTATTTGGATTTGGTAATCAAAACAAAAAAGCTAACTCATATTCATGAGTTAGCTTTGCAATTTATTAGTTATGTTATGAAATTATTCTTCAATAACCTCAACGTTAGCACGAGGAATAAGAACTTCCTTGCCATTGTTAAGTTTAGCCTTAAGAACTCTCACAAGTGTTTCAGATTCAACTTTTGTAAGAGGTTCTGGTAGTTCAGTAATTCTACCTATTTCACCAAAGTCAGGTTGTCTAATAACACGGATAAGAGATCCTATTTCTAAAGAAGCCATTTCAGCATCTTTAACAACTAGTTCTTCATTATCTTTCATTGGAAGAGGAATGATAACTTCAGGTCTCATAACCCCAGCACGAATTTGAGTGAAGCCGTGAACAGAAGCTTTATGGCCTTGGAATTTTTTAAGTAATTCAAAAGTATTTTTAGCCATAGTGATAGGACCGAAACCTTCTGTAACAACAAGGGTAACACCAATTTTCTCATGACCAGTAATAGCAACACCAATGTCATAACCTAAGAGTTTCTTAAGATCTTGGTCATCAACACCACCTGAGATAATTGCAGCTACGCCTACTTGTGCAGCTTTCTTGATAGCCTCTAATGGACATAGAGCACCGGCAACAATGATTTTACCTTTACAATCAGGAGTAATGCTTGCTGGGTCTAAGTGGTCATCAGGAGATTTAGCTAACATTTTAATTTCACCATTAGTTTCACCAGCTAAACCAAAAATACCTTGAATATAGGCAGATCTGTTTTCAATTACCACACCTTCATCAGGGATAACATCTGTTACCACACCATCGATGAAAGCTTTGATTTCAACTGGAATTCTAGGTTCTCTAAGAACAGCATTACCTGTTGCTGGAGAGACACTTTCAACTTCACCATCTATAGGAGATTTAACGCTAGCTTTGAAAAGTCCACTACCGAAAAGACCTTTAGTTTCAGCTAAAACTTGGTCCTTTTTTATATGATCTCCAACTTTTACTTTTAAGAAGTTACCTAACATCTGTGGGGTAACACCTAATTTATTAGCTATTTTGTAAGGAACAACATTACCTGGTAAAGAAGTTTTAGCTACGATATCATCAGCTTTAACTCTGTCTCCTTTTTTAACTGTAACTTCCCCTTTTAAAGGAAGAATTCTTTCTTTTTTCAGAACAATATTCTCGGTTACTGTCAATCCGGCTGAATATGCTTGTGCCATTATTTCCTCCTATTTAAGTTTATCTTGTGGGTAAGCTTTAAGTTCTCTCATCCATTTAAGGAGACGAGGGACACGTTCAGCTGTTTCTACAGGTAAGACAAATGGTTGTCTTCCACGAGTATCAAGAACGATACCAACTTCACCACCAGTTAATTCAGTAGTGATTTCTTGATTTTTACCAGCACCAAGATCTAAACCTCTACCAGGTTTTAGAACAGCTTTAGCAACTGAACCAGTTGGGCATGGCAATAATCTTAATTCACCAAATGGGATTTTTTCTTCAAAAACGCTTCCATCTGGAAGATCTATTTTAGCTTCAAGAGCTATTTTGCCTTCTTTAATTTTTCCTACAGGTGCAACACAAGAACCTATGTAAATCATACAGTCTTTATTGAAAACTTCAGTAGCAATTTCTTCATTAATAGATGCTAAAACACCTAAGTGAGGCATCATGAAGATAGAGTCAACAGCAAGTTTTGTAATACCTTCTGGTAAGAAAGCATCAATAAGCATCATCATAGTTTGGTGTCTTCTTGGAGCATGTGATAAAACACCACCAGAACCAACTAGGAGGTCAAGGGTAAGCATATTCACAATAGTGTCACCAGATTCAGATTGTGAGAAAGCTTCAGAGATATCTGAGCTCTTTTGAGTTCCTTTAAGATTAACAGCAAATTCTTTATGTTGGATAAATGCTAATCTTAAAGCTTCTTTAGCAATAGCTTGTTCTAGAACAAGTTCTTGGAAAAGAGCAGGAATAGTTGTAGGTCTGATCATTTTATTCTTAATCATATTTCTGAGTTCTTTAACATCTATATCAAATGGAACCCAACGAAGAATGTTATCTAGACCAGCACTTGCAAGAACATTAGAAATAGAGTAACTCATACCCAAGTTAGCAGAAACTGTTCTGTTGAAAACAAAGTCTTCAGTGAAAACGGAGAATACGTCAGTAGTAGCACCACCGATATCAACACCGAGTACTTCAATATTTTCTTGTTTAGCAATTGTTTGCATGATATTACCAACAGCAGCTGGAGTCGGCATAATAGGAACTGGTTTAAGGTCTGGACCAACAGTCCATGCCATTAATTTATTATAGCCAGGAGCTTGTTGCATAACGTGTTCCATGAATATTTCATGAATTTCATCACGAGCAGGTCCTAAGTTTTCTCTTTCTAGAGTAGGTCTTAAGTTATCAGTAATCATTAAATCAACTTTCTTACCTAAAGTCTTCTTAATTTCTTCTCTAGCCTGAATAGTACCAGCATAAATAACTGGAAGATTATAGCTTGAACCAAGTCTAGGTTTTGGATCAGCAGCACCAACTAACTCAGCCATTTCTATAACGTGTTTGTTACTTGTAGCATTGTCAGTATGACCAGCCATAAGAATCATATCTGGTCTTAAATGACGAATACGCTCAATCTTTTCATGGTCCATTCTTTGGTCATTACTTGCAATCAAGTCCATAACAATAGCACCAGCACCAAGAGCTGCTCTTTCAGCAGATTCACCTGTCATTTTAGCAACAACACCGGTAACCATCATTTGTAATCCACCACCTGCAGATGATGTTGATACATAAGCGTCAGCACCCTTATCACCATTTCTAGGAATAACAAGTTTTGAATCTTCAATTAAAGAGATATTAGGATTGTTATATTTCAATCTAGCTAACTCTTCTAACTCTTGCACAGCATTTAAAACTCCGCGGGTAACATCATTCAATGGTGCTTCAACTGTAGTAGGAGCTTCACCACGCACTGTTTGTCGGTATTCACCATCCACATATTCAATAAGGATAGCTTTAGTTGTAGTAGAACCGCAATCAGTAGCAATGATACGAGTCAATTTTTTCTTCTCGTACTGCATTATTTCCTCCATTTATAATAATTATTTATTTCTTCTCCAAAATAGAAAAATCTTTTTAAGTCTTTGATTTCTCTTTCTGCGTTTAATTCTTCTTTTATCATACTTTTCTCTATTAATTTCAACATCTAACTCATCAATTCTCATTGCTAACATTTTCATGTATCTATCTTCTTCAATGAGAGCTGCAAATTCTTGATAACTCTTAGAATCGAAGATAACTTCAGCAAGGGGTAGAACAAAATAAAGTAGCTGACTACCTATGTGGTTAAAAGGCATAAACATCTCGGTAGCTATCAAAGCAGGAGCTGCCATATTCCTTTCAGCTACAAATCTAGCTACTTTTTCGATTAAATGAATAGCTCTTTCTTCAGAAATAGAAACAATCATATATTACGCTTTTCCTAATGTTAATACTATAATCTTCTCAGGCTCTGCTTTTTTCAATACTTTACAGCATTCTTCCACAGTAGAACCAGTTGTGAAGACATCATCTAACAAAATTACAGATTTACCTTTTAAGTCAATATTTTTCTTTAGTTTAAAAGCTTGACTAATATTTTCTTGCCTTTTATCGTGTTCTAAGGTTGCTTGAGAAAGCGTATTATTAACTCTTTCAATAATATCAGAAGAGTAATCACAAGCTATATATGAGGCTAATTTCTGGGCTATTAGAGAAGCTTGATTATAACCTCTCTCTCTTTTTCTCACTGAATGTAAAGGTACAGCAATTATCAAATTTACGTCAAGAATTAATTTATACTTTTTTATTTGCTTAAAGATAAGTTCAGCAATAAAATCACTAATAGAAGATAAATTATAAAACTTAAGATTATGTATTATAGAAACAACAACATCTCTATACTTAGCTATTGTAACTAAGTAATCATAGGATGAAGCTTCAGCCTTAACTAAAGCTGGAATTAAATACTCTATCTTGTTTAAGCAATCTAAACAGAGAAAGTCATTCTGTTTAGAAATTCTTTCCCCACAATGAATACACACAGGGGGAAAAATTAGATTAAGAAAAGAACTTTTCAATCGAAGCAAAAATTTGGCTACCATCTTGAGAGATGACTTTATTCTCTGCAGCTCTTTCAGGATGAGGCATCATACCCAAAACATTCTTTCCTTCGTTTAGGATACCTGCAATATTATCAATTGCACCATTTGGATTACTTTCTTTATTAATTAGTCCTTTTTCATCACAATACTTAAAAGCAATTAAATCCTTGTCTTGTAAAAGTTTTAACCCATCATTATCAATAAAGTAGTTACCTTCTTTATGAGCAATAGGGATATCAAGAGCTTTACCAGGAGTTAATCCTTTAGTAAAAATAGAATCTTGATTAACTGAAGTTATAAACTGGTGTTGGCAAATAAATTTTAAACTTTCATTCATCATCAAAGCCCCAGGTAAGAGTCCGATTTCAGTTAATATTTGGAAACCATTACAGATACCCATTACTAAGCCACCCTTTTGAGCAAACTTAATAACTTCAGCAATAACAGGGGAAAACTTAGCAATAGCACCACAGCGTAAGTAGTCTCCATAAGAAAATCCACCAGGGATAATCACTAAATCAGGATTACTTAACTTGGTATCTTTATGCCAAATAAATTCTACTTGATGACCTCTAATTTTGCCAATATGGAAAGCATCATGGTCACAGTTAGAACCTGGGAAAGTTATAACATTAATTCTCATTCCTATTCTCCGCTGATATGTTCTAAGTTCCAAGAATATGTTTCAGTATTAGGGTTAGCTAATATCTTTTCACATATTTCATGAATCTCATTTTCTGCAGCTTCTAAATCATTGCTTTTAAGTTTAACTTCGATAAATTTACTAACTCTAACCTCTTCAACATTATCATAACCAATTGAATGAAGGGAGTTCATAACTTGTTTGCCTTGTGGATCAAGAACGCTTGCTTTTAAGGTAACGAATACTTTTGCTAAAATCATATTATCCTCTTAGTTTATTATTATATTAATTTCATAAATTTATATGGTCTAATCTATGTCAAGCTAGTTAATTATCTAACAGATCTGAGAGCTTGAGCAATATTTAGAGAATAGTCTCCTATATGCTCGAAATGTCTTAATAAATCTATATAGAGAAGCTCTGCTTGAACATCAGAATTTCCTGCAGTGATTCTTTCTCTAGCATTATGTTTATATTTTTTTCTGATATTATTAATCTGATTTTCAATTTCATAAGCTTGTTTTAAATCATCTCTCTTCATGTGTTCTAGCATGCTATGATTATAAAGAGCCATAAATTCTTTAACCGCTTTAGCTATATCATTAATCTCTTGAGTAGCTTCAGGATGCATTTCTATTTTTTTATCATATTTCTTTTTAGTTATAAGCATGATTCTTAATACTGAATCACCAATACCTTCGAGTTCATGGACAATTCTTATCATAGCATTAATATTCTTTGCATAAGTATCAGTAAGAGCTTCTTCAGAACATAAGGTTAAGAATCTAGTAATTTCTCTTTGCATATCATCAGTTAGCTTTTCTTGTTTAGAAATCTTTTCCACCTCATCACCAAGCTTCTTATGTGGATTAAAGAAAAGATGCAAAGAAGTATCTAGCATATCTTCGCAAATTCTTACTAGTTTAAATATTTCTTGTCTAACATGTTCTAGATTAAAAGCAGTAGAATCAACACGTCCAGATTGCAAGTAAACCAATTTATATTCCTTATTCTCATCATTTTTATTTGGTTTGACTATTTTCTCAACTATTACAGCAAAATATTTTACCAACCAAATACAGATAAATGTATTAATAACATTGAATACAGTATGGAATAAAGATAATTTCAATGGAAGATTAGATAGTATATTATCCCACGGAGAGAGCCAGTCAATGAAATGAATGAAATAAACGAAGATAAAAGTCATCCAAAGGACACCAAAAAGATTAAAGAGAAGATGAGCTCTTGCTGCTCTTCTAGCATTCACAGATGTGCCAATTGAAGCCAAATAAGCAGTAATAGTGGTTCCTATATTTTCTCCTAGCACTATCATAGCAGCAGTAGGAAAATCTATCCAGCCTTTATAGGCCATAGTAACAGTGATAGCCATAGCAGCACTTGAAGATTGTACAGCTATAGTTAAACCTGCTCCTAAAGCAACAAAAATCAAGTATGATAATAATCCTCTACCTGTAAAATCCTTAACAAATTGAAAGATTTCTGGATGATTATTAATATCTGGAACAGAATCTTTTAAGAATGAAAGGCCTAAGAAGAGTAAACCAAAACCAATAAAGACTTCTGCCCATTCTCTTTTCATCCTGTGTTTAGAAAAGAATAGAGGTAAACCAATACCAATCATAGGAAGAGCTATAGTGGCAATCTTAAATTTAAAACCAACAAAAGAGACAATCCAAGTAGTAACAGTAGTACCAATATTGGCACCCATTATCACACCTATAGATTGAACCAAACTAAGTAAGCCAGCATTAACAAAAGAAACAACCATAACAGTTGTAGCAGAAGAAGATTGGATTAAAGCAGTAATCATAAATCCAGTCATTACTGCCATAAATCTATTCTTAGTCATATAATTGAGAATAGACTTCATCTTATCTCCAGCAACCTTATGGATACCATCACTCATGACTTTCATTCCGTAAAGGAATACTCCAAGTGAACCTAACAAATTAAAAATTAATGCAATAGAAGACATTTAATTCCCTTTAGTTATTTTTTTTAGAAAAAAAGACAGTCGGCTAAATGACTGTCTATAAACTTATTTTATATATGAAGAGACTTCTGCGATAGAGACATCTACCTGCTTTCTCTCTTTTAAGTATTTCAGAGTTACAACTCCACGTTCTAATTCATCATCCCCTAAAATAATTGCATATTTTGAGTTGATTTTGTCTGCCATTTTCATCTGTGCTTTCAAAGACGTTTTATCAGGGTCATATTCTACAGAAATATTTTCTGCACGTAAAATGCTAATTATTTCTGCAACCCTATTCTGAGCTTTTTCACCAATTGCCACAATATAAACTTGGGGAATTACTTTATTACCTGAAAAAAGTTCTTCTAGTTCCATAGAGAGGAGAAGTCTTTCAAATCCACCAGCAAAGCCAATACCAGCTACTGATTTCCCGCCTATTTGCTCTACAAGTCCATTATACCTTCCACCGGCTCCAATAGCATTCTGGGCTCCTAGTTTATGATTAAGAAATTCAAAAGCAGTATGAGTATAGTAATCCAAACCTCTAACAATTTTAGGGTTAACAGAAAAAGGTACTCTGAATTGTTTTAAGTAATGTTTTACCATTTCAAAATGCTTTGAGCACTCTTCATCCAAGTAGTCAAGCATAAGAGGTGCATCTTTAGCTATTTCTTTACAAGTTTTAACCTTGCAATCAAGAATTCTTCGAGGTTTCTTATCAAGCCTAACTTGACAGTCATGACATAAGGCATCTTTATATTGTCCAAAATATTCTTGTAGAGCCTTATCATATCGAGCAGCAACTAGCTCATTGCCGACGCTATTAATTTCAACTTCAAACTCAGTAAGCCCTAATTTCTGAACAAAGGTATAAAAAAGAGCTATTACTTCAGCATCTACATAAGGATTGTTAGAGCCAATTGCCTCTACTCCATATTGATAGAACTGACGATATCTTCCCTTTTGAGGTCTATCATAACGAAACATTGGCCCAGTATAAAACAATTTCTGAATACCTGCTGAAGCTCCAAGGTTATTTTCCACATAGCTTCTTACAACAGGAGCAGTACCTTCAGGTCTAAGGGCAAATGTTCTCCCTTTTTTATCATTAAATTTGTACATCTCTTTTTGAACTATATCGGAAGTCTCACCTGAACTACGCTCAAAAAGGTCAGCTTCCTCAAATATAGGAGTAACTATTTCTTTATAATTAAATAGTTTAGCTGTACTTCTGAATGTGTTTATAATATATTCCCATTTATAGCTTTCTTCTGGCAAAATATCATAAGTCCCTCGAGGGAGATTATATTTTGAACTCACTAAGATACCTCTTATAGTAATTTTTTTGTCATAATTTTTAGTTAAGATAAATAGTCAATTATTATTATCTAATAGTTATAAAAACTAATCTTGCTAACACTTATATGATGCTATTAGCTTATGAAGATAGAAAATTTGCTTAATCTTTACATTTTTCAATAAGAGAGTTAATTAAATCTTGTTGTTTGAGAGGTTTGTAAAGAATATAATAACTTATCCCTGACAAATCATTAACAATTTCTTCCTCAAGGATAAATCTAGTCATAATTACTAAAGAAACTTTTCTATCTTTCAACTCTCTTCTATTTTCTGCAAGAAAGTCCTTAAAACCAGAATCATAATCTACAAAGAAGATATGGCAATTATCTTTGATGTCTGCAAATTTCCTATAGAAGTTATAATTAGGCATTAATTTTAATTTAATATCATACTTCTGAAGTTGTTTACTGATAAACTTCTGGCTACCTAAATCCTCATCTATAATACAGATATTTTTCTTTTTTAAGATGCTTAAATGTTTTTGACTTAAGGGATTATGCAAGTCTTTAAAAATACTCATATCGAAATCCAGATAGAAATAGACAGTTGTTCCCTGGTTTTTACTTGATGTGAGCCAGATACTTCCCCCCATCTTAGAGATTAAGTTCCGGCAAATAGTTAAACCTAAGCCTATACCAGACTTACTAGATTTCAACTTTTTATCTTCAGGATAATTGAATTTATTGAAAGCAATTCGTTGTTCCTCTGCAGTCATACCCTGCCCATTATCTTTAATATAGAATATTATTTTACCGTCATTTGGATGAGTACATCCACATTCTATGATACCTTCAGAAGTAAAATTAACTGCATTATCAAGGATTTCTCTAAAGACTAAACAAAAATAGTCTTTATCGTTAAAAATTATATCTTTTTTATCAGAAAGGGAGAAGTAATTAACTATCTTGACGTCTTTACCATTTCTATTAGCATTTTTTTGTACTTTTGCAATAATTTCCCTGATACATTCATTTACTGAGAATTCATGATTATTTACCACTTTAATATTTGAATTCAGTTCTGAATATATTAATATTTTTTCAACTAACCTTATGAGTTGCTTAGTATTACTATTAATAATTTCAGAATATTCCTTCTTTTGTAATTCAGATAAAATTTCTGTCTCTATGAGCTTCTGAAATCCTTGTTTAACGTTTAAAGGGTCTCTAACTTCTCTTATGAAACCATCAATTAAGTTCTTTGCTTCAAAAACCGCTTTTTCAGAATCATTAACCTTCTTATTAAGTTCTAAAATCATATTTTTAGTTTTAGAATCATCCTCAAAGCGGATGACAGAAAAGTCTTTGCCTTCATAAGAATATCTAAACACATAGATTTTAGCTGGAAATGTTATATCTTGTAACTCAAAATCTAGGTCTATTAACTTATCTGTTAGATCTTCATTTGATTGAATAATTTCATATAAGTCTGCTGGAAATAAGTCCGTAATTCTTGTTTGATTTTTTTTGATATTATCCCTGAAATCGGACACCCCTACTTTTTTATTATAGTCAATAATTATTCCATTTTTATTTTCTACAACCAAGACATAATGATTAGTATTCTCAGATATTAGTTTTAGAATTTCTTGAGCCCTTACTAGCTCTTTATTTAATTTTCTTTTTTTAACAATTTCAAATATCAACAGGGATATTAAGATTATAGTAAGCACATAAATGAAATTATTGAAGACTCTAAAAAATATTTCTTTATTTAGTTCATTTTTATTGATTATTAAGGCTTTATCTTTATAAGTATCTATATTGATTTTGAACTTTTTAGCAGTTCTATAATTTAAGTAAAGACCAATCTTTTCTGTGTCAGATAGGTCTATTTCAGTTACAGGCATATTATTTAAGCCAAGCATTATTTTACCAGACATACTTTCAGCAAACTTAGCAAACTCTGCATAATATCCACCAACGACATATTCAGTATTTTTTTCATAAAATGAATAGATTGGCAAAGATAAATTATTTGTGAGAAATTTTAATTGTTCTTCATATACCATGTGTTCATGAGTAACATCTTGATAAGCAGAGATTAATAAAACAACACTATTTTTTTGGGAATAATACTCATATTTTTCAATATCCGAATATTTCATTTGGCTAAAATCCATGAAAAGTACTTTTTCTTTTGTAGCAAGATCTGATTCAAGGTAGCCTTCTAAATACTTCTTAAGATATTCTCCTTTGTTGCTTTGATCAGTGACGACTAAGAGATATTCAAGTTTTGGATGTAGGTCATTAATTAAATTAATTTGTTGTTCAAGTGCCTCTTTAATAGGCGATTGATTATAAATATCTAAACTTAAAATTTTTGTATCTGGGAAAATAGTCGAGGCATAATCCTGGCAAAATTTGATAGCTTTTTGATTATAAGCTAGGATAAGATCGAACTTATTATGAGGTCCATATTTCTGTTGGAAAAAATTAATAAATGTTTCTTTATCTCTTTGATAAACGCCAATGTTATCACTCATATATTCCGAGAGAAGTCGAATATCGCTTTTAGCTAATTCTAGTTCTAAAGCTCTAAAAGTTTCCCGATTTATCTGAAACTCATGCGAACCAGAAAATAGAATTAATACTCTTTTTTCAGTGTTTTTTATTATGCTTTGTGAGAAAAGATTCAGACTAAGAAACAATACTAGCAAAAAGATAGATTTTTTTTTTGTAATCATGTTATCCTCATTATTCTATTTATAATATTTATGTTTTTTTTGTAAAGAAATTTCTTGAGAATCTTATTTTTGTTAATTTTAAACTTTTCGTTGACACAAAAATCTAATTTTTAAAATATATAGCTATCTAAAATAAATAAAATAATAGGAGTACAACAATGTCAGTTAAAGTATTAGTTGCTACAGAAAAACCTTTTGCTCCAGCAGCAGTTAAAGGTATCCAAGAAGTATGTAAAGAAGCAGGTTACGAGTGTATTTTGCTAGAAAAATATGCAGATCAGTCTGATTTTGTAGATGCTGTTAAAGATGTCGATGCAGTGATTATCCGTAGCGATAAAGCTACCAAAGAAGTTATTGATAATGGAGATAACTTAAAAATTATTGTTAGAGCAGGAGCTGGTTACGATAATATCGACCTTGAAGCTGCTACTGCTAAAGGCGTAGTTGCTATGAATACACCTGGCCAAAACTCAAACGCTGTTGCTGAGTTAGCCTTTGGTATGATGCTTTATAGTGCAAGAAACTTCTTCACACCAAAAGCTGGTACAGAATTAAGAGAAAAGACTATTGGTATCCATGCTTATGGTAATGTAGGTCGTTATGTTGCTAAAATTGCTCAAGGTTTTGGCATGACTGTTAAAGCCTTTGACCCATTCATTTGCTCTTGCAAAATGGAAGAAGATGGCGTTATACCTGTAGCTTCTGTTGAAGAACTCTACTCAACTTGCGATTATATCTCTCTTCACATACCAGCTAATGATAAAACTAAAAACTCAATAAATGCTTCTTTATTTAATATCATGAAAGATAATGCCGTTTTAGTAAATACTGCTCGTAAAGAAGTTATCAATGAAGAAGATTTAAAGAAAGCTCTAGCAGATAAAGCTAATTTCAGATATCTTACAGATATCGCTCCTGTATGTGATGCTGAATTAAAAGCAGACTTCCCTGATAAATATTATGCAACTCCTAAGAAAATGGGAGCTCAAACTGGTGAAGCTAATGTTAATGCAGGCCTTGCTGCAATCAAACAAATTGTTGCCTTCTTAAAAGATGGTGATAATACTTTCCAAGTTAATAAATAATCATAAAGATATTTAAATGAAAGGAACTTCTTCGGGAGTTCCTTTTTTTTATCTAAATTTTCACAAGGCTGAGTAAGCACTATGAACTGAGACCATCTCTCTGGTCTCAGGTGGAAGTAAGGATACTTCCACTCCATATATATCCCTCTTTCAGCTCTATAACTGGGATTATGGGTCTATGGACTGGAGGTATCTTGCTTCCAGATTAAACAGGCTTTCAGAGCCTGTTGTGGATGCAAGATGCATCCACTCCATACAACCCTTGCTCCATCTGAAAATCTCATTTTCATTTTTACACAGTCTGGAAACATCCCCTTTCAGCTTCGGGAAGGATGCCCGAGTTCCCAGTTAGAGGGGTGGTCGTGTAGACCGGGGAGAGTATTTTAACACGTAGTTCGGGCAGGATGCCCGAGTTCCCAGTTAGAGGGGGCGTGTAGACCGGGGAGAGTATTTGTCGGACGGTGGATATTTTCTCCGCCATCTTCTCTATTTTCTTTGTCACCTGCCTAACCACAAGCTGGAATCCCGCGACCCAAATCAATCCCCTTTAATAAAGATAAATATACTTATTCCCTGCTTGAGCTTGAATAACCCCTTTTAATTCTAAATTCATTAGCAGAGATGATAGTTTTGACATTGCTAACTTTGTATTAATGATAATTTCATCATAATAAACAGATCTATTTTCACTTTTTATATAATCATAGACTACTTTTTCATCTTGTGATAACTCAGGAAATATTGTTAGTTGTTCTACATAGTTAGTATTAATAAAAGATGCTAGAATATCTTCAGCTTCTGTAACCATACAAGCCCCATTTTTGATAAGATAGTTGGGTCCTTCTGAAAGAATATTATTTATCTGCCCTGGGACTGCGAAAAGTTCCTTATTTTGGTCTATAGCATATTTTGCAGTGAGCATTGCCCCACTGTTCTTTTTACCTTGAATAACCAAAGTTCCCATAGAAAGAGCTGCAATAATTCTATTTCTTTGAGGGAAATAATAACGTTCAGCTGGCATCCCAGGAACATACTCTGAAAGTATAGCACCCTTTTCAATTATTCTTTCTGCTAAAGCCCTGTTCTCAGGTGGGTAAATCTGGTCACAGCCTGTTGCCATTACGGCGATTGTTATCCCAGATCCAGCAAGGCAAGCCTTATGGGCTATTGTATCAACTCCGTAAGCTAAACCTGAGACAATAATCATTCCCTTAGCAGTTAATTCTCTAGCAAGTTGATTTGTTATATACTTTCCATAAGCATCTGCCCTTCTTGTACCTACTATGGCGAGAGTATTATTCCAAGAAGCTTGAGGAAGCTGTCCTCGATAGAATATTATCAGAGGAGGGGAAAAAATATTCTTAAGTGCTTGAGGATAACCATCATCTAAACAAGTATAATACTTAATATCAAACTTCTCTATTAACTTGCAAATCTCGTGAAAATTATCTACTGCTTTATTTTCCTTAATTTTATTTAGAAGCTTTTTGGGGAAGTCTGGAATCTCCAAATCCTGCCCCATAAAGTTCTCAGGCTCACCAAATTTATCTAAAAGTATCTTGCTATAAACACGTCCTATCCCCTCTGTTTGTCGAAACCTTAACCAAAACTCCAGATGCCGAAAATCCATAATCTATAAATCATCCTCTCTTTTAATAATATTTAATAATTTTCTTTTCAATTTGTCTAGATTTTTTGTAGATACTGATGAGATTGCCATGACATCTTCATCCAACTTCCTAGAAAATTCATTCTTTAATTTTTCAATCTTTTCTTCTACATCCTCACTTGTAAGAGTATCTAACTTACTTAAGGCTATCAAGTGTGGTTTTTTATCCATTAATGGGTCATGATTTATTAATTCATTTCTTAACACTTGGTATTGAGCAAATGGGTCTTCATCATTAATATCAATTAAGAAAAGCAATACTTTTGTTCTTTGAATATGTTTTAAGAATTGGATTCCTAATCCTTTCCCTTGAGCTGCACCTTCAATTAAGCCTGGAATGTCAGCCATAACAAAAGATTCATAACCCTCAAGTTTTACTACACCAAGTGAAGGTTCTAAGGTCGTAAATTCATAATTTGCAATCTTAGGACGAGCTGCTGAAATTGAGCTTAACAAGGTTGACTTACCTGCATTAGGAAATCCAACTAGACCAACATCAGCCATTAACCTTAATTCTAATTCTATTTTCTTCACTTCACCAGCTTTACCAGGTGTCGAGTATCTTGGAGCTTGATTAACTGAATTTGCATAAGAAGCATTACCTCTTCCTCCAGCTCCACCTCTTGCAACTATAAGTTGCTGTCCAACTTCTGTAATATCGCCAAGAGGAATTACATTTTCGGGGTCTGTGATATCTTTAATCACAGTACCCAGAGGAACTTTTATTATATAATCTTCTCCGGTAGCTCCAGTCATGTTACTTCCACCACCATTCACACCATTTTTGGCCTTAAATAACTTATTGAATCTGAAATTTATCAGAGTATTTACATTGACTTCACCCTCAAAAATTACATTACCACCATGACCACCATTCCCACCATCTGGACCACCCTTAGGTACGAATTTTTCTCTTCTAAAGCTTAAACAACCATTTCCGCCCTTACCAGCACTTACTTCTATTCTCGCAAAATCTATAAACATATTTCCTCATTATTATCGTTTTAAGTAATTATTTTCTAGCAGTTACACTTTATTATTTTAGGTGTATGAGTCAAGTATATTATAGCTTGATTGTTACTTTCTCTTTAGAAATCCAATGAACTATTGAGTAAGTAACAATCAAGAATCTGCAATCTTAAAGAAAGTCTATCGCATTATTTGGGTTAAATCCTTGACTAATTATTATGTAATTATAAGTTAATCAATAGAATAAACTAGTAAGAAACTTTATCTTCTCTTTTATTATCTTTAACACATAGCAAAATAGAAACAAGCTAAGCAAAAAAAAATAAGAAAAATCTTTACAGTTTTGAAATATTTTCAGTTAATGCTAAATTAGAAATAATAAAGATTTTTTATTTGCAATAATTATAAATCTCAGGAAAGCTAAGTGATAAATTTTAAAGGAGACCTATGGATAATGTATGGGAAATTGGGACTGAGTTAACCCTAAAAGAAAAGAAAATTAGAAACAAAATAGCCACTTCTTTAAAATGTCCAAGAACAATAGCAACTCTCTTGATTAAAAAGGGACTAAACACTCCAGAAGATATAGAGACTTTTCTTAGCCCTACTCTTGACCAACTACATGACCCATTCCTTTTTAAAGATATGGATAAGGCTGTAAGTAGAATCATAGATGCTATAAATAGTAACCAAAAAATCACCATTTATGGAGACTATGATGTGGATGGCACAACCTCTACTGCTATACTCTTATTAGGTTTAACTAAATTAGGTGCTATAATTGATTATTATATCCCACATAGAATGATAGATGGTTATGGACTTTCAATCTCAGGTTTGGACCAAATAAAGGAAAATGGAACAAAGCTAATAATCTCTGTTGATTGTGGTATAAATGCTATTGAAGAAGTTGAACAAATCCATGATTATGGAATGGAAATAGTTATCACAGATCATCACAATCCAAAAGAAAAAATTCCTAACGCTTTGGCAGTTATCAACCCCAAAGTGGAAGATTCTGGCTATCCATTTAAAAAACTAGCTGGAGTTGGAGTAGCTTACAAGCTTCTGATAGCAATTTATATGAGATTAGGAATTGCTACAGAAGAGAATATTAGCAAATATTTAGACTTAGTAGCTTTAGGAACAATAGCTGACATAGTTCCCTTAGAAGGTGAGAATCGTGTATTATCAGCTTTAGGGCTTAATCATTTAATTAAGAAGAATAATTTGGGACTTAAGGCCTTAGTAGAGTTTTCAAATCTCAATCAAAAAACTTTGAATTCATCAGATATTGTTTTCGGCCTTGCCCCTAGAATTAACGCTGCCGGGAGAATGGGATCTGCAGATGTAGCAGTCGAACTCTTAGTGTCTAATAATGAACAAGAATCTAAAGAATTAGCTGAAAATATTGAACATCAAAATTCACTTCGTCAAAGGGAAGACCAAAAGACTTATAAAGAGGCAATTGAAATTATCGAAAAGAAATATAAGAGCTTAGATGATACTGTATTAATCATGCTATCCTCAGATTCATGGCATCAAGGTGTTATTGGTATAGTTGCTTCCAAACTAGTTGAGCAATACAATCGGCCAGTGATAATGATATCAGTCAAGGATGGAATTGGTTCAGGTTCAGGTCGGTCAATTCCTCAGTTAGATTTATTCCAAGCTCTGACTGATAATGATGAAGATTTAATTAGCTTTGGTGGTCATAAATATGCTGTGGGAATGACTCTTTATCAAGAATATATTGATTTGTTTGAGAATAAATTATCAGACTATTTAAAAAAAATGTCTTACTCACACTCAATCCAAAATACCATTTCTATTGATACTCATCTTGAACTCTATGATATAAACAAGAATTTCTTAGCTTGGATTGAAAAGTTTTCTCCATTTGGTTCTGGCAATAGAAGACCAGTATTTTATACTGAAAAAGTTAATGTTTCTACTTATCCCTATATTGTTGGTCGTAATCACTTGAAGTTGAAAGTAATCAAAGATGGTGTTGAACTTGATTTAATAGGATATAATTTGGGAGATTACTTACCTTTACTAAAGAAAAATTCTTCCTTAGACATCGCCTATTCGGTTGAGATAAACACCTTCTTTAAAAAAATGACTATCCAAGGCAAACTCCTTGACCTCAAAGTAAATAAGCATTAGTTTTATGATAAAAAAATTACTTTTTCTTATCTTTGCCTTATTTCTTTTACTAATAGCTTGTTCCCAAGATAAGCTTATTAATGCAGAAATAATTAAAATTGATAAAGAAGGAAGCCTAAATTTAAATTATCAAATTAAAGATGTTGCTTATTCTCCAAGAAATAAAGTAATTTATGTTGCAGAGGAATACAAAGATTTCATCTGGATTTATAAAGATTTTAACTTTCAGAATAAAATTGGTGGCAAAGGAAATGATAATCTGAATTTTCAATTACTATCTGATATAGAAGTGTCTGAAAATGGTAATCTTCTAGCTTTAGATAACCTTCAAAGACAGATTTCAATTTTTGATAAAGATGGTATTTACAGGTCATCTTTAAGTTTAAATGCAAATACTAACCCCACTAAATTTACCCTTGCTAGCGATGATTTAATTTATTTTTATGACCGAGACCAACAAGAAGTTGTCCTTTGGAATTTGTTAACAAATCAAGAATTTATTCGTTTTGGTAAATTCGATATTACCCTTCCTCAGGCAATAAGATTCATAGGTGATTTTTTGGTAGTTACTAATGAAGATTATCAAACTGATCTTTATTCTTCATTAGGAAATTTTGTAGCAAATTATCAACAAGCTACAGTTAGAGATAAGTTTCAGAACACCATAACAGTTCATAATAATTTTATTTTTATTAACGGTCAGGCTATGAGTCCACTTATGCTTCAAAATCCTGCTAAAGGGATACTCCTCAAGGAGAATAAACTGCTAGTATATAGCCAAGATGAAGTCATAATATATAATCTTAAATATAATCTTAACTAATTTAACAATTGATGAGACGAACATGAATAATACAAAAAAAATCCCTGCTTATATTTTTATAGCCTTATCAGCCCTAATCTTAGCTTTGAGTAGATATCCTGGTTCTATGGGTATCTTTGCCTTTATTGGATTTATTCCCCTCTTTAGATTTTTTGATAGTGGGAAAAAAAAGACAAAAGATTTAATAAAATATTCAGCTTTATTTTCTTTAATTAACACCTTGATTGCTTATCATTGGATTGGCCTAGTAACTATTCCAGGTCTTATAGGTATGATTTTCCTCTTTGCTCTATATTACTGGGGCATCTTCACATATTTAAATCAAGTATGGAATAAGAATGAAATTATCAAGTGGTTAGGATTTGTTTCAATTTGGTTAACTTTCGAGCTTTTCTTATTCTATACAGAGTTACGTTTTCCCTGGCTAAATATTGGCTATGCTCTTAGCAATTTCAATATCTTTGCCCAAATTGCGGATATCGGAGGTATTCATCTAATATCTTTAGCTCTGCTAGTATCTAATATTTTGATTTATCGTTTTCTATCTGGAGCTAAGACAGCCTTATACCTTCTTATGATTCTTCTTACTCTTTGGCTAGGTTATGGTTATATTCGCTACAACAATCTTGATGTTCAACTTGCTGATTTGAAAGTTAAAATGATGCAACCATCAATTGATACTAATAAGTTTGATATTCCTAGTGAAGATATTTTAGCTATTTATGAAAAACAATCCTATTATGCATCATTAGAAGAACTTGATTTATTTATCTGGCCCGAAGCAGCTGTAACTGATTTTCCCCTAAGAAAACAACACTTTGGTTCAGGCAAGAAAATTAGAGACATTGCTGACAAGTACAAACTAAATATATTCTTTGGAACTACCGATGCAGTGGAAGCCCCCGAAGAACATCCTGAGCCTTTCTACTACTACAATACAGCAACCTTATTAAGATATCCTGAACTTACTTTTGAAGACCCTTACTATAAGATGTATCTTGTTCCTGTTGGAGAAAGAATGCCTTACCTAGATTTTCTTCCCTTCTTATGGAAATTACAGTTTGGCCAAGCAAATTGGGAGTTTGGGAAAGAACTGAAATTTTATAAAATAAAAAATAAAGTTGGTGAAGAATTTACTTTCTCTCCTCAAATTTGCTATGAAATAATCTTTCCTAGCATTTCTAATAAGATGGTTAGACAAGGTGTTGATTTCATTATTAATCTAACTAATGATGCCTGGTTTAAAAAGTCTATTGGCACATATCAACATGCCATGATGACCAGAATTCGAGCTATTGAAACAAGAACACCTTTTATCCGTTCAGCAAATACAGGCCACTCTCTAGCAGTGTCTCCAAATGGAGATATAGTAACCTATACAAAGCTTTACGATGTTGCAAACTTCCAAGCTCCAATTTATACCTGCAAGAGCAAATCTCTTTATGTATATTACCTATTTTGGCTACCCTTTATCTTCCCTATTTCAGCTTTAGTAATTTTTTTACTTGCCAAAATCAAATATAATAAATGAAATAGTATTTAAGAATGATTTGTCTTTTTTCCTGCTATTTTAAAAGAGAAAAAAGCTTTAATCTTACAACATTCTGCACATGTAAATAAATAAATTGAACTGATATATGTCAGTCAGTATTTAAGGAAAAAATGGAAAAATTATATTATACTATTACAGAAGTTAGTAAATTGTTAGATATTAAACCTTATGTCATCAGATATTGGGAAACTGAATTCCCTCAAATTCGCAGAAGTAGAAAAAGTGGTCGTAATAGACGCTACAATCAAAAAGAATTTGAAACTATTTCCTTGATTAAAGAACTACTTTATGATAAGAAATTCACTATTAAGGGAGCTAAACAAGCTCTTAAAGATTCTAATGAAAAGAATACTAGTGATGATATAAGATTACCATTAACTCCACAAGAACAATTATTAAGCATTAAAAAGTTATTAAGTAATATCAAAAGGATAGTTGAGGATTCTCACAAACAAAATAATTAATAAACTTCCTCTTTATTACTCTAAAAACTCATTATCCTCTTCTAATAACTAAATTATCCCTAACAAGGCAATCAAAGCCATTACAATCATCAATATACCCGAAGCTTTTCTGACTACCAACTGGAACTTATCAGAAACAAGTTTCTTAAAATGTCCTACAAGATAAGACATTGATATCCACCAGGATATTGAACCTAGCAAAATACCTCCAACAACTGTGGGAATATCAAAAGATTTATTTTGAGGATCGACAATGATGTGGAATAAGATAAATATTTGTAAGAAAACGAATATTGTAGGAGGATTGATTATAGCTATTAAAAATGTATTCCTAAATTCATGATGTAATTTCGGAGGTTTCTTAGGCTGTCCAACTGATTTCTTTAATAAAATTCTTAATCCTAGTAAAATTAACACTGAAGCTGAAACTATCCGGACAATTAAGTTATGTTTATTTAAAAACTCATCTATCTGCATTACACCAAGAGAGGCAATTAAGGCAAAAATAGTATCAGCTGTAGCACTCCCTAAACCTGCAGCTAAACCACTTTTTCTTCCCTTTTCCAAAATTCTATGAAGAGCATAAAAAGTTATAGGTCCAGAAGGTAATGATGTAATCACACCTGTAATGAATGCTTTAAAAAAAAGTAGTATATTCATATTATCTCTTGATTTTTTTTATTATTTTATTAACATAACTAAAATGCTAATTGACAGATTCTGTAAAGTAATTTTTTCTTTATGCTAGTAAATATTAAATGTAAAAGAAGATTAAAATGATAGTTATAAGTATTTTTTTTGTTGGAGTATTGTTGGGTTCTCTTAGTAAGAAATACCAAAAAGTGTTCTCGGTAAGTGAGATTTTGACATCTGTAAGTCTCTACCTATTACTACTTTTCTTAGGTATATCAATAGGTAAAAACGATGATATTGTTAGTAATATTGCCAATCTAGGCTTCAAAGGATTGCTTTTTGCTTTGGCTTCTGCCCTAGCTTCTATACTCATGGTTATTCCTCTTTATTTAATCTTTCCTAAGAGGAAATAAATGAGTAATTCCCTAAAACTTCTCACTATTTTTGTTGCTGGTATTTTTATAGGATTTCTGAATATTCTTCCTCCTCAAGTCAATATTGATAAGATTTCTGAATATCTTCTCTATCTCTTAGTATTTACCATTGGAATAACAATTTCTCGTTCCGAAGGTATTCTTAAGATTATAAAAACATACCATCTCAAGCTATTTCTGCTCCCCCTAATGATTACTCTTGGTAGCCTCTTAGGTGCTTTACTTTTAGGACTATTCTATTCGGATATCACGATTAAACACAGTTTAGGTTTAGGTGCAGGACTCGGTTATTATAGCTTGTCGAGTCTAATGATTTCTCAATATGGATTTAAAGAAATTGGTGCAATTGCCCTAATTAGCAATATTATCAGAGAAATCTTGACCTTGATATTAGCGCCTTTAATGATAAAGGTGTTTGGACGTTTTTCTCCTATCGCCTCTGCTGGTGCTACTTCTATGGATACCACTCTAGCAGTCATAATAAAATATACTGATAAAGAAAATGCTATTATTTCTATGTTTAATGGTGTTACTCTGAGTATTCTTGTACCTCTCTTAATTACCTTAATTTATGAATTATTATAATGTTACATTAGTTTATTTCTTGCTTTAAAAATCGTAATTATTATCATATATATATCACAATAAGGAGTTTTAATGAAAATTAAAAATATAATCTGGGATTTTGATGGTACAATTATGGATACCTACCCTGCTATAGCAACATCAGCTTATAATGTAGCAAAAAAATATGATGTTGATATTTCCTACAACGATATTTATAATATGACAAAAATAACACTTCGTGAAGCCTTAGAATATATTTCCAGTAAAACTGCTCTCTCTTATGATAAACTCTTTCAAGACTATCTAAATGAATATGATAAATATGATATTTCAAGTCTTATCATTTTTCCACATTTAGTTGATGTTTTAAAAGCAGTAATAAATAATGCTGGAAAAAACTTTATTATAACCCATAGAGGAAAAAACTCTCTTGTTCAACATCTGCAAGATAAAAATATTTCTAATTTCTTCGCCTATCTTATAAGTGGTGACTGCAATTTCCCCAGAAAACCTCAACCCCATGCATTTATTTTCCTAAAAGATAAATTTAATTTAAGTTGCAAAGATACAATAGTTGTGGGAGATAGGCTACTGGATGTAGAAGCAGGTTATGAAGCAGGATTTTCTGGGATTCTCTATAATAACTCACAAGATTTTTCAGGTAAGATTGCTTCCATTAAAGACTATCAGCAACTTTTCAAAATGTTAGATACTGACCTTTAAAAACCCTTACTATTTGTCAGTATACTGACAAATAGTTATGACTATTCGTCATTAGAGCTACTAATTTGTATTATTTTACTAGCAAATTATTCTCTAATAACAGAAAAATCTATAAAAACATTGACTATTTGTCAGTATATTGACAAATAGTTATGACTATTCGTCAATACATATTAAATTTGAGGTATTTATGTTTGATAGAACTTTGGAAAAATTAGTGACTAAAAAACTAGATAAGAAAAAAGCTATTATAGTTATTGGGGCTAGGCAAGTTGGCAAAACTACCCTTATTAAAAAGATATTACTAAATAAGGATTATCTCTTCCTAGATGGGGATGATCCGATAACAAGAAATATGCTCACTAATCCGTCAACAGAAGAAATTAGGTCAATAATAGGCAAATATAAATACATTTTCCTGGATGAAGCTCAACGTATTGAGAATATTGGTGTTAGTCTGAAAATAATAATTGATCAATTTCCCAACACTCAATTGTTAGTGAGTGGTTCATCTTCATTTGATTTAAGAAATTCTTTAAATGAACCATTAACAGGAAGAAAATGGGAGTATGAGCTTTACCCTATATCATGGCAAGAATTCGAAGCAAAAGTAGGTTTACTCAAGTCAGAACAAAGCTTAGAGAATAGGTTATTATTTGGATTTTACCCTGATGTTATCAACAATCCAGGAGATGAAATTGAAATTCTGAGAGAATTGATAAATAGTTATCTATATAGAGATATTTTAGCATTTTCAGGCTTAAGAAAACCTGAAGTGTTACAACATTTAATACAAGCTTTAGCACTCCAAATTGGGAATGAAGTTAACTATAATGAACTCTCTAAGCTTATAGGAATAAGCAAAAACACTGTTCAAAACTACATAGAAATACTTGAAAAGGGATATGTTATTTTCCGTTTACCCAGCTTTGCTAGTAATTTAAGACAGGAAATAAAGAAAAGTAGAAAAGTATATTTCTGGGATATTGGAATCAGGAATGCCATATTAGGTGATTTTAATCATTTGGATTTAAGACAAGATAGAGGAAATCTTTGGGAGAACTTTTTGATAGCTGAGAGAATGAAACAAAATAACTACCTAAAAAATTCTGCTAAAAGCTATTTTTGGAGAACCAAGCAACAACAAGAAATTGACTACATTGAGATAATTAATAACAAAATAATAGCTTATGAATTTAAGTGGAATAAAGACAAGGCTAAGACTCCAAAGACTTTTTCTGAAAGTTATAATACAGATGCAATACTTGTTAATAGAAAAAATTTTAGAGCTTTTGTTCAGCAATAGGCAGAGTATTATCTTAGTTTAGATAAAAAGCTCTCTAATGTAATCATCATCTTTAGAACTAAGTTTTACTTTCAGAATATAAAGAGCTACAGACAATGGAGATAATTGTTGGAGCTTAACATAATCTTTTTCAGTAACAATTAAGCAATTTAGTTTATCTTCTTCTATTGCTTCATTTATCTTACTCCTAAATGATGAATCTTGATAATCAAAATGGTCAGAGAGTTTAAAGTGCTTTTCAAAGTTAAGTCCTATTGAATGAGCAGTTTTTTCAAAACCCTCAGGGTAACCTATACCAGAAAGAAGAGCATTTCTACCTTTATTGACTTCAGAAACTTCAAGTAATCTATCATTTGCATCAAAAAGACCTATAGCTTCATAATTAAATTTAATAATTTTCTTACCAGAGTTAAGAAGTTGTACAGGGATATTACCATCATCTAGCTGATTCCAAATTATTGCTGAAACATATTTTAAGGAATTAAGTGACTCTCTTAATAATCCTGCTGGAAGAATAAAACCATTTCCTATACCAAAACCAGAATTAAAGACTACAAAGTCATAATCATGTTTTACTTGCAAATGTTGAAATGAATCATCAAGAATTACATAATCTGTAGCAGGATATTCTTCTTCAACTAGTTTAAGACTTTGACTTCTATCTCTACCTACAATAATGGGAGTATTTGGTAGATTCTTAGCTAATAACAAGGGTTCATCTCCAGACTTAAGTGCTATTTCAAAAATTTGTTCCTTATCAGAAATGAAGATGTTAGAGTTTTCATATTCTCCTTTATAACCTCGATGTGAAACAACAACTTTTTTCCCTAAAGACTGTAACATTTTAGCAAGATAGATAGTAAAAGGCGTCTTTCCAGCTCCACCAGAAACGATATTTCCGACACTGATTATTTTAATTTTGGATTGGTAAGACTTCTTCCATTTTCTATTATATAGATATCTTCTTATGCTCTGAACACTAGCATATATTAATCCTAATGGGGATAAAAGGTATGATAAGAAAGATTTCTTTCTCAAATGATTATCTATAAAAGTCTGAAAGTTCATTACTAAATATCCTTTGATTTAAATTTGACCAATAGGTTGGTTAAACCCAAGAATATAGAACTATTTTAGAAGTTCTACTGCATTATTTGGGTCTAATTACCTTATTACATCAGTTCATTTATTTGTCAAATAATCTATCTAATGAAATTCTTCTTGCCAAAATAATGAATCAAATATTCTCATACAATATGAATTATTATCAAATAGCCTTAAATATAGATATAGCAAATACCTTTACTTACATCAGTAAGCAGAGTCAAGCTCTTAACAGAAGATGTATTGTCCCTTTTGGCAATTCTATTCGTACTGGCATAATAGTGGGGGAAACGAAGGAAATAAATCCAAAAATAGATTATAAAGAAATTATCGAAGTAATTGATAGTCAAGATATACTTCCTCAGGATTTATGGGAACTAAGCTTTTGGATGTCATCTTATTATCATTGTAGTCTTGGAAAAGCTATGTTCTCTATGTTACCAAAAGGTATTTCAGT
This sequence comes from Cloacimonadales bacterium (SeqCode), assembly GCA_963677815.1. Classification (GTDB taxonomy): domain Bacteria; phylum Cloacimonadota; class Cloacimonadia; order Cloacimonadales; family JAFGVF01; genus JAEKNW01. The sequence goes on from OY782499.1 coordinate 371,298, forward strand.
AGAAATTCAGAGTGAAATAAGAGTAAAAAATGATGCAGGCTTACTAACTAAAGCTCCTTTTCTCTTTGCAGAAATCAAAAGTGGAAGTTGGTTTGACCTAAATGAACTAAGAAATAAACTAGAAGCAAAGATTTCATATCAATTACTTGAAGAGCTTGAGAAACTAGACTATCTTGAGATAAAAAGAGTCTATGATAAAAAGGTTAAAGTAAAAAAAGCTAACTTCATCTTTATTCAAGAAATTACTGAATTACCTAGATTAAGTTCCAAACAAGCTTCAGCCTATAATCTAATTAAAGAAGGCAACAAAATCATTGCTCTTTCCCAACTAGCAAAGGACTATTCTTATTCAATTATCAAAGGTCTGCAAGATAAAAATTTAATTAAAATTATTCCTATTGAGGTTAGCGATAATATTGATTTATTACCTGTTCGTAAAGAAAGAAAAATAGTAACTTTGACGAGTGAACAAGCTTCTGTAATAGAAAATATTGAAAGAAATCTTGAGCAATATAAAGTACATCTTCTTTATGGAATAACTGGCAGTGGTAAAACTGAAGTCTATATTAGAATAATGGAAAAGATTTTAACTCTTGGTAAAAATGCACTTCTCTTAGTTCCAGAAATATCTCTAACTCCTCAAGCAGTTGATAGATTTTATAGTGCTTTTGGAGAAAAGATAGCCATTCTGCACAGTCATCTTACTGATAGGGAGCGACTTTACGAATGGAAAAGAATCAAAAATAACGAATGTAGAATCATAATCGGAGCTAGGTCGGCCATCTTTGCTCCTCTTGAGAATATAGGTTTGATAATCGTTGATGAGGAGCATGAAGGTTCCTACAAACAAGATAATAGTCCAAGATATAATGCTAGAGATTTAGCTGTTATCCGAAGTAAGATTAATAAATGCCCTCTCATCTTAGGTTCTGCAACCCCGTCATTAGAGACATGGAATAATGCTATATCAGGGAAATATGTTCTTAATACTATGCTAAATAGACCAGAAGGTATTAATCTTCCTAAAGTTCATATAATTGATATGAAAAAGCAAAAAGGTGATTTTCTTATATCTGAAGAACTAATAGAAGCCATAAAGATTAATTTAGAAAGAAAAGAACAAACAATTCTCTTTCAGAATAGGAGAGGCTACTCTACTTTCTTACAATGCAAAAAATGTGGAGAATTAGTAACCTGCCCAAACTGTGATATTAGCATGCATTATCATAGCTATAGTGAAGAAGTAGTATGTCACTATTGCGGATATCGAAAGCCTGTTCCTAGGAAATGTGAACATTGTGGAAATTATTCTTTTATGTATGGAGCCGGAGGAACTCAAAAATTAGAAGAGCAAATAAAAGCCTTATTTCCATCAGCCAAAATCCTTAGAATGGATTCTGATACTACCCAAAAAAAACAGAGTTATACAGACATGTATGAAATGATGTCTGATGGCTCAATTGATATTCTAATGGGTACTCAAATGATATCTAAGGGTCTTGATTTTCCAAATGTTACTTTAGTTGGAGTTATTTTAGCTGACATTAGTCTTAATCTTCCCGATTTTCGAGCGTCAGAAAGAGCCTTTCAATTACTTACTCAAGTTGCAGGAAGAGCTGGAAGAGGAGATAAAGTAGGGCAAGTATATATCCAAACTTATCTACCCCAGCACTATGCAATTAAAAATTCTGCTAACCAAGATTTTTTAGCCATGGCTGAGATCGAATTAAAAATGAGATTTAATCTCTTTTACCCTCCTCATTTCAGACTAGCCAGAATCCTTTTTTCTCATCCTAAAGAAGCTACAATAAACAAACTCCTAGACAAGCACAAAAACTTTTTTTCTGCTTTACAGTTAAATTATAATCATGAAGAGTTAAAGGTTCTAGGACCAACTCCTGCCCCACTAGTAAAGATTAGTAATAAATACCGATATCATTTAATTTTTAAAGGTAAAGATGTTGCTATAATATCTTCTGTAATTAAGCTATTTAGACAGGAATTCAACAAAAAATCAAGTGTAAAAATTGATATAGACATAGATCCTACTTCATTATTATAAATATTTTCCTTGCCATTAAATAATATCTATGTTTACATGGCCTCAAAATGATGAAAGAGGTTATAATGTTGGTTTTCATGTTAATTTTATGTTTATCACCTGTGTTTCTACAAGGATATGAAACAATATGGACAAGTAATTTTGCCCAAGAAGAAAATTATGGATATACTGGTAATGATTTGTACTTACCTACTGATGAATGGAATATTGATAAACAAGGTATTTCTTTAGAATACACCTATTTTAAGGTTAAAAATGGCCTTTTAGAGGGAAAGAATTTTGATTGTTCCTACCAGTTAAATGATAATAATCGGGGGATAATCTGGCAAAGCAAAGTTATTTCTCTTAATGCTGAACTAGATTATTATTGCAATTTCCATTTTGATACTAGCGATAATTGGGATATAGGTAATTCAAGTTCAACAAATGATTTTGTCAAAATCGGCTACTACGATGATAATAATCAATATCAGCAAATTTACTACCAATGCGGATCAACTGAAAGAAAAATAATAGGTCATCAGATAAGTAATACTAGTCAGTGTAGACTTGTTGTAGAAGTAGATAATACTTCATCTAGTGAAATTTTCTCTTTATATTCTGTAGAATTATATAGAGAAACACATTTAGGTGATTCAAGAGATTTAATCATCAGCAAACTATGTTCTCCTGAATACGAAAATCGCCAAGATAGGTATATCCAGATTACAAATGTTGGCAATCATCTTGTTAGTCTTTCAGAATATAAACTTGAAGCTTTGCATAGCAATAGAGTCATCAAAACTTGGTTCTTAGATGGTTTTATCTTACCAAGCCAATCCTTAATAATTGGAGATGCCGAAACTAACTCTTTTTTCTGCCACATAGCAAGCAATTCTTGGACCAGCCATAATAGTTTTTGGGCAGGTAAACCCAGCTATAATGATGGAGCTCAGATTCAACAAACCAATAGTCGGCAAATTACTGATAAAGTTGTTGGTATAAACTTTGAGAATGGATTTGCCCAAAGAGACTTTTCTTCTTTGATTGCTTCAGATGAAACAGATACAGATGCTTGGTCTTTTCAAGAGATTGATTCAGTAGAAGAATCTTCTCCAGGTGAATTTGATTTTGAGCAAACCCTTCCAGTTACCTTTTTAAATACAAGCATAAGCCTTATTGATGATTCTTATATCTTTAATTGGACAAGTCAAGAAGAAGCAAATCTTATTGGTTATAATATTTATTTCAATCCCATAATGGATCTAAATAATGCTATAAAAATAAATTCTCATATCATTTTTGCTAATAATTCTGTTCAACAGAATACATATTCCTATAATTTAACAGAGTTGTCCTCTTCAGGTTTTTTATGGATTGAAGTTAATTATGTAAATCAAGCATTTTCTTATTCTGAAGCAGTATATTTTGAAAGAATTTCTGAAGACCAAGATGATAATTTGCTCAGTTCAATTCCCTCTAATTCCATTAATTTGTATCCTAATCCTAGCAGTTCTCAGACATTTTTATTTATCGAAAATAAGAAGTGGAATATTAGAAAGTTGAGGATATATAATATTAAAGGACAAGTAGTTGGGGAACTCAATATTAAAGAGAAACAAGACAAGTATGACCTTAGTAAGATAAGTCGCAACTTAACAAGTGGAATATATTTTGTGCAAGTAGAGTTTGATAATTTGAAAATTAGTAAGAAACTTATCTTGACTAAATAAGATTTAATAATTGTATGTTATAAAAAGTTATTTATAATTTAATAGTATTTTTTTGGAATTATGAGATATTTCGAATATGAGGAACTAATACTTATTTATTTGAGATTTCTAATACTAATTTAAAACATTGATGAGGGTAGAATGAAAAAAATTATCTTTATGCTAGTGATTCTGGTTAACTTAGTCCCAACTTTTGCAATAACAAAGAATATAATAGATAATGGTGACCAACTAATTATAGAAATCTTTAACACTGATTATACAATCAGTAATCAAGGAGACTTCAAATATATCTATGTAGAAGATGCTTCTTATGGAGGAAATGCAGGTTATCCAAATTTACCTTTCTTTAATATTCAGTTATCTACTCCTGAAAACTATACACCAAATGTAAGCTTAAATATCCTTGAATCAGAGACAATCAAGTTAGATAAGGCAATTCAACCTATACCACAAGTTGAGAATAATTCTAACATATCTAATTATAAATACATCATAGATGAAGACCATTATAAAAAAACTTTGTCTTCATTAAAAGTTATTCCTAATCAAAATTTTAGATCAGTCTCTTTTTCTGAAATTAGATTCAACCCTTTTCAATATAATCATGCTACTAAAACATTAAAAATTATTAAGAAAGCACAACTCGTTACTTCATTACCAAAAGCTAATAATAGACTAAGTGAAATAGATAGTTTTGAAAGTCATTTTATAGCTAATCTCGCTAATCCAGATGATTTCCATCTCCTCAATAATAAAAGACGAACAATCAATTATAGTGATTTTTCCTTAGCAAATCACTGGTTTAAAGTGATTATAGAAGAAGACGGTATTTATTCTCTTTCTTACAATGATTTAAAAGATGAACTTCCTGTAGATGATATTGACCCAAAGAATTTTAGAATATTCACTACTGGTGGAGCAAAGTTATCAGAGAAAAACCCTGATTCTGGTGATGAGTTTCAGGAAATACCTCTCTTAATTGAAGGTCAATCTGATGGTTCATTTGATAGCAATGATAAAATTATCTTCTATGCTAGAGATAGAAATGATTATGATTTTTTGATGAAGGTTGGCCCCAATATGTCTATTAACCCTTACTCTGATAATGCTATTTATTGGCTTACTTATGATGCAATTATAGACACACCTCCCCTTCGAATGGCTTATAATGATGATTCACCTACTGCAAATGTTACTAGGACTAATAATCCTCAAAATGTTAGATATGAAAGAGAATTCTATAAAAGGCTGCAAACAAACCTCTATTGGTATTCCAATTTTCTAACAGGAACTTCTACTTCAACAAATACTTTTGAATTAATAGTATCTGATTTAGATACTGCAGATAATAATCAAAATAGTTTTGTAAAGGCAGTTCTTATTGAAGAATCAAACGGTTCTTCCTATTCTTCTAAAAGACATGAAGCTTATCTATCCTTAAATAATCAAAAAGTTACTAATAATCTTGTTTGGTATGGTTATACCTATAAAAATCTCGTTGGACAAGCAATTAATCTAACTAACGGAGATAATGATATAGGTGTAACTATAAAAAGAAATAATTCTGATAATTTGTACTTAGATTTTATTGAAATACAATATATGAAAAAGAATATAAAACATAATAACAAACAACTTGCTATAAATTTCCGCGATGAAGATACTAATAAACATATTAGATATTCTGTTACTGGTTCTTTTAATAATAACACCCGAGTATTCTCAACACAAAGCATATATGATGTAGAAGAATTAAGTTATTCTGTCCAGAATAGCAGTTTAAATTTCATCGGATATACTCCTTCTTCTCTTTTTAACAGTTCTGATTTCTATGTTTCTAAGTTTTATGTTATCAATGATGACTATCTAACTCCTACAATTCAAGCTGTAGAGCCTGTCGACATCATTTCTTTAGCCCTAAATAAAGAAAGCCTTATCATCTATCCTCAAGAATTTTCTTCCCAGGCTCAAAGACTGAAAAGTATTTATGAGACTGTTTATGATTCTCCTACATCTGCAATCTATCTTTATGATATTTTTGATCAGTTCTCTGGAGGTATGGATGACCCAACAGCTATTAGAAACTTTTTAACTCACCTCTATTCTCTGGATTCATCTAGAGAACTTAAATATGTAACCCTTTTAGGTATTGGGACTTATGATTGGAAAAATTATAAGTCTTATTCAGCTGAGAAGAATAGAATGATTATATATCAAACAGGTAATTCTGGGACAAATGAAAGTATAACCTCAGATGATTATTTCGTCTATCTTACCCAAACGACTTTCCCTGAACTAGCCATTGGTAGATATCCTGCAAAAAATGAAGAAGAATTAAATATGATGCTTGATAAATTTGAAATCTATTCCAATAAAGATTTTGATATTGATTGGTGGAGAAATACTGGGCTTTTTGTAGCTGATGACTTAAAAAATGGAACTGCTTCTAATGAGACAAGTCATACAACTCAACTAAATCAAGCTGTTGATAATGCTCCCCCTTCCCTTATTAACAAGAGAATTTATGCCTACCAATATGAACCTGATGAATTTGGTAAAAAACCAAATACAAGAAAAGACTTTATTGATGCAATCAATGATGGTGCTCTTATTACTTATTATTCGGGACATGGTTCTTATGACCAGTTAGGTACAGAAGCATATTTTAGACAAGGTCTTGATACTCCTTTACTTAACAATGATTTAAAACGAACCTTTTTTATTTCTGCTGCCTGTGATGTATCTCAATTTGATAGTCCTGATTTCGATTGTCTATCATCTGATTTATTTAAATACGATGCTGGAGGAGCAATTGCTACTTATGGTTCTACTCGTCTTTGCTATATTCCTAACAATAATATTATGGTCGGAAACCTATTATATTTTGCACTTGATAACAGACTAGATATCGGAACAGCTATCATGCTTTCAAAAACAAGAGAAACAAGTGAAGATTCTGATATTATTAATCAATCTAAATATATATTGTTTGGTGACCCTCATCTTGAGATTACTCCACCAGCAAGTAGAATTAATATCGAGTTTGAAAATGGTAATTCTTCTTTCCAAGCACGTGAAACAGTGAAGTTTTCAGGGAACCTTGACTCTTCCCAAATCGAATCTGCTAAAATTTTGGCTTTCCAATCTGATAGTTTTACAAGTTTAGGAGGTCAAGATATCTTATTGCCTGGAAACTATATCTTCAATGGACAAACAAGTGTGGAAAATGAAACTTATACCTCAGCTTTTGTAGTTCCAGATGATATAGTTGATGGAGAGTTAGGTAAAATTCTGGTTTATGGAATTGATAAAACAACTAATCTGGAAATGTTAGATTATTATTATCCAATTGAATTTGCCGGTCAAAACAATCACGTAGATAATATCTCAGCTCCTGAAATATCACTCTGGCTTGAATCCTATGATTTCCGAGAAGGTGATGTTGTTTCCCAAAACCCAACACTCCTTGTCGAAATCAGTGATGATAATGGTATTAACGTATCAGGAGGTTCTGGACATCAGTTATTACTCATGATTGATGATGATTTCAATTCATTTGATATAACACCTTTCTTCGAATATGATCTTGATTCTTATCAATCAGGGAAAATTGAATATCAAATCACAGAACTTAGTCCAGGAAATCATGTTCTTAAAATACTAGCTTTTGATAATCTTAATAAACCTGCTGTTAAAACAACTTCTTTTAAAGTTAGTGAATCCTCAGAATTAGCTATCAGCAACATCCTTCCTTACCCTAATCCTATGCCTAAAACAGGAGGAGATTTTACCTTTATTCTTAGTAATGATGCCCAGATTACTATTGATATTTATACCATAACTGGTAAAAAAATCAACTCTCTTAAATCTTTCGCTACTAAAGGTTTTAATAAAATTACTTGGAATGGAAGAGATAAACAGGCTAGTAAATTAGCTAATAACACATATTTCTACATAATTAAAGCTACAGCAAACGGTAAAACAATAACTAAAAGAGAAAAATTTATAATATTCGAATAAGGTGAGGAGAAATGCTCAAACAAAACAAGAGAATAGTTCAAAAGAACTTATCATTTAGAAAAATAAATAATTTGCTATTAGGTAATACATCACGTCTAATTTCTAACTTCACTCATAAAAGCCATATTTGGGGTTATCCTACGGCTGTAATGATTGAGCCAACCAATATATGTAATTTAAAATGCCCTCTCTGTCCATCTGGAAATGGGACTCTCAAGAGAAGTAAAGGTTATATGACTTTATCTCTCTTTAAAAAGGTAATTGATGAAGTTAAAAATCATTCAACTATGATTATCCTTTGGAACCAAGGAGAACCTTATCTTAATCCTAAAATCAATGAGATGGTCAAATATGCTACTGATGCAGGACTTTTCACTTTAATTTCAACAAACCTCAATGCTGATATGAATGCTGAGGAAGTTGTTAAATCTGGTATTGATAGCATGATTGTTTCCTTAGATGGTGCTAGCCAAGAAACTTATAATCAGTATAGAGTTAATGGTAAATTAGACAAAGTTCTAACTAATGTTAAAGCTATCATTGCAGCTAAAAAGAAACTTAATTCTCCTACACCGATAATAAGATGGCAATTTCTTGTTATGAAGCATAACGAACATGAAATCGAAGAAATAAAACAAATGGCAAAAGAGTTAGAAGTAGATCAACTAAGTTTTAAAACTATTCAGATTTATACTAAAGATGATATTAAATTTTTGCCAGATAACCCAAAATACAGACGTTATAATATCTCTGGGAACAACTTTGAAATTAAATTTAAAATGGAAAATAAATGCCGAAGAATGTGGCAACAACCTGTTGTTAATTGGAATGGAGACGTAGCTATCTGCTGTTTCGATAAAGATATTGAGTATCCTGTTGGTAATGTAGAAAATCAATCCCTACTCTCTATCTGGCAAGGAAAAGCTTTTCAAAACATGCGTAATGCTGTTTTAAAGAATAGAAAAGCTTTTGAAATTTGCCGAAATTGTGGTGAAGGGGTTAAACTTAGGATTCAAGAGAAAAATAATTAGCCTTGATGATTTAACCTTAATAATGCAATGGTTCTTTAAGAATAGCACTATATTATTCTTGTGAGGGCGTAGCTTTAGCGAAGACTCATTGCAAAAGTAACTTACATATTTCTTCAGATTATATATATTATATACCTACCTTATGGAATCTCCCCTTATCCCCTCAAAGAGGGGGATTTTGCAAAAAAAGATGCTCCCTGTTCCTTGATTGTTACTCTCACAATAAAATTCCAATGATTCATTGAGAATGTGTCAATCAAAGAACCAGCAAAATCTAATAATAGCCTAAATAATGTTCACACGACCCAAATAAATCCCCTTTCAGCTCGTAAGAGCGTCTGAGAGGGGTGGTCGAGTAGACCGGGGAGAGTAAACTTCAACTAATCAATATGTTATCGCCCTTCCGAGGCTTAGAGAATTTACGACAATATTTATCATGCTACCCACTCTACTTTGGAGAGTGCCTAAAGTCACTACACCATCGTGTTAAACTTGATTCAAAAAAAACAAAAGAGACCTCATACAAGGTCTCTTTTACTTAAGTTTATTATCAATTAATTATCTTCGTTTAAAGCTTTACGGCTCTTAATAATTTTCTCAGTTTCAATAGCAATCATTAATTCTTCATTAGTTTGAACTTTAAGAACCTTTACTTTACTTTCTTCGGCAGTAATATCTAAAGTCCCACCAACCCATTGATTATTGTTCTTTTTGTCAATTTTTACTCCAAGGTAATCCATATCTTCACATACTAATTCACGTAAAATAGGCATATTTTCGCCAACTCCACCAGTGAAAACAATAGCATCAACACCATTCATTGCTGCAGCATAAGCTCCGATATATTTCTTAATTCTATAAGCATAGACATCATGAGCTCTGATAGCTCTATGATCATGGTCTTTTAAGATACCGTCTTCAATTGTTCTCATATCATTTGAAAGCTGAGAAAGACCTAGCATACCAGACTTCTTATTAAGAAGGTTATTAACTTCACTAGCAGTCATATCCAAATTTTCTTGTAAGAAAACAGGGATAGCTGGATCTAAATCACCACAGCGAGTACCCATAACAAGACCTTCCAGTGGGGTTAAACCCATTGATGTATCTATAGAATCACCATTCTTTACAGCTGTAATTGAAGCACCGTTTCCTACATGACAAGTAATAATTTTTAAGTCAGTTACATCTTTTCCTAAAAATTCAGCTGCTTTTAATGCTACATATTTATGAGATGTTCCATGGAATCCATATCTTCTGATTTTATGTTCTACATATAATTCATAAGGAATAGCGTAAAGATAGGCTTTTTCAGGCATTGTTTGATGGAAAGCAGTATCGAAAACGCCACATTGAGGTGTACCAGGAAGGTATTTATAAACAGCTTCAATTCCCTTGATATTAGCAGGATTATGAAGTGGAGCTAAACTTGTGCACTCTTTTAGAGCATGAACAACTGCATCATCAATATAAACCGAACCTGAGAAGTATTCACCAGCATGAACAACTCTATGACCAACAGCATCAATTTCGGATGGTGAAGAAATACAACCCTTGTCTTTGTTTAACAATAAATCAATAATATCTTTCAAACCTTGTTCATGGTTAACAATAACCATTTCTTTCTTTTTAAAAGTATGTCTTTCACTTTTATAAGTAAAAAGGGAAGTTTCATCACCAATATTTTCAACAATACCTTCTGCTAAAAGTTGCTCATTTTCTTTGTTAATTAACTGATACTTGATTGATGAGCTACCACAATTTAAAACTAATATCTTCATTCTTTCTCCTATTCTAACAATTATAATAATTACCTGAGAACAGGATTTAAAATATTGCTATAGTGTCAAATAAAAATTTCTTCTTATAAACAAAAAAAAGAGTAAGACAATCTTACTCTTTTATATTTATCGTAGTCAACTATTCAAATCTTTGACTAATTTCTATTTGATAATTGCCAATATTTCGATAAGTTTTACCCTCTATCAGTTTAGCTAGTCTATTAATAAAGTCTTTATCATTAATAGAACCTTGTCCTCTAATGATAGCCTTAACAATCTTATCATTTTTAAAGATAAGTTTGAATACTAGTTTACCTCTGATAGTTTTACGTAATTTATACCTATCAAATTCTTGAGTAATACGAGGGAGTAAGGCGTTTGAGAACCATTCTCGCACTTGAGTTTCTTTCTGACTATCAGTAAGATTGATTACTTCACGCTCGACAACATCGATTTTACCTTCTTTTAAGTCAGTTCCTTCAATATCTTTAGAACCAATTGTTTCTACTGGAGCATTACCATCACCTAAGTTACTAGCTAATTTACCTAGATCTGTAGTTCCATCGGAGCTAATTCTAGCAGTTTTCCTTCCGCGGATTTCTCTACTAGTAACACCGCCTTCAGCAACAGCTGTTGAACCGATTTCTTTACCTCTATTTAGTGTGGCAGCAATAGCACCATAGTTAGATTCTGTATCAACTTCAACATCAAATGATGAAGCTGCTCTTGATCCACCTCTTAAGCCTCTGACTCTACTTCTAACTGCCAAAGCTGTACCAGTTCCACCTTGTTGTCCACTACCCGCGTTATTAGCAACATTTTTGTATCTATCAGTAGATGAAGAACGATTAGCTTGTCTTCTAGCAGCAATACGATTTTCAATTTCTTGCTTTTGAGCTGCTCTTTCTTGAGCTTCTTGCTGAGCTTTAGCTTCAGCTTCTCCTTCACCCTCTTCAGTTACAACTTCTTCTTCCTCAAAGAAAGTAACTTCTTCTTCAGGTAATTCTACTGAAGCTGAAACTTGCATACTGACCATGGTATTTTCTTCAACCCTATCAAAGATATTCTTTTCTCTAGGTGGTGTGTATGTCCAACCTACTATCGAAGCGAATATTATGATAAATAAGATAACAGACACAATGGTGAATCTTGTAACTTTCTGTTGAGTGGAGATAGCTGGCCACTTATTCAATAGAGCAATTAACTTCTTTTCTTCTTGAGTTAAGGCAGCTGGTTTTGGAATTGCAAAGAAAGCAATTGTAGTATTTTCATCTAAAATTACTTCACCTTGATATTCTTCACTCAAATATAAGCGTTCATTCTTAAGAATACCTAATGATTTAAGTTCATCTGCAGATAATTCCTTATCTCCTTTTTTTACTCGAATAGAGAATGATTTTAATAGATTAAAATAATATTTACCATTATCGTTAATTATTAAATCATGTTTTTTAGGAAATGAAGGATTATAAACCTGCCATAACAAACTTGGGTCAGAACCGACAGTTAACTTCTTACCTATTTGGAAATGTTTATTTGGAGCACCTTCAGAAAAGGCAACCGAAAAAACTTTCCCTTTGTATATATACTTAACTAAAAATCTTTTATTCATTAGAGACCCCCTAAACCATAGGCTGCGAGAAGTCTATAATAATCATCTGTTTCTCTTTTAACAAAGTCTGTAGCAAAATAAAGCTTAAACTCTTTTGATTTTGAGAGAATGGAAACGGCAGAATTTTCATCATTCCAGATATCAATAAGCATAGACTTAATTGTATTAATATACTTGAATGGTGTATTCCTGTGAGCTTTTACCCTTACAACCACTGGAGTAGTACCAACATTATCACCTAGAATTGAATGAATGGTAGCATCTAAAGCTTTAGTTTTAGCTATCATTACTTCTTCTGAGGTATTATTGATATCTTCTAGCTTGGCAATGGGTATTTGCTCTGTTGAGTTCTCACTCTTATAAGTTATTACACCTGAATCTCTTCCAGTATAACTTACATTAAGAGATATAATTTTACTATTATCATCTATTTGCTCTTCAAAAAGTGCCTTTTCAAGTTCTACCCCTTCTGGGACTAAATCAGGGTCAGATGAAACATTGACCATAACAAACAATAGCAAAATTGTTAAAATATCAATCAAAGAAGTAATACTCATTTGCGTAGTTTTTTGTGTTCTGTGTGCTACTGGGCTCATAGTTTACTTCCTTATTCTATTTCACCGATCATAATATCGGTAAAGTTCATTTTTTTACACAAGTCCATTGTTTTAACAAAAACGCCAAACTTAACATAGTCTTTGGGAATAACGATAATAGGCAAAGTTTTATCGCTATCTTCATCAGAGGTTTGAGAATCACCAAATTTATCTTCCAACATAACAGTTTTATAGGTTTCTAAAGCTTTAGATAATTTATCAAGTTCAGTTGATTTAATCACAGCCGTAGTATCTGGTTTACCGTTTTTGTTAAAGACAAAAAACTCTCCAGTGTCATCTACATTAATTATTAATTCTAATTTATTAATTCTGGCTTCTTTTGGCTTTTCTTTCTTTTCTGCAGATGAACTTGAGCCACCTGAAGCATTTGGATTTGTTAAATCCAAAGAAATATAAGCAATAGAAACCATCACAACCATACTCAAGAGCATTGGAATTAATGTAACAAACAAGTTCATAATAGGAACTAAGTCAACTTCTTGATGACCTGTACTTCTATTGGCGTTTCTCCCCTGTGAAGGACTGTAAATTTTATTTTTCTTTCCAACAGCAGGATTAATTCTCATGGTACTAGTCCTGTACTTGGTTATTAATCACATTCATTATTTTAACACTGTTAGCATCTAATTCATTAATAATCTTCTCAGCTCTTGTACTTAAGAAACCTTTAATAAATTGAATAGCGATAGCACCAATAAGACCTAAAGCAGTTGTACCCATCGCTTGTTTAATACCACCCATAAGAACTTCAGTTTCTGAAATACCAGAGAAAGCCTGAATAAGACCCATAATTGTACCAAGAAGTCCTAAGTAAGTAGATGATTGAGCAAGAAGATCAAACCAATGTAAACCTCTGTCAATTTCTGGAATGGTTTGGTAAGCTGCTTCATTAAAAGCATTTTGCACTTCTTCTTTTAAGCTATCACCTGTTTTACCTGAATTTTTAGCATCTTGATAAGCAAGTAAACCAATACGATAAATCTGCCCCATTGTTGTTCTTTGAACTAAAGTTGCAGCAGATATTGCTTCTTTTAAACTACCTGATTTAACTAATCCCTTAATTTTCAAATGGAATTTACTACTATCGATTTTTTCTTTAATCATTAATTGATAGTAACGAATTATTGCATAAAATACTGAAATTAAGAAAATTGCTAAAATAACCCAAGCGAAAATTCCAGATTCAGCGAAAACTCTAATTAAGTTAGTTGGTCCAAGTGTAGCAATCCAGCTATTAGATTCTTCTTCAACCTCTGAAGCTATAGCTTCAGTCTCACTACTTTCTTGAGTAATTTGATTTTCATTACCAGTTGCATTCCCATTATCTTGCGCATAAAGGAAGCCAAAACAAACAACTAAAAGTAACATCACTACTAATGCATTCTTTCTCATACGATCTCCTATTTTGTTATTAAAACTTTAATATAAAACTCTATTTGATTTTAATAGTTTATCCATTATGTATGTTTTGAAGATAAATTCTTCATCAGTTGATAATCTACTACGTGTGATATCAATTTCAGGTAATCCTGAGCCAAATCTAGTAACTTGCTTTATTTCAATAGCGTCATAGACTGTCTCTACATTTCCTTCAATATCTACAGCATTAGCTTCATCTTGATTGCCTTGAGCAAAGCCAAGGTTCAGACTTGTAATAACAATAAAAGCTAAGATTAACAATATTTTTTTCATATTTATCTCCTTTCATTTAATGTACGAATCTGTAAATCAATCAATAATCCATTTTCTTGTCTTGGACTAAATACTTGGAATATAATAGTATTCTTTCCTTGAACAAAATAATCTGAACTGATTTCTAGAACTGGAGCATCAGGAGGAGCAAAGAAAGAATACTCTTCAAAGCCTACTTGTTCTCCGTTAAGATAAATATTTACAGTTTCCTCAGCTAAGAAATATAACATGGAGTCAATGACTTTTCCTGTTACATCAAATTCTTTTACGAAATACTTAACAGTTGGTTGATCTTCTTGTTTATTCTCTTCTTCAATAATCAAAGTATCTGCAACTGCAGCTATTTCAAGTGAATCAATATCTGAGTTAGCAATCATAAGAGTATCAGACATTGTAATATCCAATAATGTATCTTGGATTGTTAGATTGGTGATCTTTGTTGAACTATCAACATCATCTAAATTTTCAGTACTTTCTACCTGGTTACCAAACCAAATTGGTACAGCTACTGAGTTTTTGAAAGCATCCAATTGATAGTAATCTTCAGTTATGGTACCATAACTTACTTGTCCCCAATTAGGGTCATCAATTGATAAGCTTTGTAAAGAATCAGCACCTAACCATGTATTATCTGTAACTAAATTAGTTTTAATAGCATTATTATGAATAAATAATTTCTCTTTATCATAAATCATAGCAAAGTTAAAACCAATATTTACGTCTTCATAAGACTTATTTATGATTTCCCAAGAAATTGTGTTTACTCCTTTTTGATAATTCAAGGAAGCAAGATTATTATCATTGGCTAAACCTCTATATAGAAATGGAAAAGCTGAGAGAGAATCTTCAATTACTCCATCAGGTAAATAGGAATCATCAAAATTGATTTCTTTATCATTAGCTTTGAAGGTAAACTTGATTTGTTCATTAGCCCAAAAATCACCTTCGTCTACAAATCTTAAACGTGCAGCTAGAGGAAGGATCGGACATTCAATGTTAGTTTCAATAATTAATGAATCTCCAGCAGGAATAGAATACATCATAAAATCTCTATAACCGTCATTAACAAGTGTTTCTGTAATGGCAGAGAAATCTTTTCGCATTGAAGACATAAAGGCAAGTTCAAGTTCATCTTTTGGAACTACTTCAGATACACCAAGTTTTTGCAAGTAGGCTACAACCTCATCTGAATGTGGAGGTTGATTTGTTATACCATCAATATAGTTTTCATAAATTGACTTTGCATAACCTAAACTTATTGAGTCAAATTCAAATGAGTAAGCATCTCTGACAGCATATATTTCATCTTCATAAGCATAAATAATTTCATCTTGTTCATCATAAGATAAGTCAGTTCTGGCAAAAATAATATTTTGATAGTTTATATACTGTCCATTAGGTAAATCTAAATATTTTGTAATTTGATTATAGACTATGTCACCTGCATACTTTGAGATCTTGAACTTAGCGTAATCCAAGTCATATATTTTAAGTTTAATTTCCTCAGCGGATAACAAATCACTGTCTAAAACTCTTTGAGCATCAGCATCAATGAGTTCAAATTGCTTTTTAACTAAAGCTACAAAATTATTAATTCTTTTGTTTTCTCCGTATAAATGAGAGTTCCATGTTGTAGCATTATTAACTCTTACCCTAGTATCATCATCAATTGGAACTTCGATGAATGCCATAAACTTATTATAGCGTTGATCTAAATCAGCCAAAAAGGCTTTCTTTTCCTGTTCTCTTTCATAATCCAAAGTATATTTTTCATATCTTTCTAATGACGAAGGGATAAGAATAGTCTCAGCTGGGATACCATTGGCTGTGAAAACGTCAGCCTTTTCTTTAAAAATTTCTATTTGAGCCAACATCTCAGTCCAATTTCTTCTTCTGTAAGCTTGTTTTATAAGGTCATCAACAGGTGATAACTGTTCAATAGCATACTTAGGATATCTTGCAGTTTCATTATCAGTAGCATACAAGATCTTAATGTATTCAAGATAATTATCTTCATCTCCTAAATCTTCATATAATTGGCAGATTAGATTAAGGACATACAGTCTTTCATAATCAGGGAATTTTCTATTGAAAGCAATCCACTCTTGAGCTTGTTGGTCCTTTGAAAGTGTTCTACACTTCATTTCTATTGCTTTGAAATAATAATCTTCAGCACTTAGACTTAAAGCAGAGATATCTAATTTCTCTCCATCCTGACTAGCTCTTTCATAGATTTCTAACATCTTTTCCGATGCTAGCATAGGATCATAAGTAGTAGCTGTAGAGTCCTCAACCACTTTTAACCTGCTAATCAAGATAGCAAAAGTTTGTTGGTCATTAGGGAATCTATCCATAAAGATGTTTTCAATTTCTAGAGTTTTTTCTTTGTTTCCTAATGAATCTGATATAGTTATAGCAGCACCATAGTTATTCCAAGCATCTTCCACAGAATCGACTTTGTTACCTTCTGAAATCAACCTAGCAATAGCAGTATCATAGTCACCACCGGCTGCATAAGATGCAATAGCATTTCTTCTCAATTCTTCCTTAGTAGCATCATCAACAACTGATGAGTTAAGGATAATTTCCATCTCTTTAGCAGCCTTGACCTTATCTTCTTGACTTCCACTAGATTGTAATTGACTAATCTTATCTGTTCTGTTGTTATAAATAGCTTTTTCATATTCGAGCTTCTTTTCTTCATCAACAAATTCTTTAGCCTTTGCATAGTATTCTATTGATGTATCAATATCTCCATCAGCTTTATAAATATCAGCTAAGTTTTTAAAAATACTCTCTTTATATTCATCAGATATATCTAAATCATTACAGGCTAAGAAGTCTGCTTTAGCTCCTTCATTATCTCCCATCCTATATTTAGTTAAACCTCTATAATAAAGAAGTCTATAAATTATCTCATCCTTGCCAACAATCTGAGAATTTTCTAAATAATCATAGAATCTATTAGCAATTGTTATATACTGATTTCTTCTTTGGGATTTAATGTCATCAATTTCTTGTGGGCTATAGCTTAAAGTATCAAAACTTGTAGTATCTGTAATGACAGAAATATTATATGACCAGCTATAAGCATTTTGCTCTAAATCGCTTCTTATGTTCGTTTCAGGATTTCTATCAATAAAGCTATAAACCTTTTCAATACCATAGCCATAAGCTGTTGTATCTTGTTCTATTCCAACATACTTAACAATTGCACTTATTGTATTGGTATCATATATTTTTAGTCTTTCACTTCTAATTTCTTCGTCAAAGCCTACATAATTTGCATACATTTCAGTTGCATCTGCGAATCTTCTCACATTTTCCATAGTAGGATTTGCATCTAATTCTTTATATAAACTTGGAATAATAAAATCATCTAAACCCTTTTGGACTACTTTTACATAAGGAGTTAAGTCATTTGTCTTATTGTATTCATACCAATCAGACCCGTATCCATATCTTTCAATAGCTCTACGATATTCTTGCTCACCTCTAATATCTAAGGAGTCTCCTATTTCAACTGAATAGCTTCCCATCACAGTGATGATGGAATCAGTATAAACTGGATTTGTTATAGCATATAAATCTATATTAGATTTAGCTTTATATAATTTTATTATATTTTCATATTCATCAAAAATTCTTTTCTTTGTAAGAAGTTTTTGGAAAACATTATCAGCTGTTTCAGTGTCAAAAAGAGTATAAAGAGAATTCTGGACATAATCATAAGATCTTAATTCAGAATCTTGAACAAAATCAAGTTCATTTAAAGAATAGACCATAATATCTTCTGCAGAACTATATTTATTACTTTGATATTCAGTGAAAAGATCTTTATTGGCTAACAATAATTCTAAGTCAGTAATAGCTGCTCTATAATCAAGAATAGACATCTTATACCAAGCTCTTTGGAATAAAGCTTCATACTTTTGATTTTGGTCACCTAAAACATATATTTGGTCATATATTTTTATTGATAGTCCTATAAATTTTTCTGGATTATCAGCATCGACAGCTATATCAAAATAAAGCTTAGCAAGACGAAGCATAGCTTCTATTTGATACTTGCTATTAAAATCTTTTGTAAGCTCAATATAATTATTAATAACTTCTTTATATTTTGCCACTGATTTAGTAACTTCAGCAGGTCTAGGTTCTGAAAAGTATCTATCATCTTTCATTTTCTCTTCACGTAAATTAGCAATTTGTAAATCAAGTATTTGATTCTTATAATAAGCAAGATTATAGATTATTACATCCTTTTGAGGATAATCTGGCTTTAATTCTAGAACTTTACTGTAATTATTATAGATTAGATTATAATTATTGCTATAAATAATGGTTGCAATTTCTGCCATATTAAAATACAACTTGTAATTATTTTCAAAATCTTTGTTTCTGAAGATGAAGTTACTACTTCTATCATAAATTCGCTTGTACTGTCCTTCATAGTTTGCATATTCTGCTTCAGTTAAAGCAATCAAATCCTTATCTGCTTGTTCTAACCTAGCTCGATAGTCTTCATTCAATTTACGATAGTCTAAATCTAGGGATATGAAATCAACATAAGTTTGTTGTTGGTTTTTTATTTGATTAAACTTATTAAAAGAATTTGTGTAAACAGCTATTTTACTATCTAAGTCCTTGAACTTATCCTTAACTTCATCTTCTGCTTTATCAGCAACAGTTTCATAATAAGTATCAATTACTCTTTTTCTTTGAGCCTCTAATTTCCCCTCTTCAGCTAAGAACTCATCTACTTTTTGGTCAGCTAATTCTTGTTTCTCTGATAGATTAGGGAATTCAGCTAAATCGAACTTTGCTTTTACTTTGATTTCGTCTAAGTTTTCTTGTTCATCAGCAAGTAATTGACGTAATTCAGCATTCTTTTGAGGATATGCTCTTGTTTTTTCGACTATACTCGCAAGATTAACAATATATTTCTTCTTTAAATAGAGTTGATTAGCATACCAGTAAGCTCTTAAAAATTGGTCATCATTTGGTGTTTCAATTTCACTTAAAAGCTCTTCTGTAATATCTAAAAGATAACCCTCTTCTTTATCTGCTCTATCGCGGTTAGCGATTTCTATCAACTCATCTTTTGG
This sequence comes from Cloacimonadales bacterium (SeqCode), assembly GCA_963677815.1. Classification (GTDB taxonomy): domain Bacteria; phylum Cloacimonadota; class Cloacimonadia; order Cloacimonadales; family JAFGVF01; genus JAEKNW01. The sequence continues at coordinate 390,936 of OY782499.1, forward strand.
TCTGTTACGATATTTATCAATTAAGTCTAATTCAATAAAATAAGACTCTGTTCTTTCGATAAAATTTAACTCAAGAGTTTTAATCAATTGATTTGATCTGGCATCTAAGAATGATATTTTCTCATCAAGAACAAGCTGATTAGCTAGAATTTCTTCTTCTTTAGCTGTTATTTGTTCTTTTAAGATAGTTTTCCTGGATTCTTCTGTTTCCATAAGAAGATTATTCCTGAGAGTTTTGATCTCATTCATAAGATTTCTATTCTTTAAAAGACTATTAAAATAATCATCAATTCTAGCTTGATAAGCTGTCATCAGACTATTAGCAGATTCTCCATTAGTTAATTCTTGATCTATAAGAATTAAATTATACAGAGTTTGAACGTAAAAGTCATTTGCTTGTTTTGATTCAAGAACACGTTCAAAAATTAGTTTAGCTTTTTCTAAATTTCCAACTTGTCTATGGGCAATACCTATTTCATAAAGGACTTCTCCTGTATGCTCAGTATTTAATCTATTATAATCTTGATAGTACTTAATAGCAGTGTCAGGATCACCATAATGAGAGAATAATCTTGCGATTGAAAGGAGAACAAAATCATAATATGGTGTTTCTGGGCCAAAGTTATTTTGTAAGACATCAAAAATAGCTGTAGCTTCTTCTATACGACCTTCAGCTAAAGAAATAAGAGCTAAAGTAGCTGTAGATCTAAGCGTATAATCATTGTCAATAGCTGCAGCTTCAAGATATTGTTGGGCATCTGTATATCTTTCAAGATTATAAAGAGCTTGTCCGTATCTAAAGTTTTGTGAAGCAAGTTCAAACTCGGGATATTGATCAACAAGATTAACATATTCTTGATACTTACCTTGCTTAAAGATGGCTACCTTCCAATAGCGAATAGTTACACTTTTTCTATTACTATCGGGGAATCTTCTCACTAAATCATTTGCTTTTAAAGCAACCATATCCCAGTCTTTTGAATAAACAGCTTTTTTACAATCTAAAAAGAGGAGATCATCTTGCAAACTAGCAACATTCCTATAGGCTTTGAACATCATACTTCTTAAGAAGTTTGAATATTCTTTATCATTCTCTTTTACAAGAGTAAAATAGGCCTCTTCATCTTCTGCAAATTTCTCTTCAATTCCCGCTATGTTATTCGTTGCAAGTAATTGGTTTACCTGACTGATTCTTTCTTCTTCAATAGCATTACGAATCTCGTCTAAACTGGCAACCTCACTGTTAGTTTCTGCAGGTGAAGTTTGAGAATATAGAGTTAGTAATGATATGTTTATAAGAAGAAGAATTACAAACATCTTCTTTATACACATACTACCCACTTATCAGCTTCTTCAGTTTAATTAATCAATTTACTCTAATTCTTCTAACTCATCAATGAGACTATCTAACTCAGATTGTTTTTTAAGTTCAGCTTCCCTTAAAGCTCTAATTTGTTCTAAAATACTACTACCTGAACCTTGGTTAGTAGTTGTTTCTAGATTTTGTCTCTGTGTTCTAACTCTGTCTGGATTAGCTTCAAACACGCCCTGTTTAGTAGCTTTTGAGTCTGCCCAACGAGTAATTCTATATTGAATATTGAAAGCCATTTTTAGATTATCTTGGTTTTCTTTAATAAATTCTTCGATTTCAATTACAGAATATTGTAATGCTAGATTATTCCAAGAATATTTAGCACCAAAATTGAGAGCATGTCCACTCTGTTCGCCAAAAATACTAAAGTTATTCTTAGGGAATAAGGCAGTTGGATAGTATTCAAAAGTACCAAACATACCATTGAAATCTTGAGCCAAATCTCTTTGACCTACAAAACGATTAGTTCCTAGACCAACAGTAACATATAACTGCATATCTCCAAGAATCTTAACATCTCTTAGAGCCCATGACTTAGTTGCAGCAACATAGAATGAATTTTTTTCGTAAGTTGTTGCTTGAGGGATGTCAGCCCAGTCTTCATAATCAGAGTCTTCATAATCAACAGCATCAGTACCAACTTTAGAAAAAAGATTGTCGATACCTAAGGTAATTCCAGGATATTCAAAAGATTCTTGAACTAATTGGTATTTGAAGTTAGCATAAAATACTTCATCTCCAGTATAAACAAAACCTAATTCAGCTCTATCGAAGAGTCCATATTTTGCTTGAATTACATAATTGTATTCATAGTCTGCAACTTCACCACTTAATTCTGTATTACCATCTCTAAGGTAAGATGCAAAATTCACAGATATCTGATTTGCAGGCATAACAAAACCATCAGGTACATCAATATTACCTAAAGTTCCAAATGGAACAGCTACAAGAGCATTAACACAGAGTAAAATACTCAAAATAAGTAAAAATTTTTCTCTCATTACATTTTCTCCTTTATGTACACTTAATCGTTATTAATCAAGTTTTTCAGTATTTTTGAATTTAGTCTTTTTCACTCATAACTATTTAAATGGATTGACAAAATAGAGTCAAGTTTTTTTTTTCTTTTTATGAATAAAACAAATACAAAACAAAAATTCGGTGAATTTGGTGAAAACTTGGCTAGTAAATATCTGAGGAGTAAAGGTTATACAATAGTGCAACAGAATTACAAATGCTTCACAGGAGAGATAGATATAATTGCCAAAAATGAAGATTTATTGATAATTGTAGAAGTTAAATCTAGGAACAAGATTGATAGTAATGAAACACTCTTAGCAATTACAAAATCAAAGCAAAGGAAAATAAGTCGAGCAACTGCTGATTTTATAGAAAATAACCAGCAGTACTCGGACTATTTTATAAGATTTGATATTATCACTATTAACAAGCATCCCCATTTAGATGAGTATAGTATAGAACATTACGAAGATGCTTTCAACTATATAGCTGATGATAGATAATATCTTTTTTGAAAATTACTTAAGCCTTTCGACATCAAAGTCTTGTCCTAGATAGAATTTATAATCAGCAGTAACATTAATATCATCATCATTATAGACATAGATTAGTTTGTGTCCATTATTCATATTTACATCAAAAAAAGTATAACTTGCGAGTTTCTTTGTGGTGTAGCGCCAAATTTCATATTCTTTATCATTGAAAACAGCTCTTCTTTCCAGCAAGGCATCTGCGTCATATTTATCAGTTGCATCTAGTTCACCAACCATGAAAGTTTCAATATCATCTGGCTGTCCGTAAAGTATATAGATTTTACCACGGTCAGAAGACCAACCTTGTTGATGGTGGGAAAACTTTTGATTAGCATATTCTATTCTTTCTTTAATAGTGTTGAGAAGTAAGTCTGGAGTAATTCCTTGAGAATTAGCGTATCTTTCCCAGAACTTATTTGACTCCTGTCTTTTTTTAGCATTATTAAAAGATTTCCAGCTTGATTCAGTATTTCCATAGCCAAAATATCTCATAAGTTGATATTCATCTTCTCTATTATCAAACACATAGTATGTTTCCCCTGGATAATCTGAAATTGAGAAATCAGTTTTAGCCCTATTGTTTTGCACTTGATTAAGAGATTTGACTGTAACATGGTACATACCCTTAGGTAGCTTTTGAATATCGATACCTTGAGTGATTGAGGCTATAGGCGATGTAGAAAGTCCTGTCTTTTGAATATAATCAACTTGTTGATCAAAGGAGTCTTTAACTCCTATTGAATAGTCATATTTCCATTGTGATTTTGAATGTCGGGTAAGACCTTGTAGTTGGAAATAGCAGTATAGGCTATCAATAGTTTCAGAATAAAATATTCTTGATGGATTTGATTTATAAAGTTTATTTCCTCGATACATATACTTAAATTTTTCATTAATATCTGAGCTGATATAATCATTTAATTCAACATCAGAGATATATCTATCATTAATTAGATTAAGTTCTTTCTTGAAGATATAAGTATCAGAGCTTACCATATCAATAAATTTCATTTCGAGAGTATTACCATCCTTGGGGTAGTCGAAACTATATCTATCAATATGTTCTTTAGTTTTAGAATTAATTTCTTCTAAATCAGAAACAATGATTTGTTCTGCAAAGGTTTCTTGATGGAGAATTTTGTTTTTGTTATAAATTTTAACTTCAATTCTCAGTCCTGCTATTGCACCACTTTCATCTTTATTTGTTTTGAAAGTTAGATTTTGATATTTTACAGAATAGTTAACATCGATTATTGTTCGATTGTTAGTATCAAAAAAATTAAGTCCTTCAACGCTAATGTTCAAGTTGTTTGCCCAAGAAATAGCTATCACAAATAATAGCCCAAATAGAATTAAATTTTTTTTAGAAATCATACTCTTCTTCTTTGTTATATAGTTTGTAGTCTTCGATTCTAGAACGATCATAAAAAATGAAAGTTTTGTTTAATCGATAATAGTACCAAGTTTGAGTTGGATATTTTCCAATAGGATTATTATCAGCATTTATTTCATCAGGTTCACCAAATTTAATATAAATCCTACCGCGGTCAGTTTCCCATCCTTGTTTATAGCGGTGTACTGAAAATTTCCTATCTGCATATAAAACCCGATTATAGAAAACATCTTGCAGAGTATTTGAATTGGATTCTTTAGGATTATTTAAATCCCAAAAGCCCAAGACTCTTTCAGATGTTGTCAATTTCTTGTTACTATTAATTTCTTTCCATGTTTTATCATTCACAATATATTTTATTTGATTTAGTTGGTCTTCCCAAGAATATTTTCTTTGAAAACTATTCAGATATTGCTCAAGTTTAAGATCCTTTTGATAGATTCTATTTTGTAAAGTAAATTCAATATAATTATTAGTAAAGCCTTCTAACAAATCAGTTTTTTCAAGCTTATAATTGAGTTCTTTGCTAGCTGATAGCTCAGTAACCTTTCTTTTAGAAGAGTTTTCACTAACAAGCTTAAGTCCTGCAACTTTCTCTTCATAAAGTTGGTAAAGGAAAACACTTTGAGATTCGTTAACATCATCCCAAGCTAGTACTTCAAGGAAAATATCTTCTACTTTTTTTAACAGGTATAAATTGGAAAAGTGTTGATTTTCATCAACAGTAAATTCAAATTTTTCTTCTTTCTTATCCTTTCTTAACTTATTATTTAGTTTTAAATAAGCCTTGTATTCCCCTGATACTAAGTCAGTCTTTAAAGAATAGATTAATCTTTGATTATCTTCAAGTAAGTTTGCTGCAATTTCAATATCTTTTTTCATAAGGTAGGCTGTTATCCCCTTATCATCAAGAACTTCAAAAATAACTCTATATGAAATTTTATCTTTTTTACTGAAGAGTTCATTTGTATCAATTCTAAGTGTGATAAGAGTTTCCTGTCCAACTCTCTCTGAAGATAAATCTGCAGAGTAGATACATGAAAATGATAGAAGGAAAATTAGAAAGAAGGTTACTTTCATTCTATTGTACCTTGGATAGTGTAGGGAATTTCCCTTTTTGTCCAGAAAGAACAAAATTCTGTGCAAGGGTCTACTGTAAATTCTTGAGATAAAAGAACTACATCATCCCAGTCATCAGTTTCGACTACAAACTTCAGATAGTGCCTACCTTTACATTTTTTAATAACTTTTAAGTAATCAGTTTCAACAAGCTTACATAAGTCTCTTTTAGACATATTTATAGTTATTTCTCCACCAATTTCCTGTCTAAATTCAGCATAAGTTTTTATGGAGTTAGGATTAATTTTTAGAGTAGTATCATCACTATTGAAATTACTTTGACTACCCAGTATAGCATAGATTTCCCCCTCTACTAATGATTCAAAATGATTTTCAAACTTTTCTTTATAAAGGTTCACTTCAAATTTACCTTTGAGATCTTCAAAAGTAATTATTCCGTAGAGGTCTCCTGCTTTAGTTTTCTTTTTAACTTTATTAGTAACAATTCCCACGATTATTGCCTTACTTGGAACACCAATCCCTTGAGCAGGGTACTGAGAGTCAACATTTACGATACTTTCAATAATATCTCTTTTTTCTAAGAGAGGGTGGCCTGATACATAAAATCCTAAAACTTCTTTTTCTCTTCTTAGCTTCTCTTTTTGTGGCCATTCTTGTACTTTTTTTAACTGTGGATAATAATCAGTAGCTTCTTCTTCATTGTCCATTAAATCAAAAAGAGTCATCTGATCTTTATCTTTTTGGCAAGAGGTAGAATAATCTAAAGCATCAGGAATCGCTAGCCATTTCTGTGCTCTATATCCTTCCAATGAATCAAGAGCACCAGAGGCTATTAAGCTCTCCAAAGTAGTCTTATTCACGGCTGTACTGTTGAGTCTTTTACTTAAGTCAAATAAGGAAGAAAAATTACCATCAATAGCCCTATTGTCTAAAATCTCCTTTATAGCAGCAGAACCAACATTCTTAATTCCTCTCAATCCAAATTGTATTTTATTGCCATGAACAGTAAATTCCTCTTCTGAGTTATTTATATCGGGTGGTAGCACGTCTATATTCATTTTAGAGCATTCTTCTATGAAATAAGGAATCTTAGCTGGATCTTCTTCTAAGGAAAGAATAGCTGCCATAAATTCAACTGGGTAATGAGCCTTAAGATAGGCAGTTTGAAATGAGATAAAAGCATAGCAGGCCGCATGACTCTTGTTAAATGCATAATTCGCAAACTCAAGCCAGTTATCCCAAATCTTCTTAATGGTATTTTCTGGAACACCATTTTTAAGAGAACCTTCTTGAAATTTGATAAACATCTCTGCCATCATATCAAGCTTCTTTTTACTAATAGCCTTTCTTAAAACACCAGCTTCAGCACTTGTAAAATTACCCATAACCTTGGAAATCTGCATGACTTGTTCTTGGTAAACAGTAACACCATAAGTTTCTTCAAGAGAAGAACGAGTCAGTTCATGATCATAAATTATCTCTTCTCTTCCATGCTTCCTATTGATATAAGTATCAATGAACTGCATTGGTCCTGGACGATATAGAGCAACCATAGCAATGAGGTCTTCAAATTTATTTGGTTTTAGTTTGGATAAGTATTTCTTCATACCTGCAGATTCAAACTGAAAAACCCCATCTGTCAGACCTTTTGAGAGTAATTTAAAAGTCTCTTTATCTGTGATATCAACATTATCAATATCAACATCTATAGCTTGAGATTCTTTAACATATTCCTTGGCTTTTTGAATTATTGTAAGAGTTTTAAGTCCTAAGAAGTCCATTTTCAACAATTTTAAATCATCAAGCCACTTACCTTCGTATTGAACAAGAACTGCATTTTCCCCATTTTTTTGTGAAGAAATTGCTAGAGGTACATAATTACTTAAATCATCTGGTCCTATAACCACACCAGCTGCATGAATACCTGTTTGTCTAATTAAACCCTCTAATACTCGACTATTTTTAAGAATTCTTTTGTATGTTTCATTACTTTCCATCAGGAACCTGAAATCGTCAGATTCTTTCATGGCCTTATCAAGTGTCATTTTAGGAGAACCTGGTATTAGCTTTGTCATTTTAGCAGCATCTTGAGGTGTTACATCCATCACTCTAGCGACATCTTTAATTATAGATTTAGCCCCTAATTTTCCAAAGGTTATAATCTGTGTAACACTTTCTCTACCGTATTTCTCGACGACATAATCTATAACCTTACTTCTTCCTTTAGCACAGAAGTCAATATCTATATCAGGCATTCCAACACGTTTTAAATCTAGAAATCTTTCAAAGAGAAGTCCGTATTTTAGAGGATCAAGCTGAGTAATATCTAGAGTATAAGCAACAATAGAGCCTGCAGCCGAACCACGGCCAGGTCCTACTGGTATCCCCATTTCTCTTGACTTATCCATGAAGTCTTTAACCACTAAGAAATAGCCATCATATCCCATCTTATTAATTATACCTAATTCGAAATTTATTCTATCTTCAATTTCTTTAGTTATTTCTGGATATTTTCTCCTAGCTCCATCATAACATAAACCCCGCATATAATCAGCCATATCTTTATATTTTTCAGGAACATCAATTTTAGGAAATAAAAAGTTGTCATAATTTAATTTCAAATCTATTTCATCTGCAATCTTTTGAGTATTATCATAAGCTTGTGGTTGGTCTGGGAATAATTGCCTCATTTCATCTTCACTTTTAAAATAAAGATCTTGAGTTTCGTATTTCATCCTGTCAGGATCATCATATTTTTTTCCAGTCTGAATGCAAAGCAAAACATCATGAGCTTCGGCATCTTCTTTATCCAAATAATGACAATCATTAGTTACTACCAAAGGAGTATTAGTTTTGTTGGCTAATTCAATTAACTGAGGCATAACTAATCTCTCTTGCTCTAAACCATGATCTTGTAGTTCTATATAAAATCTACCTGGGAAAATCTCTTTATACTCTTGTAAAGCATTTATGGCAGCCTGATAATCATCATTTAGCAAATTTCTCGGAATCTCTCCTTGAATACAGGCAGATAAAGCTATAATACCTTCATTATATTTCATAAGATCTTCTTTGTTCATTCTTGGTTTATAATAATAACCTTCTGTGAATGAATGAGAAGATAGTTTTATCAGATTTTTATACCCTTGTAAGTTCATAGCTAATAAAACTAAATGATATCTTTTACTGTGCTTATTATCCTCTCCGTATGGACCATTAATTACATAAGCTTCTGTTCCTACTATAGGCTTTAATCCCGCTTTTTTTGCCTTGTTATAAAATTCTATAGTCCCAAACATGTTACCATGGTCTGTCATTGCCACAGCATTCATACCTAATTTCAAGGCCTTTTCTATCATCCTATCTATTCTACATGCACCATCTAATAAACTATATTGTGTATGGTTGTGTAGATGTACAAAAGCCATAAATTCTCCCTCGTCTATTTTTTATCAATAATGGCAGTAAAAGGCTGTTATTCTAATAGCTTCACCGCTTACTTTAGTATTAATATTATTAAAATTGCTCTTGATATACTGTCAATAAATTTAATGAAATTCTTATTCTTTAAGCAAACACAAGTTTATTAGCTATTTTTTAAGTATTACTTAATTTTTACTTGACATGTTTTTTCATCATATTAAATTTTGCTTATTACCTAAAGGGGAGCAAAAATTATGGAAGCAAAGATTGTTGATTTACCAAAATTGTACTTCATCGGATTAAAAGCAGAACTAACAATGAAAGAGACTTCAAGTGTATGTCCTGCTTTATGGGGCAAGTTAATGTCTCAATCACAAGATTTAGAAGGCAATGAAGACTTAATGTGCCTTGCAGTCTGTTCTACTTCTGAGAACTGCCAAGAGAATGATACTTTCACTTACATGGCAGGTTATGCCTCAGATAAACCTCTAGCTGATAGAAAAGACTTCATAAAACATGAAATATCTGCCTGTAAATATGCTGTTTTTACCCACAAAGGTTCTGTAATGGATTTAGGAAAAACTTATGATTATGCCTATAATGAATGGTTACCTAAAAGCCAGTATAAGGTTAAATGGCATGAAGATTTAGAATTATATGACCAAAGATTTAATCCTGAAAATCCTAAAGAATCTGAAATGGATATTTACATCCCTATTCAAAGTTAAAAGTAACTATTCGTCAAATTTCCAACTCCGACCTAATAGTTTAAGGTTTAAGTTTATAATGCCTTAGATTATGCTTCACCTCCGCTTGGGGGTGAAGGGTCTTTTATCAAGATTGAACAGTAGATCTTTCGGGATGAGGCTAGTTTATTATAGCTTGATTGTTACTATCTCTATAAGTTTCCATTCTTTCATTGAGTAACTAACAATGAAGGAGGTATCAATAGATTTTTTCCTATTTAACCCTGATGGTGCAGTAGAGCTTTAGTAATACTTCGCTAAAGCTACGTATCACAGGAGAAAAGTGCATAATCTTTTAGCAAAATCCCCTTTTTTGAGGGGGATACCCTTAACTACGCATATAATCCCCTTCTTTGAGGGGGATACAGGGGGTGATTCCTTAACTACGCATATAATCCCCTTCTTTGAGGGGGATACAGGGGGTGATTCCTTAAATTAAATAATATATATTCGGAAGAATTATGTAAGTTACTTTTGCAATGAGTCCTCGCTAAAGCTACGCCTTCACAAGAATAATATAGTGTTATTCTCAAAGATCTATTGTATTATTTGGGTTTAATTTCGAATATATTTTCTACTTTCTCAAGTATTTTTTCATAATGAGAGCCTTTCCAATAAACCCTTCCACATCTATGACAAATCCTAAAATCATCATATAGCTCAGCTACTTTTTCAGGAATCAGCTTAATAATTTCACTTTTTGATACTTCTTTAAGGACTTCATTATCTTCAGGGCATCTTGTTAAGATCTCAGCTGGAGAAAACTTTAAAAATTCTTTAATTTCCTGCAATTGTTCCTCTAAAGTATTACTATGAATATAGATTCTATCAAAGGGTAGTGGATGATTAAGAACATCTTTACTTCTACTAACTATAATCCGTTTCTCTTTTTGGGCAATTCTGATTAAGTTCAGAAGAGAAACTGCTTTAATTACTTTAGTATCATAACCAAGTAATCTCAGCCATTTTGCCAGCTTTTGGGCATCAACTGTAATCAGAAATTTCTTTTGCATAAGTTTATTAATCTCTCATATTTCTTAAAACTAACAAACGGAAAACTTGTAGTAAGGCCATTAAAGCGGCAGCAACATAAGTTAAAGCTGCTGAATTCAAAACCTTTTTTACACCTGTCATTTCTCTAGGGTCAATAACTAGTCCATTACTTAATTGCTTAAATGCTCTTTGAGAAGCATTAAACTCAACAGGAAGGGTAGCAACTTGAAAAAGAAATGCTAAAACAAAAAATACTATACCTATATCCATTAGCATAGGTGCAGAGAAGAGAAAGCCTATAAAAAATAGAGGGAAAGCAGCAGTAGAACCAAATCTAGCCATAGGGAATATAGCATGCCTTAGTTTAAGAGGGACATATCCATTGGCATGTTGAAGAGCATGACCAACTTCGTGTGCAGCAATGGCTAAGGATGAAACAGTATCTCCATAATAGATATCTGTAGAGAGTCTTACCTCTTTTTTCTTTGGGTCATAATGGTCTGTAAGTTCACCTTGAACACTAACAACTTGGACATCAAAAATACCATTTCTTTCAAGAATGTGTTCAGCTACCTGAGCCCCAGTCATTCCAATGTTATTTGATACTTGTTTATATTTCTTGTAATTAGTTTTAACTAAAGAATTAGCCCAGAGAGCTAGAATTATTGCTGGCACTAATATTGCCATAGTTGGGTCAAAAAAGAACATTTTTTTATCTCCTTTTCATTTCTTAGCACTCATTATAATTACCTGCTAATTCTGTCAATATTTTTCTATTTTTGGGTTCCACCCAAAAAAGCCCGAAGCAAGTCGGGCTTTTTTTGTTTAAAACATTATTAGATTAAATTTATTCTTTGTTGAGTAGATAGTCAATTGCTGTTTTTAACTGTCTATCATTATCAATTATTAGGTCTTCTGGAGTTAGTTCAACTCTAATATCTGGTTGAACTCCATTACCTTCCATATTAGTACCACTTAAAGTCCACCAGCCTGATCTAGGCAATCTTAAAGATGAGCCATCAAATAGGTCAATATCAAAGGTACCAATTACAGAACCACTAGTAGGCATACCAATTATGGTGCCTAACTTCTGTTCTTGCATGAGATGTGGAAAAACTTCAGCATCAGAGAATGAATCCTCATCAATTAGAACAACAATTGCTTTATCGTAATAACGAGCAGGAGTTTTCATTTTTTTGAAACCCCAACCTCTATAAGAAGAATATGAAAGAGGTTTCTTACTAATAGCTTCTACTAACTCTTCACTTATATTTCCGCCACCATTTCCTCTAACGTCTATAATAAGACCATCTTTTTTAATATTATCATTCCAGAAATCTTCTAAGAATTTACTATAAGCCTCACCATTCATTCTACGAATATGCAGGTAAGCTAGTTTGCCATCTGAGATTTCATTAACGATATCTCTCCGACTATTTACCCAGTCATTATACTCTAAATCGTAATTTACTCTCCAATCGAAAGCCTCCACCCAAACATCAAAAGCATCTTCTTTTGCTTTCTTAACAGTTAATTTAATCTTCCTGTTTAGGGTATTGAAGAAAAGAGCATTAACATCGGTATTTCTATCAATTTCTTGATCATTAATGGCTAGAATTAAATCTCCAGCTTTTAACTTGTAATAATCTTTAAGACTTGTTCCATCATAAAGTCTTCTTAACTTTACACCTTTTTTAGGTCTTTCTGATAAGTCAAATTCAACACCTATATAGCCTACTTTGTAAGAGAAACTAGAGCTATTATATTTAGGTGAGAAACCAGTATGAGAAGCATTAACTTCACCTATCATTTCATCAACAATATTAGATAAAACTTCTTCATCGTAACAATATTCAAGATAAGGTTGGTATTTACTATAGATTTCATCCCAATCCACACCATGCATTTGAGGGTCATAGAAGTTAAGACCAAAGACACCCCATACTTCTTTAAACACTTGTTTTCTTAAATTATTTGAATCATATTCATAGAAGAAACTATTTTTAATTTCCCCTGTAGCACGAGTGTTTAAATTATATGAATTTATTTTCATCCCATCATTATAGTAATAGATATTTGATTTTCTATTGTAAGAATAGTATGTTTTATCATCGATAGAAGTTAACTTCTCTTGATTCTTTCCTTCATAGTTAGCTTTATAAAGGCTAGTAGAACCATTAGAGTTAGCATAATAAAGAGTTGAATCATTAGCAACTAATAGAATTTGGTTATAACCAGGTTTATCAATAATTGTTGTTATTCTTGTCTCAACTCTATCTAGATTAATGTTCAATTCGGGGTAATCTTCTTTGCTTATTTCAGTTGATGTTTCTTCTTCTTCATCACTATTAAGAATATTTACCCATGGGTCTTTATAATCTGAAAACTTATCATAAGGCTGTAAATCTATACGTTTTATATCGCCTGATTCAGTGAAGAATAAAGATTTATCATCCTTACCCCAAGTTAAACCATAAATAGATTTGTAAGAGCTGAATAAAAGATAAGATTCTCCAATAAGAGTATCACGAAGATAAAGATATCTTACTCTTTTCTCAATATCATATTCAACATAAGCAATATAGCGTGAATTTTGTCTATCAGCATATTCTGTTAAACTATAATTATTAAAATCAAGCTTTTCAACATAATTAAATAAAGAATCTACTATAACAACTTCTCTTTGGTCATTGTGAAAATAATTAATCAAGAAATTTCCCCTCTCAGTTTCACTAATATATTCAACAGCAAAATCTTGAGACCAATCGATTTTCTCTATTTCTTCAGGGTTATCGATAGTAAAGCGGTAAATTTCCCCTTTACCTTTTTCTCTACCATTAACAATAACAGTTTTATTATCTCTTAAAATCCTTATTCCGTTAAAGGGAATTTGATTATAAGTAATCTGTTTAACAGGACCACCAGCTGTTGGCATCATAAAAAGGTCATATTCATAGTTGAAAACCACGAATTCATCATTAGGGGCTACTTCAAAGTCTGCAAATCCATTTGTCACATACCTACGAATCATGCTAGAACTTTCTTGATTTTCTCTAATATCTATTTCTAATTTTCTTACTTTGCTTTCAGCATTATCATCATAGATCCAAATTTCATCGAACTTTTCAAAAACAATTACATCTTCAACACTAGCTATAGAAAGATCTCTGACAGACCAAGTTGGAAAGCTAGTTAACTGTTCTTCATTGTTGAAATCATAATTTTCTGTTCTAAATAATTGAAAGATTTCACCATCTGATTTTACATAATACAATCTATTAGGATTAGCAATAGAAAATTCAGGATATCTTTCAGTAAGCAAGTTATCAGTTAATTTTTCATATTGGTCTTTTTTAATATTATACTGCCATAATTCTCCATCTGTAGAACCTTGGTATGCTTCACGATATGGATCACCCCTATCACAGTATACTATTATATTTCCATCTTGACTAATTGTTGGAAATGAACCACCTATTGGGGTGATTTCAAGGTCACTTGTATTATCTAAACTCACCCTATAGAAAGCTGATCCTAAACGAGGTGAATACCTGCTTCCCAAAATACTTTTACCATTAGGAAACCACTTTAGTAAACCAAGACCAGAACCACTAACTTCACTAACTTGTCCCCCCTTAGCAGGCATAGTATAAATAGCTAAATAACCATCTCTATAGTTGTTAAAAGCTAAAGTTTTTCCATCTGGGGAGTAAATAGGTTTACTAATATTTTCTGCAAAATCTGTTAATCTAATGGCTGTGCCACCTTCAATTCCTACCTGCCATAAATCACCACGATAAACGAAAGTAACCTCACTCCCATCTGGTGAGATAGCTGGGTCTTTTACAAAATGGGGTTCAAATCCCATTAAGCAAAAAGATAACAGCATTAACAATCCTACAATTAAAATCTTCTTCATTTTATCCTCATTTTAAATTTATTATCTTCTTTTTATTATAACTATTATCTGAAACTGTAGTAGATTCTTTTAAAATCTTCAATTTTACTCCAGAAGCAATGTTTCCTCTAATATCTATCATAAGAGAATCATTGTTATCTAATTCTATTGCTTCCTCAACTTTATCTGATAATCTTTCTTCTAATTGTTTGATTTCTTTTTTTAATATTGCTACTTTTTTATTTTCTATATCATTTTCATTAAAATAAACTAGTTCTCTAGTGAGAATCATTAATTGTTCTTTAGTATAAGGGCTAACAGTAATCTCTAGTTCTGAATAAGTATCATTTTCATTCTTTACATTAGCAACTTTGATGAGCTTTGAAGATTGCAGATTTGAAGCTATAGCGTCTGTTTCATCTGCAAGTATCAGTCCTTCTTCCCCTACAAGTTTAGAATAATAAACATTTCCATTGACTAGCAGTTGACTTCCTGAAAATACTTTAGAACTCTTTATTTGCTGGCACTCTATCTTTTCAGGAGACCGAACTCCTGCCCCATTACAATTTTCTAAAGAACCCTTAATCTCTATCCCATGTTCTGCATATAAGTTACTTTTAAAGACATGTCCTTCAATTATAAGCTGACCAATTACTCGAATATGCCTTAAATTTTCAACATTTCCTTTTATTGTAAGATTTCCTATGATATAGATATTACCATAGTCCTGATTAATGTCGTGATCGATTACTAAGTCATTTACTATGTTATATCTCCCTTGACTATCACAAGACAAATAACCATTCTTTTGAGCTATATACTCTCTTGTATTCAAATCAAATTCTAAATTATCACCTTTATATTTAGCAATAATTTTATTTCTTCCTTCTTGAGTTAGTAAGTAATTCCCATAAACATCTTTTCTAGAAAACATATCTTCATCATAAGATAATTTACCTATGGCAGAAGCTTTTTGTACATATACTAATTTAAAAATATTTGTCTCACTTAAAGGGGTTTTGGGATATAATAATTCCTGACTATCATAATATAAGTCTAATTTAACTTCTTGGTCAATTGCTGGAACTTCAGCAATCTTAAATGCATGATTTTTTTCTTTATCAGCTTCTTGGTCAATAGAGCTTATAAAGCCATTGCTAATTCCAGCTTCCTCAATAAGTTCTAATATCTCATCTTGTGCTATAACTCCACCATCTCTTTTAATGGTCATTGTAGCACATAAACGATTTTCTGTGACTTCAATTATTATATCTTCCCTACTGTTAGTGTATTTTACCATTGCTTATTCCTATGATTGATAATTGTCTCTCTGGAGTTTTATCTCTTCTGTATGAATTATAATCCATATTTTCATAAGTACATATCTGGCTACTTATAATATTTTCTTCCCTAATCCCCATCTGGATTAAGTCATTGATTATTACTTTTTGCATATCTATTTTCCGGTAGTCTTGGTCAAGTTTACTTGAAGCAATGAACTCATTATATATTTCGAGGGAAACTTGATAATTCCTTGCATTTATAGCTGGACCTATCATAACAACAAGATCAGAAGGTGAAAGATTATAATCAGTTAGCATCTGTTTTATTAGATTTTTAATAATTCCCTTTCTAGTACCTTCCCTACCAGAATGACATCCACCTACAAGTGGCTTATTCTTAGCATAAACAAGAATAGGAGTACAATCAGCAGATTTAATTACTATGAATACATTTTCTTTATCAGTGATAAATCCATCTACATGAGGAATTTCATCTTTATCTTTGATAAATCCAGCACCTAAATCACAGCCTTCTATAGTTTTTATATCTTCAGAGTGGGTCTGCTCTGCCATAACCAATTGACTAAAAGATATAATCTTGTCTTCAAGTACAATCTGTCTTTTAGCTTGTCTTAATAAGGACAAGCTATCTGACTTGTTACCAAAACAGTAATAGATATTAGAATTCAATGTTTGCTTTAACTTCATGATAATAAACAAAAAAGAAGGAAGTTTTTTGTCAATTTTTTTTATCATTTACACTGCTAAATTGCAGATAAGTCGTGCTAAACTACCAAATGACCCTTATTCAAGCAAAATTAAAAGCCCCACGAGTGGGGCTTTAATTTATTATTTTTAGTAGTTCTAAATCTACTTACTATTTCATTAAAATACCTTTAACCATCTGTGATTCAGTCTTTGTTTCCATTCTGAAGAAATAAATTCCTGAAGCACAATCTCTACCATCTAAATCTTTACCATTCCAAACTACATTATGGAAACCTTCAGCAAAGTTATCTCTTGTGATAGTATTAATCAACTGACCTCTTACATTAAAGACATTGATTGTGACATCATCAGCCTTATCCATGTAGAAATTAACTGTTGTTGATGGATTGAAAGGATTAGGATAAACAGCTCTTAAGAGTGTCTTTGTAGGTATAACAATTTCAGCTGTATCATTATTTTGACTAATTCTAATTTGGATTGGTCCATGCATGAGAGAAGAACCATCAAATTCATTACTTTCTAACCAATAATAATAAGTTGTATTAATATCAGTTTCAGTATCTGTGAATATATAAGTAGAAGTAGTTGCTTCATTATTAGCAGAAATTATTCTATCATTAACTTGAACTGCTGTTGAAACATCGTGACTTTCATTTCTAAACACATTATAGCCGGCAATACCACTTTCTGAATGTGTTTCCCATGTAAGCTGAGCATAATAATCAGATGTTTGTATAGCCATGAATGATGCAAGAGTTACAGGAAGGGTTTGGTCTCCTGTAGGTAAACCAGGTGTATTATTTGATGAGCTTTCTGTAACCCATACACCAGGTGCTGATTGGTAACTAGTATTACCAGAACCACCGACAGGTTCTAAGGTATCATCTATGATAGTTTCAGCTTTGGCTCCTGTGATGAGAACTAATTGCCAACGACGGGCTGTTGAGGTTCCAAAATACATAACCGTAGAACCTTGTAAGAAGTTTACACCTTCAGGCAAGCTACCTGCAATATTTTCAAAGTCAGTTCTATTGGTACCTCTTGTAATAATAATATAATTATTAGGAAGTATAGTAAAGTCACCTGTATAGGTATCTAAATCAAAAGTAGACTCTAATGAACCATCTGCTCTAAGCATCAATAGGTTAATATTTTCTAAGGTAAGTAATTGATCAGAATTATTATAAAGTTCGATATATTCATCGTATGCATCACTAACTTCACTGATGTAAAGATTTCCTATTGATGGTTCAACTGATGAAGCAAATACATTTATATAGGCTGTCTTTGTTTCAGTTGATTCTGTTAATTCTTGATCATATACCAAGAGTTCAACAGTATAAGTACCAACAGAATTATATGTGAAAGTTGGATTAGCTAAAGCTGAATCCTCTTCTCCATCACCATTTAAATCCCAGCTATATAAATAACCAGGAACACCACCGATAGTTAAATCTGTGAAAGTTACTTCTTCTCCTACTGTAATAGAAGTTGTGTTTGCTGAAAAATCAGCCACTAAAGGATCTGGAGCAGTAATGGTATAAATTGCTTGAGAAATTGCACTATCAGTATCACCATCTTTTACAGCAAAAGCCTTAACTGTAGTATCTTCTGTTATAGTGAATGCAGCTAAATATTCTGTAGAACCTGTAGTTGGGTCATTACCATCTGTTGTATAATAAATAATAGCACCATCTGTTAAACATGAAATTGTTACTTCAACAGAGTTTACATATTCTCCAGCTTCTGGAGAAATAACTGGGGTAGCAACTGTTCCAGCAATAATACCTGTTCCATCAAAGGTGTGTGATCCTAAATAACTATAATTACCTTGAGGATAA
The DNA here is from genome assembly GCA_963677815.1 of Cloacimonadales bacterium (SeqCode). Lineage (GTDB taxonomy): Bacteria > Cloacimonadota > Cloacimonadia > Cloacimonadales > JAFGVF01 > JAEKNW01. Next base: position 409,247 of record OY782499.1, read on the forward strand.
ATATCCCATTCGCAATTATCATCAGTAGTTCCGAAAGAAGATAAATTTGTCGGATTAGGTGAATAAATTGATGATTTCCTAACAAGAGTCTGATCTGCTGTAGAACCACTTGTTCCTACAGGCCAAGAAGAACCTGGATCAACCCCAATCTGACCTATAACATCAATCACACTTCCATCTTTTAGAAGAGCAACTGCATCATCACCATTAAATCCTAATGTATTAGTAATATTATCTGCAATATTTTGAATAGAACTTGCAGCTTGGTTATATGCTATTACGTATACTTCATTAGTTGCTAACGTTCCACTCAAACTAATTGAATTACCAGAAGTTGAACCATTAACATATACTTCTACAGTATAAATACTTAAATCAACTGAACTTCCAGTTCCATTGAATAATTCAATTGCTTTATCATTACCCTTCTCAACATATTCTGAAATAAACAATTCAGAAGCAACATCAGGAGCTTCAGTTATAGTAATATAATCTACTTTTGTCTCTGAATCAGATCCTTTTGCGCCATCAGTAACTGTTAATTTTACAGTATAGGTTCCAGCTGAAGAATAAGAATGAGTAGGATTTTCATCAGATGAATCAGTAATAGTATCATTATTAAAATCCCAGGCATAAGTATATCCACCTGTACCACCAGTTGATAAGTCAGTGAAAGTGATATTTTGGTCAACATAAGCAGATGTAATATTTGCCTCAAAATCAGCATTTAATGGTTGAGGGTCGGCAACAGTGTAATTTTGTTCACTTGAAGTTGTTTCATCTGAGTCATCATCCATTGCATATACTTCATAATACACGGTAGTTCCATCTAATTGAGCAGGGATGTCTGAATCTGTTACATAGGTATCACCTGAATCAATAGACATATCAATTGTGTTTGTTAGACTTCCACTTGAAGTACCCCAGTGTAATTCTGCACCAGATATTGTCCCATCAGAATCAGTGATATCTGCAGAAACTGAAACAGTTGTTGAAGAAGTTATATTAGAACTTGGTGTTTGAACAATGTTATCAATTGAAGGAGAAGCATTTCCTCCAGCAGAATAATCTGTTACTGAAAAATCATCTATAAAAAGATGGGCATTCTGGTAATCAGAAAGTACTCTTATGTAGACTGTGGTTGATGCGTCATTAACATCAAATGAATAATCTACATAACTTTGATTTGCACTTGCTCCTAAAGTATGAGTGTCTAAACTTGTAAAGTCAGTACCATTAGTTGACTTTTGTAGTACAAATACATTGGTATCAGAACCGTTAATGAAAGCGTATTTAAAGCTAACAGTTCCAATTGTATTAAGAGCAGGAGTAGTAATATGAGCACCAGCTTTATCATCATTTATAGTAAAGCCATAAGATCCGGCTGATGTGTTTGCATAGGAAAAGTTACCAGCTTCGACTTTAGTCCAAACTCTTCCACTAATAGTAACTGAAGTAGCACTATAAGTTGTGCTTGGATTACTTTGAAAATCTTCAGTCCAAGTATCTGCTAATAGATTAGAACTAATTAACAGTATTACAGCTATAAAAATAAAAAATATTTTCTTCATCTTTCCTCCAAATCATTTTACATTATTAATATATTCGATTTGTATCTAAAATATTAAAGTCTTTAACACTTGTCAAATATTATATTTTAAAAGTATCAACTTATATTATTAATTTACTGGAAGTTAGCTTAGAATCGCTTTTTACAGAAGTTATTAATATTTCTTAATATTTATAAAATGCTGGAGAATTTGGCTAATAAACAATTTATGGATTATCTGTTTTCTTTAATAATGTCTCATTTATGCCACGCTCTTTTATATTACAATAAAAAAAGCTCGGTTTCCCGAGCTTTAATATATATAAAGTAAATTATTAAAGTCTATTCAAGATATCTTTTTCAACATCAAGAGCTAGTTTATCAGTATTTTGCCAGATTTCTTTAGCTTTATTAGTGATATCTTCTTTAAATTTTGCATCAGAAATGCCTGCCATATTAATCATAACATTAAGATAAGCAGCTTTAGCACCAGCATTTGCGGTTAAAGCAGCAACACCAGCATCAGAGAGGGCATTTGTATTGCCAATAACAGCTACTTTTTCAGCTAATTGAACTGCATCCCAGCAAATTTCCAGAGTTTTAAGAGGGATTAAGATAGCTTCTTTAGTTGCTTCTTCCATAGCTTGAGCTCTGATTGCTTTATCTTCATCAGTCTTCTTAGGAAGTTTCATAGCATCCATCATAACATAGAAGGCTTGAGTATCTTCATCAACAGCAGAGATAGCTCTTTCTTTGATTGATTGCCCTTCTTCAGCATATTTCTTAGCCTCAGCTTGAACTTTGTCATAACCCTTCTTACGAACAGTAAGGTTTGATACCATAGCTGAAAGAGCACCTGACATAGCCACGCAAACAGCAGCAACAGAACCACCACCTGGAGCAGGGGAGTCAGTTGAGAGTTCATCTGTAAAATCAGTAATAGTCATATTAACAAGATTTTCTGGATTAGAGATTGCGTATTCAATAACTTTTTTATCTAAATCAAATTCTGCTAAATCATCTAAGCCCATTGATTTAACAGCAGTTTCCATGATTTTTCTTTCAGGGATACCAGCTGATTCGCCCATTCTTTTTAAGTAATATTTACCTGCTTGAACTAGGGCTTCCTTAGGGGTCAAGCCAACTAATTCAGAACCTGTAACATGGATACCTTTAGCAAGGGCTAATTCACGAACTTTTTCTAGAACTTCATGAACAGGGGTAATTTTGTAGTTAGTTAAATTAATAGAAATCTGAGCTCTATCATATTCATCTATAAACCAACCAACAGCTTTACATTCCTTAAAGATTCCTGGAGTCATAACTTTATTCCCCTTAGCATCTTTAATCAATTTACCTTTTTCGTCACGAGCTGTACGACCCTTTTCTCTAATATCAAGGGCAATATCATGAGCTTTAGCTTTATCACGAGTGTTTAAATTAATATTATAAGCTATAAGGAATTCTCTTACACCTATTGCTGTAGCACCAGATTTAGCATTGAATTGATGAGGACCAAAGTCTGGTTTCCAATCAGGGTCTTGCATTTTTTTAGGAAGAGCTTCATATTCACCTTTTCTTACATTCGCAAGATTTTTCCATTCAGGTTTTGAAGCAGAGTACTCGTATAAGTAAACAGGAATACCTAATTCATCACCAACTCTTTGACCTAGTTTTTTGGAATATTCGATACATTCTTCCATAGATACTTCTGAGATAGGTATCAAAGGGCAAACGTCAGTAGCACCCATTCTTGCATGTGTACCATGGTGTTTTGTCATATCAATAACTTGACCAGCTGTTTTTATAGCTTGGAAAGCAGCTTCGATAACAGCATCAGGAGTACCAACAAAAGTAAAAACAGTACGATTGGTTTCAGCTCCTGGATCGACATCTAAGAGAGTTACATTATTAACTGAACATATAGAAGCAGCAATAGCATCTAATATCTTCTTATCACAACCTTCACTAAAATTAGGAACGCATTCGATAAGTTTCATAAATTCCTCCGGTTATTTATTTTAATTTTTTAACTTTCACTTTTTCAATTTTTCTTTCAGTAGCTTGAATTACTTGGATTCTAAAGCCTTCAATATTCACATATTGTCCTAATTTGGGGATTTTTTCAATAGTATCAATAATAAGCCCAGCCAGGGTTTTATAGTTACCTTCAGGCAGTTCTATTTCATATTCATCATTCAAATCATCTACTTCACAATCTCCGCTTATGATATAGGTATCCTCGCTAATTTTGACAACATCTGAGGAATCATCTTCATGGTCATATTCGTCTTCAATATCACCAACAATTTCTTCCATAATATCTTCAAAAGTTACTATACCTGAGGTTCCCCCATAAGAGTCAACGACAACGGTCATAGACTTCTTTTGTTTCTGCATTTCTTGCATTAGGACATTAAGGCTAATATTTTCAGGTGAGAAGTAAGGTTCTCTTAGCAGATCTTTGGCTTTAGCATCAGGACTTAAGTCTTTTTTAAGAATATCGTAAATAATTAAAATACCCGTAATATTATCTACAGTCTCACAGAATACAGGATAACGGGTGAAACCTTCTTCTCTAACTACTTCAAGAATTTCAGCAAGGGGTGTATTTTCTTCAAAACCAATTATATCTCTTCTAGGCACCATAATATCTTCAGCAGTTAAAGTATTAAATTCCAGCATTTCCTCTAGCATTTCTTTTTGGGGATGGGAAATATTTTTATCTTCTTTAGTATTAGCTAAGAAGAGGGCCAAATCATCTTTAGTCAGATAGGCCAAAGAATGAGGACCAGAGATATTGAATCTTTTATATAACCAATCATTGAGCCAAGTTACAACAGCAACAAAAGGTTTTAGAATGTAGTAAGATACTTTCAAGAAGGTAAAAGTCCTTGGGACAATTGAATTTGAATAGTCTCTGAAAACTATTTTAGGGATGATTTCCCCGATCAGGAAGACTAGAACACCGATAAGTAAGGAAACATATTCTTGTTTAAAAGCACCACTATTATGAGCAATGACAGTAGCGACAGCTGCTAACAAAATGTTTACTATATTATTTCCGATTAGAATAGTCCCAAAGAATTTATCAGGTTTTGTAGCAAAATTTAGGAGTTCTTTCTTACGCCTGTCAATTTTTGCATCTTTTTCTAAGCGTAGCATGTCCAAAGAGACAATACCAGTCTCTAATCCAGAAAATAAAAATGAGAGCAGAAACAATACAATAAGTACTAGAATATTTAGTAACATTTTCCTACTTCTTAATTATAAATTAGTTATTTATTTGTTCATTCTTATAAGCAATTTTTAGTGCTTCAATGAACTCGTTAATATCTCCTGCCATAATTTGATCAAACTTATAAGATGTCAAATTAATTCTGTGATCAGTGACTCTTGATTGAGGGAAGTTGTAAGTTCTAATTTTTGCACTACGATCACCAGTACCTACTTGTGATTTCCTGGTAGCAGAAATTTCTGCTTCTTGCTTAGCGATTTCCATATCAAGTAATCTTGATCTTAGAACTTTCATAGCTTTATCTTTGTTTTTAATTTGAGATTTCTCATCTTGACAGGTAATTACTAAACCCGTTGGAAGATGAGTAATTCTTACGGCTGAGTCTGTTGTATTAACACTCTGTCCACCATTTCCAGAAGAACGATAGACATCTATTTTCAAATCATTTTGATTTATTTCAACATCTACATCGTCTGCTTCAGGTAGAACAGCCACTGTAATAGCAGAGGTATGAATTCTTCCACTTGCTTCGGTTTCAGGAACTCTTTGTACACGATGAACCCCTGATTCAAATCTCATAGTACCAAAAACATTATCTCCTCTTAACATGAAGGTGATTTCACGATAACCACCTTTATCAGTCATGTTTGAAGATAGTATTTCCATTTTCCAGCCTTGATTTGCCACGAAGTAACTATACATTCTAAAGAGGTCTGCTGCAAAAAGAGCTGCTTCTTCTCCACCTGTTCCAGCTCGAATTTCAACAATAGCATCCTTATCATCGTTAGGATCTTTTGGAGCTAGCATTTCCTTTAGGGTTTCCGTTAGCTCCTCTAATCTTTCTTCGGATTCTTCAATATCCATTTTGGCTAATTCTTGCATTTCTTTATCTTTTTCATGAGCTAACAAGTCTTTAGAGTCTTTAATATTTTGCTCAATTTCTAAGTATTCTTTATGAGTAGTTAAGATATCCTCTAATTCTTTGAAGCGTTTGGAAATTTTACCATAAACTCTTCTATCTGACATTATTTTTTGGTCATATACTTGTTCTCTTAACTTGGTATGTTCTTCTATTAATAATTCTAATTTATCTTGAGGTATCATTTTAACTCCTAAATTAATTATTTAACCCAGATGGTGCAGTAGAGCTTTAGTAATACTTCGCTAAAGCTACGTATCACAGGCGAAGAGTGCAGATTCTTTTGCAAAAGAATATAGTGCTATTCTCAAAGATCTATTGCATTATTTGGGTTTAAGTGTGTTAAATTTTCGTAATCGGATGTATCAATATCCAAAGCTGATTTCATAGCAATAACAGCACATTCTATCATCTCGTCAGTTGGAGGCTGAGTAGTTATTCTCTGAAGAGCTAGTCCTGGAAAAGTGAACAATTTAACTAGGGGATTATTAATATTTTTCCCAGAGAATTTTAAAACTTCATAAGATATTCCAGATACTAATGGAATGAGCGGGAAATGGATTAATAATCTTTGCCACCAAGCTATATCTGCAATCCAATAACTTTGGACAAGTGTATCAACTATTGAAAATAATAAAATTGCGATAAGCATTACTAAGAAAATGAAGCTTGTTCCACAACGTGGATGAAGAGTAGTAAACTTTTGAACACTTGCAGGATCTAAGTCCGCTTGTTTTTCCCAAGCATGTACACTCTTATGTTCTGCACCATGGTATTGAAATACTCTTTTTACATCCTTCAATTTACTAATCGCCCAAACATAAGTTATAAAGAAAATAATCCTTATAGAACCAGCTAGGAGATTAAAAAGGGCATTGTTTTCCATTTTTTGACTTAAAAAATATGGTACTACACCAAAGAGAAGGATAGCAAAACCAAAAGCGAACAGATAGGAAAAGAACTCTTCACTCTTTTTCCTCAAATCAGACTTAGCTGCTTCTTTTTCATCAGTATAATCTAATTCATAGCGAGAAGCTGAAAAAGTTAGTGTTTTTATACCTATAATCATCATCTCTATTAAGGAGACAAAACCTCTAATAAAAGGTATTCCTAGTATTTTGATTCTTTTTGTTATACTATCAAATTTATCTTTCTTTAACTCCAAAGAGCCATCTTTTCTTCTTACACAGGTTGCGATATGCTGAGGACCACGCATCATTACGCCTTCTATGACTGCTTGTCCACCAATTGCAATCTCTTTCACTTTACCCATTTTTTTATCCTTTACTTATTATAAAAAAAACACCACAGGCGTAATGCTACTGTGGTGCAAAATTGTTAATAATCTACTTTTTGTCTTTGCTATATTTTTGCTTAAACTTCTCTACACGGCCTGCAGTATCAAGTAATTTTTCTTTACCTGTATAGAATGGATGACATTCATTACAGATAGAAACATTGATATCACCAGAAGTAGATTTTGTTTCGAAAGTGTTTCCACACATACAAGTAACTTTAACTTTTTTATAGTTAGGATGGATTCCTTGTTTCATCTTTAACTCCTATTTATTATCATTAATTATTTATCTATTGCCTCTTACAATTTCGTATTTAACATAAAAATTAGCATCTGCTTATGTGTCAATATTTTTCTTAAATTTTTATGGATTTAACTATTTGAGACTCACTAACATTAAGTTACAGTCCCATGAAATACACGACAAAAGTATCTATGGACTGACAGCCAGATTCTCCAAGCTAATCGCTTGCTTTGTGGAAACAAGGAAGCTAAGGACTTAAACCCAGATAATATAGTAGAACTTTATTGAAGAGTGCAGATTATTCTAGCAAAATAGCTTACAAAATTTTGACGCATATAATATATATATTCGGAGAAATTATGGAAGTTACTTTTGCAGAATAATATAGTGCTATTCACAAAGGTCTACTGCATTGTTTGGGTTAAACTATCCTTGATCTCAGGTGCAAGCAAGGATGCTTCCACTCCATAAAGACATCCCTGCTGTCAGATTTTTGTGGAAGTAACAAGGTATGGACTGACAGCATCCCTGCTGTCAGATTTGTGTGGAAGTAAGGATACTTCCACTCCATACTTTTTGCTGTCAGATTTGTGTGGAAGTAAGGATACTTCCACTCCATACTTCTTGCTGGACACGGGTAGGGATACCCGTATTCCCAGTTAGAAACTGGCAGCAGAATAGTTCTTGATTGTTACTCTCTCTATATAAACCCAATGATGATTTGAGAGAGTAACAATCAAGATGCAGTGAAAGTTGTGACTATAATCTATATAATAACTTAGCTAAAAAAAATATTGCCTAAATTTGACATATAAAATAATTTGCATATAAAATATAATTTTACACTCAAAAGAGGAAATAAGAATGTATAGATTAGATGACAAACATTTAGAAAAGGCCAAGGAGATAGTCCTATCAGCACGCAAGAAGAAATCATGTAAAGTGTGTTATGATAGGGGCTATATTGGTGTCAACCAGCAAAATATGGTAGTACTTTGCCATAAATGTGTTGATGCAGAGAAAGCGACAGAAGAGTGGAAAAAGTATGTTCTTGAGAACGAAGATTTAAAAGAGCATTACAGTGAATTCTTTGAAGAAGAGGAAGAAGCTTCTGAGGAAGAAGAATAAATATTAAATCATTTTAAAGGGAAAATTAATGTATAAAAGTATTGATTTAAAAGAATCTCCAGCTCTTTTAGAAGAAAGAGTAAGAGAATATTGGGAAGAAAAAAACACCCATAATAAAAGTATAGAAAACAGAGAAGGAGCTGAACAGTTTGTCTTCTTTGAAGGTCCTCCGACAGCCAATGGAAAACCTGGTATTCATCATGTAATGGCAAGAACCTTAAAGGATTCTGTTTGTCGTTATAAAACTATGCAAGGTTATCAAGTAAAGCGTAAAGCTGGTTGGGACACCCATGGTCTTCCTGTTGAAATTGAAGTTGAGAAGACTTTAGGTTTAGATGGTAAGCCAGAGATAGAAAAATATGGTATAGAACCATTCAATAAAAAGTGTAAAGAATCAGTTTTTACTTATGAAGGCTTATGGAGAAAGATGACTCAGCAGATGGGTTATTGGGTAGACTTAGATAATCCTTACATAACTTTAGATAATAAATATATAGAAACTGTATGGTGGATATTGAACGATTTCTTTAAGAGGGATTTACTCTATAAAGGTCACAAGATAGTTCCTTACTGCCCTAAATGTGGTACACCTTTATCTTCACATGAAGTTGCCCAAGGTTATAAAGATGTAAATGACCCTTCAGTTTTCGTAAAGTTCAAAGCAAAAGATATGGATAATACTTACTTCCTAGCTTGGACAACTACCCCATGGACTCTTCTTTCCAATGTTGCCTTGGTGGTTAATCCTGAAGAAACTTATGTAAAAGTAAGATTGCAAGAAACTGAAGAGCAGTTAATTTTAGCAAAGGCGAGACTTTCTGTACTTTCAGAAGACTATGAAATAGTTGAAGAATACAAGGGTTCAGAGCTTGAGCATAAAAGATATGAAAGACTTTATGATTTCATGGATGTAGAAGAAGATGGTTGGTATATAGGGTTAGCTGACTATGTTACTATGGATGATGGTACAGGTGTTGTTCATACTGCTCCAGCATTTGGTGCTGATGACTACAATATCGGTATGAAATATAAGTTACCTTTCATCAATCTTGTTGATGGCGAAGGTAAATTCATTGATAGTGTTGAACCATGGAAAGGCATTTTTGTAAAAGAAGCTGATAAAGCTATCATCAAGGATATGAAAGAAAGAGAAGTTCTTTACAGAAGAGAGCAAATAAAACATAGCTACCCACATTGCTGGCGTTGTTCTTCACCACTTATCTATTACGGAAGAGAATCTTGGTTTATCCGTACTTCTCAGTTTAGAGAAGAGTTGATGAAAAACAATGATACAGTAAATTGGTATCCTACATTTGTTGGAGAAAAACGCTTCGGTGAATGGTTAAAAAATAACATAGATTGGGCTCTTTCAAGAGATAGATTCTGGGGCACACCTTTAAATGTTTGGGTGTGTGATGAATGTGGAAAATTAGACTCTGTTGGTTCTATCGAAGAACTTAGAGAAAGAGGATATTATAAAGATGGTTCAAAAGTTGCAGAAGATATCGAACTTCATCGTCCTTATGTTGATGATATTCATTTAAAATGTTCATGTGGACATGATATGGTAAGAACACCTGAAGTGATAGACTGCTGGTTTGATTCAGGTGCTATGCCTTTTGCACAATGGCATTATCCTTTTGAAAACAAAGAAAGATTTGATGGAGAGCTCTTCCCTGCTGACTTCATCTCTGAGGGTATAGACCAAACTCGTGGTTGGTTCTACTCATTATTAGCTATCTCTACTATACTAAAAGGAAAAGCTCCTTATAAGAATGTTTTAGTTAATGACCTTATACTTGATGCTAAGGGTATCAAAATGAGTAAATCTAAGGGTAATACAGCAGATCCATTTGAGCTTATGAATAAGTATGGAGCTGACGTAATTCGCTGGTACTTGTTATATGTAAGTCCTCCTTGGGTTCCAACAAAATTTAATGAAAAAGGTGTTGCTGAAATCTTAGGTAAGTTTATGGGAACCCTAAAGAATGTTTATTCATTCTATACCACCTATGCTAATATTGATAATTTCCAGGCAGATAGCCAGAATTTTAATCAAGAAAAAACTGCTGAAATTGATAGATGGATAATCTCAAGAACTAACACTTTGATTAAAGATGTTACCGAATATAATAATAATTATGATTTCACTAAGAGTGTTAGAGCTATTCAGGACTTTGTGCTTGATGAAGTATCAAATTGGTATGTTAGACGGTCAAGACGTAGATTCTGGTCATTTGAGCTTACTGAAGATAAAAAAGATGCTTATGCTACTCTCAACTTTGTTTTAGAGACTATTGCTAAGTTAATAGCTCCATTTGCACCTTATATGGCTGAAGATATTTATACAAACTTAACAGGTAATGAATCAGTTCATTTAGAAAAGTATCCTCAAGCTAATGAAAAAGTTATAGATAGTAAGCTTGAAGAAGAAATGCAAACTATAATCACTCTAGTTGGATTAGGACGTTCTGCACGTAACACTTGTCAGATTAAAGTTAGACAAACTCTGCAAACTATTTTCGTTCCTGCTTCGACAAAGAATGTTGTAGAGAGAATGACCGACCTTTTAGTTGAAGAGATAAATATAAAAGATATCAAATTCATTTCTCGCGATGATGATTTCGTTCATTATGATATGAAACCTAACTTCAAGGTAATGGGACCTAAATTTGGTAAAAGTATGAAACTGATAGCTAATACTTTACAAAATGAAGATGCTTCTGAAATTATTGCAGCATTTAATGCTGGTAAGTCTTATGATTTAGTTGTGAATAATGAAACCTTCACCATAAGTGAAGAAGATGTTGCTATCTCTATTCAACAAAGAGAAGGTTATACCTTTGAATCTCATAAAGAATTATGGGTAGCTTTAGATACTAAATTAAGTCCTGAGCTTATTACTGAAGGTTATGCTAGAGAAATCAATAATAAGATTCAATTTACCAGAAAAGAAAACAACTTTGATATCATGGATAGAATTGATGTATTATATTTTGCTGAAGATGAGTTAGCTAATGTATTTACATCTTATGCCGACTTTATAGCCTCTGATACTCTTACTGATCAGTTTATTAGAAGAGATAATAAAGATGGTATGGAAGAATATGATATCAATGGACAAGTACTATATATGAAACTAGAAAGAAAATAAATTTGGAAGAAATTTAGCAATAAAAAAGGGGAACTTTAAAGTTCCCCTTTATATTTGGATTCAATTTCAAGTCTGGTGAAAAAAAGGTTCTCTCTCAAGTAGAGTGGGGCGTAGAAAAAAAGAGGAATACTTGAAGAAGTGGCTTAAGGGAACTAATACTCTCCCCGGTCTACACGACCACCCCTCTCAGACGCTCTTACGAGCTGAAAGGGGATTAATCTAACTGGGAATGCGGGATTCCAGCCCGCGGTTACGCAGGTGTTGTCATTTAGATGGCGGAGAAAATCTCCACCGTCCGACAAATACTCTCCCCGGTCTACTCGATCACCCCTCTCAGACGCTCTTACGAGCTGAAAGGGGATTAATCTAACTGGGAACGCGGGATTCCAGCCCGCGGTTACGCAGGTGTCATTTAGATGGCGGAGAAAATCTCCACCGTTCGACAAATACTCTCCCCGGTCTACTCGACCACCCCTCTCAGACGCTCTTACGAGCTGAAAGGGGATTAATCTAACTGGGATCGCGGGATTCCAGCCCGCGGTTACGCAGGTGTCATTTAGATGGCGGAGAAAATCTCCACCGTCCGACAAATACTCTCCCCGGTCTTCACGACCACCCCTCTCAAACGCTCTTACGAGCTGAAAGGGGATTAATCTAACTGGGAACGCGGGATTCCAGCCCGCGGTTACGCAGGTGTCATTTAGATGGCGGAGAAAATCTCCACCGTTCGACAAATACTCTCCCCGGTCTACTCGACCACCCCTCTCAGACGCTCTTACGAGCTGAAAGGGGATTATTAACTCTCCCAGGTTAACAACTGATACAGGACTATTAAAATGCATCATCCTAGCTGCTACAGAGGAGCAAAATCTTTGTAGATTAAGATGTCACTTAAACCTAAACCTGCAGATGGTTTATCCTAGCTCTATATGTTTTCTGTGTCTAATGATATTAGCAAATCATTAACCATAGCTAGACCATTTTCATAATTACAGGTCTTGAAAACAGCAAGTGCTTCATTCAGCTTTTTCTTTGCTTCAAGTAAATTTCCTAGTTCTATGTCACAAGTTGCCCAGTTAAATAGAGCAATTCCTTCACTATGTTTACTACCAAGATTATTTAATATTTTAAATTCTTCTTCAAAATTCTTGGATGCTTCAAAATACTTTTCTTGTTCTTTATTCGAAGTCCCTAAAAGACCATAAGAGTTAGCAAGGCCTTCAATATCTTCAATCTTCTTTTGATGTTCAATATTCTCAGTAATTAATTTATTAGCTTGATCATATTTACCCATCTTAATATATATCTGAGCAATGATATTATTAACAAAACTTTGTGTTCTCAAATTACCTACTGAAAGACCAATAGTTCTACATTCAAGAGCAAAATTTAGAGCTTTATCATATTCATTGCTGGAAATATGTATTAGGGCTAGATTATATAATATTCTTGATGCTTGATTTGTATTATGACTAAGTCTAGCTATTTCAAGAGCTTCTAAAAGAAGAGCAAGTGCCTCCTGAAGGTTCTTTTCATTATATTCCAACATAGCTAAATCTGACATAATTCTACATTTTGTTATTCTGTTACCTGTTTCATCAGAATATTTAAGTGCTTTCAAGTAGTAACTTTTTGCTTGGAATTTATCACCTAAATGATAAGTCATAACTCCGATATTATGTGCACCACTTCCTAATAAATTAGAATTATTAATACTTTCTATGAGGTTCATATTAAGTTTGAAGTAATGAAGAGCATCATAATACTTTGATTTTTCCATGTAATAAACACCTAGTAGATTAGCAATTCTACTTACATATAAATCATTATCATTATCTAAGTATCTTTCTAATAATTCAATAGATATTTCTTCAAATTCCTGACCTCGATTTAGATAACGAAGAGAATCTAGATAATAAATTGTTAAATGAATCTTGTACTCTGAAGTCTCATAGAGAGGTAATATTTCTTGAGTTAAGTTTACAAGTTCATTGAATTTTTCTTGAATAAAGAGGGATTTTGCTTTCAAATAGCTTAGCTTTAGCCATTCTTCTGTTCCAGGCTTAATTAAGCCTTCTAACTCTTTAATATCCTGATTGGAAATGTCGATCCTACTCTCCTCTAAATTGACCTCAATTACCTTTAATCTTGTATCAATCATAATTTCCTCATCTATGATATTTTGTTGTTTCATGTAGTCTATAAGCTGACTACAATACTCTAGTGTTGCACCATATTTATGATATTTAATTGAATCATCTATTGCTAGTCTTAGATAACTAACAGCTTTATCTACCACTTGACCATTTATAGAATTATATATCAGCTCTTCATAATGGTTACTTAAAGAATCTTTAAAAATCTTTTCCATTGACATAAGAGCTTTTTTATGAATATTTACAGCTTGGCTCACAAGCAATAAACGATAAATACAATCTCTGTAGATATTATTCCTAAAAACATAATTAAATTCCAGAACAGGATACCAAAGATTTTCAATTTCACCTTCAGCAAGGAAGCGGGAAATATCGTTACCGCCGATCATTTCTTGTAATATCCTCTTATCAAATTTATTACCTAAAACAGTAGCAACTTTAACTACCTTTTTCAAAATATCATCAAGTTTATCCACTCTTTCAATAATCATAGCTTCAATACTATCAGGTATTGAGAAAGTATCTTCATTAATGAATTTATCATCTTTTAGAAGTTTTTCACGTTTGATATAAGAAATTATTTGTTCAATATAGAAAGGGTTTCCATCTGCTTGATCAATAATGCGTTTTAGAAACTTATCAGAAATACTTATTTTCTCTTCTAGATCCTCTTGCAAAAAAGAATTTATCATTTGAACAGATTCATCGTAAGTCAACTTATTTATCTTACACATTCTTTCATGTGAATTTATTTCTAAATCCTGAAAGAAATCTTCTTGTTTCTTTCGACTTGCAATTAGAATAGTTATTGGATAATCTTCAATGAGGGGATAAAAATACTTCAAAAAGTTATAACTTTCAGGGTCTATAAAATCGAAATTATCTATAATTATTATAGTTGGTAAATTTAATGACATTAACCTGAAGATGTTTGCAATGGCATAAAAAGTATTTTCATATCTACTTTTAATAATTTCACTATCAACATTATCAGCATTAAATTCCTTGATACCTAAAAAGGTTTCTAAGAGTCCTATCCCGCTATTAAGCTCATGGATAAGGGTTTTATTATTAACATTTCTAGCTAGCGAGTCTATCACCCTTGCTATTCTCTCATGATTAACATGATAATCATCGGAATCATTTAATTTGAAGAAATATTTAAAATAGGCAATTAAGGGATTATAGTTTTGCTTTAAAACTGTATCGCATTCCATATAAGCCCAGGAATATTCTGATTTACCAAGTAAATTGACTGATTCAGCTATCAAGCGTGTCTTTCCGACACCCTCTTCTCCATAAATATTAAGTAATTTTGAGACTACATCAAGAGTAGATGTGTTTATCTTATTGCTGACTTTAAGTAATTCTTGCTTACGGCCTATGAACTTATTATTAAAGGCCAAAAATTCATTAATATATTTTGGGCTGTTAAGTACATAGGTTGGAATCTTTGCTTGAAATCCTTTATAGTTACGATAGCCCTTCATTATAACCTTAAAGTTCTTTCTTGCTTTATGAAATATATATTTATCTACTAAGATTTCATCAGAGCTTGCTTGAATTGCCATCTGGGCAGAAAGATTTACTGACATACCCAGAACCGTATATTCTCCTCTAGTAAATGAACCTACGAAACCAGCATAAGCCTCTCCATAACTAATACCAATATGAGATATGTTTGGTTGAAAGTTCTTGACTTCAAGGGCGAAATTGCAAGCTCTAATAGGAGCATCACGATAACTCTTTGGTGCACCAAAAATAACTAATAAGACAAGTCCTTTATCGGAGAAATCTACTTTGTTGAAATACCCCCCATAGCGGAGAGCCATATTCATAACTCTGATTATAAATTTCTTAGTACTTTCACTTTCATCCAAGGCTATAAAACAAGAAACTACTTTTCTAAACTCTCCAAGTTTATCATGATTCCTCAATATTGGGGGTAAAAATTTATTATAGTTATCTAAAATTTCTTCTTTATATTCAATAACTTTTTGATCTGTTTTATGGACCTTATCACTAACTGGGAATGAAAAGTTAACCTTACCTCTTGAAGATTTTTTTATAGCTTTTATGGCTGAATTTACTCCATCTCCTGAGAAAAGATAAGTCGAGTAGTAATCTGATTGATATATATCTAAACTGATTTCTCCAAAACCAACTCCTACTTTTATTCCTAATAAGAAAGATAAGTCAAAAATATTCTCAGAATTATACCTATCTACTGAATCAATTATCTTAGATGTCAGATTTTTAAAATCAATATGGGCTACTTCGGTATCAGGGAAAATAGCAATGAAAGAATCACCAGCAAAAGAAGAAATAAATCCATGATTTTCCTCAATCATGGAAATTAGAGGCTCAAATAGTTTCTTAATAATCTGAGATAATTCCTCTGCCCCAGCAGAACCTTTATCCATTAATAGTTGAGTTAACTCAGTAAAACCTGAGATATCTATTATCAGGACATGTGCAAATAATTCTTTTTTTAGTTTACCCTTATAGAATTCATTTAAAACAAATTCAGGTACAAAACTTTTAAATTTCATTTAACTCCCCATTTTCACTAAAAGACAACCCTCGTAAGAGGGTTGCTCTTTTTTACATATATGCTTTATTATGGAGAGAAGATTATTTAGTCAATAAAATTTTTCTAGTAACATTAATGTTATCTTGTTTCATGCGAACAAAATAGATTCCTGAAGCGACTTTAGACCCTCTGTTGTTATCACCATTCCAAACAAGTCTATGACTTCCTATTCCTCTATTTTCATTCAATAATGATTTAACTACTTGGCCTTTAATGTTATAGATTTTGATTTCCACATTAGACTCTTTAGTAACATTAAAGAGAATATTAGTTGTAGGATTAAATGGATTTGGATAATTACTTAATGAATTATTAATTTCAGCTATCTGAGTTAAGTCTTTATTTCCAACAAATTCAAAGACACCTAAATCAGGAATAGTTCCATCACTATCAGCCTCTTCTGTTGGGTCACCAGCATCTATACATGGTGAAGTTGGATTAAGCTGGAATTCAACAAATTTATCGGCAAATTCTTCTTTACTTGAATTATCATCACTACTTCCAACAAAATCTGGTAGTTCATTAATATTTTCTATTCCAGGGAATATTTCTCCATTTGGAAGAGATATATTGTTGTATCTAGCCTCAATGTAAGAATAGTTGGAGACAATATTATTATCTGGATTATCATTCCAAATAATGTTATTAACTAATTCAGAAGGAGTATATTGAGATAATACAGCTTTTTCATAATTAACAAGAGTGTTATGTTTCATAACATTATCATTAATATTCTTAACATCTATAGCTTTTGAGTTATTCTTTTCATAAGTAATAAATACTAAATTTCTATTTATTAAACTATTAGCATTTGAACCATCTATTGTTATAGCAGGGTCACATGATTTTACAACATTGTTTGAAATCATTGAAGTAACTTTACCCTTAATTTGGATGCCTTTATAATTACCTCTTCTTGCTTCAGTTTGATAAATTTCAGTATGTTCAATAGTAGCATTAACTTGATTGTTATAGTTATTCTTAAGGTATATTGATTGGTCATAATCAGTAATATGACTGTTATCAACAAGCAAGTTAACTGCTCCCTTGAAATAAATAGCCTTAGTATTTGATCTATCTGAATTATAATTACTAATCACAGCATTAATGATATTAACATCTAAAATGTCGGATGAAGATGTACCATAAATGGCATTGTCATAATTTTGAACATTTATGTTTTCTATATTAACATTGTTTTCACCCTTAAATCTTACTCCATAATTGTTCCAAGAAGGAATAACGTTAGGAATTAAGATATTACTTAATGTTTGAGTTCCATCAGACTTAAATTCTATACCACTTTCATAATTCTCAACTTGGATATCATTAGCAACTAAGTCAATTGAACCATCAATAAAGATACCAACAGTATTCCAATTTCTATCACTCTTCCAGCTATCTGGTGAATAATATATTCTTATTACATCCATAGTTGGTGTAGTAGGACCATGTTGGTCATTATCATCATCATCGTCTGCTTTGATAGTGATAGCTTTATCATAATTTTCGATTTCTACATCTGTTAAACTTGGGCTTACTTTACCTTCTACATAAATACCTTCAGTTTCCCAAGTTCTGTCACCCTTCCAGCTATCTGGTGAATAATATATTCTTATTACATCCATGGTTGGTGTAGTAGGACCATGTTGGTCATTATCATCATCTTCGTCTGCTTTGATAGTGATAGCTTTATCATAATTTTCGATTTCTACATCTGTTAAACTTGGGCTTACTTTACCTTCTACATAAATACCTTCAGTTTCCCAAGTTCTGTCACCCTTCCAGCTATCTGGTGAATAATATATTCTTATTACATCCATGGTTGGGGTGGTAGGACCATGTTGGTCATTATCATCATCTTCGTCTGCTTTGATAGTGATAGCTTTATCATAATTTTCGATTTCTACATCTGTTAGGCTTGGGCTTACTTTACCTTCTACATAAATACCTTCAGTTTCCCAAGTTCTGTCACCCTTCCAGCTATCTGGTGAATAATATATCCTTATTACATCCATGGTTGGTGTAGTAGGACCATGTTGGTCATTATCATCATCTTCGTCTGCTTTGATAGTGATAGCTTTATCATAATTTTCAATCTCTACATCTGTTAGGCTTGGGCTTACTTTACCTTCTACATAAATACCTTCAGTTTCCCAAGTTCTGTCACCCTTCCAGCTATCTGGTGAATAATATATTCTTATTACATCCATGGTTGGGGTGGTAGGACCATGTTGGTCATTATCATCATCTTCGTCTGCTTTGATAGTGATAGCTTTATCATAATTTTCGATTTCTACATCTGTTAAACTTGGGCTTACTTTACCTTCTACATAAATACCTTCAGTTTCCCAAGTTCTGTCACCCTTCCAGCTATCTGGTGAATAATATATTCTTATTACATCCATAGTTGGGGTGGTAGGACCATGAGGTTCATCGTCATCATCTTCGTCTGCTTTGATAACGATACCTTGGTCATAATTTTCAATTTCTATATTAGTTAAAGTAGGTTCAACTTCACTATCCATATAGATACCTGTATTTGAAGTGGTTCTTTCGCCCTTCCAGCTATCTGGAGAGTAATATATTCTAATTACGTCCATGGTTGGTGTAGTAGGTCCATGAGGTTCATCATCATCATCTTCATCACCTTTAATAGTTACACCAGTCATATATCCATAAATTTCTACATTACTAATTGTTGATTGATTAGTTTTTCCAACATAAAGACCTTCTTGAAATTCAGAAGATCCATAACCAATAATGTTACAATAATCAATGCTATTAGTTTTGTATAAGGCTATACCCTTTTTAGCTCCAATAAGATTAATATGAGATAAATCACCATTTTCAGAATTTACTTCAATACCTAGCCAAGCTGTTGTTTCAGTAATACCCTGAATATGGACAATATTTTCCTCAGTACCATTAACGTTAATTACACCGTAGGCAATAATACGTAAGTCTGGATTCATTACTACAGTAACCCCAGCATCAATTGTTAAAGATTGACCTTGAGGGATTTCTATATCAGTAGTAATAACATAAGGACTGCCTGCTGTATTCCAGACACCATAGACATCAGTATAATCGATAATAGTCTCTGAAGAGAGCAACAACGATAAAATTAAAAGACTAAATATTAGTAAAAACTTTTTCATAATTTCCTCATTTATAGGTTTAATGTTTAAAATCTCAAATCACATCAACTTATAATGCAAGTATAGTTCCAATAATAAGCAATATTATATATTTTTTTAAATCACTATTTTCCATTACCTTAGAATATATTTCATCCAGTAATCTTCTAAATATAAACAATTATATCTTAAATTTTGTGGCATATTTGAGACTAGTCTCGAAATAATCACATATCATTAATATTTAATTCTGACATTTTTCGATAGAGAGTTTTTCTGTTAATTTGAAGTTGTTTAGCAGTCTCACTCTTGTTCCACTTATTATTATCCAAAGCTTCGATTATTAACTCTTTCTCGGTATCCTTTAAAATATCATAAAATCCAGCATTATCACTTAAACGTGAGTTAGCTTTGTTAGTATTTATTGAAAGATGATCGGAAGAAATTGTTGAAGAAGGACAGTAAAGAGAAGCAGTAAAGAGAACATGCTTAAATTCTCTTACATTCCCCTTCCAGTCGTGTTCTTCAAGAAGCTTAACAGCATCTTTTGAAATACCAGTAATTTTCTTATTTAATTCAATATTAGCTTTTTTGATAAAGAAAAGTGCTAAATTCTCAAAGTTCTCATCCCTTTCATTTAAATTAGGTATTTCGAGAGAGACCTCATTCAGTCTATAAAATAAGTCTTCTCGAAAAAGTCCCTTATCAATAAGAGGTTGGCAAGGAACGTTGGTTGTTGCGATTATCCGAAAATCAGAATGAACTTCTTTATTACTCCCAATAGGGTAGAATTTTTTTTCTTGAATAGCCCTGAGGAGTTTTGCCTGACTACTCAATGGTAAATTAGTAATTTCATCTAACAGGATAGTCCCTTTGTCAGCTAATTCAAATTTTCCTTTATGTCCGCTAGCCCCGGTATAAGCACCTTTAGCAGAACCAAAAAGTTCGTTTTCTATTAAGTTTTCTGGAATTGCCCCACAATCCACAGCAACAAAAGGTTGGTTTATCCTTTTGCTATTTTGATAAAGCAGTTTTGCATAGACCTCTTTACCAGTACCACTTTTACCAGTTATAAGAACATTCAAATTAGTAGGAGCTATTACTTTTATTCTACCAACAAGTTCATTAATAATTTCACTTTCACCAATATAAATCTGCTTATCATCGGTAATCTCTTGATAGTTATTTTTACTTCCAACTATTTTATCTATCAACGATAATAGTTCATTCTTCTTTATTGGTTTTAGGAGAAAATCAGCAACTCCATATTTCATTACTTTAATCACGTCTGATACTCTTGAAGTACCCGAAATGACAATGATTTCAGTATTAGAAGATATTTTTCTAGCTTCAGGAATGAGATCAATCCCAGAGTCTTGTCCCATATAAACATCCAGAAGCATAACATCTATTTCTTGATTGTTTAGCACTTCAAGTGCCTCTTGATTATTAGAGGCACAAAAAAGAGTAAAATTACTGTTAGCTAAAAAATCAGAAAAGAGTTTTTGAATAACAACTTCATCATCAACTATTAATATATTAGCTCTACTATTTTTCATATTTTCATTCATAAACTTATTTTACTGTTTTTGAAAAATATTGTCAAGAGAATATTTTCCCTTGTCTATTTTTTCATATTAATTCACACTTTAGTAGTCTCTTAGCGGATAATTAATTTTTTTTTATTATTTCCAAAGCTGAGCTAAGAACTTGAGTTAACTTAGCAGTGTCCTTTCCTCCAGCCATTGCTGAATCAGGTCTTCCTCCACCTTTTCCACCAACAATAGCAGCCAATTGACCTACTATTTTACCTGCATGATATTTTTTAGTTAAGTCAGGAGTAACAATTGTTAGAAGAGAAACTTTATCTCCTAAGTCAGCTATCAGAACCCCAACACCTGATTTCATCTTATCTTTTAATTGATCACCTAAGCTTCTTAAATCGTTTGAATTTTCTACTTTAACCTGATTTATCACAACTTTAATATCTTGAACAAGTTGAGCATCTTTAAGTAGTTCATTCACTAAGGCAGAGCCTTGTTTAGCTTTTAGTTCTTCTATTTCCCTTTTCAAGTCATGGTTTTCTTCTAAATTTTTCTCCACCTTTTCCAACAAGTTTTTATCATTTGCATTTAGAAGGTTTTTAATACTGTGTAATTTATCTTCTAAGTGCGATATATGTTCTAGTACTTTTGAACCAGTAATTGCTTCAATTCTTCTAATACCAGCAGCCGAAGATGATTCAGTAATTATTTTGAAAGGTCCTATATCTCCGGTTAAATTAACATGAGTTCCACCACAGAGTTCCATTGAAAAATTAGGAATAGAAACAACTCTAACCTGGTCTCCATATTTTTCACCAAAAAGAGCCATAGCGCCCTCTTTTTTTGCATCTTCAATTGATTTAATAGCTATATTCACTGGACTATTTTTTCTAATCTCATTATTAACAATTTCTTCAATTTGCTTAATTTCTTCATGATTTACTGCTGAGAAATGAGTGAAATCGAATCTTAACCCTTTGCTATCCACCAAGGAACCTTTTTGCTGAACATGTGCTCCTAATACTTGTCTTAAAGCAGAATGAAGTAAATGAGTTGCAGTATGATTAGAAGCGGTATCTCGTCTAATTGATTTTCTTACTGAAGCTATAACAGTTTGAGAAGTGATATTACCTTCAACTAATTTACCTAAGTGAATAAAAGTATCGCCTAACTTCTTTACATCGAAAATTTCAATTAAAAAATCATTTCCTTTTATTTGTCCTTTATCAGCAGTTTGCCCACCTGATTCTGCATAGAAAGGTGTTTTATCCAGAACAATTTTAACTATATTTTTGTTTTGACTTGCATACCGTAAAATTGAAGAAGAACACTCCAAAATATCATAACCAACAAATTGGCTTTCAGCTTTATCATCAAAAACAAACCACTGGGTATCGTCATCTTCCATAGTAAATTTTGAGGATTGTCTAGCTCTTTCTTTTTGTTGCTCCATTGCTTTATCGAAGCCCTGCATATCGACCTGTAAGCCTCTTTCTGCAGCTAATATATTAGTTAAATCAATTGGAAATCCAAAGGTATCATACAAGGTAAAAGCTTCTTCACCTGGAATTGTTTTTGTATTTAGGCTACTAAGGATTTCTTCAAACTTATCAAGTCCCTTATCAAGAGTTTGATTAAACCTCTCTTCCTCAGCTTTAATGACCATCATTATATAGTCTCTTTTCTCTTCAAGTTCATGGAAATGATTCCCCATTACAGAGATAACTGAATCCACAAGTTTATATAAGAAAGGTTCTTTTAATCCAATATTTCTTCCATAACGAGCAGCTCTTCTTAGTATTCTTCTTAAAACATACCCTCTGCCTTCATTTGCAGGCATACCGCCGTCAGCTAAAGCGAATGTCAAGCATCTGATATGGTCTGCTATTACTCTATGGGAAACAGAATCTTGAGGATTATATTCAAAGCCTGAAATTTTGCTGATATCGTTAATAATAGGCATAAATAAATCTGTGTGATAGTTTGAATCTTTCCCTTGGAGGATTTGGCAAATTCTTTCAAAACCAGAACCAGTATCAACATGAGTCTTTTTTAGTGGAGTTAAACTTCCATCAGATTCTCTATAATATTGCATAAAGACAAGGTTCCAGATCTCCATGTAACGGTGGCAATCACCATTTACTTCACAGTTATGTTGCCCTTGGACTCCACAATAATCTACACCTCTATCATAATGAATTTCGGTACAAGGTCCGCATGGTCCAGTTTCACCCATCTCCCAGAAATTATCTTTATCGCCATGGTAGCTTATATGAGAAGGATC
Source organism: Cloacimonadales bacterium (SeqCode) (assembly GCA_963677815.1). Classification (GTDB taxonomy): domain Bacteria; phylum Cloacimonadota; class Cloacimonadia; order Cloacimonadales; family JAFGVF01; genus JAEKNW01. The sequence continues at coordinate 432,493 of OY782499.1, forward strand.
TATGTCAGTAAGTTCTTTCCAAAGTTCATAAGCTTCTTGATCAGAATGATGAACAGTAGCATAGAGTTTTGCTTTGTCCAGTTTCCAGACATCTGTTATAAGTTCCCAAGCCCAAGAGATTGCTTCTTTTTTATAGTAATCTCCAAAAGACCAGTTACCTAGCATTTCAAAGAAAGTATGGTGATAACCATCTTTACCAACTTCATCAAGGTCATTATGTTTCCCCCCTGCTCTAATACATTTTTGGGAGTTAACTGCCCTTGAATATTTAGCTTCTACTTTATCTAAGAAAATATCTTTAAACTGGTTCATTCCGGCATTGATAAAAAGAAGGGTTGGATCATCTTGAGGAATTACTGGTGATGACTTAACAAAGGTATGACCTTTGCTCTTAAAAAAATCTATAAATTGAGCTCTAATTTCGCTACTTTTCTTCATAATTATATCTCCGTAAAATTATTAATATTAATCTATTATAACAAGACCTTAGATAGCTAGATTATGTCAAGCAAAAAAGAAAGGCAAGAACTAGTTCTTGCCTTACAAATTTATTTGTCTTTCAAGTAAAATTATTGACCATAAATTTTGGCTTCTTCAAGTCCTTTAAGTACTCTTGTACCACCTTGACAGAGAGCTTCCATTTCTTTTTCGCCAGGGAAAAGTTCTATTGGAGCGATAAATTCAACTCTATCAGAAATTGTTTTAACAATTAATTCATTATAAACTAATCCACCAGACATAAAGATAACATCTACTTTTCCATTCAATACTGTTGAACAAGCACCTACTTCTTTAGCTACTTGATAACACATAGCATCTTGGATTAATTTAGCTTTCTTATCACCATTTTTAATCATTTCAGCTACATCTCTTCCATCGTCTGTGCCTAAATAGGCAAGATAGCCAGCTTTTTTTGACAAGTAACCAAGCAAGTCTTTTTTAGTGTATTGTCCAGAATAACACATTTCAATAAGGTCACCAATTGGCAAAGCACCAGCACGTTGAGGTGAGAAAGGTCCCATTCCAAGAAGAGCATTATTTACATCAACAACTCTTCCTTCTTTAATAGCTGCTACTGAAACACCACCACCCATGTGGATGCCTATCATATTACATTCTGAGAGTGGTTTTCCTAATTTTTCAGCTAGAAGTCTAGCAATGTATCTTATATTTAAAGCATGGAAAAGAGATTGTCTTTTTATTTCAGGAATACCAGAGATTCTAGCAATTTCATCAAATTCATCAACCACAACAGGGTCAACGATATAAGAAGGAATATTATAGTCATTAGCTATTGATTCTGAGATAAAAGCACCAAGATTTGAAGCATGAATTCTACCCCATAAAGCTGGGTCACTTAGGTCTTTTTTCATTTCTTCATTAACAATATAAGTACCACCTGCAATAGCTTTCATTAAGCCACCTCTTCCAACAACTGCTGCAAGAGTTTTAGGATCTACATTGTTTTCTTCCATTGCTTCTAGAACTAATTTTTTTCTGTAATCATACTGTTCGATTATGCCACCAAATTTGTCTAATACTTCAGCATCATGTCTTAATGTCTTAGTAAAAACTTCTTTAGCGTCATCATATACTGCGATTTTAGTTGATGTTGAACCAGGATTAATTGCTAATACGCGATTTTCCATTGTTCCTCCATATTTTGAATTTATTATTTTCCTAAATTTAGCAAAAGGCTTATTATGGTCAAGAAGTAATTTGGATTTTACCTAAATTGAACCCAAATGGTGAAGTAGATCTTTGAGAAGAGTACAGATTCTTTTAGCAAAATAGCTTACAGAATTTAAACGTATATAATATATATATTCGGAAGAATTATGTAAGCTACTTTTGCAGAAGAATATAGTGCTATTCTCAAAGATCTATTGCATTATTTGGGTTGAACCTAGAATTTTAACAAATCATTTGGTGGTTTTCAGATAATAATTGTATCCACCTGAGATTATATTATTTTTCATTTAATAAGTTATTTCTCTAAAGATTGAATAGCATCTTTAATAGCAGAAAGTTTATCTTTTTTTAGTAAGCCACGTCTATAGTCATTAATTTTCTCAAATTCTTCAGGACTATAGAATAATTCATCTCTTCTAGTACCGCTATGAAGTATATCTATGGCAGGGAAAATTCTATTATCTGCAATTTCTCTATCTAGAACAATCTCGCAGTTACCAGTACCTTTAAATTCTTCAAAAATAAGTTGGTCCATTCTTGAGCCAGTATCTACTAAAATAGTTGCAATGATAGAAAGTGAACCACCGTTTTCTATATTACGGGCAAGACCAAAGAATTTTCTAGGAATCTCTAATGCTCCAGCAGTTATCCCACCGCTCATAACTTTTCCATTACCTTTATAGTTCAGGTTATAGACTCTTCCAATACGAGTTAAGCTATCAACTAAAAAAACAACTTCATTACCGCATTCAAGTTCGTTTTTGGCAATACTCATAGCAAGGGATGTAATAAAAACATGAGCTCCTAAATTTTGGTCATTACTTGAGGCTAAGACAATTGCATCTGTTTCTCTACGAAAATCAGTTATTTCCTCAGGTCTTTCATCGACTAGTAATATCACAGGGATAACCTTAGGGTAATTCTTTTTTATATCTATGGCTAATTGTTTTAGGAGGGTTGTTTTACCTGAACGAGGAGGAGAAACAATTAGAGCTCGAGAACCTTTAGCTATTGGTGCAAATTTATCTATTAATTTCAAGGAATCAAAAGAAGATTCATGAAAGGAAAACTTATCTTCAGGGTTGATGACAGTATAATTACTTAAATCACTCCTATCATAAAAAACTTGTGGGTCTTTGCCACAGACTTCTATTATCTCATCAACTACCTTTGCACCTTTAACCTTCTTAAAGGTAACAGTCATTCTTAAACCATGTTCTAATTTCAATTTATTCACTAATTTACTTGAAATTGTGATAGGATTTCTATTATTTATATCATCAGGAGTTACTATTTTAGAAACAGGCTTTCTCTTGATTAAAATTCCAGTGAATGTTTCACTCATAAATTTTTTACCTTCTTTGTTGTTGATTTGACCCAAATGGTGCGGTAGAGCTTTGATGATAAGTCTTAGATTCTGCTATTCGCAAATATCTATTGCATTATTTGGGTTCAGTGTTTATCTGTTTATCCTCAGCTATTCAAAGTTTAGATAATAACACTATAAACACTAATCAGATTATGCTTTCCCCTCAAATATTAACTACGATTAATTTTCTTGAGGGCTTATTTTTGATTAAAATTATGTTCGTTTTACCAAATGGTGCAGTAAAATTTTTAGGGATAGTGCACATTCTCAAAAACCTACTGCCTTATATGGGATTAATGTCATTAAATATTTTAGATTGAATTAGTCAAATCATTTTAAATTTTATCCCAGATCGAGTAGTAAAAATTAATTGAAAAATGCAGATTATTCTAGCAAAGTCTCTTTCTTTTAGGGGGATAAAAGGTGGATTCCATGAAGCAAGTATAACATAAATATCAAGAGAGGAATTATGCAAGTTACTTTTGCAGAAGGATATAATGCTGATCAAAGAGTTTTACTGCATTTTTTTTGGATTAATCAAGCTACGCTTGAGACAGAGTGAATATCCAATGTTGAACAGGAAATACTTTCATTCCATAAAAAAAGCCCTCTGTGGCAACAACACAGAGGGAACAGGAAGTTTCTCTATTTGAGAATCATGAACTTGCCACTAATACTTTGCTTATTATTAGTGATTTTATAGAAATAGATACCATTAGCTAATGAATTAATACTCTTAGTTTTGTTCTTCCAAGAGAATTGATTATCTGAAGAAGAAAACTCATCGACTAACTGTCCTTTTAAATTATAAATCTGAATTTTACTTGCCCCTCTTGTATTTCCTTGAAGAGAAAAATTTAACTTTTGTGAGCAAGGATTAGGATAGGTAGAAACTGTTATTGGAGCTAACTCAACGTTATTATCTACATTAGCTACTGCTTGATACTGGAAGATTACATCAGTTGGAGCGAGAGCTAATTCAAAGGTCTGCCCAGATCCTAGATTATCGTCAGTAAGCCAAAGACTACCATTTGCTCCCCACACTGAATTAACAAAAGCAATTGACTGTCCATTAGTTGCGATAGTAGAAGCCCCTGGTGAAAGAGGATTAGTTGAATCATTTATAACTGTATCGTTATCTGTATCAATTAAATAAACACCTGCATTCATAGCATCAGTAATATATCCATGATTATTAATAAAAGCAGCCTTGCCTATATTTCCACCAATGTCTAAGGAAGAAATAATTGTATCATTTTCAGGATTGATAACCTCAACAACACCTAAAATATCAGACCAGTTTCCTGTACACATAACATATATTTTACCGCGATAATAATGTAAATTTTGAGGATTTAATGAAGTAGGAATTGTAGTTATTATCTGCATGTTTTCTTCCGAAAGAACTGTAATCTTACTATCTTGATAATTGTTTGCATAACCACCACTACAAGCAACATATATTTTACCTTGAGCAAATTCTATACTCTCAGGTGCTTGTCCAACCTCAATTTCAGAAACAACTTCTTCAGAGATTAGATCAATCTTGTAAAGTTTGTTTGTAACAAAACCTGTCACATATAAATAATCATCTTTTACTCTTGCATGCCATGGGTTTGATGAATCTCCAACATAAATATTGCTTAAAGTGTTCCCTGTTATCAAATCAATCTTTTGTACTGAATTATCACCAGAATTTGTTACATAAGCAATATCATCCTTAATATCAATAAGATTAGGAGTCACTCCCAAATCTACATATGCATTATCTACTGAGCCTGTTTCATAATTAACCTTAGAAAGGGTTCCGCTTGTAGAATTCACAACATAAATGTTATTTGCGAATAGATTAATACTAACTACTAGAATCAATAACAACATAATTTTTCTCATAATTTCTCCTGACTATTTTATTAAATATTTTATACCATAGCCACAGGCCCAATTGAAAGGAGCCTGAGGATTATATTTATAGATTTCATAATAATTGTTTAATATATTATTTAGATTTAAATTAAAATCATGTTCAAATTTACCATGTCTTAACTTTTTTGCTAGACTTAGATTTACAAGTTCATAACCATCTAATGGGGCTTTTAAATTGTCTTGAGTTACCCACTGCTTGCCAGTCTTAGAATATTCAGCCTTGACATTATAGCCTTGATAAGTATAATCTAAATTTATATTAAAAGTAAAATCTGGTATATAAACTAATTCTTTACCATAAGAAGCTGATGGAAGTCCATTCTCTATAAGTGTTTTATTTTTTGTCTTAGAAAACACTGCTTCAGAAGATATCATTAAATCTTCTAAGGGCTCCCAAGAGAATTGGATTTCATTATTAGCAATTTCACTTGATCCAATATTTAATGGTTTCCAGATAACACTCTGTACTTGAACCTGAACCCACTGAATCAAATTGTCAATTTCATTATAAGAATGATTAAACTTCAGTTTAAGTGTAGAATACTCTACTTGAAAACCAAGCTGGTATCCTTGCGATTCCTCTGCTGTAAGGTTAGGATTTCCTTCTGCATGAGAATCCCCCTTCCAATACAAACTATAAAAAGAAGGAATAGTAAAACTATTTCCATAAGAAAATAAAAGGGTGGGCTTTATAATATGGTCATAAGAAACATCTCCACTTAAGCGATATGAAGAAAAATCTTTAAACACAGAATGTTTATCATGTCTAACCGAGGCAATCACATTATAGTTAAAGAGACTTATATTATCGCTATACTGACTAATTATATTATTTGCATAAGAATATTGACTTCTTTCAGCTATACTATTATTGACTTGGAATTTATTAGTATGAGAATAAGACTCTTTCAAGTAGCTGTTCACTATAGTAAATTGCAATTTATCAAAATCAATAAAATTCTGTAATTTTAAACCGTACCTTTTATTCTCAGATTCATTGTCAGCTTTTGTTAACGAAATATTAGCATTCAGATTAGTGTAATTAGACTTTTTATGAATATTATAAAATTCAAGACTATTATTCACTCTGGCAATCTTTTTAGACAACTTAAGGCTGTTCAAGAAGTCATAGCCCTCAATCCTAGCACCATTATAGAGTTCAAGAGCATTTGTTGGACCAGGTAATTGGTTATCATAGAGAGAAATATTCCCATTATAATATAAATCAAAGAAAGAAAATTTACTGGAAAGATTAAGCATAGCATTGTTAGTTTTCTTAGAGTTATTATCTCTTTTCAAAGTAAACCAATCATTACCCTTTTTAATTCTAAATTTGAAGTTATTTTTCGCTTCTTGCTGAGAAAATACTGAGTAAAAACTAGTATTAGCTAAGGAAAAACCACTTGATAAACTTAACTTTTTGAAATTATAGCTACCATAATTCCCCTTAATAGAAAACTCACTGTTTGCATTGTTAGAGGTCTTCTTAGTCTTAATATTAATCAAGCCTGCCATTCCTCCTCCCCCCGAAAGAGAAGAAACATTATTCTTGTAAATCTCAACTTCATCCACTAATTCCACTGGTATCGAAGCTAAATCAAAATCCTCTCCATTATTGTTTAAAGGAATACCATCCAACATAACTAGGGTATGTCTTGCAGAATGACCCAAAATCGAAGCAGTCTGTTTTTCTCCTGGTAATTGAGTCCCCTCTATAGTAATACTCTTATCTTGAGTAATAACTTCAGCCAAGTTACTATTTCCATCCTGTTTATCCTTAAGAGATATAGTAACTTTTTCCTGGGAACTAGGTAGCTGACTATTCTTCCTCTTGCTAGTAAAAGTGAAAGCAGAGAGTTCTAAGTCTAATGGTTTTAAGGTAAAGCTCATCACAGAATCAAAGTCCTCTTTAGCAATTTTTACTATCTCATGAAAAGCATAATAAATTATTAAAGAATCTGCCTGAGATTTTGAATTTAAGAAGAAGTAACCATTTTCCTGACTAAAAGTAGAATTCTGTCCATGGATTACCAAAACTTCTTGCAAGGGCTTTCTTTCTTGGTCATAAACATAACCTTGATAAGTCTCAGCCTTTAAACTTAAAACTATTATTAAGATAAGAACAATAACTAATTTTTTCATGGATAAATGATGTTTGGCTTATTTGTTAGAGGATTATTTACTACTCCGAGTTTTATGTCGAATAGCCTTTCTAAATTATCAGAAGTTATAACTTCTTGAGGACTTCCATCAGCTACAAGTCCACCATCCTTTATAGCAATCATCCGCTGAGAATAATTAGCTGATAGATTGATATTGTGAGAAATCATTATTATTGATTTACCCTTTGTCTCATGGAGGTCTTTCATGATGTTTAGTATTTCAATTTGATGATTAATGTCTAAATGTGAAAAAGTCTCATCTAAAAGGATATAATCAGAATCTTGAGCTATTGCCCTAGCAATTAAACTTCGTTGCTTCTCCCCTCCACTCAACTGGTTAATATACTTTTTTCTAAGTTTTGTTAAATCTAAATCTTTGATTATTTTTTCTACAATTTCAAAATCACGACTTGAGTAATTCTGCCATACTGAGATAAAAGGATATCGACCCATTAAAATAATCTCTTCAACAGTAAAATTGTATTGGATAAAAGTCTCTTGAGGAATATATGTTACTATTTTTGCAAGTTCTCTCTGACTCCATTCTCCAACTTCTTTTCCTGAAATACAGATAGTCCCTGAATTAGGACGCATAAAACCTATAATTAGTTTTAAAAGAGTTGATTTACCAGCCCCATTTGGCCCCAGAATAGAGACAAACTCTGATTTAGAAAATTTTAAGTTCAAATCGGTAAAAATTTCCTTATCATGATATCCAGCTTGAAGATTTTTTATGTGTATCATTCTTCCTCTAAAGATTTTACTTGTGTAACTCGAATGGTAATCTAAATTTTTCCTAAATTTATTGAAGAATTTCCGTTATATTAGATTGTACTTCGCAATCATTACGGACTCAGTGGCAGGTTTCCTGACTTGTAGCAAGCTATGGCAAAGAACCTTCCCAGAATTTATCCAGTGGTACTTCTAGCTTATTTATGCTACTTACAGTGGCGAAGACCGTTCCCGATTTTAACGGGATTCCCTTTTACTCTTGCACCATTGAGCTACACATTTTCACTATTTTTTTTTAGTAGTTATAACTGTCAATAGAAAAGAAAATTTTGGCATACATCCCCTTTTTTTAAGAGAAATTTTTCTGACTTATTTACTGAGAATGCTAAATATGCTAAAATTCTCGCTGCTAAGAAAATATCAACATCGAAGCTGATAAATTGGACTTAGCTCTCATAATTAATAATGATAAAAACAAGATTCAACAAGTTATTAGTAATTTTATTTCTAACGCTATTAAGTATTCTCCCAGAAACTCATTGATTAAGTTGAAGCTAGAGATTGAAAACCAATCCATAATTTTTTCCTGCCAAGACCAGGGTTATGGAATTGCAGAAGATGAGCAAAACTTGATATTTGAACCATTTAAGAAAGCTCAATCAAGTCAGTATATTAATGAGCAATCAACAGGTCTTGGACTTGCCATATCCAAAGAGATAATTACTGGTCATGAGGGAGAAATCTGGCTAGAAAGTCAAATAGACCAAGGTTCTACCTTCTATTTTTCTCTCCCTTATAAACAATAAAGCAAATATGGTAAGTTCTTGATTGTTACTATCTCAATCTTTTATTGAAAAGTTATAGAGTAAGTAACAATCAAGGAACTACTGTCCCCCCATACCAAAACTAAAAGTGAAGATAGTTTGCTCATTAGTTAGATTATAAGCTAGCCCAAAACCAATTGCTGGAATAGCTACCTTATCAAAATAGATCTTAAATTCACTACCAAGTCCCTGGTATTTTTCATCGAGACCATCATTATTATAATAACCAGCTTCATAGTAATATGACATAGTAGAATTTAACTTAAATTTACTCATCAAAGCATGTTCAAGGACAAAAGCTCCATTTATCCAATCATCAGCCCATACCTTCATATTAGGAATAGATTTGCTACCATGAAAACCACTTAATACATCTTCAGCATTATCTGGCCTATCGAAAAGACCGAAAGTGCTTTTTAAAGAGAAATTAATCTTAGAATCATAGGTTGTTGAATATGATATTTTACTAGTTGAGCGGAAAAAATCATCATAATTATCATCTAAAGAAAAAACTCTTGAAGTTAAAGATTCTACTTTAAAGCCATCTCTAAAAACGAAATTTTGTTCTGTATTATCATAAGAAATCAAGAGTCCTGGAAATAATAAATTAGCATCTTTTTCCAAATTACCTGCTTCATTATCCATTTTTATCTTTTGCCATTCAAGGTCAGGGCCAAGGGTAAGGTTTTTGTTCATAAACTTTTTACCAATGCTTGCTCCTAGATTGATTGTCTTTTGTTTACTTTCATAATAAGGTTCATTTTCATAAATATCAGTCATTTCAATCTCATTGGTCCGATAGTTAACAATAATTTTTCCAGCGTATTCATTATTGAACATCTCATCTTGAGTAAGAAGAAGAAAGGTAGTTATATCATTTTTCCCAAAAGCACCTACCCCAAGCAAGGTTGCACCATAGCCCAAAAAATTACTATCCAAGGCTGCTCCACCATACATCTTATCTCCATCAACTGAGTTAAAGAATGGTACAGCAAAGAGGGAAAATTTCTCGGACACAGTGATCATCATCACAGCATCATTTTCAGTAGGGAAAAACTCGACTTCTTTATTAAGTGCAAAAAGACCTTTATCATCTATTCTTTTAAAAATATAAGCTAGGTCATAATCAGCAACAGTAAGTCCTGCTTTAGTTTCTACCCAATTTAAAAAAGTTTTTTCGCTTGTTCGTCTAAGGCCATTGACTGTTATCTCAACAACATCTCTATTTCCATATTGCTGAACGAAGCTTTCTTGGTCTAAAGCTATTAAAGATATTGAAAAGACCAAAATCAGCAAAAATGTAATTATTCTTTTATTCATTTAATCTCCTATTCATGTTATTCTCAAACAATTTAGACAAGTTGTAATCGTCAAGAAATTACTTAAACCTGATAAATAATAATGGGAAATCAGCTTTAAGCAAATAAGCTAATCAGTTTTTTATTGACATCATTAGTGTTTATTGAGAAATTATTACAAGTTATTTCAGCCCAAATGTTGCTGTTAAAAAAATGAGATAAGCTGACTTAACAAATGAGATTCTAGGGGAAAGGGGAAGGATTATGAAAAAAATACTGATTATTGATGATAATAATGACATACATACAGTTTTAGAAGGTTTATTAAGTAAAAAGAAAAATATCCAATTCTTTCATGCTTACAATGGGATGGAAGGTTATATGAAACTTGAGCAACTTAAACCTGATTTAACTATTCTAGATAATCAGATGCCAGTTATGTCAGGTTTTGAATTATTAGAAAAACTACAAAAAGAACTTAAATCTTACCCTATAATAATGTTAACAGCCTTTGGTCAAATATCTGATGCTGTCCAAGCAATCAAACTTGGAGCACTGGACTATCTTACCAAACCTTTTGATGATGATCAATTTAACCTAATTATTAACAAGGCTCTTAAAATTGGTTCTTTGAAAAATGAGAGAAAGAAAAAGGAAGTTTCTTTACTTTCAAAGCAAAATGATAGAAACTATCATCTTATAGGTCAATCAAAAATTTTTAAGGATTTACTAGAAGAAGCTTCTCTAGTTGCATCTACAGATATAAATGTAATTATTAATGGCTCTAATGGTACAGGTAAAGAAGAAATCGCTAAATATATCCATTATAATAGCAATCGCAGTGATAGTTCATTCATTGCAGTAGATTGTGGAGCAATACCTGATAATCTTTTCGAAAGAGAGATGTTTGGAGCTACTAAAGGTGCTTATACTGGTGCTGAGACAGACACTATTGGTTTATTTGAAACTGCTAATGGAGGAACTATCTTCTTAGATGAAATTGGTAATCTTTCTTCATCAGCTCAAACTTCCCTCTTGAGGGTCTTGCAAAACAGAGTATATAGAAAAGTGGGGAGCATTGAAGAGATTCAAGTTGATGTAAGATTAATTTCAGCGACTAATGCTAAATTATTAGATGAAGTTTCCAATGGTTCTTTCAGAGAAGATCTATTTCATAGAATCAATGGTTTTGACCTTTTAGTCCCTGACTTGCGAAAAAGGAAAGAAGATATTCCCTTACTGGTAAATCACTTTATTACTAAGTTTAATACTGAATTAAAAAGAAATGTTCAGCAAGTTGCTCCAGAAACAATGGAAAAGCTTAAAGAATATGAATGGTCTGGTAACATTCGAGAACTTATAAATGTTATCCAAAAGGCAGTTTTGTTATGTTCTGATACAACTCTTACTAACAAGCATATAAGAATTTCACCCAAAAGTGATAATGGTAAACTAAAAGATGAAAACAATCTGATGGCAGATATTATCAACAGACCTATTTCTATTGCTGAGAAAATTGAACTCTTTGAAAAGGAAATCATCAAACATGCAGTTGAAAGTCATCAGGGCAATAAATCTTCTGCAGCTTCCTGGTTAAAAATTAGTAGAAAAACTCTTTATGAGAAGATTAAGAAGTTGGGATTGTTGAAGGATTAAGACTAACGATCGTCTATCATGTGTCTTAATTCTCTGTTTATGTAATTCTATTTACTAATCCACATGCCACATTCATTGAATTTAAAGCCACATTTCTCATAAAATGCTCTTTTGCCTTCTGTGTGGGTAAGAAAGAAATAGCTTCCTCTAAATTTTTCTAGTATTCTAAAGATTAACTGTTTCCCTATTCCCTTCTTTTGGTAATCAGGATGGACAATAACATCAAAAATATTTGTATAATAGTAATTGTCACTAATAGCTCTAGCAAAAGCTATTAGTTTATCATCATCATAGCAAGTTACATAATAGGAATTTTCAAAAGCAGGAATAATATTATCAGGATTTTTATTCCATCCAACTGCTAAAAAAAGATTAATAACTTGGTCAGTTTGTAATTGATTGTTTTCTAAATAGCGATACATTTGGTCTCCTTATAAATAAATAGTACAATTTTATTGACTAAATGAAGCATAAATATCAAGCTGTAAAAAGTGGTGGGTGATACTGGATTCGAACCAGTGACCTCTACGATGTCAACGTAGCACTCTAACCAACTGAGCTAATCACCCGATTTGCATAGAACAAACAAATGCTAGATAAATAAAATTTGTCAAGAAAAATAAAAAGGAGATAGTATGGAAGTCTATATGAACTTTGTGAAAGATAATGTTATCTTATCTGCTATCATTCATTTCGCTGTATTAGGTACCTTTGGAGAGATTCTTTCCAAGTGGGTTCTTAACAAGAGTTTTAAATTCCCATTTAACTTTGTTATGACAATTAAGAAGATGGTAATTTGGGCTCTTTTAGGTATTGCTATTAAGTATACTTTCGTTGGATTTGCTGGCAACGCTGGACATCAAGATGGCTTTGTGAACGCCTTAATGAATCATAATTTCTTACCTAAAGTAGGTCATGATTCTTTCCTATTTGCTTTCTTTGTTTCTGCTTTTATGAATTTACAGTTTGGACCATTCTTAGTAATAGTTCATCGTGTATTAGATAATTTAGCAGCAGGTCAAAGCAATTGGAAGGGAATCAATAAGGGCCTATATTGTTTATTATGGTTCTGGATTCCAGCCCATACAGTTACATTCTTATTGCCTGCTGAACTTCGTATTGTTATGGCAGCAGTGTGGTCGCTAGCTTTAGGTATATTATTAGGTTACTTTAATCGTAAGTAAAACAAAGAGGGATAATGGTTAGTATTGAGGGAGATATAAAATTTCTAAAAGGGGTTGGTGAATATCGAGCTAAACTGCTAAAGAAATTAGGGATAGAAAGTCTTTTAGATATGATGGAATACTTCCCTCGTGCTTATATTGATAGATCTGCTAACATAAAAATAGCTGAGATTGAAAATGATAGTAATGTCGCTTTAGTAGGAAAAATAGTAGATGTTTATGAACAGTCTTATGGGAATAACAAGAAGAAACTGCATGCAGTTATCACAGATTCTACTGACTCCTTAATGCTAACCTGGTTCCGTTATAACAAATGGTTAAATGATAAGTTAAAAGTAGGTAAAGAGGTTTGGGTAAGTGGCAAAGTTTCTATTTTTATGAACTCCTTAAACATAGTTCATCCTGATATTGAATTTATTGATGGGGAATCTATTGAGGATGATTTTTGGAAGAATAGACCCCTCCTACCAATCTATAAATTAACTGGTAACCTAACTAATAAAGCTCTTAGAAAGATAGTGCTTAATTGTTTTGCAGAGTATTCAGACTTTATTACTGAAAACTTACCGGAAAATATTCTAAAGAGATTGAAACTAAGAGACAGAAGGTCTGCCCTGCAGATAATGCACTTTGCCACTAACCAAGCAGTTGCAATTCAAAACAGAAAAAGATTTGCCTTCGAAGAATTATTTTATACCCAAATATTATTAGCCAGAACTAAATTTAGACATAAAAAAATAGTTCATGGCCTTGAGTTTAAACTTTTCCATACTTATACAAAAAAACTCAAAGAATCGCTTCCTTTTGATTTAACAGGGGCTCAAAAAAGAGTCATTAATGAAATAGTACAAGACATGACCTCTAACAAACAGATGAACAGACTTGTACAGGGTGATGTTGGTTCAGGAAAAACAATTGTTACTCTTTTTTGTATGCTTTTAGCTGTAGAAAATGGATATCAAGCTATAATGATGGTTCCAACAGAAATCCTTGCCCAACAGCATTTTCAAACAATTTCAAAATATCTAAGTAATCAGCCAGAACTTAATATTGCTCTTCTTAAGGGTGGAGTTTATAAAGGGAAAAGTAAGATTAAAGAAGGCATAAAAGCTGGTGATTTCCAGATAATTATTGGGACCCATGCTCTAATTCAAGATGATATTCACTTCCATAAAGCTGGTTTCTTAGTAGTAGATGAACAACATCGCTTTGGGGTTGAGCAAAGAGCAAAGTTATCGCAAAAAATGAACTTTCCTGATATGCTTTACCTTTCAGCTACTCCTATTCCCCGTTCCCTTGCTCTAACTGTATATGGAGATTTAGATGTTTCACAAATTGACCAACTACCTCCTACTCGAAAAGAAGTTAAGACAATTTGGCATGGACAAGCTAAGAAACAACATGTTTATCAAGAGATTGAAGCAGAATTAAGAAAAGGTCGTCAGGCTTATGTAGTTTGTCCCTTAGTAGAAGAATCAGAAAAGATGGACCTTCAGGATGCAGAGAGTGTGTATCAAAGACTTTCTCAAGTAGTATTTCCCACGTATAAAGTTACTCTTCTGCATGGAAGAATGAAATCAAGCGAAAAAGATGAAATTATGTTAGCTTTTAAGAAACATGAATATGATATACTTGTTTCTACTACAGTCATAGAAGTTGGTGTAGATGTTCCTAATGCTTCAGTTATGATGATAGAACATGCTGAAAGATTTGGATTAAGTCAGATTCATCAACTAAGAGGAAGAGTGGGCAGAGGTTCTGAACAAGCTTTTTGTTATTTAATATCCTATCCACCTATTTCTGCTGAAGGAAGAGAAAGACTGCAAACAATGGCTTCCACAAGTGATGGATTTCTTATAGCAGAAAAAGATTTAGAGCTAAGAGGTCCAGGAGATTTCTTTGGTAAAGAACAATCAGGTATGCCCAACTTTAAATTCGCCTCTATTGTAAATGACCAGAAGATATTATTAGTGGCTAGAGAAATTGCCTTTGATATTATTAAAGATGACCCTCACTTAGAAAAAGATGAAAATCGAATTATTAGAGATTATTATTATAAAAAATTCTTTGAAAGAGAGAAGATGATTAGGTATTAATCAAATCATTCTAGCAATTATGCTGTTAATTATATAAATATTGTACATAATGAAAAGTAAAATTCTTGATGTTAAGTGTAAATGTGGAAGTCTTATATTCAGATATAAGAAAACTGGTTCAGGGACATTGATTAAATGTTTTAGAGATAATATTATAGAAAGTAATATTGAAATTGAAGATATTAGATTATTAGAAAAAGTTCTTTGCCCAGTCTGCAATAAAGATATAGGTTATTGGAATAGAATAAGAGGTCAAATAGCCCTGAAACTTAATAATGGTTCAATTGAAAAAATCAGAATTTAACCCAGATGGTGCTGTATAGCTTTTGGGATACAGCTCTCCACAGTCCAGGAAAATAAGAAAAATATAGCTTAATAAGATATTTTAACTATATTAATAAAAAAACATCGAATAGGATGATTTATGAGAATAGAAAAAGATTTATTAGGTAATTTAGAAATAAATAAAGATAAGCTCTATGGTATCAATACAGCTAGAGCTTTAGATAATTTCAGAATATCATCATTAAAGATGCCCTCCCTTTTTATCAAGTCTTTAGCCCAAGTTAAATTAGCTTGTGCTAGAACTAACTTTCAACTGGAGTATCTTGATGATGAGAAATATGAAGCTATCTTCTATGCCTTAAATGAAATCATAGCAGGTAAGCATGACAAAGACTTTGTTACAGATGCTCTTCAAGGTGGAGCTGGGACTTCTACTAACATGAATATGAATGAGGTTGTAGCAAATTTAGCAAATAAATACTTAGGTCATGAGCTTGGCTCATATCAAGAAGTTAAACCACTAGCTGACATAAATATGCATCAATCAACTAATGATGTATATCCCACAGCAGTAAAGATTGCTGTCCTCTACCTACTTAAAGATTTAGAAAAGGACTTAGCTGAATTACAAGAAGCACTACAAACTAAGGAACAAGAATTTCATGATGTAATAAAAATTGGTAGAACTCAGCTACAAGAAGCTGTTCCTATGACTTTAGGTATGGAGTTTTCTGCCTATGCAGAAGCTATATCAAGAGATAGATGGCGAATCTTCAAGTGCAGAGAGAGAATCAAAGTCCTAAATCTAGGTGGAACTGCCATAGGTACAGGTGTAGGTGCTCCCCAAACATATATCTTCAAAGTTGTAGAAAACCTCAAGGAAATTACAGGACTGGTAATTGCTCGTTCAGAGAATTTAGTTGAAACTACTCAAAATCTTGATTCTTTCGTGGAAATATCAGGAATGATAAAAACTGTAGCAGTTAATTTGTTTAAAATATCCAATGACTTGAGACTTCTAGCTAGTGATTCAGGGGAGATTAACCTACCAGCTTTACAGAGCGGTTCTACAATAATGCCTACAAAAATCAATCCTGTAATGCCAGAAGCTGTTTCTCAGGTAGCCCTAAAAGTTATGGGAAATGATGCAATAATTGCTAATGCTTCAGCTCTTGGTAATTTAGAGTTAAATCAATTTATGCCCTTAATTGCTTATAGCATACTTGAATCTTTAGAAATTCTGCATAATGTAATACCTCTTTTCCAAAATAAATGTATTCAAGGTATTACTGCTAATCCTGAAATATGCAAAAACAGACTTTTACAAAGTAGAACAATTGCAACTGTTTTTGTCCCTCTTTTAGGTTATGCAAAAGTAGAAGAACTTATCAAGGAATCTCTTAAGAATAAGATAAGTATCAAGGACTTGATTTTACAAGAAAAGCTTTTAACTGAATCTCAAGTTGACGAATTACTCAGTCCTAAAAGAATGTATAAATTAGGATTTTGATAAAGATTACAGATAGATTAATAACTTATCACCCAGGGATGTAACACTAGAAGCATATCCCTTGCTACCCAATAGGAGAATTAATGAAAAATTATAGATGGAATAACTTATCCAAAGATGAAATGATAGAATTGATGTCTTCAAATGACAAGCAATTATTACAAAAGATGTATGATGAAGCTTATAAAGTCAAACTTAAATATGTTGGTAATACGGTTTATTTTAGAGGTTTAGTTGAATTTAGTAATATCTGCACAAAAGATTGCCTTTATTGTGGTATTAGAAAAAGTAATCCTAAAATGGAACGCTATTGCCTTACTAAAGAAGACATTTTAAGGTCTGCTAAATGGTCTTACGACCATAATTATGCTTCATTTGTCTTACAATCAGGAGAAAGAACTGATGAAGATTTTATTTCTTTTGTTGAAGATGTTCTTTATGAAATAAAAGATAGATACGGACTCGGAGTCACTCTATCTTTAGGAGAAGAAAGCCGAGAGACTTACCGAAGATGGAGAAAAGCTGGAGCTAGCAGATACTTACTTAGAATTGAGAGCTCAAATCCAGATATTTATAAATTAATCCACCCTGAAGAATGTGATTTCCAAAAAAGACTCCAAGCTATAGAAGATTTAAGAGCTGAAGATTATCAAGTAGGAACTGGTGTAATGATTGGACTACCTACTCAAACGGCTGAAGACCTTGTTAATGATATCCTCTTCTTCAAAGAACATGACATTGATATGATAGGTATGGGACCTTATATTGTTCATCACGATACACCAATGGCAGCAATGATGAAAGACTATGACCCAAAACATCAACTAGAATTAGGATTAAAGATGATTGCTTTAACAAGACTCTACCTCAAAGATGTTAATATTGCCTCAACAACCGCCTTACAGACCTTAGATAGTTTAGGCAGAGAGAGAGGCTTACTTGCCGGAGCTAACATTTGTATGCCTGTGGTCTATGAATCTGAGAACAGAAAGAATTACCTTCTCTATGACAACAAACCAGCCCTTACAGAAACTTCTGAGGAAAATATGAAAGCTTTTGAGAAATCAATTCATAGAATTGGTGAGAATATCGGCTACGGGGTTATGGGTAACTCTCCTCACTACAAGAAAAGAAAAGGAGTCAATAATGGCTAAAGTACCAAGAGGAGAAAGATTAGTCTTAACCTTAATTGGCAAAAGAAACGCTGGTAAATCATCTTTGATTAATGCTATGACAGGGCAAGATATTTCCATTGTTTCTGATACGCCAGGGACAACTACTGACCCTGTAGCAAAAGCTTATGAGCTACTTCCTTTAGGGCCTGTGACTATTTACGATACTGCTGGTATCGATGATGTAGGAGATTTAGGTCAACAAAGAGTTAAAAAAACACGTAAAATTCTTTTTAGAACTGATGTTGCAATTATTGTTACTGATTCTAGCACCTTTGATAATGATTTAGAGAATTTAGTTAATAGTCTAAAAGATATGAAAGTTCCTTATATTATTGCTTTTAATAAAAATGATTTAAATCCCCTTCCTCAAGAAACTAAAGTCTATTGCAAAGAGAATAATATTCCTTTTGCTTCTGTTTCAGGTTCAACAGGACAAGGGGTAAGATTACTTAAAGAAAAGTTAGTTTCCTTAGTACCTTCAACTTTAACCCACGAGAATAATTTGGTTTCAGATTTGCTTCGCCCAGGTCAACTAGTAGTCCTGGTTGTTCCTATTGATTTAGCTGCTCCTAAAGGAAGGTTAATCCTTCCTCAAGTACAGGTTCTCAGAGAAGTTTTGGATTCTGATGCTATCGGAATAATAGTTAAGGAAAGAGAACTAGAAAAAGCCCTAGCTGGCTTGAGTAGAAAGCCAGACCTTGTAATCACAGACTCTCAGGTAGTTCTTAAAGTTGTTGGAGATGTACCTGCTGACGTTAGATTTACGACCTTCTCTACTCTATTTGCTCGATATAAAGGTGATTTTGAGACTCTAGTTAAAGGTGCTCAAGCAATTGATAAGCTAAAAGATGGTTCCAAGATTCTTATAGCAGAAGCATGTTCACATCATGTTCAAGCTGATGATATTGGCACAGTTAAAATACCTCGCTGGATGAGACAGTTTACTGGTAAAGACTTAATCTTTGAAAAGAGTGCTGGTAATGATTTCCCTGAAAACTTAGAAGATTATGACTTAGTTCTCCATTGTGGCTCTTGTATGCTTAACCAGATTGAAATGAAAAGAAGAATTATGGAATGTCAAAGAAGAGGAGTTCCTATTTCTAATTATGGTGTGACAATATCTAAACTCCACGGTCTCTTAGACAGAGTTATTGAACCATTCTTTATGAAAAACGAATAATAATTGATTAAACAAACTTAGGAGGGCTAATGGGGAAAATTGTGTTTTGGCTTCTGATTCTACAGCTATCATTATTATCTGCTGTTCAGGATAAATCAACTGAGGTTAATATAAGTAATAATAACAATAGCTATCTGAATGATACTAAAGATAATGCTTCTAGTAAAAAGAAAATATCTTTCTTAAATCATGATAAATTTGATATCTACTTGGCTTTAACATTTGGGTTAAATACTTGTTTTCTTTCTTCATCAACCGATGATTATGAAACTTATGGAAATAAAGACTCTTTCAATAAAGTTTTGTATGGAGAAAACATTGGCTTTAGCTGGATACTTAACAATGCAGAAAGTTCAAGCTACAATAAATGGTTTTTAGAACATGAAGCAGGAGTATATTATTCTGAAGAAATGTCTGATACTAAAAGCTATAAAGTTCTAAAAGCTTCAAAAAGTGTGCCATATATTCAGTTTGCAGAATCAAGCAGGGCTGTTTATGAAATTAATCAGAACATGTTTTTATCTTTAGGTTTTGGATTTTATTTTGGTAGAGGAATTTCTAAAGAGTTTCGCGGAGATAGCTTTAATTTATTTTATCTATCATCCTATCGAATTAATAATATTGAACTTGAGTTAATATACAAGTGCAGACTCATAGATTGGGATTCATTATTTATTCATGGTATCACTATGGGAGAATATACTGATATAGCTTATACAACTAATCAAGTTTTGAAACTAAATTTAAAAATGAGGTACTAAAAGGCTCCTATACAGGAGCCTTTAGCAAGAAACATAATCTTTTTTATTGCAATTCATAAACTACAATTGGGAAAGCACATTATCATATTTCTAAATCACACGTTAATAATATAATGTAACTATCTATTTTAGTCAAACTCTTCAGTACAAAAAGCAAATTATTCTAGGTAAAATGCACAATATGAGACTGAGTTACAAATTAATTATCTTCAGATAAATCTCTTTTCCTTCTAAATCTACCTTGTCCTGGTGGATGAGGCATCATTTCATCTCCTTCAGGATGCTCGATAGCTAATTCTCCTGATTTGCTTTCCAGATTGATTTTTTTCATCATCATTTTCACATGATAACCATAAAACCTTTCAGCCTCTTCTTTGTTAAGAGTTTTTCTAGTTTCTATCATTTCATTATAGAAAGTTTTACTAATCTCGCTAGTAATTGTTTGAATTTTCTGATTCATAACTTCTAATTTCTCATAATCAGGATTTGCACTAGCTAGTTCTTTCATAAAGTTTAATCTTAAATTTCTATTTTTATCATGCAAAGGCTTAATTACCTGACGATATTTATTATGTATTTCAGGTCTTTGTTGTTTCATTTCTCTGTAATGAATCTCTTTATCATTCTGATCCATATCTTGGATAATTACTCTGTGGGTAAAAAAGAAATAAGCTAAAGTTGCAATTACAGCTATGTTAAAGGCAGTAACAAGCATAGGGACAATAAAGAAAAGTGCTTTTTTAATCTTCATAAGCTCTCCTTAATCTCCATAGTAATAATTCATTACATCATCTATTTCTAATGAAGAATATAAGTTAGTATCATTTGGAGAATTCAAAGTATCTTCAGGAGTGATAAAGACAAAGCTAGTGAATAAAATGCCTAAAAGAAAACTCATCATTGACCCTAACAAGGCTGGGGCATATCTTTTATAAAAAGGTAATGGTTTTACCTGATATTTAACAGAATTCAGAACCCTCTTATATATATCTTCAGGTACCAAATCATTACTTACTTTGTTTAGAAGTTTATCTACTTCTTGAAACTTAGTAAATAGTTTAGCAAAATCTTGATCTTTCTTTATTCTAACTTCTACTTCTTCTTTTTCTGTTATACTAGCCTGACCATCTAAATATCTATTAATTAATTTTTCATCTTTCATACTTCCTCCCACAAAAGAAGTTTTTATAAAATAATTCCCAAATCACTTTGAGCTTTTTTCTCTATTATTTTTCTCAATTTCTTCTTAGCTCTCACTAAAAGACTTTCTATTGCCTTAATAGTTAAGCCAGTTTCTTGAGCTATTTCTTTATAAGACTTTTTTTGATATATTTTCATTTCTATTAGTAATGACATCTTTGCTGGCAATTGAGCCATAGCATATTTTATGATGTCTTTGTATAAGTCTTCTTTGTCCTGATTCCCTAAATCAGCAATATTACTAAAATCTAAGTTGGGAAAAGATATTTCTCTTTTCCTTTTTTTAAGATAGTCTAAGGAGTTATTATGACAAGCTCTGTACAAGTAGGGAGAAACTTTATCTGAATCTACACTTTCCATCTTATTATAAAAAGCAAGAAAAACACCCTGTAAAACATCTTCGGCATCTTCCCTTTGTCTTACGAATTTTAGTATATAATTATATAATTTAGGAGTGAATTCTTTGACTATATCTTCGAATTTATCTCTACTCATTCTCTCTCCTATTTTATAAGACTATTATACTTCTAATATCCTGCAATTATTTTTGGGAATAATTTTCTAATAAGGGAACACCCCCTATATTCCCCCTCATTAAGGGGGATTTTAATTGCACACCTATATTCCCCCTCATTTAGGGGGATTTTAACCCAGATTGCGCAATAGAACTTTAGTAATACTTCGCTAAAGCTACGTATCACAGGCGAAGAGTGCAGATTCTTTTAGAAAAATAGCTTACAGAATTTTGACGCATATAATATATATATTCGGAGAAATTATGGAAGTTACTTTTGCAGAAGAATATTGTGCTATTCACAAAGGTCTACTGCATTATTTGGGTTTAATTGCACCCCTATATTCACCCCCTCATTAAGAGGGATTTTAACCATTTGGGTTAAAGCTATAATAAAGGGCGTATCACCTATACGCCCTTAGAAAAAATATTTTACATATTGTCTTACTTATCGTCTTTCTTGTCGTCTTCCTCAAACTCGTCTTCAAGTACTTTAGTGTAGCAAGTAGGACATATACTGTGACTAAACTGAGTATCAGTATGTTCACTAATATAGACTTCTAAATCCTGCCACTGATTTTCCTCAACTCTTACTTTCTTACAATAAGAACATATTGAAATCATTTTTTCTAGATTTCTAAGTCTATCAAGAGTCTCTTCTAGCTGTTGTCTTTGATATTCTAATTTGAGAGCAGATTTAACTCTTAGCATTAATTCAACATGGTTAAAAGGCTTAGAAATATAATCCATTGCTCCTAAATTAAAAGATTTCTTTAAAGGTTTCATTTCATCAGCTAGAGGAAGAGCAGTAATAACAATAACTGGGATATGTTTCCAAGCATTTCTTTGTTTTACTATTTCAAGAATATCATAACCACTAAGTTCAGGCATCATAATATCCAAGAGAAGTATATCGGGTTTATTCTTTTCCATACTAGTTAAAAGTTCATTACCATTATTAAGTAGTGTAAGGTTATAGAATCCATGTTGATTCAGAATAGCCTTAATTAAGCGTAAGTTTATCGGGTCATCATCAACAATATAGATTAGCATGTTTTCTAATTGTTTATCCATATATATCCTCTAACTTTTTTGAATGTTACTGTGTTCAAACATTTCTTCTAAAGTATCATATTTATCAAATAAGGATTTAGCTTCTTGAAGCTGATTATCCATTTCAATTCTAATCTTATATCCTTCCTGACTTCCAAATTTCTTCTCTATTATCTCACTTGTCAATGTAAGTTTTATATAATCTTCAGCTTCAGCTAAATCTGCTTTCGATGGATTAGTAAGATCTATAGGATTCGAAAGGGCTGGGTTGATATTTTTATCCTGGTCTTCAGTCTCATTTTCTTTTGCTTGACTTTCTTTTTCAGCAACAAAGGCAATAAAATCTTTATAAATTTTATTGTTTACTCTGAAATCAAGGTCAACATCATCAGCATGATCTAGCATATATTCAACTGCATAATCAAAGAATAAGTTCTTTCTTCGAAGTTCTAGTTCAAAACGGGAAAGTGTATCAGCTTGTACTATGATATCAGGAGTAACACCACCTCCACCATAGACAGTTCTACCTTTAGCTGTTTTGTAAATATGCTCATGATTGAATTTATCAATATCTTCTTTTTCTTGTTCACTTACTTTCTTTCCATTAAGTAACTTATCGTTAATAATCTTATGAATACATCGACCAGAATTAATATAGTAATGTGAGGTTGTTATCTTGATTCCTGAACCATCTCTTAAAGGGAAAAGTTGTTGTACTGAACCTTTACCAAATGAGGTCTTACCAACCACAAGACCTCTATCATAATCCTGCATAGAACCTGCAAAGATTTCTGAGGCAGAAGCTGAAGCTTCGTTGATAAGAACAACTATCGGATAATCTGGACGCATAATATCTTTTGTAGTAAAATAATCTTCATTAGCGTATTCTATTCTACCTTTTGTATAAACAACTCTTTTACCCTTGCCAATAAATTCATTCACTGTATTAATTGCTTCAGAAAGAAGTCCACCTGGATTAAATCTTAAATCTATAATTAAGCCCTTTATTCCCTCTTCCTCAAGGGCATCTAATGATTCACCAAGTTCTTCAGATGTATTAGCATTAAATTGTGACATTCTGATATAACCAACATTATTATCCATTTTGAAGCTATAAGGAATACTGTTTATTTTAATAATATCTCTCACAATTTTAAAATCTAAAGGTTCCTTGACACCAGGTCTAATAACAGTAATTACAACTTCTGAACCAACTTCACCACGCATTTTTTTAATAGATTGGTCAGTAGTAATACCTGTAATATCCTCCCCATCAACCTTCCAAATCATATCGCCGGCCATAATTCCCATACGGTAAGCAGGAGTTCCTTGAATAGGCGATACTACAGTTATATAATCGCCCTTCTTATCTATTTGAATTCCTAAACCACCAAATTCACCTTTAGTAGAAGAAGTAAAATTCTTGAAATCATCTGGAGAAAAATAAGTAGTATGAGGGTCTAAACCCTTCAACATACCATTTATAGCATCTTCCATTAATTTGCCATAATCAACTTCATCAACATAGATTGCATCAAGTCTTTGGATAATAGTTACGATTTTTTCTATTAGTTCAGGCATTGTTGGGGCATCATCTTCTGAAGATACTTCCCTATTAGAAGACATTGTCTGACTTGTTTGAATTCCTTCCTCAAGGGCTAGAACATCATCAATAAATTTATCAGAATTTTCACTAATTGCATTGTTATAAGCGATCAGACTTGTTATCACCCACAGAATTCCAAATACTAATATAATTATCTTGTTTGAATTATTCAGCTTCATTTTCACCATCCATTTTTCTTTTGATTTCATATCTAATTCTATCTGCTATTATCTCAGGACTTTGCCTTCCGTCAATAACAATATATCTATTACTATATTTTTTTGCAAGATTTAAAAATTCTTTTCTTACTTTCTGATGAAATTCTTTTGATTCTTGCTCCATTCTATCCTTACCTCTTCCAGCAATTCTTGCTTGACTTTCTTCAACAGTTATATCTAATAGAAAAGTTAAATCTGGAGAAGTAGAATAGGTCGAGAAATCTATTAATAAATCAATAAACTTAAAGTCTAAATCTCGAGCAGCCCCTTGATAAGCAAGGGTTGAATCATAGTAACGGTCACAAATAACATGTTTACCTTCATCAAGAGCAGGAATAATCTTTGTTCCTGTGTGCTGACTTCTACTTGCCATATAAAGAAGAAGTTCTGTTTCAGGATTCATATCATGATTTTCATTATCTAACAAGATTTCTCTTATCTTTTCAGATATTAACGTTCCACCTGGTTCTCTAGTTACTATAAAATCTAAATTATTTTCTGTAAAATAATCAGCTAATACTTTTGTTTGGGTACTTTTACCACAGCCCTCTATACCTTCAAAGGTTATAAATAAGCCTCTTTTCATATTTATTCCTATATTTTATTTATATTTACACTTCACAATAACTCTACTGCTCTATCTGGGTTAAACAATAGTGTCTTTTTTAAATTTTACTTCGTCTCTTTCTGGATAATCAATAACATAGTGAGCTCCTCGGCTCTCCTTACGCATTAAGGCAGACTCAACAATAGTCTGAGCAATAATAGCGATATTCCTAGTTTCAATCACTTCTTTTCTCACAGAATTGTGTTGATAGAAATTATTTATTTCCTTATAGATATTTTCTAGTCTAGAAAGAGCATATTTTAGCAGTCTTCTTGACCTAATAATCCCAACATAACCCTGCATAATAGTACCAATAATTTCTCTATTATTGGCAATAATTACCCATTCATTTTCATTAAACTCACCTAAGTCATGCCATTGACTAAATTCTGGAAAGTTAACTTTTTCTTGAATATCCTTGCAGTTAGCAGCCCTATAAGCTATTACCAAACTCTCCAAAAGGGAATTTGATGCCAGCCTGTTTGCCCCATGAAGACCTGTACAAGCTACTTCTCCTGCAGCATAAAGCCCTTTAATATCAGTCTGACCATCAATAGAGGTTAGAATACCCCCACAGAAATAATGAGCTGCTGGAGCAATTGGAATAGCTTCTTTAGTGAAATCAATTCCATATTTTAAACACTTCTTATTTATATAAGGAAAATGATTCTTAAGCTTTTCAGAATTTATATGAGTGGCATCTAATAGTAAATATTTATCTCCTGATAACTTTAATTCGCGTTCAATTGCTCTTGAAACAATATCTCTTGGCGCTAAGCATCCCATAGGATGGTACTTATCCATAAATGTCTGACCATTTTGAAGTTTTAAAACAGCTCCCTCACCTCGCAGGGCTTCACTAACTAAAAATGTTTTACCTGTAGGGGAGTAAAATGCAGTTGGATGAAATTGAACAAATTCCATGTTAGCCAATCTTGCCCCTGCCAGCTTTGCCATGGCCATACCATCGCCAGTAGTTACTGTTGGGTTAGTATTATGTTTATATACTTGACCTGCTCCACCTGTGGCTAACATTGTTTTCTTAGCCCTGAAGATTTCTATTTTATTGGTCTGATTGTCCATTATATAGGCTCCCCAGCAGGTAATTTCTGCAATAAATTCATCCAATTGGGGAATATGATGTTGGGTAATTAAATCAACAGCCAAATGGTTTTCATAGAGGTCAATTTTATCATTTTTTTTACAGTTGTCTATTAGAGCTTCCATGATTAAATGGCCAGTAGAATCTTTGGCATAAGCAACTCTTGGCCTTGAATGACCACCTTCCCTAGTTAAGGATAAGTTCTCTAATGAACCAGACCTATAAACATCTTTGGATGTAAATTGTGTTCCTATATCTATTAAATATTGGATTAACTTAGGGCCATCTTCAACAATTGTCCTAATAATTTTCTTTTTGCCTAACTCAGCTCCAGCTCTGTAAGTATCATTTATATGATCTTCAAAAGAATCTTGTTTATTCAAAACAGCTGCAATTCCACCTTGAGCATAATCAGTATTGCAGTCTCTTAATTTTTTCTTTGTTATAACAGCCACTCTGCCGTATTTAGATACCTCTAAAGCAAAGACTAAACCGGCTATGCCACTACCAATCACTAAATAATCATAATCTTTCATTTACGCCTTCTTACATTTCTCAGGATCTGTTAACCTACAAAATCAATCATCAGTTAATATCTCAGCTAACAAGCTATCCATCTTTTCTCCGTCAACATCTAAATCTAATCTCATAATTAAAGCATCTTCTTGAGGGCAAGAATAGTAATCCTTCCTTCTTGCAATTTCTTTAAACTCAAATTTCTTATAGAGTTTGATTGCCGGGATGTTTGATTGCCTAACTTCTAAATATATGTTTAAACATTCAAACTCAATAGCTTTCTCTATTAGTTTAGTAAGAAGATAAGTACCGAATCCTTTTCCTTGAAATTCTTTACTAACTCCAATATTCATTATAGAATACTCTCCATAGATTTCCCAAGCTAAGAAAAAACCAACTATTTTTTCCTTATATTCAAGGAGATAATTATGTTTGCAAGATTTAATTTGACCAGCAATTACTTTGGTAAATAATGATTTGCTTTCTAATTCTTCAAGAAAAACTTCAGCAGTCCATGGGTCTGAAAATAAGTCTTCCTCAATAGCTAATATTTGTGAAATATCAGCTTTTTCAATCTCTCTAAGACTTAAATCTTCTTCCTTTATATTCATTATTTAGACCTTACTCATAATTTTTATTCTGTAAAATACCAGTCTAGTTCATTTAATATATTTTTCCTAATTTGTCAATGGGAATAATTGAGGAGGGGTTGAATGGAGAAAATCATTCAACACGAAAGTTACATCAAGATTTTCTAAACTATCGCTACAGCGATGAAAAAGATGTTTTAAATTCAAATTAAATTTGCCTTAGATGAATCAATTATAAGTTTAGTTTCACGTTTCTAAATATTATAGAAAATATCCATAGAATTAAAAAGCTTTTACTTAATTCTTTTGTGATAAAACAGAAAATCTGTGAAAATTCATCAACAAGTACTTTGAGACCTAGGTTA
The DNA here is from genome assembly GCA_963677815.1 of Cloacimonadales bacterium (SeqCode). Classification (GTDB taxonomy): domain Bacteria; phylum Cloacimonadota; class Cloacimonadia; order Cloacimonadales; family JAFGVF01; genus JAEKNW01. The sequence continues at coordinate 460,114 of OY782499.1, forward strand.
AAATCGGCTGTAGGTAAGTTCCATGGCAAGTTACAGTTGCAGATTATTTTAGGCTTAAGTTAAAGTATGGTGGAAGAAAATTGTTAAAGACAAATTTTGTCATTAGTGTGATTTTATTCATAATATCCCTGAAAGGGATTCAGAGTGTTGACAAAGTCAACTTCTCTGAGTTTTTGGTCTCTTTTTTCAAAAAGAGATCGCTAATAGATTTATTCAAACTCGAACAAAATAGTATTTAAATACATTGCAGTGAAGAGTTTGGATAAAGATATAGCGACTTTATACACTTCTTCTTTTTTGCATATAAAATCAGTATTTTTATCATATTTTATATTTAAGGGGTTTGTCTACAGCCTGATTAGTAAATTAGCTTGGGGTAAGCACCTATAAAGAGCGTCACCCCAGGTATAATAACCAAAACTAAGCTGTAACCCTGTAAGGGTTTAATAGAATGTTTGAAAGTTTATATATAAGTTTTTGGTATACATGTTTTTATTAATCATTAAAAGTGTTTAACTATATATATATCATAACCCCAGTTAGGAAAATGAGACTTATCCTTTCAAGATTATGTCTTATTTAGCTAAAAAACAAGAAGCAATAGTACATTTTAAGCTGTGTACTATTGTAATACATTATTTAATGAAACATAATGCTAAATATTTTCACCAGACTTGAACTTGAGCCTTAAAAAATAGTCTAGGGCATTAAATGGATTAGAACAAAAGCTTATTTAAATTCAGAAAGATTAGTAATAATATCCTAACTCACTACTGTGTAAATCATTTTGCTGAAATTACTAAAAAAATTAATACAAGAGATCTACTATGTTAATATTTCTCTTCATAGTCAAATGATCCATCAAATTTATAAAATTTCCATTTCCCTGTTTTTTTACCATCTTTGTAAAAACCTTTTAAAGCAATATTTCCATTTTCATGAAAGACATTGAAATCTCCATTTAATACTCCATTTGAATAATATTGTCTCAAGGACAGCTTTCCATTTTCATAATATTGTAAAAATAATCCGTGCTGTTTATCATACTTCATTTCTGTTATATTGAATGGGGTACCATTTTCATAATATGTATAACATGTTCCATGCAACATTCCATTCACAGTAGTACAGGATAATTTTACATTTCCATTAGAATAGTATTCTTTAATTTGTTTAGTTTCAATTTTGTTACTATTACTTTTTTTGGTACTATCATTGCTAAATATAGGCGTATCTTCGCATCTCTCAGCTACCCACATAAAAAGAAATATTAGTATTATCATAAAAATAAACTGTTTCATAAATAGCTCCTTTCTTTATTATATCTTTTAGAATTTAAAAATAAACAATTATCATTATTATATATTGATATTTTTTTATCCAGTTCCTAATATAATTAGATGCATAGAAATTTTTAGACCAAATTTTTCTTCCCCTTTGTTTTATCCTATACTTAATTTTCTTTTTTACAGTTAATTTGTCAAATAATGCATTCTTCAAAGTATCTGCTTATTTTTTAAGAAAATTTGTTTGCAACTGTAATTTAAATTTAACCATATCTACTCATGTAGAGAAAACCGTTCAAGCTCTTCTATAATTATTTGGCTTATTTCTTCATTTCTATTAAAGACCTTAAGATGCGAGGCATTAATATGTTTAGCCTTATGTTTTAATTTAAATTTATTCTTTTCAAAAAAATCAATATTTGCCATATTTTGACTTTCAGCTGATATTATTGAATCTCCAGTCTCTTTAGTATCTTTCTTAAAAATATTTATAAAGTTATCCCAAACAGACTCTTCTTCAGAGTCCTTGACATCATGAGCAATGATTGAAACATAATTGATATTTTCAGGGTGTGGTTGCATATTAAGATTATGTAAAAAACTATCTTTGCCCGAAGCGACAAGATCTTTAAGAGTATTGATAGATATTTCAGAATGAATTCCGAAGACATCTATAATAGCTTGTGCAGCTTTTGTGTCTGATCCTCCTACAACCAAGGTTGAAGCATACAAAATATTTGCGAGATAGCTCCCAAGATGAGGAGTAGCCAATGTTATGAGAGTTTCCACATAATTATCATTAAAGTTATTAACAAGATAATTCCTAGCAATCAATCCACCCATACTATAAGCAACTATTAGGAAATTGTCATTATTAGTTTTTTCCCTCAATCCTTTAATCACAATTGCTAATTCGTTACTCAAGTTTTCTACAGTTTGGGTAGAATCAGAAAAAACTAAATTATATATATCGCCCTTTTTAAATTCTTGAGTGAAGTCTTGCTTAATATTGAAGTCCAAAGCCTTAACACTTCCCCCGTATTTATATCCGTTTGCTACTAACTTCTCAATTATTCCTGATTCTTCCCACATAAGTGCTTTAGAACCATATCCTGGAATTAATAAGACAGCAGGATTTTCTTTTTTACTACATGATGCTATCAACAAAACGAAAGAACTAATAATTAAAAAACTTACAAATCTTCTCATTTTCCCCTCTTCTGTAAAGTATTTTTATAATCTATGTCTCTATTTTTTTTGATTATCTTAACTAAGCATATTTCTCTATAAAGGCTCTGTCATAGGCTTTTCTTCAAATATTAGTTGCAGACAGATACCAGCAAATAATACAAAGAACAACCTATTAAACAAAAATCCAGGAATAATAATAAACTTATATGAGTTAAAGGACTTAACATAACACCATTTGTGGGATTCCTGAAGATTTAAATATGGAATATCGAAAATAAATTTACTTCTGATATTAATATAACTTAGTAATTCAATTTTGTCTCTAGTAAGAGTTTCTTCAACAAACAATTGTTTCAACAGAAAATCGACTCGAACTATTTGAACCTTGTTTCCTGGATAAACTGAATTGACATATTCATGAATTTTATCTGTTGAACAAGTATAATATGTATTCATAATATGATTTTCAGGACCTTGCAAGTAATTCCAATAATCTTTATTATATGTGATAGTGTAAGCTACAGGTTGGAAATCAACTTGAGACATTTCAGGGCTTGAATAGTATTTATCAAGAATCTTTTCTAAAGGTGAAAGTTTATCTAGCATTCCAGGGATTACCATATTAATTGCAATCACTCCAACAAGTAAAGAGTAGACGATTCCGATAATTAAAACGCCAATACTTCGCCAAAATAGAGAAGCATTCCTCCCTCCCAAACCTAAATTTTTTACTTCAATCATTATGAATATGATTAATACAAATACAGCTAAAATATTATAAATGAAATTATCTGCAATATGACTAAACACTGAAGTAGAAACTAATTCCTCTGTAGTAACCAGTAAAGTCCAGCCAGCAATAATCACCATAAACAATCGGGGAAACATAGCTCCAATATGAGTTAAAAATTTGTCTGAATCTAAAATACCTGAGAGAAGTAAAAACGACAGAGATATTGCTATTAGTATTATTAAGATTGGGGGAACGATAAAATCATAAAATATATAGAAAATACAATAAATAACAATAATTGTTATTACTTTTATTATTAACTTTAATATATTAATTAATATGTTTAATTTAATATTTAATTTGTTTAATATCAAAAAAACCTCCTATATGATTCTTTGCTCTTATCCAAATATTTTTGAAAAGGTAAAACACATCTTTACTAATTAACGTGAATAGCTTTCCTAGAGAATACCTGCGAGAAAACCATTTGATTGCATCAGTATAAATGCTATTATCTGTTTTTTTCAACTCTTTAATTTTATTGTTTAGTGATTCTATTTTCCTTTTAAAATCTTCCTTTGATTCTATTTCTCTTGAAATTTTTTCTCTTTTATAAATGCCTTTTAATTCACTAATATTTTTTTTTATTTTTTCAAGACATTCAGAATATTCATCTTCTATATCCTTTTTAAACCAATGAGATAATTTATATAGCTCATTTACCCTTGAATCATTTAAGACTAATAGATATTGTTTTCCATATTTGATACTTTTTTTTAGAAAAACTTCTGCTTTCTTTTCATCAAAGATTAAGTTATAATAATCATAAAGAAATTTTGAACTAATAGCATAGAAATAATAATTACTTCTTAACCTTGATTCTATCTCAGCAAAATGCTCTGAATTTTCAAATAAGTCCGTTACTTCCCAATCAAATATGAAATCATGAATTAATTTTCTAAATATCTTTACGTATATTGGTTGGCTCTTTTCATCCTTTTCTTCTTCTTTAATTTTATTAGTTTTAAAAGAAATACCTTTATTTCTAATATGTTCATAGATATATTTTACAATTTCTTCTTTATTATCTTCAATTCTACAATCTTTGAGTGTATTTTTAAGGTTTTCACCATCTGTTAATACTTTGTATAATGGTAACTTTATTAAGGTTACAATTTCTGGATAAGTACTTTCTTGATCTTGCTTAATTATATTAAGAGCTTTGATGTAGGGATATAAATCATATTTAAAAACTAAATAATCTTGGGTTAATGATAAAGAAATTAGGTAATATGTTTCATTACAAACTTCATAACTATGATGAATATAATAGAATTCTTTTGTTTTTTTATTATAATGAAAATTATATCCTTCAGTTGTAATCTTATCCATAATCTTATTCTTATTTTTTAATAAAGTCAAACAGTTCAATCGATTCATCAATTCCTAATATTGATTTAATCTCTAACTCTAGTAATTGCTTTGACTCAAGATAATCAGGATTATTCTCACCTGAATATTCCTTGATTCTCAATAATCTTAAATACAAATCTCTTAATGAAGGGTTTGATATAACTTTTATCACATTTCTATTTTTTATATTTTTAATTAGTAGACTGTTTCCATTATAATTATCTATAATTGGATAATATCTTATAAAATCATAATAATCTAAAAAGCTTTCTTCTATTCTTGAATCCTTAATTTGGACACCTAAAAAGTGAGCAAATTTATACATAAATTGCTTAGGTGTATTTATTGGGTCTGCACCACTTGCCAGTTCCCAATGTTCGCAATGATGACTGATTCCGTTCTCTCTTAAATCATCTAAGAGAGCATTACTAAAAGCAGATATTGGGAAAAGATAAGCCTTTCCAAAAGGTGTTTTAATATTGTTATACCTACTATTCTCTGCACTATAATCGCTTTTAATTATATCTATCAATTCAGAACTAAATTCTCTTTCATTAGATTTTCCATTAATTCCTAGTAGGTAGTCAATTAAAACAATATCATAGGTCCTTTCATCATCCTTAAGCGCACCATAACTTTTTTCAACTAATTTTACCTGTTTACTCCAACCTTGTTGATTACATCTCTCTTCTTTACATCCTGCAATAGGGGTATAAAACCTAAATGGAAGTTTTATTTGATCATCATCCATGTCTTTTTCTACCTTATTGATGAATGTACAATCAGTACAATCTTTATCGGAACATTTGTTTGTCAAATCTCTATTTAGCAATTTACAGATGATCTTCCACTTTCTAGAAAGCTTATTACCTTTTTTATCCTGTTTTAGGCATATATCTGCGTAATCATCTACAATTAAGATTCTCCATTTATACTTACAAATCTTTTTTTTTAGTTTCTCATCGATTTCTTTTTCCATATAAGTTTCTGAATGGAACTTAAAGGGAATAACTTTAGAACTATGTGAATAGCTTCCAAAATCCCTTAAAAATGAGTTATGCATCATTCTTGTTTGAAACTCTATAAACTCTTGACTTACATGAGTTAAAAAAAGATTTCTAGAAAATGCGTCATGATAATCTAGTAAAACGTGTTCGAAATTTTGTTTGAAATTATTATCATATAAGTGAAGATATCGATTCCAGATAGATGAATCCCAATAATATTTACGTTTTTCTATATTGAGATTCTTTATTATCTCTTTATTATCATCATTTTCACTTAGCTTTAGATAATTTAAAAAATCAGTACTTATTAAAAGAATAGGAGAAAATTTCTTTTTATTTACCTGATAATGGTACTTAACAATATATTTAAATAATTCGTCATAATGTAGGTACTTCATCTTACAAAATAAGATTTTTAGGTTTGATCCATTAGCTGATTTTACTGTACGTTCATTATTCTGCGAGCCTTTTTTTTCTTCTGTGCTCGAAATTGGATTTGGGATTATTTCAAAATCTTTCAATTTCTTAACCCTTGAACCTACAATGAGAGTAGATAAGATATTCTTCAATGATGAACACCAATCAGTTTCTTCAACTAACCTTATTTCATATTTTCCCTTTTTTTCATCTTTTTCATAAACACAAAACTCAATACCAAACTTAATTTTTTCATCACTATCTGACATATCAACCTACCATAATTTAAGTAATATTTCTTATTTACTACACATTCTTTAATCTAAATCAGTTTTATTAATTACCTCTTAAATATTTTAAATCTATAACTTCTAATTTATTCTTTGCTTCTGTTAAAGTACTAGTAATATTATCAATACCAATGGCATTTTTAAAATTCCCTGGCTTAATACTTTGGAAAATTTTATTTATTTTTGACATTATATTAATAACATCATATCCAAATGGTAAAAATATAAAAAAATCTTCGTACTTGTACCACCTATTTAACAAACATTCTAGTTCTTGTAGAAATAGTTGAAAATAATCTTGATTATTAATATTTGCTTTTAAATCAGTACTTGTCATAATTGCCTGATTAAGAATATCTATAACACTTGAGTCCTCATGACCATTAAAGAATAGCTGAAGTTTATCACAGATATCTAGGGCATCAAGGGGGAAATTCTCTGGTGATATATTACAAACTGCTTTTTGAGTTTTATTTTCTATAATCAGATTTTCTTCAAATAAGAATATATAATTGGAGTCAATAAAATCCCAGAAACCCATTACTATTAGTTTTTTATGATGAAAGCTCTCTCTAAAATATCTGAACCAAGGCTTATGAACTGAGTAATTCTTATCATTTATCTTCACTGGCTCTAAAATATATAAAACATCGAAATCAAAATCATCTCCACATTTCCATAATGTAGTATTTGTAAATTCTTTGTGACTTAGAATTATATCTGAAAAATTATGAAATGAAGCTAATAGTTTAGTCATAGATTGGCCCTTCAATGTTTCTAAGGCATTTGTTAATCATATTTAAGAAACAACTAACATCTTTGTCTTTATCTGGTTGTAAATAATCTATTACAGTATTACATGATCGTATGAATTCATCATCCTTTTTATTGCTTATTGATTTATAATATTCAATAAATTTGTTAATTTTATCTCTATAATTTTTAAATTCTGATTCAGGAAATTCAGAGATATTATTAAAATTTTCTATAATGACCTCTTCTCGAAATTCATAAATCTTCTGCTTTAGTGAATGCACATAATAATTCCAAATATCATCGAAAATTTCTTTTTTTAAGGAAAAATTTACTTGATCTTTGGAATTTTTTACAGCACTATCTCTGAATAATCCCTCATCTACAAGTTTTGAGTATATTGGCGATTCTACTCTATTTGTGTTACTCCCAGAGAATATTTTTATAGTTGGTTCTTCACAAGTAAATTTTCCCATGAACGAATTATTGACCATTTCCTCGGTAAACTTGTCTGGCGTTCCTCCATGCAGTAATAAAAGAGCTTTATAGTCAGATTTTGAGTTTATATATTCAATTATATCCTGCGTTGTATATTCATATCTAGCATCTTTTTTGGTAAACCCACAAAAGAGGCAGTCACTAGTATTTTCTATTTTGACTTCAAACTTGTAACCTTCACCAATAAAGTCACAAAAATCTTCTACATCCTCACTCTTATACCATCTCCATACAACGATTAACAATCTTTTTTTATCCATAACAGACCTCCTTTATGAACCAAACAAAACTTTTGTTAGATTATATTTCAACTGAAAATCATCCTTAAAGGCTAACGCATCTTCTACAGCATTTAGAAAAGACTCTATTGGTTTAAATACTGTTATTTTAGAATATTTAGACCCTAAGTTGTCAATCCATAGTGCTCGTCCTCGTCCCGATGTGATTACAATCCTTAGATTATTTAATGATTTTGAATCTTTAAGTCCTAGCTTAGAGTCAAAAAAATCACCAATCTCTTTTTCTGATATCCCGTACGACTCTATATATGAGAGATGTAGAACGATAAAATTATAATTTGTAATGTAGTCCATTTTTTCAATTTCATATTTTTCATTATGAACTTTTAGATTTATCATTTCATATAAGTTACCTTTATCATTTTTAGCAATCCTTTGGTAAATTCTATTATCAATTATACATATTTTTGACAAAACAACTTCAATAAATTCACTTGAGATTACTTTCTTTTTGAGATCATCACTTATGAGAGATATATCTCCATCTACATCTTGTATAAAGTGTGTTCGTAGCCATCCATGGCTTCTAAATTTAATAATTTTGTTTTCAAGAATTCCTTTATTATTACCACCATGTAGAATGAATAATTCTGTATCAGAATTATTTACTTTTTGTTGTTGCATACATTTAAAATCTATTATTGCTAATTTTGATCTATGCTGTTGTTCGGGATTCTCTATACATTGTGAAAAATGAGTTGTTTTATTCTGTAAGAATTTTCTATTCCAGCACTGGTAGATTGCAAATTTGTCTTGTTCAGTTATTTCCTGTTTCTTAATTCTTTCTATCAATTTATCACAAACATCTGAATTGTTTCTATTTTTTGTTTGTACCAAAAGATCATCTAATTCTAAATGATTACTTATATCATAATATGTTATTATCCTTATAATACCATTCTTTGTTAGCTCTTTTTGAATACTAGGAGTCAACTCATCTACATATATGAACCTAAACCTACTGGTATTTTCATTTTCCATTGATATACTAGAATTTTCATTGTAATATCCTATAAATTCTCCTCTCCAGAGGTAGATACTTTTTAGGATTCTTCCATTTATTTCATTATTTATTTCATTATTTTTTTCTTCTGAGAAATCAAGCCAAAATCTTTTCTCCTTTTCATTATAGAAATATTTATCTCTATTGGTAGTCTTGATATTATTACTAAAATCAACACTCGCAAAAGTATTATTTAATAACATAGCTGAACATATTTTATCTTGGAAAGTACCACCTAACTTAGGAGATCCAGTATCTGTTATAATACTTTCACTAGTTTTATTTTTTAGAAAATCTATGACTCTCAATTCTATAGATTTATTACTCTTAGTAGTTTTTGAAGTTTTTAATGAATTATCATGATCTAAATAAACTGAAATCTTGAAGAAATTTGGATTATGTATTTCTTCTCTCTCAGCATGTGAATCACTTGAAAAATCTAACTCTAATGAGTCTATCCTAATATTGAAGTTCAGACTATCCGGTTTATTTCCGGTTGTAAATTTAAAATGTTTAATATTTCTAATTGTGTTTTCAAAAATAGTGAATAAAGAATGTCTTCCTACAACTCCACCAGGCAGAAAAATATTATACACAGGTTTACTTAATTCCTCTCTTACTATCTGATGGTATTCACCAGGATAGATAAAATTATAAGGAGAGAAACCAATATTTTTACCCCCATCAAGAGTTTTATAATTAATTTCTGTATTGGAACATTTAAACTTATCAATTATTGATAAGTTTATTCTAGCAAAATCAAGTTTTACATATTTTTTCCCGTCAAGCGAATGAGGTAACTTTTCTTTATTATTAAATTGATAAACATTAAGAAACAAATCTTCAGGCAGTTCAATGTTAATATTAAGTTTCACAAACCCTTCAGAATGAGCAATCGTTCCTAGATATAAAGGGTTATCAGCAAAATCATTCCACAGTAAATCATAGAGATTTTGTGTCTCACCTCCAAATGCCATATCTCTTGTTACACCGCTCCAAAATGCAGCCTTATCTCGTAAAAATTTCATGAATTTGGCTATATGGGTATCCGCTGGTATTGGGAAACCAATTTCCTTTGTCATTACATCTATTTTGGCTGGGTCAGTAGTTTTATCATTTTCAGTTGGGGCAGTAGTATAAGAATATTGTAAAAATCTATTAATCTCCTCCTTATTTTCAAAACAATCTATTATCTCCTGTAAATTAGTATAAGAATCAGAATTAGATCTATCATTTAAGCCCAAAACCTTGAATACTTCACTATACTTTTTACCATATTTTTTCAATTCATCTTGCCCAATATTATATGGATATAAATTATATAAAGAGGTTATTTGGGGAGACTTATCTTCTGAATTACCTTCTCCGATTTTTATTGGTTCGTGTAATTTATTACTTCGTTTATCAAACCACCACTTAAGAGCTGCTAAACTGTGAGCACTTATATTGTGTGCGTATGAATCTACAAGGATGGAAATTATTGCTGTTTTGATCTGGTTTTTTCTTAATACCGATTCAAACCTTTTACTGATTATAGAGTTCAATATATGCTGATATTTAGCAGCTATATTTGTCCATTGAATGTATTTCTCTTCACATTTATATATATTTACCTTTGATATAAAACTTACAAAAGCAGCTGATTGATACCAAACTTGTCCATTAAATATTTGGGGAGTAAATGGTATGGGAATTTCAAAAATAAATATTTCTTCACTGGTCCCTTCATCTCCAACTGAAAATTTTTTATAATAATTCTTAGAAATCTCAGAGAATTCAGAATAAGCATCATTGTTTGAACTATTCATAGCACTCCATATCCAATTACTATTTCTTACTGAATCAATACTGTTTACATTAATAATATTAATGTTCTTATCATTATTAATATTTATATGCTTATCATCTAAAATAATTATTGGATAGGGGTTCAACTTGTAAGTATGAATAAAATCCCATAAGTGTATTTTGTAATTATTTTCTTTAAGCCATGAGAAGTAATCAGAATAATCAACAATTTCAGTAATAGGTATTGAATTCCCATTACTGATTGTATTCCACTTTAAACAAACATCATTATTTTTTTTTACTCGATTAGTATATATAACTGTTTCAAATTTTGGTTTATCTGCCTTAAATGGATTCCATAATGCGAATATGATATGTTTATAATTTTTACTATTCCCAATAATATGTTTAAAATCCTTTATCATTAAATTAAGCAATTCTTCACAAAATTCATGATTAATATTGTCTGTTAATGAAACATCTGCTGAAAATTTCTCCCATTTCACTTTATCTAGAGATATAGAATTATTCTTTTCTATACACATATAAGTTTACTCCCCATTGTATGTTAAATGTTACATTTTCTTTAATTGATTTATCACAAAGAAATTCACTCATTTTGGTTGCAAGAAGTACTTTATTTTCTTTAGACAAATCAGAACCTAGAGAAGAAACACTTCCTTTTTTTATCCAATTAATAACGTCATCCCATGAAATGTTATTAATCCATGAAAATCCCACTTTTTCAACAAAACTATATTTCATTTGATTAACTAAGAATTTATCAACTTTTGATATATTTGAGAACTTTACTTCGGGAGTCCATGAGCTCAATTCATTTCTGAATAAAAAATACTGTTGCCAGAATTCTCTTGAAACATCACTAAGAGGGTTATTGTCTTCATGAATGAAATCAAATTCCCCATCAAGCATTTTGTACCAACCATTTAATTCTGCTATCACAATTACTGAGTTTATTTTCATTCTACAATTTAATGATTGTAAAAAAGATTCCCAGTTAAAATAGTGTAGTACTGAAATAAATATTGCCAAATCAATATTATCAGTATATTTCGTTCCAACATTAGCATCATATAAATAATAAATTACATCTAAGATAGGATAGTTTCTTAAATTATCCTCAAATTTTTCTATCATTTTTTTAGATATATCAAAACATTCAAGAGAATAATCATAACCAGCTTGATTAAAAGCTTCTGCAATATTGAATATTGAACGCCCAGTTCCAGTTCCAGTGTCTAATATCTTATTTTTTTCATTTATATTTAAGTACTTTAGCAAAAATATTCCCATCTCATAAAAACTTTCTTTAGGAATATACGTAGATTTTTCAAAATAATCAACAGCTTCAGTAACAAGATAAGGATTACTCACATTTTTTTTTGTGCTATTTTGCAAATTCAACAACATCTCCTTTATCATTGAAATTAGCTAATTTCAATTCTACATGTGAAACACCAAAACTATCTATAATAATATCACCAGAAATTCCTGAAAATTTTTTATTCGTAAAGTTTTCAAAAGTTATATTTTTTCCAGACAATAAAATATCTATTAGGAATTTTCCTGTGTCATAACAATATACACCATCAAAAGTACTATTCCTACCATATAAAGAATTATATTGCTCTTGAAATCTACTGTAATCATCATTTGGGTTAATTTCGAATGAGGCTGTAACAAATATCAGATTACTAGTTAACTCTTTTGACATTTGTGGTGCTGTCATTATCCCAAGTCCTCCCACTATCTTAGATAATAAATTATAGTTGTATGCTTCTTTCAATATTACTGGATACAAATAACCAAAGTCTATAGTATGAATATACTCTACATTACTTTCCCCAAGTTTTAACAACTGATCTTTAAAGCTTTTAGTTGAAAAATCATAACTTTCAGTATGAATAAGTTCAATATTACGCTTTTCAAGTTCTTCCTTGAGAATATTTTCAATAGCATATCTAGATTCAGAAGTGTTGATGTATAACCCTCCAATTCTTTTAGCTCCAATTCTTGAAAAATGGTTAGCTATTTTATTCATTTCATCGCCAATGTTGTAATAAATACTAATTACATTCTCATATTCTCTGGCTAAGGTTGGATCAATGCTCAATGAAAACTGAATATTATTATCTTCTAAACATTTTGGAGCTATAGCCCTTGCTACAACAGTTAATGAGGTAATATAATACTTTATATTTTTATTATTCAAATAAGTATAAGCTGTTAAGCCGTCTTTAGCATTTCCTTTACTATCTTGGAATACAAATTCTATCTTCATTTTATCTTGATTAATATTTGATTGTAATAGCTCAAGAGTGTTTTTTTCTTCAATTCCTAGATAAGAAAGCTCTCCTGTCAAAGGCAATATTGCCCCAATCCTAATCACATCATCATCTTTCTTTTTATCACAACTTGTTGTTATAAAAGCTGTAGTAACAAGGAACACCAACACTAGAACAGTACAAAATTTCTTCATTATTTCTCCTCCAATTCAAAAAAAGAATTTCTCTAATTCGTTTATATTTTTCGTTTCTTCAATCTTATCAATTTTACCTAATTTAAGCAAGGCCATTCTATGAGCAATTTTATGTGCTTCAGATACATTTTGTTCAATAAGTAAAATACTTAACTTCAACTCTTTTTGGATAGTTTCAATTAGCTTGAACATGTTACCTCTATTAATCGGAGAAAGCCCTGCAGAAGGCTCATCTAGAATTAAAAATTTAGGTTCTTGTAACAATATCATGATCAGAGCCAATTGATGTTTTTCTCCTCCACTTAATAAGGAAGCATTTTTATCTAAATTCTTATTATTTTGTAAAAGATCGAATAAGTCTTTATATTTCAATAAATATTGATTTAGCATTTTTTTGTCAAGTTTTCTTCCAGCAAATTTAATATTTTCTTCAACAGTTAAATTTGTAAAGGTTAAGCCCTCCTGCATAAAAGCGCCAAAACTGAGTTCAGTCATCTTGTAAACAGGAAGATTTTTTTTTATAAGATCATCATCTTCATAAAGTATTTCACCATTTCTATAAGGGACTAAATTTAGTATTGCTTTTGCCAGTGTTGATTTACCTGAACCATTTTGTCCAACTAATGCTACTATTTCATTGGAGAAGATATCTAGCTCAAGACCATTTATGATATTGCTATCTTTAACATATCCTGCATGTAAGTTATTGATTTTTAATTTTATACTATTCATTTAAATACCTAAATATTTTATTCTGACAATAGGATTACCAATTACGTCTTCCATAGTTCCTCTAATTCTAGCTTTGCCCTTATCGATGAAAAAGCAATAATCAGCGATATCTTCAAGAACTTTAAAATTGTGTTCAATAATAATAATTGTAACTCCTGTTAATTTATTTATTTTACGTATTACTTCACAGATTATTTGTCTTATCTCAGGATGAACCCCAGCAGTAGGTTCATCTAAAAGGAGCAATTTATGGTCTGACATTAACAATCTAGCAATACCCAACAATCTCTGTTGACCGTGTGATAATTCTGAAGCGTAATTATTTCTGTTTTGCCAAAAGTAGTTATCTTTGCCAAAAAGTTCAATTAAAACCTTTTTAGCTTTAACAACTCTCTTTTTTTCCTTTTCTTTATGTTTTTTTCTCTTAAATAGTGTAATAAAAGGAGTTTCACCAAAGTTATCGTCTCCCCCAATCAACAAATTCTCTAAAATAGTCATATCTAAAAAAATATGATTATCCTGAAACAAACGGCCAATTCCAATTCCCTTCAGTTCATTAGGATTAAGTTTCAATAAATCTATCTGCTTATCCCCAGTATCGTAGCAGATCTTTCCTTTATCACAATCAATTAAACGAGAGATAATATTGAAAAGAGTAGTCTTGCCTGCTCCATTTGTACCCATTATTGCAATAATTTCACCAGCATTAAAATCAATCTGTAAAGAATCAAATAAAAGTGGAGCTTCTGCATTTCTAGAAGAAAAACTTTTTGAGAGTCCTTGAATTTTTAAAACTGAATAACTCATTATTTAATCCTATAATTTCCGACTAAACCTTCAGGTTTAAATCTCATGAGTATAATTAGAATCAAGCCATAAATTATCTGTCGCATATTGGCAGCTATTGAATCAGGTAGGCCTATAAATCGAAGAATTTCCGGTAGCAAAATAACAAAAATAGAACCCACTACAGGACCTTTTATATTCCCTAAACCACCAATGAGTAGAGCTGATAAAATAAAAATCGATTCATCAAGATTGAAACTTGTAGGATCAATATAGGTAACATAGGTAGCATATAAAAATCCAGCAATTCCAATGAATGAGGAAGATATAGCAAAGGTTCGAATTTTTAGTGAAGTGATATCCTTCCCCAATGTTATCAAGGCCAGTTCATCTTCTCTCATTGCTTTTAATAACCTACCGAAAGGGGAGTTAATTAAGTAATAAAAAATGAAAATCGTAAAAAGACTCATAACTGTAGAAAAAATTAGAAAAGGAATAATTCCAGATACTTGATAAAATCCTAAAAGTTTAGGAGCAGGTATTCCAGGTATTCCATAAGGTCCTTTAGTTACTGAAATCCAATTATATAAAACCGAGTAAGCTATAATCTGAAATCCCAAGGTCGAAAGCACAAAATAGTCATTCTTGAGCCGAAGAGAAGTAAGAGCTAATAATAGGCTGATAAGACCTGTTGCCAACATAGCAAATACTAAAGCTGGGATTAACGGTAAATGCATTGTAGTCAAGGCTAATACAGAGCAATAAGCTCCAATTCCATAGAATGCAGCTTGCCCCAAAGATAAAAGATTTGTCATTCCTACTAAAAGATTTGAACTTACTGTTAAAACTATATAGATATTTATCATAATAATTATATGGAAGAAATAGTTCATTAAACCTCTCTCTCCTTTTTACCTAAAATACCTTGGGGTCTGAAAATAAGGAATATAATCAAAACAACAAAGGTTATAGCCGATTGCCATTTAGAAGAGAACATCCAGATTGTTAGAGCTTGGATTATTCCAATAGAGAAACCCCCAATTAGTGGTCCTGCAAAAGAACCTATACCACCAATAATAAAAGCAACAATAACATTTAACAACATTGGCATTCCAATATAAGGATCCATACCAACATCATAACTTATCAAGATACCTGCTATGGCAATCATAATTCCACTAATCCCAAATAAAAGCAACCGTGTTCGCAATATATTTATCCCCATTATCTGAACCAGAAGGTCATTATTACTAAAAGCCCTTATAACAATTCCTAAATTTGTCTTCTTTAAGACAATAAAAAAGATTATAATAATAAGCAATGAACTTATAAGCTGATATATTTGTGGATAAGTAACTATCATTCCTGAAAATTTTATTGTGTTAGCTATATCTGAATTTAAGATTTTTGTTTCATTTCCAAATATCATAGCAATTATATTAACGATTATAGTTACGACACCTATTGAACTTATAGTTACAACATTGGAAGAACTTTTCTTAATAAACAAGGGTTGGTAGATTGTTTTATCGATAAGAATACTAATGTTCATAGTCAAAATAATGGAAACAAATATTGATAAGGAGATGTTTATCCCTAATTTTATGTTAAGATACCAAAAAAAATATGGAGCTATCATATATAAAGCAGAATATCCAATATGGAATATTTTAGTTGTATTATATACTATCGCAAATCCTAAAGAAGCCAATGAATAAACAGCTCCCATAATAATACCGTTAATAAGTAATTGAATTAATAACATGTTATCCTTTTGTGTTTAGAATTTCTTTCATCTCAGCAATATCTATCGGTTTTTTGAAAAAATAAACAGCTCCAAGATTTAAAGATTTTTCAGCATAACTAAATTCTTTATAAGCACTCATCATGAAACATAATATGTTAGGCTGATTAATTTTTATCCATTCCAAAATCTTTAATCCATCAATGTTTTCATCATCATTATTATCTAATCTAATATCTAATAGAGCTAAATCAATCTCTTTTGTACTAAGTACTTGGAGAGCTTCGTCAAGAGTTTGACATGGATATGTTTTGTAACTATCCTGTAGTGATAATTCTATTGTTCTTAGATAAAAAATCTGATCGTCGACTATTAAAATCTTTTTCATATATTAATCCTAAGGTAATTTATTTACTCTCTTTCCATTTTTAATCTAGTTTTTAAGTCTTCTATATTATTATATATCACATTAATCTTTGGAAACAGATACACAGATTATATATTTAAACCCAGATGGTGCAGTAGAGCTTTAGAGAAGAGTGCAGATTCTTTTAGCAAAATAGCTTACAGAATTCCGACGCATATAATATATATATTCGGAAGAATTATGTAAGTTACTTTTGCAAAAGAATATAGTGCTATTATCAAAGATCTATTGCATTATTTGGGTTAAACATCATTTAAATCCAAATAATCCGGAATTTTCCGACTAATTTCGAAAAATTCCGGCAACTTATAATTAACTCAGTGTTCTTTTGTTAAAATAATTACATCCAGAATTAAAAATCAGGAAGTTCAAAATCTAAACCATCATTTTCAGGATTCTGAATAGAATCAAAAATATCTTTGATTTCAGGAATCTCATCAGGAGTAGTCCAATCATTTTTTGATGGTTTCCCTTTTTCAGAAACCCTAACATCTTCTTTGTTAATTCCGTTATCAATAATGAATTCTTTTAGCTCATCCAAAGTAAGACTAGTAGTATTCATTTTTCCTGTATTATCCTTCCACACGAAAGGATATTTTTTTATTTCAGTCTTTTCACTAATATTTATTCTGGTAGGATTAGCATTAACGTCTAGGGAACTATGCTTTCCGTTCCTGTTTATATCCTTAAAGAAAGTATCCTTATCTAATTTTTCCCAAACTTCAGGTTTATCTGAATAGTGTTTTCTCACTAGATAAATACCGGGTTCATCTTGAATTTGAATAAGAATTTTATCTTTAGTATATCCTTCAAAAAGCATACCTGTTTCAACATCCTTAAGATCAAAAACCTCCTCCTCATCTATGCCTAAATATATTCGCTTGTTCATTGGGTCATAATAATTACCCCAATCATTACCATCTTTAAATAACTTTATTTTATCACCTCTTTTTGAATTTCTAAATTTAGCAATCTTTGCAGAATTTTGTTTATCAAGTTCATCTGCTTGAATCAAAGATTTAAGTGCTGGACTTGTTTTATTAGAATTTATAATATATCTTAATACCATCTCAGGTATGTAGGGGAATTTATCCTCTTTAAAATACTTTTTCAAATGTTCTAGTGCAGCTACTCTCTTCTTAGCTTTAGAAATTTCAAAGATACTATTAAATCTTTCGATAAGTTTTTCTGTAAAATGAGTAAAGTAAACATTATCATTTTTTAAGTATCTAATAAAATCATCCCAAGATACTTTCCTCTGATCTTTTGGCAAAGCAATTTTGAGTTTATCTTCATAAAAATCATATTTATCATAGGTAGTTGATTCTACTAACTCTTGAACTTTTCCAATATCTCCAGCATTATTTGATGCTTGAGATATGACATGGATAACACCTGTATGTACTAACAAGTTTACATAAGTTGCGAAATCTTCATTAGGTATTTGATTAGAATTACCCATAGGCTCATCTATGTCTATAAAATGCTTATGAGTATGGAAACGATATTTGACTTCTCTGCCATTTTCTTTAACTATTTGGTCATAAATAATTTTTGCCTTTTGCAATTCTGAGTAAACCGTTAATGGGAGACCTCTGGAAACCCTTGTGATTT
Organism: Cloacimonadales bacterium (SeqCode); assembly: GCA_963677815.1. Classification (GTDB taxonomy): domain Bacteria; phylum Cloacimonadota; class Cloacimonadia; order Cloacimonadales; family JAFGVF01; genus JAEKNW01. The sequence continues at coordinate 478,595 of OY782499.1, forward strand.
GGATTATTTCAGGATCGAAATTTTCAACAAATATTGGTTCTGGCTTGATTAACTTTCTCATTTTACCAATTGTAACATCATCTAAGTTGTTCCCTGAGATTAATATGACCTGACTCTCAGTTTTTATATTTCCTATTTTTGACAAATCTAAGGCACCTAAAGCACTTCCACTTGTTGATAATCGCTTTTGGATAAATTCATCCTTGTCCAAATCAGATAATCCATCTAAGAACTTGGACAGAGTGTAATCTTTTAGAAGTACCCCACTTTGTAATTTAAGTTCAGCCTTGTTATTAAAGATCATTTCAGATAGCCTATCTATTTCATCAATAAAATCTGATTTTGTTACCTCTTTATCAACTAATTGATCTATTAGCCCATTTTCTTTATTTAACCAATTCTGTAGTTCATTCTCAATTGAATTCACTCCAATTCGTAATGATTCAGCAAAATGTGTGTATTGTTCTGGAGTACTAGAAATCACATCAGCAACCAAATCAGTCGTATTACCTCTCAAAACATCTGCCATCTGTTGCTTTATAGACTTTACTAAGCAATTATTCATTGTACTATTTGATTCATCATAAATATTCAATCTGTTTTTTGTTAAGACTAAACCTATTTCGTTTAATTTATCGATTATCTTAGAGGTGCTTTTTAGATATGTTATGTACTCTGAATAATTGTATAATTTAGGTAAAATTTTCTCGACTTCAATAAATATATTGCTAATTATTGCTCTACTTTGGAGACTCAACTTCTTATCTGCTCTAGCCCCTGCGCCAATTTTTTTCCAGAAAGTATCATTTTCCTCAATCCACTCAAGTTTATCATTAGCTAGAGCTTCCTTTAAAGTGATTTCCCAAGGTGGATTAGAGCTAATATTGGGTTTAAGTTCCTGGACAGTTGTTTCAATTTCCTGGTTAAAAAAATCTAGAATACTAGAAATTAGCTTTTTTTTAAGAGTGTTATCCGAAGATTCCTTCAACTTTCCAGTGATCTGGTTTATGTGCTCAAATTTTTCAAAAACACTAGCAATCCTATTAATAATATCTTCATTTAACTCTGTGATAATCTTTTCTGCAAAAACGATACCATGATCTTTAATGCCTTCTTTTAATCTAACTTTTAGAGACTCAATTACTAAATTTTGTTGCCTTTCAAATTCCTCATCCCTGCTAGAAATCTTGCCGTTGTTACCTTGATATTTTAGTGCGTATGCATCGTATGCTCCACTCAAATTCTTACTTATTGAATCAAAAATCTTATCTTGATCTTCATAGCTTAAGGCATTATAGGATGCTTTTGATATTTTAATACTAGGATAATCTTTCGGTAATGGTAATTGATTTGCGAATGACTCAGCAATATCTGATGATTTATTTGCTTTATATTCTCCGTCAATTCGCTCATTTTGTACGTTTGGATATAATTTTCCAGTAACAATATCATCTAAAATTAGCTTTTTGTAATATAGCTTTGAAAAACTCACTAATTTTGATTTAGGTAATTTTAGAGAAAATCCCCCTATTCTGCCATAATTTGATTGTCTTTTAGCATTTGGTGCTTCAATTTCTGTAATAAAACCACTCCCAGCAGGATTTGCATGATACCCTTTAGTAATAATATCATGAATTTTCCCAGAGAATACAAAATTAAATATTGTTTCACTTACTAATTTATTAATTGATGAATAACTTGTTTGCATTGATCTATGTTCATCATCCCAGTTTGATACATTCCATATATGGGTATAAACATCCTCCACAGTTATTGGCGTAGTTGAAGAGAAGATTTTTTTTGAGATGTTCTCTTCAAATTGATAGCCATTCTTTAAAATATGTTCTAGCTCTTTAAAAGATGCATATTGGTTTGCTTGGATAGTATTAAAATATTTTTCACCAACATCTCTTCCTCCCATTTTAAAACATGAAGGCATAAAGTTTACTAACTTTATAAATGAATGATCAGATAGTTCCTTTGATTGACTTCTAATTAAGTGTCGTATAAGAGCTGCCACAGTAAGGAATGTCCCTTTACCTGTCCCACCACCTACTGAGCAAATTACAAAAACCATTATACCATTATTTTGTGATATCTCATTCAATATATTTTTATAGGAGTTTTTTATTATATTATTAATATAGTCTTTTGATAATAAATCTTGAATTTTTGTTTCTAATTGTCCTTTAAGGACATCTAAATTTGGCCATAGAGATATCTTTCCGATTAATCCAATACCAGCTGCTCCATAACCAACAGCATCTTTAATAATAGGCCCAATTTTCTCTTTAGAAGCTACAAAATCTGATGCTTGAGATTTATGAGGTTCCCTTAGCATACCTTGTAAATCAGTTTTACCTTTTGCAATACTATAGACTTCTCCAGAAGAAAATTGGATGTCATGATATTCTTTATCAATATATTCTAGTGTCTTTTTATGAGGATCATTATCATCGACTTCATTTGCTGATAGAAATTCTGTATCAATACATAGAAATTGCAATAAAGGATTTTCAGCATCTGTTCTTATTAAACCTTTTTGCATTAGATTTTTTTTCAATTCCATCAAAGCTATTCGACCAGTTCCACCTAAGCCAATAAACAAAGTTGGGCCTATATTGTATTTTTTCATTTTATCTCCTTCTTACTGATTATTTTGGATTATTAATTGCAGGTTATTTTCATTTAGTATGCTAATAGTTAATACTACATGATTATCAAAATTTATTATGTCTCCAGCTTTGAGTTCAGTTTGATTATCTATTATCAAATTATTATTCTTATATGTTGGGATAGATTCTTTGATCAAAACTGTCTTATTTGCTTCCCTTCTTATCTCTCCATAATTTGCTAAAATTGTATTTCTAGTTCGAATTTTTGTTTCATTGTAGATAGAATCTTTTTCAAAAGCAACAATATCTAACCTATTTCCTATTTCAAGAATAAATGAAAATGACTTTTCTTGATAAGGTGTATTTACTAATTCTTTAAGTTGTTTTAGTTCAAATAGATCACAACTTTTTAATGCAATTCTCTCCATCTTCTTTGGTAATTTTTCTAAAATTGTTTTAAATTTTCTAATCTCAGAAATATTATCTTCTTGTTTTATTTCTCTACTTTTTGCATATAATTCTCTTACATTATCTCTAAAAGTTTTAGGAAGTTTTACTAAAAAGTCCTCAGGAGATTTATCCTTAATCTCTTGCCAGACTTCCATTTTTCTTACTTTCCGTCTTCTGATAAATAATAAAAGGAGTAATATAATAAAAAGTAGAATTAGAGAAACTATTATCAAGATTATATAAATTGTTACATCAACAATATTATTAATCCACCAATCTGCATAAGAAGTTTTCACGTTAAAAATCAAAGATTGTTCTTTCTCAACAATTGTCTCCTCTTGATTAAGGATTGACCAAGGTATTTGTATCTCAGGTTTTGGCTGTATAACTTTAGAGAAATAATGTTTACCTTTACTTTTTTCCACTTGAAATAATGTTGAGAAAGAATTGCTATTAGAATTAATATCAAAATCTAAATCCTTAGGTAATTTAATGAATAATGAAGGTTCAATATCATTGTCTGCAATAAATGTTTTATCTCCAAGTTGTATCATTTTACCTACAAGTTTTTCATCTGGGAAAAGCATATTTGGTTCAATTGACAGCTTATATTGCCCTTTTAGTTCATTTTTATAAGGCAATGAAAAATTAATATAATTATCTGTAACTGTCCTGTTTTCTGTAGTTACTTCATAATCACCATTTGTTCCAAAAATTTTACTCCAAGCTATTGAAAACTTCTTCCCAATAGAGAGATTTTCATTTACTTCAGCATATTCTGGTGATTCAACAAAAATATTTATACTTCTTTCTTTAACAAAAAATGTTGTTAAGCTTGCAGCAGATATTTCATAATTATTAGTGCTATCACTTTTTATACTTATACTATAGTTCCCTGTTTTTAACTTATTAATAGCACCTGTGAAAATATTGCCTGATTTCTTTAATTTGATTTCTTCACCATTTACCAATAAAACTATTTCGTTTACTGCTGAATGATTCCCATCAATTATCTCGGCCTCTATTTGTAAAGATCTACCTTCCCAAGTATAAGTAGTATCGTACCTTACATCCACTAAGTTACCTTGTTTTACTGTAGTAAATTTTGCTACAGGATTCATATCTGAATTTAATTTTCTAAGTTTGTTATAATTATATCCCCAGTTTGTATATATACAATGTTCTTGTCCAACCTTTTCTGAAAGGGAATAAGCAAACCTTAAATCATAGATATTCTTAGATTTTCTATAAACTTGATTAGGTGTTAGTAAGTAGGAAAAAGATACATATTCCAAGAATTCTGGATAGGTAATGAAAGTTTTAGTAAATTTATCCCAAAACATTAACTGGAAATTCTGCGAACTGCCAGCAACGTACTCTTTGCTTAATTCTTTTCCTTCTAGAGTGGAAGGGATTAATACAATATCAGCCTTCTCAAACGAAATCCATTTAAGAGGATTTTCTGATGCTATATTATCAAATTTGATTTGATAATTTCCTGAGGGAAGATTACTTGTTAGCTTTATTTGAATAAATGTATCTTTTTGTTCGATTTGGTATTTGTCATTCCCTATAATTTCATTATCCTTTGATTTTATCGACTGTATTCTGAGATTCTTCTTGGTAAGAGGTATGACAATAAGTGATAAATTATCATTGTTATGCTTAAAAAAATCAAACACATCTGAGTCAATATTCCCTTGACGAATTAGATATTCATTATTATTATCAACCAAGGAGAAAAGTGTCTGAAGGAGAATACTGGTAACTTCAAACTCGTTTGATAGCTGATAAACACTTGAATTTGGTATTTTTCTTTCCCATAAAGGAAGTGATTTAATATTATCATTAAAGACTAAGAATTTAACTTCGCCCAATGATGCATAATCTCCTAACATCGGCTTAGGGGCTTCATCAAGTCCATCAGTTAGTAAAATTGTTTTAGTTATTGAATAATTTTGATTTTTTAGTTGCTGGATGGCTTTACTAAACCCCTCATCATATACAGTCTTCATATATTGAGCTTTTGTTACCCTTATCTTATGGATAACCTTATCAATATCACTTACTTTCTGAAGAGGATAAATGATTTGACTTTCTCCATTCCCTCCAAATTTAATTAACTGTACATTTAAGTTAGCTAATTCTTCAGGGAAGTTATTTTTCCATGACTCAATCAATTCAAAAAAAGTTATTAACGAATTATGAGCATATTTTATCCTATCTCCCTTCATACTTAAGGAATGGTCAATAATTAAATTTATGCAAATTTCTGGGTTTAAATTATTCTTGCCCACACCATGGGACTCGTTTCCAGGAAATTCTATTTTAGGTTCATCTTTGCCTGGATTCCCTTTTAGATTAATTTTTGAACTCTGAGTAATAAGTTCAGATTCATCAATGAATTTGGTAAATTCAGTAATTGGTATTGCATAATTTATATTTTGACCACCATCCATATGAGATGAAGTAATACCTATTAACTGTCCTTTTGAGTTGAACAATCCCCCACCACTACTACCTGGAGAAGTAGGAGCATTATGATGTATCATACCTCTCCTATCTTTAGGAATACCAGAAATATTTCCCTTGCTAGGACTCCAAGTTAATCCCTTAGGGTTCCCAATTGCAACAATATCCTCCCCAACTGTTAATTCACCACTTATATCAATTACAGCTGGAATGAAATCATTTCCACTTTCAATCTGTAATAGAGCAATATCTTTATCTTTGTCAAATTTTATAACTTTAATTTCATCGTATGTTTTTTTATCATATGTTTGGATTTTAATCCTCTCTAAATCATCTACAACATGATAATTAGTAAATATCTTCCCATCTATTGTCGCAACGACACCACTTCCAGATGATTGCATCCATTCACCTTTGGTATCTTTTGAATAGACTTGTATAAATACGATTGACTCTCGATTTTGTTCAAACATCTCAGTTAATGACATTGCCTCTGTCTGTAAACAGATTACAGCTAAAACTGAAATCATAATTGATATCATTATACGTTTCATTTATTCTCCATTATTGAACTTGATTTGTTTATATTTTCTTAATTATTTTTTTTGATTCAAACAAATATGATTTACTATATAAACTATATAAAAACTCTTGTAAACTATCTCTTTATTTATTTTTTTACATTTTTTGTCTTTTGGTTAATCATTCTCTATTTTTTACAGTACTCATCCAGAAACATTTCTAGAAATGCTTTTTGTTTACCATCAGTGAGAATTGAAAATTAAATTTATTTAGGACTACCATTTTCATATAATATTTTTTTCTCAAAAGATCCATCGCCATTATTATGATACTCCCATCCATGCTTTTTCCCATTTCTATAGTTAGACCTTATCCAAATATCTCCAGATTCAAAGAAAGTTATCTCTTCTCCATGTTTCAGATCATTTGAGTAATTAGTTTTCAAACTAATTTTACCACTTGGATAATAATTCTTCGCGATTCCATTTCTCTTTCCATTATAATAATTAATTTCTGATATTAATATTCCTTTATGAGAATATTCTTGTGAGAGTCCATGGAAAACATCATTCTGGTAATTGACTAACATTTTTAAATTGCCATTTTCATAAAATTCCTTTGAGCTACCATCAATTTTTCCATTTTTAAAGTGAATAATATATTGTTCATTACCATTTTTGTAGTACTTTTTTGTTTGTCCAGTAAATGGGCTATTATCTGCTTTCAAAACATATAAGCCAGTAGTTTTATCATATATAACATCATCAACATTAACAGATTGCTGACATCCTGCAATCAGTAAAATAAAAAATAACAAACCAATAATTTTTTTCATATCATTCTCCTTTTATGAATTATTAACATCCAATAAATATATCACTAATTTTACTTGTCAATACTTTTTCATATTTTCAACATTTTATCCAAATTTTTTTAGAAAATTTATTAGTCACTTATATAAAAGAATTATATTAATATAGCTAATTCATGCTTATTTTATAACTCCTTTTATTATATCTCCACTATGAATAAAAAAAATATCTTATCAAAATATAGTCTTCACCTTTATTGCTGAATTAAAAATGTTGGGAGAACTCTTATTTAATCTTCTCATACTTATTTTAACGATCCGTTAAAGTGAAGATTTAAAAATCTCCTTGACTATCAACTTATTATTCAAATATTTAAAATATACTAATCAACATAATTATTAATAAGTTTTTTTATAGTAACCCAAGGAGCTATCATGAAATGCATTCAGTCTTTAATTGACTCTCTTAAATTAGAAATTGAAGCACAAAAAAAGTACTTTAAAAACAAGCCTTTACGTCTTTTTTCTGGGAAAAAGTCAGCTGAGCAAAATGAGAGTATATTTATCTTCCAGCATAATGACTTAATAAAAATACCTGATAATTCTCCTGCAGACATTCTTATTAATGGGATACTTTATAATTGTATTGTATCCTCTGTAAATCACAATTTCCTGTGTGTTTTTCTGGCCAAAGATATTAGAAAACATATTGATGAAGCATTATTGTATTTGAAACCTTGGTTATTTCTAGAAAATCTTTTAGAACATTTCAATAAATACTCAGTATCAGAAAATTATTTTAAAAATAGCTTTGATTTAATTAATGCAAGATTTTCAAAAAATCCATATAAAATAAATCCCAAATATGGGGAATCAGATCAATCACAGAAGAAAGCTATTGATCTTGCATTGGAATCATCTCACTCCTATATATGGGGTCCTGAAGGGACTGGTAAGACTTTCACAATAGCTAGGATTATCGAGAACCTTCTTTGTCTAAAAAAGAGAATATTGCTTGTTACAGGTAACAATCATGCCTTGGATCAGGTCTTTTACTCTATTTTACAACATGAGTATAATGATCAATATATTGATGCTATCACTAGATTTACTAGTGCTTCACCAACCTCTTTAAATAAAACTAGTGGGTTATTAGATGGTCTGAATTTAGAAAACAAAATTCGAAAATTGCTCTGTCCTGAATTAGCAAGAATAAAAGAAATTAATAGCATGTTTGACAACAGTAAAATTGTTACAGGTAATAATATTCTTTTAAAAGAACTAGAAAGGTTGGAATTATGTGTCAAGGAAGAAGAGAAGTCTATTATTTCTAACTCTTTGTTAATTGGAGTAACAATATATCAGCTATTCTATGACAAATTTATAGATTCAGATTTTTTTGATATTGTTATCCTAGATGAAGCAAATATTGTAGCTTTTCCTATTTTATTTTGGCTTGCATCTCAAGCAACAGAAAAATTGATAATTGTTGGTTCATATCCGCAGTTACCTCCTTTTAGCTTTTCTAAAAAAAACAGTTTATATCAATCAAACATTTATGATCTTCTTGATATGAAATATAACTACAAGATAACAAATTCTCTCATGTTAAAAGTGCAATATTGTATAAATCACGATATTTTTAGGTTTACAAATAAATCTTTTTACATGAAGACAATTTTGAATTCTGTGGAAAAAAATAGACAAGTTTTTAAGGATAATGTATCAGATAATTTCCCAATTGTTTTCATCAATAATTGTATTAATAGACCTGTACTAATAAATATTTCTCCTTCAAGAAGAGTAAATTTACATAATGCTATTGTTTGTACCAATATTGTCAAAAGTCTCTTAGCTAATAATGGTTCTAACTTTTCAATTGCTATATTCACTACTTACTCAGACCAAGCATTTTTAATCTCTAAGCTTTTCGAAGATGAAAATCTACATTTACAACATAATATATCTATCCAATCACTACCGTCTTACACTACTCAAAGATATTCTGTAGTCATTTTTGATACTGTTGATGCAGAAGGAGCGATATATGATTTTTCTCTATTAAACGATGAAGATAATAAAGCTAGCAAAATATTAATCAATCATGTATTAACTAGAGCTAATCATAAATTGTATATTTTGGGAGATAATTTTTATTTTAAAAATTATCACCCTTATGACACTTATTTTAACACAATAACGAGAGACCTATACGCAGAACAGAAAAAAGTTGTTGTTAGTAATTTTTCATCAATTTTAGAAACCTATAAGGAGAGGGATAATGAAACAAAATACACTTATGATAATATTATTGATGATATTAAGCAAGCAAAGAATGAAATTCTTATAATGTCGTCCAAAGCTACTTTACCTAAATTAATAAATTTCTGTAGCGAACTATCTAACTATAAATTAGATAATCTTAAAATAACTTTCTTGATAAATGCTTTCAAAAACAAGCAGACCTTAAAAAAAATAAATTCACTTATTACTGAAAGAGATTTTAAATTTAAAACTATTGATAAAAAAAATAAGAGCAATCTCGTGATTATTGACCGGAATATTCTTTGGTTTGGGAGATATGATATGTTAGATGAGAAGAATACATACTCGCCATACAAGGTAGAGCATAAATCTATGATTAATACTTTGCTGAAAATGATCAGTATAGATACTTGCCACACATAACTTATACTTCGGAGGTTAACATTAACTCAAGAATAATAATTATCATTTTCGTCTTTTTATCAACTAAAGTTATTTCTTGTTCAGAGTACTTCACAATATCAGTTGATAATGTTTTAAAATATCTAAGCTATGATGCAAATTTGTCTGATGCTGATTCGGTCGTTACTGAACAAAAATTTGATTGGAAAAATGATTTAAGCCTAAATATTAAGTTCCCAAAATTAAATAATTTCTCATTAACTTATGATATTAGAAGAAATGATTTTACAAAGAATTATGATTTTCATGATTATTCATATTTATCCTTATTTTGTGATATCATTAATTTGGTTAATACGTTCAAGATCTCATTGTTTTTTAATAACTACAACTTTAAACATTCTAGCAAAGCAAAATATAATTTCCAGAATTACCAGAAAGGGGATATTATAACAGACGAACTATCTTATCTTGAATTAGGAATTAAACACTTATTAGAAACCCAATCATATAGAAATAGTAAAAAAGTTGAAACAGATAAAAATTCAAAATTTTCTTTTAACCTTATGCTTTTAAGTTTTGAAAAATATAAAAGAAAGACTGGATCAAATTATAATTCAAAGGATAGGCTAGTTAAAACAAGAATTAACGATATCACCCTTGAATTTAGAGTAGAAGACTGGATTTTGTCTGAAGGAAATTTTAAATTTAGCGATTGTATCCATATTAAACTTATTGTACCTCATATCAGATTTGGCTTTTCTTATTTCTCTGAATCAGTCTATACTGGTTTAGGCTATGAGACAGAGATATCCTATTTCCATTTCCTAACAACTAAGGCAGGTTTCTGGTTTGATTACTCTGATAACTTTCTTCTGTTCAATACCAACTGGGGAGTTAAAATAGCTTTCTAGGTCTTTATATCTACAACACTTTAACCCTAATGGTGCATAGGGATTTGATGCATATAATAATTGCAACCCTGTAAGGGTTTAATAAAACATGTATACCTAAGACTTAATATATAAACTTGCAAACATTCTATTAAACCCATACAGGGTTACAACTTTAGTTTCGTCATTGTACCTGTGGTGATGCTCCTTGAGGTAGCTTATCCCAGGCTAAATTACTAATCCCTTTCAGAGATATTTTGGATAATCAAACTAACGATAAAATTTTATATTTTTACTAATTTTCTTCCACCTGATTTGAACTTGAGCATATAAAACTACCAGTTTTCTAAATTTTGATATTTACCAATGTTATAGTCTAATTCAATATCATCTTTTCATATTATTCTAAAATCCCCATGAGCTCATCATAAGTTCTTCCAGAATCAATTATTTCATAATTTCTATTATTAATTAAATATATCCATAATTCGTTTTCAATAACCTCCATTCTCTTGCTTAATTCATTTAATTGGTCTTTACGCACTTGAGTAAATAAACTCATACTTTCAATTATCTCTTTGTTCTTTTGAAAAGCAGAGAACACCTCAGTAGAATTTAAAATTCGTTCTCCAATAGACAATAGATAGCAATCTTCGTTATTTTCATCTTTGACACTAATTATATCAGTTTCATTCATCTCTATAACATTTGAGTAACTACTTTCACTAGTTTGAATTTTAACAAAAGGAATAGCTTTTACTATATTTTTTAATTCTGGTCTATATTTTGAAAAACATACTGGAGCAAAGATATTTAGGTTATCTCCTATCGATACTCTATCAACATTATAAGAGAAAATTAAAGAATTTCGAACTTTCAATTTATCTGAGTAAACGGTTCCTAGAACAATACAGTTGTCTAAGACTGTTTCTTTTGATACAACGTTTCCATAAACTATGGAGTTGTTCAAGGTAATTCTTTTACCATAAATATCAGACATAAATTTAGTTTTAACGTTATATTGTGATGTAATAATATTATTTCTAGCCACTACTGTTGAATTGAATACTATCTCCTTGGCATCAATTTCTGAATTAGCATCAATAACTATATCAGAATCACTAAACATTGTCTTCTCTACTCTTATTGAACTACCAATGACCTCTATACTTTTTCCATAAACCGAACCTAAGATATTAGTTCCAGATTTTAGATAAACTTTTCTTTGCAGCTCTTTGTAAAATCCAGGTATTACATCTCCATGATGCTCAGTACCTACAACATATCTATTACTATCTTGAATACTATCGTTTTGCATATTTCATCCTAGTTATTTACTTTAAAGTACTTATCAAGTAAAGATATTTTTGTAGTATAATTCTTATACTTTTCTTCTATATCTTTGATTTTACTGTTATTATTATCATCACTTGCAATTTTCATTTCTGCTAAATTATATACATCTTCTAAATTAATATTTTTATCTTTATTACATATGTCGAGAAGTATCTTAGTTGTGATACTATTATTCTTTTTGTTTTTAATTTTAACATAATAGAATCCTATACCATAATCTCCTTCTACTAGATTTGTTTGTCCAACTCTAGGAAATTGAGAATGAAAGTCTCTTCTTCTTTCTATGAATGATTCTATATGATCTTGTGCAGTATCTAATTTCTCTTTTAGAATTAATCCTCTATTAGTGGAAGATTCAACTAAATGCTGGGACATCTTTACAAAGTTAAGTTTTGGTTTATCTTTTTTAAGATCTAGAACGCACGAATCAAAAGTCTCCCCTATAAGTGAATAAGCTTCCTTATCAAGTTCTTTTAAATACTTCTCATGTTCAGTAGAGTAATTATCCATTAGATTCTTAATTCTATCATCAATTTCATAAACAGATTCTTCAATAAGCCTACTACTTTCATCAATACTTTTATCCATCAACTTTATCTTTTTTTCTAAACTCTTTAAATTTGAGTATTTTTTTACGACTTCCATCTCAATAATATTCATTGATAAGGAAGAAAATTGTTCAACTATTTTGATTTTTATATCTTTAAATAATTCTGGAATTTTGTTTAAGACCTGTAATGGTCTCACAATTTCTAACATATCATGGTGTAGCCAATTACTAATCCGCTGTGACACCTTATTTATTGAATCTATTTCGGGGCTATGAACCTCCATCTTTTTAGGGAAATTAATATTTACTTTTTTTTCATCATTCATAATATCATCCTTTTACAATCGCGTCTATGATTTTTTGTTCATTTTTGTCTTTTTTCTTGTTACGTTTCAAGTTCTCTCTATGATGTCTTTCATTTTGTTTGAACCACTTGTTATCTTGATCGATATTTTCTCTATGATGTTGTTGCTTCTGCTTCCGATCATACTCAGATTGCTCTATATATGTTGATTCCATAGAGTGTAAGTTATCATTCACCTTTTGCATTTCATTTAATGCAGCTAACTCTCTTGCTTCTCTTTCCATATCTGCAAGTTTTTTTGCTTTTGATAAAGTAGTTAATTCCTCATTTAATAGGTCCATCTGTTCATTTTTGTAAGAAGATAATCTTCCAACAATTTCATTTTGTAGTTCTTGTATCTCAACAACATCATGTTTTGCTTTGACACATATATCCCTTATCACATTAGATTGAAGATTTTTATACTGAGTAGCTATCTCATTTATATAATCAACTGATTCACTTTCACCCAAGTATTCAATATTATATTCATCAAGCTTATCTTTCTTTTCTAGTACTTTCTCGAATCCCGCATGAAAAAGTTCTCGTTTTTCTTTTTTGACCTCATCAATCTTGTTATATTCTTTGTTTTTCAGCTCTGTTTCAGCTTTAAGTCTCTCACCATAGTTTTCTCTTATCAAGTTATTATATAAAGGCTTTATGACTTCTTCATAACTCTTGGATTTCCTTATAGGTTTTTCAGTTTCTTCTCCACATACAGGGCATACCCACTTTTTGATAGTAATGTCATAATAGCATCTTGTTGTTTCACTTATCTCAGTATTTCTTTGTTCTTCGTGGATAGAATAAGTTTTATTTTGTATCTCATCAGCTATTGCTGCATTACAAACAGGACAGTAGTTAACGTAATCACTAAAAAGTGATGTTTGGAAGAACTCATATAAAGTTGGACAAATCTCTTCTCTTGTTGACTTATTTCTATAAAAATCCATTAAGGAGAGCTTTTCATTCCAAGAAGATGCCCACTCACTCAAAGTTGATTCAATATCATGACCATAAATTGACTCTACTTCATCTATTAATGGGTCGACAAAGTTACTAGTCTTATTAACTTTAGATAAAACATTATAGATTTCAAGATTATTACAAATAGTCGATTCTAGTGTCTTAGGTACTACATCGTCGCAGGAATTACCTATTTGATCAATAATATTATGAACTTCATTTTCATAACCTTTGATAACAACTTCAACATCATTATTACTTATATATTCTGATGAATCACCTGATAGAATAAAGGGTACTAGATCTTTTTGATTCATAATATCAATATTTTTTAACACTCCTTCACTATCTTCTATAATAGGATAATCTAATTGCTGTATAGGACATTCTGATTCATTTATAAAAAGGCCTATTGAATCAGCAAATTTTCTTACACTAAAATTAAGAGTGGAAGCTCCGATATCAACAATTTCTGAATTTTGCAATCCATCATCATCAATATAATTTATTTCCCCCTTCTTTATATTGTACTTAGTAACTAGTTTATCTTCTTTAACTGGTTCTTTTTCTGTATATTTATTTTTTACTGTAATGAATAATATTAACAGAATAACTAATGCAATTAAGGAAACATAATGTGGTGTTTTATCAACACTCTTCAAAAAAACTATTGAAGTAGTTATTGATATTGCAATTGGGATTAAAAATAGTGGGTTACGTTTTTGGTGTTCGACTTCAATGAAAGAATCTACTTGTGTTTTAACAGAATTTGTCTCAATAATTATATTCTGACTGAATTCTATTTTTTTACCAAGATCATTATTTATCTCTTCAATAAATTGTAGTAAATCATCAACATTAATATTATGCATTACTCCTCCTATATGTAATCATGAATACTTTCTATTGTTTGATTTGATAATATCTTTTTGATTTTATAAGTTAATATTTGATTTTGATATTAATTTTTTAGTACTTAGTTAAATATACATCAGTTGAAAAATCTACTTTTTGTTACATTCAAAATTAACCATCTAAGATTATGCTTTCTCCATCTCACTAAATTTCTAATTAAAACTAATTAGCTGTTAAAAAGATAAACCTAAGACGAAAAAGCCTAGTTTATTGAGCATTATACAAATAATTAATTACAATAGTCCTTTCATAATTATCTCCTCGTTGATTAACTAATAACTATTTATATATTAATTTAAAAAGTGTCAATCAAAATTACTCTTTTTTTGAAGTTGATAATCCTAACTATTCGTTAAAGAAGGGATGCAAAAAATGCTACATAAAATTCTTGACATATTTATGAATATAATTTTATTAATTATTAATTATAAAGGAGTAATATGCACATTCAAATAGTACATAATTTATATTTTGAATTTCATGAGAAGTGAACATGATGATTTTAAAAAAAAGATTACATTATTTAATTATATAAATATACTAAGAAAGGAGATATTTTGAAAAAGCTAATTATTTTTTTGTATGTTTTACTAACTATATCCTTAATTTTCCCTGCACAAAGAACAGTGGTTAGTGAAGTTTTCTCATCGAATTTATGTGGATATTGTACTCGAGCTAGGGATGGTTTATCACAGCTATATAATAATCAACCTAATGTAATACCTCTAATATGGCAAATCAATGGTAGTAACACTTCTCCTAATTATAATGATAGACTCTCACTTATTGGTTCTACTAGTTCTGGTGTTCCACAAATTGTATTCCAAGGAGATCATATCCAAATAGGATCAAGTTTTTCAGCTTATCAAAATCATTTTTTACCAGAATACGACACATATTTACATAATGACACACCTGTGATACTAAACGCTACTAAAACAATTACTGATAGTTTAATAATTATTAATTCTGAAATAGAAGTTGAAGAGTATTTTGAAGAAGAAAATCTTAAATTAGTCTATATTTTAGGATATAAGTTTGATAATGATTATTTTTCTTCAGTCATCTCCTATGAATATGAGGACGTTCCAGCAATGGAAATTGATAGTGTTTATTCTTTCCAGCACTCTGTTGTGCTTAATGAAAACTGGAGTACTGCAAACCTAAAGTATTATGTTATGATTCAAAAAATTGATAATAATGACTCAGAAATTTATCAAGCTTATGAAATCAAAGAAGATCATCCTTTACCTGCTAATTTAATAGCTCCGATTAACGATACTATATTTACAACCTCTGATATTGATTTACTGTGGGAAGAAGGAGCTAATACAGACATGTTTGACTTGTATTTTGCTAACAATAGAAGAGATGTATTAATGCTGAATGATAATGCACTATTATTCAGTAATATGAGCGATTCTAATTATTCACTAACAGATTTAACAACATACAATACTTATTACTGGAGAGTAATTTCAAAAAAAGATAATAATTCAAACAGAGCTACTAGCAAAATTAATTCATTCATCTTTCTTGAAGATGGAATAGGTGAAGGTACTATTGATAATCCTTATCAAATCTATAATATTGATTTTTATAAAATTATTGCTAATAACCAAATTATGGTTGATAAAGCATATATTCAAATGCTAGATTTTGATTTTTCAGAAATCTGTATAGGACACTATGGTAATCATTTACCTTTATATTTTGAAGGTTATTATGATGGCAATGGAAAAAGTATTTCGAATGTTATTGCTACAGGAAATGATGATATGGGTTTTTTTTGTTGTCTATATGGAGCTACAGTCAAAAATATGAATATTATTAATATTACTATCTATGGTGATTATCATGTTGGAGGATTTGCTGGATTAGCATGGAATTCAAATATTGAAGATTGTTATGTAAGTGGTAATGTTACAGGGCTTGGCAAAGATGTAGGAGGATTATTAGGATGGAGTATAGAAGATACTATTAATAATTGTCATACTAATATCAATATTGATGGAAGAGAAGATTTTACTGGTGGATTAGTAGGAATAGCTGATAATTCTATAATTAGTAATAGTTCTGCATCTGGTTTAATTGAAGGAGAATATTATGTAGGAGGGTTAATTGGTCGAAGTTGGCATGAGACTATTGTAGAAAATTGCTTTTCGGATATTAATGTTAATGGGATTGCTGCTGTAGGAGGATTTGTTGGTGAGTTTTATGAGGGTACTATTAGGGAATGTTACTCTGAAGGAGAAGTTCAAGCAGATAGAAAGGTAGGAGGATTTGCTGGAGGAATAGGTGCTCTTTACAATCCCTCAATAATGGAAAACTGTTATTCAAAGTGTAATGTATTATCTACTGATGTAGATTATTCCTTTGCTGGTGGACTAGTAGGTGGAGCCAATAGTTTTCATTCATCATCTTATGTTAAGAACTGTTTCTCTACTGGAGCTGTAGATGCAGTTCAGAGTGAAAATTTAGGTGGTCTAATAGGTAGTAGTTCTAGAATTAACATTATCAATTGTTTTTGGGACATTAATACTTCTAATCAAGAAACTAGTGCTGCTGGCATAGGAAAAACTACTGAAGAAATGATGACACTTTCAACTTATACAAATGCTGGTTGGGATTTTGAAGATGAAATAGAAAATGGTTTAGAGGATATTTGGTCTTTTATTGATGGAGATTACCCACATCTTACTTGGGAAGGTTTTACTAATGGAGAAGATTCAATCCAACCTCTTACTCCTAATAATATTTGTGTCAGCAATGTAGATAATGGGATTGAGTTAAGCTGGGACAATGTATTATTCGATATAAACGGAAATAATATTTCAAATATTACCTACTTAATCTATTATAGTGATGAGATAACCGACTTGGAAAACTATTCTTTATTAGGGTCTTCAAACATTACTACATTTATAGATGAGACCTACTCCGAAAATAGACAAAGATTCTATTATATAACAGCAGTTAGAGAAGATAATGGAAGTTTAAGAAAAATATATCGTAAATAACCTAATATTCACGATTATTCATCGAATTACTTCAAAAAAACTTAACGTTTATTCCGAATTGTACAGTAGAGTTTTAGAGAAGAGTGCAGATTCTTTAAGCAAAATCCCCTTCTATGAGGGGGATACAGGGTGTGATACAATAAAGTAGGCATATAATATATATATATTCGGAAGAATTATGAAAGTCACTTTTACAAAAGAATAGGCTCAGGTTCAAGTCCAGTGGAAATTATTTAGCATTATTTTGCACTAGATATTGTATTACAGTACTTAACGAATTATAAAGTACTGTTGCTTCTTGATTCTTGCTGAATAGGACATAATCCTGAAAGGCTTTAACCCAGATGGTGCAGTAGAGCTTTAGTAATACTTCGCTAAAGCTACGTATCACAGGCGAAGAGTGCAGATTCTTTTAGCAAAATAGCTTACAGAATTCCGACGCATATAATATATATATTCGGAAGAATTATGTAATCACTTTTGCAAAAGAATATAGTGCTATTATCTAAGATCTTTTGCATTATTTGGGTTTAATATAAAGACCCTTCCCCCATCTTTATCTCACACCTCAACGTAAAAATCGCACCTAAAATCATCCTCTTCATTCCTACTTACATAGCCTAAAGGATTCCTAGCAACTATACAATCACCTATCTTAATACTTTTTCTATCATGTGCATGTCCATGAGCCCAGAGTTTGATATTATGGTTTCTTTCAATTATATGACTTAATTCTGAATAAAAGGCTTCACTTATTTCAGAGTTATAAAAATCCTTATTTAGAACTCTTCTTGTTGGCAAGTGATGAGTTAGCAAAACTATTTTACCTGGAAAAGGCTTATTAAGTTCTTCTAGAATGTATTTCACTGACAAGTCATATAAGCTATTAGTTTCATCTGCATTTACATAAATATGATAGGGATTTGAACTTCTAATCTGGTGATAATCACTAATCTTTCTCTCGATGGTATTCATTCTTTCAGCTGAAACTTTACTCCAAAGAGTTGAAACAATGAATTTTACATTATTATGCACATAAGATTTATTGTTAAGAATTAGATTATTAGGAGTCAGTGCTTTAAAAACAGAGGGATAGAAGTTATCTATCCCTCCAGTATAATAATCATGATTCCCCCATGTTGAGATAATCATAGGAAATTTTTTAGCAAGGTCATTCAAAAACATTTCAACAGTAAATGCAATTTGAGAATTGCCTAGATCTCCAGCAATTAGAAGGACTTCCCCTCTTGGGACAATAGGATTTGCCATCAACCAGTCACGATTTAACTGAAATTCTAAATGTAAGTCAGATATAATTTGAATTTTCATCTGCAATAATACCTCTTGATTAAAGAAATTCCTTTTCCCACATTTCTACAACTTCACCTCAACCCCCATAAGCTTATCGACCAAAGCTCCTCTATAAGCCTTCAATCCCCCTAGTAGTGGTCTAATATCTTCCCAATTCAAGTCTTCTTTTTCCTCTAATTCTCCAGCCAATTTAAGCACATATTCCCAATTTCCCCTAAGTAATTCGTTAGCTTTCTGGGAGCAAATCTCCACTAATTCATGCAATATTTCCTTAGTTTCTTGGGATATTTCTTTACTTCCCAAATCTAAGACCATTAAACTATAATCAATTACAGGAGAGATTCCTTTTCCTAAGTCCAAATTACAAGCAAGTTGAAGGCTCATATGGGTGGCAACAACAAAGTCATCACTAGAACCTAAATCCCAATGTCCAAACATTATCTTTTCAGCTTGCATACCAGCTAGTGCTATAACAATATGATTAATTATTTCGGTATTTTTAAGTTCTTCATAACCATTATCGCTATTCTCTTTTTTGTAGAGAGTTATCCCAACTGAGGATTTTCTTAAGCCAAGAGATAGACTCTGGATTGAATTTTCTGGGAAAAGCATTTGATGAATTACAGCATGACCTGCTTCATGAATAGCTACATTTTTCTTATAATCAGGATTTAGATTAGAAATTTTTTCACCTAAAATAAACTTATCAATTATGTAATCAAAATGGTTAGCAGTAACTTTAGTTTTCTTATCAATTAGGGCATAGATTTGGGTTTCTTCAATTAATTCAACTATTTTAGCTGCTGAGAATTCTCCATAAGTTCTGTCTTTAATATGAGTAACTAACTTTTCATAATCTCTCTGGACATTTTTTTCTTTTAGATGAAGTTTTATTAGTTGAATTCTCTGAGCAGAAGTTAAGGCTTTTATCTCAAATTTTAATCCAAATCTTTTTGATCTGATCAAAGCATCATCTAAATCTTCTGGTCTGTTAGTAGCCCCAATCACAATTACATCATTATTATCTTCAACTCCATCTAGCAGAACAAGTAAGGTATTCATAATACTCTTTGCATCATAACCAACTCCCCCATCATCACCATTAAACTGACCCCGATTACCAAAGGCATCGATTTCATCCAGGAAGACTACACAGGGCTTGTTCTTTTTTGCTTTGTAAAAGATTTTTCTTAAAAGACTTGCCCCCCAGCCTGCCCATTGTTGAGAAGTAACTTCAGCAGCTGAAATAGCATAAAAAGGTAATCCTATTTCTCCTGCAAAAGCCTTAGCAACCATAGTCTTACCTGTACCTGGAGGCCCTATAAGAAGAATTCTATTAGACATCTTTATTCCCTTTTCTAGAAAGAATGATTTATCCTTGTAATAGTCAATTATTTTAGCAAAGCGTTTTTTTACTTCTTCACAACCAATGACATCTTTAAACCTCACCTCCGGTCTTTGGGTAAGATTAGAACCTTCTCTGATTATTGTTTCTAAGTTTAAATCTGTAAAGATACATCTTTCCTGTGTTTGATCATATTCAATCCTGTAATTTAACTTTTGACTATGCTTTAAGAAATTATCTTCTATATACTGGATAATTTCATAGTTACTTTTATTACTATGAAGCATCTGCATAAAATCTTTAATCTTAGTATTTTTAACTTCAAAAATTATTTGATTTAACTTTTCTTGAGAATTATGGAAAAGCAATAATTGATTTAGCTTATAAATCGAGTGTGATATAGCAAGCTTGAGAGAACTTAGATCAAATCCTCCTACTTTAAGAACATTGAGAAAGATGATTTTTTCAATATCCTTAGCTAAGATTAACTTAACTTCAGGGTATCTAGCTAGAAATGAATCTACAAAGTCCTTGACTTTTACCAGAATCAGTCTAGTATCGCCATAATCAAACAGGATTAACTTCTCAGATTTAATAGATTTAAAAAGAGCTTTATATTTATTATAAGTATTATAAATACCTTCATGTTGGTCAGCTAGATAACTATCTTTATAAAAAGAGGTAATAGTAGTTTTTATCTTTTCATTACTCATGTGAAAATCAACATCTATATCCGAATCTATCTGTAATAAGAATATAATTAAATGATTTCTGAAGAAAAAGTCTTTATTAAACTCCTTATCTTCAGTTTCTTTCTTTGAGCTATCTGACAGAAAATTATAGAAATCCTCACTTGAGCCAGCTTCAAAACTATGCTGAAAAATACCTGTTTCATAATAATCTAAAAGTTTATGAATCTCATCAGTGAAATCAGTCTTTTTATCGCTAAAGCGAATGACATCCATTGTGAAAGGAAACATTGTATTATAATTAAAATGGTCTGAAAGTGAAAGTGTTTCTTCTATAAAGTTAAATTTATAATGCATTTTTTGGGCTATATAATTGAGTATGGGGCTAATATTATTGGCTTCAAAAGAACAAATCACAATAGGTAAAGGATTTATCTGATTATTAGAAAACTGACCATCTAAAATTTGGTTAATGATTAATTCCTTTAAAAGCCCTAGCTGCTCTTTATAATAAGAGAATTCACTTTCTACTTCCTCAAAAATTGAGTTTAATGTCATTATCACTTCATTTGAATTAGCATAATATTCCCTCTTATACCAGAAGTTACTGTGAAGAGTATCGACTAATTTTTCCACTAAGTCTTTAGGATTATCTACATTAAACTCTTCATCATCAACTTCACTTTTTATACCATAAGCTTTATCATTATCTTTCTCAGTTTCACCTTCTTCATCTTCCCCTTCTGCATCTTCACCTTCTGCAAGCTCCATAAACTTAAAAACATCATCTTCTGGATCTATTTCGTCATCAGTTTCTTGAGCTTCTTCATCATCTTCTACTCTAAATACCCATTCATCCTTCTCATCATCATAAATTAATTCATCAGAATCATCAAAATCATCATCATCGTCTTCTTGTAATTCTCCCAGCAATCTCTTAAATTCTTTATCAAATTCATCATCTTCGTTTGAATCATTATCATTATTTTTATCACTATCAAACCAGTTAGTATTTGATACACATAGAATAGTCGGCCAGGGAATATCTGCTAAGTTTTCAGGAATCTCATAATCAGGTAAATTTACTTGTCTCAAACAAAAAGGGTCTATCTTTAACTTGTTAATTAAAATTTCTCGGCTTTCTTCTAAAGCTAAAACGGCTAAACCTAAGGTATAAGTTGTTAGATGTTCTGGATCAAAATGAAGTGCTATTGCCTTTAACTTAACCAAAATATCACTATTCCATTCTTTATTATGCATCTTTGCTCCTTGTTAAAAGTTAACCAGTTTGTAACCAAGCAAGTGCATAGAATTTTAATTGCTAATGCACTTTTAGGTTTAATTATACGTGACATTTTACTACTAATAGTACTTGTTTTCTTTATCTATTAGACTGATAATAAACAAGTTCTAATCCCAAACCTAGTTATCACACTTACTCATATATGATAAAATAATTTTATTAACTTATTAAAATTAGTCAAGATTTTATATCTATTTTTAATATTTATTCAGGGAGACTGTTCAATCCTCAAGTTACTCTTTTTAATAGCATATCTTTAAACATGTCGATAATATTGCACATATTTACCTTTTCTTGACTTTGGCGAAAAATTATGATTAGTAACATATACCCTACATTGGATTGGATTTCCAATAAGACACATCTTTTTCAAGTTGCAGTGAGTAAATTCATAAAAATCTCGAAGAGATGCAGATATAATAGGCAGGGTTCGAAGACCCTGTATTAATTATTTCAAGAAATCAAGTAAAGCCCTGGAGGGGCGACAATATTCATTTTTCCAGATTCATTTTTGTAGTACTTATTATTCATAAAAAAACATGATAAAAAAGAGCTTAATCCTTGTTTACATAATCAGTAAGAGGTATTATCGCCCCTCCAGGGCTTAGGTTTATGGGAGACTCCTTGTACAGGGTCTTCGAGCCCTGCCTATTATATCTGCATCCTTCCAGGATTAATGAGGATATATTTCAATATCCGAAATTTAGACAAGAATGTATTTATAAGTCAATTTGAAAAACTTAGCTATAAATTTCAAAATGTGTATAAATTGCTTTAGTTAGCACGAGTACATGCTATCTTTCAATTGTTTAGATTGAACAGCCTCGTCATTGGAAATAATAGTTGTAATAATTTTTTTTGCGGTCATGGTCTTATTTTTGGCTAATCCCTAGCTAAATTTATCCCCACAAATTAGAATCTTCTCATACCATCTAATAGGCAAAGAGTGATTCATATTAATCTCTTGATTGTTACTCACTCATTAATTCATTGGAATTTTATAGAGAGAGTAACAATCAAGGATAAGTATAAGACAAAAAAAGAAAGGGCAGAGTCTCCTCTGCCCTATTATTTTTATTTACTTATCATATCAATCTAAGATATTCTTAGCTTTAGTTTTTTCACCTTTACCAGTTACTCTAACAGTTACTGAGTCCACAATAGAGTAGAGAACAGGGACCAAGAAAAGAGTCAAGACGGTTGCAAAACCTAAACCAAAGGCAATGGCTGTTGCCATAGGTTTCCAGTCAGCAGTAGCAACTGAATTTGATAAAATCATTGGTAAGAAACCAGCAATAGTAGTAACTGTAGTCATAATGATAGGTCTGAGTCTTACAGCTCCAGCATTAATGAGCGAATTCCATCTATCTCTACCTTCTTCTCTTTCTTTATTGATAAAATCAACTAAAACAAGAGAGTCATTCACCACAATACCAGCTAAGGCTAGAACTGCAATCATAGTCATCATAGAGAAAGATTGACCAGTAATGAAGAGTCCAAAAACAACACCGATAAAAGCAAAAGGTAAAGCAGACATCACGATTAGAGGTTTAAAGTAAGATTTAAACTGAGTAGCTAATATTGTAAAGATTAGTAGCAAAGCTACACCAAATGCTTTAAAGAGACTACTATAAGTTTCATCTTGTTGTTTTTGAATACCACCTAGTTCTATTCTATAGCCAGGATTTTCTTGGGTAAAATTACTAAGAACACCTTCTGTTCCTTTAATTTTTGAGCCTTGGAGAATTTCTGTTACCTGACTAGGCAATCGTTTCTTTTGCACACCATCTTCTTCATAGAATCCACACTGAGCCGTAATTGTGTACATACGTTCTAGGTCATAATGTTCAATTTTAGAAGATGCCTGACTAATATTAAAGGTAGCTAAATCTTGCAATGGGATAAGTTGTTGATTATTGTTACGGAGTTTTAAATTTTCTAAATCTGAGAACTTAGATAATTGATCTTGGTCAGATTTTAAGATAATATCATATTCTTCGATACCTGAGCCCCTGAATACAGATATTTTTCTACCGTAGAGAGCAGTAGCAACTGTATTAGAAATAGCAGCTTCATTTAAACCATTCATATACAAGGCACCCTTGTTAGGAATAATCCTAATTTCAGATTTACCATCAGCTTGTCCAAGCTCAATCTCTTCCACACCAGGAATTTCATCAAGCACTTCAGTTAAGTAGTTACTTAGTTGATCAAGCTCTTTCATATCTTCACCATAAAGTCTAAGCTCTATGTCATATTCAGCCCTTGGTCCACCACCTTGAGCTTCTTTTAACTTGTAAAGTTTTAGTCCTTCAGTAGTATCAAGAATTTTCATTATTCCCTTTCGAATAACTCTATAATCATTGGTTAATTGGTCTGCATCTACAAGATCAACAAAGACTTGTGAATAGTTAGTTGCTTGTTCAGTAATTCTATTATCTCTGTAAGAACCAATTGTAGAAACAATAGCTTCAATATCATCCTTCTGCTTCATAGTAATGATTTTTTGTTCTATTTCAGATACAACCTGATTTGTTTTTTCTAAGCTAGAGCCAACTTCTGTTTCAATGATTATTTTTAAAGTTTTAGGAGTAGATTTTGGGAAGAATTCAAACCCAACTGCTCCAGCCATTAGAAGTCCAGCAGAAGCAATTAAAGCTATTATTGCACTTCCTAAGGAAATTGTCCTGTGTCGCAAAACCCAAGATATAGCTTTCCTATAGCGATCTGTAAGGGCTTTATGAAGTTTATGGTCTTTACCCTCTTCCATTTTAGCAGTTCCAAATTCATTTACGTGAGAAGGTAAGAGAAGTAAACACTCTATCAGAGATGCTGTTAGAGCAAGAGTAACAACGATAGTGAAGTTGCCTAAGAATTTACCCATATTTCCTTCCATAAAGAGCATAGGAGCAAAAGCTGCAATAGTAGTAGCTACAGCAGCAACAACTGGCCACATAATCTCTTGGGTTCCCTTCAGAGCAGCATCATATTTAGAATATCCCATTTCACTATATCTATGAATATTCTCTAAAACGATGATAGCATCATCCACAATCATACCTAGTACTAGAATTAAACCAAACAAACTTAAGTTATTTAGGGTAACTCCAAAGTAATCCATAAAGATAATTGTTAATAAGAAGGAGAATGGTATTCCCCAAGCAGCATAAAGAGCATTCTTAAAACCTAAGAAGATGAAGAGGACTATGAAAACTAGAACAATTCCCATAAGGGCATTAGTTGAAAGGGTTGAAATACTATTTTTAACCCTGATAGAGCCATCATTACGGACATCAACTCTAATTCCGTCAATGTCATCTTGATACCTTTTAGCTAAGTTTTTTACATCTTCAATAACAGTAATGATGTTTCCTTCTCCCTTCATATAAACTGAGATATTAACACCTTGCACACCATTATACTTTCCTATGGTCTCCTGCTCTTCAAGGGTATCTAAGACTCTAGCAAAATCTTTTACTTTAATAGCTGAACCATCACTGTTCATTCTAACTATTTGATTAGAGATTTCTTCTATACTACTATATTCACCCATAGTACGAACTAGGTATTGACTAGAACCTACATCAAGTTCACCTGCAGGGACATTAGAATTAGTTTGAGATATTATACTAGAAATTTCATTATAGGTTAAACCTAGTTGATTTAGTCTGTTGTTATCGACTTCAATCCAGAATTGACGGTCTCTTGTACCAGAAATTTCAACTTTTGAGATAAAGGGAATTTTAAACAATTCATCTTCAAAATCTTCTGAAATCTCACGAAGAGTATTATCATCTTTATCCCCACTTATTACTACCGAAGCAATAGAATTTAACTCACGCATTTTGATTTCAGTAACAACTGGGTCATTAGCATTTTCTGGTAAATCATTAACCTTATCTAATTCAGCATTAATATCACTCCAAGCCCTTTCCATATCTGCATCTGTTTCCATTTGAACAAAAATTGAAGCCATGCCTTCTTGAGATGTAGAAGAGATAAAATCAATCCCATCCATTCTTTGGATTTGCTTTTCTATCTTATTAACAACATTTTGTTCAATTTCCTCAGGTGAAACCCCAGGATATGTAACCACGATGTTAAAAGCACCAAATTCTATACCTGGCATTTCCTCTTTTGGAATCTCGTAAATAGTTATGAAACCGAGAATAAACACGATTATCATAAACATATTTACTAATATGGGATTATCTATCGAAAATTTTGGGAGAGACATATTCTACTCCTTTTCTGATACATTATATATTATTGGATATCCGTCTGATAGTTTTCCTGCTGAATCAACTATAAGGAGGTCTCCTGAAGTCAATCCTTCAGTAACTACTACATTATTGCCAAACATATCTCCAAGTTTAACTTCTCTTAAGGAAGCTTTTTCACCATCAGCTACATAAACAAATCTCTTATCATAGCGCTGTTCAACAACTGAAAATCTGATTGCATACATGGATTCTGAAGTTTCTTTCTCTAACTCTAAGTCTAAAATCATTCCTGATTTCATCTGACCTGGATTCTTGAAGGTTATTTCTATTGGGTAGAGAGATTGACCTACTTTAGCAGACCTACCTATTCTCTTGACCATTCCTTTTGTTTGCAGACTTGTTGTATTACATCTAATTGAAACTTTATCATTTACATCTACTAAGTTAATATAATTCTGACCAATACCTGTTCTTACGATAATTTCTGAATCATCAACTATCGTATAAACATGGCTATTAGCTGAAATACTTTCTCCAACTTTTATTGGTAAGTAAGCTATGTAACCTGTAGCGGGAGCTTTTAAGATTGCCCTATCAAGTGTTCTTTTACTTTGTTCATAAAGAGCTTGTGCTCCCTTGTAGGTTGAAAGAGCCAGCTGATAAGCATTTTGTGAGTTTAGTAAGGCTTGTTCAGAAATCGATTCTTGTTCAAATAATAGTGAATCTGCTTTTACTTGCATTTCTTTTGATTTCAAACCAGCCTCCGCACCAATTAGCTGGGCTTCTGCTTGTCGGAAAGAATATTCATACTGAGCTGACTCTATTCTGCCTATCTCTTGACCTTTACTTACATAGTCACCTAATTTTTTATCTAAAGAAACAAGCCTACCACTGATTTCAGCCATCACATCGATATCCACAATACCTTCTGCTTTTCCAGAAAGCTGAATAGTTCTTACTATCGGTTCTTTTTTAACTGCTTCTACAATAACTCTTGTAGCTCCATTACCATTCTTAGCGACCTCTTCTCTTTCTTGTTTTTTACCACACCCACTAGTAAAAACTAGTCCCAATATTACTATTAATCCTGCTATTTGTATTATTCTTGTTTGTTTCATTATTTCTCCTCTAATACTAAAGTAATTATATTTGTTAATTCATTTTTATCTTCAAAGCCTATTGTCCTGCAGAGATTAGACTGACTTTTTAAAAATCCATACATAGAACTATTATATTGCACTCTTGCTTGATCCATTTCAACTTGTGCATCTAAATATTCATCAACTGATATTAAATTATTATTAAACATTGCTTGTTTCTGAGTAAAAATCTCTTCATTGAGACTCAAGGTCTGCTGAGCTAATTCTATTCTTTCTAAAGATATAAGATAGCTATTCAATGAAGTTTCTATACTAGATTCAAGAGAATTTACCAGTGCTTGATAATTATAGTTAACAGCTTTTAGATTCATTTTCTGAGCAGATACATTATGATATTTGTTGACTAGTGGGAAAAGTGAGAGAGATGCATTGAGCATTAGAGTAGTTTGATCTTCAAAATCAGATGACTTTTCGCTGGCAGACCAGTTATGATTCAATGATAAATTTAGACTAGGGAAAAAACTAAACTTCTGTTGTTTTAAAGAATAATTAGCAAGATTGATTCCTGACTTTGCAAGAGCAATCTGAGGGTTTTGTTCAGTCGAAACTTTTATAAGATTGGCAAGTAAATCATTATATGCTAAATTACCCTTGATTATATTAACTTCTTTGCGCAAAGTAAATTTCTTACTAATATTCAGATAATCTTGGCCACTAGAATCTTTAACAAAAGGCACTTCTTCTAAGATAAAGTCATCTTGTTTATTAAGGTAGACTTTTAAAGCTCTATAGGCGTCTGAATAGGCATTTTTACTGTTTAAATAGTTGATTTCCTTATTAGTAGCATCAACCTGAAGTCTTAATAGTTGATCTTTAGAAATTATATTCTGTTGGAATTTGATTTGACCACTCTGGTAAGCCTTTCTTGCTCTTTCTACATTACTTTGTGCTATTTCTAGATTCTTTTGAGTCTCCAAAGCTGTATAATATAAAACCTCAACCTGACTCAATAATTCGATTCTCTTCTGCCTTACAGATATTTCAGAAGAAAGTCTATTCTCTTTCTGGATTTTATTATTAAAATATATAGATCCATTAGCTAAGATAGGTTGACTTACAGATAGTCCAACCTGGTTAGTATATTTTCCGGACATTATCTCAGGTTGGTAGCGAGTATGATTACCACTCAAAGTTGCACTTGGAAGATAAGAATAGAAGGCAGATTTTTCACTGTACTCAGCCTTATCCCTGTTTGCCTGTACTGAAAGATAATCAAGATTTTCTTCTAAAACTATGGCCTTTGCTGAATCCAAGCTTAAGGGTTCTAAAGCTAAGACTAAACTAAACAAGCTTAACACCATAAGTGCTAACATGATTTTCTTTGTCATATTTTTAACCTCTTTTATAATTTATTACTTTTTCTATTTTGATAAATTTATAAGTTTAGCCAAAAAAACAAGAGCTAAAATGTAAATGGTATAATTTTTATGGTAAATGGTAATTTTGGGAGTTACTTTTTTCTTTAAATTGAAGTCTAGTGGAAGGGGATTGTTTACTCTCCCCGGTCTACACGACCACCCCTCTCAAACGCTCCAAAGAGCTGAAAGGGGATTGTTTACTCTCCCAGGTTCACTACTAATACAGGACTATTAAAATGCTCCATTCTATCAGCTACAGAGTAGCGACATCTTTGTCGATAAGAGATGCTAGACAATTTCATAAGCTCCAGAGGAGCAACACAAAATGCTTTAAAGATATCGCTCCTCTGGACCTATAGGGAATTAATACCAAATAAACCAACAGATCTTTGTGCTTACGGGAACATTGGACTAATTAGCTTTCCCTTACCTCTAGGTGAATTATCATAAACTTGACTGATATGATATACTACTCCAATAGATTTACGTGGCATCTGACCATGAAAATAGTCATGAACAAGATTAATATATTCCACCACATCTTTTTCATATTCACTTAAATTTGGGTTATCAGGATGAATCATTTGAACTAGACAGCGAAGTTTGAATGATTGAGGTAAATCTAAAAATACCATTGTTACACCAGGGTCAGCAAGTTGGTTCAGAAAAGTTTGAGTTTCATGCCCTGGATGAGAATATAACTCTAACGATGATTGTTTAGTCATATCAAACAAGTCTTGCCCATCTTCATACATCTTGGTCAAAATTTCTAATTTCTTGAAAATATCTTCATCCCAAGTATCTAATAGCATTTGCTTAACTTCTTTTATCTTATCTGCCTTGGGTAACCAGCCCATTCCTTTAACTGCATTATTTATACTGAAAGCAGAATCATCACGTTTGTTACCATGACTTGCAACCATTCCATTATGTGGTCCTGAAAGCGTAGGCATCTTCATATTTCCACTTTCTAATCCTTCTTTAATCTCATTCAATTGCTCTAGTCTTCTCTGGAAATTCCATTTAACAAATGTTTCTGGTACCTCAGTCAATTTTACTTCTGTCCATTGCCCTTCTATCTTTGCCTTAATCACTTTATCTGCTTGTCTTGAAGCATCAATGTTTTCTTGAACAAAGTAAGAAATCTCCTTAGCAGTTGAATCTTGTGGTGTGATTGTCTGCCATATTACCAACTTCTCTTGACTTTTGGAACAAGCCATCAATCCTAACACTAAAACTAGTATTAAACTACTTTTTACTAATAAGCTCTTTCTTTTCATTTTTTAAATCCTCTCAATTGTTTTATTTGATTTATTGATTATTATTTTGTTAAGAATTATTAATAATGTCAAGTTTTAAATATTTTTATATTAATAAGATAGCTCTATTATAAAAAAAAATATTTTTTTTTCTTGCTAGAAAGTCTTAGAATTAATTTCAAGATATTTAATGAAACTTATTTTTGGAGGAAATGCTATGAGTAATAGACTTCTTTACGGTGTTAGATATCAACCGCCTAACAAGGTGTCTTTACTAATCAAAACCCTCCTCGGTTTTTATAAAAAAATATATTAAAATCGGAGGATTTACGATGATAAGAGATTCCTATATTACCAAAGCTGAATGGCAAAAAATTACTGCCTTTGCTGAAGACAAAGAAACTCCATTTTTAGTAGTAAAATTGTCTACAATTAAAGAAAAGTATGAAGAATTAGTTAGAAATTTTCCATACGCCAAAATCCATTATGCTGTTAAAGCTAATCCCGCTAATGAAGTTTTAGCTCTTCTAAGAGACTTAGGTGCTAATTTTGATGTTGCTTCAATTTATGAACTTAGAAAACTTTTAGCTTTAGGTATTTCTGCAGATAGAATCAGTTATGGAAACACGATAAAAAAAGCTAAGAATATCCGTGAACATTATGACGCTGGGGTTAGACTTTTTGTTTCAGACTCAGAAGCCGATTTACGAAATATAGCTAAGGCTGCTCCTGGTTCCAAAGTATTTGTCAGGATCTTAACTGAAGGTGTTGAAACAGCTGATTGGCCTCTTTCCAGGAAGTTTGGTTGCCAATCTGACATGGCTTGTGACCTGATAGTTCTAGCTAAAAAGCTTGGTCTTGAGCCTTACGGTATTTCTTTTCATGTAGGTTCTCAACAACGTGATATTGCATCTTGGGATGCTGCTATTGCTAAGGTTAGATATATCTTCTCTTGGTTAGAAGAAGAAGAAGGTATCAAACTAAAAATGATTAATATGGGTGGTGGTTTCCCAGCAAACTACACCTCTAGAACAAATGATCTAGAAGTCTATGCCTCTGAGATTAAAAGATATCTTACTGAAGATTTTGGTGATGATTTACCAGAAATATTAATTGAACCAGGTCGTTCATTAGTAGCTGACGCTGGAATAATTGTTAGTGAAGTAGTGCTAATTTCAAGAAAATCTAGGACTGCTTTGAATAGATGGATTTTTACAGATATAGGTAAATTCTCTGGTCTTATTGAAACTCTTGAAGAATCAATTAAATTCCCTATTTTCACTGAAAGAAGAGGAGAAACAGAAGAGTGTATTCTTGCTGGTCCTACTTGTGATTCTCAAGATATTATGTACGAAGATTATAAATATGACCTTCCTCTTAACCTAGCCATAGGTGATAAAATATATTTCTTATCAACTGGTGCTTATACAACCTCATATAGTTCAGTTGAATTCAATGGTTTCCCACCCTTAAAAACTTATGTAATTGATTAACTATAAAAATAGAAGCCTGTGTAATTTCACAGGCTTTTTTAAACCAAAACAGGCAATAGGTCTTTAGAGGAGAGTGCACCATTCGGGTTTAATTCAAGTTTAAGTATTACATTTTCTCTATATCATATTTTATATCAAACTCTGTTTTACCTATAGGTAAAAGCAAGGAAAATTCTGTTAAAGAGCCTCTCATAGGGAAATAAATTTTGCCCCCAATCTTATGTTCCGGTAACAAGCTTGTTTTGCGTAGAGCACCTGTTTCAAAAGAAATTCTCTGTTCTTTATATAAATCGAGATTAGAATTATTCCTATTTATTCTTAATTCTTGCTTTCTTTTCCTATCTCTCCTTACTTCATAAGCCTCTTCTCTTTCTTCTGACGTCTTACTAGAAAAATTATCTGCTACTTCAAATAAGGAGAATACTAAATCTTCCTTATTCTCAGATTTATTCCTAGCTCTTAAAGATTCTATTCTTTTACTATAATACTTAATCATTTTTTCAGGGTCAATAGCTTGCACCTTTTTAGCTTCATTCAACCTATTATTAATATTGCAATAAAAATCATTTGGTGATATTAGAATAGTTTCATTGCTTTTGTTGTAGACAGACAAGTCAAAAATTAACATTCCATTATCAGAAGTATCATAGTTAACAATAATATCTGCAGTATCATTGCTAAGTTTTACTAGCTCTTTACCATTTAACCACTTAGTCTCAAGCTCTTTGTCAGCTATTTTCAAATCATATACTCCATAAGGAGTTACATGACATCCAAACAAAGCAAAAAGACAAGTAGCTACAATAAATAATTTAAACCTTTTCATATCATTCCCTATATTAATTATTTAATTAAGTCCTTTAAATAAACGTTAAATATAATTGTCAATAAAAAAAGCCTACGAATAGTATCGTAAGCTTTTGTAATAATATACTAGTGCTAAAAGAAGATATTAAGCCGGATTCTGTTTACTACCTAAAAAGTAGTACTATGTCTATTCATCTAAATCGAGTGTTGCCACACAATAATGTCTCTTTGAGTCGATTTAAGCTGCCTACCCGAGAGTTATAGAAGCGGGTCACTTCAGCTCCCCTATTTGGCATTGCACCTGATGAGGCATTCCGAGCATACCTTGTCACCAAGATATCTGGTAGTCTCTTACACTACCTTTTCACCCTTACTTGGTCAACTTGCGTATTCAAGCGGTTTGTTTCTGTGGAGCTAGCTTCTTGTCACCAAGACTTCCCGTTAAGAAGCATCATACCCTATGGTGTCCGGACTTTCCTCGTGACTGCCTAAACAATGCACGCAGACATATTATCCTCTTTTAGCTAAAAAGATTTATTTAATGAATTGGTTTTCTCACTAAGAATCTGTTGCAGTTTTCGCAGAAGAGAATTTTATCTTGTTTTTCAAGTTCAATAATAAGTTGAGGTCTAACCTTAAAACCACAGGCAGAACAAGCACCTTCTTGTTCAAAAGCAACTGCTTTTCTATTTCTATTAATAATAAGAACTTTATATTGTTTGATTATGTTCTTAGGTAAATCCACAGCTAAAGCATTTCTTTTCTTTTTGAAAACTTCAATTTCTCCATCTAAACCAGCTATTTCTTTCTTTAAAACATCTTCTTGGTCTGCAAGATTCTTTTGTTTTACTGAAAGAACTTTTTCTCGTTCTACTTTAATTTGCTTAAGCTGATTTTCTTGTTCCATAAGAGCGATAATCTCAGATTCTAGTTCAGAATTCAAGCTTGCTAGAAGAGCAATTTCACTGTTAAGAGCTTTATATTCTTTGTTAGTTTTAATAGAAGCTAATTGCTCTTCATATTTATTAGCTTTTTCTTTGTTTTGCTTAATAAGAATTTCTTTATCTTTCTGGAGTAAAACAACTTTATTGATATCTTCAACAGACTCTGTAACTGCAAGTTTAGCTTCAGATTCTTCATCAATCAAACTTTTAAGTCTTTTTGGCAATTCAGATTTTAAAGCTTCTTTTTCTGCAATTTTATCATCATACTTTTGCATTTTAATCAAACATTCAACTTTTTTCTTCATCTAATTCTCCCTAAATAATAAACTAATATCTAACGATTTATAGGAATGAGTAATAGCTCCACTTGAGATATAATCAACCCCTGTTTCAGCAATTTCTTTTATTGTTTCTAATTTAACATTTCCTGAAGCTTCTAGTTCCACTTTACCTTTATAAAGTTTCACTGCTTCTCGCATTTTATCTATAGACATATTGTCTAACATAACTCTATCAACATTAGCTTCAACTGCTTCTTGCAGTTCCTCTAAGTTAGTAACTTCGACTTCTATCTTATAAGTACAGTTATTCCTTTTCACCATTTCAACGGCTTTAGTAATTGAACCAGCTGACCTAATATGATTTTCTTTAAGCATAATCATATCATAAAGTCCAAACCTGTGATTATACCCACCTCCGACTTTAACAGAATACTTTTCTAGGAAGCGTAACATAGGAGTAGTTTTTCTAGTATCTAATAATTTGGCTTCTGTATCTTTAATTTGTTCGACCATTTTAGCAGTCTGAGAAGCAATACCAGACATTCTTTGAATAAAATTAAGGGCTACCCTTTCTCCCTTTAGTATAGAACTAGGATTTCCTTGAAGTTTAGCAATTTCTTCTTTATTAGAGACCTTATCACCATCTCTTTTATACAAAGTTATATTTATTTCAGGGTCAACTTGTTTAAAAACTTCGGAAAAGACATTTAATCCAGCTATTACTCCGTCTTCTTTGGCCACTATTGTAGCTTGGGCAATGGTTTTAACAAGTTCTAAGGAGTCTGTTGTTATATCGCCACTTCCAATATCTTCAATTAAGCTTTGTTTAATTAATTCTTTTATATCCATTATTACCCCATTTTTTCGAAAAAAAAATAGCACCTACCCTAATGAGTAAATGCTATTTTATCATTATATATATTTTTAGAAACACTAAAAATTAAAAACACCACTATTTTATTTTTCATTATCATATATCTTTCGACTCCCTTATTAAGTCAGAAAAATTTCCTAAGCTCCTTTTGTCAATTACTTTATCGATTTATCGTGATAAAAATCTTTTTTTCTTTCAATATTTTACCACTTTGACTTCTTAATCTTAGAATGGCAGGATATATTCCACTTGCTAAGTATTTCCCTTTTATATAGCCATTCCATGTGAATTTATCATTATCTTGATTGAATTTTTCCGAAGAAATAGTACTTATAAAAGAGCCTCTAATGTCATAAATCTTCAGATCACAATAATCATTTTCATTAGTAGAATTTATTGACACTTCAAACACTTTATTTTTCGTCCTTGAAATCAATTTATTATGAATTTTGAAGCTAGATAAATAATTTGTTTGATCTTGTGAATAAGTAGAGTTTTCCCTTGTTGGACTAGCTCTAGTTGGGAAACAACATTCATGCCAAGTATTTGTTTCATTTTGATATTCATAAGAATATCCCTTTCTAGTAGAATTATTTCCATATATAAGTGAATCAAGGCTTGTATTCAAATATTTTATTGTTAATTTATCACCATTGTTATTTAATCTAGGCCACGCTTGTGCTTGAACAACTAAAGAAGAATCACAGTCAGTGAAACATTCTACAACTTTACTTTTATCCTCTGCAATAACTATTAGATCATTTTTATAGCCTGTAATCATGGCATTAGCATGATTTCCGGCATTATCAAGTAGTTTGAGACTTATATTTTCATAATCATCCAATAGTCTTATTTCTATCCATTCAGAGTTGCCAGTTAAGGGAGAGTGCATTACTTCGGAAATTTTTATAGAAGGTAACAAGAAGGAAATATGAGTTTCCCACAAGTTATCCACAATTTGAACATTAGCATTATTAATTAATTCCAAGAGTAAGTCAGCTTGAGTATAATTTTCATTTTCTATTGTTATATAACAAGTTAAACTATCTAAAGCGGTTATTTCATCAAGTTCTTTATAATATATTAACTCATTATTAATAGTGATTTTAATAGATAAATCTGATTTATCCACTTGCACTGTGGATAAGTTGAGGATAATTGTGGATACCTGTATTTGAATGCCCATATTCGAGGCAGAGCAATTTCCTAAGGTAACTATTTTTTTTAAATTATTAGATAAACCTGGACTTACTTGGGAGCTTCGAACCCAATCAGTAGTCTGATTACTGTCAAAACCATCATTCAATCTTGCTAAGGATTGTCCTGGGCTAGCAGGCTCACAAGCTTCCATTTGTGGTATATCTCCCTCTAAATTGTTAGAATTGGGTTTATCATACAAGATAGTGTCCTGATAATGATTTTGAGGATTAAGAATTCTTATGCCATCGCTAGCAGAACCTCCATTCTCAAAAGCTAATTCTGCCACTAAGTTTGTTAATGGGCCTGCTTCCTCACTAATAAGAAAGAATGAATTTTGTCTGATAGTTATTGAGGGAAATATTAAGATATCTGAAAAAGAAGAACCTCCTGCTTGCAGATGCCAGCCTTGCAGATTAACATCTTCTTCACAGCTATTATAAAGTTCAATCCACTCTTTACCATTGTCAGAGCCAATGGCATCATAAAATACTTCGTTTATAACAATCTCACTAAAACAGCTAAAACAAGTAGAAAGATAGAAGATAACCAAAACAAATCTTCTCATTAAACCTCCTCGTGAATAAACCCGAATATTACAGTAGAACTTTGATAATACTTCGCTAAAGCTACGTATCACAGGCTAAGAGGGCTAGGTTCTTTTAGCAAAGGTCAACTGCATTATTTGGGATAAAAATTATTCTATATCATATTTCCCTATCTGTTTAATAATTTCACTTGGTATTATGGAAAAAGAAGCTTGTTCTTTGCTCATCTCTTCAACAAGCTTTCCTAAATAATATGAAGCATTAATTGCTGCTTCATCTAAAGGCAATTTTTGACTAACAAAAGAAGCAATTAATCCTGCTAAGACATCTCCTGAACCTCCAGTGGAAAGACCGTCATTACCAGTAATATTATACACTGCTTTGTTTCTATCTATATAGAGACTTTTAGAGCTTTTTAAGAGTAACGATACATCATAATCTTTTACAAAGGACCTTGCATATTTTATAATATCTTTATTTAGTTCTTTGATGGTAATCCCACACAATCTTGAAAATTCTCCTAGATGTGGGGTTAAAAGAATCTTTGCTCTAGATCTTAAAATCAACTCTTTATTCTTAGCTAATATATTCAATCCATCAGCATCAATTACAATAGTTTTTTCATAGTGTTTAAGAACATTTCTAAATAAATGTTCAGCTTCTTTACTTTGACCTAAACCAGGACCAATTAGTATAGTATCAGCCCATTCAAGAAATTCATTTATTATAGTCTCTTGGTTTATTCCGATTGTCATGATTTCAGTTAGCTCGCTCTCAAAAATTGATTCCATCCCCTTAGGATGTAATAATTTTACTAGACCAGCTCCTGCTTTTACACAAGCTTTACAGGAAAGAATGGCTGCACCAGAAAAAGATTCTGATCCAGCGATAACAACAACCTTACCATAATCACCCTTATGCGAGTGAATAAATCTTATTGGGTATTTCATTTTATCATTAATTATAGCATAAAAATCTAGTTCTTTAAAGTAAGCATCAGGAATACTAATATCAATAACTTCGATTTTACCACAATAACTCGGGGCAGAATTAAGTAGCATACCTTGTTTCACAGCTGCCATAGTAAAAGTATAGTCTGCTTTAAATACTAAGTCTGCCTGGCCAGTATTAGCATCTAAACCAGAAGGTAAATCAATGGCAACTTTGGGGTTATCAAGGGAGTTAATATCATTAAGAAGTGAAGCAATAGGATCTTTCAAGACTCCTTGGAAACCAATACCCATTAGAGCATCAATAAGGACAGTTTCTCTACTTAATTTTTTATAATCAAAAGATGATATATCAATAAATTCGCAATTTAATTTTTTACATAATTCATAGTTATTAAGCGTTTCAGGGCTCATTTTATCTTGATCACCTAGAAAAAGAATTTTTACTTGAGCAGAATAGTTCTGCAACCAGCGAGCAATAACAAAACCATCTCCACTATTATTACCAGAAGCACACAGAATAAGATATTTATGACTTTTAATAGGAAATAAATCTATAATTCTTTGACATGATTTCAATCCTGCTATTTCCATCAAGATAGGTGATTTTATCTCAAACTCATCCATAGTTCTCTTATCTAACTGATACATCTGTTCTCTGCTAATAACATATTGATGCTTCATTATATCTCCTGGTAAATTGGTAATATTATTTCAAAAGTAGTTCCTTTATTAACAACACTTTTTGCGACCCTTATTTTGCCTTTATGATAATCTACAATTATTCTTCTTACTAAGCTTAAACCTAGTCCCCATCCTCTTTTCTTAGTTGTAACACCAGCTTCAAATATTTTATTCAAATAGTGTTTATCTATTCCCTTGCCATTATCACTAACAAGCAATATGATATCATTATTTTTTATTTTAGCTTCCACTTCTATCTTGCCACCTTTATCACTTAGGGCATCAACACAATTCTTAAGTAAATTTTCTAAGACCCAGCCAAATAACTCTTTTTCTGTCTTTATTTTGGTCTCACCTACATCACTTTTTAGTTCTAGACTAATTGTCTTACCTAGATGAGGTAATCTCTGTCTAATATAGTTCACTCTTTCTTCAAGTAGAGGGGCTAGTTCTAAAGGAATTAGCTCAACCTTAGAACCAATTTTACCAAATCTAGAAGCAATCTTCTTTAAATGAACTACATCATTTTCCATGAAATTAAGCATTTCAGCATTCTCTGCATCCTGAAATTCTTCCTTAATCTTCAGATACTCTATCCAACCCAAAAGAGATGTGATGGGAGTTCCTAATTGATGAGCAGTTTCTTTAGCTAAACCTACCCAAATAAGATCATTCTCAGTTCTTTTTATTAGTTTTAATCCTAAGAAACCAATTAAGAAAAAGACAATAACTAGGCCCAATTGAACTACAGTAAACATATTTAAGTTCTTTATAGCCTGCAATTCATTGATATAAATCATGCCAATATCCAGATTTTCTGAAGCGATTGGAATTGCATTCATTTCATTAATTGCACTTGTTAAAATTGATTTCTCTGCTGTTGATAACATTACGTACTCAACATTATTACTTACATTGGGGATATTATTCCAAATGATAGGATTATTGTTTTTATTAGTAATAATTATTGGTTGTTCCATAGACTTAATGAAGTCTTCAAACTTTTTGGGAGGTAAGGGAGGCTCTTTAAGATAATTCTTAACAGGTAAGTAATAAACATAGTTTAAGATTTTACCAGAAACTTCAACATCGATCCTTTCCATGCGCTGAATCAAACTTGATAAACTATCTTTTTGAATCTCCGATAAATCTTGATAAGAGATTTCAGGGATTTTAATATTCTTCCACGTTAGTGGGGTAACATCTTCATCTGTTAAAATGAGGGGAAAAGAAAGGTCTTCAGTAAACTCTGAAGTAAAATAATTATAGAAGTTTTCATCTCCTTTGTTTTGACTTAAACTTCTAATCCAACGGTCGAAAATTTTGGCTAGTAACTGAGAGTTCTCATTAGCTTGTTTATAATTTTCATTGATTACTTCTATACTTGTAACAATTTCATTATAATTCTTTTGTGCTTCATCTAAATATGATTTGGTATTATAAATATAATTAGCAAATAATGATGGAGCCTTCTTTGAATCCTGTCTTAAGCTCTTGATCAGTATCTGACTAAAGCCAATAAATATCCCAATTATAATCAGAAAACCAACAGTAAAATAGATTGTTGAGAAATTGTGCCTATTCAGTTTTTTTGATACTGTCCCAAATTTTATCCAAGTCTTCCAAGCTTTTTTCATTGATTTGTGTTCCTGTTTTCTTTAATTCCGCTTCAATTTTTTTAAATCTTGAGCTGAATTTCCTGTTAGCACTTTTCATAGCTAACTCTGAATCAACCTTGAGTTTTCTTGCTAAATTTACAACTGAGAATAAGAGGTCTCCAACTTCACTTTCAAGCCTCTGATGATTATTGCTTAAAATTTCAGCTTTAACTTCCTCTATTTCTTCTTGAATTTTATCAAATACAGGTTCTATTTGCTCCCAATCAAAGCCTACTGAAGCAGCTTTTTCTTGTAATCTCTGTCCCTGCAATAAAGCTGGCATAGCACTTGGGACACCGTCTAATACTGATTTTCTATCTTTCTTCTCAGCTAGTTTAATCTGCTCCCACTTCTTCTTAACTTCACCCGCATCTGTCATTTTCTCATCAGCAAAGATATGAGGATGACGGCGAATCAACTTATTACTGATCCCATCAATAACTTCTCTTATGGTAAAACTTCCTTCTTCACTAGCTATCTGAGCCTGCAAAAAGATATGTAATAAAGTATCCCCTAATTCCTCTTGTAGGTCAGTTTTGTTACCTGATTCAACTGCCTCGGCAACTTCATAGACTTCTTCAATCATCCCGCTTATTAGAGATTGACTTGTTTGTTTCAAATCCCAAGGACAGCCATTCTCAGGGTCTCTCAGAGTTTTCACCACTTCAAACAATTTATCAAATTCTTTCATTACTTTAAATAATCTCTCATTTTCTTTAATAAATCTTCAGGTTCAAAAGGCTTTAACATGACATCAATTTTTTCAAACTTCTTAATGTTAACTAAAACATGATTAGGGTCATAACCAAATCCTGTCATCATAATAATTGGCAGGTCTTTCTTACAGTCTTTAATCCTGTTATACAATTCATAACCATCCATATCAGGCATAGCAATATCACTAATAACTAGATCCACATCGCCTTTAAATACTTCATTCAAGGCATCATACCCAAAATTACAGCATTTAATTTCAAACTCATCTGTTAAATCAATTAAATCTTCCTTAAGGTTGGCTGTGATTTCTGGTTCATCATCTACTATAACTATTTTGTATCCCATACTTTTGCCTTGTCTCCCACAATTATTTTATATGCATTATAGTATTTTTCAAAAGTTTTATCAATTATTTCTTGTGGTAATTCTGGAGCTGGGGGATTTTTATCCCATCCTGTAGCTGTTATATAATCTCTTACAAATTGCTTATCATAAGATTTAGGTGTTTGCCCAACCACATAGTCATCCATATCCCAATATCTAGAAGAATCAGGTGTAAGAATTTCATCAATCAACATTATCTTGTTTCCAATTACTCCAAACTCAAATTTAGAATCAGCTAAAATTATCCCTTTATCCCATAATAATGTATGTGCATATCTATATAATTCTAAAGACTTATTTTTTAGTTCTTCAGCAATAAATTTATCGCATCTAGCTAACATCTCCATGTAAGAAATATTTATATCATGGCCTTCCTCAGCTTTGGTTGAAGGTGTGAATATAGCTTCAGGAAATCTTTGACTTTCCTTCATATTTTCCGGTAAAAGAGTATTACCAACAGTTCCACCTCTTTGGTATTCTGACCAAGCTGAACCAGTAATATATCCTCTTGTTATACATTCAAAAGGTATAACTTTCGTCTTTTTCACCAACATTGATCTATCTTCAAGTTCATCTCTATATTCATGTAATTCTTGAGGATATTCTTCTATTATATCAGTGATAAAGTGGTTATCAATTATGGATTTTGTCTCTTTGAAAAAGTGGACAGAAATTTGATTTAGAATCTTACCTTTATTAGGTATTTCGTTAGGGAAAACTGCATCAAATGCTGAAATTCTATCACTTGTTACTATTAATAAAAGGTCTCCAAGATCATATATATCTCTTACTTTTCCACTATAATGATTTTTAACTATACTAAGTTCTTCAATTTTAGGCATATTAACTCCCATATTCACTTTTAAGCAATTAGATTTAACATAGTCAAACTGTCAATAACATTAATTTTTTATACTTCTTTATCTGGGTTAAAAGAATAAAATTATTTAAAAAAGAATTTGCATAATTGGATTTGTCAACTATATTAAAAAGGGAGAAAGAGTTCGCTAAGCAAACTCTTTCTGAGGTACTTGAGTATTCGTAGATTCAACTATATACCAAACCAGCTGAAGAAGTTAACACTACAGACCCTATATGGGAGAATCTTTAAGATAATATTTTCTATTATCTTTGTTTTTTATATAACCATGATATTAACTACGCAACCAACAGATCAATAAATACCATTTAGCATCCAGATTTAGATGAAATTATCTTCTTGCATGAAAAACCTCCCCATAGCAGCTAGACTTTCTGCTTTGTCATCATAAATCCTTATATAATAAGGATGACTGGAGACTATCTCTAAGATAGTTCAATTATTCACAACAAACAATAGTTTGTCTGTATCATAAGGTTTATTAACAACACTTCCACCCTGTTCAAAAACTTTTGACATAATGTCCTCATCTGTAATCGCTTGGATTAACACGCTCTTCTTGAAGTGTTTATTCATCTCAAGATAAGAACAGAACATTCTGTTTTCTTTTACCCTATAATCATAATCTAATATGACTTTATAATAATCATTTTCTTCAAAAAGTTTTGTACAAAAAGCAAGGTTATCTGGTGCGTCAACTTGATATCCTGCTTCTGAGAAGAGAACATTAAGTAAGTACCTATGATCATCATTCGATGTTGCTATTAAGATTTTTTTTATGTTTTCCATGCTTTTCTATATTACATATTCTGTTCCCTTAATATTAGCATCTTGATTTTACTAGCTAATCCTTTGTGTTCGTGATTGTTATCTATTTTCACATTTTTATCATAAAACTCTGATAAAGTAATTGTGTTACCCTATAGTAACACAATTTATAACTTTTAAGTGACAGGGTAACACTTAAGTCCGAATGGTGCAATAGAACTTAAGAGTTTATTAAAAGAATAAAATTGAAATAGTATTAGACAAAATATCTACTTTTTATAAAATGATATAAAGAAATTTTTGAGGATAGAAATGAAAATATTATTGGATAACGAATTAGCCATACAGCAATTACCCGAATCTAAGGCTACATTCTATTTTACAGATGGTAAAAATGTCTTATTTGCTGGTTTAACAAGTAATTTATTTGTCAGGATTAATAAGTTATATGAGCAAAAAGAAACAAATGACAAGA
Organism: Cloacimonadales bacterium (SeqCode); assembly: GCA_963677815.1. Classification (GTDB taxonomy): domain Bacteria; phylum Cloacimonadota; class Cloacimonadia; order Cloacimonadales; family JAFGVF01; genus JAEKNW01. The sequence goes on from OY782499.1 coordinate 521,483, forward strand.
TAAAAGAGTTATGGGATAAGAGCCAAGACCTTATCTTTGATTTAAGATTAAGTGACATAGACAGCTTGGTTTGGTATAAGAGCCTTGTGAGTACATTTACACCATATTTTAATGATTATATTAACTTATGGGAGAATTATAGTTACTTGGCTATTGATTGGAATAATGCACCCTTTTTAAGCATTAAAGAGAATACTCAATCTGACAAATTTTATATTGGTCCCTTTCGTTCCAGATTCTTTATCAGTGATATATTATCAATTTTTAACAAATATTTAAAATTGCCTATCTGCCCTGACAATACTCAACATTGTAGCTTAATCAATGGCAAAGATTGTATTTCTACCTGCACTAAAGATAATCATCAAGAACTAAAAGAGTTAATTAATACATACTATTTATCTTCCAATAACGATTTAGCTGATAAGTTATTAAACAAGTATAAGAACTTCTATGATGATTTAGAGTTTATTAAAGCTGAAGAGATTAAAATTGAAACTAAATTAATTCTTAAATACTATAAATTCCTAAATTTCCTAAATAAAACTAAAGATTTAACTATTACTCTGGAACATGATAGTAGGGTTTATTTTGTTGAAAATGGCCTTTTAGCTGAAGTTTCAGGCAAGGACAGCATAGACTTTAGAAACCTGAACAGAAGAATTCCTTATAGGGAAAATGAGCTTTTAGCAGTAAATAAGAATCAATTAGATGAACGCTGGATTGTTTTTAAATTTTTAGAAGAGATAAAACCAGACTAGTAGAGGCATCTACCCTAGCTTGATTGTTACTATCTCAATATATCATTGGGAACTTTATGAGATAGTAACAATCAAGGAAAAATAGAAGGCTCTCTCCAAAGCAGAGAGTGTTGTGTCTATATCATGTATGTAATTTGTTTTTATACAAGGAGGGGGTAACATCTTAAAAAAATCAATATGTTATCGCCCTTCCAGGGCTAGAATAAGTTTTATTTTTATATATACAGGGTCTAACGAACCCTGCCTTTTAGATAAACATCCCTTCGGGATTAAATATGTTTTAACCCAGATTGTGCAATAGAGCTTTAGTAATACTTCGCTAAAGCTACGTATCACAGGCGAAGAGTGCAGATTCTTTTAGCAAAATCCCCTTTTTTGAGGGGGTTACAGGGGATGATTCCTTAACTACGCATATAATATATATATTCGGAGAAATTATGGAAGTTATTTTTGCAGAATAATATAGTGCTATTCACAAAGGTCTACTGCATTATTTGGGTTTAACTGCTATAAATAGATTCTATATTCGTTAACCTTTTACGACAATATTAATCAGCTTACCCAATCTATTTGAGAGAGCCTAATATTTTAGATAAAAAAAGGGGTGAGATTAAAATTAATCTCACCCCTTATATATTTACTTGTAATCTTATTATTTAAGACCTTCAGACATAGCTTCACCAAGGTTAAAGATAGGTAAGTAGATCACAACAATAATTGAACCCACAACACCTGCCATAAGAATAATCAACATTGGCTCGATAAGTGAAGTTAATTTTTCAATAACTGAATCGATGATTTTATCATAGAATTCAGCAGTTTTACTTAAGAGTTTATCTAAGTCACCAGTTTCTTCACCAGTACTTATCATTTGAAGAAGAGTAGAAGGGAATACGTTTGTTGATCTGAAAGCTTGGGCAATACCATAACCTTCTTTAATCATAAGACGAGAGCGTCTGACAGCTCCTTCAACAACAGCATTACCAACAACATTTTCAACCAACTCTAAAGTGTCCATAATTGGAACACCAGCTTTCATAAGAATAGAGAAAGTTCTTGAGAATTTACTCATAACAGAGCTTTCAACAAGAGATCCTATTACTGGTATTTTTAGTTTAATTTTATCTATTATCCATCTTCCTTTATCGGTAAGATTTATAACAAAGAAGAAAAGTCCAACTGCAATTATTATGCCTACTGTAGCTAGTAGGTTACCTTTAATAACGTTACTAATAGAGATAGCAACTCTAGTAGCAACTGGTAATTCAGCACCAAAATTAGCATAAATATCACTGAATTTTGGAATGATATAGTAGAAAAGGAACCAAACAACGAAGATTAAGAAAAGCAAGATAAAGATAGGATAAGTCATAGCAGAGTTAACCTTTCGTCTAGTATCTTCTGTTCTTTCTAAGTTTTCAGCTAATTCATCCAAAACAGTGTGTAGAGTACCAGAAACCTCACCAGCTTTAACTAGAGAGACATACAAGGGGTTAAACACACCTGGATGTTGTTCAAAGGCTTCAGATAATGAATAACCTTTACGGATATCATCATCAACTTTTTTAAGAACTTTTTTGAACTTTGGATCTTTCTCTTCTTTTCCGAGGTCAGAGATAGCTTTCTCAATGGTAAGACCAGCAGAAAACATAGTAGATAACTGACGGGTGAAGAAAACTAAGGTTTTAAGCTTAACAGCAGTTCTCATCTTGTAGATAGCTAACATTATCTTATCGAAGAGAGAGAGTTTCCCTTTGAAAGAGCCATCGGTAGCATTTCTAACAGAGATGATAGTGCCACCATCAGCAGCTAATTTATCAATAGCTTCATCCATTGTAGAAGCTTTGATAATACCTTCTTTTCTAGCACCTTTCGCATCTTTTATAGTATACGAGAAATTAGCCATATTATACCTTTATTTTTTTAATCGTTAATAGTAAGTTTAATTACTTCACGAATTGATGTTATACCTTTTTTCATTTTTCTGATCGCAGCATCATGAAGGGTTCTCATGCCTTGTTCTAAAGCAGTATCTCTGATAATATCTTGATTCTGTTCAGCAAAGATTTGAGCCCTTACTTCAGGGGTAATTGCTAACAATTCAAAGATACCTTCACGACCAGCATAACCAGTATTATCACAGTGTACACAACCAGCACCAATTTTGAAGTTGATATTCTTAGCTTCTTCAGGGGTAATACCAGCTTGAAGAAGTTCAACATCAGTAGGAGTATAGTCGGTAACACAGTTTGGACATACTTTTCTAACCAATCTTTGAGCCATAACTAAGCATAGTGATGAACCAACAAGATAAGGTTTGATACCAATATCAATCAAACGAGTGATAGTTGATGGAGCGTCATTAGCGTGAAGGGTAGAGAAAACAAGGTGACCAGTAAGTGAGAATTTAACCGCGATATCGGCAGTTTCAAAGTCACGAATTTCACCAATGAGAACAACATCAGGGTCCTGACGAAGAACAGAACGAAGAGCAGATAAGAAGGTAAGACCGATTTCATCTTTTGTTTCAATCTGGGTAATACCTTGGAGTCTGTATTCAACAGGGTCTTCAACAGTAATAATGTTAGTTTCAATGTTTTCAATAGTTTTAATAGCTGCATGAAGTGAAGTAGATTTACCAGAACCAGTAGGACCTGAAACAATAATAATACCGTAAGGTCTCTTGATTACTTTTTGGAAGATTTCTAAGTCATCAGCTTCAAAACCAAGAGTTGAAAGTTTAAAACCGAAATCACCTTTGTCTAGTAAACGTAGCACAGCTTTTTCACCTAAAACAGTAGGAGCTATAGAAACACGGACGTCAACAGATTTGATAGCAGTTTTAAGTCCCATGTGACCATCTTGTGGTAATCTTCTTTCAGCAATATTTAACTTTGCCATAACCTTGATAAGAGAAATCAAACCAGCATGCATAGCAATAGGTGGGTTCATAACTTCTCTTAAAGCACCGTCAACACGGAAACGAACTCTAGTACTTTTTACAAGAGGTTCTATATGAATATCAGTAGTACCAGCTTTGATAGCTTCTGAAATGATAAGATTAATCATTTTAACAACTGGAGCATCAGCTTTTGAATCAGCTCCACTATCAATGCTAATTTCATTATCATCACCATCAACAGCAACAAAATCAAAATTACCAACTGCATCTTCAACTTGTGAAGTTGTTCTAATAGACTTATAATATTTTTCTAAAGCATCAGATAATAATGAATCACCAATGAGCATTGGTTCAACATTTTTATTAAGTACTTTCTTTAAACTATCCAATATATTAAGGTCATCTGGGTCAGTCATTGCAACAATACAAGTATCGTCAACAACTCTTAAACAGATAACTCTGTTTTCATAAGCAAATGGTTCTGAGATTAAAGAAACAGTATCTACATCAAGTTCCATAAGCTCATTAGGATTCACAATAGGTATATCTAATTGGAGAGAGATACATTCAATAAGTTGCTTTTCTTGAACATATCCTAATTTAATTAAGGTCTCACCAAGTTTAAGAGCAAAGTTATCTTGCTTTATCAAAGCTTCTTTAATTTGCTCGTCAGTAGCGTAACCTTTGTGAACTAAAATTTCACCTATTCTTGCGAATTGAGGATTAAATGCCATAATCAATCCTTTTTGTTATTAAATTTCTAAGTTTATTTTACCCGATACCCAAGAGGATATCGGGCATTATTATATATTTTAGTTTTCAGGGTTTGCTAAAGGGTATCTTAAGATAATAGTAGTAGCTCTTTGAGTGATACCAGTACCTAAAACTCTTCCTTCGATTTGAACTTGTTGCTGTCCAGGAGTCACGCCATCAGGTGATGGTAAACCGTGAGCTCTGAAAAGTTTAAGTCTAATTCTAGCATAACCTTCTGCGTCAGTAATTGCTTGATTTGTTTCATTAGTTGTGATTAATTGGTGATAGAAAATACCTCTATCTGCAGTAAATGTCCATACAACACCTGCAGTTGGGTAACCTTGTCCATCTCTAGCTCTTACTGTAACATAAGCCCATTCGAAATCATTTAAAGCAGCACCTGGGTCTCCATCCCAGAAAGCAATGTTACCAGGATTAACCTGAATATCAGTGTCTGGTTGGTTCCAAGGAACTTCTATTGTATAAGTTTCAGCAATATCTTGACCGTAACCACCAACAGAAGTAGCTTTTAACTCAAGGTCTGAATATGTTAAGCTACCTGAGTAAGTTAATAGAGTATAAGCAATACCAATTGAAGATAAGGAGTCAACTTGTGAAGCACCAGCATCATTAGTAGTAACTTCAGGGCCATTACCAGTATAACCATTAGCTTGAATAGTTGCAGGTAAATTATCTTGGTTTGTTAATTCGAAGAAAACAGTAGTACCGTAGGCTACAGGGTTATTATAAGCGTCTTTAACAGAAACAGACATTAATAATTCCCACATACCGCCACCAACTGGTTCAGCTTGGTCAAAAGCAACGTCACCCCAGCTAATATTAGCAGGAGGACCAGCTTGAATAAGCACATTACCTTTTGTTGCAGTAATAGCACCTTCAACTTGAGTGTTAGATAATGCTTCTTCTTGGTTAGCAACTCTAAGTTGGATAACACCAGAACCAGTACCAGCAACAACAGAAACTGCAGCTTGTCCACCACTTGATGTAGTATGAACAATACCGTCAACTTGACCACTAAGGTAAGCTGGAGATTCTGGAGCACCAGGAATTGATTGATTGATTATCTTAAAGTAAATATCAGTAGCTCTATCAACTAAGTTACCATTGATATCGTACAAATTAACGTATAAGATTTTAGAGTCAATACCACCAGTATTAGCAACGTTAAGAGTTACTTGATCTTGGGTATTAAATCTAATTGAATATAATTCTTCTGATTTAATAGTGAAGAGAGCTTCTGTAGAAAGAGTATCACCATTAGCAAAAGCTTTAATAGTAGCAGGACCAGCTGATAAGCCAGGAGTAAAGATCACTTTTGCAACACCATTAGCATCAGTATTTTGGGTATAAGTTTCAGCTGTATTATAGAAAGTACCTAAGTCAGTTTCAAATCTGATAACTTTATTAGGACTTGCATTATTATAAGCATCTTTCAAATTAGCTTGAATAACAATGTTATATTCATTATCGATAGTAGTTTCACTAGTTTCTTCAACAACATTTAAATCATCATCACCTAAGTAGGTAACTAATTCTAAGTTGAAAGGATTACCAGGTTTAACATTGAAATTTCTTGATGCTAAAAGAGTGTCGATACGTACACTAACAGTACCCATACCAGCTTGTTGACCAACATTTAAGTTCAATGGAGCCATACCATTTTGAGTTGGAATTATAGCGATAGAACCCATATTAGTTTCACCATCTTCAGCAACGAAGAAACCTCTGTCTGTTTCAAATCTAATCATAGTTGAATCAGCTACAGGGTTAGTTAAAGCATCAAATACTCTAGCTCTAACAAGCACAGATTGGTTAACGATAAATTCTTCAGAAGAAATTTCAATTGTTAAGTCACCAACAGGTGGTTTTTCAGCAATTTTAACAGTGATAGACTTAGAGTCTTCGCCAGTTATTTCTGTTGCATCATATTGTGAATATGTATAAACGTAAGCAGTGATAATTGCATCACCAACTTCACCTTCATCATAGAAAGGAACTTTTGCAATACCAGATTGGTTTGTGTTAGCAAGAGTAATAATAGAACCACGGTCAGCTTGGAATCTTACAGGAATCTCAGCTGATGGGAAATTATTACTATCTTTTACATAAGCACTGATATAACTGAAAGTAACGTTATTATCAGCATATATTAAATCAACTGTTGATTCAAGTCTAACAATCCTATAATTAGCATCAGTAGATGTTGGAAGATCTCTATCATCACAACCACTTACTATAAGCATAGCAAGAGATAAAAGAATCAACAATATACTTAAATTTTTCTTTTTCATATTAACTCCCAGTTGTTACTCTTGTTCTTCAAATTGAATTAAAGCTTCTGACATAATGTCTTCAACTTGAGCATGTTTGTTAAAATCAGCTGAATTTACAACTGTTGGTGTCATCTCAATAATAAGATCTGTTTTTTCTAAGACTTCAGTTTGATGTCTAAATAATCTGCCGATAAAAGGAATATCGCCTAAGAAAGGAACTTTATTTTCACGTTTTGTTAATTGTGAAGAAAGAAGGCCACTCACGATAAATGTATCACCACTAGGAACAGTAATTGTTGAGTTAACAGTTCTGATTTTTGTTCTAGGAACATAACCATTCACAAGTTCAATAACAGAAGAAATTTCTGGTTGAATTTGAGTAGTGATTTCATTTTCTGAATTAACTTTAGGAGTGATATTTAATTTGATACCAGTATCTTCTCTTTCAACTTGGATTTCTTTATCGTTATCTGTAACAACATAAGGTAATGATTCACCAATGTGTACATAAGCAGATTCACCATTTTGTGAAGTTAATCTTGTATCTGTAAGAATTTTAGCTGAGTTATTTTCTAATAACCAGTCAATAGTAATATCAAAAGCATAAAGTTGTCTTGAGAATTTACCGAAGTCATCCCAATCACTCATTTTTTGGAAGTATTGGTTAGATGGTAAAACACCTAATTCAGAAGCTTCACCAAAAGGTAATGCACCAGTTTCGTCAGAGTAGTTATAAGGAAGTCCAACACCTGCTTGGTTAACTGGATCTTCTGCAATGATAGTAGTGAGTTGGTTTAATTGTGACCAATCAATACCCATTTCTTTTGAGTCTGAAAGATTAACTTCAATAACTCTAACTCTGATTTGAACTTGCTTTTGAGGCATATCTAATTTTTTGATTTGATTTTCAATATCAGCATAAGTTTCTGGATTAGCCCTGATTAAAAGAGCATTTTGACCAGCAACTTCAACAACTTCACCAGGCATATCGCTGAAAGCGCTAACTATCTTTTCTGAATCAATATATTTTAATTGATAAATATAGTTTCTTGTACCTGATTCTTGTTCAACAATACTTGTAGGTCCAATAAGGAAAGTATTAGTTCCGATTACTTTATAAGCAAAACCGTATGATTTAGCTACTAAAGATACTGCATTTTCAACAGAAATATCGTTTAATCTTACAGTAACTCTTTTTTCGCCATCATCAGCTGATTTAGTTCCTTCTGTTGCAACAACAATATTGATGCCTGTTAACTTTGAGATTGATTCAATTACAGTTGTAATTGTGGCATCTTTGAAATTAAGATTATCTATCTTTTTTACTAATAAATCTTCATTACTTTGAGCAAACATGAATGAAACACTCATAAGTAATGTTAACATAATTAGAGTAAATTTTCTTATTCTAACATTGTATATTTTCATAGTTTCTCCTACCTATTTTAATAATTTTGATTAGAAATATCGTCAGTTTGTTGGGGGGTTTTTTCTGAAGGGATATCGAACACATCCATTCTTTCTTCTACTTCTAGCTTTGTTCCGTTGCTTAACACAGCAGTTTGAGTTACAGGGTCTGCAGATTTAATACTTAATCTTGAACCTTGAATCTTTTCACCAATTCTGTATTGAGCTTCGATATCTTTGTGTTCAATACCTACCAACAAGTCTTCATCAAACTTTAAGACACCATATAATCTAATTTGATTATATCTTTTTTGTAGTCTAAGTTTAATTTCATCTACCTTTTGAGGAAGAATAATGTCTTGTTTTAAAGGGTCTTTATTTATTGAAAAAACAAATTCTTTTCTTTGCTTAATACCTTGTTCAATTTCGATAGCTTTGCGAAGTAGATTAGAATCAACTTCTTGCTCTGCGTATGCAGATTTAGCATCAACTTCTTGTTCAGTATTATAATGCTTCACAGCAAAAACTGCAAGGAAAATAATTGATATAACTAACAGAATATAAGCTAAGTCTTTTACATATCTATATTCCATAATTACCTCATCTTATGTTTAATAAATGAAATGCTTAAATTGACAATGTAGTTCTTATCTAATTCTTGAACATTTTCAATGTCTTGTTTCTTATCTACTATCTTTTCAGGATCAATTGAAAAATCATTGATAACAGTTAAATAATCCATCTTTTCAATGTCATTTAGGAATCTTCCTAATTTAACATAAGTTGATGTGAACTCAAAAGAGAATTCATGTTCTAACTGATCTGCTGAAGTAAATAGACTTTTATGATTGATACCAGAAATATCGATACCATAATTTTGAGCAATTTCATCCATTGTGAAGATAATATCATGAATTTCATCTGATGAGAATTCATTATCTTTGGTTAAAGTATGAGATAAAATAGCAGTAAACTCCCCTAATTTCTCATTTTGAACAATAAGACTATTCAAATCTTGACGAGCTGCTTTGATTTTATTATCTAATTTAGTGATTTCTTTCACATTATCAGATATAATTTGCTCAGCAAAATAGTAATAAGCAGCAGAGAAAAGAAGAATTAATACAATTAAGATAGTATAGTTACGCTTCATTTTCTTCTCCTTCTTTCATAGTATTTACTATTACACTGAATTTTAAAATCGTAAACAACATCCATTTCATTATCAGTTTCGATATTAAGCATTTTCTTAACAAGGTCTCTGTTAACAAATTCAACTGAGCGGAAATCATTAAATTCTTCTCTTTCAATCAAAGAAGTTCTATACTTATTAATGATATCTTGAGGAACTTCATGATTCTTCGCTTTGATAAGTCCTATCAAGTCCCAGTTACCACTTTTATATTCGAATTTAGAAATTGCTAAAGAATCAGAAGTAATTTCTGCTAAAGCTTGAAGCTTTTTAGTCCAGAAAATTCTTCTATTATATGCTTGAGCAAATTTTTCCATATCCTTCTCTAAGTTTTTAGAACTAGTAGAACTAACAATGTTATCATAAGAGCTTATTTGCTTATTAATTTCAGCCAACTGATTCTTACGTGTTTGAATCTTCTTTTCTAAATTTACATTATTATAATAGGTAAAACCTACAATAGCTATTACTATCACAAAAAATGCAATAAGTGTATTGATATAGGTTCTTTTTTCTTTAAGAGCTTTTAAACGCTCTTCGCCAAATTTATTTAAGTTAACTCCAAAATAGAATTGTTCCATTCATCCCCCTATTCTGGTCTCATAGCAAGACCTAAGGCAAGGCAAAGCTGTGGATCTTGACTATTTTTGAATTTTTCAGGCATTTCAATTGAACCAAATGGATTATAAACCTCTGTTGGAACACTAATCTTAGATTCGATATATTCCGCTAGACCTTTAACTTTGGCTGAACCACCCATCAAATATACCTTTCTGAAATCACTGTTTCCAGCTTCTTTAACATAGAATCTAATTGATCTTCTGATTTCATCAGTAATTAAATCCTCTGTATTCTTTTCAGAAATATCTAACATAGAGAGAGTTGTCTCTCCAGATGGACTAGCTTCTGTAATACCATGTTCAACTTTAAATGTTTCTGCTGCAGAAAATTCTAAGTTGTGTTTTCTCATAATATCTTGAGTAATATTGTAGCCACCATAAGCAATATCTCTTGTGAAGAATTTAGCTTTTGGTCCATAAATTACAATATTAGTTCTATGAGCTCCTACATTAACTAATACATACACACCTTCTTCTACAAAAGAACTTAATAAGAAAGCGTTTGTAATAGCGAATGCGTCTATATCTATAACACCAGGTGTTAATCCTACTGAACTTAATATCTCAGCATGAGAATTAATTACATTTTTAGTAGAAGCTGCTAATATGATATTCATATTGTTTGTTTTCTCTTCAATGTTTAAAACTTGGTAATCCAATACCATTTCATTCCCACTAATAGGAATGTGTTTTTTTGCTTCAAATGTAAGTGCTGAATCAAGCTCTTCATCAGGTAAATAAATTGTCTTTACCTGTTTGATACTTGTATCATCACCACCAATTGAACTTACGACATGTTTAATTTTCTTCGGATTGATTTTCATACCTTTAAGTATAGAACCAAGAACCGGAGTAAATCGATCATTTCGTAAATCATTTGGTAAGTATTCGATCCCTTCAGGTACTGTTGATCGAATATCAAAATTCAACAACTTGTACCCATGGTTAAGTCTCTTTAAGTGGACGACTTTAACACTGTGGGATCCAATGTCTATACCAAGTGATTCTTTAAATCTTACCTTAGTTTTTTTACTCATATCGCCTCTTTATTTTTGTTATTATTAAAATGTCAAATCTACAGGAGCATCATCAGCTCTATAAAGATACCAACTGGCTGTATCAAACTCTGTCTTTCCACCCTCTAAATGTACTTGAGGAAATTTTGGAGGTGGATGATTCATAAATCTATGGTCATAATTATAATTCTTCTTATATCCAACACCAGAACCAGTAGCTCCAGGAGAATTAGAAAGATTCAAATTATCAGGATGAGCACCATATCTATAATTTTCAATATCCCATTCACCACCTGTATTTAGTGGGTCACTACCTGATCTATGTACAAAACCTCTTCTTCTTTGAGCAACAGATCCAAAAAGGTTAATTGTTCCTCTTTCCATGAATGAAGTAGCTGCAGGTTCAGGCCAGAGTGGACCATAATATGGGAAACATGCTGCTGGATTCCAAGCCACATCTCTTTCATCATAATAGAAGAAATGCAATGGACCCCAACCATTATTATAAGGTGCATAATCATAGATATTATTGTAAGGAGCAGGTAGGTCTTCTTTCAAAACCCATTCATCATCAACCCTGACAACAGTTCCAGGGTGTGGATGTTGATATTGGAATGAAAACACTCCATCTTCCATAGACACATCACTTTTACCTAAAGCAGCCATCGCAGCATAAATATAAATACCACCTTCACCTTCGTCACCAGGAATATCTTCATATCTACCACAGTTATTCTTAACAATTACAGAATCTTCGAAAGATCTATAACCATACTGAATGAGGATACTTTTTTCTGATACAAGTCCAACATAATCATTATGATTAACTGGACCACTATGTTCATTAGTGTCAGAGTTATAACCATCAGGTGGTTCCCCTTTCTCAGTTCCAGCTAGCAAGATATCACCTGTAAGATACATAGTATCTTGACAAGCCCATGTTTGCTTTCCTGCAAAGGTTCCTCTGAGCCAAAGTTTTCCTGTTGCGAATACAGAGTTATTAGTTACTCGGCCAGTACCAGCATTTGTCCAGATAGTATCAATATTTGTTAAATACTGAACACCTAGAGAATCTTCTCTTTCAGGAGTATCAGGGTCGTCTTCAATTGCTAAGTCATAAACAACCACAGTATCTGCAGCACCAACTAACACGGTGCCATAAGTTAACTGGTGTGTAGCACCACTAACAACAACATCTAAGATATCCCCAGGGTCAACATCAATGACAGCACCAGTACGAGCATCATGAGCATTTTCTGGGAATTCAACAATTGGCACGTTCTCTTCATACCCGTCGTTGAAAACATCTTCTTCAGGTATAGAGCCACCGCCAAAAGGTTTTATTTCACCGGCAGTGTAAACTTTGTTATGGAAATAAGGCCATCCATTATTGTTTCCACCACCGCCGTTTTGGATATAAATATCAGTGTTTGATCTTACAATACCATATATTTCATCGGGTCCCCAGAATTTAACTTCATCAAAACCACCAGCCAAGTCTGAGTTGATTGATGATTCATTATCTGTAAAATAATGGAATCCAGCAAAAGACTGACTCTTAATCACTTTTTTACTGAACATTGAAATAGGTGTATCTTTGCTACGTCCAGAACCAGTATAAGCTCTTCCTATTGAGTTTACGCTCAAAGAAGTAGAACTAATAAAAGGACTAGATTCTGCAGCAGATTCATCAAGCACCATTGATTTCATTTCGAAAGTAAATGTGCCAATACCAGCATCAATTACATTCACTTCTTGTGACAAGTCAATGTTGGAAAAACCACCACCTTCTCCCACAGGAGTTGAACTATTATTATATTGATCCTTAGCAACAATGACTCCTCTCATAGCTTCACTACGTACTAAGTGGAGATATTGGGTAATCTTGTAGTTCTCAGCTACATCTTTAGTGTCAGAGACACCAATATGTGAAATAGCTATTACCGAAAATAGAACCACTACAACTACCGCAAATGCTATTGAGAAGAAGCCGTTTTCAGAAATAACTTTTTTAAAGCTTTTCATTAATCTGCCCCCTGTTCAATTGCAATTATAGTTTCATATTCAACAAAGTATGGGTCAGGATATGATTGAAACACATCCAAATTTCCTTCCGAAAGTTTTATGCCTGCCTTAAGAATAACTCTTACAACCTTTAGGTCATCTTCGTTAGTGTTAATTTCACCAACAGTTGTAAAAATTAAATTCTCCACAAACATTTCTTCACTACCTCCACTTGTTTCACTAGGAAACAAAGGAATGTTGCTAGATTCATTTGAATCGATCCCATAGACAGCACCATCATACATAACATAATCACCATTTCTAACAATAGTAACTTCATCATAATTACTTAGAGTAGGATGATTCAAAGGTGGTTTAAATTTAACACCTGAATAACCTGTTACATATCCACCGGTGATAGTTTGATAAGTAGCGCTATTTCCGTACATTGATAATGAACGAGCATTCAATAAGCCAATAAATTGCCTTTGTGGATTATTATCTTGCTTAACCACTGCACCATGTTTAATCTTCATAATACAATCGTAAGCTTCATTATTTAATCTAGCAATTTGTGATAATTGTTGAAACCTTAAGCTCCACATTGATAGAACAATGTAAATAGCTAAAAAGATTATCATACTAATGGCTATTACAGCACCTAATTCAACTATAGTGAATCCACTATCCAGTTTTCTTTTTGGTTTAATCATATGGGTCATAGTAATCTTCTATTAATTTAATTGATTGTCTCTTATTCTTTCTGCTAGGTTCATTCCATTCTCCTTCAACCACGATAGTTGTTTTACGATAAGTTCTATCTATAATACCGTACTCATAATCGATACTATAGCTTGCAGACAAATCAATAACAATATTACGATTTGAAGGAGTTTTGTCTAAGATATATGACCTACCATAAACAGGTGTGCTATTTGGGTCAGCCATAAATCCACTCTTTTGCTTGCGAAAGAAATTATTGTATTCTAATTTACCAGAAGCAATTAACATTGCTCTACGAACCCGATAATTTCTAAAAATCTGATTCTCGGTAAATTGAATACCCACAAAAAGAGCAGCTATGGCAAATAGCACAATTGCAGAACTTGCCAAGAGCTCTATTAATGTAAAACCTGAGTCTTTACAATTTTTTAATTTCATCATCCGTTAAATCCTGCACCAGTTGCGAAGATCTTAGGATTATCAGCAACCTTTTCTGCAGTCTTTCTATCTAAATTACCGTTCATAACGTGATTATATAGAGATTGATCTTTTGTTTGCATACCTTCTTTGGTACCAGCTTGGATAACAGAAGGTATTTGGTAAGTCTTCTCTTCACGAATCAAGTTTCTTACAGCCGCATTAGCAATCATAATCTCTAAAGCAGGAACTCGGCCTTTGCCATCTTTAGTAGGTAGCAATGTTTGAGCAATAACAGCTTCTAAAGATTCAGAGAGCATTGATCGAACTTGAGCTTGTTGTTCTTTAGGGAACATATCTATGATACGGTCAATAGACTTAGTTGCACTACTAGTATGAAGAGTGGCAAAAACTAAGTGACCAGTTTCTGATGCAGTAAGAGCAAGAGAAACAGTTTCTAAGTCACGCATCTCACCAACAAGAATCACATCTGGATCTTCACGCAATGCAGATCTAAGAGCTGCAGTAAAAGAGTGTGTGTCATGTCCCAGCTCACGCTGATTGACTAAGCTGTTCTTACTTTTATGAACAAACTCAATCGGATCTTCAATTGTAATTATGTGTTTTTGAGAGTGGTCATTTATAGAGTCAATCATAGTCGCTAGAGTAGTTGATTTACCAGAACCTGTAGGACCTGTAACTAAGATAAGACCTTTCTCTTTATATGTTAATGATTTTAGCGTTTCAGGTAAATAAAGTTCTTCGTATGTCTTAATTTCGTTAGGAATAACACGAAAAGCTGCAGCTAAACCATTAATTTGTGTAAAAGCATTAACACGAAAACGAACATCGTTTGAGAGTTTTGTTGAGAAGTCAATTTCTAATTTCTCATGAAACATCTCTATTTGAGATTCATTCATAACGCTAAATATTAGGTTTTGAATCTCTTCTTCAGACATTTGAGGTATGTTCAATTTTTTCATTTTACCATGAACACGCACCATAGGGTATGAACCTGCAGAAATGTGCAAATCCGATGCCCCAGCATCTGAAGTGAATTTTAATAATTCTTGAATTGTCATCCAGCCTCCCGAAATTTAAACTTATTTTAAAAACTAACTTAGTTTTAGTCTAATTTAGTTTTCTCCACCAGTTTCAACATCGGTAAAGGAATCGATTCCCCAGCCAGTATAAGAGTTATCTTCAACGATAAATCTAACTTGTTTTCCTTCTCCTGATTCGAATTCTGAAGTAGAAGTACAAATATACTCTTGAGGTGGGTTACCTACTACATCAAATTCCCATTGGTCTCTAACAGCTTGAGAAATACCAGAATCATCTAATGCATCTTCAATTTCGTAACCATCAGTTGTACCATTCATTGTGTAATAAGTGTCGTAAGCCTGTTTTACTGAACGCAAGTAAGCCTTAGGACCAGCAGCTTTACCTCTTTCTGTGTAACGAAGATAAATTGGAACAGCAATAGATGCTAAAATAGTCATAATAATAATAACAGCTAAAAGTTCCACTAAACTGAATCCCTTGTCTTTTTTCATAAATCTGAACATAATGTTCCTCCCAATTAAGTATTTTTTACTTTTTTTTAATTTTCACAGTTATTCATTGCACATAGCATGCCAAAAATTAACAAATTTTTACTTTTTTTATAAATCAAATAAAACTCTTGACTCATTTAGCTTGCTCATCTTTTTCTGTAACCAAATGAAAAGTCTTACGTTTTTATTAAAATAAAGATAGATTTAAGGAGTCTAAATAATGAGAAAACTTTTACTTTTAGCAACGCTACTTGTGTCGCTTTCACTACTGCTAGTGGCATGTTCTGGAATTAAACAGAATGATGCAAACAATTCTCAAGATGAGGTTTATGTAAAATATGATGGAGGGAAAATTACCAAAGGAGATTTTACTAAAGTAGTAACATCTTTTCCTAGTGAACAACAAGAAGCTTTAAATATGGCTGGGCAACAAGTTAAATTACTTAATTCAATGGCAAATGAAGAAGCTTTTTATGCTAAAGCTAAGCAATTAGGCTATGACAAAGAACCAGAAGTTATTTCTCTGATACAGCAAAGACTAAAACCCTTTTATATTCAAGAATTTTATAATCAGAAAATAAGGGAAAAAGCTAGTGTCAATGACGCAGATATCAAAAAATATTACGATGAAAATCCCGAATTTTTTACCCAAGAAGCTAAAGCAACAATAAGATATATCCAAGCTGCAGATATGGAATCAGCCCAAGATATTATAAATGACCTTAAAGTTAAAGAGTTAAAATTTAACATTGTATCTAGTGTTAAATCAATCAACACTTATGCTAAAAATAATGATGGAATTATTAGAGAAATTGCTAATAATGGCTATATTCAAGGTATTGGATATGATGCTCTACTCGACTCTTTAATCTTCTCACTTGATGTGAACCCAGATGAAATATATGGGCCATATCAATCAGAAACTGGTATTCATATTTTCTCGATCTTAAATAGAGAAAATGCCTTTGTTAAGCCATTTGATCAAGTTAAAGACCTTGCAGAATCTAGAGCATTAGCGGTAGCCCAGAAGAACATAAGTGACCAAATGATTGAGCAAACAAAAGATAAGTACGCTATTGAGATTGCTAATGAAATTCTTGCTAGTATTGATTTCGTTGACACCAACAACAACAGTCCAGAACTTCTTGAAAAACAAGTGTTAACAAGTAAAATTGATCAATTTTCTTGGACAGTTAAAGACCTTATTGACAATTATAATTCCATCAATAAAAATGAGAGAATGTTTATCTCTAAAAGCACCCCACAAGAAATTCTTGATCATCTACTAGCAAAAGAAGTCTATTATTTTATATTAAAAAAAGACAATTTCGACAAAGAACTTAATGAAACTGAGACATTTAGTAGAAACATTAGAAATATTATACTATCCTATACTTATCAAAAGCTTGTTGCTGACAAAGTTGTAGTCACTGACCAAGATATTCAAACTTACTACGACAATAATCTAGATGATTTCACAAAACCTGCTTATAGAAACATAGAATTACTGGTGTTCGAAAATATTGCTAATGCTGAAGATGCACGTATTAAATATATTTCTGCTGTTAATAAAGAAGACAATGAAGAAATTGCTAAAGTCATGAAAGATTATGCAAGTAATGACTTTGATAAAAGATTGATTAACAACGTATATAGCAATGGTATTGTTCCTGGATATGGTAAAGATACCACCTTTAATACTGCTGTTTGGAATCTACCTGTAAACGAAGTAAGCGATATCTTAAATATCGGTAGAGATGATAATCCTGCTTTTTTCCGTGTAATTCATGAAGAAGCTATTCAATACAAACCACTTAACCATGTTGAACCACAAATCGAAGGCAAGTTAAGACGCGAAAGATCAGCTCAATTGTTTGATTCTCTTTTAGAAGACTACAAAGATGAGTTCAATTTTGAAATTTATGAAGAAAAGCTTAAACCAACTTTATCAGCACAACAACTTTTTGATTTAGCAGAAAGACAAGCAAAGGTTGGTAAGTATAACGATACTATTCTTTATTATGATCAAATAATTGGTAACTTTGCTAACGGTCATGATGACTACAAAGCTATGTTTATGAAAGGTTTTACTCAATCTGAATATATGAACGATAAACAGGCAGCGATTGAAACATTTACTAAATTCTTAGCAACTTACCAGGAAGGTGAGTTAAATGCAGACGCTCAAGTTATGTTAGATATTCTAACCGGTAAAACTTCTATAGAAATAGATGATGAAATAGAACTAGAAGACTAGTTTTCTCAGATATAAATTACTAACAAGGATAAGTCATATGACTTGTCCTTGTTTTTTTTATTTCTTCCTTATCACTCAATCTCGCATTATACTTGAACAAATTCAATAACTTAACTCTAATTTAACAGAGAATTTTCTTGACAGATTTACTATTTTAGATATAATAATTTCTAAACTTTTTTAAAGGATAATCTCATGGCAACTACAGAATTAGATAAAATTAGAAATATTGGTATTATGGCTCATATAGATGCGGGTAAAACAACTACCACTGAAAGAATCCTCTTTTATACAGGAAACATTCATAGGATGGGAGAGGTTCACGATGGTAATACTACTATGGACTGGATGGAACAGGAAAAAGAAAGAGGTATTACAATTACTTCAGCAACAACAGTTTGCCATTGGAAACACAACCAAATCAATATAATTGACACACCTGGTCATGTTGATTTTACTGCTGAAGTTGAACGTTCGCTTAGAGTTCTAGATGGTGCTGTTGCTGTATTTTGTGCTGTTGGTGGTGTTGAACCTCAATCTGAAACAGTTTGGCATCAAGCAGACAAATACAAAGTACCAAGAATTGCCTTTATCAACAAAATGGATAGAAGTGGTGCCGACTTCGAAAATGTTGTTGAAATGATTCAAGCGAGATTATCCGATAAAGCTTTACCTATCCAATTACCAATAGGTAGTGAAGACAGTTTTGAAGGCATTATTGATTTAATCAATATGAAAGCCATATACTTTGATTCTTCTTCCTTAGGAGCTACTTTTGAAAGCAGGGAAATTCCAGAAGACCTACAAGCTGATGCAGAAATGCATCAAGAAGCTTTGATAGACTTTATTGCAGAGTTCGATGAAGCTCTTATGGAAAAATATTTAGAAGGACAAAGTTTGACTGCTTGTGAAATTATTTCACTTATTAGAAAAGCTGTTATTTCTAATAATTTCATTCCTGTTTTATGTGGTTCTTCTCTTAAGAACAAAGGAGTTCAACCCTTATTAGATGCCATAGTAGATTTCTTGCCCTCCCCTCTTGATGTTCCAGCTTTAATTGCAACAACAGCTGACGGATTAAAAGAAGAGACTGTTTTACCTAAATTAAATTCTAAGTTTTCTGGTTATGCTTTTAAAGTAGTAACAGATAAATTTTCAGGAAAACTTGTCTATATCAGAGTTTATTCAGGTACTCTCAAAAAAGGTGACCAGTTCATCAATGTAAATAATGGAAAGAAGGAAAGAGCTGGTAGAATTCTCCAGATGTATTCAAATAGAAAGCAAGATGTTGATGAACTTCATGCAGGTGATATTGGTGCAGTATTAGGTACAAAATTTACTATGACAGGGGAAACTATCGCAGAAAAGAACTATAATATACTTCTAGCTAAAATGGATTTCCCGGATACAGTTATTTCAATTGCTATTGAAGCAAAATCTAAATCGGATGAAGCTTCACTAAAAGATGCTCTTATCAAATTCCAAGAAGAAGACCCAACAATCAAGGTTAGAGAAGATAAAGATACTGGACAAACCCTTATTTCAGGTATGGGTGAGCTTCATCTAGAGATTATAGTTGATAGACTCTTTAGGGAATTTAATGTTAATGCTAATGTCGGCGACCCACAAGTTGCTTATAAAGAAACTATTATTGCCCCAAATTCGGCTCATGAGTTATTTGATAGAATGCTTGGGGATAAGAGATGTTTTGCTGATGTGAAGATTAGAGTGTCTCCATTATCAGAAGAAGAAATCTCTTCAAAACAAAAAAATATTTATGAATATAAAGCAGATGAAAAACTTCCACTTAACTTCAGACATGCAATTGAAGAATCTGCAATTAATGCTCTTAATGATGGACCAATCTTTTCTGCAAATTTAGAGAGAGTTAGGGTTGAAATCTTAGAAGCAAGCACTCTTCCTGAAGAGTCCAATGATACTGGTTTTAGGATTGCTACTTCTATGGCAGTATCTAGAGCTATCAGAGAAACTAAATCAGCTCTTCTAGAACCTATCATGCTGGTAACTGTAATAACTCCAGAAGAAAATGTGGGAGATATTATAGCTGACATCAACAGTAAGAGAGGTAAGGTTGAAGAGATTAGAAGTCAGAACAATAATAAACAAGAAATCTTGGCTAAGGTTCCAATGAGAGAGCTTTTTGGTTATTCAACGACAATTAGATCTATTTCCTCAGGTAGAGCCATCTATACGATGGAATATGATAGTTATCAGATAGTACCAAATAATATTAAAGAAGAAATTATTAAAAAGATTAGAGGATATTGATACTAATAAGCAATTTGACTTTTTGCTCAAGTTTTGCAATAATCCCGAATGGTACAGTAGAGCTTTAGAGAAGAGTGCAGATTCTTCTAGCAAAATAACTTACATAATTTAGACGCATATAACATATATATTCGGAGAAATTATGGAAGTTCCTTTTGCAGAATAATATAGTGCTATTCACAAAGGTCTACTGCATTATTTGGGATAATAAAAAGGAGTCTTATCAAGACTCCTTAATTTTTTATTTATCTTATTTCGATAGTTTTAAAAACTAACCATTTTCTTACCAAGTTCGGCTAATCTGTTAGAATAACCCCATTCATTATCATACCAAGTGATAATTTTAACAATACCATTTTGAACTGTTGTTAATTCTGAATCGAAAACAGATGAAGCAGGATTACCCACAATATCACTAGATACTAATGGCAGTTCAGAGTATTCTAAAACACCTTTCATTTCATTTTCTGCTGCTTCTTTCATAAGAGCATTAATTTCGTCAGCAGTAGTTTCTTTTTCTAAAATTACTGATAAGTCCACCAAAGAACCGTCTGGAGTTGGTACTCTTACAGCCATACCATCTAAAACTCCTTTAAGAGATGGAATTACTAAACCAATAGCCTTAGCTGCACCAGTTGTAGTAGGAATCATGTTCACAGCAGCAGCTCTTGCTCTTCTTAAATCACTATGAGGTAAATCTAAGATTTTTTGATCATTAGTGTAAGAATGAATAGTAGTCATTAAGCCAGATTTAATAGTAAAATTATCATGTAATACTTTAGCTACAGGAGCTAAACAGTTAGTTGTACATGATGCGTTAGATACTATTTTATGAGAATCTTTAAGTATCTCATCGTTTACACCTAAAACTATAGTTGCATCAACATCACCTTTAGCAGGGACAGAAAGAGCAACTTTTTTTGCACCAGCATTAATATGCATTTGACATTGTTCTCTTTTTCTAAAGATACCTGTACATTCGAAAACTAAATCTACACCTAGTTCAGCCCAAGGAAGTGATTCAGGATTTCTTTCACTATATATGTGAATTTCTTTTCCATCAATTACTATTGAATTTTCTTTAGCTTGAACTTGACCTTGATATTGCTTATGAACAGAATCATATTTAAAAAGATGAGCTAAGGTTTTAGCATCTGTTAAGTCATTGATAGCAACAACTTCCATCACATCTGTATGTTTAGCTAAAATAGCTCTCATAACTAATCTTCCAATTCTTCCGAATCCGTTTATAGCGACTTTTTTCATTGTAATATTCTCCTTAGTATTCTTATAATAAAATTGACTTGTTGGCAGAGCCACTCATAGTAACAAGGTCCTCAACTGTTTTTTGTTGAGCTTTTTCCCCAAAAATAATCCATTTACGAGGATCAAATCTTTTTTTATCTGGCATAAATTCTTCTGGGTCAACACCTGCAGGAGGGATAATGGCATCTGCATTTTGTCCCCAGAATTTAGCAACAGCTTCAGCAGCATCCATTTGGTAACAAGTATCTTTGTTTATTTTAACAACACCATTGGCAATAGCAGTTTGTTGTTGATAATCAGTAAGACCAGATGCACCATGAAGTACGATACCTCTTTCAAGATTGTTAGCAATAAGAAGATTGTCTATTTTTTTGATAAGATCTAAGTTTAATTTTACTTTTGAACCCTTAGTAACACCATGATTAGTTCCAACAGAAGCTGCAAAGAGGTCAACATTTGTCTTAGATACATATTCTAAAGCTTCTTCAGGAGATGTATAAAGTTCTGTTTCAGAGACTATTTCATCTTCAGTTCCTTTAATATAGCCAATTTCACCTTCAACTATAACCCCATACTTATGAGCTACAGCTACAACTTCTTTAGAAATTCTTACATTTTCCTCGAATTTCTCGTGAGAAGCATCAATCATAACTGATGATACTAAACCGTTTTCAATACAGTAAATAACGAAATCCATGTAGTTTGGAGTTGCGTGGTCAATATGAAGACCAACACCTGCATTTTTGAATTGACTAGCAAAAGTTTTTACAGTGTTAGAAATTAAATGAGCACCTGTATAAATGTCCTGTGAATCTCCAGCAGCATACTTTACAGCACCTGAACTCATCTGTAATAATCCGTCAGAGTTATGTTTCATGTAACCTTGAATAATAGGTCTAACTGCGAAATCGAAGACAACATTTGAGGCAATAATCCCAAATTTGTTTTTTTTAGCCTTTAAAAAGACTTCTTTCATTCTGCATCCATTGTAGAACATACGTCCTCCTGATGTGTTTTATTTTTTATTAACTCACTATTTAACTAAAATATAAACTGTCAAGTAAAATTAGCAGGCTTTCCCAGTTAAACTAAGTCTTTCTTTATAGCTAATGCTTTCTTTCTTATATCACACTTAAAGCAATGTATAAAGAATACTTTTTCAGGTGAATTACAGCCAGAGCAGTTAAAATCTTCTATTTTAAGAGGATTTTCTGCACTTGAATATTTTTCAAACAATTTTTTCCTTAACTCATCATCATTGTTCTTCCATGCCTTATAAGTTGGACAAGTTGAACAATCAAATCCACAATAACCTTTAAGCATTATCTTTGTTTTTAGCCTCTTTTAAAACTCTTTTTTGATTATCTAATTCTTGAATTAAAGTATTATTTTTCTTTTTTAACTCACTAATCATTTTTCCCCTTTGTGCATTTACCCAGATAATACCGATATTCGTTACTAATAGTAAGATTATTGAGATGAACATTACTGCAATCTCAAGCCAACCAAGTCCTTTCGTTGAACGATAGATATTATAAAAGGCCAAGCCACTGAGCGAGGTTAAGACAAGGTTAATAATAGCTAATAGATATAACATTAATTTTCTCCTTTTATGAAGATATTTTTCTTCAATACATCAAATTTATTAAATGATACCTTCTTAAGGAATAATATAACTAAGAAGATAGAAAAAGCCATAGTCGAAAAGATAGCTATCATAATAGCAATCTGATATTTTATCGCAGTAAGAGGTACAGAGCCTCCAAGAATTTGTCCAGTCATCATACCTGGAAGTGAAACAAGTCCAATTGTTGCGATTGATGCAAGAGTAGGTTTCAAAGCTCTTTTAATACTATCTCTAACGATTGGTTTTAGTGCTTCCTGTCTAGATGCCCCTAATGACAGAGTAAAAAAATACTCTTTCTCTCTACTCTTGAAAAAATCAAAGAATGTATTAGTAGCGATAATATTTCCTTTTAGTGAATTTCCTAATAACATACCGGAAATCGGGATAAGATACTTAGCATTGAAAATATCTGCTATCTTAACAATGAAGTAATTAAAATATATAACGTTGACGAAAAGAGATATAGTTAGAGCTCCCAATATTGGAAAAATGAAAATTCTTTTGCATACACCATTTGAAGCAATAATGCTAAAGCTAGAGACAAAAATCATTACAAATAACCAGGCAATATTAATCCAGTAATTATTCCATTCAAAAATATATTTCAGATATATACCTACTAAGGCTAGTTGTATAGACATTCTAAATACACTTATAATTGTCTCTTTTACTAGCTTTATTCTCATCACAACTAAAATAGTCAATGGCAATAGTAAAAGCAGATAAGCAAATAGCATTGAGGATAAGTTTAAATCTTTTGCACCCATTACCAACTCACTCTTCTAATCTTTGCCTTTTGCCAAACTTGGTCATGAGAGACAATTATTACTGTCTTATCCATTTTCAAAAAATAATCTAAGATAAAAGTCTTCAGCTCACTATTTAAAGCAGAAGTTACTTCATCTAGAAGAAATATTTCCCTATCGAGAAGTTGCATTATTAAGATACCAATTCTTTGCTTCTCCCCTCCAGACAAGGAGGAAGTTGACTGAACTAGTGTATCTGGAGCTAACCTCAAATCATGTAACATTTTCTTAATCTTCAATTCATTATATACAATCTTAGAATTTGATTGATAAGCCAAAACCCCTTTTATAAAATCAATAACTTTCATTGGAGGAATTGAGATTTCTTGGGGTAAGTAAGCTATCTTCTGCCTTATTTCCCTAACACTTTGAGAAGTTAAAAGCATATTATCAATATAGATTTCCCCTGAATCAGGCTTGGTAAAACCCATAATTAGCTTTAAAAGTGTAGATTTCCCTTTACCTGAAGGAGCATCTAATAAGACCTTTTCCCCTAGAGAGACATTAAGAGAAAAATCGGAAAATAGGTCTTTATTTGTAAAACTTAGACTTATATCTTTTAGCTTTATCATAACTAATTGCCTAGTATTTTAAATCTCATAATTAAATAAATCTTTAATTTGGTCAACAGACATTGATTTAAGAATATTATCATTATTCTCAATAATTTCTTCGAAAAGTTCTTTCTTACTATTCTGTAATGAAATTATTTTTTCTTCAACTGTCCCTTTGGAGATAAGTTTATAGACTTGAACTTTTTTAGTTTGTCCTATTCTATGAGCCCTATCAATAGCTTGATTTTCTATCATTGGATTCCACCATGGATCTGTTAGAATGACTGTGTCAGCCGAGGTTAGGTTTAAACCATAGCCACCTGTTTTCAAGCTTATAAGAAAGACTTTTATTTTAGTGTTATTATTGAAATTTTCAATATGCTTTTGTCTGTCCTTAGTCTTACCATCAAGATATTCATAAGGGATTTCATGCTTTTCTAACATTTTTTTAATGATTTGAAGCATACCTATAAACTGGCTGAAAACTAAGATTTTTCTATCTGAATCTATGGCATCAAGAATTAGTTCTTGGAGAAGTTCAACCTTACTAGAAATCTCAAAATCGGATTTAATTGATTTTTCAACTAGACTAGGATGGTCGCAGATTTGTCTAAGTTTCATCAGAGCCGTTAAAATATTAATATAATTTATCTTATTTTCACCATTATTATCTTGATTTTGATTGAAATAAGATTTATTAATATCTTCTAGAAGTTGCATATAAACTTTTTCTTGAACTGGAGAAAGCTTACAAAAAGCAATTTGTTCTTGCTTGTTAGGAAGTTCCAATAAAACATCTCTCTTCTTTCTTCTCAAAATGAAGGGTGAAATCATCTTATTTAAATCTTCTCTTCTACTAACATTTTCAGCTCCAGAGAAAGTTCTCACAAATCTCTGCTTGCTCATAAGATAGTTTGGCAATAGAAAATCAAACAAGGACCATATTTCTGAAATATCATTTTCTAAAGGTGTACCAGTAAGGGCTATCCTATGCTGAGATTTTAATTTTTTTATTGCTTTAGTTCTTAGGGCTGACACATTTTTAATGTGTTGGGCTTCATCAAGAACTACATAATAGAAGTTAGTTTCTCCCAAGACTTCTATGTCGTTTTGAATAATAGAATAAGAAGCAATCAAGATATCATAATTAACTTTCTCAAGCATTTCTAATCTTTCTTGTTTACTGCCCTCATAAATGACAAAAGATTTATCAAGTTTGAATTTTTTAAATTCTGCTGCCCAGTTATAAATCAATGTCTTAGGACAAATAATTATACTCTTATGGCCTGCTGGAACTTCTGCCAAAACCGAAATAGCTTGTATAGTCTTTCCCAATCCCATTTCATCTGCTAGAATACCATTTAGTTGATAGTGTTCAAGCATCTTTAGCCATTTATAACCAGATCTTTGATAAGACCGCATAATATGATTTATAAAGAAGGGTACTTCTGGTGAATTTTTCAGCTTACCAGAAATTAAATCTTGTGACATTGAGTCAATATACTTATCCCCATAGAGCTTAATTGCAGGATTATCATTTACTAACTTAAAGAAATAAGGAATATTTTGATAGCTCATTGAATAGACTTTATCTTTAGATTCTTCTGATTTGTTTAGTAAATTCTCCATCTGGTTAAAGACTTCCCTATTTTCGAAAAAGATTAGCCTACCATCTGCCAAAGTCATGAATTTTTGATTTGATTTAAAGAATTTCTTGAGCTCTTGGTGGGTAAATTTAAAATCTTTATACTTGTAAGTTACTTCATACTTAAACCAATTAATCTCATCTTTTGTCTGAGTTTTAATCTCTGCTTGTAGGTGAACTTTATAGACAAAGTCTTTTTTTAATTCATCAGAAAGTTGAATATTCCAATCTTCATTAGATAATTCAAATATAGCTTTTTTAAGTAGGTCAATACTAAGAGCTCCCTCGAAATATAGCTGAGAATCACTTTCTAGTCTCTGGTACTGAGGATTTGGTAGTTTTTCCAAAAACTCAAATACTTCCTTGAAAACAACAGGTGGGATATAAAACCAAGCCTTTTCCCCAACTTCATATTCATAATTTATTAAATTAGAGTTCAACCTTATCATTGATAAAGGTAAAGAAATAATATCATTATAGATAAGAGAACCATTCATTACAACTGCTTCCCCTTCCTTACTAAGTTGGAAATAAATCTTTGGTCTATTATCATAAATTGCAGGTAGTTCTATGTCCTCATCTATATCAAGGTAGTAGTTGGCTAAATTCAGTTGTTTAGCAACAACAGCATGATAATAAACAATATCTTTGGGACTAAGAATAATACCAGTCTCTAACATCTCTTTAAAGATATTGCTTTTGAAGGGTAAATCTACTTTATAAAGTTCATTTCTAATAAAAATATATATGGAATTAAAATAAAAAGATGCTGAAATATCATGTTCAAATTCAGCTCTTAAAAGAGCTTTATCTTTCGTTAGTTTTTTAACATTAAAATGAATAGGTAACTTATTATCTTGCCAAACTATCTTATCCCCTGTTTCAGCAATAAAGATTTTATCTTGTAAGTTTCTTAAATGGGGTAATATGAGATTTAAATCATTCTTATAAAATGAAAAGAAAGAGTTTTTACTACTATAAGAACATTTATAATGGTTCAGTACTGCTAGAAGTGTTAGTTCTTCTTCTCGAAAAACAAGCATCTGCCTTTCAGCTCTTTTTAAGTCTCTACTAGAAGCTTTTTTAACTTCTTTTCCTGCCTTCATATAAGAAATAATCTTTAAATCAAAATCTTCATATCCATTAAAATTCAATCTAATCTTATCTGATTTCTGATTAAACAATTCTGAAAGTGTAATATAACTCTTGGCATAACGAGTTTGAAAATCTTCATCAAATTTCAAATCTGAACGATTATAAACTTCAACAATATCATCCTCTAAAATATCATCAGATAAATATTTGTAAGCATAGTCTATCACTGTCAAATAATGATTGCAAGATTTATCTAAATCTTCAGAACAATAATGTTCAAGAATAGTAGCATTCTCAGCATCATACTTAATTCTTACTATACCTGGAAAAAACTTCTTTAGATAATTTTGTGCGAAAAAACTAAGATTATAATGACCATTCTGATCTAAACTCTTCCAGAATAAGATGTCACCCTTCTCAGTCTTGATGACATGATCTCTAAAGTACCAAGAATTTGCATGAATATTATACTCTTTTCTAAATAATTTTGCCATATTTTTTACCCCAACAGCAATTATAGAGAGTTAACTTAATATGTATAGTTATTTTTTTGATATTATCAATTAGATGGATGCAAGTTTATTATATTTCTAGCGTTAACTATGATTCTTGTAATTTGAAATTTGTTAATAAAAATGATAAATTTCCTTATGAATAACTAAAAACAAATAGGGGTTAACCCCTATTTGTTTAATCTTTCAGCTAATGTTATTGAAATGTAAGAAGCAACATCAGTGGAATAAGAACCGGTACCAAAACCTGCATCATATCCTAATTCTACAGCAAGTTCATGATTTATTCTTGGTCCACCACAAACAAAGAGCATTTTATCTCTTAAACCCTCTGCTTCTGCCATCTCCATTAGTTTAGTTAAATTCTTTATATGGATATCTTTTTGGGTAACAATTTGTGAAACTAAAATAGCATCAGCATTTTCTTCTCTAGCTTTTTTTAATAATTCTTCACATGGAACCTGAGCACCCATATTGATAGCATTAATATTTCTGTATCTTTCTAAGCCATAACGATGATTATAACCCTTCATATTCATAATTGCATCAATTCCCACAGTATGAGCATCACTCTCAATACAAGCCCCAATAATAGTGATACTTCTACCAATATGTTCATCTATATAATCTTCATTCTCATACATATCCATGACATTTGTTTCAACAACTTTAACATGGATTTGAGTCAAATCAACAGAGGCACTAGATGTGCCATAAGCTATGAATTGAGTGAAACCTTCATGTAAGTCATTCATATAACAAACATCTATATCATCAACTCCCATTTTAACTAATATCTGGCGAGCTGCTTCTTTACCTTGTTCATTACAGGGAACAGGAAGTGAAAATGAGAACTGCATTCTACCATCGTTAAGAGTATCACCGTAAGGACGTATTTGGGTTTTATCTATTGTACTCATCTTTCCTCCTTATTTATTTAATCCTAATTCTTCTTTCATCTTTTCCATAAAAGGATTCAAATATGCTTGGTCTCTTTGGAAAACACCTTCAAGACCTTTACCACGTTCTTCTGGACGTTTAATATCAGCAAACTCACCATCTCTCATAGCATTGAAAAGACCTTGTTCTGCAACTCTTTGTAAGAATTCAGTAGCTTCTTCTAAAACACTATTAGCCCTCTTGTTAATAAAGCCATCTGGGTCAAGAGTAACTTCTTTAGCAAAATCTTTAGTAGCTGAGAAAAGATAATTAGCATTTTCAATCGCCATAGCTCTATCTGCCAAGTGAGGTGTATGAATAGCTTCAGTTAACATACCAAGTAATTGAACACCTTGATTTGTAACCTGGCCTATAAAGTTAAACATAGCATCCATAAGATGTGTTTTAAAGATATTACCTGAAGCAAACTTTGTTGGAGGCATATATTTAGTAGGTGCTGTTGGGAAAAGTGTGCTTGTAAGTAAAGCATGGGATAATTCATAAGAGAAAGAGTTTTCTACAGTTGGGTCAATTTCATGGGCATGACCAAGACCCATCTTCTCAGGTTCTAAACCAGAAATATAAGCAAACTGCTCATTAATAAGCTGAGAAGCAGTAACTGTGTATGCCTTCTCAATAGCATCAGAAGTAGTAAGATAGTTATCTTCACCTGTCTGAATTTCGATTCCTGCATAAGCATTAATCATTCTAGAGAAATATTGGTCAAGAATTGTTCTTTTAGGATTGATATCACGGAAAAGAATACCATACATAGCATCATTAAGCATAACATCTAATCTTTCAATTGCTCCCATAGCTGCTATCTCAGGCATACATAAACCGGAAGCATAGTTGGTTAAGGAAATGTATCTTTTAAGTTCATCCCCTACTTCATCCAAAGCCTTACGCATTATCTTGAAATTCTCTTGAGTAGCAAAAGTTCCACCAAATCCAACTGTTGTTGCACCATAAGGAACATAGTCTAATAAAGATTGAGCTGTAGATCTAATAACTGCTATAATATCTGCACCTTGACGTGCCGCAGCCTTAGCCTGAGTCACATCCTCATAAATATTTCCTGTTGCTACGATAACATAAAGGGCTGGTCTTCTGCGTGGACCATACTCTTTGAACTTGCCTTCTCTTAATTCTCTTTGAGATTTTATGTGAGCTAACGACTTGGTAACTAGTTCATCTAATTTAGCTAAAACTAACTTATCATCTGCTTTCTCAACCTGTGACAAATCTAATTCACCCTCAACAAGTGCATTTCCAACTTCTTGAACAGTCATATCTTTTGATATCATAGCATTTACAACCCAGTAAGCTGCACCACGATTAAGAATATTCTTCTCTTTAAGATGATCTACCACAATATTAGGTATAGGTTCGCCACCTTCAATTGCACCATCCATACCCATAAGCCTGAGAATTGTTCTCTCAATAGCTACTGAACTATATCCGTTGAAAAGCCATTCAAATGACTCAGCTATCTGCTTTGCATAACCACGAGCTGTGGCTATTTTCTCAGGAGCAATATTTAATTTAAGCACCAGTCCTCCAATATTTTATTATTTTTTGTAAATTTATCAAACGGGTATAAATAGTCAAGAAAAAAAAGTCTATGGGATGAGACCATCTTTGGTCTCAGGTGGAAGCAGGGATGCTTTCACTACTCCTAACTGGGAAAACGGGTATCTTGCCCGTACCAAGCTTTCCAAGCTTGCTTTTGTGGAAGCAGGGATGCTTCCACTCCATACAAAATTTCTTCTCTCATTGCTTGGGTGGGCTTTTTTATTTCGCCCACCCTCGCATTTCTTTCAGAAATTTCTTTTGTTGTTTATAGTTTAGCTCAAAAAAACTAATTTAACCTACGAGCCAAGCGGAAGCCCAGATAGTTGTAGCAATTAGACGGGTAATAGTAGTTGCGATAAGCTACCCGGCAGAAGTTAGCAAAGCCGTACCAGCTACCGCCCCGATACACACGGCGATAGCCACTAGCAGGTCCCACCGGATTAGTCTGAGCATTGGAAGAATAAGATCCATACCAATCATTACACCACTCATAAACATTACCGGACATATCATATATACCTAAACCATTAGGAGCCTTAGTTCCTACATTGTGTGTCGTGGAACTGGAATTATCATAATACCAAGCCACACTATTAATATCATCAGAACCTGCATAAAGGTAATCTGGATTATAAGTCCCACCTCTGGCTGCATATTCCCATTCTGCTTCTGTTGGTAACCTGTAGCCATTGGCTGAGTAATCACATTCCCAAGTACTAGTATTATAGCATGGTGTTAAACCTTCTTGAATACTTCTGGCATTACAGTATTCAACTGCATCATACCAGCTTACTTGTTCCACAGGTTTATCTAAACCTGAGAAATAAGAAGGATTAGTCCCCATCACAGCTTGATATTCAGCTTGAGTAACTTCATATTTACCTATATAAAACGATGAGAGACTTACTTGGTGGGTTGGGACTTCGTCAGAATCTCCTGTTCCTGTTGTTCTTCCCATAGTGAAAGTCCCTGCAGGTACTAAAACAAAATTATCTGGTATCGTATATATTTCCTCTTCTACAAAAGCACTTTCAAAATCTTGATAAAAGCTTTTAACTCGATAAAGGTAAATAGATGATGATTCAATATCGCTATCTTCATACTCTTGAGAATTTGCACCCAAGACTGCATACTCTTCTATCCAGTCTTCATTATCCTTTTTCCTTGCTATTTTAAATCCATCTTCACCCTGATTATTGTCTACCCAAGACAAATAAACTGATATAAGAGATGTTTGGACTATTTGTAAATTGCTTGGTGGTGTGAACTCATTATTAACAGAAGTTTCAATAAAATCTGAGTTTACTGTTTCATAATAACTCATTACTCTGTATACATATTCAGAATTAGGCAGAATTGAATTATCTTCATACTCTAGAGAATTTTGTTCCAATACAGCATATTCTTCTATCCAGTCGTCAGTATCCTTTTTCCTTGCTATTTTAAAGCCTTCTTCCCACTGATTATTGTCTTCCCAAGTCAATCGAACTGATGTAGGAGATGTTTGGACTATTTGCA
The DNA here is from genome assembly GCA_963677815.1 of Cloacimonadales bacterium (SeqCode). Classification (GTDB taxonomy): domain Bacteria; phylum Cloacimonadota; class Cloacimonadia; order Cloacimonadales; family JAFGVF01; genus JAEKNW01. The sequence goes on from OY782499.1 coordinate 553,211, forward strand.
AATTTCTTGGTGGTGAGAACTCAGTATTAATAGTAGTTTCAATAAACTCTGAGCTTATCTCATCATAACATGCCTTCACCCTATACTTATACTCACTATTAGGTATGATATTGCTATCAATATACTCCGTTAAACTCTCTGTTACTGTAGCATAATCTACATTCCAATCTTCATTATCCTTTTTTCTTGCGATTTTAAATCCTTCTTCACTCAATGAGTTATCTTGCCAAGTTAACCTACATTTATTAACAGCTATTTGTTCAATATTGAGATTAGAAGGTCCTGGTAATGTGTAAGAGGGGTCATAAGGATTCACAAAATCATCATTATCACATGACCCTATTATTAAAGCAGTAAGTATTAATATTATTAAATTAATAAGTTTTTTTTGCATCTTTCCTCCTAATTTCCTGCAATAACAGTTCTTATCCAACTATAGAGGGAGTAGATAGCCACTCCTGAAGCTGTATAATAGCTATAATCTCTTATATCTCGCCAAGTTTGAGTTTTATCTTTATAATCTAGGGCATCAACAGGGTTTGTAGTATTTTCATATTGGTCATAATAGGAATTAGCTATAATGTTAGAAGTTATAGCTCCTCCCAGAATTAAACTAGCTAGACCTGTAGATATCCAAGCTCTTCTTTTATGTTTATCATAATGATATTGTTTTGAACCTGCATAAGTTTCTAAGGGAATGGTAATCTCCTTGTGTTCATTTTCAGTAACGGTAAGTTTCCCTTGGTAGTCTAAGAATTGAGGGTGAGTAACCTTGAGGTCATAATCACCATAGAGGAGGGAAAGGAGGGCTGGGCTTTTATTCTCAGCTAAGTCATTATCTAGATAAATATTAGCATCATTGACTGCTCGATTATTGTTGTATTTATCAACTGTTAAGAGGGAAACTGAGCCTAGTCTAGCTTGTGGTTCTAAGTTTATAACTTCTTCAGCTCCTACGATAAGATTAATCTCTTTACTGGCATCGAAATGTTTATCTCTTCTGCCTGTAATCTGGTATTTACCTGGCTCTAGATTGATGTCCAAATTATCATTGCCCATTTTGACATCATTCAGATATATATCACATTGAGGAGCAGTAATTTTGAGACTTCCAAAGTTTTGAGTTAGGACATATTCTTTCTTAATAGTCTCATTAGCTGGGATTACTAATTCTTCTTCTACTGGCAACCATAAGTCTTGGGATATCTTGATAGTGTAAGTTCCTGCCATTAGTTTTGGGTTATGGTAGGGTAGTTTTCCAATCTCTTCTCCGTTTAGACTTAGTAAAGCATTTGGAGTAGAAAGACAGCTAATAGTAACATCTGAAAAATTGGGAATTAAGTCTTGGCTTATATCCACTTCATCTCCATCTTGGATCTCAAAAGATTTTGTGACTTTTTGATAAGTATCTAATTCTAAGCTTAATTGGTGCTGTCCGCTTTCAAGCCTAGTCTCAAGCAAAGGAGTTTTACCAAGGACTTGGTCATCTAAGATTATTCTAGCACCAGGAGGATTTGACTTGATAGAAATCAATCCATACTTAGGTCTAAGTTCATACTTTGCTAATCTCAAGGTCTGGTTTGAGGCAAGATTAAATGTTGCTGTTTCTGGATAAAACAAGTCTTTTTCTATAGTGATAGTATATTTTCCAGGGAAATGACTTCCTTGATAAGGAGTTAAACCAACTCTTAATCCGTTAAGGCTAACGCTTGCTTCTTCAGGTTGAGATTCAATAATAACTAAGCCAGGAGGGGAGAATTTCTCCTCACTTTCCCCCACTTCTAAAGATATATCAATATTTTTATCTGCTTGGGAAATATCAACTATTTTTGTCAGGGTCTCAAATCCTTCTTTAGCAAATTTAAACTGATAAGTGCCTTTGGGTAGTTTATATTGAGCATAATTGTTTTTAGCCTTGAAGGGTGCGTTGTTGTCATAGGAAACCATCACATTTTCAGTATTTAATTTAAAAGTGATAGTTTTTAAGTCAGAAGTAATATCACGTAAACCTTCCCCCTTCTCATCAAGTGTCATTTTATATACTTTCCCACTCACTAGAGGATATGGGAAGTCATAACGGTGGTCAGCGAAACCATCTTTAGCAAGGATAATATACTTGGCCCTTTCTTTAAGCACCACCCAGTAAGACCCACCTTTATTAATCTGAGATATTTTACTGTTCATGTTTTTAAAAAATACATCTTTTAATCCACAGTTAATAATTACTAGGGCTCCTAATTTATTTCGATTATCCATTTTTAAATTGTTATCAAGATCATACAAACCCATGTGTAGAGGTTCTTCTTCTAAATCCGATACTATTTCAAACTGAGCTCCAAAAAGTAGTGTCGCCTGTATAACCAATAAGATAAATATTACAAACTGTTTCATTTATTCCTCGTTTTCACCTAATAGTAAATTTCATTCATTATTTTCTTCCTGTTTATGTAGTCAAGAATTTAATTAATTTAAAGCTAAAAAATTGGGAAGGAAGCTTTTCAATCCTCAAGTTATTCTTTCCAATAGCTTATCTTTAAATAAGTCGATAAAATTTCACATCTTTACCTTTTCTTGAAATTTTTTCAAGATTGTTTATTGGTAACAAAGCCTCTTCTGTCGGAAGGCCTGTCTTCCCTAGCTTTAGCGAAGGGAGATGGAGATTCTCTCCGCCATCTGCGTAACCGCGGGCTGAAATCCCAATACCCTATGGACTGGCAGCATCTTGCTGCCAGATTAACAGGCTTTGTAAGCCTGTTGTGGATGCAAGATGCACCCACTCCATACAATCCTTTCTCTATTTTAAATTTCTTGTTTTTATTTTTACACAGCCTGGCCCGTCTTCCCAGTTAGGAAACAGCTTCTTTACTTTTAGATTGTTACTTACTCATTAAATCATTGGCATTTTATCGAGAGAGTAACAATGAAGAGACAGGAAATAAGGCAAGTGAGTGATACTGAATCAAGCCTTACCCAAGTGAAAAAGCAACTAAAGGTGATTAAATTGCATTCTAGAGATATAATCTTGACATATCATAAGCTCTAATCTTTCTATTCAGAACATATAAATAAAATAAAGGGGCACAAAATGAAAAAACATTTATTAATCCTAATAGTGTTTGTTTTTGTTGTAGGTCTAGTAGCTCAGAGTGTAATAACTCCTCAAGGTAGTGGAACAGAAACTGATCCTTATCAAGTTACTAGTTATGAAAATTTAAATTGGATAACTTCTCGAGCAGATGATGCTCAAGTACCATTCTTAGACAGATTGTCTGCTTATTATATCCAAACTGAAAATATTGAATTCCCAGCTGAAATATCAGAATGGGATAACAATCAAGGGTTTCTTCCTATTGGTTACGGAACACTATCCGAGTCATTTCCATTCTCAGGCTATTATGATGGTCAAGGACATACACTTTCTAACCTATATATTAATAGACCTTCTGAAGATGGAATTGCCTTATTCGGTCTTTTGATTACAGGAACTGTTATGAATCTTGGACTTGTAGATGTTGAGATAACAGGGTCATGGGGTGTTGCAGGTATTGTTAGTGAAATGGATACTAACTCTCTTGTTGAAAACTGCTTTGTAACAGGTGACCTTATTGGTGAATCATTTGTTGGTGGTATTACAGGATATAATTTTGAATCTGAAATTAGTAATTGCTATTTCATAGGTAGCTTAGATGCACTTGAAGGTCTTGCTGGCATTGCTGGTTTTAATGATACAGCAGTTATTACTAATTCTTATGCTGTAGCTACTGTCACTGATACAGATTACGCTGGAATCATTACTGGCTTAGCTGATGGTGGTTCTATCTCCAATACTTTTTGGGATAATGACCTAGCTAATGGCATTGCTGGTATTTTTGAAATCTCTGAGAGCGAAATTGTTAATACTGTAGGTAAAACTACTGAAGAAATGAAAAGCCAAGCTACTTTCACAGATGCAGGTTGGGATTTTACAAGTCTATGGCAAATAAATGAAAATATTAATGCATCTTACCCATCTTTCCAGTGGCAAGAAACTAGCAATATTACCGACCCTACTTTACCTCCAATGAACCTAACAGCAGATGTTAATGCTTCTAATGTTGTTCTTAGCTGGGAAGAGCCATTAGATTTATCTCAAGGTGCTTGGATTACTAAAGCTGCTGAAGAAAATAATGATGGTATTGGAGTTAATGGTCCAGCAGAATTTGGTGTTGCTCATAAGTACACTGAAGAAGAATTACTTGTTTATCAAGGTTTAAATATCTCTTCAATTAAATTCTTCCCTCGTGAAGCTTCTGCTACTTATACTGTTTCAGTATGGGGTGGAGAAAGTGGTCAAGACCTTCTTTATAGTCAAGAAGCTACTGATTTTGTTAATGAAGCTTGGAATGAACACCAATTAACTAGTCCTGTAGCTATTCCTACTTCAGGTCCTATTTATATTGGTTACATGATAGATACTCCTGCTGGTTTCCCTGCTGGTTGTGATGCAGGTCCTGCTGTTGAAGGTGGAGACCAAATTCATTTCGTAGGTGAAGCTTGGGATGCTCTTTCAGCTGTAGCAACTCCTAATATCAACTGGAATATTCAAGCTTTTGTTTCACCTGAAGGTGGAGACAGAGCTACTACAAGTCCGCTTGTAAAAGCAAATAAGAATCTTAAGAATAATACCAATATTTCTGATTTCTTGGCTGGTAATTTAAATCCTGTAGTTACAAGTAGAGTAAGACTTGATAGAGACGTTACTGGATATAAAATCTATCGTGATAATGCAGAGATTGGTCAAATTGCTGCAGATATCTTAACTTACACTGATTCTAATCTTGATAATGCTACTTATACATATCATGTTACAGCTATGTATGGTGATTCAGAATCTGCAAATTCAAACAATGTTGTAGTAACTGTTAATGTATTAAATCCTGATGAAATAATTATTTCAGATTCTTTTGAAGATTATGCTGATTTTTCTATCCAATTTGGTGATTGGACTCTTGTTGATGGTGATTTAGCACCTACTTATGGCTTCAGTGGAACAACATTCCCTAATGCTGAATCTATGTTTGCTTATATCGTATTTAATCCAGCTCAAACAACTCCTCCACTAGAAGACCAAGCTTACCAAGCTCCAGATGGAAGTAAATATCTGGCTTCTTTCGCAGCTACAACTCCTCCAAACAATGACTGGTTAATTTCACCAGCTTTTTCCATAGGTACCAGTGGGGCAGTTTCCTTCTTAGCTAAGTCTATTACTAACCAATATGGTTTAGAGAAATTCAATGTCTTAGTATCACTTGGTTCAACAAACCCAAATGATTTCAATTCTATCTCCGGAAATGCTCCTATAGAAGCTCCGATTACTTGGACTCCTTATACTTATGACTTAACTCAGTTTGCTACTAACACAATTAGAATAGCTATCCAGTGTGTTTCAAACGATGCATTTGTATTTATGCTTGATAATATTGTAATTACTTCTAATGGTATGGATAATGAAGATAGTGTTATTCCCGCTCTTTCAACTTCTTTAAGTAATTATCCAAATCCATTTAATCCACAAACTACTATCAATTACTCTATCCCAAAAGCTGGTAAAGTAAGCTTAGATGTTTATAATCTTGCAGGACAAAAGGTAAAAACACTTGTAAATGATAGAAAAACTGCTGGTTCTCATAATGTAGTTTGGAATGGTAAAGACGATGCAGGTAATAATGTATCATCAGGCATCTATTTCTACAGAATTACAAGTGGTAATGAAAGTAAAACCAACAAAATGATCTTGATGAAATAGTATCAAATAAGCTTGAAATATCGTAGAGACGTATTGCATACGTCTCTTTTTTTTGGCTCAATTTCTACCTATGGACTGAGACCATCTCTGGTCTCAGGTGGAAGTAAGGATACTTCCACTCCATACTTTAATTTGGAGAAATACTAAAAAATTAAAACTTGCCAAAAAAACTCTAACATTTAAATAGAGGATAGGAGGATAATATGCCAAAATTTAAGTTTCTTGATTTCAATTATAATCTGTTAAAAGTCGATGACTTTTTAGAAGCTAAAGATTCTTCAATAGTAATTTACCCTACCCTAAATAATGCAAACATGGCTCAAGCATACAGTCAGCATTCATGGCAGTTTGAAGATATCTTATATCTAGCAATAGAAGATTTTACAGACATGGTTTTACCCAGTAGTAAGATAATCTTAGAAGATGATAAGCGAGTTATCGCTTTATATAAGATGTTAACAGAAGAAGAGAAATTATTTTTTAAAATAACTGATTTCTTTGATTTTATTAAATTAGCAAACAAGATTTTCACTTTATTTGATGAATTAGCAGTTGAATTATTAGATTTCACCAATCTTATCCAAGTTTTGGAAGATACAAATTCTAATTTATTCCCTTGGCAAATTGAATATTATGATAAGATTTTACATCTTTTACAACGGTATGAATCTTGGTTAAAAGAAAGCAGTTTAGAAGACAAAATATTTCTCAAAAAAATAGAGAAGATTTCTCTTGATTATTTTAAAACATATAAACATATCTATGTTATTAATCAATTTTATTATACTGGACTAGAAAGAGAAATTATCAGACAATTAGAAGAATTAGGAAAAGATGTTACTTTAGTTTATCAATTACCAGAGGCTTATGTTGACAAGGAAACATTTAATGCTCAAGACTTTAAATACTCAGATTTAGCAACTTTTGCTCATAAAGATATTGAAATGAAACTTGTTGTTGATAGAAATCATTTTACTATGATGAATTCTTTATGTAGAATTATTAGTCAAGATGAAGTAAAGCAGGTTATTGATCGGGATTTCTATGAAACAGCTTATGGTCGTTTATTATCTAGAGATACTTTTGATATTTCTTATAGTAGGTCTTTTGTAAATAGTAAATTATATACTTTTCTGGGCATAATTCAGCAACTAATAGAATCTATTGATTATTATAACAATCAATACTATTTGCCAATAAATGTTGTGGTCAGAGCATATTTAAATAGTGATTTCATAAATTATTTTGCTATAGAAAATCAAGAGAATTTACTAGAAGAATTATATAACTTGAGTGATAGAGGTCTTCTCTACTGTGATATTAAGGGAGACATGGGAAAAGAAACCCCTTCACCAGCCTTAAAAGCATCGCTTCAATCCATCTTTAGATTGTTAAAGAAGGTAAGTGAAATTAGATCAATTAATAGCTTAATCTCCCTCTTCGATGTAGAGGATGGTATTATCTTGGATAATATTTGCTCTTGGGAAGAATTAAAATACTCTAACATTAAGGAAGTTCTCTATACAGAATTAGCCAATTTAAAATCATACACTTATAACAAACTAATAGATAATTGGTCTTGTTTATCCAACAAAGCAGAACATATAGTTATTTTTAAACTATTTTGTGATGGTTTGAAAGCTAAAAAGATTAAGTACACTAGTGATGAAAAAAAAAAGGGAGTGAGAATAAACTCTCTGCTTGACAGCAGAAATAATAATTACGAATCACTAATCTTCTTAAACATGATAGAAGGTGTCTTGCCTACCAAGAGAACAAGTCTTTTCCTCTTTAATGAAAAACAGAGAGAAGTTTTAGGATTAAAAACCTATGAGGGTATTAGGCTAAGAGAGAAGTATTACTTTCAAAGGTTAGTTCTCACAGCTAAAAAATCATATTTTTTAGCAATTGAAAGTATCGACCAGAATATCTCAATTTCATCCTTTTTGGAAGAGTTGCCTTTAGTTAAGGATTTCAAAGCATCTATGCAAGCTGATTCTGGTTATAAGCTCTTACTGGCAGGTCTTGACCAGCAGGACAAAGAAGTTGCAGGTGATGATTTTTGGCAGATTAAACTGGATGCTCAAGATTTAGCTGATGGTAATTCTTTTGTGAAATTATCCTATACTAAATTAAGATCTTTAATGGATAATCCATTAGCCTATCTTATTCATGATTGGGCAAGGGTGGATGAAAGGGAAATATTACAAGATGCTCAGTTAGATTATAAATTTATAGGTATTTTTGCTCAAGATTATGTTAATCATATTATAGCAAGAATAAAAGATACTTTTATAAATCAAAAAGTTTTCTACAAATTCCAATTTATGAAAGAGGATAGACTAGAAGAAATATATGATTCTTTTCTAATAAATTATAGATTTAAAGAATACTATATTCCTCATAATTACTCTGTTACTTTTTTAACTAGAATTCTCAAAAGAGCTTTAGTTGAAGGTATGGGTTACTTTTTCAGAAGTGTGGTTCATAATAAGTTAAAACTCTCAGAAAAACACATAAACTTAATTCCTGAAGAAGGATTCTCTTACCAAAGAAAACAAAAATATAAGTCCTTTATTGAGGAGGCAGAAAATAAATATCACCTAGGGGTCAATGTAACTGGTGATGCTGATTTAAGAATAGAAAATGCTGATGATGACAGTAAAGTAGTTATAGATTTTAAGACAGGTAGATATTCAACAGATCAATTGGCTCTGTATCTTTATATTTATTACTGGGATGATGTTGTTATGGGAAATGAAGTTAATTCAGGTATTTTTCAGATTCTTAGACAAGAGTGGAAGGGGCAAAGGACTACAGCAGAAGAGACGATAAATAAACTTAAAAATAAGATAATAGAAGTTTTAGATGAAATAGCTCTTAAGGGATTTTCTTTACCAGATGCTTCTACTAAAGCAAAAAAATTTAGCAAAATAACAAGAGCAGATTTGGCAATCAGGAGGTAACAATGGAACATATAGTTAAGAAAGTAATTATGGCATCAGCTGGTACTGGTAAAACCTATCGTTTGTCTCTTGAATTTATTTCTTTGCTTCTAAAATATAAAGACTACCCAGAGTTTGATTTTAGTCAAATTATCGTTATGACTTTTACACGAAAAGCTACAGCTGAGATAAGAGAAAAAATTTTGGATTTCCTCTATACTTTAGCTAATGACGAAAAAGAATCTGAGATAATTATTAAAAATCTGAAGAAAATAAGTGGCTATGTTTGGAATGAATCAGATAGGTCTTATATCAAGAATCATCTTTTGACTGAGATACTACAAAGAAAGGATTTGCTTCAAGTCTCTACTATAGATTCATTTACTACAAACATTTTCAAAAGCATGATAGCACCCTACTTAAGAATAAAAGATTTTTCTATTGATAATAATTCTAATGATGAGATTGTACCTCTTCTTCTAGACTATATTTTCTCTCAAGATGTATTTCCTCTCTTTGAACCTCTGCTTATTCGTTTAAAAACAAGGACTGTTGAAGGAACTCAAGGTTTTATTAGGTCTTTAATCAATAATCGTTGGATTTTAGATTATTATGAAAATGGTTCTATGACAGGTCTTTTCAGCCAAGCCCTTAATCTTGATAAGAAAATGCTCGAAGAACTAAAAGAAAGAAATTGGAAAATATTCAAAGAGACATATATGGGTATAGTTGAAGAATATAATAACTTAGTTTATGAAAGTGAGAATAAGCCCTGGCATAAACATATTCGTAAAGACTATAAGAATATGCTACATCTTGATGAAAACCTGCAAATAAGTGTTACTAGTGTTATGGAAACTCTTTTAGACAATCCTCAAGAAGTAATCAGGAAGATTAAAGTATTCTTTGATACCCCTATGCCTTTCCCAAAATCAAGAAAAAAAGCTCTTAAAGAAGTCTTCGAGCAATTCGAAAGACAATTCCTTGACCTATTACCAGCCTTAGCTGATTATTATCTCATAGCTGAACTTCTCACCAAAGAACAAGAAGTTCTAACAGGTTGGAAAAGCCTCTGCCAACAGTATGATAAGTTAAAATTCTCCTTAGGTAAATTTACTTACAACGATATTACTTTTTATAGCTATAAGTATTTATATGAAGAATCTTTATCATTAATTGATAGAGAGGAAGGAATAGTAACTAACCTTTTTTATGAACAACTAGTTTCTAGAATCCGTTTCTTGCTAATAGACGAATTTCAAGATACATCTTTTAATCAATTTTCTATACTTATGCCAATCATTAATGAGCTTGTAAGTGGATATTCTGTTAAAGATTATTCAGGTGTAATTATTGTTGGAGACCCTAAGCAATCTATTTACGGTTGGAGAGGCGGAGAACGGGGAATCATGGAAACTATGCCAAAGAAACTAGGAGTAGTAGCCGAAGACCTGAGTCAGTGTTACCGTTCTACCAGGCCAGTTATAGATATGGTAAATCATATTTTTACAAATGAAGACTTCCAAAATTCTTTTGCTTCAGACAACCAAGCTTGGGTCTATTCTCCTGTAACAGCTAAGAACTGGGATGAAAATAAGCAGATGTATAGGGAGGATAAGGAAGAAGGTGGAGAATTATTCTACTGGGAATTTAATAATCAAATGCAGGAGAGTCAGGATTCTGATGAAGATTCTGAGGCTAATGAAAATGATAATATAACAAATTCTTATGCCCTTTTTGCTGAACAAATCAAGTTATTGCATCAACAAGGAAAAATTACTTGGGGAGAAACTGCAATTTTAGTTAGAACTCATACAGATGCAGATAATATAACCAATGAACTTAATAAATTGAATATTCCTAACAATATTGAATCTTCTGGAAAACTTTTAGAACATAAAGCAGTTGAACTACTATTAACCCTTCTCAAATTTCGCCTATTAAAGGATAGGTTCTCTCTCCTAGAAATTCTACGATCTGATTTGATTATGCTTGATGGAAACTCTCTAAAAGATCTACTAAAAATCTATCATGCTCAAGGTTATGATTTGGATAAAAAGACCGAATTTGAACTTATTTATAATATTCCTCAAGTTAAAAGCTTGTTTGATTTTATTAATAAAGACTACACTTGTCAGTCGCATTTCTTAAGAGAATTTATTAAGAATTATGATTTTAGCCGTATTTGTTCAAATGAAATTGATTGGAAAAATGTATATACTTTTATCGAGCTGGTTATAAGCTTTGAATTAGCTAAACTAAATACTTCAGTTTTTGATTTATTTAGCTTTTTAGATTACTGCCAAAAACAGATTAAAAGTGATAGTGAAATTCTCCAAGAAGGATTGCAGATAGAAGATAGTATTTCAATTTTAACAGTTCATAAATCAAAAGGACTAGGCTTTAAAAATGTATTTCTCTACTGGAAGTTGTCTAATAAAAAAGCTCCTAACTTAGGAGATGAATTCAAAATAGTTTATTCCTTCGACAGACAAACTTATTTAAATCTGACAGACTTCATAATCTACTCAACTTCTTTGGATGAAAAGGTCCTTAATCTCTCCAACTCAAATGACTTAATGCAAGATTACTTGGATAGAAATATTATCGAAGCTATTGATGTCTTCTATGTTGCACTGACTAGAGCAGAACAGAAGCTAGGTCTATTCTTTAGTTATTCTAGTAAGAGTGATTTTACTAATTATCTAGCTTCCTTGAAAAATGAAGCCTACATTATAGGATTATTAGTAATAGCCTACAAAGAATTCTTTGTTAAGCATGATGGAGAAAACTTATCTTCTGACAGTCTGGCCTATTATCATTATCTTAAAGAATCTACTCTTGAAAAAGAAGAGACAGCTTTAACTAAACAAGAGCCTGACCATGTAAACTATCTGAAAAACTTCTTAACAGATTATTCACTTCCAAAATTTCAAGAAAATCAGCATAAAGAAAATCTCAAGAAAATATATCTTGAAGATAGACACCAGTTATATGGCAATGTAGCTCATGAATTCCTTACCTATATTACATATGTAGATAAAGAAGATAATTGTCCAGATAAAGCCCAATTTAAAATGGGTAAAAACATGGTTTACCGTAAATTCGGAAGTTTGCTATCTCAAAAAGAATTGGAAGATGTTATTAACTCTTGCTTAGTCTTTATTCAAAATAATCAGCAAATATTCTCACAAAAATGGGATAAAGTTTTCACGGAAAAGACTGTTTTTAAGAATAGCCAAGAATATCGTATTGATAGAATTATGGTCAATTCTAACAATAAAAAAATTATGATAATAGATTATAAAACTGGTGGTATAAATGATGAAAATCAAGTTCAACACTATATTGATATTATTAGTGATTTAGCCTTTGTAAAAGCTGAGGGATATGAGGTAAAAGGACTCTTTCTTACCATCCCCATATCTTTTACTTGACATATAAAAGACCATTAACAAAGTTGTTTTTGTCAGGTCCGGTGCAACTTTAACCCTCGAACCATGTCAGGTCAGGAATGAAGCAGCATTAAGAGGTGCTTAAAGTGTGCAACCGGTAGCCTGGCTTTTTTTATATCCAATTTTATAAAAACCCACTTATAACAAGATTATTCCCAAACACAAGAAAAAAATATCGAAAAAAACTTGCCAAAAAAGCAATTCCTACTAAATTAGTATATAATACTAAATAAAAGGATGAAAGATGCAGTTAACAACAAAAACTGAATACTCTGTAAGAGCTTTGGTAACCCTAAGTGAAAGTGTAGATTCATTAAAATCTATTAATGAAATTTGTACCAAACAAAATTTACCAAAGAAGTACGTTGAACAACTCTTTAGAAAGCTAAAAAAACAGTCTGTTATTGCTAGTGTATCAGGTTCAAAAGGTGGGTATTATTTAAAAACACCTGCAAAGGAAATTACCTTAGGCACAATTATGGAGATTGTAGAAAATCATCCTTATGAAGTAAGTTGCGAAAGGAACTCCGTTGAACTAGAATACTGTCAAGTAGAGAATTGTCAGTATAGACACCTTTGGCATGAAATATATGGAAATATTAAAGATTATCTTAATACAATAAGCTTAGAAAATATAAAAGAAAGGATAGATAAGGAGTAAGGGATGGAAAACAAGAGAATTTACTTAGATAATTGTGTCACAACAAAACCAGACCCTCAAATATTCGATGTAATGAGAGATTTTTGGGAGAATGAATATTGGTATCCTGCAAATTTCTTCACAGCAGGAGAAGAAATTAATGCAAAATTAGATAATTTCAAAAGAACATTTGCTCAAACTATCAAAGCTCAAGCTAATGAAATCCACTTCACAAGAGGTGGTACTTCTGCTAATAATATAGCTATTAAAGGTCTCTTAATGGCTAATTCTCAAAAAGGTACTCACATAATCTGTTCTGTTGTTGATTATCCTGATATTCTTACTAATTATGCCTTTTTTGAAAAGAGCGGTTTTGAAGTTACCTATCTAAGCCCAGATGAAAATGGTTATGTCTCAGCTGATAAGCTCAAAGATGCTATTAGACCAGATACTATTCTCTTTTCAACAACTTGGGTTAATCATGTTGTTGGAACTATTCAACCTCTTGCAGAATATTCTCAAGTTCTAAAAGAGGCCGACCATAAAATATATATGCATGTTGATGCAGGTCAAGCTTATGGTAAATTCCCAATGGATATGAACAATGTTGCTATTGATACTATGTCTGTTTCAGGCCATAAGATTCATGGACCTCAAGGTGTTGGTTTCTTATATAAGAGGACAAAAACTCCTCTTGCTCAAGTTGTGCATGGAGTTAATCGAGTTGATAACTTAGAAACAGGAGGGATTAACATTGCTTCCCTAGCTGGTTTTGCTAAGGCTGCTGAAATTACTTTTGCTGACCTAGATTCAACTACTAGTAAAATAAGAGAGTTATCTGACTACTTACTAAACAGACTTATGACAGAGATTCCTGACGTGGAGCTTAATGGTGCACCAGGTTTAGGCAGAGCATGTCATAATGTTAATGTTTCAATTGATTACATTGAAGGTGAAGCAATGGGAATGATGCTTGATTTACAAGGAATTACTGCAGCCACTGGTTCAGCCTGTGCTTCCCAAGGCTTAAAACCAAGTTATGTACTTATGGCTATGGGTAAAAATCATATGCAATCACATGGATCAATGAAGTTTACCCTTAGTAAATATACCAGCAAAGAAGAATTAGATATTACAGTTGATAAATTAAAAGAAATTGTTGTTGAACTTAGAAAGAGAAGTCCATTATATCAAGAAAATAAATAGATAAATATAGAGGAAATTATGCAATATTCACAAAAAGTTTTAGACCATTTTATGAAGCCTCACAATGTAGGTGAGATAAAAGATGCTGATGCTGTTGCAACTGAAGGTTCTCCAGCTTGTGGAGACCAAGTAACAGTTTACTTAAAAATTAATGATGAAACTAAAGTTATTGAAGATATCAAGTTCAAATCTTATGGCTGTGCTTCCAATATAGCAACTGGTTCTATGATAACAGATATGGCAATGGGTAAAACCATTGATGAGGCCTTAGAAATAACTTGGAGAGAAGCAATGGAAGAGTTAGATGGTTTACCTCCAACAAAAGCCCACTGTTCAGTGCTAGCAGCCGACACTCTTCACCAAGCTATCAAAAATTATCAAATTTCCCATGGTTTAAGAAAGATTGAAGACTTTTCCAAGGAAACTATTATTGATGAACTTAAACACGTTATTTACCCGCAAGTCGGAGAAGATATTGTTACCTTAAAAATGGTTAAATATGTAGGCTTTGATGATGGTGTTGCTATTATTGATATTGAGATACCATCTTTTGATAAATATAGAGAAAATGTAGCTGAAGAAATCCGTGAACACTTAGAGAAGTATGATCAGATTAAAGATTTACAGATAAATATGTAATACATTAATCCAAAATAAATCAATAAGACTTAATTGCCATAGAAGGCGAAACAAATAAAGGGTTCCTCATAAAGGAACCCTGTTTATATAGTATTTTCTATTACTTTAAGTTATAGAAAGCATCCATGCCAGGATAGATAGCAGTTTCTTCTAATTCAGATTCAATTCTTAGTAATTGATTATATTTTGCTATTCTTTCTGATCTGCAAAGAGAACCTGTCTTAATTTGCCCAGCATTAACAGCAACTGCTAAATCAGCAATAAAGCTATCTTCTGTTTCACCAGATCTATGTGAAATGATGTTAGTGAATCCAGCTTTCTTAGCCATTTCAATAGCATTCAATGTTTCTGTTAAAGAACCAATTTGATTTAACTTAATCAAAATTGCATTAGCTGCATCTTCTTGAATACCTTTTTTTAATCTTTCTACATTTGTTACGAAAAGGTCATCACCAACTATTTGAATCTTCTTACCTAACTTTTGTTTGAAAAGCTTAAAGCCTTCCCAGTCATCTTCAGCAAGTCCATCTTCAATTGAAATGATAGGATATTTATCACAGAGATATTCCCAGTATTCAACCATTTCTGCAGAAGTAAGTTTTCTGTTTTCTGATTTTAGGTTATACATGCCATCTTCATAAAATTCTGAAGCAGCAGGATCTAAAGCAATCTTGATATCTTTTCCAGGTACATAACCTGCATTCTCAATAGCTTTAACAATTACTTCTAAAGCTTCTTCATTTGATTTTAAATCAGGAGCAAAACCACCTTCATCCCCAACAGCTGTTGAAAGTTTCTGCTCTTTTAGATAAGTCTTGAGAGCATGGAATATTTCTGTATTCATTCTTAAACCTTCACTAAAAGAAGAAGCACTTGTTGGCATGATCATAAATTCTTGTAAATCCACATTATTATCTGCATGTGAACCACCATTGATAATATTAGACATTGGTACTGGTAATGTTCTAGCATTAGTACCACCAATATATCTATATAATGGCATATCTTGTTCCCAAGCTGCAGCTCTAGCTACTGCAAGAGATACTCCAAGAATAGCATTAGCTCCTAATTTTGATTTATTAGCTGTTCCATCTAAATCTATCATTATCTGATCAATGAGGGCTTGTTCAGTAACTTCCATACCAACTATCTCAGGGGCAATTATATCATTTACATTAGCCACTGCTTTTAAGACGCCTTTACCTAAATAACGCTTCTTATCACCATCACGAAGCTCAACAGCTTCATGTTCACCTGTAGAAGCTCCACTCGGTACTGCTGCTGTAGCTAATACTCCTGTTTCTGTTAATACTTCAACTTCTACTGTTGGATTGCCTCTTGAATCAAGAATTTCTCTTCCATAAACACTAACTATATTCGACATTAAGCCTCCACTTTATTTATCTTTTTGTGTATTAACTTTGGTTAACACTAAAAATTTCTTTCATTGTCTTTACTGAACCTAGCATGGCTGTTGCTTCATAAGGAACAACAACAGTCTTATCACCTTGTTTAACAATATGTTGAAATGCTTCAACATATTTTAAGGCTATTTGATATTGAGCTGGGTCCATTGAAGTTTGCTTCATAGCCTCTGCTATTAGTTCAATAGCTTTCTTTTCAGCATCAGCTACTAATAATCTAGCTTCAGCTTTACCTTCAGCTTCGAGCACCTTAGATTTCTTGTTACCTTCAGCTACTTTAATAGCAGATTCTCTTTCTCCATCTGCTTGTAAGATTTTTGCCCTTCTGTCTCTTTCAGCTCTCATCTGCTTTTCCATAGCTGCTTTGATTTCTTGAGGTGGGTCTATATCTTGCAATTCAACACGATTAACTTTCACTCCCCATTTATCAGTAGCTTCATCAAGAATCATACGAAGCTTACTATTTACAGTGTCCCTAGATGTCAAGGTTTTATCTAAATCAAGTTCACCAATAACGTTACGAAGCGTTGTTTGTGTGAGCTTTTCAATAGCTTGAGGAAGGTTTCTAATCTCATAAGTTGCTTTGTATGGATCAGTAATTTGGAAATATAAAAGGGCATTAATATTTATCGTTACATTATCGCTAGTAATAACATTCTGACGAGGGAAATCATAAACTGTTTCTCTCAAATCAATCCTATGTTCTGTTTTTTCTGAAATATAATTTTGTCCTTTGAAATCTGTTTTGATATTTCTCCAAGTAATAGGTCTTTTCTGATCTAAAATAGGTACTATTAAATGAAGCCCACTTTGAAGTGTTCTACTATATGTACCTAATCTCTCTATTATAACAACTTCTGCTTGCCTTACAATTATAATACCCTTAGCTATTATAATCACTATTAATATAACAATGACTGCTACTGCTAATAAAGCTTCCATTTTTTCCTCCTCTTATAATTTCTTAACTATTAATTTATTACCTTCTATCTTGAGAACCTCAACCTTGTCACCATTACTTGCTTGAGAATTATCTTCTAGTAATGCAGACCAGATTTCACCACCAACTTTAACTTGTCCTCTTCCATCTTGTGGGATAGCATCAACTACTAGACCCTTCTGCCCCACTAAAGCATATACATTTGTTTCTACTTTATTCTTTTTTAAGAGTTTCTCATAAACTTTTCTCATAAGTAGAAATACTACAAAAGATATTATACCGAAAATTAGAATTTGCAACCATATTGGTGCTCCAAGACTTGAAATTGGACTTGTTATTAAGCCTCCAATACCTAGACTTATGAAAAAAACTGCAGGGTCAAATATTTCAATTATTATACATAAGACACCAATTATTAACCAAATTAGCCAAGCTTCTATTACCATACTTGCTCCTTTTAAAATAATAACCGACATAAGCCGGTTATTATCAATTGTGTTAATTGTTATTTCTCAGACGACTTATCAACGTCTCCTTTGTCCTTATCTTTATAGACACGTTTTACATGCCGTTTTCTACCATAATTATAGCCATAGCCACTATAATTTCCATACTTATATCCTTTACTATAATAATTACCATATAATTGACTTGTTTGAGCTCCCACAATACCTAATACTTTAAATATTAGTCTTGAACCCAATACGATTAATGGAACTGCTAAGGCTAAAATACCAAAAGCAATAATAAACTGTTTTGCTAGGCCTTCAGCATACTTAGATGAAGAAACTCCCTTTTTGAAGTTTTCTGAAAAAGCTATTAAGTAGAGATCATAATCTTTGTTTTGAAGGGAATATTTTAAACTATTCAATCTCTTAATCTGATTGTTTGTTTCTTCAATATCTTGAGTATATCCTTTAATGTTAGGATTTTCTCTTCTTAATTTTTCTAAATTTTTGATTTTCTCTTGCATTACTACTAAGCTATCATTATAAGCTTCAATTGAACCAGAACTTAAAGCAGTTGAGTAGTCACTTGAAAATTTAATAAGATTTGCATCTGCTTTAACTCTAGTATTAAATTCTTTTGTTTCACTTACAGGAACTCTAACAATGTACTCATACTTAGATAAAATTGAACCACGAT
Organism: Cloacimonadales bacterium (SeqCode); assembly: GCA_963677815.1. Taxonomy (GTDB): domain Bacteria; phylum Cloacimonadota; class Cloacimonadia; order Cloacimonadales; family JAFGVF01; genus JAEKNW01. The sequence continues at coordinate 571,391 of OY782499.1, forward strand.
GTTTTTCTACATATTCAGGCAAGAAATCAAGACCTTCAATAAAAGTATCATAATCTTTTACTTCTAGAGCCATTTGGAAAATAGCGTTATAGTTTGATCTTTTTGCACTATCCCATCTGTATAAGAGTTCGTCTTGGAGGTTAGCAGTTGTCTTAGCTCCTCTATATTCTGAGGTTGCGAAAGGCAAACCTACTCTCCAAAAAGCGTATGCTAAGGCTGACAAAATCATGAAAATTATAATTATCTTAGTATTTTTGTAACTTCTTCTACTCACATTCTCTCCTTCTCATTTAACATAAAATAAAACATATCCAAGAATAATCATTAATCTAATACTTGTCAATTATATTTTGAATAATTTCTATTAACTTTACTTTTTTTATATTTTTATACTTCAGCTTTTAAATTTATTTCTATTGCTTCTTCAATATTTCTTTAGCATGTTTCAGGGAAGTTTCACTAGTTGTTCCAGCCAGCATTCTAGAAATTTCGAGTTCTCTATCCTTCTTGTTTAATCCTTCTATTGCTATCTCTGTTTTATCTGAAATTATCTTCTTTACTATTTTGAAATGACTTGTTGCTCTAGCTGCAACTTGGGGTAAATGTGTAATACAGATAATTTGATGTTTATGTCCAATTCGAGCAATATAATCAGCTATATAAAGGGCTGTGTTTCCCCCGATACCAACATCAATCTCATCAAAAATAATTGTTCTAGCCAAAAGCTTATCAGCTAAAATTTTCTTTAAAGCCAATAACATTCTTGATAATTCTCCGCCAGAAGCAGAATCTTTCAAAGGTTGAAGTTCCACCCCTAAATTAGCAGAAAACAAAAGATTAATCTTATCGTAGCCCATAGCAGTCATATCTTTTAATTTATTAACTGAAGACACAGTGTTAAATTCAAATTTAACCTTAGCATTAGCAAGGGATAGATGTTCAATGTTTTCTTCTATCTGTTTTTTTAACTTTTCAGCATTTCCTTTCCTTAAATCAGATACTTCATCTGCTAAACTTAATAACTTAATTTCCATATCAGAAATTATATCTTTTTGCTTTGAAATATCCTTTGCTAATGCTGTTTTATTTAGGAGAAATTCATTTATTTCATTATAGTAGTCAAGTAATAATTGGACACTATTAACATGATATTTGCTTTTAATTCCTTCAATTTGCTTTATTCTTTCTTCAACAAGAGTCAACCTCTCTTGATCTAAAGATACTATATCCTCTACTTCTCTCAAACTTGTAATACCGTCTTCTATAAGTGATTTAGCATCATGAAAGAAATCATTTGCTGTTTTAATTTGTTCTAAATCTGCAGAGAATTCATTTAGCTTATTTAAAGTAATAGATAATCTATCAATTAAAGAATTTTCGCTTTCATATAAATCCTGGATTGTTTCACGGCTAATAGTCAGAATATTCTCAGCATTAACCAAAACATTGTATTCATGATCAAGCTCTTCCACTTCATCTACTCTAAGATTAAGTTCTTCTATTTCAGCTACTTGATATTCATATAATTTAGTTTTCTCTTCTAGTTCTTTATTCTTCTGAATCAGTTTCTTTAGTTTGTTTTTCTCATTTATCCAATTAGTATAATGAAGGTTAAGTTCTTCTCTCATACTATCTAATTTACCATAAGAATCTAATATTTGTAATTGATACTCTTGTTCATTCAAGTTCAATTGTTCATTCTGAGAATGAAAATCTAATAAGACGTCACGAAACTCTTTAATAATTGAATTTGTTACCCTTCTCCCATTAATGAAAGAAGCAGTCTTTCCTTTAACAGATATTTCTTTAACAAAAAAGAGTTCATTTTCCTCTGTTTCTATAGAATATTTATCTATTAGTTCACTCAATTGCCTATTAGCTTCATCTATTTCGAAATCAACTTCTAAGTAGATGTTTTTATCTTTCTCATAGAAATAATTACCCCTTACCATACCACCTAAAACTAGATTTAATCCACCAACTAAAACAGATTTACCTGCTCCAGTTTCACCAGTGATTACATTCATTCCCTTATGAAAATTTAGTTCTAAATCCTTAATTAAGACAAAGTTTTTAAACTTTATTCTGGAAATCATATTCGCCCCATGTGCATCTTCTTACGCATAATCTGATAGAAAGTCTTGTTTGATAATTTAATAAAATCTACCTTCTTGGTCGCACCATTAATTTTTATGACATCCCCCTCCTCCAAGGAGATAACATTTACCCCATCAACTTGTAGCATTGGTTGGTCATGACAAGAAATCAATTCAAATGAAAGTAAATCCTTGGCTGAAAAGACAATTGGCCTAATTGAAAGGATATGAGGATTTAGTGGACAAAAGACTATTGCTTCCATAAGAGGGTCGAGAATAGGTCCACCTCCAGAAAGAGAATAAGCTGTGGAACCAGTAGGAGTTGAAGCAACTAAGCCATCACATCGAGTAGTATAGATAAGTCTATTGTTAGTCCTAATTTTTACCTCTATCATCTTGGGAGTGTTCGCTCTAAAGAGAACTGCATCATTTAAGGCTAAATCCCTATATATTAACTTATTATCTCTGTACACTTTTATATCAAGCAAGAGACGAGATTGTACTTTATACCTGTTATTAATTAGCAGTTGGATTGACCTTTCTAAAAGCTCAGGTTTGGTCTCAGAAAGAAATCCTAGTTTACCTATATTAATTCCTAGAAGAGGGGCATTAGTAAGTAAGGCATACTTCTTTGCCCTCAAAATTGTTCCATCGCCACCAAAAACTAATATTGAATTTAAAGTTATCCCTTTCCCATACTGAAAGGCTTTTACAAAGTCTGGTAGAATATCTAATTGATCATCAAAACCATAAAATTCAATATCATAATTATCGTTAAGACTTTTAATAATCTCACTCTGTTTTTGCCTATCATAATATTCTGTATGGATAAAAAGACCAAATTTATTCATAATTCACCGATTCTATAATCCTTAAATATGATTCATATACCTTTTGGGGTAGTTCCCCTCTTGCAAGAGCATCTAAAACCCCACAATTATCTTCATGGGTGTGGCTACAATTGTTAAAATAACAGGCATACCTATCAAAACCTGGAAAGTTATTATAGACTAAACTGACATTATCCCTTTTTAAGGCTAATGTTTTTATACCTGGTGTATCTACTATGAAGCCACCAAAATCCCATTCTAATAGTTTTGAATTTGTTGTAGTGTGGCGTCCCTTTTCATTATAATCACTTATCTGCCCAACCTTCAAATCTAAACTAGGCATTAAGGCATTTATAACAGAAGATTTACCTACTCCTGACTGTCCAGAGAATACCGATATCTTATTTGTTATTAATTCTTTGAGCTGCTCAATTCCTTGGCCACTTTCAGCAGAAACAAAAAAGCTTTTATAACCACTTTCAATATAATAGGCTAGCATTTCTTGATAATATTCTAAATCATCAACTAAGTCTATCTTATTCACACAAATAACCGGTTCTATATTATCAATACCACATTGAATAATAAATCTATCTATAATACCTAACTTTAGCATAGGTTGGACACATGAAACTGTGATAATAGCATAATCCATGTTACTAGCAATTAGAATTTCTTTTTGATAGGAACCTTCAGAATACCTCATTAGCTTATTTTTTCGATCTATTAACTCTTCAATCCTGTAAGGAGAACCTTGAGAAGTATCTATCTTTACCTTATCACCAATTGCCATTACCCGTCTTTGATTGAACATAAACTGCTTAAGACGACCACCAAGCAAGGCTGTGACTTCTTGACCATTTAATCTAACCTTAAACATATTGTTGGTCATAATTTCTGTAATAAGACCATCTTCTAGATTTACATCTCGTTTAAGAGTCTTCTTATTCCTGTTTTGCCCCCTACTTATAGCCTTTTTTTCATGACCATAGTCATAATCTAAAAAATCATCAACATCATCAATATGAATATTTTTTAAATTACGCTCAGTTGACTTAATCCTTACTTTATCTTTTCTTTTATCCATTTGTACCCATTTTTTGTTCTTTGTTCAACCCAGATGGTGTAGTAGAACTTTATTAATACTTCGCTAAAGCTACGTATCTCAGGTGAAGAGTGCAGATTATTCTAGCAAAATCCCCTTCTTCGAGGGGGATACAGAGGGTGATTCCTTAAACTACGCATATAATATATATATTCGGAGAAATTATGGAAGTTACTTTTGCAGAATAATATAGTGCTATTCACAAAGGTCTATTGCATTATTTGGGTTCAAGTATCAAATCTAATGGTTTTGTTGTAAAGATTTTTTTTAGAAGAGTTTAGTTTGAACATATTGAGAGTGTTCAATCCTCAAGTTACTATTTCTAATAGCTTATCTTTAAACATGTCGATAATATTGCACATATTTACCTTTTCTTGACTTTGGTGAAAAATTATGATTAGTAACATATACCCTACATTGGATTGGATTTCCGATAAGACACATCTTTTTTCAAGTAGCAGGAGTAAATTCATAAAAATCTCGGAGAGATGCAGATATAATAGGCATCCTTCCAGGATTAATGAGGATATATTTCAATATCCGAAATTTAGACAAGAATGTATTTATAAGTCAATTTGAAAAACTTAGCTATAAACTTAAAAATGTGCATGAATTGCTTTAGTTAGCACGAGTACATGCTATCTTTCAATTGTTTAGATTGAACAGTCTCAACATATTTACCATGGATTTGTAACCAAGTTATTGATTGTATATCTATTTAAATTTAAGATCTTAAAGAAGTTCTTGACATAAATTTGCAAATTACATAACTTTGGATTATGATAATTGATGTTGAAAAATAAATTGTCAGAGTATGAAATTTTATTAGATTAACCGGTCCAGTTTCATTATAAGCTTTTAGTTTATAAAAAATATAATTAACTAATATATTAAATGGATGTAAAAATGAAGAGACTTCTTCTAATGTTATTAATTCTATTTATCATAATTCTACAATTATATGCTGATAGATATGAGTCAGTTCTTGTTGATACAATATACTGTGAACCTAACTCTATGACTGGGGATATTATTTATAATATGGAGTATAATGATTATTACTATTTCCCCAATGAACCATCCTTAAACATTGCTTATGATCAGAACTCTTTTCTAGGACCAGGTGTCACTGAATGTAGATCATTTGTTACATTCGAGACTAAACCAGTACCTAATAATTACCTTATATCAAATGTAATACTTCAACTTTACTGTTGGTATTATTGGGATAATGGGATAGAGTATATATGGCCACACTACTATTCGACCCCCTACACAGTCAATATTGATCATATACAATATGAGACAATAGCTCCTTCTGTTTTTGATATTGAATCACTTACTTCCAATGTAGGGGTCTTGCAGGACAGTGCTTATGTTGGTTGGGTCTCTTCTCTGGTTTCCGAGAGCTATCTTGACGATATTGAACAATCACGAGAATATTCGCAGTTTAGGCTGAGATTCCCACCAGGCCATGATATAGTCGGATATTCATCAGATTATGTATATTATGAAAATAACCCATCTTCGTTTAGTTCATTTAATCCACACCTAATTGTAACCTACCATAAAACAGTTTCAAATTCTCAAGATGTTGAATCTATACCGAATCAGTTAATCAAACAAGTTTATCCACAACCTAGTAAAAATAATTTCAATATTGAATTTATGGATAAAGATAATAAACCCATTAATCTGTCTCTTTATGACCTTCGAGGTAGATTAGTTCACTCTGAAATCAATGTAGCTAAAAAAAATGGAATTGCAAAAATTCCAGTTTTAGATTATCCATCAGGCATATATTTTCTCAAGGTTAAAGCTGACAAGAAAAGCGAAGTTAGGAAAATAACTATTTTGAAATAAATGCCCAAACAAGAGGAGAAAAAGATGAAAATGAAAATCCTTTTATTACTATTTTTAATTCACACGATAATACCGATTTATGCTCAAGAAGACGATTCAGTTCTTGTTGATACAATATACTCTGAACCTATACCTATGACTGGGAATATTATCTACAACATGGAATCTCATGATTATTACCATTACCCCAATATGACATCCTTAATTATTGCATATAATATGAGATTTGATTTACCTGTTGGCATTGAAGAAAGTAGATCGTTTATTACATTTGATACTAAGCCAGTGCCTAATAATTACATTATAGCAAGTGTAACTCTTCAACTTTATTGTTGTTACTATTGGGATAACAGCATAGATCTTATATGGCCTCACTACTATTCGACCCCATACTCAGTCATTATTGACCACATCCAATTTGAGACCTTAACTCCTTCCGTTTTTGATCTTGAACCCCTTACAGCTAATGTGGGGGTCTTGCAGGATAGTGCTTATATTGGTTGGGTCTCCTTTCCGATTACCGAGAGCTATCTTAACGATATTGAACAAACTAGAGAATATTCGCAGTTTAGGCTGAGATTCCCTCCAGGTCATGATATAGTCGGATATTCATCAGATTATGTTGCATATGCAAATAACCCATCTTCATCTAATTCATTTGATCCACACCTAATCGTAACCTACCATAAATCAGTGTCAAATTCTCAAGAGGTTGAACCCTTGCAGACTCAGCTAATCAAACTGATATATCCACAACCTAGTAAAAATAATTTCAATATTGAATTTATGGATAAAGATAATAAACCCATTAATCTGTCTCTTTATGATCTCCGAGGTAGATTAGTTCACTCTGAAATCAATGTAGCTAAAAAAAATGGAATTGCAAAAATTCCAACTTTAGATTATCCATCAGGCATATATTTCCTCAAGGTTAAAGATGGAAATAAAAGCGAAGTTAGGAAAATAACTATTTTGAAATAGAATAATCTATTTCTTAAGCTACACCATATAGATATTTTAAGAGTAACTTGGAACTTACCTGCTTTAGATATTAAGATGATAAATTGTTAATAATAACCTAGCCCTTGCTTTTGAGAGATTCAAGATTTTTATATTGACTATCTACAGAATTATTTTTTTATGGTAAAAACTACTAATTATAATATTCTATATTAATAAATTATAAAAATAAAAAATTAAAAAGTGATGGAGGAAATATGAAAACTGGTGGAAACCGTTATGGAACTCACAGAGTAATTGAACCTAAGGGTGTTTTACCGCAACCAGCAAGAGTTGTGGATAATGATATGACAGAGATATGGGATAATGAGATGCTTATAGATGTTATAAGATTAAATATTGACTCTGCTTCATTTCATCAAATAAAAACCAAATTAGCCAATCAAGGCCATAAAGAAGATTTAGCTCAAGCATTTGCTGATCATGTTATAGATTTAACAGAAAGAACTGGAAAGCACAAGAATGAAGATACTGGTTCAGGTGGAATGCTAATTGGCAGAATTGCTAAATTAGGACCAAACTTCGAGATGAAAGAAGAGGTAAAAGAAGGTGATTTAATTGCTTCATTAGTATCTTTATCATTAACTCCTTTAAAAGTTAAACAAGTTAAGAAAGTTATCTTAGAAAAAGACCAAGTAGAGATTGAAGGACAAGCTATTCTTTTCTCTTCAGGAATCTATGCAAAACTTCCAGAAGATATGGATATCAACCTTGCTTTATCAGTACTTGATGTAGCTGGTGCTCCTGCTCAAGCTGAAAGATTAGCTAAAGCTGGTGATACTGTTGTTGTTCTTGGTGCTGGTGGAAAATCAGGTGTATTATGTAATGCAGTTAGCCGTGAAAGAGTCGGTGTTTCTGGAAAAGTTATCGGTATTGTCCATAATGAACATAGTGTTGAACCAGCTTTAAAATCTGGCTGTAACGAAGTTTATGTTGGTGATGCAACTAATGCTATCCAAATAGAAGAAATAGTTCATAAAGCTACTGATGGTAAGATGGCTGATTTAGTTATCAACGTAGTTAATGTTGAAAACACAGAGATGTCAACTATTATGGCTTGTAAAGATAGAGGAACAGTTTATTTCTTCTCAATGGCTACCTCCTTCACAAAAGCTGCTTTAGGTGCTGAAGGAATCGGTGCTGACGTTGATATGATCTTAGGTAATGGTTATGCTCATAATCATGCTTTGATTTCAATTGATTTATTAAAACGCAACTCATATTTAATGGAGTTATTCAAACAAAGATATACTGATTAAGCAAGGGAGGATAGATGTCCCAACTTATTGATATTAAAACTATTGCCACTGAAGAAGAATGGAATAGCTGGCACTGGCAATTAAAAAATAGAGTTACTACATACGAAGATTTAAAGAAATACATAGAACTTACTCCTGAAGAAGAAGAAGTTTTCTCTGGTGGAAACTTCCCTTTCAGAATGGCTATTACTCCTTATTATCTTTCTATCATTGACCAAAAGAATCCTAATGACCCTGTCAGAATGCAGGCAATTCCGAAGATTCAAGAATCTAAATTAGTTACAACAGATATGGATGATCCTCTTCATGAAGATACTGATTCTCCTACTCCTGGATTAACTCATAGATATCCAGACAGAACCTTATTACTTCTAACAGACCAATGCTCTATGTATTGCCGTCATTGTACTAGAAGAAGAAAAGCTGGTGAACACGATGCTCCAATGCCAAAGGATAATGTATCAAAAGCTATTGAATACATCAGAAACACCAAAGAGGTTAGAGATGTTATTCTTTCTGGTGGTGACCCATTAACACTTTCAACAGCCAGATTAGAAGAAGTTATTTCTGAAATCGCAGCTATCGACCATGTTGATATCATCAGAATCGGTTCTAGAATCCCAGTAGTACTTCCACAAAGAATTGATGAAGAATTAATCACTATGCTTAAGAAGTATCCTATGATTTGGTTAAATACTCATTTCAATCATCCAAATGAAATGACTCCTGAAGCTCAAGCAGCTTTAGCAAAATTAGCAAATGCTGGTGTTGTTCTAGGCAACCAATCAGTTCTCCTTAAAGGTATTAATGACCATGTTGATGTAATGAAGAAGTTAGTTCATTCTCTTGTCAAGAATAGAGTTAGACCTTACTATATCTACCAATGTGATCTTTCTGAAGGTATTTCTCATTTCAGAACCCCTATCTCTAAAGGTATTGAAATTATGGAATCTCTTAGAGGTCATACTTCAGGTTTATGTATCCCAACCTACGTTGTTGATGCTCCTGGTGGTGGTGGTAAAATACCTGTTCTTCCTAATTACATTGTTTCTCAAATGCCAGGTAGAACTATTCTTCGTAACTATGAAGGCTTTATCACAACTTATACTGAACCTGAATATAAGGAACAAAATGACAGCGATTACTGCCAACTAGTTTCTGAAGAAAGAAAATCTACTGAAGGCCTTATGAGTCTTCTTAGAGGTGATAAAATCTCAATAGGACCTGCTGAAACCAAAAGAAATAAAAGACACAAATAATCTGATTATTTGTTAATGATATGTTAAAAGGCTGATTTAAAATCAGCCTTTTTTCATTCATAATTATTTCAGACTCTCTCCAAAGAAGAGTGGGAGCAAAATATAAGGCTCAAGCTCAAGTCTGGTGGAAAAAATTTAATAAAATATAAAATTTTATCATTAGTGTGATTATCCAAAGTATCCCTGAAAGGGATATAAGACCTATCCTTTCAGGATTATATCTTATTCTGCTAAAATAATACTATCAATAGTAACTTATAATCCGTAAACTACTGTAATACAATATCTAGTGCAAAATAATGCAACATAATTTCCACCAGACTTGAACTTGAGCCAAATATAATAGTAAATGAAGAAGTTTATTCTCATCAGTCTTACGACGAAGATGGCGGAGAAAATCTCCAGACTGTGTAAAAATGAAAATGAGATTTTCAGATGGAGCAAGGGTTGTATGGAGTGGATGCATCTTGCATCTACAACAGGCTCTGAAAGCCTGTTTAATCTGGAGGCAAGATGCCTCCAGTCCATAGATCAACCTTCCCAGTTAGGAAGCATCACTGCTGGCATTCAGACTCTGTGAAACTCTGTGTTAAGGATCTTTCTTCTTTTTAGTGCAATTAGTGTAATCCGTGGATAGACTATTTCTTTTTACACAGTCTGCTCCACCGTCCGACAGAAGAGAATAATAGGAGACCGGAGTTCCTCAGCTCTAGGCAAAGGACTTCGGACGAAGCAGACCCACTCTACTTGAAAGAAATCCTTATTTCATCAATACCATCTTCCCACTTATAGCCTTACTAGTAGTTTTTATTTTATATAGATATACTCCAGAAGCTACTTTATTACCCTGCTTGTCTCTTCCCGTCCATAGGACTTTTTGTTTACCTGCTAACTGTTCTTCATTAAGCAAAGTCTTTACTAATTGCCCTTTCAAGTTATAAATATCTACTTTCACTGGTCCAGTTTTTGGTAAATCATAAGAAATAGTAGTTTCAGGATTAAAAGGATTAGGATAATTATAAGTTGTAAAAGTAAGAGGAACTACTTCATCAGAATTATTTGGGACAAAGTAAGATAAGTCAATTAAATCACAAAAAACTCCTGGATTATTCGATAAATCATTTTCAATTCTACTAACATAAATACTATTATTATCAATCACACTTATTGCTGGTTTATATTGATATGTGAGATTTAAAGGTAAGGCAAATCCATCTTGAAATTGGTCTAATTGACCTTGAAAATTAATAGTCCTTAAATACACCCTCTGACTACCTGGAAGCTCTTGAGTATAAGCAAGCACAAATCTATCTTCCAAGGCTTTAAGAGAAAAGTCACTAACATACTCAGCTAATGTTTCTTGCCACACTTCCTCAAAATTATTATCTAAATTATAGCAGGATATTACTAATTCATCATTATTATTATGGAACTTATAAAATCTATTATCAATTACATGGGATTCAATAATGTTATTATTAGTGCAAGGAAAAGTATAGTTAACTGTTTGTGACAAATCATCCAGATTAATATCAAAGACTTTGTATGTATCATTTGTGGAATATGAGAAGAGTAATCTATTTTGATAAGAAGAGATATTTCTATTTCTCGAAATATAATCATAATCATCAGTAAAACTTTGACCTTCAGCAGTCCAACCATTAGCCAGTTCCCCTTCAGCGTCTATCTGAGTAATTTTGAAGTCTCCATTATATCTACTTATAAGATAATTGTCTTCAACTGCTAATAAGTCTAAATTCTCAATGGGTATATAAGAGATGGCAAGCATATTACCATCTTCAATTTTATTAAAAACATAATCTGCTCCTCCCCAATCAGAAGTCTTGTAAACAAACCAGCCATTACCCTCTTCAATGTCAGTCAAATAATCATAAGAATAATCTCCACCAAATCCACCGTGGAGTATCATTGTCTCTATGCTTCCATCTTCCTTGAATAATTTAGCTCTTTGACTTACACTAACTCCTGTACCATAATGATAAATATTATAATAAACTAGATAGCTATTTTCTGATATTCTATGCAAAGAACTATTTCCACAATCAGTAAGAATATTTTCTAATCCTATTGGCATACCACTTTCATCTACCCCACTCTCCAAAAAACAGTTCCATGAAAACATTACTGCATTATTATTATCATTCCAAATGAATGAATTGACCTTGTCTATCTCATAAGGAAATGACACAGCTATTTCCTGAGGATTTGAAGTTGCATCAGATGCCGATTCATAAGCAATAAAATGTTGTTTATAAGCAGAATAATACCCAAGTCTATGATTAACAATAAAGGAAGCACTTGTAGCTCCTAGATTAACAAAAAGGGCAGAATCTTCACCACAGTCTCCCGATATATAATCCTCAGCAAAAATCAGAGAGTTATCATTGAGATTATAACTATAAAAACCTACCTTAACACCATAATTTGCTTGCAAATAGTCTGTTTTACTTACAAGTACAAGCCTATAGTTTTCACCTACTATCTCACTATCTACACTGGTAATTTGATCAAAAATATAATTAAATCCATCAAAAATCGAGCCGAATATCTCATAGTGATTAGTTGAATTAATTAAACTTCCATCAATGTTATATTCTCTTAAAAGAAGAACATCACCTATCGATACAGCTAAAAATTCATTTTCTGAAATTTTTTGTACATCTAGCAAAGGATATTCTAAAGTAGTAGTAGTAAATTCACCAAGTAGTCGATCATAGATAAAGACGTCAGGATATTGCCCCATAGAACTAAATAAGTTTGCAGAAGCTTCTGTAATTAATCCAAAGAGTACTTTATCATTACTTAGCTCTAATATCTTGCATGTCTTATATAAATTTTCATCAAAGACACTCGAAACATAAGAGTTGTAATTATCAATCTCATGGTCTGTATTACCTATTCTTATGAATAGCTTACTCTCGTCAGGTTGTAACCACATGTAGGTAAGTCCATCACTTGTTATTGCTCCAGTATAAGACACAAGATTTTCACCCTCGGCAATAATATTCTGACTTATTATTTGTGGTATATTATTTACAAGATTAATCTTATAATTGGTCAGACAATCATCGTAATCTACCGAGCCATAGTTCACTAGTACATAGATATCATTTTCATCTTCCAATAACTGAACCTCTTTTAATATTCCATCTGCATACTCAAGTAAGTAAATTTCTAAAGGTAAGTCCCATAAATCTAAACCAGCACTTGAAATCTTCTTAACCAATAGCCTGTTTCCATCTTCCCAATATATAAAAAAGTTGCCATCTGCACTTCTTTTAATTTCGAATAACCATTCTTCATCTATCTGAAAGTTTAAATCAATAGCCTGCTCTAATAATGGGTCTCCAGTTTGAGAATATTTTTCTAATAAGAGTTGATTATTTAAAGTATAAAATATTATTGTTCCTTCTGGAATATTTTCTTTATAAACTATTGAACTTTTACTTCTTTGATACATACAAGCAGATTGGTCCCATATAACCTGAGATAATAGACAACTGATAGCAGTCAAGAATAGTATAGCAAGTACAAGATTTTTCTTATTCACTTTATCCTCCTCTGTTTAACCCAGATTGTGCAATAGAGCTTTAGTAATACTTCGCTAAAGCTACGTATCACAGGCGAAGAGTGCATATTCTTTTAGCAAAATAGCTTACAGAATTCCGACGCATATAATATATATATTCGGAAGAATTATGTAAGTTACTTTTGCAAAAGAATATAGTGCTATTCTCAAAGATCTATTGCATTATTTGGGTTTAATTCATCACAACATATTTCATGCATTATTTATTCCAATTGTACATTAACTGGTTAAATTATTATCTCCAAAGATTCTTAATATTTGACATTTGTATCAGTTTTTTACTATAAAGTTTCCTGAAAATTCATAAGCTTACGGTCTCTTGATTGTTACTCTCTCAATAAAAAGCCAATGATTTATAGAGTGATTAACAATCAAGGAAGTATATTTATCCTAATAATATTATTCACAAGGTCAAGCTTAATATTTGGAGAATCTGAGAAAATGATTATACATATTAAATGGAGATAACAATGATTAAAATATATAGAAAAGATAAACTAGGAAAAGCAGACCATGGTTGGCTAAAAAGTAGATTTCACTTCTCTTTTGCAGAATATTATGACCCAAAAAGGATTCATTTTGGTAATTTAAGAGTAGTTAATGATGATTTGATTGCCCCTAATACAGGTTTTGATATGCACCCTCATAATGATATGGAAATTATATCTTATGTTATAAAGGGTGAGCTTACTCACCAAGATTCAATGGGCAATAAAAGAGCAGTAAAACGTGGACAGGTCCAGTATATGAGTGCTGGAAAAGGCGTCATGCATAGTGAACATAATTTAGGAAATGAGACAACAAGACTACTTCAAATCTGGATTTTCCCTAGGCAACATGACCTTGATCCAAATTATGGAGATTTAAGGTATAAGTGGGAAGATAGAGTAAACAAATTACTTCACATCGTCTCCCCTTCCGATGGTCCATCTCAAGTTAAGATCCAACAAGATGCAAATATCTATGTATCATATTTAGAAGCTAAAGAAGAGATTAAATTTGATTTAGTAAAAAACAGACAGCTCTACTTTATTCAAATTGAAGGTTCTTCTAGAATAAATTCTTCTCTAATCTATGAAGGTGATGGAGCTGAAATCTTTGATGAAGATATCATAATTACTGCTAAGGGAAATAGTCATTTTATGATTATTGAATTACCTAAGTAATAAAAAGGGCTCTCTCCAAAGTAGAGAGGATTCCATGATAGATATTGTCGTAAAAAGTTAACATGGAGTCTATTTAAGAAAGTCAATACACCTATAATCCTGAAGGGATGTAGATATAATAGGCAGGGTTCGTTAGACCCTGTATATATGAAACCTAAACTTATCTGAGCCCTGGAAGGGCACAGGCTGTAGACAAACCCCTTAAATATAAAATATGATAAAAAAACTGATTTTATATGCAAAAAAGAAGAAGTGTATAAAGTCGCTATATCTTTATCCAAACTCTTCACTGCAATGTATTTAAATACTATTTTGTTCGAGTTTGAATAAATCTATTAGCGATCTCTTTTTGAAAAAAGAGACCAAAAACTCAGAGAAGTTGACTTTGTCAACACTCTGAGCCCTGGAAGGGCGATAATATAATGAATATTTTGTTGATGTCAAATCCTCTCTACGTGAGAGCGAACCGAAAAAAGTGTTGATTTTTGTAGACAGTAAAAGGGAGTATTTACTCCCTTTTCTGCTATTTATATTGTCCTAATTACTTATTGCTTTTAGTAGTTTCTCAGCTTCTTCGTGGTTAATTTTACCCTGTTCCAACAGGTCTAAAATTTTTAACCTACTTTTCTCATTGTCAGATAATCTCTCTTCTGTTCTAAAAGCAGGTTTTCTATCACCATAAACTCTATCATGTCTATTTCTCATGTTTTCACTCTTCATATCCTGCCTCTGCTTTTGCATATCAGCTTTCATATCTTTCATTGATTCTTTAATAGTAACATCAGCTTCTTTGAGAGCAGTTTGTACAGAATTCTTAATCACTTCTCCTAAGTTAGCAAAAGCTCCTCCAATAGACTTTCTTAGAGCTGGTGAAGCTAGAACTTTGGTAACCTTACTAACTTCATTCATAGCTCTATTAATCTCCTGATTAAGTTTGTTATTATTAAATTTCTTGCTTTCTTCTTCAAGACTGGTATCATCATTTAGTAACTCAATTCCACCTATTTCGGTAGAGACTTCCACAGAAACTTTACCTAGTTCATCATTTATCACTTCACTGGTAAACATTACTCCCTCATCTAGTTTTGAAGTAATTGTGTTCTTAAGAAAAGAAGAAACTGTTCCCATCTCAGACTGAGCTTTAATATCTAGATTAATCTCATGAGGTAAAATAATTTTTACTTTACCAATTTCACTATCTATTTTACTTTGATTTTGCTTAATTGGAAGTAGCTGGTATTCGATGTTTCCTGTCTCACTACTGATGGTTACATTGGATACTTCTGCTTCTTTTATACTTATCTGGGCTACCTCTGATTCACATTTAAGCTCATCTGCTTTGATACCTTGGATGTCTATATTCCCAACCTCAGTTGAGCAAAAAAAGTTAGTATAATCACCTTTCTTCACTCTTATAGCACCAATTTCAGATTCTATAGTTACACTACCTGAAGCTTGGTCAAGAGTGATTGACCCTATTTCACTTTCAATATTAAAATCTGCCTTGACATGTTCAAATCTAATCTTACCCATTTCAGATTCAACTCTAACTTTCATATTATCTGGTATTAAAACAATGATTCTTGAAGCATCTAAATCTACATTTCTAGTCTCAAGATCATCCTCTAAATCTCCAGTATCAACTGCTATTCGCCCTTGATCAGAAAATACTTGAGTAAGCAAATCATCTGTCCAAGCATAGTTAACAGCTTCATTCATTTGAATTTCACCCTTAATTCTTACTTCATCAGACTGACCCTTAGCCATGATAACAGTTAACTTTTCAGTTCTAACATCAATTTCTTTAAAATTTCCCTTGTAGTTAAATTCAAACTTCATAGTATTCATCTTATTTCTCCTTTTCTAACATTTTTAATGCATCTTCTACTGAAACATCTCCTTGGTCTATCATATCTAAAATATCTAAACCTTTAGGCTTGGGTAGCTCACTTCCAGTTAAGACTTTTACAATATCTGACAGCCTATTCTTTACTGTTGGATAGGATATCCCTAACCGCTTCTCTACTTCTTTGATTGAACCATGGGACATCAAAAATACTTTGATAAATTCAATCTGTTCACTAGTTAGTTCTCCAAACCCGTTCTGTTGAAAGTGACCTTCTATCTTAGTAGAACAATTACTACACTCATAACGAGTAATTATAAGTTCCCCTTCACAAACAGGACATTTTGTTAAATTCTTTTTCATATTCACCTCATTTACAAAATTAATTACAAAATAAAATATGTCAAGCATTATATTAACAATTTTAATATCTATATTAAATATATTAATTTTATATTGAGATTTAATACACATCTTTATACTTAATCCTTAGTATTTTACATAAGAGAATAAATTTTACATCTGTATTTATTTAACTATATAAAAAAACACTTTACAGCTTTGTAATTAAATTGTATTTTTGCTATGAGAGATTTAATCAAGAAAACTGAGGATATAATGCAAAAACTTTTGGTGTTGAACTTACTAAGTAATGAGGATTTTCAAGAAACTTTATTAAAAGAAAAAGAAATAATTGAAATCATTAGCTTAGAAGACTATCTAGATATTGAAGATACCCATCTTGTTTTCTCAGATCTTGAAAACTTAGCTAAAATTGATTTCTTAAAATCAAGTAACATAGTGGGTGTTACTAATAACATAAATGAGATACCATCTTTTTATGACAAAGATATTTTCTCTACAGTTCCTGTTACTATCGATTCAACAGCGATCCATAAACTACTTCTTAAGTATATTTCAATTAATAGTATAGAGTTACTTAAAGATACTTTCAAAGTCTATAAATATTATGCTTTTGATGATTTCATTTATTATGCAGATAGTGTTTTTATGAAATCTCCTATGGGAGTTGCTTTTGTTAATGCAAACTTAGAAATAGTTCTCTTTAATCCTACCTTCGCTGATGTCTTTCATAACCTATATTATAATCGTCCTAAATTAGGAGAAATGTTAACCTTTAAGTTTTCTTTGAAAGATAAAGAGTTTTGGGATAATATAGTTAAAGAGGGCACGGATTTTAAAGGAATTAATCTAAAGCTTAAAGGTAAGTGGAAAGATGCTAGCAAGAATTATGAAATCAAAGTTAACCCAATTTATAAGCAGACTCAACTAATCGGATATTCTGTCATAATTGAAGATATAAGTGAATTTACTACAGCTAACTCAGATTTAAAACGCTATTATAAATATCTTCTTGAGCAAAATAATCGTTTAGAAAAAGCTTATAAAGAAGTTGAAATTAGAAATGAAAAGTTGAAGGTTGCTTATGAAAAAGTTAATGCTCTTTCTAATCGTGATTACTTAACTCAAGCTCCTAATAGGAAATATTTCCTAGAAAAAATTGAATACGAACAACTCAGATTTAAACGGACTCAAAACACCTTTATTCTTGCCTATGGTGATATTGATGATTTTAAGAAGGTAAATGACACCTATGGTCATGAAACTGGAGACTATGTTTTAATAAGTCTAACTAACATTCTTAGACAAACAATTAGGAATATTGATTTCTTCTGTCGTTGGGGTGGTGAAGAGTTTCTAATATTCTTAGCAGAATCAGATATTGAGCTTGGTAAAATGGTTGTCGAAAGAATATTAAATGAAATCAGAAACTACAACTTTATCTATAACGGTAATAATATTAAAATTACTATGACTTTTGGACTAGCTGTCTATGATAAAGATCAACATATTAATCAAATCATAGACATAGCTGACCAAAAACTCTACTGGGGTAAAAAACATAACAAAAATCAAATAGTTACTTGAAATAATTAGTGTATTGTTCCATTAAGGACTTTAATCTTTTAATTGAAATTTTATTCTCCCAGTAACCATCTTCTTTAAAATAGGATCCAACTATTAATCCATCTGCATACTCTAAGTAAGAATGCATATTCTTATCAGTAATTCCAGAACCTATCAAAACAGGAATATTTACATTTTCCTTAACACTTTTTAACTCTTTTAAATCTGCTGATACTCCTGTTGAAGAACCAGTGATGATTAATCCATCACTAGCAAAAAATTGAGCAGCTTTAGCAGTTTCAACAATATCTACATCATTAGTAATTGCATGAGCAGAGTGCTTTTTCTTAATGTCTGTTATTACTTTAACATTTTCTGCACCAATGGCTTTTCGATATCTTAACAAATCACCTGCACAAGAGTTCATTAAACCTTCATCAGCAACATGAGAAAAAACAAAACCCTCTGCTCTAATGAAATCAGCCCCAGAACAAAAAGCGGCAGCTAAAGCTTCCTGATTTGCTCCTGCAAGAACTTGGACACCAAGCTTTATATCAAATCTCTGCTTTAATTCATAGGCGATAATAGCCATAGAAGCTGTTATCTCTGGTCCAACCTTTCCATTAAGATATGGTATATCATGCATATTTTCTATAATCATATTTTCTATACCATTATCATGATAGGTTTGAGCTTCTTTAAGAGTGAAGTCTATTATCTCTCTCATCTTGTATGAAGATTTAGGAGTACCTGGTAAAGCTTGAACATGAAGCATTCCTATTATAGTTTTATTAAATAAATCAGACTTCATTAGAGTAATTTCTCGTCATTTTCTTTTAAGTATTCTACAACCTTCTTTACTTCTTCTGCTCTCTCTTTTTTGGATAAAAGAATAGCATCATCTGTTTCTACCAAGACTAAATCTTCAACACCTATCAAGGAAACAAACTTATTTGATCTGATATAGTTGCCTTTTGAATCTATAACAAATGCTTTACCACTGATAGTATTATTATTGTTATCTGTTTCTGAAATATCAGCTAATGCTCTCCATGAACCAACATCACTCCAACCTAAATCTACAGGAATAACTGCTCTTTTTTCAGCTTTTTCCATGATACCTATATCGACTGGTATTTTTGGCATTTGAGCATATAGTTCAGCAATATCGGAGCTTTCTCCATTCATATTCCATTCTTTTTCTATTAAATCTAAAACTTCAGTTACTTCAGGTAAGAACTTTCTATAAGTTTCTTCAATAGTTCCTATAGTCCATGAGAACATACCGCTATTCCAGAAGAAATTGCCAGCTTTAAGAAAATCTTGAGCAGTTTCATAGTTAGGCTTTTCCTTGAATTGAGCAACCTTATAAGACCATTCATTCTCTTTATCACCTGCTTGAATATAGCCATAACCTGTAGCTGGATAAGTTGGAATAATTCCGAAAGTAACTAAATTACCAGACCTAGCTAACTCTTGAGATTTATTCATATTCTCCCAGAATACATCAACTTTAGTGATCAAATGATCAGCAGGAAGAACTACCATTGTTTCAGTTAAGGCTGCAAATCTTTTGATATAGGCATAAGAAAGAGCTATGCAAGGAGCTGTATTCATACCAAATGGTTCAATAATTATGTTTTTCGAAGGTAAGTCTGGTAGATGTTTTTTCACTAAAGAAACTTGAGATTCAGCTGTGACAACATATATTTTTTCTGCAGGTAACTCCTCTAAGAGTCTATCCATTGTTAGTCTTATCATGGATTTATCACCTACGACATCTAAAAACTGTTTAGGTTTAGCCATTCTACTTTGAGGCCAAAATCTTGTTCCTGAACCACCAGCCATAATAACAGCAATCATTTTAACTCCTTTCTCGTTATTAGTTTCTATAATCAATAATTTGTGTATTCTCAGTAGTTTCAATCGACCAAGGTCCTCCTTCAGGACTGTCATTCAAAACTATGTTTGAGAAAACTATGGTAACACTATTTCCAGAGTCCCCTAAATATTTAACCTCTTCTACTAAATTACTTTCTTTATTTATCTTGAAATCAATGTTAAGAATATTAGCTAATGAATTAGCTTCAGATAGCTCAATATCTACTTTATAATAATCATCTTCTTCACTAATATTAACTAAATCATCTTTCCATACTTTTTGGATTAGATTTTCTAAGTTCAAAGATACAAAAGAAGAATCAGCATAAGTAATAATATAAACATCTTCTTCAACTTGGTAGTAATACACTAAGCTATCAACTAAAGAGATAATTTCTTCTTTAGGACTTTGATAAGCTATATGTAAGTACCTTTTATCAAAGTATATTTTTCCAATAGCTTCATTGGTATAATCTGCATCAGCAAAATAAGAAGTATGATTAATATCAGCTTGAAAACTAGACATATCATTATATCTATTTACTAATTGTTCATAAAGTTGATGAGAAGATATTGCTAGCAAATTTGAAAAAACACTCAGCAATAGGATTATAGTTAGATTTGTTTTATTCAATACCATATATTTTGAGGTCCTCCAAACTAGCGATCACTTCTCTTGATTTAGAACCTTTGTGAGGTCCAACTATATTTGCCTGTTCTAGCATATCAATTAATCTTCCAGCTCTGGCATAACCAATTTTGAAGCTTCTTTGCAACATTGAAACAGATGCAACATCTGATGTAACCACTAACCGAGCTGCTTCAATAAAAAGCTCATCATCATAATCGAAGACTTCTGCATCTTCAGGAGAAGCAACAATCTTCTCCATTCTAAAAGCTGGTTTTGGTTGCGTTTCCAAATATTCTATTATATCATTAATCTCATTATCAGCAACATAAGCTCCATGAATTCTTTGAATCTTACTAGTTCCAGGAGGAACAAAAAGCATATCCCCTTTACCTAAAAGCTTTTCAGCTCCCATCTCATCTAAGATAACCCTAGAGTCAACACGTGAAGATACCTGGAAGGCTATTCTAGCAGGGAAGTTAGCTTTGATAACACCTGTAATAACCTTCATTGAAGGTCTTTGTGTTGCAAGAATTATATGCATACCAACAGCACGGGCCATTTGAGCTAACCTTGTAATTGGTACTTCAATCTCTTTACCAGCTGTCATTATCAAATCTGCAAACTCATCTACAATTATTACTATATATGGCATTTTATCATATTGATTTTCTTCATCTTTCTTGAGCTTACTATTCATCTTTTCGACTTTTTTATTATAGCTAGCCATTTCTCGAACCTTAAGTTCTTGAAGTTGTCCATACCTTCTTTCCATCTCTTCAACAGCCCATTTGAAGGTCTCTAACACCTCTTCTGGATCAGTTACTACATCAGTCCATAAATGAGGAATATTACCATAGCCGGCTAATTCTACTCGTTTTGGGTCTATAAGAATCATTCTTACTTCATCAGGACTAGTTCTTAAAAGAAGATTAACAATAATAGTATTAATACAAACCGACTTACCAGAACCAGTAGCACCAGCTATTAGTAAATGGGGCATTTTCGCTAAATCAGCGACAACAGCTCTACCAGAAATATCTTTACCTAATCCTATTGCTAACTTACTATCATTCTTCTCCATTTCTTCAGAAAGCATAATTTCTTTAAGATAAATAGTATCCCTGTGCTTATTAGGTATTTCTATACCCACTAATCCCCTACCTGGAATCGGAGCTTGGATTCTTATTGAAGTTGCTTTTAAGGCAAGACCTAAGTCATCAGCATAAGAGTTAAATTTATTTACTTTAACCCCTGGAGCAGGTTTAAGCTCGTACTGAGTGATTATTGGACCTATATTAACGTTAACTACTTCTGCTTCAATACCAAATTCAGCTAGTTTTTCCTTAAGAATAGTCGATGTTTTCTTAATATTTGCTTCAATTTCATTTTTATCAAAATCTGTAATTCTTTTATCAATTGTCAAAAATTTATCAATACTTGGTTTAATATATTTTTCTAGATCACCAGATTCGCCCTCAATATTAGCAGGTTTTTGCCTTTTAACTGAAACAAGTTTAGTCTCTTCAAACTGGTTAATTTTAAAATCTTCTTGATTTTTTCTAGGCTTGCTTTTTTCATTAATACTATCTTCCACAAAAACATCATCTTCATAATCAGCTTTTATATTTGATAAATCATGATGATTGTTTATTGCGATTTCAGGTTCAGCTTCAAGCTTTTTAGCTTTAGTTTTACTTTCAGCTTCCAAATCTTCTGCTTGATTAGATGTTTTTCTTCTATCTTTTTTTATTTCTGGGTCATCAATATAATCATCTTCTTCATCATTATTTTTACGGAAAAATGGGAAAAGAAGTGCTTTACCAACTGCTATAAAAGTCGTCTTTACAGGTTCCCAACCAAAGATTAAGAGGATATCTAGAATAAGAGTAATTATTAGGAAAGCAGTTGTTCCATTAGCCCCAATAATCTTTATCAAGCCATTATTAATAGCAGAAGAAATTAGACCATTTATAACTGTAGGTGCTTCAATAAAGAAGTTTGTAAGCAGTAATTGAATAAAGAAAAAGAAACCCATTACTAAAGTAATATTATGCCTTAAACTTGAATTTTTATTTCCAAACAGACCTATCAAATTCTTAATAATAAATCCTAGGAAAAGCACAATCACTAAATAATGACCTAATAGATAAGACAACCAATATCCAAAAATAGCCCCTAAGGGACCAACATTGTTTACTAAATCCAGATTATTATTAAAAACAGATAGTAAGCCTTGGCTTTTAACTTGCTCTTGAATAAGATTGAAATCATTTCTTAAATCATTATTCTTGATTATTAAAGCATAGATGATTAAAGAGCAAAATATAACAGAAAGAACTCTCAATATCTTAATTAATACAGCTCTATATTCGTGATTTGCTACCTTAGGAACTTCTTTTCTCTTCTTTTTTGCCATCAACTATTTCCTTCTTTTATACATTGAATCTAATGTTTAAAATATCTCCATCTTTTACAATATAACTTTTACCTTCCAAACGGAAAAGTCCTTTATCTCGTAAAGCTTTTTCACTTCCCAAAGCCATTAAGTCTTCATAATTGAAACATTCAGCTCTGATAAATCCTCTTGCTAAATCTGAATGTATCTTTCCTGCAGCCTCAACCGCATTAGCACCATTTTCTATAGTCCAAGCCCTAACTTCATCACTGCCAACTGTAAAGAAACTTAAGTAACCTAGTATATCATAAGAGAATTTGGTTAATCTATCCCGAGCAGATTCGACTATTCCCATATCTTCCATAAAGACTTCTTTTTCTTCTTCATCAAGACCATTTAGCTCTGATTCAAATTTACCAGCAAACTCTAGAATTGGAAATTTCTTAGCTAAATCATCGATTATAGCTTGATTTTGACCATATTGATTTTCATCTGTATTTAAGATTACCAAGAGGGGTTTCTGACTTACAAACTGGAAACCTCTGATTGATTTCTCTTCTTCTTCAGGAAGTTCTAAAGTTCTTAGTGCTTTTTCATTATTCAAATGTTCAATAACACTATTTATCGCCTTCTCTTCTATCTGCAGAGCAGGTGTTTTGATACCTCTTTTGTAGCTTAAGGCTATTTTCTCTAATCTTTTCTCAGCAATTATTAAGTCAGAAATAATCATTTCTGCTTCGATTGTCTCAATCTCTGATAAGGGATCTGGACTACCATACATTTCATCCAAAACTGAATCAGAGAAATTTCTAACAACTAAAGCTAGGGCATCAGTATTCTTTAATAATACCATGCCTTGACCAGACATTAATTCTTGCTTTTGATCACTTTTATTTACTCCAGCAAAATCTATATATTCTATTGTTGCATAAACAGTCTTTTTAGGATTATACATCTCAGATAACTTAGTAATTCTTTCATCTACTACATTGATTATTGATTGATTTGGTTCTGATTCTCCTTGACTATAAGCAGAAACTTCAATATCCATACCTGTAAGAGCATTAAAAATTGTTGTTTTACCACTTTTAGGTAATCCTATTAATCCTATTCTCATAAACTATCCTCTATTATTTTTTAAATATATTATCTCTTGTCTTGTTAGGGCTCGCCAATGTCCTTGAGGTAATTGACCTAACTGTATCTGCCCTATTTGAGTCCTCTTCAAACTAAGAACTTTAAGTTCAACTGCTTCTAACATTCTTCTAATTTGTCTTTTCTTGCCTTCTTTTAGCACAAATTTCAATGATGTTTTTCTCTCACCATTTCTTCTAACGAATACTCCTGCAGGTTGAGTTACACCATCTCCGATATCAATTCCTTCCCTAAGTTGGGTTAGTTGGGATTTATTAACCTTTCCAGCTACTACAACTTGATATACTTTTTCTAGCTTATATTTAGGGTGCAAAATCTTGTTTATTAATTCTCCATCATTAGTTAGTAGTAACAAACCTTCAGAATCCTTATCTAAACGTCCAACTGGCTTAAGGAAATCAAGTTCTGCTGGTAGCATAGTATAAACTGTTCTCCTATCAAACTCATCAGATCTGGTTACAACTAAACCTTTAGGCTTATTAACCATTATATAAACAAGAGGTACATCCAGGGAAATTATTTGCCCATCTAATTGAATTTTATCCTCATGTTCAGCAATATCTGTAGCTAATTCTTGGCAGACCTTTCCATTTATCTTAACCTGCCCATTAAGAATATATTCCTCAGCTTTCCTTCTCGAACAACCAGTACTTTTTGCAATGAATTTATTTATTCTCATTTACCAATCTTCCAATGTGTTTTGTATAATTTTTGTGAAGAGGTCTTCAAAAATTCCCTCCTCTGCATCCTGCCTATTATCATATTCAGCAGAAGTTACAGCATTATTAACAGAATATCTCTTAAATAATGCTAGATTTTTATTCTCATATAGGACACTATCATTAACCAAATCAGTCATTTTTACTGAGAAGTTCATTTTAACTTGATATTCTTCAACATTGTTTGCTGAATCTGAACTATAAATTATTTCCTCATAAAGAATAACAGCTGTTTCCAGTAGAACATCTGGACTCTCAGTTACAAGCAATAAACGTCCATCTCTTTGAAAACTATCCGAAAGATATTCAAAGACTTCTAAATCAATATCACTTTCTGTAGTTTTATTTTCTACAGGTACTAATCGTATAGATTTTAGATAAGGATATTGATTTGTCCGAAATGAGTAAGAGCATCCGAACATTGCAATAAAACTAATTATTATAAAAATTTTAATAAATTTCTTGACCATGTTTGTAAGGTCTATAAATTATTGTATTTGTCAAGAAATAGTTTTTAATTGTATTTTTATAATTAATTCTTATTAATAAAATGTAATATTAAATAGATAATCGGAGGAAAAATGGAGAAAAAGTTTCTGTCGAAAAGTGAAGCTGCAGAATACTTAAAAGTTACCGAAAGTGTTATTGATGAGATGATTTCACAGAAAGTTCTAGAAGTAAAAACTAGTGGAAAAACCATCAAGATTGATGTAAATTCTATTGATAGTTGGCTTGAAAGCCTAAATGAACAAGAGGTCAGAGATTTGGCCATGAAGAAGACAATCTGCCGTTTTAGAGAATATTTTAGAACAGAATGTATTTTCTTAGACTTTGAAGCCAAAACCAAATATGAAGCAATTCGCGTGATGTCAGAGAAAGCTAAAGAATTAAAGCTTGTTAAAGATGCTCGTTGGCTTTATGAAGTTGTAGTGGCTCGTGAAGAACTTGTTTCTACAGCAGTAGGAAATGGTGTTGCCCTTCTTCATCCAAGACACCTTCACCCATCCAAAATTAAAAAACCTACTGTCCTCTTCGGAAGATGCCCTGAAGGTGTTGATTTTGATTCACCAGATGAAAAGCCAGTAACTCTTTTCTTTATGTTACTTTTACACGATGACAAACAGCATCTTTTCTCATTATCATATCTTTCCAAAGTTATGTTAAATGATGAGAACATCAAAATTCTTAATCAAACTAACGACATTAAAGAGATTCATTCTTTACTTGCAGATCTCTAGTCTATAATATTGTCTTTCAACACTTAAACGCTTACGCAAATAGTCTTTTTTAAAGTTTTTTCAACTAATTTTAAGACTTAGTATTATAATTATTTTATCATCTTATATAGCGAAGTGTTCATTCATTTCGCTATTTTTTTACCAGAGGTTATATGCAAGATACAAAACTTCCTACAAAGGATTATCAAGTTGGTCACAAAAATAGAATACAAACACGCTATATGAATGAAAGTTTAGAGAACTTTCAGGCTCATGAAATTTTAGAATTAATCCTCTCTTTAACTATTATTAGAAAAGATACCAAAGTGTTAGCAAAGACTTTACTAGCAACTTTTGGAGGTCTTAATTCGGTAATGAATGCAACTGTTGAAGATCTGCAAGAGGTTACCGGAGTTGGTCTTAAGACGGCAACAACTATTAAGTTATTTAAAGATGTTAATGTATATCTGATGCGAGAACAAATGAATCGTATTCATATCTTTAAATCAGTTGAAGCTGTTCATAACTATCTCGTTTTAAAATATAGAGGTGTAAAGAATGAGGAATTTAGAGTACTGTATGTAAATAGTAAAAATATCCTGTTAAAAGATGCTATAATATCAAAAGGTATTTCAACCAAAACCCTTATTGACTTTAGATTAATTGCTAAAGAAGTTTGTAATATTTCAGCTACTGGGGTTATCGTAGTTCATAATCATCCCTCTGGAGACTGTAAACCCTCTAATCAGGATATTACCACTACCAACAGTTTGAAGTCCTTTTTAAAGTACCTAAATGTTAGATTACTTGATCATTTTATAGTCGGTTATGATGAGATTTATTCTTTTGCTGAAGAAGGATTGATTTAGTCTTTCATTTTTATTCAAGTCCTCGATTGTTAGTCTCTCAATGAATTATTGGCTTTTTATTGAGAGACTAACAATCAAGACACTATAATGATTAATATTAACTATTTCAATTCTTCTATTTCATATATTATTTGCTTACTCTCATTGTTTCTAATAATATCAAGATATACCTGATCCCCAACAAAAATGTCAATCACAGCTAGATTTATATCATTCCTGTCAGTAAGCTCCACACCATTTATTCCAATTAATTTATCACCCAGTAACAGCCCAGCTTCTTTGCAAGCAGAATTATCTTTAATCTGTACAACAGTTAGTTCTTGTTGATTGTTCGCTCTTGAAGAACTTGCTTGCACCTTGAAACCATAGTCAATTGTTCTTATCTTACCAAATTGTACAAGCTCATATACAACCTTTTTGACCCTGTTTATCGGAATCGCAAATCCAATGCCAACTGAACCTCCTGATTCAGATAGAATAAAAGTATTAATTCCAATAACTTGCCCATTGACATTCACTAATGGTCCCCCACTATTACCAGGATTAATCGCAGCATCTGTTTGAATCATTCTCTTATAAATTTTATTATCACTTGTACTCGGATCTGAGAAGTTTCTATTTAAGGCTGAAATTACACCAAATGATAAAGTTGGTTTTGAGTCTTTAATTATAAAACTATAAGGATTACCTAGAGCTATCGCCCAACGACCTATTTGTAGCTTATCTGAATCTGCTATTTCGGCACAATCATGATTATCTCCAGCTATTTTTAATACTGCTATATCATGTTCATCAGCTACTCCTATCAGTTTAGCTTGACTATGTTGGCCATCATTAGCTACTACTGTTATTTCAATAGCCTTTTCAACAACATGGGCATTGGTTATTATATAGCCATCCTTAGTTATTATTACTCCAGTTCCAACAGATTTAACATCTCTGTAACGTGGATAATAACCAAAGAATTGATCAAAGATTGAATAAGGTCTATTCCGCACACTTTCTCTCTTGAGAACATTAACAGATACAACAGCCTTGGAAATCTCTTGAGCTGATAAAACAATTTTACTTTCTAAATCTAATGCTGCAATTGAATCTTGCAAGATAGCTGACTTGAAGGCATCAAATTCCTCTTGAGTAATATATTTATGCTTTTCTTCAGTTACTTCTTCCTTAAAGAAACCAATATATATCAAGACAACATTAAATATTATTGATATTGCTACTATATATATGGATGTTTTGCTATGTTTCACGTGAAACCTCTTATAATATTTGTTTGATAATTGTCTTTATTTCATTAATATCACAACTGGTATTGTAACATGGGCCATTTGGTCGGGTATTTAAAATCCCAATCACTGGCACTTTGTTTATATCTTTGATACCCTCAGTTAAATCCCTATGACAAGCTACAGCAAGGATAATCTTAGGTCTAAGCTCAGTTATTATCTTCCTTGCAAGGGTCCCACCAGTCGCTATCTTGACTTCAATCCCAGTCTTAGTCTTAATATCTCTAAAATCCTGTATGACACATTTTCCACAAGCATGGCAATTATTAATATCATTCGTAACCTTATAAGGACATTGAGCATATTGTAGGCAATGTGGAAGGAGTATCAAAATATCTTTCTTATCATATTTAGCTAATTGCTTTCGGGTTATACGATTATTGAAACTAATTAAATAATTAGTAATTTTGATGTAGGATTTGCTTTCACTGTTAAAAAACTTATGAACTAAGGGATAGATGAGCTGGTAAAAAAAATAATAGCTTATTTGTGGTAATACTAATAATCTTTTAGATTTAACATTAAAGATAGAGATTATAATACCAAATGTTATCAGAGCTAATAAGGTCCAGCTAGTATATATTATATGTTCTATTCTTATTTCAAATAATGAGATTAGATTCCTAAATGGATATAAGAAAAAAAGAATTATTAATAGTATAAATGTGACTTTGACAAGTGTTGAATAAAGATTTTTACCCAAGTTTTTCATTAACACGTAAATTAGCCCCTAAATTATAAGCATGGGCTGACATAGCCTTTTTACCTTCTGCTTTTACCTCAGTAACAAGTATTTGTCCATTCTTACATGAGACGACAAAGCCTTGATTTTTAATAACTTGGATTATTAAGCCAGTATCCTTTGAAGATTCTTCTGCGTACTTTTCAGCTCGAAGTATTTGTAAAGCTTTACCTTGCCGATAAGTTCTAGCTCCTGGTTGATAAGATAATCCCCTTATCTTTCCTATAATACTTTTCATCTCAGAATCCCAGTTAATTACTAAATCATCTTTATCTACTTTTTGAGTAAATGTCGCCTTGGTATGATTCTGTTTTACGAGACTATATCCTTCTCTTTCAATGCCTTGTAATGTTTCAAGTAAGAAATCTGCACCTAAATTAGCCATATAGTCTGAATACTCAGTAAAATTCATATTTAGCGGAACTTCAACTTCTCTCTGATTGATAATAGGTCCAGCATCCATGTTTGCAACAATTTTGAAAATGGTAAGACCGGATACCTTGTCATTCCGAAAAAGACTTGTTTGCAAGGGTGATGCTCCTCTCAAGTCAGGTAAAAGAGAAGGATGAAGGTTAATACAGCCTAGAGGTGCAATTTTTCTAAGCTTTTTGCCCAAATAACCGCCATAGGCGACAGTTACTAGTATATCTGGACTTAGAATACTAATTTGCTGTAAAACATCCTCAGAATTGATATTTAGAGGCTGTATTACTGGCACTCCATATCCCTGACTGCTAATTTTGACAGGTGTTGCTTGAAGTTTTCTATTTCTTCCTTTAGGCTTGTCTGGCTGAGTAACAACTAAGAGGGGCTTGTATTTAGATTCAGCTAATTTTTCGAAACTCCTAACTGCAAATTCAGGAGTTCCTAAAAATACTACTTTCTTTATTTCATCAAGCTTGTATATTTTCGCCATTTTCTTTCGTCTGTTTTATAAAATGATCAATTCTATTTTTATGCATTAAGTATTTTAGTTTACTTAAGTGGTCTACAAAAAGAATACCATTCAAATGATCGAACTCATGTTGAAACACAACAGCAGGAAATTCTTCGAAATCTTCCTCAAAAAAATTACCATTAATATCCTGAGCTTTTATCTTAATATGATTGGGCCTTTTAACTTTTTCAAATACATCAGGCACACTCAAGCAACCCTCTTCATGTGTTATTAGTCCTTCAGAGAAGGTTATTTCAGGATTGATAAAAACTCTTGGTTTTTTTACAGCACCTTCTTGTGCCCAGTAAAAATCAACTACAAAGATTCTTTTACTAACACCGACTTGTGGAGCTGCCAATCCAACTCCATCAGTAACATACATAGTATAAGTTAATGAATCAACAAAATCTTTTAATTCTTGATTGAATTCAGTAACAGGATCAGCAGTTAACCTTAGAGTTTTATCTCCAATAATTCGGATTTTAAGGAGTTTATCCTTATTTATTTTCGCCTTTTTCATTAACTTTACCTACTACTGCACTTTTTAAAACTTCTATTACTGTATGATTGCTTTTATCAATTTCTATACTCATAGTACCCTTGTCATTATCAATTTTTACAATCTTACCCAGAATACCACTACTCAATTGAATCTGGTCATTTTTCTGTAAGCTGTCAAGCATGCTTTGGTGCTCTTTTTGTTGCTTCTTCTGTGGTCTAATTATTAAAAAATATAAAATTAGTGCAAAAGGAACAAACATTATTAGCATACTCATTAGTCCCCCACCTTGTTGTGTTCCATCAGCCGCAGGTGGTGCAGCCATCATTAAACTAGTAATTATATTCATTTCTTACTCCTTAATTTAATTATTCTTCTTAAAAAATACAGCTTCATTTCAGTCAATACTTTTCTCTGGTTAAGTTAATTGGCTATTTTTCTTGCATGAAGATTTCAAACTCTTTTACCCTTTCTAGAAGCTCTTTGTAGAGGTCTTGATACCTAGCACTATCTTCATTCTTTCCAGCATTTTCGATTTCTAAACCTATTTGAGATAAATTTCCTAATGATAAATTAGCAGCAGTTCCTTTTAAGGTATGACCATTGTTTCTAATCATAACAGAGTTGTTCTCATCAATAGCTTTTTTTAGATCACCAAGAATTCCTTGGGCAAATTCAAGAAAGTCTTCTAATAGTTCGTCGAGCAATTCTTCATCCCCCACTCTCTCAATTGCATCTTGATAATCAAATATTTCTCTATTCATTATTCCTCCAATTAATAAAGTATTTTAAAAATAAAATATACTTTGAAAGCTGTCAACTAATATTTCTGGAAGCCTAATTTAATCATCCTTCATTAATTTATTGATTTATTTTAATAAAGAATATTTAGCTAATCTATTTATAAAATTTAATATGTAAGTATAAAACTTATATAAATTAATCTAAATTTTCTATTGACATTTATAGAATACTTATATTTACTTGTCTAACTAGATATAATACCTTTATTTGATGCATTAGAACAAAGATATAGTTTTTGGGAAGGGAAGATATGGACTATAAAAAAAGAGTTGATGAAATATTAAATAATTCAAAACTGATATTAGACTCTGAACCTGAAAGTGTAATAAAGCAAGTTTTAGACCTTTTTTCAGAAATCAAAGATAGTAGTGATTATGAAACAACTGGTCAACTCTGTAAGTTTATAGGGACTATCTATCTAAAAAATGGTAACCCAGCTTCGGCACAAGAATTTTATTTACAAGCAATATCATATTTTAAGTTAGTGGATAATTATAACGAGATTGCTAAAATATATAATAATTTAGTTATTTCAAGTTATTATTTACATAAGTATGAGATGATTGAAGAGTTTAGCAGGTTAGCATTAGATTATTTCGAGAAGTCAGGAGATTCTGGGGGCATTATATCTGTTACCAATAATTTAGCCAAATATTATCGTAACATCAGTTCGTATGAAAAAGCCTTCAACCTCTTAGAAGATACCCTAAAGAAGTATAAGAATGAGATGGAACGAGAAGAATATTTAGTAATGTCAGCTAACTATGCCAATGTTTGTATCAATAAGGGGGATATGCAGAAAGGTTTAGATATTCTCCTTGATTTAAGTGATAAAGCTAACAATACTAAGTTCCACAATGCTATTGCAGTTATCCATCTTTACCTTACAGAATATTATGAATCTATCGGAGATTATAAGTTAGCTCTTGAAAGCCATAAAAAGCGCTATATTAGTGCAGTAATAGGCCGACAAGAAAGTATTTCTAGCGATATTAATAATTATTTACACACTTTAAATATCGACATTGACAGACTACAGTATGAAAGAGCTCTTAAGCATAATAAAGAACTTATTCAGGCCCACGAAAATATTTCTAGGAAGCATGGTTTCCTTGAAACTCTTATCAACACAATTCCTATTCCTCTTTTTTATTGTGATAATGATTTCTTTTATTTAGGATGTAATAAAGCTTTTGCTAAATATTTTGGAAAAGATAAAGATGATTTATGTGGTAGAAAGGTAGGTTTTTCATTAACTAATGAGGAAGAAATCAGCTACTTAACTAATAGATTATCCCATGTACAGACTAAGAAAAACCAAGACCATTTTATTACTAAGCTAACAATTAGAAATAATGACACCAGAACTATTGAAATGTTTGCAAGTGCTTTCTTTGATGAATCCGACAATGCAGCAGGTATCTTATGTATGGTAAAGGATATCAGTATTGAGATAGAACAACAAGGAGTAGTAAAAGAGTTAAATGCTCACCTCCAATCAGTAATAGAAAGTGCACCAAAAGTATATATTTGCTCCATTGATAGGAATTATAAATATACCTATTTTAACAAGAATTATGCTGATTCAGTAAAAAGACATATAGGCTTAGAGATTTCAAGAGGATTTGATTACTTCAAACGATATCAGAAGGATAGTGAGATTAGAGATAAAAAGAAACTACTAGCAAAAGTTTTTTCAGGAGAAACTATTTCAGGAGTCAGAGAATATTCTGATTTAGAACCAATAGAAATCCTCCAATATTATTATTCACCAATAGTTCAAGAAGATGGGGAAATTATTGGAGCAACAGTCTTTTCTTATGATATAACTGAAAGAGTTTTAGCTCAAAGAAGCCTATCTTTATCTAACGCGACCAAAGATAAATTCTTTTCAATTATCGCCCATGATTTAAGATCTCCAATTGGCAATATTAAATCTGCTCTAGAATTTTTAACAAGTGAAAGTGATCTTGATGAAAAAGATATGATGGAAATGCTAGATAAACTTTCTAGTTCTGCGATGAACACTTATGACCTTTTAGAAAACCTATTACAATGGTCTTTAAATGAAAGAGGATTAATTGAAAATAATTCTGATTATTTCAAGCTTGCAGAATTAATTGAAAATGCTATAAAGATTACTAGACCTATTGCTAACAGTAAAAAAATTATACTTGAGACTCAATGTTCTAATGAAATAAGTGTTTTTGTTGATAAAAATATGTTTTACACTATCTTAAGGAACCTTGTTAATAATGCGATTAAGTATTCTTTTGAAAACAGTAAAATTAAAGTTACTGCTTCAAGCGATAATAACTATGCATTATTAAAGGTGATAGATTTTGGTGTTGGTATTAAAGCAGAAGTTATTCCTTATTTGAATCAGATGGATAAAACGATAACTACTTACGGTACCTCTGGAGAAAAAGGTTCTGGACTAGGTCTAGTTTTGTGTCATGAATTAGTTAACAAACTAGGTGGGCAATTGTGGGTGGAAAGTCAAGAAAATCAAGGTACAACATTCTTCTTTACCATACCCATTAAAGAACAATATTAATGCAAAATATATCTATCAGATTGTTACCAGGTTCTAAACTTAAAGAATCAATTTATGAATTAGCAGAAAAACATAATATTAAGGCAGGTATAATTCTAACTTGTTTAGGAAGCTTACACAAACTAAATATCCGCCTTGCTGGGGCAAATAATAATCTCACTCTTGAAGATAGTTTTGAAATCCTTTCCTTAACAGGTACTTTTAATAATGCTAAACAAGGGCATTTTCATATATCGGTTGCTGATAAAGAAGGGGTATGTTTAGGAGGTCACCTCTTAAATGATAATATTGTTGCTACAACAGTCGAACTTGTAATTGCTAATATTCCAAACATTTCTTTCCAACGCATATTAGATAATAAAACAGGGTATTTAGAATTGGAGATTAAAAGTGATATACCTTGATAATGCAGCAACTTCTTTTCCCAAAGCACCAGGTCTGGGTAAAGCAATTGCTAATCATATAGAACATGTTGCAGGTAATACAGGCAGGTCTTCTTATTCAGGTGCAATAAAAAACTCTTTACTGATATTTGAGACTAGAGAGAAATTAGCTGAATTATTAAATGCAAATGATAGTTCTAGATTTATATTTACTAAAAACGCTACAGAAGCTTTAAATTCTGCAATTCTAGGCTCAGTAAAGAAAGCAGAAAAGATCTTAATTTCCCCCTTAGAACATAACTCAGTTATGAGACCTCTCACCTATCTGCAAGCTAAAAGGAATATTGAGATTCATTCTTTTAAACTAGACAAAAACTTCAATATAGACTGGTTAGACTTTGAATATCAACTTGAAAATCATAAAATAGACAAAGTTATTACAACTATAGCTTCAAATGTAAGTGGAAGTATTTTGCCAGTAAATAAAATTAGTAATATCTGCCAGAAATATAATATTGATTTGATTATAGATGCATCTCAGTATGTAGGATATATGCCCTTTGACACTTCCACTGTTAAGGCTAAAGCTATATGTTTTCCAGGTCATAAGGGCTTATTAGGTCCAAGCGGAACTGGTCTTCTTTATATAGCTGATGACTTCATTTTTGAGCCTTTAACTTTCGGAGGAACTGGCTCAAAGTCAGAATCCATTAAACAACCAGATTTTCTACCTGATAAATATGAAAGCGGTACTCCCAATATAAGTGGTATTTGTGGACTTTCTACCGCCTTAGACTATCTTCTTGAACAAGGTTTAGATAAGATAAGAAATAAAAGGAAGGAAATCTATTTATACCTACTGGAGCAGATAAGAAACTTAGAGGAAGTTATTATCTATAGTAACCAAGACCTAGAAAGACAAATAGGAATATTATCATTTAATATTGAAAATATGACACCTTCAGAAGTTACTTACCAACTTGACAAGAAAGATATTGCAGTGAGAATGGGACTTCATTGTGCCCCCTTAGCTCATAAATTCATCAATACTTATGATATAGGTGGCAATGTTAGAATTAGTCCTAGTTCATTCACAAGCAAAGAAGAGATAGATATAACAATTAAGACATTGAAAGAGATTATTTATGGATTTAAAAGATAAAGTAAAAAAGCTTACTGATTACAGTAAGTACTCTGGCTGAGGGGCTAAACTTAGTCCAGAGGTACTGGACCGTGCTCTTTCCGGAATGAAACAAGCAAATTATCCAAATCTACTTGTTGATTATTCTCATGCTGAAGATGCAGGAGTCTATTTAATAAATGATGATTTAGCTATTGTGCAAACTTTAGACTTCTTTCCTCCTATTGTAGATGAGCCTTATCAGTTTGGGCAGGTAGCAGCCTGCAATGCTCTTTCTGATATTTACGCCATGGGAGCAAGTCCTAAAACAGCAATGAGTATTGTCTGTTTTCCAGATGACACTTTAAATATATCAATCCTAAGAGAGATTATGCAAGGAGCTCTTGCTATCTTAACAGAGGCAGAAACAGCTCTGGTGGGAGGACATAGTATTAGTGACAGTGACATTAAGTTTGGATTATCTGTTACTGGTTTTGTTGACCCTAAAAGAATAATTAAAAATAATACTCCTAGAGACAATGATATGATTATCGTAACAAAGCCTATTGGCACAGGAATAATAAATACTGTTTTAAAGGCTGATATGGCGCCTCCTGACCTCATAGAGCTTGCAGTGAAATATATGACTCAGCTCAATAGAAAAGCAGCTGAGATAGCCCAGAAATATGATATCTCCTGTGGTACAGATATAACAGGCTTTGGTCTGTTAGGACATTTAGTTGAAGTTATTCAAGATTCTTCACTAGGGGCTTTAATTGAATACAATAAAGTAAGTATTCTTCCCCAAGTGCTTGACTTTGCCAAAATGGGTTTAGTTCCGGCAGGTACTTATAATAACAGAAATTATCGTTCTTGTTTTATCAACAATATTGATAAACTACCAAAAGAGCCTATGGATATTCTATTTGACCCACAAACATCAGGTGGTCTTCTGTATGGAGTAAAAGCTAATGAGGCTGAAACTATGCTCAAAGAACTAAAAGCAAATGGGATAGATGCTTACATTTGTGGTAAATTCAGTAAGGATATCAATAAGATTAAGGTAGAGTTTTAATGGTCTTTTTGCTTGTAACTTTTAAGTCTTCTCATCTAGCTATGCGAGCTAATAAGCTTTTTTCTACAAGTGAATTTAAATGTGAAATTATTCCTACTCCTAGAGAGATTTCTTCTGAATGTGGTTTTTCTCTTATGTTTGAGTTAGTCCAGGAAGATAGTTTAAAGTTGTATTTTAGAGAGAATAACTTAGAATATGATAAAATATATATAAAAAAAGGAGATTTGTATGAAATTTGTAGATGGTAGAAATTTGGCATGCCCTAAGCCAGTCCTCCTTACTAAAGAAGCGATTTCTAACCCTGAGACAAATAATGTAGAGGTTATTGTAGATAATCAAGCAGCACTTGAAAATGTTAAGAGATTTTTGACAAATTTTGGATTTGAAGTAAGCAAAGTTACTACTCATACTATAAATGATAAATCAGAATATCGTATCCAGGCTAAGAGAACTGATACTGAGACCATAGACAAAGATTTTGATGAAAATGACTACCCCTGCCCTATTCCTCAAGGAACAAGTAAGGGTAAAACTGTTTTCTTTAAGAGTCAATATTTAGGTCTTGGAGATGATGAATTAGGAGCTCTCTTAATGAAGGCCTTTATTTACACCTTAAATGAAGTGGATAACCTTCCTCAGAGATTACTCTTCATGAACTCAAGTGTTAAACTATGCATAGAAGATGCAATAACTCTTGAAAATCTTCAGAAATTAGAAGCTAAAGGGGTTGATATTCTTGTTTGTGGAACCTGCCTAGACTTCTTCGGTCTTACAGATAAGTTGAAAGTAGGTAAAATATCTAATATGTATGATATAGCAGGTGCTTTAACTAGCGATCCTAGTATTTTATCAATATAATTACTTTTGGCTCGAGTTCATGTTTTTATAATACTTGAGCCAAATTATTTATTTGTATTCTTATAAGCTAATGCTCTTATTAATGTTTCAGTTAATTTCTTAATACTTATTGGTTTGCTTAAATAATCGTTCATACCTAATTCTAGGTATTTGCTTTCATCTTCTGTTTTAGCATTTGCAGTTACTGCTACAATAAAAGGTTGTTTTAAATCCTGATTCCCTCTTATAATTTTCATAGCAGTAACCCCATCCATAATAGGCATTTCCACATCCATTAAAATAACATCATAGTCGTTAGAAAAGGCTTCTTTATAAGCATCTTCCCCATTTTTAACGAGTACAGCCTTATAACCAAGTTTCTTCATAATAGTTGTTATAAGTTTTTGATTTATCAGATTATCTTCAGCAATAAGTATTTTTAGAGGATACTTGTTAGCAAAATCTTTATCGATACTAAAGTTCTTTGTAGCATTATGCTCAGTTTTTTTTATGTCTTTCAAAGCAGGTGGAAGATTAAGTTCAATGATAAAAGTTGACCCTTTTAAATACTCACTTGTAATATAAATTTTCCCCTTCATAGCATCTACTAATCTTTTTACAATTGCTAAGCCTAAGCCTGTTCCCCCTCTTTGGTTAGTTATTGAAGAAGTAGCTTGAGTGAAAGGATCAAATAGTTTTGTTATTTCCCCTTTCTTTATTCCGATTCCAGTATCTTTTACTGAAAATCTGTAATTATGATTAGAATCTAATTTTACAAAAGCAATTTCAATTCCACCTTTATCTGTGAATTTAATAGCATTATATATGATATTTAAAAGTATTTGTTTAATTCTAGTTTTATCAGCATAGAAGAAGTTTTTATCAGCCTTGTCATAGGCAAATTTTAGATAAAGTCCTTTCTCTCTGGATCTTGAAATAACAATCGATTCAATTTCCTTAAATAAATCCACCATAGAAAAATCAGATTTTGAAAGCTTAAAGTTGGTTGATTCAAGTTTTGAGAAATCTAAAACATCATTAATAACTTCAAGCAAAGTATCACCAGAAATTTTTATCGAACCTACATAATCTTCTTGTTCTTTGCTTAGCTGGGTATCTCTGAGTAAATCTGTCATTCCTAAGATTCCATTTAAAGGAGTTCGTATTTCATGACTCATTGTAGCAAGAAACTGGCTCTTAGCGATGTTAGCAGCTTGTGCTTTTTCTGTTTGTAATTTTAGTTTGTTTTGAAATTCTATAAATTTAGTAACATCTCTTGAGATTATCGAAATACCTACTACTTTGTTATCATTGATAATTGAACTAGTAGATAACTCCCGATACTCTTTTCTATTTCCATGTTGGATTTCTAGAGTTTGCGAGCCTGCCTTCCCCTTAAATGCAGCTTCAATAAAAGCTCTAAATTTTTCAAGTTTGCTAGACTCTTTATTCTGATAAAGATTCATACCTATATAAATATCAAAATCATATTCTTTTTTTAAATGTTTTTTATAGGCAGAATTAAAATAAACAACATTTCCTTGCACATCAAGAGAAATTATCATTTCATCAATACTTTCTAAAAGATTATTTAAATATAGTTTTGTTGTAATCAGTTCAGAACGTGTTTCGATTTCTTGGTCAATATCGCGATAAATAGCATATAATCCCATAGAGCCATCTGGAAATCTAAGTTTTGTACTAGCTAAAGATACATTAATTGGATGTCTATCCTTATGCAGTCTTATCAAATTCAAGCTAATTGTTTGCTGGGATTCTAAATCTCTATTTATCTGTTTTCCACTATCTATTTCTAGTGGTGAACAAATGGCTTCATCAATAGATTTACCAAAAAGTTCATCTTTAGTATAACCAAATATTTTAGTAAACATTGGATTTATATTAATCACTATTCCATCTTCATCTGTTAAAGCAATAGCTTCTGGAGCAGATTCAAAAAGAGTTTGGAAAAGGACTTCTTGTTTTGCTAAGCGATCTTCAATAGCTAAATTTTTCTTAGAAGCTCTAGAATGTTCAATAATAGAATGAATTGCTATTGGAAGCCTATAAGAAAATTTAGCATTGCTAAGGCTATAGTCTTTTACTCCAAGAGATAATAATTTTTTTACATCATCCATTTTATCTCTTTCAACAAAGGCAAATATTGGTATATTCACATCTTTTGAACAAAGAAATTCAGCAATTTCATAAGAGTCTCCCCAAGTGATATTGCAATAGATAATAGCAACATCAGGCTCACTTGAAGCTAGTAAACTCTTGAGTTGATCCCAATTGCTGACACTAAAAGAAGTAGAGCTTGATAAGTCTTGTTTTAACCTATCAGAGGTAAGCTCAAAATCTTCATGATTTTCATGAATAATCAAAATTTTATAATTTTCTCTTTTCATATTGTAAGAAAATACTATATTATATTTTTAGTCAAATTAAAAAATAAATATTTGACTATAAATTGAAAATACTTAACTTATTATTAAATAATTGTGAGGATAAAAATGAAGAAGTTTTTAATTTTAGTTTTCTTGATAACCCTATTTTTAGGTGCTTGTAACAATGATTCAGCTCAATCAGAAAAATACTTTGTAAGCATATTACCACAGAAATTTTTCGTAGAAAAAGTTGTTTCAGATAAATATGAGGTTGATGTTTTAGTAAAACCTGGAGAAAGTCCAGCTACTTATGAGCCTACAACTAAACAAATGATTGCATTAAGTAAGACTAAAGCCCTATTTACCATAGGTGTTCCTTTCGAGCATGCAATAATACCAAAACTCAAAGATCAGTATCCTCATTTAGAGATATTTGCTACTGATAAAAATATTACTAAAATCAAGCCTGCTAGTTTTATGGAATTATTTCATAAAGACCATGATCATGAAAAACATAATGAGGAACACGATAAAAGTCATAATCACTCTGAAGGATTAGATCCTCATATTTGGCTAAGTCCTACTTTAGTAAAACAACAAGTAGTCAACATAGCTGAATATTTCATCAACGCTTATCCTCAAGATGCTGACTTCTTTAAAGCTAATAGAGACAAGTTTATTGGAGAACTAAACCAAGTTTCTCAAGAAATTAGAGATATTTTCTCAACTGCTGAAAGTAGAGAATTTCTTTGTTTCCATCCAGCTTGGGGCTATTTTGCTCAAAACTTTGATTTGAAACAAATTCCCATCGAAATAGAAGGAAAAGAGCCAACACCTCAAGAGCAAGAAAAGATTATTAACTTTGCCAAAGATAGAAAGATTAAAGTTATCTTTGTTCAAGCTCAGTTTGACCAAAATATAGCAAAAGCTGTGGCCAATAATATTGAAGGTCAAGTGATTTTAATTGACCCTTTAGCTGAAGATTATTTAACTAACCTTAAAATTATTGCTAATAAGTTAGCGCAAAGTATGGTAGAATGAAAGTAATTGAATTTGAAAAAGTACATTTTAGCTATGATTCAAGTCCAACTCTTATAGACATAAATTTTTCTGTAGCCAAGAATGATTTTGTTGCAATAGTTGGACCTAATGGAGGAGGGAAATCTACTCTACTTAAGCTAATTTTAAATCAAGAAAATCCTAGCAAAGGCACAGTAAAAGTCTTTGGGGAAAAGAATTATAAGTCACTAGAAAAAATTGGTTATGTCCCCCAATTTACAACTCATCAACAGGATTTTCCTTTAAAACTAATTGATATGGTGCTTCAAAGTAAATTGAGGGCTAATTCCTTCTTTTCTCGTTTTTCCAAGAAAGATAAGGCAAAGGCAAAGGAAATTTTAGAGATGCTAAGTATTGCAGACTTCCAAGATAGATTTCTTTCTGAGCTATCCGGGGGACAACGTCAAAGAGCATTAATAGCAAGGGCTTTATTAGATAATCCTCAAATATTAATCTTAGATGAACCAACTGCCTCAGTTGATATTTCTGTTGAGCAAGATATTTATGAAATTCTAAAAGAGTTAAATAAGGAAATGACTATTCTTTTAGTTACTCATGATGTGTCTTTTGTATCAAAATACGTTAATAAAGTGTTTTGTGTTAATAGATACCTTCATGCCCATAAATTAGATGAATTAACTAACCTTGACATCCAAGAAGCCTATAATCAATCTATGAAAATGATTAAACACCAGTGTGGTTTATAGTATGGAATTCTTTTATTCATTATTAACTGTTTCATTCTTACGAAACGCCTTACTAGCTGGTTTAATGGCCAGTATAGTCTGTGGCATTACTGGTTCATTTGTTGTAGTCAAGAGAATATCATTCGTAAGTGGAGCTATTGCCCACTCAGTACTAGGCGGTATTGGAATAGCCTATTTTCTTAACTTCTCCCCTACTATTGGTGCCTTCATTTTTGCTATTATCGCTGCTATCCTGATTAGTATTATCAAACAAAGAAGAAAACAAAATGAAGATACTGTCCTTTCTGCCTTTTGGGCAGTAGGCATGGCTATCGGTATTATCTTTATGTCAATGACTCCTGGCTATAACTCTAATCTCATGAGCTATCTTTTCGGAAATATCTTGCTTGTTACCAATAGTGACTTGATTTCTCTCTTAATTTTAGTTCTTGTAATTGTTATAACAGTATTGGTATTTTATCGACAGTTTATAGCCATGATTTTTGATGAAGAGTTTGCTAGACTTAAGAAGATTAAAGTCAATTTCCTTTATACCCTTCTTTTAATATTAATATCACTTTCTGTAGTTATCTTAATTAGAGTTGTAGGAATAATCCTGGTTATTGCCCTTTTAACACTTCCAGCTGCTATCTCAAGATTATTCAATAGATCTATAGGTAGTATGATGGTCTGGGCATCTATTTTAGGATTAATCTTTACCCTACTTGGACTTTGGTTGTCCTATTTATTAAACCTTCCTACTGGATCTGTTATAATTGTTCTAGCTGGCCTGACATATATTACTGGAGCTCTTTTGAAGAACTAATTTCTTCCTCTTTGTAGTAACACCCCCTATTTTCCCCCTCACTAAGGGGGATTCTTTAAACCCAGATAGTGTAGTAGAGCTTTAATGAAGAGTGCAGATTATTCTAGCAAAATAGCTTACATAATTTTGACGCATATAATTAATATATTCGGAGAAATTATGAAAGTTACTTTTGCAGAATAATATAGTGCTATTCACAAAGGTCTACTGCATTATTTGGGTTAAGACTCTTCCTTGATTGTTACTCTCTCAATATATTTCCAATGATCTATTGAGAGAGTAACAATCAAGGAAGAATTATCCCCAAAAAGACTTCTCTAAAGAGCGGTATTGAATAGATTCTGAGATATGTTGAGCTTTAATATCTTTACTTCCATCTAAGTCTGCAACAGTTCTAGCAACCTTCAATATTCTATCATAAACCCTGGCAGAATAGCCTCTTTTTTCAATAGTGAGTTTAAGTAACTGATTACTGTCTTCATCAAGACGACAGTAAAGTCTGGTATGTTTAGGATTCATCTGGGCATTACAAAAAATACTTTCTCCTTGGAATCTATCTAGTTGAATCTGTCTAGCCTGATTGACTCTTGCCCTAATATCTTTAGAATATTCACCATCAG
This sequence comes from Cloacimonadales bacterium (SeqCode), assembly GCA_963677815.1. Taxonomy (GTDB): domain Bacteria; phylum Cloacimonadota; class Cloacimonadia; order Cloacimonadales; family JAFGVF01; genus JAEKNW01. The sequence continues at coordinate 614,065 of OY782499.1, forward strand.
GTATTCCTCCTAAATCTTTATAAGGAACAGCCGGCACTTCGATATGTAGATCTATTCTATCGAGAAGAGGTCCAGAAACTCTACTTCTATAACGCTGAATCATATTAGGAGTACAAGTGCAATCATGACCCGGAATATTGCAATTAAAATAACCACAAGGGCAAGGATTCATGGAGGTTACTAAAATAAATTTAGCTGGAAAATTAAGGCTTTGAGAAGCTCTTGAAACTGTAACAATACCATCTTCTAAGGGCTGCCTTAAAACCTCTAAAACAGACTTCTTAAACTCTGGTAATTCATCTAAAAATAAGACCCCATTGTGAGAGAGTGATACTTCTCCAGGCTTTGGGTATGTACCTCCCCCAATAAGTGCAACATCACTAGTTGTATGATGGGGAGACCTATAAGGTCTATTTACAACAATACCATTCTTTTTATTAGTTGGAACTCCAGCAACTGAGTGGATTTTAGTAGTTTCCAAAGCTTCATCAAGGGATAAATCAGGTAATATAGTAGCAAACCTTTTAGCAAGCATTGTTTTACCAGAGCCAGGAGGTCCTACCATCAAGATATTATGTCCACCAGCAGCTGAAACTTCTAGAGCACGTTTAACATGATACTGTCCTTTAACATCATGCATATCAATTTCTGATTCATTCAGGGATGAGAAAATTTTATCTAAATCTAAGACAAAAGGATTAATTTCAACCTTCCCTTCCAGAAATAAGATTGCTTCATTTAAAGAGTGCACAGGGACAACATCTATATCTTGGACAATAGCTGCTTCACTAGCATTTTCAAAGGGTAATATAAGGCCTTTTAGTTTATCTTTTTTAGCCTCTAAAGCAATGGGAAGAGTTCCTTTAATAGCCTTTACAGTACCATCTAGAGATAGCTCTCCTAAGATTGCATAATCTAAGGGGTCTGCCACCTTGATTGCCTTATAAGATATTAACAAAGCTATAGCAATTGATAGGTCTAGAGCAGAACCATCTTTCTTCAAGTCTGCTGGAGCTAAATTAATAATTTTAGTACCTGGTTTGTTCATATATCCTGAGTTTGCTATTGCAGAAGAAACCCTTTCCTTACTCTCTTTCACAGAATTTGAAGGCATACCAACCATAATAGTATTTCCAGAAATTTTTCCGTAGTGATCAACTTCTACTTCAATTTTATGGGCATCAATCCCAACAGTAGTATAAGAGATAGTTTTACCTAACATATAAACCTCCATTAAGCTTATAAATCCAATATATCTTTTTCATAATAGGTTGTCAATATAAATATTTATTACTACTATTATTTAGTAAAATAGATTAATACTCTCCCCGGTCTACTCGACCACCCCTCTAACTGGGAACTCGGGCATCCTGCCCGAACTTAGTATTAAAACACTGTAAGGGGATTGATTGATATCGGATTGCGGTATTCTAGCCCTTGGTTACGCAGGTGTCATATTTTTTTGAGTATAGAGTGGAAGTATCCTTACTTCCACCTGAGACCAGAGATGGTCTCAGTCCATAGGTTTGCGGTATTCTAGCCCTTGGTTACACAGGTGTCATATTTTTTTGAGTATAGAGTGGAAGTAGCCTTACTTCCACCTGAGACCAGAGATGGTCTCAGTCCATAGGTTTGCGGTATTCTAGCCCTTGGTTACGCAGGTGTCACATTTTTAGAGTATGGAGTGGAAGTATCCTTACTTCCACCTGAGACCAGAGATGGTCTCAGTCCATAGGTTTGCGGGATTCTAGCACGCGGTTACGCAGGTGTCATATTTTTAGAGTATGGAGTGGAAGTATCCTTACTTCCACTTGAGACCAGAGATGGTCTCAGTCCATAGGTTTGCGGGATTCTAGCACGCGGTTACGCAGGTGTCACAGAAAATATCCAACCTCCAAGGATCCAATAAGCTTCTTTATTCACTATTATATTTAGTTCACATCCTACTCTACTTTAAAGAGAATCTTAAATAACTGCTTGATAATTATATTTTTTTTGATGAAAGAAATAGCTAAATATTAGTTATAATTTGAGTCTTAAAGCAACAGATAATTAGAACTTAGATTTTTTTCTTGCCATAATTGAGACCTTTATTAATTTGTCATTCTTGAGATAAAAAAATAAAAAGAGGACTATATGGCTTCAACTTCTGATATCCGTAATGGAATGATTATAGAATGGAAAAATGGAATTTACGAATTCGTTGAATTCCTACATGTTAAACCTGGTAAAGGTGCAGCATTTGTAAGATCTAAGCTTAGAAATGTTAGAACTGGTCAAGTAGTAGAAAACACCTTCAGAACCAGTGAAACATTCACAGAAATTAGAATTGAAAAAAGTAAAAAAGAATATTTATACAGAGATGGTGAATTCTACGTTCTCATGGATTTAGATAACTATGAGATGATGAATGTACATGCTGATGTTATGGAGAAATATGCAAAATTCTTAAAAGAGAATATGCAAATCACTATCAAAACAACACCAGAGAATGAAATCATTGACTTAGAACTTCCTGTATACGTTATCCAAGAAATCGCAGAGTGCGAACCTAACATAAAAGGTAATACTGCATCAGGTAGTGGTAAAGTAGCTACAACAGAAACTGGTTTAAGAATCATGGTTCCTTTCTTTGTTGAACAAGGTGAGAAAATCAAGATTGATACAAGAACCGGCGAATATATTGAAAGAGCTTAATAAAACAATAATAAGATATCCTTAGGAGGAATAAAATGGCAAAAGGAAAAGCATTTGCAGCAAAGCTTGCTCACGAACTTTCAACTGAAGGTAAAGTGATTTGTCCAGTTTGTAACACAGAAATTAAAAAAGTAAAATTAGTAAGATCCAGAAACAGCAAAGGTAACACTTGGGCTCCTAAATATCAATTCGTTAGCATGTGTAAATGTAATGAAAAAGATATCATGGCTGGAAAAGTTAACGCTTAATTTTGAATTGATTTATATAATCCCTGTGCCCTACAAAAAGTACAGGGATTTTTTTTAAATTCTTGTTTTTAAGGAGATGAAAATGAAAAACATTATACCGGTTGAAGTTACTTCTGAAGTAGGTAAACTTGAGGGTGTAATTCTCCATAGACCAGGTAGGGAAGTGGAAAACATGACACCTGGTAATGCAGAAAAGGCTTTGTATAGTGATATATTGAACTTAAATGTTGCAGAAAAAGAATATTCTGATTTCTACGATGTTCTTTCAATGATTACTACAACCTACGAAGTTAGAGACTTACTAACAGAAGTACTTGTTAATGAAAAAGTTAAACACAATTTAATACATAAAATTTGTCATAATGAAAATGAGCCTAGAATCTTCAATTCTCTCATGGCTCTCAGCCCAAAAGAAACTGCTCGTCAGCTGTTTGAAGGAGTAATTCTTAAGAAAAACAATTTAACCAACTTCTTAAGTCAAGAAAAGTATATTTTAAGACCCTTGCACAACTTCTTCTTCATGAGAGATGCATCAATGTCTATTGGCAATGAAGTTCTTATTGGGAAAATGGCTAATCAGGTGAGAGAAAGAGAATCTATCATTATGGAAACAATCTTTGATTATCATCCTGATTTTAAGACTCGAACCTTTAATCCAATAAATTCTAAGAAAGTATCTCCTAGTAAAATTACTATTGAAGGTGGAGATGTTTTAGTAGCTAATGAAAATACTATTCTCATTGGCATGGGGGGTAGGTCAACCTCTGAAGGTATTGATTATTTAATAGAACATTATAAAAATGCAGGAAAAGACTTCAATATTATAGTCCAAGAATTACCATTAGCTCCAGAATCTTTTATTCATCTTGATATGGTATTTACCTTCTTAAGTTACAATCAATGTATGGTTTATGAACCTGTTATTTTAAAGAACAACAGATTAGAAACCGTATCAATTCATATCAGGAATGGACAAGTAAAAATCGCTTATGAAGACAATCTCATAAAAGCCCTAAAAAATATTGGTCATGAAGTTGAGCCACTCTTCTGTGGTGGAAGAACAGATGTATGGACACAAGAAAGAGAACAATGGCATAGTGGAACAAACTTCTTTGCTGTTGGACCTGGCAAAGTGCTTGGTTATGGCAGAAATACTCATACAATGGACGAGCTTGCTAAGAATGGTTATGCTATTCTTCCAGCTAGAGATATTGTTTCTAAAAAAACAGATCTAAGCAAGTATGAAAAATATTGCATAGCTATTGAGGGTTCAGAGCTGGCTCGTGGTGGTGGTGGTTGTCGCTGTATGACAATGCCATTCAAGAGACAAGCTGTTAATTTAGAAACTTCTAGCAAAGAAACTAAATAAAAGAACTTATGGCAAAAATTGAAATAGTAGAATACTTTGAGGGAAATGAATCCCATTTCGCTAAGAAAGTTGAAGACAAAGATAGTAGAATTATCATAGAAAAAGGATCTAAGCAGAAAGCAAAACTTTCTTCAAGTAGAGTTCTTTTTAATCATATAATCAATTCAGATAAAGAGCTCTCAGATATTATTGATGACTTAATTAAGTCTATTGATGATAAGAAGACTATCTTTTCTGTAATTGACCTTTGGGAACTTGCCCAAGAAGATATTAAAGATTATTCCATGGAAGAACTAGCTTCTTTCTTTGTTGATGATCCAGATTCTATTATTCAGTCAGCCCTATTTCATTTAATAAGAGAAGAAAAGAATCACTTCAAGCGTAAAGGAATTGTGGTTACTCCTCGTAGCCAAGAACAGATTGAAGAGATTATTATTCAAGAAAATAAGGAGAAAGAAAAACAAGAAGTTTATTCTTTCTTTTCAGATAATATTGGGTTAGCAATGAGAAACGACTCACTCGCTAACCCAGAAATCTTTAATCATTTACAAACCTGGCTTAGAGATACTTCCAACGAGGTATTAACATCTGTCATAGAAAAATATGCAAATGGACAAGATAGCCGTTACTTTATTTATAACATTTTAAAAGCTAATAAAATTATCCCTGAAGATGCTGATAAATTTGCAACTATCTATGGAATAACAAATCAATTTTCAGCTAAATCTCTAGCAGAAGCAGAAGATTTTCAAGTTGAATTAACTGATAGGGAAGACTTGTCTCACCTAACTTCATATACTATTGATAGTGAAGAAACTAAAGAAATTGATGATGCTATATCTATTGATAAAATTCAAGATAATTATTTAATAGGTGTTCATATAACTGATTTAGCTTCATACATTAGTAAAGATTCTGCTTTAGATAAGGAAGCTAGTGAAAGGGTATCCACAGTTTATCTGGAAACTGGTGAAATCCCTATGTTTCCTGCTCAAATATGCCATGATAAACTTTCTTTATTGAAAGGAGAACTACGCCCTACTGTTAGTGCTCTCTTTACTTTTTCACCGACATTTGAACTTCTAGAAAAAAGAATTACTCTTGCTAAACTAGCTGTTAAAGAAAAGATATCTTACCAAGAGGTAGATAAGCTAATCAGAAAGTCTAAAGGGAATGATGATAATGATTTTATTATTCTTAAAAACTTAACTAATCAGCTTAGAAGTAAAAGGTTCGAAGCAGGGGCTATCGAAATTAATAGACCTGAAATTGAAATTAGAGTTATTGATAATGAGATAAAACTCACAGCTACAAATCAAAGGTCTGTTTCTAGGAGAATAGTATCAGAAATGATGATTCTCATGAATACAACACTAGCAGAATTCGCTGCAAAGAACGATATTCCTTTCATTTATAGAATTCAAGAAATGCCTAATGAAGATTATAAACATTATCTTCAACCAGATTATTATGATCCAATAATGAATGATAAGCTGATTAGAATGATTAGACCTTCCAGTTTCTCATCTCTGGCAAGCAAACATTACGGATTAGGACTTGATTACTATTCTCAAGTTACATCGCCTTTACGCCGTTATTTCGACTTGCTTACCCAAAGACAAATCGTAAGTTATTTACAGAAGAAAGAAGCTACCTATAGCCAGGAAGAACTCTTGAGTTTCATAAGTAATATTGAAAGCACTAATAAGTTATATTCCCAACTTTATAATTCTTCATTTAATTACTGGTTTTTGAAATATTTAGAAGAGAATTTGCAATATCAACCTATGCAAGCAGTAGTAGTTTCTGATAATCAAAACTCTTATACCTTCGAATTGTTAGATTTTGGCAAAAGATACAATATCAGAAGTAAAGAACAGCTTGAAGTTGGTGATATAATTTCACTAATGATTGAAAGAGTACAAGCTGAAAAGGATATAATTAAATTCTCATTGATTAATGACTAAGGATAAGCTTTTTAATCCAAATAGTTGAGTAGAACTTGGAATAATAATCACCTTGAACAAACTTTACTCAAACTTTTCGTAAATAAAACCGAACCTTTACCGTCTGGATTCATTATAATAGTAGAAGACAAAGGAGATTTATGAAATCTGAATTAAAAAAGCATTTAGAGAAACGTTGTTTATTAGCAATTCCCCTACTACAAAACATCATTAAGAAATACATTAAAGATTATAATGATCAATGCGATGCACTTCAAGAAATAATGTTAATTGCATGGAGAAAATTGCCAGAAATTAAAAAGCCATATAATATTGAAGGTTGGTTATCAACTATTACCAGAAATTATTGTTTGGGTTGGTTGAAACAGCAAACAAAAAATATTACCCTCCATGATGAATCAATCATTGCTAATGATGAACAAGCTGACAATTCTATCACTAGAGATGAATATGAGCTGCTTATAGGTGGAATAAACAAACTTTCATACCTTCTTCGAACAGTAATTCAGATGAAATATTTCACTCACAATTCAATTAAGGATATTAGCAATTTGCTAAAACTACCAGAAGGTACAGTTAAACGTAGATTGCATGATGCCCGTCTAAAACTTAAAAAGGAGTTCAGAATGAACAACAAAAAAATAGCACCTGAGGTCACTGTTATTACTAGTAACATAGAGGAGCTTGTTGTAAAAAGGTTAGGATATGGATTAAATTTTGGTTGCCCACTTGCAGGTGTAGGGGATGTTGAAATATATGAAGCTTATGAATATCCAGGAAGAATTATGATTAACAAATTTGCTACAGAAGTTACGCAAATTACTAAAATTATGGGTCAAGAAATTATAGAAGTACATGACAAATCAATAGTTAAAAAAAATAGTAAGGGGACAGAGAAATACTACTATTATCAGTTCAATGGCGATACTTTGTCAATGGTCTTTCGAATCTCAAATTTCATCGATAAGCTAAAAGTTGATACTAATCAAGATGAACTCATGGAACCTGAAGAATGCACAATTAGGACTGGGACTATGAAAAAAGAAAAAGATAATCTTTTCTCAATTAATGATGTAGTTGAACTCCATATTGGAGAGAAAGTTTACCAAAATGTTCTTAGACGCAGAGTTAGTTTAGATGATTATCATGGAAGATGTTTTATCGAAAAATTCTATACTGAAAATGGTAGAGAAGTATTGCACAGAAATTATATAGGTGAAAATTGGAAGATGGGTGAATATGTAAAATGGGAAAAATGGAAGGATGCTCCAGAAACAACCTTCAATGGAGAAACATTCAGACTTTGGTTTGAGTTTATTTTAGTAGATAATTATACTAAAGAAAAAAATGATTCAAGTTCAAATTAGTGGAAGAAAGTGGTTAAATATAAAATCTAAGGCTCTCTCCAAAGTAGGGTGGGAGCTATATATAATAATGAATCAAGTAACTTACGAATCCTCATAGCACCAGAAGAGCTATATCTTTGTAGATAAGAAAGCAAAAACTATCTATAAGCTCCAGAGGAGCGACATCTCTATGGCTTTTTTGTGTTGCTCTCTGGAGCTTGTTTAACCAGAATGGTGCAGTAGAACTTTGAAGCTCTACTGCACCTTCTAGGTGAAAATCCTATTGACAGTTTGCTAGTTAGTAATATTATATTCTTTAATATGAAAAAACAAGAATTAAAGAAAATAATAAATCTTATCTCAGAAAAAATCAAAGGCAGTGAATTTGAGAATAATACCTTTTTAGTTGGTGGTTATGTGCGTGATTTCTTACTAAAAAACCCACTTAATGATTTAGATTTTGTAGTCAATTTACCACAAGGTGGGATTAAACTAGCAAGCTATCTTTTTAAAAAAAGGCTTTGTAGTCCACCAGTAATTTATAAGCGTTTTGGTACTGCTATGGTACATATCTCTAGCCATAAAGTTGAGTTTGTAATGACCAGATCAGAATCTTACCAAGCTAAAGACAGAAATCCAGAGGTAGTATTTGCTTCTCTGAGAGAAGATGCTTTTAGACGTGACTTCACCATCAATTCTCTCTATTATAACATTTCTACCCAAGAAATTATTGATGTTACAGAAAGAGGGCTTAATGATCTAAAAAGTAAGTTAATTAGATCTACTTCTGATCCAGATTTAATATTTAAAGAAGACCCTTTGAGAATCCTTAGAGCTATTAGATTTGCAGCTAGACTTAATTTCACTATAGAAGAGAAAACTTTACAAGGTATCATTAAGTGGAAAGACCATCTGCAATATATCAGTATAGAAAGAATAAAAGATGAATTTATTTCTATGATATTACATAAAGGTTTTTTGCAAGCTCTTTTCTTAAGCTATAAGACTGGGCTTATCATATATATCCTAAAACCTATGTGTGGTCTTGAAAAGTCTCTTGAGCAAATACTAGAAAACATAGATTTATATCCAAGGGACTTACTTATAAGATTAGCCTTATTAGCAATCCCTTGTCCTGATAAAAAGGCTTTGGCTCAAGCTTTATTTAGATTAACTATTAAGCAAAAGCTGGTTCAGAAAGCTATTAAGATAGCTGAATGCGTCCAAAACCTTCTAAATCTTAAGCAAATAGAATCTCTAAACTATTTCATCTATACCAATCTAGAAGTATTGCCATCTGCCTTAGAAATATTAACTTTGAGTTTTCCTGATTACAAAAAAAATCAAATGATTAAAGACAAAATTGAGATATTTAACCAGTCAAGTTATCCCCTAACAGGAATTAAAATAATCAAGAGATTGGGACTAAGAAGTAATGAGGAGAAGAATTATTATATTAAAAAAGCTAAGAGAATTTGGATTGAGAATCCTAGTCTTAGTGGGGAAGAAATAATTAGAGGATTAAAGAAACCCCAAACCACTAAAAATTAACAGTCTGGGGTTTAAGCTATATTTTTTATACGTTATAGTATAAAGCCATTTCCATTGGATGAGGTCTATTATTAACTTCAGCAACTTCTTTACGCTTTAAAGCTATGAAAGATTCAATAAGTTCTTTATTGAAAACATCACCAGCAAGTAAGTAGTCATGATCAGCTTCTAAAGCATCTAAGGCACCTGAAAGATTTTCAGGGATAGATTCGATAGTAGCTTTTCTTTCTTCAGACCAATTGAATACATTATCATCATGTGGACCAAAGTTATGTCCAGTTCCGTCTAATTTCCTATTAATACCATCTAAGCCGGCAAGTAAAAGAGCTGACATTGCTAAGTAAGGATTACAGGTTGCGTCACCTGTACGGTACTCAAATCTCTTAGTTTCTTCAGTTGTTGCATATTTAGGAATTCTTATAGCAGCAGATCTATTAGCTAAGCCAAAGAAGAGTTTAGTTGGCGCTTCAAATCCAGGTAATAATCTCTTATATGAGTTAGTTGATGGATTAGTGAAAGCAGCTAAGGAACGCCCATGAGTTAATACACCTCTCATGAACCAAATAGCTTCATCAGATAAGTCAGCATAGCCACCTTTTTTCCAGAAAATATTTTTTCCATTCTTCTTTAGCATCATATGGAAGTGCATACCATTTCCTGCTTCATTATAGATAGGTTTAGGCATAAAAGTAGCAGTGAAACCGTTTTCTAAAGAAACTCTTCTAATAATATCTTTAATAACTTTAGTGTCATCACATGCTTTAGGGAAAGCTAATAACTCAGTTTCAATTTCTTGCTGAGAAGATAAACCAACTTCGTGATGATTATATCTTACATCAATGTTTAAACTTTCAATAATTTCACACATCTGTAAGCGAAGTCCATAGAATCTATCATGAGGATTATCCATGTGATAACCCTTAGTATGAGATTGAGCTAAACCGTTATAATCAACACAGTCTTGAGGGAAACATTGTTTATCTTCTGAAGATGATATTTGACAGCTCACATTAAAATTTGAGTTAGTATATTTAACATCATCAAAGATATGGAACTCAAATTCAGGAATCCAGTAAGAAGTATCAGCAATACCAGTAGATTCTAAATATTTCTGAGCTCTGATAGCAACAGAACGTGGGTCTTTTTTAACACCAATTCTTGTTTCTGCATCACATATTGAGCAAAGAATTCTAAGTACTTTACCATCGAATTCATAATCTGAAATTGGGTCAATATGAGCTGAAGTTAAATCAGGCATTAAAACCATGTCACCAGATTCAACAGCCTTCATTCCTGGAATACTAGAGCCATCAAAAGGGACTCCTAGTTCAATAACACTTTCTAGCCTAGCTGCTGGAAAAGAGATATGATACCACTTACCATCAAGGCCTGCATATTTCAAATCAACAGCTTTGATTTCTTTAGCATCAATCATCTCTTGAATTTTCTTTAATTCCATCGATTCTCCTCGGAAATACAGAAGTATTCCCTTCTTTTTATTTTATTTTTGTCTTTATTTATCTAGAGAAGAAAATAGTGATAGTAGCCTATAAAACTATCTATCACCTTTTCTAACAATTTTCTAAGTAATTTATATATTTTCTCTTGATCACTAAATTAGAGAAGAATATTTATCATTTGTGCGAAGAAGCCCCAAATAATTTGAAAAGGTCTATTGATTATCAGTCCTATTATCGATATATTTAATAAAGAACCTGCCACAAGAGCACCAAGAATGATATACATTCCATAGCGTTCGAGTTTAGAGTATTTAATATAAGCTTCATCAGACAGAAAAGCACCTACAATTCTAGAACCATCAAGAGGTGGTACTGGAATTAGATTAAACAGGGCTAAGAAAATATTAACTTGCATGGTAAGCCTTATAACATTGAAAGCTCTGACTGTTTCTCCAAGTCCAGCTCTTGCTAAAATCACATAAACAATAGCCAAAATGAAAGTTATTACAAAGTTAGCTAATGGGCCTGCAGCTCCAGTAATTCCCATGCCTTTCTTATAATTATTAAAGTTATAAGGATTTATCGGTACAGGTTTGGCATAACCAAAAGCAAATCCTGCTGTAGTAAATAGAATTATTGGTAAAATTATAGTACCAAAAATATCTACATGATGCAGAGGATTTAGAGAAAGTCTTCCCATTCTTTTAGCTGTATCATCTCCTAATAAATATGCAGCATATCCATGACTAATCTCATGAATTACGATAGACATAAAGATAAAGAAGAAGGCTAAAACTTGGGTTGGGAAATCCATATTCATAATTTGCTCCTAATTATCTATTTTTTTATAATTTTGGCAAATCTTCTTTTACCAACTTTGACAATAATCTCGCCAGATAATTCAATTTCTAGGTCTGGATTAGTAATCTTTTCACCATCAATGGAGACTGCATTTTGTTTAATCATTCTTTTAGCTTCTCCGTTTGTTTTACATAAATTTGTATCTGTAAGTAATTTAATAATCCAGATTTTATCTTCATCAAAAGAAAATTCTTCTATATCATCAGGAATATTACCCTTAGCAAAAACAGAGTTAAAAGCATCATCTTCTGCTTGGGCAATTTCTTGACCATGATAGATTTTCACTAATTCACGAGCTAATAATTGTTTTAGATTTTTTGGATTCTCACCTTGTTCTAATCTATTTTTTACTGCATCAATTTCTTCATCTGTGTAGTTAGTTGCATAAGTAAAGTAATTAATAATAAGACTATCCGGTATAGACATCACTTTACCATATTTATCTTTTGGTGTATCAAAAACTGCTATATAGTTATTTAAAGATTTGCCCATCTTATTAACACCGTCTGTACCCATTAAAATTGGAGACATTATGGCTACTTGTTCTTCCTGGTTATGGTAACGTTGCATATCACGACCAGCAAGAAGATTAAATTTCTGCTCAGTTGCTCCAAGCTCAATATCAGATTCAATAGCTACTGAATCATAACCTTGTAATATTGGATACATAATTTCATGCATACCTAAGGGAAGTCCATTTTCATATCTCTTTCTAAAAGTATCATGGGCTAAGAACTGGGCTAAAGTAAACCTTCCCATTAATTTAATAACATCTGCCATAGTCATGTTACCAAACCATTCAGTCTGAAATCTCACCTCAGTTTTATCCTTATCTAAAACTGTATAAAGCTGATCCATATATTTTTCACAGTTCTTCATTATTTGTTCTTTAGTTAATGGAGGACGAGTTTCATTCTTTCCTGTAGGGTCTCCGATTTGAGCAGTGAAGTCACCAATAATAATTACCCCTATATGTCCTAAATCTTGGAATTGTCTCATCTTTCTGATTGGCACAAGATGTCCAATATGCACTTGTGACCCTGTTGGATCTATACCATATTTAACTCTTAGAGGTTTACCTGTTTTAGCTGATTTCTTTAGTTTTGCAATTAGTTGTTCTTCAGGGACTATTTCTTCAACCCCTTTTTTCAGCAATTTTACTTGTTCTTCTATAGTCATTTTTATTACCTCTTTTTCATATCTAAGATATTGCGATATTTTACTAACTGCATCATTTAAAAAGCCTTTTTTTACGTCAAGGAAAAAAGTAGGACAAGGAAAGCAGGTAAGATGTGATTATTGATGATAAATTATGTTCTATTTTTCCTGCTTTAATAAAAAAAATATTTTCATAGAAAAAATATCTTGCCATAATATTATTACTTGTATAAATTTGCAACAAGATGTGAAATATTAAAACAAAAAAATGGAAGGAGAATTTAAGTATGAAAAAAGCAACTATTTTTGCAATGTTGTTACTTAGTTTACTTTCTCTTACAGCAGCTCAATTGAATGTTGTGGGAGAGGTGTTCACAGAATCTTGGTGAGGATACTGTCCACGCGCAAGAACAGGTCTGTTCAATCTTTATAATAACCACCCTAATGTTGTCCCACTTATCTGGCAAGGTGACTCTTCTAATCAATCCCCAAACTACTCTTCAAGAAGAGGACTTGTAGGTTCTAATTCTCAAGGTATTCCTCAAACAGCTTTCCAAGGTACTGAATTAGAAGTTGGTGCAGCAACTGATGCTTACAATGCACAATTCTTACCTATCTATAACAATTTAATCAATAATGAATCTCCAATGGTTATCAGTTCATTCTTGTTAGGTAGCAATGGAGAATTCACTATTAACGCTAACGTTGAGTTAGAACAAAACTTTGACAACGCAGATGTAAAAGTTCTCTATGTTTTAACAAGATTTATCGATAACAGCTATTTTTCTTCAGTTATTGCTTATGCTGAAGAAGATTTTACTCTTTCAACAGCTGGGCAAAGTGAAAACTATAGTCATTCATTCTCTGTTAACTCAAACTGGGATGATTCAACAATCAAGGGTTTTGTTTTAGTTCAAAGAATGCTTACAGGTGATTCTGAAATTTATCAAGCTGATGAAGCAGGTTCTGCTGCTGTATCAATGACAGAAGCTAATTTCGGTCCAGCTTATATTGGTTCTAATTTCAGTAAAACTTTCTTAGTAGCTAATATTAGTACTTCAACTACAACAATTTCTATGACTATGGATGCTCCTGGTTTTGAAGTATCTGGTGAAATGAATTATACCTTAGAATCTGGTGCTATTCAAAGCCATACAATAACTTTCTTACCAACTGCAGAACAAAACTACGGTGGATTTATCAATATCTCAACAGATATCCCTGGTTTTGAAAATAATATGATTACTCTTTCAGGTTCAGGTTTTGCTAATGAAGCTCCTTCAGCTGAAAATTTCAGATTTGATGGTGTACTAATGAGAGAATTTTCTGTAGATGTGATTTATGATTTTGTAGATGCAGATGAAGATGCTGAAGGTCAAACAATGATGTCTTGGGAAATTTCTGATGATGGTGAAAACTGGTCTGATTTTACAAACATTAATGCTGATATCCAAACCTTGTATTTTACTAGCAATCATGTTGGAAAATACTTCAGATTCACTCTTTTACCTTATGATGAGCACCAAATGCCTGGTCAAGAAATGTCTATTGTTACCCCTTATCCTGTTAGTGACTTAGTTGCTCCAAGTAACTTTGGCTTTACTGTAGAAAATGGTAATGATATTATTCTTTCTTGGGAAGCTCCAGCTTTACCAGAAGTTAGAAGCCTTTTCGGTTATAAAATCCAAAGAGATGGCCAATATATCGCTACTATCATGGAAGCAGAGACTCTTACTTATACTGATGAAGCTGTAGAAGATGGTACTCATACTTATGTGATTAGAAGTATTTATGCTCCTGGTGGCCTATCAACTCCTTCAGATCCAATAGAAATCTATATTAATAATGGGGTTTCTAATGAGAATGATACTCAAGAGTTGATTGTTAGTAATACAAGTTACCCTAACCCATTTAGTACAAACTCTAATCTTGACATTCAAACAAAAGGTAACCAACATGTCCAAGTTGCTATCTATAACTTAAAAGGTCAGTTGATTAAGACTTTAGCTAATCAAACTTTTACCCAAGGTAATCATCAAATTACTTGGGATGGCTCTGATCAAAATGGAAACAAATGTTCTGACGGTGTTTACTTCTATAAAGTAGTAACTCCTGAAAAAACATTCTCTTCAAAAACAATTCTTATCAAATAGATTTTATCTATTTGTAGAAAATATTCCACAAAAGCAGGTCTGAAGACCTGCTTTTTTATATTATATTTCTTTATATAATCCGAATGGTGCAGTAGAGATTTAGAAAGACTAGATCTAAGAAAGCTACAGAGTAACGACATCTTTGTATATAACCATAAATAATGGCTCAAGTTCAAGTCTAGTGGAAAAAATTTAATAAAATATATAAAATTTTATCATTAGTGTGATTATCCAAAGTATCCCTGAAAGGGATTAATAATTTAGCCTGGGGTAAGATCCTATAAGGATCGTCACCCCAGGAACAATATCCAAAATTACGACCTAACCCTGTAAGGGTTTAATATAATGGTAACTAATTTTAATATTAAATCATTGGTATATAAGTTTTTATTAAACCCTTACAGGGTTAGGCTTTTTATATACATCATTACCCAGGGTTGCAATACCTTCAGGATTTTACCCTGGGCTAAACTATTAATCCCCTTTAGGGATATAAGATCTATCCTTTCAGGATTATGTCTTATTCTGCTAAAATAATACTAACAATAGTAACTTATAATCCGTAAACTACTGTAATACAATATCTAGTGCAAAATAATGCAACATAATTTCCACCAGACTTGAACTTGAGCCTAAATAATTGCTATATCCCCAAGGGATGAAAATACAGGGTTCGCTAGGCACTTTTTATCCCAGATGGTGCAGTAGAGCTTTAGTAATACTTCGCTAAAGCTACGCCCTCACAAGAATAATATAGTGCTATTTTCAAAGTTCTATTGCATTATTGGGTTTATATTAATTATCTCTTCCTTGTTACTCTCTCAATATAATAACAGTATTCTATTGGGAGAGTAACAATCAGCTAACCTAGATGAATGAACCCAAGCAATAAATAAAGAAAACTCCAAAGCATAATTTGACAAAAAGCTAAAGAATATTATTATGTATTAAATAATAAAAAATCGAGGATAATATGAAAATACTACTATTAATAGGAATCATTTTAACAAGTTTTACATTTCTTTCAGCAGACCTAGAAGATGATTTTATTCAAGCTTTAACTTCTAATAAATTCGAAGAAGCAGAAGCTTATTATAGTCCTGAACTAGCGAATGCTATTCAAAAGGGTAAATTAGAGGTGATTTGGAAGGGAATTCTGAGAAACACAGGTGATTATGAGTATCTTGTAGAAAGCAAGAGAGAAGAGAGAGATGATTTTTATTCAGCAGTAGCAACTCTTAAGTTCGTAAATGTCTATATGGATGTGGTAATGACGGTCAACCAAGAAAATCAATTATCAGGTTTATTCTTCAGACCATCAGAGTACACAGGTGATTTAGAGCAGTTTCCAACTTATGTAGATAATGATAAGTTTATTGAAGAAGATGTTCAGTTTGATTGCCAAGATTTTAGAATGTATGGAACTTTAACTGTTCCAAAAAATCAACGAGCATTTCCTATCGTAATTATGGCCACAGGTTCAGGTCCAAACGACAGAGATGAGAAAATCGGAGCAAACAAACCATTCAAAAATATTGCCCAAGGTTTAGCATCTTTAGGTGTTGCTAGTTTACGTTATGATAAAAGGACCTATACTTATAAAAATGAAATTTTAAAAAAGATACCTGACTTCAATATAGACCATGAATACACTCAAGAAGTTTCTGCTGCAATTGACTTTCTTGAAGAAAAGTATGCAGGTAGAAATATTTATTATTTAGGACACAGCATGGGAGCTTTCATGGTACCTAGAGTCTTAAACAAAAATCCTGAGATTAGAGGAGCTGTAATGTTAGCAGCAAATGCTAGACCACTAGAAGATTTAGTCCTAGAACAAACTGAATATATCATGGTAGAAACAGATGATGTAAATTCTGTGCGGTATGCTCTAATCGAAAAAGGTGTTGCTGAAGTTAAGAAGCTTAAAGATCTCGATAGCAAAGTAGAAGAACCCTTATTATTAGGTTTATCAAAAGATTATTGGTTATCATTAAATCAGTATTCTCCTCTTAAAGAAGCTAAGAAAATTAATAGTCAAGTCTTGGTCCTTCAAGGTGAAAGAGATTACCAAGTCACAATGGAAGACTATAGTATCTGGTTTAAGAAGTTTGGGAATAACAAGAGTTGGAGATTTCAATCTTACCCCGACCTTAACCACTTATTTATGTCAGGTCAAGGTAAATCTTTACCTAAAGAATATATGCAACCTGGTTTCGTAGCAGAAAAAGTAGTAAATGATATAGCAAGATTTATAAATAGTTTAGAGAAATAATAGATTTATATTTGACTAAAAAAAAAGCTTGCTACTTTTTACCCTTAAATTTTTGTGACATAGTTGAGTAACTCAAAAGGAGATATCATGACTGATAAACAACAAATGGAAGAAATATTAGATGAGCCATTAACTCTCACCTTAACCTTGGATGATGGAAAAGAATTGAATTGCGAAGTTTTAGCAACTCTTGAACACAATGATAAAGAATATATTGCTGTACTTCCAGAAAATGAAGATGAATTCTGGATTTATGAATATTCAGAAAACGAAGATGGTACTCTCAACATTGATAATATCGAAGATGATTCAGTCTTTGATGAAGTTGGCAAAGCTTTTGAAGAAATGTTTGACGCAGAAGAAGATGTTGATGCTATGTTAGAAAATGACGAAGAAGATGATGAAGATAAATGCAATTGCGATTGTGATGATGATGATTGTGATTGTGATGATGATGACTGCGACTGCGGTTGTCATGACAAAAAATAGATTTTTCTTTTAAAAAACAGGGAAATATCCCTGTTTTTTTTTATTTCACTCTTTTCAAAGAAAAAAGCCCACAAATTTACTTAATCAATCCAAAAAATCAAACTTCTTAGGGAGGCCTTTTTGTTAAAGAGATTTATTGCTTTCTATAAACCTCACAAACTTCTATTTTTTATTGATATCATTGCTGCTATTCTCGTTTCTTTATTGAACATAATCTTTCCTACTGTTACTAGACAACTAATAAGAGAAAAAATTCCTGCAAAAGATGTCAGGATGATAGTTATTTTCTTCATTTTCCTACTGCTTATTTTTTCGGCTAGGGCCATCTTGAACTATATCAGGGTAAAGTGGGGGCATATCTTAGGGGTAAGAATGGAAGCTGATATGCGTTCAAAGTTATTTAGACATCTCCAAAAGCTATCTTTTACTTATTATGACAATACTAAAACTGGACATATTATGTCTAGGATAACTAATGATTTGAATACTATTGCTGAAGTTGCTCATCACGCTCCTGAAGACTTAATTATTTCCATTTTCACAATAATTGGTTCTTTTATCTTTATGTTCAAATTTAATGCTAGTCTAGCTTGGTTTGCTCTTATCCCCATCCCCCTTATGGTTATTTGGGGATTGACCTTAGGAAGAAAGATGAAACTAGGCTTCAGACTTGTCAGAAAGAAAATAGCTGATATGAATTCTTCAGTTGAAAACTCAGTGCAAGGTATTAGGGAAGTAAAATCTTATGCTAATGAAGATGTTGAAATTGAGAAATTCGGCAATGTAAATATTCATTTCCAGCAATCAAAAGAAAAAATGTACTCTTTGATGTCTCTTTTCCATACAGGTATGGGTTTTATTACAGATATTTATTATGGTGTAGTTTTAGCTGGAGCAAGTTGGTTGATTTTAGCTAATAGACTTGAAGTTGCTGATTTACTTGTCTTCATCCTCTATATTAATTTTATTTTAAATCCAATTAATAGACTCATAAACTTTGTGGAGCAATATCAACAAGGAACTACGGCATTCGAAAGATTTACAGAAATTATGGATATTGAGCCAGACATCAATGATATAGAAAATCCTCTGCAACTAAATGATGTTAGAGGGCAAATTGAACTAATCAATCTTGATTTTAAATATTCAGGCTCTACCGATATGATTCTTTCTAATATTAATATAAAAATCAATGCAGGACAAACTGTTGCTTTAGTTGGTGAATCAGGTGCAGGTAAATCAACTTTAGTTTCTTTAATACCCCGTTTCTATGAACCTATTAAAGGTGATATATTGATTGATGATGTGAGTGTTAAAGACTTAGAGCAAAAGTTTTTAAGAGATAATATTGGAATTGTTCAGCAAAATGTCTTTCTCTTTGACACCAGCATTAAGGAAAATATTCTCTATGGAAAACCAGAAGCAAGTGACCAGGAGATTATTGAAGCTGCCAGAAAAGCAAATATTCTTGACTTTATCCTGGGCCTCCCTGATGGTTTCGATACTTTAGTTGGGGAGAGGGGAGTTAAATTATCTGGAGGACAAAAACAAAGAGTTTCTATAGCAAGAGTCTTTTTAAAAGACCCTCCAATCTTAATATTTGATGAAGCAACTTCTTCACTTGATACTGAATCAGAAGTCTATATTCAAGAAGCCTTGAATGAACTTAGTATTGGTAGAACAACCCTGATAATTGCCCATAGACTCTCAACTGTAGCAAGTGCAGATTATACTTATGTAATGCGTCAGGGCCAAATAGTAGAAGCTGGAAAACACCAAGACCTACTTAGTGAAAAAGGGTACTATTATAGTTTATGTTCAAGAATGAACGTTTTTGACTAATTACAAATTAGAGATATAATATAAGGACTATATAATATGAAACTAAAAGAACAGGCTATAATCTGGATGCTTGTATCTGCTCTTGCCTTTGCTATTATGGGAGCTATGGTAAAATTAGCTGACCAAGTTCCGGTATTAGAAAAAGTCTTTTTTAGAAATTTAATCACTTTCTTCTTAATGCTAGTTATTATTATCAAACAAAAGGAAAACCCTTTCAAACAAGCGTCAGCTACTAAATTTCTCATCATCCGCTCTTTGGCTGGTTTAATAGGAGTAGTTCTCTACTTCTATGCTATTACTAATATGCCTTTAGCTGATTCTACTATGCTAAACAAATTATCTCCCTTCTTTGTTATCCTGTTTGCAGGAATCTTTCTTAAAGAAGGATTTAATCTTAGAAAAGTTCTGGTAATTATTTTGGCCTTTGTTGGAGCTCTACTAGTTATAAAACCACAATTTGATATGACTATCTTACCTGCTTTAGCAGGCCTTTTATCTGCTGTTTTTGCAGGTTTAGCCTACACCATTGTTCGCTTTCTAAAAGACAAAGCTTCTTCTAGCATGATAGTTTTTTTCTTTTCAACTATTTCTGTTATTGGAACTTTTCCTCTAATGCTAGGAACTTTTGTTATCCCTGATTTATTAACCTTACTAATTTTGATTTCAATAGGTGTATTTGCTGGAATAGGTCAGATTTGTCTTACTAAAGCCTACCACTTAGCCCCAGCTTCTGAAATTTCTATCTATAATTACACCTCTATTCTCTTTGCTACTATCCTAGGAATATTAATTGGAGATTCTTTCCCAGACTATCTATCTATTCTCGGAGGGAGTATTATTTTCCTAACAGCTTTATATAACTATAAATTAATGAGCAAAAAAAAATGAAAAAACTTAATGGAATATAACTTGCATTAATATACATAAAAACAGATTATAATAATAAATATAGAGAGGATTTTATGAGAAAAAGTTTACTTTTATTACTTTTAGCTACAACAAGTTTACTTTTTAGTCAGGGCACACTACCAGATTGCTACCCTACTAATCAAGAAATAACGGATCAGTTACTTCAATACCAAGAAGATTATCCTGATATTTGTCAAGTCACTATTGCTGGTTATTCACAAGAAGATAACTTACCTATTTATTTAGTGAAATTATCAGAAAATGTTGAAGAGTTTCAAGCAGAAAAACCAGTCATTCTCTTTAGCTCACTTATTCATGCTGAAGAAGTTTTAGGTATTCCAATTGCCCTCAAGACTATTGATGAAATTCTTACTCATCACACCAGCACACCATATTCATCATGGCTGCAACAACTCCAAATATATTTAATACCTACTCTAAATCCTGAAGGATATCAAGTTGTTAGAGATGGTATTGATACTTCATTCAGAAAAAATAAAAGAGATAACAACGAGAATGGTATCTTCGACTTTAGTGCTGTGGTAGGACACGATGTTGATGGTGTTGACCCTAACCGTAACTTCCCTCTAAACTGGGTTCATGGTGATACTCTTTATTCTACTTCAGGTCTAGAAGTTTATGACTACTATCGTGGTCCAGCTCCTCTTTCAGAAAATGAAGTAAATGTTATCTGGGATTTCTGCCAAGAATACAAACCTGTTTATTCAATTCAATGGCATTCATCTAGAACTGGTAACCTATCTGAAAAAGCTTACTACCCATGGAATTGGTATAACTTAAGACCTTCTCCAGATATGGATATGTCTGAACAACTCGGACAAGGTGTAGCCAGCAACATGCTTAAAGAAAATCAAGCTAATACTTATGAATGCTACCCAGGAACTGGCCGTAAAGGTTCCCAAGACCACTCTCTTTATCAAGCTTTCGGAACTCTCCAAATCTTAGTAGAGTGTGGTACTTTGAACTTGCAACCTGAAGAAGATGAAATGGACTTTGTTGCTCAACAAGGCTATAATGCTTCTGCCTGGATGCTTAATAGAGCTCTTCTTAATAGTATTGAAACAGAATCAAACTCTATGCTTACTGGTGTAGTAACCGATGCTATTACCGGTCAAGCTCTAGAAGCTGAAATTCAAATTGATGGTAGAAATCAAAGATATTTAGCTCCTAGATTATCTTTTGCAGAAAGTGGAAGATTTTTCCGACCTCTTGTAAATGGTCAATACACTTTGATTGTCAAAAAACCAGGTTATTATACCTATAATCAAAATGTTACAGTTTATAATATCAGAACAAATAGAAATGTTGAACTTACTCCTCTACCTGCACCCAATTCTTCACTTGCTCTAAATATTAGTGGTTTCTGGGGACAAGGTAAAGTAAAATTCGAATACTTAGATATAGCTGACCATGTAGTTGAAGTTGATGATATATCTCCTGATAATGTTAATAATATTGACCTCATTTCTGGTGATGTTATCCTTACTTTTGAAAGTGAAGATAGATACTTCTCTGACCAATTCACTATTCCTAATGGTCCAACTGCTATTAATATCGACTTATCTAATTTCCAAGACCTCTTTACTGACAATTTTGAGAACTTAGATAATTGGACTGGTACCGATAACTGGGACATAACTTCATATACCAATTCTGAAGGTTTACCTCAATCATTTATGTCAGATTCTAAACACTGGAGTTTCACTTTTGAATCAGGTTTTGATAATTCTTTCTATGAACATAATTGTGATTATCATCTTACTACCCTTGAACCCATTACTATTAATTCAAACAATATTAACTACATTGAATTAGAACACTGGCTTCATACTGAATGGGATTATGACTGGGCTAGTATCTATATTAGTTCTGATGGGGAAAACTGGATAGAAAACCCTGTTTGGTCTGAATCCGGACAGTTTGATTACCTACATAAAGACTGGATTAAAATTCCGGCTGACTTTGATTCTGACCAGTTATATATTACTCTTTCTCTCACTGATGACGGTGCCGAACAAAGATTAATTGACCCAGGTTGGAATATTAACAAAATCTCTGTTAAATCATTCTCTCCTGTAGTTACTGCAAATGATAATGATGCTCAACAAGTTTCAAATTCTCTTCTAGGAAATAATTATCCTAACCCATTTAATCCTGAAACATCTATCAGCTTTAACCTCCAAAATAAAGCTAGCAAGAATGCTAAGATTGAAATTTATAACTTAAGAGGACAAAAAGTGGAACAAATAACCTTACACGATAATGACATCAAGGCTGGAAAAGTTACTTGGAATGCTGAAAAACAAGCTTCTGGCGTTTACCTTTATCGTTTGACTTCTGATGGTATCGTGATTGATACTAAAAAAGCTACTTTAATGAAATAAATTCATTTATAACTAATCAATAAACTAAACTTAAAGCCCCGTAACTGGGGCTTTTTAATAGTCCAGTATCAGTTGTGAGTTTGGCAGAGTAACAATCCCCTTTCAGCTCCTTGGAGCGCTTGAGAGGGGTGGTCGAATAGACCGGGGAGAGTATTTGTTGGACGGTGGAGAATAATAGGAGACCGGAGTTCCTCAGCCTAGGCAAGGGACTTCGGGCGAAACTAATGCTAAACAATTTCCAAAAAATATAAAATTCTTTGTTACTTTTTTCATTATTCTCTTATAATAAAAAAAACGGCTCAAGTTCAAGTCTTGTGGAAATTATGTTGCATTATTTTGCACTAGATATTGTATTACAGTAGTTTACGGATTATAAGTTACTATTGATAGTATTATTTTAGCAGAATAAGACATAATCCTGAAAGGATAGGTCTTATATCCCTAAAGGGGATTAATAGTTTAGCCCAGGGTAAAATCCTGAAGGGATTGCAACCCTGGGTAATGATGTATATAAAAAGCCTAACCCTGTAAGGGTTTAATAAAAACATATATATCAATGATTTAACCCAGATTGTACAATAGAGCTTTAGAGAAGAGTGCAGATTCTTTTAGCAAAATAGCTTACAGAATTTTGACGCATATAATATATATATTCGGAGAAATTATGGAAGTTACTTTTGCAGAAGAATATAGTGCTATTCACAAAGGTCTACTGCATTATTTGGGTTTAATATTATAATTAGTTACCATTATATTAAACCCTTACAGGGTTAGGTCGTAATTTTGGATATTGTTCCTGGGGTGACGATCCTTATAGGATCTTACCCCAGGCTAAATTATTAATCCCTTTCAGGGATACTTTGGATAATCACACTAATGATAAAATTTTATATTTTATTAAATTTTTCCACCAGACTTGAACTTGAGCCATATGTTATCGCCCTTCCAGGGCTAAGATAAATTTAGCTTTCATATATACAGGGTCTAGCGAACCCTGCCTATTAGATGGCATCCTTTCGGGATTAAAAGTAAATTAAATTGCTTAAATAGAATCAATATTTGTTAACCTTGTTCGACAATATTTATTGCTACCCACTCTATTCTGGAGAGAGCCTTATATAAAGCCTAGTTAGAAAACTCTTTGAGGTATTTTTCAGCTAATACTAAATCAGCTGGAGTATCAATGCCAATACCAGTATAAGTAGTTTCAACCATCTTAATTTTATAGCCATTTTCAAGAAATCTTAACTGCTCAAGTTTCTCAATCTTCTCCAAAGCACTTTGTTCAAGATTAACAAAATCAAGTAAGGCTTGTTTTCTATAAGCGTAAACTCCGACATGTTTGTAATATTTAACATCAGTGATCTTATCACGATTAAAAGGTATTGGAGAGCGGGAGAAATACAAGGCTTGGTGCTTTACTCCACAAACAACTTTTACATTATTAGGATTAGAAATCTCTTCTTGGTCTTTAATTTCATGCATCAAGGAGGCTAAATTAACACTTTTGTCTTCAAAAGCTGCTATAAGCTCTTTGAGGGGTTGAATTTTAATGAAAGGTTCATCACCTTGAACATTTATTACAAGGTCATAATCAAGGTCTTTGACAACTTCAGCTATTCTATCTGTACCACTTTGATGTTTATCAGAAGTAAGCATACATTTGGCCCCAAATTCTTCAACTCTTTGTTTAATCATCTCATTGTCTGTTGCTATAATTACTGGTAAGTTAAGTCCAAGAACAGCTTCATATACATGTTGAATAATTGGTTTGTGAGCAAGAGAAACTAGTGGTTTTCCAGGAAAACGAGTTGATGCAAATCTAGCAGGGATAACAATAATAGTTTTCAGTTTTTGAGTCATAATTACTCCTTAACATCAATTTTAGATATCTGGTATCTAGGTTGCCATTTCAATTCAACATAAGCTTCATAAACCCAGGCATTGTCGGCCTTTCTAAGGACAAGAGAATTTCTAGTATTCTTAATATTTTCTATAATTAGGGAAGCATCAATTTCTACGAATTTCTCTTGGTAATCATTGCTGGAAATAATAGCAGCCTTTACTTGAGTTTTAATTCCTCTAATTAGATTATAAACAGCCTCATTATAAGCTCGATTATAAGCAGTTAACATATCAACAGCAGTATATTTACCACTAGAGAGTAAATCATTTTTGTTAGTTTGGATAAGATCTTGCTTATACCATGAGGGGGCTCCATTCACAGGAAGAGTTAGGCTATCAAGTAGAACTTCACTAGAAGCATTACCCACAAGACCGATTGTCATTCCTAGTAAGTCACTAGTAGCAAGAATCTCGCATTCAGAGAAATAATCTTTTAGGCCAGGTATATCACTAGCAACTTGCAAATTAAATTCTGATATTATTGGGGTAGCTACTCTTTGATCTTCTCGCATCTTCATCTTAGCAATCACAATTGATGATCTCTTCCTTTGGGCTTGAATTGCAGCGTTTTCTTTTATCTTTTCTTGGGTAGTTCCTGAGTCATAGATATAAGTTGGAGCCATACCAATTGAGACTTCATCAGATGGGACTTCTAAAAACCAATTAGGTAGATTAATAGGATGAGTTACTTGATTATAATTAGTATTATCATCTAGTTTTTCAGAGTTATTTCCTTGATTATTAGAGCAGGAAATTATGATTATTAAGATAATAAAGATTCCAAACTTTCTCATAATCTATCCTTTTCTATAATACTTTTTAAGATAAACTAATAAAGAAGATACATCGGTAAAATTGACTCCGGGAATACGAGACATCTGGCCAATGTTAGTTGGTTTAATCTTATTCAATTTCTCTCTTGCTTCATAGGCAATTGATTCAATTTTCATAAAATCTATATCTTGAGGTATTCTTTGACTTTGCACATTCTCAAACTTATTAATATCTGCTAATTGCCTTTTAAGATACCCTTCATACTTGCATTCTAAAGAAACTCTTTCGGCGACATCTGCTGGTATATCTTCATTAAATTTGAATCCAAATCGAGTTAAATCATTGAAAGAAAT
The DNA here is from genome assembly GCA_963677815.1 of Cloacimonadales bacterium (SeqCode). Lineage (GTDB taxonomy): Bacteria > Cloacimonadota > Cloacimonadia > Cloacimonadales > JAFGVF01 > JAEKNW01. Next base: position 639,824 of record OY782499.1, read on the forward strand.
ATCTGGTCTCTTCAATAATTTGATAAACTTAATTGGTTCTTTAACACCTTCTATTGCTAGGCAATTATTATTCTCTAGTTTATCAATAATTCTATCTTTTAAGTCTTGGTTTTGACTGAATTTTTGCCATCTTTCATCAGACACCAGCCCTAATTTGTAACCTAGAGGCATTAGTCTTTCATCAGCATTATCCTGTCGCAAGAAAAGTCTGTACTCCGCTCTAGAAGTGAACATCCTGTAGGGTTCATTAGTTCCTTTAGTTACTAAATCATCTAAGAGAACACCTATATAAGATTTTGACCTATCAAAATGAAGTGGCTCTTGTCCTTCTAGAGATAGCACAGCATTAATGCCAGCAGATATTCCCTGAGCACCAGCTTCCTCATAACCTGATGTACCATTTATTTGCCCTGCTAAATATAAACCTGAAATAGATTTAGTTTCCATAGAAGATTTTATATCAGATGGAATAACATAATCATACTCAATTGCATAAGCATAACGGATTAACTTAGCTTTTTCCAGTCCTGAAATAGAATGAATAACCTGAATTTGCACGTCAGGTGGGAGAGAATTACTAACCCCATTTACATAAGCTTCGTAAGTATTTGTACCCTCGGGTTCAATAAAAACATGATGTTGATTCTTATCAGAGAATTTAACGATTTTATCTTCAATTGAAGGACAGTATCTAGGTCCAATTCCAGATATTTTACCACCATAAAGAGCCGATCTATCTAGATTCTCCTGAATAATTTCATGAGTTCTTGGATTAGTATGGGTAAGCCAACAATCAACTAAATTTTTAACCTTAACATCTCGATAAAAAGAAAAACCTGTTGGGTCTTCATCTCCAGGTTGAACTTCAAGTTTAGAATAATCAATACTTCTTAAATCTATGCGAGCAGGTGTTCCAGTTTTAAATCTAGCTAAATTTAAGCCTAATTTCCTTAAAGAAGCTGATAATTCGTTGGATGCTGGTTCTCCAGATCTACCACCTGGATACTGTTTATGCCCTATATGAATGGCACCTTGTAAAAAAGTTCCATTAGCTAGAATAACCTTAGGTGCATAATAATTATAGCCCACTTGAGAAGTCACGCCCACAACAGTCTTCTTTGAATCTACTAAAACTTCAGCAATAGTATCTTCAATGACTTGTAGATTAGGTTGATTTTCTAGATGCTGACGCATAATTTTGGAATATAAGTCTCTATCATTCTGAGAACGTGGTGCCCATACTGCAGGCCCTTTCTTCTTGTTTAGCATCCTGAATTGAATTCCGCTTAAATCAGCTACATAACCTAATTCACCACCTAAAGCATCAATTTCCCTTGCAAGATGCCCCTTAGCAGGTCCACCCACAGAAGGATTGCAAGACATTCTGCCGATACTCTCCAATTTTATCACAAAGATAGCAGTATTAGCCCCCATTCTCGCTGAAGCTAAAGCTGCTTCAACTCCTGCATGACCAGCCCCAACTACTATTACATCAAATTTATTCATCATCAACCCTTAAAATAGTAATTTTTCAACCCAATTGGTAACTTTTTCGATACCAACTTTCTTAATGGATGAAAAAGGAATTACCTCAACATCTTTTAGTTCAAACTCTTTCTTAATCCGAGCAATCTCTTTAGGAATTACAGTCTTCTTTATCTTATCACACTTGGTTGCTACAAAACAGAAAGGTATTCCAGATTCAACAAGTAAGTCTTTCATTATCAAATCTTTTGGGTCTGCTTTTCTTCTTATATCTACCAGTAAGGCTATGCCCTTTAACTGATATCTTTCAGTGAAATATGTAGCAATCATCTTCCTCCAGGAATCACGTTCTTCTAGCGAGACTTTAGCAAAACCATAACCAGGTAAGTCACATATTGTGAAGTAACCAGACTCTTGGCTATCAGGAAATTTAACTCTAATTTTGAAGGTATTTAATAACCTAGTTTTACCAGGTTTACCAGAAGTTTTGGCTAATAACTTCCTGTTTGTTATAGTATTAATTAGAGTTGATTTCCCAACATTAGATCTTCCAGCAAAAGCGATTTCACCAAAAACAGTCTCAGGATAATCCTTAGGATAAACAGCACTTTTTACAAATTCTGATTCAACTATACGCATAACTACTCAGAGTAAATTACTGATGATTTTTCAGATTCCCAAACTTCAATTTCGTAAACTTGACAACCATCAATATCAATCATATCTGCTAATCTCTGATAAAGATACTTAGCTATATTCTCGGAAGTTGGGTTCAATTCAGTAAATGGCTCTATGGTGTTTAAATGCTTGTGATCTAATTCAACCATCAAAGCATCTAGCCATTTCTTAGCTATGGTAAAATCAACAGCCATCCCTAATTCATCTACTTTTTCACATTTTAAACAAATTCTTACTTTCCAGTTGTGACCATGAATATTCTTACACAATCCAGGATACTCTCTTAAATTATGAGCAGCTGAAAAGTGGGAAGTTACATTTATTCTATACATTATTTTCTCCTTATTTTCATAAATAGATGCTGTAAAACTTGGTCCAATGCAAGTTCTTTTAAACATTGAACAAGCATCTACAGCCTCATTTAGCTATATGTATAAATCCAAATTACAAGTTACTAGACAAGCTTCTTATGTCAATAAAAAGATTGAGTAATACAAAGAAGAAAGTAAGAGTAATTTTATAGCCTAAATTGTGTAAATAATTCACATAATGAAATTATAAATAAAATATAACTCATACTTTTATGAAATTTTACTTTACATTTTTTAGTAGGTTAGAATTATTAGTATAATAAGGATTGTACACCATGACAAAAGATAGTATTCAAACAGAGAACATCATGAATTTATTACAGAAGGCTCAAGAGATTATACATATATCTCCTGATTTGAGTCTAAAGTATGCCCTCCTAGCTCAGGATAGAGCCTCAGCTAGTGAGAAGCAAGCATATTATGGTATTTTCAATAAAATATTAGGTGAATGTTACTATCTTTTAAACGAGTTAAATTTAGCTGAAGAATATATATCTAAGGCCAGAGACTATTATTACAAAAAAAGTGAATTACTTCCCAAATTAGAAATAAATTCACTTATGGCCAAGCTTCACATAAAAAATAAAGAAACAGATAAAGCTGTTGAAATATATCATGAAATGCTGCTAGCATCTACTAGTCTAAAATTCTCTAAAGGAATAGTGATGGCTCTTCTAGAAATGGCGACCATGTATATTCAAGTTAGAGAATATAGATTAGCTTATGATGTCTTATACTCCATTAACGATGAAGATTTAGCTGATACTACAGATATTATTAAGTTTAAAGTTTATAGCAATCTAGCCATAGCTTCCATCAAATGCAACATTACCGAGAAAGTTCAATCTGTTCTCAAAAAATCCCATATACTTGCTGAAAAAATACAAGATAAATTATTTCTAAAAATATCTTATGAAAATTATTATTTATTTTTCAAACTTATTAACAACATCCCCAAAGCTTATGAATACCTTGAAAAGAGTTATAATTTAAACAATGAAATTAATCTCCATAATTCCCAAACAAACATTGCTAAACTTTTAAATCAATTTGAAATAGATAAAACCAAACAAGAGATTAATGAAAGTGAAGAAAAAAGAATTGCTTTGGAAGAAGCTAATAAAACTATCAGAAAACAAAAACTCTTTTTAGAAACAATCTTAGATACTATACCTAACGCAATCTATTATAAAAATCTATCCGGTAAGTATTTAGGCTATAACAAAAAGTGGCTAGACCTATTTGTTGGTAAATCTAAACAACAGAATCTTACTAATCTCTACGATGTATTACCTAAAGAACAAGCTGATATTTTGACTAAAGATGATAAAGAGCTTCTATATAAAAAACGACAAACTAAGGGTGAGTATAAAATCCTGTTATCTGACAAACAAGAGCATTCTTTAGTAATCTACAAGGATATATTTAGGGATGAAAGAGGAGCCATAGACGGTATTATTGGCGTGGTAAACGATGTTACAGAATATAAAAACACTTACCTTGAGGCTGCTAAAAATAATACTTTCCTAAATGCAATTTTTGACTATGCTCCTATAGGAATTTGTATTTTTTATAATGATGGTAAAATTGAAAAAGCTAACAACTATTTAAAAAGTATCCTTCTCAAACAAATTGATAACCCCTTCGATAATATTTTAGATTTTGTTTTAGATGAAGATAGGGAAGAAGTAAAAACTTCTCTAGATAAAACATTAGAAAATAATCAAACAAAATCTATTGAACTGAGAATTCAAGCACAAAGTGGGTTGATTATTTATGCTGAAATATCATATTCTCCAGTCTTTAACCCAAAAGCAAACAAGACAAGCAATCTTGCCATTATTAAAGACATTACTGATAGAAAGATTTATAATGAATCTCTTCTAAGATCAGAGAGAAAATTAAAAGATGCTAATTATGCAAAAGATAGATTTTTCTCTATAATTGCTCATGATTTGAGAGGTCCTATAGGTAATTACCGAGAAGTTTTCAAATTGTTATCAACTAAAAAGGATGTCTTTTCTGAAAAAGAAAGAACAAACCTCATGGCAGAATTATATAAATCAGCTGACCATACTTTTGATTTGCTAGAGAACTTATTACAATGGACTAGAAGTCAAAAGAATGAGCTCCAAATAATACCTAATTATTATTCTGTGTTTGAGATTACTGCAAATGCTCTTAATACTCTATCACCAATTGTAGAAAATAAAAAACTAACAATTGAAAATAATGTAAAAGTTAATCATACTGGTTATTTCGATATTAATATGATTTCAACAGTTATTAGAAATTTAGTTTCTAACGCTATAAAGTTTTCCTATCCTGATTCTAAGATAATTATTTCTTCTAGAATAGAGCACGACCTAATCTTAGTCTCTGTACAAGACTTTGGGGTAGGTATTCCTATTGAGAGACAAGAATCTATATTTGATGCTAAAGAGATGTCTTCTACCTTAGGAACTGCAAAAGAGAAGGGTACAGGATTGGGCTTAGTCCTGTGCAAGAACTTTGTTGAACTTAACCATGGAGAAATATATATTAAAAGTCAACGAGGACAAGGTACTACTTTCACTTTCTCACTACCTTTAGAGAACTCTCTGCATGAGAACCACTAACTAAAAAGGCAAGAACATACAAATAAATGAAAATACTAATAATCAGATTTTCTTCTTTAGGTGATATCATCCTAACTAAACCCATAATAGATGAACTAAAAGCTAAATTTCCTCAAGCTCAAGTTGATTATTTAACAAAATCCGCTTTTGCTCCCTTAATAAATACTTATTTTCCTATTGATAGCGTACTAACCCAATATAAGAGCCTAAAAGACCTTCTCAAAATTAAAGCGGTAAAATATGACTTAGTAATCGACCTTCATAATAAATTTAATTCATGGTTAACCAAAAAAATTATTCTTGGGAAGCAGACTATCACTTATGATAAAAAAAGACACTTGAGACAGAGAATAGTAGCCCATAAAACAAGCAAGACTATTAATTCAACTCTTGATTTATATAATTCTGTTTTTAAAAAACTGAATATTGACTTTTCCTTCAAGTACCCGAAAATACTTCTTGATAATCTAAATCAAGAAGAACTTCTACCTTCTAATGCTAAGCTGAAAGTTGTTATCTTTCCAGGAGCAACTCATAACACAAAAAGGATTCCCTGCCATAAATTAATTGCTTTTATCAATAACTATCAACATGATGACACTATTTTTTATCTGATGGGATCGCCTAATGAAAAAGAAATAACAAGCGCTATTAAAGATAAAAGCAATAAGGAGACTTATGACTTAGCGGGCAAATTTAACCTAGTTGAGCTGGTTGCTGCTATCAATCAAGCAGACCTTGTAATCACAAATGATTCTGGTCCTATGCATATAGCTGCAGCTTTAGAGAAAGCTCAAATAGCCTTCTTTGGCTCTACTAATATAGCTTTAGGTTTTCGTCCCTTGAATGATAAAGCAAGGATAATTTCCTATCCTATTAAATGTTCACCTTGTACTCTACATGGTGAAAAAGAATGTCCTTTAGGGCATTTTTCTTGTATGCAAAATATATCTCCTGACACTATTTATGCAAACTATGTTGAGTTACTTACCCTAATCAAATGAATAAATCAGGAATATAAATGACAACAAACTTAATAAATGGAATCCTTGCCTTTGTTTTGTGGGGATTATTTCCAATATACTGGAGAGCATTGCAAGAAGTAGCAGCTCTTGAAATTTTCGCTTATAGAATCGTAGGCTCTCTCATCTTTATAGTTTTTCTTCTTATGATAATTAAAAGTGGAACTTGGATTAAAGAGTTAACCTTTAAAAGATTCTCATATTATGGTTTAACATCTCTTTTTATTTCAACAAACTGGTTAGTTTATATCTGGGCTGTTAACAACAATCAAGTTCTTGAAGCAAGTTTAGGTTATTACATAAACCCGTTAATGAATGCCTTATTAGGAAGATTATTCTTGAAAGAAAAGCTTAGAAGTCTTCAAAAATTAGCAATCCTTACCGCCTTATGTGGAGTGGCTTTTTTAACCTATAAATATGGAAAACTACCTTGGGTCTCACTTGTACTTGCTACTTCTTTTTCTATTTATGGCCTCCTTAAAAAGAAATCAAAATTAGGAGGAATTCAATCATTTTCACTAGAATCATTTATCTTATCATTTCCAGCATTAGCCTATATTGTCTGGCTTATAAGTCAGAATAGATCTTCACTAGGAACTATTAGTATAGAAGTTGATTTACTCTTGCTTGGAGCTGGAATTGTCACAGGGGTTCCCTTGGTTCTTTTTAATCTGGCTGCTCAAAAGCTAACACTTACTACTTTAGGAATGCTCCAATACATATCTCCAACTTTTCAGTTATTAATAGGTCTCTTAGTCTTTAAAGAAGCTTTTCCTATGGACAAGTTAGTTGGTTTCATTATTATTTGGTTTGCTTTGATAATTTACACTTTTGAACTAATTTCCTTTAATAATAGGAAGCAAAAAGTCAATATTTTAGCTAAAAGACATTAGTTCTTCTTAATTTTCTGAGTATTCTTAAAATGTAGTTTTGCAATATCTCTTAAGATATCAGAACCTTTTTGAGCAATAATCTTCTTGCCAAAAGTAATAGTGCTTGCACCACCCCCCTTAGGTATCTGTGATCCACATTCTCTTGAATAATAATCTATTCCAGCATTAAACTTAGCCCTTGCTAGAATGGAAGCAGTAGCAACAGCTAAATCTCTTTCCCCTTTATGCTCTTGGACAATATCGCATTGGTCAATACTTTCCGAATTTAAGTAATATTCTACCAATCCCTGCCTAGCAAACCTATCAACAAATATTCCTTGTGGATTAAACTTTCTAGCTAAAGTGGCTATAACCTTAGAATGACACCAAGCTAAAAGATGGTTGAGATTCTTCTTGCTCTGAGTAAAGCTCTCATAAAGTTCATTATATTTTTTAGGGGTAAGTGTGATAAGCTGATAGCGACCTGGAAACCTTTCCATTACCTTCTCTGCGATAATATTGATTTGCTTATCCTGTAAAAGCTTACTGTCTTTTACTCCAAGTCTCTCTAAACTTATGAGATCTTTACTTTGGCAATAAAAAGCAGCAACTACTAAGGGACCATAATAATCCCCTTTCCCTGATTCGTCACTTCCTATCCAGTTGTCCCAACCATGTAATGTATCAATAGTTATATTGCTAGCCTTTCTTTCTAATTGAACAACAATCTCATTTAACTTGCGATTAATCAAGTTGTCTTTAGGCGGAATTACAAATGACACTGTCTTCTTCTTGTTAGAATAATAGATATTTATTTTACTCTTCTCTTCTAACCAAGAATATTCTAGCTGTATGCCATAATCTATCTCTTTTTGACTTAACAAAAACAGTTTCTCTTTAAGAGCAAGGCTTTTAAACTTACTAACTTTATCACTAAATACTTGATTCATATTATCTACCTCAACAAAAACTTTTATTGTCCTTGGAATATGTCAACATTTATCCTAAATTTACTAAAAGTCTAATAAAAATTCATTACAAATTATTTGACTAATTCATTAAAAACTATTATTTTGTATTGTAGGAGTGTGAATATGAAAAAAGATATTTTTTCTCAATTAAAAACCATAGAAGATGGTATGAATAACTTATTAGGAGCTATGTCTTCATTAACTCATAGTAAATACACTTTCCAAGATAATTATGATGAAGTATGGACTCCTAACTGTGATGTATATATATCGAACTCAAAATTAAATATTGTTATAGAATTAGCTGGAGTTGATAAAGACTCTATTGAATTAACTTTTAATGATAGCTATCTTTTGTTGAGAGGCTCAAGAGATTTTGGAGTTCCTTGTAGCGATGTCTGTTTTTACCACATGGAAATTGAAACAGGCTCTTTTGAAAGAGCTATTTATTTCCCTGACGTTCTCCTAGATAAAGAAAACCCACAAGTAACATTTGAAAAGGGAATCCTAAAAATTCAATTTGCTTTGAGTGAGAATAAAGAATCAATTATAACAGTAGAATAAAACTAAAGCAATTTTTGCATATTAGATCTTTTATTAATAATTTCTGGTGAGTTCACTATATAAACATTGACAGAATAGGCTCTTAGCTTTTTTTGGATTTTAAGGAGTTTATATTATGTTTTATCCAGATTTTAATAATAATTTGCTAAATTTGACAGCATCAATATCTTTATCTTATGGATGCCAGACGTCTTATCAGCCTTTATTAAATATATCAGCTGATAAGCTTTCTCAGAAAGAAAATATTATACTTATGGTTATTGATGGTTTAGGGTATAATTTTTTTAACAAATTTGTTTCTGAAAAAATATTACAAGACAATACTTTAGGGTCTATAACATCTGTATTCCCTTCTACAACCGCAGTTGCAATTACCTCTATTTTAACAGGTAAATCGCCAAAAGAGCATGCATTAACAGGCTGGTTTGTTTATTTGAAAGAACTTGGTTCTGCCTCTAAAATATTACCTCTTGAACCAAGATATTCTACTAGCACATATTTTGATAATCATGCTGATTCAAACATTATCTATGATTTAGATTCTATCTTTGATAACTTTAATGCTCAAGCCCACTTTGTACATCTAAATAAGTATAAAGATGACTATTATCAAAAGATTCTTAGAGGGCAATCTATTTTCCATGGATTTGACCAACTTGACCAAATATCTTCCTCTATAAGCAATATTCTAGAAAACAAAGTTTCTCAAAGGAATTTCATATATACCTACTGGAATGGCTTAGATGCAATTTCTCATCAATATGGTTATGATTCTGAACAAGCAATAGATCACTTCAATAAAATTCAAGAAGAAATTGTCAATATCGTGAATTCTATCGATAGAGAAAATACTAGTCTAATTATTACAGCAGACCATGGTTTCATCAATGTTAATAATGATAATAAGCTGAGAGTTAAGGATATTCCAGGATTAAGAGATTGCTTAGTCTTACCGCTTATGGGAGAACCAAGATCACCCTACTGCTATTTAAGATCTGGGAAAGAAGAAAAATTTAAACAAATATGGAAACAATATCTTTCGCCTTATTCTCAACTTTTTCATATTGACGAAATGATCGATAAACAAGTTTTTGGATTAAACAAGATGAATAACAAGTTTACTGATAGAGTAGGAGACTATATCATAGTAATGAATGATGGTTATGTCTTGATTGATAATGTATTATTAGAAAAGGAGATGGATTTAGTTGGATACCATGGTGGTCTTTCTGAAAATGAGATGATGGTTCCTCTAATCTACATTACTTAGAATGAAAAGAATACTTGTTTTAATTATAACTTGCCTCTTGCTGTTTGCCTGTAAGTATGAGACTAATAAAAAAAATGAGGACAATAATCAAAAGCTAGCTGATACATTAACAACTAGTCAGATTAATTATGACTTGTCTGAGTCACAAATAGTTGTTAATCCAGAAACTGGAGATACTCTTTACTTAGATTTCGACCTGCAATTAGAGAAAGATGTACAGGTAAAAAAGTATCAAAAATACTATATTGTCTCAAGCTATTCTTCATATACTAGAGATGAGAAGCTAGACAAAGAGCTTGCTCGTTGGAATAAACTAGAATCAAAAGCTAAGTTAGAAGAAGTAAAATTTGGACAAGCAAGTAAGTATTATATCTCTCTTGGAAAATATGATTCTAGAACTGAGGTTATGGATAAATTTGAAGAATACAAACTCAAATATCCTGGCGAAAGAATTAATATTCAAACAATTTCCCAGTAGATTTTTTATAAACTATCTACATTATTTACAAGGTATTATGACTTTTAAATCCCAATCAATACAACTTTTCTGATTAATGGATAAGAAATTGCATTAAATATATATAGAGATTGTGATTATTAAAATTTAGATATAAAGAAATGAGGAGAAAAAATGAAGAAATTTATTTTATTAATTTCACTGATTATGTCTATCACAATGGTGATGGCACTTCAGGAAAACTTAATGGATTTACATCAAAACAGCATTACTCTGCAAAATAGTAATGATTATGGTGTAGATATTAGTTATGAATTAGGAACAATCGAGATTAAAATCCAAGACACTCGTGGTGGTCAATATGCTGAGATTTCAGCAAAAGACTTCTCTTTGACTAAAGATGAAGGTTTACCTCAACTACCATATAGTCAAAAAATTATCTCAGTTCCTCTTGGAGCAAGCATTCAAGCATCTGTTGATGTTAAATCAGCAAGCAGTGTAAATTTGAATACTAGAGGTATTAATGCCCAAATTATCCCTGCTCAAGCATCTGTAGCTAAATGTGAAAATGTAGAAGACCTACCTTTCGCTAAAAATATTGAAATATATAGTGCTAACAAATCCTTTAAATACCAACCTGTAACTGTTAATGAAATCGGTATTCTTAGAGGAATGAGACTTTTTGAAGTAAATTTCTACCCTGTTGAATACAATCCAGTTTCTGGTGATATCAGAGTAATCAATAGTGCTGATGTTAATGTTGAATTTATCAACGGCGACATCTATGCTACTGAAGAATTAAAAGCTAAAACTAGATCTTTCATGTTTGAAGGTATCTATGCCCAAAACATTTTTAACTACTACCCTTCAAGATCTTCTTTAGAAAACTACCCTTTAGGCTACATTATAGTTACTCCTAATCAATTCCTTGATACTTTAGAACCTTTCATCACTTGGAAACAAGAACAAGGGTATGATGTTACTGTAGCAACTACTGAAAATATTGGTTCTTCAACTACAGCTATCAAAAACTATATTCAAGGCATTTGGGATGCAGCTACTCCTGATAATCCAGCTCCATCTTACTTATTGTTAGTTGGTGATACTCCTCAAATCCCAGCTTATGCTGGTTCTACAGACTCTGGTCATGTTACAGACCTTAACTATGTAAGATTAAGCGGAACTGACTATCTTCCAGAAATGTATTACGGAAGATTCTCTGCAACTTCTGTTGCTCAGTTAACACCTCAAGTGAACAAAACTCTTACTTACCAAAAATATGAAATGGCCGATCCTTCTTACCTAGAAAAAGCTACTCTTATCGCTGGTGTTGATAGCTATTACGCTTCAACTCATGGTAATGGTACATTAAATTATGGTAGTGATAACTATTTTAACGAAGCTCATGATCTAGATGTAAATACTTACTATTACCCACAATCAGGCAATTCAGCGGCTGCTATCGTTAGTGATGTTAGCCTTGGTTTAGGTTACTTAAACTATACTGCTCACGGCTCTGAAACCACTTGGGCTGATCCTAGCTTCACAATCGCGAACATTAACAGTCTTCAAAATTATGGAAAATATCCAGTTGTTGTTGGTAACTGCTGTTTAACTAACCACTTCAATACAGGAACTTGCTTTGGTGAAGCCTGGTTAAGAGCTACCAATGGTGCTGTTATTTATATTGGTGGAACAAACTCTACTTACTGGGACGAAGATTACTGGTGGTCTGTTGGTCACTTTACACCAACATCTACTGATAGTCCAACCTATGCTGGAACAGGTTTCGGTATGTTTGATGCTTTATTCCATGAACATAATGAAGCTTTTGAAGACTGGGCTCATACTGCTGGTGCTATGGTTGTTACTGGTAATATGGCTGTTCAATCATCTTCTTCTTCTAGAAAAAATTACTATTGGGAAATCTATTCTATCATGGGTGACCCTTCATTAATGCCATACATCGGCGTGCCTGATGCTCAAAATGTAGATTATACAAATACTATGCTTGTTGGTATGACTTCTCTTAATATTACAGCTGCTCCTTATAGCTACGCAGCTCTTTCAAAAGATGGTCAATTACTGGGCACTGTTCTTACAGATGGTTCTGGTAACGGAACTATTAACTTTGAAGCTATCAATGTTCCTGGAAATGTTAAATTAGTCGTTTCTCACACTGATTACCAACCTTTTATTACTGATATTGAAGTTGTTCCTGCAGAAGGTCCTTTCTTAGTAATCGATAACCAACAAATCACTGGTAATGTTGCAGCTGGTCAAGAACTTGATCTTGCTTTCACAATTGCTAATGTTGGTGTTGAAGCAGTTTCTAATGTTAATGTTACTTTAACTAGTACAGACGGAAATGCAAATATAGTTAATGGTGCTACTACTATTGCTAATATCGATGCTGAAGCTACTGCCCAACTTGCCTCTGCTTTAGAAGTTACCCTTGCAGATGGTTTAAATCATGGCGAAGTAGTAGCCTTCAATCTTGAATTAGCTTCTTCTGATGATACTTGGAATTACCAATTTGCCCTAACTGCTGTAGGTCCTCATTTTATTATTACTGATGTAACTGTAAATGATGGTGATAATAACTTACTTGACCCTAACGAAACAGCAGAACTACTTATTTGCTACCAAAATAACGGTTCATTTGTTGCAAATAATACAATAGCTAACCTGATTTCTACTACTCCTGGAATCACTGTTACAGACACAAATATTGAACTTGGAGATATTGCTGTTAATGCTAGTGGTCAATTAGCTGTAACTGTTGAAACTTCAGCTTATATGGAAACAGGAACTATGGCTGATTTCACTACTACTTTTACTAGTGATAATGAAGTTAACTCTTCAGATAACTTCACTCTTTCTGTAGGTTTACTCTTTGAAGATTTCGAATCTGGTGATTTCTCAAGTGATTTCAACTGGAATACTCCTGGTTGGACTGTTGTTTCTAGTGATGCTCATCAAGGTAGCCATTCTGCTAAATCAAATACTATTTCTCATAACCAATCAGCTAGCATGACTGTCCAAATGGATGATGTTACTGCTGGTCAAATCTCTTTCTGGGTAAAAGTATCTTCTGAACCTGGCTATGATGAATTAACTTTCTACATAGACAACGTCGCCCAAGATACTTGGAGTGGTACTGTGGCTTGGCAAGAAGTTTCTTACGATGTAACTGATGGCAACCATACCTTCAAGTGGGAATATGATAAAGATATTAGTATGAATGAAGGTAGTGACTGTGCTTGGATAGATTATATTGTCTTCCCTAGTGCTATTAGTGAAGTTGGAGACCCTGTTATTGCCGTTGATATGACAGAATATGACTTCGGTAGTGTAACTACAGGTGAAACTCAATTCAATATTTCTAACACAGGCCAAGGTATCTTAGCAGGTCAAATTACTCTTAACCAAGAAAGTGTTTTCTCAGTTTCTATTAATGATAACCCAGCAAGTAGCCAAATTAACTACTCACTCGATCCTGCTCAAAGTATTGAAGTAACTCTTTACTTCAACCCAATCGCAAATGATGAATATTCAGACAACATCCTTATTACATCTAATGATCCTCAACAGGAACAACTTGTAATCACTGTTAACGGAACAGGCTCTGGTGTATCTAATGATAACAATAATATTCCTCAAATTACTGAACTTCAAGGAAACTACCCAAATCCATTTAATCCAGAAACCGCTATTAAATATGCAGTTAAGAAAGATGGTGATGTTTCCTTAAAAATATTTAACCTAAAAGGCCAGCTTGTTAAAACTCTTGTTAATCAACAGGTTAAAGCTGGTTATCATAGAATCGTCTGGGACGGTAAAGATAATTTTGGAACAGATGTTGCAACAGGTATATACTTGTATCGTCTAGAAACCAAAACATATAACCAAACCAAAAAGATGATGCTGATGAAATAACCTCCTTGTATGCTAGCAGAAAAGGTTGGGCTCCCCGCCCAACCTTTCTGCATTTATAGCCTTTTTTTTATCAAGATTTATTATTAATTTATTTTTTTTGAGATCTCTCTAAAGTAGAGTTGCGTTAAACCCAGATGGTGCAGTAGAGCTTTAGTAATACTTCGCTAAAGCTACGTATCACAGGCGAAGAGTGCATATTCTTTTAGCAAAATCCCCTTCTTTGAGGGGGATACAGGGGATGATTCCTTTGATACGCATATAATATATATATTCAGATGAATTATCTAAGTTACTTTTGCAATGAGTCTTCGCTAAAGCTACGCCCTCACAAGAATAATATAGTGCTATTTTCAATAAAGTTAAATTGTCGGAGAAAAGCTCAACTATCCAAAAAATACTCTCCCCGGTCTTCACGACCACCCCTCTCAGGCGCTCCAAGGAGCTGAAAGGGGATTGTTTACTCTCCCCGGTCTACACGACCACCCTTCTCAAGCGCTCCAAGGAGCTGAAAGAGGATTTATTTATTGATGTGCAAAATTTGCTATATAAACCACTTTAAAAAGTTTATAAACATTATTAGATAAACTCTTAATAGAATTATATTCCTACTAATCTATTACTGAGCTGTTCTATGCATTGCTAAAAAGCCCATCCTATAGTACACTTAGTTTACTAGTGATAAGGATTTTTTCGTAACTATGTAGACACTTCTCATTAAAGGCAAGCAAGTGTCAATTTACTTACTTTTATGCACATAAATATATCCTATATGTGTGATTTCTTAATCTGCTGATAATAAACATTTTAACTAAGTGTTTTATAAAAATTGTTATTTTTTTTAAAATTTAATTTGTTTGGAACAGCTATTGCATTATTATATAAGCGTATCGTCTAGAAACCAAAACATATAACCAAACCAAAAAGATGATGCTGATGAAATAACCTCCTTGTATGCTAGCAGACAAAGGTTGGGCTCCCCGCCCAACCTTTCTGCATTTATAAGACTTTTAAAATTTACTTCTTCCAATAATCACATTCAGGAAATCTCTCCCTCAAGCTCTTTTCTAGCTTGTTACTTTCCTTTTTCATTTTATTAGCTTTTAAGATATCTAATTTCAAGAAGGCTTCTTCTTGAGAAGAAAATTCTTCTTCTGGATCTTCAGTATCTTTTCCTTTATAAGACATGCCTGTCTCAAAAGTTTTTAAAGCTTCCTTATTTTTATTTAGCTTGAGCTGTACTCTAGCTAACCATAAATAAGCATCATAATGTTCAACTCTTGTTTCAATAGCCTTATTTAAAGCTTTTTCAGCTTCTTCCCATTCTTGCAAATTATAGTAAGCTTCACCTTTGTGTCTCCAAGGACATGACCAATTAGCATAGTTTTCATTCAAAAAATCATAATGCTTAATAGCATCTTCTTCTCTTCCTATTCCTAAGTAGATGTTAGCTAATTGAAATCTCTGAGCTGGTTGTAAATCATCAATCATTGCTTCCATTTTATTCATAGCTTTTGTCATTTCAGTATAATGAAGAATTAGAAGGTTGTAGTTAGCGCTTGCTTGGTTCTTAGACTGACTAGCATCATCTAGTAGGGCTTTAATATTAACTAAAGCGTCATCTTCAAGATAAGAGTTTAGTAGGTCCTGACTAGCGGCAAAGACAAATCCTGTGGTCATAAGTAACAGAAGTAAACATGTTAGTTTTTTCATTTTTTTCTCCGAAAAATTAGTTTGAAACTTAAATTAATAGACTCCTTTATACATGTCAATTTT
The DNA here is from genome assembly GCA_963677815.1 of Cloacimonadales bacterium (SeqCode). GTDB lineage: Bacteria > Cloacimonadota > Cloacimonadia > Cloacimonadales > JAFGVF01 > JAEKNW01. The sequence goes on from OY782499.1 coordinate 655,844, forward strand.
TAAAATCACTTAATTTGTTAACTAACTATAACATAAATAAAAAATTACTACTAATAAATCAGCTAATGATGCTTTGAAAATCTCTAATAAAAGGATTCTTTAGCCAAATCACAAAAATATGCCCACAAAAAACTTGTCAGATTTATGATGTTCATTAACTTAGATTTAAGAGGCAATCCTATGATAAAAAAGATATATTTACTTCTTGTTATCCTGTTTTTCATTCTTGGAATTAGGGCTAATGAGTGGACTATTTTAATTTACATGGCAGCTGATAATGGTCTTCATGATAATGCTCTAGCAGACATTGAAGAAATGGAAGAATCAACCTTTAGCAGTCAAGCAGATATAATAGTGCAAATGGATGGTGATAATAACAGTGATTTACCAGGAACTTATAGATATAAAATATCTCAAAATCCTCAAGCAGGGATTCAATCTTCAGTTATCAAGAATCTAGGTGAGACTAATTCTGGTTCTTACCAAACATTGAAATCTTTTGTTGAATGGGGATTTAACAAATATAAATCTTCCAAAAAAGCCCTTATTATTTGGTCTCATGCTAATGGCTGGTCGAAAGAAATTACTGAGAAGGGAATAGCTCCAGATAACTCTTCTGAGAGCTTTATCAGCATGTCTAACCATGAAATGCGTAAGGCTTTAGCTAACACCCAGCTTGATATTCTTATCTATGATGCCTGTAATATGCAAACAATAGAAAATTTAGTTGAACTTGAGGGTAAGGCTGATTATATAATTGCCTCAGAAGCTACAGTACCTGTTACAGGTTTACCTTACTCCCAAATTTTTGATTATTGGCAATCCTCCACAGATATTGATTCCCTAGCTATTCAGATACCAAAAATCTATGTTCAAGCCTATAGACCTGGTGGAATATATAATTCAAGTGGTAACTTAAGAAGAATCACTGCTTCAACAGCTAAAATGCACTTTGTCTCAAATGTTGAATACCTTTTAAATTATTTTTTATATAAATATAGTACAGATACTAGAGAGTTTGTTCTTGCTAGAGAAAATTTAAATGAGTTTGGTATAAGTAACACTGATATAGACTTAAAAGAGCTTCTAGACAATCTAGCTCAACAAAATGACAACATTATGCTACAAAATGATGCAAAATACCTTAAAACACACTTAAATCGTCTCTTTATTTCTTATGATTCATCTTCCTTTGATTATAAAGTTGGACCTGCTACAATGTGGTTTCCGCGTTATTCTCACCAATTTATTAATAACTGGCAAGTATATAGAAATCTCTATTTTGCACAAGGATCTATTGGTAACTTCTTAAATAAAACTTTTGGACAAGATGAGATTCCCCCATTTCCATTTGAAATAACCCAAGCCCAAATTGTTAATGAAACAATTTATCTAGAATGGGAAAATCATCTTGATCCTGACCTTCTATCTTATCAAGTAAACTTCTTATACAATGATGGTAGTAATCAAACTATTTCCCTAGCAAATACTGATAACTATCAAGCTAGAGTAAAACAAGGTGGCCAAGTTTATATTACTGCCATTGATGCTTCAGGTAATCAAGAATCTTCACCAGTTAAAGAATTTAAAGTGTTATTTGATTTTGGGAAAGTCTATATAGCACCCAACCCTCTAAAAGATAAATCAGAGGGAAGTATTGTCTTTTATGAAGCTAATTCTGGAGGCAAGAAGGCTGAAATAGCTATCTATACTGCTAGTGGTAAGCTTGTAGCAAAAAATAGCTTCTTATTAGCAGATGACATAAATGAACATAAGTTTCCTCTTTCTGAAATTATTAATATAGAGTTGAGTCCTGGTATCTACTTTTGTAGCTTAGAACTTGATAATAGATTCTATCGTACAAAATTTGCAGTAGAATATTAAGTAATAATAAATTTTTGCTTAAGATATAATATATAAGTAAGTAGTATAATCCCTTATAAGCGAGTAATAATCTGAAAAATAGACTTTTAGTAATCTGTGGACAAATCTTTTGGTTGATAATGTGGAAAAGATAATATCTGAAATTTATAACTAATTAATAAAACAAGCATCTAGAAGATTTGCCCACATTGTGGATAACTTGTGAGTAACTAACTATCTCAAGTCTCTTATATTTCTTTATATTATTGTTCTTCATGCATTTAACTACGTTGTGGATAATGTGGATATAATGTGTAAGTAGTAGTTAATTTTGCTTAGGAAATATTGGTTCAATCTAGTAAATTTAAAATAATAGTAAAAAATAGTGAGTATATCTTGACATAGCTAATTTAGAGATTATTTTGGTAAAAAAATAAGTTAAAGAAAAGGGATTATGATAGCAGTATATATTGATGATAACAGTAATAACAATTTGAACTCTATGATAAGCTACATAGTAGAGTTTACCTTTGTCACCTTAGGTTATAGCTATAAGATAATTTACTCTCTCAAGGGATTAACAGAGTTTGATGTCTTAGTTTGGTATGATTCTAAGGGTATTCAGAAGGATCAAATAGCTAACTTTGCTAAGAAAATACCTATTATTGTAGTTAGATATCATGAGAATCTTTATATACCAAGTCAGTTAAAAGGCAACAATTTAACTTCGAAAATTAAGAAAATCAAATTCTACAATGAAGTAATTCCTATAATACACAACAATTTATTAACTAATATAGTTGAAGAGGTTAAACAAAGCGATATTGCTTTGACTATCTTAAACTTTGATATCTTTGGAAACCTCTACTTTCATATTACTGATTGCGAATTTAGGGCTAAGAAATCTGATGATGGAGTTATTGAACAAGGTAGTGTTTTTGACGAGTATTATCATGAACCTATAGTTAACTATCTTCTATCTTTTATTGAAAAAATAATCCTTAATTGCTGTCAGAAACTTGATTTTTTATTAATAAAAAAAGAATACTGGCCACATGGTGAAGATTATGCTGTGATATTTACCCATTCTATTGATAAGTTAGAAAAATGGGGAAGAGGTGTTTTTGGTGAATTTCTTTTAGATTGCCTCCCTCTAATATTAAAAGGTAAATTTTCAGATGTTTTTAGAAATTTATCAAGTGGTATTAAGTATTTTTTCACTGATGAAGAACAATATTGGAACTTTGAAAATTATCTCAAGTTAGATAATAAATACGGTATAATTTCAACCTGGTTTGTTTCACTTTTAGAAGATAATGGCTTTGTCTATAATGTTGATGAAAAGAAGATGCTTAAAGAGTTAAATGAAATATTAGGAAATGGTCATGAGTTAGGCATTTTAGTAAATCCTTATGAAATGGATCAAGTGAAAATCAAGACAGCTTTCAGCAAATTATTAAAAATTACTAAAGAAGAGCAAAGTGGTATTAGGGTTGCCGGACGCCCTCTTCATGAAAGTATTTCGTTAGCAACTCACAGAAATAATCTTCAATATGATTGTTCTATTGTATCTCCGAATATAGACCTTTTTAAAAATGGGAACATCTTACCTCATCATAAATTGATTGAGGGTATCAGAACTTTCCAGTTAGAAATACCAATTACTTTTTCTGACGAGATTCTTAAATCTTCAAAATATTCTTACCGTTCCTATGAATCAACAAAGCAAAAAATGGATAATTTACTTATGAAGGTCAATAAAAGTGGTGGTTTGATTTGCTTTGACTTCACTATTTCTAACTTTAAGGATATTAGTTATTTAGAAAAGCTTTATACTTATACATTAGAGAGGATTAAAGAAACTAATTACTATAATAATTCCTGTAAAAATATAGCAAGCTGGTGGAAAAGTAGAAAGAATGTTATTATCACAAATGTAGAATGGGGAGCAAACATCCTCTTCCTTGATGATTTCCCTTTCTTTACCTTTAAAGTTCATTCTAAAAAGAAAATAAGAAAAGTAACCATGGTTGACCATCAAATTGAAGATAATATTATCACTATGTCTAACATAAAAGCTAACACAGTAGTAGATATTGAAATGGAGTAGACTTTGCAGAAAATATTAATTATTACGATAAGTCATAAAGCTAAAGATGTAAGACTTTACTACAAGTTAGCAAAAACACTTTCAGAGAAATTTCAGGTATCTATTCTCCATAATAATTCTAATTCTGGTGATTATGATGAAGATATCAGACTAATAGCTTTAAATAAGCTTAGTAAGGCCCAATTTATTATACAAGCTGCTATTCAAATTAAGTTACTCATGGCAGATATTGTTGTCCTTGTTGAGCCGATATTGCTAACCTTAGTCAATCCTAGTTCTAAAACAAAGTTTGTTTATGATTGTCATGAATTCTTTAATCTTGCTCAAAAAGAGAAGTCCTTGAACAAAAGCAAACAGTTTATTGATTCTTTTCTGCATGATAAACTAGAAAAATCTTTTGTCCCAAAACTAAATGCTTGTATTACAGTAAATGATCTTATTACTCAGAAATATCAAGCAATGGGAACGCATAGTATAACTATTCCTAATTATCCAGAGATTCATGATATAAGCAATCCAGAGACTAGTGAGATTGTTTATGACTTTATCTATGCAGGTGGTCTTTCTCCTATGAGGGGAATTAAAGAGATTATTCAAGCCACTTTTGCTATCAAGAAAATAATGCCAAATATAAAGGTTTTATTAATTGGTACCGAGCAGATAACAGGCTTCAGAAATGAATGTTTAGATTTAATAGATAGGCTTAATTTAAAGGCTTCTATAAGCCTAATGGAATCAATTCCTTTTGAGCAAATATATGCTAAATATCACCAGTCTAGGTGTGGAATATGTATGCTATCACCTGAAATAAGCCGTTACAAATATGCTTTACCTATCAAATTACTTGAATACTTGAATGCAGGCCTCTTGGTAATCACTAATGATTTCCCTATGACAAAGCAAATATCACAGTCTTCCAAGGGTATCTTAACTGCTAAATTTTCAGCTGAAGATATAGCTAACAAGATGTTGAAGATTATCACTATGACTGAGGAAGACATTACTGAGCATAAAGATATTGCTAAAAAATTGATTACTGAAAAATATAATTGGCAGCTTCTAGCACCTAAACTTATAAATCTTTTTGACCAATTAGCATCAACAAGAAAGACAGCCTTATTAATATCGTATTTCTTCCCACCTTTAGGAGGAGCAGGGGTTCAAAGACCGCTCAAACTTGCTAAGTATGCAAAAGACTCAAACTGGGATTTAGTAGTATTAACTATTGAAGATATAGTATTTCATTCTTATGATGAATCTTTGTTACAGGAAATAGAGTCTGAAGTAATTAGAGCTGATTCTTGGGATATTATGTCTTTAATCCAGAAAATTAAGATTTTTAGAAAAGAAAGTCTAGGAGATAAAGTAGATAAAGCTTATTTTGAAACAAATGACTTCAAAAAGAGGCTTGTAAAATCTCTCTTTTTCATAGATGAAAAGATTGGTTGGTTTATTCCAGCTGTTCTGCGAGGTATTAAGCAAGTAATAAAGCAAGACTTCAATGCTATCATTGTTACTATTTACCCTCCTTCATCTCTCCTAATAGCCTATACCATAGCTAAACTTACTAATTTACCCCTCTTTATTGATTATAGAGACCACTGGACCTTAAGTTCTTACTTCGATTTCACTAATCAAAGTTCTAGAGATTCTTATCATAAGCTTGAGAAATTCTTTCTTACAAGAGCTCGAGGTATTATCACTATTGGTCAGATTATGAAAGAAGAATTAGCTGATAGTTTTAAGCTAGCTAAAGATAAAATTGCTGTTTCTTACAATGGTTTTGATGATGAGGATTTTAATGAAGATAGCACAAATTTACTCCTATCTGCAAAGAATAAAAGGACTTCTATGAAGGGTAAAATTTCTATTGGCTATATAGGCAATATGTACAAACACAGGACTTCAAAATACTTCTTACAAGCATTACAAGAGTTGATTAGTGAGGGAAAAGTAAAGAAAAATGAAATTGAAATCAACTTCATGGGCAACTACTATGTTGAAGAAATTGAAGTCTTTAATAATTCAGCTTTATCAGATATTATAAATATACAAGCTCAACAAGAGCATCAGATTGCTATAAAAGAAATGCAAAGGCAGGATATTCTCTTATTGTTAATAGCTAGTAAGAGTGGAAAAAATGTTTTAACTGGTAAAATATTCGAATATCTAAGAACTAATAAACCAATCTTAGCATTGGTTCCTCAAGGAGGAGAAGCTGAAGCTTTACTTAAGAAAGTTGGTAACCCTTGGATAGCAAGCCTTGAGGATATAAATACCATTAAAGAACAGATTTTATTAGTTTTAGATTTCATAAGAAATAATGGCTCTGTCTCCTTTGATATCGGAGAATATAGCAGAAGAAATCAAGTTAAGAAGTTTTTTGCTTTCATAGAGGAAAAACTTTAATATGCCTAAAGTTCTACATCTTGGACTAGTTCCTATCCTCTCTGGGGTTCAGAATGTTATGTTACAAATTTTAGCAGCTATTGAGGTTGATGCTTATGAGATTTTGGTAGCATCTGCTCCAAATGGAGAGCTAATTCCTGAAGTTGAAAGAAGAGGATGGAAGCATATTCCTATCCCTTCTCTAGTTAGAGAAATCAATCCTGTAAAAGATATATTAGCTATGAGAGAATTGGCTAAGATTATCAAAGAAGAAAAGATAGATATCCTACATACTCATTCCTCCAAGACTGGTTTAATTGGCAGGCTAGTGGGTAAAATATGTCAAGTTCCCATAATCATACATACTGTTCATGGTTATCCTTTTCATAAATATCAAAATCCTTTACTTTATAAATTTTATGAGTCTGCTGAATGGTTTGCTGGTCATTTTTGTGACTATTTAATTTCTGTTAATCAAGAGGATGCCCTTTTAGCCCATAAAAGATTGAAAATTCCCCAAAGTAAAATTCGCTTTATTCCTAATGGGGCTCAGGCAGTTAAAGAATCTGATATACTTAAGAATGATGAAATTGTTATCGGTTCTCTTTCCCGTTTCTGGAAGCAAAAAAACATGATAACTACGGTAAAGGTAGCAATTAAGGCCTGTCAATACCAAGCCAAACTCAAGTTTATTTTTGTTGGTGACGGTGAAGATTTGAGTATTTGTCAGGATTTAGTAAATTCAGCTAATTTATCTGATAGAATTATCTTACCAGGCTGGTCTTTAGATAAAGATAAATGGCTCAAGCTTTTTGATGTTTTCCTCCTTTATTCTCTTTGGGAAGGACTTCCCTTATCTATGCTAGAAGCAATGTCTTATGGCTTACCGATCATAGCTTCAGATATCAAAGGCAATAGAGAATTAGTTACTGATAATAATGGTTATTTAGTAAATGCCGATGATTCTTCTGAGTTGTTAAATCTCTTACTAAAATTAGCAGACATTAAAGATGATTTAAGAGAAAAAGGAAGAGGAAGTTATAATAAAGTTGTAACAAGCTATTCCTTAGATAATTTTAATGACAGCTATCGAAAACTATATCAAAAGATAAATAGAGATATATAATATGATGAACTTTTTACCTATCCCCCTTTCACTTACTCTTAATAGCCATCTTAATGGTTCTGCCTTGATTCAGAGCTATTGGAAGTATCTTCTTGCTGGAATAGTAGTCTTTGTCTTAACTTACCTTCTAGTACCAGTAAACATCAAATTTGCTAACAAGAAAGGCTGGTTAGATTACCCAAACGAAAGGTCTGCTCATCCCAAACCTATTCCTATCAGTGGAGGTTTAGCTTTTGGCTTAGTAATCTGTTTTGCTCAAGTTGCCTTTGGCTTTCTTTTTTGGGATAAACGATCTTCAGTCATGATTTATGCTTTAGCTATGATAAATATCCTGATTCTTACGGTGGGGCTTGTTGATGACCTCTTAAAACTAAAAGCAAGAGATAAATTAATTTTGCAACTGCTTATTTCATCCCTCTTGTATATTGTAGGTTTCAGGATAGAAATCTTAACAAACCCATTTGGACCAGACCTTTATCTCCAGTATCTAAGTCTTCCTTTTACAATATTCTGGTTTTTAGCTATTAGCAATGCTATCAATTTGATTGATGGTTTAGATGGCTTAGCGGCAGGAATCACTTCAATTAGCGGAATTGTCCTTTGTTTAGTAGGGTTGATTTCTGGGAATCCATTAGTTTTCTATTTAGCTCTAATATTAGTTGCAGGTAATTTAGCCTTTTTAAAATATAATTTCTTTCCAGCTAAAATATTCATGGGAGATGCAGGTTCCCTCTTTAATGGTTTTAATCTAGCAGTCTTATCTGTAACAGGTTTTGCCCAATTTAAGGGAATTACAGCTATGACAATTGCCCTACCAGTTGTTGTTATGATGTTTCCTATTATGGACACTATTATGGCTATGGTAAGAAGAATTAAGAAAAAACAGAGTATTTTTCTAGCAGATAAGGAGCATATCCATCATAAATTGTTAAAATTAGGTCTTTCTCAAAAAGGAATTTGTTATATTGCTTACTTTCTAACATCTTTGTTTGGACTATTAGCAATAGGTTTTTACTTTTCCACAAAGCAAATCTTCTTAGTTGCTTTAACTATTCTTATAGCTTTATGTTTTATATTCGCCTGGCTGTTATTACAGTCTATTTTTAAAGATACAAAGTAGGAGTTCTAAAAATGAAAAAATTTATTATAACATTAATCATATCAATCTGGGCACTAGCAATATGGTCTCTTGAAAGATGGGAGGTTTATACCAATACTTCTCATATATACCAAACTTATTTTAAAGATTCTGAATTAATATCTGTCTCTTGGGGTGGGATTGAAGAATATGATTTTACTAGCGTGGGAGAAGAAGTTAAATTAGAATTAACTAATAAATATACAACCATAAATGGCTTATCCTCAAACGAGGTTAGAAGTTTATACTTAAAGGACAACAAAATTTGGGCAGGTACTTACAATGATGGACTTACTATCATTGAAGATAATCAAGTGTATAACATAAACTCTGATAATGGTTTAATTTCCAATAAAGTCATAACTATTAAAACAATAGATCAAGTGGTTTGTGTAGTTACAGAGGGGGGATTTTCTACATTTTATAATCTTGATGAAGTCTCTTTTCCTATTCTTTCAAGAAAATATTCCCCTGCTTCAACTTCTGGTGCTCTAATTTCTGAAACAATTAGTGACTTAGTTATCTATCAAGACTATGTTTTTCTAGCAACTGATTCTGGACTTATTTACTTTCCTCTTACAGACTTAGATAACTTTGACCAGTGGGAATATCTTAATACTTCTAATTCACTTTTGGCTGATAACCAAGTAAACAAATTAGCTGTTAAAGATGAGAAACTTGCTATAGCAAGTGATAATGCAATCCAGGTTGTTAGTAACTTATTTGATAATCCTAACTGGGAAACTTATTCTTTTGAAGCTGATGATTTATCAGATTCTGATGAAGATATATTTATCCAAACTATCCAATTCAGAGATAATGGTCAACTCTTGTTTTCCACAGGTATCTGGGATGAATCTATTACTACTATGTCAGCTTTATCATCTTCAATCCTGCAAGTAATTAATTTGGATGGTAGTATCGAAAGTATTCTATCCACAAACACCTCAGTGAAAGATATTTCTTCTGGGAATATAGAACTAATCAAGCTAAATCCTATAGGGATTAAGTATATAGAAAATTCTTCTAATGACATTATTGTTTCTACCTGGGGAGCTGGTTTATTAATTTTCCATAATAATGAATGGTATCAATATGAACCTAATGGTATTGGCTTTAATGCTATTAACCACCTAACAGTAGATAATAACTACACACTTTGGGCATCATGTGGCTATTATGGTACTGCTGCTCTGAGAAAAGGTGCTAGAGGTGTTTCTTCCTTTGATGGTGATAACTGGCAAACCTTGAATATGAACAACTCTCCTATTCAGAGTGATAATATCAATGCCATCACTATAGGTAGTGATAATAAAAAGTGGTTTGGCTCATGGTATAGCGGAGATGATCACCCTCAAGGTTGGAAAGGTGGTGTTACTTCTTATGATGAAGAAAATCAAGAATGGAAATGGTATCATACTTCTGGAGTATTCTCCTATAACACTCAAAGCCAATCTTTTTCAGATTTAGAAAGTTCTATTGCTAGCTTACCTTCACAAACAGTATCTTTTCTTAATACTGATAGACAGGGAAATATTATGATGTCACTTCAAGGTTATGGCCTAGCCTTCTATTCTCCCCAAGGAGACCAAAGATTAGCCATTTCTCCCCTTTATGGCTCACAAAGCAACTTTACTAGAAGATCCTTTCACAACCAGTACGGCTATTTCTTTAGTAAATCAGCTGCTGCTGCTTCAGGTGAATCTGCAGGTCTTCTCCATTGGAATTCCCAAGAAATACCTAGCGAAAATGATATAAGCTCATGGGAAAATATTCCTATATCTGATATTAGAAACTCTGCTATAAATGACATTATTGAAGTTCCTACTCCTTATGGTAATCAACTTTGGGTTGCTGGTAATAATGGACTCTTTATGTATGATGGTAATTACTGGTATCGCTATGGGATTAATATTAAAAGAGAAAGATGGTCTGCTGGCTGGCAAATTGAAACCCGTTATATAATAGGTGAAACTAAGCTCTTTGCTGCAAAAGATACCTATCCTACAGCCTTAGCTATTGATGATTATGGATGCCTTTGGATAGGTTCTGAAGAAGCCGGTTTGACTAAGTATGACACTAATACAGAAGAATATTTTGTCTATGATAAAGATTCATATCCCCTAATTAGCAATCAAATCAAAGCCTTAGCTTATGAAGCTAGATCTGGAAAACTCTATATTGGAGCAGGTGAAGGACTTTGCTCTGTCACAGTAGGCTCTTCTGCAAACCCTCAGAAGGATTTTAATAAAGTAGTGGCTGTTCCTAATCCATTTTATCCTGAACGTGGAGATATTGTAAGAATTTACAATGACCCTGATGATTTTATGCCTAAATCAGCAAAAGTTTGCAAGATTTTTGATATATCTGGTCAGCTTGTTTATGACCTTCCTCTGAATAAATATCAGTCCTTTAGCTGGGATGGAAGAAATAAAAATGGTAAAAAATGCTCTTCAGGGATTTACTTCTATACTATTAGTTCTTCAGATGGGCAAACAAAAAAGGGTAAAATTGCCCTGATAAGAGATTAATCTCCTGATAGGTGAATCTATCCCCTTTCAGTTCGTAAGAGCGTTTGAGAGGGGTGGTCGTGTAGACCGGGGAGAGTAAACAATCCCCTTTCAGCTCGTAAGAGCGTCTGAGAGGGGTGGTCGAGTAGACCGGGGAGAGTAAACAATCCCCTTTCAGCTCGTAAGAGCGTCTGAGAGGGGTGGTCGAGTAGACCGGGGAGAGTAAACAATCCCCTTTCAGCTCGTAAGAGCGCTTGAGAGGGGTGGTCGTGTAGACCGGGGAGAGTAATATGAATACAATAAATTACAACAAAAAATTAAAGAAATATTCTAATAAATTAAAGAAAAATCTAACTCTACCAGAAGTACTATTTTGGAATAAAGTAAAAAATAAACAACTTGGATATAGATTCTACAAGCAGAAACCAATTGGAAATTATATAGTGGATTTTTATTGTGCTAAATTTAAATTAATTATTGAAATTGATGGAAGGGATCATGATTTCAAAGAAGAATATGATGAAAAGAGAGAAATTTATCTAGAAAAATTAGGGATGAAGATTATTAGGTTCTCAAATTATCAAATATACAAACAGTTAGATGGTTGCATTGAATATATTCAGGGTTTTTTAAAAGGAAATCAAGAGTGTAATGATAAAAGACCAATATAATACTCTCCCCGGTCTACACGACCACCCCTCTCAGGCGCTCCAAGGAGCTGAAAGGGGATTAATACTCTCCCCGGTCTACACGACCACCCCTCTCAAGCGCTCCAAGGAGCTGAAAGGGGATTAATACTCTCCCCGGTCTACTCGACCACCCCTCTCAAGCGCTCCAAGGAGCTGAAAGGGGATTAATACTCTCCCCGGTCTACTCGACCACCCCTCTCAGGCGCTCCAAGGAGCTGAAAGGGGATTAATACTTATAGCTTGATTGTTACTCTCTCAATAGATTCTCATTGATTTATTGAGATAGTAACAATCAAGCTATCATGAGATAACATTGGTCTACAAAGATGTCGCTCCTGATCGAGCTTTTAAGCTTTTATTTCATTTTGATTCTACAAAAATGCCCCCCTCCAGGGCTAAGATAATTTTTGCTTTCATATCTACAGGGTCTACCTAACCCTGCCTCTTAAATAAACATCCCTTCGAGATTAATGTGAGATAAATTACTTAAATAGACTCCATATTTGTTAATTAATCTTTTACGACAATATTTATCATGTCACTCACTCTACTATGGAAAGAAACAAAAAAAATACTTTTATCCGTTATTCACAACCTTTTTTTCTATATATCTAGAATTCATGAGCTTTAGAAGTCCCATATAGTCCATACTAAAGGTTAATTCGTCACCTACTTTATAATTTTTAGGATTATTTTTTAGATCCATAACAATCATATCAGAGCTAGCTCCTACGAATTCAAGACTTTTATCGTCACACCAGAGGTGCTTGTCATCTACATCAAGTAAGCCTAAACCTATAATAGCTCGATAAGAAGTATCAGAAGCCTGTGCTGGGTCAAAATCAAATGATTCCCCTTCAATATTAGTTCCGAAATCACCTGTAGGAACTTTTGGTTTTTCTATAAGCTCGATAATTTCCACATGCAAGGTAAAGATATCATGGGACATATCTTTGATTTTGGTGTCATTATAGACATTAGTACCTAGATAGAGAGTCTCTCCTAGTCTGAAATGATTAATTCCTTTGGGCAGAATTCCATTTAAAAGAAGAGGGAATACAACAGAGCTTCCACCAGAAACATAAGGAATTTGACGGTCAAATTTAGCTTCTATAAGTTGTTCATAAAGACTCAGTTGGATAAGTTTATCTGGATTAGGAAGAACGCCATACAGACAAGAGAAATTAGTTCCTATTCCAACAACTTTGATATTTTCTAATTGGAAAACCTTTTCATAGAAGTCTATAAAATCATCACGTAAGACACCTTCTCTTAGCTCTCCCATTTCAATCATAATAATAATTTTATGTGTTTTATTTTGTTTTTTGGCAGCTTTGGCTAATGATTTAATAGTAGATATTTCTGTATTAACACTAATATCAGCATATTTTACTATATTGGCGACATCACGTTTAGAAGGTGGTTTAATATAGATTGTTTCTATTTTATCATTTAGAGCTTTTATATTTTTGAGATTGGAGATTCTTGAGTCACATACCTGAGTCACACCTAACTTAAGTAACTCAGTTAGAAAAGTCTTATTTCCACAAAGGACTTTAGTTACAATAGACCAGTTTATATCATTTTCAGTAAATATTTTGTCTAGATAATCGTAGTTGTTCTTCAAAGATTCTACATTCATCTCAAGATAGGCCATTATTTAGCCTCTCTTTGGTATCTCATTTCTAGGTACTTGTTGGTAAAACCTATTTTTTCATAGAGGAATTTAGCAGGGTTATCAGGTTCAACATGAAGTGCGATATTGCCTTGACTGATTTCAATTGCCTTGTTCATAAGTTCTTTACCAATTTTTCTTCCTCGGTAGTCATGATGAACTGCTATATAGACTAAGATATTTTCAGGAATATAGTCTTTCATACCTGTTTTGTTAAGGACCACAGAAGCAACTATTTGATTATCTAAGTACTTAACAATGATAGCCCCTCCGAAAGAATTTTCAGTTGTCAAAGCAAAATTCATTGCTTTCTGGATGTCTGGAAGAGGGTCTCCATATTCTTCTAAATGTTCTTGTAAAAAGTTTGCAATTTTCGTATATTCTTCGTCTGTTGTTTTTTGGTCTGGTGTAAATATATTTACACTATTATTCATATTATCTCCTTTTTATTTTTGATTAATAAATCGTAATATGAAGATAATCAATATTTTAACCATGTCAAGTTTTTTCTTAGTTAATTTTTCTCCAATAGAATAAGAAAATTGCTTGAATAAATATCTGAAAACTTAGGGCTGTTAAAATTATTAATAACAAATAGGAAAAAACTTCGTTCATATTATAAAAAACTCTGGCATTGTTGAAAAGGAAACCAATTCCATTTTGACAACCAACATATTCACCTAAGATAATTATCTTTAGAGATAAGGCAGTACAAACCAAGAAGTTAGTTTTGAAGACTGGTAAGAGTTTTGGAAAATATACATGTTTAATAATATCAAAATATCCTCCTCCAAATACATTTATAACTTCAACCAGTTCCTTAGTGTGATCTAAAAGGCCATTAACTGTATTTGTAGCAACTATAGGCGTAATCATAACAATTATCATACCAATAGGAACGGATGAACCAAGTCCATAGAAAAGAATGAAAAATGAACCCACAATAACACCTGGTATTACTTGAAGAAGAGACATAATATTTTCAATATAATTGTTGATTTTTAGAATAAATGATAAAATACCAATTAGACTTCCCAAGAAAAAAGAAACTAAAAATCCTAAGAAAAGTCTATATAAAGTTAGAGAATAATGATATCCTAGAGCTTTTTCGTAAAATAATGAAGTGAAAGAAGAAATTACTTGTAAAGGAGATGGAACAATATATGACTCATAAGCAAGGGAAAAAAGAGTCCATACTCCTAAAAGTATTAAAAATCCTAGCAGACTTTTCTTAATTGAGTTCCAAAATTCTTTCAGCAAGATGATTTTCCTTATTAAGTATTTTGAAAAGTGAATCTAAAGATGTTGATAAATCTTGTCCATCAAGAAAATTATAAGCTGTTCTTTGGATAGTTTGCAAGTTATAAGCATTTCTATTAGGAAAATCTTGGTCTAGTCTATCTAAGAAAACTTGAGGGTGGTTTTTAAGACTATCAATATATACTTTTGATAGATAATGAATAGCTCCAATAGATCTTAAATCTAAATCTCTAGCTAAAAGAACAACTTGGCTAGCAGAAATACCTTTTATATGCTCTTTAAAAAGTTGGTCAAGCGATAGAGAAACTTTTTGCTTAAATTTATTTTCAGCTAAGGAAGCAAAAGGTTCAGGAAGCCAAACGAGTAAATCAGATGTTTCTTGGAGGAGCTGAAGAGAGGTAGAGAATGGCATATATTGGAGCTTGTAATCAATATCTTTTGTGAGATTATTCAGACTAGCGATTTTTGTGAAGAGGATTTCCATAGGGGAGTCTGCAAAAGGAAAAACTAAAGTCTTGCCTTTAATATCCTCAATTTTTTCTATATATTGATTAGCAACTAGATGGGTTAAGTTGTCCACTTGAGCATTAAGTAAATCGAAATCTAAGCCCTGTTTACTAAAAGAATTTGCAACTGAAAGTCCTGTTAAGAGTAATTTCGCATCACCTCTTAAAAACTTAGCATTAGCTTGGGAATGGTTTAAGAATAATTCAATATTAAACATTGGATTATCTTTTAAGGCAAAATACAAAGGAAGAGATGAGGGGGTTTGAGGTAATAATACTGTGATTTTAGTTAATTCTTGACTTTCTTGTTTAATCTGATTATCCTTATTACATCCTCCGATTAGAAGCATTAGTAGTAAAGCTATCACTAATAATATGTTTTTCATTTTGACCTCTTAAATAAATAATTTCTTTATTTTTTGACAAAGATATAAGATGGTAAAATTGTCAAATTGTTTATGGAGTGGATGCATCTTGCATCCACAACAGGCTCTGAAAGCCTGTTAATCTGGCGGCAAGATGCCGCCAGTCCATAGTGTGTTTACTCTTTTTTACTCTCCCCGGTCTACTCGACCACCCCTCTCAAGCGCTCCAAGGAGCTGAAAGGGGATTGTTTACTCTCCCCGGTCTACTCGACCACCCCTCTCAAGCGCTCCAAGGAGCTGAAAGGGGATGCGGATGTGGTCATCCGCTTTCCCAGTTATTGAGCTGAAAGGGTTTTATGGAGTGGATGCATCTTGCATCCACAACAGGCTCTGAAAGCCTGTTAATCTGGCGGCAAGATGCCGCCAGTCCATAGTGTTATTTCAAAACACTAATAGTAATTCCATCACCAACAGGTAAAATTGTTGTTTCGAGTAAGGGGTGCTTGATTACATAATGGTTATATTGATCCATAGGTTTGGCTAATCTATCCTTAAAACCCATAGGTAAGAAAAGTGTGTCATCTGCATAAATGATTCCTTTAGGGTTAAGAAGATTGATACAAGAATCAATAACCTTATTATAGAGTGGTTTATTTGAATCGATAATAATAATATCATATTTGTCTTTTAGGTCTTTAACTACTTCAATAGCATCACCAGCGATTACTTCAATTCTATCAGCTAGTCCTGCTTTTTCAATATTTACCACATTTTCTTTTACAAATCTTTCATCAATTTCGATTGTGGTTAGTTTACCCTTAGTTTTCTTCAGTGCTTCGCCTGCCCAAATAGCAGAATAGCCCAAACAAGTACCTATTTCTAAAACATTTTTAGCATCCTTCAAGATAATGAACCATGACAAGAGCCGGGCACCTTGTTTAGTGATATTTGGTTGAACGTTAATTCTTTCTTGATGTGCTATTTCAAGTTCTTTTAAGATTTGGTTAGGGTAGCTGATAAATGAATCAATATAGCTGTTAATTTTATCTTGCATAAATACCTCAAAGTGATTTTAATTATTATTTTATTGACATCTTATTAAATATTTCATAACTTTACATTTATTGGACAAAAATACATATCTTATGTAGAGTTAAACACATCATTCTTAAGAGTTGTTTACTGGCAACTTTTTTTTAATTAAGTTTCATAACTTTTAAAATTTTAAGGTAATCTATAATGAAAAAAGCAAAAATCTTGATAGCTGATGATGATTATATTTTTTGTGAACTTACAAAATATATTCTTACTGAAAATAACTTTGAAGTCATTCTCGCCAATGATAGTGCTACAGCGATAAATTTTATTGAGAAAGATTCTTGTGATTTAATACTTCTTGATTTATATTTTCCAGACTACAAGACAGGAATTAACACATTAAAAACTATTAAGAATAAAAATATTAATATTCCAATAATAGTTATTACAAGTGATAACATGACTCTTATTAGTAGATTTCAAGATTTAATTCATACTGGTGCTTATGATATTATTGAAAAACCTGTCCAAGAAGAAAGATTACTTTTAACCATAAGAAATGCTGTAGACCACTTTTCCTTCAAAAAGAATAAGAATATCTATCGAGAAGCAAAATTAATCCACTTGATAGGTAATTCTCCTGCCATAAGTAAAGTAAGAAATAAAATCGAAAAGAATTTTGATAGTGAAAACAATTTAGTGATATATTGTGAGAGCGGAACTGGTGCTAAAAATATTGTTAAAAAGATTCATCAAAAGTCATCTAGAAAAGATAATAAAATTTACAGTATTGAGTGTTCTAAATTAACTAATAAAGATATGGAAATAGAGCTTTTTGGAGACCCTAAAGAAAGTAACTATCAGAAAAAATATGAAAATTTAAAGGTTGTTAAAGCTCAATCTTCTATTCTTTTAATAAATGACCTTCATCTAATGCCATTAAAAACCCAAGAAAAATTTGCAAGAACTTTATTAGGAAGAAAACTAAAAAATCTTGGAGGAAGAAGTTTAGAAAATCTAGATGTTAGATTAATCTTCATAACAAGTAAAGAAACTTATAATAAATCTTATAATCCAAATTTATGTTCTACCTTAATTGATTTATGCCAAGATGAACTGCTTTTACCATCTTTAAATGAGAGAGTTGAAGATATTCCTTTATTAGTTAATCACCTAATTAGTGAGTTTAATCAAGCCACAGATTCTAATATTTCTATTCAAGAAGCAGCATTAACTAATTTAATGAAGCATAAATGGAAAAATAATATTGCAGAACTTGAAAAAGTAATCTTAAAAATCCTGCATGAATTAGATTGTGATTTAATCAGTAATAAAGATATAATTTTTAAAGAAGAAGGTTTTGAATACTTCATACCTATAACTTTCAAAGAAGCAACTAGAAACTTTGAAAAATTATATTTAAAACAAATAATGGAATATCATGATGGAAATTTAAACAAGTCTGCTGAAACCTTAAAAATTGATAGATCAAACCTCTTTAAAAAACTGCAAAAACATGGGATAAATATTAAGAAAAAAGCATAAATAAGAAGTCATTATCCACAAGTTATCCACATAGAAAAATCTTTTAAATATTCTATTGATTACTAAAGCATATATACAAGTATTTCAGACACTTAACTAAAAAGCAAACAATAAACATTAAATAAAATATTCAGGAAGGTACTCAACTTCTCCACAGGGGTGGATAAATAAATGTGAATAAATAAGGATAAAGAAGAAAATAAGATTGATATACTCTAAAAGAAGTGGATAAATAAGGATAATTAAGAGAAGTATCCACAAGATATCCCCAATTACAATAGTTTTTAAGAAGCATATTTTTCAGATTCTTATAATTTCACTTGACGACTTATCCATATATCCACACAGACTACTACTAATACTAATTAATAAAAAGAAAAGGTAATATAATATGTATTTAATGATTAAGAGACTTATATTTTTGGCAACTTGTACACTCCTTCTATTTGCTTGTAATAACAAAGAAAATAATATTGGAATTACTCAATCTGATCTAATACCAATGGCTGGACAAATTGATTCTTTTTCTCAAGAATTTTCCTTCAGAGATAGTATTTCTGTTAATGGAGAAAACTATAAACTCTTAGTAGCAAATACCCAAGAAGTAGAATCTCAAGCTATTGTTTCTTTTGCTTATTTACCAGATAATGTTGAGTATATAGCTGATGCTACTTTAACTTTTTATACTGATCTAAAGCCTGAAGGTGATATGGAATTCAAAATTAAGAGAATCGAACAAGATTATTTAGAATCTCAAGCTACTTGGCAAGAAGCTAGCGAGGGAGAAACTTGGGATGAAGATTTAATATTTGAAAGTATAACACCAGCTGTAACATTAACTGATACTGTTGCAGGAAGAATAGATTCCTTAGTATTTAATCTTCCTGTTGAAGAAATAAAAACTTGGACAGAAACAGATCAAGCACTTTTCACACTTATGGTTTATACTGAGTCAAACAATTATATAGAGCTTTATTCATCCGAAAACTCTAAAAATCCTATATTGAACTTCAAATATATGCTTAACAGTGAAACAGAAGAAAAGGAATATAGTAGAAATGCTTTCAAGGATACCTATATTGTTAACGACAAGCTGGGATTAGAGCAAGTATGGGCTCCTATGATTTCTTTAAGTAATATGACGCCTAAACGAGCATTTTTGAAGTTTGACCTTGATACAAATTTAATTTTAAATCAAGAAGGGGATAATTTAACTCAATTCCAAAAAGATCATCTTACTGTTAATAGTGCTTACATCAGATTGTATGTAAAAAACTTTTCTTTCTTTGATGGTAATAGATCTGTTTATATCACACCTTACAGAGTAATGGAAGAAGTTACTGATATAGCTATGATTGATAAAATTAATAATTTAGAATATTTAAATAATACTGGTACTAGTGTGGCAACTATTGAATCTGCTCCTGATTCTACTCAGTATGTTGATGTTAAAATAACCCCAATTTTGCAAGGCTTTATCTCTGGTGAAAAAGATAATTTCGGTATTGTTATGACCTCTTCTTATCAATCAACTAACTTTGATGCTATTGAATTTTATGGAAAAGAGGCAGAAGATGAGAGTTTAAGACCTAAAGTACATTTCGTTTATACTTTACCTATGGAAGATTGAAGACAGGAAGGAAGAAGATTCTTTACACTAATTAACACGAATTAGAGCGAATTTCACGAATAAGAAGAAGTCTATCCACGGATTTCACTAATTACACGAATTACTTTTTGCTAAAAAGGGATTGTTCGTTTTTGGTCGAGGTATTCCAGTCCGTGGTTACGCAGATGCCAAGATATAGATAAATCCCCCTTTGAGAGGGGGACGACAGGGGGGGGGCCTTTGTTTCCTTAACACAGAGTTTAGAAAAGAAGATTCTTTACGCGAATTAACTCGAATTAGAGCGAATTTCACGAATAAGAAGAAATCTATCCACGGATTTCACTAATTACACGAATTACTTTTTGCTAAAAGTGTTAGTCTATGGGGAGCAGGATTCTAGCCTGTGGTTACGCAGATGCAAAGATATAGATAAATCCCCCTTTGAGAGGGGGACGACAGGGGGGGCCTTTGTTTCCTTAACACAGAGTTTAGAAAAGAAGATTCTTTACACTAATTAACTCGAATTAGAACGAATTTCACGAATAAGAAGAAGTCTATCCACGGATTTCACTAATTACACGAATTACTTTTTGCTAAAAAGGGATTGTTGGTTTTTGGTCGCGGGATTCCAGTTCGCTATTACGCAGGTGACATGGATATAGATAAATCCCCCTTTGGGAGGGGGAAGACAGGGGGAGTTCCTTTGTTTTCTTTAACACAGAGTTTAGAAAAGAAGATTCTTTACGCGAATTAACTCGAATTAGAACGAATTTCACGAATTTACTGGTTTAAAGGTTTGTAAGATATTGGAAGATTAATAGATAAAGAAAAGTGAGTGATTATATTTATATGTTTTATAATCATCCATTAGTTAGAAAAAAAAATTATCCCGAAGGGATAACAGCCTGTGGTTACGCAGATGTCAAGATATAGATAAATCCCCCTTTGAGAGGGGGAAAATAGGGGGTGTTTCCATATATGTTAACAAAAGTACCTTATAGGTTACCTTATAATAAAGATTTAAAAGAAAAAGCTAGGTTTTTAAGAATTAATCAAACTAATGCTGAAAAGAAGCTATGGTATCAATATTTATCACCTCACAAAGAAAAATTTAATAGACAGAAAATAATAGATAATTTTATTGTTGATTTTTATTGTGCTAGGCATAAATTAGTAATTGAAATTGATGGTGAAACACATAATAGTGATAGATCTTATAATTATGATAAAAGAAGAACTCAAGTTCTAAATTCTTATGGATTAATAGTTATAAGATTTTCGAATTACGAAATATATAATGAATTTGATAGTGTGATAGAAAGAATTGAAGAATATTTGAAATGATAGGAAACACCCCCTATTTTCCCCCTCTCAAAGGGGGATGTGGAGGAAAGGAAGCAAAACATATATGAAAAAAAATATTTTACTAGTAATAATATTAATGATAGCTTTAATATCTAGTGCTGAAGTGTTAGATAGGATAATTGCTAAAGTGGGTAATGATATAATATTGCAGTCTGATTTAGAAAAACAAATGATGCAGATGCAAAGTGCTGGAATGTTAGATGAATCAATGACAGAGCAAGATATATTAGAGCAGATGGTAGAATTTAAGTTAGTTGTTCAAAAGGCTAAAGATCTTGATTATGTTATCAATGAGGATCAGATAAATTCTATGGCCCAAAGAAGAATTGATGAAATTAGAAAAAACTTTGATTCAGAAACAGCATTTCTAAATGAACTGAAAAAAAGTAATATGAATAAGTTTGATTTATTAAATTATTTTAAAGATATGTTAAAAGAACAATCATTACGTGAACAAGTTATTCGCTATGAAATTGATTCTAAGATTCAAGTAGATGATGAAGAAATTCAAGCCTTTTATGATGAGAATATAGGTGAACTTCCTTTAAGAAAGCCATCTTATAAATTAGGAATGATTTTATTACAGATTAAAGCTAGTGATAAGACTAAGCAAGAAAGATACAAGGAATTAGAAGAAATTTATGAGAGAATTAGCAGAGGGGAATCTTTTGCTGATTTGGCTAAAGAATATAGTGATTGTGGGTCAGCTTCAGCTGGAGGTGATTTAGGTTACTTCGGAAGAGGAGAAATGGTTAAAACTTTTGAAAATACAGCCTTCTCCCTTAAACCTGGTCAGGTATCAGATATTATCGAAACCCAATTCGGTTATCATATAATTAAATTAGAAGATATTAAAGAAAATCAAGTGAGAGCAAGACATATCCTTAAAGATTTGACACCTACAAGTTTAGACTCTCTTGCTTACTATAAACTCATGCAACAAATTGTAGAAAAATATCAACAGGGTGAAGATTTTTCTTCTCTAGCAAGACAATATTCAGATGACCAAACTTCTGCTTTGAAAGATGGAGTTATTGGAATTTTCCCACATGGTGAATATCCTCCACTTTATGAAGAGTATTTTAAAGACCTACAACCTGGCCAAATCTCTGATATTATTCAAATTCAAGACATGTACTATCTTTTTGCTAATCTTGAAGATGTGCCTGAAGGTGTGTATCAGCTTGATGAAATTAGAGATAGAGTTAAAGAAATGGCTTTTATGGAGAAAAAACAAGAATTTTATCAAAATTGGATAGAGCAAATAAAAAAAGATATTTATGTTGAAATCACCTATTAAAAATATTTATGAATTTATAGCTACTTTCTTCTTAGTAGGAAAAGTTCCCAAAGCACCTGGTACTTTTGGAACCCTAGCTGCTGCTCTTATCTATTATTATCTTCCATTTATATCCCCCTTTGTGAGGGGGACGTCAGGGGGTGGTTCCTTAATATCACCCTTTGCGAGTGGGACACAGGGTGTCTTCTACGATTCCCCCTTCTGGCTTCTCTTCCTCATTGCCTTCTTCTTCCTAGGAGTATATGTTTCCACTAAAGCAGAAGAGACTATGGGACACGACAACGGGCATATCGTTATAGATGAAGTAGTTGGTTATTGGTTTGCTCTTTATCTCTTTCAACCTTCACGTTACTATGTATTCTTCGGTTTTTTATTGTTTAGATTGTTTGATATAGCAAAACCTTATCCTATTAATAAATTACAGAATTTACCTAAGGGCTGGGGGGTTATGGTGGATGATTTAATGGCAGGGGTTTATACTGCTGCTGTGTTGGGAATAATTGATTTGATTTGGTTTATTGTGAGGCCGATATAAGAGTCTTTATCCACGGATTACACTAAGAAGATGCTTTACACGAATTAACTCGAATTAAGACGAATTTCACGAATAAGAAAGACTCACCACAAAGACACGAAGACACGAAGGAATGGAGAATTGAGAATTACTGGGAACGCTTGTTTCTTGCAGGCATCTTAAATATATGAAGATAATCTATCCACAGGTTACAGGAAGAAAAGATAAGAGATAAATAGCCACTGAAAACACAGAATACATAGAAAAGAACAGACTCTTCAGTCCTACGACTAAGATAATAATTTTCCAAGCTTCTAAATGTATCAATAGCAGTTTAAATTGTTCGTCCGAAGTCCCTTGCCTAGACTGAGGAACTCCGGTCTCATATTATTCTCAACCGTCCGACAAATACTTTCCCCAGTCTACATGACCACCCCTCTCAGGCACTCTAAAAGAGTTGAAAGTGGATTAATGTATTTAATTGAGACGTATTCAATACGTATCTACGAGGTTTATTCGTGAAATTAGTTTTAATTAGCGTTAATTCGTGTGAGGCCTTTTCTAAAAAAATCAATATTAAGAAAAAAACACTTGACGTATCACTCAAGCCCCTTTTAATAGCTACTGTATTAAATAAGACATTTGAGGATTATTGAAAATGAATATAAATGGTAATATTTTGGTAACAGGTGGTGCTGGTTTCATTGGTGCAAATTTTATCCACTATCTATTTGAACAAACAGATTTTAAAGGTTTAGTAATCAACGTTGATAAATTAACTTACGCAGGAAATCTAGAAAATCTTTCAGAAATTTCACAAAAATATGATAACAGATATCGTTTTCATCAAGTAGATATTTGCAATTATGAAGCTATGGATGTTATTTTTACTAAATATAAACCTCAAGTAGTAGTCCATTTTGCAGCTGAATCCCATGTAGATAGGTCAATTCACGGACCAAAAGAATTTATAGAAACAAATATAATAGGAACATTTAATTTATTAGAATTAGCTAAAAAGCACTGGCAAGACAGACAAGATGCTCTCTTTCATCATATATCAACTGATGAAGTTTATGGTTCTTTAGGAGAAACAGGTTACTTCTACGAAGATACACCTTATGATCCTCGTTCTCCTTACTCATCTTCCAAAGCATCTTCCGACCACCTTGTTTCAGCTTACTTTCATACCTATAAATTACCAGTAACTATCTCCAACTGTTCCAATAACTACGGTCCTTACCAATTCCCAGAAAAACTTATTCCTCTCATGATTTCTAATATGTTAGAAGATAAGAATCTCCCTGTTTATGGTGATGGTAGAAATATCCGAGATTGGCTTTATGTAGAAGATCATTGCTCAGGTATCTGGAAAATAATCCAAAATGGTAAAAGAGGTCAAACCTACAATATCGGCGGAGAAAATGAATGGGAAAATATTAAGTTACTTCATGTTCTTTGTGAAGTTGTAGCTAAAAAATCTGGTAAAGACTTAAATAAGATATTAGATTTGATTACTTATGTAAAAGATAGAGCAGGACATGATAGACGCTATGCTATTAACTGTGATAAAATAAAGAATGAGTTGGGCTGGACTCAGTCTGTAGATTTCTCTCAAGGTTTAGAAAAGACTGTTGAATGGTACCTGAATAATACCCAGTGGATTGAGAATATTAAGACTGGGGAGTATAAGCTCTGGCTGAAGAAGAATTACGAATAATTTTTTTTCACCACAGAGGCACAGAGAACACAGAGAAGAAATAAAATATAAAAGTGCTTACTAAAACGAGAAAGAGAATATTGAGAAGAATAAAATACTTTTCACCACAGAGCCACAGAGAAGAAGAAATATAAAAGTGCTTGCTAAACGGTTAAAGATAATATTGATAAGAATAAAATAATAATAATGAATATTAAAAAATGTATGTGATTTAATAAAAAAGACTAATAATTTGAAATTATGTCTTAAAAACTCTGTGCTCTCTGTGTCTCTGTGGTAAAAAAAGGTGCTTCAGATCATAGCTATCTGTAAGTCATAGGGCGAAGCTTGCTAAAAATTTATAACCCTAGAATACTAAGAAAGAAATTTAACCACAGAGTCGCAAAGAGCACAGAGAAGAAAGAATAAAAAAAATAAAACTCTGTGTCTCTGTGGTGAGAAAAAAGAAAAGGAAAATTTTGAGTGATGGATTATATTCAGATATAACAAAGCAGATAATTGGTGCTGCTATCGAAGTTCATAGAAATTTAGGACATGGGTTATTAGAATCTGTTTATGAAACATGCTTAATATCAGAGCTTAAACTAAGAAATTTAAATGTAAGAAGTCAGGTAAATATACCAATTGTATATAAAGACATTATACTTGATGATCATCTTCGCATAGATATATTAGTAAATGATTGTGTTATTATAGAATTAAAGTCGGTAAATAGTATATTACCTATTCATGAAGCACAAGTATTATCTTATATGAAATTAGCTAAAAAGAGAGTTGGTTTATTAATCAATTTTAATGCTAATATATTGGTAAATGGAGTAAAAAGACTAATAATTTGAAATTATGTCTTAAAAACTCTGTGTCTCTGTGGTGAAAAAATATTGTCTGAGCGGTGCTTCAGATAAATAATCTGTAAGTCATAGGGCGAAGCTTGCTTAAAAAACAAAATTTATGAGGTTATTATATGTTATTCAATTCAATTGAATTTTTAATTTTTATGCCAATTGTATTTATTTTATATTGGTTTGTAACAAATAAAAATTTAAAAATACAAAATGGATTATTATTAATTGCTAGTTACGTATTTTATGGTTGGTGGGACTGGAGATTTTTATTTCTAATAGCATTTAGCTCTTTTGTAGATTACTTTGTAGGAATAGGGCTAAAGAATGAAGATAGCTTAAAAAAAAGAAAGATATATTTGTTAATTAGTATTATGGTTAATCTTGGTTTTTTAATGATTTTTAAGTATTACAATTTTTTTGCTGAAAGCTTTGCTGAAGCTTTCACGTTATTTGGTAAACATATTGAAGTTAGTAGATTAAAAATAATATTACCCGTGGGAATTTCTTTTTATACTTTTCAAACGCTTAGTTATTCAATAGATGTCTACAAAAGAAAATTAGAACCAACTAATAATATAGTAGCATTTTTTGCTTTTGTTAGTTTTTTTCCACAATTAGTAGCAGGTCCAATTGAAAGAGCTACAAATTTATTGCCACAATTCTATAAGAAAAGAGATTTTGAATACGAAAAAGCTGTAGATGGTTTAAGACAAATATTATGGGGATTGTTTAAAAAAATGGTAATAGCAGATAATTGTGCGAGGGTTGTTAATGACGTTTTTAGTAATTATACTGAATACTCTTCAATTCAACTTATTTTAGGAGCTATATTTTTTGCATTACAAATTTATGGTGATTTTTCTGGTTATTCTGATATTGCAATTGGAACATCTAGATTGTTTGGATTCAGCTTGATGAAAAACTTCGCATTTCCTTACTTTTCACGGGATATCGGAGAATTTTGGAGAAGGTGGCACATTTCATTATCAACGTGGTTTAGAGATTATTTATATATTCCTTTAGGAGGAAGTAGGGGAAGTAAAGCAAAACAAATTATAAATACTTTTATAATATTCATAGTTAGTGGTTTTTGGCATGGGGCTAATTGGACGTTCATTGTCTGGGGATTACTGAATGCTTTGTATTTTCTACCTTTATTATTAACAAACCGAAATAGAAGAAACACTGATACGATTGCTAAGAATAGAATTTTACCAAGTATTAAGGATGTATTAAATATATTAATTACTTTCTCGTTGACAACTATAGGTTGGATATTCTTTAGATCAGATTCTGTAAACGATTCGGTAAATTATATAAAGAGGATATTCATTAATTTTGAATTTATAAATCCAATTAATAGTATTCCTGGAATGACTGTAAAAGTATTATTATTTATAATTATTTTTGGAATTATTGAGTGGGTAAATAGGAATAAAGAACATGCTCTAGAATTAACTCATTCGAGTAAATATAGACCATTCAGATGGATTGCATATTACTCATTATTAATAATAATATTAACTTTTGGTGGTGAACAACAAGAGTTTATTTATTTTCAATTTTAGGGGAAAGTATGAAGATATTTATAAAAAATGGTTTTGTGTTTGTTCTGCCGTTAATTTTTATTATCTTAATTTTTGAGATATATATCAGCGTGAATAAAAAAAAAATATTATCAGAAGAAAAATTAAAAAAAGCTTACACGAATAGCATTGAAAAATATAGTTGGATTAATAGTAGTTATGAAAAAAGTGAAATAGTTTTATTAAGTGGTAGTTCGACAGTTAAGCATGGTGTTAATAATGAGTTGCTAAATAATCTAGCAGAAGGGAAAGTAAATTTTATTAATATTGGAAATTTAGCTGGAGATCCTATAGAGTCTTATTTTATTATAAATAGTATCATTAATAATAATATTTATGCTGTATATTATGGAATAGACCCCTGGATATTTACTCGAAATTATTATAAACATAGAAAGAAAATAATGTATTTAGATTTAAATTTTGTTCAGTCACTTAAATTTTCCTTAAAGAAAGATAAAAATATTTTTATAAAAAGATATTTAGAAGTTTTCAGTTTTTATAACTTTTTAAACAAAATCAATGCAAAAGATAAAGATTTATTTACTAATGAAATAGATATTGACAGTATAAAAACAAACCTTGTAGTTGAAAGAAAAATAATTGATCCTTTAAAACAATTCAATATTTCTGTATATGGCTGGTCTGATTTACAGTTCAAATATTTAAGAAAAATACATGAATTATGTCAAAAAAATAACATAACATTTGTTCCATTTTACCCACCAAAAATGAATTCTTATAGTAGAATATATTTTGAAGAATGTAATGTTAGTGATGAATTTGAGGATAAGTTTTCAAAAGAAGTCGGAAATATTAGAATAGAAGGAAAATTTAATCAGTTTTTAGAACAATTTGATAGCTTATACTTTGTGGACGAAGTTCATTTAAACGTAGATGGAAGAAATAGATATTCTTATGTTTTCTTTAATGAAATTTATAGTCACAGAGAAAAATAAACTATTAAAATAAAAGAGGATAAATTGTATAGATCTTTCCATTTCGTTCCGGTTGATAAAGCAAAATACATTAGTAATATAAATGTTTTAAATGCAGATCATATAATCTTGGATTTAGAAGATAGTGTAGATTTGACAAATAAAGATATAGCCCGAGATAAAGTAGATAATTTATTAGGAAATACCAAAGATTTATTTCGAATGTGGATTAGGTGTAATCCTATAGATAGTGATGAGTTTAGTAAAGATATTAAGCTGTTAAAGAAATATCCTAAAGTGGGCTTAGTTCTTCCTAAGGTCGATAGTATTCAAGATGTGAAACCAATCACATCTCAGATAAACAACAGACTTATAATTTTAATCGAAAGTTTTCTAAGTTTGAATAACATAAACACCTTAGTAGATAGTAAGCAAGTACTAGGATTTGGTTTAGGATTAGAAGATATGTTAATAAATTTACCACGTAGTGAAGCAGAATTACCTGAATTATTACAAGGTATATATCATAAATTTATTTTATCAACAAAGATTAGAAATAAATATTGTCTTGCTGGTATAACAAGCAATTATAAAAGTAAAGATCAATTAGTACATGATTGTAGAAAAGCTATTTCTTATGGTTTTGATGGAAAATTTTCAATCCATCCAGATCAAATAGAGATTATAAATAAGATGTTTTCATTATCTCAGGAAAGTGTTGCTTGGGCAGAAGATATCAAACATTTAAGCAATTTAGACGAGTCTTTAGGTTATCAAATTATTAGTGGTAAGTTAATCACACCGCCAAAAATAAAAAAAGCAAAAACTATTTTAAGCATAATGGAGAAATTATGAAAAAGAGTTCAAATTACCTTTTAAGAAGTTTAATGTTTGTTCCAGGTCATAATGACAAATTGTTAGCAAGTGCTGCAAAATCTGAAGCTGATGTTTTGTTACTTGATTTAGAAGATTCTGTTCTTCCTGCAAGCAATAAAGCTATTGCTAGGAACAAAATTAAAGAATTTGTTGAAGGTACTGATTTGAAGAATAAACTGATCTTCCCTCGAGTTAATGACAGAGAGAGTGGCTTTCTACTTAAAGATGTACATGAATTAACCATTCCTGGAATAACTGGTTTTATGTATCCGAAATCACAATCAGCAGAAGATATTTACTTCTTTGATAAATTATTAGAAACTATCGAATATGAGAAAGGTTACTCTATCGGGACATATAAAATAATCCCTCTTATAGAAACTGCTTCAGCAGTATTAAATGCTCAAGATATCTGTAAAGCCTCTTCTCGGGTTATTGCAATAGCTTTTGGTTGTGAAGATTTTATTACGGATTTACAAGGTATTCACGATAAAGATGAGACAAGTATTTTTACACCTCGAGCATTAATAGCAATGGCAGCTAGGGCTACTAATGTTATCCCTATTGATACTGTTCATATCAATGTCCATGATCTTGCTGATTTAGAGAAAAATTTGATAATTGGTAAGAACCTAGGATTTGAAGGAATGCTTGTGTTACATCCTAAAGAATTACCTTTAGTTCATCAATATCATACACCTACTGAAGAAGAAATTGCTAATGCTAAACTAATGTTGGAACTTTCAGAAGAAGCTAAAAAGGATGGAAAAGGAGTCGCTATGATGAATGGAAAGTTTATCGGACCTCCTATGGTTGAAACTGCTAAGAAAATATTAATTAGAAATGAATTACTTGCCACTAGAAAAATTTAAGGATATCTTCGAATATGGGAAAAAAAATTATTATTATAGCCTAATAAAATACTTCTTAGAACTAAGAAAGGTAGAAAAATATAGTCCGGAAAAAATTAAGGAAATCCAGTTAGAGAAATTTAAGAACATTTTCGAATTTGCAAAAAGAAACTCTAAATTTTATGAAAAGTTATATAATGAGCATGGTGTTAATAATTTAAAGATTAATGATTTTAATGACGTAAAGAAAATTCCAATAATTCATAAGAAAGATTTAAGGGAAGGTGGATTGGAATTATTTGCTACAGATTTAAATAATCGGAGAGTCCACACGACAAGTGGCTCTACCGGGGTACCTGTTCAGATTGCTTTTTCACCTTATGAAGATTTTACAGCTCATATTCGGGTTTTACACATCTTGTTAAAAGCCGGTTATAAGATAACAGATAAAATATATATGGTAACGAGATATGATCAAGATGATAAGTTTGATATTGAAAAAAAATTATCTTTACTCCAAGTATTTCAATCAAAACTAAGACTATTTCAAAGGAAAATAATTTCTATTTATACCAAGCCGGAAATTATAGTGAATACTTTATTGCAAGAGAAACCAAAGGTCTTATGGTCAACACCTTCAATAATGCAAATAATTGTGAATGAATTAAAGAAACGAGAGGTGAGTTAAAGAATTCCTTTATTATTATATACATCTGAAACAGTATTTCCTGAACAAGAAAGAGAGTTTAGGGAGTATTTGTGTGATAAAATCGTCAATATTTACGGGTGTATGGAATCTCCATCTCTAGGATATGATATAAATTTATCAGGAAGAATGACAATCTTCCCCAATTCAAATCTATTTGAGTTTAAAAAACTTGAAAACAATAAACTTGAAAGCTATGACTCCCCTATAATAACAAACCTAATTAATTATTCTTTTCCTATAATAAGATATGAATTAGGAGATATTGTTGATAATAGTTGTATTTCTAAAGACAAAACATCGCAATACATCGGAAAAGTATATGGACGTCAAGATGATATAATTAAGATTGATGAAAGCAGATATTTAGCTCATCATCATGCTCATGAGATGTTTATGACAATTGATGGATGTAATCAGTGGAAAATAATTCAAACAAATAATGATATAACTCTCTATTTTTATACAAATAATATAGCAAGTTTCTCCAAGGCAAAAAAAAGAGCAGAGGAAATTTGGAATAAAAGATATCCAGATGTTAAAATTAATATTGAAAGGATGGATTTTGTTGAGATTAATGAAAAATCAGGTAAATTTAAAAATATCGAGATTATTAAATGATAATTAGCATTGTAGGAGATATTTCTCTTTGTGAAATTGATGTAAATGATTATAAAATAGATAATAAGATAATAGAATATTTATCCCATTCTGATTTTACTATTGGTAATTTAGAGAATCCTGTGACTCAGAGTACTGATAAAAAAGAATTTTTAGCTTATAATCTAAAAACTGATGATGATTCTTTATCATTATTAAAGTTGTTTTCATATCTTAATATCTGCAACAATCATATTTTTGATTTTGGGGACCAAGGGTATTTGGATACTATAAAATTTTTAGATGATAATAGAATCTATTATTCAGGTGTTATAAAAAAAAGCACACATCAAAATGATTTACCTTTTAATGTTAATATTAATTCTCAAGAAAAAGTTTGCATCATTACTGCAACAAGATGGGGTAATCTTAAAAATACTGAATATGGAACAATTGCTTTTAAACAAATAGAAAAATATCTAAAAAAGTATAATAAAAAAGATTATTTCCTAATTTATTATCCTCATTGGGGTTATGAATATATCACTATTCCACCACCAGATATTAGAAAACATGCTCACAAAATGATTGATTTAGGAGTTGATTTAATTGTTGGAACCCATCCTCATATCGTGCAAGGTTATGAAATATACCAAAAAAAGTACATCTTTTACAGTTTAGGAAATTTTATATTTAACTCAAAATTCAATCAAACAGGCTATAATCAACTTTTAGTAAATAAATCTTTAGTATTGAAATTGTCTATTAAAAATAATATAGTTGAAAAATTTCATTTTCAACCCTTTGAATTTAGCGAGAAGGGAATGTTGGTAAATTCAGATGTTATTAATGAAGAATACCTAAATGAAATATCCAAGATATTTAATGAATCTAATTTTGTATATAAAAAAGAGTATTATAAGCAAACGGTGTATTTAGCTAACCAAAGCGCAAAGATTAGGAATAAATTAATGAATCAATCTACGAAAGATAGAAAGTTCAAATCTTTATTATACAACTATCTAAATGCTACTCCTCAGGATATCAAAAATAGAATAGTCGCATTGTTAATTAATAAATATTCAGCAATCCTGCGTAGAAACAAAGAGAAGTAATGAAATATAAAAAAACAATTCAAGTAAGTATAACTTTCCTAATGTTTTATTTTATTTATCGAACATTTGGAGTTTCTTTTCAGAGCATTTTTGAAGAAGTGAATAATATTAGTGATCCTAAATGGATATTATTTACAATATTTATTCCATCATTAATAATTCCAGCCATTTCGATTAATAGATGGGGTTTTTTCTTACGATCAATAGGGATCTATGAAAAACCGTTAACACTTGTTAAAATTAATTTCTTATCGATTTTTTATGGTTTAGTTTTACCTTCATCAACCGGGTTTGATGCAGTTAGAATCTATTTAATTGAAAAAAGAAATCCTCAAAAGAGAGGAAAAGCGGGAAGTACAATTATTATAGAGCGTTACTTTGGCTTTGTCATATTAAGTCTAATAGGAGTATTTGGTGTTATATCAATATCCAACTTATTAACTAAACAGCAATTTTTTTATATGCTTACAGCTATTTTACTTATTTTAATCATGTTAATATTAATGGGACTCGTAATTAGTAATCAGTATATTTTTAACTTAGCTAACAAAATCTTAACCAAATCCAAATATTTTAAAAAAGGATTTTCCTATTTAATTTCTCTACATGATGCACTCAGAACGTTTCCAATAAGCAAAGTACTCTTAAATTCTTTATTGCTAATAGTTTTACTTCAATTAGTTTCAATACTAAACGTATATTTTCTCTTCAGGGCTTTTGATATGGACATATCTTTTTCATATCACTTAGCTATGATGCCAATAATAAATATAATATCAATAATTCCTATTTCAATCTCAGGTTTTGGAATTAGAGAAGGAGCATTTAGTTTTTTTTATTCGCTGGTTGGGGTTGAACCTACTCTTGCATTAGTTATTTCATTGATGAATTATTTAATAATTATGGGAATACCTGCTATTATAGGTGGGATGATAAATATGTATGATTTAATTTTTAAGAGGGGAAATGATAAAAAATAATTATAGCTTATCCATAGTAATCCCTGTTTATAATGATGAGCAGGTTTTGACTGAATTATACAAAAGATTAGAAGGGGTTTGTAATTCTATATATAGAAAAGACTATGAAATTATCTTTATAGATGATGGAAGTAAAGATAGATCCTTTGAGATATTAGTTGGGCTTTATCATCAATATAGTGAAGTGAAAGTATTAAAACAGGCAAAAAACTTTGGGCAGGCTAATGCTATTTTAGCCGGATTGAAATATGCAACAGGTAAATATATAGTTGTTATGGATTCAGATTTACAAGATAAACCTGAAGATATTCCGACTTTAATTCATAAAATGGAGATTAGTGGAAAGAGTATGGCTATTGCTTTGTGGGAAAGTAGGAAAGATACAGTTTTAAAAAAACTAACATCTTGGATGTTTTATACTTTTTCACAGAATGTTACTAATATTAAATATGAGAAAGGTTTGGGGGTATTTAGGGTAATTAAAAGAGATAAAATTATTCAATTAATTAATGTACCTGAAATCACAGGAACCATACTAAGTTTGATCTATTGGTCAGGTATTAGTTATGTAGCTGTGCCTTTACAACGAGATAAACGCTATGCTGGAACTTCTGGATATAGTGTGAAAAAAATGATATCTTTAACTGCAGATAGAATTTTCTCTTATTCCTTGTTCCCAATGAAAATCATGACAAATAGTGGTTTGATTATTGGATTTGGAAGCTTTGGTGTTGGCTTGATAACATTAATTAGAAAATTACTTGGTGTTAGTGTACTTCCAGGATGGACATCTATTATAATAATAGTTTCTTTTCTGTTTGGTATGAATTTTATATTCTTAGGATTACTGGGAGAGTATATTGGAAGAATTTATTTAGAAACTAAAAAGAGACCAAAATATGTTACTGAAATAGTTTTAGATAGAGTTGAGAGGTAATGATGGAAAAAGTGATAATTTTAGGTGGCATAGGAAATGGGACTGTAATTGCTCAAGCTATTGCGGATGCAAATTATCGAGGATATAATGATTTTGAGATGGCTGGCTATTTAAATGACAGGGAAGAGGTTGGTAGCTTTATAGAAGATTTTCCTGTTTTAGGAAAAGTAAATGATGCTCATAAGTTTGCTAATGATGGATATAAATTTATTAACACTATTTATCGAATTGATGGACAAAATGAACGATTAGATTTGTTTGAAAGATTAGGTTTGAAGGATAAAGATTTAGCTATATTTGTTCAT
The DNA here is from genome assembly GCA_963677815.1 of Cloacimonadales bacterium (SeqCode). GTDB lineage: Bacteria > Cloacimonadota > Cloacimonadia > Cloacimonadales > JAFGVF01 > JAEKNW01. The sequence goes on from OY782499.1 coordinate 690,304, forward strand.
CCTACAGCATTTGTTGCCCCTAATGTTACATTAATGCCTGGTTCTGTCATTATGCCTTATGTAATGATATCCGCTGGTGCAAGCATTGGGAAAGGAACGTTAATAATGGTTGGTGCAAGCATTGGACATAATACTGAATTAGGATTATATAATCATATTGCTGCTCAGGCTGTTGTTGGGGCTTATATTGAAACCGGAATAGGGGTTCATATAGGATTAAATGCTACAGTGAGGGAAAATTTAATTATTGGTGATTATGCAACTCTTGGTATGGGGGCTGTTCTAACAAAAAATATCAAAGAAAACGAAATATGGGTTGGTAATCCTGCAAAATTTCTAAGGTATGCAAAGTAAGATTATGTCAAAACCTAAGATAGTTATTATTGGGGCAAGCTATCTACAATTACCTTTAGTAGAAGAGTGTAATGAGATGGGATTGGAAACACATGTTTTTGCTTGGGAAGATGGAGCTGTAGCAAAAAGTATTTCAACTAGATTTTATCCTATTTCTATAACCGAGAAAGAGAATATTTTACAAGAATGTTTATTTATTAAACCTTCTGGAGTAATTTCTATAGCATCAGATTTAGCTATGAATACAGTAAATTATCTAACAACAGAATTAAACTTGATTGGAAATAGTATAAATTGTACTGAAGTAACAACCAACAAGTATAAGATGCGTGAAAGATTAAGTAAGAATGAGATTTTATGTCCGAAATTTTTAAAATTAGAAGGTTTAGACAGAGATAAAATCGAGATTATTACTGAAGAATTCAAATTTCCTTGCATTGTAAAACCAACAGATAGATCTGGCAGCAGGGGGGTTAGTAAAGTAAATGATAGAAATGAATTAGAATTAGCTATTACAAGAGCTATAAGTTACTCATTAAAGAAAGAGTGTATAGTTGAAGAATATATTAGCGGGGATGAAATAAGTGTAGAAGCTATAAGTTATCAAGGTGTTCATTATTTATTGGCTATTACTGATAAAGAAACTACAGGGAGTCCACACTTTGTTGAAACTGCACATCATCAACCATCAATCTATAATACCCGGAAAAAAGAAATAGAAAAATTGATTACTTCAGCATTAGATGCTTTAGAAGTAAGAAACGGCGCATCTCATACGGAAATTAAAATTACAGAAAGTGGAGAATTATATATTATCGAAGTAGGAGCGAGAATGGGAGGAGATTTTATAGGATCACATCTTGTTAAGCTCTCAACAGGATATGACTTTGTTAAGGGTGTTATTGAAGTCTCCTTAGGCAAATTTACAGAACCCAATCTAAAGAATGATTTTTATTCAGGAGTTTATTTTCTCTATTCAAAATCTCAAGGGACTATTCTTACGATTAAAGATAAAACAGGTAATTATCCACAAATAATGGAAAAAGAAATTAACTTAAAAATAGGGGATGAGATAAAACCACTTACGCAAAGTGCTGATAGGAAAGGATATTATATTTATCAATCAAAAGAAAAATTTTGCGAATCCAATCTAATTGAATTAAAAATACATTAATATTCTTTTTTTTCTTGACCAAAAACATCCAAATAACAATTATACAAACTTGAGAGAATTAGGAAGGTTGAATTTTGTCTAAGAAAAACTAAGCGAAATTGTAACTATTTTAATTCCATAAATTTGTAAGTTTCTGGTATACCTGAAACTTTAAAAATATATAGTGTGGAAATAGTGCTTCAGATTACGGGGAATCTGTAAGTCATGGGGCGAAGCATGTTTTAAAATTAATGCTAAGCATGAATTTTAAAACATGAAAAATTAAAAATGAAAAGTGAAAAATAAGAAAACAAGCAAGCTAATATAGTAAGAAGAATGAAAAGCGTGAAAATAGGCTTGCTTACGCAAAAATGAAAAGATAAAAGTAAATAATGAAAAATTAAGGTACTGTTTCGCAATTATAATATTAGAAAAGATATAGTTTATGATAATAGATACAAGAGAGTATGGTTTTGGTTATGGAAAGCAAGAATATTTTAAAAGATAAAAGCTATCAATTTTCATTAGATATAGTCCAAATGTGCAAATATTTGCAAGAAGATAAGTATGAAAGAATTTTAAGTAACCAGGTTCTTAGATCTGGAACTGCAATTGGTGCTTTATTATGTGAAGCTGAATATGCTCAAAGTTTACCAGATTTTATTAATAAATTAAGCATTAGTCTTAAAGAGGCTAATGAAACAAGATATTGGATAAGGTTATTAAGAGATTCAAATTATATAGAACAAATAAAATCTAAAGAATATTTAGATCAGTTAAACCAACTAACTCTATGCTTATAAGTTCTATAAATACAAGTAAAAGAAAACTAAAATAAACTCATTAGTAGATAATTAACTTTACTAGTTATAAATATATGTGATTAATGTATGTGAAAAAGAAAAACAAATATATGAAATATTAATTGAATTAATTTTTCATTTTTAGTTTTTCATTTCTGCGAAGCAACTTAAGTGAAATTCTGATTTTTAATTATTCATTTTTAGTTTTTCATTCTTCATTTTTCACTCCTGTTTTGCAGGTTTTATCGTCTTTATATTATAATTTTTTGTGATTTAGTGATTAATATTTGAATTATCATTGCGAAGCAATACGCAATTTTTCATTCTTCATTTTTCACTTTTCACTTTATTAAAGTTCACTTTAATAATAAAGGAGAAATATGAAAACTGTCGTTATTCAAGGATTAGGATTTGTCGGCTTAGCCATGGCCACCGTCGTCGCTAACGCTGTTGATGCAAAAGGAAACCCATTATACAATGTTATAGGTGTAGATCTTCCTATGAATCAAGATAGGATAGATCAAATAAATTTAGGAAATTTACCTTTCAAAAACGAAGATGAAACTTTCCCAGTCCAATTAAAGAGAGCAGTTTTAGAATATAAAAACTTATTAGCTTCTACTGATGAAAATTGGTACAAAAAAGCAGATATTGTAGTTGTTGATATTCAACTAGATATCAAGAAGAGAGTTTTAGGTAATGCTAAAGACTGCTACTTAGAGAAAGATGCATTTATTAAAGCAATTCATACTTTAGGTAAGCATATTAAACAAGAGTGTTTAGTCTTGGTTGAAACTACCGTAGCTCCTGGTTTTAGCAGACATGTTGTTAAGCCAGCATTAGATAAAGAGTTTATGGAAAGAGGAATTGATGTTGTGGCAAATCCACCTCGCATAGCTCACTCTTATGAAAGAGTAATGCCTGGTAAGGAATACTTAGCTTCTATTAGATCATATCCACGCACTTTTTCAGGTTTTGATAAAATAAGTGCTGACATGGCACGTGAATTCTTAGAAAATGTCCTTGAAGTGGATAAGTTCCCTCTTAGAGAAGAAAAATCTACTGAGACTTCTGAGCTTGCGAAAGTTATGGAGAACTCATATCGTGCTGTAAATATTGCTTTGGTTAACGAATGGACTTTGCTTGCTGAAAAGATGGAAGTTAATATCTTTGATGTTATCGAAGGTATTAAAAAAAGGAAGACTCATAACAATATGCTTTATCCAGGACTTGGTGTAGGTGGTTATTGCTTAACAAAAGACACTCTGCTTGCTTATTGGTCTGGAATTAATTTCTATGATGAAAATCTTGATTTACCTATGACCATTAAAGGTATTAACATAAATGATACCATGCCTTGGCATACTTATGATTTAATAAAAGCCTATTACCATGAAGATAAATTTAAGACTATCTTACTAGGTGTTTCCTACCGTGAAGACGTGGGTGATACCCGTTATGCACCTGCAGAAAAACTCTACACTAAATTAGATAATGATGGTTTAGATGTCCATGTCCATGACCCTTATGTAGATGAATGGCCAGAGCTTCCTGATGCAAAGTTTATTGATCAAATCACAGATCTTAAAGAATATGATTGTGTGGTTCTTAGTGTTAAACATAATTGCTATTTAAACCTTACAGCAGAAGAATTCATTAATGCAACCAAACCTGAAACCCTTATCGTAGATGCTAATAATATTCTTAATGATGAGAAGATTTTAGCTCTGCTTAAGAGTGGAAGAGATGTTGTTGGTGTTGGGAAAGGGCATATAGCTCGCATGAAGCGAGAAATAGTTTAGCCACCGAAGACACCAAAATCACCGAAAAGATGAGAAAAAATAAATACTTTTACTAATAAACAATGAACTCATTAAAAAGAGATGATTAACGAAAAAGAATTATCAGATAGAGTTATCGGTTGTGCATTAGATGTATATTATGCTTTAGGAACAGGGTTTTTAGAAAAAATATATGAGAAAGCTCTTATGATTGAGTTGGAAAGAAATGGGATAAAGGAAGAATCACAAGTCCCAATAAAAGTATATTATCGTAATATTGTAATTGGTGATTACTTTGCAGATATCGTAGTAGAAAATAAGATAATCTTAGAATTGAAACACGTAAATGCTTTATGTTTAGAGCATGAAGCACAATTAATTAACTACTTGAAAGCAACCAATATTAAAGTAGGATATCTACTGAATTTTGGAAAGAAAGGTTGTTTAGATTTTAAATGACGGGTCTTTTAATTATTCGGTGCTTTTCGGTGTTTTCGGTGGCTAATTAAAAGATCAAGCTCACTTTTCTCAATTAGCTTACAGTAGTTTAATGGAGGTTTTGAGCCAAATAATAATCTTTCATGGTTAAACTTTATAAATGAAAATAGATATATAAATATTTGTAAAAAATCGAAACTATAACTTCTCAGTTATAGTAGACTATCACATAGTTAACTTAATTATTTTTCTATAAAATAAACAAGCTAAACCAACTAAACACTATGTTATTTTAGTTTTTAGGTTAAGTAAAGGAATATTGAATGAAAGGAATAATCTTAGCAGGTGGAGCAGGTTCAAGACTCCATCCTTTAACATTTAGTATATCAAAACAATTACTACCAGTATATAATAAACCAATGATTTATTATCCTATGTCGATTTTAATGTTAGCTGGGATAAGAGAGATTTTAATAATATCAACACCTTATGATTTACCAAATTTTAAGAAATTATTCGGAGATGGAAGTCAACTAGGATTAAATTTAGAATATGCAGAGCAAGTTCAACCTAATGGACTAGCTGAAGCTTTTATTATAGGCCAAGACTTTATCGGTAAAGATAATGTTTGTCTTATTTTAGGCGATAATATTTTTTATGGACAAAATCTGCCAAGTTTGCTATCTAAGGTGTCTGATTTAACAAGTGGAGCAGAAATTTTCGGTTATTATGTTAATGATCCTGAAAGATACGGTGTGGCTGAGGTAGATGACAATTGGAAAGTACTTTCTATTGAAGAGAAGCCAGAAGAACCAAAATCAAATTATGCTGTAGTTGGTCTTTATTTTTATGATAATCAGGTAATTGATATAGCAAAAAATATTAAACCCTCTAAGCGTGGAGAATTAGAAATTACTTCAGTGAATGAAGAGTATCTCAAGCGGGGACAGCTTAAGTTGCACCCACTAGGTAGAGGAACAACTTGGTTAGACACTGGTACCCATGAATCTTTGCTTGAAGCAGGGAAATTTGTTGAAATTATTGAAAAAAGGCAAGGATTAAAAATAGCTTGTTTAGAAGAGATCGCTTATCGTAAAAGCTATATTGACCATGCTCAATTAATTGAATGTAGTGAGGCATTTGGTAAAAGCGAGTATGGGGTTTATTTGAAGAATTTAGCTGAAGAGTTAAGGAAATAGTTTGCAGATTACTGAATGGATTAATTACCAGAGATCGATTGTTGAGGTAAGAATCGAACATATCCCTTTTGTAGATTTATCAAAATGGGTATTTTCACATTCAAAAGGCATTATTAAACATAATTCAGGTGGCTTTTTTACTATAGAAGGAATTGATGTTAAGACATCTTTTGGCAAAAAAAAGCAATGGGATCAACCTATAATAAATCAAGCAGAAATTGGTTATTTGGGCTTTATAGTTAAAAAGTTTTTTGATGGATATAAGTTTTTAGTTCAAGCCAAGATAGAACCGGGAAATATTAATTATGTTCAGCTTTCTCCAACAATACAAGCGACAAAAAGTAATTTTACTCAGGTCCATGGAGGGAGAATACCAGATTATCTGGAGTATTTTAGCAATCCCCAAAAAAAGGTGATACTTGATCAATTGCAGTCTGAGCAAAGTGAAAGATTTATAAAAAAAAGAAATAGAAATATTGTTATTGAAGTCGAGAATGAGATAGAGATAAAGGAAAATTTCATTTGGTTAACTTTATCAGAACTCAAAGAAGCGATAAAAGAAGATAATGTAGTTAATATGGACTCTCGTACAGTTATTTCAAACTTAAATTATCATAAATTAAATAAATTATATAATAAGCAAATGAATGACAGTAATGGGTTCACTAAATCTTTAAAACTTAATAACTATTCACTTTATTCCTTCACACAATTAAAATCATGGTTAACTGAGTTGAAGTTTAAATATGATTTAAACATAAGTAAAAAAAAACTAACTGATCTGAGAGATTGGGAAATTACCGATTATGAAATACGAAGTAAGTATTATAAATTCAAAGTTATAGGGTCTGATATTACTATTTCTAATAGGGAAGTTGCTCATTGGACTCAACCCTTAATGGAAGCTGTTGAAGAAGGTGTTTTTGCCTTTATCATAGCAAATATTAACGGAGTTATACACTTTCTAGTCCAGGCAAAATTAGAGGCAGGCTGTTTAGATAAATTTGAGTTAGGACCTACAATTCAATGTTATAAAAGTGAAACATCTACGCCATACTTAGATATATTACTATCAAATAAATATCATAAAATTCATGAAAGTTGGCAGTCTGAAGAGGGTGGTAGGTTCTTTAGGGAACATAACAGAAATATGATTATAGAGATTGACGATTATCGTGAGTGTCAACCACTAGCTGAAAACTATAGGTGGATGACTTTAAATCAACTTTATAGATTTATGGAATTTAATAATTTTGTTAATATACAAGCTAGAAGTATATTAGCTACAATAGATTACAGGTAAAGGTTATAAATGCAAAGACTAAAAATTGGGGTAATGGGATGTGCTAGCATAGCAGAAAGGATGATGATACCCGCAATAATAAGTTCAAAAATGTGGGATTTGAAAGTCGTAGCTAGTAGAAGCAAAGAAAAAGGAAAAGACTTTGCGAATTTGTTTAATTGTGATTATGTTGTCGGTTATGATAAATTACTTGAGCAGGATGTGGATGCTATCTATATTCCCTTACCAACAGGTATGCATTATGAATGGATAATGAGAAGTTTAGAAGCTGGTAAGCATGTGATTGCTGAAAAATCTCTTGCCACCAACTATAATGAGGTCGTGAATATTATAGACCTAGCTACTAACAAATATCTCTGTGTGCATGAAAACTTTATGTTCAAATATCATTCTCAGATTGAGTTTGCTAAAAACAAATTACTTGAAATAGGTAAAATAAAACTATTTAGAAGCTCTTTTGGTTTTCCTAAATTTGGTAATAAAAAAAACTTTCGTTATAATAAAGAACTTGGTGGTGGAGCGTTATTAGATGCAGGTGCTTATACAATTAAAGCTAGTCAGGTATTCCTTGGTCTTGAGCAATCAGTTGAATATGCCTGTTTAAACAATGAAGAAAATGAAGTTGATTTTCAAGGAAGTGTAGTTTTCAAAAATAACGAGAATATTATTTCACAATTAGCTTTTGGATTTGATAACTTCTATCAAAACAAGATAGAGATTTGGGGTAAAGATGGAAAAATTACTATGAATAGAGCTTTTACTGCAGGACCAGGAGTTATCCCAACAGTTATTTTAGAAAAGCAAGGCATTACTACTGAATATCATCTATCAATAGATAATCATTTTATAAAAAGCTTAGAAGAGTTTGCTAGTGCAATAAATAATGATGAATTTAGCGAACGAGAAAATTTATTAAATCAAGCAAGATTGGTAACTCAGGTTGCTAATTGGAGAAAATAGTGCTAATTCCTTTTAATAAACCATATCTTACGGGAAATGAAGAAAAGTATGTTGTTGATGCAATAAAGAGTTTAAAACACTGTGGAAATCATAAATATTGTAAAAAAGTCACCGAATTAATGAAAGCAAAACATAATTTAGGTGAAATATTTCTCGTTCCTTCTGGTACAGCAGCCTTAGAGATGGGAGCTATTCTAGCTGATTTGCAGGTTGGAGATGAAGTAATTTTACCTTCATACACATTTAGTTCAACAGCTAATGCTATAGTTCTCAGAGGGGCAATACCAATCTTTTGTGAAATAGACCCTGAGACTATGAATATTGATGTAACAAAAATTGAAGCATTAGTTACATCAAAGACTAAAATGATTGTTCCTATTGATTATGCAGGAATTCCTTGTGAAATTGACAAGATAATGGAAATAGCTAAAAAGTATAATCTAATTGTTATGCATGACACTGCCCAATCTTACGGAAGTTATTATAAAGGAAAAGCTACAGGTGCTTGGGCAGATCTTGCTACTTATAGCTTTCATGAAACTAAAAATATTACTTGTGGTGAAGGTGGGGCTTTGGTTGTAAATAGACCTGAATGGGTCGAAAGAGCTCACTTTTTACAAGAGAAAGGCACAGACAGGCGTTTAGTTCTTAATGGAGTAAAAAGTAAATACCACTGGGTTGATTATGGCTCAAGTTTTCTCCTATCGGATATTTTAGCTGCACACCTTTATGCCCAAGTAGAAAAAGAAGATGAGATTTTTGAGAAAAGGGCACAAATAACTAAAATGTATTTTGATGTTTTCACTAAATACCAAGAACAAGGATTGATTCAAATTCCTAAAATTACAGAAGATATGATAATCAACCATCATGCTTTTTGGGTTGTTTTTAACACTGTGTCAGAGAAAGAGAAATTTATTAATTCGTTACGAGATCATGAGATCTATGCATATATTGGGTATATGCCTTTACACTCATCACCGATGGGTAAAAGATTTGGCTATAGTGCAGAAGATTTACCAATTACTGAAGATGTTGCTTCAAGATTGGTAAGGATGCCATTTTTGTGTGGTATGGATATACATAATCTAAAAACACTATTGCATATAAAAATGAATGGAATAGAGAATGACATCTTTTAATATAAAAAACAAACTTGGTGATTTTATTGTCAATAGAAAATTAATGGCAATAGTTTTTTTTACAATGCAAATGTTAATTATTTATCTATTCATTAATAATGTTGGAAAACCAGTATACGGGGATGAAGATTTTTATGTAAATGAGATTAATCTGATACAAAAAGAGGGTATAAAAAATGTTTTATCAAGTGGCGATTTTTCTCTATATAGTATCGTAGGGTATCTATTGTCAGTATTGCCTTTATCAGAATTGGTAATAAATAGGTCTCTTTCTTTTATTACGTATTTTATACTAATGTTATTACTTACTAAATTTTTGTTTAAAAAAGATATTTTAAAACTAAATCAAATTTCATTGATGTATTTGCTTTACCCTAGCATGCTGCATGGTCTATCTGATCATTTTATGTATTTGTTAATTATATCTGGTAGCTTGATTTATTTATTCCAAAACAAAACCCTCTACACATATCTTAGCATAATAGCATTGTGTGGACTTGCTTTGTTAATTAGAAAAAGTGCAATAATATATGCAGCCCCTCTCATTGTAATGGTTATTTTCGAAAATATTTTAACTATAAAAAGGATAATTATTATTCTTATAGCAATATTAGTAATTTTAGTTCCTCATATTGACTGGCAACGAATGAATATAAATTATAAGGTAGAGATTAGAAAAGGGACAAATAAGGAATGGAGTAAGATTAATTATTTAACTGAAATAAGAAGATTGAAAAGTGGTATTTTTTCCTATGAAAGACCATCAAATGAAGATGTTGAAAGGTTTGAAAATGAGCATAATACCGAACTACCTACAAGACTTTTAGAACGGCTTGAATATGATATTAAATTTGAGATTGATAATATATCATCAAATATGATGAGAATAATATATCTTATGTTTATAATGACAGGTGGTGTATTCATCGTTTGGATTACAAAAATCAACAATGAAGGCCTTCATCTTAGCAAATATATATTTTTTTCAGTAATAATTCCATTATGTGGTTTTTGCTTTATTATTGTTCATTACATTGAATCAAGGTGGGTTATTCCGATCATGATAAGTTTAATACTATCTATCAATATAGAAAAGAGATATGAACAGGTAGTTGTAAGTTCATTATTTTTATCTATGTTATTGATAGCTATCGCTAGAATTTCGATTGTACATTGGGGGGTATAATGGGAAATGATAGTGAATATCAAGCAGTTGAAATAGAAACAACCTTGACGGTTGTAATTAAGTTTCTGTTAACTTTTATTATAACAATTTTAGTTGTATATAAAACTAATATAATCATCACGAACATCTATTTTGGACTAATTTTGCTTATTTCATATAAAAGCAAGAAAGATTATTTTTGGTTAGCTCTTTTTATCTTGATTTATAGTTTTCCTGGTAGATTATTCTATGGAACAGGTGTAAATTTAACTAAAAGATTACCTATTTACAGTATTATTTCTAGTATCAGCTTTAGTTTTGATGATTTTTTTCCAATAATTTACATTATAAAGTGTAATATAAAAAAAAAAATTAACCCGTTAAAAAATAAATTTTTCATAGGTCTTATAGTTTATTTTGGATTCGTTCTAACATATTCTATAATAATTGGTTCAAATGTTGGCACAATAATAAACTCGTTGCGACATATCATAATTATGCTCATTTATTTTCCTATTGTTAACCTGATAGAAAAAAAACATATTAAGCTATTTCTTTCGTTGATATTGCTATTGTCTATCATTTCTCTTATTTTTACTACTTTCTTTTTTGCTCGTGGTGAGTCATTTGGTAGTTATATGTACGGAGTTAACATCGATAGGAAATCAGCACTCCATGAATTACAGGAAATAGATCAGTTTAGCGATACAGGAGTAGTTAGGTATATTGATAGTATAAACATCCTATTTACAATTTTTGTAGTTTCTTGGTACCTTATACTGTCAAAATCAACTCTAGTACACAAACAGCTTATTTTTATCGCATTTTTTTCAAGTTTCTTGGTAGTCCTTCTAAGTGCAACTCGTGGATGGATGTTAGGTTTTACACTCTTAATTCTTCTTACTTTTTTATTCAACAGAATTAGAAGCCATATTATTGCTAAGAGTTTTTTTGTTTTTAGTTTTTTGCTTATAATCTCTCTATCTTTCAACCCAATAAAAATACAAATAAATAATGCTCTTATTAGATTTTCTTCTCTAAAATTGATATTGCAGGGGGACACTACTGCTGGAGGAACAAATAGAAGAATTAATATGGGGAATATATTTATAGAGAAGGGACTTGAAAGCCCTCTATTCGGATTTGGTATTTCTAAGGAAGGTGAGAAATATTTCTATTCTGATGTTGGCATGCAATCATTGTTTGTTCAGGTTGGTATAATCGGTTTAGGTTTTTTTATGTTCTGGGCAATAAGATATCTTATTGCTTTAAAAAGCATAGTTATTAAAGAGCATAATACTAATTATAATATTTTTATTTATGGTTTTGTTTGTTTGTTATTTATGCATATGACAACTAATATTATGTTTAGTTTCACAAAAACAGCATATGCTACTTATTGGATTCCGTTTTATTTCTCGATTTCCCACTTAATTATAAAAAATAAGGTATAGTCAAATGTCAATGAGAAATAAAGCAGCTTCAGGTATGATATGGGCTTTTTTAGAGCAAATAGGAAATAAAATAGTTCAATTTATAATTGGTATAATTTTAGCAAGATTATTGAGTCCTTCACAATTTGGATTGATTGGCATGCTAACAGTTTTTATATCAGTATCAGAAAGTATATCTGCTGGTGGGTTTGCTCAGGCATTGATTAGAAAAGAAAAATGTACAGATGATGATTATAATACAAGTTTTATCTTTAATATAGGAGTAGGTATTGTATTATATTTATTGCTTTTTAGCTTTTCTGGTACTATAGCTACCTTTTTTAATGAGCCTTTATTAAAAAGGCTTCTTGCTGTATTAGCTTTCCAAATTATAATAGATTCATTGTCTTTTGTACAAAATGCAAAACTTTTAAAAGGTCTTGAGTTTAAAAAATTAGCTCAAGTTTCTGTTATATCTCAAACTATTGGTGGCTTTATAGGGATATTATTAGCTGTCTATGGTTTTGGAGTATGGAGTTTAGTAATTAAAATTATTTTTAGCAGGTTAATAAGATCTGTGTTATTATTATATTTTAATAGATGGCTTCCAAAAATAAGGTTTTCATATTCATCATTCAAAGATTTGTTTGGATTCGGTTCAAAAATGTTATTAGTTTCTATTATAGAGAGGATCTACACAAATATATATAATATTGTAATTGGAAAATATTACAATAAAACTACTTTAGGGTATTATACTAGGGCAAACCAATTTAAAAGTCTGGTTTCAGAACAACTAGTAACAACTCTCCAAAGAGTATCTTTACCAATCTTATCAAATGTTCAGAATGAAAAGACAAGATTAGATAATGGCTTTAAGAAAATGGTTAATTTTACTTTTTTTCTCTCAATAATCAGTATGATGATATTAATCCCAACAGCTCGATATATGATTTTTTTTCTATTAGGAGCTAAATGGAGTTCTTCCATTACATATCTACAATTGCTAGCATTATCTGGGATTCTTTATCCAGTATCACAAGTAAATTTAAACTATCTTCAAGTAACAGGGCGTTCTGATTTGATTTTAAGACTTCAAGTTATAAAAAAGATTATAAGTGTTCCATTTATAATTATTGGCGTAATGAAAGGAATAACTTTTTTAATCTACGGGATTATAGTAATCTCGATATCAGACTACCTGATTAGTTCAAGTTATTCTGCAAAGTTAGGGAAATATTCTCTTTTTCAGCAAATTCAACATTTCATTCCGTCAACATTATTTCTATCTGCTCTTTCTTTTGGTATTTTTTATTTAGGTGCATTTTTAGAGAATAGTTACCAAGTCAATAATGGTCTAATCTTATTGATACAATTGTCATTATATTTTGGTATAGCATTTTTAACATTTTATGTTTCAAAATATCCAGAGTTTAGGGAAATTTTAAAAATTATTCAATATATTATTAGTAAAAAGAAGTAGGAGTTATACATTTGATAAAAATAAAAAGATTAATGTTAATAATTTTTCGAATTATAAAAAAGTCAATGAGTATTGAAAGAAAATCTAGAATATTCTATTTATATTGCTCTATATTTTGGCTTATTAGAGAACATGAGTTTTTTTATTATTTTAAGCTCATGGATTTATCAAGACAAGGAAAAAAAATAAAAGATGTTTTAGGGAAGGCAGAAGAATTTCGGATACTTAATAAAGTAGAAAATAGGATGCTTAAGCAAAAGAAAATATCTGGAATAGATTATAGTACAATAGTTAAAGATAAGCATTATTTAACTTCTGTCTTAAAAGGAAACTCTTTATCTTGCGTAGAGAATGTAGCTTTTATAGATAAAGGCATTGTTGAAATTAATAATGAGTCTCTTTCTATAGAGAAATATATTCTTCTCAATCAAGATACTTTTATCATAAAAAATACCGTTTTGGAATATAATGAAGGTTTTTATCAAATTGAATACAAAAATAATAAACATGTTGTTAATAATGGTGATATCAACTTAGATGACTTATTAGATATCCTAAGTAAAGGGAATTGGGTAATACAAAAAAAGGAACATAATTGTGAGAGTATAAGGAGAATTAGTTCCCAAGCTTTAAATACCACAAGAATAGTAACAATAATGTCCCCTTCTGGCCCAGAATATTTAGCAGGATTTCAGTCTTTTGCTACTGGTGATTCTTATACGGATAGTTGGGGTAAAGGAGCAATATATATTGGGTTTAATCCGACTAATGGTCAACTCAAAAAATATGGTTTCCAACATCCTCTCATAAGTCAAAAAAAAATATATATGCATCCCAACAGTGGTGTAAGGTTTGAAAACTGCATATTAAGAGAAGTAACATGTGCGATTGAATTATGTATTAAAGCTCATAAACTTCTTTATAATTCCTTTCTAATAGGTTGGGATGTTGTCCTTTCAGACCAAGGACCCAAAATTTTAGAGGGTAATGAACGACCAGGGATGAATGCAGTTCAATGTGTAGATAGGTTATTGAGGAGGGAATTAAAAGAATATGCAAGAAAACAAACAAATAAGATATAACCTTCCAGGAGTTTCAATAGTAATAGTTGGTCATAACGAAGAAAAAAACCTTGAAAAGAGTTTTATAGCCGCAAGAGCGATTGATTATCCTCAACATTTGATTGAAATAATTTTTGTTAATTCCATGTCTTCAGACAATAGTATTGCCATTGCAGAGAAATATGCTGATAAGATTGTGAGCACTAAAAATTTCTGGTCTACCGCAGGTGAAGCTTTTAATCTCGGAATTGCCAACTCTTCTCATGAATTCATCCAGATTTCTGCAGGAGATATTTTATTAGATAAGAATTATTTAATAAAAGCTATACTTAAGCTCACTTCTTCCCCTGATATTGCATGTGTAACCGGTTTTTTCTCGGAGCATTGTATGAATAAATGGAATAGATTGATAGCGTATCGCAGAGAAGAACAAATTCTCAGAAAACCAAGTTATACAAATTCTCCTAATGGAGGTACCTTTAAAAAAGCAGCTCTGATTAAGATCAATGGTTATGATGAAAGAATAAAAAAGGGACAAGAAACGGAATTAGGGCTTCGGCTTAGACTGGCAGGATTCAAAATTTGGGATGCTCAAATATTACAAGGAACCCATGATTTTGATATTAACTCTATAGGAGATTTTTCGAAGAGATACTTAAATAATGGCTTTTCTTCTGGATATGTATGGTTACTTTCATTTAAAGAGAATAACGATTTCTTCTTTTCAATGCAACGCACAGTAACAAAAATATTAGTACACTTTTGCTTATTAATATCAATTATAATAACGCTTTTATCATTTGGATATTGGAAATACTCATTGATGTTTTTAGTAGGTTTCTACGTTCTAAATATATTAAGAATAGTTATAAGAAGCAAAGAAAAGACATTTAATTACAGAAAATATATGATAGTAAATAGCTTGTTTGGTATATTAACTTTTTTCGGAGTAGTCAGGTTTCTCTTTCTGGTAATATTCAACAAAAAATATAGAGAATTATTAAGCACAAAAAAAAGAGGGTTAAATGACAAATAAAATAATTTTTTCAGGTGATTTTGTACCAGATGAACGTATCATTAAAAACCCTATTTTTTTTTCAAGTTTAAATGAAATATGTGACTCAAGAACAATTCATATTACAAATTTGGAATGTCCGTTAACAAATCAAGAAAATCGAAAATGGAAAACTGGACCTAATCTGAGAGCAAAACCAGAAATGGTTTTGGGTTTAATCCGTGCTGGAGTAGACTATGCCTGCTTAGCTAATAACCATATAAAGGATTATGGAACAGACGGTATTCTTGATACTATAAAATATTGTAATGACTCTAAAATTGAAACCTTAGGTGCTGGTATAACTCAAGAAGAAGCAAAGAAGTATATTTTTATACAATCTGATAGTTATAATATAGCTATTGTGAATTATTGTGAACAAGAATACAATGGGAAATCCAAAGACAGTTATGGCGCGAACTTGATTGATGAAATTAGTTTATTTTATGACATTATTTCTTTAAAAAAAAAAGTTAACAAAATAATTTTAGTTGTTCATTGGGGTAGAGAGATGTATAGCTTTCCTACTCCAGAACAACAGAGACTAGCTCGATATATAATTGATCTTGGTGTAGATCTTATAGTTGGTCATCATTCTCACATTTGTGGAGCTTATGAATTATATAAAAATAAAACAATAATTTATTCACTGGGGAATTTTTATTTTAATGAGGCTGGCCAAGATGAAGCTTGGTATAAAGGCGTACTATGTCAGGTTGAATTTTTACAAAATGACTTTCAGATTAAGATATACCCAATAAAAAATACTGAAGAGAAGTTAATGATTGGTGAACATACTAGGTTAAATGATAAAGAAAATATTCACTTGGTTTATGCTAGCGAAGATACTGTTGAAGCAAAGTGGAAAAATATAGTAGAGTCAAACTATAAACGTCAAATAGAGAATGTGTTAAACTTTGGAAGGGCTAAGAAGTTTTTTTATAGGTTTATTGCCAAAAAATTACAACAAACACAAGTTAAGAGATTGTTAATTCTTAGGAACCAATTAAGATGTCGCACTCATTTTGAATACTTAAAATCAAGTTTAGAAAAATATTTCCAGGAGGAATAATGAAAGTTGGTATAATTAAAATTCCTAAGGTCTCCTTTAGATCAATGTTTGAGGTGTATGAGAAAATTCTCCAGCATAATGATATCGATTATGATTACTTGGATATTCATGATGATAAATTTTGGGATAAGGTAACAACCTACTCATTGCTAATATTGAGGGTTTCCCAAAATCAAGATGAAATAAGATTTTATGAAAATCTTATGCCAATTCTTTCAAATTATTTACATCTATCATGTTATCCAAACTATAAGACTGCATGGCATTATGACGATAAAATAAAACAATATTATTTATTAAAAGCTCATAATATTCCAGTAGTGGAAACTTATGTATTTTACGAGAAAAAGAAGGCAAATGAATGGATAAATGATGCTGATTTCCCATTAATTTTCAAACTTAAAGGTGGAGCAGGATCAACAAATGTTAAAATGGTTAGAAGCAGGAGAATAGCCAAAAAGCTGATAAATCGTTCTTTTGGATCTGGAATAATGCAAGAAAAATTTGATTATTTTGGTAAATTAAAAGCTCTGAATTATGATTTGACAAAAATAGCAAAGTATCATCTCAAACCGCTTGCGAATAAATATTTTAGAGGCAAGGATCCTTATAATAATTATTTGCCTCATAAAAATTATATTTTGCTACAAAAGTTTTATCCAGGCAATGATTATGATACTAGAGTAGCAATAATTGGAAAAAGAGCATGGGCTTTTAAAAGATTTAATCGAAAAAATGATTTTAGAGCTAGTGGCAGTAATAATTATGATGTGAAACGTGAAAATATTGATAAACAATGTCTCAAAATAGCCTTTGAAGTTTCAAAGAAGCTTGGCTTTCAATCTATGGCTTTTGACTTCATATATGATGAAAAAAAAAATCCACTTATTATTGAGATAAGTTATACATATGGGGACTATCCAGAATTCTCTGATGGGTATTGGGATGAAAACCTTAACTGGCATGACGGCTTTTATGTACCTGAGTATTTGGAATTAGTTGATGCATTAAACTATCCAGAATTGAAACTTCCTGATATTACTATTGATAGTCCTTATAGAAAAGCTAAAATGAATAAATAATGACCAAGAGAAAAAAAAAATATTGCTTACATATAATCTCATCATTGAGGAGAGGGGGCAGAGAACGCCAACTTGCTACAATAGTTAAAAACTCATCTTTTAATAATGGAATTATTTATTTCAATGATACACCAGGTAACTCTTATATCGAAGAATATGATTTGCATAAATCTGTACATAGAATTGAAGCAAATCCATTAAAAAGAATTCTTAATTTACTTAGATATTGCAAGATTAATAGACCTGATGTGATTATTTCTTGGGGAATCTACGAATCTATAATAGGTCTAATAGTTAGTTTTGTGATAAAAGCAAAATTTATTAATGCTTCTATAAGGCATGGTATCAGAGATAAAAAATTCAGCCATTATCTTAGAACTTTTGTGTTGCTCCTGTCACCATACGTTATTGCAAATTCATATGCTGGATTAAGAGCTAATAATCTTAAAGTATCGAAAAATAGATATATATTATATAATGGTAAAGAAACTTCTTATAAAGAAAAAATAGACAAAGCTGAAAAATTGTCACGATTATATAAGTTATTTCCTAAGATAAGAGATGATGAGATAATCTTTATTACCGTGGCCAATTTAGTACCATTTAAAGATTATATAACAGTGTTAAATGCTTTAGCTAATATACAGGATGTGTTTTCCTTTAGATATCTAATAATTGGTGACGGACCTATGGAAAAAGAGCTGATTGAACTGTCAGAAAGATTAAAAATTAACGAAAGAATTTATTTTGCTGGAAGAATTGATGACGTGCTGTATTTTCTACAAATGGCTGATGTGATGATTCATTCATCAAAAGGGGAAGGGATATCTAATGCAATATTAGAAGGTATGTTTGCAGGATTACCAGTTATTGCTACCGATGTTGGTGGAGTTCCAGAGACTGTAAGCAAATATTCTTGCAAGTTATTTAATTATCGAGATATTGATGGATTAACAAGAATTCTTGGTAATATAAATGCTTTGATAAATCAAGCTAAAGAAAATCAGAATTTAACTGAAGAATTTCTAGCAAAGTTTTCTTTGAAAAGTATGATTCTCAATTATGAAAATATAATAAGAAGAATAACCGAGGATGAAATATGAAACTATATAACAAGTTACCCACCCAAATAAAGAGTAGAATATCTAAAATTAATTACTTATTAAATAATAAGCCTTATATCTTAGATGATGAAATTGAACAATCTAAGAAATTTCCCAAACAACATAAAGCAGGTGTTATTATAAGTGCTGATTTTGAACTAGGTTGGGCTGTTAGATACTCGAAACAAGATAAAAATCCTGATATTTACGCACAAGAAGAACGCAAAAATGTACCATTAATTTTAGATATCCTTGAAAAATTTGATATTGGAATATCATGGTCAACAGTTGGGCATCTTTTTCTTGATCATTGCAGTAAAGGAGATCATGATTGGATGTCTAGAATTCCACATTTTGACGATCATTGGAAGTTCATTGAAGGAGATTGGTTTGATTGTGATCCTTATGGAAAGTGGAATAATAATCTGACTTGGTATGCACCAGATTTAGTTGATAAGATAATCAAGTGTAAAACACCACAAGAGATTGCTTGTCACACCTTTTCACATATTGATTGCTCTTACAAGAACTGCCCGTCCAATGTCCTTGATGATGAGATAAAGGCTTGCTATCAAGCTTCAGCTAGTCTGAAATTGAAATTTAAATCGTTGACTTTCCCTGGAGGTACCGCTGGGAATTATGAAATATTGAAGAAATATGGAATAGAAATATGTAGAAAGCGAGTTAGTAGATATGAGATTGGATATCCTTTTAGGAATAGTTATGGTATTTTAATAACTCCAACAGGACCAATTATCGCATTGGGATATAAGGATTGGAGTCTAGAATACATGTTTAAAAGATATAAAAAAGCAATTGATAAAACAATAAACTCAGGGTCATTGATACATTTATGGTTTCATCCATCACAAGAAGAGCAAACCTTTACATCATTATTACCTATGATATTAGAATACTTGAAAAAGAAACAAGGTGAAGGTAGTTTATGGATAGGGACTATGTCTCAATTAGCAGACCACATAAATCAGAATAGGGTATTGTAAATGATATTCAAAAATAAAATTGTAGAAATAATTAAAATTGTCAAGAATATTAACTATTTTTTCTCAATGAAACACACACTGAATAATAGATTTACAAGCATAGTCAAAAAAAACGTGTTGAAAATCAGAAAGCCTTTGATAAATAAACTAAAAGTTGAAAATTATTTCAATTTAAATTATACAGATAATAAATGGATAAACATTTATTATTCAGTATTTGGGACATTTGATGAAGGTTTTATTCCAATATCAATTTATCATAAAAAGATTGAACCTGTAATGAATTCATTTTTACTTATGAAAACTTTTAAAGATAAGAATTTTTATGATAAATTTTTATTGAATATCAATACTCCAAAAACTATTCTCAGGAGAATAAATGGTTTATTTTATGATATTAACTATAAAAATATTGCATTAACAGAAGAACTATTGAAAGAAATGTTTAATAAAAAAGAAGAGTATATTATCAAACCTTCTATTGATTCAGGTTCTGGTAAGGCTATTAAAAAATTATCTTTTGATGGAAGGAATTTAAATGATGGACAGTATTCGTTTGATATAAAAAACTTACTAGAATATAGTAAGAATTTTATAATACAAGGGATGGTTAAACAGCATAAATATTTTAGACAGTTCAATCCTTCTTCGAATAATACGTTAAGGGTATTTACTTACAGGTCGATCGCTACTGATCACATTCATATCTTACATGTTTTACTAAGAATTGGTTCAAAAGGGAACTTTCTTGATCATGATAATCATGGAGGGGTTGCAATAGCAGTTAATAGCGAAGGTAAACTGAACAGAAACGCTACTGATATTAATGGTAACAAATACACTCACTTTAACAATATTAATTTTTATGAAGCTGCAGATGTACCTTTTATAGATTTAGTAAGAGAAAATGCCATAACAGTTGCAGAACAAATATTCTATGGTAGATTGCTAGCTTTAGATTATACGATTGATGAAATAGGAAGAGTGTTGTTGATTGAAATAAATTGTATTGGGAATGGAGTTAGCCAGTATCAATATCAAAGCGGTTCATTATTTAAAGAATATACTGATGAAATATTGAAATATTGTTGTTCTCAGAAAACTTCGTATAGTTTAATTCAAAACTAAGGTGGAGAAAATGGATAATTTTATTTTAGCTTATGATCCTACTAATAAAAACATTTCTTTATCTCTTGAGGTTACTAAAACTAATGTAATTATTAGGGAACATAATTTATTATTTTTACAAAATATTGACAGTTCTAGGAGTATTAAGTGGTTTGATTCTTCTGAAGAACTTATAATTGTCGTTGGTTCTGCTTTTTTTTCAGAGTCTCTAGAAAAAGAACAGACATTAGTGGCTAATGAAAATGATTTAAAAAATATATTACAGATTTTTCGCTTAGGGAAAAAACTTGAAGATATGCTTTCAGGTTTCTATAATGTAATTTATATTAATAAAAAAACGCAGAATTGTAAAGTTCATAATTCTCATTTTGGGATGAGACCAATTTTCTATTATACTCAAGAATCATTTATAATCTTATCAAATAACCCTGAATCTATTAATACAATAATAAAAGATAAGACAGGAGTCAATTATTCAATTTTGTCTCAAATTGCAGTGTTTAATTATTCAATATCTTATGGGAGTGTATTTAATAGTGTTAATGAACTACCAGGTGGATCAATATTGATGTTTCATCAAGGAAAATGGAAATTTGAAAGGTATTTTAGTAGTATTGAACTTATGAAAAAATCTGTATATAACAAGGATGACTCTCTTGATGTTATTGATACATACCTAGAAAAAACTATAGATAAATATCTAAGCAACATAGAATCTTTTTCAACTTCATTAACCGGGGGATGGGATGGTCGTGTAATCTTGTCTTATTTGCTAGAGAAAGTTTCAAATATTGAAACCTATTCTCATGGTACAGCAAATGATAAAGACATATCAATTCCTATGAAAATTGCAAAAGAAATGGATTTTACCCACAATAGCTATATATTAGATAATCAATATTATACTAGTAAATTCAAGCAATTCGCAATAGAAACTTTAAAGAAATCTTCTGCAACAAGGTCTATCTCTAAAGCACATTATCTTTATTCAGTGGGAAGTGAATTAAAAAATAATGAGTATGTTTTCACGGGTATTTGTGGTAGTAATTTATTAAAAACTGGGGGATTTGTTCCTGGAAACGTAACAAACAAAAATGTTCTTAATTTTGTCTCAAATAGAAACTTTGATGAGTTTTTCTCTGAGATATTACCTGATTTAAAACAATTAGTCTGGTTTAATGATGGTATTAAAAATCAAATAAGGCATGATCTTCAGATTATTCACAATTACTACCATGAAATTGATGATGAGCAAATTAGATTTTTTGTTTTTTTATTAAATGAAATTGAGAGAAAGTATTTCGGATCTGAAATTATGTCATACTCTCACTTGGGTGAAAATCTATCCCCATTCATTGATATCCAGTTTGTGAGAGCTCTATCAGAAACTTATTTTTTCGGTGCCAATTTAGTACCATCAAAACTTAATCCCTTAAAGTCGTGGGAAAGTAGTATATTATATGCAAATATCATTAAAAGACATAATATGGAAATAGGATTGTTTAAGACAGATAGAGATGTTTCTTTAGATAATCTATTAAAAAAAAGAAACTGGGCAAGAATATTTATTAAGCAAATAAAAAGAAAATATATAAAGGGTAATAAAGTTTTTTATGATCATTCAAGCGGAATAATGAACATATTGAATGATTTAAAAGGAAACTATTTGTTAAGTAAGTTAAACCATGAGACATTTAATACTTTTACAATCAATCAAATCAGTATAATTTATTGGCTATCTTTAAATAATAAGAGTGATGATAGGATCTAGGGGAACTATGAAGATTGCAATATTAATATCAATTGTTGATACATCAATTGACAAATGGAATAAATCATGTGAAAAATATAGACATGAATATAAGTTTGTGTCTATAGATAATTGTGATTGGCTGGAGCAATTAACAAAGTTCAAACCAGATTTTTGTGTATTAAGACCACCAGGGACTCTCTCATATGCTAAGCAAATGTATGATGAAAGAGTATATATAATTTCAAGTGTTCTTAAAATACCAGTTTATCCGAGTTTTGAGGAAGTTATAGTATACGAGAATAAAAGAATACTTAGTGATTATCTTAAAGCTAAAAATATACCTCATCCAAAAACTTATGTTTTTTACTTGAAGGATCAAGCCATAAAATTTGCTTCAGAAGCCCGATATCCATTAGTGGCTAAAACTAATATTGGTGCTTCAGGATCAGGAGTGAAAATATTACGTTCCAAAAAAGATTTGATAAGTTATATTCGAAGAGCTTTTTCTAAAGGTATTTCTAGAAGAAAAGGGCCCAATAAAAACTCAGGTTCTCCAAAAACCTGGACTAAAAAGGCTATATTTTCTCCACGATATTTTTTAAAAAAATTAAAACTATATAAAAGAAGAAGTAATGATACTCAGAAAAATTTCTTAATACTTCAAGAATATATTCAACACGATTATGAATGGAGGGTTGTTAAAATAGGAGAATCTTATTTCGCTCATAAAAAAACTAAGATAGGAGAAATGGCTTCGGGTACAAAAGAAAAGATATATGATAATCCGCCTTTAAAACTTTTTGATTTTACGAAGGAGGTTTGTGATTCAACTAAGTTTTATTCTCAAGCTGTTGATATTTTTGAGTCTCCTAAAGGAGGGTATCTTGTGAATGAAATTCAAACTATTTTTGGCCAATCAGATTCATATCAAATGAAAGTTGATGGAAAAATAGGACGGTATGTTTATAATGATGGTTGGGAATTTGAAGAGGGGGATTTTAATACTAACGAATCTTATGATTTAAGGTTAGAGCATGCAGTAAAATTATTCACTAAGGAAGTTTGATGAAAGTACTATTTGTAGCCTCAGGAAATGCAAAAACACAAAATGGGATAACATCCATTGTTTATAATCAAGGTCAATCGTTAACTAAAGAAGGTATTGAAGTTGATTACTTTGGGATTAAAGGACACGGAATAACTAGTTATTTCAGAGCTATAAAAGAATTAAAAGATATTCTAAAAAAAAAAAAATATGATGTTATTCATTCTCACTATGGACTTTGTGGCATTGTTTCTTATTATGCTCATAGAAAGGAAAAATTAGTACAATCCTTTATGGGTAGTGATATTTACGGAAATTTTCAAGAAAAGGATAAATCATCATTTTCAAGTGAATTTTTAGCTTGGTTAAGTCGTATTCATAAAGGAAAATATGATTATTGCATAACCAAGTCGGAGAAAATGAAAAATCTTTTTAAAAATCTAGATAGAATTGAAGTGATACCTAATGGTGTTGATTTTAGCAATTTTTATTACATAGAAAAAGAGGTTGCAAGAAAAGAATTGAAATTAGATTTGAATAAAAAATATGTGATTTTTCCAGCAAGAAGATCAATCAAAAGAAAAAATATTACTTTAGTTGAAAAGGCTGTGGCAGCACTAAATGACTCTAGTGTGGAGATTTTAGCATATGATGGAATTTCTTTTGATTTAGTTAATCTCTATTTAAACGCTGGAGATGTTTGCATGTTACCTTCCTTTGCAGAAGGTTCTCCTAATGCTATAAAAGAGGCAATGGCTTTATCAGTTCCTATAGTTGCCTCTGATGTTGGAGATGTAAAAGAGTTGATTGGTAATACAGAAGGATGTTATATTTGTGATTTTACCATTAAAGATGCTTCAGAAAAGTTAAAACTAGCTTTAGAATTTGGATCAAAAACAACAGGTAGAAAAGATATTGCTCACTTAGATTCTAGAAAAGTAGCAAAAAAAATTATAGATATTTATAATAAAATAATTTAGTAAAGGATAAGCTATGAAATTGACAGTTATCGGAACAGGCTATGTTGGTTTAGTAACTGGAACATGTTTCGCCGAAATGGGGAATAATGTAATTTGTGTTGATAATGATAAAAGTAAAATCGATCTTTTAAACAAGGGTGGTATTCCTATTTGGGAGCCTGGTTTAGAAGATATGGTGAAAAATAATTCAAAAGAAGGAAGACTTACCTTTACTACTGATATAGCAAAAGCAGTAAAAAATTCTGATATCTGTTTCATTGCAGTTGGTACACCACCTGATGAAGATGGTTCTGCAGACCTTCAATATGTTTTATCAGTAGCTAAAGATATAGCTACCCACATGGAAAGCCATAAAATTATTGTTGATAAATCAACCGTTCCTATAGGAACAGCAGACAAAGTAAGAGTAGCAGTTCAAAAGATTTTAGATGAAAGAGGACTTGATTTAACCTTTGATGTTGTTTCTAATCCTGAGTTTTTAAAAGAAGGTGATGCTATTTCTGACAGTATGAAACCAGACAGGGTAGTTGTTGGTACAGATAATCCAAAATGTGCTGAAATTATGCATGAATTATACCAACCATTTGCTCGTACTAGAGAAAAGGTTATTATAATGTCTATCAAGAGTGCAGAAATGACTAAGTATGCAGCCAACTGTATGCTTGCAACTAAAATTTCATTTATGAATGATATAGCAAGACTTTGTGAGTTAGTTGGTGCTGATGTATCAGAAGTAAGACATGGTATAGGTTCTGATTCTCGTATTGGTTATCAGTTTATTTATCCAGGAGCTGGTTATGGAGGATCTTGTTTCCCTAAAGATGTCAAAGCATTAATTAAGATTGCTGAGAAAGAAGGCATGACAGCTAGAGTTCTTACAGCCGTAGAAGATGTTAATGAAGATCAAAAAAGAGTTTTAGCAGAAAAAACAATGCAACACTTTGGCAAAGACCTTACAGGTAAAACATTTGCAATATGGGGCCTATCTTTCAAACCTAAAACTGATGATATGAGAGAAGCTCCTTCCAGAGTTATAATTAAAATGCTTATTGATGCAGGTGCTAAAGTTGTTGCTTATGATCCTGTAGCTATGGAAGAAGCTAAGAGAATCTTTGGTGATAATCCTGCAATTACCTATGCAGAAGGTAATTATGAAGCTCTTAAGGATGCAGATGCTCTGCTTTTAGTAACTGAATGGAATCAATTTAGAAATCCTGATTTCCAAGCTATCAAAGAAAGATTAAAAAATCCAATTATATTTGATGGTAGAAATCAATATGACCCAAATGAACTAGAAAAACTTGGTTTCGAATATTATAGTATTGGAAGATAAGGCAAGAAATAATGAATATCTTAATAACAGGAGTTGCTGGATTTATTGGTTCACATCTAGCTGATTCTCTTATAAAAGCTAATAAGATTATTGGTGTAGATAATTTTTGTGATTTTTATGACCCCAAAATCAAAGAGACTAATTTAAAAAAATTATTAAAAAGCGATAAATTTAAATTATATAGAATTGATATTAGAAATTTCCAGTTGCTAAAAAAAGTTTTTAGTGAAAATAAGATTGATATTGTTATTCATTTAGCAGCAATGGCAGGGGTTAGACCTTCTATTGAAAATCCTCAATTATATACAGAAGTTAATATAAATGGAACGGTCAATGTTTTAGAATTATGTAAAAGTAACAAAATTAATAAATTAATCTTTGCTTCGTCTTCAAGTGTATATGGAAATAACAAGAAGGTTCCATTCTCTGAAGAGGATTCTGTTGATAATCCAATATCTCCCTATGCTGCTACTAAAAAGGCAGGAGAATTATTATGTCATACTTATCATAGTTTATATAATATTTCTGTAGCCTGCTTAAGATTTTTCACAGTTTATGGTCCAAGACAGAGACCAGATTTAGCAATACATAAATTTACTAAAATGATAAATGCTAATGAGGAAATACCAGTATTTGGCGATGGATCTACAATGCGAGATTATACTTATATATCTGATATTGTGGACGGTATTAATAGAAGTGTTGCTTATATAATGAAGAAAACAAATGTATTTGAAATCTTTAATTTAGGAGAATCTCAGACAATCAGTTTATCTCAAATGGTAAGCACAATAGAAGATGTTTCAGGGATTAAAGCAATTAAGAACATTTTACCTATCCAACCAGGTGATGTGGAAAGAACATTTGCTGATATTACTAAGAGTAAATCATTATTAGGATATAATCCACAAACTGATTTTAATTCTGGTATCAGTCAATTTTATAACTGGTTTGTTGATCAGGTCGATGAGATTTAAGTCATGATTTTGCAAACAGGAGCAGTAATAATTGAAGGCCATGTCCAAGGTCTTGCAAACACTAGATCTTTAGGATCAAAAGGAATACCAGTTTATGTTATTGATACTGGAAATTGTGTAGCTAGATATTCAAAATACTGCACAAAGTTTTTTCAATGTCCCGAATATAATTCAGATGAGTTAGCTACATTCTTAATCAATTTAGCGAAATCTGAGAACATAAAAGATTGGGTACTAATTCCATCTAATGATCATGCGGTTTATTCGATAGCAAAACATAAAGAAAGACTTTCAAATTACTATAAAATCATTACCGAAGATTTAGAAACAATCAAAAAAATATATGATAAATCTAAACTGATTAAAATTGCAGATTCATTAGGTCTTCCTATCCCTAAAACCTGTACTTTCGACAAAACAAAACCGCATGAAATTAATCTCCAGTTTCCGATTTTGACAAGAGGTAAAGAAGGGAAATCATTTTATCATGCAACAGGTAAGAAAGCATTCAAAGCTAAAACTATTGATGAATTGTATGAGCAACTAGAATTTATAGAAAATAAGGTAGGGCTAGCAAAAAGCATAAGTCAAGAATTAATACCCTATGATGGTTCAAACAAAACTATCTCATTCACTTCTTTTTGTGAAAAGGGTCAAATAAAAACTTATTGGATGGGTGTTAAATTAAGAGAGCATCCTATAGATTTCGGAACAGCTACTTTTACTGAAAGTGTTTTTGTAGAAGAGTGTTTAAGTCAATCGAGATTATTACTCCAAGAACTTGAATATACTGGTGTTTGTGAAGTCGAGTATTTGCGTGATCCAAGAGATGGAAAGTATAAACTTATCGAAATTAATCCTCGTACCTGGTTATGGGTTGGGCAAGCTATCGCTAATGGTATTGATTACCCTATGATGATTTATAACTATGTAAATGGAATCAAGAATGAATATCCTAAAAGCTATGAAATAGGACTCAAGTGGTATAATCCATATACTGATTTAATCTATGGGATTATTGGAGTTTGGAATAAAGTATTTACGATTAAAGAATTTATATCAAAATATTCAGGGAAAAGAATTAACTCTTTAACTTACAAAAGAGATAATTTCCCTTTGATAATGTATGGATTTTTATTGTTAAAAATGGTGAGGAGTAGATGATCCCTTATTATAATCCAAATTTATATTTTTCTACAATCATTAAAGCACTGTTTATAAAAAATGCTGAGCAAAAAATTGAAGAGCACTTCAGATCATATACAGGAAAAAAATATGTATTATTGACTGATTCATGTAGATCTGCATTGAAACTAGCCTATCAATGTATTGATAAAAAGGGTCATGTAATTACATCTCCATTAACTTGTCAGGTGGCAATACATCCAATTTTGGATACTGATAATAAACCTATTTATGTGGATATTAAGAAAGAAACTTTAGTTATCGATGAGGATAAGATTGAAAATGTTATATCTGATAAGACTATTGCAATACAGGCAATACACTTTGGAGGTACTCCTTGTCAGATGAACAAGATCAACGAAATTGCTGATAGAAATAATTTAGTTTTAATTGAAGACTGTGCTCAAGGTTATGGTGCCAAATGTGATAATACTAATACAGGTAGTTGGGGTGATATTTCTTGTTTTTCAATGATGAAGAATTTATATGGTATTGGTGGTGGAATATTTGTTACTGATAACAAAGAATACTATGAAAAAGCTAAAGAAATTCTAAAAAGTGTAAATAAAACTAATTATCTGCTAACTATTTATAGAATA
The DNA here is from genome assembly GCA_963677815.1 of Cloacimonadales bacterium (SeqCode). Lineage (GTDB taxonomy): Bacteria > Cloacimonadota > Cloacimonadia > Cloacimonadales > JAFGVF01 > JAEKNW01. Next base: position 718,894 of record OY782499.1, read on the forward strand.
ATATTGAGACTTATTGAGACAAAGAGGAAGTTCAATTTTTTCGAAAAAATATATATATTTTTCAAAGAGAATATCAAAAATACTAAAAGAAAGAAAATTACTGTTAATAGAATGAATTCCTTCGAAAAGAAAGTAAATATGATTCAATTAAGAAAATCTGCAGATATTAATCAACATAGAATTGAAATTGCAAATAAAATGCTTTTTTCTTTACGGAATAATATCAGAATTCAAAACTATTTGCCAAAATTTGATGTCAATTATTCATACACAAAGTTTAATTTGTTTTCGGATTATTTTGATGTTTCATTAATAAAAAAGTTAAACGAAAAAGGTATCGAGGCTAAGCATTTGGAACATAAATATGGGGTTCTCTATCAAAGTAAGCTTACTGAATCTCTTGAACTAGTTAATTATCACTTAATACATGATAATCTTATTAGCTTACCCATAATTGGTAATGAAGAGGTTATCGCAAGTATCATTAGGATAATAGTAAATGATAAATAGAAAACATAATAATATATTAATATCTATAGGTCACCCTGCACAAGTACATCAATTCAAAAATCTTTACCATAAATTAGTATTGCAAGATTATAATGTTTTTATATTATGTAAAGAAAAAGAGATTTCATATTATTTGTTGTCAAAATATAAAATTAAATATATAAAAATAGATGAGAGAAAGCATAGAAATATTTTAAGTAAAATTTTGCAAATCCCATTATCCTGTTTTAAACAAATACACCAGATGAAGAAGATAAAACCAGATATTGTAATAAGTAGAGGGTCCATTCCAACAGTATGGGCCTCTAGCATATTACAATTACCACATTTATATCTCACTGATACAGAAAGTTCTGGACTTGCTGATAAGGTTATTTTGCCATTTGTTTCATACAAATTAACGGCCTTGTCATACAAAAAAAAGCTAGGGAAAAATCATTATTATTACCATGGGAATATTGAACTTTTCTATCTACACAGTAATTATTTTAAACCAAATTCGAATATCTATTCTTTGTTAGGAATTGATAAAAAAGAAAGATATTGCATAGTTAGATTTGTTTCATGGGATGCTCATCATGATATTGGTTTAGATGGGATTACTTTAGAAAACAAGATTTACTTAGTAAGGGAAATTGCTAAAATATGCAAAGTTTTTATTACGTCTGAAAAGATACTACCAGAGGAATTAAAAGAATTTCAAATTAAAATACCTCCTGAAAGAATACATGACGCGATATATTTTTCAGATTTAATGTTTGGAGAGAGTTCAACAATGGCCTCTGAAGCCGCTGTCATGGGAACCCCATCGATTTATATTGATGAAAATGGTAGAGGTTATACTGATGAGGAAGGTGATTTTGGATTAGTGTATAATTTTAAGCCATCTCAACAACTATTAGCGATCTCAAAAGCATTGCAAATCCTCAGGAATAATAATAAATCAAAATACCTAGAAAGAAACCAGGAATTTTTGAAGGGAATGATTGATCCAACTGATATGATTTTTAGGGTTATTGAAAATTACCCTGAAAGTATTCATAAATTAGAAAAAGAAGGAATTTTAAGAAGAAAATAAGGAGAGTTAATATGAAGTTAACTGTTATTGGAACAGGCTATGTTGGTTTAGTAACTGGAACATGTTTCGCCGAAATGGGGAATAATGTAATTTGTGTTGATAATGATAAAAGTAAAATCGATCTTTTAAACAAGGGTGGTATTCCTATTTGGGAGCCTGGTTTAGAAGATATGGTGAAAAATAATTCAAAAGAAGGAAGGCTTACCTTTACTACTGATATAGCAAAAGCAGTAAAAAATTCTGATATCTGTTTCATTGCAGTTGGTACACCACCTGATGAAGATGGTTCTGCAGACCTTCAATATGTTTTATCAGTAGCTAAAGATATAGCTACCCACATGGAAAGCCATAAAATTATTGTTGATAAATCAACCGTTCCTATAGGAACAGCAGACAAAGTAAGAGTAGCAGTTCAAAAGATTTTAGATGAAAGAGGACTTGATTTAACCTTTGATGTTGTTTCTAATCCTGAGTTTTTAAAAGAAGGTGATGCTATTTCTGACAGTATGAAACCAGACAGGGTAGTTGTTGGTACAGATAATCCAAAATGTGCTGAAATTATGCATGAATTATACCAACCATTTGCTCGTACTAGAGAAAAGGTTATTATAATGTCTATCAAGAGTGCAGAAATGACTAAGTATGCAGCCAACTGTATGCTTGCAACTAAAATTTCATTTATGAATGATATAGCAAGACTTTGTGAGTTAGTTGGTGCTGATGTATCAGAAGTAAGACATGGTATAGGTTCTGATTCTCGTATTGGTTATCAGTTTATTTATCCAGGAGCTGGTTATGGAGGATCTTGTTTCCCTAAAGATGTCAAAGCATTAATTAAGATTGCTGAGAAAGAAGGCATGACAGCTAGAGTTCTTACAGCCGTAGAAGATGTTAATGAAGATCAAAAAAGAGTTTTAGCAGAAAAAACAATGCAACACTTTGGCAAAGACCTTACAGGTAAAACATTTGCAATATGGGGCCTATCTTTCAAACCTAAAACTGATGATATGCGAGAAGCTCCTTCCAGAGTTATAATTAAAATGCTTATTGATGCAGGTGCTAAAGTTGTTGCTTATGATCCTGTAGCTATGGAAGAAGCTAAGAGAATCTTTGGTGATAATCCTGCAATTACCTATGCAGAAGGTAATTATGAAGCTCTTAAGGATGCAGATGCTCTGCTTTTAGTAACTGAATGGAATCAATTTAGAAATCCTGATTTCCAAGCTATCAAAGAAAGATTAAAAAATCCAATTATATTTGATGGTAGAAATCAATATGACCCAAATGAACTAGAAAAACTTGGTTTCGAATATTATAGTATTGGAAGGTAGTTGTTACTTTTTTATAATGTTAAAAAAATTAACTAAAGGTAAAAATGAGAGATTTCACAATAAGAAAATATAAACAATTAATTGATTGTTTAGTTAAGCAAGGATTCTGTTTCTATAACGTAAAAGAATCTTTAGATAATGAAAAAAAAAACAGTAAATATGCAATAATTAGGCATGATATTGATACAAAGCATGATTTATCTATAGCTCTAGAGATTGCTAAATATGAGGCAAATCATAAAGTAAGTGCTTCCTATTATTTTAGAACAATTCCTGATGTTTATGATGAAAAGGTAATAAAAGAAATATATAATCTTGGGCATGAAATAGGTTATCACTATGAAGTATTAGCTTTAACTGATGGTGATATGCAGAAAGGGATTGAGCTATTTGAATCAGATTTGAAAAAAATGAGGAAGAATACACAAATTAAGACAATCTGCCAGCATGGTGGGACATTAGGGAAATACTCTTCTACCTCAGTTTTTGGACTAATAAAATCAGGTTTTGCCTTAATGACAGGTAAATTAAATTTGAACTATTATCCCAGTATAGCTTTATGGGATAAATACAAACTTTCTGATTTTGATTTAACTGGTGATGCTTATTTATCGTTAGATTTTAAAAAAATTAAATACTTCTCAGACACAGGTCTAAGTTGGGACAGTCATGGAACAAGGATTATAGATAATGTAGATGAAGGAGATAATGCAAAGATTATTGCTCATACTACAGATGATATGATTGCTTTAATAAACAATGGAAAAGTGACAAAATTAAATCTCTTAGTACATCCAGCTAATTGGAATGATAAATATTTTGATTGGTTAAAATGGAGAACTTTGCAAAATATTAGAAATATGTCAAAAAAACTTTTAAAAAAGAAAAGATAATGTTATGTATTCTAAGATCAAAGATGCTAAATCAGCACCATATTATGAACCAAGTAAGAGTTTGGGGCAACAAGCTTTAAAAGGCTCCAGAAGAAAAAAGGTCAATGTAATCCCTTTTACTATAAAAAAGGTGTTTAACTTTATTTTAGAGTCTTTAGCATATAATTGTCCTGTAAACAGCTGGCGAATCAAGATGCATAGGATGAGAGGCGTCAACATTGGTAAAAATGTTTTCATTGGTTTAAAAGTCACTCTAGATCATTCATATCCTGAATATATTTATATTGGAGATAATGTTAGTTTGGCTGGAAATAATTTTGTTCTTACTCATTCTAATCCTTACAAACATTTTGAAAAGACTTTTAAATCATATATTGCTCCTGTAGTTATTAAAGATAATTCCTGGGTCAGTATCGGAGTAACCTTACTTCCAGGAGTTTCAATCGGAGAATATAGTGTTGTTGCTGCAGGATCAGTTGTTCAAAAAAGCATTCCAGATAAGGTTATAGCTGGTGGAATACCTGCAAAAGTGATTAAAGATGTTGAACTCTAAGAAAACCATCTTTTTCACTAATGACGTAGAAACAACATCATTAGTAAATCATTGCCTTAGTGATGAAGCAGGAGAAAAAGTTCTGACAGAAGGACTTCCTGCCCTTATAGAAATTTATTATAAATATAATGTTAAATCAACTTTCTTTATAACTGGATATATTGCACAGAAGTTTCCAGAAATTGTTAAGTTAATTCATAATAATGGACATGAAGTTGCCTGTCATGGATATTCCCATAAATCTGACCAAGCTTTTGATGTTCTTTCTTATGACCAGCAAGTAGCACATCTCAGTAAGGCTAAAAGTATCTTAGAAGATATTTCTGGAGGGGAGGTGATTTCATTTAGAGCACCTGCACTGAGGGTAAATGAATTTACTCCAAAAGCACTTATAGAAACAGGTTTCAAAATAGATAGTTCAATAGCGTCCCAAAGAGGGGATATGTTTCTATCTTTTGGATCTCTAAAGAAACTGAGGTGGATTACTGCTCCCAGGAAAAGCTATTTTACAAAAGAAGATGATTTATCGAAAAGAGGAAATTCTCCTTTATTGGAAATACCTATTCCCTCATATATAATTCCCTATATTGGTACGTTTATGAGAATTTCTCCTCAACTGACTTCTATTATTAGATTTATTGCAAAATCAGAAGCAATTCTTTTTGATAAGATGCCTGTATTTTTAATACATCCCAATGAGATTATTACAGAGATAAAAGACGAGTCAAAATTTACACGAAGAGCAAATAATATTGTTTCCTACTATTTAGGAGATAAATTAAGACATAAATTGAAACTTAAAAATTTAGGTTCACCAGCGATTGCTTTGTTTGAAGATCAAGTAAGCTATTTTTCTCAAAGAAATTTTAGGATGATTACTTTGAAAGAACACTATATGAATGTTATAGGAGGAAAAAATGAAACAAATGGTTAGAAATGTAAAAATAATTGGTACTGGGTCTTATGTGCCTGAAAATATATATACAAATGAATATTTAGAGACTATTGTAGATACGAACTCAGAATGGATATTCAATAACTTAGGTATTAGAGAGAGAAGGATTGCTTCAAAAGACGAGGCTACAAGTGATTTGGCATGGAAGGCTGGAAATAAAGCTATTGAAAATGCAGGCCTATCTGTTGATGATATTCAATTAATTATTGTAGCTACCTCAACACCAGATAGGTTAGCTCCATCTACTGCATCCTTTGTTCAATATAAATTGCAAGCATTTAATGCTGTTGCCTTTGATATTGCAGCAGTATGCTCAGGTTTCTTATATGGGATGTCTGTTGCTTCTCAGTATGTAGCTGCTGGAGTCTATGATAATGTTCTTGTAATAGGTGCTGACACTTTTTCTAAAATCACAGATTGGTCTCGTAGAGATTGTGTATTTTTTGGTGATGGTGCTGGGGCGGCTGTAGTAACTCATTGTGATTCAGATTCAGGATTTCTGGCCTACAGATTATATACTGATAGTCGAGGCAGATATCATTTTACAGTGCCTGCTGGTGGTTCAGAACAACCAGCAAGTAAAGAAACTTTAGAAAAGGGATTGCACTATTTTGAAATGAATGGTGGTGAAGTATATCGCACTGCTACCCAAGTATTACCACAAGCTATCATTCAAGTATTAGATGATACAGGTTTATCAATAGATGATATTGATTTGATGATACCTCATCAACCAAGTATTGGAATATTAAAGAAAACAGCCGAAATAATAGGACTTCCTTTTGAAAAAGTCATGACTTCAATGGATCGATATGCTAATACTTCTGGTGGAACAGTTCCTATAATGTTAGATGAAGTTAATCGAGCAGGAAAGCTCAAACCTGGGATGAATATTCTTTTTGCAGCTGTTGGAAGTGGTTGGACTTATGGAGCTTCAATAATTAAGTGGGGTTAGAATGATAATTATTACTGGGGCTTCAAAGGGAATTGGTAATTATTTAACTAAAAGATTTATAGAAGAGGGCCAGAAAGTTTTTGGTACCTATAACAATACGATTCCTAAAGATATAAATCAAGATTTATTATCAAAAGTAGATGTTAGTGATTATTTTTCTGTAGAAAATTGGATAAGTTCAATTCCAAATAAAAAAGATTTAGTGTTGATAAACTGTGCAGGCATCAACTATAACTGCTTTGCCCACAAATGTGATATTGATAAGTGGGTTGAGGTAATCAATACAAATTTGATTGGTTCTTTTAATACTATAAGAGCAGTACTTCCTTATATGAGACAAGATAGGTTTGGAAGAATTATTAATTTTTCTTCTATCGTTGCTCAAACTGGTGCAATGGGAGCTTCTGCTTATGGAGCGTCTAAAGCTGGTTTATGGGGGCTTACTAAATCCTTAGCTAAAGAAAATGGTAATAAAAACATTACAATAAATAATTTGAACATTGGCTATTTTAATATTGGGATAATCTCTGAAGTTCCTGACGATTACCAAGATTATTTAAAAACCAAAATTCCTTCTGCTAAATTCGGAGATCCTGAAGAAATATTTAAAGTAATTAAATATCTCATTGATAGTGAATATGTTAATGGAGCATCTATTGATATTAATGGAGGGTTGTATTGAAACTTAAGATTTTCATTACAAATGCAATAAAAAAGTATAAAAAAATATAATAAAAAAAGAAGATGTTAGCCACCGAAAACACCGAGAAGAGAAAGATTTTTATCCACTATTGGGCACAGATTAACACGAATAAAAAGGAGAAGTTGGTTTAGTGTTGAGAGTTAGGTTTAAAAAAATCTGTGCATACCTTTGTGTAAGTATTTGTTAAAGATTGTAGTAAAATTAATGGATACATTTATAAATTTTTGAGAGAAGGTAAGAATATGAAAAAAATAATATATCTAATATTAGTTATTGGGTTAGGGTTAGTTTTGAATAGTTGTGATAGCACAACTTCATCATCTGATGATAAAGTAACATATAGTGGAGTGGTAAGACTTATTGACTTAGAGGGGAATGAAAGTACTTCAGGTGATGTTTCTGTTGCAGTATTTATAAAGGATTATGATGATATTGCATGGGATTATAGATTAGAAAAACCTGTTATTGTTACTAATACAAATGATTCAGGAGAATTCTTGTATAAAGCAACTGATAATAGTAGATATGTAGTATATTTTTTAATGGAGGGGTATTCCATAAAAGAATTTGAACAGAAAGAATTAATTGAAAACGTAGTTTTATATGAGAATATTGAGATTAGTGGTGTTTTTCATGAACCACTATTGTTAGATGGTAAATCAGATGTAGTCGTGACTGATGATGTCATTTTTCTCGATACAAGTGATTTGATATGCTTAGGGTATTCTAGATTTCGCATTGAAGTTGGAAAAAAAATTGTTGTTTATGGGGGAATTAACTTTGGAGAAAGAAGTATAATTTCTTCAAATGATAATTCTTATTCATACAACAATGAGCAAATAGAGAACTTTAATTCATTTGAAATAATGCCTAGTTGTGAGATAATTAATAATAGATTCAATAGTATAAAAGTTTTCAATTCAGACAATGGAATAATTATAAACAATCAAAATGAAATAAAAATTCAAGACATCTATTTTTTGAATTCAAATAGTGGATTATCAATTACTTATTCAGAAAATATAAATATTGAGAATTTTAATGGAAAAAATGTTGCTTATGCTTCTTCTGCAGGTATTTATGCTATTTTTTCAAGCAATATTAACATCTATAATAGTAAATTCATAAACTGTAGTAATGGAGTCATCATGCAAGAAGTTAGTTTATTTGATGCAGCTCATAATTTTTACGAAAATAACGATACTGGCTTTTTTTGCTATAATAGTCTCGGGGAGATCAAGAATAGTGATTTTAGTCATAGCAGTATTTATGATTTAAATATCAGAAATTTGGATATTCTTGGTACACTTAAAGTTGAATATAATAATTTTTATTCCTCAACTGCAATAAATCAGCATAGTTTGAGAGGTACTTATTATGAACAGAATATAGGTTATAATAATTTTATTCAGAATGATGTATTTATTAGATATGTATCAAATAAGGTATACAAAAATATTGATGCTAGGTTTAATTACTTCAATGGATTATCTTTATACACGCAAATTATGGATAAAATAGTAAAAATTGAACATCCGAATGATTATAACATTGAAGTAATCATAGAACCATTTTATATCAACCCTCTTCAGGATGCTGGAGTTGCGCATGAGTAAGTACTCATAATGTCTTCACAATAATAGATGTATGTTTTTTATAAAAACAAAAAATATTTTATAAATGTTATTGTGTTATATTGATTGAAGAAAATATCACGTTTTATGTAATTACTTCAAACGAGTTAACTCGAGTCCAAAACGAAATTAACGAATATAATTTCTAGCCGTTTGGTTAAAAGACTGGGAGAAAGAGAGATGCTTGCTTACGCAAGAATGAAAAGATATAGTTGAGACGGGGAGATGGAGTGATGGGGAGATGTGTGTCGCAAAAAAGAAGAAATAAGAATGAATGAAATGAAAAATGAAAAGTTTAATATTTTTTATTTGACATGTAGGATTAGCTTGCAAGAATGAAAAATTAAGTTTAGAATACCAAATTAAAGAGATGCAGAAAGAAATATTGAAGTTAAAAGATGCTTTATCAAAGGAAACTATCGAACGCATGAAATATCAGGCTTTGGTCCAAGCTGCAGAGGAATTTACTGGCATGGATTTTAAAAAAAAGTTGGTATGAAGCAGTGATCATATTTAGGAAGCTAAGAAGAGTTGACGATATTAAATTAAACATCATTAAAACATGTTTACTATTTGGTAAGACAAAACAAAGGTTTTACCAGTATGAGAAATATCGAAAAAAGGAAGAAGAGCTAAAGATTAATATAATATCAAATGTGAAACAGATAAGAGCAGATGTTGGTCATTGTGGAGGCCGTAAACTTCAACATTATCTAGGTAAACGAGGTATAATCATAGGTAGCTTTTACACTAATTAACTCGAATTAAAACGAATTACACGAATTACTTTTTGCTGGAAGCAAGAAAAGATTTAATAATTTAATAGTTTAATGATTTAAATAGTTAAGGAATGAAAAGATATAATTGAGACGGGTTGACGGGGAGATGCTTGCTTCGCAAGAATGAAAAGATAAAAATGAAAAATGAAGAATAATATATGAAGACTGATTAACAGGTTTATGGCCAGGCAATCAGTCTTTTTTTTGATTTTGATAAGGAAACACCCCCTATATTCCCCCTCTCGGAGGGGGATATTTAAGGAGTTTATCATGAAGCTTGTTTTTACTGAATGAAAGGAGATGTTAACATCATCAAATAAATCAATATGTTATCGCCCTTCCAGGGCTAAGATAATTTTTGGTTTCATATATACAGGGTCTAACGAACCCTGCCTATTAGATGGCATCCCTCCAGGATTAAAAGTGAATTTCATTACTTAAATAGAATCTATATTTGTTAATATTTTCCTACAATATTTATGATGTCACCCACTCTACTTTGGAGAGAGCCGAAAAAAACATATTTTTTCAAAAGTGGACCTTTTTTCAAAAAATGGACCCTATAAGTATATGAAAGGTTAAAAACCTAAATAACTTACAAGGACCAAATATGTATTTAAACAAAAACAAAAACAAAGACTCCGTTCAAGATGTTTCAGACTTATGCCCAGTGTTAGTAGAAGAAAGAAATAACAAAAATGTGGTATGCGAATATTTAACAAAAATCTATGATTTTATAAATGTCATAGACGATTATGCTCAAGAATATCTTATTAATTTAAACTTATTAAGGTATGAAATTGAATATAATTTATTCAAAGCTATTAAAAAGTTAGATCCAGATTTTCCCTGGGATGACCCTTTTGGTGAAGAAGAAATTGAAGATTATCAAGGAGATGATTCTCCAAGAGGGATGTATGAAGTGCTTAAGAAATATGTGGAGCAAGGGTACTAATTAAGTAGGCAATTATTAAGTAAACTGCTGAATGAGAATATTCTTGTTCAGCAGTTTTTTTTGAGAGCTTTTTTGAGAGCTTATACACGAATTAACTCGAATTAAAACTAATTCCACTAATAAGAAAATCCTTAACACAGAGTTAAAGGAGTTAAGCACAGAGTTACATAGAGTTTTCATAGAAGACTGAATGAAAAGATAAAAAATGAAAAATGAGAAGTTTAAAATTTTTTATTTGACAAGGTAACTTGCTTTGCAAGAATGAAAAGAGTAAGAGCTTTTACACGAATTATCTCGAATTAAAACGAATTTACTTGCTTTGCAAGAATGAAAAGAGAAGAGCTTTTACACGAATTAACTCGAATTAAAACGAATTACACGAATTACTTTTTGCTGGAAGCAAAAAAATGAAATAGATTTAATGATTTAAGAGTTTAGTGTTGAGAGTTTAGAGTTTAGAGTTTAGGGTTTAGAAATTATCGGTGTATTCGGTGTTTTCGGCCTGGGTTGGCGTAGCTTTCAACTCCGCTTTTAAGGAGCTGTGTTGAATGTATTAGCGAAGACACCTGGCTAGTTTTTTTGTGGTGAGAAGAAAATTCGAGAAATTCGTTTTAATTCGAGTTAATTAGTGTGAAGAATTGGGAACACCCCCTGTGTCCCCCTCGCTGAGGGGGATCTTGATGGAACACCCCCTATATTCCCCCTCTCGGAGGGGGATAAATAAATTTGAGAGAAGGTAGCGTGATGAAAAAGAAGGTTTGGTATTTTTTATATTTACTGTTAGATATCGGGATTATATTATTTGCTTTTGCTCTTGTAGCATGGCTAAGGAATGGAACACGGCGGGTTTTAGTAGATTATGCAAAACCTGTTTTGGGTCTATCTTTGGCTTGGGTACTTGCTGGCTTCATCGGTGGTAAGTATTCGATTAAGAAGAAACCTAGGTTGAAGTCCTTATGGGCATCTATAATTAAAAATGATGCTATTGCAATCGCTGTTGTTTTTGGGGCAATGATTTTCTTTCACCGCTTTCAGTATTCTCGTTATGTAACTTTCGGAACAATTGGATTAACTATAATTATTGAGCTTATTGTTTTTGGCTTGCTGTATTATTCCTTCCAATTCCATAAGGACAATCCTTCTTTTGCCAAAACTACCTTTATCACAAGATCTAAGAAGTTAGAAGAAGAAGGTTCTGCTTATGAATTGAGTAAGTTTGAATCTTCTGATAAAGTACCTGATAGTCCTGTTAAGATTGTTAAACACTATTGTCTTGAGGATAAAATTCACAAGGAATCGATGCAGAGAATCTTAAAGGAAAAGTATCTTCATAACGATGATGAAGTTTTTGAATTTATTAATAAATATATAAACCTAGAATGTTTCTGTAAGGACAAAAGTTTAGTCCTGAATAGTCATTCTTTATATAATATCGAGAATATTGAAGAAAAATCACAAGCTCTTTTTATAAATTTGCATAAAGCTAACAATTTTAGAAGAGTGAACAAATATATTATCCAAGTGAATGATAACTTAATCGATGGTGGAGTCTTTGTTGGTTGTGTAGAGACAAAAGCTCAGCGTCGAAGAAGGTTTATTAAATCATATACCCAAGTTTTCGGTAATATTTTCTATTTTATTGACTTTGTTTTACGTCGTGTTTTCCCAAAAATTGCTCTTTTAAAAGGACTCTACTTCTTTATTACTAAGGGGAAGAATCGAGCTTTTAGTGAAACTGAAATATTAGGTAGACTCTACTTTTGTGGTTTTGAACTTTTAGCTAAAAGGGAGATTCACGGAATAAATTACTTTATTGCAATCAAGACTAAAGAACCTTCCAGAGATGAGAATCCTTCCTATGGTCCGATAATCCAGCTTAAGCGTAAGGGAAAGAATGGTAAACTTCTCTATGTCAATAAGTTTAGGACTATGCATCCTTATTCTGAGTATTTACAGGATTATGTTTATAAGACTTGTAGTCTGCAGGAGGGTGGTAAGTTTAAGAATGATTTCCGGGTAACCAGGTGGGGAAAAGTATTTAGGAAGTTATGGATTGATGAGCTTCCACAGTTTATAAATTTCTTTAAGGGGGAGCTTAACTTAGTAGGGGTTAGGGCTTTGAGTGAGCATTATTTTGGGCTTTATCCGGAAGAGGTTAGAGAGTTGAGGGTGCAGGTGAAGCCTGGGCTGTTGCCTCCTTTTTATGCGGATATGCCGAAGACTTTTGAGGAGATAGTGGAATCGGAGAGGAAGTATTTGGTGCAGAAGATAGAGAGACCGGTGTGGACGGATTTTAAGTATTTCTGGTTGGTGCTGTGGAATATTATTGTTAAAAAAGCAAGAAGCAATTAAGGAAATGACTTTCAAAAGAATAAAATGCAAGACTTTCACACTAATTAACGCGAATTAAGACGAATTTCACGAATTAAGAGTTAGAATAAAACACTTTGGATAAAGTAATATATAAAAACAAAACATACAGGAGGAAACATGCTTCTTTTTAAAGAAGAATGTTATAAAATTATTGGAAGATGTTTTTCTGTACATAGTAATTTAGGGTTTGGCTTTCATGAAAGTGTATATCATGAAGCATTGATTAAAGAGTTTGAGAGCTATCAGATTCCTTATAAGCATGAAGCAAAAATAGAAATAGAGTATAAAGAGGAAAAATTAGAGAAAAAATATTATGCTGATTTTTGTTGTTATGATAAAATTCTATTAGAAATAAAGGCATGTGCTCATATAAATGAAGAGCACGTTAAGCAGGTTCTTAATTATTTAGCTGCTACTAAATTAAAGTTGGGAATTATTATTAACTTTGGAGAGAAGAGTCTTAAATTTAAAAGAGTTATATTTGACAAATAAAGATAAGATAAGATGCTCTACACGAATTTACGCGAATTAAAACGAATTTCTCGAATAAGATTCTCTACACTAATTAACACGAATGAAAACGAATTTCTCGAATTTTCTTTTTGCTAAGAGCAAAAAGTAAAGAGATTTAAATATAAAAAGACAGAAGAAATACGAATAAAGAAAAATATATAAAATACAAGATAAATAAATTTGAAATAAGAAAAAAAAACTAAAAAATAGAAAGAAAGATAAGAGAAAAAAAGGAAGAGAACAAGAAAGTATTGACTTTCTACTTATAAATAAGATTAATTCGAGAAATTCGTTTTAATTCGCGTTAATTTGTGTGAAGACTTTTTGTGAAGAATTTATTTGGAGCATTTAGTTTGAAGAATTTAGGAGAAAAAAATGAAAATTTTAATAACTGGGACAGCGGGCTTTATCGGCTTTCATTTAGCGAACAGGTTGCTCCTCGAGCAGGATGTTGAGATAGTAGGTTTAGATGTAATTAATGATTATTATGATTTAAGAGTGAAGTATGGCAGATTAGCTCATGATGGTTTTCCCATGCAGAGTATTCGCTATGGCGAGATGGTTCAGAGTGAGAAGTACACTAATTATAGATTTATAAAATTAGATTTATGTGATAAAGCTAAGTTATATAAACTTTTCCAAGAAGAAAAATTTGATGTGGTAGTTAATCTAGCTGCTCAGGCAGGAGTCCGCTATAGTATAACTAATCCTGATGTTTATTTAGAGAGTAATATTATTGGTTTCTTTAATATTTTAGAAGCTTGTCGTCAGAATGAGATTAAGCATTTAGTTTATGCCTCCAGCTCAAGTGTCTATGGTTGGAATGACAAACTTCCTTTCTGTACTACTGATAATGTAGACCATCCTATCTCTCTTTATGCTGCGAGTAAGAAATCTAATGAACTGCTAGCCCACTCTTATAGTGCCTTGTATGATATTCCAACTACAGGTTTAAGGTTCTTCACTGTGTATGGCCCTTGGGGTAGACCTGATATGGCTCTTTTCCTTTTTGCCAAAGCCATAGCTGAAGGAAAGCCAATAGATGTCTATAATCATGGTAAAATGAAGCGTGATTTCACCTATGTAGATGATATTGTGGAAGGGATTAAAAGAGTAATTTATCATCCTGCTCAAGCTATGCCTGGCTGGAGTGGGCAGAATCCTACTCCAGGAGCTTCAAAAGCACCTTATAAAATCTATAATATAGGAAATAATGATACAGTATTGCTCATGGACTTTATCGAGGCTATAGAGGATGAATTGGGCAAGAAGGCTATCAAGAATATGTTACCACTGCAACCAGGAGATGTGCCGGCTTCACATGCGGATGTTACGGATTTGGTAGAAGATCTGGGGTATAGACCTAATACGCCAATTAGAGAAGGGGTGAAGAGGTTTATTGAGTGGTATCGGGATTTTTATAAAGTGTAGAAGATTGAGAGATTGAGAGATGGAGAGATTGAGAGATGGCGAGATAAAGAGATTGAGAGATTGAGAGATTGAGAGAGCAAACAAGGAGAAGAAAATGAAAATTAGATCACATGAAGACTTAAGAGTATATCAAATTGCGTATAAATTAGCAATGGAAATTTTTGAAACGACAAAAAAATATCCTCAGGAAGAAAGATATTCGTTGATTGATCAAATGAGAAGGTCTTCTCGTTCTATATGTGCAAATATTGCAGAAGCCTTTAGAGTAAGGCGTTACCCTAATCACTTTATCTCTAAAATGTCAATTTCTGAATGTGAAGCAGCTGAAACTCAAGTATGGGTAAGATTTTCCTATGATTGTGGATATATTGACAAAGAAAAATGTGATCATTTAATTAATCAATATAATAATGTTGTAGGTATGTTAGTTAATATGATTAGAGAACCTGAAAAATGGACTTTTTCTGGAAAGACTGAGAGATTGAGTGATTGAGAGACTGGGAGACAAAGAGAAATGTCTCTCCATCTCTCTATCCCTCTATCACTTTGTCTTTATCCAAAGGATAAAATATGATAAATATTTCGAAATATTTTAAATGGGGTTTGTTGTTCTATCTTGTGGCACTGGTTACAGTTTCAGTGATGCCATTGGGTAATGCCAGTAAGGAATTGACTGATATAACTGTAATTAGGCTGAGAGGGGATTACTTCTTGCATATGCTAGTGTATATACCTATGATAAGTCTGATGCTGTTTAGTTTTCCTAAATGGAAATGGGGGATGGTGGTTATCGCAATAGGATTAGGGGTTGGATTGGAGTATTTCCAGATGTTGTTACCTTATAGAGCATTTAATATTAATGATCTGCTGGCTAACCTAGCAGGATTGGTCTTAGGTGGGGGAATCTATCCAGTAATTACATCAAGAAGATTCTTTACACGAATTAACACAAATTAAAACGAATTTCACGAATTAGCTTTTGCAAAAGCAAAAGAAGAGAAGAAAGAAGATCCTTAACACAAAAACTGTACAAAGTTTTAAATAAAGATAAGGAAGAATAAATTAGCCAGGTGTATTCGCTAATACGTTCAACAGAGCTCCTTAAAAGCGGAGCTGAAAGCTACGACAACCCAGGCCGAAAACACTAAAAGTGAAGATTATTAGCCATAGAATTACAGGAATTACATGAATAAGATTTTTATCTTTCAGCTAAAGACAGGTTGATAGGTGATATAGATGTAGAGGTGTATTGCATACGCCTAAAAAATTAATAAAAGGGAGTATCGATGAAAGATATCAACTCAAGAAATATTATTATGGGGTTACAGCACACTTTTGTTATGTTTGGTGCAACAGTTTTAGTTCCCATGCTAACTGGTTTAGATATTGGGGCTACACTTTTAGCTACAGGAATAGGAACCTTGCTATTCCACTTAATAACAAAGAATATGGTTCCAATTTATTTAGGTTCATCTTTTGCATTCATTGCTGCTATAACCTCGATTTCTGCTAATAGTGGTATGCCTTATGCCCTTGGTGGTATATTCGGTGCGGGAGTTATGTTTATGATAGTAGGTTTATTACTAAACTTCATTAGTATTGAATCTTTACATAAGATTCTTCCTGCTTGGGTTACAGGACCTATGATTGTTTTAATTGGTTTAATATTAGCCCCAGTGGCTATTTCAAATGCTAATGGAACTAACTCCCCACAACTATTAAGCTCAATAGGAACTAACGGTTGTTGGTTATTGGCCTTATCTACTTTTGCAGTTTCTGTCTTTGTAAAAATCTATTTTGAAAAGATTGGTCTTAAGTTTCTCTCAATGCTACCTGTTCTAATATCTTTAATCTTTGGATTTGTTGTTTCTTCTATTTTTGGACTTATAGATTGGTCTGCTGTACAGCAAGCTAACTGGTTTGGCTTACCTACATTGACAAGTCCGAAATTCTCAGTAAATGCTCTTTCTATTACTGTTCCAATTGCCTTGGTGGCGATTGTAGAGCACTTTGGTGATGTCTTAGCTATAGGAAATGTAGCAGGGAGAGACTTCTTAACTAAGCCAGGTATTCATCGAACTCTATTTGGAGATGGGGTAGCATCTTGTATATCATCAGCTATTGGTGGACCTGTTTTAACTACTTATAGCGAAAATACTGGAGCTGTTGCACTTACTGGAAATACTAACCCTATAATTATGAGATTTGCTGCTATGTTTGCAATATTCCTAGCCTTTATTCCTAAATTTACAGAACTAATCAAAGTTATCCCAGGACCTGTAATAGGAGGTATTTCTATTTTACTTTTTGGTATGATCTCATCTATTGGTATCAAAAATATGATTGATGCTAAAGTAGATTTCTCCAATCCAAAAGTACTTATTATTTCAGCTTCCATGCTAGTTATTGGTTTGGGAAATGCTAAATTTGCTTATGGCAATTTTGAATTAGAAGGACTTGGTTTAGCAGCAGTAGTAGGAATGGTACTAAATTTAGTGCTTAATTTTAAAGATATTGTGGGAAAGAGATAAGTATTTTGGTAAGACTTCTGAGTTTGTCTAATAATACTCTCCCCGCCTTATCAGGCACCCCTCTCAGGCGTTCTGAAGAACTGAAAGGGGATTGTTTACTCTCCAGATCATTAGAAATATTAGAAAAGGATAAATTAAAATGAGAAAAAATATAGATAAAAATATGGAAATATATGATGCAATTTGTGTAGATTACATAGCAGAAACTTTTAATAATTATCATCAAGAAGGAGTTGAAAAGTTTCTAAAATACGTAAATGGAGTAGAAAAAATCTTAGAATTAGGTTCTGGTTCGGGAAACAATCTAACCTACATGTTTGGTCAGGGTAAATCTATTCAAGGTAGCGATAATGTTCTAGGTTTTTATGAATGGATTGGCAGTAGATTCGCCTGTCCCTTTGCTTATATAGATTTTTCTGATGTAGATTTCGTTAATGCTTATATTCGTGACTACGAAATCCAACATCTTTTTTGTAATTTAGCTATGCAACATTTAACTTTTAAACAACTACAAGAGTTTCTGGAAAAAATTAATTTCCCAGGAGTTTTCTTCTTTTCCTTATATGAGGGGCAGGGAGAGCAGCTAGATGAAAAAGGAATTTTTTCATCTTATTACAAACACAGGCAAATAGCTAAACTACTAAATGAGAGATTTGAAATTTTAGAACAATGGATGTGTTCTGATATTCATAAATCAGACAAACAGATGCTTAATTATGTGATTAAGAAAAAATAAGAATTTTGAGATGGAGAAATGGTAATATGGAGTTGATGCCTCTTGCATCCACAACAAGCTCTGAGAGCCTGTTAATCTGGTGGCAAGATGCCGCCAGTCCATAGTTTTGCTTTAAAGAAAAGCAAATTTTCTAACTTACGATTTCATATTCAGTAATTTAACTGAAATAGTGGTAAATACTCCCAACTGACTTTTAGCAGTAATTAATCCTCCATGTTGGTGAACAATTTTGTGTGCTAGGTTAAGTCCTAGCCCTGTACCACCTTCTTTATTAGTAAAGAAAGGT
The DNA here is from genome assembly GCA_963677815.1 of Cloacimonadales bacterium (SeqCode). Taxonomy (GTDB): domain Bacteria; phylum Cloacimonadota; class Cloacimonadia; order Cloacimonadales; family JAFGVF01; genus JAEKNW01. Next base: position 737,110 of record OY782499.1, read on the forward strand.
TGGAATATTTTAGGTATAACATTTTCTTTAATACCGCATCCATTATCAGTAAAGTCAATAACAATAAAATTAAATTCATCTCGTGTTGTGATCTCTATTAAACCTTCTTTATCAGTAGTTTTTATCGCATCAATTGAATTTAGAATAAAGTTCAAGAAAACAGTAGTTATTTGTTTTTTATCAACTGAAACAAGATCTTGAATATTCTCTGATTTGTACTTTATAGAAATATGTTCTTTGTTAAGCTTACCTTTTGCAAGGTTAATAACTTCAGTAATTATTCGGTGAAGAGAAATTGTTTCTTTCTTAAAGGCAATTGGCTGGCTATAGTTAAGAAGTTCATTAACTCGTGTATTAGCATTTTGGGCATTTCTTATGATGATACCAGTAAATTGGTCATTTTCGATATCATACTTTGATTTTAGGATTTGCATAGAAGCTAAAATATTAGTTAAAGGGTTTCTAATTTCATGAGCTAACCCTGAAGCAATTTCACCAACACCAGTTAGTCTCTGAGCGAAAAGAAGTTGATTGGTTGTTGCTTTATGGTCTTCAATTTCAGCTAGTAGCTTTTCATTAGCTTCTTTGAGTTCTCTAGTTCTTTCCTCTACCTTTATATTTAGTAGTTTAGCTAGTTTTTTCTTTGTTCTATAACGATGAAATAGGAAAATGGTAATAATTGAAATGAAGAGGATTAGTGAAAGAATTAAATAGATTGTTTTATATTGATTAGCTATAGTTAAGTTTTTTTCAGTATTTTCTAGAGATAATTTTTGCTTTTCTTGAGTTACTTCATCTAGATTCTTCTGAGCTTCATAATCTGCAACTAGATTAGCCACTTCTTCAGATGTCTCTTTTCTAATACTAGAGATTATTTCCCTAGAAATTTGAGTAGCTTTTTCATAAAAACCAAAATGTTCATAGAAATCCAATCGAGCTGCCATAAAGGAAATATCCGTAGGAGGTGTTTTTTGTTCAGTAATTAAGCTATCACTGAGGTTAATGTAGTATAAGGCCTTCTCATAATTATCTAATTTTGTATAGAACCTAATATATTGGTTCATCATTTCCATAGTCGTACCTAAAGAGGTGTTTGCTTGAGTTACTTGATCTGAGAGTTGGAGATATTTTAAAGAGTTCTCCCAATCTTCCAAAATCTCATAGATTTGAGAAGTTAGGGCATAAGATGAAACTAGCATATCAGAAATAGCAAATTTATTCTCTTCTTTCTGGCAAATATCAATGCTTTGTAAAGAATACTTTAAAGCTTTTTCATAATCTCCAGAATTACCATAAGCAACTGCAAGATTATAAAGTGCCAGGGATACACCAGAATAGTCTTCTAACTTGTCATATACATCTGCTGTTTTTAAATAGTATTCAACTGCTATATCCTGTTGTTCTAAAGTACTATAAATACCTGCTAAACTTAAGTAAATTAATGCCGAAGTGTTAGATATTGGCAGTGAAGTGAGATAGCTCTCGGCTTTCTTGTAATTTTCAAAAGCTAGAACATTATTTTCCTCAGCTAGTGCCACATCTCCCTCTAACATATAAAGGTAAGAAAGGATTCTCGTTGAATCCACCTGACTAGCATAATTTCTACTTTTCTTAATCCATTCCAGACTTTTCTCAGTATCATAATAATCTGTATATGTTGTAGCAACCCAGAGAGATGAATTAGCCATTAACCCAATATCTTTTCTCAGAGAATCAGCTTTGAAAATATCTATAACAGCTGGTATTGATTTTGAAAAATCCCACTGATAAGAATAAACATCATAAATCTTAAACATCAATTCTCTTCGGACAGAATAATCTTTGAAGAAGGGATTCTCTAAGGCCTTATTTAAAATAACTAACGACTCTTGGGCATGTTTAGCAAAAAGTAAAGAATCTGCAAAAGCTATTACATCATTCAGCCCTTCGTTTAAGCTGGCATTTCCTTTGATAATCTGCTCTATTTTAGGAAGTTTAATTAAGTTTTCTGTTGAGCTAACGCTAAGACTGTCTGCTTTCTCAATAGCAAAATAACTTCCTGGTAATAATAAGCAAATGACAATTATCCCTATATTTAAGTATGATATTTTCATTGATTCTCCTAATGACATTCGGTATTAGTTAAGAATAATGTCAATTGAAAATATACTGATTCTTTTAACTGACACTAGCTCATGAAAACAATTCTATCTTTACCAACTAAATCTTGGATAATTTTGACACTAGAAAAACCACTTTCCAAAGCCAGTTTCTTTATAAATTCTCCTTGATATTCTCCTACTTCAAAGAAAATTACTCCTTGAGGATTGAGTATTATTTTACTCATTTTAATAATTCTCTTGTAGAAGTAAAGGCCTGCATCGGCTCCAACTAAAGCTAATTTGGGTTCAAAGTTTTTCACCTCATCGGGTAGTATCATATATTCATCTTGTGGGATATAAGGAGGATTAGAAACAAGCAAATCAAATTTTCCTAAATCATCTGAGAAAACATCAGCTTGAACAAAATCAATTTCCACCTCGTTTAGTTTGGCATTTTCCTTGGCTTGTTCAAGAGCATGGAAAGAAATATCAAGACCAATAACCTGAGCTTGAGGAAAGATTTTCTTTAATGAAATTGCTATGGCTCCAGATCCTGTTCCTATATCAATAATTCTCTTAGGATATAAGTTATAATTCCTAATAGTTTCTAATAAATATTCTGTTTCTGGTCTTGGTATCAAAACTTCTGGATTTACAAGGATTTTACTCCCATAAAATTCGGTATATCCAAAAATATACTGCAAGGGTTCGTGCTTGCACCTTCTTTTAACCATTTCTTTGATTCTTGCTTTTTGCTGGTTAGTAATTTCTTTATCATAAAATAGAGGAAGAGAAAGTCTTTTAATCTCGGTGACCTCTTCTAAGATGAGCCCTGCATTTAAGCTGGGATTTTCAATATTATTTACTGCTAATAATTCTTCAGCCTCAACAAATGCTTCTTTTATATTCATGATTATCCTTAACTTTTTGGTAAATTTTCTGCAATTTTTTCAAAATTATAACTGGATGGGTTCTGGAAAATTCTTAAACCAAATTCTGGAACTACTGCATATAAGTGGTCAAAGATATCAGACTGAATATCTTCATATTTTACCCAAGCTGTTTGATTGACAAATACATAAATTTGAATAGGAATGCCATCTTTATCAGCTTCAAGTTGCCTAATTAGGAAAGTTAGCTCTTTATGTACAAAGGGATGATTCTTCAAATAATTTGCAATATAAGCTCTGAAGGTACCTAAATTAGTCATTCTTCTGCCATTTACTTTAACAGAATCATCAATATTATTCTGATTATTAAAATTACTTAGTTCTGCTTTCTTCCCTGCAATATATTCTTTTAAGTAATGAATTTTTTCAAATTTATTTATCATCTTTTCATCACAGAATTTTACAGAAGAAGAATCTATGATGATTTTTCTCATAATCCTTCTTCCTCCAGCTTCTTGCATCCCTCTCCAGTTTTTAAAAGAGTCATCTATTAATTTATAAGTAGGAATATTTGTTATTGTTTTATCCCAATTTTGAATTTGAATATTATATAGGGAAATATCAATAACATCTCCATCTGCTTCAAATTTAGGTACTTCTAACCAATCACCAATTTTGATAATATCACTGGTTGTGATTCTAACACTTGCAACAAAAGATAATATTGTATCCTTAAAAATCAGCATTAAAACAGCAGTCATAGCTCCTAAACCACTAATTAAAACCAGTGGATTAGTATTAATGAATATTGAGAGAATTATCAGAAATCCTAACACATAAAGAATAATCATAAAGACTTGTATGAAACCTTTAATTGATTTTCCTTTTGATATTTCTAGAGTTTTATAGATATCATTTAGTGAATTTAGTAAGTTACCACAGAATATTAAAATAACAACTATTACTAAAGATGAAACAAGTTTAGCTAGGAAATCACCTGTATATGTGAAGTAGGATGTGAATTCAAATAGGAAAATTAAGGCTGGTAAAGGTGTTAAACTTGAAATTACCTTTCTTTTTATCATATAATCATCCCAAGTTACCTTGCTTTTTATGATGATTTTATGAACTATTTTCATTGCTAGTCTGCTGAGAAGATATATTAATCCAGTAAAGACTATGATTATCAAAGCTCTAACAACTCCAGGTAAAAAGGAGTTAGCTGGAAGTAGGGATTCTAAATATTCTATCATCTTGACCTCAATATTGATTTTCTGAATCTATGAAATAATAGACTTATGGTGTCAAGGAAATAAAATAACTGGAAACGCCTGCATCCCTGCAGGCAAATAAAAAAACTTTAATCTAAAGTAAAACCATTAGCTTTCAACCTTCTCAAAGCCTTTTCTCTTAGCTGCCTAACTCTTTCCCTGGGGATATTTAACTGTTTAGCTACTTCAGTTAGGGTAAATTCATGTTGATAAAGCTGGATGATTACTTCTTTTTCTAAGTCAGGAAAATCTAAAGGAAATTCAATTGCTATTTGCTCTTTTTCAGGTGAATGAAGATATTCTTGACTAGTATTCATATCTTCATTATACTCAAAAAGTGGACTATTACTATCTTTAGCAATATAATCCAAAATATACTTTTTAATCCAATACACTGCATAGGTAGAAAATTTAGCTTGGCTCTTTTCTTCGTAGTTATCGACAGCTTTAATAACACCTATCAAGCCTTCTTGAATTAAATCATCAAGGGGATGAGCATTTGAAGCATATTTGACAGCTATTGATTTTACTAAAGGGAAAAGTTCTCCTATCTTTTCATCATATATTTTATCAGATATCTCTTTCATATTTTTTCTCTTGAATAAGGGGAAGTGTTATGATAAATTCAGTTCCTTTCGTTAATTCCGATTTTGCTTCAATTGTACCATTATGGAGATTAACAATATGCTTAACTATTGCTAATCCTAATCCAGTTCCACCATTTTTCCTATTCCTAGATTTATCAGCCACATAAAACCTTTCAAAGATTCTGTGGATATGCTGAGCTGGTATGCCATCCCCACTGTCTTTAACTCTGATAATCATGTTAGAATCAGCTAGCTGAGCATTTATAGTAATACCACCTTGAGAAGTATAACGAATAGCATTATCTATTAAGTTAACGAAGACTTGTTCTATTTTAAATTTATCAACTTCTAATTCAGGTAATTCTTCTGAGATATTGATTGTGAAAGAAAGATTATTTTCCTTAAGTTTATCTTCAAAAATACTTTTAGTTTTATCAAGGAAATGGCCTAGTTTGATTTTAGAAATAATGAGTTGTGGTCCTTGTTCAAGTTTAGCTAAAGCTTGAATATCATTTATCAAATAGATTAATCTTTCAGAATTTCTATCAATAATATTAAGATATTTAAGTTGGGTAGGACTAGCATCTTCAATTAGATGTTCTACAAAACCTTTAATAGCAGTGAGTGGAGTTCTTAGTTCATGACTTGCATTAACTATAAAATCTCTTTTTAGCTGTTGTGTTTCTTTTAATTCCGAAATGTTATGGAGCACAAAAGTAACTTGTTGGTCATCAATCTTTGATGAAGATAGAATAAACCATGTATCATTCAGCTTAATTTCAGTAGTGATATCTCCAGTTTCAGGAGTAATACTCGCTATAACGGATTTTACTTCAGGGTCATGAATTAACTCCCAATAGTATTTATCGCAATAATTCTTAGCTTTAATAAGTTTTTTAAAACTCTGGTTAGCTAAGATTAATCTTCCATCATAATGCTGAACCCAGAGAACTTCATTAATTGAATTCATGATATTCTCTAAGGTGAAACTCTTATTCTTGAGCTCTGATATTGTATGGGCTAGTTTTTCAGCCATTAAATTAAAACTTTTGGAGAAATCTTCAAGTTCATCGTTACTTTTAATATCTACTTTTCTTTTGAGGTTACCTTGGCTGATATCGTAGCAGGCTTCTTTTAAATGCAAGAGGGGCTTGGTTAATTGTTTTGTATAAAAATAAGCTACAAGCAAGGCAAAGATAAAAAGAATTAGTGAGGCTTGTTGAATACCTTTTTTAAAGTCATGCAAGAGAAGATTAATCTCCGTAATTGGTATGCTTAGGCGGGATACATAATGAATTCTATCCTTAGACATGATTGGTACAGCGACATATAACATTTCTTCATGTACTGTGGCAGAATATCTTATTGCTGAACCAATTTCTCCATTAAGGGCTTTCTTTAATTCAAATCTCTCCTTATGGTTCTCCATTTCATGAGGATTTGCATCAGATTCTAATACAACTTTACCATTTATATCAATAATTGTAATTCTGGCTTGGATTGTCTCTGAAATCTGTCTAACTCTTTCTTGTAATGCCGAATAATTATCTCCAACTAGGTCATATTCAATCAGATCAAAAGTAGCCTGTGCTTGAGCAATTAAACTACTTTCTAAACGAGCTAGATGCTGTTCTTTAACTAATCTAAAAGATATGAAATAGATTAAAGATATTAAAACTAAGAAAATGGATACATAGCTGAAAATGATTCGGCTGAATATAGAATTTGATTTAAACATTAAACCTCGAATTTATAGCCTACGCTTCTAATATTCTTGATATAATCACCAACTTCGCCAATTTTAGAACGTAGATTTCTGATATGAACGTCAATAGTCCTATCTAAAACAATCTTATCATTACCCCAAAGGTGGTTAAGAATCTGTTCTCTAGAAAATACCCAACTAGGGTGAGAAGCTAGTAATTCTAATATTTTGAATTCAGTTGTAGTTAGATATATTTTTTCACCTTTAATTTTTACTTCGAACTTTCTTTTATCAATATGAAGTATATCTCCAATAGTGAGAAAGTCTGAATTATTATTACTTACTTCAGCTCTCCGTAATACAGCCTTAATTCTAGCAACTAACTCACGAGGTGAGAAAGGTTTTGCAAGATAGTCATCGGCTCCTAATTCTAAACCAAGTATCTTATCAACCTCTTCTCCTTTTGCTGTTAGCATAATTACTGGCAGATCTTTATACTTCTCAGACTTACGTATTCTCTTACAGATCTCAGTTCCTTCAATATCGGGTAGCATAAGGTCTAAGATAACTAAATCAGGAGCTTGATTTTTTAACTCTTCCATGAAATCATTACCATTATCAAAAGTTTTGACATTGAAATGAGCTTTTGTAAGTTGAAGTTCTAATAATTCAAGAATATCATGTTCATCATCTACTACAAATAAAGTTTTTTTCTTTTCCATCAACTCTCCTGATTATGGTGTTTAATTACTTTTCCTTCAACTAAATAGATAGTAGATTCCCCTATGTTGGTTGCTAAATCAGCAATTCTTTCAAATTTTGAAGCTATTCTTAAAATATGCAGACTCGGCTCTACGTTTGTTGTAGTGTCCTTAAGAATATTTTTAATATGTGTATAGAGTTCTTCGTACAAATCATCCACTTCATTATCTCTAGCTCCTATTGCTTTAGAAGTCTCAACATCCTCATCAGAGAAGGCCATGATACTATCTTTGAGCATAGAATAAGCTTTTTTTGCCATTTCATATAATTCTTTCATACTAAAGATTAAAGAATCTTCTTTCATGGCTTTAAGACTATCTGCAATTTTGAAAGCCAAATCGCCTAAACGCTCGAAATCATTGTTCATTTTTATAATCATCAAGATGTAACGTAAGTCTTTTGCTTCTGGTTGATAAAGAGCAATGAGGGCTGCACATCTATCATCAATCTCTAATTCTAATCTATTGACTTTATTCTCATAATATACGACATCATCTAAAATCAAGGTATTCATATCCTCCATAGATGTAATACATAATTCTATCATTTTTTGGACATATCCAGCCATATCCATCAGGCTTTTCTTCAAGTCGATAATTTTTGGTGATAACATTATTTTCTCCTTCTCTTCTATTAACCAAATACTCCAGTTAAATAATCTTCTGTTCTTTTATCTTTAGGAACAGTAAATACTCTCTGAGTTTCTCCGAATTCAATAATATCACCTAGATACATGAAAGTAGTATAGTCCGATATTCTACCTGCTTGGGCAATATTATGAGTTACTATCAAAATAGTCACTTTATCTTTTAAGTCAATACATAATTCTTCAATTTTGGCAGTTGACTTAGGATCAAGGGCTGAAGTAGGTTCATCAAGTAATAATACTTTAGGTTGATTAGCTAATGCTCTAGCAATACATAGACGTTGTTGCTGTCCCCCAGATAAAGACAAAGCTGAAGTGTGTAATCTGTCTTTAACTTCATCCCAAATCCAGGCATCTCTCAAACTTTTTTCAACAACTTCATCAAGAACGGACTTTCTCTTCTCTCCTCTAATTAGTAGTCCATAGGCAACATTGTTATAGATTGATTTTGGGAAAGGATTAGGTCTTTGAAAAACCATACCAATCTGAGTTCTAACTTCAGTAACATCTGCCTTAGAATCATAGATATCTTTACCCTCTAAGAGAATTTTGCCTTCTATTCTGCATTCAGGAATTAAATCATTCATTCTGTTAAATGATCTAAGAAGAGTTGATTTCCCACAGCCTGAAGGACCAATCAAGGCCGTTATTTTCTTTTCATGAACTGTAAAATCCAAATCATGAAGTACATAGTTATCATTGAACCATAACTTCAAATTTTCTGTTTTTATTATTTCTTTTACCATTTTCTTGTTTTCCTTATCTTGTATCTAATAATTATTGCACTTGTTGAAACTACTAATACTAATATTAAAAGAACTACAGCGGTTCCATAAGCGATGGGTACTTGTTGTTCTGGTTTGGCTCCTTCAGTCATCAAAGCGTATATATGATAAGGTAGGGCCATAACCTCATGTTTCAATGAAGTAGGAAGCATGCGTGAATAGAAGGTAGCAGCTGTGAACATAATTGGAGCAGTTTCACCAGCAACTCTACCAATACTGATAATTGCACCAGTTAAAATATTAGGTAGAGCTGTAGGAACAATGACTCTCATGATAGTTTGTCTTTCTGTAGCACCCAGAGCTAATGAACCCTCTCTAAAAGACCTAGGAACCCCTCTTATAGCTTCTTCACTAGCGTTGATAATCACAGGAAGAGCTAGGATAGCTAGGGTTAGAGCACCTGAAATCAAGGAAACCTCTAAATGCATAATTCTTACAAAGAGAGTTAAACCAAAGAGTCCGTATATTATTGAAGGTACACCTGCTAGAGTATTAACTGCAATTCTAACAATACGCATTAGCCAATATGGTTTAGCTAAATGAACCATATAAATGGCAGTAAGTACTCCCAATGGGAGGGCAATAGCTATGGAAAGAAGAGTCAGATATAAGGTTCCAACTAAAGCCGGGAATATCCCCCCAGTTGTCATTGCTTCCCTAGGAATATCAGTAAGGAAAGTCCAACTTAATACTCCACCACCTTTGGAAAAGATGATATAAAGAAAGGAAAATAAGAAGATAGCAGTTAATAAAACACCAAGTCTTAAAAAACTGATTCCTACTTGTTCTTTAAATTTTCTATTATTCATTAGATCTCCTTATTTAACTTTCTTAAAGAGGAATAACTCTGTAAAGAGGTTGGTCACAAAAGTTATAACAAAAAGCATAATAGCTAAGGCAAATAGGGAATGAAAGTGAATAGAACCAAGCACAGTTTCAGCCATTTCTACAGCAATAGATGTTGTCATAGGTCTTACAGGGTCAAAAATAGATGAAGGTATTTGAGCTGCACCACCAGCAACCATAATTACAACCATAGTTTCGCCAATAGCTCTACCAAATCCTAATACAAAAGAACCAATAATACCTGTCTTTGCTGCTGGAACCACAACCCTGGTAATTGTTTCCCACTTAGTTGCACCTAAGCCATAAGATGCTTCTCTTAAAGCTCTTGGAACGGTTGATAAAGCATCTTCTGACATACTTGAGATAATTGGAATAATCATTATTCCTAAAACAATACTAGCAGTAAAGATATTCAGTCCAGAATCAATCCCTAAAGTGCGAATTAAAAAGGGGGCTAAAAAGGCCATACCAAAAAGACCATAGACTACAGAAGGAATACCGGCAAGCAATTCAATCATTGGTTTAACTATTTCTTTAGTTCTACTTCCAGCAATTTCAGATAAATAAATTGCAGAACCAAGTCCTATAGGAACAGCTATTATCAATGCTCCAAGAGTAACAACAACTGAACCTATAAGCAGGGCTAAAGCACCGAAGCTTTGATGTTCATTAGTAGGATACCATTGGGAGGAAAAAAAGAACTCACTAAGAGAAACTTCTTTAAACATGGGTAGTCCTTCCATAAAGAGTGTTGTTATGATACCAAAGAGAGCTAAGATTGAGAAAATAGCTGCAAAATAGGTAAGGCTTTTAAAAAGGATTTCTTTAAATTTCTTCATAAATTTCCTTTATTTACAAATATATAATAATCTAATTTAAGTGAAACCCGAGCGAAGATCATAACTCGGGTTTCATTGTTTCTTCTATTTATCACTTGTGGGTTAATTATTTGATTTTGATGAATCCTTGTTTTTCAACAATATTTTGTCCTTCAGAAGAAAGGATGAAGTCCATAAATGTCTTTGTGATACCTTTTGGAGCACCGTTAGTGTACATGTTTAAGTTACGTGAAACAGGATAAGCACCAGATAACACGTTTTCAAAAGTTGGGTCAACACCATTAACTTGAAGAGGTTTTACTGATGAAGAAAGGTAACCTAAACCAGCATAAGCAATAGCACCAGGAGTATCTTTAACTGAAGTAACTGCTGCATTGTTAGAAGCAACCATAATACAGTTTTGAACTATATTTTGTTTCTTCATAGCAATTTCATAAAATACTTCATAAGTACCTGAAGAAGTGTCTCTTGAGATAATAACGATATTCATGTCTGGTCCACCAAGTTCTTTCCAGTTAGTCACTTTACCAGTGTAGATAGCTTGAATTTGTTCGATAGTTAAGCCAGTAATTGTATTTTTTGGATTAACTATTATAGCAATACCATCGCTAGCAACTACATTTTGGTATAAGTCAATACCTTGAGCTTTAGCTTTCTTGATTTCTTTATCTTTAGCATCTCTAGATGCATTACCAATTTCTACTGTTCCAGCCATGATATCTTTGATACCGATAGATGAACCACCACCTCTAACTGAGATGTTTACTTTTGGGTTTTGATTCATGAATTCTTCTGCACATGCTTGAGCTATAGGTAAAACAGTTGTTGAACCTGACATTGTAATTTTACCTTCTAAAGAAGAAGTTTCTTTCATCTCTTTTGTATTATCACAAGCTGTAAACATTGTCATTGTTGCTAGAACTACTAAGGTTAAAATGATTTTTGTAATTTTCATTATTATCTCCTAATTATCTAATTAACTAGTTGCCTAAAATATTTTTGAAGCTGTAACGTAATTGAAGCATTAAAGCAGAAATATCTTCTTTTGTATCATCTTCGTGTGAAGTAATTTGGTAGTTTGCTTGAACTTGTACATTTTTTTGAATGTGGTAGTTAAGACCAAATAACATAAGGTTTTTACCATCATCATCAGTATCAGTGTTTGGGTCATACATATCGTAACGTCCAACAATTTCCATATTAAGATCTGCAACATCTTTTAAGTTGTACATACCAAGAAGAGAGATAGCTTGTGAAGATACATCTTCATCTGCATCATCATTATCAGTATCAACAGTTTTTCCTAAGAATTGACCTAAAAGAGTAATTCCACTCATGTCAAATTTAGCCATACCTGCAAAAGCAGTGTGTGCTTCATGATCAGGGTTTTCTTCACCCATATCATCATTAGGATTATTTTTACTATTCATAGAGAATGAACCACCAAGTTCTAACATCTCTACAGGTTTAATTCTAAAATTTGCTAAGTAAGCATATTCAGTATTTACATTATCTCCACTCTTTTTATAACCTTCACCATTATATACACCAAGGTTATAGCTTAATTTAGCTGCAGGAACCTGACCTGAGAAAACTATACCATAATCAGTACTTGAAGCAAATTTCCATAAGTCAGCAGGATCTTTTTCGATTGTTTCATATTTCCAGCTATAAATATAACCGAAATAGTTTTTGGTTAAACCAACAGATAAAGTCGCTTTTGGAAGTGGCATAAAGTTTTTGAAATCTAAGTAAGCATATTTCATTTTAAGGCCAGCACCGTTGGTATCTTTGTCTGATGAAAAGAAATCTAAAGTAAATCTAGCAGAAATATTTTCTGATAAAGCTGGTTTTAAAGTAAAATAACCTCTGTCAACTGAGAAAGAAGTTGTAGGATCAGCATCAGAACCATCATCAACATAAGACATACGATTCCATAATTCCATCTCAAGCTTGGTTTCCATGGCACCAAGTATGAAAGGAACACTAACGACTAACAACAATAAAATGAAAAATTTTCTGGATAAATTCATGTTTTACTCCAATTATTTTTTTGGTTTCACTTATTTATACTGTTCAAGTGTTAAATAATTATAAGTAGAATGTTAAGATTGGGTTAAGAATGCTATTTTGTGAGAGGGAAAGGATTTCCTCTCTGCCATGGAGTGAGACAATCTTTATAACTGGGAACGCGGATGACCACATCCGCACTCCCAGTTAAGATTAAACCCAAATTATACAAAACTGAACAAGATTATACCTCACAAGGGTAAATATCATGACAAAATCGAAATTAGATTCAAATTTTCTTATGAAAATGGTGGTATGCTAACTAATTATTATAGAAAACTTGACAACATAAATATTAAATTACTTATTGATTATGTATGTAAATAAATAGAAAACTAACATTATCTTTGAATTTACTCCTTGACAAAATAAAAAATTCTTATAATAAAAAATAGATGTTTTGATTAAAAAAAACAGTAGAAGGTTGTTGTTAACTCAAAAAGGACTGAGAGAATGAGCTTAAAAATATTAAATGTAAAATCCAAAGAATTTACTATTGCACAGGATATTTTAGACAAAAGCCTTATATTATCAGAACAGTTAGGTGATTAAAAATGAAGAACATTAATGCCATCAAAGTTTTGGGTGTAGAAGTGAAGATAAAAGGTTCAATTCAAGAAAGTTATATCTCGTTAACTGATATTGCTAGGCATAAAAATCCTAATGAACCAAAAGATATTATAAAAAATTGGATGAGAAACAAGAATACTATTGAATTTCTAGGACTTTGGGAAGAACTTCACAATCTGAATTTTAAAGGGGTCGAATTCGACTCCTTTAAAAATGAAGCAGGATCTAACGCTTTTGTGTTATCACCACAGAAATGGATTAAATCAACAAATGCTATAGGTCTTGTTTCAAAATCTGGTAGGTTGGGTGGGACATTTGCCCATCAGGATATTGCCTTTGAATTTGCTTCTTGGATTAGCCCTCAATTTAAATTATACTTGCTTAAAGAGTTTCAAAGATTAAAACAAAATGAACTTAAATTTAATAAAACTGAATGGGAAACATCACGAATTCTATCAAAAGTAAACTATAGAATTCACACTGATGCTATTAAAAAGAATCTTATTCCCCAAAAACTATCAAAATCTAAGCATGCTTTTGTTTATGCTTCTGAAGCAGATTTACTTAATCTAGCACTATTTGGAATTACTGCAAAAACATGGAGAGAACAGAATCTAGGGCATGAAGGAAACATAAGAGATTATGCAACCTTAGAACAGTTAATTGTTTTAACTAATCTAGAAAGTATGAATGCAGAACTTATTAAACAAAATGTATCACCTGAAGAGCGATTGATTAAACTAAATAAAATCGCTATTGAACAGCTTAATATTCTGATAAAATCTGAGGGAATTAAAGAACTAAAGGAAATAAAATGAATACATTAGATAAAAGAAACAATGAGATAATAGAGTCACAATCAATAACAAAGGATTATCGAGAAGAGTTTAAAAAGTGGCTGCTCAAGAAGTACAAAAACAAAAACACAAGAAGTTCTTACATTAAAGCAATTGATATTCTTTCTCAAATCTTGTCAAAAGAACTGTTTAAGCAGATAGATGATAAATACCTTGAAAATCTTTATGATGATCTAATTAATGAACAAAGAAATCCAAATAGTAAATATTACCATAAAGATGCACCATCCTATGGAACTTATAGATTTTACTCTGCCTCAATCAAGTCATATAGAGAATTTTTAAAATCTCAACCAATCACTACCAAAGAAATTAAAGAAAACATGAACTTTCCCCTAAATACAATATTTTATGGACCTCCTGGTACTGGTAAAACATATAATACAATTCTAAGAGCTGCTCAGATTATAGAGAATCGTAAAATAGATTCTTATGATGAAGCTCTAAAAATATTTCAAGCAAACTTGCATAGTAGGATAGAATTCATCACTTTTCATCAGAATTATAGTTATGAAGATTTTATCCAAGGATTAAGACCTGATATTGAAAATGATAAACAGCTGACTTTTGATAGGATAGATGGGGTTTTTAAAAATATTGCTGATGAAGCCTTAGAGAATTTACGTGAATCTAAAACACTTCAAGTAGTAAAAGAACCATTTGAAAATGTATTTAATCTATTCATGAAGCCACTTATCGATGGAGAAACTGAAGAAAAAGAAGTGAAAATGAAAAACGTTTCTTTTTATATAACCGCTATTACTAATAAGACAATACATTTCAGAAAAGCAAGTGGGGGCACTTCTCACACTTTGAGCCTTGGAACACTTAAGAAAATGTATGTAGCAGAATCTATCTTAACTATACAAGGTCTGGCATCATATTATACGCCTCTATTAGAAGAGTTACTTATACTAGGTAAAGACTCTTCTGGGAAAAAAGAAAAAGTTAAACGTAAGAATTACGTAATTATAATTGATGAAATCAACAGAGCTAATATATCAAGAGTGTTTGGTGAACTAATAACACTTATTGAGCCCGATAAACGTTCTGATGGTGCTATGCCTTTGGAAACTCGATTGCCTTCAGGTGATCTTTTTATGGTTCCATCTAATCTTTATATCATCGGAACAATGAATACTGCTGATAAGTCAATTGCACTTTTGGATATTGCACTTAGAAGACGTTTTGTCTTCGAAGCTATGTATCCTGAATATGAAATCGCTGGTCAAACCATTTATGATAAGGACATTCTTGAGAAAATCAATGAACAAATCATAAAGACAAAAGGACATGACTTTCAAATTGGTCATGCTTATTTCATGGGAGAAAACAAAGATTTAGTTGCAAGAATGAATAATAAAGTTATTCCACTTCTTCTCGAATACTACATGAATGATGAAAAAGAAGTAACAGGAATATTAGATAAAGCAGGTCTGATAATAGAAAAAAATACTTGGCCATTAAAAATATCAGGTAGAAAGTGATTAATCTTTTCGAATATCAAAACAAAGTAAATAGTCAAGGTTCATTTGAAGGAATGGAGGGATTCCTTGATGAAATCTGGAAAGGTCGGGAAAAGAACACATTTTATTGTGAAGATGATAATAATAAGATTGAGTCTCAACGCTTTCTTCAGTTTATTCATAAATCAAATGAATTAAAATCAAATAAATACGTTGGAGTTATTTATTACAAAGGCAATAAGATAAACCTTTTGCCAAAGATATTTTTTGATTCTGAGAGGGATTATGTTTTAGCTGAAATGAAGGCAAATGAGGTTTGTCAAATTCAAAACCATATCCTTTGGTGGCTTAGTTATTGTAGAAAAATTAAATTCCCAAATTATCAAGCTTCTTTAGCTAGTAGGCAAAGTGATTTCTTTGAAGTTTTAATCTATCTTTTCTCCAAATATACCCGTGAGCTCTTGAACTCTTCAACATATCAGCAATATGAAGAAGTAAATCGGGAATTAGCATATATAAAAGGTAGGCTAAATACCAATGAATATATCAATAAACACATAAGTAAAGGTAAATGGCATAAGCTTAATTGTATCTATGATGCAGTTACTTTTGATAATGAGTTTAATCGTATAGTAAAATATGTAACTAATCTCTTATTCACTGTTACTACAAGTCAAGATAACAAAAAGAACTTAAGAGAGATACTCTTTATTTTAGATGAAGTATCAGATGAAAGAGCTACAGCTGAACAATGTTCAAGAATTACATTTAATCCAATGTTTGGAAAATTTGAAACAGTGCGTGATTACTGCCAATTGTTTTTAACAAACTGTGTATCTTTTGACTACAAAAATGATCTTAAACTCTTTGCCTTTTTACTACCAATGGAGTATATCTTTGAAGATTTTATTTTTGGCTTTATTGATAAAGAAATAGAAAGAGTTACTGCAAAAGCTCAAAAAAGTGATACATACCTTGTGGAGGGTAAAATCTTTGGACTAAAGCCAGATTTATGGTTGAAAACAGATAATAGATCTTTAATAGCAGATACTAAATACAAGATTGTTTACTCAGATGAAAAAGACCCCAAGAAAGGTATTTCTCAAAGTGATCTTTATCAAATGATTGCTTATGCTGTACGTTTTGAAGTGAAAGAAGTAATCTTATTCTATCCTGATACTATCAAAGAAAGTCAAGATGAGAAGACAGAATTCATAATTAAAGATACCTTAGCTCAAGAAGAAATATTAATAAAAGCATTTCAGTTACCTATTATTAATCGTGAGTTGATCAATAAAGAGGTAAATCTCAAAACAGAGTTGCATGACTTATTTAAAACAACTAAGAATAAACTAATTTCTGCAATTAATAAAATTTTAGGATAAATATTAATATTTATTTCGGTATGCCTTTATGGATTGTCATAATTTGAAGTATCTGCTGAAGTGAATTATACTCTCCCCTTTCAGCTCTATAACTGGGAACGCGGATGACCATATCCGCCTTTGGCTTTTCGTAAAGCCAAGTTATAGCAAGGTAATTATTCAAATTACCTTGCTAATGCTTTCTCTTTTTCTCAAGAAAAAGATGCGGATGTAGTCATCCGCACTCCCAGTTAAGGTTAAAGGTACTGCATCCGAATTCTCTAGCCTACTGCTGAGAAACTTGGGTATCTCTGCCCATCTTAATCTACATTTTATCATAAAGCGGGACAGATTGTGTAAAAAGAATAATATATCCACAAAATCACTAATTAAACTAAGATATGGCTTAAATTTTTGAGAAATCCTACCTTCCAACACAAGAGTATATCCTTCCTTGATTGTTACTATCCCTATAAAAACCTGTTAATTTATTGAGTAACTAACAATCAAGAGATAATAAAGAATGGGGGAGATTAGCATAAAGGTTGGAAAAATAGTAATATAGGACTAGATAAAGAAATCTTAACAAAATAGTTATTGACGGATTGACGGATTTGTCAAACTTGAAAACAAAAGGAGTTCTTACTATGGATTATTCAAAAGAAAAGTATGAAATGTTAGCAGAAATATTTAAAGCAACAGCTCATCCTGTCAGACTTTATCTCTTAGAAGCTTTGGCAGAGAGAAAGCTATGTGTAAAAGAGTTTGCTGATGAGTTAGGATTTGATATATCGACTATTTCGAAACATCTTACTCAGATGAAGAAGAGCGGTTTAGTTTATGATTACAGAGAAGGAAACTGTGTGTATTATACAATAAGATGTGATTGTGTAGCTAGATTTTTAGAGGCATCTAAGGATATTTTAAGAACTAATATTGAAAGGGAAAAGAAACTTTTTAAGGATTAAATTATGTTCAGATTTTTAGAAATGTTTGGTGAATATATAACTGTCTTGGTTGGACTTGATCTTAACTCTCATTGGGGAGAAGCTTTAACTTTCTTTATTTATGATACTTTAAAGATTATTATAATGTTAAGTTTCATGATTTTTTTAATCTCATATTTAAGGTCTTATGTTTCTCCAGTAAAGCTTAAAAAAGCTATTTCAAAAGTTAGTGGGGTAGGAGGTCATTTCCTTGCATCCTTATTTGGAATAGTAACTCCCTTTTGTTCTTGCTCATCAGTTCCCATGTTCATTGCTTTTGTAGAAGCTGGGATACCAGTAGGGGTAACATTATCATTTTTAATCACTTCACCCATAGTAAATGAAGCAGCTTTCGCAATTTTGTTAGTTTCTTTTGGTTGGAAGATAGCTACTATCTATGTCCTTTGTGGAGTTTTGGTTGGAGTTGTAGGAGGAATGGTTATTTCTCTCTTCAAACCTAAAAGATGGGTCGAATCTTATGTCTATGAAATGTCTTTTTCTAAAGAGCAAGAAGAAAAAATAACAAGTCAGAAAGACAGGCTTAGATGGTCACTAGATCAAGTTAAAGATATAGTTGGAAGAGTTTGGTATTATGTTATCATCGGTATTGGAATAGGAGCAGTGATTCATGGATGGATACCAGATGGTGCTTTAGCAGGTTATGCAGGAAGCGATAATCCCTTTGCAGTAATAGTAGCTGTTATTTTCGGTATCCCTCTATATTCTAATGCTCTAGGAACTATACCTATTGCTGAAGCCTTGATAACTAAGGGGGTTGGAATTGGTACAGCTTTGGCCTTTATGATGTCTGTAACAGCCTTATCATTACCAGAATGTATAATTCTTAAGAAAGTTATCAAACCAAAATTAATTGGAATATTTATCGCTACAACAGGTATAGGTATTATCCTAGTTGGTTATCTGTTTAATATGATTTTTTAAGAAATGACGATTTCATGAATTAGATAAAAAAAGGAGAATAAAATGATAATTAAAGTGTTGGGTTCAGGTTGTTCTAAGTGCAAGAAATTAGAAGAACAAGCAGTAAAAGCAGTCGCAGAAGCAGGCATTGATGCCAAAGTTGAAAAAGTAACAGAAATAGCTGATATTATGAAATATGGAGTTATGATGACCCCAGCTTTAGTCGTGGATGAAGAAGTTGTTTCAGTAGGTAGAGTATTATCTGCAAAGAAAATAATTCCCCTAATCAAAGGATAGAAACAATGAAAAAAGTACTATTTTTATGTACTGGAAATTCTTGTCGTAGTCAGATGGCCCAAGGATTTATGAGTCAATATGAGGGATTCCAAGCTTTTTCTGCCGGAACAAAACCGGCAGAAAGGGTTAACCCTAATGCTATTCTTGTTATGAAAGAAATTGGTCTGGATATTTCTCAAAATTATCCAAAGTTAGTTGATGAGTATTTATCCCAAGAATTTGATTATGTGATTACTGTTTGTGATTCTGCTAAAGAGACTTGTCCTGTTTTCACCGGTAAGGTCAAGAATCGTCTTCATATTAGTTTTGAAGATCCTGATGGCTTTGAATTAGATAAGTTCAGAGAAGTTAGAGACTTAATAGCTCAAGCGGTTAAAGAGTTAGCTGAATAAGGAGAAACATAATTTTCAGCTTATTACTTGCATTTTCTTACAAATACTTTATAATATTTGATAAGAAAAGGAGATGAAAATGAAAAGATTAAGTATAACACTTATGGTAATGACTTTTATGATTTCATTATCTGCAATAAATGTGTATATCTGGGAAAATGAAGTTCCTACTGCTCAAATAGTTAATGCTGAAACAGGATATCCTTCTTCTGCTGCTACAGCAATAGGAAATATCTTAACAGAATTAGGAGTAGAAAATATTGTAGCTCCAGAATTGACTACAAGTTTATCAGATTATGATTTAGTGATTGTGTCTAATGGCACTTTCTGTGAATCCTGAGGACTCACACCTCCGGGTGTCGTGAACACCCCACAACAAGAAGCTCTTATAGAGTATTTAGATAATGGTGGCTCGGTTTATTTAGAAGGCGTTAATATCGGTCAAGACCATGATGGTACTGACTTTTTAAGTTATTTTGGCTTAGAGTTTGAAGGACAAGGACTCCTTCATACAGGTATAAGTTCTTTGACTGGTCAAGAGGATACTTTTGCCCAAGGTAAAATTCTCCAACATCAAGTAAATACTTATGCTGATATCCATAATAACTGGTTTTCTCCTACTAGCGGACAAGTCTTATTCCGTTCAAACGATAATCATATCAGAACTGTTGTTCATGAATCAAGAAACTATAGAACAATAGCTTCTTCTTTCTTACTGGCTTCGGTTATTGACAGTGAAAACTTAAATACTAAAAGAAATCTGATGCAACTTTATCTGGCTTATCTAATTAATAACCCTGGTCCTGAATTAATGCTAGACCAGTCTTCATTAGACTTTGGTACAATTGTTCCAGGAGAAAGTATAAGTTCTACATTACTAGTTCAAAATTTAGGAAATAATCAACTTCAGATAACTAATATCACTTCCTCAAATCCTGTTTTCAATCTATCTAATACAGATGATGTTAACCTTGATTTAGGTGAAATTCTGATGCTAGAGGTCCAGTTCGAGAATCAGGAATCAGGTCAATATGAAGGACAAGTTAGTTTCAATACTAATGACCCAGATAATTCTGAGGTTACTATTCCTCTATCTATAAATAATTTCTCTTTCCCTGACATTGAATATCCTAGTAGTTTGAATATTGATACTAATAATGGGAGTAATCAAATGTCTTTTGAACTCAATAATTTAGGTCAACAGGCTTTAGATTACTGGGTAGAAGTTTTTGAAACAGAAAGGGATGGAGGTGGACCAGACCTGTATGGTTACACTTGGCAAGATAGTCAGGGGGATGAACTTGATTTTATGTGGAATGATATAAGTGATATTGGTATTCATGAGACTTTTCTTTCTACAGATGATTACGTAGATATAGATTTGGATTTTGGTTTTCCTTTTTATGGACAGCTAAAGCACCAAGCAAGAGTCTCAACTAATGGCTATATTACTTTCGGTGAAGATGGTGTAGATTATAGTAACGACCCTATTCCTTCACCTTTCCAACCTAATGACCTTATAGCAATATTTTGGGATGATTTAAATGGTTCAAGTGCTGACCTTTATCACTATTATGACCAAGAAAATAATAAGCTAATTATCCAATACTCAGATTTTGTCTTCTATAATGGTTCTGGGAATCTTAATTTCCAGGCTCATCTCTATTCAAATGGTGATATTTATTTCTACTATGATTTGATGGATGGTAATTTATATAGTGCAACTATCGGAATTGAAAATGCAGATGCAACAGATGGACTACAAATTATCTATAATGGTAATTATTTAACTTCATATCAGGCTATTAAGATATCTTATAATGCCCCTTGGATTGAATTAGATAAGTGGCAGGGTCAGATAAGTGAAAACAATCCAGACACTATTACTTTATCTGTTTCACAGGCTGGCTTTCCAAGTGGAACTTATTATGCTAATGTAATAGTTCATACTAATGACCCTGAAAACCCTATTATTGAAATACCTTTAACTGCCCAAATAACAGCAGTTTCTAATGATGATAATTCTGTTGTTCAGATTAATTCATCTCTTGAACAGAATTACCCAAATCCTTTTAACCCTGAAACAAAAATATCTTTCTACCTTGATAAGCCAGGACAAGTATTTATAGATATCTATGATGTTAAAGGACGTAAGGTTAAAAGTTTAGTCAAAGATAACTTTGACAGAGGAAGTCATAGTGTAGTTTGGAAAGGTAAAGATGAAGAGGGAAATGATGTTGCTTCTGGTATGTATCTGTATAGAATGAGGAATGGAGGCTTTAGTAAGTCTCGTAAGATGATTCTTTTGAAATAGAGAGATAGATATATCAGGGGCGCGGGATTCCAGCCCGCGGTTGCGTAGATGGCGGAGAAAATCTCCATCTCCCTTCGCTAAAGCTTCGCAAGAAAAACCGTCCGACAAATACTCTCCCTGGTCTACTCGACCACCCCTCTCAAACGCTCTAAAGAGCTGAAAGGGGATTGTTTATGGAGTGGAAGTATCCTTACTTCCACCTGAGACCAGAAATGGTCTCAGGTCATAGTGTGTTTACTCTCCATCAACCCAAATAATGCAGTAGATCTTTGAGAACATAGTAGTATTCTCAAAGATCTACTTTAGAGTCAAAAAAAAGACCAGTCTAATGCGAATAGACTGGTCAATTTTTTAGTGAGAGGATACATTACTGTGTTCTAAAAATCTAAACGGACGAAGTAGCTCTTAGTTACAAAAAATAAAATATTAATTATGAAAAGATAAATTAGGGGAATTAGATAAAGAAGTTCAGTGGTCATATATTTATGCATCGTAAATGCTCCAATTATCAGGGCAAAGAACAAGACTAGAGAAACAATCAGGGTGATGATATGGCCTATTCCACCAAATTTACGAAAATAATCATGGGAAGATTTTGCTATCAGAGATCCAGTAATTCCAGATAAAATTGCTATAAAGACTAAAGATAAAGGTTCATCAAATTTAGGGTTTTTTAGCATTAGCCTAAAAGCATAATAAAAGAGTAAGAAAATAAAATTACTCAATAGAAGATTGGTTAAGAGAGCTAAGAAGTCTGCTAAAATAGTTTTCTCTCTTGAAACAGGTAATGCAAGGAGAGATTTATGACAGCTATGAGTCTGGGCTATATAATAGCTTGTGACAAAAGCTGAAATTATTAAAGTTGTTGTTATTGTATTAAGTTCGAGAACCAATATAGAGTATAAAGAGGCTGCAAGTAGGGAGCCAATACCAATGAATCTACTTTGATAGAGGAAGTATTTATATAAATTTAGCAACATGATATCTCCTAAAAATCAATAAGTTGAATTTTCTTGAGGGATGATTTAATTCCAAAGTAAGTAATTAGACCAATTAAGCTGACAGTAAAGATGAATTGATAGATTATGCTTAATTGATTAATCACGTCAAAATAAGCTAAGATAGGAAACATTAAGAGAAAGCCACTAGCAGTAAATAAGCCTGCAAAACTTTTGATTCTCGGATTAATAAAACACTCTAAAGAAAAAGGAATAATTAAAGAAACCACTCCTAAGATATTAAGACTATATAAAATCCCCAAAAGAGAGAGTGATTGGTCTGTGGCAAAATTTAAATATTTCATTCCTAAGAAAAGAACTAAGCCAATATAGCAAGTATGCAAAAAGGCTAAAATCCAGTAGGCTGTATAATTAGCTATAACTATATTTTTACGACTTATTGGTAAAGCTACTGCATAAGAAAAATCATCGAAAATAAAAGCGAAGGAAAAAGTGAAAGACATATATACAAGAAAAACAAGGTTTAGATTTCCTATGATTATAAAGATTGCAGGAATTATAAGAAAAGAAAAGAGAAGAGTTAATCTTTTTCTAAAGTATTTTAATATCATGTGTTTCATGGCTACCTACTTCTTGCAATAGTAATACATAATATCTTCAACTCTTGGTCTTTCTATTAGCAAATCTTTACTAAAAGAACTTTTAACCTCTTCTATATTACTTGTTAAGCCTTCGAAAGCATATTTATTTTCTCTGATATTAATGAAACTTTTTTTGTTATCCTTGGTTAGTTGAGCTTTATCAGCTTTTACTAAGCGATGGCTTTCTATTATCTCATCTTTAGGGGCATGTAATAAGCTTTTACCATGATTCATAACTAGTAGATAGTCAGCACATTTATCTAAATCAGAGGTTATATGAGAGGAAATTATAATGCTTTTAGAATTGTCTTCAAGTTCTTTCAATAGTATATCAATGATTTCTTCTCTGAAGATAGGGTCTAAACCAGCAGTTGGTTCATCTAAGATTAAAAGGTCTGCATCATGTGACAGAGCAAAAGCAAGTGATGTCTTCATTTGCATACCTTGTGACAGCTTATTCATATTCTTTGTCGGTGTAATCTCAAATTTAAGCAAATAATCATCATATAATTTCTGATTCCATTTACTATAAAACTTACCATACATTTTTCCTAGAAGTTTGGGACTTATAGAACCCCTCATAACAAGGTCGTTGTTAACAAAACCAATTCTATCACGAATTTGAACACCTTTAGTATCTAATTCATCTTCAAATACACTAATACTTCCAGAATCTTTAACTATCATTCCTAAGATACTCTTAATTAAAGTTGTTTTTCCTGCACCATTTGGACCTACTATACCTAAAATTGTTCCAGGTTCTAATTCAAGGGAAATAGGACCTAATTGAAAGTCTCTAAATTTTTTTACCAATTTATTAATACTTAAAATCTGCTTCATTTTTCTTCCTCCTCTACTAGCGTTTCTATCATTGTGATAATGTCTTTTTTGCTCAAATTGATAAATTTTGCTTCCTGTAAGGCTTGTAAAAGATAGTCTTCTATTCGACGTAACTTCATTTCATGTAAGTATTCTAAATTTGCTTGGGCAACAAAAGTACCTTTACCAGGGACACTTTCCACAAAACCTTCTTTTTCTAACTCTGAATAAGCCTTCTTTGTTGTGATTACGCTTATCTTTAAATCTCTTGCTAGACTTCTAATAGAAGGTAACATAAGTCCCTCCTCAAGCTTCTTACTAATTATCTGCTGTTTGATTTGCTCAACTATCTGCATATAGATGGGCAATTCAGAAGAATTACTAATTAATACTACCATAGTCACTCCTTTTATTATTAAAGGTTATATCGTATATGTACAATATATACAGTATGCTCAATTTGTCAAATTCTTTTTTTTACTTATTTAATAATTTGACTAAATAATCATGCTAAATAAATTAAATCTATGAAAAAAATATTACTGATAGATAACTATGATTCATTCACTTATAATCTTTACTATTTGCTTCAGCAAAATTATTCAGGTTTAGTAGAGGTTATTAGAAATGATAAGATTGATATTAGAGAAGTAGGCTTCTATGAAGCTATTGTTATATCTCCTGGTCCAGGAAGACCTGAAGATTCAGGACTCAGCATGGAAATACTTAAGCTATATCATCAAACACATCCCATATTAGGGATATGTTTAGGTATGCAATGTATAAATGAGTTTTTTGCAGGTAAAACAATCAAAGCTCCTTATCCAGTTCATGGAAAGCAAGATGTAATTAAGATTATTTCACCTAGTTTACTTTTGGAAGGCTTAGTTGAACCAGTAAAAATTGCTCGTTACCACTCCCTAATAATTTCTGGAATATCATCAGAACTACTAGTCAAAGCAATAACAAATGATAATTTACCTATGGTGATAGAGCACAAAACATTACAAGTTTATGGAATTCAATTTCATCCAGAGTCTTTTATGACTCCTCAAGGGAATAAGATGATAGAGAATTTCTTAATAACTTTGGAGAAGTAATGATAATAGACCTTAGAAGTTTCAAACAAGTAGAGTATATGGAGCCTTTGTCTTGGTTTGATGATAATAAGTTTAATAATTCTGCTCTTCTAACAGGAGACTCAGAGAAATCAGATTTTTCTATTTCTGCATGGAATCCAGTATATCAATATTCATATTCTCAAGATAAAACAGTATGGGACCAGTTAGCTATTCTTATCAATAGATATGATTTTTCAAACCTTCCTTACCCTGCTAATAGGTGTGGATGGATAGGGTATCTGAGTTATGATTTAGGAGGTTACTTAGAAGAAATCCCTAATTTAACTACTTATTCTTATAGGATTCCAGAAGCAAGACTTACCCTCTTCAAGAATTATAGATACTGGGATAATAAGCGAAAGATTGCCTGGCAAATAGAATTTGATTTTACTAATTTTATAAAATCAGAAAAAGATGAATCAGAGCAAGACTACCAGATAAGCAACTTCTCTCAAGAATGTAATGAAGAAGAATATTGTGATAAAGTGAAAGAAATCCAAAATATGATATTGAGTGGAGATGTTTATGAAGTTAATTTAACCCAAGAATTTACAGCTGACTTTTCCGGTTCTTCCTGGGCTTTTTTTAGAAAGTTATATCAAAAGAATCAGGGGCCATTCTCTGCTTTTTTAAATTATTCTGAATTCTCAATAGCTAGTATCTCTCCTGAAGAGTTTCTAAAATATGATAAGGGGATGGTTGAGACTAAACCAATAAAAGGAACAGCAGCTAGGGGTAAAAATGATGAGGAAGATAAGCAGAATAAAGATATGCTTTTAAATTCTGCTAAAGACTTAGCAGAGTTGCACATGATAGTTGATTTACTCAGAAATGACTTATCAAAAGTGTGTGAGATTGGTTCAGTTAATGTAATTAATCCTAATAAACTTGAGACTTTTTCGAATGTATTTCATTTGGTCGGCCTGGTAGAAGGTAGGCTAAAAAGTGACTTATCAATAGTTGATTTAATAAAAGCTTGTTATCCTGGTGGCTCAATCACAGGCTGTCCTAAGATAGCTTCTATGAAAGTAATAGAAGAATTAGAATCTTTTAAGAGAAATATCTATACTGGTAGTGTATTTCTAGCAAATAATAACTTTCTTTCTTCAAGTATTGTGATAAGAACAGGCATTATTATTGATGGCAAGCTCTTGGTTAATAGTGGTGGAGCTGTAACTATAGAATCAGACCCAGCGAGTGAATATCAAGAAATATTACATAAAATCAGGAACTTCTTAGATATAAAGGAGAAGAAATGATAGCATATTATAATGGTCAGTTTATAGATGAAGAACAAATAAAAATATCTCTTTCCTCTCCAGCTTATCAGTATGGTTATGGTGTTTTTACTTCTTTTAGGACTCATAAGGGGAAAGTTAGTTTTTTGGAAAAACACATAGAAAGACTAAAATTATCATGTCTAAAAGTTGGCTTGAATTTCTCAAATGTAAATTATGAAAATATTATAACAGAGCTTATCAAACTAAATAATGAAAGTGATCTAAGAATCAAGATTATTATTCATTTAGAAGAAAATGAAGAGTCTGGATTAATTATCTTAGCATCAAAACTACAGCTAATGAAATCACCCATAAGATTAACTATAGTTTCTACTTCTTATGAGGCAAATGATTACAGAAATATAAAATCTTTAAATTATTTAGAAAATGTTTTCCTACATAAACAAGCCCTTAACAAAGGCTTTGATGAGGGCTTGCTAGTAAATTCACAAAATATTATCTGTGAGTGCTGCTATGCAAATATATTCTTTGTTAAAGAAGGTAAGATTTATACTCCTAAAACTAATAATAACATCCTAAATGGTATTGCTAGACAAGAGTTTATCAAGCGAAATCCTGTAATAGAAAGAGATATTTCACTTGATGAGCTTAATTCTTTTGACCAAGTTTTTATTACTAATTCAGTTCAAGGAGTAGTAAAGGTTGGGTTTATTGATGAAATAGAGTATAACCTATAAGACTAGTTTTAAATAATAATGTAGTTAACTGTAATTGTGAGCAAAATAAATATCCATTTACAGCATAATTTCTTCCTTTTTTCTATTGACACAAAATCCCTATAAAAAATAGGGTACGTTTGAGGTGTAAATATATGAAACAAACCAATATTAGAAATTTCTGTATAATCGCTCATATAGACCATGGTAAATCAACTTTGGCTGACCGATTATTAGAAGCTACCAATACTATAGATAGAAGTAAAATCGTAGATCAAGTTTTAGATAATATGGATCTTGAACGCGAAAAAGGGATTACTATAAAATCTCATGCAATTAGAATGAGACATACTAAAGATAAAGAAGAATATGTCTTTAATTTAATTGATACTCCAGGGCATGTGGACTTCACTTATGAGGTCTCAAGATCACTAGCTTCTTGCGAAGCAGCTTTACTTCTCGTAGATGCAGCCCAAGGTATTGAAGCTCAGACTATGAGTAACCTATATCTAGCCATGGATAATAATCTTGAGATTATTCCGGTAATTAATAAGATTGACCTCCCCAAGGCTGATGTAGAGGGAACAGTACATGATTTGATTGAATTATTAGGCTGTGACGAAGACCATATATTTAAAGTAAGTGCTAAAACTGGACTTGGTGTTGAAGAATTGCTTGATGGAATTGTTGATACTATTCCTGCTCCTCAAGGCCAAAAGGAAGCTCCTCCAAAAGCAGTTATTTTTGATTCATATTTTGATACCTATCGTGGTGTAGTTATTCTGGTAAGAGTCTTTGAGGGCAAACTGACTAAGGGTGATTCTGTTAGATTGATGCAAACAGATAAGGTTTATGACATCGAAGAAATAGGCTACTTAGGTATGAAGTTAGAACCTACAAAAGAACTTACAACAGGAGAAGTTGGCTATCTTATCTGTAATATAAAAGAAATTGCTAATGCTCGTGTGGGCGATACTGTTACTTCTGAAAAGAACGGTTGTCAAGAAGCTATTAAGGGCTATGAAGAACCTAAACCAATGGTCTATAGTGGTATTTTTCCTATTGATGGTGATGATTATGCAAATCTTGTAGAAGCAATGGGAAAACTAAAGCTTAATGATTCTTCATTAATCTATGAAAAGGAAAGCTCTCTAGCTCTTGGTTATGGTTTTAGATGTGGTTTCCTGGGTATGCTTCACTTAGAAATTGTTAAAGAAAGACTCTTTAGAGAATATAATGTACCTATTATTGCTACCACTCCTAGTGTTAAATTTATAATTCACCTCAAAGATGGTTCTGAGAAGATTGTATATAATCCAATTGACTTTCCAGACCCTACAGTTATAGATTTTATTGAAGAACCAGTAATGAATGTTGAGATTATTCTTCCTTCTGAATACATTGGAAATATTATGCAATTAGCTCAAGACAGGCGTGGTGTGCAAAAAGATATTCAATATATTGATGATAAAAGGGTTGCCCTCCACTATGATTTACCACTTATTGAAATTATTTTTGATTTTTATGATAAGTTAAAGACTCTTTCCAGAGGCTATGCTTCTTTTGATTATAGCTTCAAGAATTATCAGACATCAGAAGTATCCAAAGTAGATATTCTTATTAATGGTGAAAAAGTAGATGCTATGTCCTTTATATGTCATGTTGATAAGGCTTATAGTTGGGGAAAAGCAGTTACTGAAAAATTATCAGAAGTAATCCCTCGCCATCTCTTTAAAATTGCTCTTCAAGCCACAATAGGTGGTAAAATAATCGCTCGTTCTACTATTAATGCTATGCGAAAAGATGTTTTAGCTAAATGCTATGGTGGCGATATCTCTCGTAAGAGAAAACTTCTTGATAAACAAAAGAAGGGTAAGAAGAAGATGAAAGAAATCGGTTCAGTAACTGTACCACAAGAAGCCTTCTTAGAGGTACTTAAGGCTGATAGAGAATAATTCTCATTAGGCTAGGAGAAGAGATTAATAAAAACTGGAAATTATTCAAAATATTTTTTAAGATAGGAGCCTTCACTATTGGTGGAGGCTATGCTATGTTACACCTAATAGAATATGAATTAGTTGAAAAAGAGAAGTTATTAGATTATGATACTTTTCATAATGGTCTAGCTTTGTCTCAAACATCTCCAGGACCTATTGCTGTTAATATAGCTGTCTTTTTAGGCTATAGACTCGGGGGATATTTTACTGGAATTTTATGTGCAATAGCTACTATTTTACCTGCTTTTTTAATTATCAGCTTCCTAACAGGTTTCATCTTAGAATTTGCTGATAATCAGAACATGATGAAGTTTTTCCAAGGTATCAGACCAGCTGTTGGAGCTATGATTACCTTCTCTTTGATAAATCTTCTTCGTAAGAGCAAGAAGAATTATCTGACTATTATTACTATGATTACTTCTTTTGGACTTCTAACCTTTGCTTCAGTTTCACCCATAACTATTATTATTTCCCTCATTATTATAAGTATAATTTCAAGGTTGCTAAAGAATCATGCTCTATCTTAAACTATTTTTGATCTTCTTTAAAATTGGACTATTTGCCTTTGGAGGTGGACTTGCCATGTTACCTCTCATTCAGGAAGAAGTGGTTGAGAAGAATGAATGGTTAACAGAACAAGAATTTATTGATTTAGTCGCTATTGCCCAATCTACTCCAGGTCCGATTGCTGTTAATGGGGCAACATTTATTGGTCAGAAAACAGGTGGATTTCTAGGTGGAATGTTGGCAACAGCAGGTGTAGTAACTCCTTCAATTATAATTATGTTTATAATTGCTTCCTTTTTCTTCATTTTCTCTCATAACAAATATGTAAAAGAAGCACTTGCCTGGATAAAACCAGGAACTATTGGTTTTATCGCTAGTGCTGTTTGGTTTATTGCTTATAAGACTCTGGTTGATTGGAAAAGTGGACTTATCTTCTTAAGTGTTCTAGCTTTTTCTTTCTACAAGAAACCTAATCCTATTGTTGTTACCCTTGTAACTGGTATTATAGGTATTCTGATTTTTTAAACTCAAATAATCATTGACAAGTTTATAAAATACTATTTATTCTGTACTTATAGAATTGCTTCATTCTCATTTATTACCTTTATGGGAGAATAGAAAGGCTTAGACTGTTAATTATTGCTGATAATTCTAATCTCTTTAGAGCTAGGAATATTAACTTGTAACAAAGTGAGGTTGTTATGAAAAAACTTGGATTATTTGTTGCTATTTTACTTGTTATTGTTTTAAATTTATCTGGACAAACTAATATTTCAAATATAAGTTCTCGTGATGTTCTAAGCGGACAAGGAACTCAAGCTAATCCTTACCTCATAAACAATTTGAATGATCTAAATATTTTAAGCTCTAATTCAACTTATTGGGGACCCGATAAGTATTTCCTGCAAACAGCTGATATCGATGCTTCTGATACTCAAAACTGGAATGACGGTGAGGGGTTTTATCCTATTGGTAATTATGATAATCGATTTACAGGTTCTTATGATGGCCAGAATTATATTATCCAAAATTTATATATTGATAGACCTAATACTAGCTATATCGGTTTGTTTGGTAGTACCGAATCTGCTGAAATATCTAATCTGGGTATTTTGGATGAGGAGATTACTGGACATTTTCATGTCGGGGGGTTAGTTGGCTATGCTATTGATTCAACCATCAACAACTCTTATGCTACAGGAACTATGACTGGTTATTCTGTCGGAGGTTTAGTTGGTGAGACTGTAGTATCAACTATTAATAACTCTTATGCTACAGGAGTTGTAACAGGGGATAATAATGCTGGAGGCTTAGTTGGGTTTCATTCTACTTCTTCAACTATTGGCAATTCTTATGCTACAGGAGCTGTGAGTGGAAATGCTTATGTCGGGAGTTTAATTGGAAAAGCTTATTCTTCAACTATTGGTAATTCTTATGCTACAGGAGCTGTGAGTGGATATACTTATATCGGAGGCTTAGTTGGGTATGCTTACTCTTCAACCATCAGCAACTCTTATGCTACTGGAGTTGTGACTGGAACTTCTTATGTCGGAGGCTTAGTAGGCTATCGACCATATGGCTCTGTAAATAACTCCTTCTGGGACACTCAGACCTCAGGACAAACAAGTAGCCCCGGAGGCACTGGCTTAACAACCTCACAAATGCAAACACTCTCCACTTATCTTAATGCAGGTTGGGATTTTAATGAAGAAACAGCCAATGGAAGTGATGATATCTGGACCTTTGTAGAGGGTGATTACCCTCATTTATCATGGGAACCTGATCTAGTTACTGATTTACCTATGTATATTGAAAATCAAATTGAAGATATTCTCAGACCTGTCAACTGTGAATCCATAACAATATCTCTGAATAATCGCTTTGCAGACCCAGATAGCGAAATAATTTCTATTTTAGCAACAGGCAATACTAATCCTGATATTCTTGATTTGCAGATAACGAATGATGATTTAATTATTGATGTTTTCTCTGGAACTTATGGAATAGCTGAAATAGAAATAACAGCTTATAATGAGCATGAAGAAGAACAAAGCATGTCATTTATTGTTGAAATTTATCCAATCCAACTGCAAGGTCAACCAACATTTTTAACCCTACTTAGAGGAAGTGAACATTCAATTACTTATTTTGAATTCATCGAAGATTATGAAGGTAATATGGGTAATTTATCTCTTTCTGTTGCTAATGATGGAAGTCTTGAATATGATGCTGTAGATTTAGATTTATACCTTTACCCTGATCAATTTACCAATGTCTGGGAATATTTAACAATAGGTATTTTGGATGAGCTAGGTAGAGAAATAACTTCATATCAGCTTGAAATTCAAATTATTAATGAATTTAATGCTGACTTCTGGTCTAATAAGAGAGATATATTAACAGGTGAAAGTGTCACATTTTTTGATATGACAGAAGGGAATCCTAATCAGTGGACCTGGTATCTTGATAATGATGAAATCCCTGATAGTCATTTTCAGAATCCTAACTTCACTTTTACTGAAAGTGGCTCTTATGATATTGCTTTAGTAGTTTCCTATATTAATTTTGATGATATAGTCGTCTCTTCGGATAGTTTGATGATAGCAGATTACATTGTGGCAGAAGGTACTGTAGTTAATGAAGAAGATTTGGATGGGGATTGGGAAGTAGAAAACTCACCTTATAATATCTTTGAACCGCTAGTAATTGATCAAGAAAATGTACTTACTATTGAAGAGGGAACGACAATTAATTTTGTGGGAGACTCTCAGTTAATAATTGATGGTGAATTAGTGGCAGATGGTGTTACTTTTGGTCCATCTGAAGAAGATGCAAGCTCTGGTGAGGAATGGGAAGGACTTAGTTTTTCAGCATCCTCAAGCAATTGTAGTTTAACAAATTCAGTTATAAGAAATGCTAGAGTTGCTGTAGAAATTGAAGACTCTGCTCCTCTTTTATCAGGACTAACAATTGAAGGCAATAATTCTGAAAATCCAGCTGTAAGAGTAATAGGAAGTTCTCAAGCATTGCTAGATAATTTAGATATAGATAATTATGATACTGGTATTGAAATTCTGGGGGATGCATCAGATAATGTACCAACCTTAACCAATATTAGAATCAGACATACAACTAATACTACAAGACCAGATGCTCAAAGAATTGCAGTAAAAATCCACAATTCAAACTTAGAAATTCGTGACCTGATTATTGAAGATTATTCAACGGGATTAGAGATTAGATCAAGCAATAGTGATATAACTCCAGTTTTAACTAATATTAGAATTAGGCATACTACAAACACTACTAGAAGTTTGGGTTTCACAGGTATCGATATTTCTGGTTTAGCAAATGTTCATATAGATTCTTTGGAAGTAGATGATTTTGTAACAGGTATTCTTTTTGAAAACATTGATAGGACAGAAAGCATAAGTCCAACTCTAACAAATATCAGAGTTAGGCATACAACAAATACTTCAAGAACAGATGCTATTGCTCTAAAAAGTGTGGGTAAGGTAGATTTCAACATCAATGACTTAGAAATAGAAAATGTTAAAAATGGTATATCTTTATTTTCTACTGAAACATCTACTCCTACCCTAACTAATATCAGAATTAGACACACTAGCAATACTACTAGAGAGCTTGGTGATTATGGTATTCAGTTTCTAGGCCAAGTTAATGCTGTTATAGATTCTCTTGAAGTGGATGATTATCTTACAGGTCTATATTTTGAAAACCAGCTGAGAACCCAACCTACTACACCTACTTTAACTAATATTAGGGTCCGCCATACAAGTAATACTACACGCCCAGAAGCTATTGCCTTCAAAAGTATAGGAAAAGTAAATTTTGACCTAAATGATTTTGAGGCTGAAAATGTTCTATCAGGAATAGAACTCCACTCTGATGAAGCTTCAAATCCAGTTTTAACAAATATAAGAGTTAGGCATACTACAAATACTAGTAGGAATAATGGTATTGGGATTACACTAAGTGACCAAGCTAATGCTGAAATAACTTCTTCTGAAGTAACAGGCTTAGCAACAGCATTTAAAATTATCGGTAATAATTCCGCAAATATTCATAGAAACGCAATTATTGATAATGAAGTTTCATTTGACTTATCAGGAAGTGAATGTAGTAGTCAGATACACCACAATCATATAGAAAGTTCTTTAGGTCAAATTGCCTTAGCTTTTCTATTTAACGATATTAATGCTTTAAGCATTCTCAACAATAACATACTGGAATTTGATAGGATAATTGATGGAGCAAATAGTTCAGTAAGCTTGACTCAAAACATTATTTGGGGAAGCCCCTTATCAGAGGCAGACCTTGTGAGCGGAGATAATATGAATATTACTTTTGAATACAATGATATTTTCATGGAATCAGCTTTAGCTCCAGGTCAAGGAAACATAAATGCCTATCCAGAATTCGAATATACTGATGATTTTAATTTACATCTTACCGTTAATTCACCCTGTATTGATGCAGGAAATCCAAATTTAGGGCATGATCCAGATTATTCCAGACTAGATATTGGAATGAATTATTATCACCATATTCTTTATATTGAATCAGACACAAGAGTAGTAGGAATTTATGAACCTGTATTTTTTGATATTTATACGGAAGGTCATGATGAAGAAAATGCTGATATTCAATGGATTTTCAATGATGGACAATATAGTTACGAAAGCAATCCAGTACATGTTTTTGAAGAAGCAGGAAATTACTTAGTTTCAGTATCATTAACAACTGGTGCTTGTTTTGACATTGATTATCAAGAAATCCTTGTTGTTGATCCTTGGGATATAGCTCCTCCTCAAGACCCTCAAATTTCTATAGTAGGTAATCAAGTAAACTTAGAGTGGTATGAAATTTATCATTATATCCATGGACCGATTTTTGAAAATGTTGCCTACCTTGTTTATGCTTCTAATAATCTTAACGGCTCATATTATTTTATTGATGAGGTTTATGACCAAACGTGGACTCAGTTTGACCTTAATCAAGATGACTCTTGTAAGTTCTATATGATTTTAGCTATTGCTTATGATAGTTTTTATTCCCATCTTGTTCAAGAATATATAAATAATCATAGAGTTATTGCTAGAGATAAACAAAATGTCTATCCAATTAGGTCTAAGCAAAATATAGATAATAAAAAGTTAAAAAATTAAATAATTACTTTCCCTTGATTGTTACTTACTCAATGAATTATTGGTTTTCTATTGGGAAAGTAACAATCAAGGGAGAATGAACCAATCCTGCTTGTTAGCTTACTTCTCAAAGAAATACTCTTTTATCTTGACACTATTTTACTTGCTAAGCATACTGAAAAAAAATCAATAGGAAGTGGTGACGCAATGAAAAAGTTTTTAATAAAGGGTGGTAAAAATCTATCAGGCACAGTTGAAGTAAGTGGAGCAAAGAACGCAATTCTACCGATACTTGCAGCATGTTTACTCACTCGTGGTAAGTGTGTTTTAACTAATGTACCAAAATTAGTTGATTTGAAAACAATGGCTCATTTATTAAGAATTATAGGAGCAAGAGTTGATTATTTGCAAGGGAGAATGGAGGTCGATACTTCCGATGTCTGTTTCCCTGAAGCACCATATGAACTTGTTTCACAGATGCGAGCATCTATCTATGTTTTAGGTCCATTATTAGTCAAATTTAAAAAAGCAAAAGTTTCATTTCCAGGAGGCTGTGCTATTGGGGCTAGACCTATTGATTTGCATTTGAAAGCTCTGGAAAAAATGGGAGCTTCTTTCGAGACAAAGAAGGGTTATCTTTATGCTAATACTGATGAACTCAAAGGAGCAGAGATTAACTTTGAAAATGTCTCAGTTGGTGCCACTTGTCATATTTTAATGACTGCTACCCTAGCCAAAGGGAAAACAATCATGCGTAATTGTGCTAAAGAACCTGAAATAGATAGTTTGATTGATTTTCTTGTTAAAATGGGAGGAAAAATTAAAGGTAAGGGAACTTCAACCCTTGAAGTAGATGGAGTTAAAGAACTTTTCCCAGTAGGTATGGAAATGATGCCTGATAGAATAGAAGCAGGTACTTTCTTGATCGCTGGTGCTATAACTAACAGTCAAATTACAGTGAATAACTGTAATCCTAAACATCTAGATGCCTTGATTCTCAAGATGCAACAAGCTGGTTTTCAGATAGATGTAGAAGATAGAGCAATGAAAATATATCCAGCTAAAAAGATTCTGCCTGTTAATATTGTTACTGACCCTTATCCAGCCTTTCCAACTGACTTACAAGCTCAATTCTTAGCTTTAATGACTCTTGCCCAAGGAACTTCCTACATTGAAGATACTATTTTCCCAGATAGATTTATGCATGTTCCCGAACTGAATAGATTACAAGCTAATATTACTCAAGACAAGGGAAAAGCTAAGGTTGATGGTGTAGAAAACCTTAGTGGTGCGGAAGTAATGGCTACTGATTTAAGAGCAAGTGCTGCTTTAGTTTTAGCTGGTTTAGCTGCTGAGGGAGAAACAATTGTATCAAGAATCTATCATATTGATAGGGGTTATGATAATATTGAAGGTAAATTAAGAGAATTAGGAGCTGACATTGAAAGGATTGAAGAATAAAAAAATAGCAGTAGCCATGAGTGGGGGAGTTGATAGCTCCGTAGTAGCTTATTTATTGAAAGAACAAGGCTATGATATAGCAGGTTTTACCATGGTGCAATATGATGATGAAGAATTTGGTTATAATCCTGATGAGGGAGCTCTAGCTGCTGCCAAAGATGCTCAGAAAATCTGTGATCAGCTTAACATAAAACATCTTGTGATTAATGTTAAAGATCAGTTTAAAAGAATAGTTTTGAATGATTTTGTTGATCAGTATAAAAGAGGTTATACCCCAAATCCATGTACCCTCTGTAATCCGACTATCAAGTGGGGCGCTTTTTTTGATAAGATAAAAGAATATGGTTTCGAGTATTTCGCTACTGGTCACTATGTAAAACTTATTCAAGGTCCAGATAGACCCCATATCTATAGAGCTGATAATTCTAAAGACCAAACTTATATGTTGTGGAGAGTTAGAAAAGAACAATTAGAAAAAACTATTTTCCCTCTTTATCAACTAGACAAAGAGCAAGTGAGAAAAATTGCTCAAGATAATAATCTCCATGTTGCTGATAAAAAAGACTCCCAAGAAATCTGTTTTATCAAAGACCACTATTTAGATTTTGTTAATACTATTGTGCCTGCCAAAGCTGGAAAGATAAAACTTCTTTCAGGGGAAACTATTGGCCAACACCATGGTCTAACAGCCTACACAATAGGACAGAGGAAGGGCTTGCAGACTAAACTAAATATTACCTTATATGTGCATTCAATGGATATTAGTAAAAATATCCTCTATGTGACTTCTGATAGGGAAGATTTAAAAGTTACTTCTTTTAGGATAAATGAAACTCATTTCCTAGGAATGAATCTTAATGAAGTGAAAAAGGGGTTAGTTCAGATAAGATATAATTCCAAACCTGTAAAAGTAAAAGATATTATTTTAGAAGGAAAAGAAGCACTTGTTGTCTTAGAACAAGCAATTGAATCTGTAACTCCAGGTCAATCTGCTGTCTTTTACTCTCTAGATAACGAACTGCTTGGTGGCGGGATAATCTGTAAGTAGTATTATTTAATGTTAGAACTCATCAAAAAGTGGACAGGTCTATTTTTACTTGCCGCAGTAGCAATAGGTTTCTTATTCCCTATATTCTCTGTCTTTAAGCCTCTAATGATTCCGCTTCTAATGCTCCTTCTTTATTGCTCATTTGTGAGAATGAAATTTCAAACAAGGAAGTTTATTCGCAAGGAATTATTAATATTTCCTCTACTCTGCTGGTTAATCTTTCCCCTTATAGTCTATTATGCAACAAGCTTTTTAGGAAATGATTTACAGATTGGTTTTTTGTTAGCAGTAATAACGCCACCTGCCTTAGGTTCACCAGTAATGGTTTCATTGGCTAAGGGTGATTTAGAATTTACCGTGGCAAATGTTACTTTATTCAACCTGATTTCTCCCCTAGTATTTGCCTTAATTCCCAGCTTATTCATTAAAAATTCTGAAATAGAAATTAATTTCCTTAATATTTTCTTCAGAGTAGCAATAATAATTTTCATACCTCTACTCTTAGCTTATTTTACAGAAAAGTCTCAGAAGTTAAAAGATTTTATCCTAAAGAAAGTAGATCCATTCAAAGCATTAATTCAAATGTTTTTGATTGTTGTAGCTGTTGCAAATTCCTCTAAACAGATTAAAGAAATGGATAGTTTTCACCTTTTGCAAGTTCTTGTAACTACTTTTCTTATTTCGGGCATACTCTATTTGATAGGCTGGCTACTTGCTAATTCAAGGAAAATGAAATATACTCTACCAATAACAAGTGGACACAAGAATACTCTTTTAACTATCACCCTAGCAATCGCGAGTTTTAATGAAATCACTGCCCTGCCAGCTGTCTTTTATTTGATTGCTCATCATACTTTCAATGGAATAATTATTAATTATAGTAGAAAAACTAAAGAAGAAGAGATGCCTGTATGAAACAAAACAAACAATTAATTAAAGCTTATCTTAAAGAAGTAGTTAGGCCCTTATATAATAAATTTGCTAATAAATACGCTACAGAGTTGGGTTACTGGAAGAAGATATATCTGAGGGATGGACAGTCTTTTGAAAATGGATTTTATAAGAAAATATTCTTAAATTTAGCTCAAGAGCAAGATGATAAATTCCTAGAGAATAAAATTGTGGCAGACTTCGGGTGCGGTCCTAGAGGTAGTCTTAAATGGATTAAATCTGCTAAACAAAAGATTGGTATTGATGTATTAGCTGATCAATATCTAGATCATTTTGGACAAGACATGCTTACCCATGATATGTTATATCTTAAATCAACTGAGAAAATTATACCTCTTCCGAATGAATCACTAGATGTTATGTTTACTCTTAATGCCTTGGATCATGTGGATAATTTCCCGCAAATGTGTAATGAAATCTATCGAACACTCAAAGAGAATGGTATTTTATATGCCTCATTTAATCTTGGGGAAAAAGCCACTTCTGCTGAACCTCAGTGTCTTACTGAAAAGCTAATCCATAAATATTTACTTGATAAATTTGAAATTCTTACCTATAGAGTTGCTAATCAAGGACCACAAGGAAATCTCTTTAAACCATTATACGAAAATGACCTTCATTATGACCCTGGGCAAGAAGGTATTCTCTGGGTTAAGGCTAGAAAAGAGTGATAGTATCCAGGTGTCTTCGCTAAAGCTACGCCATCCCAGGCAAATTACACGAATTTCACTAAAAAGATGGTAAATGGGAAGAATGTGTGCAAGTAGGGATGCTTATGGACTGATGGCATCCTGCCATCAGATTTGTGCAAGCAAGGATGCTTATGGACTGATGGCATCCTGCCATCAGATTTATGCAAGCAGAGATGCTTATGGACTGATGGCATCCTGCCATCAGATTTGTGCAAGCAGAGATGCTTACACTCCATAAAAAGATAACAGGTGCAAGCAGGGATGCTTTCACCTCATACTATATAAATCAAAAATAATATTAGGAAAAATAGGGTTAATATTAGAGGAAATAGCTTAAATAGGCAAAAAGATTATTGCTAAAAATCAGAATAAAAGCAGAAAAAAATGAAAAAAATCAAAAAAAGTAAAAAAAAATTAAAATAAAAATTATAAAATGCTAAAAGCATATATTTCATATAAATAAGAAGCTTAAAATCCTTAAAGCTTAAAATAGATGAATTGGGCTATTTATAAGCTTTTTAGGAAGATAAGAAGAAGGAAAAAATATTCTCAACTTATTGATTAATAATAATTTTTCAAAAAAGTATTTGACAGTAAAACGGGTAAAATAAAGCTTGTTTAAGAATTTGGTACGATATTTGAAAAATTCAGAGTGTGAAAAATAATTCTTGACAAGAAAAGTGAGTTTGATTTTATAGCAATACATTCACGCCAACGTGGCTCAATGGTAGAGCAGCTGATTTGTAATCAGCAGGTTGGGGGTTCGATTCCCTTCGTTGGCTCCATGTTGTGGAGAGGTTCCCGAGTGGTCAAAGGGAACAGACTGTAAATCTGTCGGCGAAGCCTTCGGAGGTTCAAATCCTCCTCTCTCCACCATTTTTTTTATGTGGATGGAAAGCTATTTTAAAAATAAATAGATGAAACGAGCTAGATTGCGGGAGTAGCTCAGTTGGCTAGAGCATCAGCCTTCCAAGCTGAGGGTCGCGGGTTCGAATCCCGTTTCCCGCTCCATTTTCAAAAAGCTCGTGTAGCTCAGTCGGTAGAGCGCATCCTTGGTAAGGATGAGGTCACCGGTTCAAGTCCGGTCATGAGCTCCACTTGAAATAATAATTAGAGACAATCACTAAGATGAATTCATGTTAAGTTAAAATTAGGAAAAATGAATTTAAACTTAGTATAAAAAAGGAAAAGACCGCACAAGTGCGGTGTATTTGTGTTTAAACAAAGTCCTTAAAACCTTTAAACTATATATAAGAAAGATAACTAAATCCGGGAGGAAACATGGCAAAGCAAAAATTTGTTAGAACAAAACCTCATGTTAACGTTGGAACTATTGGTCACGTTGACCATGGTAAAACTACATTAACTGCTGCAATAACACTATATTTAAGTAAAAAAACTGGTGCTGCTTTTAGATCATTTGATTCTATTGATAATGCACCTGAAGAAAAAGAGCGTGGAATTACCATTGCTACTGCTCACGTTGAATATGAATCAGATACTCGTCACTATGCTCACGTTGACTGCCCAGGTCACGCTGACTATGTGAAAAATATGATTACTGGTGCTGCTCAGATGGACGGTGCTATCCTTGTTGTTAGTGCTGCTGACGGTCCTATGCCTCAAACAAAAGAACACATTCTTCTTGCAAGACAGGTTGGCGTTCCAGCTATCGTTGTTTTCATGAACAAATGTGATCTTGTTGATGATGAAGAACTTCTTGAATTAGTTGAAATGGAAGTTAGAGAAATTCTTGAAAAATATGAATTCCCAGATGATGTTCCTTTCGTAAGAGGTTCAGCTCTTAAAGGTCTTAATGGAGACCCTGAAGGTGAAGCACAAATTCAAGAACTTGTTGATGCTATCGATTCATACATTCCAGAACCAGACAGAGATGTTGACAAGCCTTTCTTAATGCCTGTTGAAGACGTTTTCTCAATTCCTGGTCGTGGAACAGTTGCTACAGGCCGTGTAGAACGTGGTGTTATTAAAACTGGTGACAAAATCGAAAGAGTTGGTATCAGAGAAACTGTAGAAACTACTTGTACTGGTGTTGAAATGTTCAGAAAAATCATGGACCAAGCTGAAGCTGGTGATAACATTGGTTGTCTTCTTCGTGGTTTTGCTAAAACTGACGTTGAAAGAGGTATGGTTCTTGCTAAACCAAAATCAGTTAATCCTCACACTAAATTTACAGGTGAAACATATATCTTAACTAAAGATGAAGGTGGAAGACACAAACCTTTCTTCGATGGTTACAGACCTCAATTCTATTTTAGAACAACTGACGTTACCGGTTCTTTATCACTTCCTGAAGGTGTTGAAATGATTATGCCTGGTGATAATATTACAATCGGTGCAGAACTTATCGTGCCTATCGCTTTAGAGCAAGGTCTTCGCTTCGCTATCCGTGAAGGTGGAAGAACTATCGGTGCAGGAGTTGTTGCAACAGTTATTGACTAATTAACCATAATTAGCTAAGAAGGTAATAATGAGAGATATAATAACTCTAGAATGCACAGAGTGCAAGAATAGAAATTATACTACAACCCGAAATAAAAGAAAAAATCCAGGTAAACTGGAATTGAAAAAATTCTGTCCAGCTTGTAGAAAACATACTCTACACAAGCAGAATAAATAAGTAGAAATACAGGATAGTAGTTCAATTGGTAGAGCACTGGTCTCCAAAACCAGGTGTTGCGGGTTCGAGTCCTGCCTGTCCTGCCATAGATTAGGCAAAGTCAGTAGGTAACTACTGGCTTTTTGCCCATTTAATAATTTAGATAATCTGCAAAAAAAGACGGAAGAAATATGGGAAAAATATCAACATTTTTAAAAGAAGTTCGCCAGGAACTTGGAACAATATCATGGCCTAAAAAACCGGATATTACAGAAGGTACAACAGTTGTTTTAACAATGACTGTCATTACAAGTATATTTTTAATGATAGTTGATTTTGTTTTTAATACCGTGATAACAGAAACCTTATTTAGATAAGGGGATTTGTTATGCAATGGTATGTTGTACACACTTTCTCATCTCACGAAAATAGAATTAAAGAAACTATTGAGAAAAGTATTATTGGTACAGATTTAGAAGATTTAATCGGACAGATCTTAGTTCCTACTCAAAAGACTTTTATTATCAGAGATGGAAAGAAAATAGAAACAGAAAAAAAAGTATTCAACGCATACATCATTATTGAAGCAGAGATGGAACCAAAGGTTTATGCTTTTATAAAATCAATTTCAGGAGTTACAAATTTCTTAGGATATGGTAAGAAACCTATTCCTCTTGATGAAAAAGAAGTTAATCGTCTTCTCGGTATTAATGACAGAGATGACTCTACAACTCAATTTGATTTTATACCTGGAGATATGGTCAAAATTATCGCAGGTGCATTTACTGATTTTGAAGGTGTAGTCGATAAAGTAGATCAATCATCTGGTAAAATTACAGTAAATGTTTCAGTCTTTGGTAGAATAACCCCTGTGGAAGTTAATGGGGAACAGGTTGAAAGAAAAAAATAGTTGGATTAAGTTCAAAGTCATAAGTTTTTAACTTTGAACTTAAGACTTTGGACTAATAAAAAAAAGAGGTAGTTATGGCTAAATTAAAAGGTGTAACAAACGTTGTCAAACTTCAGTTACCTGCTGGAAAAGCAACCCCGGCACCTCCCGTGGGACCTGCATTAGGTCAAGCTGGAGTGAATATCCCTGATTTTTGTAAACAGTTTAACGCTAAAACAGCTGACCAACCAGGAATGATATTCCCAGTTGTAATCAGTGTGTTCAAAAACAAGTCTTTTGTATTTGAAATTAAGACTCCTCCAGCAGCTGTTCTTATTAAAAAAGAAGCTGGCCTTGCAAAAGGTTCATCAGTTCCTAATAAGGATAAAGTTGGAAAGATTACTAAAGAACAATGCAAAAAAATTGCTGAATTAAAAGCAC
Source organism: Cloacimonadales bacterium (SeqCode) (assembly GCA_963677815.1). Classification (GTDB taxonomy): domain Bacteria; phylum Cloacimonadota; class Cloacimonadia; order Cloacimonadales; family JAFGVF01; genus JAEKNW01. The sequence goes on from OY782499.1 coordinate 780,030, forward strand.
AAGATTTAAATAGTTTTTCCCTTGAATCTGCTATGCGCATGATCGCTGGGACTGCAAGGAGTATGGGAGTATTAGTCGAAGACTAGTACTTGAGGAAAACAATATCTCAAATTGCAGGAGATTATAATCAAAGGAGAATAGTGGATGAAGAGAAGTAAACGCTACAGAGAAGCATTTTCAAAGGTTGACCGCCTATCTAGATATGATTTATCAACTGCTATCAATTTGTTAAAGGAAATTCCTGTAACAAAATTCGATGAAACTGTTGAAATTCACATGAATCTAGGTGTTGACCCAAGAAAAGCTGATCAGCAAATTAGAAGCTCACTTGTTCTTCCTCACGGAACAGGAAAACAAGTAAGAGTCCTAGTTTTTGCTGAAGGAGAAAAAGCGGACCAAGCTAAGGCAGCTGGTGCAGAATTCGTTGGTGTTGATGAATATATCAATAAAATCACCAAAGAGAATTGGATGGAATTCGATACTGTTATTGCAACTCCTAACTTAATGGGTAAAATCGGTAGATTAGGTAGAGTATTAGGACCTAGAGGTCTTATGCCTAACCCTAAAGTTGGTACCGTAACCATGGATGTTGAAAAAGCAGTAACCGAAGCAAAATCTGGTAAAGTCGTATATAGGGTTGATAAATTTTCTAACATACATGTTCCAGCTGGAAAATTAAGTTTTGAAGCTGCTAACATTAAAGAGAATTTACTCACAATCATTGCAGCAATTTTGAAAGATAGACCTTCTACTGTAAAAGGTACATTTATCAAAAGCATGACATTGACCTCAACCATGGGACCTGGTGTAAAACTTGATGTTTCAGGTGTAACCTTAGAAGCAAAAGCATAGGAGAGGATCATGATACAACCTTATAAATTAAATATAGTTAAAGATGTTAAGGAACGACTTGACAGTGCCAAAGCGATAGTCTTAGTAGATTATAAGGGAATTAATATTGAAGAAGTAGATGAACTTCGCAAAAGATTCAGAAATAATGGTGTTGATTACTTCGTGCAGAAGAACACATTAGTAAAAATAGCTTTAAATGAATTAGGTATAACCGACCTTGATTCACACTTAGTAGGTCCTACTGGTGTAGCTGTTTGTAAAGCTGATGAAATAGCTCCTGCAAGAGAAATGGCAAAATTCGTAAAAGAAGTTATGGAAGAAAAGCCATTTCCAACATTTAAAGCTGGATTAGTTGATGGAGTTTTATATGAAAAGGAAGATCTTAGTAAACTTTCTAAAATTCCGTCTAGAGATGAATTGTTGGCTAAAATGTTTGGTAGCATGAAAGCCCCAATTTCAAGCTTCGTACGCTTAATTGATGCGATAGCTAAAAAAGACGAAGAAGCAAAAGCTGAATAAAAAATATAATCATGGAGGAATACATGTCCGATAAAAAACAGCAAATTATTGATCTTGTAAAAGAGATGAGTGTAATGGAGTTATCCGAATTAGTTACTGAAATGGAAGAAATTTTTGGCGTATCAGCAGCAGCTGCTGTTGCTGTAGCTGCAGGTCCTGCTGAAGCTGCAGAAGAAAAAACAGAATTTGATGTTGTTCTTGTAAGCGCAGGTGCTAAAAAGATTAATGTAATTAAAGCAGTAAGAGAAATTACCAAACTTGGTTTAAAAGAAGCTAAAGCATTGGTAGATACAGCTCCACAAACAGTTGCAGAAGCAGTAACAAAAGATGAAGCTGAAGCAATGAAGAAATCATTTGAAGATGCTGGTGCAACAGTAGAAATCAAATAAGAAAATTTGAAACAACTATAGATGGAAGTGAGCCGTCAGGCTCATTTCCCTATTTTATTTTAGTATATTAGAAAACATAGCGTCGAAATCAAAAAAAGTTATAAAACAATTTACTTATTAATGGTTTCGTTTTTTGTTACAAAAAAACAACAGTCGATCTTTAATCTATGAACATTATAAAGGAGTGGGCTTTTGAAAAAGTTCAAAAGTTATTCCAGAATATCCAAGAAATTTATCGAGTTGGGAATACCTCAAGTAGAAGTTCCAAATCTTCTATCTATGCAGGTTGATTCTTTTGAAGATTTTATCCAAAAAGATGTTCATCCACAACAAAGAGCAAATTTCGGATTGCAAGCTGTTTTTGAGAATTTATTTCCCATTACAGACCCTAAAGAAAACTATGAATTAGAATTTGTAGAATACCGAATCTTAAAAGAAAAATATTCAATTGATGAATGTATAGAAAGAAATTTATCGTACCAAGTTCCCTTAAAAATCAAATTAAGATTAAAAGTCTACGAAGTTGAAGAAGATGAAAGCTTTGATATCATAGTAGATAGCGTCGGTAGTAATATAAATGATGTAAAACAGTTTTTAGTAACAGGTCTAAATTGGGATGAAGTTTCAGCTACAAACATACTGGAAGCAGTAGAAACTAACGAAGATACCAATAGGATAATTAATTCTTGTGATGAAGCTGAAGACGCAAAACAAATTCTTAACACCTTAAAAACTTTCGGAGTAACAGGAAGAATCCAAAAGAGGATTGATAAAACAAGAACTCTGAGAGATATAATGGAACAAGAAGTTTTCCTAGGTGATATTCCTTTAATTACTGAACAAGGAACGTTTGTAATTAATGGTGCTGAGAGAGTCATTATATCACAGTTACAAAGATCACCTGGTGTGTATTTCTCTGAAGAAAAACACCCAAGTGGTAAGATGCTTATATCATCAAAAATTATCCCATATAATGGAAGCTGGTTAGAATTCCATATCGACATACATGATGTTGTATTTGTGAATATCGATAAAAGAAGAAAGTTACCTGTATCTATTCTTCTTAGAGCTGTTGGATATATTCCAGACAACTATACAGAAATTCCTGAAGCTAGAGAAACTTTAAGACTTTCAGACGAAAAAGGTAATGTTTCCTTAAAAGCAAAAAATTCTTATGCATACTCAGATGTCTATGACCCTCGCGAAGGTAAGGAAAATAACATCTTAGTTAAAGCTAAAGCAAAACTTAACAACGAAATAGTTGAAGAATTACTTAGTGCAGGTATCTTAGAAATTGATACTATAAATAATAAATATATCTCTACAGACACAGTTCTTAGAGAAATTTTCTATGATATAGAAGAAATTTCTGTTGAAAAAGCTGAAAAAAGATTTACTGCCTATGAAATAATCTCTTCTGACGGTTCATTATTAGCTGAAGCTAACACCCAAATCGATAAAGATCTTATTAAAGATCTTAAAGATAGTGGTATTAAAAAAGTTAAAGTTGTTTCTGAAGAAAGTGATTTCAACCGTAAAATACTTGAAAAGACTCTTCTAAAAGATCCAACACGTAACCAAGAAGAAGCAGCTCAAAAAATCTATAGCTTAGTTAGACCTGGCGAAGATGAAGTGCCAATTGAAAATGCTATGGATCTTATTGATAAAATGTTCTTTAACTCTAAAAGATATAATTTAGGTAATGTCGGAAGACATAAACTAAATGCTAAATTAGGTTTTGAACCTGATTATGGTACTAATGTACTAACTCAGAAAGATTTCACCGAAATCATTCATTATATGATAAGTATTTTCAAGGATGAAAAAGATATCGATGATATAGATCACCTTGCAAATAGAAGAGTTAGAACAGTAGGAGAATTGTTAGAAGAACAATATAAGACTGGTCTAGCTATGATTGCTAGAATAGCTCTTGAAAGAATGGCAATTGCTAACCCTGATGAAGTTACTGTGCATGATTTAATTAACAGTAATGCTCTTATCACTGTTATTGATTCCTTCTTCTTAACAGGTCAGTTATCGCAGTTTATGGACCAAACTAATCCACTTTCTGCTCTTACTCATAAGAGAAGATTGTCTGCTTTAGGTCCTGGTGGTCTTGCTCGTGATAGAGCGGGTTTTGAAGTTCGTGATATTCACTATTCCCACTATGGAAGAATCTGTCCAATTGAGACTCCTGAAGGTCCAAGTATTGGTCTTCTTAACTCACCTGCTATCTATTCGCGTATCAATGAGTTTGGTTTCTTAGAAACCCCATATATCAGAGTAGAAAATGGTGTAATTACTAATAGAGTTGATTATTTAGATGCTCATGAAGAGGATAAATATATTATTGCTCAGCATGTGAATATTGATGACGACTTAGTGATTACTGATAAATATATATTTGCACGTGAAAAAGATGAATATGTTAATGTAACACCAGAACAAATAGACTACATTGATGTATCTCCACAGCAAGTAGTATCTGTATCAGCAGCTCTAGTTCCTTTCTTGGAACATGATGATGCTAACCGTGCTTTGATGGGATCTAACATGCAGAGACAATCTGTTCCATTGTTGAACCCTCAAACACCTATTATTGGTACAGGTATTGAAAAGATAGTAGCCCGAGAATCTGGTGCAGTTATCTTAGCAAAATATAATGGTGAAGTTACTAATGTGACTTCCGAATATGTTGATATCAAGCCTGATGCTTCTAATGATGACATCGATTTGATTAGAGAAGAAAGAGTTTATCTTAAGAAGTATGTAAGATCTAATCAAGATACTTGCATTAATCAACGTCCTATTGTTAAAATCGGTGATAAAGTTACCAAAGGACAACCAATATCTGATGGCCCTGGTATCGAAGGAGATAGATTAGCCCTTGGTTCTAACATGGTTGTTGCTTTCATGCCTTGGTATGGATATAACTATGAAGATGCTATTATTCTTAGTGAACATGTAGCACGTAAAGATACACTTACTTCTATTTATATCGAAGAATTAGAAGTTCTTGTTAGAGATTTAAAGAACGGTAAAGAAGAACTAGCATCTGATATACCTAATGTTCCAGTAAACTCTTTAAGAAACTTAGATAAATCAGGTATCATCAGAGTTGGTTCTGTTATTACTGCTGGTGACGTAATTGTTGGTAAAATAACTCCAAAATCTGTTGAAATTGATCCTTCTCCAGAAGAGAATCTTATGAGAGCTCTTTTCGGTGATAGAGCTGGTGATTATACTAATAGCTCATTAAAAGCAAAACCAGGTATGGAAGGTGTTGTGCTTGATGTGAAAGTATTCTCACGTTATGAAGATATCATTGAATTTGAAGAAGATCATAAAGCTCAAATAGCTAAACTTAAAAAAGATAATATAGAAAGAAAGAAAAAGATTGAAAACTTTAAGAAAGAAAAACTTAGTGAACTTCTTTTAGGTCAAGTTGCTAAGAATATTGTTGATTCTAAAGATGGTAGATTCTATATTCTTTCTGGAAAGAAAATTACTACTTCTGACTTAGAAAAGATTAACTTCTCAAGAGTTAATTTAGATGTTGAGATGGTAGCAGATCCTGAGAAATATAAAGAAATATACAAAACTGTAGCTTTGAAAGCTAACGAAGCTATGGAAGAAAGTGAAAATATCTATAAGAAATCAAGAGATAGAATCAAACATGGTGACGAATTACCTTATGGTGTTCGCAAAATGGTTAAAGTCTATATTGCTAAAAAGAGAAAGATTCAAGTCGGTGATAAAATGGCTGGACGACATGGTAACAAAGGTGTTATATCAATCGTTGCTCCAATTGAAGATATGCCATTTATGAGCGATGGTACTCCAGTTGATATCGTGCTTAATCCGCTTGGTGTTCCTTCTCGTATGAATATTGGACAAATCATGGAAACTCACCTTGGTATGGCAGCTAAAACATTAGGATTCCATGTAGAAACTCCTATTTTTGATGGTGCTAAGATTGAGGATATTGAAGCTGAGCTTAGAGAGGCCAATTTACCTACTGACGGTAAACAAGTCTTATATGATGGAAAAACTGGTGAACCTTTCAAAGAAAGAGTTACAGTTGGTGTTATGTATATGATGAAACTTAATCATTTGGTTGCAGATAAGATGCATGCTCGTTCAACTGGACCATACTCACTCATAACCCAACAACCTCTTGGTGGTAAGGCTCAACATGGTGGACAGCGTCTCGGAGAGATGGAGGTGTGGGCTCTAGAAGCTTATGGTGCAGCTCATCTTCTTGAAGAGATGTTAACTATCAAATCTGATGATGTGGATGGAAGAACAAATGCTTTCAAAGCTATAACCAATGGACAGAATCCACCTGCTCCAGGTACTCCAGAATCATTTAACGTCTTAATTAGTGAATTAAAGTCTCTTGCTTTTGATATAGAGTTCTTGAAAGATGAGTAGAAATCGTTGGAACAGAAACGGAGGATTTCTCAGTGAATAGAAATATTAAACGAGAAAAAAAGATAGAAAATTATGATGCCGTTCGTATTCGTATAGCATCTCCTGATGCTATAAGATCATGGTCTTATGGAGAAGTTGTCAAACCAGACACTTTAAATTACCGTACATTAAAACCAGAAAAAGATGGTCTTTTTTGTGAAAGAATATTCGGACCAGAAAAAGACTACGAATGCTCATGTGGAAAGTACAAGAAAAAAAGATTTGCAGGTACTATCTGTGACCGTTGTGGAGTAGAAGTAACTTCATCAAGAGTAAGAAGAACAAGAATGGGACATATAGAATTAGCTGTTCCAGTTGCTCATATTTCCTTTGTGAAAAGTGCTCCAAGTAAAATTGGTACTCTTTTAGGTCTTACTATTAGTAACCTAGAAAAAATCTTAGTTTATGAGTCTTATGTTGTTTTAAATCCAGGAGACCAAGATTATCAGGTAAATGAATTAATCGATACAGAAGAGTTTTATGAAATCCGTGATCAAGTATCACGTGACCCTAATTTCTCTGCTAAGATTGGTGCTGAAGCTGTTAAAGAAATGCTTCAATCATTAAATCTTGATGATATTGCTGCTGATTTAAGAACCCGTATCAAATGGGAAACTTCAACTATGCGTAAGCAAAAGATGATTAAACGTCTAAAAGTTGTGGAAGCATTCAGGCAGTCTGGAAACAAACCAGAATGGATGATTTTAGAAGTATTACCTGTACTTCCTCCTACTTTAAGACCTTTAGTTCCTCTTGATGGTGGTAAGTTTGCAACAGCTGACTTCAATGATTTATACAGACGTGTTATTACAAGAAATAATAGATTAAAAGGTCTAATTGAAATTAGAGCACCTGAGGTTATTCTAAGAAATGAAAAGAGAATGCTTCAAGAAGCTGTTGATGCTTTAATTGATAACTCTAAGAAAGCAAGACCTGTTAAAGGTAGAGGAAACAGAGCCTTAAAGAGTCTTACTGACCAACTTAAAGGTAAACAAGGACGTTTCCGTCAAAACCTTTTAGGTAAACGTGTAGATTACTCAGGCCGTTCAGTTATTACTGTTGGACCACACTTAAAAATCTACGAAATGGGTTTACCAAAAGATATGGCTGTTGAGCTTTTCAAACCTTTCATTATTGAAAGATTAGAGAAGATGGGAACAGCAGAAAAAACTAAAACAGCTAAAAAGATGGTTGAGAAAAAACAACCTGAAATTTGGAAAATCTTAGAAGAAATTGTTAAAGATTACCCTGTAATGTTAAACCGTGCACCTACTCTTCATAGATTAGGTATTCAGGCCTTTATGCCCGTTTTAACAGAAGGTAAATCACTTCAATTGCATCCAATGGTATGTACACCATTTAATGCTGACTTCGATGGTGACCAGATGGGTTGTTATATCCCTCTTTCTCAAGAAGCAAGAATGGAAGCTAGAGTTTTGATGTTATCATCAAGAAATCTATTACTTCCTGCAAGTGGACGTCTAGCTATGGCTCCTTCACAAGATATTGTGCTTGGTTGTTTCTATTTAACAATGGAAGGTTCTCCTCAACCTAAGGATGAAGAAGAAATTAAAAAGCTTAAATGGTTCGGTAGTAGAGAGGAAATGGTTAACTACTACGAACAAGAAGAAATGCTTTTTGATCAAAAGAGAGAATCTGAAGAAAAAAGAGCTCAAGATGTAGATAAAAGAAACTTAAATCTTCATACTTGGATTCGTATAAAAATAAAAGGAAAATGGACTGTTACAACAGTTGGTAGAGTTCTCTTTAACGAAGCTTTACCTGCAGCTATTCCTTTCCAAAACAAAGTATTTGATAAAGGTTCTTTGAATGACTTAGCTATGGAATGTTTCCACAAGGTTGGTCAATGGGAAACTGCTATTTTCTTAGATAATATGAAAGCTACTGGTTTCAAATATGCTACTCGTGGAGGTATCACATTTAGTTTTGGTGATATCATTGTTCCAGAGAAGAAGTATGAAATTATTGAAAATACTCAGAAAGTTGTTGATGAAATTACAGACACTTACAACATGGGTATTATTACAGATAGCGAACGTTCATCACGTGTTGTTGATAGCTGGAAAATTGCTACTGAAGATGTTACTGATAGCTTAATGGATGAACTTAAAATTAGTGAAGGTGGATACAACTCTATTTATATGATGTATCTATCTGGAGCTCGTGGTAGTAAAACACAGATTAAACAGCTAGGTGGTATGCGTGGTCTTATGGATAAACCATCTGCTAAGGGTGGTGGAAACGAAGTTATTGAAACACCTATTAAGTCAAACTTCAAAGAAGGTTTGTCTGTGCTTGAATTCTTCATTTCTACTCACGGATCTAGAAAAGGTCTAGCTGATACAGCTTTGAAAACTGCTGGTGCAGGTTATCTTACAAGAAGACTTGTTGATGTAGCTCAAAACTCAATGATTGTAGAAGACGATTGTGGTACTATTGATGGTATCGTTATGTCTGCTCTTAAAGAGGGTAATGAAGTCATCGAATCTTTAAAAGATAGAATTACTGGTAGAACAGCAGTTGATGATGTAGAAGATCCAAGAACTGGTAAGATTATTGTTCATGCTGGGGAAGAAATTTCTACTGAAACTGCAGAAACTATTCAAAAGCATGGTGTTTTAAGTGTCAGAGTTAGGTCAGTATTGACTTGTCAATCTGAGAAAGGTGTTTGTGCTAAGTGTTATGGTATTAACCTCTCCACTCACAAACCTGTATCAGCCGGTGAGCCTGTGGGTATCATAGCTGCACAATCAATTGGTGAACCTGGTACTCAGCTAACACTCAGAACTTTCCATATTGGTGGTACTGCATCAACAGATGTTGATTCTGCTTCGGTTGAAGCTAAAAATGATGGTTATATCAGATTTGATAATGTTCAATATGTAGTTGATAGTCAAGGTCAGATGATTTCTTCATCTCACTTGGGTAAACTATTTGTTGTTCCAGAACCTGATTCTGATATTATCCTGGAAGAATATAAAGTTGAATATGCTGCTATTCTTGAAGTTAAAGACGGACAGAAAGTAGTTGCAGATACAAAATTATTCTCTTGGGACCAATATAATAATACTCTTATATCAACTGTTAAAGGTGTTCTCTATTATGATAACTTTGTTAAGAATGTTACTTATAAAGAAGAGTTCAACGATTTAACAGGTTCTAAAGAGCTTACTATTATTGAATCCAAAGATAGAATTCAACCTCAGTTTAAGATTGAAACTGAAGATGGACAGACTGTTCTAGTTCCTCTTCAAACAGGTTTAAACGTCTTGGTTGATAATGAACAAACTGTTCAAGTAGGACAGAAAATAGGTCAAACATCACGTGTTACTATTAAACAAGGTGATATTACTGGTGGTCTTCCACGAGTAGAAGATTTATTTGAAGCAAGAATTCCTAAAGAGAAAGCTGTTATCTCTGAGATTGAAGGTAGAATCTCTATTGGTAACTTAAAGCGTAATGGTCGTGATATTTATATTACCCCTCCAACAGGTATCTTTGCTTTAGAAGATGGTGTTATGCAAGCTATTGATGATTTACCATTGGTATCTTCAAGTAATATCATTAAATCAGGTAATGAAACTTTATCTCCAGTAACTGGAACTATAATGGCTATTGAAGTTATTAACAAAATGGCTAAGGTTTCAATCAAAGATGATGAAGGAAATGTAAGCCTTGTTGAATGTGAAGATGGCAGTGATATCGGTCTTCTAACCTATGTTGGACAAAGAGTTCAAAAAGATGATGCTATTGCTGGTGCTAAAACTTATTCACCTACTATTAGACTTATTCCTACTAGTGGTGTTAAGGCAAAGAGTGCTGGTAAGGTTATCAAAATTGAAAAGGTTGAAAATGGTTATGAAGTAACTGTAGAACCAAAATCTACAAAGAAATCAACCGCTACTGTTTATACAATCAGTGACGGACATAAACCATTTAATCTTCTTGGAAGTAATGTTAAGAAGAATGATATTTTGGCTGGATATGTACATTACATTGCAAGCGGACAAGAAGCAATTTTACCAAATGGAACTAAAGTGACTAAAGGTCAAGCTTTGGCAGGTAGAAACCATGTTATTCCAATTGGTAAGAGAATTATTATTCATGAAGGTGATAATGTTAATTCTGGTACAGCTCTTTGTGATGGCCCAATTGATCCACACGATATTCTTCGAATTCGTGGTATCAAAGAAGCTCAAAAGCTTATTCTTGATGAAATCCAAGAAGTTTATCGTAAACAAGGTGTGAAAATCGATGATAAACACATCGGTATTATTGTAAGACAGATGTTCAAGAAAGTAAAAATTCTTGATCCAGGTGATACTTATTTCCTTGAAGGTGACACAGTTGATAAGCTTGTTGCATCAAAAGAAAATGCTAAACAAGAGAGTTTAGGTGGCAAAGGTGCTACATTTGAACAACTTCTTCTTGGTATTACTAAAACTTCTTTGTTGACAGAATCATGGCTTTCAGCAGCTTCGTTCCAAGAGACTACTAAGGTCTTAACTCAAGCTGCCGTTGAAGGTAAAATTGATAACTTAGAAGGTCTTAAAGAAAGCATTATTCTTGGTCACAAAATCCCTGTTGGTACAGGCTCTAAGTTCTATACTAGCAAGATCAAGGAATTAGAAAAGAGCGGCAAAACGGTTGCCGAAATGGTTGAGCTTTTAGCTCACAAATCAGATGACGAGTCCATGGAAGACTTGTTAGACTTTTAATAAAGGATGGAGGTAGATTGTGCCTACAATTAACCAGTTAATTAGAAAAGGTAGAAAATCGGTTGAGAAGAAAAAGAACAACCGCGCATTAAATAGTTGCCCACAGAGAAGGGGTGTTTGTACAAGAGTGTACACAACAACACCTAAGAAACCTAACTCAGCGTTGCGTAAAGTTGCTCGTGTACGTTTATCTAATGGTATAGAAGTTACTGCTTATATTCCAGGTGAAGGTCACAACTTACAAGAGCACTCACTTGTATTAGTTCGTGGTGGTCGTGTTAAGGATTTACCTGGTGTGAGATATCACATCGTTCGTGGATCTTTAGACTGTTCAGGTGTTGAAAACAGAACAAAATCTCGTTCTAAATACGGAACAAGACGACCAAAAAAATAGGAGTAAGATATGCCAAGAAAACGCAAAGCCATAGAAAGAACTGTATTACCTGATCCTAAGTTCAATGATGTAATTTTAAGTAAATTCATCAATTGTGTTATGGAAGATGGTAAAAAGTCTATTGCAGAACAAATTGTTTATGGAGCTTTCGAAATTATTGAAGAAAAAATGAAGAAAGATCCTCTAGAAATCTTTAAAGAAGCTTTAACTAATGCAAGACCACTTGTAAAGGTTACTTCTCGTCGTGTTGGTGGTGCTAACTACCAAGTTCCTGAAGAAGTTAGTGAAAAAGCAGGTAGAGCTATTGCTTTCAGATGGATTATCTCAGTTGCTCGTAATCGTAACGAAAAGAACATGAGAGATAAGTTAGCTGCTGAATTAATGGCTATCTACAAAAAAGAGGGTTCTACTATTAAAAAGAGAGAAGATACCCACAAAATGGCTGAAGCTAACAAAGCTTTTGCTCACTTAAGATTCTAAGTTAATTAGATATAAATATAAAGCGGAAGATTATCTTCCGCTTTTTTTTGTTTATTTTTTTGGCTCTCTTCAGAGTAGAGTGGGTAGCAGATAAATATTGTCGTAAAAAATAACGAATATAGAGTCTATTTAATTAATTTACTTCACTCTTCACTTGTGATACGTAGCTTTAGCGAAGTATTACTAAAGCTCTACTGCACAACAGGCTTTGAAAGCATGTTAATCTGGTAGCAAGATGTTGCCAGTCCATATTTTCCAGTTTCTCTACCAAGCTATTCTCAAAGATCTATTGGATTATTTGAGGTAATTATTAGAAAGTTTAACTATTCATCCATTCTTTGAATTTAGAGATATTAGACCTTGTAACAAGTACATCCTCATCAAATGGTGGGTCTATACTCAAAAGAAGTCTACTATTAAAGAAAGTATGGATTTCAGAGATAGCATTGATATTAACAATCATCTGACGGTTAATTCTGAAGAAGTTTTTTGGATCAAGTTCTTTATCTAAGTCATCAAGAGGAGTATCTAAAGAGTATTTTTTCTTGTTAAAAGTCATAAGATAAGTAGTTTTGTTAGATACAAAGAAATAAGCAATTTCAGCAGCTGTGATAGACTTATAAGAGTTCCCCATTTTAATTAAAAACCTATTTCTAAAATCTTTACTTTTAAGGTCCAGGTATTCAATTAAATTTTCAATTTTTTCTTGTTCTTCTTCTTTTTCCTTTTCTTTTTCATTTACTTGGTCCTCAGCATCTACAGAAAAAACTTGAAACATTTCATGTATTTTTGAGAAAGAAGCCTTTAGTTTTTTAGCAGTAATAGGTTTAAGAAGATAATCAATACTATTGACTTTAAATGCATCTAAAGCAAATTCATCGTAAGAAGTTGTAAATATAATTTTAGATTTAACTTTCACACTTTTAAAAATGGAAAAGCTAATTCCATCAGATAGCTGAATATCTGCAAAAATTATGTCTGGGTGCTTATTTTCTGATAACCATGAGATAGATTCTTGAACAGAGCCAATTATCTTACAGAGTTGGTAATCAATCTCAATTTGGTCTAATAATTGGACTAGTCTTTGGGCAATAATTTCTTCATCTTCAATTATTAATATCTTTAACATACTGTATTTCCTTATTGATTAGAGGTAATTTAACAATATACTTGTTGTCTTTTATTTCATAGATTGGTTTCTTATTGCTATAATACTGATATATAGCCGTGATATTCTGTTGTCCTATACCTGCTTTATCTTCTTTATATTGAAAAGCTGTTTCTTTCTTATGAATATTATTAATGATTACAATAAACATATCTTCAATAAAGATGTCAATCTTCATTTGATGATTCATATCAATCGTGTTATGTTTGAAGACATTTTCTACCATAGTTTGAATAGAAAGTGGGGGAAGTTTATAGTCATGATATGCTCTATCTATATCAATATTAAGTTCATAGTTTTTACCATATTTCATGCTAATCAGATAATTATAAGAATCTAAGAGGTCTAATTCAGACTCTAGATCAATTAGTTCTTTATTATCTGTTTGTAAGATATACCGATACATATTTGATAGCTCTTCAACATAACTTACAGCTTTCTCAGTATCTGAAGGAATAATTCCTGTAAGGGTAGATAAACTATTAAAAAGGAAGTGGGGATTGAGTTGTCCTTTTAGATGAGAAACGCTTTTCTTGAGTTTATCTTTCTCAAGTCTTAAAATCTCATTTTCTTTTTCTTGTAGGTCTAACTTGGTAACTACCAAACTTGTCTCATTTTTTCTAAATCGTGCAAAGAAATTATAAACAAAAACATAAAGAATAGATACTGAAAGCAAAACATATACAGAAGATATATAAGGAACATATTTAAAATTCCTTGTTGCAAACATTAAGAGAGGAGCAAGTATAAAGATTATTGCAATGAAAATGTTTAGTTTTTCTTTAATATACCTAAATTTTCTAATTAAATAATAAATTAAATACAAGATAGTAATGGTATAAAGACCAATATTAAAGAAATCAAAAATCTGATAAAACTGAATTAAATTGGTTACCAGTAAGTTTATAGCTGTAATTGCAATAATAAAATATTTTAAGAAGAGGATAAATTTTGACTTTCCATCAGAGAATATATAATCAGCCATTGTTAAAATCATTATTAAAAAGAGCTGGAACATCATTGAATCAATCCAATAGAAAATTTTTGGAGAAATTCCGAAATAAGCCATAAGGAGGGTATTTAGGCCGTGGTCAAGTCCAATAATAAGAGAATAGATAAATACAGCAAAAACGTATTTTTTGATAGATTTTGAGCTTCTCAGAAGAAGAAAGAGGCTGATAAGTGAAATCAAGAAAAAGAAGATAGCCACAGAGTAATTCAACATTTGCACAAAAATAATTTCCATTATCAAATAAACAAAAGGAGTGTCTGTCACATCTTCATTCAAGAAGACTAAGGAAAAGGGAACCGGGTAACCAGCTATTACTTCATCATAAAGGAAATACAGATATTTATCATCAGGTGAATAGTTAAGTGAAAGAAGATGGACAAATTGAGATCTTGTACTATCGGAATAGATTTCCTGTGACCTGTAGTAAACTCTGAAAGCGGAATAATAACCAATGAAGAAAATCCTATTATTTTCTTTTGCAAGACTATCGGGTAACTCTAGACGATAGAGAATTTTATCAATATTTTTTTTCTCTTTAAAAGTAAGATAATCAATTTCTTTCCATGTTAACGAATCAGAATCTAGGGCTTTAGTATCTAAGATTTCATTTTCTCTAACTATATGATAAGAGAGTGTGCCCGGATCTAGAAGATAATGTAGTATGGGCTCGTCACTGCAAAGTGCAGTTAATCCTAAGAGGGCTATAATGATGGCTAGTATTCTATTTTTTTTCAAATTATCTATCCTAAAAATCTAATTTCTATATTTCTTATTTAAGATTAATTAATTATTTTGGCAAGATATTATTTAGTTTTTCTAGAAATTAAGTGATGAAACGCTAATAATGGAGTATGAATTACAAGTAAATCTAGTTAGGGATTATTGCTTCTTGATTGTTACTCTCTCTATAAAATCCCAATGATTTATAGAGAGAGTAACAATCAACCACTACTAAAGAGCTTTGATGCTATACCAAATGGTTAAGGTATTCTTTCAAGGAAATAACAAGAAATAAAAAATAAAATAAAAAACTTGTCAAAATTAACCTTATGATTAAATTTGACTGTATGGTTAAAAAGTTAAATAGAGGATGAAATGAAAAGATATAATAAGGATACAGAAGACAAGATATTGAATGTGGCCCAGATTATTTTTAGGAAAAAAGGCTATGCAGGGACTAAAACTCAAGAGATAGCAGACCAAGCAGGGATTAACAAGGCTCTGCTTCACTATTACTTCAAAAACAAGAAAGCTCTTTTTGAAAAAGTATTTTTGATGTCAGTAGAAGAAGTCTTTACTTTTTTAGCTACTTATCTAAACAATGAAGAAGCTCTCATAGAAAAAACACCTAAACTGGTTGATTCTTATTTGAATTATATTAGCAAGAATATAAATTTATTTGTTTTTGTCATATCTGAAGTATGGCAGAATCAAGAATTTACACAAAAATTCGTCAAGATAGCCCTGGATAAAGTTGATTTTTCAAACTATATAAGTTCATTCAAGAAAGAAGTTGAAGCTGGCTTAATAAGAGATATTAATCCCATCCACTACTTAATCAACCTTGTCTCATTATCAATATTCCCTTTCTTAGTTTCTCCCATAGTCAAGAATCTTCTATCTAGTATGGATATAGATTCTTCTACTATTATTCTTGAAAGAAAAGAAGTAGTGAGTCAAACCCTTTTATCTATGATAAAGAAATAGGAGTCAGAATGAAAAAAATATTATCAGGAATATTATTATTATTAATTTTAACTGCATGTAACAGAAATGAAGCAATGAGTGATGCTTTTGGTAATTTTGAGTGTGAAGAGATAATAGTTAGTTCTCAATCGATAGGAAATCTTACTAGCTTCCCCTATGAGGAAGGTCAAAGTATTGTTGAGGGACAATTACTAGCTGTTGCAGATACTACTGATAAACTCTTGTTAATAGATGAACTGTTAGTCCAGAAAGATTTGTTAGAAATAAAATATGAGAAAGCTCTAGCTGATCAGAAGCTAATTCATATAAATTTAGAAAAAGCTGAGCAAGATAGCAAGAGATATCAAATACTTTATTCGCAGAATGCAATAGCTAAAGATATTTTAGAGAACTATCAACATACAGAAGATCTTCTACAGCAACAATACTCTTCTTCTAGTTTGTCCCTTACCATGATTGAAAAAGAAATTAGTCAGTTACAAGTTAGACTAAACCAAGCAGAGAGAGAAGTAAGTAAATCATATATAAAGTCACCTGCTGAAGGACTTCTTTTGGCTAAATATGTAGAAGAAGGAGAGTTCTTAACTATTGGAAAGCCAATGTTTAAAATAGCTAAAGTTTCAGAAATATATCTAAAAGCTTATGTAAGTCAAACACAACTTAGCGAAATAGTTCTGAATGGTCCAGTTACTATTCTTTATGATTCTGCTTCAGGAATGAAAGAGCTTGCTGGAAGAATTACTTTTATTAGTTCCCAGGCAGAATTTACCCCAAAGACTATTCAAACAAGAGATGAAAGGGCTAATTTAGTATATGGTATAAAAATAAAAGTTGATTATGATGAAAGAATAAAAATAGGTATGCCAGCAGAAGTAGTATTTAAGAGTTAACTATGTCTGAAACTATAATAGTAGAGAACTTAATTTATTCTTATGGCAAGAAAAAAGCAGTAGATATTCCTTATTTAGAAATAGATGAAGGCCAGTTATTTGGATTAATTGGTGCTGATGGGGCAGGTAAAACAACTTTGTTTAGATTATTAGCCACTCTTTATAAACCGAAAGCTGGTGAAATAAGTGTTTTTGGTCAAGATACAATGAGAGATTATATGAAAATTCGGTCTTTTACAGGTTATATGCCAAGCAGATTTTCACTCTATGAAGATTTAACAATTAAGGAGAATATGGAGTTTTTTGCATCAGTATTTAACACAAAGCTAGAAGACAATTATTCACTTATTGAAGAAATCTATGTAATGTTAAGACCTTTTGAAAATCGAAGAGCAGGGAAGCTGTCTGGTGGAATGAAACAGAAATTAGCCTTGTGTACTGCTTTAATACATAAACCAAAATTATTACTTTTAGATGAACCGACAACGGGAGTTGACCCAGCATCAAGAAAGGAATTTTGGGAAATGCTACTCAAGCTACAGAAGCGTGGTATAACAATAATAGTTTCAACACCTTATTTAGATGAAGCTCAGATGTGCAATAAAATTGCCCTAATGCATGAATCAAAGATTATTGAGCAAAATAATACAAATGACTTTATCCAGAATTTTCCAAAAACTCTTTTTCATGTTAAGGCAAATAATATGAGAAAACTTGTGCAGCAATTGAGAGAATTTCCATCTTGTTATTCATCCTATTCTTTTGGAGATTCAATACACTATCAAGATAAGAGGGGAAAGGCAGATGCTGAGATTATTAGAGATTTAGAAAAATATCTAGGAAATTTAGGTCAGGATGAGATATCTATAAAAAGAGAAATTCCAAGCATAGAAGATGTCTTTATAGATTATTTACAAGGTGAAGTTTATGATAATCAAAGTAGATAATTTAGTAAAAAAGTTTGGAGATTTTACAGCTGTTGATAAGATAAGCTTTGAAGTAGCTAGAGGAGAAATATTTGGTTTTTTAGGAGCTAATGGGGCAGGTAAAACAACTGCGATTAAAATGTTATGCGGTTTGTCAAAAGCTACTTCAGGCTCTGCAAGTATTGCAGGTTATGATTTAATGAGAGAGCCTGAGAAGGTAAAACTAAGTATTGGTTATATGAGTCAAAAGTTTTCTCTCTATGATGATTTGACTATTAATGAAAACATTGATTTCTATGGAGGTTTGTATAGACTGAGAGGTAAAGAATTAAACAATAAGAAACAAGCAATCTTAAGAGAGCTAGGACTTACAGATATCAGAAATGACTTGGTAAAATCACTACCTTTGGGGTGGAAACAGAAGTTAGCTTTCTCTGTTGCTACAATTCATAACCCTAAGATACTATTTCTCGATGAACCTACAAGTGGAGTAGATCCAATAACTAGGAGGAAGTTTTGGGAGATAATAATCGCTACTGCTAATAGAGGGATTACTATTTTTATTACAACTCATTATCTTGATGAAGCTGAGTATTGTGATAGAATTTCTATTATGGTTAAAGGTAAAATAATAGCTCTTGATTCTCCTGCTAATCTAAAAAACAAACTAAATGTTAAAACAACAGGGCAAATCTTTGCTCAATTAACTAGGTGAGTTTATGAAGCAATTTTTAAATTTTATCAAAAAGGAGTTTTTGCATATTTTCAGAGATTCCAAAAGTTTGATTATTCTCTTTGCCTTACCGATTATTCAAATTATTCTTTTTGGATTTGCCTTAACTAATGAAATAAAGAATGTAGATATGGCGGTTTATGATAATTCAAAATCTCATGCTTCTCGCAGACTGATTAACAAGATAGCAGCAACAGACTTTTTTAGACTCCAAGAATATATTACTAATCCTCAAAGCTTGGACAAGGTCTTGATTAATAATAAAGCTAAGGTGGTCTTGGTCATTGATGCTGATTTTGCTCAAGCTTATTCCCAGTCAAAAGAAGCTAAGATTCAACTGTTATTTGATGCTTCAGATCCCAATATTGCTACAAATATAAGAGCTTATCTAAATAGTATTATTACAGACTTTGAAAGGGAAGAGTTTCCCTTACGAGCAAAAGTAGAATTTACTACTAGCAAGATGTTCTATAATCCCCAATTACAAAGTGCTTATCTTTTTATTCCAGGGCTTATGGCTTTCATTTTAACTCTAATTTCTGCTTTCATGACGTCTATAAGTCTTACTAGGGAAAAAGAGTTAGGTAATATGGAGATTCTACTTATCTCTCCTCTTAAGCCTTATCAAATTGTTGTAGGAAAAGTACTACCTTATGCAATCCTTTCTATTGTCAATATTGCCAATATTTTGCTCTTAGGTAAGTATGTTTTTGGGATTCCTTTCCATGGTTCTCTCACTTTGCTTGTTATTGAATCAGGTATTTTCTTGCTGAACAGCTTATCTCTTGGTATTCTGATTTCTTCTTTTACTTCATCAAGACAAGTAGCAATGATGATTGCTTTAGCAGGTCTATTACTGCCAACAATGCTTATTTCAGGTTTTATTTTCCCAATTTCCAATATGCCTAAAGCTCTACAATATTTATCTCAAATTATCCCTGCCACACATTTCATTACTATTCTTAAAGGAATTATGATAAAAGGTATCGGATTAAATTATTTACTAAAAGAAACTTGTATTCTAGCTACTCTAACTGTGCTCTTTATTAGTATTTCAATAAAAAAATTCAATGTGAGGTTAGATAAATGAGAAGTCTTGCTATCCTTATCAGAAAAGAATTTAAGCAGATATTTCGCAATAAAGGAATGCTACCAATTATCTTTGTAATGCCTTTGATTCAATTACTGATTCTGGCAAATGCTACTAACTACGAAATTAAGAACATAAATTTAGCTATCTTAGATTATGGTAAAAATGACTTTATTCCAGAGCTTTCTTCCCAGCTCAATCATAATAAGTATTTCACTGTTAAATCTATTACTCATGAATATCCTTCTGCTATCTCTCTCTTAGATAGAGGTCAGATTGATGCTATTATTGTTTTTCACAATGATTTCTCTTTAGAAGTGACTAGTGATACAGCTCAGCTTCAATTAATTATTAATACTATAGATGGAGCTTCTTCAGGTATCATTCTTAGTTATCTGTCAGAATTTATGGGAAATTATCTTTCTGTAAATAACACTAGTAAGCCTTTAATAAAAATGCAATACACTAATAAATTCAATCCAAAATTAGATTATAAAACTGTTATGGTCCCTGGCATTTTAGTAGTTTTAGTTTCGGTTATTAGCGTTTTTTTAACAGCTATGAATGTTGTGAGAGAAAAAGAAATTGGGACTATTGATCAACTTAATGTTTCACCTATTACTAAGCTCCAATTCATCGGGGGAAAGCTGATTCCGATGTTGATTATTGCCTTAGGAGAATTAATGTTTGGAATTTTTTTGGGTAGTCTTATCTATGACATTCCTTTTCTCGGGAACCCATTAACTGTTCTAATTTTTGCTCTTGTCTATCTCTGGGTGATGCTATCTTTAGGGCTTATCATATCTACTCATGCAGATTCTCAACAGCAGGCCATGCTAATCTCCTATGTCTTTCTAGTAATATTTATTATGTTTTCAGGACTTTTCACTTCTAGCGATAGTATGCCAACTTGGGCTATTGCTATATCTCAAAGTATCCCAGTTACCCACTTTATCACTGTCATGAGGTCTGTTATGTTGAAAGCTACTCCTTTGTATCATCTTGGGAAAGAATTAGCTATTCTTCTTGGACTAGGTTCTGTTATGTTCACCATTGCTGTTGTTGGATATAAAAAGACTGAATAAGATTGGCTCTTGTTCAAGTCTGGTGGAAGAAAATTAGTTAAACCCAAATGGCGCAATCTTCTCTAAAGCTCTACTGTAACATTTGGTTTAAGATAAAAGAAAAGCCTCGCTTTAGCGAGGCTTTATATTATTTAAGTCTTACAAAGTAAGCTTATTTCATAAGAATCATTTTCTTAGTTGAAGAATATTTTCCTGATTTCATTCTGTAGAAGAATACACCAGAAGCAACATTCTTACCATTATCATCTTTACCATTCCAAACAACTGAGTGGTTACCAGCTTCTCTGTTTTCATTAAGAAGTGATCTTACTTTTTGACCTTTAACATTGTAAATGTCGATTGAAACAGGACCATTATCTTTGGTTGAGAAAGTGATACGTGTTTCAGGGTTGAATGGGTTAGGGTAGTTTCCGATAAGTTGTGAAACTGCAGGAGCAATTTCAGGTTGGTTTGGAGTTCCACCAGGAGCATCGATTTCAACATCATCTACCATGAAGATAAATGCGTCACTTGATACACATTGGATAGCAACTCTGATAGTTTGGTTTGCATAATCATCTAAACTATAAGAATATTGTGTCCATGTGATAGGAGCTTGAACATAAGTTCCACCAGAGATAGAAGTGAAGTCATTAGGATTTGTTGAACCATTAGAAACTAGAACATTAAATCTTTCAAGACCATAATCATCCATAACTGATTTTCCCCAGAAATTGAATGAACCTGAGTCTCCAAGTGTAAATGAAGGAGTAATCATCCAATCATTGTTATCTGGAGTAGTAGAAGCGAAACAAGCCATATATTTAGTACCAGTATGAGCAGCATTTGCATCTTCTTCAAGAGGAGGAGTTGTCATAGCAGGGTTAAATACGATATAAGCCATAGGAGCGCCTGTGTTTTCAAAAGAAACACCTTGGAAACCATAAGTAGGTGATAAGTCACCATCGATAAGAGTCCATGGAGCAGCTTCTAAAGCAAAGTCAGGATAAGATTCGAAGCCATCAGAAATGAGAATGTTAGATTCAGCAAGAGTAAAGTTAACTGAAGTAAGAACAGTACCAACAACAGTAACACTTTGAGTTTGACCAACATAACCAGCAGCTGAAGCAGTGATATCATAAACACCAGCTAAAACTTCAGTGAATATAAAGTAACCAGAAGCATCAGTAGTAACTGTATTACCATCTAAAGTAACGCTAGCACCATTGATAGGAGCTCCACCTTCAGCAACAACAGTACCATCAACAGTTCCGTACATGTCTTTAAGAAGAATGTTTGAGAAAGCAGCTGGTGACATATTGTCGTTAGTGTAATTTGCTTTAACAGCGAATTTATAAGAACCAGAAGCTAAAGCATCCCAATCTGTATCAGTATAAGTTAAGTCTGTAATCATGTTATCAGTAAGAAGAGTCCAGTTAGCCTCGTTACCTTGGTCAATTGATAAGAATCTCCAAACTTTATAACCTAAAAGTTCTCTGTGAGAAACTACACTTGGGTTAACGATAGGAGCTAAGTTACCTTGAACTAATCTGTCGTTATTAACTTGTGTGTTTTCTCTTCTGATAATTCTTCTAGCTTCAGAAGCAACTTGACCACCTCTAGCCCATGAAACATAAGCTTGGATGTTCCAGTTAACATTGATAGTAGTAATGTCAGATAAAACATCCCAGTTTTCTTGGTCATTCATCTTAACCATGTCTCCACCAGGAACTGCAGGACCTGCATCACAGCCACCAGGATAACCAGTAGAAGTTTCTACATAGTATCCAATATATAAAGGACCAGCAGCAGGGATAGCTACTGATGAATCTAAAGTGTATTCATTCCAAGCTTCGTTAGTGAATTCAGTAACAGCTTGGCTATATAATTCTGTATTACCATCAGTACCACCATATACTTTTAAAGTATAAGTAGCAGTTGCTTCTCTAGGGAAGATTTTCATTGAGTTGATGTACATACCTTGATAATCAGCTAATTCAGCTTCAGTGTACATATGTGCATAATGGAAAGTTGCAGCACCACCAGTACCGATACCATCATTATTTTCTTCAGCACCTTTAGTAATCCATTCACCTGAACCTGCTCCACCTGGTTCTCCCCAAGTGATAACAGCGTCTGTAGCAATTTGTTCAGCTACAACAGCTGTTGGAGGTAAAGCAACTTCATTTAAAGTAACCTCAACAGTAACATCAGCAGAAGCATCAACTACACCAGTATAAGCAGTGAAACCACCAGCAGTGATATCAATGTCGTACATGCCAACATTAACAGTAATAACAGCAGTACCTGAAGCGTCAGTCATTGCTTCATACATGTCATATTCGCCATCAGGATTAGGATTTTGAGCCATTAAAGAGATATTTGCATCAGCAATAACATCACCTAAGTTAGAGTCAACGTTCACAGTAACTTGAGCCATAGCTGAGTTTTGTAACCAGTTAGACATAACTGCATTAGCTTGTGCACCATTAGTATAAACAGCAGCAACTGCATATTTGTAGAAACCAACAGCAAGTGTTGACCAGTCAGTATCTGTGAAAGTAGTGTCTGAAATTTCTTCAGCTACTAAGTCCCAGTTATCCATATTATCAGCATCTTCGATTAAGAAACGATATACATTATATGATTCAAAAGCACGTGTAGAATTAGTATTTCTAACGATAGCTCTATTTCTTAAGATATTGTTTGTAGGAACGCCAGCAACTTTAGCTGCTGCATTGATTTTTTCAACAGGGTTAGCAATAACGAAATTAGCATTATTTCTAGCTGCACCAACGAAGAAGTTATCAACTTGCATATTAGCATTATCGTCACCTGTTAAGTGTAAAGCAACTTGAAGAGATTGACCAGCATAATCACTTAGAGGAATATTAATATTTAACCAAGCGAAGTTTTCAAATGTACCGTAATCATCTTCAGTCCATAATGAAGTCCAGTTAGAACCATCAGCTGAAACTTCGATTGAAAGGTCACCATTATCGTTAGGATCAACGAACCAGTGATAACTTGTATTCATATCAAAAGTAATAGCAGTTTCTGCAGTAACAGCAATAGCAGGAGTAATAACTGAAGTATCGATTGTGTAACCCCAGTCAGCTCTTAAACAATTACCATCATATTCTTGGTCAGGAGCACCAACATACCAGTAAGCTTGTCCGTTTTCACCAGGAGTACCAGCACCTTGGATAACTTCAGCCCATGCTGATAAGTCACCTTCGAAATCATCAGCAAAGCTATCAACTCCACCACCACCTGTACCAGGTTGGTTCCAAGTAACAAGAGCATCATCACCATCTAAAGTAGCAACAACGTTTGAAACAGGGAAAAGAGTTTCAGTAACTAAGATAGTACCTAAATCTAAGTCAGCATCAGCAACAACAGCTTCAAAAGAACCTGGTTGGTAGCCTTCAGCAACAGCAGTACCAGCATAAGTGTGGTTAGCAAATACATTGATAGCAAAGTTACCCATAGCATCTGTATCAGCTTCATAGTTTTCATAACCAGTTAAAGTTACATGAGCTTGGATTCCAGCACCTGTATCGTTTGTGATAACTTGACCAGAAACTTCTACCATAGGAAGCATAGTCATAGTAACATTAACCATAGTTTCTTGATCTTCAGTTACGTCAAAAGTAGCTGTTCCATCATAGTAACCGTGTAATGAAGCAGTTAATGTATAATCTTGACCTTCAGCAACGTAAGGGAATTCAAAAGAACCGTCTGCATAAGTAACAGCTTGGTAGTTAGTACCATCAATTACTAATTCAACGCCTTCTAAACCATTAGTACCGTCAGTAACAGTACCAGAAACTGAACCCATACCTTCAACGATGAAGTAGAAATCAACATTAGGCATGAAAGCTACAGTTGTTCCAGCAGTAACTGTTTCAGGATCTAAATCATCTGAATCATTTTGCCAGTAAACAGTTCTAGCTGCTAATTCTGTTTCAGTATTGAAGAATTTGTCACTTGATGAATAATAATCAGTGTCTAATTCTCTTTCAGTAAGAACTACTAAATTTCCACCACCATAGCTATAAGGTGTGTCAAAGTCAATAGTAATAATATTTTGTCCTGCAGGGAAATTAACAGTACCTGAGAAAACAGCTGTTAATTGAGAAGCAGGGATGTAAGTTGTTAAATCAGTTTGTGTAGTTTCACCAATCCAAACATTAACAGGCATATTTTGTAAGTCTGTTGTGAATGTGTTATAGAAAGAAAGACCTTGCATTAAACCACCAATATTTAACTCTTCAGCTAAGTAGATAGTTTCAGCAACTGAATTTCTATAGAAGAAGTTGAAAGGATAGTTGTAAGCACTTGTAGTACCATCACCAATAGAAACTGTAGTGATACCAGCAACTGCAGCAGTTGTGAAGTGCCATACAGGTGTTGACATAGTAATATTTGTAGGACTTACAGCTTCAACTTTCCAGTAATAAGTAGTGTTTAATTCTAAAGCAGCTTCATAAGGAGCTGTAGCTGGGTCAACAACAGTTGCACCAGTCATAGCTTCATTATCAGCAAGATAAAGAATAGCATGGTCTGTGTTATCACCAAGAGTCCAAATTAAGTTAACATCTGTTGCAACATTAACAAGACCATTAGCAGGAGCTGTTAAAGTAGGGATACCAGGTGCACCTTCTTGAGGAACATAGAAAGTGATACTTTCAGGTGTAGCTCCACCTTGACCAGATGCAGCTGCGATTTCACCATTTTCATCATAAATGGTATATTCATTTTCTGAAGACCATGAGCCAGCAGTGTAGAGTGCTTCTACCATATCTCCAGGTTCAACAGTGAAGGTATGAGTCTCAGGACCAGTACCATCTTCAATTGTAAGGTCAGTCAATGCAGCAGTACCTGCTACGTGAACTGAAACCATTCCACCATTCCAACCATCGCCATAGGTATCAACTAATTCAATTGAATAGTCTAGGGCAAAAGCGGTTGTTAACATTAATAAGCTTAACATGATTGCTAATATAGCTTTTTTCATAAGGTTTATCTCCTTTTACATTTTTGTCGTAGTTTGCGGGTTTGTTTTAAGACTTTGCTTATTCTGATTTAATAAAATTGAATCAGAAGTAAATGAGTCGACATTTAAATCTAACCAGCTATATTCATAATACCCAGAAAAAAAGGGATTAGAATATGTGGCAGTTACGTTTTTGTTTTCACTTTCACAAGCAAAAACTAATGAAAAAGTCAATAATAATGCTAAAAATAATAGCACAGTCTTTTTCATATACACTTCTCCTTAACTAATTTTCAAGTTTCAAACAGTATTGCTTAGTTCAAATTTTGAATGAACTAAGTATTCATCCAAATCACATCTTAACTTGTCTCTAAAAGTAACACTTACTTTAGATTAAAAGCTATGAACAATTTTATCCGATTGGGGTATTGTTTGTCAATAGCTTTTTTTATCTTTTTTAATAGATAGTTAATAATTCTCTAATTTTTAGATAGATAGAGAATAAAATAAAAAACAGTAAACCAAATATTGAGAACTATTCATTCTTATTATAAGTAGTTAATCTACAGGTATAGAAATCTAATTTATCCTGGAGAATCTTGGTATCAACAGGCTTTGACATAAAATCATCAAAACCAGCTTTTATGAAGTCTTCTTTATCTCCAGCCATTGCTTGAGCAGTTAGGGCTATGACTGGTAGATTCTTCAATCTTTCATCTTTTCTAATTTGTTTCAGAGTTGCAAGACCATCTAATATTGGCATTTGGATATCCAAGATAATCAAATCTACCCGATTATTTTCTAAAAAGTCTAGAACTTCTTGTCCATTATTAACGATTGTGAAATCAATATTAATTCTTTTAAAGATATGTAACATTAATTTTTGATTTATAACATTGTCTTCAGCAATTAGTATTTTTTTGCTATCAATTTGCTTATTAACCTCAACTTCTTTTTTTACTTGGGCAACATTTTTTAATGAGAATTCAGTAACTGGTATTCTTACGGTAAAACAAGAACCTTTTCCTAACTCTGATTTTACAGAAATCTCTCCCTTAAGTAATTCTACAAAGTTTTTAGTTATAGCTAAACCTAGACCAGTACCCTGAGCTTTAACTTGATATTGATTTTCAATCTGTTGAAAATTTTCAAAAATACTATCATGATTTTCTGCAGAAATTCCAATACCTGTATCTTCTATTTCAAAAATCAATTCTTCCTTTTCATAGTTTACATTAAGGGAAACACCTCCCTGTTCTGTAAATTTGACAGCATTATTGATAATATTAGTTAGAATTTGGAATATTTTTTGTTTATCGGAGTTTATAAATTCTGGAACAGTAGAAGATTTAGACACCTTGAAATATATTCCTTTTTGATAAGTATTATTTTTATAGATATTACTTATTACATTAAGAAATTTCTCCATAGAAAAGGTTGCGATTTTTACTTTAACCTTACCAAATTCTATCTTTGAAAGGTCGAGAATATCATTAATAATACTCATCAAGTAGCCTGCGGAATCTTTGATTAAGTTCAGTTTCTCTATCTTAAAATTGTTACTTTCTTCATTTAGAATTAAATCAGTAAAACCGATGATAGCATTCATAGGTGTTCTAATTTCGTGACTCATATTAGCAAGGAATTGAGACTTAGCCTTATTAGCTTTATTAGCAGCAAGGGCAAATTCTTTTGCTCTTTTATTACTTTCAATTAACTCTCTTTCTGTTTCCTTTCTCTTATCAACTTCTTGGTAAAGCAATAAATTCTTTTCTTTAATCTCTCCGCTTTTCTTCTTCTCGATTTCTAATTGAGTTTGTATCCTTAGGTGTTTACTATTCACCTTATGTGCATAAATAATCAACATTAAGACAAACAGGCTAAAAACAGCTAAACCTAATATTAGCCAGTTCGACCAAAATTTACCTATTAACATTTTTCTAGGATAAATAGAGATAATCTCCAAATCACTTTTACCTATAGGGTATCTACCTATATAGGCATCAATTTCGCCATTATCTTCTTCACTGTAGATGTTGAACTTTGAATGATTATCTTGAGGGATGTTATTTAGTTTAGGGAAATTATCAATTCTGTAGTCGTTGAAAATAAATTTTTGACTTATCCCACTTTCATAACCGTCAACTAAGAGAACTTTTTTGGAACCACCATATTTAATAAATATCTCTCTCATGAGGATATCTTCATTTATTTCAGCAATTATATTTCCATAATAAACCCCATCATAGAAATAAGGATGAACAATTAGAAAGTAGTAATAATCTTGATGAAAAAGGACTTTTAGGAATGTTTCAGTTCTTGCTAATGATAAGTAATTTGGAGATTCTAGAATATTAGGCCTGTTTGTATTCTTAGAATCCTCAACTTCAAAAATAGTTTGGTCAGACTTATTGAGAAAGACAATCTTTCTAAAAAGTTTTTCTTCATTAATTGCTTCTTTATGGATGTAATTTAAAAAAACAGCTTCAGCTTTATTTTTCCTTTCAATTGCTAAACTAGAAGCTTGATTGTCTTCAGAATAGTTGGTAATAAATTCATTGAACAGAACATTATCACTTAAGACCTCAATATTCTTTTTACAGATAATGCTCCAGTATTCTAAGGAAATGACCTCTTTTTTGAGTTGATTATTCAAATCTTTAATAGATCTTTCTTCCATTTCTTTAATGGAACGATATTGAGCACTTAAAAAGAATAGCATATAGCCAATCAAAATAACAAACACTAATGAAGTGGTGAGATTCTGTTTATGTTTTTTTTGCATTTTTTCCCTTATATAGTATTTAATCACATGAATTTTCTCAAATTAATCTGAATGATAATTTGGGGTAGGCTACTGACTGTCAAACTTTTTTTTGCTATTTAAGGGATTTTCTAAAATTCTAAGGAGAAAATAGTTATGTTATTGAGACCAATCCATAAGATTTTGATCTCCTTCAATTACTGTGACTGTGATGTCATCGTCTGACCCATTTTCTAAAGCCTTACTAACAAGATTATTACATTTATCTCTTAGTGAATTATCTTGTGAAAGAATCTTCTCTATATCACCATCAGTGACAAAGTCTGTTAAACCATCTGAGCAAAGAATAAATTGAAAGAAATCTTTTAACTCTCCGCTGTATTGGTGTACTTCTATATTCTCTCTTAATCCTACTGCGGCAGTGATAATATTCTTGTCTATTTGCTTAATTATCTCAGATTTTTTTATCTGCCCTGATTTATAGCGTTCCCAAACTTTACTATCATCATCATTTATTTGTCGGAAACCTATTTTATCTCGTAAGTAGATTCTACTGTCACCTACATTGAAAGAATAATATTTGTTACCGACAATAATTAGCCCTACAAGGGTACTAGCTAATCTTGGGTAGCTAGGGTTTTCTGAAGCATAGACAATAATGTCTTTGTTTATTTGAAAAACAGTTTTATTTACAAAAGACTTAATCTCTTCTGATTTACCCCTAAATAGGTCAAAAGCACTAGAGAATTTATCAATAACTTTAAAGGAAGCTATATCTCCTCCGGCATAGCCACCAACACCATCACAAACAAGAAAAAGCGCAGAATTAATCGTATTAATCCTATTTGTATTAAAGCTTTTATCTTCGTTGATCGGGTGCTTTTTCCCTTTTTTTGATATAGACCAATATTCAACGTTTAGCACAATTTTACTCCTTAAAGAGAAAATAACTCTAAACTATTTAGATGCAAAATTTTATTATAACAATTTATTCTTTTTAATAATTGCATCAGATACAAACATATTTAAAAAAATATAAGTATCTAGTTTTTGTATTAATACAAGTGGATATATTCCTATTGCATCCTTGCTAAATTAAGATATAATTAACTTATTTGTGAATGGATTTTATCAAGAAATTTAAAAATTTCTAAAATTATTATTGACAGTATTTTTCCTAAACATATAAAATGCAAATGTAATATGAACTTGTGAAAACAGTTCTCCTTAATAATGGGTTGGCATGTAATGGAGGTAAGCGTTAACTCTCCTGTTAACGCTTCCTCTTTTTTTAAGGATTTGAGCTTAATTAAAGGCTTATCTTACCAATTAGGTTCGAAATCAGTCTGCAGAATAAGTCTTTAATCCCTTAAAGGTCATCTATTAGACAAAAAATAGAACAAAGTGTTATTATTTACCCCTTTTGAAAGTCCTCTTCTTAAATATTAATAA
Source organism: Cloacimonadales bacterium (SeqCode) (assembly GCA_963677815.1). Lineage (GTDB taxonomy): Bacteria > Cloacimonadota > Cloacimonadia > Cloacimonadales > JAFGVF01 > JAEKNW01. Next base: position 809,684 of record OY782499.1, read on the forward strand.
ATCAAAAGTGTTGAAATTTTTCCACATTTTATAAATTATTTTTTAAGTTTTATAAAGTTAAAGAATCCCTTTGATTTAGGTCTGTATTGTTTTTTTAGGCTCAAGTTCAAGTCTGGTGGAAAAAATTTAATAAAATATAAAATTTTATCATTAGTGTGATTATCCAAAGTATCCCTGAAAGGGATATAAGACCTATCCTTTCAGGATTATGTCTTATTCTGCTAAAATAATACTATCAATAGTAACTTATAATCCGTAAACTACTGTAATACAATATCTAGTGCAAAATAATGCAACATAATTTCCACCAGACTTGAACTTGAGCCTTTTTTTATTTGACTGAAATATTAGATTAATTAATCTGATTTTTAGGATGTGAGTTTAGGAGGATTAATTCTTATGAGTAACTATGATGTACTTGATAGATTTCTTGAGAATTCAAGTTTTCAAACAAATATAGCAGTTCAACATTTAGACCAAGCAAGACCAGCTCAATGGGAAGATATTCCTGAATCTCTTCATACTTGGGTGGGTCAAACTTTAGAAGAATTAGGCTATCAAAAACTTTATTATCATCAGGCTAAGGCTATATCAATGATCTTAAAAGGTCATTCAACTGTAATAAGTACAGGTGTTTCTAGTGGGAAAAGTCTCTGTTACCAACTCCCTATTCTTCATTCTCTCTCATTCAATGAAGATAATTCTGCTCTTTGTCTATATCCTACTAAGGCTTTAGCTCAAGACCAATTCAAGTCTTTCTCAAAGTTTATTTCTGTTTTTTCTACTATTTCTAAAAGGAAGCCTCAGGTTAATATTTATGATGGGGACACAGAGCAAAGCTCTAGAAAAGCCATTAGAGATATATCAAATATTATCATAACTAATCCAGATATGCTTCATATAAATATTTTACCAAATCATAGCTCTTGGACTAAATTCTTTGCTAATCTAAAATACATAGTAATTGATGAAGTTCATGTTTATCGAGGTATTTTTGGTTCCCACTTCACCAATGTTATCCGAAGATTGAAGAGAATATGTTCCTACTATGGTTCAAATCCTACTTTTATCTTAACATCAGCTACCATTGATAACACTCAAGAGTTTATAACATCTATAATTGAACAGCTTTTTATAACTATTGATAAAGATACCTCCCCGCAAGGGAATCGGCATTTTTTAATCTACAACCCTCCTCTAATCAACGCAGAACTAGGTATCAGAAGAAATGCTTTGCAAGAGACTACTAGAATAGCTAGGTATTTTAATAAGCATAATATCCAAACTTTGATTTTCACAAGGTCACGCAGATCTGTTGAGTTGATAGTGAATAATCTTAAGAAAGATGAAGGACAAACACTAGCTGGTTATAGAAGTGGTTATTTGAAGCAAGAAAGAAGAGAAATTGAGAAGCAATTCAAAGAAGGAAGTCTGACAAGCGTAGTTTCAACTAATGCTTTAGAATTAGGAATTGATATAGGTGATTTAGACTTAGTAATAATCAATGGTTATCCTGGTACAATAGCATCTACTCTTCAGCAAGCAGGAAGAACAGGGAGAACAGGTAATGATTCTTTAGTAATTCTAGTAGCTAATTCAAGTTTGATAAACCAATATTTAGTAAAGAATCCTGACTACTTGTTTAATAAAAATCCTGAGCAAGCTCTATTAGATGCGAACAATCCTTACATTCTTCTTAGCCACTTAAAATGTGCTCTCTATGAACTACCTTTTGATAGAAGAGATACTTATTATGGTGTACCCAGACCTGAGATTAATGAATTACTAGACTTTCTTCTTAACAAAGCTTTTGCGATTGAGAGAAACAACATCGTTTACTGGAGCTCTCCAAGCAATCCAGCTCATCAAACATCTCTAAGAACTATTAGTGCAAATAGCTTTTCTGTGATTCATGAGGGTAAGAATATTGGTATTATAGATAATAGCTCAGCCTATTGGTTTGCTCACCAACAAGCTGTTTATATCCATAATGGCCAACCTTTTCTTGTAAGAAAATTTGATGAGAAACTTAAAAATATTGAAGTTGTAGAACATGATAAAGATTATTTTACCGAGCCAATTCTTAGTACAGAGTATGAATTAATAGATGAATTAGATACTTATTCTTATGCTTATGGAAAAACACATTATGCTGTTCTAAATGTGCATACACAAGTTACAGGATTTAAGAAAATAAAGTGGCATAGCAGAGAAATTCTTGATACTCTAGACTTAGATCTTCCGCAAACAACTTTACCAACTAAAGGAATTATCATAACCTTATCTGATTTCTATGAAGAGTTTTTAGAAAATCAGGGGGCTTCTTCTAAGGCAAATAAATATGGGAAGGATTGGGGGTTAATAAGACAAGAAGTTAAAAGAAGAGACCATTACACCTGTCAAAATTGCGGTAAATTAGAAAGCTCTGTATCTTTCGATGTTCATCATATCAAGCCTTTCAAAGCCTTCTCAAATCCTAAGGATGCAAATAAAATGGAAAATTTGATTACCTTGTGTAAACAATGCCATCGTAATGCAGAAATACCAGTCAAAATCCAATCTACTATGGCGGGTTTAGCTTACTTAATTAGAAATCTTGCCCCTCTTTATTTGATGTGTTCTAGTAGCGATATCATTGTTAATTACAATAATGATTCTCTGCTTGAGGATGGCAAAGGGGCTATTATTATCTATGATTCTTTTAGGGGAGGCATTGGACTTTCTAAAAAACTATTTGCTAATCTATCTGAACTATTAAATCTCTGTTATGAACAAGTAAGAGATTGTTCTTGTACAGATGGATGTCCTTCTTGTACAGGACCTATTGCTGAAAACGGCTATGGAGCTAAAGAAAGTGTGATTGAATTACTAGCTGAAATAAATGGGGTTGAGAATGGCTAATTTAAAACTATTCCTAGATGATTTGGCCCAAGAAAAAGATGTAATAAAAAAAGACCACCAAGCAATAGATAAATTTGTGAAAGGAGTTTATTATCAAGAAGGAGATTCTCGAGTATTTATTCACCAAGAAATTCTAGACTTCTCTCAAGAAGTTAATCTCTCTACCTATCCTCCAACAATCCCTTCTTGGCTCTTGAAATATAGTAAGATTTTCAATTATGCTAATGCTGAAGAGATTATCTTTCTGGATACTGAAACGACAGGACTAGATAGAGGAGCTAGCACTTATGCCTTTCTTACTGGTCTGCTTTTCTTTAAACATGATAAATGGTATTTGAAACAGTATTTTATTGAATCTCCTCAGCATGAAAATCTCTTGATGAAGTTACTTTCCCAAGAACTTAACAATTTCAAAATCTTAGTAAGTTATAATGGAAAATGTTATGATATACCTCTTTTGGATAACAGACTGAAGTTTCACAAGAGTGAATACTCAATTAGGAATTTAGATTTCTTAGACCTTCTTCATCTAGCTAGACGACTCTGGAAACATATTTTACAAGGGTGTAAGCTGCAAAATATTGAAGCAGTAATCCTCAATTATATTAGAGACTATTCTAATGATATTCCCGGTGAATTTATACCTAAAGCTTACTTTGATTATTTGAATACAGAAAATGCTGAAGATATTTCAAATGTATTCTACCATAATGCTCAAGATTTGTTCACTCTTACTAAAATCCTTGCTATTTGCAATGACCTAAACTTCTTAGATTTCTCCTTTCTTGACCATTACAAAATAGATAAATACAATTTGGCTAAACTCTTAAATGATATTGCTATGCCAAAAGAAGCTCTTTCTTTACTAAAAACTATGGCTGAGAATAAAATAGCTTCAGAATCTGCTCTTCTATTACTTTCAACTCTTTTAAAAAGAGAAAAAGATTATGAACTTGCCCTTTATTATCTTAAAGGAAAAGAGACTCTTTCCCCAAATATTTGCCTGGAAATCTCCATGTTGTATGAACATAAGCTTAAAGACCTTGCTCAAGCCTTTTATTATGCCAGAAAAGCTTACATGATTTTACATGAAGATTCTGTTTTTGATAAGCAGTTAATTGCTGATGCAGAAAAGAGAATTACTAGAATAAAGGATAAACTCAAATAATGCAGTGGACCTTTGCGAATAGCACTATCTTCTTTTGCTAAAAGGAAGCTACATAATTTTCAGGAATATATATTATATGCCTTCTAATTCTGTAGCTTATTTTTGGCTCAAGTTCAAGTCTGGTGGAAAAAATTTAATAAAATATAAAATTTTATCATTAGTGTGATTATCCAAAGTATCCCTGAAAGGGATTAATAATTTAGCCTGGGGTAAGATCCTATAAGGATCGTCACCCCAGGAACAATATCCAAAATTACGACCTAACCCTGTAAGGGTTTAATATAATGGTAACTAATTATAATATTAAATCATTGGTATATATGTTTTTATTAAACCCTTACAGGGTTAGGCTTTTTATATACATCATTACCCAGGGTTGCAATCCCTTCAGGATTTTACCCTGGGCTAAACTATTAATCCCCTTTAGGGATATAAGACCTATCCTTTCAGGATTATGTCTTATTCTGCTAAAATAATACTATCAATAGTAACTTATAATCCGTAAACTACTGTAATACAATATCTAGTGCAAAATAATGCAACATAATTTCCACCAGACTTGAACTTGAGCCTTAAATTACCTAAGGTTGATTGTTAGTTACTCTATGAGTAATTGGAAATTTATTGAGAGATTAACAATCAAGAAGTAGCTTTTGCCTAAGAATATAGTGCTATTCGCTAAGATCTATTACACCATTCGGGATTATATTTAGCTTCTAATCTACTTTGAAGAGAGGCATATCTTTCTCTAGTTAACAATCTGTAAGAAAACATTTTCTACAAAATAAAGGGATATATAGGAAATAAGAAAAGCAAAAACAGGAGTAATTACCCAACCTAAAAGAATTTTCCTAAGCTGAGTGAAATTAACATCAACATTCTTTCTTGCTAAACCCAATCCGATTACAGAACCGATAATAGCTTGTGAAGCAGAAATTGGTACTAGTGGAAAAGCAGGTAAACCCTTATTTACTAAGAAATCATGAATAGAAGATGAGGCAAAGATAAACATGGTAAGGGAGACCGATAGAACAACTATCAGAGCAGTAATAGGAGAGAATTTATAGAGGTTATTTCCTATTGTAGACATAACTTTTTGGGAATATGTTGCTACTCCAATAGCTATGGCTAGACCACCTACAAAAAAGAGTATCATAGTTGGTTCAAGGCTGATTAAATTAAAGATGTTTATTCCTTTAAAAGGATTAGAATAGACAAAAACGCCCATTACGTTACCAATATTGTTAGCTCCCAAGGCATAAGATCCAAATATCCCAACTAGAACTAAGCCATAGCGAGTTAAATTATCTATTTTTACCATGTGCATTTTCGTTCGATTAAAGAAATATTGGACTATTTTAAAAAGAATAAAGGTTGTGATACCAGTTAAGATAGGTGATATCACCCAAGTTGAAGCAATTTTAACTAGAACTAGATAATCTGTTAACAAATGAGAATAGACATTCCAGCCTATGATTGATCCAATGATAGCCTGGCTAGTAGAAATAGGTATCCCTGCTCGACTCATAAAATAAGTTGTTAATGCAGCGGCCAAAGCGACAGTGAAAGCGGCAGCAATATGTTCTATTGTACCTAATTTATTTAAAGTAGCTGATGCTCCACTTCCGCCAATTACAGCCCCAAGGATAACGAAAATACTACAAAGGAGGGCTGCAGTTTTGAACCTGACCATCTTTGTACCAACTGCTGTACCCCAAAAAATACCAGCGTGATTGGCTCCTAAAGACCAGCCTAGAAAAATGCCACTTGAAAGAAAGACTAAAGAAGTAATCATTTTAGATTAGAGCCTCCTCTTAATCACATATACTGATAGTCTTTCAGCTACTGATTCTGCCATATCCGAAGGTAGTACTATTTTTTCTACGAAATATCTAAGGTGCATTTTAACAGATAAATAGGCAATATCACGATGTTCAAAAATCTTTCTTTTTAAAGATTCTTCAAGTTTGTCAGCTTCGTGTTCATAAAAATGAACTTTGTTGATATAATTCTCTACTAATTTAATTTCAGTAAAGAAAGCACGAGTAGCTTTCACTAACTCTAAAATTGTTTTTGATGATAATTCTGAAAGTTCAAGATAACCAGGTCTTAGGTTTTCTGGGATATCTGGTTGTTCAATTGATAATTGTTCCATAACTTTTTTACAGACATCAACTACGTCATCAAGAGTTTCGATGATACCTAAAACATCACCTCTTGATTCAGGTATTAACATATAAGAATATAACTTGAATTTAATATCATGTCTAAGCTCATCAGCTTCATTTTCTAGGCTTGTCATATCCTTATAAAAATTATTAAACCTTTCTTCTTTCCAATTAATATAACATCTGATTCCTTCTTCAAAAACTAGAGCACATCTTTCTACTACATCGATATACTTGTTAATTAAATTCTGTAAATCTTTCGATTTAGATGAAAAAAAAGAAGTCATTTTATCCTCCATTCATTTAAAGCTAGGCCATAGCGTAAGCCATTATCACAAACAATCATTTCTTTACTTGCGAATTTTAATAATATTGCTCTTACAATTAAGAGTCCACCTAAGATAATATCTGCTCTTTTAGGAGATAAACCAATAATACTTCTTCTTTCTTGTAAATTTTTACTAGCTAGTTGAGAAACTAGTTCATTAAGATGGGATATATAGAAAGAAGAGCCTTGAACTTTATCAGCAGAATAAGTTTCTAATTTCTGAACCATTGCTGAAATTGTCGTGATTGTACCACCAATTCCAACCAATCCTTCAGGCTTGTTATCTAAAGAAATTACTTGTAATTGACTTTTTAGGTAATCCTGACACTTACTTAATGTGTTTTCAGTAACTTTATTAGCTAAATCAAAAAGATCAGTAAGGGTTACTGCTCCAATATTAATTGATCTAGCATAGTTAACTTGGTCATTAAATCCTAAAATTAATTCAGTAGAACCTCCTCCAGTATCAATAACTAGGAGCCTTTTATCTCTAATGGCTAGACTATAACTAGCAGCCAAATAAGAATAGTTAGCTTCTTCTTGCCCAGTAAGTATTTGAAGGTTTAAAGATGTTTTATCGAGAATTGATTTTCTGACATAATCAATATTGCTAGCAGATCTAAAAATCATCGTTCCATATAAGGAGACACTAGAGCAATTCATGGTCTTACAGATTTCTAGACTTTTGCTAATTGCAGCAATATTTCTTTCAAGAGCTTCATGGCAAATTATACCAGTTTTATGGTAATCTTGCCCTAATCTAGTGATGCTAGTCTTATCATAAATAACTTCAAAATTAGGCTTACTTTTGTAAATTAATAATTTAAGTGAATTTGTTCCTATTTCTATAATTCCATTCATTATCTTTTCCTCACGAAAGGTAAATTCAAGTTTGCTTTTAGCTATTTTTTATGTCAAGGTTTATTAATTCTCCGATAAATCCGATAATTATTGGAGACAACAAAAACGAAAATCAAATTACCAATTGTAATGGAAATATTAAGTGTTAAATATTCTGGTATTACATAAAAAACAATTATTGTTGTAAATAGCAATAAAAGTAGAGTTTTAAAGAAAATTATACCTCTAATAATTCCAAATTTCTTAAAGAAATATCTAGCAAATATATTCTTCTCGCGATGAAAATGATAAGGCTTTACCACCAACCATGTTGAATGAGCATCTAAGATGTTAAGAATAAAAAAGATTAACAGCAAAATGATGCTCAGTAAGGGACTAGTCACAAATAGCCTCTTGACCTAATCCTAGTTCTTTCTCAAAGGGGGCTAAGGCATCGATAGCTAATTGTAAAAATTCATCTAAGGTAAAGTCTAATAACTGGCAATCTTGGATTTGCTCTCTAGATACTCCAGCAGCAAAGTTCTTGGACTTAAACTTCTTTTTTAAAGATTTCAAATTCATTGTAGAAATAGACTTATCTGGTCTCATTAAGGCACTGGCAATTACTAAACCATTAACAGGGTCAGCAATCCAGAGAGCTTTTTCTATATCATTTTCTAAGTCTTTATGTTTGTTATGGGCCAGAATAGCATTTAGAATATTATCAGGCACGTCATATTCTTTTAATAATTCTGCTCCTCTTAGGGCATGGATGGTCATATCATCACCTATAATATCTAAATCTATATCATGTAAATATCCAGCGATATAATATTCCTCCTGATTAAATCCTCTATTTTCCGCTATCTTCTCCATTACTAAAGCAGTAGCTAAGCAATGTTGTCTCAAAGATTCTTTAATCAAATATTTCTCTAATATTTCCTTGGCTTCACTTTTGTTAATCATAACTACCTCCATTTGTTAATAATATTATGTATGGCTATTGCTGTAGCATTGCTAACATTTAAAGAGTTTTTTATCCCGTACATAGTTATTTCTATTATCTTGTCACATTCTTTAAGTATTTCTTCGTTAAGACCTAACGACTCATTGCCAACTAAAAGAGCTACTTTGTCTAAAGGCATATATTCTTTAAGTTTAAGGGATTGATTAGTTAATTCTAAAGCAATTATTTCATAGTTTTTTCCTTTGTAGTAATTTATTGCTTCTAATGTTGAATTAAAGTTAATTATTTTTATAAATTCAGAAGTACCCATAGAAGTCTCTGAAACTTTACGGTTCTTCTGATCTGGTGTTTGCCCACAAAGAGCTATTTCTGAAACACCTAAACATTCAGATGTCCTAATAATAGCTCCAACATTAAAGGCTGATCTCAAATTATCTAGCATGACAACTAAAGGGAATTTATCTTCTTTTAATTTATGAGAATCATATCGTTTGACAACTATATCTGAATCTCTTAAGAATTCACCCTTCAGTTTTATCAAGATATCTCTTAGTTTAGTAATATCTGCTAATTTATCTAAATCATAATCTGAAATAGTTATTCCAAGCTCTTTTCCACCTTCTTTTAAAAAAGAAAAACATGCAAGTATAGAATTCTTAATATTTCGAGAATATTCTTCCAGGGTAAAATTCTTCTCTAGAACTTCTAACATTTCACTAATAATAGCTATCTTTTTCTTAAAAGTAAATTTAGTAAATTTCTGTTCAGAGTAACTATATGTTTTTTTCATAACTCTCCAATTTTTTTTATTAAATACTTTTTTCTGTAAAGTAAATCTATTAATTCGCTAAGAAATAAGTTGTCAAGAATTGACTAATAATTTTAGTGTATTTATAATGAAAATGTTTAATTAATTTTGGGGGAATAGTGTTTGAGTTTAAACGGAAAATATACGGCTATGAATGTGATGTTTATGGTCATTTAAATAATAGCAATTATCTTCAACTCCTTGAAGCGGGGAGAGCTGAAGCTCTAATAGAAATGAATATCCCGGTTGCAAAACTTTTAGAAATGGACATAGCAATTTTCATTTCTAACATAGATATTTCATATATTAAACCCTTGAAAATGGAAGAAATTGCTAGAGTTAAAACGAAAACAGAAAAAGTAACTAAAATTAAGGGTGTCTGGTTACAAGAAGTCTATAATGAAGCTAATGAATTATGTACCAGAGCTATTGTTACAGGAGTTTTTACTAAGAATGGTAAGCCAAGTAGAATTAACCAAGACTTGTTAAATCTAATGCTTGAGTTTGTTGAATAATAGTTAACTTACTGTAAATAGAATATTTGCAAAGTTAATTTTTTATAAATTTATTTGTTTTAATAGTTTTTTTTATTAATATTTTAACAAGGAGCATATATGAAAAGAAGTAATTTAATTTTTGGCTTATTATTAAGCTTACTTTTGTTGATTACCTTGTCTTGTAACAATGAAAATAAGAACACAGCTTCTCATAATCATTCTTATGATGACTTCTCAGATTTGAATATCCCTGATAACTTTAATTTTGAATCTAATGAAGATTTTGGTCTTATATTTCATGCACCTAACAAGGGAACGGTTGAATTAATTGGTAATGATGGGATTAGTTACTATAGATTTTATACCAATGATGAAGAAGCTATAGAAAGAACAATAAGTCTTCCTAAAACAGTTACTTCTCTTGATTTCCATTTCAGGAGTATGGTATTTTCCAACTACTCAGTAAATGAATTGATTAATAATCCTGATGTTTTTCTTTTTAATATTGAAGAAGTCGATGATATTCAAGGCAGAAGCAAAGCTGTTAAACTGTATGTTATCCCTATCCTTGAAGGAATAGTAATGGAAAATGATGGTTCTATTACTTCTCATTGGGGATATAATAATCAGTTTGATGAAATCTATACTCAACCTATTGGTTCTAAAAACAAGTTTACAGGTTCTGGACTTAATAGTTCAAATTATGACCAAGGACAACCTACCGAATTTCTACCAGGTAGGCACTATAACGTATTTACAGTTAACTTCACATCTATAGGTAACGACTGTATTACTTGGTCTCTGCAATCTTCTAACAGATTAACCCAAGATGCTTGCCCTAATGCTCCTCTTTTCCCAGGTGTAGATAGTGATGGAGATGGAGTTTCTGATGATGATGATGATTATCCAAATGATGCAAGTAAGGCTTATGACCTTTATTATCCAAATCAGGATAATTATGGAACCTTAGCATTTGAAGACTTATGGCCTGATAGAGGTGATTATGACTTCAACGATATGGTTATTCGCTATAACATCAAAGAAGTTGTAGATGCAAACAACCTTATCAAAGAAATAGAATTTGATTTATTATTAACCGCTATTGGAGCTTCTCTACAAAATGGCTTCTATTTTGAATTACCAATCCAAGCAGAAGATATAAGTGTAAGTCAAGCAATTTATCCTCTTTTAACTCAAAAAACTAATGATTCTGGATTAGCAATTATTCAAGTATTTAACAACACTAATGACCTTATTCAGCTCAATGGTGACTATATGAATACTATCTCTACTGCTGAGCATACTCCTTATATTCCTATTTCTTTCACTCTAGAAGTTAATAATGAATATAATAGCTCTGATAATGTTTATTTTGCTCCATATAATCCTTTTATTACTATAAATCATGACTTAACTAAAGAAGTTCATCTTCCTGGTTTACCTCCAACTCCAAATGCAGATCAAAGTTTATTCAATAACCCTAATAATGATGATGCAACTGACTTAGCTGCGGAATATTATTACAAGACTGCTGAAGGTGCTCCTTGGGCAATTAATATCCCATTCCCTATCTTGCATCCTTTAGAAAGAACTGATATTGTTGAAGCTTATCCTGACTTTGGTCGCTGGGTTAATAGTAATGGTGAATCATTTGTTGATTGGTATATAAATCCTGATTTGGATAAAATATATCAAGAAGCAACCTCAAAATAAAGTAATACTTAAAATAATTTAATAAAGATAACCATTTTTCACTTTTAATAGTGGGAAATGGTTTCTTTTTTAGCCTAAAATCATTTATTCATCAAAGAATTCAAACTAATTCAATCCCTTTATTAATAGCTATAATTTTGATATTAATGAATAATATTAAGATTTTTATTGACACAAAATACTTGATATGAATATTTATATTAAGTATTAATTAATTTTTGTGAGGTATCTTAATGGAATTATTAACTCAGAAATTAAATGTGAAAGAAGGACGAAATATAATTCTTGGTCAATCACATTTTATAAAAACAGTTGAAGACCTTTACGAAGCTATAGTTAACTCTGTTCCAAACGTGAAATTTGGTTTAGCTTTTGCAGAAGCATCTGGTCCTTGTTTAATCAGAAAAGACGGTAATGATGTTCACCTAATTGACGAAGCAGTACGTAATATCAAAAGTATAGGTGCTGGGCATACATTTTTAATTGTTCTAGAAAATGCCTTCCCAATTAATGTTTTGCCAGCAGTAAAAAACTGCCGTGAAGTAGTTAACATATTCTGTGCAACTGCTAATCCAGTAGAAGTAGTTATTGCTCAAACAGAACAAGGTCGAGGTATTTTAGGGGTTATTGATGGTTTTTCTCCTAAAGGTATAGAACTTGATACGGATATCACTCAAAGAAAAAAATTCTTACAAGATATTGGCTATAAAAGATAATAATGAGAATTTTCTACTCTTTTCAACTTCCTGAAGAGCTTAAAGACTCTCTTTTTGAGATTATTTTAGACTTGAAATCCTATATTCCTTATGGAGTTAATTGGGTTGATAAAGAAAATCTGCATATTACCTTCCAATTTGTTGGAGATGTTAAACCTCACCAAATGGCTGATTTAGAAGAAATATTTCTTGCTTCTATTAATAATCTTAAGAATCAGATTTTCCAGATTGAAGAGATTGAAGTATTTCCTCTTAAGCTTCCACGTCAAATTTGGGTTAGACTAACGAATCATGACAAGGAAGTTGAAAAAGCTGCAAATTTATTCAGGACAAATCTAAGGAAATTAGCTATCAAAGTAGATAACTTTAAATTTATTCCCCATATAACCTTAGGTAGAATAAAAACTGATTTAATAAAAGCACAAATTGAATATATTTTTCGACATAAAATTGATAAAGATGAAATACGATTTACAGAAATATCGCTAATGGAGAGTAACCTTAGTAAAAAGGGACCTCACTATAGAATCATTAAAAACTATAATTTAACATAAAAAGGAATTAAAATGGCCGACAAATCGAAAGATACTGCTTTAAAAACAGCCTTACAACAACTGGAAAAAAAATATGGAGTGGGTGCAATTATGCGCCTTGGAGATAAACCTAAACTTGCTGTGGATGTAATTCCAACTGGTGCCTTAAATCTTGATGTAGCTCTAGGTATTGGGGGGATACCACGAGGTAGAATCACAGAAATCTATGGGGCTGAAGCTTCAGGAAAAACTACAATATCTTTGCATATTGTAGCTGAAGCTCAAAAACTTGATGGTGAAGTTGCCTTTATTGATGCTGAACATGCCTTAGATCCTGTTTATGCAAAGAAGTTAGGTGTTGATACTGATAGACTGCTCTTATCTCAACCTGATGGGGGGGAGCAAGCACTTGAAATAGTAGAACACCTTTGCAGAAGTAATGCTATTGACTTGATAGTTGTTGACTCTGTTGCAGCTTTGGTTCCTAGACAAGAGATTGAAGGTTCTATGGGTGATGCTCATGTAGGTTTACAGGCAAGATTAATGTCTCAAGCTTTGAGAAAACTAACTTCAATTGTTTCGAAATCTAATACTGCGGTAATCTTTATTAATCAAACTAGAATGAAAATAGGTGTACCCCCTTATGTTAACCCAGAAACAACTACTGGTGGGGTAGCACTTAAGTTCTATTCATCCTTAAGAATGGAAGTTAGATCAGTTGGTTCAATTAAATCAAGTGGTGGAGAAGGAGATATATCTGGTGCTAAAACTAGAGTCAAAATTGTTAAGAATAAGTTTGCTCCTCCTTTTAAGAAAGTTGAATTCCCGATTATGTTTGGAATAGGTATATCTACAGAAGATATTCTCCTTGATTTAGCAGTTCAAAATGATATTGTTAAGAAAGCTGGTTCTTGGTTCTCTTATGGAGAAGTTCGTCTTGGTCAAGGTAGCGAAAAAACTAAGGACTTCATAAACGCAAACCCTGAATTAAAAGAAGAAATCAAGACCAAACTCTTAGAAATTGTTTCTCCTGAACATTTTGAAGACCAGGGCGATGATGCTCTAGAATCTGAAATTGAAGATTAATCTAAAAGCAAAATATAATTCAAAAAGCCTTTTTGAAGTCTATCTTGATGAAAGAATTTGGGGAGTTTTACCTAAAAAACTCCTCATTCCTTTCTTTCATCTAACTGAAATTGATAATGAGGACTTCAAAGAACTAAAAACAAGGTTATATAATTATTCACGGGATAGACTCTTTGCTTATCTTGCGAAGCAAGAACATTCTGAATATGAATCCCGTATTTACCTAAAAAAGCTTAAGTTACATAAGTCTATTATTGATTCAATAATTGACTTCTGTTTAGATAAGAAGTTTATTTCAGATGAAAGATTGACTGAGCTTTACGTACGCTCTCTGATTGATTTGGGTAAAAGCAAAATAGAAATTGCTTATAAATTAAAAAACAAAGGTATTCAGCAAGAAGATATTGATAGAGAGCTTGAATTACAGTATAGTAATGAGGCTAAAAAAACTATTATAGAAGACAACTTGCTTAAAGCAATTAGGGTTTATCAGGGTAGAGGTGACCAAGATATTTACAATAAAGTAGCTTCCTATATGATGCGAAAAGGTTTTGCTTATTCTGATTTTTCAGATATTCTTAAATCACAAATTAACCATAAAGAAGATTAAACAAAACTTATCTAATATTTCCTCTCTTTAACCCAAATAATGCAGTAGGCCTTTGTGAATAGCACTATATTCTTCTGCACAAGTAACTTCCATAATTTCTCCGAATATATATATTATATGCGTCAAAATTCTGTAAGCTATTTTGCTAGAATAATCTGCACTCTTCAATAAAGTTCTACTACACTATCTGGGTTTAAGTTGAGTATTTATCGTTTAATCAGCTTATTAATATAGTTTTTTATAAATTATAAATTTTTAACTTGACATTAATCTATTCGTTTAGTTAAACTTTAAATTATGATAAGTTGCGAAATTGTAGTTACTGGAAAAGTTCAAGGTGTTGGGTTCAGACGTTTTGTCTTAGACCTTGCAAACTCTTATAATATTTCAGGGTATGTCAAAAACAGATATACTAGAGATGTCTATATTCTAGCAACAGGGGATTCAACTTCCATTGAAGTTTTTATTAAAGAAGTCTCAAAAGGAAATATATTCTCTAGAGTAAAGAATGTTAGTTCATTTGAAATACCTTTGGAAAAGCATTATACGGGATTTTCTATTAAATGAGAAAAGCTGTATTCATTTTATTAATTTTGCTAACTATCTTCGGATGTTCTTTCAATAAAGGTAAGAGTGAAGGCTTTGTTTATATAGTAAAAAGTGGAGATACTTTAACAAAAATTAGTAAAGAGTATAAGGTTTCTGTCTCTGATATAAAATATTATAATGATAAATACTACAATGATTTAATAATAGGTGAAAGACTTTTTATCCCTTTAGCAAATCATGATTTAGCAAAGAAAGAAACTCTTGTAAAAGATAATGTTCTTGTTGAAAAAGAATATAATTCAAGAAAAGTAAAAGATGGTCTTATCTATACAGTGCAAGCTGGTGATAATCTTTACAGGATTTCAAGAAATTTTGGTTTAACTGTCTCGCAATTAAAAGAATTAAATATGCTTACTTCAGATATTATTAATGTTGGACAAGACTTATATATTAAAAAGTACGACCCAAAAAGTGTGCAGAAGAGTAAAATAGCTAAAGCCAAAGTAAGCAACAAGGTTGCTAAGGAAAATAAGCAAACTCCTTCATCGAGTAAGTATGCATCACCTAATGCTGGTGATATTTCAAACTTCCCTAGTGAATGGAAGAATTCTTTTATCCTACCTGTGAATGGTAGGCTATCATCTCCTTTCGGAATGAGAGGTGGAAGACTTCATAAAGGGGTTGATATTTCAGCACCACCTGGAACTAAGATAAAGGTAGCTTATTCAGGTACAGTTTCTTATACAGGTTTTTTAAAAGATTACGGAAATATTATTCTTGTAGAGCATGGTAATGATATAGTAACAGTCTATGCTCATAATGAAATAAATTTAGTAAAGAAAAGTGATAAAGTAAATAAGGGTGATATTATCGCTCGCTTAGGTTCAACTGGGAGGTCGACTGGTCCTCATCTTCATTTTGAAATAAGGTTAGCCAATAAACCTATCGACCCAGCTAAAATCATTTCTGAGATTAATTCTCTTCAAAAGATTTAATCGAGCCCATGATTAGGAGAAAAATATGAGTGAAAATGTTTTTTCTGACAAAGCTCTCCAGAGCTATTTAAACCAAATTTCAAAATTTGGTACTTATACCAGAGAAGAAGAGAATGCTCTTGCTGTTAAAGCTGCTAAAGGCGATCAAGATGCTATGAACAAACTTTTACAAGCAAACTTAAAGTTTGTTGTTAAAATTGCAGCTAAATACCAGAATAGAGGATTAACTTTATCAGAATTAATTAGTGAAGGAAACTTAGGTTTAATCAGAGCTATTCAGAAATTTGACCCAGATAAAAATATAAAACTTATTTCTTATGCTATCTGGTGGATTAAGCAAAAGATTATGCAAGCTGTGGCTGAGCGCTCTTCCATGATAAAAGTACCGCTAGGTAAAATAAATACTGCTTATAAATTAAAATCTACAGAATCATCAATATATACTAAAACAGGCAGACATGCATCTGACCTTGAACTTAGCAACAATACTGATATCAATGAGAAAATTATAAAAAAATTAAAACACCAAATAGTAGATACCTTGTCTATGGATTCAAAAATCGGTTCCGATGATAGTTTATCTCTAGGTGATTTTATAAGTAATACTGAATCTCAAGACCCTCAATCAATTTATTATAAAGAAAAGATTAGTCAAGAAATTGATAATGCAATTGATTCATTAAGTCCAAGAGAGAAATTCATTATCAATTCTTATTTCGGCTTAAAAAATAATAAATCAGAGAACTTTGCCCAGATAGCTGAAAAAATGGGTTTATCAAGAGAAAGAGTTAGACAATTACAAATAATAGCTTTAGAGAAGATTAGAGATAAGATATCTTACCATAAAGAGAAATTTGAAGAATATTTTAAAAATCAAGATATATAAACGGAGGATGAATGATTAAGAACTTTACAGAAATGTTAGATGCTGCCAAAGCAATTCAAGGCAAGAAAGCCATTATTGCAGGAGCTCAAGGAGAACTTCCTATTGAAGCAGCTATTTTAGCAAAAACTGAAGGTCTTTGTGACAGTATTCTTGTTGGAGATGCTGAAAAAATCAAACAACTTTTGCAATCAATGGCACCTGAAATTGCAGATTCTTTTGAAATTATCGATACAGGCACTGATTTAGTAGCTGCTTGTAAAGAAAGTGTAAGATTAGCAAAAGAGAACCAAGGACATGTTATCTTAAAGGGAAAAGCTGATACTGCTCTTTTATTAAAAGCTGTTCTTGATAAAGAAAATGGCATTAGAACTAGCAAAGTTATCTGTGATATCTTAGCTTATGAACATCCAGAAAAAATCCTTTTCATGGGGGATGGTGGTATCAACTTACTACCAGAATTAGCTGAAAAAGTAGCAATAGTTAATAGTGGTGCTCAAGTTGCTCGTGCTTTTGGTATAGCTGACCCTAAAATTGCTCTTATCTGTGCTGTAGAAAAAGTTAACCCTAAAATGCCAGCAACTATCGATGCAGCTATTATCTCAGCTATGAATAAAAGAGGGCAAATTAAGGGTTGTACTGTTGATGGTCCATTAGCTTTTGATAATGCTATTGATGAAGAAGCATGTAAAATTAAAGGCATTAAGTCACCTGTTGGTGGTAAAGCTGATGTGCTTATTGTACCTAATATTGAGGCTGGTAATATTTATGGTAAGATGCTTACTTACTATTGCAATTACAGAGTAGCTCATGCTGTTATGGGTACTAAGGTTCCTATTCTTATCCCTTCAAGAGCTGATACAGGTGAAACTAAAATGCTTTGTATGGCTATGGGATTATTGGTATCAAATAATTAAATTATTTTATATACATTATATAATCAAGGGTGAATTTAGTTTCACCCTTTTTTATTTGCATTAAGAATTATCCTGTAATGATAACAGGGACGTATTTCTACGTCCCTGCAATATTAACCCAGATAATGCAATAGATCTTTGAGAATAGCACTTTATTCTTTTGCAAAAGTAACTTACATAATTCTTCCGAATATATATATTATATGCGTCGGAATTCTGTAAGCTATTTTGCTAAAAGAATATGCACTCTTCTCTAAAGCTCTACTGCATCATCTGGGATTAACCCAAATAATGCAATAGATCTTTGAGAAAAGCACTATATTATTCTTGTGAGGGCGTAGCTTTAGCGAATTATTACTAAAGCTCTACTGCACCATCTAGGATTAATTATTTACGCTTATCATAAGATTAATTCTTTATAGCCTTAATCTTATAGAAGTAAGCTTCAGAGTTACTACGTATTTGATTATGTTGATAGAAGGTATCGTTTGTGTCACCTAATTCAATCCAATTGCTTAAATCACTAGAATAATATACTTTATAATAGTCAGCATTCGGTACGCTTAGCCAGTTAATGGTAGCTATGCTGTTAGATATTTGAACATCTAGATTATTAGGAGCAAGAAGCTCTAGGACACCAATATTGATTGGGAATGGTTCTTGAGCAGAACCTACAACCTGACCACTTGCAACAGGAGTTGAATTTGATTCTTCAATAACTAGATCAGCTGATCTATCATATAACTTAAAGGAAACATTTTCTAGAGAGCCATTTGATTGAACTAAGATGGTTGTAAAGGCCTGACTTCTATTTACTATAACGATTTCACCAAGTCCACGACATTCTCCACCTACCCAAGCTGAGACTATGTCATCAGAAGCTATCTCATCACTTAGGTGAGTAACTTCTGCATAAATAATTGCTGTATTGTTAGGGTAGATTACGGGCTGCCAATCAGGTTCATTAACTAATTCACTAATTGATAAAGTAATAGGAATATTAATATTACTGTTAGTGGCAGAGTTTGATTGAATATTTAGATTTGCTGTGTATTCTCCAGGAGTAACATCAAGAGAACTGAAGTTTAGGATAGCATCTTGGTTAGTATCAGGAGCAATAGTGAGACTAGAGTACTGATTATCAAGAGTAATCCATTGTGGAGCAGGACTTCCTTGGCCTGAAACCACTAAGTTATCAATAGCCCAGTACCATTCAAAATTAGCATTGTAGTAATGGAACCTAATTTTTACATCAGTAAAGCCATCATTAGTTATTGTTGATGAAAAATGGTTTGGATTAGACCAAGCACCTATATCTAAATCAGTCCAACTATCAATATTAATCCATTCTGTTCCAGTCCAAAGATCTACATCGGCGATTTCTTCCCCATAACTATTAAAGTAATGGTCAAATTCTATAGTAAATTCAGTGTAAGAACTTACATCAAAGACAGGACTTTCTATACTATCATTTATATCAACAGAACCTGCTGCATCACTATCAATGAATAAGAAAGAAGAACCATCTATACTTGATCCACTATAGTCTTCAGCAATATGCCAAGTATGTTCAGCAGAATAATGATAATCGATATCCCAACCAGTCAAATCATTATCATCAAAGTTAGCAGAGAATATTTCAGTTACATCTCTATTTTCTGGGAAATTTAAACTAAGAGAACAGTTTAAATCAAAATCTCCAGTATTAGAGATAGAAATACTTCTATCACTTGTTTGTTCAGGCTGGAGATTTAAGCTCAAAGCTTGAGGATTAACATTTATATTTGCTGGATTTTTTACTTCCAAAGCTAGAGGAACATCTATTTGAGGAGAATCAGGATCATTAGAAGTAATTCTTAGATTTCCTGAATATCTTCCTGCATCTTGAGTAGGATGGCTTACATCATAGCTTTTAGAGGTTCCAGATGCAAGTGAGAAGGTGAAATTACGTAATCTTCTTGTTCCTTGATGAGCTAGGATGATTTCATTTTTAGAAATATCTTGTCTAGCTTCAGTGATTGTGAAACTGTTGTTAACATTTACACTTCCTGTAAGAGTCTCGCCACCAATATTAGTAATGGTAATAGTCTCCATTATAAAGTCATTACTTACAACTGAACCGAAGTTTATTTCTTCCATATCGACTAATATATCTTGTTCATTAGAACCACCTACAATGAGAGTAACAGGTATATTAACTTCATTATTGTCTGGGTCATTGGTTATTAGGTAGAGGTTTTTATTATAAGTAGCTAAATCTAAATCAGTAGCATCAAAGCTGACAGTAATAGTTTCGGACTGACCTTCAGGAATAATCAAATTATCATTATCTATTGATAACCAATTAGGAGTAACTCCTTCAGTAGAAATCATAATAGCATATTCATTTTCTAAGAAAGAACTGTTATAACTTATCAATAAACCGTCATCACCAGCTTGATTTTCTATTCCTACAGTACATGAAGTATCGTCAGCTATAGTTTTGTATTGATATTTTATATCTCCATTATTATATAGAATCACTTGGAAGCTTTCGCTATTTACAGGAGCTGATGAACTGTAATGAGAAACATTTTCCCATTGAATAACTGAATAAGTTGAGAAATGTTGATAATATACATTTCCCCAAGTTGTGCCATAAGGTTTTAAATCATCCCAGAAAGGAGCAATCACGGCATTTGGTAAAGCAGAGTTAGGAATCTCAGCATTTGTATAAGCTGTGGAGGTTGAGGTAAAGGATAAAAATCCATTTGAACAGACATTTACAGCAGTATAATCTTCACCATAGAAAGAAAAAGTAAAAGGAAGGGTTAATTCTTCTGATTCATCATCACCTTCAGAAATAACAGTTCCGCTAGAAGAAATATCAATCCAATTATAGGTGATACCTGCTTCATTACTGTCTTCCCAAGTGTAACCATAAGTATCTGGTCCACCTGTATTTCTTTGAGAATCAGTTATTTCAACCAATACTTCTAAATCTCCACTACCATTATTTTCGATAATATAAGAATAATCAGATTGAGTATCAGGAGCAAGAGTCTTGGTGATAGAACTTGTCTCGGATGAGTAACTTGGTTTTATACCACAGGCAACTAAAGAGATATAGCTGGAATATTGGTCAGCATTATGACTAATTTCAATGTTATTGTTATAGCAAAGCTCGATAGTTGGGGTGAAAGTTATACTATATGATTGGTTATTACCAGCAGTTATAGAGAAATCTTGGGTAGATAATCTAGTATTGGTAATATCTTTTTCACTATTTCTACTTGCGAAAGTAAAATTATCAGGTAGAGTAATAGTACCTGATAAAGTAGCTCCACCTGTATTAGAGATTGTGAAATCACGAGTAACAGAATTACCGAGAATTACTTCGCCAAAATCAAGAGAAGTAGTATTTAATGCAATGCTTGGTTCAGCACTAGTTGATGATGCAAAGATTCTGATGTTTGGATTATTTCCGGATAATGTACCTGAAACAGGAGAAGCAGGACTAGGATTAGTTGAATCACTATAATAGTAAATACTTCTATCAGATCCAGTTGCATAGCAGTAGAATTCATCTCCGCTGGCATGGTAACCTGTAGTATTTTCATCAAAACCAATTACTAAATTACTTGTTCCATCATAAGTAAAAGGACTTGATAGTTCTATCTCTATCCAACCAGCTGTGGCAGGAGCTGAGAAAGGACCAGAATAAACTTGTGTTAGGTTAGTTGAGCTTATCCAATCAGATGTAGATGTGAAGCTATTTTTATCTGTATTCCCCATATAAATAACTATCTCATCATTAGCCCAAGCAGAATTGCCATTATAATTATAGGCTATTTTGTTAATTTGAGATACTCCTAAGTTAAGTTCTTGGGATGTATAAATGCTTTGACTATAAGTGTAGCCATAATATGGTTCTATAGGAAGGTGAGCATCAGTTACTGTTCCCTCACCAATTTGCAAAAGAGCTGCAAGGAAGTCTTGACTTAATTCAAGGTCTCCGTTTGGGTATGATGCTGTTACTGAGAAAGTAACAACTTCTCCAGCCGGAATAGAATTGGAAGCAGTAGCATTGAAGATTACTTGGTCTGATTCTCCTGCTGATATAGTAGGAATGTTACTTGTAGTAGAAGCATAAGAAATATAATTTGCAGTAGCTATAGATGCATTTGTAGAAGGTGATAGAACATCTCCTGTATTCTCAACCATTACCATAATACTGAAAGATTCACCTGCATCAATGACATTATTGCCATTACCTAAAGCAGAATCATCAATAGTAAGTTCATTAATTATCATCTCATAACTTTTACCTGTAAGTGTAAGATTACCTGAATATTCTTCTCCATCTGCTGAAATTACATAGGAAAGAGTCATATTATGATTGTTAGGTATATTATTAGCAATAGAGAAGTTAATTACATTGTTGATATTGATACTCCCTTCAGCAGCAATTGTACTGACTGAAGCTGAAGTTGAAGTTAAGTTTATGTAAGGATCTGATTCACTGAAAGTAATAGTTCCAGATGGAGATGCAACAGTGCCAATATTCTCAATAACTAAATTTAAAGAACCTGTTTCTCCATATTCTAATAAACCATTGTTATTGGCATCATTAAAGGTATAATTATCTAACGTAAGATAAGGACCGTCAGCAGTTATTACTTGGATATCAGCTATATATGGTTGGTAATCTACTCTAGAGATAACCATTTTAACAGGTTGAGGTGTAGTTAAGGCTGGAAAATTTACAGTTCCTGAACCGTTAGAACCTAAGAGTTGTGTACCAATAATAACTCCATCTACAGTAAGAGCTACATAAGAGTATGGTGCTGCAGTAACATCTAATGATGTGGCTCCTAATATGAGATTATTAGCATAATTAGGAGTTTGAGCATCAGGGATACCAACCATAGGAATTAAAGAAGGGTCACCCATTATAGAATAAATTTCCCAGTAATAGTTTTTTAAATCAGATGAAGAACCTTGAACTGTCATATTTCCGCGATAAACCATAGAACCAGCACTATTAACCCAGTTAATATACTCTTCTCCGTTTTCGTGGAAGAGAGCATCAAACATACCAAGACCAGTTCCGGAATAAGTTGGATTAGCAGTTGATGTTGGTGTGAAATGACCAACTGACCACCAGTAGTCTTCATCCCAATAAGTAGAATTAGTTCCGCCTATATAAACCACAGCTCCGTTAGAAGCTCTTAGCCATGATTCACCAAAACAAGTTCCTGTATCAAAATGATTAGTTAAACAACAGTTACCCACTACCACAGGATATTGCTGGGAATTAGTTAAGCTATTAACATTTGATATAGAGAAATAAGGGTCGTGCCAAGTTGTTTCTGAACCATGGGCAGTATAATTCAAATAACCTAAACCTGCATTCACATCAGCGATAATACTGGCTTCACTGGAGCCTGATTCTGGATAGTAATAAGTAGTGGCATCAATATCATGGGCTGAATTAAAATAGTACTGAGAACCGTAGTTAATAGTACCATTACCATGAGTTGGAGCCCAAGTCCCATCTACACCAGCAATAAGTGTAGCTCTTTCTAAATAAGATGGGTCAGGCATTTCATACTTTTGATAAAGCAATGTTTTATTAACCATTGTTGCTAATTCTGTGGTTGTTGTAGCTGAAAATCTACCATAATACATTTCAGGAAGATAATCGCTACCTTCCAGTTTTA
This sequence comes from Cloacimonadales bacterium (SeqCode), assembly GCA_963677815.1. Lineage (GTDB taxonomy): Bacteria > Cloacimonadota > Cloacimonadia > Cloacimonadales > JAFGVF01 > JAEKNW01. Next base: position 833,065 of record OY782499.1, read on the forward strand.
CATAGTCTAAATCAGTAACATGCCCGGAGTCAGTTTGTCCTGAATAAGCAGGAACTTGAGGAGTATCACCACATATCAGCAAATAGGATGGTGCAGGATTAGATGGACTAGCATTATCCCAGATGTTAGTAATTGCATTTTTGATGCTTGTTGTTGTAGCTCCAATAACGTTTGTATCGAGGATGGTAACATCATACCCTTGTTGAGTTTTCCACTGAATGAAAGGGTCTAAAGTATCTAAATAATTATTTGGTGCTACAATTATATAACCAAGTGGATATGTTTCTAATGTTGAGCGATTATCTCTGTAATTAAAAATAGTAGAAGGATAATTTACTTCAAAAGCTGGAGAGAATGTTTTATCTCTTAGATATTGTGTAGCAGGGATATTTGCTCCCTGGAATTTGATGTCTAGTTTAGCATCATTAATAAGAGAAAGAGTGTTTTTGACGGGATTATAGGCAACAGGATAGAAGTTAACTTCAAACAATCTCATGCCTCTTTGATAGCCAAGCTCGATTATTTCCACCTGTTCCTGCTGAATGAAATCTGATATTTGATAAGTTTCTTGGTCTAAAGCAAAGATAATATCTTCAGGTTTAGAACTTTTTGATACAGGTGCTTGAGCTGGAAAAATCTTCTTATTTATTCCTAAGTTTGTTAAATTAATCAAAGATCTTTCTGCAATATCTAATTCTGAAACGACTTTAGCTTCTTCTGGAACAGCAATGATTTTTGATGAATAAGGTAGTTGAGGTTTTCCTACTTGACCTGTTAAACCATAACTGTCTAGATATAATTGAAGGTAATCTCCATCTGGTGAAGTGTAATCTTTAGCTGAAATTGTTCCAAGTTTGTACTCAATAGTTATTTGGCTTTCCCAGTTGTTAATTAAATTTACTTCATTAGCGCTATTATCAATAAGGGTGATATTAGCAAAAAGTAGATTAAGCGATGATAATAAAATCATAAGACTTAACAATAATTTTTCTCTCATTAATATTCTCCTATTATATTATATAAAATTTATTATTTAATAAAGGGGTTAATAATCCTACTATTTGTAGGTGCTTAGCTAGGTTTAGTAAGATTAACAAAAATAAAAAGATATGAATCTTTCTGTCAATAAAATTCTTACAGTTATAAATATTTTAATAAGAAATGATTGGGGAAATGATATTTTTAGCTTGATGATAGTTCCTTGATTGTTACTCTCACAATAAATCAATGGGATTTTATAGAGAGAGTAACAATCAAGAGAGCGTAATTCTCTTTAAATCGATAACTGGGAACGCGGATGACCACATCCGCATCTTTTTCATAGATGGTAGGAACTTTCTCTGCCAAAATTTTCTTTCAGCTCTTTAGAGTAATGTGCACAGTTTGAACTTAAAAACATAGAAAAAATATTGACAAAGAAATGTCTAAATAATATGTTTTAATAAATGGAGGTATAATGCAAGATTTACTAATAAATTTATTTATTCTTCTTATCGGAGCAGTGATAGGTTGCTTAGTTGGAATTTTTGTTCAGAGGAATATATACAAGATTAAGATATCTCTGGAAGAAAATAGAATCAAGAGTCAATTACAGGAAGACTATGAAAACAGGCTTAGTTTGTTCTCAAAACAAATTAACGAAAAATCAAGTGAAATTCAAGTTCTTAATAATAAGTTAGAGAATCTCCAAAAATCTAATGAAGAATTACGTGTGTATCAAAATAAATATGCTACAATAGTGGAAGAAGTAGCAAGCTTACGCAGTCAGAATACAGAATACAAGAATAGTCTTGAAGAAAAAACTGAAAGTATCGAGAAGTTGAATCAGGAAGTAAAAATTCTCCAGCAGGATAGAAACGAACTAGCTAAAGATAAAGCAAGCTTAGTTACCAAAGCTGAAGAAAATAAAAAAACTTTTGAAGAATTACGTGTTTATCAAAATAAATATAATTCAATTACTGAAGAAGTAGCGAGCTTACGCAGTCAGAATACAGAATACAAGAATAGTCTTGAAGAAAAAACTGAAAGTATCAACAAGTTGAATCAGGAAATAAAAATTCTCCAGCAGGATAGAAACGAACTATCTAAAGATAAAGCAAGCTTAGTTACAAAAGCTGAAGAAAATAAAATAGCTTTTGAAGAGAAACTACAAATATTGACTGAAGCAAAGGAGAACTTAAAGAGAGATTTTGAAATCTTAGCTAATAAAATATTCGAAGAAAAGACTACAAAATTCAAAGAAACTAATCATGAAAGTATTACTAATCTATTGAATCCTATGAAGAATCAGTTAGAAGAGTTTAGAAAGAGAATAGACCAAGTTTATGATAGTGAAAACAAGGATAGAGCATCTCTCAAGAGTGAGATTTTAAATTTGAGAACTTTAAATGAAACACTTAATAAAGAAGCTAAGAATTTAACAAATGCTTTAAAGCGTGACCCTAAAAAGCAGGGTAATTGGGGAGAAATGAGACTTGAGAGGGTTTTGGAAGATTCAGGCTTAACTAAAAATATTGAATATTTCACTCAAGCTCATTATGTGGATAAAGAGAATAAAAATAAATATCCTGATGTAGTAATTAAACTACCTGAAGAGAGAGACATAGTAGTAGATGCCAAGACTTCTCTAACTGCTTATGAGAAGTTTGTTTCAAGTGAAGAAACGCTAGAAAAGGACAGAGCTTTAAGAGAACATCTCATTTCAGTGAAGAAACATGCTAGTGAACTGTCTGCAAAGGAATATCAAAAACTAGAGGGGATTAATACTATTAGTCATGTTTTAATGTTCATCCCTGTTGAGTCAGCTTATCTGCTTGCTTTAGAAAATGATAATCAAATTTTCAATGAAGCTATGGATAATAATGTCATGATTGTAGGACCGTCGACTTTAATTTATGTTCTTCAGATGATTAAGCAAATTTGGAGAAGCGAGTATCAAACTAAAAATGTTATTCAAATTGCCGAAGAAGGTGGTAAGATGTATGACAAGTTCTGTAGTTTTATAATAGATTTAGAGAAGATAGGTAAAAATATCGATGATTTATCAAAAAATTACTTAGCCTCTATGAATAAGCTGAAAAGTGGTAGAGGAAATTTAGTTAGAAGAGCTGAAATAATGAAAGAGTTAGGAGCTAAAGCTGATAAACAATTGACAATAAATAGTAAACAAGAAGAAATTGAAGAATAGGAGATAAAAATGTATACAGCTACAATGCGCTATTATTTTAAGCCTGAATCAATGACTGAATGTATTGAAAAATGGCAAGAACAAGTGTTAGAAGAAGCAGAAGAAAGACAAGGTTTTGTAAGAATGCAGTTCTTAGCAAAAGTTGATGGCCAAGCTATGGCAATAGGAACCTGGGCTGAAAAAGAATATGCTGAAGAATTTATGAAAACAGGTATTTTTAAGAAGATATTAGAGGAATTTGAACCTTATATGACAAAAAAACCTGAAGCTGAAATATGGTCAACCGTCCTATATTCTGAGGTTGAAGACGTCTAATGGAATGTAAAAAAAATGAAAATATGGCAAATTGCAATTGCAGCTATCCTGGATGTGCAAGAAAGGGTGTCTGTTGTGAATGCTTAGCCTACCATAGATCTAAAAGACAGCTTCCTGGATGCTTTTTCCCCAAAGAAGCTGAAGCTAGTTGGGATAGATCTTATGAGTTTTTTGCAGAACTAGTAAAAGAGAAAAAAGTATAAAAAAGAGGTAAGAATGAAAAAATATACAGATTTCGCAGTGAAACAGATAGTTGAATTGTGTAAAATACCTAGTCCATCTGGATTTACTGGTAGGGCTACTGAGTATTTAATGAAGACTTTTGAAGATATGGGTTTCCAGGCTAAATATACTAGGAAAAAGGCTGTAATAGTAGAATTGGGTGGTCAAGGAGACCATTTAGTACTAGCAGCTCATGTTGATACTTTAGGTGCAATGGTAAGATCTATAAAAGGTAACGGCCGAATTAGGCATACTAAAATAGGCGGTTATCCTGAAAACAATATTGAAAATGAAAATGTTACTATTCATACCCGTGATGGAAAAGAATATGAAGGTACTGCTTATCTAGTTCATCCAGCAGTTCATGTTTATAGAGATGTTGGTTCTATGACTAGGAATGACGAAACTGTGGAAATTATTCTTGATGAAAAGGTAACATCTAAGAAGGATGTGGAAAAGTTAGGAATAAAAGTTGGTGATTTCATTTCACTTGACCCAAGAACAAGAGTTACTAAATCAGGATTTATCAAATCTCGTCACTTAGATGACAAAGCATCGGCTGGTCTTCTAATCTCTTTAGCTAAAATGGTAGCTGATAAAGAGATTAGTCTTTCTCGCAAAGTATCATTACTATTTACTACCTATGAAGAAGTAGGCCATGGTGGTTCAGCAGGTATCCCAGAAGATACTACTGATATGATTTCTGTAGATATGGGGGCTGTTGGTGATGATTTAACTACAGATGAGTTTAAGCTTTCTATTTGTGTTAAGGATAGTGGTGGACCTTATGATTATGACTTAACAAACGATTTAATTAAGATCGCAGAAGATAATAAGTTAAAGTACGCCCTCGATATTTACCCTTCTTATGGGTCAGACGTAGAAGCAACTTTGAGAGCTGGATATGATATTAGACATGCATTAATAGGCCCTGGTGTCTTTGCTTCTCATGGTTATGAGAGAACTCATAAGTCTGGTGTTGAAAATACATTAAAGCTTCTGACTGAATATGTAAAAGTAAAATAAAAAAAGATAAAAATAATAGAATCACTACTAGTTTTATATACTAGTAGTGATTTTTTTGTGGTTCAAATTGTATTGTTGAGACCGGAGTTCCTCAGCCCTAGGCAGGGACTTCGGACGAAGAAAAGGTTAACTCGCGGAAGTCCTTAGCCTAGGGCTAAGGAACTCCCGTCATAAGTTTTAAAAAAAAGTCAACACTCTGCATCCTTAGGGATTCAGACGGTAATCATTATTAAATTAATTTATTTATTGACTACACGAAAAGGAGATGATATTATTGTCTAAATAAGAGTTTAGGAGATTTTATGCGTAGATACTATCTAATACTTCTTTTTATAGTAAGCTTCAGTATGCTATTAGGTAAATCTTTTTATGTGAGAGATTTTAAATCTGTTATTGATATAGCCACAGATGGTAGCCTGATGATTGAGGAGAGTATGAGCTATCAATTCGAGGGAGGACCTTTTAAGTGGGTTACAAGAGATGTAAGGGCTCCTAAGAAAGGTTTCATCCTTTTAGAAGAAGCTTTAATTGATGGCCAGCTAGTAAATAGAAATTCAAGTCCTAACTCTCTATCATTAAGAAGTTCAGATCATCTGAAAGTGAAGTTTCATCTAGCAAATATATCTGACCAACTCGTAAAGTTTACTCTAAAATATAAAGTTCATAATGCTTTCAAAGTTAAGGGGAATAAAGCAGTTTTAGAATGGATTCCCTTACCTGATAGATATAGCTTTCTTATAAAAAAAGGGACTGTTACCTATAATTTTCCTGAAAACATTCCTATGTATGAAATTGTTAACTTCCTAGATGAAGTTGAAGGGGTTGAATACCAGGAAGAAGCTAATAGCTTAATATGCTCATTCACTAATCTAAAAGGGAAATCCTTTGAAGTAGTTAGTAATTTACCTAAAGATCAAATGCAACTAAGAGATTATGTCTCACCAATCAGAAAACCTGCATTAGAGGAAACTTATCCCCATTATGGTAGCTATATTTCTTTTTATAAATATTCCATAGCTGCCTTAATTCTTTTCTTAGTAATAGTGATTATTATTCTAATTAAAAGATATAATCAGCAGATTAAACATTTACCAAATATAACACAACTTCCATCTCATAAACATCCTGCTCTTGTAGCTAGGATTCTACAGGTTGGCTCTGATGATATCAATTTAATCCCTGTCTTAATGCACATGGCGATTAAACAAGTCATAACTCTAACTCAAGTAACCAACAAAAAAGGTAAAAAAATAAAGGACTATTATGTCGATATTGCTAGTGATGTATCAAAAGCAGATGAATTTGACCAAGCCTATCTTGAACTATTAAGAAAAGAAGAGGCAAGAAGGAAGAAAAGACTGGAATTGAAATCACTTGTTTCAAACTCTTACAGGCATAAAAAAGAACTCCTTCAAATTATTAATAAGAAATTTGATGAAACTGGCTTTGTAGATGTGCAAAGAAAAAAGAAGTATTATCGGAAAGTAATTCTATTTTTTGTCTTACTTATCATAGGTGTTGTTACTGCAATAATGGGAGGTATATATTTCACCAAAGGCTATGCTTTAGCACCATTACCAGCTTTCATTATTGTAGCTTATTGGATATACATGATGCTTCATTTAGATGATAAATCTATTCTAAGTCCTTTAGGATTAAGCAAATGGGGGGAATGGAGAGCTTTCCATAATTATATAAGCAAAGCTTTAAGCAATAAATCCCACGAATTAGACCCCAATGATTCAGAATCAGTTTTCCCTTATGTTCTAATAATGGGATTTGGACAGCAGTACTTACGTTATTTCAAAAAGAAAAATATTGAACTTAACTTCCCTAATCTCGGAGAAATTGCTGCTGATTTAGAATCCTTGAATACCCTGATTACTGTTGTGGTTGTTACTACAGCATCTAGTGGTGGAAGTGCAGGTGCATCTGCAGGCGGTGGCGGCGGAGCTGGAGCTGGTTGATCCCCTTTCAGCTCGTAAGAGCGTTTGAGAGGGGTGGTCGATTAGACCGGGGAGAGTAAACAATCCCCTTTCAGCTCGTAAGAGCGTTTGAGAGGGGTGGTCGAGAAGACCGGGGAGAGTATAAACAAAATAAACAATAATAAAATGGAGGAATTATGAAATCTATAATATTAGCTATACTTTTACTAAGTTTAAATAGTATTTTTGCTCAATCTTACAGTGACCACATGAATGATTTTGAGAAATACAAGGCTCAACAAGAACAGAAAGAAGAAGACTTTTATCAATTTGCTCAGAATTTCAAAGCTTATCAAGATGAGCATTTCATAAAATATGAATCCTACATAGAAGATATTTGGGGTGATTTCAAAGAGTCATCTCCTAAAACTTGGGTTGGTTATTCAGAAGACTTATCAGGTAGAACATCTGTTGACTTTGATTCATCTAAGGTTGTAGTTGAAGTCGTCGTAGATGAAGATTCTAGCCAAGAAGAAGTAAAACAGAAACTTCAAGCTCTAACAAAAAAAATATTAGAAGAAAAAGATGAAACAGGTTCTAGTATTTTGGAAGGGCAAGTTGCTGCTCCAGATAATCCAGAAAAAGCAATAAAACCTGGAGATGCTAAAAAGGTTGTAGAAACTGCAAAAATTACTGAAAAGAATGTTAATGGCAAGAAAGTGTTTAGTATCAATCTAGATTTAGTCTCAGATAATGATAAGAAAAGAATAGCTAAATACCAAGATTTAATCTCTAAGTTTTGTAAAGAAGCCGGTATTGAACCAGCTTTAGCTTTAGCAATTATCAAAACAGAATCTTGTTTTAACCCAAGAGCTTATAATAGGACAGGTAATGCTTATGGTATGATGCAGATTGTACCAAAATATGCAGGTCGTACAATGAATAGAATTTTATTTAAAAAAGATGAAGAGCCTGATAGTAAAACTTTATTCGACCCTAAAAAGAATCTTAGGATGGGAATAAATTTCTTGGGGCATTTGAAAAATACTTCTTGGAAAAAGATTACTAATGAAATTAATCAGAGATATTGCGTTATTTGTAGTTATAATGGGGGTTCTGGTGCAATCTATATTGCTTTAGCAGGAAAAACTAGCAAGATTCCTCAAGAAAAATGGGATGAAATGATGGCTTTATTAAATTCAGATAAGAATGAGGAAGTCTATAATTTACTTCATACTAAATCCTGGGAAGAAACACGGCATTATATCAAAGTTGTTGAAGAAAGGTATAAACAGTACTTAGCTTATAATGCTAAACTGTAAGTAATTGTCTGACTTTATGGATTAGTATTTGCATAAATCCACAAGGAGTATATTATTATTTTTAGTGATGTGAAAATAAATATAAATTATTTAGGAGTTTAAATGGATGTGATTAAAAAAACGACATTGTTTTTATTATTGCTTCTTTCAGTGGTAAGTATTCTTTCTGCTGAAGAAGCGCAAGTTTCTTTGGAATTAGAACAGAATGGGACAAGTGGTATTGTTAGTGCTACTTTTGTTATTCCTGAAGGTTATCACCAGAGTTATGAAATTGATGATGAATTTGCTCAGTTTTACATATACTCAGAAACCCCTGGTTTAGAATTTGGACAGCTTGTTTATCCTGAAACTCAAGATAAAGAAGCTGGTGAGATAGTTGAATATCATGATAAGGTTACTTTAACAATGCCTTTTGAAATTAAAGATGCTAATGTTAAAGAAATTGACATTGAATATTCTTACCAATTATGTTTAGATTCTGGAGCTTGTTTACGTCCTGTTGCAAATAATGAAAAACTAGCTTTAGAAAGCCCTGGTCTAACACAAGAGACAGCAAAAGATGAGCCTGCCCAAGAAGAAGCTGCTTCAGGTTCTAAAGTCCTTTATTTCATAGTTCTGGCTTTTCTTGGTGGAGTGCTATTAAACGTAATGCCTTGTGTATTACCTGTTCTTTCAATTAGAGCGATGAGTCTTGTTCGTCAAAGCCAAGACAATAAATCTAACATTCTAAAAGGTTCTCTTGCTTATACTTTTGGTATAGTAATTTCTTTTATAATTTTAGCAACTCTTGTAGTTGTAATTAAATCAACAGGTGAATCATTATCTTGGGGATTCCAATTCCAAAATCCATGGTTTGTTTTCGGGTTAATAGTAGCAATTTGGGTCTTTACTTTATCATTATATGAAGTCTTCCAATTGAGAGTGCCTGGTATGAATATGGCAACCCAAGCATCTAATAAGGGTGGAATTACTGGTTCTTTCTTTAGTGGTATTTTTGCAGTTCTTTTGGCAACCCCATGTACAGCTCCGTTACTTGCTCCTGCAATAGGTTTTGCCTTCCAACAGCCACCAGCAATTATCTTTATATCTTTTATAATGATAGGTCTAGGTTTAGCTTTCCCATTCATTCTTTTAGGTTTTGCTCCTAAAGCTATTAAATTAATTCCAAAACCAGGTGATTGGATGACCACTTTTAAAGAAATTATGGGTTTCCTTCTCTTTGGAACAGCACTTTACCTTCTTTATACCCTTCACTATCTTATTAGTGGCATTGCCTTCTTAAACACTTTAACATTCTTACTTGTTTTAAGTTTCGCTAGCTGGATTTATGGAAAGTTTGCAGGACCAATGAGCTCAATTATGAAACAATGGATGTGGACACTTGTAGCCTTAATTCTCATCTTTGGTTCAGCCCACTACTTACTTGATTATTCTAGTGATACAAGTGTTGTCAGCGAAGAAAATCATAATCCTCCAACTGAGCAATGGCAAAAATTTACCGAAGATAATTTAGATAAGTACAGACAAGAGGGTAAGGCGGTATTTGTAGCCTTTGGAGCAAAATGGTGTACCTCTTGTAAGGTCAATGAAGCAAATGTCTTTAAGAAAGATGAAATCAAAGACTTCTTTAAAGAAAAGAATGTTGTCTTACTCTATGGTGATAATACTCGCAAGAATGAAGTAGTTGAAAAATGGTTAGCTAAGTATCAAAGAGCTGGTGTACCTTTCTATATTTATTTTGCTCCTGGAGCTGAAGAAGGTCATGTCCTTCCTGAACTAATCTCACCTAGCTTAATCACAGACTTAATAAAATAGAGGATAAGTATGAAAAGTAAGATAAGTATAGTATTACTGGTGATTATTTCTCTCTTAGCTATTCTGGCTTGTGATAGATTTGATAAACCAACAGTCGATAATGAAGAAGTTATAGATTATCAAACTATTGTTACTGATTTCTTTAATGATTTTCAAGCAGTGTCTGATACCATTTCAGCAGATAATGTTATGTATTTTATGGAGTTCTTTCATCCTGAGTATCTTTATGATGGATTAACTAAAGATGATATTCAAGATTTGATAAATTCTATCTTTGTGGTTAATGAACCGCGTTTCATTCAAGTTGTAATGGTTGAAAATAATCAGCTAAATGTCGAATGGAAATTAAGAGTGACTAGTCTAAATGATGTCTTAGTGGAAGAGTATATCTTTGATGATGCTATGTTAAAAGTTGGAGAAGAATACTATCTTTATGGAAACCAAGTTGAACCTGTAGAAGAAGATAAGCTCATGGTTTTTGCTGAAATAATGACTGCTACCTGGTGCTCTAACTGTCCTGATGTTGAAGAAGTAGTACATGAATACTTGTCTAATAATCCTAATAACTTCTTCTATTTAGAATATCATGTTATGGATAGTATCGCTGGAGAACACGAATTTTTTGATAGTTTTTATCAACAAACTAGTCCTCCTGTAACTATACTTCAAGGACAAGACTTATTTATAGGAAACAGTGATGTTGACTCATATTCAATCTTGCTGGATCAATTAAAGGAAAGAGATGCTGAACTAAAGCTAAAGAATTTAACTCAATTTAGTAATACAGAGAACTATCAAGCTCAAGTTGATATAGAAAAATTAACTAGTAATGATATTGACACTTCTAATATGAAACTTCGTTGGGCTTTTTATGACAAGGTTTCTGAAGAAAACAACTATGTCGGTGATCCTTGCCACAATGTTGTTTTAACAGAGGGATATTTTGATATAAGTGCTGAAGATTTAGATACTACTTTTGCTATCAGTTTAGATTATCCAAGAGAAGTACCAGAGGATTTAGGGATTGTATTCTGGTTACAAACTGCTAATGATATTCATGATGAAAACTCTTTTGTTCACGCATGGATTAAAGAAGATTTAGGGAGTAAATAATGAAATATAATAAAATAATACTACTAGTTGTTTTAGTTTTAATGACATTAACTTTAGTTGCTGAAAAACCTTTTGCTGATTTTAAATTAGAAAATGATAAAGGTCAAGTTATGGAATTAAAAGATTTTACTGGAAAAGGACTAATTGTTGTAGATTTCTGGGCAAGTTACTGTGACCCTTGTAAAAAAGCTCTTCCTCATATGGAAGAACTACATGTTGGCAATGATAATGTTGAAGTCATAGCAATTAATATTGATACTCCAAGATTGAAAAGAAAGGCTATGGCTTATATAAAATCTAAAAAATTTACTTTTACAACTCTTTATGATTCAGATGCAAAAGTTGCTGATAAAATGAGGGTAACTGAAATACCTTATACTTTCTTGCTAGATAATCAAGGTAATATTCTTTTTGAATTCTCATCAGGTAAAGCAGATGCTCATGAAGTTTTACAAACAGAAATTGATAAAGCATTAAATGCAGTTTATCATGAAGATGTTGAGGTTACAGAATAATTATGGCAAAGAAAATAATTATTTTACTAATATTAGTAGTAAGTATCAACATTATAAGTGCTGATATTTATATCTCTGGTTTTAATCAAGCTGAGTTTATTCATAAAACAGCCCAAGATTCATTAAAAAACTATTTTGAAAATGAACTTGGTGTAATAGTTGATTATAATGCTCTTTCTTTTGGCATAACATTCAATGCCTATTTACCTAAGTATGATGATGATGAAGCTATCCAAGATTTAACTGCTAGTGATATGTCTTATGAATGGGAAGAAAGATATCTTACTTATTCTGGTGATCATATCGGCTTAAAGGTTGGTACACTTTCTGAATCCTTTGGAACAGGTATGACCTTTAGAGCTTATGAAGATGAAGATGTTGATCATGATAATAGGTTAGAAGGAGCTATGACTTCCTTTAACTATGCTAGCTGGAAATCAAAAGCTATATATGGGGTTACTCCAAGTCCTGGTAATGAAGATAAGAATGATTCTTTTGCCGGTTTTGAATTTAGTATTTCTGATGAGTATATGACGTTTGGTGCATCAGCTTTGCAAATCAGAGAAAGGATTACTGATAGCTTCTACTCCGACAGACAAGTTTTTTCTACAAACCTTAACTTCTTTTTAGATTTCATGGATATTTATGGAGAGTATGCTTATTCGGAGCTTGAGAAAGTTGAAATGACTTACGGCCATGGTATCTATGCTAATTCAAATTTCTACTTAGGAGATATCACATTCTCTGCTTTCTATAAGAACTATGAGAACTTTAATTACGATTTAAATGATTTACCTACTCTAAACCACGCAGACGAAGTATTGCATGAATCAGGCTTGGTTCAAGATGAAGAAGGAGCAATGGGTGAATTAACTTGGGATAATTCTTTTGCAAAAGTCTTTACGTCTTATGCTGAAGCATGGTCAAGTGATTATAATTATAGACTATCTAATGGCTATTTTGAAACTTCAAAATCTTTAGGAGATAATCTTTTAACTCTTAGCTATGAGCACTTTGAAAAGAAGGATAAAACTGGTCAATCTTGGTCTAAAGAACTAACTCCTACTGCCGCTATTGATATTCCTTTTGAGAATAACTTCAGTCTATATCTTAAAGGTCATTACACTTTAACAAGTAAAGTACACCTTGAAGAAGAGACAGACTATGTTGAGCCATTACTACAAACAGATTTTATGTATGGTAATTATGCTTTATCAATAGTATCAGAAGCACAAATGGAAGATTTATCATCTATCTCTGATGCTGATTTTTGGCTAGGAGCAACACTCTCAGCTAAGCTTGTGGATAGCACTAGTGTCAATATATTTGTCGGTAAACAAAAAGGTGGTAAACTCTGCCAAAACGGTACCTGTAAATATGTAATGCCTTTTGAAGGTCTTAAGTTTGAAATTACAACAAAATTTTAGGAGAAATAAATGAAAAGATTATTAATTTTTATGTTACTTGTGGGTATGTTAAGCTTAAGTGCAGACTTGCTAATTGATATCGAGTTTGATACTGATGTTGTAGGTGAAACAGGAACAGAACCTTACACATCTGAATACTTCCATATAACAAATAATGGTGATACAGCTGAATATACTATTGGCTTAAATATGATTGCTTACACTGAAGGTTGGTTCTTAACTTGGTGTCACGAAGATTTGAGTGATTCAGGATTATTTGAAGGTTGTCATCATTATACACAACCATGGACTTTTACTTTCCAAGCTGATGCTGTCTTAGCTGCTGATTTTCAGGTTAATAATATGGGTGGAAATGAAGGAATGATTGTCTTTGAATATATTATCTCTGGTGGAGATTTAACAGAAGATATCGTTCTTCCTTTTACATTCAGAACTGTAAATTATGTTTCTAATGATGATAGCCAAGTTGTAGCTAATGTAACTAGCTTAGCAAATTATCCAAACCCATTTAATCCAGAAACTACTATTTCATATACATTAACTAAATCATCACAAGTTAAATTAGAAATATTCAATATTCTTGGTCAGCATGTAAGAACTTTAGTAAATGATTATGAAAATGCTGGAACTCATAGTGTTGTTTGGAATGGTAAGGATAAAAACAACAAGGACCTTAGCTCAGGTTTTTATCTTTATAAATTAACAGACGGACTTCAAACAAAAACTAACAAAATGATTCTTATGAAATAAAGAATAAATTATAATGTTTATAAAGCCCAGTTTTTACTGGGCTTATCTTTTATCTATTATCCCAAATAATGCAATAGATCTTTGATAATAGCACTATATTCTTTTGCAAAAGTAACTTACATAATTCTTCCGAATATATATATTATATGGATTTTATGGGTGCACCCCCTGTATCCCCCTCAAAGAAGGGGATTTTGCTAAAAGAATCTGCACTCTTCGCCTGTGATACGTAGCTTTAGCGAAGTATTACTAAAGCTTTACTGCACCATCTGGGATTATCTATTGACATAAATATCAATCTTGTTAAGTTAGTGAAAAGTTCATAGGAGTATTGTATGGCAAACATCGAATCTTTGGATTTTAAAAGACGCAGAGCAATTCCAACCAAATATAAAACATTATTGGTATTATTTTGTATAATAGGTATTCTTATTCATTCCTTTTGGAATAAAAAAAGGGTTGAAAGCTTGATTATAGATCATGATACTATAATGTTCAAAGAAATAAATACCCAGTCACTTGTAGTTAATTTCATTATTACCAACACATCACAAGGTGAAATGTCCGAAAAAGTCAAGATTCAAGTTATAGATCAAGATAATTATTTGATCACCTCAACTATAAGATATTTAGATTTTAAGAGTGGAAGAAATATTTTTACTGAACAAATTAAATATCCTAGAAGGTTTCCTGATATAAACGATAAAGATTTAAAGGCCATAATAAGCATAGAACCAAGAAGATTATGATCTTATTGCTAAATAATAAGTAAGCTTTAGGATTAGTCAAAAATAATCCTCTAGGGAAAGTTCAATAAAGCAAATTATTTATCAAGTTATCTTCTATAATGCTTTTTAAGGAATATAATTTGCATTAATATAAAACTAAAAAATCAAATTAAGGGATAAAAATGTCATTTTTGATCTTAGCAACTATACTTTTAATAGTGTATTGGATTGTTGAATACCTATTACATTTAAAGAATGTAAAAAAGGTACCAATAAGAATTCATGTCAATGGAACACGTGGTAAATCTAGTGTTACTAGATTGATTGCAGCAGGTTTAAGAGCTGGTGGAATTAGAACTGTAGCTAAAACGACTGGAACCTTACCAAGAATAATTCATCCTGATGGTAGAGAAAGTGCTATTGTTAGATTAATGGGAGCAAATATTATTGAACAGAAGTATATCTTCCGTAACACTGTTTCCATGAAACCTGAGGCTATAGTTATTGAATGTATGGCTGTTAATCCAATTTACCAATGGGTGGTTGAAAGAAGGCTTGTTAAAGCTACAACAGGTGTATTAACTAATGCAAGACTTGACCATACTGATTTAATGGGGGAAACTGTTGCGGATATAGCTAGAAGTTTGTCTAATTTTTTCCCACCAAAGAAGGTATGTTATACTGCAGAAAATGATGCTAAAATTTATTCTGTGTTGGAGGCAAGAGCTAAGAAATTCGGTACAGATATTAAACAGATACTTCCTCATGACGTAACTGCTGAAGAATTAATGGGCTTTTCTTATATTGAACATGCTGACAATGTCCAGCTTGCTCTTAAGGTCTGTCAAGAACATGGTGTTGCAAGAGATGTGGCCTTAAAAGGTATGCAAGCTGCATGTCCTGATCCTGGTGCATTAACTCAGCATAAGGTTGAGGAAGGAAATAAAACACTTATGTTTTATAATGTGTTCGCTGCCAATGACCCAGCATCTACAGAATTTCTTTATCATAGAATTACAGATATTATTGAAGAAGGTCAAAAGTTCATTATTCTCAATTCTCGTTCTGACAGGTTCTTTAGAACAGACCAATTGCTTGAAGTATGTTCAAAGGTAAATTTTGATTATCTACTTTTAACAGGAGAGTCTCCTCAAAAGGCTTATGATCATGCTATTGACTTAGGATTAGATAAGAAAAAAGTAATCAAAGTTGGTCAACCATTAGTACATACAATATATGAAAAAATCGTTTCACTCACAACTAAAGAAGCCCACATTGTGGGAATTGGTAATATTGCTGGTGAAGTGAAGTATGGAGCACAAATAGTTGCTCATTTTAAACATTTAGAAAGAAATCAAAAAAAATAATAATTATATAATAAGGAGAAATTGATGGTCGAAGCTGCCGTTGGTTTAGGTGTGATTGTAAGTTTAGTCTTCACAGAATTATTAGGAGCTTCAGCAGGGGGAATAGTTGTCCCAGGCTACCTAGCTCTCTATTTAGATCGTCCAGTTCAGATTATAACAACTCTTTTAGTCGCTTTGGCTACTTGGTTGTTAATCAGATTTATATCAAGTTTTACTATTCTCTATGGAAAGAGAAGGATGGCTCTTAGTATTCTTCTTGGTTTCATTTTAGGATGGCTAGTTACAGGAATGCAAATGAACGTCTTTAGCTTTAATGTTGAATCTGTTGGTTACATTATTCCAGGTCTTATTGCTAACTGGTTAGAAAGACAGGGAGTGGTAAAAACTATGTCAACAATGATAATAGCTGCTGTTTTAGTTAGAATAACTTTAATGGTAATATCAGGCGGAGAGGTGAATTTCCATGTTTAGACCATCATTAAGAACAAATTTATCTTTATCAGTTTTAGCACTATTCTCAATACTTTTATTTATAATTATCGGTTTAAGTAATGGACCAGATTATAAAGAGCAAGCAAGTGCTGCTCAAAGAATGGAACGTTCTATTGAAAAAGTTTCTCTAAAGTTTAAAAGTTTACTTAAAGAAGAAAAGGTAACTTGGGATAAAGAAACTGATCCTAATCAGACAGGTCTTATTGGACCAGAGACAAGTCCAATAATCTCAAGTAGAGCAGTTTTATCCGAAAAGCAAAGAGCTATAAATCCTAACTTAGCAGCAGTTTTTGTAAAATGGTTTAAAGAAGCTGAATTACAGGCTGGTGATTATGTAGCTGTTGGTGTTACTGGTTCTAGTCCTGCTGTGAATATAGCTCTATATTCAGCTATGAAAGAACTAGAATTGAATCCTGTAATCATAACAGCCCTATCTTCTTCTCGCTATGGTGCTTCCAATATCAACTTTACCTGGTTAGATATGGAAAAAGCTATCTATGATGAAACAGGTTTCTTGACCTATGCTGCATCTCGTGGTGGAAATAGAGATATCGCCGCAGGTATGAACAGTGAAGGTAAAGAAGTTTTAGGAGATATAATTGATAGTTATAATCTTCAACTTATTGAAGGTAACAGGGCACGTATCGTAATGTTTGAGAAAGCTCTTCCAAAGGGAAAAAACTATAAGGCATTTATTAATATCGGAGCTGCAGTAGGTAATGTTGGTTCTGTTGTAAGTGCTGGTTTACTTAAAGAAGGAATTAACAAATCTTTACCTGAACTTGAAGCAAAAGGTGTTCTTGAATATTTCGCTGAAAAGAATCTGCCAATCATTCACTTCTTTAGAGGTAATGATACTTTTGATGAATACTATCTTGCAGAAGCTGATACTCAGGCTAAGAAAGTTGGGAAAGGACTCGTTTATGGATATAGCTGGACTGTTGCTCTAGTATGTCTAATTTTACTTCTTTTAGCAATCGCTTCAGTAATTATTTTTGATAGACATGATAGACATTTTATGGCTAATATAGTTAGTCATCGTGAGGATTAAATGAAAAAAGTTCTTGTGGCTGTTATTCTTGTAATTGTCTCTAATTTGCTATTTGCATCTGAGTATACTTCTAAACACTTAGCTCCTATTAATAGTGATAGAGTTATTGAAATCAATAATATAGAGACTGAGAAGGGAAGAGATTACTATGTTTTTTGTGACACTCTTGATTTGATTTATGAAGTAGAAGAGGGTTATGAAGTTTATGGCTTTGTTAGAACTCTTGCTAGTGATGGAATAGAACCTGATTTGAATATCTATCTAAATGATACCCTTTCTATGTTGCTCTCCGTCCTAGTAGATAAATCTGTTAAATACACTTCAGATAATTATCCTCAACTTTCAAGAGCTAAGAAGGTTTATATAACTCCTCAAAAAGAAACCTGTCAAATTAGATTAACCACATCAAGTAAAGAACCTTTAATGATTAGAATGTATAAAAAGAAAGCTACTTTGTTAAATCAAAATGAAGGCAAAAGAAATCAGGATATAAGAATATGAAGAAATTTATAGTTCTAAACCTTTTCCTATTTTGTGTTAGTCTTGTATTTGCTGAAATATCAATGACTTTCACCAACCAAGTATCCTATAGTGATAATGTTTTTCAATTATCAGATGATGATTTAGATAGTCATGATGCAGGTGATGATTTCACTTACATTGAAACAAGTGATGACCTGATTAATTCTGCTAAATTGAGTCTTTATAGTAGAAATCAACTTGGAAAAGTTAGATATGACTTCTATGTTCGCGGTACTTATGATTACTACTTAAAGAATAATGATAAATCTAAACCTTCTATATCAACAGGATTTGGTATTAACACAAAAACTTTTGATACTTCAATAATGTATGGCTATTATCCTGGAAACTATGTTCGTAAATATCGTGATAAAGATGGTTCAGACCTAGATGAAAAATTCGAGTATGACAAAAACTTATATAAGTTTGATGCTCAATATCGATTCACTCGAAAGGCTTATTTATTAGCTTATCTTAAATTTGAACAGTATTATCACAATGAATATTTTACAGAATATGATGGTGATGCAATAACTCCTGGTTTAGGTCTTAAATACTCATTTTCTGAATTATACTTAGAGGGTTGGTACTACTACAGGGTTTATGAAACTCATGATGATATCGTCCCAGATGATGAAATTTCAGATCAATCTTATGAGAGTAACATTTATAGTGCTAGCATTAAAATGAAGAAAATCAAAACAAAGAGATTTGATTATCGTCCTGTTCTAGATTTTCAGTACGAAAAAAGATATTATGATGGTTGGGATAAATATCATAATGGTAGAGAAGATGATACTATCACTTTCAACCCTAGTATTAAGTTCTATTTAACAGATTATTTGAATATTAGTCTTGACTATACATCGAAAATTAGGAATGTGTCTTCTGAGAGTCAAAGTGTAGAAGACAGTAAATCATATCAAGAAAATGAAATGTCTATCTCCTTTGAAATACCGATAAAATTTTAACTTGAGGTGTGCATTATGTTCAAGAGTGAGTCAAATAAAGAGAAGATTAAAGAGTTTCTCTATCTAATTGAAAATGAGAAAGTAGATTTAAGACGCTTCACTCGACCTGTATTGGTATGGACTATTAAAGAACAAAGAGTTTGTTATACAATATGGGAAGAGGATTTACTCAACAGATTTGGTTTAGAAAATGTTGATGGCTGGGATTATGATGAAGACATCAGCTTTGCTCCAGATTGGATTTTAGATGATGATGACTTGTTATTCGATGACGACGATGATGATTTTTAATAAATTATAACAAAAGAATTTGAAGCAAGAGTGTGGGTTAAACACTCTTGTTTTTTTATGTAAGTATAGAGGATTTTATGAATACTGCAGTAATAGGTGGTGGTTCTTGGGGCTTAGCACTTGCTAACTTGCTTCATGATAACGGACATTTAGTAAAAGTATGGGAATATAATAAAGATTATGTTGAATTAATCAGAACAAGTGGTAGGAATGACAACTTCCTTCCCGGTATAGATATTGAAGTCCAGGTTTCAAACCAGCTTCAAGAAGTTATCGATAGCAATACTGAAATGATAATTCTAGCTACTCCTTCTTCCTTTTTGAAAGAAATTATCCAAAAAATAGAAGAATTCATTATCAAAGCAAATCAACTGAAGTATATAATCAATGTTGCTAAGGGTTTTGATCATTCAAATGGAGATATTCTATCTGAGATGATTAAAAAGAATCTACCTAAAGATTATGCAAAACTTGTCTGTGTCTTATCAGGACCTAGTCATGCCGAAGAAGTAGCCATGAAAAAGCCCACGACTGTTACTATCGCTGGAGAAGACTTAAACTATTTAAAAGAGGCTCAAGAAGCTTTTAGTAATGATTATTTTAGGGTGTATAGTACAAATGATATTGTGGGGGTTGAACTTGGTGGTGCTCTAAAAAACGTGATTGCCTTGGCCGCAGGAATCGTTGTTGGACTAGGCTTTGGAGATAATACCTTGGGAGCTTTATTAACTAGAGGTAATGTTGAGATTAAAAGATTAGCCCTGGCAATGGGAGCTAAACCAGAAACTCTAGATGGCTTAGCTGGTATGGGGGATTTGATTACTACAGCAATATCTCCTCATAGTCGTAATAGATATGTAGGGGTTGAACTTGGTAAAGGGAGAGATTTACAGGATATTTTAGCAAATATGAAGATGGTAGCAGAGGGTGTCTTAGCAACTAATACAACTTATATGTTAGCGCAAAAGAACTCTATTGATATGCCCATAGTTGAAGCAACTTATAAGATTTTACATAAGGAAATATCTGCCCCTCAAGCTATTAGAGAACTAATGCTGAGAAAACTAAAACGAGAAAAATGGATGTAAACAGCTTAATACCTTCTTATCTTGTTCCTTGATTGTTACTGTCTCATATAATTTCCAATAAAGTATAGAGATAGTGACAGTCAAGGCATAGCATACTACGTTAAACCCAAATAATGCAAGAGATCTTTGAGAATAGCACTATATTCTTTTGCAAAAGTAACTTACATAATTCTACCGAATATATATATTATATGGATTTTATAGGTGCACCCCCTGTATCCCCCTCAAAGAAGGGGATTTTGCTAAAAGAATCTGCACTCTTCACCTGTGATACGTAGCTTTAGCGAAGTATTACTAAAGCTCTACTGCACCATCTGGGTTAAAGATAAACAAAATAAATGGCTCTCTTCAAAGTAGAGAGGGAGCTAAATATAATAGTAAATGAAGAAGCTTATTATCCTCATAGCTCCAGAGGAGTGAATTTATGCTAAGACCCACTCTACTTGAGAGAGAGCCAAATAAATTAGTAATTTCTGGGGGAATTAGGAAGTTCGCAAGCCATAATTTTAGCTAAATAAACAACTTAAGTTTATGATTTACTATTTTTTGTATTTATTCTTTGACAAAATTGGCTCATATTATAAAATTTTACCAAACGTTTAAAAAGGAAAATCATGATTAGCCATAACATAGTAACAGAGTATTTATCAGTATTTATATTAGCATTTGTATTTGTTTATAGTATAACACCTTGGATAATAAAACTTGCCCATAAAATCAACTTTGTTGATAACCCAAATGCTAGAAAAATTCATAAGACGGCAATTCCTCTTATGGGGGGGCTTTCTGTTGTTCTAGGTTTTATTGCTTTAGTTATGTATGATGTTATTATTGTATCTAATAGATTTTTTAATATGAGGTTAATAGGCTATCTCCTAGGTGTGCTTGTCATTGTTTTGGTAGGTTTAATTGATGATAAAAGGGGCATGAATCCAATAGTGAAAATGGGTGGACAGTTTTTAGCTTGCTCCTTATTTATCTTCACAAACTTTGGCACTTTAGTCTGGCTAAATTTGCCATTTGGAAATGATTTAACCTTCCCTGTTATTCTTTTAAACAACGATATTATGTTTAATAATTTCTTTTCAATACCTATTCTTTATCTTTGGATGATTGGCTTAATGAATGCTACTAATTTCTTAGACAATATGGATGGGATGATTACAGGTATTTCTGCTATTATAGCTTTAGGCTTTTTTGCCTTTGCTATGATAATTAATCCCGATAATACTAGCTCAGCATTGTGGTTAAGTCTTATGGGCTTACTGTCCTTATCCTATGCAGGTTCAGTTTTAGGTTTTCTTCCGTATAACTTTAATCCAGCTAAGATTTTCTTAGGAGATGCAGGTTCAATGTTTATTGGTTATTTCCTCTCTTCTATGGGTATATTAATGGCCAACTTTGCTTCTTTGCAATTCCAAAGCAAGTGGTTTTATCTTCTACCTGTAATATTGATTTCCTATGCAATATTTGATATTTGCTTTGTATCTATAACAAGAAAGAAGGACGGACGTCTTATCTGGCAAGGGGGTAAAGACCATACAACTCATAGGATTAAAAATCTATTCCATTCAGTTAAAGTTACAGCTCTCTTGATCTATGCAATAAACATAATAGTGGTAATTCTCACAGTTATGGTAACAATAATTGGTTCATATGAATTATTATTAGCAATTCTGCTAATCTGTTTGATTTCTTATATTATGTTAGGAAGAAAACTGTATGCAGTAGAAGTTGAAATTCCTGCTAATCAGCTGAAGAAAAGAGTCTAAAATGCAAGTAACTATTCTGGGTACTGCTCCAGGGAAATCCTTATTAGGTAAAAGCCATACTTCTTACCTTCTTGAAGATAATCAAATTAAGTTATTGATTGATTGTGGAGAAGGAACTACCCAAAAGCTGATTGCTAGGGATTTAGTAAAAGACCAGCTAGATTATATTATAATTACTCATTTGCATCCAGATCACGTGACAGGTTTATTTATTCTTTTGCAAACTCTATATTTAAACAAAAGAAGTAAGGAATTATTGCTTTTTTTACCTGAAAGTCATGAAGAGTTTAAGAGTTTTATGGAGAAATTATACATCTTTGATGAAAGGTTCAGTTATCCTATTAGAATTCAACAATATAATGAAGATACTTTTGAAGAAATAAATATTTATCCATTTAAAAACAGTCATTTGTTTGGTTATAGAGATTTAGTGGCTAAAAGGAAGGCTAGTAATAAATTATTATCTTATTCAATGTTGATAAAGGGGCAAGATAAGCAATTATTAATTTCTTCTGATATTAGAGGTCTTGAAGACATTAAAGAGAAATTAGTAGCTTGTGATGTTTTAATATTGGATGGTATTCACCCACCTGAGGAATCTATAAAAAAATTTTTATCAAAAAGCAAAATCGAGGTTTATATTACACATGGAGACTATGAAAAATTACACGAGAAATTTATCAACCAACTTAACAGCAGAGTTAGAATAGCGGAGGAAGATGATGAGATTATTATCTAGTTTATTATTTATATCCTTAGCTTTATTGGTTGCTTGTGAATCAAATCGTTATACTAAGGCAGTATCATCTTATGATGAAGGGAAATATACTATTTCAATAGAAGAAATTGATTCCTATTTAAAAGAATCCACTAATGGTGCTTATGAAACTAATGCCGAACTTATTAGAAGTAAGTCCTATCAACAACTAGCCCTTAGAGCCTTTAATGCAGATAACTTAGCCTTGGCAACCAGATTTAGTATATTAGCAAATTCTGAAGCTGTTGATACATTACTTGCTAGATGTTATTATGACTTTGCTCAGAACTCATTCAAGAAGGGAGAAAAAGAAAAGGCTGAGGCCTTTTACAATCAAATTTTATTAGAAACACCCTCTGCAAGATTTGTTCCTGAAGTTCTTTATTACAAAATGAATGATTTATATACCAGTAATCCTCAAGAATATCTTGAAGTATGGGATTACTACAAAGAACTTTATCCAACTTACAAGGGTAATGCTTACGAACTAAAGGCAAGAAAGATAATTAAAGACTTTACCCAAACCCTGATAGAAGATGCTTTAGAAATGCCTTCTGAAGAGGGATTAGAGTTACTACTTGAATTTTCAGAATACACTGTTGGGGATAAAGTAGATACTAAGTCTGCTATTGCCCAAATATATATTAGAATTGCTGAAGAATCTATTAGTGAAAGCGATTTCATTAAAGCTGATGAGAACTTCAAACTAGCAGTTTTTTATAATCCTGAGATTAAAGAATTTGTAAAAGAAAGATTATTAGCAATTGCTGACCAATATATTGAGGCAGGGCAGAAATATGTAGAGAAAAGAGATTTTGATAATGCTTTCCTATTATTTAATAGAACTTTCGATGTAATTCCTGGCTATAAAAAAGCACTTAATATTATTCAGGAAACTACTATTCTGCTTAACAACATTGAACAAGCTAATGAATTATATAAACGAGGTCAAGCTCTAGAAAAAGCTAATCTTAGATCTATCTTTTCAGATGTTAAAGCAAAACTAACTGCCAGTGAAAGAAATGATTATGAAATTAAAAGATATCAAAGAGTCTTAAAGCTTTATGAAGAAGCATATGATTTTGACTCTCTTCCGAAATACAGAGCTCTTATAGATTATACTAAAAATATTATTCAGTACCATAAGAATCCTGATACATTCGCAGTAGAAATAATCAAGAATTATAAATCTTTTATTGTAGATAAGGCAATAACTGATGCTAGAACTTATATTTATGAGAATAATTCTACCTCCTCAGTAACTGATAGTGGCTGGGAAATCCTTGTCGCTTCAGGTGCTTATAACTACGAAGTCAGATATTCTTTGATTAGCCTAAATGATAAATTATATTTCCGCTGGCTGGTTAATCTTAGAACAAAAGAAATTACTCCACTCAATACTCTTTCAGAGCAAGCTCTGAATGGAAAATTTGTGATTGCTCAGGAGGAGGAAAATGATGAAAATTAAAAAAATAATAATCTTATTAATGACTTTCTTACTCGTAATGATAAAGCTTCCAGCTGAAACATTTGATTTAAATAAATTTTCTAATCCCAAGAAATATGGCTGGGAAAATTATTTAGATAGAGCTGAATATAGAAAAGATTTGCAAAATAGAAAAGAACTATTACAACTCTATGAAGTGAAAGCGAAATCCATTACTTCTACTATGGCAAAGTCAGCTATTTTCCCAGGTTGGGGACACTATACTATAGAATCTTATTCCAAAGGACATACCTTCTTAACTGGTGGTATAATCCTCGCTGGAGCTGGTTTGTATTTCTATTCTAGGTCCCAAGACTATTATGATAACTATAAAGCAGCTAATCAAATCGATGTGATTACTAGCAATTATGACAAAGCTGAAGAAAACTATAATTATGCTATGGTTTTCATAGGCTCTTACATTATTCTTTGGGCTTATAACCTCTATGATAGTGCAGAAAGTACAGAAAGATATAATGCTAACCTCTGGGATAATCTAATAAATAATCGTTTTGATAATATATCATTAACTCCAACTAGCTTTGAAGTGAGGTTCTAATGAAATTTATAAAGTTATTAATCCTATTCTTGTTAAGCATATTACTCTTTTCTTGTGGCTTAGATAGATCAAATCCTCTTGACCCTGAAAATGGAGATATTGATATTCCTCCTTTGGTTACAGGTATTAATTTAGCTTCGAGCGGTCAAGGTGCTCAAGAAAAATATGTTGAGATTAGTTGGACTCCTCTTGTTCAAGGGGAAGCTGATGGATACTTCATTTATAGATCAAGATCATATAACGGTACTTATGATTTAATCAAGATTATTCATGGAGTCACTCAAGACTCTTATTCAGACAGATTCAAAATAGTCCCTGGTGCTTACTTCTATAAAATGTCCTCATTTTGTTATTTAGATCCTACAAGTCCTAATGATAATGAGAGATTAGAAGGTAAATTAAGTAGGCCAGGTGAACCAGGTATTGTAGTACCTGAATAGGATGTCATTTGCTAGAAGAACTTAATAAAGAACAAGCAGAAGTAGTTACTACAAGTCAAGGTGCTGTCTTAGTATTAGCAGGGGCAGGGTCTGGTAAAACAAGAACTATTATCTATAGGGCTGCCTATTTGATTAATAAGAAGAAAGTAGACCCTTATAATATTCTGATAGTAACTTTCACTAATAAGGCGGCTAGTGAGTTAAGAGATAGACTTTATACCTACTTTGGAATTAATCCTTCTCGTTTGTGGGTAGGTACTTTCCACTCTATCTGTCTAAGAATATTAAGAGCTGAATATAAACATACTCCCTTTAATTCTAATTTTACTATTTATGATAGTGACGACCAAAAATCACTTCTTAAGAAAATATACAAAAAATTAGAAATAAATAAAGAGAACTTTCCCTTAGCTCAGATGAAATCATCTATAAGTAAGAGGAAAAATGAGTTTTTACTACCAGAAGATTTAACTTTCTTAAAAGACCAAGGTTTCTCTAATAGAATATATTTACAGGTATATACAGCCTATCAAAATGAATTAGTTTCTAATAATTGTATGGATTTCGATGATATTTTGGTTTATACTCTAAAACTCATGCAAGAGAACAAAGATGTATTAGCAAGATATCAAGAAATCTTCAAATATGTAATGATTGATGAATATCAAGATACTAATGTTATACAATATAAGCTAACGTCTCTTTTAGCTGAACCAGAAAACAACATTTGTGTTGTGGGTGATGATGACCAAGCTATTTATTCTTGGCGAGGGGCAGATATAACAAATATTCTTCAGTTTGATAAAATTCATAAAGAAACTAAAGTGATTAGGCTAGAACAGAATTATAGGTCAAGCAAACAGATACTAGAACTTGCTAATCAATTAATTAAGAATAATGAAGAAAGACACCCTAAGCAACTTAGAACAGACTTAGTATCTAATCAAGAACCTGTAATGAAGAGATTAGAAACAGATGTTGATGAAGCTAGATATATCGTAGAGGAAATAGAAAATATTAGAGACCAATATGGATTAAAGCTTAATGATATTGCTGTTCTCTACAGAACAAATTCTCAATCTCGTTTGTTAGAAACAGAATTAATAAAGTACAATCTCCCCTATAAGATTGTTGGTGGCATTAATTTCTATCAAAGAAAGGAAATTAAAGATATTTTAGCATATCTGAAGTGTATAATAAATCCAGCGGATAATGAAAGTTTTTTAAGAATAATTAATACTCCGACTCGTGGTATAGGTAAAACTACAATTAACACTATCTCAAATTATGCTATAGATAATAGGCTAGCTTTAAGTCAGGCAATAAATGAAGTTGATAAAATTGCTTCCCTTTCTGCAAGAGCTAAAACAGCTGTAAACAAGTTCAGCTCTCTTATGAATAACTGGCGAGATAAAGCAAACTATCTAAACTGTTTTGAAATTACTAATTTAGTTATTTCTGACATAGATATCATTCAAAATTTAGCTAAATCCGATGACCCTAAATTAAATTCCCAAGCTGATAACTTAAAAGAATTTATTAGTTCAACTTCTCAATTCAGAGAGGAGTTCTTGAATAACTTCGAAGTTGAACCACAACTAGATGATTTCTTAAACTCAGTTCAATTATTAACAGATTTAGATAGATTTGATAGAGACTCAGATTCTATAAATCTATTAACTATCCACAATGCTAAGGGACTTGAGTTTCAAGCAGTTTTTATTGCAGGAATTGAAGAAGGCTTACTTCCTCATAATAGATCAACATTTGAAGATAAAGGAATAGAAGAGGAGAGAAGATTATTATACGTTGCTATTACTAGAGCTAAAGAGTATTTATATTTAACTTATGCAAACTATAGAAGAATTAATGGTTTGAATGATGCATCTTCACCTAGCAGATTTTTATCAGAAATAGGAATAAAAACAACTAATAGGTCTAATTATGTTATGCATCCTCAAGCACCTAAAAGAAAAAGTTTGTCTCAAGTAAGAAAACCGAATAAAATAGTAACAAGTGAAAAATATAGACCTGGTGATAAGGTACACCATGAAGTGTATGGTTCTGGTATGGTTTTAAACTCAAATGGTCAGGGTGATAATATGGTTTTGACTATATCCTTCACTAGTGGTTTATTGAAGAAAATTAATGCACGCTATGTAGAACTCGTTTAAGGAGTTACAATGAAAAAAATATTTATTCTATTGATAATAATCAATCTCACCTTTTTCTTAACTGCTTTTGATAAGTATGCTGGTGAAATATATGAAATACCTGTAGGAGTAAGAAACATTGCTTTAGGTAATACAGGATTAACAGATACAAAAGGATATGCTCCAGCTTTCTGGAATGCAGCTCTCCTGCCTGATTTAGAAAATTCTACTCTTGAATTAATGCATGCTAATGAGTTTGATGGACTCTTCAAATATGATAGTTTTTCCTTTTATTACAAGTCACAGAACTCTGTAGCAATAAGTTTAACTCGTATTTCTATTAATGATATACCTTTAACAAAACTAGAAAACGGTCAATTACCCTTATCAAATGATAATAGACCTTATGCTTACAAGTATGTTGATAATAATGATTATTTACTCAATATCGCTTTAGGAAGAAAGATAAATGACAAGATAAACTTAGGTATAACACCAAAGATTACTTATAGGAAATTAGCAGAAGAAAGTGCTTGGGCTCTAGGTGCAGATTTAGGTATGCTCTATAAAGTTAGACAAAATTTCAAAATTGCCTCCAAACTAACCAATGTGGTCGCAACCCATATCTTATGGAAAGATGGTTCTTATGAGATGGCTTCTCCAAAAGGTGAACTTGAGTTTAGATATGACTTCAAAATATGGCAAGAAAAACTTGTCTTTGAACTAATAATGAGAAATGATATTTATATGTTTGCTGATAGTGATATTGGGCAATATGACTTAAATTTCACTTCTATAAGTAATCATTATGGACTTGCAATTTCTCCTTATAGAAATATTTCAATACTCGCAGGGTATGATGTAGATTCAATTACAGCAGGTTTAGATCTAAAAGTAATGGACTTCTCTCTGTTTTATGCTTTTAAAAGTAATGAAAATAGTGATTTAGGCAACTCACAGAAAATCTCTTTAGGATATAAATTTTAATGGATAAAAAGAAAATAGTAATTTTAGGAATAACAGGTTCTATTGGTGAATCATCTTGCCAAGTAATCAGACAGAATAGAGATAAATTTGAAATAGTATTTGCAACAGCTCATAGAAACTTTTCTAAGTTGATGGAGATTCAAGAAGAATTTGATATTGGTCATGTTCTTATTACCGGGAAGGGCTTCCATTCTTCAAGAGATGATTATGATTGTCAGATTTATCTGGGTGAAGAGAGCTTATTTCATCTACTTAGAGAACTCGACTATGATATAGTTATCAATGCAATTTCTGGTTCAGCTGGTTTGAAGTCGACTATTGCAGTATTAGAGCGGGGTAAGAAACTTGCTTTAGCAAATAAGGAGTCCTTAGTTATGGCAGGTCATTTGATTCAGAAATACACTAAAGATAATCCAATACTTCCTGTTGATAGCGAGCACTCAGCAATCTTTCAAGCCCTAGGAAATCACGGTAATGACGAGGTTAAAGAGTTAATTATTACAGCTTCAGGTGGTTCTTTCAGAGATAGAAAATTAGATACTTTTGGTTCAATCACTCTTGCCGATACTTTGAAACATCCAACCTGGGATATGGGGGCAAAGGTAACAATTGATTCTGCAACAATGATGAACAAAGGCTTAGAAGTCATTGAAGCCCACTGGCTATTTAATCTGCCTTTCTCTAAAATCAAAGCTATCATCCATCCTCAATCTATTATTCATTCACTTGTAAGATTTAAGGATGGTTCTCTAATTGCTCAAATGAGTAATCCTAGTATGCAAATACCAATTTTATACGCCTTAACTCATCCAAAGCACATAGATTTTAATAATGTAGAAACTGATTTACTCAAAATTCCAGATTTGACTTTTAGAGAAATCGAAGCTAAACGCTACCCTCTCTTTTTCTTGGCATTAGAGGTAGGGGAAGAAGCTGGAATTATGCCAACTATTATGAATTCTGCTAATGAGGCCTGTATAAGCCTGTTTACCCAAGGGAAAATAAGATTTAGAGATTTCTATTCTATTATTTCCGAAACTCTTCTAGCAGCTAAGCAAGTTGATTTTCCTAGCTTAGAAGAGATTATTCATACAAATAAAGAGGTATATAAGCAAATAATTAGTAAATATTGAGCATATTTTTACTGCTTTGAAGTTGAGAAGCAGCTTTGGGTAATTAATTTTTATAATAAAATAAGATAAAAAGAGTTTGGTAATATATGTTGAAGGTTATTCGTAGTAAACACCATAATCTATTCTTGCCTTTATTGTTTTGGATAGCAGGAATATCAATAGCTAGTTACTACAAATTTAGTCCATATCTGTATTTACTACCTGCTCTGACTTTTATTATTTATAAATATATTAAAGCAAGTAGGTCCTATATAATCTTGCTATCTTTTACTTTCTTAGCTTGGGCCTATACAAGTTCTATGATCCAAGTTCCTCCTAACCATATTAGTAATTTCTTCTTAGAAAATTCTCCCATTAAAGAAATATTTGAATTTAAGGTTATTGATGTAAAAAAGACTTTGAAAGGGAAGAATTATTATTTAATTAAGCTTAAGAAGCTTAATACTTATAATATTAAGGGTAAGCTACTTCTTTACAACTCTGTTGATAGCCTAAGAGCAAATTATCTTTATAAAGCTCCTTTACAGGTTACGCCTATTCTTCCAGCAGATAATCCTGGGCAATTTGATTTTAGTAAATATTATAGCTATCAAGGTATAAGTGGACAAGCTCTGGCTCTAGGTCTGAGTAAAGAAATAACCAAAGAAGAAAATATTTTTCAGCATGCTAAATCATATATTGTTAGTAAAATAGAAGATTCCTTTGGACAAAACAAATCTATAGCTTTAGCTCTGTTTCTAGGAAAGAAAGGCTTACTTGATTTTGACAAGGATGAACTTGCTGAAATGGGAATATTGCATCTTTTTGCAGTGAGTGGTTTGCATGTCGGGATTATCTATTTAACTCTTCTAACTATCATGAACTTATTAGTAAATCTTAATAAAGCTAGGATGTTATCTTCTATTATTTTGGTATTTTATGGATATCTTTGTTCTTGGTCACCTTCAGTATTAAGGACTGTTTTACTAATTATGATTTATAATTCTGTTTTAGTATTTCAGAGGAAAATATCATTTTTACAAATCATATCTCTGACTCTTTTTATAATAAGCATATTTAATCCATTAGAGATATTTTCAGTAGCTTTGCATCTATCATTTGTAGCTTTTATAAGTCTTTGGATAGCTGATCGCAAGCTTATGCCTATCTGTTACAAATTTATCAAAAAACTCCCTTTCAAGAAATACCTATCTAGGATTCTACAATATTTAGTTTTCTCTCTTTCTGTAATCCTATTTCTAGCTCCTTTATCAGCCTATTACTTTAACATAATATCTTTGAACTCAATAATAACGAATGTCTTAGCTACTCCTTTAGTTACACTAATGCTCAATATTGTATTCTTATCTCTCTTCCTACCAATAAATAGCTTAATAATGAGCTTTATAGGTAATGCTTTCGACTTATTATGTAGAATCTTTTATGGATTAATTGACTTTGGTAGAACTTTACCATTTTTCTCCAGGGATATTAGTTTAACAGGAAGCGAACTTATTATTCTCTTATTTTCACTCTCAATCTGTATTTACATTTATCAAAGAAGTAAAAAAATTGCTTTTACTTTTGCTTCTCTACTTATAGTGTTACTAATATTGAGGGTTAATGGCTTTTTAACTCCTTATCATAATCAAGTAATCTGCTTTAATGCAGGTAAAGCTGATTGTAGTTATCTAGAATTTTCAGACAGGAAGAACCTATTGATTGATACTGGTTCTCAAGAACAGAATCCTATTATAGTAGAAAATGCTGTATTGCCTTATCTTAAAAAAAGACATATCTCAAAACTTGATTTAGTAATAATTACTCATCCTCATGAGGACCACTATGGTGGACTTAGCATATTGGTTGATAAAATAAAGATTGATCAAATCATTATCCATAAAACTGCTCTTAAAGATGATAAATTCTTAGCCATAATTAATGATTTGCCAGATGAAGTAAATATCAAAGTTATAGCTGATAGCCTTTCATTATGGAATAATAGAATTTCATTTCTCCATCCCCTAAAAGCTTATGAATCTTCGAATATGAATAACAATTCTCTAGTTACTATGATAAAGTATGCTGATAATCGTTTGCTTTTTACAGGAGATATAGAAGAGGATGCTGAATCTGTATTAGTAGAGAAGTATGGTGTTTTATTAAAAGCTGATTTTCTTAAAATAGCCCATCATGGTTCTATTACATCAACAACATCTGATTTTCTAAAAAGAGTAAATGCTAAGAAATGCTTCATCCCTGCAGGTAAAGATAAACAAGGAAAGTTCCCTAATCCTCTAGTTCTTAAACGATTAAAAGAGATGGATATAGAAGTACATAACGGCGGAATTGATGGAGCTTTACTTATGAAATATTGATAATTTTAACCCAAACAATGCATAGACCTTTGTGAATAGCACTATATTCTTCTGCAAAAGTAACTTCCATAATTTTTCCGAATATATATATAATATGCGTAGTTAAAGGAATCACCCTCTGTATCCCCCTCGAAGAAGGGGATTTTGCTAGAATAATCTGCAGTCTTCCCAAAAGTTCTACTACATCATTCTGGTTTAACCTCAAGACCCTTGCTTGATTGTTAGTGTCTCAATAAAAAGCCAATGACTTATTGAGACACTAACAATCAAGCTACTATCTGGGGTAAATTAAGATAAATTTCTGGACAAAAAAGAGCAATTTGAATTGTAGATTAAAGAAATAACAATGAGGGGTAACTCCATGAAAAAAAACTACACTTTAATACTACTACTTATAATTATAAATATATCCAGTTTACTTGCTTTAGATTTGGAATCTGCAACAAAATGGTTTAAAGAATACTATACCATAAGTGAAAAAGATACACAGAAAATCATACCTTTTGCTTTTTATGTTAACGAAGCTGGTTTTATGTTAGGGACTTTTTACTATAACACAAATCTTTGGAATAGTGGAACACAAAGCTCTTTAGTCGCTATGTATAGTCCAGAAACCAATATCTCTACTATTTGGGCAGATTTTGATAATGTTAAGCTTACAGATAAAACTTCTCTCTATTCAACAATAAATATTCTAAAGTTTAATGATGTAAGAGTTTATTGGAAGGGGAATGATTCTCCTAATATTGAAACAAGCTATAGCCAGCTTCCTGATGGTAGCCTTATTCCTAAGAACAAGGGCTATCATGTGAAAGAAGGTTGGGCAAATAATTATAAATTTGGGATTAAACACAGAGTGTTTAACAAGTCTGCAATTTATGGAGAGTATAGATATAATGTTTCTACCTCAAATAATAGTGATGATTCTCTTACTGATGAAGTAATTCTTAGATTTGAAAGTTCTTTTCTGGATAATCAAAATAATCCTCGCAAGGGAAGTAAGTTTATAGCAGATATAGCCAAAAGTATTGACCTCTTAGGTCATGATGCTAATAATAATTGGGATTATTATCGCTTATCAGGTGAGATTATTCATTTTATCCCGCTTCCTCAAGCTGCGACTTTAGCTTTGAGACTATATACTGTTCATCTTGGTGGAAAAAGTGTAGTAGATGAAAGTAGAACTGCATTTATGAATAATGTATTAGGAGAAGCAGGCTCTTATGAAGAATATGCTCCTTTTATGGCACAAGCTTACCTGGGAGACTTTGATAACTTTCGCGGTTATTATATGTATAGATTTAGAGATAATAACCTTTTATCCTTACAGGTAGAAAATAGATTTCCTATAACAGGCAATAGATTTTATGGTGTTTTATTCGGAGAAATAGGAAGAGTTGCTGAGGAATACAAGATAAGTGAGTTTTTGCAAGATATGAAGTATTCTTATGGGGCAGGTGTTAGATTCTATTTTAACCCAGATATTTCAGTGAGAGCAGACTTTGGTCATTCCAATGAAGAATTAATGCAAGTACGTATAATGTTTGGACAGGCTTTTTAAACCAAGGGTAAAGTAATTTAAAAATATAGTAATAAAGTAAATTGCTATAAATCAACAATTTATATGTTTGTGATTGATTAATAAATCTTCATTATACAGATTATTCTTGACAGGAAATAACATCCATACCGTTTAGTATGCTATAAAAAATAATACTTCATAAGGTGGAAAATGGCACACAATAAAAGTGAAGCAGCAGAGACAAGAACGACAATAATCTTATCTGCATTAAAGTTATTTTCGGAAAAAGGATTTGATGCAACTTCAATTTCTGAGATTTGTAAGAATGCAAACATCACCAAAGGGGCACTTTATTGGCATTTCAAGGATAAGCGAGACTTATATTACCAGCTTATAACTGAAGTCATTAAAGAAATCTTAGGTGAATCAATGTTACTAGTATCAGAAGAGAAGAGTCCTATTTTAAAGATGAAGAAACATCTGAACAATTATTTAACAAATATAGCTAATAATGAAAGTTATCAAGATGCTTATCGCTTAATGGTAAGGGAAATGCAGTTTGATCAGTTGGCAGATATTGAACAGATGTTAGAAAATATCAAGAGAGAATATGATTTTGAATCAATTTTTCAAGAAGCAATAGATAAAGAAGAGTTGTCCAACTTGCTAACTGCAAAGCAGTATTATGATATGTATGTACATATGTTTGATAGTATAATAATTAATTGGATTTTGCATGGTAAGAATTTTGATCTTCTCAAATGGGGAAATCAATATTTTGATTATGTTTATAGAGTAGATTTATTAAGGAGTAAAAATGAAATTTAAGTATATTATTCTATTGTTAGTCTTTCCTTTAATTTTAAGTGGATTAACTATAGACCAAGCAGAAAAAATAGCTCAAGAAAACAATAAGCAAATAAAAATAGCTCAAGAAGAAAAGGGAATGAGCTTTTCAAATTACAAGAGTATTAAGGGTGCTTTATACCCTCAATTGAGTTTAAGTGGATCTTATGGATTAACCAAGACAGATGTTCCTGAAATTTTACCAGCAGGGGCTATGGCAGAGAAAGAAATGCCTCTTAATACAGTTTTATCAATGAATCAAATCTTGTTTTCAAGTGATGTCTTCAATGGTTTAAGAGCTGCAAAAGTCTATAATGATATAAATGATACAATGTTAGATATTACTGTTCGTAATGTGTTATTTGAAACAAGAAGATTATTCAACACTGCATTATTAACTAAAGAAGTAGTAATAATAAATGAAGAAGCATTGCAGATAGCTAGAGCTCAATATGATAAAATAGCTAATATGTTTGATCAAGGTTTAGTTTCAGAATATGATAAGTTAAGAGCAGATTTGCAGGTTTCACAATTAGAACCACAGCTTCAAGAAGCTATAAATAATTATCAATTATCCTTACAAGCTTTACAAAATCATTTAGGGAATGATGTTGTAATTGAAGAATTAGAGGGTGATCTAGTTGAACCTAAACTTCAAGATATTAGCTTGGAACAGGCAATCACAGAGGCTATTGAAAACAGAATGGAATTACAAGCCTCTCAGTTGAATGTAGATATTCTGGATATTCAATATGAGAATCAGAAGAAGTCTTACTTACCTAGTCTAGCTCTTAATGGTAGCATAACTAACTTCACAGCTACTAGTGACTATGAAGTTGAAGCTGATAATTTTGGGAATATCTATTCATTGTCAGTAGGTTTCCAGATGCCATTATTTACAGGATTTACTAATCTAAATAAGGCTAAAGAATACAAATACCAACTTAAATCCGCTAGATTAGAGACATCAGTTCTTTATGATAATATCAAGCTAGAAATTAAGAATAACTATTTATCTTTAGAGAAAGACAAGAAAAATCTTGAAACAGCTAAAAGAAACAAAGAATTAGCTACTCGAGGTTTAACAATAGCTGAGCAAATGTATGCTAATCAACTAGGAACTTATCTAGATGTTCAGAGTGCTCAGTTAAGTTATAATCAAGCTCAAGTTAATTATATTTCAGCAGTACATAGTTTAATAAATTCTTACGAGAGTTTATTGAAAGCAATGGGAAGTAATTTTAGATCTTAAGGAGAGATTAATGATAAAGAAAATTTTAATATTAATAGTAGTAACTTCGCTATTTATGGTAATTGGATGCCAGAAGAAAGGGGAAGTAGTTGAAGCAAAAAGTTTAGAAGCAATATATCGTGAAGAGGGTATTCCTGTAAAAGTTGAAACTGTTTTAGCACAAGATTTTACTCGTTATCAAACTTATTACTCAGAAGTAATGCCAAGTAAAAACACATCAATCTTTGCTAAATATGAAGATAGAATTGCTAAGTTAAATGCGACTGCAGGTGATTATGTAAAAAAAGACCAAATCATTGTTGAATTTAATCCCAACAATAGATTCGGAATTAAAGAAACTCAAGCTAATTATGATATTACTTTAGCAACTTATAACAGAATGTTAGAAGTCTTCAAAAGCGGTGGAATAAGTCAACAAGAGTTAGATACTTATCAAACTCAGCTTAAAGTTGCAGAAGCTGCTTTAGCTAATGTAAATGATATGTTACAAGTTAAAGCTCCTTATGATGGCTATATAACAGATTTACCTGTTTCTGAAAATGATTATATTTTTATGGATACTTCACTATTTACTATCTCAAATTTACAGAGTTTAAAGTCTGTTTTATGGGTTAACGAAGAAGATATCAAATTTGTTAGAGAAGGTATGTTTGCTTCAGCAAAATGGAATGGAAAGGAAATAACTGGAAGAGTTGTTAAGGTCGCTATGGCTATGGATGCACATAGAAGAGCCTTCAGAGTAGAAGCTACTTTCGATAATTCAAAAGGATTAATCAAGGCTGGTGTTACTGCAGAGATTAACTTACTTCTTTATAAGAAGGCAGATGTTATAGGTGTTCCAACTGTTATGATAAGAGATATAGAGAACTCACCTTATTTATGGGTAGTTGAAAATAATAAAGCTGTAAGAAAAAATGTTGTCTTGGGACAAACAGGTAATGATTTAATTGAAATCTTGAATGGATTAAAGGCTGGAGATGTATTAATTACAGAAGGTTACCATTTAGTTTCTGATGATGATAAAGTAACTATTAAATAGTTAAAAGAGTGGAGAAATAATGTTTTTATCAAAAATGTCAATAAATAGACCAGTAATGACAACAATGTTTATTCTGGTATTCATTCTCTTTGGACTTCTTGCCTTCACTAAGATGCCCATAGACCTTTTCCCTTCTGTGAACATTCCTTATGTGCTTGTTACTACAGTATATCCAGGAGCAGGTCCAAGTGAAGTAGAAAGTCAAGTTACCAATATAATTGAAGATGAAGTCTCTACTATCAGTGGGCTAGATAATGTCCAATCTTATTCTATGGATAATGTTTCTACCATAGTTTTAAAATTTGAACTGACAAAAGATCCGAAAGAGGCTAATCAAGAAGTTAAAGATAAAATAAATAAGATTATAAGTCAGTTGCCATCAGATGCAGAACAACCAACAATTGAAAAGATAGAAATGGATGCTTTTCCAGTTATAGACTTAGTCTTAACATCAAATTCAAACTCTGTTTCTGCTATTGATTTGTTCGATATAGCTGATAATACTCTAAAAAACAGATTTGCCAAAATTGAAGGTGTTGCTAGAGTTGAAGTTAATGGTGGTGAAGAAAGGGAGATAAGGGTTGAAACAAATAATAGAATCCTTAAATCAAATAATATATCCTTAGCTCAGATAAACAATATTATAACAATGAATAACTATAATATTGCAGCTGGATTCTTTACAAATAAAAATAACGAAGTTTCATTAACAACTAATGCAGAATTTACTTCAATAGAAGAATTAAAAAACTTAGAAATCCCTATTAATGGTGGTTCAAAGAAGTTAAAAGAAATAGCAAATGTATTTGATGGAAAGAAAGAAATTAGGTCAATATCCCGTTTCTTTGATAACTTAAATCAGAAAGAATATGGTAAGATGGTTAAAATTAGTTTAGTGAAATCATCAGATGCTAACACTGTGGCTTTAGCTCAAGAAGTTAGCAAATCTTTACCAGAATTACAAGAAAATATTCCTTCTAATGTAGAATTAAAATTAGTTTATGATAATTCAGTCTTTATCCAGTCAGCTGTGAGTGATACTATCACAAACTTAATTCTTGGTGTTTTACTTACAGGTCTAGTTTTATTCTTATTCTTACATGATTTAAGATCAACATTTATCGTTGCTTTATCAATGCCTACTTCAATTATCTCATCATTCATGATTATGCAAGCAATGGGTTTCTCATTTAATATGCTTTCATTGATGGGATTATCAACTGCTGTGGGTGTTCTAGTATCTAACTCTATTGTGGTACTTGAGAATATCTTTAGGCATAAATACATGGGAAATAGTAATAAGGAAGCAGCTTTGTCAGGCTCTGGTGAAGTTACAACTGCTGTTATTGCTTCTACAGCAACAAACTTAGTTGTGTTTTTACCAATCGCAGCTATGTCTTCTATGGCTGGGCAGTTCTTTAAAGAATTTGCTCTAACAGTTTCTATTGCTACTGTTTTCTCGTTAATTATGTCTTTTACATTAACTCCAATGTTAGCTTCTTTAATCTTACCAAAAGAAGAGAAGTTAGACTGGTTTGGAAGAATAATGGAGAAGAACTTCAGGTTCTTTGAAGGACTCTACAAGAAAGCTCTTAATTCATTATTAGCTAACAGAGTAAAACCTGTTTTATTTGCTGGGTTTATGACTCTTCTATTAATCGCTAGTTTTATGTTTGTTGCACCTAAATTAGGCTTTGAATTTATGCCTGAATTTGACCAAGGTGACTTACTAATCAATATCGAGCTACCAGAAGGTGCAGATTTAAGTAAAACTTCTCAAAAACTTGCTGAAGTTGAAAAGATTGTTTTAGCACACCCTGAAGTTAAACATATTATTTCAACAATAGGTAATAATAATAGGACCAATATCGCTACTGCTGAAATAAAATTAGTAGATTCTGAATTTAGAAATATTACAACTTCTCAGATGAATCAAGTATTCATTAATGAAGTTTCTCATATTACTAATGCTAAGATTTTCTGTAAAGGTTCTCGTGGTGAAGACGGTGATAGCCCTATTCAATATTACTTAATTTCTCCAGATAAAGAATATCTAGATTCTATTGTTCCTGAACTTAATAGCAGAATGAAACAGATACCTGGTCTTATTAACTATAATGTTTCATTAAGAACAGGTAAACCACAATTAACACTTCTTCCTAAGAGAAAAGAAATCGCTGATGCAGGTTTAACTGCCTATGATTTAGCAATGGTGGTTAGAGGTGCTAGTGAAGGTTTAACAAGTGCTGTTTATCGTGAAAATGGGGAAGAATATGATATCAGAGTAACAATGGATGATAAGTTTGTTTCAACTCCAGAAGAAATTGGAGCATTAATTATTAACTCTCCTTATGGACAGTATACTGTTTCTCAACTTGCTGAGGTTAAACTAACTCAAACTACAACACAAATTACTCATCGTGATAAATTACCTTCTTTAATTATTACTGGTGAACCTGGAACAGGATATCCTTTGGCTACAGTTACTAATAAGGTAATGGAAGTCTTTGAAAGTATGGAACTTGAAGATGTTGATGTTAGAGCTGGTGGTAATGCTGAAATGATGGAAGAAACTAATAAAGATATGGCACAAGCTTTCTTGCTAGCTATTATTTTGACTTATATGTTATTAGCTTCTATTCTAGAAAACTTTACTCAGCCTTTCCTTATTCTTACAACACTTCCGATGGCGACTATAGGTGTGTTTACCCTGATGTATCTAACTGGAACTACTATGAATATGTTCTCTATGATGGCGATTATTATGCTTATTGGTTTAGTTGTTAATGATGCTATTCTTATTCTAGACTACACTAAACAACTTATGGCTAGAGATAATCTTTCAGCTAGAGAAGCTCTCTTAATTGCTTGTCCTATTAAAATGAAACCTATTTTAATGACAACCTCTGCTATTATTTTGGGTATGTTACCAATGGCATTAGGTATTGGTTCTGCTGGTAAAGAGATGAGGATTCCAATGGCTATGGTTCAAATTGGTGGTATGGCAACTTCTACTATGCTTACCCTATTCTTGATTCCATCATTGTTCTATCTAACTCACGCTAAGAAAAAGAAAACAAAATAAATAATATTAAAAACGCCGGATAGGCTCTCCTATCCGGCTTTATTTTGGATATCTATTATGAATAATAATCAACTATGTAATATTTGCCCTCACAGATGTAATGTCAATAGGATTAATAATTTAGGCTTTTGTCAAGCACCTAATGAACTTAAGATTAACCTATGCCAACTTCACTTTGGAGAAGAACCATTTCTTATTGGTAATTCTGGAAGTGCTACAATCTTTTTCTCTCATTGCAATCTTCACTGTTGCTATTGTCAGAACTGGGAAATATCTGCTCTGGGAAGGGGAGAAATCTATTCCGAAAATAAGCTAATAGAAAGGATGCTTAGTTTGCAGGACCAAGGAGCTGTGAATGTTAACTTTGTTTCACCTGCACCTTATGCTGAAATGTTAATACCTGTAATTAGAAAGGCAAAAACCCAGGGATTAAAGATACCTATAGTGTGGAATACAAATTCTTATGAATCTGTAGAAACTTTGAAAAAGTTAGAAGGCTTAGTAGATATTTATTTAGCAGATTTTCGTTACTGGTCTAATGAACATTCTCTAACTTATTCTAGAGTTCCAGACTACAGGCAAATAGCAACTTTAGCTATTAAGGAGATGGTAAGGCAAACAGGTAGTTTGAAAATTGATGATGGACTTGCCTGGATGGGAACAATGATTAGAATTCTTGTTTTACCAAACAATATTACTGGGACAGCTTCTATTCTAAACTGGATAGCTGAAAACATCGGTAATCATATTTCTATTAGTTTAATGTCTCAGTACTATCCAACATATAAAAGTAAAGATTTCCCTAAAATTAATAGAATAATCACTCATGAAGAGTACGCTCAAGCTGTAAAAGAGCTTGATAAATTAGGCTTTAACAATTATTTATTGCAAGAATTAAATCCATCAGCGGAATGGACTCCTGATTTTAAATAATGATTAAAACTAATCATCGTTTACACCTGTAGCTGAAATTAACAGTTATATAACTAGCTTATTAACAAGATTAGCAAAACACTAAAAATCTCACTTTGCCGTTCATAAGCCTATTTTTGCTTTTCACAATATCTTATGAGTATTTCAGTTGAATTAAATGTAAATAAATGAATTTATGGAACTAACAATGCAATAAGATAAAATAAATGATCTTTGAAAGAATTTTTTAAAAAGGATTAATGTTCTTAACTAAATCTTAAGTCTCTTGTCACATTATAGAATTTTAAGAAAGATTTTGTGGACATTCTATGTAGTCTGTAGGAAAAAGGGCTAAATATAGATATAATCCGTATTGACATAACAATAATTGGGAATGTTCCCATAAGTGAAAAGTTTTGGAGAATTATCACTCACGCTACCTCCTCGAATTGACATTAGTTCAATTTCACTTGCCAACCCAAGCATCCCAGTTATTGTTTATGTCAATATTTTTTTACCTAAAATTAGAGGTAGAAATATGCATATATTGTTATGAATAAGAGAGATAGGATTAGTGAGAAAGAGACGATTGTAGCTGCAAATTCTCTATCTAAATCTTCAAGTTCAGAAAAGATCAGAGTATTAAAACCAACAGGTGCACTTGCACATATTAGGACTATGATAGAAATTGGTTCACTTAAAGACAGTAATTTAACAATTCCAAATCCAACAAGAAAACCTAGTAACATTCTTAAACTAAGAACTGCAAGAGTCAATCTAACATTAGCAATTTTAGGGTGGAAATAAATACCCAAGGCAAAGATTATTAAAGGCATAGTAGGAGAAGCAATATAATTTAGAACATCTATATGCAAAGCATTTAGCTCAAGTGGTAAAAGATTTATAAGTAAGCCAATAATAATTGCCCAGATAGGTGGGAGAGAAAGCATTTTCTTAATTGGTAAATCTCCACTAGAATTTTTTCCATACTTAATAGCTTGGTAGTAAGCAAAGAGATAAATCATAAAAGAATTACCTAAGTCAAAGAGGGAGTAGTAACCAAAAGCATCTTTCCCAAAAAAAGCATAGATGAAGGTTGAAACAAAGCCAGTATTAATTATCAAAGAACCTATCAGGAAGCTTCCTTTTCTAGCTCTTGGAATGTTTAAACGTCTTACAAGATAAGAAGCTGGTAAATAAGTAAGTAATACTATAAAAATGGGTAAAATTAATAAGTAAATAAGTTTTATATCAAGAGATAGGTTAGCTAAAGAAACTAAAGTTAGTGCTGGCAGACTAATATTTAAAACCAATTGCAAAAATCTATCAGCATCTTTAGGGTTAAAAATTCTTAATTTTTTGCTAAAGTATCCTAAAGCAAACATGATTAATACAGGTATAATCTTGACAAAATAAGGGGGCATAAATACTCCGAATAAATTATTGTTGACACCAGAAAATAACTTACCAATAATAAGTAAAGTTTTTTGTTTACAGGATTTGCACAATAATAATTTAGGCTATAGAGAAATAAAAAAATTAATATTATAAAAAAAGATAATCCCGGAGGATTAATGAGTACAGAAAAACAGATCACTGAACTAAGACTTAAACGATCCCAGGCAGAACTTGGTGGAGGGCAAAAACGAATTGATGCTCAGCACGCTAAGGGTAAGCTTACAGCTCGTGAAAGAGTCAACAATTTATTAGATCCCAATAGTTTTGAAGAGTTTGATCTATTTGTAGAACACAACTGTCATGATTTCGGTATGGAAAAAAATATTATTCCAGGAGATGGTGTTATTACAGGTTGTGGAACTATTAATGGTAGAATAGTCTATATTTTTTCTCAAGACTTTACAGTATTAGGTGGTTCATTATCGAAGACTTATGCTGAAAAGATTTGTAAGATTATGGATATGGCTATAAAAGTTGGAGCACCAGTAATAGGCTTAAATGACTCAGGTGGAGCTAGAATACAAGAAGGTGTTGATGCTCTAGCTGGTTATGCTGAGATATTCTACAGAAATGTTATGGCATCAGGAGTTATTCCTCAAATTTCTGCTATCTTAGGACCATGTGCTGGTGGAGCTGTTTATTCTCCAGCTATTACAGATTTCGTTATGATGGACAAGAAAAACTCTTATATGTTCGTAACTGGGCCAAAAGTTGTTAAAAGTGTTCTTAATCAAGATGTAACAGTTGAACAACTTGGTGGTGCTATGGCACATGCTACTAAGAGTGGAGTAACTCATTTTGTTACAGAGAATGAAGAAGAAACATTATTATTAATCAAAAAATTATTAAGTTATATTCCATCTAATAACTTAGATGATCCTCCATATATTCCAAATGCAGATCCGGTTGATAGAGCCTGTGATAGACTAAATCAATTAATTCCTGAGAACCCAAATAAACCTTATGATATGCTAGATGTAATTCATGAGATTGCAGATGAAAACGAATTTTTAGAAGTATCTAGAAATTATGCTCAGAATATAATTGTTGGCTTTGCTAGATTCAATGGATATTCAGTAGGTATTGTTGCAAATCAACCTAAAGTATTAGCAGGTGTTTTAGATATTAATGCATCAGCAAAAGCAGCTAGATTTATCAGATTCTGTGATTCTTTCAATATCCCATTATTAGTTCTTGAAGATGTTCCTGGTTTCTTACCTGGACCAAATCAAGAACACAATGGAATCATTAAGCATGGTGCGAAACTTCTTTATGCTTTTGCAGAAGCAACAGTTCCAAAAATTACTGTTATTTTAAGAAAAGCTTATGGTGGAGCTTACTGTGTTATGAATAGTCGTCACATGAGAGCAGATATGGTTTATGCTTGGCCATCATCAGAGATTGCTGTTATGGGACCAGGTGGAGCTGTTGAAGTTATTTTTAGAAAAGAAGCTATGGCTTCAGACGACCCAAAAGCTGCTCTTAAGAAGAAAGAAGATGAGTATAGAGATAAGTTTGCAAATCCATACAATGCTGCTAAAAAAGGTTATATCGATGATGTAATCGAACCAAGCAGATCAAGATTTAGAATTATCAGAGCCTTTGAAATGTTAGCAAATAAAAAAGATTCTATTCCTCCACGTAAACATGGAAATATTCCTTTATAGGGGATGATATGAAACTTAAAAAAATATTTATAATAGGCTTTCTTATGCTTTTTGCATTTGGAGTCTTGGTAGCTGAAGAGGCAATAGTTTCTTTCCAAAAAACAGGAAAAAGGGTTGAATTTACTATTAGAGAGAATATCACAGTTAAGGCTGTAGCTGATAGTATAAACATGCCTGTTAAAAAATTGAAATCTATGTTAGCTTCAGAGCTTTCACAATATGGACAAGATAATCCTGAGTTTGCAAACTATCAAACTCAGAATAGGAAATGGGATGATTTGTCACTTTCAGAGTTAAAGATAGCACCTGCAACAGTTGCTGAAAAGTTTGAAGAATTTACTAGAGAAACCTTACCTTTTGGTTATAGTGTAACTCTTGTAGGAATTATAGTTGTATTTACTTCACTACTTTTGATTAGTGTTTTAATTGCTCAGTTTCAACATATTGAAAAGACAAAAGATATTAAGGTCAAGAATAAGAAAGCAAACAAAACAGTTGATACGCCTATCGGCAAAATTACCGGACCTGAATCTGCAATAAGTTCAAACGCTATTGTAGCAGTGATAGCAGCTTTACATAAGCATAAGCAATCTGTTGAAGAAAGAGTAAAAATTCAAATGACCTTTAGTAGAACTCCAGTCAATATGTGGAGTGCTTCAGCTAAGATGGAAATGCCAAATAGAGTATATAACAAACCTATTGATGGGGGAAAAAGATGAAATCATATAAAATGAAAATAAATGGTGAAACTTATAATGCTAGAATTATCTCTTTTGATTCTGAACAAGCTAAAGTTGATGTAAATGGAAATATTTTCTTAGTAGAATTTGAAGATGATAATCAAAATTTAATTCCTAAAATTACTAGAACTTATAAAGAAGTTCCAGGTGCTCCTCAGTTATCAGTTGATTATGCTGATGGTAGAGTAAAAGCTCCAATTCCAGGAGTTATAGTTTCGATTAAAAAGAATGTTGGTGATAGGGTAGAGAAAGGTGAAGCAATAGTTATTCTCGAAGCTATGAAAATGGAATCAGAAATTGAAGCACCAGCATGTGGTGTTGTTGAAGAGATTTTGGTGAAAGAAAAGGCTCCAGTCCATGAAGGAGAT
Source organism: Cloacimonadales bacterium (SeqCode) (assembly GCA_963677815.1). Taxonomy (GTDB): domain Bacteria; phylum Cloacimonadota; class Cloacimonadia; order Cloacimonadales; family JAFGVF01; genus JAEKNW01. The sequence continues at coordinate 877,725 of OY782499.1, forward strand.
GCTTTAGTTAAAATTAAGTTTGATGCTATTGAAGAAGCTCCAAAAGCTAAAAGCCCAGTAAGACAAACTACTGTAAAAGCTGCTCCAATGCCTACTTCTGCACCTGCTCCTAGTGGTAATAATTCTATTACTGCTCCAATTCCAGGAACAATCATAGATGTTTTAGTGAAAGAAGGAGACCAAATTACACCTGATAAGGCTGTAATTATTTTAGAAGCTATGAAGATGGAATCAGAAGTTACATCAGACTTTGCTGGAAGAGTTAAAAAGGTCCTTGTTTCTAAAGGTCAAGCTGTTCAAGAGGGTGAAGAGCTTATTCAATTAGGAGATTGATAATGGCTGAATTTATAAATTTCTTTGAAACTACAGGATTTTATAACATAAACTTTGGTTATGCTATGATGATAGTTATTGGATTGGTTTTCATCTATCTTGGTATTGCCAAACATTACGAACCACTTCTTTTAGTACCAATTGGTTTTGGTATTTTAATTGGTAATATTCCTGGTGTTGGTCTCCAAGGTCAGGGTGTTTATGATGAAGGTTCAGTTTTATATTATCTTTATTTAGGTGTGAGTAAGGGTTATTATCCTCCTCTAATTTTCTTAGGTATTGGAGCTATGACCGACTTCTCGACTCTTATTGCTAATCCTAAGTTAATCTTAATAGGTGCTGCTGCTCAAGCTGGTATCTTTATTACCTTTATTGGTTCTCTTCTCTTAGGTTTTAACGTAATGGAAGCTGCTTCAATTGGTATTATTGGCGGTGCTGATGGACCTACATCTATCTATATTTCTTCTAAACTAGCACCTCATTTGCTAGGAGCTATTGCTATTGCTGCTTATTCATATATGGCACTGGTTCCTGTGATTCAACCACCAATTATGAAGCTTCTTACTACTAAGAAAGAAAGACAAATTCACATGAAAACACCTCGATTAGTATCAAAACAAGAAAAGATTATTTTCCCTATAGTAGGTTTGATAGTAACTTGTTTTATTGCTCCAGGTGGAATTGCTCTTTTAGCTATGCTCTTCTTTGGTAATTTGCTTAAAGAATGTGGTGTAACAGAGAGATTAGCTGATACAGCTCGTAATGCTTTAATGAATATTATAACTATTCTGCTTGGTGTGACCGTTGGTGCTTCAACTGATGCTGGGAAATTCCTTAACTGGTCCTCAGTGAAGATATTTATCTTAGGTGCTTTCTCTTTCTGTGTTGCTACAGCTTTTGGTATAGTTTTCACTAAGTTTATGAATCTATTCTTAAAAGAAAAAATAAATCCGCTAATTGGAAATGCAGGTGTTTCAGCTGTTCCTGACTCTGCTCGTGTTTCTCAAATTGAAGGACAAAAATATAACAAACGTAATTTCCTACTAATGCACGCTATGGCCCCTAATGTTGCTGGTGTTATTGGCTCAGCAGTTGCTGCTGGTGTTATGCTTGGTATTTTAGGTAATTAATACATTAATAAGTAATTAGAAAATATATATTAAAATCCCCCATGGAAATATGGGGGATAATTTTATTTGTGTTTAAGTTTTATTTAACTATAATTGGCACATAGATATCGAACTTGGATGTTTCAGAATGATCTTCAGAGAATCTCTCATCAAAGATTTCCAACTCATCTCCCATTGCCCATTCATAATCCACGGTTTTGATCCATTCACAACTTATGTAACGGTAGGTATCTTCTAAAGTTTCAGGACTTCCCTCATGAGTAAAAACTGCATAAGTAGCTGATTTTACAGTATAAGTATCAAAACCTGGCATCTCAGGAGTATTTTCTTTTTTTATCATACCAACGAAATAATCAAACTCATCATCTGGACCAGGTGCTTTTTCCATAAATTGAGGGTGAGGAGGACAGATAGAAATATATGTATCCTTTTTATAATCAAAGTCTTTTCCTAATGCTTTTCTGAAGTCCATCCATTGTTTGTGTATTGAACCGTCACTGTGTTTAACTTTTCTCATTAATCCTATTGCATTAATTTCTGACATCTCTTTAATTTTGTAGTTCATCTTTCTTCCTTTGTTTTGATTTTCATAGAACTGCAGTACTAATTTAGGGGTGTAGTTCATCAGCTGATTGTTTTTCTTATATACAAGTGGAGTATCGTGAAATTGCTTCTTGAAAGCTCTGATGAATGATTCTGAATTAATAAAGCAATACTTGCCGGCTAATTGCTTCACTTTTAGATTACCATCTATAAGATCTTTAGCAGCTTCAGATAATCTCCTCTCTCTTACATAACTTTTTAATGTATAGCCTGTAAAAGTATAAAATATTCGCATAAAGTGATAGAGGGAAAAACCAACATTATCTGAAATATCTTCCATCTCTAAATCATCTGTTAGTTTTCTTTCAATGTAATCAATACTATTTTGCATAATTCTATAATAATCAGGCATATTTCATTAATCCTTTACTAATTGACTTTTTTTGCTTATACACCTGGAGATTAAAGTGTCAATTTTTTTATCTGATTATTAATTTCATAGTTGGGTAATTTGCCTTAATTCAACTTAATAATAATATTACTTATTGACAAAAAATATAGCAATTTCAATCTTATTGAAGAAAATTAAAACAGGATTATTTTATGAAAGAAAGTAAGATTAAGACAGAAAGTCATATTGTTAAAAAGAAAAGAAAGAAAAGGGAGAGAATAATTCAAGCTGCTATCAAACTTCTTTCTGAGAAGGGTTATGCAAGTACTAAGATTAAAGATATTGCTAGAGATGCTCAAGTGGCTGATGGAACTGTTTATACTTACTTCAAATCTAAAGAAGATCTGATGATGAAGGCCCTTACTGAAAGTCTCCATAACAAACTGATAGAAGTGAAGAAAACAACTGCTAAAGAGCCTGATGCTAGGGCTAAAATTCTCAAGTTTTTTGATATTCATGCTGTTGTATTTACTCAGAATCCCGAAATAGCTAAATTCTTAGTGGAGGATATTAGGCAAATAAAAGAATACTATAATAAGTATCCTGGCTACTCTATTTTTGATGAGTATAGAGAATATATGATTGAAATCTATAAAGAAGGTGCTGATAAAGGAAGATTTAGAGATGTATCAGCTGAAGCATTTGCTTTGACTGTTATCGGAGCAATGGATTTTGTATTGACTCAATGGGTTCTAAAAAAACATCAATTCGATTTAAGAACTATGGTTTTTAAAATAATCGATTTGATACATTATGGAACAGGGAATCTAGATGCATAATATTATAGAAATTAGTCCTAAGGTTACTCTCCTGCAAGCAAAGAACTCTTTTCTAAACTCAACAGTTATTGAGGGTGAAAAATCTCTGCTGATTATTGATACCCTTCTTCTACCTAAAGATAGTAAAGAGTTATATCAATTCTGTCTTACTAAAAATAAACCTGTAAAATACATTATAAATACCCATTGGCATAGTGACCATTGCTATGGTAATAGATTCTTCGATTCTTTTTCTCCTCTAATAATTGCTCAAAACTACTTCCTTAACACTATTGAAAGCGAAAAGAATGTTATTGCTCCTAACAAGGCTAATATTATTAATAAAGATCTATTGAGATTTCCCAATATTACTTTTTCTAAGGAAATCAGAATACCTGAATTTGATCTAATAATAACACATGCCCCAGGTCATTCTTATGATTCAACTAGAATTTATTCAACTGAAGAAGACCTTTACTGGACTGGAGATAACCTACTAAATTCAAACGATAATAAAATTGCTATACCTTATTTCTTTTGGGGTGATCCTGATGCTCATCTTAGAGAGTTGAAGAATCTAGCTAAAGAAAAACCTAGAAAAATAATTCCTGGACATGGTCTGCCTTGTGGTTTAGAGAAACTTGAAAAGGATATTATTTATATTCAGAATCTTCTGTTTAACTTCTCAAAAATACCTAGCCAATGTGAAGCAGGACAGCTTCCTAGCATAAGGGAATCTTACCCTAGTCAGAAAGATGAAGAATTTTGGGTAGAAAAGATGCATGATCTAAACCTACAAAAGCTTATTTCCATGAGGTAAAAGCCATATTTCTCTCTAGTTGAAACTAGTTTCTTTAACTCTTGATTGTTACTCTCCCTATGAGTTACCAATTAAGTATAGGGAGAGTAACAATCAAGCATGGGTGATTACAGAGGGAATTGTCAGTCAGACGGGAAAACAAACTGATTTAACCCAAATAATGCAGTGGATCTTTGATAATAACACTATCTTCTCTTGCAGAATAATGTAGTGCTATTCACAAAGCTTTACTGCACCATCTAGGTTTTATTAATCAAAAAATTAAAAAAACTACCATTTTGCTATAAAATATAGATTTCCTAAACTATTAAAATTTAATTATTTAAAAGCTATTAAAAAAAATATTGACAGAATAGCAGGGCTAGAAAAAAATGCAAAAAAAGGCACACTCTCTTTAAGAGAGGCAGAGCAAAAGCTAGCTAAGATAGCTTGTAGATCTTTGTGATAAGCGGACGAGGAACGCTTTGAAACGCATATAGTTGGACACTATGCGCTTGTCAGCATAGTCGGTGGACGAGTACACCATTTGTACTGGTCATTTTTTATGTAGCAAAAACCTCGAACGCGTAAAAAACTTCAAGAAATTGAATACAAATTAATTCATTCAAATAAAACAAACAATAACATTTAAGAAAAATACAGATATATTTATAGATCCACTATAAATGGAGGAATCCGTGAGTAAAGATAATAAAATCAGAATTAAACTCAAAGCTTATGATCATCGTCTGTTGGATCAATCTGTACAAGAAATCATTCATAGCACAAGAAATACAGGTGCTAAAATTGTTGGTCCTATTCCATTGCCAACAGAAAGATCATTGTACACAATTTTGAGATCTCCACACGTTAATAAAAAGGCACAAGACCAATATCAAATGTTAGTGCACAAAAGATTGGTGGACATAGTTAATCCTACTCCGCAAACAACAGCAGCTCTTAAAAAGATGAGCTTACCAGCGGGTGTTCATGTGGAAATTAAGGCAACACAAAGGAGCTAAGGATGATAGGTTTAATTGGAAAAAAGATAGGAATGACTCAAATTTTTGATGAAGATGGAAAGATTATTCCAGTAACAGTATTACATGCTGGTCCTTGTCAAGTTTTAGAAATGAAAAACAATGACAAGGATGGTTATCAATCAATCAAATTAGGATATGAGCCAATTGCAGAGAAAAAAGTTAATAAACCAATGACTGGTTATTTTAAATCTTTGGATTGCGATCCTGTTAGATATATTAAAGAATTTAGAGTAAAATTCTTCCGAGATACAGAGTTAAAAGATATATTTAAAGTTGACTTATTTCAGGTTAACGAATTAATTACAGTTACTGGAACTTCTAAAGGTAGAGGTTTTGCTGGTGTAATGAAGAGACATAATTTCAATGGTTTCATGTCATCACATGGTGTTCATGAATCATTCAGAGGACCTGGTTCTATCGGTCTTTGTGCTACTCCTGCTCGTGTTATGAAAGGTATGAAAATGGCGGGTCATTATGGTGTAGATAGAATTACTGTAAAGAACCTAAAAGTTGTTAAAGTCGATGTTGAGAAAAACCTTATAATGGTTAAAGGTGCTGTTCCAGGACATCGTAATAGCTTAGTTCTTCTTAAGAAAGGTGTTTAACGGGGGAATAAATGGCTAATGCATTAAAATATAATAGTAATGGTGATAAAATAGGTGAAGTTCAACTTCCAGCGTCAGTTTTCGAAGCTGAATGCAAAAATCCTAAAGCCTTACTTTACGAAGTTGTTAATATGTATCTTGCTAATCAAAGACAAGGTACTAAAGCAACTAAGTCTAGAGGTTTAGTAAGAGGAAGTACAAAGAAACTTGGAAATCAAAAAGGTAGTGGTGGAGCTCGTCAAGGTTCTAGAAGATCACCATTAAGAGTTGGTGGTGGACACGCTTTTAGAATTGATCCAAAATGTTGGTACAGACATATTCCTACTAAAAAGAAAAGATTAGCTTTAAAATTAGCTTTATCAGATAGAGCTATTGAAGGTAAAATATTAGTTGTAGAGAATCTTAATTACGACAAGCCAAGCACCAAAAGTGCAAAAGCATTAATTGAGAAATTAGTTACTGAAAAAGGTAGAGTCCTTATAGTAACCAAAGGAAATGACAAATCTGTTGTTAGATCATTCTCTAACTTAGAATATGTTGAAACAGGTAGAGCAGATGGTCTTCATGCTTACGGTATCCTTAAAAATAGTTTTATCGTAATGACAGAAGAAGCCTTGCAACAAGTTGAGGAGGTATTCGGAAAATGATACATCCAAGAGAAATTATCATAGCTCCTATGCTTACAGAAAAGTCTTTAATTGAAAAAGAGACAAACAACAGATATATGTTTAAAGTAAGTATCAATGCTAATAAAATAGAAATTAAGAAAGCTATAGAAAAAGTTTTTTCTGTGAAAGTAGTTAAGATAAATACTATCAGAATGAAGGGTAAACCAAAAAGAATGGGCAGATATGAAGGCAGAAGACCTGATTTCAAGAAAGCTATTGTTACTCTTCAAGCAGATCAAACAATACCAGATTTTGAAGTTTAAGGGAGTTAATAATGGGAATTAAAAAATATAAACCAATTACACCTACTTTAAGATATAAAACAGGATACACTTTTGAAGAAATTACAAAAACTACTCCTGAAAAATCTTTGTTAGCAAAGTTAAAAAAGTCTGGTGGTAGAAATAGTCAAGGTCGTATCACATGTCGTCATAAAGGTGGCGGACATCGTAGACATTATAGAATTATCGATTTTAAAAGAAATAAAATAGATATTCCTGCAAAAGTTGCTTCAATTGAGTATGATCCAAACCGTTCAGCAAGAATTGCTCTTCTTCACTATGTTGATGGTGAGAAAAGATATATTGTGGCTCAAGATGGATTAAAAGTAGGAATGGAAATTATTGCAAGTCCTACAGCTCCTATCAAAGTGGGAAATGCATTACCACTTAGTAACATTCCATTAGGTACAACAATTTCATGTGTTGAATTAAAAAGAGGAAAGGGAGCACAAATAGCTCGTTCCGCTGGTTCAATGGCACAGCTTGTTGCAAAAGAAGGTGATTATATCCATGTTAAGATGCCTTCAAATGATGTTCACTTAGTTAGAAAAGAATGCTATGCTGTAATCGGTCAAGTTGGTAACTTAGAACACAACTTAATCGTTTTAGGTAAAGCTGGTCGTAGCAGATGGTTAGGAATCAGACCTACTGTCCGTGGTGTTGTTATGAACCCTGTAGATCACCCACACGGTGGTGGTGAAGGTAAAACATCAGGTGGTAGACATCCTGTTTCTCCATGGGGTAAACTCGCTAAAGGTGGAAAAACCCGTAAGACTAAAAAATATTCTAACAAGTATATTATCAAATCTAAAAAGAAGTAAGCTGACATAGGAGAAAAATAATGCCTAGATCGATAAAAAAAGGACCTTTCGTCGATGAACATTTGATGAAAAAGGTTGAAACACAATTAAGTACTAAAGATAAATCAGTTATCAAAACCTGGTCAAGAAGATCAGTTGTTTTACCTGAATTTATAGGACTTACATTTGCTGTACACAATGGACACAAATTTGTACCAGTATATATTTCTGAGAATGCTGTTGGCCACAAGCTTGGCGAATTTGCACCAACCAGAACATACCGCGGTCACAAAGAAAAGAAAAAAAGATAGGAGATAGAGAATGGAAGCTATAGCTAAACTTAGATACCATCGTGGTTCAGCTCGTAAAGCTCGCTTGGTTCTTGATTTAATCAGAGGTAAATCAGTATCTGAAGCAAGAAACATTCTTATGTTCTCAGAAAAGCGCGTGTCAGATCCTGTACTTAAAGTATTAGAATCTGCAGTGGCTAATGCACTACATAAAGATGCGAGAAAAGAAACAAACGAAATGATTATAAATAAAGCACTTGCTGATGATGGTCCTATAATGAAAAGATTCCGTCCTAGAGCTCAAGGTCGTGCTTTTATGATAAGAAAACGTACTTGTCACATAACCTTACAAATTTCAGATTTATCTGAAAATGCTTCCGGACAGGAATAGGAGGAAAATTTGGGACAAAAAATTAATCCAATTATATATCGTATTGGCGTAAATAAAGAGTCTGAATCAACTTGGTTTGCTACTGGTAAACAATACTTAGATAATTTCCATGAAGATTTAAAAATCAGAAATTATATTGAAAAAAGACTTAGATTCAGAGAAATTCATGAAGACGTAGATGGTAAAATTAGAAAGAAAATGATACCAACAAACAATATGGTTTCAAGAATAGATATCTCTAGAAAAACTAATTCAATTTATATCGACATCCAAACAGCTCGCCCTGGCCAAGTTATTGGTAAAAAAGGTGAAGATATTGATAAATTAAGAAATGAAATTAACCACCTTGTTAATAAAGGCAGAGACAAGAGCATGAATGTTTTTATCAATGTTAAAGAAATTAACAAAATGTGGTTAGACTCAAAATTAGTTGGTGAAGAGATAGCAAAACAATTAGAACAAAGAATCTCTTTCAGAAGAGCGATGAAAAATGCTATGCGTAACGCCTTTAAAGATGGAGCTTTAGGTATTAAAGTTCAATGTGCAGGTCGTTTAGGTGGAGCAGAAATTGCTAGAACAGAAAGATATAAACAAGGTAGAACACCTCTTCACACACTCAGAGCCGACATTGATTATGCTTTAACTGAAGCACAAACAACTTATGGAGTTATCGGTATCAAAGTGTGGATTTATAAAGGTGATATTCTTAATAATAATGTTGCTCAAGGGTAACATTAGGAAGAGGAGAAAAAGATGTTAGCACCAAAAAAAGTAAAACATAGAAAACAGATGCGTGGAAGAAGAACTGGTTTAGCTTATCGTGGCTCTACTGTTTCTTTTGGTGAGTATGCTTTAATGGCAACTCAAGATGGTTGGATTACTAGCCGTCAAATCGAAGCTTCTCGTGTCGCTATTACAAGAACTATGAAGCGTCAAGGTAAAGTATGGATAAGAATCTTCCCTGATAAACCTATTACTAACAAACCTGCTGAAACTCGTATGGGTAAAGGTAAGGGTGCACCAGAATACTGGGTAGCAGTGGTTAAACCTGGAAGAATAATGTTTGAGATCGATGGTGTCGACGCTTCTATTGCAAAAGAAGCTTTTAGATTAGCTGGACATAAACTTCCGATATCAACAAAAATGATTGCACGTGAAGGAGTTGAACTATGATAGCAAAAGAATTAAGAGAGTTATCTGTTGAAGAATTAAATGCAAAGCTTAACGATTGTAAAGAAGAGCTATTTAATCTTCGTTTCCAACAAGTGCGCAACATGCTGGAGAATCCAGGTAGATTTAAACAACTCAAAAAAGAGATTGCCAGAATTCATACAGTGTTAACTGAAATGAAAAAAGCTAACTAAGAGGTCAAAATGCAGGAAACAAGAAAACTAACCAAAGCTGGTGTAGTAGTAAGTGATAAGATGGATAAAACTATCGTCGTTCGTGTAGAAAGACAGTTTACCCATCCTCTATACAAAAAGACTGTAAGAGTGCATAAGAAATTTATGGCTCATGACGAAAATAATGAAGCACAAATCGGTGATAAAGTAATAATTGAAGAGAACAGACCTTTAAGTAGAAAGAAAAGATGGAATCTTCAAGAAATCACTGAGAAGGTTAAATAGGAGTAAGAGATGATCCAAGTACAAACAATATTGAACATCGCAGATAACTCCGGTGCTAAGAAAGCAATGTGCATCAAAGTTCTTGGCGGAAGTAAAAGAAAATATGCGACCGTTGGAGATATCATAGTAATAGCTATTAAATCAGCAACACCAAACGGCAAAGTTAAAAAAGGTACTGTTGAGAAAGCTGTAATAGTAAGAACTGCTAAAGAAATCAGAAGAAAAGATGGTTCTTATATTCGATTCCAAGATAATGCAGCAGTTATTCTAGATGCTAAAATGGAACCTAAAGGAACTCGTATTTTTGGACCTGTTGCTCGTGAACTTCGTGAGCATGAGTTTATGAAAATTGTTTCTTTAGCACCTGAAGTGTTATAGGAGTAGATAATGCAAAATAGAATGAGAATCAAAAAAGGTGATACAGTAGTAGTAGTAAGCGGAGCAGATAAAGGCGTTAAAGGTAGAGTATTAGTTGCTTTTCCTCGTAAACAACGCGTTATCATTGAAAAAGTTAACATGATAAAAAAACATGTTAAACCTAATCAAGCTAATCCACAAGGTGGAATTATCGAAAAAGAAGCTCCAATTCACGTTTCAAACGTAATGCTCTACAACGAAAAAATAAAAGATGTAACCAGAGCTGTTTATAAAACAACCGCTGACGGCAAAAGAGTCAGAGTTTGTAAAAAAACAGGGGACGAAATCTAAAGGAGAAGGGATGAACAGAAAACAAGAGTTATACATAAACGAAGTGATTCCCGCACTTAGAACTAAGTTCGAGTATAAGAATATACACATGGTGCCAAAGTTTAATAAGATAGTTGTTAGCATGGGTGTTGGTTCAGCAACTCAAAATAAAGCTATCTTAGATAATGCTATTAAAGATATGGAACAAATTACAGGTAGAAAACCTTTAGTTACTAAAGCTAAGAAATCAATCTCAAACTTTAAATTAAGAGCTGGGATGCCTATTGGTTGTAAAGTAACACTTAGAGGCGAAATCATGTATGAGTTCTTTGATAAATTAATTTCGATCGTAATTCCTCGTATCAGAGACTTTAAAGGTGTTCCTTTAAAAAACTTTGATGGTAGAGGTAACTACTCATTAGGTTTAGATGAACAAACAGTTTTTCCTGAAATTGAATTTGATAAAATCGACATGGTCAGAGGTATGAACATTGCTATAGTTACTACAGCAAATACTGATGAAGAAGCAAGAGAGATGTTGAAATTGATGGGATTCCCTTTCAGAAAAGTTGCGGTAAAGGAGTAGATTTTGGCAAAGAAATCATTAGTTGTAAAACAACAAAAGAAAGCTAAATTCGGCGTTAGAGAATATTCTCGTTGTAAAATTTGTGGAAGACCAAGAGCTTACATGAGAGATTTTGGTATATGCCGTCTTTGTTTCAGAAAATTAGCTGACCATGGTAAAATACCTGGAATCACAAGAGCTAGTTGGTAATAAACTGGAGGAAAAATGATATCAGATCCGATAGCTGATGCAATAACAAAAGTAAGAAATGCATATCGTGCCGGACATACCAGAGTGGTATTAAATCACAGCAAAATTATTGAATCAATAGTTACTCTTTTAGCTAAAGAGAACTTCATCAATAGTTTTCATGTATTAGAAAAAGACCCTGAAAGAGGTTTAAACTTCAAAAAATTAAGTTTAAATCTTAGATATACAAATAGTGGCCAACCAGTTTTAACTGGTATTCAAAGAGTTTCTAAACCTGGAAGAAGAGTATATGTGAAAGCAAACAACGTTCCTAGAGTATATAATAATACCGGTTGTGCATTCATTTCAACTAGCAGTGGTGTTATGGTTGATAGAGATGCACGTAACCAGAATGTTGGTGGCGAATACATATGCAAAGTGTGGTAGGAGGATAGCATGTCAAGAATAGGTAAAAGCCCAATCGTGCTTCCTGAAGGTGTAAAAGTTAACATTACAGGTAGCCACATAGATGTTGAAGGTAAATTAGGTAAACTCTCACATGACTTAGTTGGTGGAATTACTATTACTCAAGAAGATAATCGTCTGATTCTTTCTAGACAAGATGATAGTAGAGAACAAAAAGCTTTCCATGGTCTAGGTAGAGCCTTAGTGCAAAACTTAGTTACTGGTGTTACTGAAGGTTATGAAAAACTTCTTCATGTTATTGGAACAGGTTTTTCTGCTGAAGTAATTGGTCCATGGTTAAAACTTAACCTAGGTTACTCTCACGACATCTACTTAGAAATACCAGAAGGTTTAGAAGTGAAAGCTGAAGCAATTCCTCGTGGTAAAGGTATGCATTCTGAACATCAAGCTAATGTATTCGTGAAAGGAATTCATAAAGAAGATGTTGGTAAATTCTCTGCAGAAATTAGAAAATGCCGTAAGCCTGAGAATTACAAAGGTAAAGGAATACGCTACAGTACAGAACGCGTAATAATCAAAGCTGGAAAAGCTGGAGCATAAGCGGGGTAAACAATGGTAAAACCAAGTAATATAATTAGAAATGAAAAAAGAGCGAGACGTAGAAAAGCTATTCGCAAGACACTTAGTGGAACAGCTACTCGTCCTCGATTAGTTGTTTTCAGAAGTTTGAATCATATATATGGACAGATAATTGATGATCTTGAAGGTAAAACTTTAGTTTCATTATCTTCCAAATCTAAAGATGCTCAGTTAGAAGAAGGAATTAAAAAGGTAGAAGTTAGTTTTCAGATTGGTCAGCAAATTGCAGCCAAAGCATTGAAAGCTGGTATTACTAAAGTTTGCTTCGACAGAGCCGGTTACAAATATCACGGAAGAGTAAAAGCATTTGCTGATGGTGCTCGTAAAGCCGGATTAGAACTATAACGGGAGGAAATGTTGAGACAAATGAATAATCCAGAAATTGAAGATCAATTTGTTGAAAAAATAGTTGCAACCAACCGTGTAACCAAAGTAACTAAGGGTGGTAAAAACTTTTCATTTAGCGCTATCGTAGTTATTGGTGACAAGAAAGGTAACGTTGGTGTTGGTAAAGGTAAAGCTATTGAAATTGTTGATGCAATTAGAAAAGCTAAAGAAAGAGCCAGCAAAACTATGTTTAGAATTCCGATTATTAATGGTACTATCCCTCACGAAATGTTAGGAAGATTTGGTGCGAGCAAAGTCTTAATGAGACCAGCTTCTCCTGGTACCGGTGTTATCGCAGGTGGTACTACTAGAGCTATCTTTGAAGCTGCAGGAATTGAAAACATTCTTTGCAAATCAATGGGCTCTAATACTCCTACAAACGTTGTAAAAGCTACTGTTGTTGGTCTTAAAAAACTAAGAACTATCAATGATATAGCTAAACTTAGAAATAAAACTTTCGCTGAATTGACTGGAATGGAGGCTAAAGATGAAGATTAAAGTAAGCCAAATCAAAAGTGCAATTGGCAGAAAAGAACATCATAAAAGAATTTTAGCTTCACTCGGCTTAGGTAGAATCGGCAAATCAAGAATTCATAATGACAGTCCTGTTATTATGGGTATGATTAAGAAAGTTGATTACCTATTAAAAGTTGAAACAGTTGAAGAAAACTAAGGAGAGATAAGATGTTAACCTTACATAATCTTAGTAAACCAGCTATTAAAAAGAATAAAAAAAGATTAGGAAAAGGTCAAGCGACTGGTCAAGGTCAAACTGCAGGTAAAGGACACAAAGGACAGAAAGCTCGTTCTGGTGGAAAAGTACCAATCTGGTTTGAAGGTGGTCAAATGCCTATCCAGAGAAGACTCCCAAAAAGAGGCTTCAAAAATATCTTTAAAGTTTCACATAGAATTGTAAATTTAAAAGACCTGGTTGATTTAGACGTTCAAGAATTAGATATTGCTAAAATGGAAGAGCTTGGATTACTACCAAAAAGTGGTAAAAAAGCTAATTATCCAGTTAAGGTCCTAGCCGAACTAGGAGATGTAGAATTTTCAAAAACAATGACTATTAAAGCCAACGCTTTTTCCAAAAAAGCAATCGAACTGATTGAAAATAAAGGTGGTAAAGCGGAGGTAGTGAACTTTGTTAAGTAAAATAGCGAATATATTTAGAGTTCCTGATTTAAAGAAAAAAGTATTATTTACTGCTTTTATTCTAGTGTTATATAGATTAGGAAGCTTTATTCCGGTTCCTGGTGTAGATGCCTCAGAGTTAGGAAAAATATTTAGTAGTAATAGCGAAGGATTACTTGGATTAGTTGATTTATTCGCTGGTGGTAACATGTCAAGAGCATCAGTTTTTGCTCTAGGTATTATGCCTTATATTACTGCTTCAATTGTGATTCAGTTGCTTGGAAGCGTTATCCCTTATTTTGAAAAACTCAAGAAAGAGGGTGCAGAAGGGCAAAAGAAAATAACTCAGATTACAAGATATGGAACCGTTTTGGTTGCAGGTTTGAACTCTATTGGAATATGCGTTATGTTACTTTCACAACCAAATATTGTAACTATTAACCATACTTTCTTCTTTGTATCAACAATTATTACTTTAATCACTGGTGTTATGATTATCATGTGGTTAGGTGAACAGATTACAGAGAAAGGTATTGGAAACGGTATTTCTTTGATAATATTCGCTGGTATCATTGCTCGCCTTCCTGGTGAAATTTATGGTCTTTTCCAAAGAGTAGCAGCTAATCCTTCAATCGGAAACATTTTCATGATTGTTTTCATTTTAGCTGCCATTGTTGCAGTAACTGCATCTGTTATTTTAGTAACTGAAGCAATTAGAAAAATACCTGTACAGTATGCTAAAAGAGTTATTGGTCGTAAAGTATATGGTGGCCAATCAACTTATATCCCTTTAAGGGTTAATACTGCTGGTGTTATTCCAATTATCTTTGCTCAATCAGTGCTTATGTTCCCTATTACTATAATTAGATTCTTTAATACAGATTCTTCTTTTGTAACTAATTGGTTCTCACCTGGAACAGCACTTTATACAATAATTTCAATGATATTAATCATCTTCTTTGCTTATTTCTATACTGCAATGGTTATGAATCCAGTAGAGATGGCTGATAATATGAAAAAATATGGTGGTTTTATTCCTGGTGTTAAACAAGGAAAAAGAACCTCAGAATACATCAATCGTGTTTTAGTTAGAATTACTCTTCCAGGAGCAATATTCTACGCTATTATCGCGGTTATGCCTGATATTTTATTCCGTGTTTTAGGAGTTAGTTTATCAGTCTTAGGTGGTACAAGTATTATCATCGTTGTTGGTGTTGCATTAGACACACTTCAACAGATTGAATCACACTTAGTATCACGTCACTATGACGGCTTTATGAAGCGTGGTAAATTAAGAGGAAGATCAGGAAGATGATAAAGATTAAGAAGCAACATGAGATTGAAAAAATGCGGGAAGCAGGTAAAATAATCGGTCTTCTTTGGCAGGAGCTTGAGAAGATTGTTGTTCCTGGAGTTTCGACTTGGGAATTAGACAAATTTGCTGAGGATTTTATTCGTTCTCATGGTGCTTATCCTGCATTTAAAGGATATACTGTTCCTGGCTTAGCCCCATTTCCGGGTGCTATATGTGCTTCTGTTAATTCAGTAATCGTTCACGGTATCCCGTCTAAGAATGTTATTCTTAAAGAAGGAGATATTATCGGTGTAGATGTTGGTACTAGAAAAGCTGGTTATCATGGAGATGCTGCCTACACTTTTACAGTGGGTGAGGTTTCTAAAGAAACACAGCGTCTTTTAGATGTCACTAAAAAGGCACTAGAAATTGGTATTAACACTGCAATAGTTGGTAATAGAGTAGGAGATATCTCTTACGCTATAGGCAAGTTTGTTAAAGAGAACGGTTATTACTGTGCTGATGATCTTACTGGTCATGGAATTGGTACAGAATTACATGAAGACCCCATGATTCCTAATATAGGAAGAAAGGGAACAGGAAAGTTAATTAAAGAAGGCATGACCATAGCTATTGAGCCAATGGTCAATATTGGTACTAATAAAGTTACAGAAAGAGGCTGGGAATATTTTGTAAAAGATGGTTCTTTATCTGCTCATTTCGAACATACTATATTAGTAACAGATACAAATCCAGAAATTTTAACTAAGGTAGGAAGAGATAATGGCTAAATCAGGTGTTATTGAGGTAGAAGGGGTAGTTAAAGAGTCCTTGCCAAACACGCAATTTAAGGTGGAATTAGAAAATGGGCATGTAATTCTTGCTCATAGTTCAGGAAAAATGAGAATGCATTTCATTAGAATTTTACCTGGAGACAAAGTAAAAGTAGAATTATCACCTTACGATTTGACCAAAGGAAGAATCACTTACCGTTATAAATAGTTGTTACAGATGAAGGAGAAAAAATGAAAGTAAGAGCTTCTGTTAAGAAAATCTGTAAAGATTGTAGAATTATCAAGCGAAATGGTGTTATCCGTGTGATTTGCACAAACCCAAAACACAAACAACGCCAGGGATAAACCCTAATTAAATAATATAATAAATTCCGAAGGAGGAAAGGCTTGGCACATATCGCAGGTGTTGAGATACCTAATAACAAAAGAGTTGTTATAGGTTTAACTTATATTTATGGCATAGGAAGATCTTTGTCTTCAGAAATCCTCAAGAAGGCTAACATTGATGAAAACATCAAAGTGCAAGATCTTTCAGTAGAACAAGAAAGATTAATTCGTGACATTATTCAAAATGAATATACTGTTGAAGGTACCTTAAGAACTAAGATTGCTTTAGATATTAAACGTCTAATGGAAATCAATTGCTACCGTGGACTTCGTCATAAGAGAGGACTTCCTGTACATGGACAGAACACTCAAAATAATGCAAGAACCAGAAAAGGTCCAAAACCTGGTTCTATTAAGAAGAAGAAAAAATAGGAGAACTTATGGCTAAAAAGAAAGTAAGAGCTAAGAAAAAAAGAGTTCGCTTAGCATTTGACGAAGGTGTAGCACATATCCATTCAAGTTTTAATAACACTATTGTCACTTTAGCAGACAAAGCAGGTAATGTACTTACTTGGTCATCAGGTGGTAAAATAGGTAACAAGGGTTCTCGTAAATCAACTCCTTATGCAGCACAGATTGCAGCAGGTGAAGTAGCTAAATCAGCTCTTGATATGGGAATCACAAAAGTTAGAGTAATCGTTCGTGGACCAGGTGGTGGTAGAGAAGCTTCTATCCGATCTATGAATGCAACGGGATTAAAGATATTATCTATTCAAGATGCTACTCCAATCCCTCATAATGGCTGCCGTCCACCAAAAACAAGAAGAATCTAAGGGGGAATAATGGCACGATATACAGGACCTAAAGCGAAATTAGTAAGAAAATTTGGTGAGAATATTTTTGGAACACCAAAATATGATAGAATATTAGAAAAGAGAAATTATCCAGCTGGTGATCACGGTAAAGTATTCAGAAGAAAACTTAGTGATTATGGTACTCACTTAAAAGAGAAACAAAAACTCAGATCAACATACTGTCTTTTAGAGAAGCAATTCTACAATTATTTTGTTAAAGCTTCAAAGAAAGAAGGTGTTACAGGTGATAACTTCCTTCAATTACTTGAAAGAAGATTGGATAATGTAGTTTATAGATTAGGTTTTGCAGTTACCAGAATGCAGTCTCGTCAGTTTGTTAACCACGGACATGTTATGGTAAACGGTAGAAGAGTGAATATTGCTTCATTCTTGTGCAAACCTGGTGATGTTATAGAAATCAGAGAAAGTTCTAGAAAAGGTGCCATGTCTGATGCTGCTGAAGTTACAAGTGCAACTTCTTCATACTCATGGTTATCAGTTGATAAAGATAATTTCAAAGGTGAATTTTTAGCTATACCAAATGCTGAAGAGATACCTACTAATGTAGATGTCCGTTTAATTGTTGAGTTCTATTCTAAATAAACTGGAGAGACACATATGATGTTCTTAGAACCGTTGCAGATGCCGAACAAAGTCGAAGTTGTTGAGAACAGTGATACTTATGGAAAATTCGAAATAGGCCCTTTAGAACCTGGTTTCGGAACTACTATCGGTAACACCTTAAGAAGAGTCTTATTAGCTTCTATTCAAGGTGCTGCAATCAAATATGTTAGAATTGAAGGTTTGCATCATGAATTCTGCCCAATTCCTGGTAGTAATTCAGATTATGTTGATCTTATTCTCAAACTGAAAGAGTTAGTTCTTAAAATTGATGATATCAATGAGGTTGAATTAGTTTTAGAACATAAAGGAAAAGGTGTAATAACAGCAGCTGATATTCAAACACCAGGAAATGTTGAGATTCTTAACCCTGAACTTGAACTTCTTGAAATGAGTGAAGATGTTGATATCAGAATTGAACTATGGGCTGCTAATGGAAGAGGCTTTGTCCCTTCAGATAAACAGGACATGAACGAAAAATCTATTGGAATTATCCCAATTGATTCCATCTATTCTCCTATGAGAAAAGTGAACTTCTTCGTTACTAACCAACGTGTTAAAGAGAAGATGAATTATGATAAACTTATCGTAGAGATAACTACCGATGGGTCTATCAATCCTAAAAACTCACTATTTCTTGCAGCAAAAATCTTGAAAGACTTGTACTCAAGTATTTCTCAATTTGAAGTAGAACCAGAATATATTGAAGAAGTTCAAATGGATCCAGAATTGGAAAGATATGAAAAACTCTTCAATATGAACGTTAAAGAACTAGAATTAACTGTTCGTTCTGCTAACTGCTTATTGGCTGCAAAGATTGAAAAAATCGGGGAATTAGTTGGAAAAAGTGAAAGTGAAATGTTAAAATACCGTAATTTTGGTAAGAAATCTTTGGATGAAATTCAAGGCTTACTTGATACTTACGGCTTATCTCTTGGTATGGATGTTGATTCTATCAATGCTCAAATCCAAGAAGCAAAAAACAGAGTAAAAATAAAAGAATAAGGATTCGACCATGAGACATAGAGTTAGAGGAAGAAAATTTGGTTTAGAAAGTGATCATAGAAAAGCTATGTTACATAACTTAGTAAAGTCACTTGTAGAACATGGACGCATCAACACTACTCTTGCTAGAGCTAAAGAGATGCGCTCACTTGCTGAACGTTGTGTTACTTATGCTAAGAAAAACGATATTCATAATCGTAGATTAGCTTACAAAGTTCTTCAAGATAGAGATTTAGTTAAAAGACTTTTTGAAGAAATCGGCCCAAATTATGCAACAAGAAACGGTGGTTACACTCGCGTTCTTAAGGCTGGTAATCGTAGAGGAGATAATGCTCCTATGGCAATTATCGAATTTGTGGACGGCGTTGGAAGAAAAGTAACTGAAAGTGCTGAATAAGAATAATTAATATATAAGGCTACTCAAATTGAGTAGCCTTTTTTTTATGCTTTCTTGATTGTTACTTACTCGATAAAAATCCAATGATTAATTGAGAGACTAACAATTAACCTAAATAATACAGAAAACAATTGACTAAAATAATGCTATGTGCAATTATAGTTTTAAGCAAAATTATTGATAATCAGAAAGGAGAAAAGTATAGATTAATTGATACCTGGTAGATATGATTTGTAGGGAATTCCCAAAAAGAATTTAAATAGGAGTAAACATGAAAAGATATTCAATTATGATATTATTACTTTTCTTGGTAACAGTTTTAATTGGAGAGGTTATCCCTCATCCAATGATGAATAAACCGGTATCATATACGGCCTCGTACCCGTCAGAAAAATTTCCACAAGTGAATAGAAAAGGAGGCAAAGATTTACCTGAAAATGTCCTAGTTTATCTAGTAGAGTTCAGTGATGTTTCATTTGTCTCACAGCCGTCATATCCAGATTCATTAATCCATGATCAAGCCTTCTTTGATAGATATATGATTCAATTAGGGGATTATCTATACGACGCATCTCACCGAAATTATGTATTAAACTATCAATTTTATCCACAAGTTTTAACTTTAGATAATCCAATGAGCTACTATGGCTCAGATACAGATACTAGAGAAAGAATAGCTGAATTTGCCCAAGAAATTGTTGCAAAATCAGATGCAAATATAGATTTTAACAACTGGGATACATTCATTGTCTTCCATGCAGGTGCTGGTCAAGAATCTGATATTTCTAAAGAAAGGCCAGAATTAATTTGGTCTACTTTCCTTTCCAGAAGAAATCTCCAATTGGGAATCGACCCAGAAAACGATGATTTTCAAGGTATTCCAGCTGATGGTACTTATGTAACTGATTTCGTTATAGCTCCAGAACATCAATGGCAAGATTATTTTCCAGAAGATGGTAGTCAGCTTCCTTATGGCAATTTAGGTGTTATTGCTTCAGGCTTTGCTTATGCCTTAGGACTACCTAACTTAAGTGATAATATATCAGAAAATGGGATTTCAGCAGGAATAGGAAACTGGGGGATTATGGGTTCTGGTGCTTGGAATGCTCAAGGTTATACACCTGCTCAGTTCTCTGCCTGGTCACGTTATTATCTAGGATGGGAAGATCCTGTAGAAATAACAGCTGATACTTACAATCTAGAAATTGATTATTTTCTAGATAAAAGTCCTAGTAAACCGCAGTTATATAAAATAAATCTTTCTGAAAAAGAATATTTCTTAATCGAGAATAGGGCTCAGAATCCAGATGATTCTGTTCTAAATGGTCAAGCTTCTTTCACTTTCCCTCTTCTCCCAGATGGACAGCAAGAATATTATCCAATTCAGGATGGCCAAACGGATTTAGTGCCAAAGTTTAACTTTATGACAAATAGATTAAAGGGTTGTGAATGGGATTTCTTTTTACCTGGTTATGCTGGTGCTGGCTATATGCCAGTTGATGGTTCAGGTCTTTTGATTTGGCATATTGATGAATATATCATTGAAGCAAACTTTGATCCTGAAATTGGTCTTAGCAGAGTAAATGGAGATGCAAATCATAAGGGTGTTGATTTAGAAGAAGCTGATGGTATTCAGCAGATGGACAATAATCCACAAGCATCTCTATATGGTTATGGTGGACCAGATGATGCTTTTAGAGATGGAGTTAACTCTTATATTGGTTTTAGTCCTAATCCAAATACAGGGCTATTGCATTTACCTACTGCTGAAAGTTATTATGGGGGGACTCCATTTGAAATATTCAATATCTCACAAGCTGATAACAGCATGACTTTCTCAGTAAACTTCCAATGGAATCTAACTACAGGTTATAATGGAAGTCTTCCATATTCAGCAATTTCTTTAGATATGAACGAAAATGGTCAGAATGAGATTATTATCCCTAATGGAAGTAATCTATCAATCTTTGAAAACGATCAGCTTATAGATAATCTAGCTATGGACGAAAAACTCTTTAAAGCCCATAGTTATGACGAAATAGCAAACAAATTACTCCTTCCTACCCAGAAGATTATTCCTTCTGCTCAAGCTGTTTTAAACTATTATGATGGTCAGAATTTAGAAAGTGCTTTCTCACAAAATGGCTTTGCTTGGACTTCTCCAGTATTAATTCATAAGTCTGAAGACAAGAATAACTACACTTATTTTTGTGCTCTTAACAATACTGCCTTAGACCAAGGTATCATCAAAGTAGTTGATAGTGATATGAATGTTTTAACGAATTTTGAAGTTCAAGGTAAGATTAAATCGAATATTATTTATGAACAAAACATTATGGTCATTAGTAAGTTAGATAGTTATTATCTTAATACTTTTGACGAAGAAGATGGCTTTATCCAAAGTGTACAACTTGATATTCCAGCGGATTCTTTAATTAGTAATATCCTATATTTTGATTTTAACCCTCAGTATGATGCAATGGAATTAGTAGTACAAGGTTCTTACGGCTTTTATACTTTTACTAGTACAGATTATTCCAAAATTAATTATATAGACTCTAGTGTAAATTCTAGAGCAGTTCCATCATTGGCTGATTATGATAAGAATGGGACCTGGGACTTAGTTTTAGGTCATAAAGATGGTATCAAAGTTTTAGCTTATAACGGTGAGATAATTGATAAGAATAAACTAGAGGTATATTCTACTCCAAGTGATTCTTTAATTGTTTATGGAGGAGCTTATGCTCTTAGACTAGAGGAAAATGATGAATTGAGTTTCATTGGTTCATTCTCTCGTAACCGTACATCTGTTTGGCGTGAGGATGGAACAAACTATCCAGGTTTCCCTCTGGGGAATTATAACAATTGTAGCTCATACCCTTTCCTTCATGTAGAGGATAATAAACTCTATGTTTATTCCACTTTAGATGGTGGAAGCATTAACCGTGCTTATCTACAAGATGTAGCAGAAGATTTTGAACTAGGAGCTTTGCTAGATAGCTGGTATACAGAATATAATAACTATCATAGGAATGCAGTTGAACTTGATGCTTTCCTAGCTAACACCTATGAAACAGATGATATTTTTGTAAAAGGTCAAGTATATATATATCCAAATCCTTTTAACTCTACTATCAATGATAAACTTGAATTAAAAGTAATGGTTTCAAAGAAATGCTTAGCTCAAGTAAATATCTTTTCAATTTCTGGGAAGAAGGTCTATACGACAAGCAAGGAACTTGACCCATATTTAGAGAATATTAATAAATTCGAAATCCCTTATAATAAAATGGCTTCTGGCATTTATCTAGCTGTAATTAAAGCTGAAGGGGAATATAAAAAAATAAAATTTGCTTTAGAAAAGTAGAAGGAATAGAAAATGAATAAAATAAAAATTATAATTATAGTGCTAATGGTTCTTGTTGCAAGTTTAAATGCTCAACATAATAATGCTGGAAAATATGGATTTCAAATCTTAGAAATTACACCAAGTCCTGCAATGTCAGGTATGGGAGACACAGGTTCCCTTTTCTCAAATGATGCTCTGAACTTTGTTAGTAATCCAGCTGCTGGTCTTTTCAATAAAAGTAAAATTATTACTGTATCTCAGAATTTCTGGTTTGGAGATACAGATCTTATCAGTGGTGCTTTATCTCAGAATAAAAGGAAATATCACTGGGGATATGCTTTTAGACATCTTAGTTATGGTGACTTAGATACTAGAGATGAAACAGGAAGAATCATAGGTACATTTTCTCCAATAGATTTTATTGGTACTTTAAATTATGCTTATAGATTAGGAGCAACACATTATTTCGGTATTAATGCTAACATCCTTTATGAGAAGATATCAACTGCTTCAAGCTATGGTTTTTCAACAGACTTAGCTTATGTTTGGTCTAGTCCTATAAAAGATGTTAAATTGTATTCAAGTCTTAAAAACCTTGGTACAACTTCCAATATGGACAAGGAAAAGATTGATTTGCCAATTAGCTATGAATTAGGAATCACAAAAGAATTCATTTCTAGATACTATGATGTGGCTTTTGATGCAAAAGGCCAAAAATCACAAGATACTGACTTAGCTTATAATTTTGGTGCTCAGTTAAAAACTTTTGAAATTCTCTATCTTAGAACTGGATTTAAGGTTGGTAATGATAGCAATGAATTCAGCTATGGTCTAGGTATTGACTATGATTCATTCAATGTTAATTATGCATATTTGCAAATGACTGATGGATTAGATGATGTTCATAAGATAAGTCTATCATACAAATTCTAAGGATAGGTTATGAAGAAGGTATTTCTCTCAATTCTACTTATATTAATAATTTCTTGGGCTTCTGCCTTAACTTATAGTCCAAGAGAAATAATAGTTAAGTTAACTGATTCTAGAGCTGAACTAGATATTGAATCTCTTCCTCTTATGAGTCGTTGGCTTAAAAGTTACGGAGTAAGAAATGTTACTCCATTAACTAAGAAAATTAGTAACCAATTTTATGTAATAGAAACTGACAGACAAATACCAATTTCAGAAATTGAAGAGAAAAGGAATCAATTCTCTTCAATTGAATATATTCAACCTAATTATCTAAATAAATTTCATACAACTACTAGTGACCCGTATTTCTATCAACAACAGCACGAACTTTGTCAGATTCCTGAAGCCTGGACCTTTACTACAGGTGATGAAGATTTAATGATAGCTGTAGTTGATTCAGGAATATTATTTGAACATCCCGATCTGGAGAATGTTTATTACCATAATGAAAACGAAATTCCTGATTCAAATCATGATGATGATGGTAATGGTTATGTAGATGATTGGCGAGGTTGGGACTTTACAGATGCTCCAACTCTTAACAACATAGCTCTTGGAGATTATACTGAAAGAGATAATGATGCTTCTGACGAAAATTATCATGGTACTCATGTTTCTGGAATCATTGGAGCTGAAGTAAATAATGGCAAGGGGATAGCTGGAGTAATATGGGAAAAACAACTTTTAGCAATAAGAGCAGGTTTTAGAACAACTTCAGGTGGTGGATATCTACAAGATGATGATGTCTCAGCAGCTATTATTTATGCCACAGATATGGGGGCAGATATTATTAACATGAGCTGGGGTTCATCTTACTATTCTCCAATTATAGCAGATGCTTGTCAATATGCTTATGACAGAGGGGTTATTTTGGTAGCTTCATCAGGAAATGACCCAGGCCCTTTTATTAGTTATCCTGCTAAACTATCAACTGTTATCTCTGTGGGGTCAGTAGATGAATCAAAAGAACTCTCTAGTTTCTCTTCTTATGGACCAGAATTGGATATCGTTGCCCCAGGTTCTCAAATTTTAAGTACTTATTCAATGGAAGGCAATAATGATGGCTATTCAGAACTATCAGGTACTTCAATGGCTGCTCCTTAT
This sequence comes from Cloacimonadales bacterium (SeqCode), assembly GCA_963677815.1. GTDB lineage: Bacteria > Cloacimonadota > Cloacimonadia > Cloacimonadales > JAFGVF01 > JAEKNW01. The sequence continues at coordinate 902,189 of OY782499.1, forward strand.
GCCGCTGGAATTATTGGACTTCTTATCTCTCAAAGGCCAGGCATTACTTTTGATGAACTTAAGACTATGCTTTATACTACTACTGAGTATCTACCCATAGGAAGTGTCGAGGCTAGTGGATTTAACCAATACTATGGTTATGGCTTGATAAACGCTTATAATTTGCTTTCTACTTACACAAATCAAGATATAGCAATTTCTTATCCTTATGAAGAAATGGGAATCTCTTCTTCTTTTGAAATTAAAGGAAAAATAGAAATTGATGATTTCTTCCGTTACTCGGTCACATTCTCATCTGGTGATGAAATCGAAAATATTATATGGAAAGATTGCTTTACCCATAATAATACTCCTGAATACTTTTATGATTATGATGTAGAAATTCCTTATAACGGAGCTTTGAGGGAATTTAGAATAGAACCTGAGTTACCTGATGGAAATTATCGCTTGAGATTATCAGTCCAGAATAATAGTGGTAAAGTATTTAATATTTTAAGAAATATCTATATTGATAAGTCTATCCCTCAAATGAAATCTCAACCAGAGATAATTACTAGATATAGATCAAATAATCGTCAATATTACTTGAAATGTCATTTCAATGAAAGTGTTGATATTCAAGCAAGTGTTTTTGATAGTGAAAATGAGGAATTTAATGCTTTTTCATCTTATGCTGATACCTTAGTCTTTGTTCCTTTATCAACACAGATTTCTAATGGCCCTATTGATGTACAATTTACTGCTAGAAATAGGTCTGGTTTGATGTATGAATCTGATTTGTTTACTCAACTTGGTCAGATAGAAAATACATCTACTCCTATTAATAACTTTGATGTTAGTCCCCTTTTCACACAAGAAATAATTCCTACAAAAGATTTCGTTGATTTCGATGAAAATGGTAAGAATGAATTTGTGGCTATGACTATAGAAAATGGTACTTTTGGAAGTGTAGCTATTTATGAAAAGAATGGTCAAACTTTTGAAATAAAACATCAGTTCTCTGATAATTTTAGACCATTAGATATTGGCGATTCCAATAATTCAGGTTTTGACTTAGTAGGCTTAAATCTTGAAACTCTTTATCTTTTTGATACTTTCCCAGGTAGTAGCTATCCACTTAACTCTTATATTCAATCAATTAACAATGTCTCTGGAGCTATTTTTGCTGATTACAACAATAACGGTAGAGATGATTTGATCTGTGTTGTCAATGAACCTGCCCAAACAGTTTTGAAAATATTCCAAAGACAGATTAATACTTTTGAAGAAAGAATTAGAATAGTAAATTCATCCACAACCTTTGCTAGAAATACCTTTGTTCCTTGGGTCAAATGTGGTGATTTAGATGGTGATAATCACCCTGATATTCTCATAGCAGATACTGATGGTGATGTCATGATTTATGAGCCAGACTCTGGAGATGAAGACTATCTTGCTTGGTCTGATAGAATTGGTGTTCGTAATGCTTATTACTTAGATTATGGGGATTTTACTGGAGATGGTTCTAATGAATTTATAGTTGGTGGTTATGTTGAAGATTTAGAAATAATGGATAATACCTATTTCGAGTTTTATCTATATAAATCTAATGGAAACAACTCTTATCAACTAATTGATACCATCACTTTTGATAATGTAGATAAAAATAATTCACTTGCTATTTATGATACTGATGGAGATGGCAAAGATGAAATTTATTTATCTTTAACCCCTTTCTTATATAAAGTTGAATATATATCAGGTGAATTAAGGCCTACAGCAGTTCATAACTCTAATAACTCCTTCCAAATATCTTTTTACAAAGAAGATGATTCAAGTCAGCCTATGCTTATTTGTAATCAGCTAATTGGTGAGGAAATTGAAAGTGTCTATTTAACTGCTCGTGATTATCACAATGAACCAAGTACACCAAGTAATTTCTTAGCTCTACCTATTGATGAAAATACTGCTAAACTTACTTGGCAAGATGATGGCTCTTCAATTTATAGGATTTATAGACAGTATAATGGTAGCCAAAGCCTCATCGCTGAAACTCAAGCTAATTTCTACTATGATGAAAACTTAACTACAAATACAGAATATAGATATGCTGTTTCTGCTTATGATGATGATTATCTTAATCCAGAAAGCTATTTAACCCCTTGGAAACTTGTTATTCCTAATAGGCTTCCTGAAATTATCAATATTAGAAAAATAGGTGATTTTACTATTGAATTATTCTTTAATGTGCCATTAGCTAATGATATGATTCGAATTGGTCATTACTCGCTTAATCATGGTGTTGGAAATCCTCAATCTGTCATTTTGGATACACAATACAAACGGGCAATTATTAGATTTAGAGAAGAATTTCTAGAACCAGTATATACGTTAACATGTAATGATGTAATTTCAAGAAATAATATAACTGTGGAAAACTTAACAGCTCAATTTGAAAATATTGAAGATGTTATTGCTCCTACCATAGAAAAAGTTGATATTATAACAAGAACAGAAATTAAATTGATTTTCTCAGAAAACATTTTCTCTAGTGATTTTCAAGACTTATCACTTGCTAATTTTACTTTAAAAAATCCACCAAACGACTTTTTAAGTTCTATAGAAAGCATTAATCATTCAGATAATGTAGTCACTATTTATTTTTCTGATGAACTTCAATATGGAAACTATCCATATAAAATTATTACCCACAATATTATCGATAGTAACGAAAATATGATGCTCCCTCAAATGAGTACTGCCCATTTCAACTTGACAGATATTACTGATTTATCAAAATTGGTAGTATTCCCAAATCCGGCATATCCAAGAAAGGGAGACAATGAGATTAATTTTACCAATTTCCCATTACACACTAAAGGTAATATCTCAATTTATAATAAATCTGGAGACTTAGTTTATAGTAAACAAATCGGACCTTTCCTAGGTATAGATAACTTTCGCTGGCCTTTAACTAACACTAGCGGACAGAAAGTATCTTCAGGTGTTTATTTCTATGTAATCAATATGGGTGGTACTGAGAAAAAAGGGAAAATTGCTGTATTAAATTAGAATAGGAGATTAAATGATATCATTAGATTGGAAAGAAAGATTAATTAAAGATGCTGATGACTTCTGTAAAAATAAATTAAATAAAAAAGATTATTTTGTCGATATAATCTATAACGCTTATCCTGCTAGAGAAGGACATAATATTCCGAATGAAGTTCTAACATTAGTAGCAAAAGAAATAATTAAGAATATAGAGAAGAAACATGATGATTATATGGATTTCTATAATTATTTATGGTATAAAGGTTCTTATAATGGCAAGTTTATTGTCTCTATAATTCTTAGTAAAATATATTCTAAAAATAAGGATATATATTTTGCTAAAATGCAAGAATTCTTAGCAGATGCTAAAGAGCAACATGAGAAAGCACTTATTATTGATAAAGTCTTTTTACCACTACTGAAGAAGTATCCAGATAAATATCTAGCTACTGCTTATAATTGGACTTCAAGTGGAGACTTAGAACTTGAAATTTTGGCATTAAAGACACTTACTAAATTATGTAAGGCTAAAACTGCTTATACAAAACAAGTCCTAAGACACTTAGAAAATAAGTGGGCTTATGCTCCTCAAGAATTAGTTAAAGCACTATCTCAGTTCTTGAAAGATGTCGCTAAAATAGATAAGGAACTTTATCTAGATACTTTCGATTTTTATGACAATAGCAGAGATCCTAATGTAGTGGAAATTCTTACAGCTTCCATCAGTTTTTATGACCCTGAATTAGAAAAGATAGTAGAAGAATGGACTAAAAGTGGCAATGCAAGACTAAAAAAATGTGCTATTTCAGGTTATAAACATTTAATTAGATTAAAAAATAGAGGGAAATAATGAGCTATATTACTCCTTATGGGATGCAACAAATTCAAAAAAGAATTAATGAACTCTTAACTGAACGTCCTAGTATCTTGAAAGCAATAGCTATTGCTCGTGAGATGGGTGATTTGAGTGAAAATGCAGAATATAAATCAGCTAAAGAAAGACAGAGACAAATAGATAATGAAGTAACTAAACTAAAACTAATGTCGGCAAAACTAAAAGTTTTAGATCCAAAGAATATTGCAAAAGATAAAATTAGGTTTGGAGCAATAGTTGAAGCACAAGAAATTGGCTCAGATGAAATAATTAATTATTATTTAGTAGGTTCTGCTGAAGTCAATTTTCCAGAAAATGATTACACAAAGATTTCTATTGAGTCACCAATTGGTAAAGGTTTTATAGGTAAGGCTGTTAATGAAATAGCCTTAGTAAAAGCTCCAAAGGGTGAAAGGAAATTTAAAATTTTATCAATAAAATAAAAAACGAGGTAAAGATGAAAAAAGATAAGAAAGTTCTTACTTATAGTCGTAAAAACTTTTGGAAAGAAGCTGACAAGAAAGACATCAAAGCAGCTCATGAATTTTCCAAAGATTATATCGATTTCTTAAACAAATGTAAAAATGTTCGTGAAACTGTTGCTTATACTGAAGAAGCTCTCAAAGCCAAAGGTTTCAAAGAAGTATTAGCTAACAAATCAAGCAAGAAAGTTTATTCAATTTTTAGAGGAAAAACTTTAGCCTTTGCAGTTATTGGTAAAAAACCAGTATCTGATGGAGTTAATCTCATTGCAGCACATATAGATGCTCCTAAAATTGACTTAAAGCAAAACCCTCTTTACGAAGATGGAAATAGTGCTTTAGGTATGGCAAGAACTCACTATTATGGTGGTATCAAGAAATACCAATGGGTTTCAACACCTCTTGCAATTCATGGTATTGTTGTTAACAAGGCTGGCGAAGTTGTGAATATTTCTATTGGTGAAGATGAGACTGACCCAGTATTTATCATTCCTGATTTACTTCCTCATCTTGCTAGAAAAGTACAATCACCTAAGAAAATAGGTGAAGCTATTTCTGCTGACAATTTAAATTTAGTTATAGGTTCAATTCCTGTTGAAGACAAAGATCAAAAAGAAGCTATCAAATATCATGTTTTAGAGCTTCTAAACGAAAAATATGGTATTGATGAAGAAGACCTTCTCTCAGCTGAATTAGAATTAGTTCCTGCTGGAAAAGCTCGTGAAATGGGTTTAGATAGATCAATGGTTATGGGCTATGGTCAAGATGATAGAATCTGTGCTTATACAGGTTTAAAAGCTCTTCTTGATCTTGATGCAAAAGACCTTGAAAGAACATCAATAGTTTATTTCAGTGATAAAGAAGAAGTTGGCTCAGATAGTAATACTGGTGCAAAATCAATCTTTATTACAGATTTCATTGGCGATGTTTTAAAACAGAATGGTGAAGATTGTGGCTCTTATAATTTAAGAAAGACATTAATGAAAACTAAGGTTCTTTCAGCTGATGTTAATGCACCAATTAACCCTAATTATCCAAGTGTTCATGAAAAAATGAATGCTCCAGTAGTAGGTCAAGGTGTTACTCTTCTTAAATACACTGGTTCAGGTGGAAAGGGTGGTTCTAATGATGCTAATGCAGAGTTCAATGCTGAAGTAATTAGACTATTTAATGAAGGTAAAGTAATTTGGCAAACTGGAACCCTTGGTAAAGTTGATGAGGGTGGTGGAGGAACTATTGCAAAGTTCTTAGCAGAATTTGGTGCTGAAGTAATTGATTGTGGACCAAGTCTTTTAGGCATGCATTCACTATATGAAGTAGTAAGTAAGGCTGATCTTTATAGTACCTATAAGGGATACAAAGTATTTATGCTTAAAGCATAAATAGAATAAATTATTCAGGTGGTAGTGCTCATTACCACCTGATTTTATTAAATCAATGAAATATTCAATAGTTATTTTTTGTTTAATATTTTTAATAATAGCTTGTTCTCATAATAATCAAGACGTCCAGATAATAAAAAATTTAGAGTATAAATTGGATTCTCTCTCGGCTGATAATGCTTACCAGGATTCAATTAATGTGATTAAAATAGAAGAGCTGGAAGCTAATATTTTGTTTTTAGAGGATAAAATTGAGCTAATGGACCAGCAGATTTCTTTTTATTCTGATAGAATTGATACTATGCTTGATGTGATTTCTAATAATAGCAAGAATATCAATTTATTGCAAGGAATCAAGTCTCAAACTGAAGTTATTCAGAAGAAAGAAAGCAAGACTAGTCCACAAGAATTATATAATCAAGCAAGAAAGCTCTATGAAACAAGGAAATTAGTATTTGCTAGAAGTAAATTCCTTGAGTTTCTTCAGACATTTCCTAACCATGAATTGGAGTATAACGCTCATTATTGGTTAGGAGAAATAGCCTATGATGAAGAGAACTGGCCTCAGGCCTTGAAGCAGTTTCAGCTTGTTTCTCGATACTCAGCTAATCTTGAAAAGGCTCTCGATAGTCGCTTTAAGATTGCCATTATTAACAGAAGAATGGGACATTATGATATAGCATTGACTCAGGCACAAGAGCTTATAAAGACATATCCAGATTATATTAGAATTGATAAAGTAAAATCTTTCGCTAAGGAATTAAAATAATGACAAGAATTATTGCAGTAATCATAGGATTACTATTTACTTCAGCCTTGCTAGCTCAGATTACTCCTCAAGAAGAGATAGCTGACACACTTTTGACTCATTTAAAGAGTGAAATAAGTTTTAAAGAGAGTTATTATTTAATCAATTCTGATAATCAAGAAGTTAATGAGCACATCCAAAATGAGCTTCTTAAGCATGGTCTTGATCTTAGAAAAGATAGTCAACAAGCAAGTAAGTCTATTCAACTTGAATATGAGAATAAAGTGAGCTTCAAAGAAGCAAAATCATTTCTTTTTAATCGGCAAGTAAGAATAGAAAACTATCAAGTTCAAGCTATAATTATTGACAATAATACAAGTAAAATCGATAGTCATATAACTACTAACATAACTAAAGAAAGTCCTGTAAAAGATGGACCAATAAGCTTATGGAAACCTGTATTAGTTTCATTACTAGCTGGGACTTTAGTTTATTCCCTTTGGTCAATAGAATAAATGAATATTAGTAGATTACTAAAATGAGGATAAAATGAAGAAAACACTTATCTTAATCGTACTTATGGCTTTACTCCTAGCCTGTAGTAACAACCTTTATGAAGACAAGTCTGAAACTGAGAGATTTAAAATAGCTAACAAGTATTTTGAAGATGGCAAATATAGAAAGGCAATTCCTATCTTTGAATCAATCGTCTCTTATAAAACTTCAGGTATTACAACACAAGCTCAAGCCAAGTTGGCTGAAAGTTATTATTTAATGGGGCAATACGAGAATGCAAGACTTGAGTATCAGTTTTTAATGCGTTATTCATCTAATATGAATGAACTAGAAATAGCTTACTTCAGAATTGGTGAATGCTTCTGGTTAACTTCTGAACCTGCAAGTTACACCCAAGAAGAAACTAATGCAGCCATTGCTTCTTTAGAGGAGTATTTGACAAGATATCCTGCAGGTAAATATAGGAGCCAAGCTAATGAAATCATTAAACAAGCTGAAGAAAAATTATTAGAGAAAACATATTTGAATGGTTATACATATTATATGCTTTCAGATTATCCAGCAGCCCTATTATATTTCAGTGAAGTTTTAGCAACTGGATCTGTGAGCGAAATAGATATGCAAAGTGCCTATTACAGTGCCTTGATTTACAAGGAACAGGGCAATATGGAAAGAGCAAATTCTTTTAAAGATTACTTAAGACTTTCTTATCCTAATGACAAGTTAACTAAAAAAATTATCAAGAAATTAGATTAATGTATGATTTTGCTATTTTGGGTGGGGCTTTTAACCCCATCCATAATGGTCATATTTATATTGCTGAACAAATTATTCAGCATAAGTTAGCTAAAGAAGTTATTTTTATACCTAATGGTAACCATCCTCTAAAATCTACATCCTTGCTTTTACCATATTCCGAAAGACTAGCTTTAATTGACAAAGCTATTGAAGATTATAGCAATTTCTCAGTTAGTGAATTGGATTCCCCTACATATGGAATAAACTATACTTTCCATCTAATCAAGAGAATAAAAGAAGAGTATGCAGATAAAAAATTCACCTTTATTATCGGCTATGACAATGCAGTAAATTTCTCTAAATGGTATCAATATGAATGGCTACTAAATAATGTCTCTTTCACTGTAGTAACTAGAAATGATTCTCAAAGGGATAAAGAGGATATTGACCAGAGATTTAATATGCTGGAAATAATTCCCTACGATATTTCTTCAACTGAAGTAAGACAAAAACTACAAACAGGCCAAGATGTATCCACTTTAGTACCCAAGAATATACTTAATCAACTACTTGATTATTGGAAAAAGCTTAGATTATTATCCCACCAATAGTCAGGTATTTTTAATCTTTCAGTCATGTTAGAACTAGTGAAATAATAGCGAATAATTTGCTCTTTAACCTGAACTAGTTGGTCTTTTTTGACATGAATTTTACCAGAGAGAATATCTCCTAAAAATTTAAAGAAATATTCAGCTTCTTGAACTGAAACAATTTTAATATAAATACAATCCTTCTCTATAAACTGTTCAATATTATTGTTTATTGAAAAATCTACTATTATGGGAAAAAGCCAAGTAGAATCTATTTTACTTTTTATTTGCTGTAATTTATCACTATCATTAATTAAAAATATCCCATAATCATAAGGACTAGTATATTTTGTTAAGTGAATGGGGGTCAGTTTGTTGTCATTATCCACAACTAGGCTAGCATCATAAGATTTAGTATTAAAAAAGGATTTACTGATTGAATAAAAATAGTCTTCTTTTAGAATCTTTTTACTAGTAGAATAAATAAACAAGTTATAAAGTCTTTTCCTTTGGGGATTAGCTATAATTCTCATGGCAGGGATTAAATGGTCAATATCTTCAGGTTCATCATCATGGTATATTCTGGTTGGAATATGATGAGCCTCAATTTCATATTGATTTGGAATGGCATTATTGATATTCTGAGAAGCAATAGAAACTAATCCATCATTATAATATAGGTCATTATAGAGAGTAGTGATTTCTACGTCTTTTGGATTAATCGATTTGAATGACTTCAACTTCTCCATCTGTAGAACTTGATGAACAAATTGGGCATCTCGGGAAAGACTTGAAATCTCTTCTGGACTATTAATAGTACTAAAAATACAAAGAGTTTTTACTTCTTTAGGAAAGGTCCTCTGATTCAATATCTCAAGTTGAGATGAACCCGGAGCTAAGGCTGGAGTTACATTCCTAGAACCTTCCTTCCACAGTCTTGATATTCCAGTGATTAAATTGTCAGGTCTTGTAAAAACACCTGTCATGACACCTAAAAAGGCAGTTAGGGAAGTATCAGAATTTCCTAAATATGAACCTAAGTTAGGAGTTCCGATTGTTATCAAGCCTTCTATATTTCTGTTTAAATATTTTGTTAGATAACAACGGGCTGCTAAACCTCCCATGGAGTGACCTAATAAATAATAAGAATAACCTTCTTGAGGGAAAAGTTCTAAAACATCCCTTATTTGTATTGCTTGTTGATTAAAATCATGCTGAAATCCTGAAGCAAAATTGATTGTAAAAACTCTATTGTTATCTTCTAATAAGTCTGCTAAATCTTCATCAAATTCTGGGGTAACAATGAATTTATCCTCTGAAAAGAAGTCTTCATTAAGTCTAAAATTCCCCCCATATACAAACTCGCTTTTTTTGAAATCTTCCGAATCCAATAATTTATTCCAGTGATAATTTGAGCTGTAAAGTCCGTGTAAAAGAAGATAAACCCTCTTTTCACTAGCTTCAAGCAAAGAAACTAGTAAAATGAGGGTTAGTATTAAGCAATGCTTTATCAAAGTTCTTCCTAATTATATCTAATTGTCAATTAACAAGTCCTTTGTTAATAATGGGGTAATGGAGTGGAGGGCAGTAATTAGCTCTTCCATTTTGTCCCTATAAAGTTCACCTGTCCATTCATTCATGAAGGTCTTTTTAAATTCTATTGCAAGACAGAAGACTTTTCCAGGAAATTCTGTATGTAAATGGCGAGACATTGTACCGCCTGGGAACTTTATGTCTATTCTGCAATCAAGTTCTTGACCCTGGTAGAGATTTTCTTTGAACTTCTTTTGAATCTTTTTAATAGACTCTAAGTATGTTCTTGGCATATTGTTTGAACCAAGTATAATCTGAGGATTTTTCTCTTGGCTATCATAAGGCTGTCCTAAGCCAAGTCGGTGATGATTATAAGAATGCACATCTAAAACAATTGCATAGCCAAAAGTATTTATAGTTTCTTTTATAGCAGAATCTAAACGGCGATAAAAGGAATCGTACTCGGATAGAGACTGTTCTATTTCTTCTTTAGATAAATCACGTTTCCATACTTCAAGTCCCCAACAATCTTCAGGTTTCTTATAAATCGCTCTATCTCTATTTCTATTTAAATCAACTTCGAACCTTGAAGTATTAACAACTATTCTGTTTTCGTAAGAACGAATAATACTGTTAGTATAGGGGTCTTCTTCTCTTTTTCTATTTTGTTCACTAATCAAAAGAGTATCTTTTAGTTCAGGTCTTATGTAGTGTCCATTATGGATTGCTGTAGCTATAATGGGAGAAGTATAGCGCATTTCAAAAAGAGCATTTAACATTTATTCTCCTTGACTTGTTTTAAGAAATTCTTCAGCACAGGCTTTAGCCATTCTTCTAATTTTTCCAATATAATTAGCTCTTTCAGTTACAGAAATAACACCTCTAGCATCCAATAGATTGAAAGAGTGGGAACACTTAAGAAGGTAATCATAAGCAGGGTAAACTAGGCTTTTTCCTACTAATCTGTGACATTCAGCTTCAAACTCATTAAAGCCTTTGAAAAGAATATCTACATTAGCTTGGTCAAAATTAAAATGAGAATATTCGAATTCACGTTGGAAGAATATTTCCCCATAAGTAGTAGTAGTATTATATTTTAATTCTCTGTAATCTTCAACACCTTGAATATACATAGCAAGTCTTTCTAAGCCATAGGTAAGTTCAACACTTATTGGAGAGACATCTAAACCACCAACTTGCTGGAAATATGTGAATTGACTAATTTCCATGCCATCTAACCAAACTTCCCATCCTAAACCCCAAGCTCCTAGGGTTGGAGATTCCCAATCATCCTCAACAAATCTAATATCATGTTTATCAATCTCAATTCCAATAGCCTGTAAGCTCTTTAAGTATAATGATTGAATATTATCAGGAGATGGTTTGATAATAACTTGAAATTGATAGTAATGCTGAAATCTGTTAGGATTTTCACCATAACGGCCATCTTTAGGACGACGGCAAGGTTGAGCATAGGCTACCTTTTTAGCTTTAGGTCCTAAAGAACCAAAGAAGGTCTCTGGGTGAAAAGTTCCTGCTCCCATTTCAACATCATAAGGTTGTACTATGTTACATCCTTGCTCAGCCCAATAGTGCTGCAAAGTCAATATTATATCTTGGAAATTCATTATTTCTCCTAAAATTCTATTTTTATTTATTATCTTTGTTTTTAAGATATTTGTCAAGGTCATTTTTTCACCTCCTTTTCTATTGCCCCTTTCTTGATTGTTAGTCTCTCAATAAAAACCCAATGATTTTAAGAGAGACTAACAATCAAGGAAGGATAGTAGCCTTTTTAGGTCTGCTAGATAATCACAAAATAAATGGCTTTTAAAGAGGAAAAACAACTTACTAAGAAGTATGTCTATAAGAATTTTACACTCAATTAAGTTATTCTGAACTTCAAATTATCTTTTTGTATTTTCTAGCTTGCGATTAAACCCAAATAATGCAATAGAGCTTTGAAAATAGCACTATATTCTTCTTGTGAGGGCGTAGCTTTAGCGAAGACTCATTGCAAAAGTAACTTACATAATTTTTCCGAAAATATATATTATATGCGTATCAAAGGAATCACCCCCTGTATCCCCCTCAAAGAAGGGGATTTTGCTAAAAGAATCTGCACTCTTCGCCTGTGATACGTAGCTTTAGCGAAATATTACTAAAGCTCTACTGCACAATCTGTGTTAAAATTAAAGATTAAGACTTATTTTTCTTGACAATATGAATATCATGTCCAGTTTATGCACTTGTATAGAGTTTGAGATTGTTCATCCAGCCTCTGTATTTATCCAAAAATTGTAAGCTGATTTACGGATTTTTTATAGCAGTTGCTGTGGACTGCTTGATAGGGGCAAGTCCCCTATTTTTTTTTATATCTAATTCTTCAAAATGAGAGGTTAAGTTTTATAGTCATTAGAGTTTGACAAAAAAACTACCTGTCTTAGTTTTGGTCTTTAGAAAAAAGGAAAAACATTATATTTTGTCAATAGACTGAGAAGATAAATAGGAGAAGATTTGCTAACATCAATAATAGTTGCCTTAATTGTCTTGGGCTTACTTGTGGCTGTCCATGAAGGTGGTCATTTTTTAGCTGCAAGATTATGTGGAATAAGAGTAGAAAAGTTTTCAGTAGGTTTTGGGAAACCAATCTTTAAAGTTGTCAAAGGGGGAGTTGAATACTCTTTATCATGGATACCTCTAGGAGGTTATGTAAAAATGAAAGGTGATAATCTAGAGAGTGCAGATGATGACCCTGAAGGATTCCTTAATTCTCCCTGGTGGAAAAGGGCTATAATAGCTTTTGCAGGTCCTTTTACAAACTTAATTTTTGCTTTATTAATTCTGATTATTTCTTTTATGTTTACTCAAAAAATAACAGATCATTCGCCTATAGTTGATCAAGTAAACTCTCCACTAAATCAATATGTCCAATCCGGAGATAAGATTCTTGAAATTAATGGTCAAGAAATAATTGGTTGGTTTTCAGGCGTTTCTCAGTTGAAAGATGGACAAGCAAATACTTTGTTAATTGAAAGAGATGGACAAGAACTACAAGTAGAAATCCCAAAAGTCAATTTAGCCGATTGGGGTGATTATTCAATAATTAGACCAGAAATTTTGCCTATTATAGGAGAAGTAATGCCCAAAAGCCCTGCTTATAATTCCGGTCTGAAATCTGGAGATAAGATACTTGCAGTTGACGGTGTTGAAGTTAATTCTTGGTATGACATGAATCAAGAAATCAGCAAGCATGAAGCTAGTGTCCAACTTAAAATAGCAAGAAATAGTGAAATATTAAATAAAGAAGTTAGTAAAATGGAACTACCGAATGATGATCGTAAGCTAATTGGTGTAACACAAATGTTTCCTGTTAATTATGAAGAGAGAATGCCAATTCATAAAGCTATTATCTCAGGATTTGCTACGACAGTTTCTGTGGTTACTATGCACTATGTTAGTTTATATCAAATAATTAGAAAACCGAAGGCCTTGAAGAATAGTATTGGTGGACCTGTTATGATTTTCACAGCAGGAAGAGATTATGTCAAGCAGGGTGTAGCCAGAGGATTGCAGTTTGTTGCTTTCTTAAATATAGTCTTGATGGTTATGAACCTTTTACCAATTCCAGTTTTAGACGGAGGCCATATTATGTTCTCTTTCATAGAAGGGATTAGAGGGAAAAAATTAACTTTGAAGACTCAGCTAGTACTTCAGCAGTTAGGTATTTTTTTCTTATTATCATTAATGATTTATGCATTTTATTCAGATTTTTCTGGATTAATATCACGTTATTATAAGAATTAAAGGAGTTTATTATTTTTAAATATACATTAGAAGCAAAATCAGGTTCGGCAAGAGCTGGTCAATTTACTACTCCTCATGGAGTGATAAAAACCCCGATATTTATGCCAGTAGGTACAATAGGATCTGTAAAAACTATGTCTCCTAAAGAGCTTATTGAAGATACACAAGCTCAAATTATTTTAGGTAATACTTACCATCTCTACATGAGACCAGGTCATGAATTAATTAAGAAGTTCGGTGGACTACACAAGTTTATCGGTTGGGACAGACCAATCTTAACAGATAGTGGTGGTTTCCAAGTCATGAGTTTAGCAGGACTAAGAAAGATAACAAAGGATGGGGTTAAATTTCAATCTCATTTAGATGGTTCTTACCACATGTTTACTCCTGAAAGAGCTATTGAAGTACAAAATGCAATAGGTGCAGATATTATAATGTCTTTTGATGAATGCCCTCCTTATCCTGCCACTAAAGATTATGTTGCTAAATCCTTGAAGACTACTCTTGAATGGGCTAAGAGAGGAAAAGATTTTCATAAGAACACAGACAAACAAGCCCTTTTTGGAATAGTTCAGGGTGGAGTTCATAAAGATTTAAGAGAAGAATCAGCAAAAGCCCTTATGGAAATGGATTTTCCAGGTTATTCTATTGGTGGTTTAGCTGTAGGTGAAGAAAAGAAAGATATGTTCGCTGTAACAGAATTCTTAAATCCAATACTTCCACAAGACAAGCCAAGATATTTAATGGGAGTTGGAACACCAAGTGATATTTTAATCAATATTGCTAATGGCGTAGATATGTTCGATTGTGTTATGCCTACAAGAAATGCTAGAAAAGGCACTATCTTTACCCGTAATGGTAAGATGATAATTAAAGCAGGAAGATATAAAGCTGACCCAAGACCTATTGATGAAGAATGTACCTGTTATGCTTGCCGTAACTTTTCCAGAGCTTATATAAGACATCTCTTTAATGCAGGGGAAATTTTAGGTTTGAGATTAGCTACTATTCATAGTCTACATTTTTATCTTGAATTAGTAGGTATGGCAAGAAAAGCTATTTTTGATGATAGATATCAAGAATTCTTAGAGGAAATGGTTCCCAAACTTGATAGTATGATGAAATAAAGAAGAAAAAAGTATTGACTATTTAATAATTATTGCTTATTTTATCATTGTATAAAAATATTGGAGAAAGATAAAATCTCAGAGGAGGTCTTTATGATAAAAAAGTTACTTTATCTAGTATTATTAGCTAATCTCATTGTTATAGGATGTTCAAGTCTAAAAGATAACAAGCAGACTAAAGAAGATTTAGCTATCAATGATAGAATGCAAAAACAAGAAGTAACTTCAGAGCAAGAGAAAACAAACAGTAATGTAGTTAGATTATCTGAAGTTAGTTCACTTGATATAGAATCTATTGAGAATTTTCAACTTCCTGAAACTGCTATAGAAATAACCCAGTTAAATATTATAGACTCTTTATATTATATGAATGGGAATTTATATAGTGGCACTGCTTATAGTAGCTTTAAGAATGGGCAGATTAAAGAGTTTAAAAGTATAAAAGATGGAAGATTATCTGGTCCAGCTTATAACTGGTATGAAGATGGGTCTTATGCTATGGAAGCTAACTTCTTAAATGGCTATCTTGCAGGAAGATTCGTTGCTTGGTCTGAAGTAGGTGATTTAATTTATGATATGTATTTTGATAAAGGGCAGTTCAAATCAGACCTTCAATATGAAAGAGATACAGATCGAGAGGACCAAGGAGAAGAAGCTGGCGAAGGTGATGCAGATTCTGATGAAAATAGTGGGGAATAAAAAGAAATGTTTAATGTAAAATCATACAAAATGATGAAAAAGAATAATGAGAAAATCGTGATGATAACAGCCTACGATTATCCTTCTGGCAAGCTTGTTGAAGCAAGTGATTGTGATATAATCTTAGTTGGCGATTCTTTAGGGATGGTAGTTCTGGGATATGAGAATACCTTAGAGGTAACCTTGCAAGACATTATTCATCATACTAAGGCTGTTAGAAGAGGGGCTAAAACTAGTTTCATAGTAGCTGATATGCCTTTCATGACTTATCATTTAGATATAAGAACAACTAAAGAAAATGCTTCTCGTTTGATAATTGAGGGTAAGGCAAATGCAGTCAAACTTGAAGGAGGTTCTCCTTCTCGAATTGAAGCTATCAAGGCTATAGTTGATTGTGAAATTCCTGTAGTTGCTCATCTAGGGCTTACGCCTCAATCTGTCCATAAGTTTGGAGGCTATAAAATCCAAGGTAAGAGTCAGAAGAAACATCAAGAAATCTTGCAAGAAGCTATTGAGATAGAAAAAGCAGGGGCATTTATGCTAGTTTTAGAAGGTGTACCTGAGGGTTTAGCTAAAGAGATTAGTCAGACTCTTCAAATCCCAACAATAGGTATTGGAGCTGGACGATATACAGATGGTCAAGTTTTAGTATATCATGATATCTTGAATAATTCAGATTATAGGGCTAAGTTTGTAAAGGCTTATGCTAATCTGAATACCGATATTCCCAAAGCACTTTCTGAGTATAGACAAGAGGTTAAAGAAGGTTTATTCCCTAAACTAGAACACATATATTTCCCTCTTGAAGAGAATAATTAAAAAGAAAATAAGGATAAAATATGTCAGAAATTTTTAATACAAATCAGGATGAAAGATTAACACCTGAAGAAAGATTCAAAGCAATTGGTGTTATTAAAAATAGATTAGAAGAAGACTTTGTTGCTCTTGGAGAACTCTTATCTGAGATGAAGAGAATGAGAACATTCAAGATCAAAGGTTACAAGAATTTTAAAGAATTTATCGAATCTGAGTATAATATGTCTAATACTTTAGCTTCAAAACTAATTTCTATTTATGATATTTATATAAAAGATATGAATATTGATAGCGAAACAGTTAAAGAAATTGGGATGGATAGATTAAATTTGATAAAACCTCTGGTTAAAGATACTTCTTATGAGGTTCAAGAAGAGTGGGTTAGACAAGCAGAAGAAATGACTCATCAAGATTTGAAAGAAAAGATTAAAGAAATAAATGACAAGAAAAGAGAAGATTCTAAGACTCTCAAGGATGTTTTTGTAGAACAGTTTTTAGATAATATGAAGGGATATTTCAATTGTTCAGGTAAGGAACTTAACTATAAAATGGCTTTATATTTCCAAGATAGTGATTTAGAGAAAATAAATGAAATAATTAGAGAGAAACAAAGGAAATTTGAAGAACAAGTAGAAGGAGATAATCTATAAGAAATTGCAGTATCAATGGTATTTACTATAACAAAATCAGAGGATTATAATGAACAAAGAACTTAAAATACTATGGATTGATGATGAAGTTGAATTACTAAAACCGCTAGTAATGTTCCTAGAAAAGAAAGGCTATAGCGTTGATGTTGCATCAAATGGAATGGATGGTATCCAAAAAGTAAAAGATAACAATTTTGACCTTGTATTACTAGATGAGATGATGCCAGGATTAGATGGTTTAGAAACCTTAGAAAGAATTAAAAGTATTAATCAAGATATTAAAGTTGTTATGGTTACTAAGAGTGAAGCTGAAGGAATTATGGATTTAGCTATAGCTAATCAAATAGCAGATTATTTGATAAAACCAATTAATCCTAATCAGATAATAATGTCTATCAAGAAGATTTTTGAAACAACTAATATTATTCAAAGTCAGTTAGGACTTCAATACACTAAATTTGTTAGTAAAATCAATGATATAATTATGGATAACCCTTCTTTTGAAGATTGGTATGAAATCTATAGAGAACTTTGTAATTGGGATTTAAGAATAAGTGAAGTAGAAGATACAGGTCTCGAACAAATGCACTTTCTTCAAACAAAAAGCTGTAATAGTGAATTTACTACTTTTGTAGAGAAGAACTATGAAAGTTGGATTAATTCTGATGATAGACCTAACTTGTCTTTTGATGTTATTTCAAATTATATTGAACCTCTTCTTCAAGAAGATAAACCTACTTATTTCATAATCTTAGACTGTCTTAGGTTAGACCAATATCTAGCTATTGAACCTTACCTTAAAGAATTATTTAATATTGATTTACAGCTGTATTATTCAATCTTACCTACCGCTACTCCGTATTCCCGTAATGCAATTTTCAGTGGTTTACTTCCTATTGATATCGCTAAAAGATTTCCAGAGTACTGGGATAATTCTTCAGATTTAGATAATAGCCGTAATCGTAATGAACACCAGCTAATGGATGAACACTTGGAAGATATTGGAGTTAATTTAGATGTTCCTTCAAAGTATGTTAAGATTTTCAATATTGAAGAAGGTAATTTTGTTATCAGAAAAATCGATAGCTGGCAAAATGAAAAACTTGTAGTTTTAGTATATAATTTCTTAGATTTACTAACTCATCATCGTTCAAAAGATCAAATACTTCTTGAAACTATTCCTGATGAGAAAGCTCTAAGAAACTTTACTAAACACTGGTTTGTTCATTCTCCTCTTTATGAAGCACTTAAGCTTATTGCAAAACAAGGGGCTAACATTGTTATCACAACCGACCATGGTTCTATTAGAGTTAATCGAGCAACTCAGGTAGTAGGGGATAGAGATACTTCTCAGACTGTTAGATATAAAGATGGAAAGAATTTAACTGCTAACAATAAACATGCTTATTATGTTAAAAACCCCAAAGCAGTAGGTTTACCTGTAAAAAACATTGTTGAAAACTATATCTTTGCTAAAGAAGATTATTATTTCGTTTATCCAAACTCTTATCACACCTATCAAAAGAAATTTAATAGCACTTTCCAACATGGAGGAATTTCAATGCAAGAGATGATTCTTCCAGTATCTATTGGTAAAGCTAAGAAATAGAATTATTTCCCCTTCTTTGAGCTTAACCTAATCAAAGAAGGGGCTTATTTTATAATTTTGACCTTTTAGTGATATTAATTTCAGTATTATAAAGGAAACAATGAAAAAAGAATATATTTTAAAAAATGAAACCGAAAGTAAGAACTTTGCAATCACATTAGCTAAAGAGGCTAAAAGGGGAGATATTTATTTCCTCTATGGAGAATTAGGGGCTGGTAAAACTTACTTTGTGACAAATTTCTGTAAAGAACTTGGAGTCAAAGATTATGTTTCTAGTCCTTCTTATGTCTTACTTAATGAATACGATGCTAAAGATTTTACAGTATTTCATTTAGACTTATACAGGCTAGGGTCAGCTGAAGAAATTCTAGAGTTGGGGATAACCGATTTTACAGATGAGGGGCTTGTTTTTGTTGAATGGCCTCAAATTGCTGAAGAGCTAATTACTGAAGAGAGAATTGAGATTTATTTCGAGATAATAGATGATTATAGAAAAGTAACCTTGATAGATAGGAGGGCACATGCCACTTAAAAAGGCTCTTAAACTACCAGAAATATTTAGTATTGCCACAGGAGCTATGATATCTTCAGGTATCTTTATTTTGCCAGGTCTAGCTTTTGCCATGACTGGTCCATCCGAATTTGTTTCCTACTTCATAGCAGGGTTATTAGCTTTTGCCGGTGTTTTATCGGTATCAGAGCTAGCCACAGCAATGCCTAAGGCTGGAGGTGATTATTTCTTTATTAATCGCTCTCTTGGTGCTTCTGTAGGGACAATTTCAGGTTTATTGAGCTGGTTTGCTTTATCTTTAAAAAGTGCTTTTGGTATCATCGGTATTATGTCTGTAGCCAAGCTTTTTATTGACCTTCCCGCGAGTATGTGGTCTATAGTAGGAATTTTTATAACATTATTTTTTGTTAGCTTAAACATATCTGGAGTAAAAGAGGCTGGCAAGTTCCAAGTAGCTTTGGTTATTGGTCTTATTTCAATAATGATGATTTATATTATTGGTGGTATTTCCTCAATCCAAGTTCAGCACTTCGAACCCTTTGTATTTAATGGTGGTAAAGGAGTATTAATTGCTGCTGGTTTTGTCTTTGTTTCTTATGGTGGTTTGATTAAAGTAGCTTCTATGTCAGAAGAGATAACAAATCCCAAGAGAAATATTCCTTTAGGGCTAATCTCATCACTTGTAGTGACTATTATTTTATATACAGGTATGCTCATTGTTACTGTTGGCATCGAAAATTCTCAAAGACTTGCAGATCCTTCAAATCTAACTCCGATAGCAAATGCTGCTAAATTATTCCTAGGCAATTTTGGTTTTTATATGATTCTGATAGCTTCAATGTTAGCTTTCATTACTACAGCAAATGCTGGAATAATGTCTGCTTCTAGATATCCTATGGCTATGAGTAGAGATAATTTGATGCCTAAAGCTTTAGGTTATATTTCTCCTAAGCATGGCACACCTATGATTTCTCTAATCATAACAGGGATTTTTATTGTTTTTGCAATATTGCTACCTCTTGATATATTAATCAAAGCTGCTTCTACAGTTGTTATTATGAATTATATTCTGTCCAATTTATCTGTAATTATTTTGAGAGAAAGTAAAATTCAAAATTATCGTCCTTCTTTCAAAGCTCCTTTATATCCATGGACTCAGATTCTGGCTATTTTTGCTTTTATAATGCTAATTTTTGATATGGGATTATATCCAATTTTAATTAGTTTTGGTTTAATCATTTTTGGTTTTATCGTTTATTTGCTATACGGAAAGAAGAAGGAACACAATGAATATGCTTTCTTGCATCTAATTGAAAGAGTCATGAACAAAAAGCTTACTTCTTATAATTTAGAAGGTGAATTAAAAAGTATACTTTATGAAAGAGACGATATTACTAAGGATAAATTTGATAACTTAATTGAAGAAGCTGTGGTTATTGATATTGTAGAAGATACTAGTATGGACCAGCTTTTTGCAATTATTGCTGAACAATTAGAAAAGAGTTTAACTGTCTCTAAAGAAGATATTCTCAGAAAATTACATGATAGGGAGGTGCAAGCATCAACAGCCCTGACACCTTTCGTTGCAATTCCACATCTTATTGTTGAAAAGGAAGATTCTTTTGAAATTATCTTGATTAGAGCTAAAGATGGAATTAAGTTTTCTGAGGAACAAACTGAGGTTAAAGCTATCTTTGTTCTCGCTGGTTCTATGTCTGAAAGAAATATTCATTTGAAATCTTTATCAGCTATTGCTCAAATAGTTCAGAACAAAGAATTTGAGAAAAAGTGGCTTAATGCATCGAGAAAGAAGAATTTAAAAGATATAATTCTTCTGGGTGAAAGAAGACGTTTCTAATTTTTTTCTGGACAAATATCTTAATGTAAAAAAAAATGCATAAAATTCTTGTCAAAATATATGTATATCATTCTTTTGTCATAAATAGTAAAAAAATGAGGAAGGTGAATTATGTCACGAGTATGCGATGTATGCGGAAAAGGTTCAATTGTTGGTAACCTTCGTAGTCATGCTTTAAATGCAACTAAAAGAAGATTTTACCCAAATCTTCAAAAAATTAGAGCTGAAATTAATGGTGAAGTAAAGACTATTAAAATTTGTTCTGCTTGCTTAAAAGCTAATAAAGTAAAAAAAGTTGTATAATTCTATTTTATTATAAAGAATTAAACTAATATAGTTTATCAATTACTTTTTTGCCCTCTTTACAGAGGGCTTTTTTTGTTTTCAATCTTGAACCCAAATAATGCAATAGATCTTTGAGAATAGCGCTATCTTCTTTGGCAAAAGGAAGCTCCATAATTTTCAGGAATATATATTATCCCAAATAGTGCAGTAGACCTTTGTGAATAGCACTATATTCTTCTGCAAAAGTAACTTCCATAATTTCTCCGAATATATATATTATATGCGTCAAAATTCTGTAAGCTATTTTGCTAGAATAATCTGCACTCTTCACTGAAGCTCTACTACACTATCTGGGATTATAAGCGTCTTTATGGAATCACCATCTGTTTCCCCTCAAAGAAGGGGATTATATGTTTCTTTATGGAATCACCCCCTGTATCCCCCTCAAAGAAGGGGATTTTGCTAAAAGAAACTAGCACTCTTCATCAAAGTTTTACTGCACCATTACGGTTTAAGATTAATCTTTTATATCTCTGTCGGTTCTTACAGCGCATAGTTTTCCACACATAGTACAGTAATCATCGTCCTTAGATTCAGATTCATCTTTTCTTTTTCTTGCAAGTTCAGGATCAAGAGAGTTAGCATAAATAGTATCCCAGTCAAATTCTCTTCTAGCTTTTGATACCTTATGGTCTTTCTCAATTGCTCCAGGTATTCTTTTTACAATGTCACCGGCATGAGCAGCTATTTTAGTTGCTATTATACCTTGTCTAACGTCTTCAACAGTTGGTAAGCAAAGATGTTCAGCAGGGGTAACATAACAGAGGAAATCTACTCCTGCTCCGGCAGCTAAGGCTCCACCGATAGCTCCTGTTATGTGGTCATAACCTGATGCGATATCGGTTACTAGAGGTCCTAGAACATAAAATGGAGCTTCTTTACAGATTGATTTCATGATTTTTACATTCATTTCCACCTGATCTAAAGGAATATGACCAGGTCCTTCCACCATTACTTGAACTCCTTTCTGTCTAGCTTTATCTACAAGCTCACCTAGGACAAGAAGTTCAGCAAACTGACCACGGTCTGAAGCATCGTATTGAGAACCAGGTCTCATTCCATCCCCCAAGGAAAGAGTTACATCATATTTTAGACAGATTTCAAGGAGTCTATCATATTCTTCATAGAGAGGATTTTCTCTTTTATGATTTTTCATCCATTGTTTGATTAAAGAACCTCCTCTTGAAACTATTCCTAGTAATCTTTCAGAAGTTTCATAAGATTCAAGACTTCTTTTAGTAATTCCACAATGTACAGTAATAAAATCTACACCTATTTTGGCATGATTTTCAATTTCCTCAAAAAGTAAGTCTGGTGTCATATCATAAAAAGCTTTACCTTCTGCAAGGAGTCTGCTCATAACATTGTAGATAGGCACTGTACCCAGCATTAGAGGTGAATTTTGGACCATTTGTTTCAAAATACTGGTCAAATCACCTCCTGTAGAAAGGTCCATAATGCTATCAGCTCCGTATTTCACAGATGCTTGCAATTTTTCTAATTCTTCTTCTACTGAACAGTGCTTTTCAGAGGTACCAATATTAGAATTGACTTTGGTCTTGAGTCCATAACCAATTCCAACAGCAGAAAAATTATGATTAATGTTTTTAGGAATTACTATTCTTCCTTTAGCAACTTCATCTCTAATGTATTCTTTTGTTCTAGCTTCTTTATTCGCCACAATCTCCATTTCAGGAGTAATAATGCCTTTTAAGGCTGATTCTAGTTGAGTCATAATATCCTTTAAATATGTAATTTTGTTCTAATGTTTAAGAGTCTTTCTTCTAGATTATGATGATTCATAAGGTATCTAACTAGACAGATATTTTCTGCTCCAGCATAAACCACTTGTTCAACATTGCTTTCATCAATTCCTCCGATTGCGACAACTGGTATTTCGGACAATTGAACTACATCTTTAATTGATGCAAGACCTACTACTGGGTCAGCTTTTGCCTTTGTCGGTGTAGGGAAGATTGGACCAAAGCCTATGTAATCAGGATTTTTCTGAATAGCGGATTTAGCTTGTTCAAATGAATGAGTTGAGAGTCCATAGATTTTATCCTTACCAAAAATGCTTTGAGCATCTTGTAAGGATATATCATCTTGTCCGAGATGGAGTCCATCGGCATTAGCAAGCTTAGCGAGATCAGCTCTGTCATTCATAATAAATTTAGTAGCAGATCCCTTAGTTATCTTCATTATCTCTTTACTCACTTGGATTATTTCTCTATCAGAAAGCTGTTTTTCTCTTAGTTGCAGATATTTGATATTCTGCTTCACTGCGATTCTTGCAATCTCCTGATACGACAAGCTCGGATTTGTTATAATCAAATACAAACCAAAGTTGTTATTCATTAGCTAAAGATTCCTTAATAAGATTAGCTACTTTCTGACCGGATAAGAGCATTCCACCAAAGATTGGACCCATTCTAAAAGAACCACTTACACCATTGGCTGCCATACCAGACACATAGAGACCTGGATAAACTTCTTTAGTATTATGAACTGTTGCTTCTTCACCTTCTTCTACAGACAGTGATCTTTCTCCTTGAACTTTTCCACTAGGAGTGTTTAATTTAATATCATTTTTGTTAGCAAGGGTAGAAGTAACTTCGCAAGGATGCCCAGTTCCATCCAGAACTCTTTTAGCCATAATTACCAGAGGGTCAACATGAAGACCTTGTCTGATAACTGTTGACCAATTGACAACAACACCAGATACTTTTTCTTTTTGAAAAACAACATCCTCAACAATAAAACCATTATTAATGATTGCTCCTGCTTTTGTTGCAGCATAAATCAAGGCTGAGGTAGCATGAACTGAATCACAAGTCACACAGCTATCATCATATTTTTCGTATGAGATGTTAAATTCCTCTAAGATTGATATAGCTTCATTCTGAACTACAATTTGATTAAAGAACATCGCACCACCCCACATTCCACCACCTGGGGCGAGTTTTGATTCAAAAATGGCTACTTTCTTTCCTGCTTTAGCTAGATAGGTTGCAGCAACTAGACCTGATGGTCCAGCTCCTACGATAGCAACGTCTAATTCTAAAATTGACTTCAACTTGTTAAAATAGGTATCAATAATACCTCGGGAAACTGTTAGTTCCATCATTCCTCCAATATCATATTTTTTATTTGGAGGATAATGCCTTAAAGAAGGTTAAATTTGTAAGGTGTTTAATAAATCGCATCTCACTTCCTTCGCCGGCATTACCCGGATCAGGTTCTAAGGGTATAATCTCAGCCATAAGGCACCCCTGAATCTGCATGATTGATACCAATAAATTTAGGTCGATTTATTGTGTCAAGTAAAGTCTATATTTCCCAAATTCCTTGTCTTAATATTCAACTTTGAGTTCACTGATAAGGTAATCCCCTTGTGTAGTCTGACGATAGCTTTTGCCCCCTAAAGTTAACTTAACTTTTTGTAGAGAATAATTAGCATGTGGCCAATGAGAGACTTCAGCACAAACGAAATAATCTCCATTAGACAGAAGCTTACCCTTAGCATCTTTATTATCCCAGTAGAAGACATGTTTTCCAGAATCAATGGAAGCTCCGGTTACTCTTACTATTGCATCTTCAAACTGAGAACTTTTAGCCCACTTGGGTAAATGCACCTGTTTTTCCTTAATGTTAGCAGAGAAAGCAGAAATATAGACTGTTGTTAGGTAGTTTCCTTCTTTATCTTCAATCCAGACAGCTGTTTGTGGAGCTATATAATCTGCAAAAGCTAAGGATAAAGTAATTTTGCTAGCTAGCCCTTGAGGTTCTTCTCTATTAGTATTATCATATTGCATTTGTTTGACTAAATTATTTTTGACTTCCTCATCTTCAGTTGCTAAGAATTGATCGGTTAAACTTCTTCTCTCAATTCTATTATTAATACTTGCTTGTATGTCTTTAGCATGCTTAATATTATCTTGATTGTTAGAATTTACTAGAATCCAGTTAACTTCATTTTCTGCCTCTTGCAAAGATTGAACAAAGAAAGGAAGTTGAGAAAGAACTTGAGCCTTTAATAATCTAAAGTCTTCATTATCAGGCATTAGAATTACTATTCTATTTAAAGCGTAAGCTACATTAAAAGCTAAGTCTGTCATGAAAGCAACATCATCATAGACTTTTTCATCATAACCATTTTGAGAAACTACTTGAATAACATTTAAGTACTTTAAATAGAGGTCAATATCTGTAGTATCTTGCTTTGTAGCTTCTGTTAAAATTTGATAAGCTTTATGATACTTTCCTGTATTTATAAAAGCATCTGCCTGACTTTGAAGCTTGTCTTTGGCTTCCACATCAACAGAACTTTTACCTGTTAACTCTTGTAACTGTTTCAAACTATCTTGATAAAATTGAGAATCACTACCATAACGGACAATATTCTTATAATACTCAATAGCTTTTTCATCATTTCCCTTTCTTTGATTAGCAAAAGCTAAATAATAAGAAGTTACAAGATAATCATCGTTAGAAAGTCCTGGACGCTGAGCAATATCATCTAAATCAGCAATTCCTTTAGATAATTTATTGAAAAATTTGGGAACATTTACTCTCAATATTCCTCTCCAAAGCCTAGCATTTTTATGGGATGAATCAATATCTAAAGCCTGTCCAAAAATGCTTTCTGCTTTATAGACCATAGCTCCTGCTTTTAACATACTTGCTTGACCAGACCCCTTACTTACCATTAAACCATAAAAACTTAATACATCTACATTCTCAGGGTATTCTTCTGCTGCTCTTTCCATAATGTCTATAGCTTTGAAGATATCACTTCTTTCAAAAGATTTAGCTGAGGTAATATACTCTTCTGGACTTTCACTGAATAGTGAGATATTCATAAGTATGAGAATCCCGATTAAAATCATTTTTTTCATAATTTACTCCTTGATATTTACTAGTCGTTCTAGTGTTTCTATATAATTTAGGTAAGCTTTTTTACCTTTATCACTAAGCCAGTAAATAGTTATCGGCTTTCTTTCAATAAAACTCTTCTTTAAAGAAATGTAGTTTGCATTTTCAAGCTTTCTCAAATGCGTGCTTAAATTTCCATCAGAAGTTTTAGTTTGTTTCTTCAATGTTGCAAAATCTGTTTTTCCCCTTGTGAGAAGAATAGTCATTATTGCTAATCTGATTCGAGCATGAATAATATCATCAAGTTCATTATAATCAAATATAGCATCTGTATCTATAGACATCTACTTGTTCTCCTTTCTCCATTGTAGCTCTAGTTTCACACCAGGAAGTACTTGGAGTAAGAGCATTAAGCCTGCGAAATAGAGAAGAGTATTACTTTGTCCATAGCTTTCAACTTTGATTAAGAAAAACAAGGCTATAGAAGTTATCCACCAGAGTATTCCCACAGTTCTGAGCCATTTATATTGATTTAGCCAACCCTCTATAAAGAAGGCAGAACCTAAAATTGTTCCCATCATTGGTGAAATAGCAAAAGGATTCACCACCTGTGCCAAGGAAGTTATAAAAGCTAATATCATCATAGCTATGCCATGACAGAACCAAATAACACCTAAAATTTGTTGAGAATAAGTTGAGACAGTTAGTTTTTCCCGACTTCTTTCCACTGTCCAAGAAACAAGCCAGCCTAAACCTGTAGCCACTAACCAAACTCCCATGTAATACCAACCTGACCTGTACTGATTCTGAATTCCAATATATGTAGAAATCAGAGCTACTATAACAAATAAGCCCCAAATAATTGAAGGCATTCCACTAGATAAAGCTAATTTCCTGTTGTCTTCTACTAATGACTTTATAAACTTTAAACTTTCTTCTGCATTTTTCATTTTTATCTCCTTTTATATATTAACATTGTACTTTGAAATACAAAGTCAATTTAATTTAAAAGTTTTTTTATGCAAGTATTTTTTTCATTAATTTATTTACTTTTGCATGAGTGCATCTAATTATCTTATAAAAAAGGAGTTTTCTTTCTTTTATCTGGACAAATATTTTTTATTCTACCAGTATGGATTTAATAAATAAATTCTTAAAACTAGGAATCAATATGAAGAAAATATTAATCATTATTCTACTGGTAATTTCATTTATCTATTTAAAGGCAAATAGTGCCCAGGAAGCTATTGATAAAGCCTTATTATTGGAAAAAACTGATATTTCTCAAGCTTATAAAATAATGAAAGATGCAAAAAAAGACTTTCCTCAAGACCCAGATGTTCTAAGTGTATTTGGATATATGGCAGGATTTGAAGCAAAAGAAACTTATAAACTAAGAGCACTATTGCTAGTAAATAGTGCTTTATCAGCTTTTGATGAAGCTTTATCCATACAGGAAGATCATAAGAATGCTAGGCTATGGGGAGGCATTCTCAAGATTAATATGCCTTCTTTCTTAGGAAAAGTCCCTGAGGGAATGGCTGATTTAGAAATTGTTGAAGAAAGAGATGATCTTAGTCAAATGGAAATTATGCAAATTAAGTTTTTCTTAGGAATGGGTTATGAAAAAACAGAGAACTTTAGCAAGGCAATAGAGCTTTTTGAAGAAGTAATCGAGATGAATTTGGATGAGACTTATGTAAAAGATAGTAAGATGAGAATTGCTAGGCAAAATAAGTGATATAAAATATATATTGACAACAAGATAGGAATATTATAAAAGAAGATTACATTTGAGTGGAGGAGAAATAAGCATGAAAAAGCACCTTATATTAATATTGATACTGCTAAGAGCCTTGGTTATCTTAAGTGCAGAAACAATTATTCTTAATAATATGGAAAACAATGTTGAACTAATATCTTCTAATGATAGAAGTTGTCTTTTGGAATTAAAATTAGCTTCATTTGAAAAAGAATCTTACATTGTGAATGGGAAAGAGTTTTTCAAAATCTCAGTTGATAAAGAGGCTGAAACTTACCAAAAGGGTGCTCCAGAACTCCCAGTAATATCAAGAAGTGTCATCATTGATAAAACATCAAAACCTGAACTAAAAATACTATCTAGTGAATATAAAGAATTTAAGATTAATGTTATTTCTTCCAGAGGAATAATAAAACGTAATGTTGATCTAAACTCTATTCCTTATGAGTTTGGCCCTATCTATAATCAAGACAGCTTTTATCCATCTCAGTTAGCTTCTCTAAATACTCCTTTTGTTATGAGAAATTATCGAGGAGTTACTGTCTCTTTCAATCCTTTCCAATATAATCCAAAGACTGGAATCTTAAGAGTATATAGCAGCATAATAGTTGAAGTTATAAATACTCAAACAAGTGGTGAGAATAAGTTAATCTCACAAGCTAGTAATTTATCATCTTTCCAGTCATTATACAAAAATCATTTCTTAAACTTTGAGGAACAACGTTATGAAGCTTTAGATGAATTCGGTTCTATCTTAGTTATTGCTCCTCAAAACTTTATTTCTACTATGCAAATTTATGCTAACTGGAAAATTCAAAAGGGTATTCCAACTCAGATAATAGATGTAGCAAACATTGGTAACAATTCAACATCAATCAAGAATTATATCCAGGAATACTATGATAATCACCCAGATTTGGCTTTTGTTCAAATAGCTGGTGATGCTGCCCAAGTTGCTAGTTTAACCTCAGAAGGTGGTGGTGCAGACCCTAAATATGCCTTGTTAGCTGGGAATGATAACTATCCTGATATTTTTGTCGGTAGATTTTCAGCTGAAAATGTCAGTCAGCTTCTAACCCAGGTTGAACGAACCCTAAATTATGAAAGAGATTTGAATTCTTCAGCAACTTATCTTACAAAAGCTATGGGTGTTGCTTCAGCAGAGGGTGGAGGTAGTCAAGGTGATAATGGTGAATCAGATATTACTCACATGAATATAATTAGAACAAACTTACTAAACTATAATTATACCTATGTTGACCAAATTTATGACCCAGGAGCTTCGGCATCAAATGTCGCTAATGCTATTAATGATGGTAGAGGACATGTTAACTATGTAGGACATGGTTCGACTACAAGCTGGAGTACAACTGGTTTCTCCACCTCAGATATTAACAATTTAACAAATGTTAATGAACTACCTTTCATTGTTTCAGTTGCTTGCGTAAATGGTAATTTTGTAAGTTATACTTGTTTTGCCGAAGCTTGGATGAGAGCTACTTATAATGACCAAGCAACTGGTGCTATGGTAATCTATGCTTCCTCAATTAACCAGTCTTGGAACTCTCCCATGTATGGTCAAGACCATATTAATCAACTTCTTACAAGCGAGAGTCTATCAACTGTTGGAGCATTATATTATAGTGGTGCTTGTGCTATGATGGATGCTTATGGCTCTGATGGTCAGGACATGTATAACACTTGGCATATCTTTGGAGATGCTTCACTTCAAGTAAGAACCGATATCCCTGAATCTATGCTAATAAATCACTCAGGGATTTTACCATCAGGGACTACATCTTATAGTGTAAATACTGGTGTTGAGAATGCTCTTGTTTCCCTAAGCTATAATAATCAGATTATAGGAAGTGGATATAGCAATTCTTCAGGAAGTGTTAATTTGAATCTTAGCAATCTTCCAACAAGTCCAAGTGACTTAACTCTCACTGTAACTGCTTTTAATAAAATCACTGTAGTTGAGCCAGTTACCATGTCTGCTGTTAATGGTCCCTATCTTACCTTAGCAGAATATTCAATAAATGATGCTAACAATAATGACCTTTTAGAGTATGGAGAATCTGCTACTTTAAACCTGGTAATTGAGAACATTGGCACTCAAACTTCTTCTTCTGGAACTATTACTTTTTCTGAATCAGATCCTTATCTTAATTTATCAACAAATTCAACTCCTGTGAATGCTATCAGCCCAGAAGCTTCACTAAATATTAATAATGTTATTCATTTCACAATAGCAGATAATGTTCCTAATAATCATTCTATAAGTTTAGCTTATGTAATCACTGCTAGTGGAGAGGATTATTCCGGAAATATTAGTCTGACAGCAAAAAGCTATGATATGGAAATTACCCAAATAACTATTGATGATTCTAGTCTCGGTAATGGCAATAATGTCATAGATGCAGGTGAATCATTCCTGCTAGTTGCTAGTATAACTAACAATGGAGAAATAATCTCACCAAGTAATCTAGCAAACATAGGTCCTGTTGATTATATTACTTTCACTAATACTAGTGACAATATTGCTCCTGTTTCAGCAGGTGGCCAAACTAGTGTAAGTTTCACTGCCACAGCATCTAACTCAATCCCAGCAGGTGAACTTATATCATTTACTGTCTCAACAGATTATCCAAATGGGAGCAATCAGCTAAGCCAAGACTTCTTAGCCGCTCTTTTGCAAATTGGTCATGGAACAGTAACTGATGCACATCTGCCAATAGAAGCTTATTATGGTTACACTTATAGTCAGTCAATTTATACATCCTCTGAATTAAACTTAGGAGTATCTCAAATTAACAAAATAGCATATCAATATAATGGCAATTCTGCTTGGACTGATGATATTGTTATTTATATGGGTAATACTGATAAGAATAGTTTTACATCTTCAACAGACTGGATAAGTTTAGACAATCTAACCCAAGTTTATTCAGGTTCTTTCTCAGCTCCTGCTACAACTGGTTGGGTAGAGATAGAATTATCAAGTCCTTTTACTTATGATGGAACAAGTAATTTAGTAATTGCTTTTGATGAAAATACTTCTGGTTACCATGCAAGTGGAGATGAATTCTATTGCTATACTTCAGGCTCAAATAGAAGTATTTATTATTATAATGATTATACAAACCCTAATCCTGCTTCTCCTGTTTCAGGTACAGTCACAGGAAATAATCCAAACATCAGAATCTTTGCTGTTTCTACAAGCACTGAACCTGTTATTAGTTTAAATACGACTTCAATAGATTTGGGGCAAGTTATTATTGGCGATTTTGCTACTAGAAATTTGACTATCTCTAATATTGGTGGTCAAACTTTAACAGGAAATATCAATGTTAACAACAGCTTCACTATCACTGAAACTAGACAAGGTATTTCTAAAAATGAAATCATGCTAGCTCATCAAGGAACAAGAAACATACAGAATTTCACCTTCTCAATCTCCTCAGGAACATCCCAATCCTATGACATAAGTCATCCTACTCAAGATGCAGGCAGATATTCAGGAAATCTAAGAATTACTTCTAATGACCCTGATTCTCCTGAAATAGATGTTCCTCTAGCTTTGGAAGTAAAAAATCCAGCAAATATAAATGTTAATCCTCAAGCTTTGAGCTTAAATCTCCAGCCTGAACAAACAAGTGATAGAAGTATTTCTATCTCTAATACTGGAGATTTTGATTTAAACTGTTCTCTTAGTCTTGATATACTTGATGAAAGGGATATTATAGAGATTTTTTCTGCCAACTTTGATGATCACGACTTATCAGCTTGGACTATAGATTATCTCTCATCTGCTGAAGACACTTGGCATATTACAGATGCTTATAATTATTATGGGACTAATTTTAGTTTAGATGAAACAGCATTTCTGTTCATAGATAGTGATACAGCAGGCTCGAATGTAGAATTTGATGATACTATTGAAAGCCCTCTTTTCAATATTTCTAATTATGAAGAAATTACTATTGAATTTGATCATTACTTTAATAGCTGGTCAGATGAAATAGCTGATGTTGACTTGTGGACAGGTAGTGAATGGATAAATATTGCAAGCTGGCAAGGTGATGATATTGGTTCATGGTCATCCCCAAGTCATTTTTCGCATACATTAGCAAATGAAGGTTATGGTGATGTGAAATTGAGATTCCATTATTATAATGCTATCTATGAATATTATTGGGCTATTGATAACTTGCTTGTTACTGGCCAAGGAAGTCCTGCTCCACAATGGGTTACTCTTGATAATCAGTTTTCTAGTCTAACTATTGTTCCTGAGACTAACCAAGGTGTTATCCTAAACTTCAGTTCTCTTGAGTTTACTCCTGGAGAATACACAGCAAATCTAAATATTCAATCAAACTCTGCTACTAACAGTAATATTAATATTCCTATTACACTAACAATTAGTGAATTAGTTAATGAACCTGATTGGCAGCCCGTAATCTACCCTAACAATACAGCAACTATTTATGCAGAAGTTACTCACCTAAGTGATGAGATAGCTTCTGATGACATAGTCTCAGCTTGGGTAGGTGGAGAATGTCGTGGACTTGGTGAAATCGTTATAGTAAATAGAAGTCAGGCCTTTACAACCATCTTAGTTCAATCAAATGGCTCTCTAGAAAATGTTTCCTTTAAGTTATATGATAGATCAGCTGATCTAGTTATTGAAGAATCAAATTCAACTCCTGTTGCAAGTGGTCAGGTTGTAGGTTCTGCTCAAGAACCATTCCCGATTAATATAGGAGTTATAGAACTTATTGCCCCTAATAATCTAAATGTTCAAATATCTAACAGCCTAGCTACCATTAATTGGTTAAGCGTACCGAATGCTGACTTTTACAAAGTTTATTATTCAAGTGATTTAAGCAATTGGATTGAATTAGGAGATACTAACGATACCTTCTATCAACATAATCAAATACGTAGTAATTCTGAAGCTTACTTCTATAAGGTTAAAGCTATGAAAGATTAATCTTATGATAAGCATAAATAATTGATATTGCAGGGACGTTGAAAGACGTCCCTGTTTATGATGATTCATATATCATTGCCTGAATAAACCTAAATAATGCAGTGGACCTTTGTGGATAGTTGCAAAAGGAAGCTACATAATTTTATGGAATCACCCCTGTATCCCTCTCTCGTAGAAGGGGGATAGTATGGAGTGGAAGTATCCTTACTTCCACCTGGGTCAGAGTTGCCATCAGTCTACAAAGATGCCGCTACTCTGTAGCTTTTAGAGATTTTTGGCATTTCAATCTACAAAGATTCCGCTCCTCTGGAGCTGGTAGAAAAGTGCTTTTATATAGTCTTTTATCTGTTATGAACCTAACATACTTCAAAGATATTTTGTTATAAATTTTCTAAGACACACTTTACTTTGGAGATAGCCTTCTTTGTGTAATTTGCGTAATTCGTGGATAAAGAAAAAGCCTTGCATTTGCAAGGCTTAATTATATTATAATATGAATAGTTATTAACTATTCTACATTTTCTTCTTTTTTGTCTTCTTTATCTTTGCAATCACAATCATCGCCACAATCACAATCTTCATCATTATCGTCACAATTGCAATCGCAGTCACAATCATCTTTCTTTGTAGAATCTGTTACAGTAACAGCAAAGATATCAACAATTAATCTTGCAGAACTTAATACAGGATAGAAATCTTCAATATATTCAGTTACTGTAGTTTGAATATCTTCATTATTATCTAAGATATCTTGCTTAAAGCCTACACTTATCTTTAACGATTTTAAATCCATGTTTATGTTTATTTTTGGTTTTTCACCATAGACATTATTTAAGAATTCAGGTAAAGACTTGCTAAGCTTGGAAATAGCTGAAATTTTTTGATACATTTTAAAGCCAGCATAACCGATTCCAGCAAGAGCTCCTAGCCACAGTACTTTCTTAAAAAATTTACTCATTTCTCCTCCTTTTAAGTTTTGTAAATGAGCTAAGTCTATTATTTATAGATAGACTTGATTTTTCCCCAAGATCTCTTTGAATTGTTTACAGGGGTTCCTGATTGAACATCATCCATAGTTCTAGGGTTGATTGAGAATTCATCAAAACCATAATTAACCATACCAGTGATAGAAGTGAATTGGTCACCAACTGATGGTTCTGGTTGGATGTAGAATAAATCATCAACATTACAAGCACCAGTATTATCATCTACTTCAAATTGATTATATTGGTCAGGAGCAACAGTACATGTTACATTCATAACCTTAACTAAACAACCTTCGTATGATTCTGCTGTCATTCCACCAGCCATTTGACCAGTTGTAACAATTATAGGATTAGGAACAGGGTTTCCTGAACTTAAAACAGTAACTGTGCAATAAGTTAATTCTGTGTAACCATAATATTCATCAACTGTACCAGTAACTTCTACTAAATCACCAATTTGAACATTAGTTGACCAATCGAAAACATAGATACCTTTCCAAGCTCCACCTTCAGGTTGTGAAATGAAGAATTTTCCAATTTCAGCACTTGTGTTTGCACGATTTGCAGTTACAACACCTTCAACAGTAACTTCTTGTCCGTCAAAAGTAGAAGGATAAGTACCTTCAGAACCAGCATCAGTAGTATACTGGATGTCATAAATCGTTGTAGCACTCATAGCTACACTAACAACTAATAATATTACAAGTAAAAAGTTTTTCATTATAAACTCCTTTTTTTATTTACACTTATTTATTCATCATTTTTTAATGACATAATTATAAATCACAATTATCATAGTGATAAAATAGTGTCAATACTTTTTTCGCATATTAAAGATAAATTAACTTTGCTAGACATCAAATGCTTCGAAAGTCTTAGATAATAATAAGTACTTATTTTGATAAAACTATCTTTTTTGTCTGAATTACATTATTATTAGTACCTAAGCGACGTAAAATGACGCTGAAGAGTATAGCTTTAATTTATTCTTATTATTTACTTAATGTAAAAGATAGTCCAACAAAATAATCTTCGGTATTATAATCATACTTCCCACCTAGGTCAATACTTACATTCTCAGAATGTTGGTAACCAATACCAGCAGTAAATATTTTACTTGAGTAAGCCTGATTAGTTATTTGCTTGCTAGAATTCATTTCGTTATCAGCATTATATGACTCAGAAACATCTCCATCTCCATATTCAGTAATAATGAAGTTAATTTGACTATCAACTTTATTATAAGTCTCTTCAGTAGATGTATAATTATAGATGAAAGTAGAACCTAATCTAAATAAGAAGTTTCTTATACCAAAACCATCATTACTTGAAGTTTGACTAGTAGGGATCTTAAATTCTAAAGCAACTGGTATCACAAATTCATTTGTTTTGATTATAGTTTCTTTTTCCCCTGATATATACTGAGTTTCTCTTCTTTGATATTCACTAGCAAGATCAAGCTCCTGCCCAATTTGAGAGAAATCAATGTTTTCAATTTTTTCTTCAGCATCATATTCACCTTTAGAATATGAATAGTTATAGGTAAGTCCATAGCCAAAGTTTGCAGTTTTATTTAGGGGAAGATTCATTAAGAAATAAGATGAGAAATCCATTACATTTAAGTCACCACTCTCATCAGAAGATGAATAATAATTTTTACCATCGATTATGGTATATTCAAGTGAGTTTAAAGAATCTGTTTTTTCTTCAGTAATAAGATGCTTTGACCATGAATCTTCTTTTTCTCCAAGAGAGAATCCAGAATAAAGTCCGATTTCCCAAAAACCATTTTCACCATTGAATTTACTAGTTAATTCTTTATTCAAGCAAGTTGCAAAAGAGAAATTATTACTTTTCATTTCAATTTTTCTTTTATAAACATCACTAATATCCCCAGTAACTACTAAAGTATCTCTTACTATGATTTCCTCAAAAGAAGCTAGGTAGCTGTCATCTGTATCACGGGAAAGTCCAGTAATATTATCAAAGCCGAAATCAAATCTAAGAGTGTTATCATCAATTAGGAAGTTAGATGGCTTTTCCATAGAAATCAACAAGCTCATTTCTTTATCACTTAGTTCAGTAGAAAATTTGCCTTTTTCAGAATATCTATGTTTATATTGCTCCTCATCCATATTATAGAGTTCACCATATATATCAACTTGATTAGCACCTGGATAAAAACCATCTAGATAGCCATAATCAGCAAAATTACTTTCACCTAATCTAGTTTGGGCATTATCAATTTCTTCACTGGAATTTGATAAAGATAACTTAAAACCTAAATTATAATTATCAAGCTCTATGTTATTGTTCCAAATGAAATCAAATAGTTTATCATTATCTTGGTAATCTTCTTCTTTTTCATAAACTACAGATCTTTCATCAAAAAGGCCATCATTATCATTATCATAATAGTAAGAAGTTTTTTCTTCATATTCTCCAAAGTTTCCATTTTGTACCAAACTAGGGGTTAGTGTATTTGAAAACCTGAGGAAAAATGAATGCTTTAAATTCTTTTTGAAGGGATTAGTAAAAGCAATTCCAAAAGGGAATTCTTCAAACATTTTACTCTCACTAGCATCACTAATTTCTCCATAGGCCTCATTATATGAATAAGAAAAATCTGCTAGATTAGTGAAGAAATAGAACTTTTCTATGCTATTTAAAGAAATTGGGTCATATACATCTTCCCAAGTATCAGTAAAAACTCCGCCAGTGGCTAGGCTACGCATTGATTCAGGTTGGTTTGCAAAAATCAATAGAACAAACATGCTTATAAGGATAGTTGATATTATTTTTTTCATTTTTCCTCCTGATTATATCCAACTTCAAAGTGAAAGTGTCCGTTTGTTGTATAGTCATGTTTATCCCATTTTATTAAAAGCTCTGAACCTTGATAAACACGGCCTGAGATTCCTCCATCTCCATAAGTATCAATACAATGAACATAATACTGGCCTGGGAGTAATTCAAGTTGTTGTAAAACAGTAGATCCTGGATTCTCAAATGTTTGAAAGTTTGGGAATATTGTTTCATTAGTTCCTTGTTTTCTTATATTCCAGGATGATTCATAACTGTCAAAATCAACAGTTAAAATCAAGTAAATTAAATCATTTGAGATTTCTGATACTTCAATTTCATATTCATTTGAATAGTCAGTATATTGAACAGGAGAATTATAGTCATTATAAGCTCTAACTCTGTAAGTTAAAATATCTCCAAGGTCATAAGCTGAAACATCATTATCCGTATAGGTTTCTACATTCATTTCAGAAATATTTTCAATTTCAATAAAATTTCCATCATTTATTTTACGTTCTATAAGAAAGCCTGTTTCAAGATTGGAATAATCATTCCAAAATAGCTCTATTGAATGGTCAGAGCTATTAGTGGCATAGAGATTAGCTGGAGCAGATAATGAGAAATTATACATTGAAAAGTTAGAGACTTGTGAAGATAGAATATTTGGTTCAAATTGACTTGAAGTTTTGACCTGAACGCTATAAGTTGAGCCAAAGTCTAAATCTCTAATTATTGCTTCAGTAATATTGGCTTCAACTGAAACTGATGTAACAAGGCCATTAGAATCAGAGACTACTACATCAAAATAATCTTCATTATCACTGTTATCATTCCAAGTTAATAAGATATCAGTGTTACTTAGAGCATTGCCAAAGATGTTTGATGGAGCATCCCATCTAGCAGATTTAATCTGAATAGTATCAGTAGCAGTCATACCTGATTCGCTAACAACATCTAACCTGTAGTCATAATAAGTATTTTCAGAAAGTTCATCATCAGTAAAACTAGTTATTGATGCATCATTAAAAACTGCAATTTTCTGATTATTCCTAAAAAGTCTATAAAGTTTAAAATCTGCATCTGATGATTCTTCCCAAGTTAAGTTTACCAGTGATGTTCTGATATTACCACTTTCATAACCAACTGTAAAATCATCCCCATCTTTTAATAATTGGTGATTAAATTGAGAGTCCGCTACTTGTTCCAGCTCATGGTTATTAATATCCATAGGTGATTCACAAGCAATTAGTAACAACAAAGCCAACAAGATAATGTAGTAAGTTACTTTCTTCACTTTTTCCTCCTAATGTTTTGAAATAGTCAAAAATAATACTAGCAAATTAAGATATTTTCCTTACAATAATGCAGTACTATTATCACTCTTCACAGGAATAATTTCCTCATTAAAAGTTGTCAATATTTTTTTCATAGACAATAATCCCTAGTAAAGTAAACTTGCTTTATGAAAAAAATAACACTTCTCGGAATTAATGCTCGTTTTACTCATTCTAACTTAGCCTTATTTTATCTAAAAATGGCTATTGAAGACTTGCCCTATCAAGTAAGTCATCTAGAAGAGAGTATAAATCAAGACAAATTTAAAATATTAGCTAAAGTTGTTAAATCACAAGCAGATATACTCGCTATATCAACCTACATTTGGAATCGTGATATTGTTACTTTCATCTTCACTGCCCTAAAAAAGATTAGTCCACAAACCATAGTTGTTTTAGGAGGTCCAGAAGCTGGCTATAATACTTCATACTGGCAGGCAAGAGAAATTAAACCTGATTATATCATTGTTGGTAGTGGTGAAGCAGCTTGGCGTTCTTTAGCAATAAATGACTTTAATAATCAAGAAATGATTATCCAAACCTCAAATTATTCCTTTCAAGAAATTAATTTTCCTTACAGAAATGAAGATTTTTCTCAGTTAAAAAACAAATATATCTATTATGAAGCATCTAGAGGTTGTCCTTTCAAATGTTCCTTCTGTTTATCTTCTCGCTTAGATCAGAAACTGGAATATAAAAATATTGATTTAATAATCAAAGAATTGAAGGTTATTTTGAGTAATAAGCCCAAAATAATTAAATTTGTAGATAGGTCTTTCAATGCTGATACTAAGATTTCCCAAGCTATTTGGAAGTTTATAAATTCTCTCGAGATTGATACAAAATTCCATTTTGAAATCCACCCAGCTCTCTTAAAAGAAGCAGACTTTGCTATCCTGAGTAAAACACCTAAAGATAGGATTCAATTTGAAATTGGTGTTCAATCAACTAATCCCAAAACTATTTCAGCAATTAATAGGAATCATCATTTCCAAAAATATAAAGATAAACTAAAAAAGCTATTAGATATAAGAAATATTCATACTCATTTGGATTTAATACTCGGCCTACCTTATGAAAATAAGGATTCTTTTCTAAACTCCTTGAATGACCTGCTTGAGCTAAAAGCAGATGTTATTCAACTAGGTTTTCTAAAAGTATTACCCGGAACCGAACTGGCAAGTAAAGAAGAGGAGTATGGCTTAGAATATGATTCCCTACCACCTTATCAGATTCTTTCTACAAAGTGGTTACCCTTTATTGATATGATGTTTTTCTATGATTTTGAAGATATCTTTAATCATATCTATAATAGTTCTCGTCTAAGATATACCTTAGCCTATATTAGCTCACAGCTTGATAGACCTGTTGATTTTTTTACTCTTTTCACTGAATATCTTCAAGACAATTTTGAGATTAGTAATAGTAACTGGATTAACATATTCTATACATTAAGACAGTTTATTTTTGAAACATACCCACAAATTGATAAAGACTTAATAGATGATTATTTATCTTGGGATTGGTTATTACATTCTCGTAAGAATAACCTACCAGATTTCATAGATAGACAAGAAAATCATAACTTTAAACATCAAGTATTTCAAGCCTTAAAAGATAAAGAGGATAATAGCTGGGAAAGTTTGCTGGGTTCAAAAGTTAAAAATCTCAATAACTGTGCTTTTTTTGTAGCAAGAAGTAATAAATTTAAAAAGAATATCCTAAATGGCAAAACAAAAGCTTTATTATTCTCTTCAGATCTAGTGTTTCTCTAGGTACCCATTAACAAAAAAACTTTGTCAGTTTACTAATTTCTATTTACTTTATATATAAAAAAGAAAGAAATGGAGATGATAATGAGCATATTCCCTGCCCATGATCCTGTATTGATATTTTCGATAGTAATGACAACTGTTTTAATAGCTCCTCTTTTAGCTGAGAAATTACGTTTACCTGGCATTATTGGACTAATATTTTTTGGTATAGTCTTAGGACCACATGTCTTAAATGTTCTAGAAAAAGATAGAGCAATTGACCTCTTAGGTAAAATTGGACTGCTCTATATCATGTTTCAAGCTGGTCTAGAGATTAACTTAGAAGAAATTAAAAGAAATAAGCACCTAAGTATTAATTTTGGTTTAATGACTTTCTTAATACCTCTAATACTAGGTACAGCTGGTGCTTTTTACATTCTAGATATGTCTCTACCTGCTTCTATCCTATTAGCAAGCATGTTTTCCTCTCATACCCTTCTCACTTTTCCAATAGTAAGTAGAATGGGACTAGCGAAGAGGAAATCTGTAACAGCAACAATTGGCGGAACAATTATTACTGATACCTTAGCTTTCTTTGTTTTAGCCACAATTGCAGCTATCCACACAGGCCAAGTCTCAGCTATGTTTTGGATTAAACTTATAGCCTTTTCCCTCATTTATGGTGCAATAGTTCTTATCTTTCTTCCCAAAATTACTACTTGGTTCTTTAGAAGATTTTTTACTGAATCAGGAGTTGAGGACTATGTTTTTGTTATCACAGCTTTATTCTTATCTGCTCATTTCTCCCACATGATTGGCTTGGAACCTATTATAGGTGCTTTCCTTGCTGGACTCACCTTAAATCCTTTAATACCTGAAAAAGGGCTTTTAATGAACAGAATCCAATTTGTTGGGAACTCTCTCTTCATTCCTTTCTTTTTAATATCAGTAGGAATGCTGATAAACCCTATAGTTTTATTTACAACTAAATCAGCAATCTTGGTATCTCTGGTAATGATTGTCATTGCTCTTTTATCTAAAGACATAGCTGCAAGATTATTTTCTTACTTAGCAAAATTCTCTAAAAACGAAAGAGGTTTGATTTATGGTATGAGTGTGAATCAAGCTGCAGCAACCCTGGCTGCTGTTCTCGTTGGATATAACATTGGTATTTTCACAGAAGGTATTCTCTCTGGAACTATAATGATGATTGTTGCTACAAGTTTAGTTGGCTCTATTGTTACTCAGAAATACGCTAAAAAGATAGTTATCAGTACTAAAAATGAGCTTCAAGACATTCCAAGTAAAATGAGTTTGAATAGAATACTCATTCCCCTTCTCAAAGAAAAAGATGTTGCACCATTGATGGATTTCTCTTTTCTCTTGCAAAATAAAGGGAGTCACGAACCATTATATCCTCTGCATGTATCTCTTGAAGGTTCAAATGTAGAATCAAAGATTGTTGAAGGAGAAGGGATTTTGGCTAAGGCTAGTATTAGATCCAATTCTAATCAAAAGAATTCTATTCCTCTTAACAAAATTGATTCGAATATTTCTGCATCTATCCTAAAGACTATTAATGAACAAAGAATCAATAAAGTTATCTTAGGTTGGAGTGATAATGGTCCATTCTTGTCTTCTTTCTATGAGACTACTACAGAACAAGTTACTAAATATTGTTTAGAGATGATATTAATTGCCAACCTAATAAAACCTGTTAATATTACTAAGAGAATTATCCTGATAGTACCTCCTTACCTTTATAGACAAGCCGGATTTACTGATACAATTAATTCTCTTAAACTAATTAAGAATGAAATTTCTGCAGAATGGTTAATAATCGCAGAGGAAGAAACATATAATGAAATCAAACATCACTTTAGTAAGCAAAAATCAGATGTTGATTTTAAAGCTGTTAGAAGCTGGAAATCTGTTATCAATCTAATCAATTCCATAATTGAACCTACAGACTTGATTATTCAAATCTTGGCAAGAAAAGGTTCCTTAGCCTGGAGACTAAGCTTCGATCAGCTAGCTAACCATCTATATAAAGCTTTTCCAGATAATAATTTGATTGCTTCCTACCCTTATCTCTATACTGAGCAAGAGCTTGAAAAGAACCAGTATGATCAAGTAGAAATCTCCGAACTAAGAACTACTTTCATTAATAATCTTATTCCAGCTACTAATGTTTATTTCAACCTTAAAGAAAAGAAACCTGAAGCTGTTTTTGCTAATATATTCCAAAATAGTATGATTGATGAGAAGCAACAAGTCCTTAAGCAAATGGTAGAAGTACTTCATGATTTTCCTCTTGAATTAACTAGTGAAATAGTCCTTATCCATACAAGAACCACTCTTGTAAAAGAATATAAAGTATATATAGCAGTTAATCCTGCTGGTTTTGATATTCCTAAAATAGATAATGTTCATAAGATTATGATTATCCTTTTATCACCTCAAGATAAATCAACCCAAAGTCACTTGAATATTCTTTCTCAGATTTCTCAGACTGTAACTCAGGATAATTTCCTAACAGCTCTACTTCATGCCAAAGATTTTCAAGAATTTAGTCGGTTAATGAACTAGATATTTACTTTTTTACAAAGTCGATTGTTACTCTCTCTAATGAAATCCAATGAACTATTGAGTAACTAACAATCAAGGAACCTATAACATAATAAAATATAAAGGTGGAAGTATCCCTGCGACCCATATAAATCCCCTTTCAGCTCGTAAGAGCGTCTGAGAGGGGTGGCCGATTAGACCGGGGAGAGTAAACAATCCCCTTTCAGCTCGTAAGAGCGTCTGAGAGGGGTGGCCGATTAGGCCGGGGAGAGTAAACATTCACCTTTGTGAGGGGGAAAATAGGGGGTGTTTTCAAAAATCCACCTCAACAAAATTCCCATCCTTAACCAAAAAACAAACACAAAAAACTCAAAAGAAGAAAAAAAATATCAAAAATATTAGACCATAGATATATGACTAAATAACAGTAGCTAAAAAGGTCAATATGTCCTGTTATCTTAGCATAAAAATTCAAAAAGTTAAAAAAAGCTATTGACAAGAAATAGGTCTCCAGTAGTTTGACGAAACCAATGCGAGGGAGCGAAAGTTTTCTTGGAAACGTTGGAAAGATCTTTGAATAATTTTAAAAGTTAAAAGTTATAGAGTGAATGAATGAAGTAAACTTGCGAGAGACAGGAACACGATTTATAATAATAATGGAGAGTTTGATCCTGGCTCAGGACGAACGCTGGCGGCGTGGATTAGGCATGCAAGTCGGACGAGAAAGTCTCCTTCGGGAGATTAGTACAGTGGCGGACGGGTGAGTAACGCGTAGATATCTACCTTTAAGTTGGGGACAACTCAGGGAAACCTGAGCTAATACCGAATGTGGCTGCAAAGCTAAAGGGGGCTTTTAGCTCCCGCTTAGAGATGAGTCTGCGTCCAATTAGCTAGATGGTGGGGTAATGGCTCACCATGGCGATGATTGGTAGGCGGCTTTAACGAGTGGTCGCCCACACTGGGATTGAGATACGGCCCAGACTCCTACGGGAGGCAGCAGTCGAGAATAGTCTACAATGGGGGAAACCCTGATAGTGCGACGCCGCGTGAACGAAGAAGCTTTTCGGAGTGTAAAGTTCTTTTCTGTATGAGCAATGCTTTATTGTATAAGATATAATGAAGAGAGATATTAGTACAGGAATAAGCCACGGCTAACTCCGTGCCAGCAGCCGCGGTAATACGGGGGTGGCAAGCGTTGTCCGGAATTACTAGGCGTAAAGGGCAGGTAGGCGGATATTCAAGTCAGGTGTTAAAGGCATCAGCTCAACTGGTGTACGGCATTTGAAACTGGATATCTAGAGTCAGGTAGAGGTAGATGGAATTCCTAGTGTAGCGGTGGAATGCGCAGAGATTAGGAAGAACACCAAAGGCGAAGGCAATCTACTGGGCCATGACTGACGCTAAACTGCGAAGGTGTGGGTATCAAACAGGATTAGATACCCTGGTAGTCCACACAGTAAACGATATACACTAGATGTCGGGGGTAAATCCTTCGGTGTCGTAGTTAACGCGCTAAGTGTATCGCCTGGGGAGTACGATCGCAAGGTTGAAACTCAAAGGAATTGACGGGGGTCCGCACAAGCGGTGGAGCATGTGGTTTAATTCGATGCAACGCGAAGAACCTTACCTGGGCTTGACATACTCGGGAGGCTTTAGAGATAGAGCTGTGCCCTTCGGGGAACCGGGATACAGGTGCTGCATGGCTGTCGTCAGCTCG
Source organism: Cloacimonadales bacterium (SeqCode) (assembly GCA_963677815.1). Lineage (GTDB taxonomy): Bacteria > Cloacimonadota > Cloacimonadia > Cloacimonadales > JAFGVF01 > JAEKNW01. The sequence continues at coordinate 946,301 of OY782499.1, forward strand.
TGCCGTGAGGTGTTGGGTTAAGTCCCGCAACGAGCGCAACCCTTATTTTTAGTTGCCATCATTAAGTTGGGCACTCTAGAAAGACTGCCATAGTAACAATATGGAGGAAGGTGGGGACGACGTCAAGTCATCATGGTCCTTATGTCCAGGGCTACACACGTGCTACAATGGTCGGTACAAAGTGTTGCGAGACCGCGAGGTTAAGCGAATCACAAAAAGCCGATCACAGTTCGGATTATAGTCTGCAACTCGACTATATGAAGCTGGAATCGCTAGTAATCGCGTGTCAGCATAACGCGGTGAATACGTTCCCGGACCTTGTACACACCGCCCGTCAAGTCAGCCGAGTTGATTGCACCCGAAGGAGGTGGGCTAACCAGCAATGGGAGCAGCTTACGAAGGTGTGGTTAGCGAGGAGGACTAAGTCGTAACAAGGTAGCCGTACCGGAAGGTGCGGCTGGATCACCTCCTTTTAAAGGAGAAATAGTTTCTTGATAAGTTTACTTTTTCATTCTATAACGAAATAATAAAAATTTTACAGTAAATAGAGTGCAATAGAGTGTGTATAATTAATTTTTTGTAAGAGCAAAAGAGCACATGGTGGATGCCTTGGCACCAAATGGCGAAGAAGGACGTGGTTAACTGCGAAAATCCTCGGAGAGCTGTAAGCAAGCTTCGACCCGGGGGTATCCGAATGGGGCAACCCGGCACAAGTAATGTTGTGTCATCCGAAAGGAGGCTAACGAGGGGAACTGAAACATCTTAGTACCCTCAGGAAGAGAAAGTAAAAACGATTTCCTAAGTAGCGGCGAGCGAACGGGGAAGAGCCTAAACCGGTTGAATAATCGGGGTAGTGGGACTACAATGTAGAGAAGTAAATGATAGACGAACCCATCTGGGAAGTTGGACCGCAGAAGGTGAAAGTCCTGTAGTTAAAATTGTTTACCATCTTAGTAGTATCCCGAGTAGGTCGGAACACGAGAAATTCCGATTGAATCAGCGAGGACCATCTCGTAAGGCTAAATACGTTTGGTGACCGATAGTGAAACAGTACCGTGAGGGAAAGGTGAAAAGGACCCCGGAAGGGGAGTGAAATAGAACCTGAAACCGTGTGTTTACAAGCAGTCAGAGCTTAATAGCGATGGCGTGCCTTTTGCATAATGAGCCAACGAGTTAATCTAATCAGCGAGGTTAAGTATTACAGATACGGAGCCGAAGCGAAAGCGAGTATTAATAGTGCACTAAGTTGATTGGATTAGACCCGAAACCGGGTGATCTACCCATGTCCAGGTTGAAGGTGAGGTAACACTTACTGAAGGACCGAACCAACTGATGTTAAAAAATCAGTGGATGAGATGTGGGTAGGGGTGAAAGGCCAAACAAACCCGGAGATAGCTGGTTCTCTTCGAAACATATTTAGGTATGGCCTTAGATTAATTTATAGGAGGTAGAGCACTGAATGGGCTAGGGGACTCACCAGTTTACTGAACCCAACCAAACTCCGAATGCCTATAAATGATGTCTAGGAGACAGCCCGTGAGGGATAAGCTTCACGGACGAGAGGGAAAGAACCCAGACCACCGGCTAAGGTCCCCAATTTTATGCTAAGTGATTAAGGATGTTTAATTGCATAGACAGCCAGGATGTTGGCTTAGAAGCAGCCACCATTTAAAGAGTGCGTAATAGCTCACTGGTCGAGTGGTAATGCACCGAAGATGATCGGGACTAAAGCATAGAACCGAAGCCGTGGACAGTCGTAAGACTGTGGTAGAAGAGCATTCTAAACAGCGAAGAAGGTGTGATGTGAGTCATGCTGGAGCGTTTAGAAGAGACGATGTTGGCATGAGTAACGATAATGTGAGTGAGAAACTCACACGCCGCAAGTCCGAAGTTTCCTCAGTAAAGATAATCTGCTGAGGGTAAGCCGGCCCCTAAGGCGATGCCGAATGGCGCAGCTGATGGGAACCAGGTTAATAATCCTGGGCCTGAGATATAGAGTGATGGAGTGACGCAACTATGCAGCACAGACTACTGTTGGAATAGTAGTTGAGTCTATGTAGGAGAGAATACAGGCAAATCCGTATTTTCAATCCGAGGTAGAGGACGACAGCTTAGCTGATAAAGTGTGTTTATAAGGTTGCCAAGAAATAGCTTCTAAGCGATGAAGTATATCAGACCGTACTGCAAACCGACACAGGTGGACGAGGAGAGTATCCTCAGGCGTTCGAGAGAATTCTGGTTAAGGAACTAGGCAAAATGACCCCGTAACTTCGGGAGAAGGGGTGCTACATTAGTGTGAGCATGTGCAATGCAGAGCATGAAGTAGCCGCAGTGAAGAGGCCCAAGCGACTGTTTATCAAAAACACAGGTCTGTGCGAAGAAGTAATTCGAAGTATACAGACTGACACCTGCCCGGTGCTGGAAGGTTAAATGGAGAGGTTAGCTGTAAGGCGAAGCTTTGAAATGAAGCCCCAGTAAACGGCGGCCGTAACTATAACGGTCCTAAGGTAGCGAAATTCCTTGTCGGGTAAGTTCCGACCTGCACGAATGGTGTAACGATTTGGGCACTGTCTCAACCAGGAACTCGGTGAAATTGTAATAGCGGTGAAGATACCGCTTACCCGCGAAAGGACGGAAAGACCCCGTGAACCTTTACTGTATCTTGGCATTGTAACTTGGTTTAGTATGTGTAGGATAGGTGGGAGGCTATGAAGCATGGTCGCTAGATTGTGCTGAGCCGTTGTTGAAATACCACCCTTATTAAATTGATTTACTAACGATATGAAAACATATTGGACATTGCCAGGTGGGCAGTTTGACTGGGGCGGTCGCCTCCGAAAAAGTAACGGAGGCTTACCAAGGTTCCCTCAAGATGGTTGGTAATCATCTGCAGAGCATAAAGGTATAAGGGAGCTTGACTGCGAGACTGACGGGTCGAGCAGGTAGGAAACTAGGTCTTAGTGATCCGGCGGTTCTGAATGGAAGGGCCGTTGCTCAAAGGATAAAAGGTACTCCGGGGATAACAGGCTGATACCGCCCAAGAGTTCATATCGACGGCGGTGTTTGGCACCTCGATGTCGGCTCAACTCATCCTGGGGCTGAAGAAGGTCCCAAGGGTTCGGCTGTTCGCCGATTAAAGAGTTACGCGAGCTGGGTTCAGAACGTCGTGAGACAGTTCGGTCCCTATCCTTCGTGGGCGCAGGAGATTTGAGAGGATCTTCATTTAGTACGAGAGGACCGGTGTGGACGAACCTCTGGTGTATCGGTTGTGGCGCCAGCTGCATTGCCGAGTAGCTAAGTTCGGAATGGATAACCGCTGAAAGCATCTAAGCGGGAAGCCAACCTCAAGATTAGATCTCCCCTTAGAGTCATTGGAGACTACAATGTATATAGGTCACAGGTGTACGCATGGCAACATGTTCAGCCGAGTGATACTAATAACTCGATCGTCTTACTTAATATTTTTTATATACACTCTATAATCTCTTACTGTTAGCACAGTAAGAGAATGAAGAATTAATAATTAAAAGTGAAAAATATAAAACACCAAGAAGATTATTAATAATTCAAGCACAAGAATGAAAGTAAAATAAACATTTTTGACAGGGGTCAAAGATGGTGGTAATTGCAGTGAGGCTACACCTGTTCCCATTCCGAACACAGAAGTTAAGTTCACTCACGTCGATGATACTGCACTGGCAACGGTGTGGGAAAGTAGATAGCCGCCATCTTTGACCCCTGCTTTTTTAGTGAAAAATGAAAAGTGAAAAGTTGTGGTATTGCTTAGCAATGATGTTGATATATTTCAGCAGGGGACAAAGATGAACTACTTCTGCTGGCCATCTTTGACCCCTGTTTTTTTAGTGAAAAATGAAAAGTGAAGAGTGAAAAGTTGTGGTATTGCTTAGCAATGATGTTGATATATTTCAGCAGGGGACAAAGATGAACTACATCAGGCTGGCCATCTTTGACCTTGCTTTTTTATAACTGGGAGTGCGGATGACCACATCCGCAAAGGCTTTGAACGGTTTCGAAAAAAAAGCCTTAGGTCTAAATCCCAAGGCTTTCTATCATAAGCTTATTTATGTTTGATAGGAGAGGTTAATCAATAGTAATCTGTTTAGCTGCTTCCATTTCTTTTTTCCTAATTATAAGATCTAAAACTCCATTTTCGAGTTTTGCTGAAATATCATTACTTACGCAATTATCAGGAAGTGATAAGGTTCTCATATATTTACCAGAGAATCTTTCTTCCCTGTGAATTGTTCCATTTTCGACTTTGTTCTCGACATTTTTCTCAGCTTCAATAGTTAATTGGTTATTTTTTACAGTAACCTTAATATCACTTTTGTCAAATCCAGGAAGGTCAGCCTTGATAACAAACTCTTTTTCGTTTTCAATAATATCAAGAGCCATTCTTCTAGCATCATCAGCTTCAAAGTTGTTAAGCAACTCATCAAACAAAGACCAACTAGGCATATAGTTTCTAGTTTTTAAAAAGTTCATTTTTTCCTCCTAAAGTTTAGTTATTATTTTTTTTTTAATTTTTAATTACACTAGTATTATAATGCAAAAATTTAAAGAAGCAAATAAAAATTAGCAGAAAAATAAAAAGACTGCTAAAAAACTATAAGATGGCTTAAAACTTGTAATATTCGAACTGTTGGACTTTATATTCAGTATCTTCAATAATCTCAGTTTGGTTATTGATGGACTTAGCTTTAGAAAAATCTCTTTCAAATTTTGTGAATTCACTAAGGAAAATAAGGGCTATAGATAAGAGCACACTAGTTGCTATTATCCCAAATTTACTAAGGTATTTGGACAGATTATAATCGAATTTGCTAGGTATAAAATGAAAGAAATAACTTATTATAAGGGCAAGGCTAACAAACTTATATTCTAAAAACCAATTATTTAGCTGGGAAAATGATATATCAGAGAATATTGTTGTAAGCATAATCCAAGCATTTTGAACTGTATCAGCTCTGAAGAAAACCCAAGTCAAACAAATGAAATTAAAAGTAAGTAACCAAGAGATAGCTTTAAAACTTGAAGAAAGAAAATGCTTTTGCCTAATCACTTTAGCCAAAGTACTATTGAACCAAATTCTATGAACTACTAAAGCTAGTCCATGTAAGCATCCCCATGTAATATAGGTCCAGAAAGCGTTAGGTCTTACATGCCAAAGTCCTCCTAATAGCATGGTAATCATAAGATGAAGATAAACATTTCCTTTTCTATTACCTCCAAGAGGAATATACAGGTAATCTCTAAGCCAAGTAGAAAGTGAGATGTGCCATCGAGACCAAAAATCTTTTACAGAAAGAGCTCTATAGGGAAAATTGAAGTTTTCCAAGAGTTTAAAACCTAGGAGTCTAGCTAATCCAATTGCCATATCAGAGTAGGCTGAGAAATCGCAATATATCTTCATTGCATAGGCATATACAGCCAGCAAATTTGTTATGCCATCAAAAGAAGTAGGGTTGGCAAAAACACTTTGGATATAATGTAAGGCAAGGAAATCAGCTATCAAGATTTTTTTAAATAGTCCGTTAAGTATGAGAAGGAGAGATTCAGAAATATCAGTATTAGATAGTTTTTTCTGCTTATTAATCTGAGGTAAAAAATCAGCAGCTCTAACAATAGGTCCTGCTACAAGTTGTGGGAAGAAAGAGACAAAGAAGGCAAAATCAAGGAAAGATGATACTGGCTTCAGTTTCTTACGATAAATATCAATTGTATAGCTCATCGTTTGAAAAGTGAAGAAAGATATACCTGCGGGGAATATGATATTTAATGGGGAAATTTCACTTGTAGATAGAGAATTAAAAGCTTCAATAATATAATTAGTATATTTAAAATAGGATAAGGAAGCTAGATTCCAAATTATACTTAAAACAAGATAGATTTTGGCTTCTGACTTATTATGATAAATTAGCCTACCAAGTATGAAGTTTATTAGAGCCGTTCCTAGTAATAGTAACCAAAATATACCAGAAGTTTTGTAAAAGAAAAACAAGGAAAAGGCTAAAAGATAGATTGTTCTTAATTTAACTTTTTTAACTACATAAGGATAGCCAAAAAAAACAAGTGCTATAAATATTAAGAAAGATGGAGAATTAAATTGGATTGGATTTTGAGAATTATAAGTGAAAAACTCTATTATTCTAGCAAACATTAGTTATTCTCCAGGTAATTATGATATTCTCTCATAAGCTTATTAAATAGTAAATCCCCGAAGTGTTTTGCTCCCTTTCGAGTGAAATGAGTGTGGTCGGGCGTTAACAAGGCTTGCTTTTCTAATTCTACATTTGCTTTTTCACCACCAAGAGCTGTAAATAAATTGAAGAAAGAAATATTAGTATCTTTAGCTATTCTTTTTTGCTCTTTAATTAGATATGGTAAATCTGGAGAACTAAACCAAAGACTATCTTTTAGGGCTCCTCTATCACCTACAGAAAAGAGAATCATTTCTTCATTATTCAAAAAATTCTGCAAAAATCTGATATTCTTCTTCATTGAAATTCTATACCAGCTATAATCTTTCATTATTGGATCTGTAACATTTGCTCCATAATGTAGAATAGTTAAATCATAGTTGAAATAAGCAAATGATTGTTGAGTTATCATATTGTCTAGATGAACAAAGTTGTTACCTTTATTTCCTCTTAGTGAATAATTATCTATATATATACCAGTGTCATCACTAAAATCCACCCCATAAACATAACAAGTGTCTTGAGGAAAATAGGAAATGGACAGATATTTTAGCAGCGAATCACTGAGGGAGATAAATTGCATTTTGTCTGAAACTTCAATTTTCTTATTCAGAGTGTCCCTATTAGCAATATAAGTTATTTCTAAAGGCTCATAAGGGTTAAGTATCATTAATACAGGCTTAGCAAGAGGATTACCATCCATCATACTATAGGAATGCCAACTAAGAGAATTCTTAACATAACCTAGACTATCAGTTAGAGGCTGAGAGGGTACTGCTACATTACCAAAAAGTCCTAAAGGATACTTTCTGTCAGTTTTCTTGCTGATAGAATACTCATTCCAGTTTTGACTATAAGTATGCTTAATCGAGGCCCTATACTGGCTTAGATTTGATACTGCAGGGATGAAACCAATACCTGCTCCTCCAAGACTATCTTGCAATACTTTTCTCAGTTGATTTGTAGCTAAATCTGACTCAGTGATGGAATCACCAAAATAGGCTATTCTAACTTTTAACTTGGGATTTATATGAAGCTCTTTCAACTTAGAAAAGAAGCTTGTTAGTCTAGTAAAATCATCTCCTCCTGCAATTTCTGCAAATGATACTGGCTTAATCTTCTTAACATACTTCTTTTTCTTCTTGCTTTTAACTTGTTTATGATTCTCTGTTTTTTCTTCAATTTTAGTTAGAGAATCAAGTTCAGAAATTGTTTCAATCACTAGTAAAGTATCATCTACTCCTTGCTCACTGCTTATATTATCATAATTGGGTAATAATATACGGTAAAGAAGCATGATGGCAAGTGTCATCAAAGCTATTAGAGCTAATTTAGGGAAACCTTTTGACATAATAATTATTTAAATTGTGATATAGTCCAAGCTAATACTTCTTCTAACATAGCTAGAGGGGGCTGTTTAATCATTTCATTATCCATCAATAGTTTCATTGTAGCTCTTGCCTCATGTATATCATTTTTAGCAATATCAAAGACTTCTTGGCTTGTAAGTATTCTTGTGGCAACTCCATCTTTAATTGCTTGCATTGCCACATCTGCTGCTTCTTGAGGAAAGACATCAGTTTCATCCATAGTTGGAATTATATTATCAGGATTTATCCCTCTTTTTTCTGCATAATTAGCTAAAGAATAGGCAGCAGCTATTGCCATGTTATCGGTTATTTTTTTTGCTTGAACAGTAAGGGCACCTTTTAAGATTCCTGGAAAACCGAGGGAATTATTGACTTGATTTGGGAAATCTCCTCGTCCTGTAGCTACGATGAAGGCTCCAGCTTCTTTGGCTGCATAAGGATAGATTTCTGGAATAGGGTTTGCACAAGTGAAAACTATGGCTTTGGGATTCATGCCTTTTATCCATTCTGCTTTAACTGTATCAGGGCCAGGTTTAGATACTGCAATTAAAACATCTGCCCCTTTCATAGCGATTTCAATATCATTGATTTTATGAGGATTTGTCTTCTGACATAATTCCCATTGACGATAAGATAGTGGGTTGTCAGAGAAGTCTTTTCTGTCAGTTGATAAAGATCCATCAGCATCAAAAATAATCATATTTTCACCAGGCATACCTGCTGTCATTAGAATTTTTGCTATTGTCGAATTAGCTGCCCCAGCACCCATAAGAACGGTTTTTACCTTATCAATTTCTTTATCAGCAAGTTTTAAAGCATTTATTAGGCCTGCTAAGGTTACAGAAGCTGTACCTTGAGCATCATCATGCCATACAGGGATATCACAGTCATTTCTTAATTCATCTAAAACTTTATAGCAATTGGGTTGGGAAATATCTTCTAGATTTACAGCACCAAAAGAAGGTTCAATCATTTTTACAAAATCAATCACTTTATCAGGATTTGGTCTTCCATCTTTATCTCGGTTGTTAATGCATAAGGCGACAGCATCAACTCCTCCTAGATATTTCATAAGAAAGGCTTTACCCTCCATAACTCCTAAGCCTCCATAAATACCACAATCTCCATCACCCAAAACTCTAGTAGAGTCGGAAACTACCGCAACTAAATTTCCTTTATTACTAAGATTATAGGCTTGATTTGGATTATCTCTAAGATTTGTTGAAACTTGAGATACACCTGGAGTGTACCAAACATTGAACCAATTAAAACCATATAGTCCAGCTTTTGGAACAGTTTGCATCTTGCCACCATAAAATCTATGAGCTTTTTCTGAAAGTTTTTTGAGAAAAAGTGTCTGTGCTTTGGCTTTTTGAGCTTGAGTAAATTCTGTTGGGAATATTTTGCTTAAATTAGATAAATCAATTTTAATCTTTTCCATTTTTATCCTCTTATGATTGATAGCTCATAATTAAATTAAGAGTAAAAACGTCAAGATAAACATAAAAAAATAATAATCTGGGGAAATAGATAATTTGAAGAGCTTTATTATCTCAAAAAGACAAGTACGATAAATTATGCTGTAAGAAAAAACAGTTTGTGGAAAACAAATAAATATAAGTGAATTAACCTTATTCAAGCTTATTTATAGGATTTACTCAAAAAAGCAAATATCTTCTTGACAATAATTTTATAAAAGTTCTTCTTTAATTAATATGTAAACTAAGAGGAGTAAATGAGTAATTACAAAAAAGAAGTTGGATTTAATGAAGGTATTATTAATCACTTATTTAGTGATTTTGTTGTCTATATTTCTTTTGGTAATTTACTAAATATTTATAGCATGTTCTCTTAACTACTCTCCTCAATCACTTATAATAAAGGACAGATAAATGCACAAAATGCTCATACCCATTTTAATGTTGCTTACTTTTAACCTACATGCTCTGTTAGAAGTTTCTTTAGATGGAACAAAGCCTTTTACACAAATAGAGACTGCCATTAATAGTGCTGAGGCAAATGATACAATATTAGTTTACCCTGGAACATATTACGAAAATCTTGTTTTAGATAATACTACTAATCTATCTTTACTTTCACTTGAAGCAATCACTAATGATACAACTTTCATATCACAAACAATCATAGATGGTTCTCATAATCAAGGGTCAGTAATTTTACTAAATGGTAGCGTTTATAATTCTACAGTCAGAGGTTTTACTATCACTGGTGGGAGTGGTGATTTATGGAGTCCTCAAACTTATGGAGGGGGGGTATTTGTTAATGTAGGTGAATTATCACTAATAAACTCAGTTGTGGAGTATAATGTGTCTGATAATGGAGGTGGAATAACTTTAAACTTTGAAGGGTCTCTGCTTTTAAGCGGTACAGTTATTCGCAACAATGTTTCTTATAGGGGGGGCGGAGGTCTGCTAATTGGTAGTTCGGCTGATGATCAACCGGAGATAATCTTTGACCAAGAAAATAGATCATCAATCTATGATAATTATGCTCAGCAGGGAACTGATATACATTGGATATTCTATTGGGCAGGTTCTTGTGAAGTCTATTTAGATAAATTCACAGTAGCAAATCCAGATAGATTTTACATAGACTATTGGGATATCAACAACTATTTTTATGAAGATTTAGGTTACACTCCTTTTGCAGTAGTAGATATTCTTCAAGGGGAACATGAACAGATTGATGCTGACCTTTATGTAGCAAATGAAGGAGATGATAATAATAGTGGTTTGAACCCACAAGAACCAATGAAAACAGTGCATAAAGCCTATAACTTAATCAAGAGTAATCCAGAAAACCCTAGAACTATCTATATGGCTCAAGGAGTATATAATAATAGTGTATTAGGCTACACAAATGTCCCTATTGCTTTGAAAAGTTTTGTTACTTTGGAAGGAATATCACCTGAAGAGACAAAAATTATTATTGATAAATCAGTTAGTAGCTGGCCGGTAGGAGCAGTAAATTCAATTTCTTTGTGGTTCGAAAATATAACTGTAAAGAATATGACCTTGTCTAATTTATCTGGTATAGCATTAGCTGGATCAATTACTAAAAACTTCAAAATCGAAAATGTTATCATTGAAAACTGCAATAGTCAATATAGATCTCCTATTACTATTATAGGGTCTCTTTATCATTCAACTTACCAATTTAAAGATGTAGTTGTTAGAAATAATATTTCAGGAACTAGATACTCTGCAGCAGGTTATCTTTCAGCAAAAAATATTGAATTTGATAATGTAAGAGTTGAAAACAATGTTAATCTTGGTCTTGATGAAGATGGGATTGTAGGGATTCTAGAAATATATGTTGAGAAAGAACTTGCTATAAAAAATTCAAAGTTCATCAATAATGTTAGTGTTCTTGAAGTAGAGACAGGGGCTAATTTCCGTTTTTTATATGCACCAAGTTATCAGGATAGTATTCGAATCATTGTGGATAATAGTCTTTTTGCTAATAACAATAATGGCCTCGATTCCAAAAATATCTTTTTTGCAGCAAATGAGGTTTTTATCAATAACTCTACCTTTGCTAATAATGTTGGAGGCGATAATTATGCTCTAACTGCAGCATCAAATTTACCAACAACAATATACAATACTATTATTGCTAATAATGAACAACCCAATTCAATCCGCTATGGAGAATCCTTAATTGTGGATTATTGCTTATTTAGTAATACAAGTAACATAGCTACTAGTCCAATTTCAAATGATCTCACATTAGGAGAAAACAACATTTATGGGGAGGACCCCTTATTTGCTGGTACAGACCCTACAAATCCAACTTACTATATGTTAGCAGGTGACGATGTCAATGGCTATTCCCCTGCTATAGATGCGGGAAGTCGAGATTTTTCTTTTATGCCAGATTGGTATGAATCTCCTCGAGAAGATCTTTATGGAAATCCTCGTATTTATGGAAACAGGGTCGATATGGGATGCTATGAGTATCAAGGCTATACAGTTGATAATGAGATACAAAGCATAGCTAACAAGCTAACAGCTACTAACTACCCAAACCCATTCAATCCAGAAACAGCTATAGAATTTAATAATCCTCTTCAGGGTCAAGTCACTGTTAATATCTACAATTTAAAAGGACAGCTGGTTAAAAACCTATTACAAGATAAATTAAACCAAGGTGTGCATAGAGTTGTTTGGCAGGGAAGAGACAGCAATGATAAGCAAGTAGCAAGTGGTGTTTATTTCTACAAAATTTCTGCTGAGAATAACAAGTCTGTTACTAAGAAAATAATTTTAATGAAATAGTATCTTGCCTGGCAAGAATGAAAAATGGAAATTAAAAGTGACCTAATAGAAATGCCAGGGTGGGCTAAATAAACAAAGCCCACCCATGCAATTACTAGATAAAACAAAAATATTAATATAACACTTATAATAAAGGACAGATAAATGCACAAAATGCTCATACCCATTTTAATGTTGCTTACTTTTAACCTACATGCTCTGTTAGAAGTTTCTTTAGATGGAACAAAGCCTTTTACACAAATACAGACTGCCATTAATAGTGCTGAAGCAAATGATACAATATTAGTTTACCCTGGAACATATTACGAAAATCTTGTTTTAGATAATACTACTAATCTATCTTTACTTTCACTTGAAGCAATCACTAATGATACAACTTTCATATCACAAACAATCATAGATGGTTCTCATAATCAAGGGTCAGTAATTTTACTAAATGGTAGCGTTTATAATTCTACAGTCAGAGGTTTTACTATCACTGGTGGGAGTGGTTTTGAAGAAAATTATACTACATGCGGGGGTGGGATTTTTGTCTATGTTGGAGAACTAAACTTAATCAACTCAATAGTTGAATATAATGTCTCAGAGAATGGAGGGGGGATAACTCTAGATAGAATGGGCGCTCTATTTCTTAGTGGCACTATTATTCGTAACAATGTTTCTTATAGGGGGGGAGGAGGTCTATTAATTGGTTCCTCTTCAACAGATCAACCGGAGATTGACTTTGATCAGGTAAACAGGTCTTCCATCTATGATAACTATGCTCAGCAAGGGTCTGATATTCACTGGATATTTTACTGGGCAGGTTCGTGCGAAGTTTATTTAGATAAATTTACTGTAGCAGAACCTGATAGATATTATATTGATTACTGGGATATAAATAATTATTTCTACGAAGATTTAGGATATACTCCTTTTGCTGTTGTAGATATCTGGCAGGGTGTTCATCAAGAGATTGATGCGGATTTATATGTATCTAATGATGGCGATGATAATAACAGTGGCTTAACTCCAGAAGAAGCATTAAAGACTGTTCATTATGCTTATAATATAATTAAAAGTAGTCCTGAAAATCCCAGAACTATCTACATGGCACCTGGTACTTATAATAACAATGTTTTGAACTGGGATAGTGTCCCTATTGCTCTGAAAAGTAATGTAACTTTAACAGGAGTATCACCAGAAGAGACCAAGATAATTATTGATAAATCTGTTGTTAACTGGCCAGTTGGAGCAGTGAACTCCATTTCTTTGTGGTTTGAAAATATCACAGTAAAAAACATGACCCTAAGTAATTTATCTGGTATTGCCTTGGCAAGCTCTCTTACTAAAAATTTCAAAATAGAAAATGTCATTATTGAAAACTGCAACAGTGATTATATGTCTCCAATAGAAGGAGTAGGAGCCATGACTTTCTCTTCTTATCATCTGAAAGATGTTATAATCAGAAATAATACATCAGATACGATGTTCTCAGCAGCAGGAAGATTAATTTCAAGAGATATTACCTTTGATAATGTAAGAGTAGAAAATAATCAAAATACTGGTAATCATCCAAGTGGTAATATTGGGATATTTGAAATTATGGTTGAGAATGAACTTATAATAAAGAATTCTAAATTTATTAACAATTACAATTCTCAAGAGCAAGAATATGGGGCTAATTTCCGATTTTGGTTTGCACCAGGATATCAAGATAGTAGCAGGGTCATTATAGATAACTGTCTGTTTGCTAACAATATTAATACTGGTCCTACTCGAAATAATCGCATTGCTGCAAATGAAATCTTTATTAACAATTGCACTTTTGCCAATAATATTGGTGGGAGTGCTTACGCCATAACAGCAACATCTGTAGAGCAAACCAAAATATACAATACTATTATTGCTAATAATGAACAACCCTATCCTATTCTATATGGAGAAAGCCTAATAATAGATAATTGCTTGTTTAGTAATACAAGTAACATAGCTACTAGTCCAATTTCAAATAATCTCACATTAGGAGAAAACAACATTTATGGGGCGGAGCCCTTATTTGCAGGTACAGACCCTACAAATCCAACTTACTATATGTTAGCAGGTGACGATGTCAATGGCTATTCCCCTGCTATAGATGCGGGAAGTCGAGATTTTTCTTTTATGCCTGATTGGTATGAATCTCCTCGAGAAGATCTTTATGGAAATCCTCGTATTTATGGAAACAGGGTCGATATGGGATGCTATGAGTATCAAGGCTATACAGTTGATAATGAGATACAAAGCATAGCTAACAAGCTAACAGCTACTAACTACCCAAACCCATTCAATCCAGAAACAGCTATAGAATTTAATAATCCTCTTCAGGGTCAAGTCACTGTTAATATCTACAATTTAAAAGGACAGCTGGTTAAAAACCTATTACAAGATAAATTAAACCAAGGTGTGCATAGAGTTGTTTGGCAGGGAAGAGACAGCAATGATAAGCAAGTAGCAAGTGGTGTTTATTTCTACAAAATTTCTGCTGAGAATAACAAGTCTGTTACTAAGAAAATAATTTTAATGAAATAGTATCTTGCCTGGCAAGATTTAAACCAAACAATGCAGTAGACTTTTGTGATTAGTACTATATTCTTCTGCAAAAGTAACTTCCATAATTTCTGCGAAGATATATTTTATACCTACTTTATGGAATCACTCTCTGTATCCCCCTCAAAGAGGGGGATTTGTAGAAGAATCTGCACTTTTCACTTGTGATACGTAGCTTTAGCGAAGTATTACTAAAGCTCTACTGCACCATTTGGCTTAAAGTGACTAAATGTAGATTGATTAACGACATTAAAATTTGATAACAAAGTTATATTCTTTGTGTTGTTTCAAATCCAAACTAACAGAGAAGTTAAATATTTGGATAGAAATCTCTGACCGAATATCTTAAGAATTTCCTAAAGAATCTAACATCCTCTTCATTGAGAATTGCTACAAATTCAGTTCCCTGAGCTTGGTATTCCTTATTCACTACCTGGCCTAACTTCTCTAGATCTGAGGCACTTTTTTGCTCTTCAAAAGGAATGAAAAGCTGGTAAGTAGCATAATTATGAAGATGATTTTCTACATTTGTAGTTAATTCTTCAATATTTTTATTATTTATAGCTGAAAGAAAGATTGCTGAAGGAAATCTATTCTTTAGTAGAGCAAGCTGAGAAGGGTCAACTTTATCTATTTTATTGAAGACTAATAGAGACTTTATCTCTTTTGCTCCGATTGATTCAAGAACTTTATTCACTTCATTAATATAAAACTCAAATCGAGAATCTGATACATCAACAGTATGTAAGAGTAAATCTGCTTCAGTAACTTCTTTAAGAGTGGCTCTGAATGAAGCTACAAGGTGATGTGGTAGCTGAGAAATAAATCCAACAGTATCGGATAAGACAATTTCCTTACCTCTATCTAACTTGAGCATTCTTACTGTGGAACCTAAGGTTGCAAAGAGTTTATCTTCTGCTAAAACATCAGCATTTGTGAGTTGATTAAAGAGAGTAGATTTTCCTGCATTAGTATAACCAACTAAGCAAACTCTTTTTAAATTCGCTCTTTGTTTACTCTGAGTATCTTTTTGGATCATGATTGATTTAAGTTTTTTCTCAATGGTAACAATTTGATTACGAATAATTCTTTTATCAATCTCTAGCTGGGTTTCTCCAGCTCCACGAGCAGCGGCACCTGTTCCGGATCCACCACTAGAGGCTGCAACTCTTGAGCCTTCGAAATGTGACCACAGCTTTTTCAGTCTAGGTAGCTGGTATTTTAGCTCTGCTAACTCTACCTGGAGACTTGCCTCATAAGTTTGGGCATGGTGATGAAAGATATTTAGAATAATTTCAGTTCTATCACTTACCTCTAATTCTAGAAGTTCACTTACATTTCTACCTTGGGTTGGGGATAATTCATTATCAAAGATAATAAGACCAGCATTAAGTTCATAAGCTAACTCTTTTATCTCAGTTAAGAATCCTTTACCAAGAAAGGTTCCACCATCTATTTTACTTCTTTTTTGTATTCTTTTGTGGACAGATTTAAGACCAGCTGTTTTGGCCAAAAGTTCTAACTCTTCCAGAGATTTCTCTTTTTCAGAAAAATCTTCTTTAGGGAGACAGATACCTACTAATATTGCTTGATTGGGGTCAAGTACAAGATCATTATCTAATAATTTATCTTTAGACATATATTCTCCTAATTATTTAAATAGCTTAACTATCTGTGATTAACCCAAATAATGCAATAGAACTTTGATAACAGCACTATATTCTTTTGCAAAAGTAACTTACATAATTCTTCCGAATATATATATTATATGCGTCGGAATTCTGTAAGCTATTTTGCTAAAAGAATATGCACTCTTCTCTAAAGCTCTACTGCACCATCTGGGATTAAGCAGGTTTAACATACCCCGGAAAAAAGAAACCGGAATGCCAATCCATATTGGGTAGCATTCCGGGTAAATTTTTACGCAATAATAGGATCAGCATAGTTTTCAAACTCCACTGATCCCATAAAGTATTATTATTTTAAGGTCTCAGTGCAGATTAATTACTTCTTACTTTTACTGTAGCTGTAAGGCTTAAGTTAATCATTCTGCATCTCCTTTTAATTTATTTTAATATAATTAAACTCATAGTTTATAAAGTCAACTAAATGTCAAGAAATATTTTTTAACTTTAATCAACTGTAATAGATTTTGAAACATTTTTTGGTACATCAGGATGAACACCATGTTCAACCATACCTAGCCTATCAAGGTATTCCATTTTCTTAATACTCATAGCTAAAGCAAGCAATTGCAAAGCTATAGAAGCTGAGAAACAAGTCATTAAGGTATCTCCAGTTTTTGGAAGAGGTATATATCCCCAACCATAATACTTATTATCTCCAAATGGATTTAATCTAGCATTTTCCATAAGTTTATCATTTTCTTCTGCAATGATGAAGGTATCTGCACCACGAATTTTATGGGTATTGATTTGCGAGATTGTTAAATTAATATCTCTTTCATCAGGACCAGTTATATAAACAAGAGGGTAATTTCTGTATAGTTCATCAAAGAAGTCTATTTCTGAAACTAGTTTTTTGAATAGCTCAGTTGCATTAGTTGAAAGATTAAAGGGGAAGGTTCTATCAAAAATATAGCTTGTTATAGCTTTATTAAGGGCAGTAGTATCATCAGGAAGTAGTTTATACTTGTCTGCATTAGATGCTACTAAATCATGAAGAAGGTTAATCTTTTTTAAGAGTTTTTTCACATTTTTAAGTCCAAAAATTGTATTCTTACCTAAAATTGTGTTTGGGCCATGTTTAAATTCAGAAGCTTCTCTACCTTCAGTATGATTGAGAACAGTTTCTCTGATTTTCAGAGCTCCCTCAAAAGCAACACCAGATATTTTTGTAGCTAAGAGGTGCATGGACGGTTCCATATAGGTCTTATTTGCTACAAAAGTAATTTGTTCTTTAGTAGTTGATATCGTTTCTTTTAAGAGAAGTGGGATATCTTTTAGTGTTTTCTTACGATAAGCTATAGTGTGTTCTTTTTCCCACACTTCTGCTTTATCCATGCCTGCTTTTTCAATTTCAAGCATTCTTTCAGCAGCTCTTATGGCTAGATAGTAGAAAACAGTTAATTGATTCATAAAGCTTTTTGTTGCAGGAACTGCTATTTCTGGTCCACAATGAATAGGAATAGCTACGTCACTTTTTTCTTGTCCTAAAGTAGAATTCATATTGTTCACGACAACAACTTTACCAATTTTTAGACCAGAAGCATCTATATCATTGAAAATATCAATTAAGTCTTTAGTTTCTCCACTTTGAGATACACCGATAATCAAGTCATTATCTTTTAAAGATTTTGAGTATTCTCCTCTAAAATCACCAGGAAGGATAGGGATTATTTCAACTCCGGCAATTTCATTAAAGAAGAGAGCAGCTACTTTAGTAGCATTGTAAGATGTTCCGCAAGCTATGGAATAAGTAACACCTTTATTTTTCTTAGTATTTTCTAATAATTCGATAAAGTCATTAACACTCTTGAGATATAAATTATTTTCGATATTTTCATAATAGCTATCTAGAGCTTTAATGAGGAGTAATTTCTTCTTGGAAAAACCACTATTCATTAATTCTATTAGCAAGTTTTTTTCTTCGGAGAAGAGGTATTTATTTTCAAAGTCTTCTTTTACTAAAACATCATAAATAGATTGATAGCCATCTTTAACTTTTTCATAATATTCATCAGATTTTTTATCATTTAAGAATTTATCAAAATACTCTTTCTTCTTCTCAAAATCTTCTACCTTAGCTATATCATGAGAGAGTTTTTCAATACTAGGAAAGATATCTTCTCTTTTTAAAAACTCAATCATTCTTCTACCAGTATTAGAACCACCCTGATAAATTTTGATAAGTTTTCCTGTTGATTCAGGTTGAGAATAGATTTCTTGTTCCATGAAGTATTCATAATTAGGAAGTAATTCTGTATCTTCAGCTCTTAGTTTAGATCTGACTATTTCCTTTTTAATCATGTCTCCAGATTCATAACATTCATCTTTGAGTCCTACTTTTTTGAAACATAATTCTTTTTGAGCAAAAACTTGATAACCCTCAGAAGTATATTCAACAAATTCACCTTCTCTAAGGTTAACTAACATTTTGGTAAAACGAAGTACAGCTGTTAAATCTGAAGAAGCCAAACCGAACTTATGTCCGTCAATTTCTCCCATACCAAAATAAAGACTTGAACCAGCTTTGATAGCCCAAGATATTTCAGTTACAGGGTCACAGATAACAGCAGCATAAGAGCCGACAGCTTTTTTTCCTGCTTTAACAATAGCTTTACGCATTGCTTCTTTACGTATATCGGCTTGTGTTTGTTCAGTGTCTTTATATTTTCCTAATTCTATATCAAAATAGTGTTCTACAGTATGAACAAGCATTTCCCCATCGTTATCAGAAACAACATTATGCCCTTCAGCTAAGAGAAATTCTCTTAAATCACGAGTATTGGTAATATTACCATTGTGAGCCCCATATATCTCTCTTTTACATTTAACCCAATGAGGCTGAGCATTTTTCTTATCTACCTGACCAAAAGTTGCCCATCTTACTTGACCACAGAATATCTTACCTGCTTGTTTTTCAATACCTAATGTTTTAACAAGAGTACTAGGTGCACCAACATCTTTTAACAAGGTAATATCTTTTTTATTTTGGAAGACAGCACCAGTGGAATCATAACCCCTGTATTCTAAGGCTCTGAGTAAGGTCGATGCATATTTTCCTAAATCTACTGAAATTTTGTTTAAACTAAGTCCCAAAACACCGCAACCAAGCCCTAACACTGGGATTGGAATATTTAATTTCTTATTTTCAAATTTCTTAATAAATCTCTTCATTAAAACTCCGTATACATATTATTAAAACTTTAATTTAGATAGCAAAAACTCAGCATAAAGTAAATCATCTTGAGTTGTTATCTTAATATTATAATCACTTTCTTCAACTGTTTTTACTTGAAAACCTTTCTTTTCAAAAAGAGAAGCATCATCAGTAAACAGTATTTTATCTCTCAAAATCTGCCTGTTCAAATCTAAGATGTCTTGATATACAAAACATTGTGGTGTATGAACATTATATAATTTATCCCTTGGAATAGTCTGTTTAACTAATCCATCTTGGCATTCTTTTATCGTAAATTTTACCTTGCTAACAGGTATTACTCCAACTCCTCTTTTAACATTTTCTAATAATTTTTCAATAATATTATTGGAGAAGAAAGGCCTAACACCATCATGGATTAAAACAATATCACAGGACGAGTCACAGGCTAGAAGAGCATTATAAACAGAATCCTGTCTCTCATTTCCACCTTTTACACATTTGATATTACTAGCAGGATATGCTTTCTTAATCAAATCCCTTTGATATAAGTAATCATCTTTTGGTAAAGAAATTATAATTTCATTGATTATTTTTTTTGTCAAGAATCTTTCTATCGTATGAAAGAGTATAGGCTTATTATCAAGTAAGAGAAACTGTTTTTTTACTTTACCAGGTAACCTTTTGCCTGAACCACCGGCTGTTATAATAGCACTTATTTTCACTTCTAACCTATATATTTATAAAAAATACCACGGTCTTGATGAATACCCTCAATTTTCTGCTCTTCAATTAGTTTATGAAGAACTTTATTGATGGCATTAATATGTACATTAAGCATCTGACTCATATCTTGGGCTGTACAAGGTCGTCGTCTTATAGTTGAAATGATTTTTTCTTCAACTTCTAAAGAACTGGTGTTTTCATCATAAAGTTTTTTATCTACCTTCTTAATAATTTCAACTAAAATTTCTGATGGTAAAGCAGACTCAAAGAAAGCCTTGATTTCTTCCAGTTTATTTCTATCTTCTTGAACAACCCAAGCCTCTGTGCCAGGTCTATCAAGAGCATTTAATTGAACCCTTTCAGGATTAATCTTAGCTATTACATCTCTCATCCTGCTTAATTCTTCAGGAGTATCATTGATGTTTGGAACAAAGAAAATTTCTAACCACATTTCTCCTGGAAATCTGTTATTGAAGGCGATGAGATTATTGATAATGTTTGAAACTTTAATCTCTTTGTGTGGACGGTTAACTGCCTCAAAAATAGCTTGGTCAACTGCATCTAAGGAGGGCATAATCATATCAAGTTTGAGTAATTCTTCTTGAATATCTTGCCTGTCAATGTGGGATGAATTTGTAATTAGAGCTAATTTGTACTGAGGATATTTATCCTTTATGTAATTTATTAAATCTCCAATTTTTGTATAAAGAAGGGGCTCTCCAGCACCTGAAAAAGTAATATAGTCTAACTTAGGATTTTCTGAAATATATTCATCCAATTCTTTAATGACTTCCTCAAAATCAACTAAATTTTCTGCTTTATTAATAAGATGAGTAGTTGCACCCACCTCACAATAAACACAGTCCATAGAACAATACTTGTAAGGAACCACATCAACTCCTAAAGAGATACCTAATCTCCTAGAAATAACTGGTCCAAAGAGATGTTTATAATTCATTTTTACCTCTAGAATGTAGTACCGAATTGGAAGTGAGGTTGCCATTCCTCATTAGCAAAACTCCAGGCATAGTCAAAACCAATTAATCCCATTGGTGTCCTTATTCTAATTCCTAATCCAGCTCCTTTCTTGAAGTCTAAGAAGTTAAAATCATTAAGAGAATTATAAGAATTTCCTGCATCTAAGAAGGAGAGGATTGTTAATTGGTCGCCTCCAATTGGGTAAGCTAATTCAGTAGAGTAGAGGATTTCTCTAGTCCCACCATCACTAGGTCCAATAGACCTATCACCATAACCTCTGATACCATCAGGACCTGTACCACCCAGATAGAATCTTTCATCTGGAGGAACGGAAGCAGATTGACCGTAAGAGGTTACATAGCCAAATCTCCATTTATTTCGAAGAACTAATTTTGCATAAGTTTCGGTATAGAAACTAACTTGGGAAATAAATTTATAGTAATCAAAATGTCCTCCTAAGAAGCCACCTGCCAATTCATTATAGATAGTAATTTGGGAACCTTTAGTAGGGAAGAATACATTGTCTCTGGAGTCTCTAGAGATAGTAAGTCCTAAAGAACTTGTATTTCTCCAGCCAAGAGGATCAAGTTCTAATAAGCTTTGGTTATTAACTGCTTCCACTTGTTCCATATCTGTGATTGTGTATTTTTTTGAATAATATGAGTAGGCTAATATAGCTTGAGTCTTATTGATAAATTTCATAGGGCGTCCAATTCTAACACTACCACCACGAGTCAAAATTTCATAATAATAATCATCCCACTCTCTTTTGGTGTTATAGACACTAAAACCGGTTAATGTATTTGTGTCGTAAGTATAAGGATTAGTAAAACTGAATTGAACATTTTGAGTTGAACCACCAAATTCATAGGAGATACTTGACTGCCAGTTGTTACCTAAAATATTGTTGTGAGATAGACTTAGCTGACCAACAAAGCCATCAACACTATTATAGCCGACACCACCATTAGCAGAACCAGATGTTTTATCTTCAACATTGAAATAAAGGTCAACATCACCATTTCTGTTGATTGGTTTTGGTTCAATACCAATATTTGGTTCAAATAATCCTAAGTTATATATATTCTGTTGAGTTAGAAGTATCTGTGATCTTTTAAAATAATCACCTGGATGAACTGCAAGCTTTCTCCGAATTATTTTTTCTTTTGTTCCTCTATTACCTGAAATGTGAATTTTTCTTACTTTTGCTCTAATCTGTTCATCTATATTTATTTGGATATCTACTTTATCATCATTCATAATGAGTTGGGGCTCTATAGAACTATAAATGAAACCTTCTTCTGAATACATCTCACGTATTTGATCTTGACTTTGATTAAACTCTTGCATGTTGAAAGGTTCATCTTCATCAAAATCAAGAACTTCCATTATCTCATCTTCAGTAAAGAAATTATTGCCGGTAACTAAAACATCACCATAGTTATATTGTTCACCTTCAGTAATATAAATATCTATCTGGATAAATCTATCTTCAACAGTTTTCACCTCATGGTTGGTTATTTTGCCATTTATATAGCCTTCTTCTTGATAATAATTTTCAATGGCTTGTAAATCTGTTTCAAACTGGTCTTCCTCAAATTTACCAGACCTAAAGAGGTTAGTTGTTTTAGTTTTCATCTTCTTTCTAAGTTTTTTAGAGCTAATCTGGTCATTACCATGGAAAGAAATTTTGTTAACTCTAATTTTCTCTCCATCATCAATTTTAACTGTAACATCAACTCTATTACTTTCTAATTCTTTTACCTGATAGGTTACATTAACATTGTTGTAAGCTTTTTCTGTGTATTTTTGAGTTATCTGTTTGGTAACCTTATTCTTTAGAAATTCTGAATAATAAGAACCTTTACGCATAAGAACAAACTCTTTTAATGCTGAATCACTATATTTCTTATTACCCTCAAAAGAAACTTTTTCCACTACTGGATATTCTTCAACATTGATTATGACTTCTAAACCAGATGAAATATCCTCTTTTTCAATATAGATATTATTGAAAACCTCTAATGCGTAGAGACTTTGTATTGTCTCAGATACTTTGGTATAATCTATAAAATCTCCAATTTTTAATTTGGAAACAGATAAGATTAATGAATCATCTATGTTAACATTTCCTTCTACGCGAATGTTTCTTATTAATGAAGTCTGGGCTGTGATTATAGTGCTAAAAACCAGTAACATGGTGATTAACATTAATTTCCTCATCATTTGAGGCATAGTTCCTCCACATTTTTTATTTAAAATTCTTACAGAGTATAAATGTAAATATCCTTGTATTTAGTAAAGTTTTTTTTTCTTATTTTGGCAATTTATCTTATTTTGAGATTTAGTAAGAGATGATTATCTTGAATTGTCTACTTATTAAGGTTCTCTCTCAAGTAAAGTAGGTCATATAAAAAAAAGAAGATTGGCGGAGAAAATCTCCACCGTCCGACAAATACTCTCCCCGGTCTACACGACCACCCCTCTCAGGCGCTCCAAGGAGCTGAAAGGGGTTTGTTCCACCTGAGACCAGAGATGGTCTCAGTCCATAGGGTCTCTTGATTGTTACTCTCTCAATAGGTTCTCAATAACTAATAGAGATAGTAACAATCAAGAAATGGTCAGGGAGGTAATCAGAGTTGATTAAGCCAATTCGTCGCTAACTAATTCAAATCGAATTTTTCTAATCTTCTGATTAAGGCATGACGAGAAATACCCAGTAAAATGGCTGCTTTACTCTGATTATTATTAGATCTCCTAAGAGCTTCAAGGATTAATTCTTTTTCATTACTATCTAAATTCAAGTCAATTTTATCTTGCAAATGGGAAGTATTTTTGTCATCTTCATCAAAACCAAAAGACTTCAATGTGAGAATATCATTTTCGCAAAAAATCATAGCTCTTTCAACAAGGTTTTTGAGTTCTCTAATATTGCCTTCATAAGTTAACGATGCTAACTTTTCATAGACATTCTCTGCTATTTGAGGAAGAGTTTTTTTGTTTTCTTTAGCAAATCTTTGAACAAAATTATCTACCAGTTTGGGTATATCATCTCTTCTTTGATGTAAGGGTGGCAGAGCTAGAGTAAAGCCATTAAGTCTATGGTAAAGGTCACCTCGGAAATCATTGGTTTGTATCATAGCTTCAAGATCTCTATTGGTTGCTGATATTAATCTTACATCTACTTTAACAGGTTTTTGTGAGCCAAGGGGATAAAATTCTTGAGATTCTATTGCCCGAAGGAGTTTACTCTGGACATTGAAGGACATATCACCGATTTCATCCAAAAAGAGGGTACCCTTGTTTGCTAATCCAAAAAATCCTTTTTTGCTTTTTTCTGCTCCGGTGAATGCTCCTTTTTCATAACCAAAAAATTCAGATTCAAACATGCTATCAGGAATAGCAGAGCAGTTAACATTAACAATTAAATTATCTTTCCTAGCACTTACATTATGGATAAAATGGGCTAAAACTTCCTTGCCAGTACCAGTTTCCCCTTTTAACAAGACATTTACGCTATCAAATTTACTTATTTTACTAGCTTCAGTTAGCATAGTCTGAGACGTTTTGCTGTTTGAAACAATATTCTTAGCATAAGCCTCTGTTATGTTGTCTAAGATATATGCTTTTTGATCAGAAAGTCTAGCCAATTTCTCTTTATTCTGCTTAGATGAATTTATTCTTTCTAGGGCAATTAAGAGGTCGTTATGGGTGAAAGGTTTTTTAAGATAGTCAGTAGCACCTAAACGCATAGCTTCAATAACTGTGTCCATATCTCCATGACCAGATATCATAATGACTTCAATATCAGGATGTTTTTCTTTGACTTCTACAAGGATATCGAGTCCAGAACCATCTGAAAGCCTAATGTCTTGAATTAAGATATCAATATGATTGTCAGCAATTATTTGCTTTTCTTCTGCAATTGAATGGGCTCTAAGCGTGTTATATTCATTTATTTCGAAGAATTCTTGTAATTCAAAGGTTATTCTTTTTTCATCATCAACAATTAGAGCAGTTTGGTTAAATTTATTCATTAGCATCCTCAATGATTTTAGGTAAAGTTATTTTGAAACTTGTGTATTGGCTTTCTTGTAAAGCTATAGTTCCATTATGTTCAGAGATAATTCCATAAACAATTGATAGTCCTAATCCTGTTCCTTTACCTGCAGGTTTTGTTGTAAAGAAAGGTAAGAAAAGTTTCTCTTTGATATCTTCGGGAATTACTTGTCCGTTATTTTCCACTATCAGCACGTAGTCTTCCTGCATTTCAGTTAAGTTAATTTTGATATATTTTTCACCAGAATTAGTTTCAAGAGCATCTTTTGCATTTGTTAACAGGTTTAAAATGACCTGTTCTATCTGATAAGTGTTTCCATAAACCCAACAATTTTGAGCTTGCAAATTTACTTGTATTTCAATATTATGATTAGAATATTGCTCTGAAATTAGTTTAAGAGCGTTTTTAATTGTCTCATTCAGATTAAATTGAGAAAACTCATTTTGAGTCTGTTTGCGAGAGAATATTCTTATATGATCTACAACTGAAGACATCCGAGAGATATCATGCAGGATAAGTTTCATTCTTTCAATAAAGTAGTCTTGGTCATAACCTCTCTTTTCAAAACTTAGTTTCATGTTTTCGAGGGCAAAACTAATACATTGTAGAGGTTGGTTGAGTTCGTGGGCTATACCTGCTGCTAGTTCACCTAAAGATACTAATCTACTTTGTTCTACGATTGCTCTTTGGTGTTCCATTCTCTTATTTGTCTCTTCTTTAACTCTTATTTCAAGCTCTTTATTAAGTTGTTCTTTAATCTTAATGATTTTACGCTGGTTAAAGAAACGTTGGAGACTGATAAAGATAATGATTATCAAGGCAATTAAAGCTAGAAGTCTTTGGTAATTAAGTTGTTTAACCTTGAGTTTGTTTAACTCACTTTCCAGTTCAAGGTCATTGATAAGATTATCCTTTTTTTCAGATTCATATCTTATCCTAAGTTCTTCTATGGAGTTCTTTTTATCTTCTTCTGATATTTCATCTAAAAGCTGGGCATAGACAGCTAGTGAGTCATAAGCTTGCTTGTATTGCTTGAGCTTAGCATAACTGACTGCTAAAGATTTATTTGTTTTTAATACATACCTCTTGTCATCAATCTGATAAGATAATCTATTAGCCTCTGAAGCGTATTCAATAGCTTTCTGCCATTCTTCCAAATTGGTATATGATGTAGAAATATTTATATAGTTTCTTGCAATATACCTGGGGCTTCTATTTGGATATTGCAGACTCCTTTTAGAATGTTCGATACTCTTTTGAAAATCACCAGTATTTTGATATACAATTGCTAAATTACCTAAGGCTGAGAATTTAGTGTCCTCAAAATTATGCTCTTCACAAAGGGCTAAAAGAGTATCATAAGTAGTAATGGCTGAATCATATAAGTCGATTTTGTTATAGGTAACAGCAAGGTTGAGATATGAGCTAACTAAGGTGTGAATATCGCTATTATTAGATGCGAGCTGTATTCCCTTCTTGAAGCTTTCAATAGCTAATTCATACTTTTCAGCGAAAAAGTAAATAGCTCCAAGATTCAAATATGACTTAGCTAATGAAGCTTCTTGACCTAATTCTTCCTTGATTTCAATAGACTTTATTGCATACTCATAAGCTAAATTATACTTCTTTTGCTTATTGAATAAGGCCGAAATATTGTTATAGAGGTAAGCAATGAACATTCTATCTTTAATCTGTGGAATGTAGTCTAGGGCTTGTTTATAATTTTGCCACGATAGAGCATAGTCTTCTTTATCAAGATAGATTGACCCTAGAGATAAATAACTTGCTGCAATATCAGTGATTAAATCATGCTTACGAGCTATTTCTAGAGCTTTCATCTGATATTTTACAGCTTTATCATAATCTCGTACATCCTTGTAATGATTACTTAAATTATCGTAAGTCCTTATTCTTTCTAATTTTTCACTTACTTTTGTTAGAAGTTTCTCAGCTTTTAGAATTATCTCTTTCGCTGAATCTCTGTCATTTAAACTATCATAAACTTGAAACAAGGAGTTATAAGTAATCAGTAGATTAATATGGAAATCGAGAGGGTCAAATAATCTGATAGCTTCTAAATAGTAGTAAATTGCCTTATCAAAATCTTTCTTTTCTTTATACTGAGTTCCCAGGTTATATAAAGCTCGACCTGTATTAAGAGAATCACCTTTAACTCTGGCAATTTTTATAATCTTATTATTTAGCTGGATTAATTCTGGATGATAACCTTGATTAAGATACTTTTTGTTTATTGTGGGAAAGTTCTGGTAAAGATAATTATCATCTTTTGATATTATCTCTTTTAAATTTTCTCCCATTATAAAGCTAAATGACAATAAAATAGCTAATAATACTAATATTCTCTTTCTCATAAGTCTTCCTTTATATTTGAATTTATTATCATCAAGTGTAGGAAATATGTCCAGTAAAAATATTATCAAAAAAGAAATCAATGAAATCTATCCACGAAATACTGGGAAGGCTTGCATCTTCAGTCGGACGGTCTAAATCCCCTTTCAGCTCGTAAGAGCGTTTGAGAGGGGTGGTCGTGTAGACCGGGGAGAGTAAATAATCCCCTTTCAGCTCGTAAGAGCGTTTGAGAGGGGTGGTCGTGTAGACAGGGGAGAGTATTTGTCGGACATAAAAGAATCTATCCAGGGGTCTTCTTTTGGAGATTTTCTCCGCCCCAAGCAAAGCTTGATTAATTATCTTCTTCAGTCTGTAGACTAACTGAAGATGGCTGACTAAAAGTCAACCGTCCGACTGAAGAGGCTGTTCTTCTCAGTGTATTCTGTCCGACTGAAGAGGCTGTTCTTCTCAATGTATTCTGTGTTATCCGTGGCTAATATCTTATTTCTTCTTTGTGTCTTTGTGGTGAGTCTTTTATTATGTAGTGGCGGAGAAAATCTCCATTTCCCTTCGCTAATACATTCTACATAGCTTAAGCGTAGTAGAAAGCTTCGGAGGAAAAACCCTCCGACAGAAAAGGAATAAAAAGGGACTATGTGGTGTTAGTCCCTTTTGTGTAGTGGTATGGTGAAAGGTTTTATTTCAAGTTAGAATTACTTCCAGCTTGCGTGTTTCTTTTAACTTTATATCTTCTTACAGGGGCAATTTCATCAGTTGAAGCCACTATTTTGTAGAAGTAAACAGCCTTTCTCATAATATTAGTTACTTGATTATAGTCTGTATTATCATCAACAAAAGAGTTAGTATCAACGATTGTGTAAGGTTGACCCCAATCAGCATCGAGTCTTTCAACCCTATAGATTTTATAAGACTTCGCTGCGGTTACATTATCCCAAGTAATGGTGCAAATATCACCATCTCTCACAGCCACGATATTTTTAGGAGTGACTAAGGTTTTGAGAATGATTGTATATTCATTACCATTGTTTCTAGAAACGACATTTGAATTTTTAGCAAGGTTATTTCTTCTTACTCTAATGAACCAATAACCTGCATCAGCAACTTCAATTTCCAACTTTTCATTGTTTTGGGCTTGATAATCATAGCTATTCAAATCTACATCACTACCATCTTCCAAGTTAGAATAATAGACATTAATTTCTAAGTCTTCCTCTTTTTGGACAGTAAGTTCGAAGTATTTAAGGTCAGAAGCTCCTGTAAATTTATAGAAGTCAGTATCTCCAACAGCTAAGGCTCTGGTGAAGTTAGTTTCTGATAAATCTAGGTTGTCAGCATCAGCAAGGGAGTTGTTTTCATCAGCGACAATAACTAGGAGGGAATCAGAAATGAGTTCATCAGAATGTCCATCAGTAACGGTAAAGAAGATAGTTGTTTGCCCTTCGAAAGCAGACACAGGAGTGAAGTCAACATCAGTACCTCTAATAGCCACATTAACATTATCATTTTCTTCCACAGCGATAGTAAGGGTAACTTCAGCATCATCAACATCAGAGAGGAATGGGAGGAAGTCTTGAGTAGAAGTTTGACCATTATTAATAGCAATAGATTCAGGTAAATTCATAGTAGGTAAGTCATTAACATTGTTTACGATAATAGCGAAAGTAGCTTGCACTCTATCATCATAAATATTTAAGGCTTCGACATTAACATTAATAGTTCCAAAGAAGTCAGCAGGAGGATTCACCCAGAGCCTATAATCTTGGTCTAAGGTAACTTGACTTCCTTCCACATCAGCTTCAGCAAAGAAGATAACTTGAGTATTATCACGATTTTCAACAATATTATTAAGATTACCAATAAGTTGAGAACCAGCATCTTCTTGGATTTCAGTGTTGGTATAAGTGTCAACGAATTGCAGACTTGCACCAAACTCAACTTCTGCACTATTATCAAATTCATTATATTCCATAGGGGAAACATCCCTAATGACTGTAACAATAGAACCAAATTCAGAAGTAGCAGTCCAGTTGATACTAATTTGCTCAGCATCATCTTGGTCAAGTTCGAATTGACGAGAAGCAATCAAGGTAGAATCAGAAGCGATTACGTGATAGAAGTCAATCCAGCCAGAACCTGTAGCTCTACCTTCATTTTTAAGATTAGCAGTGACAGTGATTTCTTGTCCTAGGGAAGGAGAAGAATCTGATAATTCCAGAGAAGTATCGTTTCTATCACCACCGAAGTCAGCCCAGAAGACCATATTAGGAGCAGGACCAACAATAAGAACACGAGAAGCTAAGTTATTATCTTCATTGGTTTCTTCAATATCGTCATTAGTATCAAGTTCGACTCTGATAACATGAGCACCAGAAACAGGAGAAGAGAAGTTTGCAGTAGCTTGAACAGCATCATTATGGTTAGCTTCAATTCCATTAACTACAATAGGGTCTCCTAATTGAACAGAATCAATATAGAACTTAACTTGGAAGTCATCATCAACATCACCAATTCCATGATTTTCAAAAGAAGATTGAATAGTAATAGATTCATTTTCATCAGGATTAAGGATTTCAGGATTGATATATTCACTCCAAGCAACTAAGTCAGGAAGCTGTTCATAGACAATCATTACGAAAGAATCAACATTATTAGATTCATAGATTTCATTAACATAGTCGCCAAGGAAATGATTAGCATGGGCAGGATTAGGGTTGATATTTCCAGCTCCATTCTCGGCTTCAGTAATATCAACATGACAGGTAATATTGTGTCTTCCTAATTGATTCCAAACCTTACTAGCACGAGCAAAAGTAGTTCCTTCATTACCAGGAATATTCACGATTTGGTCAAGGTCAATTTGGTCAGGAACAATACCAGGAGTAAAAGGTTCATTCTCATACCAATCATAGAAAACAACTCTAACATTATCAGCCTGCCAAGAAGCTCTTGAAGACACGTATCTTCCCACAGAAGCAGTAGAACCAAGGGTTGTAGAATAATAATCACTATGAGCCCAAGGATAGAAGTCATAGCCTAACCATCTGTCTTGGTCATTATTAAATTCATTCACTTCAGGGAAGGCATTGTTGGGGTCAACAGTAACTCTCAAGAGGTAACCATCAGAATTTGGCACTAACCAAGCATGGCTTGTAACATCATAGACAATATCATTTGAGCCAATGGCAGGAATGACTATAATATCACCAATCTGTTGCCAAGCACCTACAACAGCACCATTATTGTAAGGAGCATATTCAAATTTCACTTGAACATTTTCAGCAGAATCAGTTCCAGTATTTTCAATATCAGCAGTGAAGTTAACTTGTCCCACACCAAAGTTTGGATTATAGTTAGAGATTTCTAGAGAACCATTACGAACCAAGAAGTCCCAATCAGGGTTTTTAACTTCAATAGTCTTAGTTCTAACATTATTAGTTTCATCATCTTCATTAATAATACCAGGAAGAGGAGGGTCAACTGTAACTCTGAAGTCATAGTAGCCAGCCTGTCCCACAGGAATATCAATATCTTCTTCAAAATCAAGAGAGACGCCTTGGAAAGATGTTAGAGCAGGAACATCAATCACAGAGAATGGAGCCCAGACATTGCCAGTAGCATTTCCCTTGTATTCTACCGTGGCAATAGTAGGCATTGCATCTGTAACAAGAAGATTTTGCACATAAACTTGCCCATTGAAAGGTCTTCCAACAACACCGTGATTACGTTGAGCAGGTAGATTATAGAAAGAGATTCTGGTAGGAGATAAGTCAGGTAGGGCAGGGTAGATGAATTTACTTTGATTATAGTAGTTATTATTAGTATAATCTTCTGCGTCCATATTAGCATGCAAAGCTTCACCATGGAAGTAATACCAACCTTCATCAGCCACACCAGGATGCTCAAATTCATAGTATTGGCTTTCACCAACTTCTAAACCGCCTGCAATAAACCAATCTTCTAATAAGACACCACCCATTCCAGTTAAGCCTTCCTTAAGATTCACAGTAATATCTTCATCAATATCAATAGTTCCCATATTAGTAACAGTCACATAAATATCGAAGGTATCGTCTGTTGGAGGATTGACTCTTGGATATTGGTGAGGTGAAGTTGAAACATGAATTCTCAAATCATATCTATCAGGTTTTGGAATAACATTAAGAGTAGTAGATTCTTGACCTTCTAGGGTATAGTCAGTTACATAAACATCGATGTTGTAGAGTCCGACAGTGTTTGGAGTAGGAATAGTAAAAGAATAATTACCCCAAGAATTTGTGTGAGTGGTGTAGATTTGACCAGTCTCACGAATAGTAGCCCTTACAAATGAACCAGAGACATCAAGATTAGGGTCATGTACATCTACATAGTTTGCAGAGCCATAAACAGTAAAGGTCTGAGAAGAGTTTTCATAAACTGTTCCTGGAGATGCTGTAGCAGTCACATCAATAGAACCAGGTACTTCTACATCTCCGACTACAAGAGGACGGGATGCAAAGTTGTTGAGGTGGTTATCTTCTACTAAGGCAATGTTAGCATTATTACGATTTACATGAACCTTTACAGGAAGGAAGTCTTCAACAAGAGGAATAACAGAAGATTCAAGAGTAACAGAAGAATTTCCTGCAATGAAATCTATTACCTGAATATCAAAGACAACTTCATCAAGTAAGAAGGTAACAGGGACATCTTCAGCTGACATATCACCCCAGTTTTGAATGTGAGCAGTTACTTGAACTTCATCACCTAAGTCTGGATGATAATTATCAAATTCAATATGTGAAGCATAAAGACCTAAATCTAAAGCTTCATCAACTACAAGAGGACCAGCTTTCCAGTTGGTTGCTTGTCCTATGGCTTCCTTGAAACCAGCATCATAAGCATCAAATTTATAATGTGGGTTATAACCATAAGGAACTTCCACAAAACAGTTATATTCTTTTCCATTGTTATAACTTTCATCATCAGGATCTACTTCATCCATCATCATGACAATATCATTTTCATCATCTGTGTCTCCATCATGATTTAGATCAAGATAGAAAAGAGGATAACCATCAGCAGGAGCTTGGTTATCTATGTCAGTATAAACTACTCTGAACTCGAAGTTAGTACCAACTAAACCGGTTGTAGGATTTACTCCATCTGTTGAAGCATAAGGTTGTCCTTGTGGATAAGTAAGGGTTGCAGTGTTAGAATTATTAAAGACAACAGCAGTTATTGTAGCTGTTTGACTAGCTAATTCCACTGTGTTAAGGGTTATATCAAGAGAATATTCACCCATAACATCAGGAGCGAAAGTAACTTCTAAAGTATAATCTTTACCAACATCAAGGGTGAAGTCTTGGTCATCAACAGAAGTTATATCAGCATCTTCAAAATCAAAATCAGCAAAGTGAAGTTCTACATTACCAGTATTGAAAAGCTTCATAGTGGTTGTTTCTATTGAAGCTATTTCTACATTACCAAAATCATATAAATTATCTTCCCAGTTAATAGAGAAGGCAGGATTTGGGTCTTCACCTCTACCAAAGAGAGCAAAGTTTACTGTATTTACATCATCATAAGTTATTTCTAAATCTACATTGTTATAGAAAATTGTTGCTTGAGGAGTAAAAGTAACTTCAATAACTTCCTCTTCGCCTCCTGCTAATTCAAGGTCTTCCACTTGAGGTTCAAGAGTAAAGGCAGGGTCTTCAGATACTAAGGAGTTAACCGTAAGAGGAATATTACCAGTATTCTTCAAAGTTATTTCCATTGTTTTACTTGAACCGAGTGCTACATTACCAAAATCAAGCTGTCCATTCGCAGGAAGATACCCAAAGATAGCATCTTGGACTATGAAAGTAACAGGGATGACTAATTCTGGGGTATTAGGGTCATTAGACTGAATGGTAATTTCAGTTGTATATGTACCAACAGCAATATCACCATCAAAATTTAACCCATTTGGTTCAGCTGAGTTCCCATCAATAATACCATTAGCTTCATCAGCTACTAACCAGTCTGCGCCATCAGCTAAGTTGTAGTTAAGTGCCTCTGGTCCTAAGTTTTCAATTGAGAATTTATAATCAACATCCACACCTACGCCAGTTATTACTTCGATAGGATTATCTGAAACACTGATTGAAGCACCGTTGATAGTAAGTGAAATAGGAATTGTTACTTGAGAATTATTTAGGTCATCTGTATTTATAATTAAATTAGCTGTATAATCACCTCCTGATAAAGCTACATCACCTAAAGTAACTGTTACGATTAAAGAATCTCCGGCTTCAACTAAAGCTAATTCACTATCAAGAGAAATCCATGCTTCATTTTCTAACAACTCAATATTAAGTGGAGCTGCAGGAGAATCATTGAAGATAGTAAAGGTAACTTGACTTGTTGTTCCATAATCCAATGTTTCTGATATTGAAGAGATATTATCTCTATACTGTCCCATAACAGCTTGGCCAGTTAAAGAGCAAACAATATCACCAGCATTGGTTGCTAAGATTAACTCATCATTATAAAGGCCATAAGATTCAGGATTAAAACTAACTGTAATCTCAAATGATAATCCACTACCAATAACAGTAGGTGTAAAGCCTAATTCAAAAGGAGAATCTGGTTCTGTAATTTCTAACTCAAGAGCTATAGAACCAGTACTATTGATAGTAAAAGAATATGAGTTTTCTGAACCTGCAGCAACTAAGCCGAAGTCATGATTCTCATCACCAGTAATAGTGAAATTAGGTGTACCAATAACAAAAGGAGATGTTGTTTCAAAAGAATCTAGTAGTTCTTCATCTGCATTGAATACTTCTAATTTATAGTAATAATTACCTTCTGGGAAACCACCTTCAGGCAAAGATATTTGTCTAGTAAAGCTGTTTGTAATACCAGAAAAGATAACATCTTGATTAGATTCACTTGCTACTAAATTATCATCTTCATCTAAAATACTTATTACAGAGTTTACTGACCCTGTTGTAAGATTAGTGAGGATAGTATAAGTGAACTGAGGATTTTCTTCTCTTGTATAAGAAGTTGAGCTAATCATCATTGATCCAATATAGGTTTCATCTGGAAGAGTATATCTTCTTACGACAACTTGTGAATCAGCCCAGAAATCTCTAAGAGCGATAACAGAAAGAGTAATTTCATCACCAGGAATGAAGTTAAGTGGTTCAATATACATTTCTGATTCAGAAGTTGGAATTGAACCATCTAAGGTATAATACATTTGAGCTTCAGGCATTTCATTAGAAATAGCCACTGTAATAGCTTCATAGTAGATACCAGAAGGAGTATCAATTTGAGGATTAGCAAGGCTACCAGTAATTTGGTAGTTAGCACTTGCTTCATCAGAGTTATACCAGCCATTCTTGATGGCGATTGCTCTAAAGTTATAAGTTGTTTCTTCTTCTAAGGTTATCGGTTCAATATATAAGTTACCAGTAGAAGGATCAGAACCATCAGTAGTATAGTAAATAGAAGCACCGCTTGTTGCAGTATTTATTTCAAGTATATAGGATTGAGTATAAATACCTGAGGCAATGTTATATACAGGATTAGCCACTTTATTTCTAACTTGATAATCTCTAGCTACTGGATTAGAATCAAGATAATTCTCTAAAACAGCTATAGCTTGAATAGTAATTTCTGATGGAGAATTAAGGATGATTTCACCAGCATAAAGATTAGATTCACTTGTTGGAAGTGTATTATTTGTGGTATAGTAAATAGAAGCAGTAGGGTAATCTGGCACAGATAAGGTGAGACTTAGATTTCCTTCATAATTACCTGATTCTTGACTAAATACAACCTCAGGTAACTGACCTGTTACTTCGAAGCTAGCTTCCAAAACTTCTGAATTTGCCCAGTTTTCTTTCACAGCTATGGCTTTGATTGTTAAAGAAGAGAAGTTATCAACTAAAATAGGAGAACCATCATAAAGGAGACTGGCTTCAGTTGGAATAGTGTTATCCAATGTATAATAAATCTCACTATCTTCGGTTGTAGTGCTAAGTGTAATTTCTAGAGGAGAAGGGTAAACGCCTGCTTCAATACTTGTTACAGGTGTAGCAACTTGACCAGTGATTGTATAGAAAGCTTCAGCAACATCACTTGCTTCATATCCCTCTTTATAAGCAATTGCTTTGATGGTCGTTTCAGTATGCTCAACTAGCAAGATAGCTTCAGAGTATAAAGAAGAATCTTGGTTTGGTTCAGTACCATCTAAAGTAAAGTATATTGTTGCTCCTTCAACATTGCTAAGACTTATGTTTTGTTCAGAAGTGAAACTTCCTGCTTCAGGTGAGAAAGTTACTAAGTCTAATTTAGGTTGAGTAGAGTATGTTTCAGAAACAACCACAGATGGCATAAAGTTTTCTTTTTCACTATAAGCTTTAACTGTGATAGTTTGGTTTAAGGCGATTTCAATTGGATTCCCTTCTGTATAGAGAAGCTTGCTAGCACTAGTAATTGGATCAGAACCATCAATAGTGTAATATATTTCTACACCTTCAATTTCAGAGAATAATTCAACTGCTAATGGTTCATTATAAGTTCCACCAGGAGTAAAGAAAATAGGTGCTTCGAGAATAGGTTTTACTAATAAATCAAATTCTTCTATTGGAGATGGATCCCATTCAGCGTTTAAGGCTTGAGTATATAACTTTAGTTCTCCGCCTAAAGCTACATTAACAGGCTCGGAATAAAGAAGTTTATCACTTTCGAAGTTATTAGCAAAGTCGTAAGGTTGATTTCCTTGGTCTGCAATATAGTAGAAGATTTGAGTATTATCTCTTGGATGAGATAAGCTTAAAGTAAATGGATTATCTTGCCAGATACTTTCATCATAAGCAATTTCAGGACTTTCGATAGCTAGATAATCTTGTGAGATTGTTACATCATCTATGAAAACATAGGTTCCAAAAGATGAATTAGGCTTGAAAGCTAAATAAAGAACCTGGTCTTCATAAGATTCATAAAGACCTGAAACAGGGTCAAAGCTAGAATTGGCTGTGAAATCAGGTAATTCTGCAACAATAGAAGGATTATCATCACTAGGAATACCTGTATTTGAGACTAAATACCAAGAATGAGAAGTGAAATTATTACTTGCAACTTGGAAATTAATTTGGTATTCTTTACCTTGACTCATTTGAATTGGTGCAGAAAACAGCCAGTCATCTTGACCAGAGAGATATAGGTTCATAGAATTGTTTCCAGAAGAACTATTCCAATTAACAACACCCCAATCATAACTATAACCTAAGTTTATATCAGCCCAACCTAAAGGTAGGTTATCACTAGCAGTAGTTTCAAAACCTTCATGATATGGGAATGTATTTATTGTAGTATTATCTGAAGTAAAGAAAGTATGTTCAGGATTATCTATAGTGATGTTTGTCTCTTCCTGCATAGTAGTTAGAGTCATGAAATATTGACTTCCTCTTTCTAGCTCTATGTTAGGAACGTATTTTATAGTTGACCCATAAGTGAAACCTTGACTATTTTCATCAATGTATAAATCATCTATTATATCATTTCCACCACTACTTGTGCCAATAGTTAGGAAATAAGCCTCTATTGTTTCTCCTGCATACCAAGATAGAATAGGGTAGTCAGGATTAATGTTTAATTGGCCATCTACAGGTTTTAAATCAGAAACATAACCTGAAACGTTGTATGTTAAACTTAGAATAGCAGAAGGAGTTTCACCAACTTTATAACCTCTTGCTTTGATAGTGAACTCACCACCCCAAGGTATCATTATTGGATTTGAATAAAGATTATCAGATGTTGTAGGATCACTTCCATCTGTAGTATAATAGATATCAACACCAGCTTCATTAGAAGATAAACTAATAGCAGGCACATCATTGTAAGTGCCAGGTTCCCAGCCATTATAACTAAGGTTAGCTAATGGTAAAGCTGAAGTATCAACTTCAAATGGTGCTGATGTTTCTGACATGAGGGTAAACATGACATCATGATTAGCAATCATAGCCATTACACTATATGTATAAGTCTCTCCAGCAACAGTATTATAGTCTTCATAATACCAAGGTGATTCATATAAATGTACCATATTTGGCATATCTTCATCAGATCTTTGAACATAGAATGATTCAACCCAATATCCTGCTGGTGGGGTATAATCCCAGGATATTACAGGAATTTTATTATTGTCCCAATCTAATCCAGAACCTAAGGAAAAATTCGATGGTGCATAGAGGAAATCGCTAATTTCATCAGTATCTACAGTGATATTAGCATACTCAGTGACATCAGTTGAAGCATCAATAGTAGAATTTAAAAATACTCTTAATGAATAAGTATATTCTTGTCCTAGGCTAATGTCGCTATCTTCATAGTAACCTCCACCCCAGCCTTCAAAAGGAATTAACTGAGGGCTAGCCCAATCGTTTCGGTTTAATTC
The DNA here is from genome assembly GCA_963677815.1 of Cloacimonadales bacterium (SeqCode). GTDB lineage: Bacteria > Cloacimonadota > Cloacimonadia > Cloacimonadales > JAFGVF01 > JAEKNW01. The sequence continues at coordinate 984,163 of OY782499.1, forward strand.
AAAATGGTCAATTTCATAGTTGCTAGCTACTGTATATTCCCAGTTTAAAGCAACTTGATTTTCATAAGTTTCCCAGCTGACTTGATAACCATAATAAAAAGATTCAGGTGCGGGCTGAACAGCATTTACTATATTTATCAGTAACAAAAAAACGATTAACAAACATGATTTTCGCATTTTTCCTCCCAATCTTAGTGTTTGTCTTGTGTTAGACTTAAAATTAATTCTTTAGGTAAAAAAGGTCTGTAGATTACTTGTGCCTTATTGCACTTTGCAATCTCTCTCTTGAAATTTAATGAATAGTCAGAAGTGATAATAATCACTTTGTTGCAATTAAGTTTCATTACTCTCTCCAATGTTTTATAGTTTCTAAAAACAGGGAACTCATGCAAAACAATGCAGTGACTTATATCACTATTTGATGGTAGAGTATAATTAAGTTCACTAGGATCAAGAGCTTGGATGTCATAGTTATTAGAGGTGAGATATTTCTCAATCTCATCTCTTAATCTACTTACTCTTCCTAAAACTAAAATTTTACTCATTTTTTCCTCTGTTATCTATTTTCCTCTTATAAAAGCAATTTGTGGACCATTTCAAAATATGTGTATATAAAATGCTGAAAAACAATGATATGTGACTAGATAGTAAATTAATTTATGGTGTGCGAAAATAATACAAAATTAATATGTTGTGCGATTATAATACAGTTCCAGGCTTCCTTGACTGTTAGTTACTCAATAAATCATTGGATTTCTATAGAGAGAGTAACAATCAAGAGATATTAGAAGTAGGAAAGCAGAGTTTTAAGAGAGGAAGAAGACCTCTTTTGTCTGAAGCTTGCCTTTTCTGTCGGACGGTGGAGATTTTCTCCGCCAACCAACAAAAATCCCCTTTCAGCTCGTAAGAGCGTTTGAGAGGGGTGGTCGAGTAGACCGGGGAGAGTATTTTAACACGTAGTTCGGGCTCCCAGTTAGGGAGAGTATTTTAACACGTTGTTCGGGCAGGATTCCCGAGTTCCCAGTTAGGGAGAGTATTTATAACACAATGAAGAAAAAAAGGCTCTCTCCAGAGTAGAGTGGGTAACATGATAAATATTGTTGTAAAACGCTACTGTCGGACGGTGGAGCAGACTGTGTAAAAAGAAATAGTCTATCCACGGATTACACTAATTGCACTAAAAAGAAGAAAGATCCTTAACACAGAGTTTCACAGAGGTTAAGAAGAGTTTCACAGAGTCTGAATGCCAGCAGTGATGCTTCCTAACTGGGAAGGTTGATCTATGGACTGGAGGCATCTTGCCTCCAGATTAAACAGGCTTTCAGAGCCTGTTGTAGATGCAAGATGCATCCACTCCATACAACCCTTGCTCCATCTGAAAATCTCATTTTCATTTTTACACAGTCTGGAGATTTTCTCCGCCACAAGCTGAAAGCTTGTTTATTTTTAAGTCTCGGAGGGACGATAATTTGAAGGGTAGTGAAATAGATATGAATCATAAAAATAATAGATGGGATGTTAAATACTCTATCAAGCTACTATAACAAACAGGTGGAATTTCTTCTTTTTAGCATTCAGCTAATGGCGGAGAAAATCTCCACCGTCCGACAGAAGAGGTCTTATCTCCTATTTGCAGCAATTTGTTTCTTATTATGTGAGACTTTTTTTCTATCTACCTGATACCCACTCTACTTGAGAGAGAGCCATAATATAGATTTTCTTGAAATTTCTACTAACGATGGGATTTCCCCTACTACTAACTTTACTCAATTTGAGGTTGCTAACTACTCTGAAAGATATTTCTATAGAATAAAGGCTGTATGTAACAATGATTAAGAATAATATTAACCCAAATAATGCAGTAGAGCTTTGTGAATAGCACTATGTCCTTATTCTTACAAAATAAAAATATCATCGCCCTTCCAGGGCTAAGATAATTTTAGTTTCCTATATACAGGGTCTAACGAACCCTGCCTTTTAGATTAACATCCCTTCGGGATTCAAAAACTATGGACTGGTGGCATCTTGCATCTACAACAGGCTCGGATAGCCTGTTAATCTGGCGGCAAGATGCCACCAGTCCATATTTCTACTCATATTTCCACATCATACTTCTACCAGACTCGTATGTGACCAAAAATAATCAATGAGCTTGCAGCCAGTTATCACCAACTCCAATATCTACAGAAAGTTTAACAATCTTGCTATATTCTTGAGGTAGAGCTGATTCCATTTCTTCTTTAATTATGGCTTTCATTTCCTCTAAAGCAGCTTTCTTAACTTCGAAGACAAGTTCATCATGAACCTGAATAATCATTTTAATCTGAGGATTATCTTTAATTCTGTTATGGAGATTAGTCATTGCAATCTTGATAACATCAGCAGCTGAACCTTGGATAGGCATATTTACAGCAACTCTTTCTGATTCACTGACTATTCTTTTATTAGTTGATTTAATGCCAGGTAAGAATAACTTACGTCCGCTAATAGTTTCACAATAGCCATAAGTTTTAGCTTTTTTAACCATATTATTCATAAAGTTTTTGATAGTAGGGAAGGTTTCGAAGTAGTGACTAATAAAGTCTTTAGCTTCTTTTTGGCTAATGTTAAGTTCTTTAGAAAGTTTTTGAGCTCCCATACCATAAATAATACCAAAGTTAATTGTTTTAGCTGATCTTCTTTCCTCGGAAGTTATGTCTTCAGGGTCTTTATTGTAGATTAGACCAGCAGTTGAGCGGTGAATATCACCATTATTATTAAAAGTTTCTATGAGAGCAGAGTCACCAGAGAAGATAGCTAACAAACGCAGTTCAATTTGTGAGTAATCTGCTGCTAGGATAAGAGAATCCTTATCTTGAGGAACAAAGGCCTGTCTAATTTTGCTTCCCATTTCAGTTCTAATAGGAATATTTTGCAAGTTTGGATTTGTGGAAGATAGTCTTCCTGTAGAAGCACCAATCTGATTAAAATTGGAATGTAGTCTCTTAGTTCTTTCATTTATTAATTTTGGTAGGGCTGAGATATAGGTTGATTCTAACTTTGCTAACTGACGGTAGTCTAGCATAAGTCTAACTACTTCATAATCTTCTGCTAGTATTTCAAGAACAGATGCGTCTGTAGAATAGCCTGTTTTAGTCTTTTTAACAGGAGGAATTTCCATTTCTTCAAAAAGTAATTTAGCTAATTGCTGGGTAGAGTTTAGATTAAATTGATAGCCTGCGATGTTATAAATTTCAGAAACTAGTTTATTAATTTTATCATTTACTTGGTCTGAAAGGTCTTTTAAGAAGTCTTTATCAATATAAGCTCCATTCATCTCCATTCTCTTAATAGCGAAGATAAGGGGAATCTCTATCTTTGAAAAGAGATGTGAAAGTCCATTATTTTCAACTTTATCTTTGTATAACTTGAATAACTTCAAAGTAGCCCAGGCATCTTCAGCTGCGTAAAAAGACGCATCTTCCAGGCTTACTAAAGCAAAAGATTTTTGATTCTTACCTTTACCAATTAATTCAGAAATAGCTTGCATAGTGTAATCAAATTCTCTATCCATACATTTATCAAGACTGTTCCCATCATTAGTTGGGTCTAAAATAAAGCTAGCTATCATGGTATCAAAAACTTGGTTTTCTATCTTTAAACCTTGATATTCAATCACTTCTAAGTCATATTTTAAGTTATGACCTATTATCGTTTTGCCTTTTATATATCTTTCGAAGACTTGTAGAACTTCATTAAGAGGAAGGTTATCAGAAGCAAAGTGGCCTAGAGGAACATAATATGCTGTATTTTCATTGTAGGCAAAAGAGATACCTACTAGTTGGGCGTCTTGAGTTTCTAAAGAAGTCGTTTCAGTATCTAGTGCTAGAATATCACTTTTGTTAGACTTTAGTATTTTATCTAAGTCAGCAAGAGACTGTATTAAGATTGCTTTAAAAGAATCTTCTCTTTTAGTTTGGACCATCTCTGTTTCATTACTTTCATTATCTGTTTGGCCAAAAAGTAAGCCTTGTTCATAATGATCTTCATCACTTGCAATATTATTGTCAATATTTTCATCTGAAGTGAAATTCTCCTCAAGAGGAATAACACTCATTAGCTTCTTTTTTAAGGTATTTAACTCAAAGTTGTCAAAGAAATCAGATAAAGTTTTCGTGCCTTTCAAACAGCACACCAAGGAAGTGATTTCAGGCATTTCTACCGGAACATTAAGGTCTATTTTAGCCAATTCATAAGACTTATAAGCTTGATCTTTATTTTCTGATAATTTCTTAAGGGTTGCACCTTTCTGACTATCCAAATTTGCATAGATATCATCCAAATCTTTAAATTGAGTTAGAAGTTTTTCTGCAGCCTTAGGACCTAAACCTTTCACACCTGGAATATTATCAGCAGTATCACCTACAATAGCTAGGTAGTTAATGAACTGTGAGGCTTCAATACCGTACTTTTCTTTAACTTTATCTTGGTCCATAAGTGTGTTCTTGAAAGGGTCAAGGAGGTAAACATGAGCTTGAACTAACTGGGCAAAATCTTTATCTCCACTAACAATATAAACGTCAGCCTTATCTTTATAATGTTCTGCGAAAGTGCCAATTACATCATCAGCCTCATAACCAGCTAGAGAAATTTCAGGTATGCTTATAAGTTGGAAGAATTGCTTTACTGGTTCAATTTGCTCAACTAAATCATCAGGCATAGGGGGACGGTTTGCCTTATAGTTTTCATCCATTTCATGTCTAAAGGTCTTTTCTTTACGATCAAAGGAAACCATTACATAATTAGGCTTATATTCTTCAATAATTTTCAAAAAAGAGTTAATAACTCCATAGATTGCAGAAGTGTTTTGTCCTTTGCTATTAAACAGAGGATTACGAATAAAGGCAAAGTAAGCCCTATAAATTAAAGCAGTTCCATCTATTAAAAATAATTTATTTCTCATGTTTATCTCTCTTTCTCTTGCATGTTTACTCTTTCTTTTACATAAAAATCTCTTAAATTAATCCAGTTGTTTCTAGCCATGATACCACCATAACTAAAAAGTGCTATATTATTATAAGCTCTTTTTCTTGAAAGCTTAATCTTTGAGGTAATTGCTTGTGCAGGATAGACTGTTTGTCCATCATCCCATGCCCTTAAACCAACCACTACTTTATCTTTAAAAGGAATAAGGCTTTCATCATCAAGCTGTCTGCCTAAAGTTTGGTCATCCTTAGTATAAGCCATCATATAAACTTTATCAATAATACCTTTATCAAGCCATTCTTGCCAGTTCTGCGAATACTTTGCTCGGCCTTTAACCTTATCAGCTATTACGGCTGCACTAACTTCTAAATTGGGGTTAAGTTCTTTGACTCTACTATACACTTGAGCAAGGAAGTTGGTGATTACAGATTCTTTCCACAACATTCTTGAACCATAAGATGATTTAAGAAAGTCAGGACCATATTCTTTGATAGCCAACGAATTAAAACCCAAATCTTCTCCTGGATAGCGAATATAATCTAGGTGAAGTCCTGCAAGTTTGGGGTAGTTTAATAGCAGGTCATTTATTACATTCATAGTATATTGCCTAACCTCAGGAATACCAGGGTCTAAGAAGTAACCTTCAGCACTTGTGAGTGGCATTCTATTCCCATATAAATCCGTTGTTATCCATTCGGGATGCTTAAAAAAAATATGGTTTTCAGGAAGCTTAGTTAAGTCATGACCTGTTACTACAAAGGTTGTCATCCAAGCATGAACCTTGATGTTATATTTACTCGCTTCTTGCAAAAGATATTCTAAAGCATCAAAATCAGAAGCTTTCATAATATGAGAACGAACATCTAAATTCTTATAATCATCAACTCTTTTATTAGGGGTGTAGATAGCATCAGCTCGATAGCGAACCTCAGCAAGTAAGGTGTTTTGTCCATTTGCTTGGAGATTTGTTAGTACAGAATCTATAGAACTTTCTCTAACTAAATCCCAGGGTAATACCCAAACTGCAGAGATTGCTTGACCAGCTAAAGATGAGATCGCTAGAACAATAATGATTATTAAGAGAAAAGGTCTCATAATGAATGCTTCCTTATTATAATATTATTTTTTATTAGTATGAAATAAAGGAAATCTGTGTCAAGGTTTTATTGCATTACTAAAGAAAATAACAGAAGTAAGCTAAAATTTGTGTACTGAAAGAAAAATATTTATTTAATTGCCTTGAATTTAATATTTTCAGATTCAAGAGCAATGCCAAATAATGCTAAAGCTTTTGCTATCTCACTTTCCTCAGTTAAGACTATCTTCTTTTGTATAATTTCAAAATCTTGAATTTTAAAGCCACAATAATTTAAATCTTTTAAAATTGAAGATGATCTTTTTTGCTTTAGAATAGCAATTAAAGCTTGTGGATTAAATATATTAGCTACTTCTTTATTTTGCTTAATTGCTTTAAACAAATTTGGAGTAAATTGCTTTATAGTATTTTTCGTAAATTCAAAATTCTTACTGTAAAGTATTCCATCTTGTTTAAGCATTCTATAACTTTCTTGGATAGCTTTACTTGGATTAGAAGTGCTTTCAAAAGCTAAAACACTAGTGATAATATCAAATGTTTTGTCTTTCAAAGGTGAATTAGTTAAATCGAAAAGTGAAAAATAAAGATTTCTGAAATCATACTTCTTCTTAATTAAATTCCATTGATTAAGAATAAAAAAGCTCAAGTCATTCATTACAATTTTTGCATTAGGATTTTGCTTTAGGATTAAAGGGGATAATCCTCCACTTGGTCCACAAGCAATCTCCAAAATGTGATTATCATTATAATTTATTTCATCAATCCATGATTTATTTTCTAATAATGCCTTCTCATTATCATAATAAGCCTTAAAGATACTATGAACATAATCATCAATGTTCATTTTATTGAGTTCTAAATATGAAGATAGTGAGCTTTCTACAGATTTTGAATCTCCCCAAGTCTCCATATTCTCTGCAACAAATCTAGTAATCCCCTTGTCAATTCTGTATGAAACATCATTGTTTTTCAAAGTTCCTGTGTCCCAGAAATCTCCATCCCAACTACCTTCATAGGATAAAGAACAATTGTTCTTTAACTGAGAAAATAAACTAATTAGAAAATTAATCATTTCAAACCTCTTGATTCAAAGTTAATTTAACATATTAGAGTGGATTCAAAGGTCAAGTTTTTTTGTGTTATTGTAGTATAATAAAATGGAGGTATTGGAGAGTACACAGAAAAAAATAGCCTCTTCAGTCGGACGGTCTAAATCCCCTTTCAGCTCCTTGGAGCGTTTGAGAGGGGTGGTCGTGTAGACCGGGGAGAGTAAACAATCCCCTTTCAGCTCGTAAGAGCGTTTGAGAGGGGTGGTCGTGTAGACCGGGGAGAGTAAACAATCCCCTTTCAGCTCGTAAGAGCGTTTGAGAGGGGTGGTCGTGTAGACCGGGGAGAGTAAACAATCCCCTTTCAGCTCGTAAGAGCGTTTGAGAGGGGTGGTCGTGTAGACCGGGGAGAGTAAACATCCCCTTTCAGCTCCTTGGAGCGTTTGAGAGGGGTGCCTGATAAGGCGGGGAGAGTAAATAATCCCCTTTCCGCCACTCATAATAACTGGGAACGTGGACATCTTGCCTCTTCTGTCGGAAGGTGGAGATTTTCTCCGCCACTTCTTCAGTCGGACGGTGGATTTTTAGTCCGCCAAAAAAGAGCTTTAGTAAATAATTACCCAGCTAGTATTAGTTAATAGTTTACCCCATAAAAAACAACCCCCTCTGTAATTAGAAGGGGTTGTCAATAATTATTTATCATGCTAGACAATAGTCTTACGCTTTATAATTTTATTTTTCTATCTTAGGAAGCAAGATACTATTTTAAAAGAATCATTTTATTGATGAGGCTATAAGATTTATTGGTGATTTTACATAGATAAGTTCCACTAGGTAGTACATTATTATTATTATCTAAACCATTCCATTCCACAGAGTGAGTCCCTTTGGGGAGATTTTTATCAAATAAATTTTTTACAATCTGTCCTTTTATATTATAGATATTAATATTAACAGAAGAATCAGCATTGTTCTCAAATGAAATTCTTGTTGATGGATTGAATGGATTAGGGTAAATTCTTATATTATTTAAGCTTTGTGGATGAATTTCTGAATCTTCTATATCAGTTGTAGTAAACTGATTATTGATAAAATCAATTATCATATCAATATTTGAATCAGTTTCAAAAAGACTTCCACCATGACCAGCGTTCTGAATCAAGGTATAAAGGGCTTTATCTTGTCCTAAAGTATCAAGTATTGTCTGATATAGATTGTAACTTTGTAAGATTGGTATATTAGTATCAGCTGTTCCATGTTGGCAAACCATAGCTGCATCATCTGAGCTAACATATTGCTTTGCATTTGCTTTATTGGTTAACAAAGGAACAGTTTGGATAGCAGCTCCAATCAATCTTGATTCTGGTGAAGTTGCAGAATTGGTATTAATAGTAAAACCTTGTTCTTGTGCTTGTTCATCCATAGTCAGAAATTCAATAGGACCAAACCAATCAACGCTCACCTTAACTCGTGATGAGTACTCAGCATTACCTAATTCAGATCCTTCAAGTTCTTCAATACCACCAGTTGTGCCCAATAAAGAGGACAAACAACCACCTGCTGAACCACCCCAGGAAATAAATCTTTCTGAATCTAAATTGTATTGTTGAGCATTAGCCCTTAGGAATCTAACAGCTGCTTTGCAATCAAAAATTTGAGCAGGATAAATTGCTTCAGAACTAAATCTGTAATTTATTGAAGCAACAGCAAAGCCTCTAGCAATCAATTTGTTAATCATATTAATTTCGGTAAATGCAGCCTTGTCTCCCATTAGAAAGGCTCCTCCGTGAATCCAGATTATTAATGGATGTAAATCTGTAGAGTTATCAGGAAGATATAAGTCTAATTTCTGTTTTTGGGATATACTTGCATAAGCCAAATCATAATAAGTGTTTCTTTGCTCATTTTCTTTTAACTGGTTAGCCACAAGTAAAGATGGTAACGCAATAATGAGAACTGCTAATAATACAATTTTTTTTGGTGTAAGTGTTAACATTCTAACTCCTTTGTAATAAGATTAAGATAAATTAATTAAATTAAGGTTTCTTACAGAATTATCTCTTTATATTTATTTTTTTAGATACTTTTGAAAAAGAGAATTTACTTGTAAGGTTTCGATAGATTTATTTTAAAATCAACAATTACTATAAAAGTAACAATTGATACTATTCTTTAAGTCATTGAGATTTATTGATTAATAAAATTGATATTTTCAAAACTCTTCATATTGGTTTAATTAAAAAAAAGAGCTTAGTCTTGCTAATAAGGATCGAAATTAACGCAGAATTTCAAATTCTTTTTTTGATGAAAAAAAGTCAATAAAAAAAATGAATATTTTTATTGTAACCTAATAAGAAATTTGAATTGCATTTTGCACATAACAAGAAGCTTCTCCAAATGTGTACTGTTTTGTTTAGGTTTAATTGTTAATATGCTATGATAAAAGTCTCTTTTAACACTAAACTTGAACCGACAAAAAACAAATATTGTAAAAATGCTAAATCGCACATAACTGCGTTTTAGCACTGCGATAACGCACTTATTGAGAAGTCAGATGAGTCTCAGTAAATCCTGATTAGTCTTTAAAGATTATAACATATTGATAGAGAATGTAATAAAAAAATACAATAATAAATAATAATATGGTACGGATTCTGCTATATAAGGTAACAAAAGATAAAAAAGGAGTGAAAAAAATGAAAAAGATTATTATTATATTATCTTTATTGATGTTGATTTCTTTAGTATGGTCACAGAATTCTTCAAGTGCCACTTATTCGGGTGGAAATGTTACTCTTAGATACGTAGGTGAAGATCCTCAACCACCAGCAAATTCAAACCCAGTTATTCCCTTAACTGTTAGCTTGCCTTCAGGTGCCAGAATTACTTCTCTTGATGTAGAATATGATATTAGATCAGAAGGTGCTTTCTGGTGTAATGAGATAAGATCATATTTGAAATGTACAAGTACTTGAGGAGTATATGGTTCTTATGAAAGCTCTATGGCTTCAGTTCCATATCAACATTCTCCAGTTACAATCCATTATGCAAGAACTGGTTTGAACATAGCTAATACCTTCTTAGGTGGGGGAGACATAGCTTTCCAATTGAATTGTTTCCAATTGGTAGCAGATAATCCAAATTTCTCTGGTTCAAATTATGTTGTAAATAACACTTTTAAAATAACAGTGCATTATTCAGATGAATTTGATTTTATGGATTTCAATGTGGAAAATGAAGGTATTGGACAGATAGCACTAAACTGGGAAAATAACAACACACCTGGAAATGTATTAATTGCTACAAATTCAACAGATAACTTTGAAGACCCGGTAAATGGAACAAGTTACAATGTAGGTGATGCTTTAGGGACTGCTGAAATAATTTATTATGGAAATGCAGGTAGCTTTATCCATGATAATGTCAGTGAATCATCCATGTATTATTACAAAGCTTGGCCTGTAGATGTAAATATGAATTATGGAAGTGGCCTGTCTGCTAACATTTATAGTGCCGGTAATGTAGAATTTCCAATTATTGCAGATTTTAATGAGGGGATTCCTGCAGGTTGGACAACTTCTTCTAATATACAATTGTATAACTGGGAAATTGGTACGAATTCTTTTGTTGGAGCAAGTCAGTATGAAGGAACAAATATGATTCGTATTAACAAGAGGCAACCAGGAGTTATTAATGCAAACTTGATAACTAATCCAATAATCTTTTCCGGACTTAATTATACTTTGTCATTTTGGGTTTATCGCTTCTCAACTAATAATAATAATGATAAATTATCAGTATATGTTAGCGACACGAACTCCACTGATAATGCAAGTCTGGTAAAAACAATCAAACTAAAGTATATTTTCGAACCTGCAGAGGCTTCAGCCGGTTGGTATAATTACACTGTAGATTTATCGGAATATGGAGCAAGCTTAGGTGCAGTTAAGTATATAATCTTTAATGGATATACTAGTGCCACTCGATTTGGTTCTGTCTGCTTAGATCTAGTCAAAATTGAGAATTTACCAGATTTTCCACAAAATGAAGAAACCACAATTGATGATGTTGTTATTCATCCTAATGTTAATCTTTATTACAATCATAATATGAATGCTAATAATCCAATCATTACCTCATTACCTAACTATGAGAACCTTGGAAATAAGAGAGTTATTGGATTAACTGGCTATGATAATGATATAGATGTTCAAGTAACAGCTCCAGCAGGTAACTGGTATGGAAGAATCTATTATGCAGGTTCTTGGCATGATGCTAATCCACGTTTCATTGCTGAAGGAGATGGTGATAGAATATTCACTTTTGAAGGGGTAGATTTTACAGCCAAAGATGGAGAAGTATTTGTATTTTTGAATGATGGAGAAGATATTACATTACCTGTTGAATTATCTTCTTTCTCAGCTACTGCTACTGCCAGTGAATATGTCACATTAAATTGGGAAACAGAATCTGAAAGTAATCTTTTGGGTTATAATGTCTATCGTTCAGAAACAGAGAATTTTTCTCAAGCAATGAGAATAAATACTGCCATAATATCAGCTACTAATCAGTCTCAAACATCTTATTATACTTATAAAGATAATGAGATTGAAAGTACTAGCTACTATTACTGGTTGGAAGTTGCTGAGTTAGCTAATGAAAATTCTTTCCATGGTCCTATAGCTGTAACTGTTGAAGACGAAATACAAGTTGAACCGATTAATATAACACAATTCAGTAATTTTGGACCATCTCCTTTTTCATATGAGACAAGTGCATCAATTAGAGTCAAAGAAGGAGAAACCGCTACGGTTACTATTTATAATCTAAAAGGTCAAGTCGTAACTAGTGAGATATTCTCTGCAGGTGAACATGAGTATATTTTTAAAGGTAGAGATAGAAAGAATAATAAAGTTGCCAATGGTGTTTATTTCGTGAGAATGACTTCTCCTTCGACTTCTAAAAGCTTTAAGATAGTCAAAATAAAATAACACAATATAAAGAATTACAAAGGTGATTAGCCCCGTTTTCGGGGCTTTTCATTAAGAAGATTTATTTGTCGGAGGGTTTCCTCTTCATTCGGACGGTGGACCAGACTGTGTAAAAAGAAATAATCTATCCACGGATTTCACTAATTACACAAAAAAGAAGGCTCAAGTTCAAGTCTGGTGGAAAAAATTTAATAAAATATAAAATTTTATCATTAGTGTGATTATCCAAAGTATCCCTGAAAGGGATTAATAATTTAGCCTGGGGTAAGATCCTATAAGGATCGTCACCCCAGGAACAATATCCAAAATTACGACCTAACCCTGTAAGGGTTTAATATAATGGTAACTAATTATAATATTAAATCATTGGTATATATGTTTTTATTAAACCCTTACAGGGTTAGGCTTTTTATATACATCATTACCCAGGGTTGCAATCCCTTCAGGATTTTACCCTGGGCTAAACTATTAATCCCCTTTAGGGATATAAGACCTATCCTTTCAGGATTATGTCTTATTCTGCTAAAATAATACTATCAATAGTAACTTATAATCCGTAAACTACTGTAATACAATATCTAGTGCAAAATAATGCAACATAATTTCCACCAGACTTGAACTTGAGCCAAAAAGAAGATTCTTAACACAGAATACACAGAAAAAAATAGCCTCTTCAGTCGGACTGTCTAAATCCCCTTTCAGCTCCTTGGAGCGTTTGAGAGGGGTGGTCGTGTAGACCGGGGAGAGTATTTGTCTGACGGTCTGACTTCCATGTAGAATGTATTAGCAAAGGGAGATAGACTTTTAGTCCGCCACTACATAATAAAAGCCTCTTCAGTCGGACGGTGGAGATTTTCTCCGCCACTTCTTCAGTCGGACGATGGACTTTTAGTCCGCCACCAGAAAGAGCTTAAGTCACCGATTACTGGGAACGCTTGCATCTTGCAGGCATCTTAAATATATAAAGAGAATCTATCCACAGATTACCCTGCTAGTATTATCCCAAATAATGCAGTAGAGCTTTGCGAATAGCACTATCTTCTTTTGCAAAAGTAAGCTACATAATTTTCAGGAATATATATATTATATGCCTTCAAATTCTGTAACTTATTTTTCTAAAAGAATCTAGCACTCTTCATCAAAGTTCTACTGCACCATTCGGGATTATCTTAAAAAAAGAATAAAAAAACAACCCCCTCTGTAATTAGAAGGGGTTTTATTATTAGGTATTTATTATTATTTTATTTGCGGGCTGGAATCCCACATTCCCAGTTATTATGAGTAGCGGAAAGGGGATTATTTACTCTCCCCGCCTTATCAGGCACCCCTCTCAATCGTTCTGAAGAACTGAAAGGGGATTGGGCTCACTTTCCCAGTTATTATTTGTGGCGGAGAAAATCTCCACCGTCCGACAGAAGAGGCAAGATGCCCACTTTCCCAGTTATTATGAGTAGCGGAAAGGGGATTATTTACTCTCCCCGCCTTATCAGGCACCCCTCTCAAACGTTCTGAAGAACTGAAAGGGGATTAGGCTCACTTCATCACAATAGCATCTTTAGGGCATTTCTCTTCACAGATACCACAGCCAACGCATTTTTCTTGATCAATATGATGAACTTCCTTAAGATTTCCAGTAATAGCCCCAACAGGGCATTTCTTAGCACAAATAGTACAGCCAATACACTTTTCATCGGTAATATAAGCTTTTTTACGCATTCCTTTAAGAGCATCTTCAATCGCTTTAGTAGGGCATTTTGTAGCACAGATTCCACAATTAATACACTTTTCATAATCGATAACAGCCAGTTGTCCATCCATAGTAATAGCATCGACAGGGCAATTCTTGGCACAAATTCCACAACCAATACAAGGATGACCTGCACCACAAACCTGTTTAGGAACAGCTCCAAAATCGTGAGAAGAACACTCTATTCTTACCACCTTACTTTGGGGAATAAGCTCAATAAGATTGCGAGGACAAGCCTTTACGCAAGCTCCACAAGCAGTACATTTCTCTTCATCTATAATTCTTTGATTATCTTCATCTATTATAATAGCATCAAAAGGACAAGCATCAAAGCAGTCATTGAGTCCTACACAACCATAAGTACAAAGATTAGGTCCTGAAGAAACATTCACCGCAGCCTTACAAGTGGAAATTCCTTGATACTCATACTTAAGTTTTGTAGTTTTTTTGCCACCAGAAGCACAATGAATATAGGCAATTTTCTTTTCGCCAGCAGAAGCAGTCTGACCCATAATCCCAGCAATCATAGCCACAGTATCGGCACCACCAGGAGCACAGGCATTAATAGGAGCACCTTCATTAACGATAGCTTCAGCATAGCCAGCACAACCAGGCTTTCCACAAGCACCACAATTTGCACCAGGTAAGACTTCTAAAATCTGTTCAACACGAGGGTCAACTTCTACATGAAACTTCTTAGAAGCAACCGCCAAGCCCAGTCCATAGAGCAGTCCTAATCCACCAACAACACCAATGGGAACTAAAATAGTTTCTAACATAATATCTCCTTATTTCCCTTAAAACTTAAGTCCAGCAAAGCCAAGAAAAGCCAGAGCCATAGAGCCAGCAATAATGAGGGCAATAGGCATACCTTTCATGGAAGCAGGAAGTTCAGCGTATTCAAGTTTTTCTCTAATTCCAGCCATCAGCACTAAGACTACAGTGAATCCGACACCAGAGAAGAAGCCATTCAGAATAGAGAATCCGAAGTTATAAGGAAGTCCATTATCGGCAGTTAGGTTAAGAATAGCCACACCGAGAACAGCACAGTTGGTAGTGATAAGAGGAAGGAAAACGCCCAATGATTTATAGAGGGCAGGAGCATTCTTTTGAATAACCATTTCCACAAATTGCACAAGAGATGCTATAGTAAGAATAAAGGCAATAGTCTGCAAGTATTCTATTTTAAAGGGAACGAGCAGGTAGGTTTGAATTAGCCAAGTGATAGCAGAAGCCATAGTCATCACGAAGATAACAGCCATTCCCATACCCAGAGCAGAGTCCAACTTTTTAGAAACGCCAAGATAAGGGCAGATTCCCAAAAACTTAGCCAAGACGAAGTTATTTATAAATATGGCACCAACAGCCATGATCATAATTTGACTTAATAATTCCATTATTTACCCCTTTTGTTAAGTAGATTAATAACAGCTAAGATGAATCCTAGTGTAATGAAAGCACCAGGAGCAAGAATTGCAACCAG
Organism: Cloacimonadales bacterium (SeqCode); assembly: GCA_963677815.1. Classification (GTDB taxonomy): domain Bacteria; phylum Cloacimonadota; class Cloacimonadia; order Cloacimonadales; family JAFGVF01; genus JAEKNW01. The sequence continues at coordinate 999,491 of OY782499.1, forward strand.
CATAGGGTTATCTTGATAGGCTTGAGGAAGGATTGGGAAACCTAAGATTTTACCAGCACCCAGTAATTCTCTAATTGTTCCAAGCACCACCAAAGCGAAGGTAAAGCCAAGTCCCATTCCCAAAGCATCAATCATAGACATAAAGACATTATTCTTAGAGGCAAAAGCTTCAGCTCTTCCTAAAATGATACAATTCACCACAATAAGGGGAATGAAGAGTCCTAATGATTTATGAAGGGGAGGCATGAAGGCAGCCATAGCCATATCAACGATAGTAACAAAGGTAGCAATTACCACGATAAACATAGGGATTCTGATTTTAGTAGGCACGATTCCCTTGATTAAAGAGACGATAATATTGGAACAAAGAAGGACGAAAGTCGCTGATAGACCCATTCCCAGAGCATCCTTCACAGAGGAAGTAACAGCCAAAGTTGGACACATTCCCAGAACCAAGATAAAGACAGGGTTTTCTTTGATGAATCCTTTAGTAAATTCTTTCATAGCAGTCATTAGTTAGCCTCCTTTTCCATGAGAAGTTGCAGAGATTCCTTGATAGAATTGCTGATGGTTCGAGTGGTAATAGTAGCACCAGTAATGGATTGAATACTTCCACCATCTTTATCAACTTTGAGTTCATTCACGCCTAAATTGGCAAAACGAGGGGCAAAATCAGGATTGACGCATTTAGCACCAAGTCCAGGAGTTTCTGCTTGGTCGATTACTTTAATTTTCTTTATTTTGAAGTCTTGAGTCAGCCCAACAACAGTCTTAACATTGGAAGAATAGCCGTATTTAGTGGCAGTAAGCACGAATCCAACCTTGTCATTATTTTGGTCATAGGCAACATAATAGAAGAGGGAATCGCCTTTAATATCAAGCTGTAAGAATTTAGGCTGGAAACTATAATCATTAGAGTCATTTTCATCGATTTTGGTAACTTCTAATCTAGCTTCTTTAGCTTCTTTATCTTTCACTTCTTTAATCATAGGAGCAGTCAAGCCATTAAGATAGGCTAAAATACCAGTAGCAATGGCACAAGTAACGAATAGGATAATACCTAATTTAAGATAGTATTTCATTATTTCACCTCACCGAAAGCTTTAGGCATAGTCCATTTATCAATAAGCGGAGTAGCTAGGTTCATAAGGAGAATAGAGTAGGAAACGCCTTCAGGGTAGCCACCAACCAGTCTGATAGTAATAGTTAAGACACCACAACCGATACCGAAAATGATTCTTCCTCGCTTAGTAACAGGGGTCGAAACATAATCGGTAGCCATAAAGAAAGCACCCAGCATGAGTCCACCAGAAAGAATATGAAAGAGAGGAAGCTGGATTCCTGCAGAGAAGAGTCCATTCATACCACCAAAAGCCCAAGCAAGAATAAAGGCTGTTCCTAGATAAGAGAAAGGAATACGCCAATCAATAATGTGCTTCATCATGAGGAAAAGTCCACCAATGAGCAAAGCAAGAGCAGAGACTTCACCAATACAACCACCAATGTTTCCTGCTAAGAGATTCCCTAAAGAAGACCAATCAAGTAAACCATTAAAGATGGTATTTTGGACTAAAGTAGGGTCACTAGCATCAGAGAACATTTCAACATCCCTAATAGATTTAATGACATTCAAAGGGGTAGCAGAAGTAATCTTAGTGTAGGCAATACTAGACAGGTTCTGAACATTAGCCATAGTAGATTGAGAAATACCAGAAATAGAATTATTAATAGTATGCTTCCAACCATCAGTCATGAGAGTAGGCCATGAAGCAAGCAAGAAAGCCCTTCCTAAAAGAGCAGGATTTAAAGGGTTGTTGCCAAGTCCACCAAAGACTTGCTTTCCCACTGCAATAGCAAAAATAGAACCAACAATAGGTAACCAATAAGGGGCATTTGCATGAATATTAAAGGAAACCAAAAGACCTGTTAAGAAGGCTGAACCATCAGAAACAGTGATTGGTACTTTACGCCACTTCTGAATCAATGCTTCACAAACTACAGCTACTAAACCACCCACAAGAGTTAGTAAGAAAGCCTTTATTCCATAGAAATAAGTCCCCATTCCTAAAGCAGGAAGCAGGGCAATTACTACCATCCACATTATGTTAGAAGTTGATTTATGCTCGTGTAAATGAGGAGCAGGGGATACTTTATAAATATTATTCGACATTATGATACTCCTATTTAGACTTTTTTCTTTCTTCAAAGATTTTAGACTTGGCTATATCTACATACTGAAGAATGTTAATGTTGGCAGGACAAACATAAGCACAAGTTCCACAACGCATACAATCCATTGCTCCAGCCTTCTCTGCCATTGCCCAATCACTATACTTGGTTCCCCTTACTATCATGTTGGGGATAAGATTCATTGGGCATACATTGACACAACCTGCACAGGAAATACAATTTAACTCTTGATTACGCTTGGCTTGCTTTTTGTTGAAGAGTAAGAGACCTGATGAACCTTTGGTCATGGGGGTTTCTAGGGTAGGTATAGCAAATCCCATCATAGGACCGCCTGAAATTACTGAACCTATTTCTTGGGTAACACCACCAGCTGCTTCTAGAAGCTCTGAATAGAGGGTGCCGATTCTGGCCTTGAAGTTCTTAGGATTTTTGACGATACCACCTGTAACAGTTATAACTCTATCTATTAGAGGTTTCTTTTTAGCAATAGCCTCATAGACAGCAATAGCAGTTCCTACATTCTGAACCACAACTTTCGCTTCCATGGGAAGTCCACCCTTGTTTGGTACTTTACGTTTGGTTGCTGCATAGATTAGTTGTTTTTCAGCACCTTGAGGATACTTAACTTTCAATGCTACAACTTCAATATTAGTTTCTTTACTAACTAAGTTAGACATGTGCTTGATTGCATCAGGCTTGTTAGCTTCGATACCGATGATACCTTTTTCTGCTTTGACTATTTTCATTATGGCTTTTAGACCTTTAATGATATCTTCAGCTTGCTCTAACATAATTCTGTAATCAGCAGTCAAGAAAGGTTCGCATTCAACACCATTAAGAATAACTGTATCAATAGGTTTGTCTGCTGGTGGAGAAAGCTTTACATGGGTAGGGAAACCAGCTCCTCCCATTCCACATACTCCTGCTTCTGCAATTCTTTTCTTCATCTCATCTGGACTAAGTGATAAGTAATCTTTCTCATCAATCAACTCAATCCATTCATCTGTTTTTCCGTCACCTGTAATTTCAATAGCCATTTGACTATTTCCAATTGGGTGAGGAAACTTAGCAATTTTTGTCACTTTCCCGGTAATAGAAGCATGCATAGGAATAGATACAAATCCACCTGCTTCTGCTATTACTTGTCCTGTTTTAACTTCATCACCAACTTTAACTATTGGTTTTGAAGGAGCACCTATGTGCTGAGATAATTGGATAATTACCTTTTTAGGGAGGGGAAATTCTTCGATGAAGGCATCTTTTGAAAATTCTTTAAAATCATGAGGATGGGCTCCACCCATAAATGTTTTTAAACTCATCTTGTCTCCCAACATTTTTTTTTAATATTTTATATTTACTAACTAATTTCCTATTATATATCTAACAATTTATCAATTTTTTAATTTATACCCCAAATAAATGATACTTTAAAATAATGCAAGTTTTTTAATTCGATAAATTTATCTTGATGCTAAAGAAAAGTAAAATGATTAGTTAGAAGAACAAAAACTCAGAGATGCAGTTACATCTCTGAGATGAATTAAAATAAAGAGCTACTTGATTATTCGGGTTTATAAAGACTTCTTATGAAAAGCAATTCCAATTTTAGGATTAGTAATAGAGTTTGGTCCTGCAATGCAACCTCCTTCACAAGCCATTACTTCCATAAAGTTACTAGGTAATTTACCTGCTAGGAAGGCATTAATCCTGAAAATACTCTTTTTATCAATCCCATTAATAATCTCAGCTTGGAAATCAGCTTCTTTAGGAATATTTAGTTGCAAAGCTTGAGTAACCCCTTGACTTACTGCAAAATTACGGCTAGGTGAGTTACCTTTGAGATTTGCCTCGAGAGGAAGAAGAGCATCTAGTTGAATATTTTTTGCTGCTAACATAGCTCCTAGCTCTTCAAAAGATAGAACGAAGTCTGTATTTGGATCAGATAAAGTTTCTGATTTCTTAGCAATACATGGCCCAATAAAGACAGCTACACAATGGGGGTCTCTTCTTTTAACTTCTTGAGAAGTATATTTCATAGGTGATAGAGTGGAAGATACTAAGTTTTTCTTATCAGCTTGGTGTTTATCCACATAATTGACATAGGCTGGGCAACAGGAAGATGTCATCTTACTCTTACCTTCTTTAGATAACTCAAGCCATTCTTCAGCTTCTTTCTTACCTGTTTCGATAGCTCCATAAGCAACTTCTACAACTTCAGAAAAACCTAATTTTATCAGTCCAGCAATTATTTTTGGGTATTCAGCAGGAAATTGACCTGCTATGGCTGGCGCTATCATAGCGACAATTTTCTTTTTCTGATTTATCTGGTCAATAACGAAAGGCATCTGTGATTTTTCGAAAATAGCTCCAAAAGGGCAGGCATTTAAACATTTTCCACAAAAGATGCACTTTGAGAAATCAATCTTTGCTATACCATTTTCATCTTTAGAAATAGCTCCAACTGGACAAACCTCTTGGCAGGGAACAGGAACATAAGTGATAGCATGATAAGGACAAACCTCAAGGCATTTCCCACAATTTTTACAGAGGTCTGGATCAATTTCAGCATGTCCATTTTTAAAAGAAATAGCCTTAGTTGGACAGTTCATCATGCAAGGTCTAGCCACACAAGCCCGACAGGCATTGGTCACTAGATAACTGTTCTTAGAACAGGCAGAACAACCTTCATTCAGAACTGTCAATATCTCATGATCCAATTGAGGATTTGCTAATCTTTCTTGGGCAAATTCTTTGATACTCTTTAGTTCATCATCTTCATCATAGGCTAAGCCAAAGCAAGCAAGAGCAGCTGACCTAGTAACAGCTCTTTCTTTATATACACAGCATCTTATATTATTCTGACTTCCCTTAGGGGTCATCATTACTGGAATTCTATTTAACTCGGTTAAGTCTTTTTGATTTAAAAGAATATCAGCTATTCTTACTTTAAGTTCCCTTCTTAACAAGATGGCATTATTAATTTGAAACATAACTACTCCTCTACTGTTAAAATATTATTTAGATGAGCAATTACCTTATCAACACTTGCTTGACAGAGTAAGTCATCACCAATCATAACAAAAGGAGCACTTGAGGCTGAGTAATCTTTACAGTAGCCTAAACAAGGAGAACCATAAATAACTACTTGATTATTAAATCTTTCTTCGATTTCTTTTTTAAATATTAAAAGCTCTGAAGACCCCATCAAATGACAAGTAGTTCCACAACAGACAGTAATTCTAATCTGATTTTCCATTTTTCCCTCTTTTATACAAAATTAATTTTTACATCTTTTAAATATTTATCTTCTAATACTTTACCTATACGTCTAATAGTATTTCTTCTGATACCTAATTCGATTGGCATATTAGGGTCTTGGTGAGCATCATTGATTTTGGTACCTACATAAAATTCAATAATATCACTAGCCATTAAGAGTTTGACTAGTTTAGTTGCTCCATTATCTACCTTAATATTTTCAATAAACTCCTTGCCATGCAGGTAATTGAGAGTTTCTCCCATAGTTATCATTCCTTCTGTTACTAAATCAATTCCTGGCATAAAAGAAGAACAAGGTACTATGGGGTCTAGAGTAGAAATATCTACTTCAATATTCTTTTGTAATTCACGTCCTAAAATCTTAGCTGTTGTTCCACCGCAAACTGCTTTTCTACCTTCATAAGAAGAAACTATTTGAGCTAAATATTCATCTTTAGCTGGGTCAATTGGTGGACCTGTCAAAACAACCAGTTTTCTTGGTTTTCGGATATTTATTACACAGCAGGTAATATCATCTTGAGGTTTATAAAGACTGTTAGCCGATGCATGTTCTACTATCTCTTGGGCAAATGACCTAGCTGAAAGATGAGGATATTTGCTAACTAGAAACTGACAAAATTCTCTTACATTATCCATCCCCCAACCTAAGGGGTAAGCATTAGAACCCATTCCTGATTGATTAACTCCATCAGAGAAAAATATCAATTTATCACCTAATTCAAGTTGGAAATTTGACATATTTATTGCATATTTCCTTTTAATATTTTCAATTTTTCCTTGATAAGTCTTGATATATGGAGACATCAGTTTGGAACCCCTCAATAATATAAATGGTGGATTATCATAGTCTACAATAGAACACTTCCCTTGATAATCAATATCAACAATTGTAAAAGTAGCATAGCTGATTTTACGAATACTATCTACAGGCAAGGTGTTCATTATTGTTTCAGCAGCCTTGATAATATCATACTTATTACAAGAATAGGTAAGAGCCATTTTAGAGGTCATTGATGAAATCACATTCGCTCTGACACCAGAACCAAGTCCATCTGAAAGAACCGCAATGATCCTTTTATCATCTTTAACTTTAGTGGATAAAAAGGTATCTCCACATACTTTCTGACCAAACTTTGACTTTTGCAGATAATCAACTTCGATAAAGAAATTATTGTCTAGTTGCATAAGCTTATCCTATTCAGAGATATTCTCTGTTTTATCAATACCGGAAACATCGATGATAGAGTTTAAGGCTATTTCAACTTCTGCAGCATTTTCCCCTAAAAGAAAAGCTATCTTCTGAACCATATCTAAATTCTTATTTATTACATTTTTAGCTTGTCTGATAGTATGACCTCTTGCTACTGATGGCACAGTAATGTCTTGCAGAACAGCACCTACGAGCTCATGCTTCTCTATGGTGAAGATTGATATTTTGAGATATTTTTCCCCATATCGCAATTCTTTATCTAAGATATCATTCCCTTCATCAATTACCTTCTTAAACATACCAGTGAAAGAAATCATCTTATCTAATCTGGCTCCATCAAGTTCAATAACATCAGTAGCGAATTGTTCATCTAAGCCTAGAATCTTGAAGAAATTATCATTTGTCTCTTGAATTATCATATCTTTATCGACAATAATTACACCTGAAGGCATAGTTCTAAAAAGAGCACTAGCCTTTTTTTGTGCTAACTTCCTTAAATATGAAACACACATTGATGGCTCTGCTTTGCCATCTATAATGGCTTGAGCAAACTCTCTACAAGTATTATAGCCACAACCACCACAGTTTTTCTCATCTTCAGGTCGTGTTTTGCCAATCTTCCGAAAGACTTCTGTTATGTTTAATTGATTATCTCGTTCTTTCTTTACTTCTATTGAATAATAATTTTGCTTTATGTCTAAGCTAGGTTTTCTTTGAGTTTTCTTACCTATGAAGTTATTGTTATTAATAATATCAATCTCTTTTAATAAATAAGAATTTTCTTTGATGCAGGCAGGTCCATTTATGCAACCTCCCTTACATGAGAGGGTCTCGAAAAAGATGTTTTTATCTAGACCTTGCTTTATTATATCAGAAAATAGTTTTATGACTCCATCTGTCCCAGAAATAGAAAAACATTGATAATTAGTATCTTGGTCAATTAACAAAGTATCTATCATTCCACCTTCTACAGGATAAAGACTACCTTCTTGAGCATTCCTTGGGACGAAATCAAGATTATGGTCTATCTCAAGACGATAAGGATCTATCTTCTCTTCAGCAAGGTATTTATGTAAATCTTGGAAGGTAATAGCAAAATCTAGAATAGCTTGATGATAGTCAGATTCAATTTTCTTGGAAATGCAAGGGCCTATAAAGCCAATTAAATACTCTTTCCCATAATATGTCTTTAACATCTTGCTATGAGCTAATAGAGGAGAATCTATAGGAATTAAACAATCTATAAGCTCAGGATAATACTTCTCTACTAATTCTACTATAGTAGGACAAGCAGTTGATATTTTCATTCCCTGTGCTGTCTTTAAATAGGCACTTAAATTACTATTAACTTCTTCAGCTCCTAAAGCTGTTTCAGAAACTTCCCAAATTCCAACTTGCTTCAATGCTCCTATCAGTTGTTCTTTTGCTAAATTTGGAAATTCACTTTTCCATGAAGGTGCTAGGGAAACAATAATTTTTTCTTTCATGGATAGAAGTAGCTTTAGCTTGGTTAAATCATCTCTTATACTCTTAGCATTAACAGGACAAATATCTACACAATGGCCACAGTGAATACATAGGTCTGGTATTATCGAAGCATGATGATTCTCTACTTTAATAGCCTTAACTGGACAACCCCTAACACACTTGTAACAATCTTGACACTCAGCAAATTTGGTAAAGACAGGTAAATTGTTTGGGTTCATAGCTAATCCTCTTGTAAAAATTTTTCAAGTAAAGTTATAAGATTATGATAATCGATATCGTGATAAATTTCACCGTTTATTTTTATGTTAGGTCCATCTTTACATAAACCTTGGCAAAGATTTCCCTGAACATATACTCTGTCTGCAAGCTTGTTATCTTGGATGTAAATCTTTAGTCTTTCTAGAGTTTCCCTGTTACCACGAGGATAGCAGGAAGAACCCATGCAAATACTGATATTAATATCTTTCTTACTAGGCATTTTATCACCTCACTTATTAGATATAAATATATCGATTTAATAATCTCTTTTTGTGTCAAGTACTTTTTTATTTTTCCTCAGGTTTTCTTGACTTTGTTGAAAAATTATGATTAGTAGCATATATCCTACATTGGATTTCCGATAAGACATATCTTTTTTCAAGCTGTAGGAGTAAATTCTTAAAAATCTCGGAGAGATGCAGATATAATAGGCAGGGTTCGAAGACCCTGTATTAACCCAAATAATGCAATAGATCTTTGAGAATAGCACTATATTCTTTTGCAAAAGTAACTTACATAATTCTTCCGAATATATATATTATATGCGTCGTAATTCTGTAAGCTATTTTGCTAAAAGAATATGCACTCTTCTCTAAAGCTCTACTGCACAATCTGGGATTAATTATTTCAAAAAATCAAGTAAAGCCCTGGAGGGGCGACAATATTCATTTTTCTAGATTTATTTTTATGTACTTATTATTCATAAAAAAAACATGATAAAAAAAGAGCTTAACCCTTATTTACATAATCAGTAAGAGGTATTATCGCCCCTCCGGGGCTTAGGTTTGTGGGAGACTCCTTGTACAGGGTCTTCGAACCCTGTCTATTATATCTGCATCCTTCCAGGATTAATGAGCTTATATTTCTATATCCGAGATTTAGACAAGAATGCATTTATTAGTCAATTTGAAAAACTTAGCTATAAACTTAAATATGTGCATAAAATGCTTTAGTTAGCACAAGTACATGCTATCTATCAATTGTTTAGATTGAACAGTCTCGACTCTCTAAGGCGAAACTTAAGCGAAGGAGATTTCTACTGTAGATGTACTGTCTGAGTGAAGATGCTTCATCTCGCATTTACAGAAATTTATTTCTTATAGCCTTTTGTTCTTTACCAAAGAACCACTTTATTTTGGAGAGAACCCTATTTCTTGTTAGAACCTAGATCATATCACCAAAGATATCATTTTAAGTGAGTTAACTAGTTGATTCTACCTTACAACAGATTAAAATTTAGTGTGATTATAATTTTTATATAAGAATATCCCTGTCTATAATCTTATTTCTAACAATAATTAAAGGTGCATGAAGAAGCTTTAATTTTTTTTCTTGACAATCGCATCTGTAAGATTATATTTAGTTTGAATAAGTTGCTAATTAAACTGTCATAGGGATATATAGAATGATGAACAAAATTGATTTGTTCAAAAAAATCTAAAGCTCTACTGCACTATTTGGGCTAAAAGTAATATGTAAAAAAGGAATAAGAATGTGTAAAACAAATATTTATCTAGTAATATTATTAAGTCTGTTGCTTGCTATTTCTTGTGAAAATCAAAATGTTACCAACCCCAGTGAATCAGATGATTATTTGCTTGCTCCATCCGATTTTACTCTTGAACAGATAGCTGTTAACCAATGCAAGTTAGTCTGGAAGGATAATTCTCAAGGTGAAGAAGGTTTTATAATATCACGTAAAAAAGATGATGAGGATTGGGTCGAAGAATATACTACTCTTGAAGAGAATAGTGAAGAGTTTATTGATGATATCCTACCTTACTCAACTTATAGATATAAAATAACTGTTTTTGTTAATGATTATTACTCTCCACAAATCGAGAATTCACTAACTGGAGTTTTTCCGGGTCCAGTAGGTTTACAAGTTACTCAACTATCAGCGTCCTCTTATAAATTAACTTGGGAAGATATTAGTAATGGGGAAGAGGGGTATAGAATCTCATGCAAGTGTGATAATGGTGAATGGGTGGAAGAATATGCCCTTTTGGAAGAGAATAGTGAAGAGTATATTGCAGATAACATTCTGATTGATGCTAGTTATTTTTTTCGTGTCTCAGCATATTTTCAAAACACTACTTCAAACTATAATGAAATAGGAATTAATTCAATCTTTCCTGCACCTAGCAGTTTATTAATTAATCAATTGTCAGGTATATCCTGCAAGTTAACTTGGAATGATAATAACGATTGGGAAGCGGGATATAAAATATCTAGAAAGAGTGGAGATGAAGATTGGGTAGAAAATTTTGCTGTTATAGACGCTAATAGTGAAGAGTATATTGATGAATCAATGCTACCTACAGGAGATTACTATTATAGGGTAAGAGCTTATTCTGAGCAAATAGAATCTGACTATATTGAAAAGGATATCAGATTTAGGCTTATATCTCCAAGCAATTTAGAATTAACTAAAGAACCTGGCACAAGCCTAAAACTTACTTGGCAGGATAACTATCAATGGGAGGATGGATACAAGATTTCTAGAAAGAGAGATGATGAGGATTGGGTGGAAGATTATGCTATCTTAACAGCTGAAAGCGAAGAATTTGTAGATAATTCCTTTGATTGGTACTTACCTCATACTTATCGGGTTTCTGCTTTTGTGCAAGGTTTTCAAGGTGATTATATAGAGAGTGAAATGATTAATTTAGCTGAAAATATGGTTCTTGTTCCTGGAGGAACTTATATCATGGGAGATATAAATGGTACATCACTAGAGGACTCACAGCCAACTCATGAGGTGACTATAAACTCATTCTTAATAGGAAAGTATGAAGTAACTCAAGAGGAATATCTTTCCGTGATGGGAAATAATCCTAGCTATTTTTCAGGACTTGACCATCCTGTAGAGATGGTTACTTGGTTTAATGCAGTTGAATACTGTAATGCAAGAAGTATTCAAGAAGGTTTAACTCCTTGTTATAATACTTCAGATTGGACCTGTGATTTCTCTGCTGATGGATATCGGTTACCTACTGAAGCAGAATGGGAATATGCAGCTAGGGGAGCAAGTAATGAACCAGATTATATCTACTCTGGTTCAGATAATCCATTGTTTGTTGCTTGGTATGAAGCTAATAGCTTCTATCCTAATATTGGTACTAAACCAGTTGGCTTAAGAAATCCTAATAGTTTAGGAACTCATGACATGTCTGGTAATGTTTATGAATGGTGTTATGATTGGTATGAAAGTTATAGCCAAGATTCACAAACCAACCCAAGTGGTCCTAGCTCTGGCACTTTTAGAGTTAACCGTGGAGGAGCTTGGAGATTTAGAGATGACTCTTGTGAGGTCGTTGGACGAGGATCATATCCCCCAACATATAGTTACAACTATTTAGGATTTCGTTATGCACGTAGCATTGAGTAGTTTTTTAGTATGGAGTGGCTCCATATTGTTTCCCTAACAAACTCTGAAAGCCTGTTGGTCTGCTGTAAGATACCGGAGCCCATAGTTTTTATTAAAGCCTTTCAGGATTACCATTTTTAGTTGCGTCAAAACCCAGGGTTGCATCTTGCTCCAGTCAATAGTTTTTTCTTCCACCAGCTCCAGAGGAGCGAAATCTCTGGAGCTATGAGGAATTAAATCTTCTTGAAACTCCATTATGTTTAGCTCCCACTCTACTTTGAAGAGAGCCTAAAATATCTAGTGCGAAATAATGCTAAATAATTTCCACAAGACTTGAGCCTACAAAACAAACTTAGCAAAGCTACTGGTAACAGGTCCTGTGCGGATACTCTTTTTCCATTCAGCTTTAATTCTAATAGCATCAATAAGTTTTTGATCTCCTGCTAAAACAAAAGCTTGGCAGTTTGTACACTTGTCTCTAAAGAAATTACCGATATCTTTGTATAATTCTAAGAGGGTATTTTGGTCATCGTATTTGTTACCATAAGGTGGATTAATGATGATAGTACAATCTTGAACAAATTTAATATCTTTAAAATTTCTGTTTTCTATGATAACACGTTCTCCATAAGGAAGGTTAGCAATATTTTCTTTACTTGCTACTACAGAAGTAGGGGATATGTCATTACCAAAAATCAGATGTTTAGGAAGTTCTTTTTTATTCTTTTCAATTTCATCTTTAACTTCTTTCCATAATTTAGCATCGAAGTTTGGAAGTCGTTTGAGATTATTATTATTCTTGAGTAAATCATTAGGAAGCTGGCAGTAATGTAAGATAGCTTCTCCTAAAATGGTTCCAGCTCCACACATAAAGTCTAGTAATTTATTTGAACCATCCCAGCCGCTTTCTCTGACTAAGGCACTGGCGATAGTTTCTTGGATAGAAGATTTTACAGACTGTTTTTTATAACCACGTTTATGCATAGAAGACCCAGTAAGGTCTAAGCTTATAGTCGCTTTATTATTATCAATATGAAGATTGAAAAGGATATCAGGGTTTTTAAGGTCAAAATTTGGACGTTTATCATTTTTTAGAATAAACTGATTACAGATAGCATCCTTCATTACTTGGCTAGCATAGAGGGAGTTGGTTATGATAGAATCTTTGATATTAGAGATTATACCGAAAGATTCATCAACCTTGAAGAGCTGAGACCAATGAATATCTTTATAGCAGAGAATACCTAGATATTTAGTGGAATAGCAGTCAAATTTGACTAATGGGGCAAGGATTCTTTGGCTTGTTTTAGCCATAAGAATTATTTTATAAAGAGATTTATTTGTAGCAGAGAAGTAACATCCTCCCGAAGTAATTTCAATATTACTAGCACCTAGTTGGGCTAGCTCTTTTTTAGCAATTAGTTCAAGAGATCCTGTTATCTGGGCAAAATATCTATTATCTTTTCTATATTCAAACATTATTATTCCTTATTATAAGTTATTATTTTCAAGTTGTTTAGTTGCTTCTTCAAAGAATTTCTTCTTATTGAGTTCTGGTAACAGTTTCGCTAAGATTTCTGACTTATTCTCAAAAGATGAAGCTAAATATTTCCAAATATTCTTCATTCTTCCTAATACATAAAAATCATTATCAGAATAATTTTCAAAAGTCTCAAAAAGTTCCCTATGCCAATTTAGTAGTTTACTTTTACAGATAATGGAATCTTTTCCACCTTTAATATACCAGGAGAGGTAAGGATTCATCAAGATACCTCGGCCTAGCATCCAGCTATCAATAGTAGGGAATCTGGCTTGAAGCTTCTTAAAGTCATCAATGGAGAAAATATCACCACTATAAGTAATTGGGTGCTTTAACTCTGTGATAGCATCCGCTATAACGTCAAGATTTACATTATCTTCGTACATTTGCCCAGCTGTTCTTGGATGTATTATGACATTTTTGATGGGGTATCTATTTAGAGTTGCAATTAAGTGTTGAAATTCTGAGTGATGATAACGACCTGCTCTGAACTTGACTGATAAAGCTTGCTTGTCAAGATTTGAGCAGATATTATTTAAAATTCTATCAATTTGAGAAGGGAAGTTAAGAAGAGCTGAACCCCGACCTTTGTTCATAATAACTTTAGCAGGACATGCTAAATTTAGATTGATTTCATTGTAGCCCCAATAATAGAGAAAGTCACTGGCTTTAAGAAATGAATCCTGGTTATGATTAAGAAGCTGAGGAATAACTCTCATTCTTTGGTCAACAGGATGTAAGTCGGTAAATGACTTTTTTGATATTTTGCTATCATCCGATAAGCTTATAAAGGGGGCGATAGCATAATCAAAATAAGGAAAATACTTCTGATAAACATTTCTAAAGTACTTATCTGTTATAGCTAACAAGGGAGCCATTACTAAGTCCATTTTCTCTCCAATCTCATAGAATAATTACTAAAACCCATTTAAATTAATAATTGTTTTTCGTTAAGTTATTTTTTTTAATTATCCAAAATATTTAACAAAATAGAAGTATTATTAGTATAAGTAAACAAGTTTATTTAGTATTTTTTAATTCATTTAACTTATCATTAGGAATATAGATTTCAATAATTCCAGATGAATAAGGGGCAATTGAATATTGAGGGAAAGTAAGAAGTATACCGTCTTTGGCAAAATTCCATATTTTTAAAAGGTTTGGATTAGCCTGAACTTTTTCATCAAAAATAGGGATTTGATTTTTCTGACAGTAGTCAGTGCAGTAATTAGCTAATGTATCCAGATTTAGATTCTTTACTTTGTCAGTTAAAGCGTAAGTTTTAAAATTTACTAGGTCGAAGTTAAAGTTTTTTACAGAGGTATTCCCATGAGCACCACCAGTAAACTCATAGTTGAGAAGTTTGAGAGAAAGCTCGGTTTGTGATTGAAAAACAATTTCAAAATACCAGTCCTGAATATAAGGAAAATCTTGATAAAATTGGTCCTTAACTAAGTCTCTATTGTAAAAAGCATCTATAAATAATTTAATTTTCGTAGATCTATAGTCAGAAATAGTTTTAATGACAAACTGCTGTTGGGCTTCAGTCATTAGAGGGAATTGGATAGTTTCAACTTTGATAGTATCTTGAGAATTAACTTTGATAAAGTCATCTAGAATTATCACTTGTTTAGGAACAGTTATTGGCTTTGCTTTCAAGGTTTGTATATTTGGACTAGTTTTGATAGCCGATTGATCGGATTTATTTAGATTTTGTTCATTCATAGCAAAGACATTTATGAATAGGACTAGAAAAATAAGCGTTACAAGAGAAATTTTCTTTTTAAAGTACATAATGATACTCCTTTATAAGTTAATAATAATTAATTTGTAAAAATAATCAAATAAAATAATAAATTACTAGAATTTTATTTTTGAATAGTAATCTGAGACTTCTTCAGTGGATTTAATACAAGCAGTCTTGATATCTCCTAAGAGCAGAAAGTTACATGCTAGAGCAGTAGAGAAGTAACATCCTGTTCCATGAGAATAAGTCAAGAATTTCTTAGCTTTGGTAAATTCAGTTATATCATTTTTAGTGACTAGATATTCTTTGATTTTATTATCTTGCTTATCAATGAAATGCCCCCCCTTAATATAGACATTACAGGATGTTTTTTTCACAAGATAACTAGCAGCATCAAGAGCTTCTTGGTAAGTAGATATTTTCTGGTTAGTTAATAGTTCTAGCTCATGTTTATTAGGAGTCACTAAGTTTGCACAAGTAAGTAATTCTAGATATACATCAATATCTTCTTTGTTTAGGAATGACTTACCTTTTGTTGGAGCAATAACTGGGTCAATAACAACAGGAAATTGAGGGTAGTCTTTAAGCAAATCAATAACTAATTGTGCTATTGGAAGAGAACAAAGAGCTCCAATTTTAATAATCCCAAGAGGAAAAGATTTCACGTTCTTATAAAACTGTTCTTGAATTAAGTCTAAAGGAAGAGGGTAAATCTTATCTAATCCTTCAAAATTCTGAACAGTAATACCTGTAAGCACGGAAAGTCCCCAGAAGGATAAGCTCTCTGCCACTTTTAGATCTTGTTGAATACCCGCACCACCAGAGTTGTCTGAGGCCGCAATAGTCATAAAAAATCTTTTATCATACATTATAGACCTCCTCTACAGATGATTCAAGGGTAAGCATTTCAAAATTAGGATAAGTAACATCATAAAGATAAAGGCCGTTTGGAGGAGAAGTAAAGATAATATTCTGATTACCACTTTTAGCTTCTAAAAGTTCTTTTATCATGGTAGGTGAATAATTATTATGAGAAAATGAGACAAGAGTCCCAACTAGTCTTCTTACCATATTATGCAAGAATCTATTAGCTGAAATATAGAAAATTATATCTTGTCCCTCTTCTACTAAATCGAAACGACTTAGATTACATACCGTATTGGGTATTTGAGGATTAGGCTTACAAAAAGAAGCAAAATCTTGTTCTCCTAATAGGTAAGGAATAACCTTCTTCATTTTATCTACATCAAGTATTTGATAAGGAATAAAGCTCTTATAAAGCCTATTAAAAGGGTTTTTACTTCTAGTAAGAATATATTTATATGATCTTAAGGAAGCAGAAAATCTAGCATGTAATTCTTCAGCTATTCTATGAACTTCAGTAACGCGAATAGAATCAGGTAGTTTTGTTCTTAGAGCCAAGCGAATTTGTTCTGCTGACATATTAACCGGAAAGTAAAAGTGAGCGTATTGGCATAGAGCATGAACACCTGTGTCTGTTCTACCAGAGCCTACAATTGAGATTTTACTTTTGGCAATTTTAGTAAGAGCCGCTTCAATAACCTCTTGAACCGAAATGCCATTAGGTTGGATTTGCCAACCATGATAACAAGAGCCGTCGTAGGCTATTTTGATAAGAAATTTCTGCATAAGGCCTCACAGTTGAAGAAATACATAGTTGCTAAAAGTAAAATTAGTATAATTATAGTAAGATTAGACTTCCAAGCAAAAGGTCGATAGTTAATAATGCTAAGTTGAGCGTTAGTCTCTTGTCTTGTTTCTGGAATTCTTAGCATTGTATCAAGGAAAACTTGAATAAAGAGATTAATAAATGAAGTACGGTGTGGGAAGAGCTTATCATAAGATTCAATGAATTTATGTACAAGTTTTATAGTTGAAATCAAATAGAAATTAAAATAGTGGAAAAAGTTATCTATTCTTTTTGAAACTTTATTAATTCCAAAGATAAAAGTAGCCCTATAAACATCAGATAGGTAAGAATCCAGACTACTAGTATCTTTCAACCATACAATTAAGAGTAGGTAAGAAATTAATTTCCCCACAAATGTTAGGGATGATTGGATATCGTTGGTAAAGAGAAAATCAAGGACTAGATAAGCTATTAGTAGGTAAGCTAATTTGGAGAGAATCTTTAACCAAGCATTTCTTATAGAACCCTTTAATAGCAATAATAATAAGCAAAAAGCAGTAATTCCAGAGCTATAAAGAGATTCTTTGTTGATAACTAGAATAACAAATATAATTAATATTATTTTTATAAATACATTTATTTTATAGGAAAATGTATCTTGAGAAACTATGGTCGGCATTACTTCCTGATTTCTCCTGAATCTTGGATTGGAGCTTCAAATATAATTATATCCTCTTCTTCTTCTTCTTCAACCTCTTCTTCTTTTTCTTTTTCCTTTTCTTGCTCTTTATCTTTTACATCTTCTTCCTTTTCTACTTGATTTTCAGCATCAGTTTCTTCGGAACTAGCTTCAATTTCAGGCAAATCAAACTCAAGATTCTCAAGTTTATTTATTTTGTTGTTAGAGAAGAATACCCCTACCCAAGAGCTTTGCTCATTAGAAAGGTTATAATTATCTAATAGATCAGAGAAATGCTTTCTAGCAGAAAGAGTATCCTCTTTAGTATAATAAAGATAGCCAAGAGCCATCTTAGCCTTGATAAGCTCATCAGTATCAAGAGTATCTAGGACTGCCTTTAACAAGACAATAGTTGTGTCTGGGTCTTCTAACAAATATTTACTTGCTTCTTCATATTTTTCTATAGAAATCTCTTTTTTTCTCGTTGTTAATTTTAACTGACCTTTCTTCAAGTAATTTTCTAAGGTGTAAGTATATTTTGAATTAGCATATTCTCTTTGTAGCAAGTCTAAAATATCATAGGCATACTGAGGTTCTTTATAGGTATCTACATAGAGAAAAGCTTTAACAAAATTAGCAAAAGGAATATACTCTTGGTCAAAAGAAATCAAAACTTCATTGATGTTTTCTAGCCTTGTGTCGATTGTTAATGAGTCACGTCTAAGTAAATCAGCTTGTGTAGTTAGGGAGTCTAATTCACTTTCTAAGATAAGCATTCTTTCACCTGCTGGGTCATGTGTCTTGAGAGAATCTGCAAGCAAGGTGTCTGCTAAAGTATTGGTTGTTAGGCTGACCTGTCTCAAACTATCAATATCATTAGTCATAGTAGTAGTAATATTTGAAAGAGAATCTAAAGCCATTCCAAGAGAATCAAGCTTAGTAATAAGTGAATCTTTGAGAGATAAGAATTTACTTTTATTTTCAATAATATTATCATAGACAACTAAAGCAGAATCTGGTAAATTCATAATATCAAGATAATATTCTGCTAATTTAAATTGTTCATCTACTAATTGCTTAGGTTCGAGTTGAGAATTATCATCTCTGAAAAGTTGAATTTGACTTGCTACAGAAGATTTAGCCACAGCTGATTCTACAAACTCTGAGGAGGAATCAGCTTTTTTAACATCATTAAAATGCTTAATAGCTAATCCTAAACTATCGGTATTGCTAAGATAATAGTTACCTAAAATATAGTTTGTTTGAGCAGAAATAGGGCCTCTTTGATTACCATCTATTAGAGAAGTCAGTATTTCAATCCCTTGGTCTTCTTGCTGATTAGCTAATAATATCTGACCTTGAAGCACAGTTATTTTATTTTTCTCATCTCTTCTATATTCATCATCAAGTAGCTTATTAACCTGTTTTAGTGAAGTTGAGTAATTACCTAAATGATAATTAGCTAAAGCAATATAATAACGGGCATCATAACGGATTTCTCTATCATTCTTTTGTTTGATAAATCTTTGCAAAGAAGTAATAGTCTCTTCATAATTCTCTTCAGCAAAATAGTTTAATCCAATGTAATAAGAAGCTTGTTTGTATTGAGGACTTGATTTATGTTCATCAATAATCTTATTTAGGTAGAATCGGGCTCGTTCAAATTCCTTGTCTTCTGTATAAAAATCAGCAATTTTAAGAAGTACTTTTGCTTCATCTTGAGGGCTTTTAGGAGATAGAATTTCAGCTTCTAAGAGGGAATAAGCCTTATCAATTCTAGTTAAATCACGATGAGTTTGTGCTTTTAAGATGATTGCATCGGTGTAAAATTCACTGTTGGGAAAGAATTGAATCAACTTGTCGCACTGTTCAAAGACTTGTTTAGTTGAACCACCTTTCTTATAAAAGCTAAGTGCCATAAGATATATTGCATCATCAACATATTTACTATTAGGATAAAATTCAAGTAATGAAGCACATTTCTTGATAACATCATTATATTGTTGTTGAGCTGATCTGCTAGCTCTACCACTAGCTTCTAATTCTTGGGAAGAAGCATCCTCAAAGAGTTTTTTTGCATTATAAAAAGTGTTGTAGTAGGCACATGAGCCAAGAAGAAGTGATACAATTACAAGTGCTGATAGAATGAAGACTTTCTTCATGAGTTCTCCTAAATAAAAGGCAGTTTGTAAGGAAAGAGGTTGGTAAGCAAAAGCTTACCAACCAGTTTGTTTATTTTAAAGTTAAATATCTTTCAACAATTTCCACTGGACGGAATGAAGAAACAAAATCTTTCATCTTTCTCATGTCAGGGTAGATAATTCTGTCTCTATCAATATAATCAACAAAACTACGAATCTCAGCTTTTACGGCTTCAATAATCTGAGAGCTCTTGATTTTTCTATCATCTAAAGCTTGGCAATTAGCCATAAATTCAATAGCTAAGACATGTTCACAGTTATCAATAATATTTCTAGCTTTTACAGCAGAAATAGTACCCATAGAAACATGGTCTTCTTGTAAGGCTGAAGTTGGGATAGAATCTACTGAGGCTGGGTGGGCTAAAACTTTATTTTCAGAAACCAATGAAGCAGCTGTTAACTGGGCTATCATAAAACCAGAGTCAATACCAGGACGTGGTGCTAAGAATGCTTTTAAACCACGAGATTGAGCTGGATTGAAGAGTTGTTCCATTCTTCTTTCTGAAATATTAGCAAGTTCAGAAACTGCAATAGCTAAAGTATCAAGGGCAATAGCCACTGGTTCACCATGGAAATTTCCACCTGAGATAACTCTATCTTGGTCAGGGAAGATGAGAGGGTTATCTGTGGCAGAATTTATTTCTACATCCAGAACAGTTTTAACATAAGCTAAAGCTTGTCTAACTGCTCCATGTACTTGAGCTCCACAACGCATACTATATGGATCTTGAACATTTTCACAATTTTTATGAGAATCTCTAAGTTCACTGGAAGATAGAATATTACGAATGTTTTCAGCAGAAGCTAACTGACCTGCATGAGGTCTAACTTGGTGAATTAATTCATCAAAAGCATCTGTTGTTCCTAAGTAAGCATCTAAAGAAGCTGCATGAGCTATGTCAGCTGTTTGACATAATTTTAATGCTCTAATATAAGCTAGAGCTCCGACAGCAGTCATAACTTGAGTTCCATTATTTAATGCTAAACCTTCTTTAGCAACTAATTTAACAGGAGTAATTCCTGCTTTTTTCATTGCTTCTTGACCAGACATTTGCTGACCTTGATAAAAAGCTTCACCTTTACCAAGTAAGACTAAGGCAAGATGTGATAGAGGAGCTAAATCACCACTAGCACCAACTGAACCTTTTTCAGGAATGCAAGGAGTGACATCCTTGTTTAACATCTCAATTAAAGTTTCTAATGTAGATAATCTTATGCCAGAATGCCCTTTAGCTAAGACACATATTCTAAGTAGCATTATAGCACGTGCTTCTGGAATTGAGAAGAAATTACCTACGCCTGTTGCATGACTAAGAATTAAATTCTCTTGTAATTCAGCAATATCTTCTTGAGCAATAGTGATTGTAGAAAACTTGCCAAAACCAGTAGTTAATCCATAGACTATTCTGCCTTCATCTATTACTCTATCAACGTAGTTACGACATTTAATTACTTTGTCTCTGCTATCATCAGTAAGAGCAATTTGAGTCTTGTTATGGGCTACTTCCCATACGTTTTCTAAGGTAAGATTATTACCATCAATTAATATTCTATCCATGTTTACCTCATAATAATATTTTTTTAATCATTAAAATATTTAAGTCTATTTTTGTCAATAAGCAATTATTTGATATTAAGATAGATGGGGATTTTGCTAAAATAATCAGCTCATGTTCAAGTTTGGTGGAAGAAAATTAGTAAAAATATAAAATTTTATCATTAGTGTGATTATCCAAAGCATCCCTGAAAGGGATTAATAATTTAGCCTGGTGTAAGATCCTATAAGGATCGTCACCCCAGGAACAATATCCAAAATTACGACCTAACCCTGTAAGGGTTTAATATAATGGTAGCTAATTATAATATTAAATCATTGGTATATATGTTTTTATTAAACCCTTACAGGGTTAGGCTTTTTATATACATCATTACCCAGGGTTGTAATCCCTTCAGGATTTTACCCTGGGCTAAACTATTAATCCCCTTTAGGGATATAAGACCTATCCTTTCAGGATTATGTCTTATTCTGCTAAAATAATACTATCAATAGTAACTTATAATCCGTAAACTACTGTAATACAATATTTAGTGCAAAATAATGCAACATAATTTCCACCAGACTTGAACTTGAGCCACCTTTTCTTGCTTTTGGTGGAAAATTATGATTAGTAGCATATACCCTACATTGGATTGTCGATAAGACACATCTTTTTTCAAGTTGTAGTGAGTAATTTCTTAAAAATCTCGGAGAGATGCAGATATAATAGGCAGGGTTCAAAGACCCTGTTAACTATTAACAACGCAAGAGCTAGTCCTGCAGGGACGATAATAAATTAAAAGAAGTTAATGTGATAACTATTTAGGGTATTAGTCTTATGTTTCTTGATTGTTACTATCTCAATAAACCATTGGAATTTTAAAGAGAGAGTAACAATCAAGCATCAGTAAATTAAAGAAAAAGCCCTACTAGAGTAGCAGGGCTTTAATATTTGTATTTAAGGAAGTGCCTGCATGATGCAAGCAATACCAGTTTTATTTCATGAGGATCATTTTACTAGTTTTAGAATAATCACCAGTAGTCATTTTGTAGAAGTAAACTCCTGAAGCAACATTTCTGTTGTTAGCATCTTTACCATTCCAAACAACTTGATGATTACCAGCTTGTCTATTTTCACTAAGAAGAGTTTTTACTTTCTGTCCTAGGATATTGTAGATAACGAGGTCAACTTTTCCTGCCTTATTCATACCGAAAGAAATTGTAGTTTCTGGATTGAATGGGTTTGGATAGTTACCTTTAAGTGCAGTGATAGCAGGAACTGCTTGGTTATCATTTGAAACAGGGTTAGCAATACCTGCAAGGTAGATGATTAGTTCATTATTATTTGGGTCATCAGTAGTAATAATTGCCTGAGCTGAGAATTCTTGGTCTCTGCTTGGAGCAAATACTAGAGTTTGGGTAACTTCTTCATCTGGAAGAATCATGAAGTTTAAGGAAGATACAAGTTCTTCATCATCAGACATAATATAGAAAGGATCTTGTACTTGCATTGAAACTATACCTGCACTAAGACCTGTATTGTTAACTGTGAGAGGTAATTGAACACTTTCACCCACAAGGATTTCACCAAAGTTATATTCTTCAGTTGTTAAAGCAATAACTGGAGCACCAGGAGTTTGGCCAGAACCACCAGGGAAGGTAACATAGTCAAGGTAGAAACAGTCATCATTATCAGAAACCATATAGTCTTTAGTATATTTCCATTGGAAAACATTATTTCCAGCAGGAACATCAAAAGTATATTCTGTCCAATCTAAATCACCTGATAAGTGAAGTTCAGTCTGATTGTTAATTTTGAAGTCAACCCAGTCATAGTTAGATTCAGTTGAAACTTTTAACCAGAATGAGATTTGACCTGCTGCGGTAGAATTAAATTCAACAGTAGCTGAAGTAGTTCCACTGTTAGGAATATCAGCAGATTTTAAAGAGTATTGACCTTCATGAGCATTAGTTGAGAAGGTGTAGTCGCCAACAGTTGTCCAGCCAAAAGCCTCTAAAGATTGTGACTCAAAATCATCAACTGCTAAACCAACAAAAGCTGAATATTCAAGATTAGTTGAAAGGCTACCATATTGGGCAGTTATTTCGAATAATAATTCTTGTCCACTAGGTATTTGACTGCTAAGCATAACTTCAAAAGAAATTTCTTGATTGTTATTAGCTTCAAGACCTTCAATTTGTACACTTGGATTGTTAGCTACAACTAAGCCTGCCGGAGTGTCGATAGAAACATTAGTTAACTCAGCAATGTAAGAGCCAATATTTTCCACTGGAAGTGATAACATAAAGGTTTCACCAGCATCCATACGGTCGTTACCATTACCAAGAACTTCAGTAGCTTCAACGTCTCCGAAAGCTAAGTTAGGTGCTTGAGTAGTTAAATATATTTCATAATCCCATTGGTTAGCACCTGCGTCAGCAGAGATACTTACATTAAATGGAATTTGATATTGGTCTTCAAGATTATTAGGTATTGAAATTGTGAAAGCATCTTCAGGAAGTGAAATTAATTCATCAGCTGAAATAGATTCAAGAGTATATTGGTTGTTTTCAATATAAAGTCCAGCCTGATCAGAAGATAAAGTGATTGTTAAATCAGAAGAAGTTTCCACTCCAACATTTTTGATATCGAAAGTGAAGTTACCTTCATAACCGATATGAGTTTCAGTGATAGGTTGGTTGTCAATAACAACAAAAGAACCTTCAGCTGGAGTGATAGCAACTATTTCAACAGCAGTAATTTTATTAAAACCTGTAACAGTTAGAGTGAGGTCAACAGGATTAACAGGTAGGTTTTCTAAGGTAAGAGAAACATTACCATTTGCATCTGTGTAACCAGAACCAAGTAGCTCATTATTATAAGAAATAGCTACTAAAGAATTTTCGTGTCCAGTATTAACTGAATATTCATTAGTACCTACGAATAAAATACCTGTGTGGTTTAAAGTAAATTCATCAGGAGTATTAGTTCTAACTTGTAAAGAAGCGTCACCAAAGATATGCCAAGTTTCATACATGTCAATACCATCTGAACCATAAGAATCCATCATTTCGCAAGAACCGCTATAGTAAAGTCCACCAATAGTTGAAAGCTCTTCTCCAGTTAAAAGGTCTGTGATTTCATCTTGTCCACGCATTGGTGAATTCCATGATTGGTTAATAGTAGAAGCATACATTACCATAGCACCAGCAGGACTACCATTATGAGTAGCTCTAAGCCAAGCCTCAGCAAAGCAAGTATTGCTAACAAAGTTACCGTTAACACAAGCAACAGACACGATGAATGGAAGTTTGCCAACGTTTGTTAAGTTATTAACATGGCTATTTGAGAAGCCTGTTGTAACCCAAGTTGTGTTTGAACCATGACCAACATAGTTCATGAAGCCACGACCTTCATTAACAGCATTAGCAATATGTGTTGTGTTAGCACTTGGTGCATAAATTTGATCTACTTCAGTGTAGTTGTAGCCAAGTAAGTCATCTCTAATTAAATTCATGTGTTGGATGTCAGATTCTCCATTATCACCTTGAGAACCGCCACCTTCACCAGAAGCTATACCAGTAGCTTTAGTTAAGTAATCATTAACCCCATTCTCATCTCTTTCATAAGCAATAGTTCTTTCAACTTGAGTAGCTAATTGATCCACATTCTCAGCTGAGAATCTACCAATAAAGATATCAGGATAAGAATCATTACCTGCTACAAGAGCATACTTAGGGTCTGCTCCACCACCACCTGATGTAAGAGAAGCCACTTGAGGAGCATCACCGGCAATTTGAACAAATGCTAAATCATCATGAGTGTCATAATAGTTTTGAATATAGTTTTTGATACTTGTAGAATTGTTACCAATAGTAGCTACATCAACCATCTCTGTAGCAATACCTTTTTGATTCTTCCAATCAACATACAATTGCATAGTTGAGAAATAGTTTTGTGGAGCAATAACTAAGATTGTACCAAATTCATCAAGTGGGGCATATCTTTCTTCTTGGTAGTTTAAGAAATGATTTTTATAAATAAAATCAAAAGATTCAACTTTTTTAACATTACGAGTAAGAGTGTTCACACCAGATTTAGCTGAATTAGAAACTGCTACTCTAATGCTTGTATAAACTCTAAGAGTGTTAGTAGTTGGGTTATATTGGAATGGATTAAAAGTAACAGCTACACCTCTGTAATTTCTCATGATGTAAGCTGAACCTAAAGTTGAAACTTGACCAGGGAAGAAATTATCTTCTTGATATACATCTCCAAATACATAAGGAACTGAAGCAGGGTCAATATCTCTAGTGATAACACCTTTTGAAGGTGCAAGAGCTAATTGATATTCAACATAGTTAGAATCAATTAATCTCATTTCAGGTTGTGAGTAGTTATCTATGATGATAGATCTGCTTACTGTTGGAACTTCTGGAGCTCCTTTAATATAAGTCTCAGCTTCTTTGTCTAAAGAAATGTGGTTAAAAACTTGTCCGTTAATAAGAACTTCACTCTTATTAAAATAACCAAGAGACATTTCAATAACTGTCTCACTCGCATCAGATGCTATTAAATTAACCTGATTATCAGAGTTTCCAACTCTAACAACCTCTGCACTTAAAGAAAGAACTAAGGTTAAGATTAGCATTACTACTAAAAAACTTCTTTTCATTTTTCCTCCATATTATCATAAATCACTTATTTATAATTCAATATTATTTCTTACTAAAAATATAATGCAAGATTGATACCACTTTTATAGGAAAGTTATTTAGTCAATAGAAAAATGGATTAGGATAATATAAAAGAAGGGGGAAATGGTATTCAATTATTATTCATTAAAATCACTCTCTGTTTGAATTACTCTAGCTAACTCATTTTTTTCCAGCTCGTCAAAGCTTCCAAGTTTATTATTATAAAGTCCTTTTCTATCAAGTAGTTCTTTTTCTGCATATTTCGGATCAATGTATTTCTTATCGATAACAAGAACCTTTTCAGGGATAATTGGCATTTCCAAGACTTGAATATTACCTGAATCAGTTATATTAAATCTTATGTCAAAAACCTTAATTTTACTTTCTGGATCTAAGTATCCTATTGTAATTTGATAGTTTTTCTCATTGATTATTTGTATTTTACAAGTCTCATAAGAATTTATCTTAATTTTCTTAATAGTTTCATGAATGATTGCTCCTTTACAATATCTTTTCATTGAAGAAAAGTTGCTAATATTTAATGCTTTTACCAATGATTTTATGAAATTATTTATATTCTTGGTGAGTTTTGTTGATGGGAGCGGATTAAAAAAGATAACATCACTGTTTATCAAATGATAAAGTTTTATTTCATTTTCCAAAGAGTGGATCTTTCGGGTGAGTTTGTTTCTTTTAATCTTGAAATTTTGTGCTAATTTCTGGAGGGGTACATTCTCATTGTAGTACTTTTTTAATAATTTTCTATCTGATTGAGAG
The DNA here is from genome assembly GCA_963677815.1 of Cloacimonadales bacterium (SeqCode). Lineage (GTDB taxonomy): Bacteria > Cloacimonadota > Cloacimonadia > Cloacimonadales > JAFGVF01 > JAEKNW01. The sequence continues at coordinate 1,026,116 of OY782499.1, forward strand.
ATAAAATCATAAACATCAAGATCTAATTCTGTCATTGTCTCGCTTTGTTCATAAGGTATCATATCACTCAGTGTTATGGGATTAATAAATATCTCTTTATCCTTAGTTTTTTTTCTATGAAAGTCTATACAAAGATTGCGAGTAACTGTAAATATCCAATTGTTTATCTTTGTTTTATCAATCTTGTTATAGTTTAAATATAATTGAATAGCTGATAATTGTGCAATTTCTTCAGCTATATCTAGATTTTTAATATATTTTAAGGCTATATATTTCGATTTTTCTAGAATACTTATCATTAATTCATCCATTTCGCTGTCCATCCATAACATTTTATAAGAGTTTGACTTAGGGCAAACTTGGGTTTTTTAACGATTCTTGTCCGTCTCTTATTATGAGAGGTAAGGAAAATGAAGTTCAAACTTTTAATCATTATTGTATTATTGTTATGTTATCCGTTAATAAGTCAAGAAAATTATCAAATCTATAGGATTGTCACCTGGGAAGATGTTCAAGGGAGAGATTATACTATCCTGTCAGATGATGGTGTAATAACAATAATTATTGTGAATGGAGAAACCGTCATTATAAAAAAGAAATAAAAAAAAATTTATCAAAATAGTAATGAGGAAATTATAAAATAAATGCCATTTTTTAGTAGCTTGCTGTTGCTTGTTAAAGCGCTAGTAACTTGTCATATCAAAATATTTGGTCAATAGTTTTATCACAGCTATCGAGTTGTTTCTTGGGAAGAGATTAAAGGCATGGACTATTCAATAATAAGAGATGCGAGGGGACATCAGGTAATTGAGAATGAAAGTACAGGTGAAATAGTAGTTGTTAGTTATGAGTAAACATTATAACATGTTTTTTTATGATTGGGAGGTAATTATGGTGTAAAAGAAATTAATAAAATATTTGTATTTAGTTTTAATAATGAAGAGTTGAAGGGAATAATAAAATATAATTTAGTAGATATTAAAATTATGCTGGACAAAATGTATATGAATCAATATAAATAAAATATGTGCTTTATCCTATTAATTCTTTACAGGTCTGAATCAGTATATCTGCTAAAACATAATTATTTTAAAGATAATTAAATGTGTAGTTAAAAAAACTTTATGTCTTTAAAGGAGATAAAATGAAGAAACTCTTTTTTACTTGTTTCTTAATAGGTTTTACTTTCTGCTCGGTGTTAGCAGTAAACCAATATGAAAATACTGATTTTGGATATGTCAGATTTGATGAAGTTAATAGTTTACCAAGAGCTATTTTTAACATTAATGATTCACGTTATTCAGGAAGCCCTACTGAAATAGCAGAGGCTTATATTGCCGATAATTCTTATATCCTATTTAAAAATAGTAAACCGGAACTTGTGCTTTATAAAGAAATAACTGATTCACCAGCTGGTGCAAAAATAACTTTCCAACAATATGAAAAAGGAGTACCTGTTGTTGGTGCATTTACCACTGTAAGTATAGATAAGACTGGTACCGTGACTATGCTAGTCAATGAGTATATCCCAGATATTGAAATCAACACTACACCAGTAATCTCTGCCTCAAACGCCAGTATAATTGCAGAGGAAATATATAAAAATGATATTTTAAAAGTATCTACTGAAAAGCTAGTTGTTATTAATGAGAATAATGTATCTTTACTTACATGGAGATTTTATATGAGATTTGAGGAAGAAGGTTCTCATATAATATATATTGATGCAAATAATGGACAAATTATAAGAAATGATTCTGCTGAAATTGGATCAGGCTATGTTTTCGACCCAGATCCGTCAACACAGTTGGGATATTATGTTGATGATTATGGAGATACAGATGACCCTGTATTTGCTAATTGTTACACAGATGTCGACTTACCAAATATTGATCCATCTGTTAATGGTTTATATAAACTTCGTGGTGCATACGCTTATTCTGATAATATTATTGTGCCTAATGACCCTATTACTTATGAAAATACTAATGATTTCTACTATAACAGAAGTCAGAATGGATTCGAAGAAGCTAACGTATATTATGCTGTTGATAAAGAAGTTTCAAAATCAAGATCTCTTGGGTTTATCCCATTATGGGAGGTAGATCCAGCACTCCAAATCTCTAACTCTCAAGAAACTTTAGCTTTTGATGCACGTGGAATAATGATTCAAAATGCATTTTTTAACTGTGAAGAAAAGTATATGGCATTCGGAGTACCTGCTGATAATGTAGATTTAGCAGAAGATTTGAGTATTATCTATCATGAATTTGGACATGCACTTCATGATGCTATGGTACCTGGAGGTTTTGCATCTTCAGGACATATTGAAGATTGGGATTTTTTGAGATTTGCTGAAGGCTTTGGAGATTATTATGCCATCTCTCGCAGAAGAGAAGCTGAAGAACGAGAAGGATCTGGTTATTTTATGCCTAACTCAGTTTCCAATTTTGCTTGTCCCGACTTGAGAGTATCTGTATTACCCCCAGACATTGCAAATTATTCAGATAGTTGGTGGGATGATGAGTACATGCACTTTTATCCTAAAGGAGCTGCCTTTTGTTCAACATTGATGGATTTGGAATATAATGTGGGAACTGACCCAACTCAGGGTAGGAGGCTAGATCAAGAAGTTGTTACAACATTAGTTTTAGCAACATTCCAATCTGTAGGTGTAACTCTAAGTATTGATGATTTCCTTTATGCAATGATTGAGAATGATTTCAGTATTTATGGTGGAGTTCATTCAAGTACAATATTTGATGTATTTTCTACACGTTTACCAGACCCTTGCTATCTTTTATCACAAGATATAACTTCTACTAATTATCTAAACGGATATGTTATTGTGAATTCTGATATTAGCGTTATAGATGCTTCCCTTAGTATAGGGTCACATACAAAAGTCTTGCTGAATGGGACACTAAACATAGAACAAGAAAGCACCTTTTCACTTGGAAGCTCTTCTACAGTTAATTTCTTTGATAGGGATGAAATTTTTGTTGACGAGAGTAGTTTGGTTATCTTTGGTGAAAATACTAAGATTATTGGTAAATATTCTACAGTTTTCAAGGACCCTCCTTTTGTTCCTGAAGAAATTCCTGGTAATAAAATTAAAATTTATGGTGATATATATATTGAAGGGTCTGTTACTTTTACAACTGATTCACCGAATCTCGTATATCCTCCTGATTCTGATTTCTCCTGGGATGGGCTTGAACTATATAATAATAGTAATGATGTCGTTGTATTTAATGATGTTTCCTTTAATAATTGTAAGCTCTACAGTGAGAGACGCTCAATAAAAATTTATGACTCTGCATTTGAAAATTCATCTATCAGCACAAGCCTTGCGGATGTTACAATAGAAGATACTTATATTGATGGCTATATTAGTAGTAAAGGGCCAATTTTTACTTTCTCTGGAGATCCAGGTGTTGTATTCAATGTTTTAAACTGTAATATTCAGGGATATCATTCTGGGATTTCTTTGAATGGAAATCATACCTATACAATTTCTTACTCAGGAATTTCCAATAATGAGGCAGATGGAATTAGTATCTCTGAATCAAGAAAGCCTGGTTCAAGTATAAATAATTGTTATATTAATAATAACAATGGAGCTGGTGTTAGATTTTACTCCTCAGTAGGGGATTTAAATTCAAATAACATTAGTAATAATGTTAGAGGAGTTGCAATAATTAGGAATTCAACTGTTGAAATGAAAAAAATCGGAGATATTGATCAAAGTATATCAAATAATATTTTGGAAAATATTAGTTTTTTGGATGATTGCACTGTTTCACTTGCAACCAATAAGAATAAAATTATTAATCCAGGTACTTACAATATGATTTGCCCTAATTTATCAACAACACGTAATTTTAACTACAATATGTGGGATACAAATGGATACCCTAATGCTAACTTGTTTTATCCTCCTATTATTGATCCTGCTCAAAATGAAATAGGATATATTCTCACAGAAATTTGGGAAGGAGATAATGTTGATCATTCAGCAGGCCTAGTAAAAAGTATTTTTGATCAAGGTGTTAATGCCTTGAAAACTGAAAATTATGACATCGCTGAACTTAAATTTAAAGAGATAATTGAAGAGTATCCTGAGTCTCAGTATCTTTATGGTAGTGCTAAAAATCTTTTACAACTTGAAGACGATTATGATGACTTGAAAGACTATTTTGCAACCATCGATAACACATCTAATCCTGAGCAAATCTCTAAATACATAAATTACCTTGAATATAATTGTGACTTATTATCAGGAGACTTAGTTACTGCTATGGATTATCTTGAGAATATTATTGAAAGTCCAAGTAGTGAAATTGATTCATTGATGGCATATATTGACTTAATGAATCTAGATTTATTAACTGGGAATCAAGATTCTTTGAGAAAGGCAACATCTTTCTTTATAGACAATAGTACTGTATATTCCATTGATCATTTTGAACATAAACGAAATAATCTAATTGATAATATGTTAAATCTAGATGTGGATGATAATATGCAAGATGAATATTTAGCCTCGATAGTAGAAGCTAAATTTTCAGGTAATTATCCAAATCCATTTAATCCTGAAACAGCAATTTCCTATACCTTACCTAAACAGGGAAATGTTCAAATATCAATATATAACATTAAAGGTCAAAAAGTTAAAACTCTTGTTAAAAACAATAGTGATGCTGGAAGATATACGATTGTATGGAATGGTAAAGATACCAACGAGCGTGAAGTAGCCAGTGGTGTTTATCTGTATAGATTAGAATTTAATGGAAAAAATGTTGATGTTAAAAAGTGTATTTTAATGAAATAGATAATTAAGTTCAGCCCATTAATTTGGGCTGAGCAAAATTTTTAGGAGTTTGTATGAAATATTTGCTAAGTATCATATTACTAATTTTTACTCTGGCTGGAGAGGCTCAAGATTATCAAAGGATTTCTCCCTTTGCTGAAGATGTTCCTATCAAGGGTGATTTTGTAAGTCCTAGCCAAGGTTGGGCATTTAAGTATAACGTTGATGAACTATACAGTGAGGATCTCTATTTTACCGATGATGGCGGAGATAGCTGGACTATGATTTATTCTTTAGATTATATTTGGGAAAAGTTTGTGGATATACAGATGATTGATAGTCAATTTGGCATGGCGACGGTAAATCTTGCTGGTGTTGATTACCGGGATTATAGATTAACTTATGATGGCGGTTATACTTGGACCTCAATCATAGATACCCTCCCTGATGGTTTAGAAATTCAGTATATTCAATTTATTTCCTCTGAGATTGGTTTTATCTGTACCCAGCCTCTAGTTGCTCATGAAAGTATCTCAATATACAAATCCGTTGATTCTGGATTAACTTGGACTCAATCCCAAAATCCTAATAACTCTATAGGGATGCAGAATATTATGTACTCTCTTGATGAAACCAACATTTGGAGTGGGGGGTATTTATATCCAACGATAGATGGAGGAGGACTACATTACTCTAATGATGGTGGTGATTCCTGGCAACTACTCCTTGAAACTCCGCCAATTTATGATTTAAATATGGTTACTGCTGAATATGGAGCTTATCTCGGAATAAGTTATTCTCATTCTTTAATCAGCTTGGTAATCACTCATGATAATTTTAACACATCTACTTATGTGTATACCGAGAATGACTTTGGGGATTATTTTTTTGGTTTTTGTTTCCAAAACGAAAGTAATATCTGGGTTGCCTGTAGAATGGGAAAAGTCATGCTTAGTCGGAATGGAGGAATATCATTCCGTGAATATGTAGATCTTAATGATGATTTACTAGATATTGAGTTTTTTAATGATACAGGTTTTGTTTATAGTGTCGATAGTATCTACAAATTGACTTATCCTGTTAGTAATAATGATTCTGAACAAATATTAGGAAATGACTATCAACTCACTAACTATCCAAACCCTTTCAATCCTCAGACAACTATTTCATTTGCTATTGAGAAAGCAGAGATTGTGAAGTTAGAAATATTTAATTCTAAAGGGCAAAGAGTAAAGACTCTTTTAAAGAGCAGACTTCAACCAGGAAAGCATATTTATGTATGGGATGGGACAGATAACCACAATAACAAAGTTAGTTCAGGAGTTTATTTTTATCGGCTTGAAGTTGCCAGAGAAAAACATATTAAGCAGTGCATATTACTTAAGTAAGGAGAAAAGATGAATAGAATAATCTTAATCTTAGCAGTTATATTTATAATAATACCGCTATTGGCTACTGAATGGATAGAAGTAGCTCCTCCAGAGGGAGTCGATTGGAATCTAAAATATCATTTTATTTCAGAAACTGAGGGTTGGGCTTTTAGCTCAAATTATGATGGAACACTGCTCTACCACACAAATAACACTGGACAAAGTTGGGAACTGGTCTATGAAAGTGATCAGTACCAAATAGATGATCTTCAGATGATCGATAGCCAACATGGTTGGGCTATACTCTATGGGTCTAATAGTACAAATCTTTTTACAACAATTAATGGTGGTGAAGACTGGTTTAGAGTTAATGTCCAAGTGCCAATATACGGTCATGTTACTGCAATGGATTTCTCAGCTATGGAGAATGGGCTTATAGCTGGTTTATCTGAAGGCATATCATATTTATACAGAACAACAAATGGTGGTTATGATTTTGAGAACTTATATGAAATTAATAATAGTTTTGAAGTTAGAAATATTACTTGTCTTGATGAAGTAAATATCTGGGTATCAGGCTCTCTTTTCGATGGGATAGCAATATATTCTAGTAATGAAGGTGTTGACTGGGATTTTATTGGTAATTCAATAGAGAACTCTGATGTAAAAAGATTTCACTTTTTAACAGATCAGATTTATGGATTTACTGGGAATTTTATTATAGATGGAGACTTTCTTGGTAATGTCCTAATTCTAACCAACGATGGGATGGATACTTATACTCTTTATGATGATTCAGTATTTGGAGAAAATGTCTATTCTTGTTATTTTATGGATGAACAAACTATCTGGGTTGGAGGTAGTGATAATATGTTTATAAGCACCAATGGTGGAAGAACATTCTCTATTTATCAGAATTTTGATACAAATATCAAGGATATTACTTTTATTGATTCAACTGGTTTCGCTACTGGGGGAAACGGTTCTCTTTATGTTTACCATCCAGCTGTTAGTAATGATGAAGCAAGTGTAGAGCTTCCCATCTTGGACTTTAACTGTTATCCTAACCCTTTTAACCCAGAAACAACTATCAGTTTTAAAAATCCTCAAAATGGAAGAATCAGTTTGTCAATATACAATATCAAAGGACAGCTGGTAAAAACTCTGATAGATGAAGAGATAGCTGTAGGAACTCATAATTTTGTCTGGAATGGTACCAACGAAAAAGGTAATAGTGTTACTTCAGGTATCTATTTTACCAAAATAACTACTACTAGTAGTAGTTTAACTAAGAAAATGATATTATTGAAATAGTGTCACTGATTTCTTTCATTACAAGAATCTAGTGAGTATTGCTTATAGCTTTCTAACGATGCTTCGAGTAAAAAAGGGCAGAAGGTTAATCTTCTGCCCTTTATAAATATAAGGAACGAAATAATTTAATTGATAATATGTTAAATCTAGATATGGATGATAATATGCAAGATGAACACTTAGCCTCGATAGTAGAAGCTAAATTTTCAGGTAATTATCCAAATCCATTTAATCCTGAAACAGCAATTTCCTATACCTTACCTAAACAGGGAAATGTTCAAATATCAATATATAACATTAAAGGTCAAAAAGTTAAAACTCTTGTTAAACCCAAATAATGCAATAGATCTTTGAGAATAGCACTATATTCTTTTGCAAAAGTAACTTACATAATTCTTCCGAATATATATATTATATGCGTCGGAATTCTGTAAGCTATTTTGCTAAAAGAATATGCACTCTTCTCTAAAGCTCTATTGCACAATCTGGGTTAAAAATAATAGTGATGCTGGAAGATATACGATTGTATGGAATGGTAAAGATACCAACGAGCGTGAAGTAGCCAGTGGTGTTTATCTGTATAGATTAGAATTTAATGGAAAAAATGTTGATGTTAAAAAGTGTATTTTAATGAAATAGATAATTAAGTTCAGCCCATTAATTTGGGCTGAGCAAAATTTTTAGGAGTTTGTATGAAATATTTGCTAAGTATCATATTACTAATTTTTACTCTGGCTGGAGAGGCTCAAGATTATCAAAGGATTTCTCCCTTTGCTGAAGATGTTCCTATCAAGGGTGATTTTGTAAGTCCTAGCCAAGGTTGGGCATTTAAGTATAACGTTGATGATCTATACAGTGAGGATCTCTATTTCACAGATGATGGCGGAGATAGCTGGACTATGATTTATTCATTAGATTATGTTTGGGAAAAGTTTGTGGATATACAGATGATTGATAGTCAATTTGGCATGGCGACGGTAAATCTTGCTGGTGTTGATTACCGGGATTATAGATTAACTTATGATGGCGGTTATACTTGGACCTCAATCATAGATACCCTCCCTGATGGTTTAGAAATTCAGTATATTCAATTTATTTCCTCTGAGATTGGTTTTATCTGTACCCAGCCTCTAGTTGCTCATGAAAGTATTTCAATATACAAAACCGTTGATTCTGGATTAACTTGGACTCAATCCCAAAATCCTGATAACTCTATAGGTATGCAGAATATTATGTACTCTCTTGATGAAACCAACATTTGGAGTGGGGGGTATTTATATCCAACGATAGATGGAGGAGGACTACATTATTCTGATGACGGTGGTGATTCCTGGAGTCTCATCGAAACAACTCAGCCAATTTATGATTTTGCCATGGTTACTGCTGAATATGGAGCTTATCTCGGAATAAGTTATTCTCATTCTTATAATAGCTTGGTAATCACTCATGATAATTTTGACACAGCTACTTATGTGTATACCGAGAATGACTTTGCGGATTATTTTTTTGGTTTTTGTTTCCAAAACGAAAGTAATATCTGGGTTGCCTGTAGAATGGGAAAAGTCATGCTTAGTCGGAATGGAGGAATATCATTCCGTGAATATGTAAATCTAAATGATGATTTACTAGATATTGAGTTTTTTAATGATACAGGTTTTGTTTATAGTGTCGATAGTATCTACAAATTGAATTATCCTGTTAGTAATAATGATTCTGAACAAATATTAGGAAATGGCTATCAACTCACTAACTATCCAAACCCTTTCAATCCTCAGACAACTATTTCATTTACTCTTGAGAAAGCTGAGAGTGTGAAGTTGGAAATATTTAATTCTAAAGGGCAAAGAGTAAAAAATCTTATGAAGAGCAAGCTTCAACCAGGAAAGCATAATTATGCATGGGATGGGACAGATAACCATAATAACAAAGTTAGTTCAGGAGCTTATTTTTATCGGCTTGAAGTTGCCGGAGAAAAACATATTAAACAGTGCATATTACTTAAATAAGGAGAAAAGATGAATAGAATAATCTTAATCTTAGCAGTTATTTTAACAACAATCCCACTATTGGCTACTGAATGGATAGAAGTAGCCCCTCCAGAGGGAGCAAATGGAGGTCTTAGCTATCAGTTTATTTCTGCAACTGAGGGTTGGGCTTTTAGCTCAAATTATGATGGAACACTGCTCTACCACACAAATAACACTGGACAAAGTTGGGAACAGATATATGTAAGTGATCAGAATCAAATAATAGATCTTCAAATGATTGATAGCCAACATGGTTGGGCTATAATATATAGAGGAATGTCGGTGGACCTTTTTACAACAGCTTCTGGTGGTGAAGCCTGGTTTAGAGTTGATGTTCAAGTGCCAATCTCCGGTCTTGTTACTACGATGGATTTCTCAGACATGGAGAATGGGCTCATTGCTGGTTATTCTGACGGTGTAAAATACGTCTATAGAACAACAAATGGGGGCTACGATTTTGAGGAATTATACCAAACTGATATTAACTTTGTGATTACTGATATTAGTTGCCTTGGTGAAGATAACATTTGGGTTTTAGGTACCACTTCTGAAGGGATAGCTTTTTACTCTAGCAACGCAGGTGCCGACTGGGTTATCCTTGGTGATACTTTAAGCCATGCAAATACATTAAACTATAATTTTTTTTCAGACCAAGTTTATGGAATTTTAGGAGACTTTACGATATATGAAGATATAATCTTTTATGCACTAATTCTAACCAACGATGGGATGGATACTTATACTCTTTATGATGATTCAACTTTTGGGGAATATGTTTATTCTTGTTATTTTATGGATGAACAAACTATCTGGGTTGGAGGAAGGTTCAATATGTTCATAAGTACTAATGGTGGAAGATCTTTTGCTGTCTATCAGAATTTTGATACACAAATCAAGGATATTACTTTTATTGATTCAACTGGCTTTGCTACTGGGGGAAACGGTTCTCTTTATGTTTACCATCCAGCTGTTAGTAATGATGAAGCAAGTGTAGAGCTTCCCATCTTGGACTTTAACTGTTATCCTAACCCTTTTAACCCAGAAACAACTATCAGTTTTAATAATCCTCAAAATGGAAGAATCAGCTTGTCAATATACAATATCAAAGGACAGTTGGTAAAAACTCTGCTAGATGAAGAGATAGCTGTAGGAACTCATAGTATTGTCTGGAATGGTACCAACGAAAAAGGTAATAGTGTTACTTCAGGTATCTATTTTACCAAAATAACTACTACTAGTAGTAGTTTAACTAAGAAAATGATATTATTGAAATAGTATCACTGATTTCTTTCATTACAAGAATCTAGCGAGTATTGCTTATAGCTTTTTGAAGATGCTTCTAGTAAGAAAGGGCAGAAGGTTAATCTTCTGCCCTTTATATATATTACGTGACAAATATTATTTCCCAGCCATCATAGCATCGATATCAGCTTTTACATCTCCTGTTGGTTTAATGTCAAAGTTTTCAACTAAAACTTTAGCAACATTTGGTGATAAGAAAGCAGGGAGTGTAGGTCCTAAGCGGATACCTTTTACGCCAAGGGCTAATAAGGCAAGTAGGACTGCTACAGCTTTTTGCTCATACCAAGCAATATCAAATGAGATAGGTAAATCATTGATGTCATTAAGTTCGAATACTTCTTTAAGTTTAAGAGCAATAACAGCTAATGAATATGAATCATTACACTGTCCGGCATCGAGAACACGTGGGATTCCACCGATATCACCGAGTTGGAGTTTGTTATAACGATATTTAGCACAACCGGCAGTTAAGATAACAGTTCCTTCCGGTAATTCGTTAGCTACATCTGTGAAGTATTGTCTTGTATCATGTCTGCCATCACAACCAGCCATTACTACAAATCTTTTAATAGCACCAGATTTAACAGCAGCAACAACTTTATCTGCAAGAGCGATTACTTGATTATGAGCGAATCCACCCACGATAGAACCAGTTTCTATTTCAGTTGGAGGAGGGCAAGTCTTAGCTAATTCTATTATCTTAGAGAAGTCTTTTTTACCATCTACAGGTTCGATATGTGGTACATTAGGATAACCAGCCATGCCGGTTGTGAAGATTCTCTCTGCATATTCATCTTTAACAGGAACGATACAGTTGGTAGTCATTAAGATAGGACCATTGAAAGTGATAAATTCTTTATCTTGTTTCCACCAAGCATTACCATAGTTTCCAACAAAATGTTTGTATTTTTTGAAAGCAGGATAGTAGTTAGCAGGAAGCATTTCAGAGTGGGTATAGACATCCACGCCTGTTCCTTCAGTTTGTTTAAGAAGTTGTTCCATATCTCTTAAGTCATGTCCGGAAATTAAAATACCAGGGTTCTTACCAACACCAATATTAACTTCTGTGATTTCAGGGTTGCCATAGGTAGAAGTATTTGCTTCATCAAGAAGAGCCATTGTAGTAACAGCCATATTACCAGCTTTAAGGACTAAGCCAACCATTTCATCAACAGAAAGGTCTTTAGTAGTAGAAGCCAAACCTTCCATTAAGAATTTGTAGATATCATCATTTTCTTTTCCTAGAACTGCTGCATGTTCTGCATAAGCTGAGATACCTTTTAAACCATAAACAAGAAGTTCTCTTAAAGAACGAACATCTTCATTTTCAGTGGAAAGAACACCATGTTTTTCTCCAACTTTTACAAAGTCTTCTTCAGTTTTACCAGTCCAAGTTATAGCTTCACAATCACACTTATAATTTAAAGCATCTCTTCTTTGGAGAGCTTCTTTAATTAAGGCAACGATTCGTTCATCATCGAAGTTTGCATTTGTAATAGTTGCGAAGAGACTTTTAGCTATGAATAAGCCATTATCTCTATCATATTTACCATCTGAGGCTAAGGCTATACCTTTTAAAGCATAGACTAACGCATCTTGTAAACAAGCTGTTTTTGCTGGTTTACCACATACACCTTTGTTAAATCTGCATCCAATATTCTGCATAGTCTCTTGACATTGAAAACAATACATACTCATCTTTCTTTCTCCTATTTGTTTTTTTGTTTGTTAAAAGTTTTATTCTTTGTGTTTAATAAGATTTTAAAATACATTGACTTAGTTACGATATTATAATCTGTTTTTATTAATTTACTAATAATTTATACCTGCTGCTTTGACATTTTCTGCTTCAAAGGCATGACAAGGGGTTACCCCATAAACCATGTTACATTTAGGACATTTGCTTTCAAAAGTTTCCATCTCAAAATTATCTCCACACTCACATTTTATTTCTAAAGGAAGGGGCATATATTGGTCTGCAAAACCCATTTGCCTCACTTTATCTACAACATCTTGTCCATTTTTAAAGCTTCCGCTACATCCATCGTGCATTATTTAACTCCTGTTTAATTAATTACCTTTAACCAGAGTTTCACAGAGGAATTGAAATCTGTGAAAGTCTTTTAAATTATTGTTATCCTGTCTTCTATATTTATCACTAAAAAAATTAATTCGAGTAATTCGTTGTAATTCGTGTTAATTAGTGTAAAAGTCTTCTTAGTGAAATTCGTGAAATTAGTGGATAGATTCTTCTTCTAAAAGTCTTTCTCCACTTCTCAACTTCGTTCTGTAGGAGAGAATCTTCTTATCCAGCTCTTCTAAAGTAGAAAGAATCTGGCGCTCTTCTTTAGTAGTCTCTATTACTTTAGAGATTCCGCCATTCTTTATTACTATTCTTTTATCAGCCATGAGGGCAAGAATTGGGTCATGGGTAGCCATTAAGACTATTTTATTCTCAGAGAGAAGGAGGTTTAGTGCTCTTTTTCTATCTATTCCAGCATTTTCAATTTCATCGATAAGAATGATGGGTGATTTACTGAGAATAGCAGTATCAGCTATCATTAAGGCACGTGATTGACCGCCAGAAAGACTAGTAATAGGAGTATCAGGGGAGAACTTTTCACCAGCCAAATCATTCGCTTTTTTAATGATATTGGTAATTACTTCTTCTCTGTTCTCCACAAGTCTGCTTTGAGCATGAAGTTGAACAAATTGATAAACTGATAAATCCATCACGAAGTTCATATTTTGGGAAAGTTGAGCCACTAGTTTATCAGAAGTTGAGAATCTCCATTTAACATCAGGTTTATCCTTATTTATGAGAATCATTCTCTTAGTTGGGGTATCAGCTTGAGCAACCCACTCAATATCACCAAGAAGTCTGCTTTTGCCTGAACCAGTAGGTCCTACAATACTAACAATTTGTCCTTTGGTTATTTCTAGCTTAGTAAATCCTTCTAGCAGACCACTCTTGTCTTGGCCAGGAAGAATAGTAATGCTCTCAACCAGCTCATTATCTTTTCCCAAGAAGGCAACCATTTGCTGAATATATTCTACTAATTGCTGGTGGAATAGTTCAGGGTCAATAGCCATATCTTCCCGATGTTCCTCTCCTAAAGAATCAAAATATTCAGCTAAAGATTTTCCTTCATTTCCCTGATAGACAATATTATTGTTACTGAAGAAGGAGTCTAAAAAAGGATATTCCAAGAGAAGGTCTTCAATAATTAGATTTGGTATAGTTTTTAGATTTATAAGCATATTAATCCTCTAAGTTGATTTTTCTAACATTACCCATTTGGTAGCTTTCCCCGATTCTAGTTTCTCCTAAGCAGTAGGAACAGAGGGCAGAAGGCATAGGGAATCTTAATTCTTTTCCTTTTAAACTATCAATATTATCTTTTTCGTTATAGATTAGGGTAGATAGTTCAAAAGCTCCTTGACCTGTTAAGCCATTTATATGCATTATAATTGCCTTAGGATTAACACTATTCACTCGAGAGGCAAAGACTTCTCTTTCAGCTTGAGAAACTATATCCCCCTTAGTAATTACAACTATATCAGCAGATTTCAGCATTGGACCAATCTTCTTAGGAGTGTTAATCCCAGAAAGATTATCAATTACACAAATAGCTTTAATTCCTTTAATATAAGGTGAACATCTGTTGCATAAACCAGCTGATTCACTTATCAAAACATCTATCTTATTCTTAAGTCCCCACTGAGTAATTTCTTCTACATTACTAACAAAATAGTGGTCTGGACACAAGGCTCCGGAAAGTCCTTTCTTAACTGGAATCCCAGCATTTTGGTAAAGAATATCATCATCTGTATAAAGACAATCGAACTTAGCTACTGCTACTTTTAAATCTCTATTTTGAAGAGACTCTATTGTCTTTAAAATTACAGAAGTTTTACCAGAGGACGGAGGACCTGATACTGTTATTAAATTCATTATTGCTCCTTTATTGAGGCTTGGAATAGTTGTTCACAATGTTTAATTGTAGCTGAAATATCATGAGAATAGATATAATCCCAACCTAACCACATGAACTTGTTTTCCTTGGGAATCCTGTTATCTACATCAGGATGTACACTGGGGAAGAATCCACTATTAGCTAAAACTTCTCCCACTTCTTTGGAAGCTAAAAAGTTAACAAGAGGACCTATCTCTTTTCTTCTATCAACTTTAGTTAACATAAAGATAGGACTGATTATTGCGCCATCTTCAGGCCAGATTGCTTGCATAACACTATCAATTTTAA
Source organism: Cloacimonadales bacterium (SeqCode) (assembly GCA_963677815.1). GTDB lineage: Bacteria > Cloacimonadota > Cloacimonadia > Cloacimonadales > JAFGVF01 > JAEKNW01. The sequence continues at coordinate 1,041,207 of OY782499.1, forward strand.
TCATTTTAGTAAAGAAATAAGGCATTATCGTAACTATGGGTCTGTTATTGCTCTTCTTTTCGCTCTTCACCATTTGAGAAGGATGAAGTGACTCTAATAATGAACGTCCTAATTTAACTACTCCTTCATCTCCATATTTCTTAAAGATGTTGAGAAGAATACCGTTAAACAAATCAAAATCACCAACAGGAAGAGATACTTTATTCTCAAATTCAGGTTTCATAATATCCTGCCAAGTTCTAGGTATTTGCCTATCACCTAATTCTTTAGTATTAATTAGAAAGACTGCTGGAACTACTCCCAATAATGAGAAGTGAGATTTAGGATCATTAAGCTTGTTCTCTGCAAAGATTTCATTATAATTCTTAACAGGTGAGAAGTCCGCAAAAACACCTTGGTCTTTGAATTTTCCAAACATCTCAAGATCAAAGAACATATCAAAGCCTGCTGAGATGAAAACATCAGGTAAATCACTAGGATTATCTACTTCCTTAACATGCTTCTCAATCCACTCAACTCCCATAGATGCAGCTTTGAGTTCTGATTCAACTTCCATTCCATACTCTTGTTTAAAAGTCTTCATAAAGCTATTAAACTTCTCCATTAAAGGGATTCTTACCGGGCAGGGTAAAGCACCAACAACCTTAATAGCTTCTTTATTCTTACTTAATTTATTATTACTAAGCGAAACATCTGCATTATTACTTTCACCTTCTATTGCCTCTATTAATAAGGAAGCAAATGTGTCATAATCGATTTGCTTTAGCATTAAAGCTGTTCTAAGCGAAATTGCTTTAGCGAAAACCTGTCTCTTGTTTTCATCATCCATCTGAGGGAAACCATTAGATGTGAATACTGAAATAGTTTGAGGATATTTCTCGACTATTGATAGAAGTGAATCAGTGGCTTGAAAATATGGCATGTCTTTTCCTTTTTCTATTTGATGAATTTAGACGGACTTGTAGGTCTAGGTAATTTAGAGACTAAAACTCTAACAAGGTTATCAGTCTCATTATAGATACAATGGACTATCTCTTTGGGAGATTCAATTACGTCATCTTCTTTAACTTGCACTCTTTCATTACCAATCATAATTGTAGGTTTGCCTTCTAAAACGTAGAATAAAGCATCTACAGGGGTTATGTGTGGTTTTAAGGATTCTCCTGCTTTAAGTAAGATATGATTAACTTGGGCATACTCACTATTATACACTTGTTTAACATCAACACCATGGGCTGTTTTATATTCTTTCTCTTGTCTAAAATTTGTAATTTTCATAATCTTTGCTCCTTAATATATATTTAGGTACTACAATACCACTTTGATTATAAAAAAATATTTTACATAAAATCTGCTAAATGCATATCTTTGAACCTATCATAAATCTTCTTAGTTGCTTGGGCAACTTCAGCATCAATTATACAGGCTCTAAAAACACAATGAGTTTTACCAAAAGGGCAACCAGTAACTTCAATTTCACCTTCAAAAAGCTCGATTATCTCTAAGAAAGATACATGCTTTGGTGATCTAGATAATTCAAAGCCTCCCTGAGGACCTCTTACAGAATGGACTATCCCAGCACGAGTCAGCTTCTGGAAAATCTTAGATAGATGAGCTTCTGAAGCATTCAAAATCTTAGCAATCTCTTTCACACTAACCCTATCAGGTGTTTTAGATGCAATATGGACTAAGCCATGCAAGGCTAAGTAGCTTGCTTCTGATAAATTTAATAATTTACTCATCTTTTCCTCTTTTTTACTTTTCTTATTTTCATTCTGGTACTACAATACCTAATTAGTATTATCTGTCAAATGTTTTTTTTATTTTTTTAATTTAATCTTGAAAATACCTCTATAATGGTATTTGTGTTTCTATACTATAATGGGAAAACAGGACTATCTTAAATTTGATTTATGCTTAACCCAAAGAAGCTTGTAGAAAAAGTCAAAAACTATAGCTACTAGAAAAGCTATTAAAATAGGTGCGAAGATAATCAAGCCCCAATGCATAATAGGAAGAGAAAATGTTTCAGTAAGAGAATATGTTCTATGGATAATAAAGGATAATCTTATTAGATATGTAATAATGAAGACAATTTTAGCAGGAAGTGAGATTGCTGATTTGAGAGGTCTAAAGAAGTTAAGCATGAATTATGATTATCTCAAACTAGATTTATTTCTAATCAAGTTATAGATAAATTCAAAGATAAAGGTAACAATGAAAGCTACTGCTAAAGACAATATTATTGAGTATGTAAAAAGGACATAAAAACTACTGTTAAAGAACCATAAAGAGGCAAGTAGAGATAGAAAAAATATCACTTTACCTAGACCACTAAATGGGTTTAGAAATTTTCCTGTAGTACCTGCAATTAATCTTCCGAATCCATGTAACATATTACATCCTTTAAATTTATTTTATACAAAATAAACTTTACGTAATCTTCTGTCAAGGAAAAAAAGATTAAGTTTCTATTATAATATTTAGTTGACTAAAATTTATAATAGAATTTATTTGGAAATAGATTAAAAAAAAGAACATAGAAAATATGTAATCATATTTTTTTAATATTAACTAATAATAGGAGATAAAAATGAAGAAAATGTTTACCATTTTTTTGTTTATTTTATTAGCCATAACTAGTGTTTTTGCAACTAATACTAGAATGAGTGGTTTAGGAAACCCTTATGGGCTAATCGAAGACGATACTGATGTCTTTACATATCCAGCAACAATCTTTAAAAATGATAGCATGGTGGTTGGTGAGTTACAGAAAGCTAGTGATTCTGCAGACTGGTCTATGAATGCTAATATCCCAATTCTTAATTATAAATTAGGAGTCTATCTAAACCAAGATACAGGCTTAACACAGGGGAATTGGACTAATTATTTTGTCGCAGAAGAGGAAGTCTTTTTCGATTTAGATATTTCTAAAAGTGTAGAATTTAATTTTGGATTTAATGACCATTATGCCATTGGTTTTGGTTCTTCAATTGATTATGAATCAGAAACTAATATTACAAATGAAGTTGGTGAGACAAGAAAAATGGAACCTAGCTCTAACTTCTATACTTTTTTTGCTGGCTACTCAGCCAACAATTTAGATATAGGTTTAAGATTTAGCATGGCTAATACTAAAAACTTGACTGTTGATTTATCCGAATATGAAGAAGATTTCGAATACTTTGAGGGTTCTTACTCAGCTTTTACATTAGATGGAAGAAAAATATTCAGTCCTAAAGACAACTTAGACTTTATTGTGAAAGCTGGATTATCTATAGATATCAGAGAATTAAATTATGAAGAAAATGTTGGCTCGAAAATAAGGGATATTGAAAGAACAAATATCGTATTTGATTTAGGAATGAGCTTACAGCTCAAGCCTAATGAAAAAAACAGAGTAATTTTTGGAATTACTCCGATAATATATAATCCTATTTCTACTGAAGATACTGATTATTTAATTATTGTTGAAGCAGACAAAACTACAGTTGATTTTACTACACTGGTTTTCCCTGAATATAATCTAGCTATTGAATCTGAAATCTATTCTTGGTTAACAGGTAGATTTGGAGCAAATCAGGTTTATCAGAACCGTTCCATTTCATTTGATGATGAAGTAGATTATGAATTTTATGAAAAAGAATATTATATGAACCTAGGTTTAACCTTTTCATTTGGTAATTTCTGCATTGATAGTGTCTTAGAACAAGAATTACTATTCGATGGACCTAACTTCATTGGTGGAAAATCTAATGGCTTAGCTTCTGATATCTCAGTAAAATATCAATTCTAAAATAATAACTTTTAAGTTATATATACTAAAGAGTAGGATTTGCCCTACTCTTTTTTCATGACTTACTTCTTCTTTTAGCTACTTCTTTAGATGTCTAATCCTTCCTTGATACTCTACCGTATATTATTTGAGGTTTATATGTTAGAGTATCAAGGAAGAATGAAGGATAAAAAGGGATTAATAGAATAATCCATAATATTATAATAATCCCAAATAATGCAATAGATCTTTGATAATAGTACTATATTATTCTTGTGAGGGCGTAGCTTTAGCGAAGTATTACTAAAGCTCTATTGCATCATCTGGGATAATTCTTAAGCTCTATTGCACCATCTGGGATAATTCTTAGGATAATATTAGAAAAGATGAGTTACTTTTCATCAAGACACATTATAAAGTTATTTTAATAAAAGATAAACTTGACAATCTTAGAACAAGAGTAAAAAATGTAAAAAATAGTAATTAGTGCATTACCATTTAAACAGTTTATTGATATTACTTGGTGCACAGAGGAATCGTCATGATTGAACTGACAGAAACAATGATAAAACAATGGGACGTATTAGCAGAATATGAACCACCAGCACTTTTAGACCTACTGGAAAATTATAGTTCACAAGATTTCACTCAACAGGACTGGCGAAGGGTAAAATATTTTAGAGGGAAAGCCTTGGCGACAATGGCATATTTTGAGGATTCTGAAGAAATTGCTTTAGAATGTATTAGAGATTCAATAGTAGAAGCAGACTATTACATACTTGTTAAAGCTCATGTGTTACAAGCTGTTTCATATTATGGAAGTGAGAAAGAAGACCAAATAAGACCTTTATTGAATATGGCAATTGACTATTCTTTAGAATCAGGTGATTATGAGTTAATGATTCATGCCCATTGTGCTTATATGTTCTATTTTAATCACAAGTCTCAATTTGATTCAGCTTTAAAACAAGAGGTCAGAATTTCTGATTTAATCAAGCGAACAAAACCCTCCTATACTAGTGCAAGTGCTTTAAGTTCTTTGGCTTTTCTTTATGTTAATATGTCTAAATGGGATACAGCTATATCTTATTTCAATCAAGCCTTGTCAATTTCAAAAGAGCTTTCTTTAGATATCTATATTCTTAACATCCTTAATAATTTAGGTTCTGCCTTATCAAAAATTAAAGATTATTCCACTTGTGAAAATATTTTACAGCAAGGTTTGGAAATGGCCAAAAGGATGGAACATAGGCAGAAAGTTTTTCTTTTTACCTCTAATCTTGGGAACTTAATGATTGAAGAAAATAACTTTGAGAAGGCCTTATCTTACTATGATAAGTGTATGGCTATTTTAGAAAATGTTCCTCAAAAGCCACCTATGCTCTTAATTGATTTGTACAACAATTATGCCTTGTGTCATTGGCGCTTAAAAGATGACTCTTTAGCCTTAGATTATATGAACAAGGCAACAGAAATCGCTAGAGATAATAATTATGAAAGAGATTTAGTCCAAATCGAAGTTAATAAAACCAATCTATTAGTTGCAATGAAGCAATATGATGAAGCTTTAAATATTGTTAAAAATGCTATAAAATTTTATAAGAAAGCAAAAGATTTGCATCAGTTGATTTGGGTTTATAGGAATATGGTAAATATCTATTATCTGCAAAAGGATTATAAAAAATCTTATGAAGCCCAAAGAAAATTAGATAATATTACTGATGATTATATTGCTCAAGTACAGAAGTGTGAAACTGATAAAAATATAGATAGAGCGAAAGTCCAAGAAACTTTAGATAGAGAAGATGAAGTTCTCGTTTTCAGAAGTAAGAAACAAAATAATTCTCATGGTTTTATTGGCTGTAGCAAGGCTTATCACAATGTTTTAAGCTCTGCTTTGCTGGCTGCTCAATATCAGAATACTAGTGTCTTAATTCTAGGAGAGTCAGGGACAGGTAAAGAGATTGTAGCTCAAATTATTCATAAAAACAGTATGAGAAGAAATCAAGCCTTTATTCCCGTCAATGTTGGTGCTTTAACAGCTTCACTGGTTGAAAGTGAGTTATTTGGCCATACGAAAGGAGCATATACCGGTGCCGATACCCCTACTAAAGGCTTCTTTTTACAGGCAGATAAGGGAACCTTGTTTTTAGATGAAATTGCTGATATGCCTTTCCCTGTTCAAAGTAAAATGCTTAGAGTACTTGAATCTCGTAAGGTAACTGCAGTAGGTAGTAGCAAAGAAATACCTTTTGATAGCAGAATTATTTCTGCAACTAGTCAAGACCTCCGAGGAAAATTAAGCGACAATCAATTCCGCTTGGATTTATTTCATAGACTAAACACTATAGAAATAGTTATCCCACCTCTTAGAGAGAGAAAAGAAGATATTGAACCAATCATGAATCATTATCTGAAATATTATGCTAATGAACTTAATAAAAAAAAGCCTTTCATTGATAGATCAATGTTGGAAGTTCTTTATGATTATGACTTCCCAGGCAATGTTAGAGAATTGAAGAATATTGTGGAAAGAATGTATATTCTTAGCAAGAAAAGTGATTGGGATGCTCAATTGCTCTGTGAGATTAATCCTTTTAGATTTGCCTCAAATGAATCAATGCTCCAGGAAGAATATAATGAAGAGGATGCTATTGTAAGAGCTTTGTTAAAGGCTAAAGGAAAGCAGAAAGAAGCAGCCTTGATTCTGAATATGTCAGAAGCAACTTTATGTAGAAGAATTAATAAGTATAAACTTCAAAAGTATACTCAAAAAGGAAAATAACTTCATAGTATTAGAATATTAAACACAAAGCCCTTCACAAAGAGGGGCTTTTTCTTTGTCAATATGCTAGCTCTACTACACCATTAGGTTTAATTTCATCTGAAATTTCATTTTCAACTTAGAAATGCTAATTTTGAAATTTTCACAATTTTCCCATTTTAACAAATCTTCATATATGTATGATTGTCAGTAAGATATGAACATATACCATTATGGCTTTTTTAGGAACAAATATGGCTTTAATAAAAATCATGAAAACAAAAAAAAATGCTTATTATAATAAAAGTTCTATAGTCAGTCAAATAGTGCAAACTATTGATCAAGATGGAAGAGATGTACTTGGATTTACAGTTCAATACAATGAAGAGAGTTTTTATAATGTTATACGTCCTTTTAATGAGGAAAACTATACTCAGGTGTATAATTCCTTAACAGAAGAACGTGAAAAAATAATTAATGGAAAATTAAAGGAGAAGAAAAAATGAAAAATGTTATTATTGGACTATTTATGATTTTACTAGTTCTAGGATTAAGTGCAGGTCAAGTAGATGTTGACTTCAATGAATTAAGTGACATGAATGATTTTGATTTAGGTGGTTACACTGATGTAGAATGGGAAAGTTTTGGGGGTATCAATGCTTCTGGCTCAGTTGGTTTCAATGATGATTTCAATAATGCAATTAGTAGATTTGTAACTTACAAAAATGGTTATCAAATAACTGAAGTAAATGAACCCATAATAATGAGTGCTTATATTAATAGTGCTTCTCAAGGAGGCTATGGTGGTATAGGTTTTTCTAGTACGATGGTTAATACTGGTACTGTAGATAGATGTAAAATTACTGATAGACCTGCAATTGGCTTTGTTTTCTATAGTTCTGCTGCTTGGATTTATAGTACAGATAATGTATATGTAGAAGAATTGAACCATAGCTATTCACCGGATATTCCTTTATCATGGTATAAAGTCGTTTTAACTCTCATCCCACTAAATCTCGAAACTGGTGAAGTTAATGCTACTTATGAATTATATCAGGCAGCAACTGACGGAACTATAGCAGCTGTTCCAACAAAAACAGGTACAAGAAACTTTGTTAATTCAAATTTTATTCATTATAATTCTACTATTTACCCTTACTTCGGGGCCTCATGGCATAGAGTTCCTAATATTGATAATTTCTCATATACTTATCCAGAAAATGTTACTCTTCCTGTAACTCTTTCATCATTTACTGCAAGTTTTACTTCTAATGAATTAGTTAATCTTCAATGGACAACTCAATCAGAATCAAACATTTTTGGATTCAATGTTTATCGCTCAGAAGATACTAATATTGCCAATGCTTTGAGAGTTAACCCAAGAATCATTGAAGGAACAAATACTTCTGTTCAGCATTCATACACATTTTCAGATAGTGAATTTGAAGCTAATACTCAATATTATTATTGGCTAGAATCTTCAGAAATGGATAATAGCAATAATTTCTTCGGACCAGTAAGTGTTTTAACCCAGGGAGAAAATGATGATGTTGATACACATGTAGTTACTTCTATAACTGGTATTGACAAGGCTTATCCTAATCCATTTAGTCCTAATACCGAAATAGCTTACAAGGTTAGAGAAAACTCAAATGTGAAAATTAGTATTTATAATCTCAAAGGGCAATTGGTTAAGTCATTAGTAAATGAAAATAAAGAAAGTGGCAGTCATGTTATTGGCTGGGATGGAAAAGATAAGCAAGGAAAGAATTGTCCTTCAGGAATCTATTTTGCTAAAATGGAAACAGGTATTGTTAATTCATATCATAAGTTAATTTTGATGAAGTAGGATCTAACAGCTTATCGAGAGAAAATACTAGATACTAGCCCTGCTAATGCGGGGCTTTTCCTTATTGTCACATAAGCAAATTAAAAGCAGAGATTCATCTTTGACTACTTTATCCTAGTGGAGAGAAAGTAAACTGTGCAAATTAAGATAATATTCTCAGTTCATAATGATTTAAGAAAAACCTATTGACGAAAACACTAAGGATTATTTAGTAGTATCTAAGTTAACACTGTTAAATAAGAAATTTAAGGATAAAATATGAAAATTTCAAGAAGTTTATTTATAATTTTATGTCTAGTTCTTTTTTTTGTTCTAACAAATTGTAGTGATGATAATACTACAAAACCAAAACAAGTATCTCAACCAACATTTTCACATGAAGCTGGTTCATACAATGAAGTAATTGAAATTGATATTGAAACTTCTACACCAGATGCTGAGATAAGATATAGTACCGACGGTAGTGATCCAACTGAAAATTCAAGTCTTTATTCTATTCCATTAAGAATAAGAGAAACTACTCTTATAAAAGCTAAAGCATTTAGGAATAATTATAGACCAAGTTTAATATCACAAGTAAATTATGTGATTAATTTACCTTTGGCACCTGTACCTACTTTTTCACCTTCTGGTGGAACATACAATCAAGCACAGGAAGTCACTATAAATTGTGAACTAGAGGATGCTGAAATTAGATATAGTCTTGATGGAACTATACCGAGTCAAACTTCTCTCTTATATACCCAACCTATAATTATTAGCGAGAACACTACTTTAAAAGCAAGAGTTTTTAATGAAGATTTTCAGGCTAGTTCTATTGTAGAAGCACTCTATGAATTTGAGACACTTGTTGTTGCTAATCCAGTATTTAATCCACCAGCAGGAACTTACAGCCAGGCTCAAGATGTATCTATTACTTGTCAAACCCAAGGAGCTGAGATTAGATATAGTCTTGATGAGAGTGAACCTACAGAAACATCATTATTATATACAGGCCCAATCAACATAAGTGAAGATACTACTTTGAAAGCAAGAGCATTTAAAGAAAACTATCAGGCTAGTCAGGTGATAGAAGCTGTTTATGAGTTTGAGACACTTGTTGTTACTGATCCAGTAATTAACCCACCAGCAGGAACTTACTTCCTAGCTCAAGATGTATCTATTACTTGTCAAACCCAAGGAGCTGAGATAAGATATAGTCTTGATGAGAGTGAGCCTACAGAAACATCATTATTATATACAGGTCCAATCAACATAAGTGAAGATACTACTTTGAAAGCAAGAGCATTTAAAGAAAACTATCAGGCTAGTCAGGTGATAGAAGCTGTTTATGAGTTTGAGATACTTGTTGTTGCTAATCCAACATTTAATCCTCCAGCAGGAATATATACTGAAGCTCAAGATGTATCTATTACTTGTCAAACCCAAGGTGCTGAGATAAGATATAGTCTTGATGGTTCTAATCCAACAGAAACTTCTTTACTCTATGCAAATCCAATTAGTATTAGTGAAGATACTACTTTGAAAGCAAGAGCATTTAAAGAAAACTATCAAGCTAGTCAGGTTGTAGAAGCTGTGTATGAGTTTGAGATACTTGTTGTTGCTAATCCAGCATTTAATCCTCCAGCAGGAATATATACTGAAGCTCAAGATGTATCTATTACTTGTCAAACCCAAGGTGCTGAGATAAGATATAGTCTTGATGGTTCTAATCCAACAGAAACCTCTTTACTCTATGCAAATCCGATTAGTATCAGTGAAGATACTACTTTGAAAGCAAGGGCATTTAAAGATAATTATCAAGCTAGCCAGGTTGTAGAAGCTGTTTATGAGTTTGAGATACTTGTTGTTGTTAATCCAGTATTTAATCCACCAGCAGGCATTTATACTGAAGCTCAGAGTGTATCCATTACTTGTCAAACCCAAGGTGCTGAGATAAGATATAGTCTTGATGGTTCTAATCCAACAGAAACCTCTTTACTCTATGCAAATCCGATTAGTATCAGTGAAGATACTACTTTGAAAGCAAGGGCATTTAAAGATAATTATCAAGCTAGCCAGGTTGTAGAAGCTGTTTATGAGTTTGAGATACTTGTTGTTGCTAATCCAGTATTTAATCCACCAGCAGGCATTTATACTGAAGCTCAGAGTGTATCCATTACTTGTCAAACCCAAGGTGCTGAGATTAGGTATAGTCTCGATGAGAGTGAACCTACAGAATCATCATTATTATATACAGATCCAATCAATATAAGTGAAGATGCAACCTTAAAAGCAAGAGCTTATAAAGAGGGCTATCTCCCAAGTCAAGTTATGACCTCATACTATAATATTGATAATGCCCAAAGTGGTTTAATGATTTATGTTCCTGGTGGAACTTTTACCATGGGAAGAACAACAGGAACAGGTGGTACAGATGAATTACCAACACATGAGGTTACATTAAACTCTTTTTATATGAGTAAGTTTGAAGTAACTCAAGCAGACTATGAAGCTATAATTGGATCAAATCCCTCTAGTAATTATGGTATTGGAGATAACTATCCAGTTAATAATGTAAGCTGGTATTCTGCACTAACTTATTGTAATGAATTAAGTATAGCAGAAGGATTAACTCCTTGTTATGATTTAGAAACTTATACTTGTGATTTTACAGCTAATGGCTACAGATTACCAACCGAAGCTGAGTGGGAATATGCTGCAAGAGGTGGAGCAAATGATAGTGGTTATATTTATTCAGGTTCTAATAACTTAAATAGCGTGGGTTGGAATATAGACAATTCAGGTAATACTAGTCATCCAGTGGGAGGAAAAGCTCCTAACATATTGGGTATATATGATATGTCTGGAAATGTTTGGGAAATGTGTTTTGATAGATACGCCGCTTATGACTCTGAACCTCAAGTGAATCCTACAGGACCAAGTACAGGGAACACAAACGTCTATCGAGGAGGCAGTTGGTTTAATGGTAGCTATCATTGCAGAATATTTAAGAGAAATGACAGCTCATTGACTTTAGCGTCTTTAAATGTAGGTTTTAGATTAGTAAGAAGTAGTATTGAGTAAAATTTAAAATAATAACTTAGAAAATTTAGAAAGGGATTCGATTAACTAAATATTTTTAAACTCCGAATCCCTTTCTAAACTTTAGTAAATGAATATAACTATATAGATTATCAAATTGAAAAAACATATTGACGAAAATAATATCTTAAATAAGACTGATTTCAAATATGAAAAATAGAATAATAGTTATAGATATTGGAAATACAAACCTAGTTATTGGCATTTATGATAATGACTTACTGCTCTCTTCATGGCGGATTCATACAGATAAAAATCGCACAGAAGATGAGTATTTTGTTGTCATATCATCATTGCTTATATCAATTAAGGAGGATATAGGGAATATTGCTATTGCTGTTTTATCGTCAGTGGTTCCGCAGTTAAATAGAGTAATTCGCAAGATGTTTGAAAAATATTTTAACTGCAAGTTTGTTCAAGTAAACTCTGAAATGGATTTGAATTTAAAGTTTTTAGTTGCAGATTACAGTCATATAGGGGCTGATTTATTAGTGAATGCTTACTCTTCAATAAATAAATATCAGACAAACACAATTGTATGTGATTTAGGTACTGCAACGACAATTCAATTAACTGGTCACGATGGTACTTTTTATGGTGCCTCGATTATTCCTGGAGTGAAGAGCTCTTCAAATCAGCTTTTTGAGAAGGCTTCTCAATTAGCAGACATAAAATTAGAAAGACCTAAGCATGTTTTAGGTCAGACAACCAAAGATGCTTTGTTATCTGGAATAATTAATGGTCATGCTTTCATTTTAGATGGATTTATTCGTAAGATTAAAGAAGAATTTAATCTAGGGGATTATAAAACTATAGCCACCGGGGGTATTGCAAAGTTAATTTGTAGCTGTTCTCAAGAAGTCGAGATTATTGATGATTCATTAATCTTAGACGGATTAAACCTTATTGGTAAAAATATTAAATAATAATTAGGATTGTTTTTGATGGTAAAATTATATAGAACAATAATTCTGTTCCTATTGCTTGTCTCTAGTATAACTTTGTCTGGAATTAACTATAAGTTAGGTAATTATAAAAGCTTTTATGGTAATAAGATAGACTATTATAATCTGGGTGCTAGAGAATTTCAAGATAACTTATTTTGGAGTGGAAGATTTCCAACTACTGAAGAAGAAATAGATTTTACAAACAATAGAGTGGGAATTATTACTAAATTCAACTCTGTGCAAGCTTATCCTAAAATTTACATATCAATTGACCAATATTTCGATAATCTATTTGCTTATTCCTTTGATAAAATTCTTTATGAAAATACTATAGCTTTTTTCCAACAAGAAGAAAGAGAAGAATCTGGTGGTTTAATTCCTGATTTAGTCTTTGATTTGCCTAAATTTGCTCGTTCAAAAACAGTAAAAAGAATCTTTGGTGATAAGGCAGGTAGATTAAGTTTCTTTGGCTCTGAACGTCTGACAATTTCTGCTACCAGTACCAAGAATGATAATATAGCTTTATCTGAAGGCTCTAATGCCTCTACTCTTACTCCTAAAATGGAACAGAAACTTAATATGCAATTAAAGGGTACAATTGGTGAGAAAATCCATGTTGACCTCAAATATAATTCTGACCAAGAAGAGACCTTCTTTGATCCAAACAATATAAATATTTCTTATAAGGGCTTTGATGATGAGATAGTTCAGACTATTGAAGCTGGTGATATATCCCTTGATTTATCAGGTTCTTCCCAGTATGTTGGCTCAATTTCTTCTTCACAAGGACTCTTCGGTATTAGAACTGACTTGAAGATTGGTGCTCTAGAAATCACCGCTATTATGAGTCAGGAAGAAGGTAAGAAAAATAAAATGACTTTTGAGTCTAAGGCTCAAGCGGACTCTTCTGTAGTTAATGCTAGAGATTACTCAAGGAGAGACAGGTATTATATTATAAACCCTTATGAATTGTATATGCTTTATCAAAATGGCGATACTATAGCAGGAACTTCAGCACCTATACCTCAAGGTTGGGTAAATAATGCTATTAAGTTAGATAATAATGGTTCTCTTCTTCTTTTTGATGATCAGGTTTTACCAGCAGATGGATCGCTTCTTGTATATCTAGATGATATGAATGCAACTAATAATACTGCTACTATTCCTGGATTTGAGTCTGTCCAAACTGGTTCTCCTTTTATTCCCCAGTTTGATCTTCTAGAAGAAGGTGTTGATTATTATTATGATTACGATTCAGGTATTATCACCTTAAACAAAACTATTAATCGAAACTATACACTTGGTGTAAGATATGTCCAAAGAAATGGCTTATCTGTTCCAAGAAATGACCAAACAAATGATGAGCAAGTGCAAGTAAAATACATCAGGGTTTCTAACCAAGAATATAATCCAACTATTAATCCCAATCAGCCTAATTTTGAAATGAGCGATGGTGATAACGATGGACTTCCTGATAATAGATTCTATACTTGGCATTATCAAATGAGAAATGTCTATAGTCTTAATTCACGTAATATCAATAATGAAGACTTCTCTCTAAGAGTCTTTACTAATGATACTGCTGATAATACTAATGATTATTATGTACCTGAAGAGATTGATAATGCAGGTTTCTCAACATTGAATGAATATCTTCGCTTAGATACTAATGGAGATGGTAAGGTTGATGGCTCTGATTCTTCGGTTAATTTAACAAGTGGTCTTATCTTTTATCCTTGGCTAGAACCTTTCAAACCTCTTGGAGATACCCTTCTCTATCAGAAGGAAAATGAAAATATTTCTTCAACTGAATATAGGTACAAGATGATTGTTAAGGGTAAAATTGGAACAGATGAAATTGCCTTAGGTCAGACTAATATTCTACGTGGTTCTGTGAAGGTAAGAGTAAATGGAAGTCTTCAAAATGAAAACATAGATTACTTAGTTGATTATGATTTTGGAAGAATTACCTTCCTAACAGCTGCAGGTAAAGACCCAAATGCCAAAGTAGAAATTGATTATGAATTTAAATCTGGTTTCGGTTTGGATAAGCGTCAGCTTTTTGGTATTAGAGCAGACTATAAGGGCTTTGATAACTTCAATATCGGTGGTACAATAATCTATAGGTCAGAAACTGTGCAAGATAAAAGACCAAAGATAGGTGAAGAGAATATGGAGCTCTTCTTGGCTGATATTGATAGTTCTTTTGAAGTTAAACCTAGATTTATGACAGATATGGTGGACTGGTTACCTCTGATAGAAACTGACAGTGAATCATCTTTCAAATTATCTGGTGAAGTGGCTTTCTCAGCACCTAACATTTATGGTAATCCAGATGGTAAAAGAAAAGAAGCTTATATCGATGATATGGAAGGGATTCTTGATCAATATCCACTAGGGATAACTAGAAAAACCTGGGTACCTGCCTCAAAACCAACAAACACCTTACTTTCAAAAGCAAGAACTTTCTGGTTTAATCCAGAAAATGTTGAAAGAAGAGATGTCTATGACCCTGCGACTATGGATGAAGAAGAAGAAAAAGAAGATATTAGCATCCTAGCTCTCAAGATAGTTAGACCTGAGTTAAATCAACCTGATACTAATAATCGCTCTTGGGGTGGTATTATGAAGTATGTAGGAAACCAAGTTGATTTCTCAGAAAAGAAATATATTGAAATCCTTGTGAAAGTTGATACAACCTACGGTAATGGACCAGCTAATGTTAACATGAGACTAGATTTGGGTGATATTAGTGAAGACCATTATACTAGAAATGGGGGAGAGGGTTTCCTAAATACAGAAGATGGTATTGCTGATGGCATTATTGATGGTATCCTAGATGTAAGAACTGAAGACCTAGGACTTGATGGGATTAAGAATGGTCTGCCAGGAGATGACCCTTACGATAACTTCAGTGATAGTAAGAA
The DNA here is from genome assembly GCA_963677815.1 of Cloacimonadales bacterium (SeqCode). Taxonomy (GTDB): domain Bacteria; phylum Cloacimonadota; class Cloacimonadia; order Cloacimonadales; family JAFGVF01; genus JAEKNW01. The sequence continues at coordinate 1,056,553 of OY782499.1, forward strand.
TAGTGATGGAGATTATTTACAGATCAATGGAACTGAAGATAATAATGTTTTGGATACTGAAGATTTAAACGGAAATGGTAACTTGGATGTTCTTAATAGATATTTAGAATATTCTCTACCTATTTCAGCTGATAATCATGAATTCCTTCAATCAGAATATCGTGGTTGGAAACTTTATCGTATTCCAATTAAAAATGAAAACAACTATAACTTAATAACTAATAATCCTGCAATTAATCCATCCTTGAATAAAATATCCTATGCAAGACTTTGGTTTGAAGTAGATAAAACAGTTAGAATTAAAATTGCAGAACTTAGTATTGTTGGTAACAAATGGGAAGAAAGACCTATCTTGCAAGTTAATGAAATTGATTCTGTCTTTGTAGAATCATTAGTGTCAACTGACATCTTAGATGCTAATAATACAAGCATCTTAGCCGGGATTACTGATAATCAGAAAGATAATCACTATACTCCTCCTAAAGATACCTTTGAAAAAACTGATGGTATTGAGTCTTTTGAACAATCTTTGACCTTCTCTGTTACTAACCTTCAAGAAAAGCAAATTGGTATGTTGAGAAAAAAATCAACTCAATCTACTAATTATCTTTTATATAATAAACTTAGATTTTGGGTTTATCCTGAACTTCCTCAGGGAAATATAAATGTTAATGACTCTCTTAATGTGATTATCAGGGTTGGTTCAGACTCTACTCGTTATTATGAGGTTAAAGAGAAAATTCAACCGATTATCTATGAGACTGAGATGAGTAGAAATAAATGGATTGAAGTCGAAATAGACTTTAATGAATTAACTGAGCTTAAAAATATCGGCTTACTTACTAATAGCTCAGCAGACGAATTCTATATAAAAGGTAATAGATCATATAGAATGAAAGGTGATGTAACTTTATCTAACATAAAAGAAATTAATCTGGGTATAGAACCATTAGCTGGGACTGTCTATTCTGGTAAAGTATATTTCAATGATATTAGAGTTGCTGACCCTTATGAAGATACAGGTTATAAAGCTAGAGTATCAATGAATACTTCTTTTGCTGATTTCTATACAACTTCTGTTGATTTAGTAAAATCGTCTGATAACTTTATTAACCAACCTTCTCGTAATGCTTCATCTGTAACTTCTAGTCAGGAAACTACGTCCTTAAACATTAAAAACAATCTTCGCTTGAATAAATTCTTTAATGATGATTGGAAGATAAATATGCCTCTTACTTTCAACTATTCAAACACTGAGAGTATTCCTCGTTATAAGCAAAATTCAGATATCTTAAGAGATAATTTAGATCCTATTGAAAAAGAAAGAGAAAAGAGCAATACTGAAAAATATGATGCTTCATGGAATTATAGTAAATCTAAAACTAATAATCCATGGTTAGACTATACCTTAGCCTCCTTATCTCTTTCTGCTAATGCTTCGTTAACTGACCAAGTTACCCCAACTTCAGCAGATACTACTTATACCTGGAAAGGTACTGTTTCTTACAATCTTAACTTAGGTAATCTACCCCGGGGATTTAATATCTGGAATGATGTGAAAATTAATTTCTTCCCATCTGCAATAGATAATACTTTTACTATGGATGCTAAAAATCCACAAAAATATGTTCTTACAAGAACCGATACTTTAGTCTATTGGAGAGATGATACCTCTTCTTCAAATATCAATAGCAAAATCGCTACTACTGCCAATACTGTAACCTTCCCAATCCTGACTGGTAAGAACAAGACTTATCTGAATACAACTTACAAGCTTACTACAACCCGTGATTTGAAATATGAAAAACGAGTTAATGATATCAATATTGGAGAAGAAACAAAGTATAATCAAATCATGACTTATAGTTTTACTCCTTCACTCTTTACTGACTATTGGAATTTCTCCTCTAATGGAGAAGTTAGATTTAATGAAAAAAGAACCCAAAAATCAAACGTTGCTGCTGTGATTGAAGAAGAAGGGATTCAATTTAAACATGATGGTGATGTTGATAGATCACTTAACTTCAATATGACTGTGAGAAATTCAGATCTCTTGTCTCAACTTGCTACTTCCTTAGAAAGTAAAAGAGCTAGCAGGGAAAGTAATACTTCTTCTGATAATCCAAGTGATTCAGAAGATGGAAAAGATGTCTCAAATAATGAAGATAGACCAAGTTCTGATAAGCCTGAGCTTGATGAATCTAAACCTGTAGATAAAGAAGAAGAAACTAAGGTGAAAGCACAGGAAAAAGAAGTTGACTCAAATGAAATGACTGTGCGTGATAAGAAAAGATTAAGAGACTTGCAAAATGAAGAAAGCAAAATTATGCAAGCTATAAATGGTAAATTAGAAGCTGATGAAAGAAAAAGATTTGAATCTGAAATTGAAAGAATTAGAAAAGAGATAGCTGACCTTACTAAACAAGACTATATACCTAAAGGTAAAATGAAAGATAAAGATGAAAACTATGCTTCAAGCTCTGACAAGCCTGGTGAAGGTATGAGTGATGAGCAAGCTGATGAACCTTTCAGATTTGGTCTGACTGAAATAGTGAGTTTTTTAAGTAAAATAGATAACTTTGACCTTTCTTACTCCAACGATTATTCTATGAATTATGATAATCTTGAAGAAAGACCTTCCTACAACTTCCAGTTATCTATTCCTTACTCCTTAGATAATGAATTCTTAAATGTTAAAGAAAATAATAATACTATTGATATCTCATCAGGTTTAACTCTGAATAGATTTGATACTCAATTTGGTTATTCCTTAACTGATAGAAAAAGATGGTCAAATACTACTACTCAAACCATTACAACAGTCTTTCCAGATGTCTCTGTGAATATCAATGATATCCAGAGATATATTAAGTTGCAAGACTTCTTAACCTCTTCTTCTGTTGGAACTAACTTCTCCTATCAGGTGAAAGAAGAAGGTGAAATCGGTTTTACTGAACCTAATTCTCAAACGATTACCACTGCTTTCTCACCTCTAATCTCTTGGAGAGGTAACTGGATTAATAATGTCCAAACTAGTATTTCTTATAACTGGTCTCAAACTGAAACCACAACAGATAAAGTCTCTTTCGATTATATTACAAATGCTAATAATCAAGGGCTTACTGGTAATATTAATTGGGCATTTAGAGCTGTTGATGGCTTTAAATTACCTTTCATCTCTAAATCTATTGTTATTAAGAATGACATGACTCTTAAAACAGACTTTAGCTGGGATAAAAGTTATTCTACTGAAAAAGGTAATGGTAAAGAAATAGTCACTAAAAATTTGGTTAACTACTCTATTGTACCTGGTGCTGCTTACAACTTCCATAGAAATATTAAGGGTGGTACAGACTTTTCTTATAAATTAACTCAAGATAAGAAGAGTAATAGGGATATTGAAGTCACTTCCTTCGCTATCTGGATTGAGATTACTTTCTAAAATCAATACTATAAAGTTGAAGAAAACAAAATTTACTGTTTCAAACTCCTAATCAAAATTACTTCTGTAGCTACTATATTACACTGTTAATAGACTTTTTAAAAAAGGGGTTGACACCAAATCTTATGCTTGAAATAAATGGCTCAAGAATATAAAATAAAATATAGGAGGAGATAATGTCTGAAAATTTAAAATATGGATCTATTAGTTCCGCTGAAGCGATGGAGTTAGAAAACAAATATGGTGCTCATAACTACCATCCACTACCAATAGTAATTGCCAAAGGTCAAGGTGCTAAAGTATGGGATCCAGAAGGAAATGAATACTTTGATTTCCTATCAGCTTATTCTGCTGTTAACCAAGGACACTGTCATCCAAAAATTATCGATGCTCTTATTGAACAGGCTAAAACATTGACTCTTACTTCAAGAGCTTTTTACTCAAATAACTTAGGTGATTATGAAAAATTCATCACTGAATTCTTCGGTTTTGATATGGTATTACCTATGAACTCAGGTGCAGAAGCTGTTGAAACTGCTATTAAATTAGCTCGTAAATGGGGTTATGAAAAGAAAGGTATTGAAAATGGAAAAGCTGTTATCGTTTTTGCTGATGGAAACTTCCACGGTAGAACTGTAACAATTATTTCTGCTTCAGTAGATCCAGATTGTAGAGAAGGTTTTGGTCCTTTCACACCTGGTATCCACAAAATACCTTATAACGATGCTCAAGCTTTAGATGATTATTTAACTGCTGAAGGTAAAAATGTAGCAGCTTTCATCGTTGAACCTATTCAAGGTGAAGCTGGTGTTTTCGTGCCTGAAGATGGTTACTTAAAAAGCTGTTATGATATCTGTAAAAAACATAATGTCCTTTTTGTTGCTGATGAAGTTCAAACTGGTGTTGCTCGTACTGGTCGCCTTTTAGCTTGTGACTACGAAAATGTACGTCCTGATGTACTTATTCTTGGAAAAGCTATTTCTGGTGGTGTTTACCCTGTATCAGCTGTCTTAGCTGATAAAGAAATTATGTTAGTAATCAAGCCAGGTCAACATGGTTCTACTTATGGTGGAAATCCACTTGCTTGTGCTGTTGCTAAAACTGCTCTTGAAGTTGTTAAAGAAGAAAACTTAACTGAAAAAGCTTTCGAATTAGGTAAAATCTTCCGTCAAGAATTAGAAAACTTCAATCATCCAATGATTAAATTAGTGAGAGGAAGAGGTCTTCTTAATGCTATCGTTGTTGAACCTAAAGATGGTAAAGAAGCATGGGATGTATGTGTATTATTAAAAGAAGCTGGTTTATTATGTAAGCCAACTCATAGACACATCATCAGATTTGCTCCACCTCTTGTTATCACTGAAGAAGAACTTAGACAAGCTCTTGAAATTATTAAAGGTGTTTTTAACGCTTTATAATAAGTATTATAATTTGAAAAATAAAAGGTCCTTGAAAACAAGGACCTTTCTTATTATATCTATAATTTATTTATAAATTCTCAATTTTCTTAAGTGGTCTAGGAGCAGTTCCAGGAGTAACCCCATCAGCTGAAATATAACCTAAAACAGCTTTACCTTTAGGGTTACCTTCTTTATCAGTTTTGAAAAACTCTACTGGGATTCTAACTGCTTTTCCATCTTTTTCTAAGATATCATTACCTTCAGCATCAACTTCAAAAGGATTAATATCTAGCCAGCATAAACCAATAGCTGCCACACCATCTTGCCCATTAACAGATCCTCTTTTGGAACCGATAAATTCACGTTTTTCTTGGCTAACATTTGGTGAATTTATACTTGAAGTACAGATACCAACTTTTTTACCATTCAAGTAAACATCTCTATCAACAACAATACCTTCGGAGATAACTAATACCATTTTGCGAGTGCAACCATCATTGATAACTTTCATAATTGCATCTTTGCCAACGAAATCTTTAGTTAAATCGAAAGCAGCATTGAAGAGAGGAGCATTAACAGGAGACCATTCAGGTTTGTATTCTTGCCCCATGAGAGGAAGTCCTACGTTACCTGCTGAAAGTCTATTTTCATCTCTTCCACCTAAGCCAACTAATAATCCGCCTAAGTCAACAGCTTTTTCTATAATGCGTTTGTATTGTTCAACAGCCACATTAGCAGGAACATATAATTCCCAACCCCATCTGTTAGTATAACCTGTTCTAGAAATATAATAATGATTACCTTCATAATCAAATTCATTGAAAGTGAAGAATCCCATATTCTTAGCTGGGTTATTTCTATTTCTGAGAACTTCTTGACCATATAATTCTTTTATAAGTTTATAAGCGTAAGGACCTTGCACGTCAATTTTTGCTAAATCAGCAGAAATATCTTCAACCACAACATCTTCGTCAGCTTGCTTATATTTAAGGATTCTATCTGCATCAGAGATGACTTCCACTTCTTGTCCATGGTCCATACCTTTACCTGTTAAATCATGTCCAGCATTAATAACTAAGATGAATTCTTCCTCAGTAACTCTCATTATGATAAGGTCATCTTGAACACCACCATTTTCATTTAAGAGCAGGGTGTATTTACATTGGCCAATCTTCATTGAAGCAACATTTGCAGGAAGAGTTCTGTCTAACAAAGCTACAGAATCTTTACCTGAGAATCTAATTTGAGCCATGTGATCAATATTATAAACTGCAACTTTTTCTACAGCTTTAGCTTCTTCAATAACTGAAGTTAAGTAATTAACAGCCATATCATACTGGCCAAAATTACTTTTCTTCATTGATGTCATTTCTCTATTTAATTTTTTAGCAAGAAAGGGCATGTACCATTGTTCTTCAACTTCGCTAAGAATAGTTTTACGAGGTTGAGCAGGGAAATCAAAACCAATTTTACTCATTTGCATATCCTCTAATATTATTTTTAGTTATTAGATTTTATATTATGATTTTTGTAAAGAAAAATTTGAAGGGCTAGTTGAAAAATTGGGGTTAGAGGAATAATCTATCCACGGATAGCACTAATTACACCAAGAAGAAAGCCTCAAGATAAATCTTGAGGCTCTTCAATTCTTTGTTAATTAATTTTTTATTCTTGCAAAGCAAGTCTTATACTCCAAACTCTTCCAAAGGTAGGTTCAACTCTTCAGTTCCAGGAACAGCGAATCTACCGTCTCTGATAATATCAATCTCTTTACCGTCAGCAGTAATAGCTACGATGAAGTCTAAATCTTCATAAGGAAGAGTAATATCTGTATGGCAGTTAGTATAAGCTGCTTGAATGTCTGTTTTTCTCTTGGCTGAATGAGTGTTTTCTCGAGCTGTAATTTCTTTTCCATCGATAGGATTAAAGACAGCGAAGTCTTCTTCCCAGGAGAAACATGTATCACCAATAGCGAAATGAGGTCCCATTTTTTCTACAATGAGAATAGGTAGGAGGTTAAGAATATCAAACTTCTTAGCCATTACATAAGCTGGTGTGTTTGTTCCGATAGCAAATTCGCCTAGTGGAAGTGTTTTGTGAGGGAAAAGCAAATCTTCTTGAATAAGCTTTTTATTCTCTTCTTCATTTTCCATATTAGCACAGGTATATTCTTCCACATAACCATCTTTAAAGTGTAATTCTAGTTCTTTAAAAGTAATATTATTGAGGAAAGATTCTTTCACATGTAGAATACCATTTGTTCCTTCTAGCATAGGAGAAGTGAATACTTCACCTACTGGGATATTTACATCAGCTCCACAATTAACGAAGTTAGTGTGTTTTTCTGGATCAAGTAACTTTTGCATTTTAACTTTAATATCAGTTTTATTACCATTTTTACCCTTAACATGAACATATTCAGCTTGGTCCATGACATCAACTAAATTTTGTTGAATTTCTTCCCAGTGTAAAGTATCAATCATATTTATGTCAGAAGTTGCTTCGAAGATTTCTTCAAATTTAGGTCCAATTTCAGGAACAGGGAAGCCGATTATACAGAAACTTGTCTCTGTACGAGGCATATATTTTTGAGAAGTTTGGCTTCTGGCAATACCTATTTGTTGAGAAAGTTTTTGTTGTTCTTCAGAAAGTTTTAGGTTTTCAGTTTTAGATTTTGGTGAGAATGGTTTTTCTCCAAAGGCATCAAAAGCAACAACACCAGCATACTTAGTCAAGATTTCGGTACAGTTTTCTGAGATAATTTCATAATCATTTATTTGCTTTGTAGCGACTTCTTCATCCAGAATCATAGCAGAATCAAATCTGTGGTCATAACCATATTGTTTATTTGCTACTGTAGAAGAAGCTCTTGAAAATAGAGGTTTGAGATTATAGTTTTCCAAATTCTTAACGAGTTGGCGGACAATTCTTTCTTGTCCTAAATTATATACAATAAGAACAGTTTCCTTGATTGATAAGTCTTTTTTAGCTAACTCAAAGCCACGGATAAAGGCTTTTGTGAGTTCATCAGTTAGTTTAAGTATTTTCTCTTGAGGGTACTTATTTAAAAATTCAGCAGTTTTAATCTCATTCTCAGTAATATATTTTCCGTATTGATAAAGATAGCGAATATCACTTAAATCAGCTTCCATGATTATTTTGCCAAAACTATAGTTATCTGGGTCTAATGATTCTCTCATTGAAAGTTCTTTTTCTTCAATAGAAGAGCTAAGTAAGAAATCTTTATAAATAGCGAATAATGAATCGTAGTCTTTCTTTTCTGCTTTCATTGAAGCTACGATATCTAAGAAAAGTTGATTCTTTTTTGCTAATTCATTAATCTCAAAGTTCACTACATGAGAGAAGTAACTTCTATAGCCAATATAGATAGCTGATAATAATTGTCCGAGTTTATCACCATATTGAGCAACTGCATAAGCAGGATTAGCAAAAGAAGTTTCATAATTCTCAGTTAGAATTTCTGAATATATCTCAGAATTAAATTTGGCTAATTCTTTTAAGTCATGGTGTTTAAAGTAGTTGTCATTATACTCTTCTTTGAAATCATCTGCTTTGAGAATCTTGCCTGCAATTAATGCTAAGAATGGCTTAAATGTACCATCGCATTCTTCAATTTCTTTCTGTAGTTTTTTTATTTCTTCAATTGTTTCATTATACTTGGGAATTGCTGTTTCATTAATACTTCTTTTCAATTCTAAAAACTTCATTGCATCTCCTTTGTTGCATTTTTGTTTTTCTATTTGTTTTAGTTTAATAATAATTTTACTAATTATGACATCCTCTGCAATATCGTCAATGGAAAAATTAGCAACTTCTTTATAAAGCTTTATTCTTCTTTGATATATCTGATAAAGCTCTTCTTTAGAATTTTTCTTAACTAAAGGTCGATTGCTATTTTTTATTCTATCGTAAAGAACTTGCCAGCTGGGATTTAACCATATTACCATATTATCTTTAAGGTAATTTCTATTTTGCTGAGAAGAAATAACCCCACCTCCGGTAGAAATAACTCCGGTAGGTGGGGAAGAAAGGAGGATATCTCGTTCTAAAGAACGAAATTTCTTTTCACCATAAGTATGAAAAATATCTTTAATGGATCTCATACACTCTTTCTCCAGAAGGTAATCGAGATCATAATGTTCTAGCTTCAAGGCAGCAGCCAATGAACGACCAATATGGCTTTTGCCTGAACCCATAAATCCAATAATAAATATTTTTTTACTAGTCATAAGACGACTAAATATTTTCTTAGAATGATGTCAAGAAAAAATTGACCTAAGGTTTATTAAATTATTTAAAAAGTCATAAGGAGCTACAAAGCTATAGCTTTCTACAAAGATGTCGCTTCAAGCGGAGCTTTTAAAGACTTCTGATATTTTAATCTACAAAGATATCGCTACTCTGTAGCTTCAGGAGGAGTGAATTTATGCTAAGACCCACTCAACTTGAAAGAGAGCTTTATTAAATATAGATTATAAAGATAGCAAAGAAATAATTTTCATCTTGCGAATTAATATGAAATAGCTATAATATAACAAATGAAAGGAGTAAATATGTTTAAAGTTATTATCTTAAGTCTTATGTTTTTTTCTTTTTCTCTAATCAGTGCAGCTGAGCCTAAACCTGTAGAAAAAGTCGATTTGCTACAATACCAAGGGACATGGTATGAGATTGCTAAGCTGCCAAACTGGTTTCAAAAGAAGTGTGCTAAGAATACTACTGCTAGCTATAAACTCAGAGAAGATGGTTATATTTCTGTAATTAATCGCTGTATTGAAAAAGATGGTGAGATTAACGAGATTGAGGGTAAAGCAAGAATAGTAGATAAGCAAAGTAATGCCAAATTAGAAGTATCTTTTGCAAGGTTCTTATGGAAGAACTGGTTTTGGGGTGACTATTGGGTGATAGGATTAGCCGATGATTATTCTTGGGCTATAGTTGGTGGACCTAACCATAAGTATGCCTGGATATTAGCAAGAGAGAAAAGTTTAAGCAAATCTACTCTTGTAAAAATTTTTGATATTCTAAAAGAACAGGGTTATGAAACCGATAAATTTGAATTTACTCTACAAGATTAGATGGCTAAAGAAAATATATCTCTTGACATAATATGATATATTTTTGTTATAATTATTAATATTACTTAATTGAGAGGTTTTGTATGTGGCTTTTCTTTAAATATAATTTTAGAGGTCTTATGGAAGGCTTTAATAAAGCTGGATGGATAGCCTTTTTTATTACTATTTTAATACAAATAATATTATATATATTTCATAGTTTTAATTATGAATCTCCTAAACATGCCATAGCTTATAATATAGGTGGAGTAGTTATTAACGGACTAATAATAGCACTTCTTGCTCATATAATTAGCTCAATATTTACAAAACCATATCCTGATAAAAGAAAGTAGTATTTTTAGCTCAAGTGTTACTTTATATAAAGTCTGTATGGGAGGTTATTCAGCATGAATACCTTATTATTTTTCATTAAATTAGTTGGTGTGTATATATTATCACTAGGTTTGTTGCATCTTGCACATGGTTTACAAGTTATAAGTGGTATGATAAAATTCAAGTTCTTAGTATTCATAGGAAACATGCTTTTTTCAATCAAACTTATTATGACCTTAATTGATAGTAGTAGCCCAATATACTCAATAGAAAATATAATCATTATATTATTTATAAGTATTATTTGGTTAATATATTTTCTTTATTTTTATCGGCAATAAGAGGTAGTAGCACTAATCTAAATCTTAATAGCTCCCTGTGTATCAGCAGGCTAAAAATTCCAAAAGAAATATATCAGGCATACCCCCAAAAAACTGCAAACATCTATTTGTAAGATGCATTATAATAACTGTTTAAAGTTGATTAATGTCAAGTTTAAGCAGTTTTGAGAGACATCACAAAAGGCATTATTTCAAGTGGTACATTAATAGTTAGGCAAATAGCATCATCTTTACACGAAAAGATTAGTTTAGATAAAGTGTGTGAGAGATTATACCGTAATCTTAAAAATGATAAGTTATCTGATGTAATTAGTGAAAATATAATGATATCCAATTGTTCAAAAGCAACTGGTGATACTTATTTCATAGTCGACGACTCAGATATAGTTAAACCTAATTCGCATAAGATTGAAGGATTAGCACGAGTGCGTGATGGCTCTACAGGTAAAAGGTTAAATGGCTTTCATTTATCGAATATAACTTCTTTGACTGATAATGGTAAGTATTATTCAATACTGCCAATATGTAGTCAATTATATAGCAATATTATAGAAGAAGATACCTCGCGAAACATGCTTGAAGATAGAATAACTGATATAACCATCCATAGTGACAATAAAGGTATCTATGTCTTTGACAGAGGTTATGACAGTAGAAAATTAATCACTTTACTATCTAATAATGGTAATAACTATATACTTAGAAGTACAGGAAAAAGAAGTTTAATCGTGGATGAAGTTGAAAAACCTTTTACAGATGTTACAAAAACAATAAAGAGAAAACACAAGTTTAAAACTTCCAAAAATAAGATTTATATGTGTGGAGTTAAAAGGGTAAAAATCAGAACAAATCCTCATAAAACTAAAAAGTCAGATACAGTAGAGACTCATCTAGTAGTTGCTCGACATGGTAAAAAAGGAGGCTTATTCTATTTGCTATGTAACTTTAATACCAAAGACTTAACAGACTATGAGATAATTGAAAAAGCATTAAGAGGATATGGGTACAGATGGAAAATTGAGGAGTTTCATAGACATGTAAAACAAGAGTTTAACTGGGAAAATATCCAGTTAATGAGTTATGTAGGATTAAAAAATTTAAATACAATCCTGATGGTCGCAGTTGATATAATATACTCTGCTATAAAATATTTAGATGAGCTACTATACTTATACCCAGAATTTGGAAATTTGAAAGAACATACATATAAATATGTATATTATAAGCTTAGCAGAGTCATAAAACATATATTCAGCAATACAAAACTTAACAAGATTTTACCCTGCAAAGGTGAATATCATGACAAGTTACAGCTGAGGATCAATTTTTCTTAAAAAAAATGGGGGTATGCCAACAAATATCCCATAAAACTTGACACACTAATCTTAGGGGGAATGCTGACTAACATATGGATATGATCAGGCATCAAATGTCCTTCATGAATTTCAACACCTTTGTATGAACATAACCGTTTTAATATTTCTCTAACGCTAACTTTATATTGATTGTATATTATTTTTCTTCTGTATTTTGGTGTAAATACTATGTGATATTTACACATCCATTTGGTATGAGCTAAACTATGTGCTTTATTTGCCATTTTTTTACCTTTCCTTTTTATTATTTTAGCAGCTTGAACAACTCTAAAATGGGGAAAGGTGATTTATTGTAAAACATTCGTTTCCGCACCCGCATAGCGGGTCAGGTAGTAGACAAACCCCCTCTTTTTTAAATAGAAATTTACGCTGTTTTTAGCAATTTAAATAAATCTGAAGAGTCATATATGTTTTGCCCTTTTTTTATGTTAATTTTACTGATTTGGAACTTCAGAATGTAAACATAATACTTCATTTGTGAAAAAATAAATTTGGATAATGGATTGGTTCCACCACCTCCACGTCTGCTGAGGATATTGGCCATTTTTTTTATATTTTGAGTTATAGCGGTCATGTAAGCTTGGAATTTCATTTTCTCAATTCCCCTAAATTTAGCATATCGATAACCGTGTAATTCTTTGCTATTAGCGAAACTCCGTTCTATAGTTTCTTTTTGCCGTCGATATATTTCCTTACCATATTCACTATTAGTATTATCTTTAACCCAATCTTTATATTTTTGCCAAACATGATTTCTTATTGATTTAGTTCCATTTTTATTAGTTATACACTGCCCAAAATATTTACAGTTTTTACAATCTGATTTTGACGATTTATATTCTTTTGAACCTGATCTCGTGGTTGTATAATACTTTAATATACAATTATTAGGACATATCCATATATCTTTATCATATTTAAACTTATTCTTCTTAAAAAAGTGCTTTTTCCCTCCTGCTTTTCTTCTTCCCATTGTTGCAAATATGCCTAAATCATATAGTTCCTTACAAATATATGTTGTATTATAACCAGCATCTAAACCCACAGCTTCAACATCAAAACCAAACCTGTTAATCTGATATTTTAACCTGTCTATATAGCATGTACTATCACTTACATTAGCCGGAGTTATATGAACATCTGTAATTATATTAAAGAGAGAATCTGTTGTTCTGTGATCTAAATAATAAAAACCACGTGGCTTGCGTTCACGATTCATTTCTCCACTATCTGGATCTGTCGTACTTTGCTTTATTGTCTTTGTTTCTTCTTTAATCTCGGCTTCAGGGAAAGGTTACTTATCATGAGCTACTCTATCTTCATTTACTGCTTTATTTAATTCTCCAACATATTCTTGGGGAGTTTTGGTAACCTCTATTTTTCTGAAATTCTTGTTATTTGCATTGGCTTTAGTATGTGTAGAGTCTGTATATAATACTTTGCCATCAAGCATATCAGACTTCAGTGCCATGAAGACTAAATCTTCAAAAATTTCTTGAAATATTGAACTATCCTTGAATCGTCTTTGTCGATTTTTGCTAAAAACTGAATGGTGAGGTATCTTATCTAATAGTTTATAACCTAAAAACCACCGAAAGGCTGTATTATGTTCTATTTCAAGAACTAATTTTCTTTCTGACTTAATCCCATATAAATATCCGATTAGTAGCATTTTAAAAAATCTTACAGGGTCAATACCCGGACGTCCGTTATCCAAACAATACAAATGTTTTACTTTATCATATATAAAATCAAAATTTATATATTTGTCAATTTTTCTTATAGGATGGTCTTCTTTTACTAATTGTTCGATGGTTACCATCTCAATTTCGGTCTGTCTATTTATTTTTTCAATCATATCTTACCTCTTGTACAATAAAGTATTATGATTATATTATGTCAAGATATTTATTGCTAATTATTCAACTTTTTATGTGTTATATTAAATCATATTATATATTACAATAGATTTGTCAACAGCCTGCACCCGCATAGCGGGTGGTTTATTGCTTGACTACGCAATAATGCATAGTTAGCAGACTAAAGTCATTAATATAAAAGGCACAACAAATGTTCTGCCTGTTTACATATATTATTTAAACTCATGCAAAAAAACTTTATAACAGTACTCAATAGTTCATGATGTTATATGATACTATTTCATAAGCATTATCTTTTTAGTTTTAGTTTTCTCTTTAGAAGTTATTCTTGTTAGATAAACACCAGAAGCAACTTTTTGATTACTATCATTCTTACCATTCCAAACAACAGCATGATAGCCTGCTTTAAAGTGATCTTTTACAAGTTTTTTAACAACTTGTCCTTTTAGATTGTATATCTTTATCTCTATGTCACTATCTTCAGGTAAACCAAACATGATAGTCGTTTCAGGATTAAAAGGATTTGGGTAGTTAGATAGATTAAGCTTGTTAGGAGGAAGAACATTATAATCTGATTCATCATCTTTTATCATATCATTATATATGTCCCAATGCTTTGCATGTTCTTCTTCGAACTTCTCAAATGTCTTATATTTATATTGAGCAAAAGTTGTATTAACCTCAGATTTACCTTGCGAAGCGTTAGCCAATTTTAGTACTATCTCTAAATCAAGTACAGCACTAAGAGAGTCAATTTCAGAAGTTGGACAATTAATTCTATTCTTGAGAATAGTTATAACCTCATTGTAATTCTTGTAAAGTAAATGAACTCTCATTATATAGTTGTCAATCATTTCTGATAAGGAGTTATCAATAGATGAAAATTGTTCTACTTTATCTTCCATATAGCTATCAACTTCTAAAATATCAATACCAATAATATAAGAGTTTCTATAAATACCATCAACACAACTAGCCCAGAGACTACTCTCAGTTGGTATAGCTTCATCTAAAATTAGTTTATATATTAGATATGCGTCTAAGTTATAACCACTATTTTCTTCACATAGAGCTTCATAAAATCTATCGGGTGTTATAGAAGGTGGGTAAAAAGAATTTTGGGTAGGATCAAATTCATTAACCGAAACATAATTAGACATTGATGCTGGTGCAACTCTCACTGTAGAAGTTGAGAACCAATTATAACTTGCATCTATACCAATCCTATTCATAATAGGTACAGTAAAATCAAAATCATTTGCTAGTGTATTTGGTGGAGAAAATCTATGGTAGAAATCGTTATGCCCTTTTAAACACTTTATTAAATAGTCATTGGGTTCATCTGTTGGAAAATATTAATTTCTAATCGAATTATCAAAAATATTATAAGCATTATAAGAAATATCTAAAACTGAATTTGTTAGAGATTTGATACCTGTTATATTTTCTTGAAAAGTATTCTCTTCCAATCTTGTTGTGGATTCTCTACCTTCAAATCCAGTATCACAATACCTAAAAGTACAATCTTTTATCTTAGCTACAGTATTTGAAATTGTTAATTCTTCTTTAACACCTACTGTTAAATTAGAAAATATGGAATTAGAAATAAATGGAGATATACCAGTAGTAGATATTCCTGTACCATTACCAGAAAATGAACAGCTATCTATATTGACGCTTGTATTAGTATTGAATATATATACTCCAATTCCTTCATCATCAATATTGTTAAATGCAGTTGTGTTTATATTGATTTGTCCAAAAGAAGGTGAATCGGTGAGCAATATTCCACTATCGCAATTGTTAAATTCACAATCAGCAATCACTATATTTTCAAAATATGAGGGTGAATTATTAAAACTCACAATATTTATTCCTTTATTAAAGTTGTTAAAGGTTACACCATCTAAAACTACAAGACCTAAAACAGAACCTGAAAGTTCAATGGCTTTCAGATTTGAAGAACCATTAAATTGTGTGTTAGTTATATATATGTTTCCTTCCAAATTTGAGTTAAAATAACGAAATCCATTGTGTTCAAAGTTTAATATTGAATTATGGATGTTAGTTGTAACATTTTTAAGAACAGTATACCTTTGAGTAAAATACAGATTACTATCATCAAGAATAGTCAGAAATCCATTGTGCATACTAAGATTACTAAATTGTTTTAACTCACTATTTTTAATTATAATACAACTATTTAAATTTGCTAAATTATCAGAATATAGACCGCCCCATTTATCTGTTATAGCTTCTAGTGAAGAGTTTTCAATTATAATTGTTCCGTTATTGGCATTTAACTTAACTCCATCTCCTAATAAACATTTATAAGTATTAAGTAATTCAAGTGTTGCTAAAGAATCAGCATTTATGGTACTATTTATTTCTACACTTCCACTTAATGATAGCTTTGCATTTTTGCCGATATTAATTATTGTACTATCTTTTATACATACTCTTGACTCAGGAGAAAATGATAGACTAACATTATCATCAATATTTAACGTGTCACCTATCACATAATGTCCATCTAAATATGGCAAAGGTGAAAATGTTATATGCCCAGACAGATAATTTACAAATTCTAACATTTTACCCTCTCCAGGTTTAAGTTCAACACTTATTACATTTTCTGAGTTAGGTCGATAAATTTCTTTTGAATAAGGATCATATAGGGCAACATGAGAACCGAATGAATTATTAAAATCCTCAGTTGCATAATCTAAATCAAAATTTACACATTGAGGAGAAGCTTGGAAAAATGATACTTGATCTTCATATCTTGAAGTTAATATATCAGGGTTTAAAGTATTCATTAAGCCACTACTATCTTCAACAAAATCAGTACGCCTATTCACAAGCATATACTTCTGATGACCATATTCGTCTTCAAAAAATCCGATGTGAATGTAGCCATTATAGGTGTCTCTATCATTATTATTCCCAATACTAGAAGTTTTTATTCCTCCAGTTGGGAAGTATTTATAGATACTATTATTAAGGGGTTTATCTTCACCTTCTTCCTGATTTTGACCAATAATATAGATTTCAGAATCTAGAGCTTGAATACCATTTGCTTTAATAGTAGTAGCATCTAGCCATGTTAAATCTTTAAGAATATTACCATAT
This sequence comes from Cloacimonadales bacterium (SeqCode), assembly GCA_963677815.1. GTDB lineage: Bacteria > Cloacimonadota > Cloacimonadia > Cloacimonadales > JAFGVF01 > JAEKNW01. The sequence goes on from OY782499.1 coordinate 1,073,538, forward strand.
CTATATACTTTTTCATTGGCTTCTTGTATTGCATAGTATTGTGGGGTTATATGTCGTCCATTAGGATGAATGGAATCATTATCATCATCATTAACTAGGGTATACCAGCGATGACCATTATCTTCAGGATCATTATCATTAAATGTAGTATTTCCATAAAATGGAAAATCTATTATTCCATCAACCCCATAACAGAGAGGTAAATATTGCAGACATTTAATCATGTTAATTGTTGGATATTGATAGCCTACCCATTCATTATTTCGATTATCCCATTTACCAGCAGTACAAGGTACAACATAGAAAGGTCTATCTTCAGCTTTGTGTTTTGCTCTTCTATAGTTTGCACAAGCCCACCAATCTATTAGGAATTGAACAAAGTTATCATCGTCTGTATTATTCCAATTAGTTTCAGGTTTTAGTGGATAAAAATCTATCATTAAATCATCAGGTTGGGCTTGTTCCACAAATTGCCCTGGATGAAAATATCTAGTATTATTTGGCTTTTTCTCTTTAAAATTTATTGGCCAGTTTGTTGTGATTATATTTTTCCCACTTAATCGCTGATCTATACGTAAGTGGGAATCAAAGTGAGTAAACTTGGGCTCATCTACAGTATAGTGATTATGTACTGAGGAGTATTTATTTAATCTATTTTCTAAAGCATCAAGTGCCACGCCATCAACAATTTGCTTATGTACGTCATCCTCAAACTCAATATAGTCTATCCTTACATCATGATTACCTTCCCAATATATATATGGAGTAATGCCATTCAATCTTTTTCTACCATGAAAATCGCTTAGATATGATCTACTATTTTTATCCTCATGGCTGTTAATCTCTTCAGGCAACAAATTGGACAATTCTAACTCGAAAGTTATCTTCCTAAAACCATCTTGTTGTTCAGGATTAGCTATAGTTGTGATTGTAGGATCATTAAGCTCCAGTGCTGTATAGGTCAACATGTCACCATAATCATTATTCAAGGTATTTCTAATCTCTTTAAAATACCAAGCTTCATTATCGTTGGGGTCAATATTAAGTAGTTTCAGACCAAATTGTAAAGCAGAAGTGGTGTCTGAATTAATCTTATAACATACTGTCATATATAACTTATTATATTGGATATAATTTAATTCATCACTTCCATTAGAGAACTCAAATGCCTCCTTGTAACGCAAATACTCTGCATTGTTAACTAAACTTCCATCAACACCATTTTTGTGTTTTTTCCATCTATGCCTTAAATTATCAATAATAACATCTTCTGTCATTGTAGTAGGTGTACAAAACAGGAATCTTCTATCATTTATTCCATCAATAGCCCCAACTCTATCAATATCAAAATGATAATGGTATAAATCATTATTCTCTTCTATATGTCTTTCACTTTCAGGAATATTGTTATCTTCTCTACTATCAAACTCAGCTTCGAATTTTGCATATATACCCATGGAAAGATTTCTTGGGCTTATTTCATTTATCACACCATTGGAATAATTAGTATAATTATCATAAAGAATTGGAGTTAAATCGCATTGCTCCATTTTACTTAACATTGTACTCAAATCTCCCCATGGATACTGGGTAAGTTTTACCGGCGAACAAATTGATGAATTATAGTTGGCTTCTTGCATTAAAGTGAACAATCTAGTATATGAAGTTTCTCCATAAGCTGGATGAATATATCCATAATTACCAATAACGAAGTCTTCTCTAATTGCTGACCAACAACATAAACCAACCATTATAAACAATACTGCTACAAATAACCTTTTCATTTTTATTACTCCTTATTTTATTAGGTTAAACTTGGTGCTAGCCAAAATTTTATAGTTTTCTTTAATTTCAGCTATGTAACATCCTGATGGGATTTGAGGTATGTTAATTGTGTTATCTTTACTATTAATACTTGTTGAATAAATTTTTTGACCTTTAATGTTGTAGATAATTAGCTGTGTACCCGAAATATCTCTACCTGATAGACCTTTAATCGTGTACTTTATATCCATACTAGACTTAGAAGGATTTGGATAGATATTTAATTTTATATCCTGATTTTCTTCAACTTCTTGGTCACTATTAGCTACAGCCGTATCAGCTAAATCAACTGATCCCTTGTAAATATATACCTGGCCATTAAATCCATCCTCTATAGATCCAGCACAATGAGGAGAAGAGATAGCAATATCATCCAATCCATCACCATCGAAATCACCAACCATAACTTTGTAACCAAATTGGTGGCAAACAGTTGGGTATAGTAATCTAATATCACAATCACCATTTGGAGTTTCCCTACCAAACCAGACTCCAGCAGCTCCACTATTACTAGCATATTCCCTATTAGTACCAACAAAATCACTATAACCATCACCATTAAAGTCTCCGTAACCTATAGTGTAGGACATAGGTCTAGAAGCGTCTAGTAAAGGTTGGTCATAATAAAATTGTTCTACATGAAGTTCATCTGAATCTAATATATCTTCAGCTCGTATTGCTAAGGAAAAATAGTCGTTAGAAGCATTACTTGGGCTAGGGAAGAGAAAATCATTTAATCCATCACCATTAAAATCACCAATAGTCTTTGCCCCTTTAAACATGTATTCGGAATTAACATAGTGTTTGTAGTCAATAAAACTAGTTGTAAAATCTTCTCCTCCATAGAATATTCTTGTATGTTGATGTTCCGTACCATGTGCTTCATATCCATAACCAACTGAGAAATCAGCTATTCCATCATTGTTGATGTCTCACATAGGTTCAATATTTGGAAAAAATAAAGTTGATTCCTCAGCCGGAATAATCTCCACAAGTTCTAGTGTATTACCAAGTAATATCTTTAAAGGATAACCAAAACCTTCATATTCTAAAGGCTCATGGCACTCTAGTGCGATATCATCATATCCATCATTGTTTACATCACCTAAACAGCTTCTAATGCTGTACCAATCATAGTCATTATCACTATATGAAAATACTTGATCAACTTCAAGGTCAGGATTAGGCCCACCAAAGTAGTAGCGAATTTCATATTCTCTTGATGGTCTTATACCATCACTATTCATTAATCCATGATTGATGAAATCATCGTAGCCATCACCATTAACATCTCCGCAGTAGTAGACTCCATAAGCTAAACTTCCAAGATATTCTCCTTCAATTACCATATCAGGTTCATTACCAAAGTTATCACCACCAAAATAGATGTTTAAAGCTCCGTAGTATTCATCTTGATTTCCCCCATGAGAAACAATTAAATCGTCAATACCGTCAGCATTAAAGTCTAAGACTGTCATGTTTCTACCAAACCAGGATGGAGCCCACTCTCCACTAAGGGTTATCCAAGGTTCTAGGTCGTTGTCTGCGTATAGTTGTAAAATTGAGGTAAGCAACAATAGGATTGATAGTGCATTTTTTTTCATAGATACTCCTTATTTTTAAGTTAAAAACTTACCACTTGGCAAAATCTTATCTTCTGTTAAATTTCTGTAAACAAAATCCTAGTAAATATGCTAAAGATATTTAAGCAGTATGTTTTAGTAATGTCAAGTAATTTTTAGTAATTTTTGGCATACCCCCATTTTTTTTAAGAAAAATTGATCCTCAGCTGTAACTTGTCATGATATTCACCTTTGCAGGGTAAAATCTTGTTAAGTTTTGTATTGCTGAATATATGTTTTATGACTCTGCTAAGCTTATAATATACATATTTATATGTATGTTCTTTCAAATTTCCAAATTCTGGGTATAAGTATAGTAGCTCATCTAAATATTTTATAGCAGAGTATATTATATCAACTGCGACCATCAGGATTGTATTTAAATTTTTTAATCCTACATAACTCATTAACTGGATATTTTCCCAGTTAAACTCTTGTTTTACATGTCTATGAAACTCCTCAATTTTCCATCTGTACCCATATCCTCTTAATGCTTTTTCAATTATCTCATAGTCTGTTAAGTCTTTGGTATTAAAGTTACATAGCAAATAGAATAAGCCTCCTTTTTTACCATGTCGAGCAACTACTAGATGAGTCTCTACTGTATCTGACTTTTTAGTTTTATGAGGATTTGTTCTGATTTTTACCCTTTTAACTCCACACATATAAATCTTATTTTTGGAAGTTTTAAACTTGTGTTTTCTCTTTGCAATTTTATTATATTCTTTTTTTTAAATCCATTGTTTAAAGTGCTCCTTTTGTTTTTATTTTTGGATAATTTAATTATATTTAGGGGCACTTTTTAGCAATATTTTTTTAGTTATTTTATTATATATCATTTACTTACAATTCATTAAAAAGTGGCTTAATATTAGAACCGTGTGGCTTGTTTAATTAAAATTTTAACTAAAAAGTGGTTTTAATATAGATGTCTCTCAAAACTGCTTAAACTTGACATTAATCAACTTTAAACAGTTATTATAATGCATCTTACAGATAGATGTTTGCCGTTTTTTGGGGGTATGCCTGCAAAAGAAAAATATCTCTTGACATATTTCTTTCCCTTTCAATAATTAGATAAATAAAAATATAAAGAAGGTGTAAGATGAAAAAGATTCTTATTTTTGTTGTAGCAGTTTTATTTACATTAACTATAAATGCAAATCCAGATACTAGTAATGAGTTTACAGGCTCTTTAACTATTCTCACTCAATATATGGATGGTTATCATAATGTCCAATTAAAATGGGAAGATAACTCAGTTTCTAACGACTATTATGCTTATATCATCACAGAAGGTAACTCTGATAATGAAGAGAATCATGTTGTAAAGGGTTATACTAGAAGCAATTCTTTTGCTATCTTTAATGTACCTAACCTAGCCAACATCTCACCTCAATATAATGTTTATAAAATGAACTTTAATCAAGAGGTTCAATTAGAAAATTTCTTTTCAACTGGTAATGGTGATGATTTTAGGGGTTCATTAACTTGGGCACAAATTAAAGAACTTCTTAAGAAAAAGAGCAATAATATCTGGAAGATTAGAAGAAATAATATTCCTACAAGCGATAAATAAATTACTAAAAGATTCAATTTTAGAGGCTGGAAACAGCCTCTTTTTTTTGCTTTAATTTCACTAGTGGATAAGGGGTAGTTTAATTAATTGTCTATAAATTTCTCTCTGAACTTTAGGAAGATTCCTTCTTTATGCTTTCTTGATTGTTACTCACTCAAATAATTAACAGTAAATTAATGAGATAGTGATAATCAAGAGAAAATAATAATCCCTTTTTAGCTAAATAACTGGGAATGCGGATGACCACATCGGCATCTTTTTCATTAGAAAAAGAGACATGGAATCCTGCGATCCATATAACTCCCCTTTCAGCTCGTAAGAGTGTTTGAGAGGGGGGTAGAGTAGACCGGGAGAGTATTTTAACACTTAGTTCGGGCAGGATTCCCGAGTTCCCAGTTAGAGGTGGAGAGTAAACAATCCCCTTTCAGCTCGTAAGAGCGTTTGAGAGGGGTGGTCGAGTAGACCGGGGAGAGTAATTGTGCCATTTAATAAAAAATCAAAGAAAAAGCTCAAAATGTGGAAAAAATTCAACACTTTGAGCTTCATTAAAAGTCTAATATAAATTTATTTCTTAGCGTACTTTTCTTGATTATCAATAAGAGCTTGAACTGGTTTCATACCAAAAGGAGAGCCTTGTTCAATAGAGTTAAGAACAGCTCCACCACCGGTAAAGAAGTAGTAGTCATCTCGTTCGATAGCTTTAAGGTAGGTTTCATAAGCAACAGCTTTGAATTCTTGGAGAGTATCACCACCACCAAACATTTTCATAGCATTTTCATTCTTAGAAATAATATCATAAAGGTCTTTTGTTCCTTCGCTAAAGTGAGGAGCAAAACCCATAACTGCGTTACAGAAGAACATATTAGCTCGGGAGAAAATTTCTTTGATATGGCGTAGTGACCAAGTTTCCCAAGATACATCTAAGATATAATTTAATTCTGTACCTGGTTTTAAATCATAGATAAAATGAGTACGGTATTTACCAGGTATCTTTTCACCTAAAACATCTGATTCTACGATATAAGGTAGTTCCACAATTCTTTGAGGGAACTCATTTGCTTTTTCTAAGAAAACTCGGGCGTGTTCTAGGTCTTTTTCAGTAATACCTTTAATCTTAAGGTCATATTTTACAGCCAAGTAAGCGTTATAAATAACACCACCCAATACTAAGTAATCAACATGTTCTAAAAGATTATTTAAAGGTTTAATCTTTGTGTCAAATTTAGAGCCTGCTACAATACCAACAAATGGTCTTAAAGGGTTAAAAACTTGCTTAAGATGGGTAATCTCTTTTTGCATTAAAATACCAGAGTAGGAAGGCATATAATAGGTTGGCTTCATAGTGGAAGTATGTGGTTGCCAAGAACCAAAGGCATCATTAACAAAGACATCTGCGATATTAGCTAAGGCTTTGCCTAAATCATCTGAATCTCCATTCATAGACTCTTCGCCTCTAAACCATCTGGTATTAGGAAGGTAAATCATATCTATTTTGCTTTTTCTTAAATCTTCTATCAAAGAATATACTGAATCATCATCAACTTCAATTCCATTATCTTCACGTTTAAACCATTTAGGAATCTCAATATTTAACGATAACTTTGATTTCATATATTCTACAATTGGGGTAACTGAATCATCATCAGATATGACTATATGACCAGTCTCTTTATCAACTGGACGACCATTGTGAGTCATTAAAATTAATTTTCCACCACGTAGGGCAATGTTTAATAAGGTAGGAACTGTAGCATCAATACGTTCTGTGTCTTTTATAACACCATTTTTTACAACATTATGGTCAACTCTTACTAAGACAATCTTGTCTTTAAGATCCGCATCTTGAATTCTTGGTAAATTACGATTTATCATCTTCACTCCCAGATATGTTCTTTATATACCAATTAAATGTTCTTGTTCAAAGTAGGCAAGTTATTTTTGACAAAAAGTAACAAAAGTTAGATAAAAACTATTAGAGAATAATGAAGACAGATAGTATTATCTTGACATTAATTTAGTCCATTTTACTGTTAGTAAATTAAGTTAAGGTAGATTTTGAAAAGGAATAGATATGGATAAAATAAAGAGTTTTGCTGACTATCTTCAAAGATATAAGATAGATGAAACAGAAATTAAATTTTCATTAGATATAGCTAAGAGATTTCAAAAGTATCAGCAAGATAACTTTAGCTCTTCTGGAAACAATATAGAAGATTTTGCAGAGAAGATAATAAGTAAGGAAGATAGAACAGTAGATGCAACAAAAGCCTTAGCTCGTTGGTTAAGATTTAATAATCAACAGGAGGATTTAATATATATTTTAACTCTGTTTAATTCTTTAGGGGTTTTAGAAACAATTATTGCCAGATTGAAGAATAGAATTGATTTGGACTCTTTAGAAAAACTCATAAATAGAAGTAAACTTCCAGCTTTCGGTTCAAAAATCAATGCTTATCCTCCTGTTACTAAAAGTTTCTTAGTTGCCTTGCAAGAATTACTTAGTGAAAAAGAGATAAAAGAAATCCTGTCAGGTAACAATCATCAAATCCCATTAGAGGTATTTAATAAAGATAAGAAGTTATTTCAGCAATTAGGAAACATTGATTTATACTTAGAAAAAAAACACCAAGATTTGATTGAAGAAATGGAAAAGTGCTATTATGAGGGTAACTTATGGTTTGAACAGATAATTACTCTTCAGGTAATAGGCTTCGTAAAAGCTAATCAAGAAATCTCAACTGGAATTCGAAATGGGAATTATATTTACATCACTAAAATACCTTATAAAGTGACAGAATTTCTTGCAGAGAAAGACATTAAAAAGAAAAGATACTTTTACTGTCATTGCCCATTTGTTAGATCTTCAATTTTAGATCAGCAGAATGAGGTCCCTGATTTATGGTGCTATTGCTCAAGTGGTTTTGCAAAGACTAGGTTTGAAGTGATATTTGACCAAAAAGTGGATGTTGAATTGTTAGAGAGTGTTCTGAGTGGGGGAGATAAATGTAGGTTTAGAATAAAGATTCCCAAAGAACAATACTATAGATTTAGGGACTTATAAATCAATTAAGCTGATTTTACCTTTATTCTTTAAAAGGGCTGATATAGTATTTAAATCTATGGTACTTGTATTGAAATCAAATTTGAATTGAATTTTTGATAAATAAAAGTTTTACCTATAAGGAGATAATATGCAGATCAAACAGAAATGGAAGAGCTATTTAAAGCGAATTATGTTAATAGTTATTGTATTTTTAATATTTTGGCATGCAGTAAGGGTTGTTACTTTAACAGATAAAAATTTCCAGTATCTTAATTCAATTATTAATGAAAATATTGCGAATTCCTTCCAATCAGAAAAAGTCTTTGAAATGAATCGAGAATGGGAACTAGGTTTTCTTGCTATAAGTAGCTTTGCAATAACCAATAAAGCTTTTATAGATTCAACTTATAAGGATACTGCAATTGAACTGAATGAAATTCTTATAAAGGAAATGCTGTCTAAGAGAATACAAGATTCTTATGGATTTAAAGGATTTGATAATCTTGATTTTAAGGGAAACCCTGATGAAAGTGTAATATATACTGGATATCTGAATTATATGCTGAGCACTTATAATCTATTAACAAATGATAATGAAGAGATATTAAATATTAATGCTAAAGTAAGTGAATATCTTTATGAGCAATATAGAAATAGTTCAACAAAGTTCTTAGAATCCTACACTGGAAATTGTTGGACTGGAGATAATGTCATAGCCCTAGCATCCTTAAAATTTTATGATTTGCATGCACATACTAACTACTCTATTGTATGTGATCAGTGGGTATCTTCTGTAAAAGATAATTTCTTAGATAAAGATGGGTTGATGACCTCTGAAGTTTTCTTAGATTATAATGATAAAAAGTGTTTAGGTTATAAGGCTACCGAAGGCTCAACCATTAATTGGAGTACTATGTTTATTAGACATTTCGATGAAGAGTTTGCTAAAGAACAATACTATAGATTTAGGAAAAAATATTCAACTAACTTTGGGTTACTAAGAGCTTTCAAGGAAAATAGCCCTGAACTTGATTACTTCTCAGAAGGTAATATCGACTCTGGTCCCATAATATTTAATTATGGGTCATCTGCAACAGTATTTGGTTATGGTGCTGCTCGTGCTGTTGGAGATTCAGGGACTTATAAATCAATTAAGCTGATTTTACCTTTATTCTTTAAAAGGGCTGATATAGGATTTAAATCTATGGTATATTCTCCTTTGAGTGATGCTATTTTTAGTTTTTGTGCATTTCAAACTAAACTTGATAGCAGGTATCTTAAACCCGAATAAGGCAATAGACCTTTGATAATAGCACTCTTCTCTGAAGCTTTACTGAACCATTGGGTTAAAAGAAATTCTTCTTCATGACTCTGTGCAACACTGTGATAGCCTCTGTGCCCTCTGTGTTAAGGGCCTTCTTTTTGGCTATCTCAAAAGTAGAGTGGGTTGGTTTTATCATGAAATTTGTTTTTACTGGAAGGAGGTGTTAACATCATCAAAAAAAAATCAATCTGTTATCGCCCCTGCAGGGCTAAGGAAAATTTAGATTTCATATATACAGGGTCTAACGAACCCTGCCTATTAGATGTCATCCCTTCGGGATTAAAGAGATATCTGTATCAAAATTAAATCGTGTTGAGGTCTTCTTTTTTGTGTAATTCGTGCAATTCGTGGATAGATTCTCTTCATCTTTATCATAGAGACTGTTCAATCTAAACAATTGATAGATAGCATGTACTTGTGCTAACTAAAGCATTTTATGCACATATTTAAGTTTATAGCTAAGTTTTTCAAATTGACTAATAAATGCATTCTTGTCTAAATCTCGGATATTGAAATATAACCTCATTAATCCTGGAAGGATGCAGATATAATAGACAGGGTTCGAAGACCCTGTACAAGGAGTCTCCCACAAACCGAAGCCCCGGAGGGGCGATAATACCTCTTACTGTTTATGTAAATAAGGGTTAAGCTCTTTTTTATCATGGTTTTTTTATGAATAATAAGTACATAAAAATAAATCTAGAAAAATGAATATTGTCGCCCCTCCAGGGCTTTGCTTGATTTTTTGAAATAATTAATACAGGGTCTTCGAGCCCTGCCTATTATATCTGCATCTCTCCGAGATTTTTAAGAATTTACTCACTACAACTTGAAAAAAAGATGTGTATTATCGGAAATCCAATCCGATGTAGGGTATATGTTACTAATCATAATTTTTCACCAAAATCAAGAAAAGGTAAATATGTGCAATATTATCGACTTCTTTAAGGATAGGCTACTGAGGAGGGTGGCTTGAGGATTGAACAGTCTCTTATCATAATAATTAATTGAATTTAGGATTTTAATTGACACTTCCTTCCCCCTTTTTAGGATAAATTCAAAGGTGTAAGAAAATATGAATATAAGAATAATATGTCCTGGAAAAACAAAGCAAAAGTTTATTGAAGAGGGAATAGCTGAATATACAAAGCGTTTATCAGCCTTCTGCAAGTTAGAAATAATAGAAACAGCAGATGTTAAGCTATCTTCAGCAAATACTATAGAAATAGTTAAGCAGAAAGAAGCAGAAATAATTGGGAAATATTTAAAAAAAGATAATTATATAGTTGCCTTAGATGAGCATGGTAAGCTTTACTCATCAGTCTCCTTTGCGGGATTTATTGACAATTATCAGGGAAGGAGAAATATTGACTTCTTAATTGGTGGAGTTTATGGTTTAGCTGAAGAAATAAGGCAGAGAGCTGATTTGCTCTTATCTTTTTCTAAAATGACCTTCACACATCGGATGATTAGGATGCTATTGGTAGAACAGATTTATCGTAGCTTTTGTATTATTAAAGGTAAAAAATATCATTATTAAAAGAGGTGATTATGAGTGCTTTAATGGAAGCTGTTAGTTTTATGTGGAAAGGAATGTTAGGGATTTTTGCCTTTATGTTTCTATTTTACGGAATTATAACAGGATTAGATAAAATATTTATAAAAAGTAAAAAGGGAAAAGCAGAATAAATGAATAATAAAGAGCTTTTCTTTAAGTATCTTGAGGATAATTTTGCTCAGAGGAGCCAGGAGTTAAAAGGGAAATTTGAAGAGTATTATGAAGTATTAGTAGAAGCTAATTCTAAAATCAATCTTTTCTCACGTAAAATGCCATTAGAAGAGATTTGGACAACCCATTTTTATGATTCAGTTTTGCCTTATAAGCTGATTGATTCAAGCAAGAAAAGAATATTAGACTTTGGTACTGGTGGTGGTTTACCTGGTATTCCTATGGCTATACTTTTCCCTCAAATGCAAGTAAATTTATTAGATGGTACAAAGAAGAAAATCATGGTCATAAATGAGATGATTGAAATTCTTGATTTGCCTAATGTAGGAACTATTTGGTCTAGGATAGAAGATTATAATACAATAAATAAATATGATTATATTATTTGTAGGTCTGTAAAAATATCTCCACAATTCAAGAGACCAATGCTAAATGTTTTATCTCCAAAAGGTAAAATAGTTCTCTATAAGAGTAAAATATTAGACGATGTTGTTCAATTCAACAAATATAAGATACATGACTATAGTAATGAAATATTAGGGACACGGAATATAGTAGAGATAAATTATGAGTAGAATCATTTCAATAGTAAATCAAAAAGGTGGAGTAGGTAAGACAACTACAGCTATGAACTTAGCAGCAGGTTTAGCTGTTATGGAGAAGAAGACTCTTCTCATAGACTTAGATCCACAAGGGAATTCTTCTAGCGGTTTAGGGGTAGATAAAAACGAAATAGAAAAACATGTTTATCATGTAATCATAGGGAAGACTGATATCAAGGAAACTATTCTGCCTTCTTCTATGGATAACTTAGATATTATACCAGCAAATATAAATCTTACAGGAGCAGAAATTGAACTTGTAAAAGAATTTGCTAGAGAACAAAAATTAAAAGAAGCTATTAAGAATATTAAAGACAATTACGAGTATATCATTATAGATTGTCCGCCTTCGCTTGGACTTCTCTCCGTTAATGCCCTTACTGCTTGTACTGATGTAATTATTCCAATTCAATGTGAATACTTTGCTCTGGAAGGGGTCAGTCAGCTTCTTAATACTATCAGACTTATTCAACAGAATCTTAATCCTCAACTTAATGTTTTTGGAATTCTGCTTACTATGTTTGACAAAAGACTTAATTTAGCCAATCAAGTAGTCTCTGAAGTAAAAAGGTATTTTAAAGAACAAGTCTTTGAGACTATGATAAATAGAAACGTAAAACTAAGTGAAGCACCTTCTTATGGGAAATCTATTTTTGAATATGATATTAAATCAGTCGGCTCCCAGAATTATCTAGAGTTAGCTTCCGAGGTGGTGAATAAATGAGTTTTGAATTAGGCCGTGGATTAGATTCCTTAATATCCAAACTTCCAGAATCTACAAGTAAAGAAACTGGTATAACAACTGTTAAAATAGACTTCATTCATCCAAACAAACTTCAGCCTAGAAAACTATTTGATAGTGAAAAATTGCAAGAATTAGCTAATTCTATTAAAGAAAATGGTATCATTCAACCAATTATTGTTACCAAAAATATGGATGAGGATGGTTATGAGTTAGTTGCTGGCGAGAGGCGTTTAGAAGCTTCTAAATTAGCAGGTTTTGATGAAATACCTGTGATAATTCGATCTATATCACCTAAAGAAAAACTTCTTTATGCTATAATTGAGAATGTCCAAAGAGAAGACCTTAATGCAATTGAAGAAGCCTTGGCTTATAACCAGCTGATTGAAGAATTTGCTATGTCTCAAGCCCAAGTTGCTGAAATGATGGGTAAAGATCGTTCTACTATTACCAATACTTTAAGGATGCTTAAGTTAACACCTCAAGTGCAAAAACTTCTTCTTAATAGTGAAATCTCCGCTGGTCATTGTCGAGCAATCTTACAGGTCCCTCAAGAAGAGCAAGGTGAATTTGCAAAAAAGATAGTAAGTCAATCTTTATCTGTGAGAAAAGCAGAGGAACTTGCTAAAAACTGGCAAGGGAAAAGCAGAAGGAAAGCTGGTGTTAGTCAAAGAAGAAAGGATATTGAAAGGCAGCTAAATCAACAACTAAAACTCAAAATTAAAGTAGAAGAAAAGAATGGAAAGGGTAAGATTGTTATTCAATATAATAATCAAGAAGAACTCGCTAACCTGCTAAAATCTCTTGAAAAATAAAGAATAATGTTTAAGAAATATGATGGATTTGACCCTAGTTTATTGAAATATTTAAGTCTAATCACTCAGCTTGGACTTACTATGGTTATATCAATCGTTATTTTTTTATTGATTGGTTCTTGGTTGGACAAAGTTTTCTCAACTGATAGACTCTTCATTTTAATAGGAATTATTCTTGGTGTTATATCCGGTATCTTCTCTAATTACATACTGTTAAAGAAATTCTATGAAAATCAATAAATATATATATAGAATTATTAGAATAATTATCTTGACAAATATTCCCTTAGTTATATCGATATTTATATCTAATAAAGAATGGGTTGGCTATAGTTATATTTTAGGTTCCTTTGCTTCTGCAGGTAACTTTATATGGCATAGTTATCTTGTTCAAGGTGCACTTTCTATTAATGAAAATGCTAGCAAATTAAAGACGGTTAAGGGCTTTTACTTACGTTATTTAGTGTTTGTTCTTTATGCCTTTATTATTGCTTTTGTGTTCAGGAATCAGATAGATATTATCTGGTTTGGATTTGGATTATTATCAGCCCAAATCTCTATTTATTTAGATGTGATTTGGTCTTTAATAAAAAAATACTTAAGAATCGAGTAAATTATGACAAAAAAGAAAATTATTTTAATTGCCTTGGGTGTCGTTTTTGTAATTGAATTGATTCTATCATTTTATCTTAGTTACAGTATAAATATTGGTACAGATCCTGAAACAGGAAAATTTGGTATTTATACTAGTGAAGAAAAGATTGAAATGCAGGATAAAATCAATGAAGAGACTCAGCCTGATCAGCATTTAATGGATTCTCAAGTAGTAACCAAGTATAAGGTGGATAATCCTGATTGGACTATCGCTAATGTTATCGAGAATATGCAGGCTCAAGATGCTCAGGAAGATTTAGAACACATCAAAGAATACTTGCCATGGGGAAGTACTTCGATATATCTTTTCTTCCATAAATTCTTAGGAGATTCTGCTACTATAAGTGCTATTCGAATGATTAGAATGATGTTTATAGTTGATTTAATTCTTATAATCTTAGCAATAATGGTCCGCAGGAAGATTCAATTTAAACCTGGCAAACTACAAGTCGCTACAGAATGGATTTACGATTCTTTTGAAGGTTTAGTTGGCGAGTCCTTAGGGAACAATAACAAGCACTTTACACCTTATCTTTTAACACTTTTCCTCTTTATCTGGATTAGTAATATGATAGGTTTAGTTCCAATTCCTGGAATAAGTGAGCCAACAAGAAATTTAAATGTCACAATCGGTCTTGGTATCATTGCCATTATAGTCGTACAATACAATGCCATTAAAAAGAAAGGGTTATGGACTCATCTCAAGAGTTTTGCAGAACCTATGTTCTTCTTAGCTCCCCTTAATATCATTGGTGAACTTTCCAAAGTAGTATCTATTGCTTTCCGTTTATTCGGTAATATTATGGGTGGTGCTATTATTATTTTAGTGGTGTCTGAATTAGTTAAGTACATCATGGTACCAATTGTATTATCTGGTTTCTTCGGACTCTTTGCCGGCTCAGTTCAAGCATTTGTTTTCACTATGCTAGCTATGAGTTATTTGGCAGTAGAAATTAATTCAGAAGAGTAGGAGGAAAAATGATACAAGCAGATAGTTTTTTATTAATCAGTGCTTATTTAGGTGCTGCATTAAGTACAGGTTTAGCTTCCATTAGTGCTGGTATTGGTGAGGGGTATGCTGCCGGAGAGGCAGCCAAGGCTCTTGCTAAACAACCTAAATCTGGAGATGGTCTTTTGAGAACTATGCTTATTAGCCAAGCTGTTACAGAAACAGGGGCTATTTTTGGTTTAGTAATCTCTCTACTTCTCATCTTCGGAGGGTCAGGGCATATTGCTGGTTCTTGGTTCAAAGTAGGTGCTCTTTTAGCATCTGGTTTGGCGATGGGATTAGGTTCTATTGGTCCAGGATTTGGTGCTGGATATACTGGAGGACAAGCCTGTAGTGTGATTTCTAGACTTCCAAAAGAATCAAACAGAGTTACTACAAATATGTTAATAGGTCAAGCTTTAGCACAAACTGATGCAATTTTTGCTTTAGTTGTGTCATTACTTCTATTATATAGTGTTCCTAACCCAACCGCTTCAACAACATTAGGTCATTTTGTTGTTAAGATTTCAGCCTTCCTAGGAGCTTCTTTAGCGATAGGTTTAGGTACTTTAGGACCGGGAATGGGAATAGGATTCGTAACAGGTAGAGCTTCTAATATGTTGGGTAGATTCCCAAGAGAAAGAGGTACAATCTCCAGAACAATGTTCTTAGGGGCAGCTGTATCAGAATCTACCGCTATTTACGCTCTAGTAATAGCATTCTTATTAATTTTCTTCTCATAATGAGAATACAAATAAAATAAAAAAAATAATAAATATCCGTTGGAGGAATAATGGATCTTAATCAAGCAATAGTAAAAGCTGCAGCTCTATTAGGTGCAGGAATCGCAATGGGAATTGGTGCTTTAGGACCAGGATTAGGTGAAGGTTTCACTGCAGGTAAGGCATGTGAAGGAATTGCAAGAACTCCAGAAAACGCAGGTTTAATCACCAGAACAATGCTTATTGGTCAGGCTGTATCTGAATCAACAGGTATCTACTCATTAGTGGTAGCATTATTATTAATATTCACTGCTTAATTCT
Organism: Cloacimonadales bacterium (SeqCode); assembly: GCA_963677815.1. Taxonomy (GTDB): domain Bacteria; phylum Cloacimonadota; class Cloacimonadia; order Cloacimonadales; family JAFGVF01; genus JAEKNW01. The sequence continues at coordinate 1,089,503 of OY782499.1, forward strand.
CAATATAATGGAGAAAAAATGATTAGTATAGATATCTCAATGGTAGTAGTTATCTTAAACTTTCTCCTCTTAATGTTTATCTTAAAGGTTTTATTATATAAACCAATTAAAGATATGATTAAGGATAGGGAAAGCAAGGTTGCTGCTGATATTGATGATGCCAATAAATCAAAAGAAGAGGCTAAGAAGTTAGTCTTAACAAAAGAAGAAGAGTACAAAGAAGCTGTAGTAGAAGCAAGAAAGCTACGTGACAAAATCAGGAAAGAAGCTGAATTTGATGCAGAAAAGATTATACAGCAGGCTTATGAAAATCGCAAATCTATTGTGGCTGAGACTGAAGAACAACTTGCTCATGAGAAAAAGAAAGTTCAACAAAAACTTCAAGCTGAATTAGCAGCTTTAGTCTCACAATTAACAGGCAAGGTTTTAGGTCAGAAAATTGATTCTGATAAAGATTTAGAGCTTATTAACTCTATTATTGATAATCGGAGTGAATAATGAAAGATACTAAAACTGCAGAACGCTACGCTAATGGATTTATCCAGGCATTTTCACAAGCTGATATGCAAAATCTTTTAGAAGAAGTTAGAGTTCTTCAAGTAGTACTTAGAAGTGATCCTGAATTATCAAGAGTGCTCTCTTCACATATAATCAAAGAGAAGGAAAAACTACACATAATTGAACCCTTCTTAAAAGAAAGTTCTTATAGTGATTATTGGCAAAACCTAATTATGTTGCTCTCAGAAAAGAATAGATTAGAACTCTTTGATGATATAATCTATTTTTTAGAACAATATATATTATTGGAATTAAATATAGTGAAAATTACAATAAAAACTGCTCATGAACTTAAGGAAGAAATGAAAGAAAAGATGCTTAACTTCATATCTGACAAGATACAGAAGAAAGTTGAAGCCTCATTCGTTGTTGAACCTGAAGTTCTTGGTGGCTTTATTGCTGAATCAGATAACTTCATTGTCGATTCTTCAGTAAAACGAAGCTTAGAGCAATTCAGACTAAGCTTAATTAAAATGTAAGGAATTAAATATGATAAGACCTGAAGAAATTAGTTCAATCATAAGAGATAGAATAAAGAAGTTTACCTTAGATCAAGATATAGCTGAGACTGGAAAAGTTATACAAGTTGGTGATGGTATTGCTCGTGTATATGGCTTAAAAAATGTTATGTACAATGAGATGTTGCTATTCCCAAATGACGTTTTCGGCATGGCTCTTAACTTGGAAGAGGATAGCGTAGGTTGTGTTCTCTTTGGTGATACTACTAAAGTTAAAGAAGGCGACATTGCTAAAAGAACTAAGAGAATCTTGGAAGTTCCTGTTGGTGAAGCTTTGCTTGGTAGAGTTGTTAACACTCTAGGACAACCTTTAGATGGTAAAGGGGAAATTAAGCAAACTGAATTCTATGAAATGGAAAGAAAGGCTCTTGGTGTTATTGCTCGTCAACCTGTTGTAGAACCACTTCAAACAGGTATCAAGGCTATTGACTCTATGATACCTATCGGTAGAGGACAGCGTGAATTAATTATTGGTGATAGACAGACTGGTAAAACTGCTATCGCTTTAGATACTATTATTAATCAAAAAGGTAAAGATGTTTACTGTATTTATGTAGCTGTTGGACAAAAAGAATCATCAGTTGCAAAGTTTGTAAGAACTTTAGAAGAATATGGGGCAATGGAATATACTACTATTGTTATGGCAGGTTCATCTGAACCACCTTCAATGCAATACATGGCTCCTTACGCTGGTTGTTCTATAGGTGAATATTTCAGAGATAATGGCAAGCATGCCTTAATTATTTATGATGACCTTTCAAAACATGCTGTTGCTTATCGTGAAATCTCACTTTTACTAAGAAGACCACCAGGACGTGAAGCTTACCCAGGAGATGTTTTCTATCTCCACTCAAGATTATTGGAAAGAGCTTCTAAACTTAGTGATGAGTTAGGTGGTGGTTCTTTAACCGCTTTGCCTATTATCGAAACTAAAGCTGAAGATATTTCTGCTTATATTCCTACTAACGTGATTTCTATCACTGATGGACAAATCTACTTATCTAGTAGGTTATTCTATTCTGGTAGAAGACCTGCTATTAATGCTGGTTTATCTGTTTCTCGTGTGGGTGGCTCGGCTCAGATTAAGGCTATGAAACAGGTGGTTGGTCAGTTGAGATTTGCCCTTGCTCAATATACAGAGCTTGAATCTTTTGCTAAATTTGGTTCAGACCTTGATAAAGCAACACTTGCCCAACTTAGAAGAGGACAATCAATTGTGGAAATCCTTAAACAAGGTCAGTTCTCTCCTCTATCAGTTCAACAACAAATTATGATTATCTTCATGGCTAATGAAGGCTATTTAGATGAATTTGATGTTGATAAGATTAGTGAAATTGAAAATGAGCTTTATATCACTTTAGATACAGAATTTAAAGACTTTACCAAAACACTTGCTGATGGTGCTCTAACAGATGACAAAAAAGCTAAGATGGCTGAAATCTGTGAGCATGTAGCAGCTAAATTCAGATCTTAAGTAGAAGGTTGAGATGGCAAATATTAAAGACCTAAAGCAAAGAATTTCTAGTATTACTAATACTCGTCAGATAACTAATGCTATGAAAATGGTGGCTGCTGCTAAGTTGCGTAAAGCTCAGTCTGCAGCGATAAACTTGCGTCCTTATGCTGAAACTACTGCAATAATGATTCAGACATTAAGGGCAAAGCAAACAATTATTGACCATCCTTTCTTGGCAATTAGTCCTAAAAAAGAGAAGATACTATTAGTTGTTCTGACTGGTGATAAAGGTCTTTGCGGTTCATTTAATTCTCAAATTCTCAAAAAAGCAGAAGGCTATTTAGCTGAAAATTCCAATAGTGATGTTATTTCAATTGGGAAAAAAGGTAATGAGTTCTTTAAGAAACACAAAGCAAATCTTTTAGATACTTATTCAGGTATTTTTCAGGCTTTAGACCATAAAGTAATTAATGAAATTGCTCAAGAAATTGAAAGCAAATATCTAAATGAAGATTACAAAGAAGTGGTGTTTATCTATAATTCTTTTAAATCTGCTATTGAAAGTGTAATTGTTCATAAGACTATTCTTCCTGTAGCTAATAATGATGATTTGGAAATAAAGAAACTAGAATTTCTTTATGAACCAGATGAAGAAACTATAATCGAAGAACTAGTTAACAAATATATATTTATTGAAGTAAAGAGAGCTTTAGCTGAATCATTTGCTGCAGAAAATGCCTCAAGAATGACTGCTATGGATAATGCTACAGAAAATGCTTCTGAGCTAATTAATGAACTCTCTTTAGAATATAATAGAGAACGACAAGCTTCTATCACTACTGAGATTATTGAAGTCTCCTCTGGTGCTGAAGCTATCAATAATTAAAAAGGGGAAATTATGACTGAAGGCAAAGTTATTCAGGTTATCGGACCCGTTATCGATGTTGAGTTTCCTGAAAATAAACTACCTAAGATATATAATGCTCTCATCATAAAACAAGAGAAAAAAGACCTTGTCCTTGAAGTTCAACAGCACCTCGGTGAAGATAAAGTAAGAGCTGTTGCTATGGACTCATCAGATGGAATAAGTCGTGGAATGGTAGCCTTTGATACAGGTGCTCCAATTTCTGTTCCTGTAGGTGAAAAAGTCTTAGGACGTATTATAAATATTACTGGAGATCCTATTGACCAACAAGGTCCAATTGATTCAAAAGAAAAATGGCCTATTCATAGAGTATCTCCAAGATTTGAAGACCTCTCAGCAGAAGAAGAAATTCTGGAAACTGGACTAAAGGTTATCGACCTTATTGAACCTTATCCTAAGGGTGGTAAGATTGGACTCTTTGGTGGTGCTGGTGTTGGTAAAACAGTTCTTATTCAGGAACTTATTAGAAATATTGCTACTGAGCATGGTGGCTATTCTGTTTTTGCTGGTGTGGGTGAAAGAACTCGTGAAGGAAATGACTTATGGCTAGAAATGACTGAATCAGGTGTTATTAACAAAACTGCTATGATTTTTGGTCAGATGAATGAACCACCAGGAGCTCGTTTGCGTGTTGGACTTACTGGTCTAACAGTTGCTGAATACTTCCGTGAAGTTTCCAAAAAAGACGTTCTTCTCTTTATCGATAATATCTTCCGTTTCACTCAAGCTGGTTCTGAACTTTCAGCTCTACTTGGCCGTATGCCATCAGCTGTGGGTTATCAACCTACTCTTGCATCCGAAATGGGGGCTCTTCAAGAGCGTATTGCTTCTACAAAAGATGGCTCTATCACTTCTGTGCAAGCTGTGTATGTTCCTGCTGATGACTTTACAGACCCAGCTCCTGCAACTACTTTCTCTCATCTTGATGCTTCAACCTTCTTATCAAGAAAGATTGTTGAAAAAGGTATTTATCCAGCTGTTGATCCACTTCAATCTACTAGTAGAATTCTAGACCCAAAGATTGTTGGTTTAGATCATTATAATACAGCTCGTGAAACCCAAAGAATCATTCAAAAATATATCGACTTGCAAGATATTATCGCAATTATGGGTATGGATGAATTATCAGATGAAGATAAGATTATTGTTAACAGAGCACGTAAGTTAGAAAGATTCTTCTCACAACCTTTCTTCGTTGCTGAACAATTCACTAATACACCTGGACAATATGTTCCTTTAAAGAAAACTATTGAAGGCTTTAAAACAATTCTGAATGGTGATTGTGACACTTGGCCTGAACAAGCTTTCTTATTAGTTGGTGATATTGAACAAGCTGAAGAGAAAATGCATAAGTTGAATAAAGATGATAAACGTTAAAGTAATTCTTCCTAGTGGAATTAAGATTGATCAAGAGTGTGATAGTATTACTGTTCCTGGTATCGATGGTGATTTTGCTGTCCTAGAGGGGCATTCTGCCTTCATAACTAAGATTAGATCAGGTATTGTTACTATTGATATCAATAAAAATAGTCAAGAGTATGCTATCCATGATGGTTTTGTTACTGTAGAAGATGATCTGGTAACAATAGTATCAGAACGTTTTGAAAAGTCAGACGAGATTGATAAAAATAGGGCAGAATCAGCTATGAAGAGAGCTAAAGAGAGATTAGCACAAACTAATAACTCAGAAATTGATTTCCGAAGAGCTGAATTTGCTTTAAAACGTGCTATTACTAGAATTAGAACAATTTCAAGTTAAAAGTATTAACTTGATTGATAAATATTAGCTCTCTACTTGTAGGGAGCTTTTTTTGTGATGGAGAAATGAAAAAGTAGAAAAAACTTAACACAAAATCACAAAGAAGAGATTATCCACTGATTACACTGATTAACACAGATTAATACTCTTTCAACTCGTTAGAGCGTTTGAGAGGGGGGGCGAGTAAACTGGGGAGAGTATTAATCCGCTTTTATTAGACATCAATTCTTCTTCATTATTTTTTATCTAAGTCCTACTTACTTGAAAGAGAACAATAATTTTCACTAGACGAGCAATTGATTCATATAAGAGTTATTTAAAACTAATTGGTAAAATATGCAAATACTACTTGACAAAATTAGCAATTTGCTTATTATATTCCAAAAATAAGAACTGATGTAAATCAGAGGAGTAAATATGTTAAAGACAGATGTATTAGTAATTGGATCTTCTGCTGGTGGCATGGTGGCTGCTATGACAGGTAAGAAAATTAACCCAGATAAGAAGTTCACTGTAGTAACTGTAAATGAAAAAACATTAGTACCTTGTGGAATACCTTATGTCTTTGGTACTCTTGGAACTACTAACAAGAACATTATTCCAGTTAGTGAAAACTTTGCTAAACTAGGAATTGAGTTTATTAACAATGAAGTAACAGAAATTATTAAAGAAGAAAAGAAAGTTACATTGAAAGATGATAGTCAAATTTCTTTTGATAAATTAATTATCGCAACTGGCTCATTCCCCTACAAACCATTATGGTTAAAAGGAGCAGATTTTGATAATGTTTATGCTGTGCCAAAAAATAAGATTTATTTAGATGAAATGCAAGAAAAGTTAGCTGATGCTAATAAAATTATTGTTATCGGAGCTGGTTTTATTGGAGTTGAATTATCTGATGAATTAAAGAAGGTGGGTAAGGATGTAACTCTTATTGAAAGACTTCCCAATATACTTTCCTTAGCTTTTGACACTGATGTATCTGACAGAGCAGAGGCTATTCTTAAAGACCATGGTGTCAATGTATTAACAAATACCACTGTAAGCGAAATTACAGGTTCAAATAAGGCTGATGGTGTTCTATTAGAAGATGGTTCAAAAATCCAAGCAGATGCTGTTATTTTGTCAATGGGATATAAACCTAATAATGAACTTGCTATTAAGTCTCATTTAGGAATTAATGATGCCGGCTTTATCAAGGTTGATGAGTACATGAGAACTTCTCATCCTGATATCTTTGCAGTGGGTGATTGTGCAGAAAAGAAACATTTTATAACAGGAGATTCTGTACCTATGATGTTAGCTTCTACAGCTTGTGCTGAAGCAAGGTTAGCTGGTATGAATCTCTTTGGTATCTCTGCTATTAAGACTTTTAGTGGTACTATATCTATATTTGCCACAGCTTTAGGTAAGACTGCTTTTGGTGTAGCAGGTATAACTGAAAAAGAAGCTAAAGAAATTGGAATAAATTATGTTACAGGTTCTTTTGAAGGTGTTGATAGACATCCAGGATCCTTGTCAGATACTTCTAAACAATATGTAAAATTCATAGTTGCTAAGGATTCAGGTGTGATTTTGGGTGGTGAAGTAATAGGTGGATTGTCAACAGGTGAAATGACAAACACGATTGGTATAATGATTCAAAATAGGATGAATATTAATAGTCTTTTAACAGCTCAAATAGGTTCTCATCCTTTATTAACCGCTTCTCCTGCTGGTTTCCCAATGATAAAAGCAGCAGAAATGGCTGTCTTTAAAATGCTTAAGAAATAACAGATATTTTTGAAATAGAGGCAAAACTGGAATATGCTTATTTTAGTTTTGCTTTTTTTATATCCCAGAAAGTGTAGTAGAACTTTATTGAAGAGTGCAGATTATTTAAGTAAAATGTTTACTCTCCCCGGTCTACTCGACCACCCCTCTCAGACGCTCTTACGAGCTGAAAGGGGATTGTTTACTCTCCCCGGTCTACTCGACCACCCCTCTCAGACGATCTTACGAGCTGAAAGGGGATTGTTTACACTCCTAGCTGTAGTTATTTTTTTATTTAATCCTCTCAATATTGTTTAGTTTCTCTAAAATATTATTGAATAGAGTCTGGTTATTAATGATTTTCTCAATTACTCCAGTCTCAAGGAGAAAGATAAACTCCTCCTCTAAGTTAAGATAGGTCATTTTCTTCATTTTACTCAATTTATTTTTAAAGTTCAAGTACCATGCTTTGTAGTTTTGATAAGATTCTAGTAATCTATCAACCTGGGAATGGCTACGATATTGATATTTAAGGTGTTTTAAGTAAATGAATATTACCTCATAGACAGGAAATCTTTCTTTGTAGAGCTGAAAAGGAATAATGGGAGATAAAGCATACTTATCCATCAGATTATAGACACGTTGATAAAAGGGTTCAGAAAAAGACCGTAAAGGAGAGCCTGATATAAAGTCTTGTTGATACATTTTTTGATATATATCCAAGTATTGAGGATAATACTTCTTAATCATTTGCATATAAATGTCTTTATTTCTACCTGGACGAAGAGTTAAACCACCTGGTAGGACAAAAGAAGCATCTAATGACTTATAAAGGGTGAAAAGTCTTTCTAAATCTTGAGGGTTATCAACTATTTTAGGCAGGAGGGGCATAGCTGTAATACCAATAGAGATACCTCTATTTTTTAACACTTGTAAGGACGCAACCCTTTCTTCTATGGAAGATGCATTTGGTTCAATAATCTTGCGATGCTTGTCATCAGGAAATGTTAGGGAAGAGGAAACAGTTACACCTGCTACTTGATTAAGTTCATCTAAAAGGTCAATATCTCTTAAAATATTAGCTGATTTAGTGATAATAAAGAGGGGGTACTTGTATTTGATTAGTACTTTTAAGGTTTTTGTCATTATATTTTCATCTAACTCACAAGGTTGGTAAGCATCTGAAATACCAGAACCTACTAATATTATCCCCCAATCTCTTTCTTTAGCTAAATCTTCTTCTAGCTGATCAGCTGTATTTCTTCTGATGACAATATCTTTCTCGAAATCCCCCTCTACATAATAACGTTCAGCCCTACCATCACAGTACTTGCAAGCATGCTGACAAGCCATGTAGGGGGAAAAAGAGAATTTACTTACAAAATAAGTATCTAGATGACTTGATTTCTTTAGTATTTTTTTAACTTCTTTATAATGTTTGTTAATCATGATGAGAGTTAAGATTCATTTGATTAATATGTCAATAAAAATAGACAAATTGTTATTTTGTTAAGAGAATTTTCCTGACATCTGTTTCATTATTACTTATCATTTTACATAGATAAATTCCTGAAGGTAAGTTGTTTCCTAGCTTATCATCGCCCTGCCATATTAATTTATAATCTCCGGGAAGTCTATTCCCCTCATTAAAAGTTCTGACCCTTTGACCTCTGATATTATAAATTTCAATCTGGACATTTGACTCTTCTTCCAGATAATAAGTTATGCTTGTGGAAGGGTTAAATGGGTTGGGGTAGATTGAAATTAATCCAGCAGTTTGTACTGGTTTAAGATTGCTTGACTGGCTTTCAGTTAATACTTCTACTTTTGTTGGACCAAAAATCTCATTAGTCCCATCATAATCTATTGCTTGAATCCAGTAGAAATAAGCTCCATCATGGATAATAGTATCATCTAAATAGGAATAATGGTGAGTTTGACTTGTATTAGTCCCAGGAATATAAATATCCAACATTTGAGCATCTTGCAAGGATGCTTTAGTGTTACGATATAATTTATAGCCATCTAGTTCGCTTTCTGTTTGGGTAGTCCAGTGAAGTCGAACATTTCTTCCACTTGTCGCTAGGCTAGTAAAAGAAGTTAGTTGGATAGGTAGGGTCGAATCTTCAACTATATCGTCATGTTCAAAACTTGTGTAACCTATCATCCAATAATTATTATCGCTTGCTGTACCTCCATCTGAAGAGTACCAGCATTTAAAATTAAGCTGGTCATTTACGGGATTTACTAAGATTGTAGCTCGATAAAGAAGTTCATCCCAAGAGTTATTTGCTCCTACTAATACAGGCTTAGATGCAAGATTCCAGTTTATTCCATTATCAGAAACAGCCAGATAAAGTTCGCCACCACGAGGATAGCCACTCGGACCAACTGATGCTAACATATAATATTTATTATCAATAAAGGTAACATCTAAATGCCAAATTTCTTTATCTCCATTGATTAAAGTTAAATCTGTTGCCTGGGCTTCAGACCATGAAGCTGTTATACTATCAGAAGTTCTCATCCTAATTGTTCGAGGAGATGTTTTTGTATCTACTGTCCATACCTTAAAGTTGCTGTTATCCCTTACTAGGGCAGGAGAAAGAACTCTTTCAGTCAAGCCATCTACCCAAAAGCTTTCAATCGTTTCAGACCAGTTAATCCCATCAGTGGAATAAATATAATTAATTACTTCATATCTCCAACCTGCATGTTCTCTCCAGAAGATATACATTGTACTTTGGTCATCAGACATAATTAAATCAGGATCTGAATGATAATAGTCATTAGGATTATAAGATTCTGGATAAGGTGTCATAACTGGATTAGTTAAACCAGAAGGGATAATCCAATTTAATCCATCGTGAGATACACAAATGCTGGGATTTTCATATTGAGCTTGGGTCTCAGGAAATGGAGTAAAAACCATCCAATATTCATAACCATTCCAGCCATTCTCAAAGTAAAGAACATCTGGATGAACTACTTCATCATTTCCTTCAACATAAGATTCTATTGCCAAAGGACTTTGAGCATTTTCTGCATAATATCCATCAATATTTAGGTGGGTTAAACTGTGAAGATTGCTCATAAAGAATAAAGTCATAAAGGCAATTTGAATCAATCTCATAAAATCTCCTAGCGTATTTTATCTAAGTATAATTATAAGTTATATTTTTATTAACATAATAATTCTTGTTAAAGATATTGCCAAGTAAAAATATTATAAAGGATTTATCCCAATAATGCTTTGACTCTAGTTCCTTGATTGTTACTCTCTCAATCTTTTTCCAATGATTTATAGAGAGAGTGACAATCAAGGATTAAACCAGAAGGAGTGGCAACATACAATGGCAAAAAATTAATATTGTCGTTCCTCTAGGGCTTTGCTTAATTATTTAAATAATTAATACTGGGTCTTCGAACCCTGCCTATTAGATGTACATCTCTCCGAGATTTTTAAGATTTTCCTTACTACAGCTTGAAAAAAGATGTGTCTTATCGGGAATCCAATCCAATGTAGGGTATATGCTACTAATCATAATTTTTCACCAAAGTCAAGAAAAGGTAAATATGTGCAATATTTTCGACTTATTTGAAGAAAAGCTTTTTGAAAGAATAACTTGAGGATTGAAGAGTCTCTATGGGCTGGTAAGCAAAGAAAAAAGAATTTTATTGACGATTGAATTATTATTAGAAAAAATGTTATTAAGGAATATTATAATGTTTACAGATGAAAAATTAATATATAGAAATATAAAATCTAATGATAAAAGCGAGCTTTTGAAGTCTTTTTGCCAGAAATTGGAAGGTGCAGGAGTAGTTACTTCTACTACTGAATTCTTTCAGGCTATTTGGGAAAGGGAAGAAAATTTCTCTACTGGAATTGGGAGAAATGTAGCTATTCCACATGGAAAAAGTGCTAGTGTAAAAGAAACGAAACTTCTTTTAGCAATAATTCCTGAAGGAGTAGAATATGATTCTCTTGATGGTCAGCTAGTTAAAATTCTCTTCATGTTTGCTGTTCCTCTGGGAAAAGATAAAGAATATATGGGTTTGCTAGCAAAAGTAACAAGTTTTGTTAGGGAAGAGAAAAATAGAAACAAGCTTCTAGAAGCTTCAAGTGAACAAGAACTTTTAAAACTAATAAGAGAAGTGATTAATGAATAAGAGTTTAATTCTAATAATGGGCTTGGTATTGCTTGCTTTACCAATGTTGGCAATAAGTGATAATGCAGGGACTAGTGGTTTTAATAGCTTAAAGATTATCTATTCAGCAAGGGCAAATGCAATGGCTGGAGCTTTTACATCAAGAGATGATGATATTGATGTTATCTTTTTTAATCCTGCTAACTTGGGAGGATATAAAGTAAAGAGAGAAGTCTCTTCAACATATATGAATTATTTTGATGGTTATAATGGTGGCTCAATTGCTTACCAGTACAAGAAGAGCAGAAAGTCAAATGTAGCTTTCTTTGGTCAGTTTTTAGCTTCAGATGATATAACAAGAACTTTGGAAGGAGAGAATGGAGGTTACCTTGAATCAGGAAGCTTCAGTAACTCTGATTTCATTGCAGGTGCTAGCTATTCTTATCATTTCAATGACCAGTTGAATATAGGCTTAACCGGAAAGTTTATTCAAGAATCGATAGATGATAAATCAGCGTCAGCTTTAGCCCTTGATATAGGTATATTACATAGACCTGTTAATGAGAAAATTAGGGTTGGAGCTGTGATTAGAAATTTGGGAAGTCAAATTACTTATTTCAATGATTCTAAATATAGTGAGGGGTTACCCCTAGTTTATGCTGGAGGTATTTCTTATAAAACTGATTTAAAAACAAGAGATAGAGAAGTAGCTTTTGTTCCAACAATGCTAGTTTCCTTAGATTTATCCTTGGCAACAGGTTCTGATTTAATAGGACTAATAGGTACAGAATTTCAAGTACATGACCAATTTTTAATAAGAGCAGGCTATAAGACAAACTCAGGTGATTATAGGAATGGGGGAGATAATGAAATCTATTCTGGTCTTTCAACTGGAGTAGGATTTGTGAGAAATAACCTGAAAATAGATTATGCTTTGAATTCTTATGGGGATTTAGGTTTTGTTAATCAGGTAACGTTAAAATATCAATTTTAGATAAAAATAAAGATAAAGTTTTAAAATTCGGAGAAAAATTCATGCTAACCAAAGATTTCTTATTTGAATTAAGTGTAGAAGAGATACCTGCTGGGTATATTGCTAACATAGAAAAGAATATAATTAATAGATTTGAAACAGAGTTAAAACAAGCCAAACTATCATACAAAACATTATCAAGTTATACAAGTCCTAAGAGATTTGCAATACTCATTACAGATTTAGAAGTAATGCAAGAAGATGAGATAGTTGAAAAAATGGGACCTGCAACTAGGATTGCTCTTAACGAGGATGGCTCTTTAACTAAAGCTGGAGCTGGATTTTTAAGAGGAGCAGGCTGTAGTCCTGAAGATTCCTATGTAAAAGAAACTCCCAAAGGGCAATATATCGCTTGTAAGAAAGAAATCAAAGGACAAGCTGTCTCAGATATTATCACAGGCTTTTTACCTGATTTGTTATCTAATATGCCTTCTCCAAAATCAATGAGATGGGCAAGTGGTAAGATTCATTTTGCGAGACCTATTAGGAATATTGTACTAATGCTTGATAATGACATTATTCCTTTCAACTTTAACAATCTTCAAGCAAATAATATTTTGGTTGGTAATCGTTATCTTGATGTAGATATTTCAAAAAAACTAGTTCATCCTCAGGAATATCTAAAAACACTGGAATCAATTTCTGTAATTGCTGATAGGCAAAAAAGAATTTCTCTGATTGAAGCACAATTAGAGACTCTCTATAAGGATAGTGATAAGAAAATAATTGAGGATAGAAGACTCTTAGAATTAGTAGTAGATTTAGTGGAATATCCAACAGCAGTGATTGGTTATTTTGAGGAGCAATATTTAAGCTTACCAGATAAGATTATTACTTCTACTATAAGTCAAAATCAAAAATATTTCTCTGTAGTTAATAGTGATGGTTCTTTGAGTAATGAATTTGTGTTTATTTCTAATGGAAATCCTCAATATTCTGATATTATTAGAAAGGGAAATGAAAAAGTTATAAAGGCAAGATTAGAAGATGCTGAATTCTTTTTCAAAGAAGATACAAAAGTTAGCTTTGATAGCTATGTAGAAAAACTAAAAGATGTCACTTTCCAAACTGATTTAGGTTCAACTTATGAAAAAGTTGAGAGATGTTTAAAGCTTGCAGAATATTTAATTGATAAATTGGAGTTAGCAAACAAGGAAGATATCTTAAGATCAGTTTTATTAACAAAAGCTGATTTAGTTACCTTGATGTTAGGTGAAAAAGAATTTACCAAATTACAAGGTTATATAGGTATGAAATACGCTCTTCTTTCAGGAGAGAAAGAAGAAATCGCTCAAGGAATTTATGAACACTATATGCCTAGAGGACAAAATGATGGCTTACCTACAAGTGTAACAGGGGCTGTCTCTGCAATTGTGGATAAATTAGATACTGTTTGTGGTATCATAGGCGTTGATTTAGTTCCAACTGGTTCTAATGATCCCTTTGCTTTAAGAAGAGCAGCTAATGGTATAGTCAAAATCTTAGATGATAGAGACTGGAAAATTGATATTTTTGCCCTGATAGACTTTGCTTTCCAACAGTTAGAAAGAAAACTCAAGTCTAAAAATCATAACAAAGAACTTGTATATAACTTCTTCCAACAGAGAATTAAATGGTTATTAGAAGAAGAAAAAATAGCTTATGATGTGATTGATAGTGTTATAGATTATGATTTTACTGATATTGCTGAAATTAAAAAAAGAGCTCTTGCAATTCAAAAATTTAAGGGTACAAGTGATTTTGAAGGACTTGTTTTAGGCTATAAGAGAGTTTCAAATATCTTAAATAAAGAAAAAGAAGCTTCTCCAGTAAATGCTGATTTATTAACTGATGAGAACGAAAAATATCTATATGAGTATTTTATTAATAATGAAGCTGAAATCTCTGAACAATTAGCTCAACAAAACTACGACCAAGCTATGCAAATCTTAGTTTCTGCTCGTACATTAATTGATAACTTCTTTGATAATGTAATGGTTAATGCAGATGATGAAGCTCTTAAACGAAATCGTTTAAATTTATTAGCCTATATTAGAAATGTCTTTATCAAAATTGCTGACCTAGATAAAATAGTAGTTGAAAATAAAAAATAAAATAAATAGGAGTTTGGAATGGATATAATAAACCAATTCAAATTAAAGGCTCAACAGGTAAAGGGAACTATAGTTTTACCTGAAGCCATGGATGAAAGAACTTTACAAGCAACAGAAACAATTCTTAAAGAGAAAATGGCTAAAGTAGTTCTTGTTGGAATCAAGGCTGAAGTTGAAGCTTATGCTAAAGAAAAAGACCTTGATATTACAGGTGCTACAATCTGGAATCCAGATGATTGTCCAAATATCGAAGAATATACCGACTTTTTCTATGAAAAAAGAAAGAAAAAAGGTATAAGTAGGGAAGATGCTGCTAAAACAGTCAGAAATCCTCTCTTTTTCGGAGCACTTTTAGTTAAGTTTGGCAAAGTAAGTGGTATGGTCGCAGGTGCAGTAAATACAACTGGCGATGTTCTTAAAGCAGCCTTACAGGTTGTTGGGGTTAAAGCTGGTCTTTCAACAGTATCATCAAGTTTTATTATGGTAACTCCAGACTTTCTAGGTCAAGATAGAGTATTCTTATTTGGTGATTGCGCTGTTGTTCCAAACCCGACTGCAGAACAGTTGGCTGATATAGCTATTTCAACTGCTGAAACTAGACAAGCTCTTATTGGTGACCAAGCAAAAGTTGCTATGCTTTCTTTTTCTACAAAAGGTTCAGCTAAACATGAACTAGTGGATAAGGTAACTTCCGCTGTAGAAATTATCAAAAGTAGAAATGTAGATTTCGAATTTGATGGTGAGTTACAAGCTGATGCAGCTATCATTCCGGCTATAGGAAGTAAAAAAGCTCCAGCTTCTAAGGTGGCTGGTTCTGCCAATGTCCTTATTTTCCCTGACTTACAAGCTGGAAATATTGGATATAAACTAGTACAAAGATTTGCTAAAGCTGAAGCTATTGGTCCTGTTATTCAAGGTTTAGCTGCTCCAATATGTGATTTATCACGTGGTTGTTCAGCTGAAGATATTGTTAACACAACTGCTCTTGTTCTCTTAATGTCTAATTAGGAGGAAATAATGATAAAACTTTCCAATAAAGCTAGAGCCATAAAACCTTCACCTACCTTAGCGGTTATGTCCAAAGCTAAAGCTTACATTGCTAAAGGTATCGATGTGATAAATTTTGGAGTTGGTGAACCTGATTTCAATACTCCTGATTATGTTAAGGAAGCAGGAATTAAGGCGATAAGTGAAAATTTCACTCGTTATACCCCTACTCCTGGTATTCTTCCTTTAAGAGAAGCTATCTGTAAAAAATTAAAAGAAGATAACAACTTAGATTATGAAGCTGATCAAGTATTTGTATCTCCTGGTGCTAAAGCTTCTATAGTTTTTGTTCTGATGGCTGTTTGTGATGCAGGAGACCAGGTGATAATCCCTTCTCCTTACTGGGTTAGTTATCCTGACCAAGTTGATATAGCTGGTGGAAAACCCCTCTTGCTTGAAACTAAAGAAGAAGATAATTACAAGATTAATGCTGAGGAATTAAAAGCCTTAATTTCTGAAAATCCAAATGTTAAGGCCTTAATGCTTAATAACCCAAATAATCCTACTGGAGCTATTTACTCTAAAGAAGAATTATTAGCAATAGGTAATATCTGTGTTGAAAATAATGTTTTAATCATTGCTGATGAAATCTATGAAAAACTAGTCTATGATGGAGCAAAACATTATTCAATAGCTGCTCTTAAAGCTGAGTTCAAGGATATTACTGTTATCATTAATGGTGTTTCAAAAGCTTATGCAATGACTGGTTGGAGACTTGGTTATAGCGTAGGTCCGAAATATATCATAAATGCAGCTTCTTCTTTACAAGGGCACATTACTTCAAATACAAACTCTATTACCCAAAAAGCTGCTATTGCTGCTTTAGTACAAGATGATGGATCGATTGAAAAAATGAGAAAAGAGTTTGAAGTAAGAAAAGACTTCATGCATAGTCAACTTAACAAAATCGATCATATTACGACAACATCTCCTCAAGGTGCTTTCTATATTATGGCTAATGTTGATTACTATATAAAGAATAATAAGCTAGGCCTCAAGAATGATGTTGAATTATGTACTTATTTATTAGAAGAAGCTAAAATCGCTATTGTTCCAGGCTCTGCTTTTGGTAACGATAAACTTGTTAGATTCTCTTATGCTAATAGTATGGATAATCTGCGTCAAGGAGTAGAGAGATTTGCTCAAGGACTTGAAAATTTAATAAAATAACATGATAGAGAATCGGGTTACATAAGTAACCTGATTCTTTTTTACATATAAAACCAAATAATACAATAGATCTTTGAGAATAGCACTATTTTCTTCTTGTGAGGGCCTAGCTTTAGCGAAGACTCATTGCAAAAGTAACTTACATATTATATATATTATATGGATTTTATGGATACACCTCCTGTGTCCACCAAAGAAGGGGACTTTGCTAGAAGAAACTGCATTCTTCACTTGTGATACCTAGCTTTAGCGAAGTATTACTAAAGCTCTACTGCACCATTTGGATAAATTTAGAAAAGGAAAATAGTATGGATCAATTGAAAGATAAAATTTTAGAAGCAAGAAAAGAAAGAAGAGAGAAGGCCTCTAAAGGCTGGTCAAAGTTATTCTATATGATAGTACTTCTTCTTTTAATTATTGTTCTGCTTTACAAAACAAATACAAGCAAATTTGATGTTTTCTGGAATGTTTTTCAAGGTGATCAAACTGAACAAATTCAGGAGAATTAAATGAGTTTAGTAGTTATTGGGTCAATAGCCTTAGATACAATCAAAACTCCTGCTGGTCAAGTAGAAGATGTTTTAGGTGGTTCGGCTATTTATGCATCTATTGCAGGAAAATATTTTACAGATGTTTCAATTGTTGGTGTAGTTGGAGAGGATTTCCCCCAAAGTCACATAGATTTATTAAATAAGAAAGATATTAATATTAATGGTCTAGCTAAAGTTCCAGGAAAGACTTTCAGATGGAAAGGTGAATATCAAAATTTGAACCAGGCTAAGACCTTAGATACTCAACTTAATGTATTTGCAGAATTTAAACCAATTCTAACCCAGGATTGTAAGAAGAATAATGTTACTCTTTTAGGAAATATTCATCCAAGTCTGCAGTTAGAAGTTCTAGAACAAATAGAGTGTTCAGATTTAATAGCAATGGATACTATGAATTTGTGGATTGATATGACTAAGAAAGAACTAACTGAAGTAATCAAAAGAGTAGATTTAATATTCATAAATGAAGATGAAATAAAAATGTATGCTGAAAAGTCTAATGTCTTCCAAGCTATTGAAGATGTTCTTGAATTAGGCGTAAAATATGTTGTAGTCAAGCGTGGTGAATACGGGGCTCTTGTAGCAAGTAAAGAGAATCTCTTCTTTGTCCCTGTTTATCCAGTGCGTAAAGTAGTAGACCCAACAGGTGCTGGAGATTCATTTGCCGGAGGTTTCACTGGTTATTTAGCTAAAGTGAAAAAGTATGACTTCGAAACAATGAAACAAGCAACTATATACGGAACAATTACAGCTGCAAATAATATTCAATCATTTAGTGTAGAAAACTTACAGCAGTTAAGTCAGGCTGAGATAGAAAAAATGAGCTTAGAACTCAAAGAATGGATAAAAATTTAAATAATTATTAAATAAAGAGGATATTATGGATTATAAGAGCGCCGGTGTTGATATTAAAGCAGGTGAAGATTCAGTTAACAGAATAAAACCCTTAGTAAAAGAGACCTTTAATAAAAATGTTCTTTCTCAAATTGGAGGATTTGGTGGACTTTATCAAGTAGATTTAACTGCTTGGAAGGAACCTGTTTTGGTTTCAAGTGCTGATGGTGTTGGTACTAAACTGATAATTGCTAATATGGCAGGTGTTTATAATACAGTTGGACAAGACCTAGTAAACCACTGTGTTAATGATATTTTTGTTCAAGGAGCTATTCCACAATACTTTTTGGATTACGTAGGAGTTGGAAAGCTTAATCCTCAAGTAATGGAAGAAATAATTTGGGGATTTGCCAAAGCATGTAAAGAAAATGAAATGGCACTTATCGGTGGAGAAATGGCTGAAATGCCAGGTATTTATGCTGAAGATGATTTTGATTTAGCTGGTACTATTGTAGGAATGGTGGAAAAGAAGAATATCATCACAGGTGAGAAAATTCAGAAAGGTGATGTGATTTTAGCCTTACCTTCCACAGGCCTTCATACCAATGGCTATTCTTTGGCTAGAAAGATTCTGTTTGAGAAGATGAATTTGAAAGTTGATTCAATGATTCCAGAAATTAATACTAGTCTAGCTGATGCCATGCTAAAGATTCATAAGTCTTATCTACCTAGTCTAAAAGAATGGGCAAGCCCAGACAAAATTCATGGAATGGCTCACATTACAGGTGGGGGAATTCCTGGAAATCTATCAAGAGTAATACCAGATAATATGACAGCTGAAATTGATTGTAAGAGCTGGGATGTTCCTGCCTTATTCAGAGTTTTAGTAGAAAATGGTAATATTGCTCAAGATGAATCTTACCGTGCATTCAATATGGGTATAGGTATGACAATAGTTGTTTCTTCTGATATAGCCAAAGAAATTAAAGAAAAAACTAATGCTTTCCAAATTGGTTTCATCAACGATAGAATAGCTGACCTTAAGGTTAGGATGAACTATTAATGAAATGGAGAATCCTTAAGCAGGGGAAACTAAGTCCTGCTGAAAATATGGCTATTGATGATGCTATCTTTGAATTAATTCAAGAAGGCAAATCTACTCCCCTTATTCGGTTTTATGACTGGAATCCACCTACTCTTTCTTTAGGTTATCATCAAAATGCTGAGAAAGAAGTAGATTTCGCTAAACTTGAAGAAGTAGGCTATGGCTTTGTTAGAAGACCAACTGGGGGAAGATTAGTTCTTCATAAAAATGAAGTAACTTATGCAGTTATAGCCCCCAATGATGAACATCTAGCAGGTAATGTACTAAAAAGTTATGGTGATATTAGCCTTGCTCTTGCTGAAGGTTTAAAACTATTAGGTATCAAAGTAGAATTTGAACAAAAAGAACTCTCCTCTTTCTCACAAAGAGAACCTGTTAATCCATGTTTCAATTCTTCTTCTAAATATGAACTAGCTGTTCAAGGAAAGAAAATAGTTGGTTCTGCTCAAGTCAGGAAAAATGGAGTTCTTCTGCAACATGGTTCCATAATTTTAGATGAGAACCAGAGAGAGATAGCCAACTTAATGCCAGGACTTTCAGACAAGATGAGAGAAAGATTAGCTAGCATGATGGATAACAAAACAATTTCTATTAACCAAGTACTAAATACTAAGCTTCCTTATGAGGAAGCAGTTAGCAAATTTGCCTTAGGATTCAAGCAAGCTTGGTCGGAGGACATTTTTGAAGAAATTGAAGATTTGCAAGACTTCGAAAAAAAACGCGTTGGAAAATTAATTAAAAAAAAATACTCGACAGATATGTGGAACTTAAGAAAATAGTAACATACTGTTAAATAATAAAATATGCGATATAAATAAATAATTAATATTTAGTTAATAAGACAAGAAATCTATTGAAAGACAAATATTTATATGATATGATGATAAAAACTTTAAAAAAGTTGCAATCACCTAATTTTGCTGTCAAAAAGAAAAATAAATTGACACTATTCTTATTATATAATCTTTTTGTTAAAATAGTATGATAAACTAATGTATTATGAAATTAGAGAATTTTTGTTTTTTAAAAATAATTATTGTGATATTAAAAGGGAGGATAACTAAATGCGAAAGACAGCTATATTGATTACTGTCGTTTTAGTGCTTTTTAGTGTCCAATTATATGCTCAGACTTCTGGTGTATTAAAGGGACAAGTTAGAGATAATAACGGAGAACCATTACCTCAAGCTAACGTTGTACTACAGTTAGACGGTAATAATACTCAATTCGGTACTAGTACTGATGAATTCGGTGAATATATTATTATTAATATCTCACCTGGCATCTACGACCTTTTGGTCTCTGCTACTGGTTACAGAAAACAGTTAATTCAAGGTGTTGAAATTAGCGTTAACCAAACCACTAATAGAGACCCGGTTAGATTAGAACCTGGTGATAATTCATTAGAAGCTATTACTTTCACTGAGAAACGTAAGGTAATCGATACCGACAGAGTTGGTACCGAAAGATCTATTGATGTAGGGAATATTAGTGACCTATCTGTTTCTAGTGTTGATGATATTATGGCTCTTCAACCTGGTGTTACTAATGTAGGTGGCGAAATCCGTGTTCGTGGTTCAAGATCTAATGAAGTTAACTTTACCGTTGATGGTATGTCAGTTTCTGACCCTGTTGATGGTGGTTCAGCACTTCAAGTTGATACTGATGCTATCGCTGATATGAAGGTTTATACAGGTGCCTTAACAGCTGAATTCGGTAATGCTCAATCAGGTATGGTAAACATCGTTACTCGTTCAGGTTACCCTGAATACAGAGGTAAAGTTGAATGGAATACCGACCACTTAGTGGATGATGGACGTAACCAAGATTTAATTAGATTTAACTTCGGTGGACCTGTTCTTGGCTATATAGGTGCTGAAAATAATCTTAATTCAAGATTTACTTTCTTCATTAATGGTGCAGGAACTTGGACTGATGGCAGATACGCTGAATACTATGAATCTGACCCTTATAAAGATTTTATGTTCAATGGCTTACCATTGGTTAATGAATATCCTGTTTATAACGTCTATGGAGACAGAGATGAAGTGGCAGGCTTTGATTTAAATAGTAGAAATTATAATGACTATAATATCAACTTCAAAACAAAATATCAAATTAATAATAACGCTAATGTTACCTTTGCTGTACGTGGCGACCGTTCTGTTTATGAGCCATTTGCTTGGTCATGGAAGTATGCACTGCAACATTATGCAGAAACTGAAACTGAACAAAAACAATATGTTTTCACCTACGATCAAAATCTAAGTCAAACTGCTAACCTCAAATTAAAAGCTTCTTATTTCCAAAAGGATTCTTATGAAGGTCCTAAAGGTATCGAAAGAGATGATTATTTGAAGTTAATGGTATCTACTGCAGAACTTAACAGTGATGAAACACTTGAAGATGAATATGTCCAAAGTGTTCTTAATAATGAAGGAATCTTCTTATATAATCACCCAGCTTATGTTTCTATTGACTCTGATACTGACGGTGTTTATGATTATTATAGTTCTTTCAGACCTGCTTCAGAATGGAACTATTTATCTAATGCTTATGATGAAAACCCTGGTATTCCTGGTTTCAGAGCACCTGGTTCTATCTACACAAACTTTGTTGATGATAAAACTACATCTTATAACTTAAGAGGTGATGTAGAATGGGCTATTGATAGAATTAATACTGCTAAAACAGGTTTCGAGTTTACTAGATATAAAATTGAAAAGAACCAACTTCAAAGTTTTACTACAATCTATAATGATAGAAGAGCTAATTATCTTAGATCAATCTTTGATTCAGCTTCAATTCCATTAGATGCAGATTCTATATATGTACAGAATTTGGTAAATGAAAATGATGATATTGTTGAAATATTTGGAGATGGAACTGCTGATAACCCTTACTTTGTTGTTTATTCTCCTGAGTCTTATTATGAAGCTTCAAAAGCTTCATCAGGTACTAGAGATGGTTATAAAGCTGAACCTATTCAAGGTGCTTTCTATATCCAAGATAAAATGGAATGGCAAGGAATGATTGTTAATGCTGGTTTAAGATTTGACTTCTGGTATATCGGAGAAGAATATCAAGTTCTTCAAGATGACGGTTCTTTCAGAACCTTTAAGTTTGAAGGTCAAGACAAAACTCAGTTAATGCTTTCCCCTCGTGTTGGTGTATCTCACCCTATCTCAGAAAGAGATGTTCTTAGATTTGCTTATAACTATCAAAACCAGTTACCAGCTATGAGATATATTTTCACTTCAAAAACCCCTCAAGATGCCTATACTTCAGATAATGCAATTACTGTTGGTAATGCTGAACTTGAACCTCAAATTACAATTACTTATGAAGTTGGACTTCAACACTTAATTAATGAAGATTGGGCTATTGACCTTTCATTATACTACAAAAACTATTATAATTATGTTTCTACTAGAAAAGTTGTTGATCCTGATGAACCTCAAGTTTTCTGGTATGAATTTATCTCTGAAGACTATGCTTCTGGTAGAGGTATTGATATTGCTCTAGATAAAGCTCTTACTAATTTCTGGTCAGCAAATATTTCTTACTCATTTGCTTGGGCTGAAGGTAATAACTCTTCTACAGTAATTCAAGATGAAAACACAAATCTACGTGAATTCCCTCTTGATTGGGATATCAGAAACAACTTAAGCTTAAACTTAATGTTCAGAATTGAAAGAGGTGAAGAATTCTTTATTCCTTTCACTAATTTTATTTTACCTTTAGATGATTTCTCAACTAGCTTTACCTATACATACTCATCAGGTGAACCTTATACACCAGTAGATCCTGAAACAGATAATGCTTTAGATCCTAACAGTGAAAGAATGGATGCTAAACAGAATACAAGTGTCAAATTCTCAAAGAAATTCAATATAAGTAAAAACTCTTATGTTAATGTATTCTTTGATATTGATAATATATTCAAGTTTGAAAACATTAATAGTGTTTATGCAAAAACAGGCGACCCATTTGATCCAGGTGAAGATTTTGATGTTAATGGTGTTTCAATCCCTGAAGTTGATTTTATGAATCAACAAATCTATAATGATCCAGGAAGAGTTTCTAATGACAGATCATACTCTTTCGGTATATCATATAATTTCTAAAATAAAAAAAATATAATATAATAATTGGAGGAAATGAAGGATGAATAAGAAAATTTCAGTACTCTTACTAATAATTTTGTTAGGAAGTTTTGTTTTTACTACTGCACTGTTTGCACAAGAGGCTGCACAGGATGGTGGTTCAGCAATCGAAACTTTAGCAAGTACTCTTTTTGGAAAAAGCTTAGTTAAACAGTTTAAAGATGGTGGATGGGCAATGTGGCCTCTCTTAGCTTTATTTATCTGGGGACTTGGTATTGGTATTTGGAAACTCTTGGTATTAGTAAGAGGAAGAATAAATGTTGAAAAATTCTTAGATGAAATTGTTCCTAAAATTAAAGATGGTAACTTCAAAGCAGCTATTGATTATGTAAATGATCAAAAAGGTTCAGTTGCAAATATAGTTAGAGCTGGTTTATTAAAAAATGATTCAGGTATCGAAGCTATGGAAAAAGCTATGGAAAATGCAGCTGTTGTGGAAATGTCTTTCTTAGATAGAGGCTTTAACGAATTATCAACTACAATTACTTTGGCACCGATGATGGGTTTCTTAGGAACTCTTCTTGGTATGATTACAGCTTTTGATGATATTCAAAACACTGAAGTTGTTGACGCTGGTGTTGTTGCTGGAGGTATCAAGATTGCTCTTATTACTTCTGCTGCAGGTTTAATCATTGCGATCCCTATTCAATTTGCTAACAATATTTTCATGACTATGGTTGATAGCATTGTTGTTGATATGCAGAAAGCAACTGAAAAGGTAATTGATACTTTGACTGAAAAGTAAGGTAGGGAATAATGAAATTTCCTGCTAAAAAGAAAAAAAGTGCTGAAATCCCAACAGCTTCAATGTCTGACATTGCATTCTTGTTGATAGTATTCTTTATGGCAGTTGGTAAGTTTGATAACAAACAAGGTATTCCTTACCAAATATCAGCCCCTGCTGCAGAAGAACAACAACAAGAACAAGATGTGATTTTGGACAGACAGAATCTTATAGAAATCGAGATTTGGAATGAAGCAGGTACCAACAATGTTTTATGCGAATATTTTGTATATGACGAAAATGATGTCAAACAAGATGGTGTAAAATTTAGAGTACCAGAACTTGGAAAGCAGATGATTAAAGATAAAGTTGAAAAGAATCCAGATAGTGTTATTAAACTAAAGATTGACAGAAATGTTGAATATCGTGGTTTCATTTCACTTTTTGATGAACTAAGAGCTAATAATATGGCGAAAAAAGTTAAATTTGAACGCCACTATTTAAATAAATAGGAGAGTAATATAATGAATATGATTAGAAAAAAAGTTAAAGCTGAAGCTAATACTTCTTCATCATCTGATATTGCTTTCTTGCTCTTGCTCTTCTTTGTTGTTACAACCCAGATTATCTATATTCCTGTTCAAACAAAATATCCAAATGCTAGAGAAATCGAAAGACAAATGCAAAGTAATATCTTGACTGTTTATCTTGCAAATGATGGTTCATCACCGTTTTTTGATTATTATTTAGATGATGTCTATGTAAATGAGCTTGTGGATAATAAAAGCAATGAAGAAATTAGCCGTAGCTTAGGTAAGCAAATCAGAAGTAGAATTGATCAAGACCCTGATCGTAACTGGATTGTGAGCCTTAGAATAGATGCTGATGTTGATTTTGATACTATTAATACCTTAATAACAGATCTTCAGAACAATAAAGTTGAATCTATTGTTTTTGAAGCAAGAAAAAGGGGCTAATATATGGCAAGTTATACAGATTGGAAAACTGAGGCAAATGGTTATCTTGTAAAAGGGATGGCTATGTCTGTTGTTTTAGTTATGTTCTTGTTATTAGTGATGCCTCGTTTTGAAGCTTCTGGTAAGGAAGAAGAGGTACGTGATGAATCTCAAGTATCAGAACATTTTGAATTTGAAGAAGTTGTAGAGGAAGAAGAAGTAATTCAAGAGGAAGCTCCTGAAGAAGAGGAAGAAGAGATTATTAACCCTGAAGAAAATATTCAAATGAACTTTGATGAATTAGGTCTTGAGGATTTAGAAAGTGCTATTGAGCGTAAAACAATCTCTACTACTGATGAACTTGAAAAACTTAATATATCATTCTCTTCTGTTGATGAGGCCAGTCTTAGCCAACCTTATGTAGTCCATCAAGAAATGCCAACAGTTATAAGAAGTGTAAAGCCTGTTTATCCTGATATCGCTATTCAGAATAATGTGGAAGGTACTATTATTGTTGAAGCATGGGTGAAAGTTGATGGTACAGTAGGTAATGTGAGAGTTATTAAATCTCTTCAATCTATTCCTGGTGGATTAGATGAAGCAGCTGTAAATGCTGTATGGCAATGGACATTTGAACCTGCAAAATCTGGTGGAAGACCAGTTGCTTGTTGGGTTAAAATTCCTCTTAACTTAAAATTTGAAGATAATTAAACTGGAGGATTATAAATGAAATTGATTTTCCGTAAGCTGATTCCAGTATTAGCTATAATGGTTTGTAGCATTTCCTTTATGAATGCTGCTTCGGTCGACCCAACACCGACCAAACAACTTGACTTAACTAAATATCATGACGTGGGAAACATTTGGCTCCGTGTGAGTAACTACGGATTCTTTGGCTCAGGTAGTGATATTACTCCTCAGTACCCTTCTTTAGAATATCCTGGTGGTAGTGGAATCGACTACCTTTATCAAGGTGCTTTATGGTTTGGTGCTAAGAAAATTAGAAGAAATGCAACTAAAGAAATCCTCTATTGGACTTCTGATGATCCTTATGGTGATGGTGATATGAGCGTTATTGCTGAATCAGATTTACCAGACGATTATGATGGATTAGGAGTTGTTCTCGATACACTAGTTTCCGTAGGATTTGATGGTGATTTAGGTTTAAATGAATTTTTACCTGCTTATAATCCTACAGAAAACGCTAACCCTTCAGTTAATGATTTCTTTGGAACTTTTAATTCTAGTGATAAAATTATGACTGCTTCAACTAGAAGTCAAAGACGTGGTGAAGATGATGATGGTGATGGCAAAATAGATGAAGATGGTCCTGGATTTACTTTCCCATTAAGAGATATGTCTGAACTTCCT
This sequence comes from Cloacimonadales bacterium (SeqCode), assembly GCA_963677815.1. Taxonomy (GTDB): domain Bacteria; phylum Cloacimonadota; class Cloacimonadia; order Cloacimonadales; family JAFGVF01; genus JAEKNW01. Next base: position 1,115,673 of record OY782499.1, read on the forward strand.
GAAGCTTTCCAAGGGCTTGGTTCAATCTACTTACATGAACAAGAATTCGATCAAACAGCTACTATTGAAGAAAGAGTAGACATTTGGTTCCCTCTTGGTTTTATGGATCTTTCAGCTAGTGACGAAGATGAATACTTTAACTTTGCTACACCTCGTGATGATGATGGTGACGGTAGGGTTGATGAAGATTCTGCTCCTGTTTCTGAACAGGATTTTATCTCTTATTATTATGACTACTCTCCATTTGACTTTGAAGGTCAAAGAGACTGGGGTAGAGATAGAGCAAGAAGTGACCATTATCCTTTGAATATTCGTGTAAGACAGATGAGTTATCAATGGTCTTATGAATATATTAAAAATCTTGTTTATATTGAATTTAACATTACAAATATGAACGATGAAGATACACTTTACGATTGTGCTATGGGTGTTTATATGGATTCTGATGTTGGACCTCAAAGTTGGGATTCAGATAAAGCATCTGATGACCTCTCTGGTTATCAAAAAGGTGATGACTATGAATTCGCATATACTCGTGACAATGATGGTGACGGTGGCTTAACTACTGGTCTTGTCGGTTCACGTGTGTGTTCACCTATTCCAAACCCTGATTCTTTGAACTACTCATGTTGGTTCTGGGAAGTAGGTGATGGTCCTGATGATGCAAATATCAGAAATTCAAGTCCTCCTTCTCCTACTCACAATGAGAAATATTGGCTATTAATTGGTGGTAAAGCAAGAACTACTGAATCAGGTGAAGTATATTATGTTAATCCTGATGAAGAAAAATTTGAAGCTTTAAGAAAACCTGATGATAGCGGTTTTGGTGACCATTTTGTTCAACCTGTAGCAGCTGATACTAGATATCTTTTCGCTTTCAGTGGAGCTCAACCTGGTACTCCTGATTATGACGAATTAGATGATGAAGGTAATTACTTCAAACGTTGGAACCTTGCTCCTGGAAAAACTATGAAAATCGTTATTGCAGTTTTCCCTGGTGATAACTTAGAAGACTTGAAAGCTACCTCAATCTGGGCAAAAACAATTTATGGTGAAGCTCAATCATTAACAAACGTTGTATTACCTGATACAGCTCTTCACTATACTCCACCTGAACCACCTGAAATTCCAAACTTGTTTGCTGAAATTTCAGAAGATGGTAACCAAATTAACTACTACTGGGATAATAGATCAGTATACTCTTATGACAGAGATAATGTGAGTGGAACAGTTGTGGGCTGGCAAGAAGGTAATGCTAATTTAGACTCTTGGTACCAAAATTGGGATCAATGGAGTCAAATCTATGCAGGAAATACTGAAGTTCCAGCACCTGCAGACACTTTAACTAGTGAAGAAACTAGAACTATTGCCCCTCCTACAGCTTATCGTTTGAGACATGACTTCCAAGGTTACCGTACTTGGATTAGATCTGGTTCTGGTTCTCAAGAAGATTGGTCATTAGTTAGAATGTGGGGAAAAAATGAAACCCCTCAAGATCTTGCAGATTATAACGTTAACTTAGGTGTAGTTAATAGTGAAGGTAATGCAATCTTTGAAGATTTCGGTGGATACACTGATATTAATACTGGCTTACCAAATGAGAGATTGGCTGGTTCTGATAATAATAGATATAACGATGATTTATATTACAGATATAATGAATATTATGTTATGGAACAAATTGAATTAGGCGATACAATTTATGGATGGCCTATATATAAATATGATGTTGATTACACAGAAGACCTTCAAGCACAAGCAGATCAAATAGCTTTAGATATGTTTGGAATTACTGTTGACCAAGAAGCAGGAACTATTCTTTCTGATGAAGTTAAAGCTGAAATAGCTACTCAATTGTTTAAAAGAGATGATGTAAGAGAAGATATTTTCAGAGAACTTTATGATGAAAAACTTATTCCATTATATAGTTTTGGTGGTCAATCATCTATCGAAGATCCTGAAAGATTAGAAGAATTAAGAAAAGAAAGATTATCTAGAAGATACTTCAAATCATTTGCAAATGTACCACGTAAAGGTATAGAAACTTACGTTGCTGTTACAGCATTTGATAGAGGTATGCCAGCAAAATCACTTGATTTCTTAGAAACAGGTAGAGATGCTGATGCTAATATGAAAGTCTTCTTCCCAGCTCCAAACAGCAGGGATAATGATGGTTCAAACGTTTATGTTGTTCCTAATCCTTACATTGGTGGTTCTAATTTTGACGGAAGAAGAGAAAATGACGATAAGGGTGATAAATCTAAGAGAATCTGGTTTGTTAATTTACCAGCTAGATCTCATGTTAAGATTTTCACACTTGCTGGTGATTTAGTAGATGAATTTAGACATGAAGGTGCTTATGAAGAAGATGTCATAACAGTTAGTAAAGCTGCTGCTCTTGGTATCACTTCAGAAAGTATTCACGCTTGGGATCTTCTCTCTGAAAATAATCAAATTGTTGCTCCTGGTGTTTATCTATTCTCTGTAAAGAATAAAGAAACTGGTGACATCAATGTAGGCAAATTTGTCTTAATTAAATAAAGGGGACTGAACTAATGAAAAAAATAATTATTATAACCGTAATTGTTCTTGTTCCTATACTTATGTTTGCTAATATATTTGGTAAAAAAGGTACTGCAGCTCTACAGTTCTTGAAACTAGGTATCGATGCAAGAGCTACCGGAATGGGTGAAGCTTATGTAGCTGTTTCTGATGATATATCTTCAGTTTATTGGAATCCAGCTGGATTAGCAACTAAACTTGATCATCAAGCTTTCTTCTCTCATACTGAGTGGGTAGCTGATATCAAACATGAATATGCTGCTGTTTCTTATACTGACGGTATTCAAGCTATTGGATTAAGTGCTTCAGTGCTTCACATGGACGACATGGATGAAGTAACAGAAGAAGCTTTTGCTCCTACTGGAAGAACTTTTACTAATAGCGATATTGCAATTGGATTAACTTATTCAAATGCTTTTACCGATAAGTTTTCATTTGGTATAACAGGAAAATATCTTAGAGAAAACCTTTATGAATTTAATATTGATAGTTATGCTTTTGATATTGGATCATTATATAATACTCAATGGAAGAATTTAACTATTGGTATGACTCTAAGAAACTTTGGTCCTGATGTGATTTTTGAAATAGATAATGATAGTGATGATTTAACTGATGAAGATCCATTTGACTTGTTAGATAATGATGGTGATGGTCTTATAGACGAAGATGGGGAAGAACTTGGTTTTAAAATCCCAATGTCATTCTCTCTTGGTTTAGCTTTAGACCTCATGAGACAAGATGAACAAGCTTGGATTTTCTCTGCTCAGTTAGATAATGTCGTTGATAGAAGAGAAACTTGGAATCTTGGTTCAGAATACCTATACAGAAACTTTGCTTTAAGAGCTGGTTATCAAATAGGTTATGATGCTGCTTCTTATAGTTTTGGTTCTGGCTTCAAAATCCCTACTAGATTTGCAGTATTTGGCTTAGATTATGCCTATACTGATATGGGTGATTTAACTGAAGACTTTATCAATGGTGTTCATCGTTTTTCAGTAAAAATGAATTTTTAATTAAATATAATCTTGTCCGAGTGGTTTTTCCACTCGGACAAAAAATTTGGATTATGATAAAAAGTGACTATTTTATCAAAAAGATTTAAACCAAAAAAAATGGGAGGAATGTATATGAAACGATTGTTTCTTATTGTGGCTGTATTAGCCATTCTTGTTACTAATGTATTTGCTGGTCAAACTGATCCAAGAAGAGCGATGCCTATTGACCCAATGGGCAATCAATCTTACACACCTAATAGTAGGTTTATGCCTACATATTCTTTCGCTATTGAACCTGTGACAATAGTTGATAACTTCTATGATTATTTCCCTGGTTCATATACCGGAAAACCAATGCAAAGAGTTCAAACTCCTACATTGGATGGGCACTGGTTAATTTTCCATACTAAAACTACTGCAAGTTCTAACCGTAGAGTCTACAAAGTTTTTATAGACAATACTGGTAACATCCAATCAAACACTGCTTTTGGTGGTACTGATATATGGGAAGGTTATCCTGGTATTGCTCTTACTGAAGGTGGCAGACCATTATTTGCTTACCACGTTAATCTTGATGCTGAAGCTACTTCTCTTGAAGTTGGTTTCGGTTATGATGCTGTTATTGGTGGTGTTGCACTTGGTATGCACTCAAGCCTTTATCAAATCATTGATAATCCTTTAGAAATTGAAGTTGATGGCAATGTTGTTTCAACAAACGAATTTATCTGGCCATCAGTTCAAGTTGGTCCTTCTCCAACTGCTGGTTCACAACGTGTTTACGTTATGGGTAAAAATGCTACTGATAATGGAACAGCTATTTCTGAAAACGTTGTGATTTATTACAAAGACTTCACAGAAAGTGAAATCGAATTCCAATCATTTGACGGTAGTGGCTGGTCTTATGTTACTATTCCTGAAATGGATGAATGGAACAATTCACAAGGTGAATGGAGAAGACCTTATATGTCATTCATCTCACATGAAGACAAAATTTACTATATTGGTTACCATATAGCTTACACTGAATCAGGTGATGCTGGTGAACCTATTGATGAAGGTACTTTAACAGTATTTGCTTGCGATAACTATGGTGAAGGCGAATGGGTAAGACATTCAACTTATGCTAATATCGATTGCGAAAACCCAAAACAAATCAACCCTGAAACTGGTGAAGAAGTTGCTGGAACAGGTATCTTTGTTGATTCTAATAGTGATCCTTATGCTGATGAATTCATCGAAATGGGTATTGGCCAATCAGGTCACTTTAGTTCAAGTTTAGACCAAAATGGAAGAATTCATATTCCTGCTTTCTTTACTGTTCAATCAACTGAAGGTGGCTACTGGGCTGACTTCCACACTGTTAAACATCTTGCTTTTGATACTGCAACTTTAGAATGGGAAATCTCAGAAGTTTACCCACAAGTTGATAACGGTACTAATAACCCTAATGATCCTGCTGATTTCACAAACTATGATGGTGCTAACGGTGGTTACACTGATGTTACTGTTTGGAAAAGCTGGGATAAAAATGCTGATGGTCTTCATGACGAAGTTCTTGATGATGGAACTTGGGATGACATAGATGATGGTGTTACAGCTGCTGATGCTGAATATTGGGGTATCCCAATCAGAGACAATATCTGGCCTTACATGTATTGGGATGATACTGCTGCTGATAATGCAATGATGTTCCATCTTCATACTGCTCACATTACTAATGCTAACGAAGAAGGTATGATGGCTATGATCTGGCAATCTTCACAAAGATCTAAAGATTATAATGAATATCCAGATTCATATCCTGAATTAGCTCCTTATCAAAACATGCCTGAATTAGTTATCTCTGTTTCAGCTGATAATGGTGGTCACTGGTCAGAACCTATCTTCTTAAACGGTGTTGATACTCCTGAAATGCAAGATGAAATTCCTGAATTCCCTTACTTAGGAACAGAAGTTGATTTCATCGGTGAAGATGGTGAAGGTAATAAAATTGGTCGTGTTCATATCATGTACTTAGACGATGATACTTATGGATCATCTGTTCAATCTATCGGTCAAGCTACTGGTGGTACAATGAAGTATATGGCTCTTGATGTTGTATTTGTTGACGCTCCAACTGACAACAACGATAATGATGTTGCTCCAAGCGTTGCAATGTTAAGTCAAAACTACCCTAACCCATTCAACCCTACAACAACTATTAACTATAATGTTGTTAAATCAGGTGATGTAAAACTTAATGTTTATAACGTTAAAGGTCAATTAGTTAAAACTCTTGTTAATTCACCTCAAACTGTTGGTTTAAATTCAGTTGTTTGGAATGGTGATGACAATGCTGGTAATAAAGTTTCTTCAGGTGTTTACTTCTACAAAGTTGAAAATGCTGGAAAAACTGAAATGAAGAAAATGGTATTAATGAAATAATATCAAATCTATATATTAAAGCCATATTTGGCTGAAATAATAAAGCCCTGCTCTTGCAGGGCTTTAATTTTTACTTTTAATTTTCTCCATCTAAATCCCCTTTCAGCTCCTTGGAGTGCCTGAGAGGGGTGGTCGAGTAGACCGGGGAGAGTAAACAATCCCCTTTCAGCTCCTTGGAGCGCCTGAGAGGGGTGGTCGAGTAGGCCGGGGAGAGTAAATAATCCCTTTCAGCTCAATAACAGGGAACGCTTGCTTCTTCTGTCGGAGGGTGGAGATTTTCTCCGCCCCAAGCAAAGCTTGATTAATTATCTTCTTCAGTGTGTAGACTAACTGAAGATGGCTGACTAAAAGTCAACCGTCCGACAGAAGAGGCTGTTTGTGCCTTTCTTCTTAGTGTAATCAGTGTAATCTGGGAACACGGATGACCACATATAACTGGGAACGCGGGATTCTAGCCCGCACCACGTACTTCTGTACGTGGATATTCTTGAGACCCAAATAACTCCCCTTTCAGCTCCTTGGAGCGCCTGAGAGGGGTGGTCGAGTAGGCCGGGGAGAGTAAATAATCCCCTTTCAGCTCAATAACTGGGAACGCTTGCTTCTTCTGTCGGAGGGTGGAGATTTTCTCCGCCCCAAGCAAAGCTTGATTAATTATCTTCTTCAGTGTGTAGACTAACTGAAGATGGCTGACTAAAAGTCAACCGTCCGACAGAAGAGGCTGTTTGTGCCTTTCTTCTTAGTGTAATCAGTGCCTGAGAGGGGTGGTCGAGTAGACCGGGGAGAGTAAACAATCCCCTTCACCACTAGTCTACTTTGGAGAGATCTAGATTAATTATTGACGACTAAGGACATAAAAAATTTAGTGAATCAAAATGTAAGAAGTAGGTAAAATGAAAGATAAACAAGATCTAACTCAAGGTAATATATTCAAAACTATCACCATGCTGTCACTGCCAATTATGGCCCAATCATTTATTCAAATGGCATATAATATGACAGATATGCTTTGGATTGGAAGGGTTGGTGCTGGAGCTGTTGCTTCTGTTGGAACAGCTGGTTTTTTAATCTGGTTCTCTTTTGCTTTAATAATAATAGCAAAGATCGGTGCAGAAGTTGGTGTGGCTCAATCTATAGGTAAGAAAGATAGACTTAAAGCTAGAGATTTTGCTAGAAATGCTTTACAACTAACTATTATTTTTGGTCTTATCTATACCCTTGCCTTGACTATTTTCTCAAAAGGTTTAATAGCTTTCTTTGATCTTGGAGATCCTCAGGTTATTTCCGATGCCATAAGTTATCTCAAGATAGTTGCTTGGGGTATAATCTTTACTTTTATTAATCCTGTTTTATCAGGTATCTATAATGGCATGGGTAATAGTAAAACTCCTTTCTATATAAATGCAGTTGGACTTATCATAAATATAATCTTAGACCCATTTCTTATTTTTACTATGAAACTAGGTGTTGAAGGTGCTGCTTATGCAACAGTATTCTCACAAGCTATAGTAACTCTAATTTTCCTTATTTTATTCAGAAGCAAGTATGCTCCTTTTGAAGAGTTTCATTTCTTTAAAAAACCTATGCCTAGTGTTATGAAAGAAATTTTTAAGTTCGGTACTCCTTTAGGACTTCAATCAGGATTATTTACTATATTTGCAACTCTTATTGCTAGAATTATTGCTCAATGGGGTCCTATTCCAATTGCTGTGCAGAAAGTGGGTAGTCAAATTGAAGCTATTTCTTGGATGACTGCTAGTGGCTTTTCTACAGCTTTATCTTCTTTTGTAGGTCAAAACTATGGTGCTAACAAGTGGGATAGAATATCCAAAGGCTATTATACAACAATTGCTTTATCTGGTTCAATAGGGATTTTAGCCTCCCTACTTCTCATTTTTTGTGCTGAACCTATCTTTGCTGTCTTTATTCCTAATGACCCTCAAGCTTTAAAAATCGGCATAGACTATCTTAGAATTCTTGGCTTTTCTCAGTTGTTTATGACTCTTGAAATAACCTCACAAGGAGCTTTTAACGGACTTGGTAAGACCTTACCTCCATCTTTGATTAGCATTTTCTTTACAGGAGCTAGAGTGCCTTTAGCCTTGTTACTTTCTTCAGCAAGCTTGCTTGGACTTAATGGCGTTTGGTGGTCAATATCAGTTAGCTCTATTTTTAAAGGAATTATCTTGGCTGGATTATTTATCTTGTTCTTGAGAAGACATCCTGATCCATGTAATCCTAAGAAAATGACTCAACTTATTTTCAAGTTTGATAGAAGAGCTTGGCAGGATAAAAGAGGTTTATCTGGCAAATAAGTGTTCCTTGATTGTTAATCTCTCAATAAAAAGCCAATGAACTAATGAGTAATTAACAATCAAGCATTCATAAATCCTGTCTGCTTTATCTGTTCGTGAATGCAGGAAGCTTAATATGCTCATAGCTCCAGAGGAGAGACATCTTTGTAGATCAGAAAGTAAAGAAAATGTCCCTAAGCTCCTAGCGGAGCTTTTAAAGACTTCTGATATTTTAACCTACAAAGATGTCGCTCCTAACGGAGCTTTTAAAGACTTCTGATATTTTAATCTACAAAGATGTCACTCCTCTGTAGCTACAAGAAGAGTGAATTTTTGCTAAGACCCACTCTACTTGACAGAGAAACTATAAAATCTAAATAACCAAAGATTTAAGAAAACAAGACTAAGCTAGCAGCCATAACTGCCATACCACCAATTAATCCATAGATCGATAAATGGTGCTTCCCATATTTCTCGCTGGTTGGTAAAAGCTCATCAAAGGAAATATAGACCATTATACCAGCAACCCCAGCAAAAATAATACCAAAGACTATATCACTAAGAAATGGCATCAATACTAAGAAGGCCAAAAGAGCACCTACTGGTTCAGCTAAACCTGATAAGAAGGAATACCAGAAAGATTTCTTTCTGCTACCTGTAGCATAATAAATAGGCACAGCAACAGCAATCCCTTCAGGTATATTATGAATAGCAATAGCTACAGCAATACCAATACCCAGAAAAGGATCTTTTATAGCTGAAGTGAAAGTAGCAATTCCTTCAGGAAAATTATGAATAGCTATTGCAAGGGCAGACATTAAACCCATTCTCATAAGATTCTTTTCTCTATTCTTGGAATCCATCGCTTCAACTGATTTTAGTTCGTGAGGATTTTCGTTCTCAGGTACAAGTCTATCAATTATTGCAATGACAGCCATTCCTCCAAAGAATGATAAAACAGTAAAAAGATAAGAAAGTTGCCCATTCACACAGCAGGTGGCTAATGCATCCTTAGCTTTTGGGAATATTTCTATCATAGATACATAGATCATCACTCCTGCTGAAAATCCTAAGGATACCGATAAAAAAGTTGTGTTTGTCTTTTTGGCAAATAGAGCAATAATTGAACCTATTCCTGTTGATAAGCCTGCAAACATTGTCAAACCTAAGGCAAATAAAACTGTTGATGTTGATATATTCTCCATCCCTTCTCCTAATTGAATTTCTTAAGTAGTGTAGTTCTCACAGTCAGAGTTATAAAAAACTATTTTATGAGTTAATAATTAAAAAAATAAGCTACACACTGATTTTTACTACATTAGCTAAGTATAAACAAAATATATTTTAGATATTTAAATAAACAAGTTTTTTTATTTTTCCTTTACATAAATAAAGCTATAAAAAAAAGGTAAATTAAACTCATTTAGTGGGGGCTACTTACCCTGTATTATAATACCAAAATAATTCAATAGATTTTAGTAGATAGCACTATCTGAGTAATGAAAAATGAGGGACAAATGGAAAAAATTAAACTATATACTTTTGCTATCTTATCAATGTTGTTTTGGAGTTCAACCTTTGTTTGGTTCAAAATAGCTTATGAAAACTTTCAACCTTTAACGATAATCTTTTTAAGATTATTATTAGCAGGAGTACTCTTAGAATTATATGCCAGAATTTTTAGAAAACATGAGAAGATTAACAAAGAAGATTATAAGATATTTTTACTTTTATCTTTTTGTGAACCATTTTTATATTTCTTAGGTGAGTCTTTTGGCTTGATGTTCATCTCTGCAACTCTCGGTTCATTGATTATTTCTACTATTCCCTTGTTTACTCCCATATTTACTTACATATTTCTTAAAGAAAAATTAGGTTTTTGGGGAATATTAGGATTGCTCATATCTTTTGCTGGTTTACTTTTTATTATTCTAGATAATGCTGATTTATCTGGTTCTATTTGGGGTGTCTTATTAGAATTTTTTGCAGTATTTTCAGGTATTGCTTATGGCATCGTTGTTAAAAAGCTTACCCATAAATATACTTCTACTACAATTGTGAAGATTCAAAGTCAATTAGGAGCTATTTATTTTCTTCCTCTTTTCTTGATTTTTGATTGGAGCAAATTTTTAGCAGTTGACCACTCCTTCCAAGTATATTCTGTAATTATTAAATTATCTCTATTTGGCTCTGTTGGTGCTTTTATTCTCTTTACTGAAGTAGTAAAAGGCATAGGACCTAATTTCGCTAATATGTTCACAAATCTAATTCCTGTTTTTACTGCTGTTATTGCTTATTTCCTGCTTGGAGAACTAATCACTCCAATAAAAATGTTAGGAATTTTTACTGTTATATTAGGTCTTTTTATTTCTCAAATGAAAGGGAAATATTGGAAGTTTAGATTTAGACCAGATAAGGGCTAATTATGTCTTTTCTTATCTTAAGTATTGTTGCATCTGTTGCCATAGGCAACCTCTTACATTTGTATAAGGACAAAGATTCCCATCTCAAAATATTGCAAGTATTTCTTGGTAATTATTTCGTAGCAAGTATAGCTTCTTTTCTACTTATTGATAAATTTGATAGCAATATTATTCCTTTAGATTTAACCTTGGGTCTTATCTTTGGTATTATGTTCTTGGTTAATTTTATCATTTATCAAATCAATATTGTTAAAAATGGGATGTCTATTAGTATTGCAGTGATGAGGGTTTCAGTAGTAGTGCCAATTCTCATATCCATAATTTTCTTCAAAGAATCATTGCCAATCCTTAATTATCTAGGTATATTTATAATACTAATAGCCTTTATTTTTATGGGTAAATCTTCCAATACAAGACATAAATTATGGTTATTTATTCTTTTTGGAATAACAGGTTTTACAGAAATTGGAATGAAACTATTTCATGAGATTGCCTCAGCTCCAGATAATCAGATGCTATTTTATCTCTTTACCTCAGCATTTATTATCAATTTAGCTATGATAGTTTATAAGAAAGAGAAAATTCAAATGAAATATATTGTAGCTGGACTCCTCTTAGGCATACCTAACCAACTTACTTCCTATTTCTTTTTATTAGGACTAAATAGTATTGATGCTGCTATTGCCTATCCTTTTGTTTCTTCTAACGTCGTTCTTTTAGGATTCATTTCAGATAAGATTTTATGGAAGACTAAATTCTCAAAATATCAATACCTTATCTATCTTTTTATCCTGCTAGGGGTAATTCTGATAAATATTAAACCCAAAGTTCACTAATTACTTATGTATGGAGTGGAAGCATCCCTGCTTCCATCTGAGCCAAAGATGGTCTCAGTCCATAGGAGCGTGGGATTCCAGCCAGGGGTTACGCAGATGAGGATTCTCTCTGTTACAAGCTAAACTAGGAATTTCTTAAAATCCCAGAGGGATGCAGATATAATAGACAGTGCTCCAAGACACTGTTACAGATACTAACAAAATCGCAGTCCTGGAGGGGCGACAATATTCGTTTTTCCAGATTTATTTTTATTGTATCATTAAGATTGAATGGTATTCGTTTTCGCACTAAAGTGCGATTTTGTTATGCGATAACGCACATATTGAACAATAATAATCATAACCAGTTTATTTTGTCATCAAAGGAAAAGTCTAACATACTGAAATAAAATCATTTAGAAAAGTCTCTAAAATGCCCCACTTTTTGGAATGTTCTTTGCTAGAATATTATGGGTAACATTGTAAATAAGTATAAAAAAAGGAGAAAAAATGAAAAGAGTTACAGTATTTTTAGTTTTGTTAGTTTTATGTATGTTTTTAACCGCAGAAGAAAAGTGGGCTCCTCATTCTGAGCCGACAAAACCATTAGATGTAAACTATACTTATCCAGTAAATAATGCAACAGATGTAAATGTAGAATTGTTTTTAACATGGACACCTGGAGCTAATAGCCCTGATGCAGGATATAATGCCGGTTACGAGGTCTTTTTTTCTGGATTAAATTATGAAACAGCTGAATATAATTACGTAAGTAACACAACAACAAACACTCAATTTTATCGTAATGGATTAGTACATCATTACAATTATTCATGGTATGTGAAACCATATTTCGTTGAAGCAGATAATCCTGATGCTGAGAGGATTTATCCAGAGAACTTTGAGCCAACCTACCAGTATTTTACTACTAAAGAAATTGAAATAGATCACGTTATCGTTAGTGCACCAGATGCAAATGCTATAAATGTTGACCCTGAAGAAAGCACTATGCGTTGGACAAGTTATACAAATAAAGATATGTATAATTTATATTATCATTTGAAAATTTGGGATGCGGATAATAATATTATCTATGAAAATGAGGAATTTGATAATTATTTATTTGGTTTAAGTAGTTTAGATTTAGAATATTCAAGTCAGTATTTTTTCACAGTTAAACCATATTATACCAGTACTTTCGATGATCATGTTAATGAACCAACAGGAGAAGCTCAAGTAAACAGTTTCTATACTAAGGCTGGTGTCCAAGAAGAAACACCTCCTCAAAATAATCCTGTTTCATTAATGATAGTCGATATCCCTGAAGGAGCTCTACCAAGTGTTCCTGTAATCCCAGAAACCTTACCTACAAATCTTGGCTATCAAGCGATTGCTGCCTGTACTTATAATTTTGAAGTTGATGGGAACTATCAAGTTATGATATATTCTGATAATATAACTCTTGATTGGTATATGAATAGTCCTCATGTATTTGTTGATGGTGTTGAAATGAGTGTTGTAGGTAAGGCAACAATAACTAATGGTATGTGGGCTATTATGAACGTATATGATGGAGCAAATCCTGGAAGTATAGTAGTGGTCTTCGATTATGAAGGAGCCAAGGGTGATGATATTGATATTGTGATTACTAACAATGACCAAACTCTTCCAGTAGAACTTTCATCATTCACTGCTATAGCAACATCTAATAATTTTGCCCAGATCTCTTGGACTACAGCCTCTGAATCACATCTATTAGGTTATAACCTTTATAGAAGTGAGAATGAAAATCAAGAAGATGCTTTGAGAGTGACAGCAACAATGATTCAAGCAAGTAATTCAGCTATGGGTAGCTCATATTCCTTTACAGATGATGAAGTTGAAATGAATGTTACCTATAACTACTGGTTACAATCTAATGATTTTGATGGAAGTTCAGAAATGTTCGGACCTGTAAGCGTGAAGATTTCAGATCAAGAAAATCATGATATAGATAATGTTCTTCTTGGAACTCAGTTATTAGGAAATTACCCTAATCCATTCAATCCAGAAACTACTATTTCTTACTCTATTTCACAACCTCAGCACGTAACTATTGAAGTTTATAACATGAGAGGTCAATTAGTGAGGACACTTCTCAATAAACAAGTAGAGACTGCTAATGCCAAATTAAATGTTGTATGGAATGGCAAAGATGATGATAATAATGATGTTTCTTCAGGAATCTATTTCTATAAATTAGTTACAGATAACTATAATAAAACAAACAAAATGATCCTTATGAAATAGTCCATAAAGCAAATCCAAATGAAAAAGCTCCGAGCCCCTTTCGGAGCTTTTCTTTTCTGGGACCTCTTTCATCCTTGAAGGAGGTAAATACTTTGCTTTACTGGGAACGCCTTCATCCCTGTAGGCAAAAAAAAGGAAAATATCCACTAATCAATATATACGTTGTTCACTAATTACTTATGTATGGAGTGGAAGCATCCCTGCATCCACCTGAGACCAAAGATGGTTTCAGTTCATAGGGTCGTGGGATTCCAGCCCGCGGTTACGCAGATGAGGATTCTCTCTGTTACAAGCTAAACTTACCTATTATATCTTCATCTTTTGGGTCTTCGCCTAAAAGCTTCGCCCTCACAAGTCAGGATTTAAACCCAGATTGTGCAATAGAGCTTTAGAGAAGAGTGCATATTCTTTTAGCAAAATAGCTTACAGAATTCCGATGCATATAATATATATATTCGGAAGAATTATGTAAGTTACTTTTGCAAAAGAATATAGTGCTATTCTCAAAGATCTATTGCATTATTTGGGTTAAAAGGCCTTATTTCAATATCTGAGATTTAGACATGAATACATTTATAAGTCAATTTGAATAAACTTAGCATAAATTTACAGATGTTAATAAAATGCGTTAGTTAGCACAAGTACATTCTATCTATCAATTGTTTAGATTGAACACTTTTTTGCCTTCAGGGATGAAGGCGTTCCCAGTTATTTCCAGCACTTACGTGCCGGAGGCGGGCTGGAAGCCCGTGTTCCCAGTTAGAAATGCCCGCGTTCCCAGTGGCGTTTGCACAAAAGAAAAGCTCCGAAAGGGGCTCGGAGCTTTGTTAAGCATTTGGAGGTGCTTTTATTGGACTATTTCATAAGGATCATTTTGTTTGTTTTATTATAGTTATCTGTAACTAATTTATAGAAATAGATTCCTGAAGAAACATCATTATTATCATCATCTTTGCCATTCCATACAATATTTAATTTAGTGTTAGTTTTATTAACTTGTTCATTTAGAAGTCTCCTTACTAACTGACCTTTAACATTATACACTTCAATAGTTACATGTTGAGCTTGGGCAACAGAATATGAAATTGTAGTTTCTGGATTGAATGGATTAGGGTAATTTCCTAATAACTGAGTTCCAAGAAGAACATTATCTATATCATGGTCTTCTTGATCTGAAATCTTCACACTTACAGGTCCGAACATTTCTGAACTTCCATCAAAATCATTAGATTGTAACCAGTAGTTGTAGGTAACATTCATTTCAACTTCATCATCTGTAAAGGAATATGAGCTACCCATAGTTGAATTACTTGCTTGAATCATTGTTGCTGTCACTCTCAAAGCATCTTCTTGATTTTCATTCTCACTTCTATAAAGGTTATAACCTAATAGATGTGATTCAGAGGCTGTAGTCCAAGAGATTTGTGCAAAATTATTAGATGTTGCTATAGCAGTGAATGATGAAAGTTCTACTGGAAGAGTTTGGTCATCATTTGTTATTACAATATCCATCTCTCCTCTGTTTTCTTTAGTACCTTCAAAAGAATAATCAATACTAATAACATTTCCATTAATACTCCAATCTGTTTCTGCAAGGGCTTCACCACCAACATAAACATGAGCTACTCCATTGGCATCAGCTAATTCTACAGTAATAATATAGTCTCCAGCAACATCAAAATTATAAGAAAAAGCTGCTATAGGTTGGTAATCATAACCTGTATTAGGTAGTTCATCTAAAACGGTAGGAACAGGTGGTGTTCCACTTGCTACAGCAGGGACTTGAATTTCTACTAACTCTATAGGATTACCTGCGACTGGTTGGTCAGGGGCAATTCCAGCTCTTGTTGTAAACGTAATATAATCTGGGAATTCAGATGGGAATATTTGCTGTGGATTATCTTGACCAATTTCTTCATAATAAGGATAAATTGTCCATAGCATAGTTTGAGAATATCTAATTAGCCCAAAAAGATTCATAAAAGGTTCATTCAATGTAGTTGCTTGAATATTCAAGCTAGGGCCACCAATATAAAGTTTGTATTTTCTCACCCAACCATCAACTTCTGGTATTGGATCCCAGCTAATCTGGTCGTCAATTTCTAAATTAATTGTTCCATCTCCTGGGTATAAATTTGTTACATTTGGACAAATTGGATCTGGAATTTCAAATAAGCTTTCAGCCCAAGTTAAATAAGGATATCCATTATTGCTTTCTGAATCAATACTCCAAGGATCATCATCACCATTAACAGATTCATCTACAAAATCCCAACCAGAATTAGTATAAGTAGTTAAAGTTTGTAACTCACCAGTTGTTTTCCCGGTAGCAGCTGGTGATGTTGCCACTCCGGCAGTTGATGTGTTCCAGAAACAGTTTGTGCTGGTGGAAATACTATGGTAACCAGTAAATCCTCCTACCCAGTCACCAGAACCATTTACTATACCAACTGAATAACAATTATTAATATTTGAATTACGAGTTTTTCCATTGAATCCACCAATGTTTGTTACTCCTGTAGCATTACCTGTAGCGTAGCAATTACTAACTTCAGCTCTATTTGAAGAGTTAGTGCCATATAATTCCCCTATGAATCCTCCAACATTGTCATTCCCAACAACATCACCAGTAGCAAAACATTCACTGATAGAGATTAGTTGGTAAGCTTGACCAATAAATCCTCCTGCTAAGATACTTGTTCCATTGACATCACCCGAAGCATAACTTTTAGATATTGTGGTCGATACCATTGCTTTTCCTACGAGACCTCCAAGGGACATGACACCAGTGATATCACACTCAGAATAACAGTTTTCAATACTTGAAGAAGTATCTAATAATCCAATTAAACCACCAGCAATATTTGCTGCATTAATAGTTCCTGTAGTATAACAGTTTGTGATAACACTGGAATCTACAGCTTCGCCTACTAATCCTCCTAGAGCATGTTGGGCTGTAACTTCAATATCAACTAATCCAAGATGTTGAATTGTGGCACCATCAGTTCTACCAAAAAAACCTTGGTAATTTTCACTATTTGAAATGAGAACATTAGATATTGTGTGACCTTGTCCATCATAATTCCCTTCGAATTTATTAGTAGAATTACCAATTGTACTTAATCCTTCCCCACCATTTAAAGTAGAGCTATCTGAAGCATCAATATTAATTGTTTGTTTAATATAGGTTCCACTTGTCCAATACATATTATTTATGGATAGGGTTACTAAGTCTAAAAAACTAGACACAAGCCATGGATCTCCTGCTGTCCCAGAACCTGACAATCCTACAGGACGTCCATTTGCACTAAGTGATAATCCAAAAATAACTACTAAAACCATTAAAATAACTTTTTTCATTTTTTCTCCTTTGTTATTTATTAAGTATTGTAATATTTTTATAAGTATATATAGCAAGGTAGATTCCAAAAAGTGGGGTATTTTTGAGACATCTCTAACTTAGCTTATATTAGGATGTTAGAGATTTACTCGTTATTGCAAAAAAAACTGTATAATGATTGTTTTTGTCAAATATGTGCGTTATCGCATTTCATTATCGCAAGTAGGTGCGAAAACGAAGACTATCACGATATGTATTTTAGACTTTTTTTCAAGTAAAATGGAAATCCGGTATCCTTGCTGGTTTTTCTTTCTTTTGCCTTCAGGGATGAAGGCGTTCCCAGCTAGGAATGCCCGTGTTCCCAGTGGTATTTGCAGAAAAGAAAAGCTCCGAAAATGATTCGGAGCTTTGTTAAGCATTTGGAGGTGCTGTTATTGGACTATTTCATAAGGATCATTTTATTGGTTTTACTATAATTATCTGTAACTAATTTATAGAAATAGATTCCTGAAGAAACATCATTATTATCATCATCTTTGCCATTCCATACAACATTTAATTTGGCATTAGCAGTCTCTACTTGTTTATTGAGAAGTGTCCTCACTAATTGACCTCTCATGTTATAAACTTCAATAGTTACGTGCTGAGGTTGTGAAATAGAGTAAGAAATAGTAGTTTCTGGATTGAATGGATTAGGGTAATTTCCTAATAACTGAGTTCCAAGAAGAACATTATCTATATCATGATTTTCTTGATCTGAAATCTTCACGCTTACAGGTCCGAACATTTCTGAACTTCCATCAAAATCATTAGATTGTAACCAGTAGTTATAGGTAACATTCATTTCAACTTCATCATCTGTAAAGGAATATGAGCTACCCATAGCTGAATTACTTGCTTGAATCATTGTTGCTGTCACTCTCAAAGCATCTTCTTGATTTTCATTCTCACTTCTATAAAGGTTATAACCTAACAGATGTGATTCAGAGGCAGTAGTCCAAGAGATTTGTGCAAAATTATTAGATGTTGCTATAGCAGTGAATGATGAAAGTTCTATTGGAAGAGTAAAATCATCATTATTTGTTACAACAATATCTTTTTCCCCTTTTGAACCATCGTAGGTGTACATAAGCCATATACCATTTGGATTTGTACCCCATTCCATAAAGGCTTCTAACTCTGTAGTTCCAACATAGACATGACCTTCTGTAAAATCTGCTATTGCAATATATAGATTGTACATTCCTGCATGAGTGAAATCATATCTAACAGCAGCTACAGGTTGATAGGCAAAACCTTCAGTAGGTAGAGTAGCTAATATTTCAGGTTCATTAGGTAAAACACCAGCTGGGAAATCCCATGGGAGATCAACATAAACTTCTTCAACAGGATTACTTTCATTTATGGTTTCTGGAGCAAGACCAGGCTTAGTATAAAAACTAATTGTAGCCGGATCTGTTTCTGGATAGAATTTATTCTCTGTTCCATTTTCTTGGTAGAATGGATTAACTGAATAAGTGTATTGACTTGTATAATCTAATGTATCTCCTAATGCAGCTTGTCTAACTTCAGTAACTGTAGTTATATATTGGTTTTCAAAAGTTATTTCATATCCTCTAGAATAACCAGCTAATTCAGGTATTTGATTCCAATAAAAAGTTGGAGATAAACCAATATTTTGCATTCCTTCTGATGGGATATGACCTGTTACATGAGGCACTTCAATACTTTCGCTAAAGGCATCTTCAAAAATAGCCAAATAAGGATAACCATCATTTATTTCGCTGTTTAATGCCCAATAGTCATTTGTTCCGTTATCTGTTTCATCAACAAAATCCCATTCTGCATCAGTATAAGTATTTAAGTATTGCATTTCTGTTGTAGTTTTTCCTGTAGCAATTGGTGATGTTGCCACTCCGGCAGTTGATGTATTCCAAAAAGAGTCTGAACAATCAGTAGAGCTTGCATAACCTACAAAAGCACCAAAAAAGTCTCCTGAACAAGTAACTGAGCCTACAGAGTAGCATTTGTCAATACTGGTGTAACGTGTTTTTCCAAAGCATGCACCTGTGTTATTGGTTCCTATTACATCACCTGTAGCAAAACAGTTACTTATCTGAGTATAGGGTGATGGGCTTATTCCATAAACATAACCACATAAACCACCTACAGAATCAGTTCCTTGGACATCTCCATTAGCAAAACACTCACTAACATAAGACATTTTATAAAGATAACCAATCAATCCACCTGCCATAGAAGAGGAAGCTTCGATATCTCCTGTAGCATAACTCCTTGATACACTAGTACTAGTTCTAGCATATCCAATCAGCCCACCTAAAGCCATAGCTCCAGTTACCGAACATTCGGAATAACAATCTTCTACACTTGTTTGACTATCAATGTATGCTATCAAGCCACCAATATAATTTGTTCCAGTAACATAACCTGTAGAATAACAATTATTAAAACTGCATGAATTTTTTGCATCTCCAACAAGTGCACCTGTATTATAGGTTCCAGTAATTTGGCAATCTTCTAATCCAAGATTTTTGATAGTAGCATTGTCGCATTTCGTAAACAATCCTTGTCTTGGTGAATTTCTAGAGATAAAAAGATTAGTTATTTTAAAATTTTTACCATCATACTCACCTTTAAAATCAGCAATGGGCACAAAGCCTGCACCACTATTTAATGTGGAAGAGTCAGAAGCATCGATATTACCAGTTTGTTCAAGATAAGTTCCAGTTACCCAATAAGAGCTATTTGAAGATAAAATAACAAGGTCATCAAAATCTTCTATTAGATAAGGATTATCAGAAGTACCGGCTCCAGCAAGAGTCTGACCAAACAATGACACACATAAAACGACAGAAAATACCATTAAAATAACTTTTTTCATTTTTTCTCCTTTGTTATATATTTAGTATTGTAATATTTTCATAAGTATATATAGCAAGGTAGATTCCAAAAAGTGGGGTATTTTTGAGACATCTCTAACTTAGCTTATATTAGGATGTTAGAGGTTTTCTCGTTATTGCAAAAAAACTGTATAATGATTGTTTTTGTCTAATATGTGCGTTATCGCATTTCATTATCGCAAGTAGGTGCGAAAACGAAGACTATCTCGATATGTATTTTAGACTTTTTTTCAAGTAAAATGGAAATCCGGTATCCTTGCTGGTTTTTCTTTCTTGTGCCTTCAGGGATGAAGGCCTTCCCAGTAAAAAAAGCTCCGAAAGGGGCTCGGAGCTTTGTTAAGCATTTGGAGGTGCTTTTATTGGACTATTTTATTTTGATGATTTTAGTCACTTTTGAGGTAGAGGGAGAAGTCATTTTAACAAAATAAATACCATTAGCAACTTCTTTATTTTTTGTATCTCTACCTGAGAAAGTGAAATTATGTTGTCCTGCTGAGAATTTTTCTTTTGATACTAATTGACCTTTGAGGTTATAGACAGAAATAGTTGCAATTTCACCTTCCTTAACTCTTAAAGAGGCAGATGTTGATTCTGTGAATGGGGAAGGACCGAAATTACTAAATTCTGTAGCTGTAACAGCTTCAACTTCTGTATCTTCCTCTAAGGTAACAGAGATAGGTCCATGATAAGAATTTTCATTTGCTAATTCTGCAACTTCTAACCAATAATAATAACTTCCATGACTAACTTCTTTATCTACAAAAGTATAATTAGCTGTTTGGCTAGTATTACTTGCACTGATTATAGAAGAATTAACTCTCTGTGAGAGTGAAAGATCTTGACTTTCAGCTCTAAGAACGTTAAAACCTAATAAATTAGATTCTGACTGAGTTGTCCAATTTAAAGAAACATATTCATTATTATAAGCCATTGCATTAAAAGCTGAAAGAGTTACAGGAAGAGTTTGAGGGTCATTATTAGCAATAACTATTTCTTTATCACCTTTTGAACCATCATAATTATAGAAGACATATACCTTATCATAGATTGACCAAAAACCTTCAGCTGGAGGGGTAAACTCTGGATCCCCAAAAAGAACCATAATATTGACGTAGGTTAATTCTGTAGAGCCAACATAGAGATGATAGTCTTCTCCTAAAACATCACCTGTCCCTTCATTAAAGAACATATATTCATCTAAGCCATAAAGCTCAATATTATATGTACCTATTATATCAAAATTATAAGAGAAGGCTGCTACAGGTTGATAATCAAAACCTTCTGTTGGTAAATCTTCTAGAATCACAGGAACATAAGGATCAGCTCCATCAGGGATATCAATCACAATTTTCGAAATAGGATTATTTTCATTTGGTATTTCAGGTTCTATTCCAGCTTGAGTTGAGAATTTAAACTCTTCTGTAGGAGTAGTTGGATAGGTTCTTAAATTATGAATTTTATAATAAGGATTAACTGTCCATCTTACAATTGCAGAGTAAGGAAGGTCACCCTCAAAAGGGTACGCAATATTTTGTTCATCACTCTCTATATTACTAATTAGAGTATCAATCTCACTTCCTACCTGAATAGTTACGAAAATATCATAGCCTCTAGTATAGCCAGTAAGAAATGGTAAAGAATTCCATGAAATTGGCTGGTCTGTAGTTTCTCCACTTGTATTGTTTTCAGGTCTTCTATTTGTAACTTGAGGGCAGATAATTTGATTAGGGAGAATTGCTTCAGCCCAAGCTAAATAAGGGTATCCATTATTTTTACTAACATCCATTTTCCAATGATCTGCATCTCCGTTAGCACTCTCTCCTACAAAATCCCAACCTGCATCTGTGTAAGTTGATAAAGTTTGCATTTCACTAGTTGTTAATCCTGTACCAATATGTGAAGTTGCAATATTGGAGTAAGTTACATCCCAGAATGAATTCTCACAAGTATAATTATTACTTGCATAAGCAAATCCATACTTAGGAGCACCGGTAGCAGCACTTACGCTTCCAATGGAATAACAATTATCAATATCAATATTATTAGCAAAACCAATAAATCCGGAAACCCAAGCTAAAGCATCAACATTTCCTAGAGCATAAGAGTTACTAACTTCTGTATTAGAAGATGGACCTGCTATTGAACCTACAAAAGCACCAACATTATCAGAACTAGCTGTTACATCACCAGTAGCAAAGCAATCTCTGATGTAACTAACATTAAAAGCATAACCAAGTAAACCCCCTACATAAGCATATCCACTAACTTGTCCAAAAGCATAGGATGAGTCAATTGCTGTAGATTGAGTTAAATATCCGGCAATACCACCTGCATATTGGTTACCAATCACTCTGGCAGAGGAGGAGCATAATGATATATCTGCTGAGTTATTTGCAAAAGCAATAACACCACCATAGAATTGCTTACTATTATCAATAGGGAATCCCTCTACTATTCCAGTAGATGAACAATTTCTCACAGTACCGCCTAAGCATTCAGCTATGCATCCTCCTACAGAAGCGGTACCATGCATATCAATTTCTGTCGTGCAGTTTTCGAGATGTCCATTAGGAGAAGAACCAACAATACCACCAATGTATTGATCACCAGTTATGATACCAGAAACTGAGCAATTGCTAATCCTAGTGTTTGTTGCAGATTTACCCAAAATACCACCAACATAGTTTCCGCCATTAATATGTACAGTACTAAGAGAAACATTTGCTATCGTTGCATTGACAGTAAAACCAAAGAGACCTTGATTATCAGCATTTCTATGAATATTAAGATGTGTGATTGTGTAGTTTTGTCCATCATAATTCCCAAAGAAAGGGGAAGATGAATTACCAATAGGAATAAAACCTTCTGCTATTCCATTAACTTGATTCATACCAGTAGAATTAACTGCATTAATGTCTCCTGTTTGCACAATATAAGTACCACTTGCCCAATAGGTGTTATCAGAAGATAAGATTACTAAATCATCAAAATCTTCAACTAAATAAGGGTTAGAGATAGTTCCAGCCCCACTAAGAGTATTTTGAGGAACTCCTATCCTTTCCTTTGCCATGAGTGTCATACATAAAACTAAAATAACTAAAAAAACTGTGATTCTTTTCATTTTTTCTCCTTTTTTTTCATACTTTTTAAGAATGTTACCAAATAATATTATAGCAAAGATGATTCCCAAAAGTGGGGCATTTTTAAGACTTTTATAACTTACTTAATTTCAATATGTTAGAAATTGGATTTTAATTATAAAAAAGATAAATAATTATTTGCTTGACTAAATTGTGCGTTATCGCATTTCATTATCGCAAGTAGGTGCGAAAATGATGCTTTCAATTTGATTAAAATAGCAAACGCTTTGGCACTTAAATATAGTGGAGGTTTTATGGAAGATTTGATAGCAAAAATGGAAGGTGCTAGTAGAATAGAAGAGTTTCAATTATACGGTCAGGTATTTTTGAAATGTTTCCAAGAAAGGAATATGGGTATTGAGAAGTATTTTCAAGAGTTTGTAGAAAAATGGCATGAATTTGTAAGCTTTGAGGGGAAGCCAAACTCACAAGTAAAGGAGATAATTTCAGCGAATTTTGAACATTTTTTTAGATTTGTAAGAGCTTCAAACAATATAGATTGGTTTGATAAATATTATCCAATCTTTTTAGAAAATGAGAAACACTTAACAGGTTATTTCTTTTTAGCTAATATCTATGATTATTTTGGATATTTAATGTGGTTAAAACATGATATTAAAACAGGAGTAGAATATTTATCAAAATCTTTAGAAATAGCTAATAAGTATTGCAAACCAGATGAGATTCCTGGAAGATATACTAACTTGGGTTATCTTTATGAGGTAGTGGGAGACCTTGATAAAGCAGAATATTACTATAATGAAGGGTTAGAATTTGCTCTTCGTTTTAATTCAATAAATGCCCTAAAACTAGCTTATAATGCTATGGGAAGATTGTATATTAGCAAAAATCAATATGAACAAGCTATTGACTTTTTTGAGGATTCCTTGAGTTTATATGAAAGAGATAATGATATTGATAAAGTAGCAGTTATTAATAATCTTGCTATGTGTTATCGTACATTAGATAATAATAAAAAAGCCAAAGACCTTTATGAAACTATTGATAAAGAATGGATTCTGCAAAGAGACCCTGAGTTGTATTATGCAATTCAAACCAATCTAGGTAACCTCTTTGTGGTTTATAAGAAATATGACAAAGCAGAAGAAAGGTTTAATGTGTCCTTAGATTTTGCTCAAAAGACAAAAGCTGCTGACCAGGTTATAAGTCTCAATATTTCCTTAGGTGATTTGTATTCTAAAACTAATAGAGTTGCTGCAGGTCTTGAATTATTAAAAGAAGCCTTAGATATTAGTAATCAATTAAAGAATCACCGAGCACTAAAATCAATTTATCTTAAATTTGCTGAGATATATTATGAGCAAAAAGAATATGAAAAAGCTTTAAATTCTCTTGATAAATTGATGGAAGTTGCTAAATCAGTTAGGAATATGCAATTGCAGATTAAGACATTGAAGAAGCAAGCTAAATGTTATGCTAAATTGAAAGATTTTAAAAAGGCTTATTCTTCTCTAGACGAAGTAGATAAACTTGAAGAAGAACTCGCAAACAAGTCAAAGAATGAAAACATAAAAGACAAGCTGAAGTTAGTCGGTAATTCTCCAAGAAAACACTTTATATTCCAAAGTAATAATTCTTTAATTTCTAGAGAACTGTCTGCCAAAATAGGAGTAAATTTATTAGGAACTGATCCAGCAATGAAGAAATTAATTTCTAAAGTTTTAATTGCTTCAACTAACTGTGATGCATCCATCTTAATCAGAGGTGAATCAGGAACAGGTAAAGATATTATTGCAAGGATTATTCATTATTCTTCTTCCAGACAAAATAACCCTTTCATTCCAATAAATTCAGGTTCATTTTCATCAGGAATAGTAAACTCGGCTTTATTTGGTCATAAGAAAGGAGCTTTTACCGGAGCAGTTTCTGACCATATTGGATATATTGAAGCGGCTAATCAAGGAACTGTTTTTATGGATGAGATTGGTGAAATGCCTAAAGATATCCAGATTGCACTATTAAGAGTCTTGGAAGAAAAAAAAATAACTCCTCTCGGTTCAAGCACTCAAGTACCAGTAAATTTTCGCTTGATATCTGCTACTAATAGGAAGTTAGAAAATGAGATCAAAAGTGGTAAAATGCGCTTAGATTTTTTAAACAGAATTAACACTTTGGAAATTGAAGTCCCAGCCCTAAGAGAAAGAAAAGATGATATTCCAATTCTCATAAATGCTTTTATTGAAGAGATTTGTTTAAGAGTAAAGATCTCAAAACCTAAATTATCTATGTCGGCTATTAAATTATTGGTTGATTATGATTATCCTGGGAATGTGAGAGAATTAAAAAATATTATAGAGAAGTTGCTTATTTTCAACAATAAAAAAGAAATTACTTCAGATGATATATATAATCTTAACTTCAATTCCCAGCATCAAGAAATTGTTTCTAGTAAGCTTACTAATTTACATCTAGAGAGTTTAGAAAAACAAGCTATCATCCAAGCCATGCAAGAATCAAATAGTGTTAAAAGTGATGCAGCAAAACTCTTAGGACTTACACCTTATGCACTTTATAGAAGATTGAAGAAATATGAGTTGGAATACTAAAGTTATTATCTACAAATATCAATTAGGCCATTTTAGTTATAACTGGGAACGCGGATGACCACATCCGCATCTTTTTCATTAGAAAAAGAGAAAGCCATAATGAGCTCTTGAGAGCTTTTGAGATGATGGCCTAATAGACCAGAAAGTAATTGTAGGAGGGGGAGATTTTCTTTGCCAACTGCGTAACCGCGGTCTGGAATCCTGCGACCTAAATAAATTCCCTTTCTGTTTGTCATTAGGGAAGGTGGCTTGATGGTTGAAAAGTCTCTCACACTTAGACAATAAGTTAAGAAAAAAATAACTTGACTATTACCAATGAAAAAAAAAAGATGTTAGCGTTAAAATAGTATAAATTTTGATTTATATAGAAAAAGGAGTTAATATGGTAAAGCTAAGATTGACTAGAATGGGTGCAAGAAATAATCCATTCTACCGAATCGTTGCAGTTGATTCTCGTGTGAAAAGAGACGGAAAGTATATTGAGAGTGTAGGTTACTACAATCCAGTGCCTGAAGTGGCTGACATAAAAGTTGATACAGAAAAAGCCTTAAAATGGTTAGAAGTAGGTGCACAACCTACAGATACAGTTCGCTCTATTCTTAGAAAAGCTGGTGTTTTAGAGATTTGGCATAATGCGAAGAAAAAGCAAATTGCCACTGCTAAACAAAGCCAAGAATAGGAGAAAAGATGAAAGACTTAATAGAATTTGTTGTAAAAGCTCTTGTAGATGACCCTAGTGAAGTCAAAATTACTGAAATCAATGGTGATAAAATCACACTTTTTGAACTAAGAGTTTCAAAAGATGATATTGGTAAGGTAATTGGCAAGAAGGGTAAGACTGCTGGTGCGATTCGTACAATTCTAAATGCCGTTTCTACTAAACAAGGGAAAAGAGCAGAACTTGAAATTATCGAATAGATGATTGACAGAGATCTATTAGTTATAGGCAGGTTGGGAAACCTCATAAATGATGAGGAAGAGTTCCAATTTATTCCAAATGATAATTTTCAACCTGCTAGTTTTGATAAAGTAAAAAAACTTTATTTGATCTTTACAGAGCATAGAGTGTTTTTTGTGGAAATTAAAGAACTTTCTCTTAAAAATTCAAAATACTGGATATCATTTTATGATGATGGAGTAAAAGAAGAATTTGATTTAAGAAAGTCAGCTAAATTAGCTATTCCAAAAGTTGAACATTATTCCTTAAAACAGGGTAAAGATTTTCTTGATATAAGAAATTTTAAGGCGTATGAAGATGACCTATTTTTAGGTGATATTATTGATTTTATCCTAAGTCCAGCTCATCGGATTATTGTTATAGATAACACAGATGGTAAGGAACTCTTAGTTCCAGAAGTCGATTATTATATTAAAGAAGTCAGACAATCAGATAATGTGGTATTATTTCAAAACACCAAGAGTTTGAGAGAAATATGATTATTGATATTTTATCTCTCTTTCCTAATATGTTTGAAAACGTATTTTCAACTAGTATAATCGCCAAGGCTATTGAAAGCGAGGCTCTTGATATAAATCTAATAAATTTACGGGATTTTGCTTTTACTAAAAACAGACAAGTTGATGATTATCCTTATGGTGGAGACTCTGGCATGGTAATGAAGGTTGAGCCTGTTTTTGAAGCTTATGATTTTCTAAAATGGAAGAATATTCCTGTGATTTATTTTACCCCACAAGGTCGGGTTCTAAATCAGAATATTATAAAAGAGTATTTAGATAAACCAAGAATTGCGATTATTTGTGGGCATTATAAAGAGTTAGACCAAAGAGTAAGAGACCAACTCGTAACAGATGAAATTTCAATAGGAGACTTCGTTCTCTCAGGTGGTGAATTACCTGCTATGATTTTTGTTGACGCTTTAGCGAGATTACAAGATGGTGTTATTAATGATATAACTTCAGCTTTGAAAGACTCTTTTGAAGATGGACTTTTAGGAGTCCCTCAATACACTAGACCTGCTGAATACAGAGGTTTAAAGGTTCCAGACCTTCTCTTACAGGGGAATCACAAAGAAATTCAAAAGTGGCAAGAGCAACAAGCTTATAAACTTACTAAAGAAAGAAGGCCAGATTTATTAGATGAAAAATAAAATCTACTTAGGTCTAGTTCACTATCCTGTATATAATAAATTTAATGATACAGTTAAAACATCTATAACAAATTTAGATTTACATGATATAGCTAGGTCCTGCTTAACATTTGGAGTAGAAAAATACTATGTCATTCACCCTTTGGAGTCCATGAAAGATCTTGTTAATAAGATTATGGGCTTTTGGGAATCTGATATAGCTAAAACTTATAATAAAGATAGAGTTGATGCTTTAAGTATCTTAGAGCATTCTTACTCAATTGAAGATGCGATAAACGCAATAGTAAACCAGGAACAAGTTGCTCCAATAGTAATAACAACTACTGCTAAGAGATTAGAAGAAAGTATTTCTTTCAAACAAATTTCTTCAGTTATTCCTGCAGATAGACCAGTTCTTTTACTTTTTGGGACTGGGAATGGCCTGCACGAAGGAGTAATAAAATCTTCTGATTATGTACTAGAACCTATTGATGGTCCTAGAGAATACAATCATTTATCGGTCAGAAGTGCAGTAGCAATTATTCTGGATAGACTTACTTCCGAAGAATAAAGGGAGGAATAATGGATATTATTCAAGTTATAACCAAAGAACAAATTAGAACAGATTTACCAGAATTTAGAGTAGGTGATACAGTACAAGTTCACTATAAAATTAAAGAAGGAAACAAAGAAAGAATCCAAGTCTTTCAAGGTATCGTTCTTCAAATTAGAGGTGCAGGAATTTCTAAAACATTTACAGTTAGAAAAGTTTCTAACGGTGTTGGTGTAGAAAGAATTTTCCCTATGAATACACCTCTAATTGCTAAATTAGAAGTTGTTCGTTACGGACATGTTAGAAGAGCTAAGTTATACTATCTTAGAACTGCTAAAGGTAAATCAGCAAGAATTAAAGAAAAAAGAAGAGTTAGTAAATAAAAAATGGGAGCTTAGCTCCCTTTTTTTTTAGGTGGAATAAATGATTTATGGTATTGGGAATGATATTATAGAAATTGCTAGAATTAAGAAAGCTATAGAAAAAAATCAAGCTTTTAGAGATAAAGTTTTTTCCCAAAATGAAATAAACCTTTGTGAAGGAAAAGCTAACAAATATCAATCTTACGCAGCTCGTTTTGCTGCTAAAGAGGCCTTCATGAAAGCTTGGGGAACTGGTTGGGGAGAGGGTATTTCTTGGAATGAGATTGAAATACTATCTTGCAAAAACGGCAGACCTTACTTAAACTTATTAGCTAAAACCAAAGATGTTATTACTAAAGAAAACAATTTTATCTTACATGTTTCTTTAAGTCATTTAAAAGATTATGCAATTGCTCAAGTAGTTATAGAAAAATAAGGCTCTCTCTCAAGTAGAATGGTGCAATTTACTAGTCCTGTAAATGTTGTGAACCTGGTAGATTATTATTCCCCTTTCAGCTCGTAAGAGCGTCTGAGAGGGGTGGTCGATTAGATCGGGGAGAGTAAACAATCCCCTTTCAGCTCGTAAGAGCGTTTGAGAGGGGTGGTCGATTAGACCGGGGAGAGTAAACAATCCCCTTTCAGCTCGTAAGAGCGTCTGAGAGGGGTGGTCGAGTAGATCGGGGAGAGTTTTCCCCCTCCAAAGTAATCATCCCTTTAAAGACAATAGCTTTATTGTTACTCTCTCAATAGAACATTGGAAACTAATAGAGATAGTAACAATCAAGGAAACATGGTTCTCTCCAAAGTGGAGTGGTTGCTGAAAGGAGCTGTTAACATTATCAAGAAAATATCCAACGTATCCCTGAAAGGGATTAATAATTTAGCCTGGGGTAAGATCCTATAAGGATCGTCACCCCAGGAACAATATCCAAAATTACGACCTAACCCTGTAAGGGTTTAATATAATGGTAACTAATTATAATATTAAATCATTGGTATATATGTTTTTATTAAACCCTTACAGGGTTAGGCTTTTTATATACATCATTACCCAGGGTTGCAATCCCTTCAGGATTTTACCCTGGGCTAAACTATTAATCCCCTTTAGGGATATAAGACCTATCCTTTCAGGATTATGTCTTATTCTGCTAAAATAATACTATCAATAGTAACTTATAATCCGTAAACTACTGTAATACAATATCTAGTGCAAAATAATGCAACATAATTTCCACCAGACTTGAACTTGAGCCTTATATTCTACAAAGATGTCGCTCCTAACGGAGCTGGTTTAATGGTGTATTTTAACCCAAATAAGGCAATAGATCTTTGACAATAGCACTTTATATGAGAAATTTAAGGAATCACCCCCTGTATCCCCCTCAAAGAAGGGGATTTTAAGAAAAGTTTAAGGAATCACCCCCTGTATCCCCCTCAAAGAAGGGGATTTTGCTAAAAGAATCTGCACTCTTCTCTTGTGAAACGTAGCTTTAGCGAAGTATTACTAAAGTTCTACTGCACCATTCGAGTTAAAATAGTCCAGTAATATTGCCATTTTCATCAATATCCATAGTCTCAGCTGAAGGAGCTTTAGGTAGTCCAGGCATTCTCATAATATCGCCTGTAATTGGCACTAAGAAACCTGCTCCAGATGAAATGATTATATCTCTAACAGTAACTAGAAAATCTTTAGGTCTTCCTAAAAGAGCTGGGTTGTCTGACAGTGATTTTTGAGTTTTAGCAATACAGATTGGAAGTTTATCATAGCCATGTTTCTCAATCTGTTTCAAAGTCTTTTTAGCTTCAGCAGAATAATCAACAGCTTCAGCTCCGTAAATCTCATGAGCTATCTTAAAAATCTTATCTTTAACAGGAGCTTTCCAGTCATATAGATTATTCAACTTACATACATCTGATTCAATCATATTAACAACTTTCTCAGCTAGTTCAAGTCCACCGTTTCCACCTTTGGTAAAGAACTCAACAACTGAAACTTCAAAACCTAACTTTTTAACAAAGTCTTTAACAATATTTATTTCTTCTTCTGTATCTGTAACAAACTTATTTATAGCCACAATTGATTTCATTCCAAATTTCTTAGTGTTTTCCAGATGTTTCTCTAGGTTAACGATACCCTTTTTTACTGCTTCAGCATTTGGCTCAGATAAGTTTTTACGTTTAACACCTCCATGGAATTTAATAGCTCGGATTGTTGCCACTACAACAGCTGCATTTGTACAGAAACCACCATAAGGACATACTATATCAAAGAATTTCTCTGCACCTAAATCAAAGCCAAAACCTGCTTCGGTTACAACATAATCACTAAGGCCCAAAGCTGTCTTAGTTGCAATAATTGAATTAGCACCTTGAGCGATATTAGCGAAAGGACCACCATGAATAAAAGCAGGGGTATGTTCAATTGTTTGCACTAAATTAGGTTTTATAGCATCTTTTAAAAGGGTAGTAATTGCCCCTTCATAACCTAAATCTTTAACTAGAACTGGTTCTCCATCATAATTATAACCTATGGTGATTTGACCAATTTTTCTTTTGAGTTCCATTAAGTCATTTGAAAGACAGAGAATTGCCATAATTTCAGAAGCAGGTGTTATATCAAATCCTTCTTCCATTGGAATACCTTGAGCTTTACCACCTAAGCCAATAACTACATCTCTAAGCATTCTATCGTTAACATCTAAAACTCTTTTCCAGATGACTCTTCTAGGGTCGATATTTAACTCATTACCATGATATATATGATTATCTATGAGGGCAGAAAGAGTGTTATTAGCTGTAGTAATTGCATGGAAGTCTCCTGTAAAATGGAGGTTAATATCTTCCATTGGTAATACTTGTGAATAACCACCTCCTGCAGCACCACCTTTAATTCCAAAGACAGGTCCTAAAGAAGGTTCTCTGATAGCAACAGAAGCTTTTTTGCCAATCTTATTAAGGGCCATAGAAAGTCCGATTGAAACTGTTGTTTTACCTTCACCAGCCGGAGTTGGAGTGATAGCTGAAACAAGAATTAACTTCCCTCTTTCTCTTTTTCTAATATCTGCCACAACAGGTAACTTGATTTTAGCCTTGTAGTCACCATAATGTTCTAAATCTTGAGAATTCAAACCTAGTTTTTCTGCAATTTTATCTATATGTTCTAACTTAACTTCACTAGCGATGTCTAAATCTGTTTTCATTTTGACTCCTTAATGTATTTATTTTAAATAATATAAGGGGTTTTTAATTTTTGACAAATAGCTAATTAATGACTCATGTTAAAAAAAGTAGATACCTTTAACCCAAATAATGCAGTAGACCTTTGTGAATAGCACTATATTCTTCTGCAAAAGTAACTTACATAATTCTTCCGAATATATATATATTATATGCGTCGTTAAGGAATCACCCCCTGTATCCCCCTCAAAGAAGGGGATTTTCTAGAATAATCTGCACTCTCAATTAAGTTCTATTATACTCTCTAGGTTTGATAGAAAGCAAGATTAAGAATTATTAATCCATTCTTTAAAGTTACTTACTTTTCTTCTGCTAACTATGACATCTTGTTCAAGGGGAAGCGATAATTCTAAAATTAAGCGATTAGACTTGTATTTTTTGATATTTTTTATTGCATAATCAGCAACTATAAAGGAACGTGATATCCTGTAATAGTGATTTGGCTCTAGGATTGATTCTAAATACTCTAAAGAGTGTTCAATAATAAACTTGTTATTTTGTTTGGTAATAATGTATGTCAAGTTGGATTCAGCGTAGAACAAAATAATCTCACTAGCTGGGATAGGTATAAGATTTAAGCCTTGTTTAATTAGAAAACGGTTAGGAGTTTCAATAGCAGCAACTTTTTTATCTGTTGAATTTTGAAGCAAGGGACTATTAATATTATTTTTAATTAGTGCTTTGAATTTTTCTAAGTTTTCAACAATATCTTTCTTTCTGATAGGTTTAAGCAGATAACCAATGCTATTCAGCTTAAAAGCATGAATTGCATACTGATTGTAAGCAGTTAGGAAGATTATCGGGGCTTGGGGTGTGTACTGAGAATATATTTGAAAACAGTTACCATCCCCAAGTTCAATATCGCTTAGAATAAGGTCAGGTTCTGGGTTAGCAGAGAACCAATCAAGGCCTTGCTTAACACTTCTGATAATAGCAAGAATTTTATAATCAGGATTTATGTCTTCAATAATCTTTTTTATTCTATTCGCTGTTAAGTATTCATCTTCCACAATGATAATATTCATACTTTAAGCCTCATCAATCATAGGTATTTTTGCAATGAATTTTGTTTGAGTTTCTACAATAACAATATTCTTCTTCTTGAGAAGGAAAAGTCTTTGGTTCAGGTTCTTTAAACCTAATTTAGAAGTTGTTTTATCGTGTTTCTTAAGTTGTAAGTCATTCTCAACAACGACATATCCATCATGAGTATAAACTTTTATATTCAAGGGGGAATCAACGGTAGCAATATTATGTTTTATAGCGTTTTCAATCAGCATTTGAATGCTTAAAGGTGGAACGAATTTATTTGTATTTTCAGATGCAATTTCGATAGTTGGAATCATACTATCATTAAATCTCTTCTTTAGAAGGAAAATAAAGGCCTTACAAAAATCAATTTCTTCTGAAATTGTGACAAAATTACAGTCCTGAGTTTCTAAGATATAACGATATACTTTTGAAAATTCATCAATATAATCAATAGCACTTTCCTTATCAACATCTATTAAAGCAACAAGAGTTCCGAGACTGTTAAAGAGAAAGTGAGGGTCTAATTGCTTTTTTAGGCTAGATAGTTGAGATTGTAAATTAGATTCAGTAAGTTCTAGGTTTTTAATTTTTTCCATTTGCAATTCATTAATTGTCATTACATAATGTTTATATGTGTAAACAGCGAAGGAGATAATCCAGGCAAATAATCCCAAACCTATAGGTCCAAACATACTTATTGTATTTGTTCTGGGTAGGAATAGAGGTGTAAGAAGGAAAAGGGTATTAAGAACAGCTGAAATAGAAAATAGTATCTTAGTGTTCAATAAATCAAGCTTAGATTTATTAAGTTGGAATATAATGACAAGATGATAGATTAATAAGAAAGCCAGAGTTGTTATTCTGCTAGCAGAAATAGTTTTTGGGAAAATTAAAATAGTAAGTAGGTTAGCTAGAATTAGCAAGGAAATTGAAGCCATGAATTTCTTTTTAAGGAAAGATGCAATAAGAAAACCAAAGAATATCCAAATCAAATGATAGAAAGAGAGAATATAGAGCATTCTAGAAAAAGTAAAGTCAGAAAAGAAGAGAGATAAAGGAGAGAGCATCCAATAGAAGATGCCTGCAGTACCCATTAGCAGAGAAAAGAAGAGGATAGTCGAGTTGAGGCTTTTAATCTTGATTAAGAAAAAGATAAGAGTGATAAAGCTAACAAATAGAAGAAAGTTACCAATAAAGAAGGTAAAATAATCTGTGTTTCTTTTAATAACTTCTTCATTTATGATATATTCTTTGAGACTTGCTTCATCTCCTACTACAACAGGAAAAAATTTAAAGAGGGGAGTTTGCTGGTCAATATCAATAGAAAAGTAAATTATATGGGATGAAAACTCATTAAAAATGCTATTGTTTTCTAGAATAATAATTTGTTTATTCACGTGAGAGTTTAAATCATAATTGTTAAAAGAAGATTGGGTCTCTTTAACTGGGAAAATTTGTTCTGGGTAGTAAACTGTTAAGTTATTTTTAAGAGAATGAAAATAAACAGAGTTATAGGGGATTATCATGTTAGACAAGTCAATTTTAAACCATACTTTAGTATTATTACTAATATTTGTATGACGATAATCTTCTAATTTCTTCCAATCACTACTTGGTATATCTCCTAATTCTGGATGAGATTCATTAGCCCAATGGACTTCACCAATATAGTATCTTATTTCTTCATGACCAAAGACCTTGAGTTTGTTTTCGAAGAAGTTTGTTATAGCAAGTAGGTTTGTTAATGATATTAGGAAGATTAATGCTAGTTTAATATTCTTCATATTCCCTCAGATGTATTTATTTTTACCCAAAATGGATTATTTGAGTATAACATAAATAGATTATGAGATAATTGATGTCAAGTAGTTTTTATTATATTATCTTGGCTAAAACTATTAAGTTATCTGAATTACTTCTTACTTGATTTAGAAGAAAATCCCCATAAATATCACATATTTTAAAACCACAGAATTGTAGAAGGATATCTAGGTAATCTATTCTAATTCCCTTAAGAGAAAGATTATGATGTAAAACATTACGATTGCCTTGTTCATCTTCAAAAACATAGGAATCATGCCAGCTAGTAATTTGATTGATAATATCTACTTGATGAGAAGTGTACATTGATATTTGCTTTTTCAGTTCTTTGTTATACTTTTTGTAAAGTAAAACTTTTGCTTGTTCTTGAGGTAAATCACAGGTATAAGGGCAGATATCAAATGCTATATAAGCGTCTTGGGTCAGATACTTCTTGATATGATTAAGAGCTTTTATCTGGTCATCAAGATTCAGGAGGTATTGAAAAGTAGAATAACTGTAGAAAGCAAAGTTATATTTACTAGGGAAATCGAAATTAATCATATCTCCCAAAAATATTTTCTCTTTAGGGAATGAGGGGTGCTTACTTTTCATCAAGTTGATTAAAACTTGAGATTTATCTAAGGCTGAGATATCAATCTTGTTTTCAGCGAGTTTACTTGTAATTCTCCCTGAACCACACCCTAATTCAAGAACTTTACCACCAATTCTTTTACTAAGGTTTAACCAAGCTTTATAATCATTAGTTTGATGAGAGTTTATTGCATGTAATTCCCAGTCAAATAAAAAAGCATAATCATCCCAGTTTAAGTTCATTAGATTTATTCCTACTTTATTAGTTCTTTAATACGAGTGACAGTTTCTTGGATTGATAAATGTGACGTGTCAATTTTTATGGTATCCATATTATGATAAACTTCAAGTCTCTTTATACTATCAAGTATTTGTTCCTCTGTTCTTTTATCTTTAAGTAGCCTATTCCTGAAAATATCAGCTTGAGCAATCAGAGTTATTTTATAAATCTGTAAATTCTTGTTAGCTAGTTTTTCTAGCAATGAGTTCAACAAAGCTTGGTGAGGTATAACCCAGCACAAGATTATATAATCTAGACTTGAATTATTAATATAGTTTAGCAGGACATGAATAATATTATCTTCAACCATCCGCTTGTTCTCATCAGTTACTTTGAAAGGATTAATCATCCAACACCAATCACCATCTAGCCAGGCAGAATTATTTAGCTGTTGATAAAGCAATTGGCTACTAGATGTTTTGCCTATTCCTGGTGCTCCATTGATGATGATGAGTTTCTTCATTACATTTCCTCTAATTTATCAATTCCAAGTAAGTTTAGAACTATGCCTATAGTGTTTCTAAAAGATGTTACTAGGGCAAGTCTTTGTGCGGTGTAGTCACTTTTCAAGACTGGACATTCATGGAAGAAATGATTAAAGGTTTGACAAAGCTCGTAAGCAAAGTTTGCTAACATGGAAGGTATCAACTTGTGAATAGAGTCATTTAAGACTTCTGGGAACTTAGAAATCTTTTTGATAAGTTTCATTTCACTAGCATTAGCAGGCCATGGATTTGTATTTAGAGCAATATCTGCTTTTCTAAGAATTGAAGATGCTCGAGCATAACTGTAAAGCAAATAAGGTCCTGTATCACCTTCAAAACGAATAGCTTCTTTTGGATTGAAAATCATGTTTTTGCTTGTTTCTGTTTTTAAAAGTTGATACTTGATAGCAGCTAAGGAAATAGCTAAACTTCTTTTATCTACTTCTGAAGTTTCCATATTTTCATATCTTTTTAAAATTTCTTCTTTTGCTAGTTGAGCTGTGTTCA
Organism: Cloacimonadales bacterium (SeqCode); assembly: GCA_963677815.1. Classification (GTDB taxonomy): domain Bacteria; phylum Cloacimonadota; class Cloacimonadia; order Cloacimonadales; family JAFGVF01; genus JAEKNW01. Next base: position 1,152,380 of record OY782499.1, read on the forward strand.
TTATTAGGTCATCAGCATCAACAACTGTTCCTTCTCTAGATTTCATCTTTCCTTCTGGTAGCTCTACCATACCATAAGAGAGATGTTGAATACCATCAGCATAACTTGCACCTAACATTTGTAAAATTCTCTTAAGGACTGTGAAATGATATTCTTGCTCATTACCTACTACATAGATAGATTTATCATAAGAAAAGTCTTGATTTTTTAGATAAGCTAGATAAATATCTTGCACAATATAAACAGAAGTTCCATTAGATCTAAGTAGAACTTTCTCTCCTAAACCATCTTTCTCTAAATCTGCAATAATTGCACCATCTTGACGTTTCTTGAAAATTCCTTTCTCTAATCCATCTAAGATGATTTCTTTACCATTCTTAAATATTTTGCTTTCATAATATTCTTTATCAAAGGAAGTTCCGAAGAGCTTAAAGGTTTCATTAAAACCGGAAAAAGCCCATTTATTCATTTTTTCCCATAAGGCTACTACTTCTTGGTTTCCAGCTTCCCATTTTTCTAACATCTCTAAGGCTTTAGCTTCATAATTAGCATTTTTCTTAGCTTCTTGAGCAAATTTAACATAGTAATCCCCAACAAAGTGGTCAGATTTCATAGCTATTTCTTCAGGTTCTTGCCCCTTTCCAAAGTCTTGATAGGAAAGCATAGATTTACAGATATGAACACCTCTATCGTTAAAAATACAAGTTTTTATCACATCATGTCCTCCATGCTGTAATATTCTAGCTGTACTTTCACCAATAGCCATGTTTCTAAGGTGCCCTAAATGAAGAGGTTTATTAGTGTTTGGAGAGCAATATTCAAGCACTGTTTTGGTTGAAGTGTGGCCTTGCCCATAAGTCTTACTAAGAGATTGTTCCAAGACTTGCTTAATAATCCAGTCATTATCCAGAAAGATATTAAGATAGCCTGAAACTGCTTCTACTTTAGAAAACTCCTTAATTTCCTTGAACTTATCTGCTAGATCTTCAGCTATTAATTTCGGACTTTTCCTTAGTTGTTTAGCTAAACTGAAGCAGGGTAAGGCAAAGTCACCCATTTCATCATTTGGCGGTGTTTCAAGCACTTTTCTTAAATTATCTATAGTAAATAGATCTGCTAATTCTGTATGTAAAATCTGGATTATTTTATTTTTCATAGAAACCTCATAAATCTTTATAAATGTCAATATTTTTATTATTGATAAATGGGCAATGATTTTTTTCCAAAAAAAGCATAGTCTTTAAACCCAGATGGTGCAATCCACTCTAAAGTTCTACTGCACAATCCGGGATAAAGTTTTTATAAGTTCAAGAGGGGAAATCATATTTCATAATTTCCCCTCGAATTTATTCAATTTTTGAATAAAGATAATATTTCATTATTTAACTAATTCTGTTAGTTCGAAATTGAAATCTTCTCTAACATTTTTCTGGATGAGATAGAGAGGAGATTTTTGACTACCTAACTGCAATAAATCACTAGTAGCATTATAAGGAATTACTGTAAGAATTTTGGCACCTTCATCTGAAGTATTTATTTTTATAGATAAATGAGGTTCAGCCAAAAGGTCTTGATAGTCTTCAAATTCCTTATCTAAGAAGTCAGTTGCTCTTAGAGACTTGAATCTATTGAGAAGTTTAGTCATAATTTTGTTATCATCTTCAACGTCTTGAGTGAAATCATTTTCTGTAAATTTCCAAAGAGAATCTGCATAAGTGAATTTATAATCTCTGTCTTGAGTTATAACTTGGAAATCAAGAATATTATCAGTATCAAGTTCAAGTATAATATTTTCTCTCCAACCCTTAATATCTGGTTTTATTGACCAACTTAAGTTTTCTGAAAGTTGGTATATTTCGCTTGATTGAGGGTGGCGAGCATAAGAAAAGTTATAGTTATCAGCTTTACCTATTAGAGCCTTTCTGATTTCATTACCTTGGGCATCAAAGATAGTGATGAGTGTTGCTAAAGAATCAGTAACATTATAGGCAGTTTGAGCTTTTTCTGAAACAGAAATTGGAAGTGAAGAAGTTTTACTTTTAATTAACTTTTCGATTAAGTCCTTACTTTTCCTTTCCTTAATTGGAGATTCTACAGGATCGGTCATCTCCCATTTATCACTATTCTTAACTAAGGTAATTGAAGAAGCAGTATCTGCAATTACAATAGTATGAAAATCATCAGCCTTTTCACCAAAGTAATAAAATACTTTTTCAGTAGGTTCATTCATATTTATTATCATAAATATTCCAGCTACAAGCAATAACACTAAAAGGGCAATTATATTTTTCTTATTCATAAATTCTCTCCAACATTCTTTTTTTATTATTATATAGTTTGAAAGATAACAAGCCATAGATAATTAATAAGATCGATGGAAGTAGAATATTAGTCCATTTTATGAGTTTCTTCTTCTGACTAGAAATGTCAGATTTAAGAGGTTTATATTCAGTTCCACGTGAGCGAAGTTGAATTAATGAACCATCGCCAACAATAGTATCTAAAGTATTTAAAACAAACTCCATATTTGTTTTGTTACCTGCACCTGCATCATCAAGTAAAATCTCACTATCAGCAAGATAAACTATCTGAGTTGGGGCGGATTCATTAATATTGTCTGGTATATCTGTTTGGTTAGCAAAGAAGCTTTTAAATGTACCCTGATAGATACCAGCTAATGTAGCAGGTTCTTCACTAAACATGTTTTCTAGATTCTGATTCAAATAATTATTCACGCCTATATCAAAGCGAGGTGCAGTAACTCTCTTAGTATTCTCCGAAGTATAGAATAATGGAGTGAAAGAGAGGTCTTGAGGAAGATTGTTAGTATCAAGTTCTGAAGCAAAAACTAAAGACATGACTTCAATATTACCTACTATATCAGCATCTTCATTGAAATTGCTAATGATAGGAATAAACGGGTATTTTACAGGAGTTTGCATGGTAAACATACCTTGTCTTCTACTCAAATTAACTTGACCACAGTTAGCATCTCCAATTAAATTTTGTTTAACATTAATTCCGTAATTTGCTAGTAAATCAAAGAGATTAGAAGATATTGCTTCAGCTTGTTGGTTCTGGATACTTGCTCTAACTCTATCTTGGAAGAAGGCAACAGAACCACCTTTCATAATGTACTGATCAAGATTATATAGTTGGTCAAAAGAAAGAGAATCCTTTAAACCTGTAATTACTAAACCATCAATATCATCATTTAAAGGCTGACTAAGATCAGTATCTTCTACTTGATAGCTTTCTGCAATAAGAGCATTAAAAGTGGAATAATTATCTCTTGCTCGTCCAAACATATCTTGAGAAACTTCTTCAGGTTTGAAGACTGCTATTTTCTTTTGCTTATCAGAAATGAGTTTTTTTATTGCAGAAGTAATATCGTATTCTAGACCTTGAGTTTTTTGGACTAGAGGGATAGTCTCTGTTTTACCTTGATAAAGAAAGGCCAGTCCTAAGTAAACTTCTCTAATTTCCATTTTATCATTTTCATTAATTTGCATTTGAACAGGTTGAATCATGTTTTTCTGAGCTTCAGTTTTAAGTTCTTCTTCTGAACCTGGATCAAGGAATTCAAATTTGAGATGACCTTTAGAGAATACGGCATATTCAGCTAGTAAGTCTTTGGTATAACGACGGGCATCTGCATATTCAGGAGGTAGATTCTCAGAAAAATATGCTTTAACAACAAGTCTATCATCCAAAGTCTTGATAGTAGCTTTTGATGTTTCTGAAAGAGAGTACATCTTATTCTTTGAAAGGTCAAAACGATGGAACAAAGAAACTGATATTAGATTTAATATTATAATGATAACAGTAACAATTATTACATTTATCCATAAAGATTTTTTCATGATTTTCCTCCTATCTCTTTTTCAGATCTAAAGTTGTGGCTGCTAAAAAGAGGAAGATATATGTTAAAGAACCGAAATAAACAATATTCCGAGTATCAATAACACCTTTAGCAATGTTCGAAAAATGATAATTAATGCTCAAATATTGAAAAATTCCTGATATCCCTGAAGGGATAAAGAAAAGAGCATAATCTAAAATATAGAAAAAGAAGACAACAACAAAGCTAATAATAAAAGCAATGATTTGGTTTTTGGTTAAACATGATGCAAAAATTCCAATTGCAGAATAAGCAGCTGCTAAGAGAATTAAACCTAAATAACCTGTAAACATTGCCCCAGCATCAACATTAGTTCCAATTAATAAGATAGTTAAGGGATGAATCAAAGACAATATTAAACCTGTAATGATTAAGCCTAAGCCAGCAATGAATTTTCCTATTACTATTTCAGATGATTTTACTGGTAGTGTAGAAAGAAGCTCTATTGTTCCGCTATTGTTTTCTTTTGATACTAAACCCATAGTTATTGCAGGTATAAATATCAAGAATATAATTGGAATAATTCCAAAGAGTGTTCTTAAATCAGATTGATTAATCAAGAAAAGTGGATTTGCAAAGAACCAACCTGTAATAAGTAAGAAACCAACCAAAACCATATAGGCTGCTGGTGATTTAAAGAAGGATGTGAACTCTTTTAAAGCAATAGTTTTGATATAATGCATTTTAATTTCCTCCTTCTACTGTTAATGATCTAAAGACTTCTTCTAAACTAATATAATCTCTATGGAATTCCAGAAGAGTCCAATCTTTTTGTTTTATATATTCATAAATATCTTTTCTTACATCATTAGTAGGGCTATATTCGAAAACAGCTTCATTGAAATTATCTAAAATAGGTTTATAGCTAACTAATTTAGCACTAGGAATAGTTGCTGATATTTGAGCTAACTCTTCTTTAGATGCATTAATTTGCAGAATTAGACGGGCTCTGTTTGAATAATCTTCAGTAAGCTTAGCTTGAGAACCATCAGCTACAATTTTACCTCTATTTATGATAACAATTCTGTCGCAAAGGGCTTGAACTTCTTGTAGAATATGGCTAGATAAGATAACTGTTTTTTCTTTTCCTAATTCTTTTATAAGCTCCCTAATTTCCACAATTTGATTTGGGTCTAGTCCTGAAGTAGGTTCATCTAAAATGAGTATTTTGGGATTATGGATTATTGCCTGAGCTAATCCTACTCTTTGTTTATAACCTTTAGATAGGGTGTGTATAGGTTTAGCGACGACTTCTTTCAATCCACACTTATCAATAGTTCTTTTAAAAGCAGATTCAAAATCTTTACCCTTTAAATGTCTCATATTGGCTACATATTTTAAGTAGTCATAAACAGTCATTTCCAGATAAAGAGGGTTGGTCTCTGGAAGATAACCAATCATAGCTCTGATTTCTTCCGAATTTTCTGCAACATTATAATCTTCAACATGAATATTTCCAGCAGATGGATTCAAGTAGCAGGTAATCATTTTAAGGGTAGTAGATTTACCAGCTCCATTTGGTCCGAGAAAACCAAGAATTTCACCTTCGTTTATTTCGAAGTTTATGGAATCCACTGCACGCACTGTTCCGTAATCTTTAACAAGATTTTCCAGCCGAATCATTGTTTCCTCTCCTTTTTAGTGTATTTTAGTAAGTATATATAACATAAACGAATATAACTAATCCAAGTTACATATTTTTTTGAAACTATATTTCTTTTTTCTTATTTTTCATTAGTAAAACCACTGGTATCATACCAAAAGCAAAATAACCACCAATTCTAAATGTAGTTATAAGGTCTAGTTTATCTCCTAAAAATCCCACCGCAAAAGATGCCAAAGACCCTATAGCAAAGTTAATTGTCATGTAAAGACCATTAACAAATGATTGGCGATTAGTATCTTTATCATGTACATAAGCAAGAATGATAGGATGGGAGAAAAACATAAAGAAACCTAAAAGAGCTAAGAGAACTAAGGCTAAGCTCCCACTTGTGTATGTATATAAGACCATGAGAATAGGAGAAAGTACTGCCATAATAAGTAAAGCATTTTTTCTTCCTATATAATCTGATATGGTTCCAGCAGTGAATGTGCCTATAGCACCAGAAAATTGCATAATAGAAAGCGCAATTGAAGAAACAAATATTGTTGAACCAGTTGCTTTCATATAGGTGGGCAAGAAAGTCATGAGTGCTTGCTTCATAATAGCTTGGAAAAAGAAAATACCAGCAACGGTTATAAAAACAGGTAACATATACTTAATTACTTCTTTATGAGAATGTTGATGTAAATGGGTTTCTTTAACTGCTTTGGAATCTTGCTCAACTTTGTTAATCTTGACAAGTATCATTAAAGATAAGGCTATTCCAATTGGAATCAATCTCCATACGCCTTCAAGAGTCCAAAAAGATATAGCTGCTGTTATTATTAAAGGTCCTACAGATCTAGCAAGTTCGCCTCCTAGCATATAGAAGCTCATACCCAATCCTTTTTTATCCCCAGAAACTTTTTTTACTAAAACAGGAGATGGAACATGAATAAGAGTAGAACCAAAACCTGCTATAATTAATAACAGAAATAAAGTAATATAGTTTGAGGCCAGCCCCATTAGAGTCATAGACGTTACAGCAATAGCTGGGGCAGAAGCCACAAGATATTTTAACTTGAATCTATCTGAGAAAGAACCTATAAGAGGATTAAATAAATTAGGAAGACGGAGTGCTATTGGTAAGGTTCCAGCTAGCATAAGAGAAAAACCAATTTTATCTTGTAAAAGTGGTAGCATAACTGGAAAGAAACCAGTAAAACTATCATGTAGCATGTGGGCTAAGGAGATAGTTAAAATATTACTAAGTTGGAAGTTACTTTTCTTCATAATTTCTCAACTCATCTAAAGCTGCAAAGGCTCTTCTCATGTGGGGGATAACGATAGAACCACCCACTAAAAGGCCTATACTCATAGCTTCTTCAATCTCTTTATCTGAATAACCTAAATCATAACAGTTTTTCAGGTGATAGTTAATACAATCATCACATCTCAAAACTAAAGACGCAACTAAGCCTAAAAGCTCTTTAGTATTCTGAGTTAGTGCTCCTTCTCTATACATTTGATTGTCTAGTGAAAGGAATCTATTAGTAGTTAGGGAAGTATATTTTGACATAATAGAATTAAGTCTATCTCTTTCTTGAAAGAAGTTATCAATAGTATTACTTTTCATTTTTTACCTCGATTAATAATTATTTATAGCATAAAATTAATAGTAACCAAAATATAAAATGGATAAATCTTGTCTTGCTTTTTTTAGCTTTGTTTCATAAATAAGGAAATAAAGTATTTAAAATTATTTTAATGATAAATTAATCTATTAGATTCTTTGAGTAATCCTTACTTGCATAACTGAGCAATTTTGAAATATAATTCATTTTTATTAACTGGCTTCGCAACGAACTCATTACATCCTGCTGCAATATACTTATCTCTCTCTTCTGACATAGCAAAAGCGGTGAGAGCAATTACAGGTAAGTCTTTTAACTTATCATCTGAACGAATATTACTTAGAGTCTCCATACCATCCATAACAGGCATTTGCATATCTAAGAGAATAATATCGTAGTCATTTTCATGTAATTTATCAAGAGCAATTTTGCCATTATCAGCAATATCACAGATGTTGTTAACCTTTTTTAAAATAGATTTGATAAGCTTCTGATTAATAGCATTATCTTCTGCTACAAGAATTCTAACATGACTAAGATCAGTAACAGTATTCATTTCAAAATCTGCTTTACTGTTCTTTTTTAGCAAGCCTTTACCTTGAGGAAGAGGGATAGTTACTTGGAAAACAGAACCTTTATTAAGCTGAGAACTTACTTTTATCTGGCCTTTCATTTCATCTACAATTCTTTTGACAATAGACAACCCTAATCCAGTTCCATAAGTAATTTTCTTTTCATCAGTTCTAATCTGCTCAAAAGCATTAAAAATAGTTTCGAGTTTATGCTTTTTGATACCAATACCTGTATCTTTTACATAGAATATCACATTATCATTTAAGTATTTTACTTCAAGAATTATCTCACCTTCTTCTGTATAATTAACAGCATTAGATAATAAATTAATTAAAATTTGCTTCAATTGTATTTCATCGCCTACGACAAGGTCTGGGATTATCAGTGATTTAATAACCTTGAAGTCCAGAGATTTATTATTAGCACTAATTGAAATAATTCTTTTTACTTCATCTATCATGTTCTTAAGAGAAAATTCAGTTTTAGAAAGCTTAATGTTACCAGATTCGATTTTAGAAAGCTCTAAGATATTATTAATGATATCAAGAAGGTGATTTCCTGATTGAACAATTGTTCTTAATTTTTCTCTTTTATCTAGGTCTTTTTCAACATCATAGATTAATTGAGAAAAGCCATTTATAGCGTTCAATGGTGTTCTAATTTCATGGCTCATGTGAGATAAGAAAGTGGATTTAGCCTTGTTAGCATCTTCAGCATCTTCTTTAGCTTTTTTTTAAATCTTGTTCAAATGCCTTCATATCAGAAACATCTATTAAGTACTCTAAATAACCTATATAATTTTTATTCGCATCAAAGAGTAATCTTGTGTGGTCTTTTACCCAGATTTCCTCACCATCTTTTTTAATCATTTTGTATGGTGAGTGAGAATAAAACTCTTGTTTCTTAGCATAAAACATATCAGCTTCTTCAAGGAGTTTTGGTAACATGTCTTCTGAAACCAAACTATTAATATCAATGTTATCTTCTATTATCTCTGACTTTGTATAACCAGTGAAATGATAGACATTCTCTGAAATCCATTCGATTGTCTTGTTCTCATCTCGATTAAGGCATTTCATAATCATAACAGGACCATTTTCAAATAGATTTCTTTCAGACATTAAGTTTCCATAATGCTCTTCTTTTTCAGTAATATCACTGAATCCTACTAGCATGTGTTTATTATCTATTTGTGAAAAATTAATATTGAAAATATAATATTTGTCAGCAATATTAAACTCAATTTTTTCAATATGAAGGTTTGAGCTGTTACTTTCAATCAAATCTTTCTTCTTTTTAAGAATATTTCCTACTAATTCAGGACTATTTGAGAATGAATAAAGAAAAGAGCTAAAAGAATAATCTGATATGGCTTCTTTTTTAAACTTCTTGTGAACATGTTGATTAAAGTAGATTATTTGATCATCTTCAAGAATTAAGATAGGGAAAGGGATTTTATCTATAGTATTATGGAAGCCAACACTATTATCTGAAAGATTTTTCTGAGCAAGGAAATCTTCTGTATAATCACTGAAGATAGTAGTAATAAGTTCAGAATTGATAGAATCAACAGATTTGATAATAATTATTCTAAAATGGAAATATCTATCATCGAGTGTTCCATGAGCATAAATTTCTTGTCTGTTTCCACTTTCTTCACATTCTCTATACTTGGCAGTAATCTGTTCAATGTCTGATTGACTAAGTGATAACCTCTTAGCAATATCAATAAAGGATATATTTAGTTTGTTATCAAGGCAATCATCTAAGCTTGATGAAAGTGAATTATTTTTTAGAACAACTTGGTCCTTACTGTTTTTAGTAATTATAAAGGCAGGGACTAAACCGATGATGTCTTTGATTATTGAACTTTGGACACAGAGAAGAGGAGATGAAGAAAGGTGGAGAAATTTTTTTATTGCTTGAGTATCATATCCGAGCTTACAATAACCATTAATACTAATAATAGCACGTATCTGTAATTCATTAAATAAATAGGAGTCTTCAATTTCATCCTTATTAATACCTAATATTTCTGAATATGATAATAATTTCTCTCTACTTAAGTCTAACTTCTGACAAAGTTCTTCACATGTAAAATCTCTTTTCATCAATAAGTCCATAAAATTTGTTTTAACCCGAATGGTGATTATTTGGGTTTAACTAATAACAAAAATGATATTATAGCTGTCAAGAAATCATTTATAAAAAAAGAAAATAACTATTAATGACTACTAAAACTGCAGTCTTAAATAAGATTTAAAGTTGATTAATATTATCGTCTTTAATAGCTATTTCAATAAGTTATTAATTTCAATTACACTAAATATTTCTAAATATTGTAAATTAAATCTTAGCGACTCTTAAAGCTTGTTTAGGATATGGCCCATTTTATCTTTTTTTGTTTTTAAATAAAAATGATTTTCTTTTCTAGCTTCAATCTCAATAGGAACACGTTCAGTTATTTTAATTCCATATCCTTCTAAACCAACTACTTTCTGGGGGTTGTTGGTTAATAATCTCATTTCTTTCACACCCAAAAAGGCTAGCATTTGAGCTCCTATACCATAATCTCTTAAATCTTCTGCAAAACCTAATTCAAGATTAGCTTCAACAGTATCTCTACCATGGTCTTGCAAATGGTATGCTTTAATTTTATTAGCAATACCAATACCTCTGCCTTCTTGTTTCATGTAAAGAATAACACCTCTGCCTTCATCAGCTATTTTTTTATAAGCATAGGCAAGTTGTTGTCCACAATCACATCTTGAAGAAAAGAGGGCATCACCTGTAAGGCATTCAGAGTGGACTCTGACCAATATATCTTTGCCATCTCCAATATCTCCTTTAACAATTGCTAGATGTTCTTCATTTGAGATAGTAGATCTAAAGATAGAAATGTTGAATTCCCCAAAGTGGGTTGGTAGTTTAGCTTGAGAAATTAATTCTACCAATTCTTCAGTAGCTTTTCTGTATTTAATCAAATCAGCAATAGTAATAATTTTCAAATCATGCTTTCTGGCATAAGTCTCTAAATCTTTAAGTCTTGCCATGGAACCATCTTCATTAATGATTTCACAAATAACCCCCATGGGTTTCAGCTTTGCTAATTTTGCTAAATCAACTGCAGCTTCTGTATGACCTGCTCTAACTAAAACACCTCCTGCCTCTGCTCTTAGAGGAAAGATGTGTCCAGGTCTTACAAAATCATTAGCTGTAGAATTAGGGTCAACTAATGATAGAATTGTATTAGCTCTATCTTGAGCTGATATGCCAGTAGTGGTGTTGTGAGCTCCATCAACAGATACGGTAAATTTTGTACCTTGTTTTTCTGTTATATCCTCGGTCATTAGAGGAATATCAAGCCTGTTGAGTACCTCATTAGTCATCGGAGTACAAACTAGTCCTTTGGCATGAGTGATCATAAAATTTATTATTTGAGGTGTTACTTTTTCTGCAGCACAGATAATATCACCTTCATTTTCTCTATCTTCATCATCAACAACTATTATCATTTTTCCTTGTTTAATATCTTCGATTGCTTCTTCAATACTTGCGAAATTATAAGACATGGTTATACTCCTTACTCATCAATAGAAAAATTCAAATCTAACCAGGCTAGTGTTTTTCTAAAATAGTCTGGTAAATCTGATTTTACTGAAATAAATTTGTTTGTTATGGGATGGATAAACTCAAGCTTGTATGCATGTAATGCTTGATTAATTAATATATTATCATAAAGATTAGTGAGTCTTTTCTTGTAGTTAGATGGAATTCTAGAAGCTACTTCTTCAAGATTGCTATATAGTCTATCTCCTAACACAGGATTGTTAAAGTTGGAGAAATGGACCCTAATCTGGTGAGTTCTACCTGTTTCTAATTCTATGTTAACCAAAGAGAAACAGTGGAAATACTTTTCAACTTGATAGTGAGTAATAGCATTTTTACCATTATCACTGACAACTATTTTTAAGGGATTAGCTTTACTTCTTTTTAAGAAAGTTTGAATAGTCCCTGATTGAGATTTGGGATGACCTACTAAGATAGCTTTATAGATTTTCTTAATCTCTTTATTTCTAAACATTTCAGAAAGTTTAGCATGGACTAGATTATTTTTGGCAATAATAAGTAATCCAGAAGTTCCTTTATCTATTCTGTGAACTATACCTACTCTAGAGGGTCCTCTATCATTGGATAATTGATTACCGAAATGGTAAATTAAGCCATTAACAAGAGTTCCTGTTAAATTACCATGGCCAGGGTGAACAACTAGGCCCTCAGGTTTATTTATTATAGCAATATCATCATCTTCATATACTATATTGAGGGGAATATTTTCAGGTAATGCTTCAGTTGAATTATCCTCTTGAAATTGGATATCAATTAAGTCATTTGTCATAAGTTTATAACTTTTTTTTACAAACATCCCATTGACTTTAACATTATTTCCGTTAATAATCTTTTCTATCAAAGAACGAGAGTATAATTCATCACAGTTAAGACTAGCTAGATATTTATCTAACCTCATACTATCTTTACCCTTAAAGGTTAAATTAAGAATTATATTACCCACTAATCACCCTTATTTTCGTTATCTTTGTTAATTACTTCTATTTTATCAACTATTTTTTTATCGTCTAAGATGTTTATAACAAATACAGCTCCCAAAAATTCACCATTACTATTTTTATAAAGGGAGGATTTTATCATTAATTCTAAGCCCATCTCAGGAATTTCTATTCTTCTTGCCTCTAATTTTTCACCTTTAGAAATCACTTCATTAACATAAGATTTTACAGTCTTTTCAAAAGCTTCTGGATAAATAGTTTCAAAAAAATCTGTATTCTCATCAAGTTCTAATTTTTCAAACATTTCTCTTAAAACTTTGTTAACATAGAGTATTTCTCCAGAAGTATCAATAATTAAAGCTCCATCATTCATTGTAGAAAGCAAAGCTTTAATTTTACCAAAATGAGCTGATATCTTCACTTTGTGGAGTTTGTCAAATTGAATAATATTAGCCATCATTTTCTTGATTGATTCAACCAAAGGATTATATTCTTTTTCAATATTTTCAGTTACACTTTCCAAATCATATTCATAATTACCTTTTCTAAACTCATCGAAAATATGTTGTAAGAGTTTTATAGATTTTTTCATTTTTATAGGTTGATATATCATTAAAGAGATATAATAAATTACAAAGAGAATTAAGAAGCTAAAGAGAATGTTCTTGGAATCATTAACAATCTGATTTAAAGGATTTCCGCTATTAAACTGGAATATCAAAATTATTGCTTGCACAATATAGGTTATCAGCATTATCAGTAGTGAAATGTTTATACTCTTATAAAAAGAACGTTTTTTCATAGTGTTATCCTTTCTTTTTAAAGTTTCTAATTAGTCTATCGATATTTGTTCTTGAACCTAAGATTATTATTCTGTCTCCTTCGTTAAGGACATCATTTGCCCCTGGAAGAGAGTTTACTTTTTCCTCAATAAGTTTGTCTCCTTCTTCGGTAATCTTCAGAATCTTGGATTTTATAGTAACTATATTTAATCCATATTTATTTAATAAATCTAAGTCTTGCAGTTTTTTACCTATAAAATCATTAGGGATAACTAATTCAGCTAAAAAATGATCAGGAGATAATTCAACAATCTGGTCAATCTCCTCTAAGATTAATTGCTTAGCCAAGTTTTGACCTACAATTTCTTCTGGGAAATATATCTCATCAATACCTAAAGAAACTAAGATTCTTCTGTGAAGATTATCTTCAACTTTAGCATATATTTTGCCAATTCCAATTTTTTTAAGAAGGGCACAAGTCATGATATTGGCTTGTATATTATTACCTATTGCTACAATTACTGCATCAGCATCTTCAATTCCTGATTGATTTAGAGCAGTTTCATCAGTGGCATCTGCACAGATAGTGGAAGTTGTAAATTTCTTAACTTCTTCTAAAACACTTAAGGATTTATCAATACCAATTACTTCAGCATCATGATAAACCAAAGTAGATGCTACTGCTGTTCCAAATTTACCCATACCAATTATTACAAATCTTGCCATTTTGTTTATCCTATTGAGATGTTTTCTTCTAAATAATTAACTCTCTTTTTTACAACACGTTGAGTTAAGGCATAGAGGATTGTCAAAGGTCCTATTCTACCTAAATACATTAAGAGAATTATTATTATTTTCCCTGCAAAATTAAGACTGTTAGTAAATCCCATAGATAACCCAACAGTACCAAAAGCAGAGAATGCTTCAAAAGTAATTTCTTGGAAATTACCATCACTAACTATAAATAAAGCAAAGAGTAAGAGCATTAAAAAGCCAATAGATATTCCTATTAAAGATATAGCTTCCTTAATTTCATGAATAGGAATCTTCTTTTTAAAGGCTGATACATCGCTGTTTCCTGTTAAAATTGAAATTATAGATAGAACCATAATTGCGAAAGTTGTAGTCTTGATACCACCTCCAGTTGAGCCAGGAGAGGCACCAATAAACATTAAAATTATCGATAGTAAGATTGAGCTATACGATAGATTTCCCTGTGAAATCGTATTAAAACCTGCTGTTCTACAGGTTACAGACTGGAAGAATGATGTGATCATTCTATTTCCGAAACTCATTCCCTTCATTGTATTGTTATACTCTGATATAAAGAAGCCAATCAAACCTAAAATAGTTAGTAATAGCGTAGAAATAATAACTATTTTAGAGTGCAGAGAGATCTTCTTAATACCTGATTTAGTAAAAATATTTTTCTTAATATCCATAATAACAACAAAACCTAAACCTCCAAAGATGATTAATGAGGTTAGTACAAGATTAATGTTGATATTGAAAGCAAAGTTTTCAAAACTATTAGCATAAAGAGCAAATCCTGCATTGCAAAAGGCAGAAACTGAATGGAAAATTGAATAGTATATTGCTTTAAAAGTACTCGGATAAATGTTTTTGAAAGTAAGGAAAAGCAACATTGCTCCAAGTGCCTCAAAAACAATGGTGATAGCTATCACATATTTAAGTAGTTGAAAGAGGTTTAATCGATTAGATTCTCCCATAACATTTTGCATAACTAACTCAAGTTTAGCAGTCAATTTCCGACCAAAAATCAAAGCAAAAGCAGTTGATATGGTCATAATTCCTAAGCCACCAATTTGAATCAGCACAAGAATAACAATCTGACCAAATAAAGTAAAATAACTCCCCGTATCCTCTACAATAAGACCTGTTACACAAGTTGCTGATGTAGAAGTAAATAAGGCATTTATAAAAGGCATTGTCTCGGAAGAAACAGTGGCTATAGGCAACATAAGCAATAATGCTCCAATAACTATTACTAACAAGAAACTTGTCATTAAAGATATTGCAGGATTACTGATTATAGCTTGCCATAATCTACCTTCGAAAGCATAAAGCAGGAACTTCTTAATCAGGAGAATTAACTGTTTGAGAGAAATATATAATAAGAAATATTCAGGATTATTAAAAACTAAATAAGCACCAATTGCTATGGCTACAAAGGGTAAATAGTCTAGAAAGTTGGTATTTTTTATCTTTTTCTTGAATATCTGCACAATGTTTTTGCTAAAATAAGCAAGAATATTTGCTAGACTATAGGTTATTAAGATACTTTCTGGTAAAGCCCCCCTGCGTAAATAAGGCAGGATGAATAGTACTACCAAATTCAGCACAGCAAGTGTATTGATAGTACTATTCAAAAAACTTAATAGATCTTTAGATTTCTTTTGTTCCATCTTTATTTACAATATCTAAGATTTTTTCATTCACCAACAAAATGTCATCATTAGCATTTACTTTATAAAGAAGTTTATGTCTTTCAAAGTATTTAATTAATGACTTAGTTTCTCTGTGGAAACGAGCTAATCTTTGGTCAATAGCCTCTGGTGTATCATCATCACGTGGAGCAACAACACCTCCACATACATCACAAACACCATCAAGCTTCGGAGCATTAGCTAATAAATTATAGTTTTGATGACAGTTACGACATCTTACCCGGGCTGATATTCTTTTTTTAGCTTCTGCATCATCCAAATCAAGATAAATCACATAATCAATATGATAATGCTTTACTAAGTAGTCAGCTTGACTCTTATTTCGAGGGAAACCATCGAAAATTAAACCCTTAATCCCTAAACCCACATAATTATCAATCATGTGATAAACAAATTCATCAGGAACTAAATTCCCTTTGTTAATATAAACTTTAGCAATTTTACCAATTTCAGTCTCTTCTTTGATTTCCCTACGGAACATCTCGCCGAGATTGATGTGCTTCATTGCTAACTTCTCTGAAAGTAGCTTGGCTTGTGTACCTTTGCCACTTCCCTGAATACCGAATAATACAATATTCATAATAATCTATACCTCATTTTTATTTTTTTGCAAAAATAATATTCCAATTTACATTAAATTTTATAAGCACAATTAAAGTCAAGATATATCTGATATTAGTGGTAATTGGATTTTATGAGACTGTTCAATCATCAAGCCACAATCCTCATTGCTTATTCTTAAAGAAGTCGATAATATTACACATCTTTACCTTTCTTGACTTTGTTGAATAATTATGATTAGTAACATATACCTTACATTGGATTGCCGATAAGACACATCTTTTTTCGAGCTGAGTAGGTAATTCATAAAAAATCCTTCCAGGATTAATGAGGATATATTTCAATATCCGAAATTTAGACAAGAATGTATGGCTCAAGTTCAAGTCTAGTGCAAATAATGCAACATAATTTCCACCAGACTTGAACTTGAGCCAATTGAAACCATATACGAAAGATAAAAATCAAGACTTTGTCCATGATGTTCTTTGCTTAGCCAATTGTGGCATAGTGGCATCAGGTATTTAGTTCTTGGTATAAGCGATAAATACGACATAGATTGAGAGAAAAAACATCACGATAGGAAAAGACAAGAGGGGAGCATGGGCATTCTTAGAGAATGTGAATTTGAAGGAGATATTCGACTTTAAACCCAGAATGTGCAATAGAGCTTTAGTAATGCTTCGCTAAAGCTACGCCCTCACAAGAATAATATAGTGCTATTCTCAAAGCTCTACTGCACCATTCGGGTAAATCTAAGAATTTAATCATTTCCTTCTACTAGAATTGAACTTGATACCTTCTTTTTACAAAAGATTGATTGTTACTCTCTCTATAATCTATAGGATTTTGTTAGGGAGATTAACAATCAACTAACAATGAAGAGATTAGTTTGGGAAAAAATTATATTGACATAAGTATGGTCTATATAAGCTTAACATATTATAAGTTTGTAGGAGATTACTAGAAATGAATATAAAAGATAATTATAATTTTATCGTAAAACAAATAGAAGATGTCTGCGAAACAAAAGGGATAAAGACAGATTCAGTTAAGTTAGTTGTTGTTACTAAAACACATCCAGCTGAAGTAATTACTGAAGCTCTTGATGCTGGTGCAAAGTTCATCGGTGAGAATAAAATTCAGGAATCTCAGGATAAACTCCCTAAGTTAGAAGGTAAATATGAAGAATTTCACTTTATTGGCCACCTTCAAAGTAATAAAATCAAGCAATTGATGAAGTTAAAACCAAGTTTGATTCATTCTATTGATAAATTAAGTACGGCAGAGAAACTTTCTAAGTACTGTTCAGATAATCAGCTTGAACAAGATATTTTGATTCAAGTTAATACAACAGAAGAAGATAGTAAGTCAGGAACTGGTGAAGACCAAGTTATCGAACTTATTGAAGAAGTCGCTAAACTACCTAATATACATATCAAAGGTTTAATGACTATAGGACTTTTTGATGAAAATCCAGAAATAACTAGACCATACTTCAGAAATTTAAAGAGAATTTTTGAGCATATAAAATCTCTGAATATTGCTAATGTTCAAATGGAATATCTTTCCATGGGTATGACTCATGACTTTGAAATCGCAATAGAAGAAGGTGCTAATATAGTACGGATTGGCTCGGCTATTTTTGGTGCAAGAAACTATAATAAGAAGGTTAAATAATGAATACTATAAATTCTTTCTTAATCCCTATATCCATAGCAATCTTAGCTTATATATGTGGTTTGTTTTCTACTGCAAGAGTTTTTGCTAAAACTTTTAAATATCTAAAGATTACTAAAGTTGGCTCTGGTCATGCAGATACCAAAAATATTTATTCAAATGTAAGTAAAACAATGGGTGTTATTGTTGGTATTATCGATATCACTAAGATTTATCTATTTTTATATCTAATCCGATATCTCTTGGTTAACTTCTTAAACAAAGCTGAACTAGCAAGTGATAACCTTCTATTTATCTATGGATTTTTCTTAATTCTTGGACATTGCTTTCCCTTTTATAACAAATTCAAGGGGGGAAGAGGTATCTTTACTTACGCAGGATATTTAGGTTTCTTTGCTCCAGCATCAACTCTTATTGTCGGTATTATCTCTGCAATAATTGCTTTAGCTTTTGGTCAATACCGAGCAGCGAAATATTTCATGGTTGGGGGTCCAGTCATAGCCTCCTTGATAGTCTCTACCATTACCCAGGTAACACCAGGCTTAACTATGAAGATTTTTATTGCTGCTATTTTGATGATTGTCGTAAATTTTATAGTTTCTAGAAAAAGGAAAGAAATTTAATGAAAGTAAATAATAAGAGTCAGATATTATGCCTAATAATTACATTAGCATATTTTTCTCTATTAGCTTATCCAAGAATAGATTTTGACTGGAGACAACCTTCTAGGAATGTATCTCCTATAGGTATTGCACTTGGTGGAATCAATCAAGTATATGCTGAAGATTTTGCAGTTGCTTATGAAAATCCAGCTTTCTTAGCTCTGAGGAATGGGACTTATTTCTCTGCAACTTTCAAGAGTAATAGAATGGATAATCAAGCTGTATCACAAGTTTTGAACCCTTCCTATCTCTTAAAGGATAAGCAATTTACTTATTATACTTTCTCTTTACCCAAATTTGCTTTTTCCTATCAACCTATTTATAACAAAACTGAAAAATTTGAAAATAGTTTTTATAGTGATTATCATGACCTTTATATAAATGAATACTCTCTTTCACTTGCTGCTCAAGATGAAGATTATGAAAAGCTAACCCTTGGATTTAATTTGAAATTTATAGAAGGACGTCAAGTTTACACAAAACATCGTAAAGAAGTTGGCTCTTTAATCCTTGAAGAATTTGAAGATAGTAATGTAGTAGGTTATGCATCTGACCTTGGCGTAACTTATCGCCAAAATAGTATTCTTGTTGGTATTACCCTTAAAGATATTATATCTCAACTTTACTGGACTGATAGAGATAATGACCATTTGCGTAAACGTTATTCATTAGGAATGGGTTTCTATAATGAAAATTCAACTTTTCAATTAGCAACTCAAGGTAGATTTAATAATAATGAAGAAAGAACTTATCATATTGGCTATGGATATTCTTTGAATTATGGTTCTTCCATGAGTCAATCTTTGGCCTTGAAAACAGGTATGTATAGTGATAATTTTAATGAAATGGATAATATTAACTATACTTTTGGCTTAGGTTATGCTATAAGTATGTTCAGAATAGATGTTTCTCTAGTATCTGCAGGTTTTACAATGGATAATACTGACTATCTTTTCTCGGTTACTCTAGGCCAATAATATGTTCTCACTGTCCTTTCTCAACTCTAGTCTGCTTATAGCTTCTCTAGCTACCTTTATTCCTATCTTAATCTATTTCTTTGCCAAGAAAAGACCTGATAGAGTAATCTTTAGTTCGCTTAAATTTATCATAAGTAGTAAGGAAGAGAGAAATAGTAAAATTAATCTTAAGAATATTTTGCTTCTAATTATTCGTAGTCTTATTATTCTTTTATTAATCCTGCTTTTTGCCCGACCTATTATAAGAACTTTCTTAGGGATTTCAAGTGATTACCATGCTCCTACAACAATTTCTATTCTTGCAGATAATTCTCTAAGTATGGATTATTATTCTAAATCAACTCAAAAGCTTGAAATTCTTAAGGATAAGATAAAATATATAAACTCAAAGCTAACAAATAATGACTATATTAGGATTTATACAAAAGATGATTTTATAACTTCTCAGAAGTTTATTCAAGGGGCTATACCTGACACTCTTATTCAAAAAATCAAAGTTACTTATAATTCTCTACCTTTAGATTCATTAGTTGCTCGTGCCCTCAGAGATATAAAAGATATTCCAACTGCTAACCATGAGATATATCTTCTTACAGATGGTAATGAAGTCATTTCTTACTCTGATTCTTTAACAAAGATAAACTATGCTATTGTAGATGAAGAAGAGGATTGGAACAATTTAGCTGCTAATATTAGCTCCACACAAATAATCTCAAATAATAATATTAAACAAATTTCTATAGATTATACTATTCATAATTATGGGAAATCACAGGTTAAGGATAAGTTAATCAGGCTAAACTACAATGATAGGTCTTACGATAGATTTATTTCTCTAGATGCTAATAAAAGCTGGCAAGGTAACTTTACCATTCCTATTGAAAAATCTGGCTGGCAAAAAGGCTTTATTGAAGTTCAAGATGAGTATTTTCTTCAAGATAATCGTAGTTATTTCTCTTTCTTTTTTAACCTAAATCCACGCTTTACTATTGTTTCTGACGATGCAGATATGTCGCTTCCTCTAAAAACTATGGTAAATATCTTTTCAGCTAATTCTAGCAATATTACTTACCTTCCTCAAAATAGGATAAATAATCAATTAATCTCTACAACAGATATTTTTATCTTCTATAAACTAGCTTCTTTTTCAAGTAATACTAAAACATTGCTAAAAGAACTAGGTCAGGCTAAAAAGGGTGCTTTAATTGTTCTTGGTCCTAAGTCTGATTCTTCTATTGTTGATTTTATTGATAATAATTTTGCTATTGCTTTAAAAACAGGTTTTTCAAAAGATTTGTATCCAGATTGGTCAAATCCTTATAATGAAATTTTAAAGGAAATCCCTAGTCAACAATTTAAAGAAATGAAGTTTAATGATTTAGTTAAGGCTGAATGGAAAAACAAAAATAATATACTTCTAGCATCAGAAAAACAAGCAATCATTGCTTCAAAAAATAATAACTATCTCCTTTTCTTTGATGCAAATAATGATTTCGTAACAAGTGCATCTTATCCTGTTTTTATGAATAAAGTGTTTGAAAAACTAAGTAATAGTAATTTAGAAATTAAATCTCTTTATCAAGGTGACGCTATTGAAGTCACCAAGGGATCTAAGATTAATGATAAAGAAGTTCCTAGCTCGAGATATATCTTTAAGGAAAAAGGAATTTACAAGCTTCAAACTGCTTCTGATATTACTTACTTAGCTGTGAACTTAGGTGAACAACAAATGCAAGAAAGTATGAGTAGGCAAACTCAATTTGCTAAGAATTATACAGATGTATCGGATAACTTAGAAAAACATCTATTCTCTGATTCTGCTTCTTTTGAACTATTAAAATACTTACTTTATACCATTCTTGCCCTTTTCTTAGCTGAACTATTTATAATTAAACTTAGTAAGTAGTCTAACTAAACCTTCTTAATTTTTTCAATTACCCAATTCACTTGAGAGCCATATATATATTCAAAGAAATTTGGGAAATTACTTTTGCAATGAGTCTTCGCTAAAGCTACGCCCTCACAAGAATAATATAGTACTATTTTCAAAGATTTATTGACTTATTTAGGTTAATGATTGATGGAGAAAGGATTGTATGGAGTGGATGCATCTTGCATCCACAACAGGCTTTCAAAGCCTGTTAATCTGACAGCAAGATGCTGCCAGTCCATAGTTTTCTAGTTCTCTAACACAAAAAAATAATAAATTTAAAATAAATATTGACATAATATCAATTAAAATTATGTTAGCAATATCTAACTTATTAAGAGGTGATTATGAATAGTGAAAAGCAATTATCACTTAAAGATATCCCAATGGGGAATAGGGCGGAAATAGTAGGCTATGCTAACATTGATAAAGAGTATAGACAGAAACTCTTTAGTTTAGGTCTAATTAGAGGTGAAGTCCTTAGAGTAACAAAAAAAGCTCCACTAGGTGACCCAATTGAAGTATGCTTGAATGGTTCAAAAGTATCTCTCAGAAAAGAAGAGGCTAAAGAATTAATTGTAGAACTAAGAGAGCCTTGTGGTAGGCATGGGCATAGACATGGCCATGGTGGAGGACATAAAAAACGAGGATTCGGTTTAGGAAGATTTTTCCATAAATAGTGTTTAGATTCAATTGTATTAGATAAAGTTTAAGCAGAGGATTGATAAGTCAATACTCTGCCTTTTTTTATTTGAACTCACTAGAGATGACTAAAACAACTATGATTAATATAGAATAAAATATTCTTTGACAATTATCAGCTAAATTAAAAAATCATTAAAAAATAAATTAAACTCATACATAACAATGATTTCTCTAAGGTATTTGCTATGTCTATTAGATTGACCTGAGTCTTGTAGAGTGTTCTGGAATAAATTATGACTAAAACACAAGAAATAATAAGAAAATTAGGATTAGAAAAACACCCTTTAGAAGGAGGTTTCTTCAAAAGAAGTTATACCTGTCAAGAAGAGAGCTTCTTTAAACAAGTTGGTGAAAATAGACCGCTTGCTTCTGCAATTTATTATTTATTTGATGATGAACTAGTATCTAGGCCACATTATCTGAAACAGGATGAAATATGGCATTTCTACAGTGGTCAAGCCCTGGAAATATTATTAATTTACCCTGATAATTCTAGTAAATTTATCATAATGGGAGCTGATATTCTTAATGGTCAAGTTCCTCAAGTAGCCATACCAACATCTACAATTTTTTGTGCTAAGATGAAGGCAGGTGGCACTTATTCCCTAATAGGTGCTACATTATCTCCAGCCTTTTCATACAAAGATTATCATGAGGTTAATCCAGGAGTTTTGCTAGAAAAATTTCCTGAGTATGAAGAATTTTTACATAATTTTATTCCTGATAATGAGGTAAAAGATGAATATAGTTTTTAAGAATGTTAGAATTGATAATGAAATACTAGATTTATTGGTAAAAGATAATAAAATAGAGAAAATTGCCAAAAATATTAATCCTCTGGCAGGTCAAGTATTTGATGGACAGGGTAAAATTCTGATTCCTTCTTTTGCTAATAGTCATACTCATGCTGCTATGACTCTTTTAAGAGGATATGCTGATGATTTAGAACTATTTGATTGGTTAAGTAATTACATCTGGCCTTTGGAAGCAAAACTTACAGAAGAAGATGTATATTGGGGAACTAGGTTGGCATGCCTGGAGATGATTAAAAGCGGAACAACTTTATTTAATGATATGTATTGGCATACTTGTGCAAGTGCAAAGGCTGTTGAAGATTCTGGGATGAGAGCTCTTCTCTCTCAAGTACTCATTGATCAAAATGACCCCCAACAAGCTAAGAAGCAAATTAAGAATGCTGAAACTTTTTTCACTAAATATAAGGATAATTCAAGAATCAATTATGCTTTAGGTCCACATGCTATTTATACAGTTTCCCAAGAGACTCTCAGATGGATATCTTCTTATTCTCAAGAACATAATAAATTAATCCACATTCATCTAGCTGAAACAAAGAAAGAAGTTGAAGATTGTAAAAAACTTCATAACATGACTCCAGTTGAATACCTTGCTTCATTGAATATGCTGTCATCAAGAAGTCTTTTAGCTCATTGTGTTTGGCTTACTGATAGAGATATAGATTTAATTGCAGAATCTAATGCTACAGTCCTACATAACCCAATCTCAAACCTAAAATTATCTTCAGGATATTTACCATTAAAAAAACTGAAAGAAAAAGGTATAAGAATTGCAATAGGAACAGATGGATGCTCATCAAATAATAATCTTTCATCACTTGAAGAAATGAAGTTTGCAGCTCTTTTACCAAAATATATTGACATGGATCCGAAGCTATATCCAGCCCAGGACGTATTTTATGATGCTACAAGAGCTGGTTTTGAAGCTATGCAAATTGACGCTGGTTTAATAGAAGAAGGAAAGTTAGCTGATTTTATCATACTAAAAGAAAACCACTTGATGACTCCTAATTACAACACTATTTCTAATTTAGTGTATAGTGCTGATTCTTCTTCTATTGACACTGTGGTTTGTAACGGAGAGATTATAATGAAAGAAAGATTTATTAAGGATGAAGACTTGATTATCTCTAAAGTAAATGAAATTTCAAAAAAACTAAATAATAAATGAGGAAAGTATGTCTAAGCGAGTAAAAATAAGTTTAATAACCTCTGTAATATTCTGCCTTGCTACTGTCACTGCAGTATTGTTATTCCCTTCTATAAGAATTTCAAACAGAAATGTTGACATATTTGTGATACCTATAATTTCGGGCCTAATCTCTTATGTTTTTATCTACTTTCTAATTAGAGGTCTGGAAAAACGTGATGAGAGAAGGGAGACAAAATGAAAATTATACTAGCTGCTGATCATGGCGGATTTGAGTTAAAAGAAGTAATTAAAGACTATCTAGCTGCTAAATATGAGATAGAAGACCTTGGAACTTATAATAATGATTCGGTTGATTATCCAGATTATGGTATTAAAGCTGGTCAGGCTATTATTCAAGGACTAGCTGAAAAAGCTATAATATTTTGTGGAACTGGTATCGGTATTTCTATAGCAGCCAACAAAGTCCCTGGTATTAGAGCAGCCCTTTGCCATAATGTGGAATATGCTAAATTATCAAGGCAACATAATAATGCTAATGTTCTAGCTTTAGGAGGAAGGTTTCTTTCTCCAGCTCAAGCCAAAGAAATTGTTGATGCTTGGTTAAATACTGACTTCGAAGGTGATAGACATCAAAAAAGAATAAATAAAATAAACGTATATGAGAGGAGATAATAATGAAACACATTAAATCTTATGATCCTGAATTGTTTGAAGCAATGAATGATGAATTAATTCGTCAAACTGAAAATTTAGAGTTAATCGCTTCTGAGAACTTTACCTCTATGGCGGTTCTTGAAGCTCAAGGTTCTGTTTTAACAAATAAATATGCTGAAGGTTATCCTTACAGAGTTTCTAAAAAAACTGGAAAAAGATCTTATAAACTATATGGTCGTTATTATGGTGGCTGTGAAAATGTTGATGTTGTAGAAAAATTAGCCATCGAAAGAGCTAAAGAACTTTTTGGTGCTGACCATGCTAATGTGCAACCTCACTCTGGATCACAAGCTAATATGGGAGCTTATTTCTCAGTTCTTAAACCTGGTGATACAATTCTTACCCTAGAATTATCACATGGCGGGCATTTAACTCATGGACACCCTCTTTCATTCTCAGGTCAATTATATAATGTTGTGCATTATACAGTAGATCAAAAAACCGAAATGTTTAACTATGATCAAATAAGAGAATTAGCTCTTGAACATAAACCTGCTTTAATAGTTACTGGTGCTTCTGCTTATCCAAGAAAAATTGATTTCCAAAAATTTAGAGATATCTGTGATGAAGTAGGTGCTAAATTTATGGTTGATATGGCTCACATTGCTGGCTTAGTTGCTGCTGGTGTTCATGAAAACCCGGTTCCTTATGCTGATTTAGTTACTACTACTACTCATAAAACTTTAAGAGGACCTCGCTCTGGCTTAATTCTTTGTAAAGAAGAATATGCAGCAGCTGTCGATGCTAATGTCTTCCCTGGTATTCAAGGTGGACCACTAGAACATGTTATCGCAGCTAAAGCTGTTGCTTTCAAAGAAGCTTTATCACCAGAATTTAAAACTTACCAACAACAAGTTGTTAAAAATGCTGCAAGATTAGCTGAAGAATTAATGAATAATGGTTTTGATTTAGTATCTGGTGGTACTGATAATCATCTCCTCTTAATCAACTTAGGAGATAAAGATTCTGATAACCCATCAGGTAAAGCTATGGAAGGAGCTTTAGATAAGGCTGGCATCACTGCTAATAAAAATACTGTTCCTTTTGACACTCGTTCTCCTTTCGTTGCTTCAGGTATCAGAATTGGTACTCCTGCTGTAACTACTCGTGGTATGAAGGAAGATGATATGAAAGCTATTGCTGATTTCATCAAAAGAGTTTTTGATAACCATAAAGATGAAGATATTCTTGCTGAAATCAAAAAAGAAGTTAAAGAGTTCACTTCAAGATTTCCTCTATACCCTGAACTACTTAAATAAATTTTCTCTAAAATTAGAAAATTAATATATTAAAGGGCAGATTTATCATCTGCTCTTTTTTATTTAAATAAATATTTTTTTAATGAATTAAAGTTTGGAACGCATTTTGCATATTAATATATTAGTTTTCAGAGTTAGTCACTCGAAAATCTTTAGCATTCTCCCCGGATGCTAAATTCTCTCAAATGTGCTTAGTGTGGGATTTACAGTTAAAGATAGTGTGGTGGTATCTTTAATGAGTAAATCCCTTTTTTTATTCTCTAGATTTCTTTTCTTGTTATACTGGTGTAAGTGTAGAAAATATAATGTTTTACATTAATGTGTAATACCCTGTATTCACCATGTAAAATTCAACTACTTAATAAAAGATAAAATAGTCCAATAAAACAGAAAACTTAAACTAATCAACTAGAACAATTATAGGCGTCTTTTTTTTACAAGATCTAGCTTTGGTAAAGAGTATTTTGGAAAATATACTAGTGTTAACATAGTAGATAGATGTATTATCTGTTTACGAAACTATGTTTACTCTTTACATGTTTCATAAAAAATACAATTTTAATCGATAAAAATATATTTAATAATTTAAGGAAAAAATTAAGGCTAAGCTTCGTTAAAGAAAAAAGAAAAATTTTTAATTTTTCCTATTGACAGAAATTTTAGCTAGTGCATAAAATGACAATGTATAGAAAAATTTAAAAAACTAAGTCAAAGGAGAATATATTATGAACAAAAAGCTGCTAACCTTACTAGCTTTATTAGTCGCTATGACCTCCCTTTTTGCTGTTTATGTAGAAATCGGGGATGGGACAGAGACCACTAATTATTTACCATTTTATGGATTTTATGATTATAGCTGGTCAAATTATATTTTAACCTCCGAGCAAATCGGAGATGCAATCGATATTAACGAAATTCAATTTAACGTAGGTAACACTCCAAGCAACTATGCTATGGAAAACCAACAAGTTTATATGAAACTAACTACTGAAACAGAAGTTACTGTAGCATATCCAGATCCTGCAAACAATGATTTTACTCTTGTTTTTGATGGTTCAGTAACTTGGAATGAAGGTGGTTGGCAAGGTGTTATTTTTGACACTAATTTTGCTTATGATGGTACATCTAACCTACAAATAGTATGGATAAACAATGATTCAACTTATGCTAGTGGATATCCAAACTTCCTAAAAACTACCACAGAAATTAACACAGCTGCTTATAAATATGCAGATAATACTTTCCCAGTAACAGACGGTACTCTTCAAACAAATTTCCCAAACACTCGTTTAGGTTATGCAGTTGAAGGTGCTCCTGGCTACCCAACTTTAGTTTCTCCTGAAAATAACTCACTTAATAATGAACTTGATACTGAGTTAGTTTGGACAAATGGTGAAAATACTGATTTCGTAGATGTATATTTCTCAATGACTGAAGCTGATGTAGTAAATAATGAAGAATCAGCTTTAGTAGTTGATGGACAACTAGTAACTTCTTTTGCTCCAACTTTAGAAAATGCAAGTGTTTATTACTGGAAAGTTGTAGCTGCTAATGCAAACTCAGAAATCACTGCAGAAACCAATGTTTTTGCATTTTCAACAACTTATGGAATTGCAGAAGTTCCTTACTTTGAAGGTTTTGAAAATGTAACAACTCCGGCTTTACCTCTTGGATGGATGTCTTATAACGAAGGTTCATCAAGCTATTCAGATGTTGAAACTTATGGTGGTCAAGCTTATGAAGGTACAAATTCTTTCAAAATTGCTAACAGCTCAGATGCTGAAGGTACTTACATTGCAGTATTACCTCAAATTGAAAATATGGGTAACAGAATGAAATTCTGGGCTAAGTGTTCTTCTGCTGGTTCTCAAGTAATTGTTGGTTATTTATCTGATGTAGCAGATCCAGCAAGCTTTACTGAAATTCAAACTATTGATATGACTTCTGATTATGCAGAACATATAGTTGAATTAGAATTACCTAGAACAGTTAGATATCTTGCTTTCAAGCATGCAAATGTTGGAACATATCAAACTATCTATATTGATAATGTAGAAATTGAAGAAATTCCTGAAAATGAACCAACCCCGGCAACTCTTCTAACTCCAGCAAATGCTGCTACTGATGTAGCTTTGAATGCTGAATTAACTTGGGAATATGGTATGAATACTGTAGCTGTTAACCTCTACTTATCTGATGATATGGCTGAAGTTACAGATTTAGCTGCTGAAGCTATGGTAGTTGAAAATCAGGATATTACTTCTTACACTACTGATTTAGCTGAATGGACTACTTATTACTGGAGAGTTGGTTCTCTTAACTCAACAGGTTATGAAGTTCTAAGTGCAATCAATTCTTTCACTACTATTGTCCCAGATGGAACAATTATCATTGGTGAAGGTGATGCTACTAATCAAGGTATGCCTATTGAACCTTATTATGGCTATACTTATACTCAAACTATATACACTCAAGCAGATATCGACATGACTGGTGATATTCAAACTATCGCTTGGCATTATAATGGTAACTCAGCTTGGGGTCCTGATGATATAAAAATTTATATGGCTCATACAGACCTTGAAGCTTTTGATGGCACAGAAGCTTGGGTTGCAGCTGAAAACTTAACTCTTGTTTATGATGGTACTTTCTCAGTGCCTGCAGTTGATGGTTGGGTTCCTGTTAATTTAGATACTCCTTTCAACTACAATAATACTCAAAATCTTCTTATTGCGGTAGAAGAAAATACCCAAGGATATCACTCTTCTTCAGATGAATTTTTCAATACTGAAACTACTGCAAATGTTTCTATTACTTATAGAAATGACACAAATAATCCAGATCCTTTAGATCCTCCTGAAGGAACTCTTAAAACATACTATCCAAATCTAGTTCTTGTTATGGAAGAAGGCGAAACTCCGATAGTATATCCTGCTCCAACAAACTTAACTGCTGAAGTTCAAGACGAAAATGATATTCATTTAGCTTGGAATATGCCAATCCTTCCAGAAGAAGAAGGCGAATGGTTATGGCATGGTTCTGGAGTTTATGATGATGGTTTTGGTACTGGTACAGCTTTCACTTACACTGGTGTTGTAAGATATGATGCTAGTGATTTAGAAAATTATAGCGGTGCTAGCTTAACTCAAGTTAAATTCTATCCTCGTAATGCTCAAGCTACTTATACATTAAAAGTATGGACTGGTGGTTCTTATGATGGAACAGATTTCCTTCCTGGAACAGAAGTTCATTCACAAGCAATTGATACTTTTGAAACATTCTCATGGAATTTTGTTGAACTTACCTCTAGCATTACTTTAGCTGCTGGTCAAGAGTTATGGGTTGGTATTGAAACAGTAACACCAAACGGTTATCCTCTTGGTGTTGACGCTGGTCCTGCTGTTGTAGGTAAAGGTGATTTGGTATTCTTTAACGGTGCTTGGAATCTAATCTCTAACTTCAATAATGATAAGAACTTCCTTATTCAAGCTTATGTTGAAGGTGCAAGAATTTCTTATAGAGATCCACTAGAAATTACTGCTTATAACATTTATCGTAATAATACAGTTATTCAGTCAATTGCTGATGCAAACGATACAACATGGGTAGATTTAGATGTTCCTAACGGTTATTATGAATATAAAGTAACTGCCCTTTATGATACTGAAATGTCTGAGCCTTCTAATGTAGTTGTTGTTGATACAACTCCACCTGTTTATAACCCTCCAACAAACTTCACAGCAGTTATTGTTGATGAAAATGATGTTCAAATAAACTGGGAAGCTCCACTTGATAGAAATAGAGTTTCTGCTCGTAGACAAATCACTTTCGGTACAGAAAATCAAAGATTAGTAACTAGAGAATTAACTGGTTATACTTTATACCGCGATAATACAATTATTGCAGAAGTTGCTACAGATGTTATGTCTTACTTAGATGAAGATCTTGACTTCGGTACTTATCAATATAAAGCAGTAGCTAACTATGATGAGGCTGATTCAGATCCAACTCCAGTTGTTACAGTAGTTATTGAAGAAATTGAAGAAATTCTTCCTCCTGAAAACTTAACAGCTAGTGTTGACGAAGACCTTGTAACTCTAAACTGGGATGCTCCTGGTATGACTAGAGATTCAAGATTCTTAAAAGGACTAAGTATATCTAGTAAAGCTCTTCCAAAAGCTCAAGTTAGAGAAAACAGAGATCTTACAGCATATAAAGTTTATAGAGATGATGCAGTGATAGCTACTTTAGCTGCAGATGTATATACTTATGAAGATGCTGATTTAGAAAATGGAGATTATGAATATTATGTTACTGCTATGTATGATACTGAAGAATCTGTTGCTTCAAATACAGTTTCAGTAACAGTTAATGTTACAGGTCCAGTTGATTATCTTATTGAAGATGATTTCGAAACTTATCCTGATTTTGCTTTAGAAGCAGGTCCATGGACTCTAGTTGATGGTGATTTATCACCTACTTATGGTTTCCAAGGTGTTTCTTTTGAAAATTCAGGCTCACCAATGTCTTATATCGTATTCAATCCTGCATCAACAACTCCTCCTCTAGAAGAAGATGCAAATGCAGCACATTCAGGTACTAAATATATGGCTTGTTTCGCTTCAACTACTCCTATTAATAATGACTGGATGATAACTCCTGAATTTACTCTTGGTGACTCAGGAACATTCTCTTTCTGGGGTAAATCAGTTATGGATGATTATGGTCTTGAAAGATTTAATGTGCTAGTTTCTAATGGCTCAACAAATCCTAACGACTTCACATCAATCTCAGGTGCTAGCTATACTCAAGCTCCTATAACATGGACACAATATTCTTATAGTTTAGATGATTATGCTAACCAAAATATAAGAATTGCTATCCAATGTGTATCTGATGATGCATTCATCTTTATGGTTGACCAAGTTCAAATTGAAGCTCCTGGTGGAACTTCAAACCAACCTGAAATTGCTCCTCTTGTTTCTCAACTTATCGGAAACTACCCTAACCCATTCAATCCTGAAACACGTATTGCTTTCTCAACTGTAGAAAATGGTCCTGTTGCTATTGATATTTACAATGTAAAAGGTCAAAAAGTAAGAACACTTCTTAATGAAAATAGAGAAGCTGGTAACCACTCAGTTGTTTGGAATGGTAAAGATGATAATGGTAAGAATGTTGCTTCTGGTGTATTCTTCTACAGAATGAAATCAGGAAAATATTCTTCAACTAAGAAAATGATTCTTATGAAGTAAGTACACTTCATTAGACTTAAATAATCAAAAGCCTCGCTTAAGCGAGGCTTTTTTCTTTTTTCTTTTAAGATTAATTTGAGCCTAATATTCAAGTTAAACAAGGACTATGTTTAAACTTAATTAACGGTTAAATATGTTTCTAGCAATCTATACCAATGGTATTCTAAATCTACTAAAAGAAGTAATCATTGACATTATTCAAGCAAATATGATTTTTGACTAACATGCTAACCTTGGCTATAGTAGCCTACAAAAATATTTAAGGAGAAAAAGTATGAAAAAAACTATGCTTATGCTAGTGTTGATGATTTTAACTATTACGTCATCATTTGCTGTTTTCGTAGAAATCGGTGATGGCGGATCGACATCAAGTTATGTACCATTTTATGGTTTATTTGATTATAGTTGGTCATCATTTATTATTGATGGAGAAGATATTGGTTCTGCAATAGAAATCAATGAAATTCAATTTAACGTTTCAAACACTCCAAGTGCTTATGAAATGATTGAACAAAAAATTTATGTAAAACATACTTCAGAAACTGAAGTTACAAATGTATATCCTGATCCTGAAAACAATGGTTTTACATTGATTTATGATGGACCTGCTACATGGGATCAAGCTGGATGGCAAGGTATTATCCTTGACCAAGCTTTTGCTTATGATGGAACTTCTAATCTAGAATTTGTTTGGGAAAACCGTGATGGCTCGTATTCTAGTGGCTATCCTACTTTTGTAACAAGTCCAACAGAATCAAATACTGCTTGTTACAAATATGCAGATAACACTTTCCCTCTTGAAAATGGAACAACTCAATTATTAATTCCTAATATCAGATTAGGATATTTACTTGAAGGTGCTCCTGAAGCTCCAGTTTTAGTAGCTCCTGCTAATAATTCACTAGACATTGCAACTGATATTGCTCTTGAATGGACTATTGATGAAAACACTACTGATGTTGATGTTTATCTTTCAACTGTAAGAGATGATGTAGTTAATAATCTTGAAAGTGCAAGAATAGTAAGTGGTCAACTTGTTGAAAGTATTTCCCCAGAATTAGTTAATGCAAGTAACTATTACTGGAAAGTTGTTGCTAATAATTCTACATTAGATTTTAGTAGTGAGTCACAAGTATGGCAATTTGGAACAACTTTAGGTGAGATTCTTCTTCCTTACACTAATGATTTTGAAGAACTAACTATAGCTGAAACTTTACCTTTAGGTTGGTCAGCATCTGTTAACTCAGAATCTGAGTATGCTAAAGTTGGTGCTTATTCAAGTGCTGCTTATGAAAGTGAAATGGGTATCAGATTATATAATAGTGATGATACAAGTGCTGAATTATTCATCATAACTCCTCAAATGGAAACTACCGGTGCTAGAATTAATATGATGGCTAAAGTTTCTTCAGAAGGTCAGGATGATTTATTAGTGGGTTATCTCACCGATGTTAATGATGTGTCATCATTCACATTAATCGAAACTGTAGATTTAAGTGCTGAATTTGCTAATTACAGAATAGCCCTTCCTGAAGGTGATAATTATATAGCTTTCAAACATGCAGTAACTGGTACTTACAGAAACATTTATATGGATGACATTATCTTTGAAATTATTCCAGCTAATGAACCTGAAGCAGCTACTCTTACTGCTCCAGAAGATGGACAGTCTAACATTGCTACTGATGGTAATTTAGAATGGACTCTTAATGCAAACACAGCTACTGTAGATGTATATTTATCAGAAAATTTAACTGACGTTCAAGATAAGCTTGCTTCTGCATTAGTTGTAGATAATGAAAATATTACTTCTTATACAACTAGTTTAGAGAATTTTACAACTTATTATTGGATGGTTGTTGCAAAGAATAGCCAAGGTTTTGCTGTTGATTCATCTATTTATAGTTTCATAACTGCTTTAGGTGAAGGACTAGTTATATCAGGTTTAGGTGAAGCAACTGCTGGTAATTTACCTATCAATCCATATTTTGGTTACACCTATTCACAAGTTATTTATTCAGCAGAACAATTTAATGGTCAAACTGGTGCTATTGAAAGTATTGCTTACCAATATAATGGAAACACAGCTTTCGAAGATGATATTATCATCTATTTAGCAACTACTAATCTAGATTCTTTTACAGAAACTACAGATTGGTTACCAGCTGCTGATTTAACAGAAGTATATAATGGCACTTTAGTAACTACTACTGAAGCTGGTTGGATTACTATCACTTTTGATACACCATTCAATTATGATGGAACAGCTAACTTACTTGTTGCTTTCGAAGAAAATACTGAAGGTTATCATACAAGTAGTGATAAATTCTTCGGTTATGAAACAGAAGCAAGTGTAGCTCTAAGACATACTAGTGATTCTGTGAATGCTGACCCTACTGAACCTCCTACTGGAACTCTAGTTTCTTATCAACCGAATACAATCTTTGCTTTTGGTCAAGAAGTTACTCCTCTTCCTGTGGTTAATGATTTAGCTGCGACAGTAGAAAATGATAACGATGTAGTTCTTAGCTGGACTGCTCCTCTCACTGATGAATATACCATTAATGCATATATCATCTATAAAGATGATTCTGAACTTACTACACTTTCAGAATTAACTTATACAGATGCTGATTTAGCTGATGGAACTTATGAATATACTGTCAAAGTTGTTTATGCTGAAGGTACTTCTGCTGCTTCAAATGTTGCAACAGCAACTGTTACTACAAGTTCAGTTGAAATGAACCCACCAACAAACCTAGTTGCAAGTGTAGATGCTACAAATGTAACTCTTACTTGGGAAGCTCCTGTTAATGCAGGAGATGAACCAAGTAGTCTTACTGAAAGCTTTGAAGGTGAATTCCCTCCAACAGGTTGGACCCTTATTAGCACTAATGCTACAACTTGGGAACAAATTGAAGAATATACACCTTTATTTGGTGACCCAGTATATCCTACAGATGGCAGTCTCCAAGTTAAATTAGGCTATGGCTTAAGTGAGCAAGATGAGTGGTTAATCTCTCCAGCTGTTGAGAATCCTCAAACACTTACTTTTGATTTATATGGTTACTATGAAGCTCCAGATAACACAAACTACAAAATTGTTGTTTCAACTAATGATGGTGCAACATGGACTGAAGTTTGGACACCTGAAGCTGATCTAGTATATGATTATACTTCTCCAATCACTATTGATTTATCAGCTTACACCGGTTCTGTAAAAATTGCTGCTCACTTTGCAGCAGCAGCAGGTCTTTACTCAGATACATTAATTGATAACATAAGTGTTACAACAGCTGAATCTAGACTAACTAGAAATGTTACAGGTTACAAAATCTACCGCGATGTTGTTGAAATAGCTTCTATCGCTTCAGATGTATTAACATACACTGACGAAAATTTAGATTTTGCTAACTATGAATATTATGTAACTGCTCTTTATGCTGAAGGTGAATCTGACCCTTCTAACTCAGTCGCAGTAACAATAGTTGATACAACTCCAACTATGCCTCCGATGAACCTAACAGCAGATGTTAATGCTTCTGATGTTGTTCTTAGCTGGGAAGAACCATTAGACTTATCTCAAGGTGCTTGGATTACTAAAGCTGCTGAAGAAAATAATGATGGTATTGGTGTTAATGGTCCAGCAGAATTTGGTGTTGCTCATAAGTACACTGAAGAAGAATTACTTGTTTATCAAGGATTAAATATCTCTTCAATCAAATTCTTCCCTCGTGAAGCTTCTGCTACTTATACTGTTTCAGTATGGGGTGGAGAAAGTGGTCAAGACCTTCTTTATAGTCAAGAAGCTACTGATTTTGTTAACGAAGCTTGGAATGAACACCAATTAACTAGTCCTGTTGCTATTCCAACTTCAGGTCCTATTTATATTGGTTACATGATTGATACTCCTGCTGGTTTCCCTGCTGGTTGTGATGCAGGTCCTGCTGTTGAAGGTGGAGACCAAATTCATTTCGTAGGTGAAGCTTGGGATGCTCTTTCAACTGTAGCAACTCCTAATATTAACTGGAATATTCAAGCTTTTGTTTCACCTGAAGGTGGAGACAGAGCTACTACAAGTCCGCTTGTAAAAGCAAATAAGAATCTTAAGAATAATACCAACATTGCTGATTTCTTGGCAGGTAATTTAAATCCTGTAGTTACAAGTAGAGTAAGACTTGATAGAGACGTTACTGGATATAAAATCTATCGTGATAATGCAGAGATTGGTCAAGTTGCTGCAGATATCTTAACTTACACTGATTCTAATCTTGAAAATGCTACTTATACATATCATGTTACAGCTATGTATGGTGATTCAGAATCAGTAAACTCAAACTCTGCTACTGTAACTGTTAATGTTTCAAATCCTGATGATGTTATTATTTCAGATTCTTTTGAAGATTATGCTGATTTCTCTATCCAATTTGGTGATTGGACTCTTGTTGATGGCGATTTAGCACCTACTTATGGCTTTAGTGGAACAACCTTCCCTAATGCTGAATCTATGTTTGCTTATATCGTATTTAATCCAGCTCAAACAACTCCTCCACTAGAAGACCAAGCTTACCAAGCTCCTGATGGAAGTAAATATCTTGCTTCTTTCGCAGCTACAACCCCTCCAAATAATGACTGGTTAATTTCACCATTATTCACACTTGGTTCAGAAGGTCAGGTAACATTCACTGCTAAATCTATTACTAACCAATATGGTCTAGAGAAATTTAATGTCTTAGTATCAACTGGTTCAACAAACCCTAATGACTTCACAGTAATTTCAGGTGATGTCCCTGTTGATGCTCCTATAACATGGACAGATTATGTTTATAGCTTAAATGCTTACGCTAATCAAAATATCAGAGTAGCTATCCAGTGTGTTTCAAACGATGCATTCGTATTTATGCTTGATAATGTTGAAATAGTGTCTGCTGGTGGAACTGATAACAATAACAATTCAGCTCCAGCTATTACTACTGCTTTAGGAAGTAACTATCCTAATCCTTTCAACCCTGAAACTACTATTTCATATTCTGTTGAAAAAGCAGGTAATGTTTCTATCGAAATCTATAATATTTTAGGACAAAAAGTTAAGACTCTTGTCAATGATAAGAAAGAAGCAGGTTCTCATAATGTAGTATGGAATGGTAAAGACCAAGCAGGTAACAATGTTTCCTCAGGTGTATATTTCTACCGTATGAAAAATGGAAGCTATTCTAAAACCAATAAAATGATATTAATGAAATAGTATCATATTAACTTGAAATAATGTAGAGACGTATTGTATACGTCTCTTTTTTTTGGTTCTCGTCTTTTATGGCATCTGTGTAACCGATTAAGTCCCCTTTCAGCTCCTTGGAGCGCCTGAGAGGGGTGGTCGAGTAGACCGGGGAGAGTACTTAGCTCGGGCAGGATGCCCGAGTTCCCAGTTAGAGAGGAGTGGTCGAGTAGTAGACCGGGGAGAGTACTTAGCTCGGGCAGGATGCCCGAGTTCCCAGTTAGAGAGGAGTGGTCGAGTAGTAGACCGAGGAGAGTACTTAGTTCGGGCAGGATGCCCGAGTTCCCAGTTAGAGAGGAGTGGTCGAGTAGACCGGGGAGAGTACTTAGCTCGGGCAGGATGCCCGAGTTCCCAGTTAGAGAGGGGTGGTCGAGCAGACCGGTGAGAGTATTTATCGGACGGTTTTTCTTCCGAAGCTTTCTACTACGCTTAAGCTATGTAGAATGTATTAGCGAAGGGAGATGGAGATTTTCTCTGCCATCAAATAAAAGCACCTAGTAAACTTAAATTTCTTGAGCTAAGAGAACTCCATGAGCTGTAGCGTAAGTAATAGATCTAGTCCAACCAGAGCAATCACCCATAAAGAGAATGTTAGATTTTTTATTATTAGCAACTTTATTACTATAAAACTTACATTCAGTACCATACATCAAGTTATCGCTATAAGCAATACCTGGTACAACCTTATCAAGAGTTCTAATAAATTCAGTAAGAGCTTGGCAGGTTTTTCCAGGGAAGACAAGATTTAAGTCGCCTAAGATATATTCATTTTCGGGGAGTGTTGCTTTAACTCTTCCAAGATGTTTAGTTCTTTTAGTTCTAGCAAAGTCTCCAAAGGTTTGAAGTATTACTTTATCACCACCAGCTAAGATGTTGGATAATTTTGCAATATAAGAACCATAACCTATAGGATCGTTAAAGGGTTGTGTAAATGAATGGGTAACCAGGATGGCAAAATTAGTGTTTGAGCTTTTCTCTTTCAACTTAGCATGTCCGTTAACAGTCATAAAATCTTCATATTTTTCTGTAACAACATAACCAGATGGATTATTACAAAAGGTTCTGACAGAGTAACCTGAAGCTGTTCGAAGCTGAACTTTAAATTCATACATTTCTCGGTTAAGGTCTTCAACTATATGATTAGGTAGTTCAAACCTAACCCCTAAATCAACCTTAGTATTTTCCATAATAAGCTCAGGATGGTTATTAATGATAGATTTAACTAATCTATGTCCAGTTCTTCCAACCCCAACAATGATTTTATCAAAGCTTTTTTGCTTGCCATTGCTTAAAATTATTTCTGCTGTATTTTCAAGATTTATTTTCTCAACCTGACTGTTGAAGTGGAAAGTTATATTTTCATAGGAATTAAGTTCTTCATAGATATTAGTCACAACATTTTTGAGTTCATCTGTACCAATATGCCAAAATTCTGCATGAATAGGATTAAAACCTTGGGCATAGAAGTCTTGGAAATACTTAGAATTAGTAAAAGAAGAACCCTTTTCTATCTTATCAGGAGAACATGAAACTTTGGAAAGATAGTAATCAACAACTTTATTCTGTAAATCAAGTTCTACTTCTAAATCTCCCCCCATATCCGCAGAAACAAATATTTTCCCATCAGCTCTAATTCCTGATACAGATGAAGAATGGATATCTTTAGCTTTTTCAAAAACTTCAATTTGATGTTGGCTTCCTTTTAAAGAATGAAGAAAACCTATAGCTCCTGCTCCAAAACCAATTACTGCAATTTTCATAACTTTTTCCTATGTTTTGCCTATTTAGAGAGAATGATGTCTTGTAACTCAGCAATAGTCGTAGCTAAATAATCTGGGTTATGTTTTTTTAGAAGCTCAATATCATTGTAACCCCATGTTACTCCAGCAACCTGAATATCAGAGGATCTAGCTGCATCAATATCCCTGATTTCATCACCGACATAAAGTACTTTATCAGGACTTGTCTTAACAGCTTTTAAGTAATGCTTGATTAACTTATCTTTACCAAACAGGGAAGTTGATGAATAGATATAATTGAAAACATTGATGTCATTCATATCAAGAAATTTGACCATATTCTCTTTGGAATTAGAAGATATGATTGATAGATGATAACCTGCATCTTTGAGACAATATAGGAAGTCCTTGATACCTGTGAAAGGTTTAACTTCAGCTATTCTAGCTTTCATTTTCTTTTTAACATTTAAAAGGGCAATTGGTACCATATATAAAGGGATGTTCTTGAGTTTAAGAATTTCTGCAATTGACATATTCATAAGTTGAGGTATTTCTTTGTCCTCGGCACTGATGAAATTATACTGCTTTGCTACTTGGTTATATAATTCAAATCCTAAGGGAAGTGTATTTGCTAGGGTACCATCAAAATCAAATAAAACGTGGTCAATTTTTCTATCAATCTGCATTAATTCTATCCATAATAATTTATTTATCTCATAATTTCAATATCTAAAATCATGTCAAGTAAAGAGTCTTTGATTTTCCCAAGAAACTCCCTTTTGAAGGAAAAAGATGATGATCTCTGTCAATGCGAGAGCAAGAAGTCATCTGCTCAATAAACCCATCTCTGATATTCTCCTAAACAAGAGGATTATAATGAATGATATTAATAAGCTAAAATTAAGATAGCTTCGATATCTTCTCTTGAGAATTTACTAAATCTACCAATAGCAGGGAATTCCATGATTTTGTCAGCTATAATACTCAAATCATCTTTATGGATACAAAGGTCACGTAAAGAAATAGGAGACCCCCATTCTCTAATTTTGTTTCGCATGGAGATTAAAGCTGCAATATTATTATCTTGTCCCCATATTTCATACCAGTCTTTAAATTTATCAGGATATTTGAAAACCATATACTCTATCCATGCAGGGAAAATTACACCTAAGCCTGCTCCATGGGCAATTTTAGGATAGAGAGCAGATAAGGCATGCTCAATTATATGACAAGCCCAATCACCACCATCCATAGCAACACCACTTATCCCATTTAGAGCAAGAGTAGCAGACCAAGCAAGGTTAGCTCGTGCAGTATAATCTTGTGGGTCGTTGCTAAGTCTATCAACCATAGCAATTATAGTTTTCACCAAGGCTTTATCAATTTCTTTAGTAGCAATAGCTTCAGGATTAACGAAATAGTATTCAAAGATATGGGCAATAGCATCTAAACCTCCGTTAACAGTCTGATTCCAAGGAAGAGAAAATTGAACACTTGGGTCTATAATGGAAACTTTAGGGAACAATAGGGGAGAACCACCACCCCATTTTTGTTTTGTTTGAGTGTTGGTAATTACAAAACCACTATTCATTTCAGATCCTGTAGCTGAGATAGTTAGGATAGTGTAAATTGGTAAAGCTTCAGTAGCTTTTACTTTCCCTTGCATAAACGGCCACAACTCATCAAGATAGTAACCAACAGCTACAGCTTTTGCAGAATCAATAACAGAACCACCGCCAACAGCCAGAATGGCATCAACTTGATTATCTCTGGCAAATTTTATTGCTTCATTTACTTTTTCAAGAGTAGGATTTGCTTGCACACCCCACATTTCAAATAAATCTATTTGTTTGTCTTCTAGTGATTCTAATATCTTTTGGTAAAGGCCATTGGATTTTATAGAGCCTTTTCCTGCTAAGAGTAAAACCCTCTTAATATTTGCAGATTTTAGTTCAGGTCCAATTTTATTTATCTTGTCTCTTCCAAAAATTATCTTTGTAGGATTATAAAAAGTAAAGTTATTCATGTATCCACCTATTTATCTTTATGGAAATAATATATCGAAATTCTCGATATTTGCAAGTCAAAAGCATTTTTTGTTATATTTTTTTGTGTAATAATAAGCACAACAAGGAGTCTCCCACAAACCTAAGCCCCGGAGGGGCGATAATCCCAGATGGTGCAGTAAAGCTTTAGTAATACTTCGCTAAAGCTACGTATCACAGGCGAAGAGTACAGATTCTTTTAGCAAAATCCCCTTCTTTGAGGGGGATACAGGGGGTGATTCCTTAACTACGCATATAATCCCCTTCTTTGAGGGGGATACAGGGGGTGATTCCATAAATTAAATAATATATATTCGGAAGAATTATGTAAGTTACTTTTGCAGAATAATATAGTACTATTCTCAAAGTTCTATTGTATTATTTGGGTTTAAATACAACTTGGTAAAAGATTTGTTATATCTGCAGTCTCAAATAGCTTCAATTTGAATAATTAAATTTTTTCATTGACTCTTTAAAACGAACGCAATAAATTAGTTTTTGTATTCTATAATTGAGTAACTACTAGGTTTTAGTGGTTGAAAAGAGGAGTAGATTTGGATATTAAAGCAAAAATACTAGTTGTAGATGATAAAAAAATTATCAGGAAACTGTTAGGGGCTACCTTAAGCAAAAACGGCTACGACATTGATTTTGCATCCAATGGGTATGAGGCAATAAGTAAAATTAAGAGTGAACAATTTGACTTAATCCTATTAGATGTAACTATGCCTGGCTTGGATGGTTTTGAGACTTGTAGAAGAATAATCAACATCGATCCTGAATTACCTGTGATACAAGTTACTTCTTCAACAGATAATGAATCTCTTACAAAAGGTTTTGAGGCAGGAGCTTTAGATTATATTAGGAAACCTTGGCAAACTATGGAACTCCTAGCAAGAGTTAAGAACATTCTTCGGATTAAAGCTGCTGAAAAAGATAAACAAATTTACTTCCAAACTCTCCAAGATGATATGATTACAGCTTCTGTAATAATGAAAATGATTCTTCCTGAATGGATTTTCTTAGATAAGAAAATGTTGTTTGTCTCAGATTACGTACCTTCAAATCATGTTGGTGGGGATGTATTCAACTCAGTAAAATTAAATGATGATAAGTATATAGTTTATTTAGGTGATATCTCTGGACATGGTGTTCAAGCAGCCCTCTTTATGTCAGCAGTGCGAACAACAATCAATCTATTGATAGATGAACATAAAGATAACTTTGATATTACTACTTTGATGACAAAGCTAAATACTACTCTTTCAAAAGACCTCTTCAAAACTACAGATTCTTATTTCACTCTTATATTTGGAATTGTTGATTATCAAGAAAAAACTTTTGAGTATGTTAATTGCGGTCATCCTCCTTTTATTGAGTATTCTATTGATACCAATGAAGTTGTTATTCACGATGAAAAAGGGACCATTCCTATTGGCTGGAGTGCAAGTTATTCTTTTGACCAATCAGAAGTAGGTAAGATAGACTTAACAAATGATAAAATAATTTTCCTTTATACTGATGGACTTAATGAATCTATAGATCCAGAAGGAAATGAATTTGGTATAAATGGTTTAACAAATATATTAAAAAATAAAATTGATGATGTCAACACTATAACCTTACCATTTAAAATTAAGCAATATTTGCAGGATAATCAATATAAGCTATCTAGTGACGACTTTACTCTTTTTGCTTTCCAGTTACAAGGACAAGCAAAAAACACAAAAGTTGAACAAGATACTGATAAAGTGAAGAAGATGATTTTCTGGATAAAAGCAGTAATGAAAGACGTTGCTGCTGTTTCACAACACTGTGAAAAACTAGTTCTAGAATGGACAAAAAATACCACCTTCTCAGCTAAAGTTGAAATTATTATTGATGAACTT
Organism: Cloacimonadales bacterium (SeqCode); assembly: GCA_963677815.1. Taxonomy (GTDB): domain Bacteria; phylum Cloacimonadota; class Cloacimonadia; order Cloacimonadales; family JAFGVF01; genus JAEKNW01. The sequence goes on from OY782499.1 coordinate 1,194,547, forward strand.
CTTAATAACATTATCGAACATGGTTATAAGTATGAAGAAACTGCAAGAATTGTTTTTGAATTTAAATTGATAGGAAGTAAATTGCATATAACAATGTGGGATAAGGGGATCGAATGGATTCCTGAGACTGTTAAATATAATCATGATAATCCATATCTTTTTGAAAAAGACCTTTTTGATGTTTCAGGTAGGGGGCTTTATATGGTTCTCTCTTGGTCTGAAGAGTTTTATAGGAATAGGTACTCAGAAGAATTGAATGAAACTATCGTTGTTTTAGACGTAAATAGATAGGAGATTGTATGCCAAAAGTATCAATTATAATGAGAGTTTATAATGAAATGCCTTATATCAAGTATGCTTTGAGAATGTTAAAACAGCAGACTATACAAGATTTTGAACTAATTATAGTTGATTCTGGTTCTACAGATGGTTCTTATGAACTAGCTCAAGAGGCTAAACCTGATATTATCTATCAAATTACTCCAGGTACTTATGTACCAGGAAGAGTTTTGAATGAAGCTATTTCCAAAGCTAGTGGTCAAATTATTGTTTTTAATAATTCAGATTGTATTCCTCAAAATAATTATTGGCTTGAAAATCTTATTAGACCCTTTGAACAAGATAAGCATACTGTTGCAACTTTTGCCAATCAAATACCTCGTCCCAATGCTACTCCACTAGTAAAAAAGGATTATGAAAGAGCTTTCGGTGATGGTTCTATTTCTGCTAAATGGAAACACTTTTTCTCCTTAGCATCTTCAGCTGTAACTAAAGAAATTATTGAAAAGTATCCTTTTAATCCTACTATCCAATATTCTGAAGATATAGAATGGTCTTGGAGAATGAAGCAGATGGGTAGGAAAATTACTTACGTAAAAGATGCAATTGTTGAACATTCCCATAATTATACTTGGAAAGGCTTAATTAAACGCTATACAGGAGAAGGAAAAGCTGAAAAAGAGATTTATCAAGAAAGTAGAGGTAATTTCATCTTCTCTGTCATTGTATCTGCTAAACTTGAGATACTTCGAGACACTATTTACCTGATTAAACATGGTCAAATGCAATGGATTCCATATTCCATAGGTGTAAGATTCCTTCAGCGCTACTGTGTTTGGAAAGCGAGAGCATAAAGCATGAAAAAATATAAGATATTAGTTTCATTATTAGCTTACGATAATGGTAAGTCAGGTATAGCAGATTATACAAACAATGTTGTTAAATATCTATCACAAGATCATGCTCTAGACCTGCTAATTTTCGAAAAAGATTCCTATATTTTTCCTCATAAGAATGAGAATATTGAGTTTTTGAAAATATCTGACAAGTTTTCCAAACCTGCTGTCAGTATGGCATATCATTTATTTGTTCTACCCTTTACTCTTCCTTTAGATGAATATGATTTTGTATTTTTACCAGCTGGAAATAGAAGACTTTTCTCTTATTACCCCAAAAAAACACTAGTTACTTTTCATGATTTATCCCAATTTCATATTGAAAATAAGTATGATTCTTTTAGGATGCACTATATAAAAAAAGTGATACCTTTCTTTTTGAAAAAGGCTCAGATTATTATGGCTATAAGTCAATCAACTAAGAAAGACTTAGTAAAATTTTATGATATTAATCCTGATAGAATTGAAGTTAATTATAATGGTTATGATCCAAGTAAGCTAGAAGTTAACCTTACCAAAGAAGACTTACTAGAAAAATTTAATATTTCAGGTAACTATATCCTCTATATCTCACGAATAGAGCATCCGGGTAAAAATCATCTAAACTTGATAAAAGCTTATGAAAGTCTCAAGGCTGAAATCAAAGAAAAGTATCAGTTAGTCTTTGCTGGAAGTGAATGGAATGGTGCCCAAGAGGTAATAAGCTATGCAGAGAAATCCCCTGATAAAGATAAAATACTGTTTTTGGGTTTTGTCCAAGACCAAGATTTAGGAGCTCTTTATAGGCATGCTTCTCTATATGCTTTCCCTTCTTATTATGAAGGTTTTGGTATTCCTCTCTTGGAGGCTATGTATAGTGAAACACCAGTTGTCTGTTCCAATGTTTCTTCTCTTCCTGAAGTTGGAGGAGATGCTGTTGTTACTTTTGACCCTGATTCACCAGAAAATATCGCCAGTGTTATTAGCTATGTTCTAGAAAACCCTCAACTTCAAGTCAAGATGGTTCAAGCAGGTAGGGAGCAATTAAAGAAATTTAGCTGGCAAAAACACTGTGATAAAATTATTTCTTTGTTAGAAAAAAGTTAATTTTATTAAGTATTGAAATTCTTAGCAAAGTCCTTAATTTTAGTTGAGTCGATATTTTTGTAACTACTTTTTATCTTTTTTACGTGTTTTAAAATAAATCTCACTAACCATGAAAACTGATTTAATTTTATTTCCGAACCAATAACTGAAAGAACATTTGCTTTAGTATAGATATCGTTGGGTATAGTATCTTTCAACTGTCTTTCCATAGCTTGTTCATCCTTCTCTCCAGCCATAATGAAAATCCCAAACTTTCTTTTCATTATCTCTGGTCTGTGTAAGAATATGAAATTCTTAATCTTCCTGTCAATTTGCCCAAAATACACAGATGAACCAATTAAAATATTATCATAAGAAGATATATCCTCGACCTTGTTTTCATGAGCATTAATAAGGTCAACTTTTCCATTTATTTCCTTAGAAATAAGCTTAGCAACTTCTGCTACACTTCCATTTTTGGTTGCATAAATTATTAAAGTATTCATGTTTATTATCCTCTATTTTCAACTTTATCAAATAAATTTTTTAAATCATCTTCCATGAGAACACTTTTAGCTGATTCCAGAAACTCATCCATTTTACTATATCCATGTCCCTTATAAATAGCTGCTTGAATACCCATCTCGAATTTATCAATTTGCTTGAGAAATTTAGCTTCAGGGCTATCGGCTTCTTCAAATTCTTTCCATAAAGCAATGAATTCTTCCTTATTCGGATAAGAATCCAATACTTTCTTGATACTTTGAAGTTCTAAATCATATTTTTCTTGGGCTGATACTCCATCAACAGGAGTAATATCTCCAGCATAAATTTCCCCTAGTTCATGAACTAAAGCCATTTTCAATACTTTTTCCATGTTTAATTTTAAATGAAAATGATTTGCTAATAGCCAAGCTGTCATAGCTGTGCCAAAAGTATGGTCTGCTACTGATTCCCCATGAGCTTGAGGAACATCTCTTTTTAGCCAACCTTGGCGATACAGATTTTTTAATTTAAACATTTGGTATAAAACTTCTAAGTTAATATCATTAAAAAAGTTATTTTCTTCCTGTCTATATTTTTTTTTCATCATTTACCTCAAATATTTATAAAATTCATTATAAAATGAACAAATTATCTGTCAATAAAGAAGATGATTGAAAGTGAGATAAATAATTTAATTGACACAAAAATGGACTATTATTTTTTGAGAAAAAAATATCTATTTGGAGGCTAAGTGAGATATCTTAACCAGAGAAAGATAGAAGGTATTCTTTTCTTAGTAATATTTCTAGGAATTTTTACCTTTCTAGGTTCAAAGATGGGAGCTAATAATCTCCTTGGTTCAATCATGAACACTGCTCATGATTTGCTATTAAACACAGTCTTTTATATTATGGCTATTACAGTTTTATCTTCTGCTTTAGGTCAGTTAATGATTGAATTTGGTGTTGTAAGGCTTTTGGAAGGTTTGTTAGCACCTTTAATGCGTCCTATCTTCAATCTTCCTGGAGTCGCTTCCTTGGGTGGATTAATGACTTTCTTTTCAGATAATCCTGCTATCATAAGTCTCGCTAAAGATAAAAACTTTAATGCTTATTTCAAAAAGTATGAGTTAATATCATTAACTAATTTTGGCACTTCTTTTGGTATGGGTTTAATCGTTATATCTTTCATGATTGGAAAAGGCTTTGTTGCTTCTGCCTTTATAGGTTTCACAGGGGCAATCATAGGATCTATTATATCTACTAGACTTATGCAGCTAATGATAAAGAATGAATTCCACAACATTCCTAGAGAAGTTCCAGCTGATCTGGAAGAAAATGTTTCTTTTAAATCAAAAGGTAACTTTTCTATGAGATTTCTTAATGCAACTCTTGATGGTGGAAAAGCTGGAGTTGAACTAGGTCTAGCTGTTATTCCTGGAGTACTTATAATTTCAACAGCAGTAATGATTCTTACTTTATCAAGTAAAGACCCTTCAGGTGTTTATACTGGAGCAGCCTATGAGGGAGTTCCTGTAATTCCTTATTTAGCAAATAAAGTGGGATGGTTCTTCCAATTTCTCTTCGGATTTGAACAGGCGGAAGCTATTGCTTTTCCAATAACAGCCTTAGGTTCTGTTGGTGGTGCCTTATCCTTAGTCCCTAAATTTATCGAAACTGGTATCGCAAAAGGTAATGAAATAGCTGTTTTTACTGCAATGGGTATGTGTTGGTCAGGTTATTTAAGTACTCATACAGCTATGCTTGATACCTTAGGTTATCGTAGATTAACTAATAAAGCTCTCTTGTCTCATACTATTGGTGGACTTATAGCTGGTATTGTCTCTCATTACGGTTATCTTCTTTTCCAATATCTAGCTTAGGGATATTTTTATGAATATCAATCTAGCAGATTTACCTTTAAAGATAGCTTACCAACTGGTTAGTGATATCCAAGTCAATCAAGATATTACTGCCTTCAACAAATTAAAGAACCTAGCTAGTGATATTAGGGGAAAATACAAGGAATTTCCAGTTAATGAAATTCCTGGAGTTCAAGATGCTAGGAGTCTCTTTAGAAGTGTAGGAATTGATCCTACCAGAAGAAGACCATCCTCAGAAGCTCTTTTGAGAAGAGCTCTAAAAGGACAGGATTTCTACCAGGTGAATAATATAGTTGATGCAGGAAATTTTGCTTCTTTAAAATTTCTTTTGCCTATTTGCATGTATGATTATGATGCTATTAAAGAACCTATTCTTGTAAAATTAGGTAGTAGCCAAGATTCTTATCAAGCTCATAATCACAGACAAATGAATTTTGAAAATAAACTTGTTATTGTTGATGGAATAGGAGCTTTTGGATCACCCTTAACTGATTCTTTAAGAACCGCTGTTACAGAAAGAACTAGAAATTTATTGATTATTATCTTTGCTCCTGCTACTTATGATTCAGACCAATTAAACTCTAATCTTCAAGAACTTAAAGAGCTTATTGTATAGATAGATTTCATATAAATTTACATTTTTTATAAGCCTCTTTTGACCCTTTAGAAAGGGGAAAGAGGTCTTCTTACTGTCTCTTGATTGTTACTCACTCAATAAATTTCCAATGAAGTATTGAGAGAGTGACAATAAAGAAGCCTGGAAACTAAGGTTTAACAAAATCATATCCCTAAAAAGCTCTATTAGGAGCGACATCTTTGTAGGTTAAAATGTCAGAGAAACCTTAAAAGCTCCATAGGAGCGACATCTTTGTAGAAAGCGATATCTTTGTAGGTTAAAATATTTGCCAAAAATCAAATTTCAGCTAATATAGAGTTAGGAGAGTTCAATGGATCAATTTATTATATATTTTACACTAATATTATTGTTAACAATGTTTCTATGGAATAAACTTAGATACGATTTTGTAGCTCTTATAGGATTATTTATCATCTCTATTACAGGTGTAATTCCCATAAATTCTGCATTTTTAGGTTTCTCAAACCCAGCAGTTGTTACTGTTGTTGCTATAATGATAATTTCTAAAGGAATGCAATATAGTGGACTTCTTGATATGTTTGTGAGAAAATTGAAGTGGTTTGGTTCTAAAGCAATTTCTTTAATCTTTCCTCTTTCAATATTCACAACAATTGCTTCTGCTTTTATGAACAATGTTAGTGTTATCATGCCTATATCTATAAAATTAGCAAAGAAAAGAAATCAATCCCCTTCCTTGATTCTAATGCCTTTAGCCTTTGCAACCCTCTTAGGAGGTATGCTAACCCTAGTTGGGTCTTCACCGAATATAATAGTATCCTCTTTTAGAAAAGAAAGTTTTGGAGCTTCTTTTCAAATGTTTGATTTCTTCAAAGTTAGCATTTTCTTAGTAGTATTAGGAATAATCTACATAAGTCTTGTCGGATGGCGATTTATACCAAAGATTAAAAGTCCTGTGAAATTAGAAGAAACCACTAAGATTGAAGACTATTGTACAGAACTTTTAGTACATAAAGAATCAAAAATCATTGGAAAAACATTGAAGGAGTTGAGTCAAAGCGACATTTATGAAGTTGATGTGATTGGAATCATTCGTAACAATAAATATCTGCATCATATAAGTCTAAATGAGAGTATCCAACTTTATGATATTCTGATGATTGAAGCTGATTCTGAAGATATGAAATCCTTCATTGAAGATAATAGTTTGATGTTAATGACAGAAGATTTACCTGTTATTGATGAATTGAAAGATAAAAGCTTATCTATGGTTGAAATAGTTGTTATGAAAGACTCTCCTATGATAGGGAAAACTGCCTATGATTTAAAACTGAGAGAGAAGTTTGATATTGCGATTTTGGCTAAAACTAATAGAAAAGGCTATTCCATTAAAAGGATATACGGACAAAAAATAAATGCTGGAGATGTTATGATGATTCAAGGAGACACTTCAAGGTTACCTGAGCAAATCTTAAACTTAGGTTGCATGGCTCTTACCCAACAGAACAATATCCTAGCTGATCCAAAGAAAATGTTAATCTATACATCATTATTTATTGCTGGTGTTGGTCTTGTTGTCTTAGGTCTTCTTCCTGTACACATAGCTTTTCCTCTTTTAGCCCTAATGCTAGTACTTTTTGATATAATCCCCTATAGAGAAGTTTATAAAGCAGTTGATTGGTCAGTAATTGTTATGATTGGTTCTCTAATCCCTTTAGGGCGTGCTATGACTACTTCTGGAGCAGCTGACCACATTGGTAGACTTTTAACTTCGATTACATCATTCTCTGAACCATGGTTTATAGTTGGACTACTACTTTTTCTAACCATGCTGATAACAAACTTACTGCATAATGCTACAGCTGCCATTATTTTGGCTCCAATAGCCCTTGAATTAGCTAAAGGACAGGGGGTATCTGCTGACTTATATTTAATGACAGTTGCTATAGGAGCTTGTTCAGCTTTTCTAACCCCAATTGGCCACCAGGCTAATACCTTGGTTATGGGTCCTGGTGGATATAACTATAAAGATTACTGGAAGGTTGGCTTAGGATTAATGCTGATAAATTTATTTGTTGGGGTACCTTTATTACTTCATTTTTGGGGTTAAAAATATACTATTATGGAGTGGAGGCATCTCTGCCTCCACATCCTTATTATGCAATGATACCATCAGTCAAACATCTATATCTACTCAATCAAAATATTGTCGCCCTTCCAGGGCTGAGATATGTTTGTGATTTCCATAAACAGGGTCTAACGAACCCTGCCTATTAGATGGCATCCCTTCGGGATTTAGGAGGTATTGATTTCCTTTATCAGTTGGTTGGTTGGGTGGGCACCTGAAAGGGGATTGTTGACTCTCCCCGGTCTACCCGACCACCCCTCTCAAACGCTCCAAGGAGCTGAAAGGGGATTGTTTACTCTCCCCGGTCTACCCGACCACCCCTCTCAAACGCTCCAAGGAGCTGAAAGGGGATAAGAGCAAAAAAAACCTTGTAAGAGGATCTTACAAGGTTTTAATCTATCTTTATTCTTTATAAGTTACTAGTTACCTTTTTCAGCATTTCTTTTTCTAATGTCTTCAAGCATTTTCTCTTCCATTTGCTTTGGAACTCGTTTGTAAGATGAGAATTCAAGAGAGAACTCTGATTTACCTTGAGTAAGAGAACGAAGAACAGTTGCATAACCGAAGATTTCTGACAGAGGAATATCAGCAATGATACGAGAGAATTGGTCATCAATTTCAGTATCGATAACAACACCACGTCTTTGGTTGATAGAACCCATTACGTTACCTCTAAATTCAGAAGGAGTTTCCACTTCGATTTTCATTATTGGTTCCATGATATATGGATTTGCTTTTTTATAAACTTCTTTGAAAGCTGCCTTAGCTGCAACTTCAAAAGCCATTTGGGAAGAGTCAACTTGGTGGTAAGAACCATCATTAAGTTCGAATTCAATACCAACAACAGGGAAACCAGTTAATTCACCTTTATCAAGAGAAGCTCTAAAGCCTTTTTCTACAGATGGAATATAAGTACTTGGAATAACACCACCAGTGATTTTATCAACAAAGATACTATCACCTTCAACAGGTCTTATAGCACCGGCAATTTTAGCGAACTGACCACGTCCACCTGATTGTTTTTTGTGAGTATAGTTGAAGAGAGCTTCTGAACCAATTGATTCACGGTAAGCAACTTCAGGTTGACCTGTTTCAATATCAACCTTATATTCTCTTCTCATTCTTTCGATATAAACATCAAGATGTAATTCACCCATACCTGAGATGATTGTTTGACTTGATTCTTCGTCAATTTCATATTTGAAAGTTGGGTCTTCTTTTGAGAATCTATTTAAGGCTTTACCCATGTTGTTTACAGACTTCTTATCTTTACATGTTACAGCAAGAGAGATAATTGGTTCAGGCACATACATTGATTTAAGAGAAAGGACTCTATCACCACCGTTGAAAGTATCACCTAGGGCACAGTCAACACCAAACATAGCTATAATATCACCAGCTTGTCCTTCTTGAATATCTTCCATAGAATCAGAGTGCATTCTAATTAAACGTCCTACCTTAACTCTTTTTCCGTTAGAAATATTTGTTATATCTGTTCCTTTTTTAAGAGTTCCTTGATAAATTCTTAAATAGGTAAGCTGACCATAAACTTGGTTATCTAATTTAAAAGCCATAGCTACAAGGTCATCATTAGGGTTGTGAGAGAGAGGAACTTCTTTATCACCAGCTGCAACATCATAGGCATAGTTAGTTACATCGCTAGGAGCTGGAAGATATTCTACAACTGCATCAAGAAGTTTTTGAACACCTTTATTTTTGTAAGCAGTACCTAAGAAGACAGGAACAAATTCACGTTTGATAGTACCGATTCTAATTGCTTCATTTATCATTTCTTCAGTTTCATTACCTTCTAAGAAAGCTTCCATCAAATCTTCTGAGAACATAGCTGCTTGGTCTAACATCTGTTCACGTTTTTCTACTGCAAAATCATACATATCTGCAGGGATTTCTTTTTCTACTAAAATATCACCATTAGGACCTTCATAATAAACAGCAACCATTTTTACTAGGTCAACAATACCTTCAAAATCATCACCAGAACCAATAGGAAGTTGCATCATTACAGCATTTCTGCCAAGTTTTTCACGAACTTGACTAGTAACTCTGATAGGGTCTGCACCTGATCTATCCATTTTATTTATGAATACTAAGTTTGGTACATCATATCTTTTAAGCTGGCGGTCAACAGTGATAGTTTGTGACTGAACACCACCTACACTACAAAGTACAAGAATAGCACCATCTAAAACACGTAGAGCATTTTCAACTTCTATAGTGAAATCCACGTGACCAGGTGTATCGATTAGATTAACATCATATCCTTTCCAAGTAACACTTGTAGCTGCTGAAGCAATAGTAATGCCTCTTTCTTTTTCTAATTCCATTGAGTCCATTGTGGCTCCAACGCCATCTTTACCGCGGACTTCATGTATTGTATGTATCTTTCCTGTATAATAAAGAATTCTTTCTGATAAAGTAGTCTTTCCTGAGTCGATATGAGCACTAATTCCAATATTCCTAAGTTTCGTAATGTCCATTTAATTTCCTTTTTTTTATTCCTTTCAATTTTGATTAGATTTTTTCTTGTTTGTACATTGAAATGCAAAAAAAAATGATAGGACTTATTTAGCAAGAAAAATTTTGTTTACAAAAATTTACACAAAAAAATAGTATAGAATAAGTGAGATTATTTATCTTTAACTAATGATTTAGAAGGACTTTTTTATGTTAAAAAAATATTTAGTTCCCCTGGTGTTTTTAATTACAGCCCAAATTGTTTTTGGACAGTATAAAGTTCCAGATGAAAGAATAAAAGATGTTTATGAAGTTTCACCAACTCCATATATGATATTTAAACCATTTTCACAAAGAGGATTTGAGATAGCTTATAAAAGGCAAATCTCTTTAGAAGAGCTTGTTGAAGATGATTTAGAATTAGCAGGTAATAAGTTTTTACCAAGATTAAATGCAGAAAGAAAATTCAATCAAACAATAGCTTTCTCACTTGTAGATTTTAAGAATGATACAAAAGAAGAAATAGATCTTTCAAAATATAAGAGTGTTAGAACTACCTTCTATTCTGCAGATTATTCCAAAGCTATAATGACTTATGAACTTCTAGATGGTATTTCCTTTATCCTAGTTGACTTCGCTAGTAAAGAAATAACTGAGTATCCTCAAATTAGGCTTAATGGTGCTATGGGACAGGAACATGTTCAGTGGCTTGCTAATCAAAAAGAAGTCTTGATTAAAATGATTCCTCAAGATAGACCAAAGGAAATAACATATAGCAAAGTTCCTCAATCACCTATCATAGAAGAATCTTCAGGAAAGATGAGTCAGATGAGAACTTATACCAAATTGCTCAAATCCCCAACAGATGAGATTCTCTTTGATTATTATTTTACAAGTCAAATAGCAATAGTAAATCTACAAACAAAAAAAGTAAAAAACATAGGTAAGCCAGGTATTTATCGTTCAGTGGAAATATCACCAAACAATAAACTTTTACTAGTAACTAAAATTGAAAAACCTTATTCTTATACAGTTCCTTATTATTATTTCCCACAAATAACATCAATCTGGGATCTAAAAGGGAACGAAATAAAACAACTACTTGAAAGACCTCTACAAGATGAAATACCAATTGGGGGTACTTATGCTGGGGAAAGATATCATCATTGGTTGCCTATAGCTGAACAAACATTAGTATGGTATGAAGCCCAAGATGGGGGAGACCCAAAAGTTCAGGTAGATTTTAGAGATATAATCTATAAAAGTGATTATCCATACAAAGAAGCAGAAGAGTTTTTTAGGACTCAATATCGGTCAACTGGTTATAATTGCCTGTCAGATAAAAAGAGTATAATCTATAGTGAATATGATAGGGACAGACTATGGGTGCAGGAGTGGTATCTTGAGCTTGATGGAGATTTTAGTAGATTAATTACTGACCAATCAGTTAATGATAAATATGGTGACCGTGGCTCATTTATCACTGAATGGAATGAAAATAAAGAAAGATTAATTGTAAAAAATGGTGACTTAATCTATTACAAGAATAATCAAGGAGCAAGTCCAGAAGGGAATAGACCATTTTTAGCTTCATTTAATCTAAAGAGTTTAGAATTTACCAAACTTTTTCAGGCAGATCCTGATAAGTATGAACAGATATCAACTATTGCTGATAGAGATTTTTCAAGTATAATAATAGCAAGTCAAGATGTTGAAAAACCAAGAAACTACCAACTAATTGATCTTGTAAGTAATCAAAGACGGAGCTTAACTCAAAATGTTAACCCTTATCCTGAATATGCTAACCTGAAGAAAGAATTAGTAAATTACAAAAGAAGTGATGGTCTTGATTTATCAGGAATTCTATATTTACCTCATGACTATAATGGTAAAGATAAACTACCTTTGATTATTCATGCTTATCCTAGAGAATATGTTTCTGCTGAAACAGCTGGTCAAGTATCAGGTTCAGATAAAACCTTTACTTGGTATTACGGAGATGATATTCGTTATTTAGCAATGAATGGTTATGCTGTTCTTTATAATGCTTCTATTCCTATTGTAGGTGAACCTCAAGTGGTTAATGATACCTTTATTGAACAATTACTTGATGGAGTAAGTTCTGCAATAAATTATTTAGATAGCAGAGAAATAATTAATCCTGAAAAAGTTGGTATTATAGGACATAGTTATGGGGCTTTTATGGTTGCTAATGTCTTAGCTAATTCTGATTTATGTCAGGTTGGAATTGCTAAGAGTGGAGCTTATAATAGGACTCTAACTCCCTTTGGTTTTCAAAAAGAAAGAAGAACTTTCTGGCAAGCCAAGGATTTTTATCTGCAGGTTTCACCCTTTGCAAGTGCGGATCAGATTAATGAACCACTTCTCTTAATCCATGGAGATAAAGACCCTAATAGTGGTACATATCCTATGCAAACTAAAAGATTTTACCAAGCCATTAAAGGGAATGGCGGGACAGCTAGGATGGTGATTCTTCCTTTTGAAGAACATAGTTACCGAGCTGAAGAATCAGAGTTACATGTTTTAGCTGAAATAAATGAATGGTTTGACAGATATCTAAAGGATAAAGTTATTGAATCTCATGAATAATATTATCGAAAATCTAAAAAAAATACCTAAAAAGTGCCCTTTAATTGCTATAACTGGTATGTGTAAGAATGCTGGTAAAACAACATTCCTTAACTGGCTTACTAGTAATTTAGCTAGTCAAGGTCAGCTTGCTCTTCTAACGACTGGCAGGGACGGAGAAGATTATGATTTGGTAGCTGGGCATGAGAAACCAAAAGTATTGATAAAAGAAGGTGGTTTATTTGTTACACATTCTAACATACTAGAACGTTTTTCAGCTGAAGTTGAAATTATTATGAAAAGTGATTACAAGGCTGGTTCTTTTAATATCTGGCTAGCTAAAGCTCTGCAAGATATTCAAACTGAAATTCTAGGTCCAAGTACTGCTCAAGAACAAATAAATTTAGCAAATAAGATAAAAGAATTTAATCCAAGATATATTATCATTGATGGATCTTTGGATAGAAAAGCAATAACTTTGAAAGCAGAAATAGATGCCATTATTCTGGTTGTAAGTGCAAATTTTGGTTCATTAAGGCAAATTATAGATGAGCTAAAAAGACTTCTTTTATTAACAACAATTAATCTAAGAAAACAAAATTATTTGAACAATGAAGAAGAGAAATTGCTTCTTATCAATAAAGGAAAGATTACCTATATGAAATCTAGTCTTTTAGGCTATGAAAAAGAAATCATCACCTTGCTTCAAGATGAAGAAGTTGACCACATTTATATTCCTGGTGTTGTTACTGATTCGATTTGGGATAAAGTAAAAAAAGCCTTTATTAATTCTCCGGCTAGCCTGATTATTAATCATCCATATCAGCTTCAGTTATCCTATCAAAACTTACAAGAAATTCTAAAGAAAAAAGAAATTTACACTATCAATAGATTTGAAATTTCAGCCTTAGCAGTTAATAGCTTTTCTGTTAAAGGAAGACATTTAGATGTTAATCTGCTAAAAAAAGAAATTTCCAAACTTACGAATATTCCCCTTATAGATTGCATGGAGGCTTTTTAATGAATAGAACTAAAAGATCTGTAAATCTAGGTCTTGTTTCCAATATCATATTTGCGATACTTAAAACCATAATAGGAATTTATGGTAAGAGCCAAGCTTTAATAGCTGATGGAATAAACTCTACCTCAGACGTTGCTTATTACGTAGCAGTGAGTATTTTTATGAAGAAATCTCATAAACCTGCTGATGAAGAACATCCTTATGGACACAGACAGCTTGATAACATCGCTGCTATAGTTGTAGGTGCCTTTATTGTAACAACTGGTGCTACTATTTTCTGGAACTCAATTTCCAGCCTTTATTCCTATTGGCAGGGTGAGTACGATAATTGCCAAAGTTTTCTTTTTCCTATGATAATTGCTGGCTTAACTGTTCTTGCTAAGATTTATCTCTATTTAGATACAAAAATCACTTATAAACAGACAAAGAATCCAACTATCAAAGCTCTTATGAATGATCATGTTAATGATATTATGGCTTCAGGAACTGTCTTGATTAGTTTAATATTTGCCTTCTTTAACAACAATATGATTTGGATTGACCCAGTTGCTTCATGCCTAGTCGCTATTTTTATTTTTAAAACAGGTTTTGAAATAGTTGTTGATTCATCTACAGATTTAATGGATTCTATGCCAGATAAGGACTTCACCTCTAAAATAGAAGAAATAGTCTTAGCTCATCCTCAAGTCTATGGTATTAGCCACATTGGAGTTCATAAATATGGTCCTTCATTTGTCTTAAATTTAACTATTGAAGTGGATGCGAATTTATCTCTTGCACAGGGGGATGAAATATGTGACCATCTAGAAGAAAGTTTAATCAAAGAATTTGAAGATAGTCTGAAAAAAACAAATATCCATTATCACCCTAAAAGGGCCTAGTCTTAGATTAAATGATAAAAGAAAAAAAATACTTGCAATTTTATATGTGTTAAGAGAAATTGAATCAAAGTGCTTTTTTTAAGTACTTAGAATAAACTAATTTATTGATAATTCCTTTATTCTTAGCAATGAATAAGATATTGGAAGTTGATTGAATAGGAGAATAGATGAATATATTAATCACAGGTGGAGCTGGTTTTATTGGCTCACATTTAGCTGAGAAATTGCTAAAACAAGGTAATAAGATAATAGTCTTAGATAACTTATCTACAGGTAGTCTGGAAAATGTGAAACACTTAAGAAATGACCCCAATTTCACCCTTCATATAGGCTCAATTTTGAATTATGAACTTCTCGAAGAATTAATTTCTCAATGTAAGGTTGTCTATCACATGGCAGCAGCTGTTGGTGTTAAATATATTATAGAAAACCCATTATTATCGCTTAGAACTAATATCGTCGGTACTGAAAATGTTCTTGAATTAGCTCATAGATATAAATGTAAAGTTCTAGTAGCTTCCACATCTGAAATTTATGGAAAGAGTGATAATACTCCATTCAAAGAAGAAGATGATAGACTTCTTGGTTCTACTCATATTTCAAGATGGGGCTATAGTACTGCTAAGGCTGTTGATGAATTCTTAGCATTAGCCTTCTACAGAGAAAAGAAATTACCTGTGGTAATTGTGAGATTATTCAACACTGTTGGACCAAGACAAACTGGTCAATATGGTATGGTTATACCAAAATTTGTTAAAGCTGCCCTCCTTGATCAACCTCTTGTAATTCATGGTTCAGGAAAGCAATCTAGATGTTTTACAGATGTAGATGATGTCTCAGATGCTCTTATAAAACTAATGGCAACACCAAAGTGTGAAGGAAATATCTTCAATGTTGGCTCAACAGAATCAATTTCTATTGAAGAATTAGCCCACAAAATTAAAAAAGCAGCTAAGAGTAAATCAAAAATTGAATATATGGCTTATGAAGATGTGTTTGAAGAAGGTTTTGAAGATATGATGAAGAGAATGCCTGATATTTCAAAAATCGAAAATGCTATAGGCTATAAAAGAAAATATAAGTTAGACCAAATAATCGAAAGAGTTATTAATTATTATGAAGAATAAAAAGAGCATCATTGTTCTCTTATTGATAAGTATTTATTTGCAGTTAATTGCCTTACCTATTAATGTTTCAATAATAGGTAATACTGATAATCCTGGGGTTTATATATTTGATTCTTCTAACAGAGTTTCTCAAGCTATAAATTACTTAGGAACAAGTAACATACCAGTATTGGCTGATGTCGAAAATGATGCCGAGCAAATGGAAGGAAAACTCTTAGGTTTAGATTCTGAGGATAGGCTAGATTATAGTAAGAAGTTAGCAATTCTTGATGACTCAGATAACCCTTTGACTAAGATACAGGGGTCTAATGATAATGTATCTTACAGAAATGTTTTATTAATTCGTGGAGGTCAAACAATAAAGTTAAACCTACAAGATTTCTTCTTGAATGGTGATTTAGCAAGTAATCCATATTTGCAAAATGACGACGTAATAAAACTTCTTCCAATTGAATCAAGTGTTGAACTTGTTGGTCAAGTTAATAAACCTGGTGCTTATGAGCTGATTGCTGGCGAAAAACTATCAGACCTTATTCAGTATGGTCTAGGTTTTACCCAAGATGCAGATTTAGCTAATATTAGAATTAATAGATTAAATGGTGAAACAGGTCAACTTAAAAGCTGGACTGTTAATTATAATTTGATTAAAGATAATTTGCAACATGCAGATAATATTGTTTTAGAACATAATGATGTTGTCAAAGTAAGCACAAAGCCATACCTTTATGAAAAGAAAGTAGTCAAGGTTATGGGTTTAGTAAGATATCCTGGAGAATATTCAATTGATGATAATTCTACTTTACTTTCTGTCTTAGAACATGCTGGAGGACCTTTGCCAAGTGCAGATTTGAATTTTGCTATGCTCATTGACAAAAGTACTTATGGCTCTTTTGATCCAGACTTAGAGAGGTTGTTATCATTAAATATTACAACTATGACAGTTACAGAGTATTCTTATTATCAGACAAAACTAAGAGAAATCTCAGGTAAACATTATATTGACATTAAGAAACTCTGGGAAACAAAAGATAAAAGTATTGATAGACCTGTTAAAGATGGCGATATTCTTTTTATCAGAGAACCTCAGATGTTAGTAAATGTCTCAGGTGCAGTTAGAAATGCTGGACTACAACCTTGGGATGCTAGTAAGAACTGGCAAGATTATATCGTAAATGCTGGTGGATATACTAATTCAGCTTACGAAAGTAAGATAAGAATTATTCGTTATAATACAAAAGCATGGGTAAAAATTACTAGAGAAACTTCTGTAAATCCTGGTGATGAAATCTTTATTCCAGAAAAACCAGATAGAACTTTCTGGGAATATTTCACAGAAGGCTTAACTATAACTGCCCAATTGATAACAATAATTTTAGGTATTAATACCTTAGCTAAATAGCAAGAAATAAGCATTTTTGGAGAAAATATGAAAGTACAATTATTAGACTTACATGCTCAATATGAAAATATTATGAGCGAAATAAAAGTAGAAATGGATAAAGTATTTGCAGCCCATAACTATATTTTGGGAAATCAAGTTAAAGAGTTTGAAGAAACAATGGAAAAGTATCTTGCATCAAATCATGCAATTTCTTGTGCTTCTGGTACTGATGCTTTAGTTTTAGCTCTTAGAGCTTTACAAGTAGGCCCTGGAGATGAAGTTATTACCACCCCTTTCACTTTTTTTGCAACTGCTGGGTCAATTGCCAGAGTAGGTGCTAAGCCAGTTTTTGTTGATGTAAATAAAGATACATTCAATATTGATGCAGATTTAATTGAAGCTGCCATTACAGATAAAACAAAAGCAATTATTCCTGTGCATTTATTCGGACAACCTGCAGAAATGGATAAGATTATGGATATTGCAAATAAATATAATCTTAAAGTGATAGAAGATAATGCTCAGGGTATTGGTTCAAAATTTGCAGGTCAAGCTTCTGGAACAATCGGGCATATTGGAACTCTTTCTTTCTTCCCGAGCAAGAACTTAGGTTGTATGGGAGATGGTGGTATGTGTTTAGCTCAAGACCAACAATTAGCTAAAGATTTAGCTCAATTAAGAAAACACGGAGAAAATCCTAAATATATCCACAAGTGGGTAGGCTATAATAGTCGCTTAGATACCCTTCAAGCAGCAGTTTTAAATGTTAAAATTAAGTATCTTGAAGATTGGTCTCAAGGTAGAAGAGACAATGCAAAAGTATATTATGAAAAATTAGCTGATATTAAAGAAATCAAGCTACCAGTAATTCATGAAAAAGCTACTAGTGTTTATAATCAGTTTACTCTTCAAGCTGAGAGAAGAGATGAATTAATGGCTTTCTTGCAAGAAAATGAAATAGGATGTGCTATTTATTATCCAAAGCCATTACATATTCAAGAGTGTTTTGCAGATTTAGCTTACTCTGAAGGAGATTTACCTGTGGCAGAAGAACTTGCTAAAAAAGCAATCTCAATCCCTATCTATAAAGAATTACCTGAAGAACATCAACTCTTTGTAATTGAAAAGATAAGAGAATTTTATCAAAAATAAAAGGACTTAAAATAATGAATATTATAGTATGTATTAAACAGGTTCCTGATACCAATGATATTAAGATTGATCCAGTAACAAATACCTTAATTAGAGAAGGTGTTGAGAGTATTTTAAATCCTTTTGATACTTATGCTCTAGAAGAGGCAATTAAATTAAAAGAAACTTATGGTGGAAAAGTTA
Organism: Cloacimonadales bacterium (SeqCode); assembly: GCA_963677815.1. Classification (GTDB taxonomy): domain Bacteria; phylum Cloacimonadota; class Cloacimonadia; order Cloacimonadales; family JAFGVF01; genus JAEKNW01. The sequence goes on from OY782499.1 coordinate 1,212,687, forward strand.
CTGCTATAACCATGGGACCTCCACAAGCAGATAGCGTTTTAAAAGAAGCAATCTCACTTGGTGCAGATGAAATAATTTTACTTTCTGATAGAAAATTTGCAGGAGCAGATACTTGGGCAACAAGTAATACTCTAGCTGCTGCTATAAGAAAGATTGGTGATTTTGACTTAGTTCTTTTCGGTCAGCAAGCTATTGATGGAGATACTGCTCAAGTTGGACCTGGAGTTGCTACTCATCTTAATCTTCCTCAAACTTGTTTTGTTCGTAAAATTGAAAGCATTGATGAAGGTAAAGTTACTTGTCAACGCCTTATGGAAGATGGCTATGATGTAGTTGAAATGAAACTACCAGCAATAATGACAGTCGTTAAAGAGATTAATACTCCTAGATTACCTTCTTTAAGAGGGAAAAGAAATGCTAGAAAAGCTCTTGCTCAAGTATGGAATGCAGAGATGCTAGAACTTGATGAAAAAACTATTGGTCTTAATGGTTCACCTACTCAAGTTGTAGATATTTTTTCACCTGAAAGCCATAAAGAAGGACAGAAATTTGAAGGTAGCCCAGAAGAGAGTGCTGATTTAATTATTGAAAGACTAAAGAAGTTAACAGTTTAAAAATAAATTAGCGACCTGCTAAAAGTTGGTCGCTTTTTTTATTTGTTCTCATAGGAGAAATAAATGATTCAATTCCCTGATATACAACCATATATAGTAAAATTTCAAATAGGCTCTTTTCCTTTAGAAATACGTTATTATGGCTTATTGTATTTAATTTCATTTGCATTAGGCTATGTTTTTGTGCGTAAGAATTTGCACTACAGAAATATCCAGATATCAAAAGAAAAGTATAGTGACTTAATCTTTTATATTGCCTTAGGTGTAATAATAGGTGGACGTTTTGGCTATATGCTCTTTTATGCCTTACCTGAGTTCATAGCAAACCCTTTAACTCTTTTCTATGTTCATCAAGGAGGAATGTCATTTCATGGTGGTTTACTTGGTGTAATAATAGCAGGTTATATTTTCGCTCGTAAAGAAAAGATTAGCTTCATGGGTGGTGGAGATGTAGTAATGCCTTGGGCTGCTTTAGGTTTAGGACTTGGTAGATTAGGTAATTTTATAAATGCTGAACTTTATGGTTCTCCTACTGATTTACCATGGGGAGTTGTTTTCCCTGGACAGAGCATAGCTCGTCATCCTTCCCAACTTTATGAAATGTTTTTTGAAGGTATTTTAATGTTTTTTATCTTACAGTATATGGTAAAACATGTAAAGAAAGAGGGTTTAGTCTTCTGGACTTTCTTCCTTCTTTATGGAATTGCAAGGTTCTTACTTGAATTTATTAGGCTACCAGATAATATAGAATCTTTATATCCTAACGGTCTTTTATATGGCTTTTTACCAATGTCGCAAGGTCAGTTTTTAAGTGCACTTATGATTCTTGCTGGAATAATTGGTATTATCTATCTCTATAGGAAAGAAAAATGAGAAAAATAATAATAGTCTTATTCGTAAGTATGCTTTTAACAGCTTGCTCGACTTTTATAGAACTAACTCACCAAGATAAGGAAAGCCTAGTTAGACAAAATCTTGAATATCTAAATGCTTTTCAAGGGTCAGGTATTTTAGAGGTTTCCTTTAAAGGTCTATCTCTAAAAAAAGAATTCTTGATCAAAAAGAATCCTTCTTCTCTAAGGCTAGATATTTTAGATTCAGGTATCTTTGCTTTATTGCCTTCTCCCTTTGCCAGCTTATATATTAAAGACAGGGTGCTAATCACAAATTATGGAAAGGGGCTTTTCCCGGATATGATTATTGATAAATTACCTCTTGCTGAATTTTTAGACTTATCTTCTTTACCACAAGGTATTATCGATGAGATAGTAAAGAATAGAAAATTCTCTATTTCAATAGTTGAGTTTAATTTTGATGAAACTTATAAATTATCTTCAATAAAAATGAATAAGGAAAATATTAATCTTATCTATCAAGGGGCAGATTTAGTCAAAATCAAACTAGATTCTGAAAAGGCAGATGTTCAAATAGAATTCGATTCATTTCAAAAAGGTCTCTTTGATATTAAACCAATTAAAATAGAAAATAATATAGATTAGGAGTTATAATGATTGCAAGATATTCACGTCCTGAAATGAGCAATATTTGGGGAATGCAAAATCGTTATCAGTGCTGGTTAGACGTTGAAATAGCTGCGTGTAAGGCTATGAATGAAAAAGGAATTATTCCTGATGAAGACCTAAAAAATATTGTCGAAAAAGCAGATTTTCAAGTTGAAAGAATTGATGAAATTGAATTAACAACTAAGCATGATATAATTGCTTTCTTAACAAATGTTGCTGAATATGTAGGACCTTCGTCCCGTTGGATACATTACGGTATGACATCATCAGATGTACTTGATACAGCAACAGCTATCCAATGCAAACAAGCAGGTTTGCTTATTCTTAAGGAATTAGAAACTTTTGCTGAATCTTTAAGACAGAAAGCTATCAAATATAAAAATACTGTATGCATTGGTCGTTCTCATGGTATTCATGCGGAGCCTACATCTTTTGGACTTAAATTCACACTTTGGTTTGATGAAATGAATCGTAATATAGCTAGAATGAAATCAGCTATTGAAGTTGTTTCAGTGGGACAAATCTCTGGTGCAGTTGGTAATTATGCCCATCTTTCTCCTGAAATTGAAGAACTTGCTTGCAAGCATTTGAATCTTAAACCTGTGAACATATCAACTCAGGTTATCCAACGCGACCGTCATGCTGAATTTCTTACTAGTTTGGCTATTATTGCTTCAACAATTGAGAAAATTGCTTTAGAAATAAGACATTTACAAAGGACTGAAGTTAGGGAAGCTGAGGAAAGATTTACCAAAGGACAAAAAGGTTCTTCTGCTATGCCTCATAAAAGGAACCCTATTGTTACCGAACAAATGACAGGTCTAGCTAGATTAATTCGTTCTAATGCTATGGCTGCAATAGAAAATAATGCTCTTTGGCATGAAAGGGATATTTCTCACTCCTCAGTCGAAAGAGTTATTTTACCAGACACTACTATTCTTCTTCATTATATGCTTGGAAAAATGATTGCTCTTATTGAAAATTTAGCTGTTTATGAAGAAAACATTGCTAAAAATCTTGAATTAACAGGTGGATTAGTCTTTTCCCAAGTATTACTACTAAAATTAGCTTCTCGAGGCGTAACAAGAGAAGATTCTTATGCTATGGTGCAAAGAAATGCAATGAAAGCCTGGGAAGAAGGTGCTAATTTTAAAGAGCTAATCTTAAATGATAAGGAAATTATGAAGGTTATTTCTCAAGAAGACTTTGATGAAGTTTTTTCTTATGATAGATATATTCAAAATGTAGATTTTATCTTGAAAAGAGCAGGAGTAATGAAGTAAATAACTTTGAAAAATAATAACTCTGCCCTAGATTTTTTATCTAGGGTTTTTTTATATCATGCAATTAATAAATCTTGACAATTTTACCCTCTTGAACTATTTATTATTGAATTAATTAAAATTACTTAAAAGCTTATATGTTAGGCTTTTAACTTACTGGATAATATATTAATAAGCATAATCTAATGTATTAGCTTCTTAGGAGTAGAATAAATGATAGATATATTGAAACTCAAGTTATACCAATACCTGGGTTATAAAAATTTACGAAAAGGTAAGCACGAAAAGGCTCTAAAGAATTTTGAAAAAGCTCTTCTGATTTCTCAAGAAGTTTCTATAGTTTTCAACTATGTTGTTGCTTTATCTGCAGTTGGTAAATATGCAGATGCTTATCCTTATCTTAGTAAAATCCTTGCTGAATACAGTGATAATGAAATGGCTTTATCAATGATGCTTTGGCTTTGTATGATGCTACGGAAATGGGAGCAGAGTCTTGAGTTATGTGAAAAAATCAGACTTCAATTTCCTTCTAATCAAGAATTTATCTATCTGTATGATATTCTTAAAAATGAAGATATCAGAGAAAAGTTTGTCTCTGCTCAGGAATTGATAAAGGAAGCTGAACAAAAAACAATAAAGAAAAAATATTCTGAAGCTAAAGAACTACTTCACAAAGCACTAGAAATTAACCCAGAAGAAGCTTTAGCATATAACAACTTAGCTTCTCTTCATTTTACTCTGAAAGAAAAGGATCTGGCTAAAGAAAATATTAGAAAAGCTGTTGAATTAGATCCTCTTAATAAGAGATACAAACAAAATTTAAGAATAATTGAAAAATAGAGGTTTTGATGATTAATAAAGATAAGATTATTTCTATATTAAAAACAGATATTGCTCCAGCTCAAGGATGTACTGAACCAATTGCAATTGCTTTAGCTACTGCTTATGTTACAAGTGTTTTGACTGAGCCTATTCAGAAGATTGAGGTCTCACTAAGTCAGAATATTTTAAAAAATGCTCTTGGTGTAGGCATTCCCGGAACAAAAGAAAGGGGCATTAAAATGGCTGTTGCTCTGGCTGCAGTAGCTGGTTTACCTGAACTTCAGCTTGAAGTTCTCCAAAATATCGATGATGAAAACATTAAAGACGCCTATGAATTAATTAACAGGGATATTATTGATATAAAGATGAGCCCTTTGGATGAATTATTTTGGATAGAAGTAATCGCCTATTCTGAAAATCACAAAGCCACAGCTATTATGCAGGGAAAACACACTAACCTTTATAAATTATCTGTTGATGATATGATTTTACAAGAAAATGATAGAATTGAACCTGTTGTCAAGAGTGATGATATAAGACAAGTTATGCAAATCTCTGACATTCTTGAAAGTATTACTTCTGCTAGCGAAGATGACTTATCTTTTCTTGATGAAGTAATTGCTAAAAATTTTGAAATTGCAAAGTTTGGTCTGGAAAATAATTCAGGTTATGGAATTGCAAAATCTATTCAAGATAACATTAATAATGGTCTTTTTGGAGATGGTATTGTTAATTATGCAACTATGCTGACAGTTGCTGGTAGTGAAGCTAGAATGAGTGGTTGTTCTCTACCTGCAATGGCAAATTCAGGTTCAGGAAATCAAGGGATAACCCTAACCGTTCCCATGATTGCTTTAGCTGAAAGATTAAATACCGATAGACTTACACTCTTACAAGCAGTAGCAATATCTCATCTTACTTCAATTCACGTAAAAACTTATTTTGGAATTTTATCTGCCTTGTGTGGCATTGTTAATGCTGCTATAGGAATTAGCGCTGGAGCTGTATTTATTCTTGGAGGAAATCTAAAGAATATTGAGGCTGCTATCCAAAATGTAATTGGAGATATTGCAGGAATGATTTGTGATGGGGCTAAATTAGGTTGCTCCTTGAAAGTAGCTACAGGTGTGAGAACTGCTCTCAATAGTGCTGTATTAGGTATGTCTGATATTTGTGTTAATGATTATGAAGGCATAAATGGATCTCAGGTTGAAGACTCTTTCAAAAACTTAGGACGCTTAGTCTTAGGAGGGATGAAAGAAGTTGATAAATCAATCTTAAAAGTGATGTTAGAAAAAGAAAATAAATAAAATAATGGAGAATTACAATGATTGACTTTGATTACAAAAAAGCTATTAAAGTAAAATTAGAGGACCAATTACCAGCAAAAGCTGAATTTGATCCTAGTAAAAGAAGAGCTCCAGATAGGGGTTTAAACTTATCGAAAACAGAGATTAAAATCGCTCTAAAAAATGCTTTACGTTATATTCCAGAGCATTTGCATGAAGAGATTGCACCTGAGTTTTTAGAAGAACTTATGACTATGGGAAGAATCTATGGTTATAGATATCGTCCTCAAGGTTCTTTAATCGGAAAACCTATTGATGAATATAAGGGAATCACTGCTGCTAAGGCTATGCAAGTTATGATTGATAATAATCTTGATTTTGATATAGCTCTTTATCCTTATGAATTGGTTACCTATGGTGAAACTGGTCAAATTTTCCAGAATTGGATGCAGTATCAGTTAGTAAAAAAATATTTAGAAATTATGACAGAAGACCAAACTCTTGTTGTTGCTTCAGGCCATCCAGTTGGCTTATTCCCTTCCAAACCAGAAGCTCCAAGAGTGATTAATACCAACGGACTAGTTGTTGGTAAATGGGATAATCCCGATGACTTTAAACGTTTAACTGCTCTCGGTGTTGCCAACTACGGACAAATGACAGCTGGTGGTTGGATGTATATAGGACCTCAAGGCATTGTACATGGCACCTATATCACTCTCCTTAATGCTGGAAGAAAGTATCTTGGAATTCCTGAAGATAAAGACTTGAAAGGTAAAATCTTCTTAACTTCAGGATTAGGTGGGATGTCAGGGGCACAGCCAAAAGCATGTGAAATTGCTGGTGGTATTTGTGTTGTAGCTGAAGTTGACCAATCTAGAATTGAAACTCGTTATGAGCAAGGCTGGGTCTCAAAAGTATCAGATAACTTAGATGAAATTAAAGGCTGGATTGAAGAATATAGAAAACTAGAAAAACCTATTTCCATAGCTTATCACGGAAATGTCGTTGATTTATTAGAATATATCGATGCCCAAGATATTAAAATTGAACTCCTTTCAGATCAAACATCCTGTCATGCTGTTTACGATGGTGGTTATACACCTGCTGGAATAGGCTTTGATGAAGGTCGAAAATTAATTAAAGAAGATTTAGCAAAATTCAAAGAATTAGTTGATGCTTCTCTAATCAGACACTATGAAGTTCTTAAACGTCTTACTGGAAAAGGTGCATACTTTTGGGATTATGGCAACAGTTTTATGGCTTCAATTTTTGATGCTGGGGCTAAAGATATCGCTAAAAACGGACAAAACACTAATGAAGGCTTTATCTGGCCATCTTATGTTGAGGATATCATGGGACCTATCTGTTTCGATAATGGCTATGGACCTTTTAGATGGGTTTGTTTATCAAGAAAAGATGAAGATTTACGTAAGACAGACCAAATAGCTATGGATTGTATTGACCCAAAAAGATGCTCTCTTGATAGAGATAATTATCATTGGATTGCTACAGCTGAAGAAAATGCCCTAGTTGTTGGAACTAAAGCACGTATTCTATACGCTGATGAAGAAGGAAGAGTTAGAATTGCCTTGAAATTCAATGAGGCAATTCGCAAGGGTCTTATTGGACCTGTAATGCTTGGTAGAGATCATCATGATGTATCTGGTACTGATTCACCATTCAGAGAAACTTCTAATATCTATGATGGTTCAAATGTTATGGCAGATATGGCTACTCACTGTTTTGGTGGCAACATTGCTCGTGGAATGTCTTTAGTAGTACTTTCTAACGGTGGCGGTGTTGGTATTGGTAGATCTATCAATGGCGGAAATGGTATAGTACTTGATGGTTCTAAAAGAATGGATGAAATTATTAAAAGTGCTCTTTCCTGGGATGTTATGGGTGGTGTAGCTCGTCGTAACTGGGCAAGAAATGAGAACGCTATTAAAACATCAGCTGAATGGAATGAGAAACATGAAGGACAAGGTCATATTACTATTCCTTTCTTATCAGATGATAAGTTCATTGACAAAATAGTTGATGAAAAGATAAAGTAACTAATAAATTGCAGAGAGTGTAGTCGCACTCTCTGCTTATAAATAACTTGAGTACTGAGTAAGTGGATTTAACTAGGAGCAATTATGGAAACTAAAATTGAAGCATTTAAACAAATAATGCAAGAAGCAGATTTGAATGATAGTGTTATAGAAACCTTTATTAAGTATTATAATCAATTAACAGAAGGACATACAGGAAAACTATCAAACAAAGATATTGAAGCACCAAACCGTCTTAATTTAATTAATTATGAAGTTCTAACTAAACAGGATAATGACCTACTAAACCAACTAGCTGTAATTAAATTAAATGGTGGCTTAGGGACAAGTATGGGCTTAGATAAGGCTAAATCACTACTTCCTGTTAAAGGTGAAATGACTTTTCTGGATATCTTAGCTAATCAAATCATGGCCCTGAGAGAAAAATACAATTCTAACATTCCTTTGATATTTATGAATAGCTATAGAACTAGACAAGATACTCTTGAGCTTCTTGATAATTATAAGAATCTTAAGCTTGATGATTTAGACTTAGATTTCTTGCAAAACAAGTACCCTCGTATTAGACAAGATAATATGCTCCCTTTAAACTTAGAAGATGATGACCAAAACTGGAATCCACCAGGTCACGGAGACATTTATTCTGCTCTCTATTTATCTGGATTACTAGACTCTTTACTTGATAAAGGTTATAATTATGCTTTTATATCAAATTCTGATAACCTAGGTGCTGTAATTGACCCACATATTCTAACCTATATGGATAGAGAAAAGATTCCTTTCATTATGGAAGTTTGTCGCAGAACAGAAATGGATAAGAAGGGTGGTCATTTAGCCCAAACCAAGAATGGTAATCTTATTCTTAGAGAAGTTGCACAATGTCCAGAAAATGAAATTGAAGAGTTCCAAGATATTAAACAATATTCTTATTTTAATACAAATAATCTCTGGATCAATCTTAAACAACTAAAAGAAACTCTAGTAGAAAATAATTACTCAATCGAGCTCCCTCTAATTATTAATCCAAAAGTTGTTAATGATATCCCTGTTTACCAAATCGAAACAGCTATGGGAGCAGCCATAAGTATTTTTGAAAATGCAAAAGCTATTGTTGTTCCAAGATCAAGGTTTGCTCCAGTGAAGAAAACCAATGACCTACTGCTCATCTGGTCAGATGTTTATAAAATCAACAGTGATTATCAAATAGTTTTAACTGAAGGATTAGATAAAGCACCTACCATAGAACTAGATAGTAATTACTATAAGACTGTTGAACAGCTAAAAAATCACTTTAGAGATGTACCTTCTTTAATTCAGTGTAATAGTCTAAAGGTTCAAGGAAATGTCCTCTTTGGTAAAGAAGTTTTTATTATCGGAGATGTGACTATTAAATGTCAGGAAAAAGAAAGAATTTCTGATACTATCATCAATAATGAGACCCTTTCATACTAAACCAATTTAAAGCCATAGGAGATTTTATGCCCTTATTAATTATTACTCCAGATGAAATAACAGAAAGACTAAACAAGGTTCCTAATATACCAGAGCTCATTAAGGAATATTCTATTAAAGAGAACTCTTTTAGGGTTGAACTCAAAATAGAAAAAATTCCCATGGATATTAAGATTAATTTAAAATATGATTCATTTAGTCTGGGTATGATAAATTTTACATATTCAGGAAATATCCCTAAAATGTTCTTAAATCTCCTTAAAAATGTTATTAAAGATAGAACAAAAGGCGTTATTTCTATAGAAGATGATTATATAAAAATGAATGCTGACCAGCTACTACAAGCTAGAGGAATTGGTATAGTAATTAAAAATATCTCCTTCCAACAAGGATTTTACCAGATAGATTTTTCACTTTAATAATTTTGAGAATAATTTCTTGTTATTCGACTATGGGCTTGTTAGTTATAGTCTTATGTCATAGTAAAAGGTAGGAAGTTGCTTGTTCCTTTAACCCCAGATATTGATTTTCAAAAAAATCTAATGCACTTTTTAGAATATCATTAGCTCATAAATCATAGTCACTTGATTGTTACTCTCTCATTAAGTTTCCTATAAAGCATTGAGTGATTAACAATCAAGAGATAATACATCAAAAGTCTCATAAAACAAGCTACAGAGTAGTGACTTCTTTGTAGATTGAATCACCCCCTGTGTCCCCCTCATAGAAGGGGATTATCCCCTTTCAGCTCGTGAGAGCGCCTGAGAGGGGTGGATCAAGTCTGGTGGAAAAAATTTAATAAAATATAAAATTTTATCATTAGTGTGATTATCCAAAGTATCCCTGAAAGGGATTAATAATTTAGCCTGGGGTAAGATCCTATAAGGATCGTCACCCCAGGAACAATATCCAAAATTACGACCTAACCCTGTAAGGGTTTAATATAATGGTAACTAATTATAATATTAAATCATTGGTATATATGTTTTTATTAAACCCTTACAGGGTTAGGCTTTTTATATACATCATTACCCAGGGTTGCAATCCCTTCAGGATTTTACCCTGGGCTAAACTATTAATCCCCTTTAGGGATATAAGACCTATCCTTTCAGGATTATATCTTATTCTGCTAAAATAATACTATCAATAGTAACTGATAATCCGTAAACTACTGTAATACAATATCTAGTGCAAATAATGCAACATAATTTCCACCAGACTTGAACTTGAGCCTAACTTTCTTCTTCCGAAGTCTCTTGCCGACTGCTTAGGAATTCCAGTCTCTAATAATATTAGAGATATGTTCTATAAATTTCCTTCTTTACTTTAGAGAAAGCCTTTTTTCCTCACTTTTTACCCTAAAAGAATAAAAAGTCAAAAAAAATATTTGACAAAATTTTCTACTATGTTTTTTTAGCAAACAGATAAATTGATTGCTAAATTAAATTAATAAAGAAAAAAATTAACCTAGTGGAGGTTTTAACTATGGCTAAACAAATTCAATTCAGTCACGATGCTAGAACATCGTTGAAAAATGGAGTTGATAAACTCGCTGATGCAGTAAAGGTTACTTTAGGACCACGCGGAAGAAATGTAGTGTTAGACAAGAAGTTCGGTTCACCAACTATCACTAATGATGGTGTAACAATTGCTAAAGAAATCGAACTAGAAGATGCTTATGAAAACATGGGTGCTCAACTTTGCAAAGAAGTTGCAGAAAAAACTCATGATTTAGCTGGTGATGGTACTACTACAGCTACTATCTTAGCTCAAGCAATTATTGAAGAAGGACTCAAACACGTTACTGCTGGTGTAAATCCAATGTATTTAAAACGTGGATTAGATAAGGCTGCAAAGATAGTTATTGAAAAGATCCACGAATTCTCAAAAGAAATCAAGAATCAAGATGAGATTGCTCAAATTGCTACTATCTCAGCTAATAATGACCCTGAAATCGGTAAAATTATTGCTGATGCTATGCAATCTGTATCTAACGAAGGAATCATTAATGTTGAAGAAGCAAAATCTATTGAATCATCTTTAGAAAAAGTTGAAGGTATGCAGTTTGATAGAGGTTATTTATCACCTTACTTTGCAACTAACACTGATAAAATGATTGCTGAATTGGAAGATGCTTACATTCTCATTTATGATAAAAAAATATCAGCAGTTAAAGATATCCTTCCTATATTACAAGAGATTTCGCAAACTGGTAAACCAGCCCTTATTATCGCAGAAGATATCGAAGGTGAAGCTTTAGCAGCTCTTGTTGTTAACAGACTTCGTGGTGCTCTCAATGTTTGTGCTGTAAAAGCTCCTGGCTTTGGTGATAGAAGAAAAGCTATGCTTGAAGATATCGCTATCTTAACTGGTGGAACTGTTATCTCTGAAGAAGTTGGTAGAAAATTAGAAACAGCTACTCTTGAAGATTTAGGTTCTGCTCGTAAGATTATTATCGATAAAGAAAATACTATCATCAGAGAAGGTCAAGGTGATGATGCTTCAATCAAATCAAGAATTTCTCAAATCAAACAACAAGTAGAAGATGCTACTTCAGACTATGATAAAGAGAAACTTCAAGAAAGATTAGCTAAGCTTTCAAGTGGTGTTGCTGTGATTAAAATTGGTGCTGCAACTGAAACTGAAATGAAAGAGAAAAAAGCTCGTGTTGATGATGCTCTTCATGCAACTAGAGCTGCAGTAGAAGAAGGTATTGTTTCTGGTGGAGGAACTACACTTATTCATGCTGCTAAAGCACTTGCAAACTTTGAAGGTAATACTCATGAAGAAAAAGTTGGTGCTAGTATCTTGATGAAAGCTCTTGAAAGACCTGCTTATCAAATCGCTACTAATGCTGGTGAAGAAGGTGCTGTGATTGTAGAAAAACTTAAAAATGCTAGCGATGTTCATGCTGGTTATAATGCTGCAAAAAATGTCTTTGAAGATCTTTTTGTAGCTGGTGTAATCGACCCTGCAAAAGTTGTTCGTTCAGCTGTTCAAAATGCAGTTTCTATCTCAGGTTTATTCTTAACAACAGAATGTATTGTTACTGATATTCCTGAACCTGAAGCTCCAATGCCTGCTGGTGCCCCAGGAATGGGTGGCGGAATGCCAGGTATGTACTAGAAATAACTAGTGAAATAATAAATATTAAGCGGAGATTTATTCTCCGCTTTTTTTGCTCAACTTGGACTTGAGTTAACAAAAAGCTTGACAGCTGTTAAATCAAAAAGATTATGGTACTATAAGTTACAGTACTATATCTCTCAAGAACTTAGCAAAATCTAGAGAGTAATAATTTGCAAACTACTAAATAATAATTATAATTGATTAAAAGAAAAATATTAGCAAGTCAAAAGCCTGAAAATTAATTAAGTGTTAATTATAGGTTAAAAAAATGTTAAAAGTTAAAATACAATTAAAATTAACTTGCAAGAATAGTGTTTTTGATTAATATATTAATGTACATATCTGTAGCAAAAAATTAAAAAAAAGGAGAGTGTGATATGAAAAAGAAACTTACTCAAAGAGAAGAAAGAAAAATTAGAGCTCAGAAAGTTAAAAAGATTATTGAAGCACCTATAGACTACACTTTTGAAGCACAAGAATCTCGTCTAAGATTAGAACAACCTACACCTTAATAAAGTGAATTTATAGGGGCTGTTACAGCCCTTCACTTTATTTTTTACTACTCAAATAATAATTTATCTTACAAGTATTTAAAAATACCTATCCATCTTAAAGAGAAGCTCTCTTCTGTTAATAGGTTTAGTAATATAATCATCACAACCAGCCTTCAACAACTTCATTCTATCTGAATCAAAAGCATAAGCTGTCTGAGCAATAATAGGGACCTTCTTATTGAACTCTCTTATTTTTTGAGTGGCTTCTAATCCATCCATATGAGGCATTTGAACGTCCATTAGAATTAAATCAGGATAATTATCTTTGCATCTTTCTATAGCTTCAAAACCATTATGGGCAAACTCAACATTGACTTTAATGTGTTTAAAGAATGCTTTGAAGAATTTGATGATGTGGATAGTATCATCAACAATAAGAATATTTTTCCCTTTCCATTTTTCAGAGAAGGTACTAGATGAGTTAACATCAATATAAGAAAATTTATCGTTGTTAGGAGAAGCTAAATCAACAAGGGTTACCTTGCCAGGGATGGAGAAAATAAATGAAGTACCCTTGTCTACTTCAGTTTCAAAAGTTATGAAGCCACCAAGTAAATGGATTATTTTATGACAGATAGTTAAACCAACTCCTATACCACCAAATTGCCTTGTATGGGAACCGTTACTTTGTCTGAAAATATCAAAAATATTTTGCTGTTGGTCTTCAGCAATACCTACACCAGTGTCAGTTATCATGAAGTTTATATTCTTATCTGCATCAATAGAGAAAATTACTTCAATACTACCTTTGTCAGTAAATTTAACTGCATTATTTAGAAGATTATCAAAAATTGTCCGGATATTAGTTTCATCACTTTCGAAAATGATTTCTTTAGATTTGTCAGGCATATTAAGTATAAGTTCTACATCTTTTTGCTTTTCTTTGATGTCTTGTCTATAATGATCAACAATTTCAATTAGCATATTACTCAAGGAAAAGTTAGATTGAACAACAGAAATGTTATCGGATTCGATTTTAGAAACATTGATTACATTATCCATTAATGATATAAGTCTTTGAGCTCCTTGCATTATCAAAGTCAGATATTCATCTCTATCCTTAACTGACAAAGTTTTATTATTCTTTAAAAACTCAGAGAATCCATAAACTGCATTTAATGGAGTTCGAAATTCATGAGAAATATTGGATAAAAACTGGGTCTTAAGATTATCAGACTCTTCGGCTTTTTTGATGGCAACTTGGAGTTCTTGACGTTTTTGAAATGTTTCAGTGATATCTTGGGTGACTGTTAAAAGAGAATCAAGTTTTGAATCAAAAGTAATGGGTAGTAATGTAGTGGAAATAATTTTACTATCTCCATCTAAAGATACTATTTCTTCTTCACCACAAAGAACCTCTTGTTCATTGTCTAGAAGGGAGTCTTCACAATGCTGTCTTTTTAATAAAAGGTCAGGTGGGAATATTTTCTCATCAGTGTTATCTATGGCAAATGAACTTTTTATACCTGTAATTTTAGCTATTTCTTTGTTCCAAATTTCATATTTAGAAGTTTTAAAATTCTTTACAGTTATTCCGACAGGAATATTATCAATGAGTTTCTCTAAAAAGGCTCTGTGTTTTCTATGTTCTAAATCTAGTAGTTTTTTATCAGTGACATCATAGCAGAAACCTTGTACAGAGTTTTTCCCATTATGACAACATATTTTATAATTATTTCTAAGCCAAATAATATCTTTAATACTATCTTTAAATTTAACATCACAAGCGTAATTTTTATTAGGAATATAATTTTCTAGTTGTTGAATGAATTCAGCATTTTCACTGGGGAGGAAATAATCAAATAAAGTCTTCTTATTAACTAAGTCTTCAGGCTTGCAATTAAAAACATCGTAAGCACTCTTATTAATGTACTTAAAAGTAAGTGTTTCTAAATCACAAATATAGTTAATAACTGATTGACCACTATGGCTTAACGGGATAGCATGCCTTTGGGTAATTGATTCTTTATAAAGTGGAGTCAGAATTTGAGTAAGAACTCGAGAAACTTTTTCAATTATTTGCTTGTCTTCAATTCCCCATTCTTTTTCATAAGTAAAGTTTGAAAAACCAACAATACCACCAAAGTGACCTTCAATTTCTAATGGAATCATCAAAACAGATTTAATATTGTTCTTAGTTAAAAATTCTTTTTCAGCACAAGCTTCCTCTGGAATAGCAGAGATAGAATTGATTTGGTGCACTTTAAAAGAGCTAATCTTACTTAGAGCCCATTCATACCTGCCAAAGTTAAAAAAATCAACAGGATTCTCAAGCTTATCACACCTGTCAAAATTCCATTCATAAGATAAAATGCAAATAGCTTGGTTGTCAAATAATTTGCAATAACACCTTTCTATATTATATTCTTGTCCAATATGTTGGAATAATTTAACTACTAATGCTTCTAGATTTTCTTGTGTCCCCTCAAACAAGGTTAAATCAAGTAATAACTTATTAATTAAGTCCATCAGATTTCCTTATTAACCTAGATGAAAGCTCTAGGTTAGTTTATTTTCCCTCTTTATTCTAAAACAAAAAGAGGTTTTTACTAGATAATTGGCAAGGAAAAAAATAGCAGGATAGACATATAATCCTGCTATTAAGTTATATATTAGTTATTTACATATAAAAATATTTGTTAAAAGATAACCTTTTTTGATATTAATAACTAATAATATCTAGATTATACATAGTTTTATATAGAATCATATCTTCAGTGCTCACATTTATCTGATCTTCTATTTCTATAAGTGATTTTAGGAATGATCTGCTATACCACTTAGCAAAAGGAGATGATAAGGAAGAAACACTTACTTGAATCTGTGCTTTATCACCAGCACTATAATTTGTTAAGTCTATGTCATTACCAGTAGCTAACATTTCTTTCATAGAAGCAAGAGCTGTTTCGTAACCACCAATTTTGTCTATGAGACCATTTTCCAGAGCTTGATTACCAGTCCAAACCTGACCCATAGCTATTTTGTTAATTTCTTGATAGCTTTTTCCTCTACTGCTTGCGACTGTATTAACGAATCTATCATAAGAATCTTTGATGAAAGTCTTAAACATTTCTTTCTCATCTTCAGTCCATTCTCTAGTAACACTTCCTAAAGTAGCATTTTTACCGAATTTAACTTCCGACCAGTTAACTCCAACTTTATTAGAGAGCTTAGCAAAGTTAGGAACCATTCCGATAACTCCGATAGAGCCAGTTATTGTTGTTGGTTCAGCGATAATTTCATCTGCCCAAGTAGAGATATAGTAACCACCAGAAGCTGCAACACCTGACATTAAGGCAATCACAGGTTTTTTGTTTTTGCCTTCTTTGCATAATCTTACTTCTTCGGCAATAATATGAGATGCTAAAGCTGACCCTCCACCTGAATCAACTCGTAAAATAATACCTTTAACCTCAGGGTCTTTTCTTGCTTTTCTGATTGCTTTAGCTGTAGTTTCAGAGCCGATTACTCTTCCAGGCTGACCTGAACCAGTAACTATATTTCCAGAAGCATAAATTATAGCAACTTTATCTAAACCAGCTTTAGACCAGTCTTTTGCAAAACGTTTTGGTATATCTTTAGTTATATTATGGCTACCAAATTCTTCTTCTAGCTTAGAATTTAACTCATGCCATTCGACTAGTTCATCAACTAAGCCACTATTAAGGGCTTCTTGAGGAATGAAGTATGGACCATTATCAATAATATCTTCAACTTGACCAGCCAATTTATGTCCACGGCCTTCTCTAATCATTTCAACCATTTCTTGATAGAGGTCTCCATAGAGTCTTTCCATCACTTCTCTTTCAGCTTGAGTCATTTGACCTTCTGAGAACATATTACCTGCAGTTTTATATGGATGGCTTCTAAAATTATAGAAATCTACACCAAGTTTATCTAGAAGCCCTTTAATATATGGACTAGCCCCTCCAATACCAACTAAATTGACCATTCCTTCAGGATTAAGATAAATTTTATCACCTATATTAGCTGCAAAAGCATAGTTTGAATTAGAGATGTTTTCATAATAGAAGACTATCTTTTTACCAGTTTTTTTGAAGTCTTTAAGAGCTGTTAGAAGTTCTTGTCTTTTTGCCAATGAGGCAGCAAAGTTAGTATTCTTGAAGATTAAACCCTTAATTTCAGGGTCATTTTTGGCTTTTTCTATCTTTTTCAATAGTTGTAACATTGTTGTATTATCATCCATTTTAAGAGAGATAAAGCCAATATTAAATTTTGTATTTTCATCTACAATTTGACCAGTGATATTCAAGTCCAAGATTTTCTCTCTTTTGGTTCCAGCTATCATTCCCATGATATCAGAGTTAACAGAAACATAAGCATATCCCTGATTTTTCTTACTATCATCAGCTTGTTCTTTTATCCCTGAAATAGAGCCAATAATGGTATTGAAGTTTGTAATAGAAAATCTGATACCAACTTCTTCCTCTTCCAAATTGTAGTTAGCTCCCACACTTAATCCACCCAAGAAATTTGTGTTCACGCCAATTATTGGTTTGATAAAACCTCTATCTTCATTTGGTCCACCCCAACTAGCATCACCAGTTATTTCAACAAGGTCTGCCATCTTTGAAGAAGCAAAAGGTCTGATAGCAATACCTGCACGATGTTGAGGTTTAAGTTCATTCGGATGTGAAAGGACATAGCCAACTGATAGATGATTAATTGGTCTGTAAAGTATGGAATTAGAAAAATCGTAGTCTTCTATTGAACCAGATTTCCAAGAAAAAGAAGAACCCAGATAGAAGTTTCTAAGAACTTTATTTTTACCCAAATTACTTCCAGAAGCTATTGTTTGAGAAGTCCCTTCATTATCTTCTAAAAGATAAGAGAAACCTTGAGTCTTGTAAATAAGAGCATAAGGACTTCTAAAATCCTTTTCTTCATAACTTTTTAAGAAGGTAAAACTTGTATTATCATTAGTTCCTAAAGCTGCAGGATTTATATAGCCTGATAGAAAATCTTCATGAGTCGCAACTGATGATTGATTAAAATCATGAGGCATAGCAAAAACAGATAATGTTGAAATCAAAAGAGTAATTATTAAGAATCTTTTCATAAGTCCACCTTATTTAAAATTTACAGTTATATCTTCTACATTATGGAAGATAATACCATCAATTTCCTTTTCATTATTCAAGAATTTAGTTACTTCTGTATCACCATCTTTCATAATATCTTTGAAAACTTGAGGGTTTTCAAGTAGTTTATCCATATCCACTTCAAAAAGAGTTATCTGATTGTTTTCATGAGGGACATTTGCATCTTTAATCTTGTTAAATTCAACTTTAGCATAGAATTTCATACCTTGAACAAACATTTTAGCCATATTAAGATTTTGTTCTATCTCTTCATCACTCATTTCTTCTTGGTCTTCAAATTCTTCTTCTATTTCTTTAGAATTAGCTTTTGCTTCGTTAATTGCTTCAGTAAAACCATTCTTGATTACTAACTCACCTTTTTTGTCGTAATTAAAATGATAGAATTTCTCTAATTCTAGCTCTTCATCCTTCTCCTCTTCTTCTTCTTGACCCATCTTAATATTCTCTGTAACAGATTCTACAGATTCGCTGAATACTTGGTCAGAAAGCTGAATTTTATTAATATCATTAAATTTATAAGTTACCTTATAACCTTGTTTTGCTTCAGTTTTAACTTCTTCAAACTCTTTGAAAGTAACATCCTGTCCGAAACGAGGACCTTTTGTCATAACTTTTTCTTTTGAAAAAGCGTCTAAATTTCCTTCATCTGTATTCATTGCTTTAGCCATGTTAATTATCTGATTTGCCATTAACATCTCTTCAACAATTTCTCCAGAACCATCTTTGTTAACTTTTATAGTTAATCCGTATTCCACACAACCTGTTAAAAACAATAATGCTATGATAGCAATAAAAAGGACTTTTTTCATTATTCTCTCCTAGTTTAATTTTCTTAATTTGTAAGCATAGACTGAACTTGTCAATAATATTATTGACGCAAATATTAGACATAATCCATCATAGCTGAAGATACTTGTAGTAATATATTTACTAATTTCATTAATTCCACTATCTAATGTCATTTGATTCATAAAAGCATTATATAAGACCTGAACATCAATTATCTTTTTACCTGTAAAGGAAGGATTTACTAACCACCAATTGATGTATTCTGAGAGAGTTCCTATTTTTACTCCTGATAATGATCTGAAGATTTGGATAGCAATGTTTGTTCCAAAGATAAGTCCAATAAATCTTACGAAGACTTTTTTCTTCATTATGGAAGATAAAAATATGAAGAAGGAACCAAACAGCATTAAGTAAGGAATCATGAAGACTAAACTTGACATTGTAAGTTTCATTAATGTACTTAAAGCAATTACACTAGTGTGGCCTAAGAAAAGATAGGCTATTCCTGTATTTATAAGAGCTAAAAGGACTACAATAATCCAGGGTAAGACTAAACAAGAAACAACTTTACCTAATACTATTTTCCAAGGTGCTATAGGCAAGCATTTATAGAAAATTTCACAATGATGTTTAATATTATCATTCATAGCATTAGGAGTCATTATTACCAAAGAAACCAAAGATAATAGGGCAGATGTAAGCCAAATATTACCAATAACTACACCGACAAGTCCCATAAAAGGAACATTAGCCCCCTCCATCTTATAAGATATATTATCTAAATCTATACCCCAACGTAAATCAATAAATAGAATAAACATATAACTTACTAAAACAACAATAACAGGAAGTAAAAGAGACCATTTATTTAAACGAATATCTCTTTCTAATAAAGATTTAAACTGTTTCATTTGCATTCTCCAAGGTATATAAGAAGATGTGAGCTAAATTCGGTATTGCTTCTTTAAAACCTGTTATGTCAGCTTTACGAGGTACAACTACTTCAATAGCACTTAGCCCTTCAGTTACAACTTTATGAGGAATATTAACTAACTTATCACGATCTTTTGCATCAATGGTAATAAGTTTGTAATAGGTTAAAAGATTATCAATTGAATCATTAGTTAAGATTTTACCATTATCAATAATAATCAAATCATGTAAGATGTGCTCAATCTCTTCCACTTGATGAGTTGAAATAAATACAGTTCGGTTTTCATTGTAAAATGAACTCAAAATTGTGTTGTAGAACTCATTACGATAAACAATGTCTAATCCTAATGTTGGCTCATCTAAGATTAAAAAAGAAACATCAAGAGAAAGAATTAAAATCAAATATAACTTTGTTTTCATTCCCTTGGATAACTTACTTATCTTCTTTTTTATAGGTAAATTACTATCGGCAAAAAGCTTACTAAATCTTTCCTCATTAAATTTAGGATGGACACCCTTAAAAAACTTAATAAAAGCACTTACTGTTAATCTACCATCTAAAGAATTAATATCAGGGATAAAGGCAGTTTCTTCAAAAACCTTGTGATCCATATAAGCGATAGGTTTACCATCAATTAATATTTCACCCTGGCATTTAGTGAAACCAATAATACACTTCATCAATGTAGATTTACCAGCACCATTCTTGCCTAATAAACCTACTATCCTTCCCCTTTGAATCTCTGTGTTTACATTATCCAAAGCTAACAGATCTTTGAATTTTTTAGTCACATTGCTTGTTTTTACCAAAGCCATTATTTCTCCTCTGCAAAAAGCTTCTCAAGCTCTGCTATAATTAAGTTTATATCAATATCTACAATTCTTGCCTTATCTACGATGTTCTTTAAATCCTTTTGGATAAATTCATATCTTTTATCTCTCAGTAACATATTGCGTGCTCCTTCTTTTACGAAAAAACCTAATCCTCTCTTCTTAAAAATAATATTAGAAGCTTCTAGTTCTGCATAAGCATTACTTATCGTTATTGGGTTAACACGATATTCTGTCGATAGAGCTCTTATCGATAATATCTGTTCTCCTTCTAAAATTCGCCTAGCTATTATTGCTTCCTCAATCTCTTCTTTTATCTGAAGATAGATAGGTTGGTCATCACGAAATTTTTTCATAATATCACCTCTTATGGTGTTATACTTATGTAGTACACTATTTTTGTCAAGAAGTTTTTTTAACTTTTAATTTATTTCCTGGAGAATATTAAATGTTTTATTTATTTTTATAAGAAGAAATAGAGAAAATTAGCATTATAGCCTAAGAAAATATCCCTGTTAATTAAACTAAAGAAAAAAAATAAATGCCTTTAAAGCAAGATACTAACCGATTATTTGTCTAGGCTTATAAAGAAAATAATTAAATCTAATTATATCACTTGACAAAACTGCAAAACTTATTAATATAAACATAGTAAAGTGAATTTTAAAATAATAAAAGATTAATAAACATACTTCTAAAAGGAGAGAAATATGAAAAAAACTTTAATACTTATGATTTTGATATTAGGTTTGGGAATAAATAGTTTGATGGGCCTTACACTTAGTAATGTTACTTTTCATGGTAGTGGTGGTGCTTCAGATACTGAAATCTCATTAAATGAAACGGTTACCGTAAATATAACTTATACAACTGCTGCCAATGAAAATGCAGATATTGAGTTATTTGCACAAGGTGGAATTTTTATAATTTCAGGAGATGAGTTCAATGAAACAGAGGTAACAAATTTTACTGGTTTTTCTGGTCCACTTGGAACAAATGTAAATGAATCTTTCACTTTTACAATGCCTGAAATCCCTGATGACCAGTACTTGTTTGTATCTGTTAAAATTCAAGATTCTTCAGGAAGAACGAAAACTTCTGATTGGATTGACTCTTCTAATACTGCAACAAACGCTGAATATGTTACCCTCCCTGTAGAGCTCTCATCATTCACAGCAGTAGCAACAGCACAAGATTTCGTAAATATCTCTTGGACAGTTCAATCTGAAACTAATATCTCTGGATATTTCATAATCAGGGGCTTACAGAATAACATTGAAACAGCTGAAATGATACCAGCATTTATTAATGCAACAAATGGTGCTCAAGAGCATTCTTATAGTTTTACTGATCAAGAAGTTGCACCAAATAATATCTATTATTATTGGTTGCAAAGTGTAGAATTTTCGCTACAGACTGAGCTTTTTGGTCCAGTAATAGTTAAGGTAGGAAATCCTACTGGTGGAGAAGTTGTTCCAGCAGATTTTGGAACTCAGCTTATCGGGAACTATCCTAATCCATTTAATCCTTCAACATCAGTGTCTTTCTCAGTTGCAAATCCAAGCAATGTAGTAATTAACATCTATAATGTTAAAGGTCAATTAGTGAAGAATCTTTATGATTCCTTCATCCCTTCAAATAGAACCAATCAAAGAATTGATGTTTTATGGAATGGTAAAGATAACCGAAATCAAGAAGTTGCTTCAGGTGTATATTACACTAAGATGGAAGCAGGAAAACATACAGAATTTAAGAAAATGTTACTCTTAAAGTAACTTATACAAATATTTTTACTTGACGCTTCTTCGGGAGCGTCTTTTTTTACCTAAAAAAATATTAGGAGATATCTAGAATGTTAAAGAAAGTACTAGTAGAATCAAAATTGAAAAGTAACATGGCTATCGAAGTACAAACAAGAGATCATAAGTTCATCATTGACCAACCTAAAGCTGGTGGTGGAGATGATTTAGGTCCAACTCCATTAGAATTCTTTTTCTCATCCTTAGCAGGTTGTATTGGTTCAATAGCTTTAATTATTGCTAAGCAAAGAAGATTTGAACTTAGAGCTTGTAATGTTAAAGTAGAAGGCGAATTAGATACTGATGTCTTAATGGGAAAATCATGTGATGCTAGAGCTGGATTCCAGTGGATGAAAGCTTATGTTGAAATAGATGCAGATATGACAGACCAAGAGAAGAAAGATTTCTTACATGAGATTGATGCTCGTTGTCCAATTTCAGATAATATGCAAAATACCACTAAGGTTGAATTTGAATTAGTTGATTAATTATAAATAATAATAGAATAGAAAAAAGGGCAGATTATTTCCGCCCTTTTTCTTATAATTTATCTATTATTTCCAGTCTTTTCTAATTTTCTGCCAGTAACTATCTCTACTTGCTTCGATATTAGTAATATCCTGGTCTGTTAAGTGTTTAAATCTACCTTGCCCTTTAATATAATCAGCCACAGAAGCAAATTCCTTAGGGTCTTTGTTCAATGTGAATTTATGGTCTTCATATTCAGCTAAGAACCATAAACCACAATCAACAGCATCTTTCATTATTTCAACCGATGTTTCTGTAGGAGTACCCCAGCCAGTAGGACAGGACGCTGCAACATGAATAAAAGTAGCTCCTTTGATTGAAATAGCCTTTTGAACTTTATTAATATAATCTTGATAATAGCCAATAGAGGCAGTTGCTGCATATTTAATATTATGGGCAGCAATAATCTCAAACAATTGCTTTTTAGTAGTTTGAGAGCCTCTAATATTTTCTCCTGCAGGTGTAGTTGTAGTTTTTGCTCCAAAAGGGGTGAGTCCACTTTTTTGAATACCTGTATTCATATAAGCTTCATTATCGTAGCAAATATAGAGAACATCATCATTTCTATCAATCATACCAGATAAAGCCTGCAGACCTATATCAGCAGTTCCTCCATCACCAGCAAAAACAACAGTTTTTGTCCCTTGTCTCTTAAGAGCTTTATTTCCAGCTGCAACGCCAGAAGCTAAAGATGCAGCTCCTGGGAAAGTTGAAATCATAGAATTATTAACGAAAGCCATTTGAGGATAGATAAAGCCAACAGCAGACATACATCCAGCAGGTAAGATAGAGAAAGCTCCCTCTCCAATTACCTTTAATGCCAGCCTTACAGCTAAAGCACAGCCACAGCCAGCACAAGCTTTATGGCCATAAAAATATTCTTTTGAATCTATATTACGAGGTGTTATTCTTTCCAAATTTTGCATTGCTTACTCCTTTTCTGTAATAGAAGTGTTTAAATTAATGAACTTTACAAGAGGAAGTTCTTTTCCTGAAGTAGAATCTTCAAGGTGTTGGAACATTTCGATAATATCATTTTTGGAAATATTTCTTCCTCCCATACCGCAGATAAAGTTATGTTTTTTAGGACACAAGGAAGATTTGGATAAGGCAGAATTAACGTTAGTAAAGATGGTCCCTTCGTGTCCGAAAGAAATATCTTTATCAATAACTCCAATACTTTTAGCGTCTCCAACAGCTTCAATAAGGGCTTCTTCTGGCATTGGTCTTAAGTATCTAAGCTTGATTAATCCAACCTTTTTTCCCTCTTGTCTCAATTTATCAACAACTACTCTAGTGGTACCAGTGATAGTCCCCACAGTAATCATGATATGATCAGCATCATCAGTTTGATAAGTTTCTAAGAGTCCACCATAATATCTACCAAATCTATCACCAAATTCTGTATCAACATCTTCTATAATTGGAAGAGCATCAAGCATAGCTTTGTGTTGCTGGTATTTGAATTCTAGGTTATCTGCAGGAGTAGAAGAGAAACCTAGATTCATGGGGTTTTCCATAGACATTTTGTTAGGCGTTGAGAAAGGTGGAAGGAATTCGTCAACTTCAGATTGGTGAGGAATATCAACAAGTTCATAAGTATGAGTAAGTATAAAACCATCAAGATTAACCATAAAAGGAGTTAGTACTTTAGGGTGTTCAGCAATCTTATAAGCTTGAATCATCATGTCTAGAGCTTCTTGAGCATCTTCCACATAACATTGGATCCAGCCAGAACCTAAAAGTAGTAAAGAATCAGATTGATCACCAAAAATACTCCATGGAAGTGCTAAAGCTCTATTAGCGTTCATCATTACTACAGGATAGCGACCACCACTACAATAAGAAAGAACTTCAGCCATATAGAGTAGGCCTTGAGATGAAGTGGCAGTGAAGGCACGTGCTCCAACTGCAGAAACTCCCATAGCAGCAGATAGGGCAGAGTGTTCAGACTCAACATGCATGAAGTCAGCATCTAAACTTTTATCTTCAACCATTTCAGAAAGTCTTTCTACAACTATAGTTTGCGGAGTGATTGGATAGGCAGAGATTACATGAGGACGAGCTAATCTGACTCCTAAAGCTACAGCTTCATCACCAGAAACAAACAATTGTTTTGAATTATCTAATTTCATTAATCCTCCCTAATCCCTTTTATCTTTTACCATTTCAATTGCTTTCACAGGGCATTCATGAGCACAAACACTACAACCTTTGCAATAATCATAATCCACAGCTACACCCTTTTGACCTTGTTTATAAATAACTCCGTCAGGACAAAGCATATAGCATTTATAACATCCAATACACTTATCTAAATTTATTATAGGTTTAAATACCCTCCAACCTGCATTGACTTCTGCAAGGTGACCTGCTGTAAAACCTGGTCCTGTAGGATATTCAGAAATATGATTTCTTTTAGTAAAATCTTGTTTAACAGGTCTAGATCCATCATGGGATAACATATCTTTAGTCTTTTTCATAATCTACCTCTGATACTCCTTAACTTCATTGTAAGCTCTTTCAATTACTATCTTATTTTTACTTGCAATTGCAGGACTTAGTTCTTTATCAATACTCTTGTAACAAGCATCTAAGTCTGTTACTTCAGATACTTTAACTAAAGCACCAAGCATACTGGTATTGGTAATAGGTCTTTTTAAAACTTCTAAAGCAATTTGAGTTGCATCAATATAAAATATTCTGTTTACGGCTGGGAATATATTCTTGTATTTTTCAGGATTTTGAGTATTAATAATAATTACTGATTCGTCCTTCAAACCTTTTGTAAGTGATTCATTTATTAAAGTTTCATCCATTATTACTACATAATCACAAAACTCAACTTCACTTCTATCATCAATTTTTTGAGTATCGATTTTGGTAAATGCTAAGACTGGTGCACCTCTGCGTTCAGGACCAAATGCAGGGAAGGCGATTGCATTTTTACCATTGAATAGAGATGTTGCCATACCAAGGAGTCTTGAGACTGTAAAGCCTCCTTGACCTCCACGTCCGTGCCATCTGATTTCTATCATACTAGGCTCCTTTTTCAATTATTTAATTTGATGACAAAATATTATAAGCTGGAAATTTTAGCAAATAATATTTGACAAAATTCTAACTTTAACAAATATTATATGAAGATAGTCGAGAAATATAGAATTTGTTTAGCTTTTGTTACAAACAGAAAAGCAAGATTGTGTAATTCAAGTTTATTAATAAATGAGGTAAAACTTATGGATAATATAGATATAAAGATAGTAGAAATTTTAAAAGAAAATGGCAGAATAAGTAATAAAAACCTTTCAGAAATTATAGGTCTAAATCCATCATCAACCTTAGAAAGAGTGAAAAAACTCGAGGAAAGGGGAATCATTACAGGGTATTCAGCTAATTTAAATTATAGTAAAATGGGCTATACTACAACAGCAATCATTCAAATTGCCTTAGAGAAGCATAATAGAGAAATAATAGATAAGTTTATCAAACATGTGTCTGGATTGAAGGAAGTAACCGAACTATATCACATTTCTGGACAATACGATTATATGCTTAAAATCTATGTTGAAAACAATAAAGAACTTCAGCATTTTCTTATCGAAAATCTAACCTCCTTTGAATATATTGATAAAACTGAAACTCTTTTAATATTTGAAGAAAAGAGGATAGGCCAGTTTCATTTATGATAATTAATTTGACACAATCCCTAAGTTAAAGAATTTGTTAAACATAATAAATGGACATTCTAAATAAATAGGCAAGCTGTAAGATTAATTATTACATCTTATAAAATACTATTAAAAATATCCATGAATTTTTACCTAAATAAATTTAACTTGATTAACTGATAATCAAAAAGGATGAATAATGAAATTCAAATTACCTGAATTGAAAATTGGGAATCTTCTAGCTAAAATACCCATTATTCAAGGGGGAATGGGAGTTGGTATCTCTCTTTCTGGCTTAGCTTCTGCTGTGGCTAATGAAGGAGGTATAGGAGTATTATCTGCTGTAGGATTAGGTGCCTTAAAAGGTAAGATAAGTAAAGAAACCGAGATTGAAGCTTTAAGAGAAGAAATCCAAAAGTCAAGAAGCTTAACTGATGGAATTCTTGGTTTAAATATTATGGTGGCCTTAACAAATTTTGATGATCTAGTAACTACTGCTCTTGAAGAAAAAATAGATATTTTATTTTTTGGTGCTGGATTACCTTTAAAGATGCCAAAAATCATGGACCAAGCTTTCATGCAAGAGACAAAGACTAAGTTTGCTGTAATAGTATCTTCTGTAAGAGCGGTTAATGTAATTTTCAAAACTTGGGCAAAGAAATACTCGGTTCTTCCTGATGCTGTAGTTGTGGAAGGACCAAAAGCAGGCGGTCATCTTGGTTTTACCTTAGAACAGTTGGAAGATGAAAATTATCAGCTAGAAAAACTAGTACCAGAAATAAAGGCAGCTATAAAACCTTGGAGTGATGAGTTTTCTAAGAAAATCCCCCTAATTGCTGGTGGAGGCATCTATACTGGAAAAGATATACATGAAATAATGAAGTTAGGAGCTGATGGTGTGCAAATGGGAACAAGATTTGTAACGACTTATGAATGCGATGCTTCTGATGAGTTTAAGCAATCTTATCTTGGCTTGAAAAAAGACGATATCGGAATTATTAAGAGCCCTGTTGGTTTACCTGGTAGAGCTATTAAGAATTCTTTCTTAGAACAGGTTGAATCTGGTAAGAAAATACCATTTTCTTGTCCTTGGAAATGCTTAAAAACTTGTGACTATCAGAAATCTCCTTACTGTATTGCTGTTGCTTTGTTAAATGCAAAGCTTGGTAATCTGAAAAATGGTTTTGCTTTCGCTGGAGTAAATGCATATTTAAGTGATAAGATTGTCTCTGTTCATGATTTAATTGAATCTTTGAAACAGGGATATAATCTTGTTTTATCTAAAGAACAATCTCTTTGAGATTAAGACAAATAATGTATATTAGGCTCTTGTTCAAGTCTGGTGGAAGAAAATTAGTAAAAATATAAAATTTTATCATTAGTTTGATTATCCAAAATATCCCTGAAAGGGATTAGTAATTTAGCCTGGGGTAAGCTACCACAAGGAGCGTCACCCCAGGTACAATGACCTAAACAAAACCGTAACCCTGTAAGGGTTTAATATAATTCTAACATGTTAATATCATAAGTATCTTGCTGATTTTATATGGAGTGGAAGCATCCTTGCCTCCACATTTTTCTTATGGCAAGGAGCCATAAGTCCATAATTTAAGCCTTCCAGGGCAAAGATAAATTTAGTTTTATATATACAGGGTCTAACGAACCCTGCCTATTAGATGGCATCCCTTCGGAATTAAAAGTGAATTAAATTACTTAAATAGAATCTATATTTGTTAATCTTTTACGACAATCTTTATGATATTACCCACTCTACTTTGGAGAAAGCCAAAATTAAGCCTGTTACTTAGTTAGTTCCTTGATTGTTACTCTCTCAATATGATTCCAATGATTAATTGAGAAAGTAACAATCAAGCATTGAAAGTTCTACTGGATTCAAACTTTCTAGTAAAAAAAAGAGGCTCAAGTTCAAGTCTGGTGGAAATTATGTTGCATTATTTTGCACTAGATATTGTATTACAGTAGTTTACGGATTATAAGTTACTATTGATAGTATTATTTTAGCAGAATAAGACATAATCCTGAAAGGATAGGTCTTATATCCCTAAAGGGGATTAATAGTTTAGCCCAGGGTAAAATCCTGAAGGGATTGCAACCCTGGGTAATGATGTATATAAAAAGCCTAACCCTGTAAGGGTTTAATAAAAACATATATACCAATGATTTAATATTATAATTAGTTACCATTATATTAAACCCTTACAGGGTTAGGTCGTAATTTTGGATATTGTTCCTGGGGTGACGATCCTTATAGGATCTTACCCCAGGCTAAATTATTAATCCCTTTCAGGGATACTTTGGATAATCACACTAATGATAAAATTTTATATTTTATTAAATTTTTTCCACCAGACTTGAACTTGAGCCAAAAAAGAGACGCATTTTCATGCGTCTCAACAATATATAATTTTATGTGCTTTTATTTCATTAAAATCATTTTGTTACTGAATACTTTATTATCAGTTTTTAATCTGTATAGATAGAGGCCTGAAGAAACTTGTTTATTATTGTTATCTTTTCCTTTCCAAACAATACTATGCTTACCTTTTTTCATATCTTTATTAATCAAGCTTTTAACCTTCTGTCCTTTTAGATTATAAATATCTAGTTGAACAGGTCCTTTCTTAGCGATTGAGAAAGCAATTCTAGTTTCTGGATTGAAAGGATTTGGATAATTACCTCTCAGACTAGTAGTTAATATTTCAGCATTATTATCTTCATTAGAAACTGCAAAAGAAGTATCCATAAATCCTCTTCTCTGATAATCATTTCTGTAGGTTAACCAAGATGGGACTTCTGGGTTAAGAGGTAATTTTAAATTTGCCATGGCAATACCTTGGTGATAACCTATTACGAAACTAAGCTCTCCATTGTTATGAATATCTCCTAATGTAGCAGGGGTTGCGGTAGCTAAATTAGCTGCAAATGGGAAATTTGGTAGAGCATCACCTTGATTATCAAAGATATAAATATTATTACTACTGTCAAAGCAGATCAATTCAGGGAAACCATCATTATTAACATCTGTTGTTAAAGGAGGTGTTTGAGAACTAATATTTAATCTGACAGGGTAGCCATCAAATACTTGACCATTTTCTGATACAATATAAACATATCTAGTATTAGTTACAAAAGCATAATCTACATAGCCATCATTATTAAAGTCATTAGCAATTGGCATGACTGGAGAACCTTGTAGATTGAAAGTATGTATTAAATTTCCAGAATAATCATAAGAATAGAGATAATTTTGAGAAGCAATTACAATTCTATCACTGGTAACCAATGGAGCTGTTGAATTGTTTGCGGCAAGTGTGAGAGGGAAATTAGCAAGCTCTTGTCCTTGATAGTCTATTGCATGAAGTTGAGTATCATTAGTAGCAACAATGATATCAGCTTTATTATCATTATTTAAATCAGCAGTAGCCATTTCATGAACAATGAATACGTCTAATTGAACAGGGAAATTAGGAAGCATTTGACCAGTAAAATCCATGACAATTAATTCTTTTGCTAAGTTAATTGCTATAATTTCATTAACTCCATCTCCATTGATATCATCTATGATCGGTGAAGTGATAAATTGAGCTCCTGAATCATATCTAAATAACACATCTCCACCAATTTCTTGGGCAACTAAATTATTGGTTCTTGAAGCATATACAATTACAGGAGTATCATCAATATAGCTTATAGCATAGCTTGAATAGATGTTTTCTTGAACTTCACTATCTTCTTCATAAATAGTTTCTCCTGATAGATTGATAATTCTAAGATTACCATAAGTGTCTAAGTAGATAAGCTCATTTTGTCCATCATTATTATAATCTAAATAAGTAGGAGCAGATTTACTGCCTACTGAAAATTCTAATGGGAAGTTATTTGCCATTAGAGTAATGTCAAAAGTTTTATCAAAAGCTTTGGAGAAAATTACTTCATTAGAAGAATTATAAGCAGTTATTGTAAGAGTATAATCAAAGCTTGAGAAAGGAATTGATACAGGTACAACAAAAGTAGGACCATTAGATGTTACTTGCAAGTTACTACCAGTAGGAAGTGGGCCGACAGTAGTTTCACTTGTAGTTATTTCAAAGCGGTCGTCTGCAATATCAAGTTCAATAACTATTGAATCGGCAGAACCCCAACCTTCCATATTACTGAGTCCAATTTCTAATTCTATAGTTTCACCAGGGTTAATGTTTCCATCTCCATCACCTACAATTTCTGAATAACTAATGTTCTCTATATCAATTAAAGCTAGTTCAGAATTAAAATTCTTAACTTGAAGAGAAGGGTCTCCAAAGATAACTAATTCTACATATACCCATTTCATAACACTTGATTCTAGAGCTGCATTCAAATTATCTAATAGAGAATAATTATGGGCTTGGCCTATTTCTCTCATATCATAAATAAACATTGCATCAAAGAAAGATCTATCATAGAACTGAGAAGCTCCATCTGTTGAAGCAGGATAATACCAGCCATATCTAGTATTACCAATGAAAGTATGAAGTCCATGCTCAGCCATTACTAAATGTTCTGCAACAGATTCAGAATCTCCACTTGTTCCACCACTAGTAGCAGAATCAAAAGCAGCAGGATAACATCCTTGAGTATATAAAAAACCATATTGAGTGTTAGTTAACATGTTTTGAGCAGAATTTGCATTTAGTCCACAAACTGTGTTTTCGTTAGCATGGCCCATGTGGTTCATTATGGTCGCATTTTCATTAATAGCAGCAATAACTTCAGGAGAAGAGTAGTTACCATCACGTTGATATCTAGTTTTAATCAAGTAATCATCAGGCATCCTATCTTTGATTTCATCTTTATAATCTCCACCCCAAGTAAGAGGGTCATTGTTTAGGTTCTCACCAAACATTACAGCTACATTATCTGCATAATTATTGGCAGATTGATAAGAGATGATTTTATTAAAAATTCTGTTAAATTCACTAGGTGTTTCAGCTGGAAATCTTCCTACAGAAAGTTCTGGAGATAAATCAATAGTCTCATACTCATCAGCGTAGATACCATTATCATTATCATCCCAAGAGCCATCAAGACAGGCATAATAGAGGTCTGAAGGTATAGAATAATCAATATTAGAGCCTACTGAACCATATACACCACGCACAGGTACTATCTCATCATCTCCTCCAAGAATAACGTATTCCAATGGGGTAGAAGTAGTTGCCCAAGTATTATAGGCATCTCTGATAAAGTTCTTAATTTTAGCTGGGTTGTCTATACCATTGTAGTTAGCATAAATTTCTTCTGTAGTAGCTATCATGGTTGATTGACCCTGATTTTCTTTGAAGGAAGCAAAGTCTTCTAAAGTTTCAACTAGATTATTATTAGTAATTATTAATACTTCATGTGGGGTAGATAAATCTATATTTCTAGAAGAATTAATACTAATAGGACTGTAAGTTGAACTTGCCTGAGAATTTAAGACTTTATTTCTAAAGGCTTTTTGAACTAGGGAAAAATCAGATATTTGAATTAAAGATTTTTCATCAGTAAGCTTTGTTCGAATTTCAATATTGGCAACTTGAGAATAAGTTAGTTCCATTGTAACTGGATTATATCTATAGGGATAAATGTTAATTAAGGCAATAGTGTAGCCTTTAAATTTTTGACTACCAACATATTTAAAATCTTCATAAGGATAGCTCTTGTTAGTAGTATAAATCACTTCATTTCTTTTAGTTGAACTTGTTTGCTGAACACTAATAGGTTGTTGTTCTTGTGTGTGTGAAATTTGAAAGTTAGTTCTTAAAATCCTATCATTCCTTAGATTTATATTTATATCCTCAACACTCTGTCCTTGAGGGATCAAGACTTTAACCGGATAGAAAGGGAGTAAAGGAGCACCAGCTACTTGTCTTAAAGGTAAGTCTTTGGTGAATCTGTTTCCCTTGATGGTTGGTCTTTCAATTTCTACACTTAGTTTAATGTCGGCAAATAAAGCTATAAATGATAGTATTATAGCTATAGTGGTAACAAGTCTTTTCATTATTTATCCTTTCCTTTTTCGTATATTCTTCTTTGTTGCAAAATAATACAAATACCTTTCTAAGTAAAGTTATTTATGATAAAATGACAAATTGTCTTTCCCAAATACAATTTTCACTTATCCTAAGTTATTGATGCAATAATTATTCCTAGCTAATTTCTAATCAATAATCCCCTTTCAACAGAGACAAATATATTTTATTGACACTTAGCAGGCTTTTAATAAATTCAACCAATAGGTTTAATAGCTAGACATTTAACTATATAAACTAGGAATACGTTAAAGAGGTATTATGTTAGAACGAGTTAGTAGTCCAAAAGAGAATTTTGAAGATAAAGATTTTGATAGAGCCTTAAGGCCAAAGACATTAAATGATTTTGTTGGACAAGACCACATAAAAGAGCTCTTAGATATATCCATACAAGCTGCAAAATTGAGAAATGAACCACTTGATCACATCTTATTATATGGTCCTCCAGGTTTGGGGAAAACAACCTTATCTAATATTATTGCTAACGAACTAGGTGTCCAAATAAGAGTTACCTCTGGACCAGTTCTAGATAAACCCTCAGATTTAGCTGGTATATTAACTAATCTGCAAAGATATGATGCTCTCTTTATTGATGAAATTCACAGACTCAATCATGTAGTTGAAGAATATATTTATCCAGCAATGGAAGACTTCCAAATGGAGATTATCCTAGATAGTGGCCCATCAGCTAGGTCATTGCAAATTGATCTTGAACCATTTACCATGATTGGAGCTACTACTAGAGCAGGACTTCTCACAGCTCCTTTAAGAGATAGGTTCGGACTTGTGCTTAGGCTTAATTACTATGAGCAATCTGCTATTGAGAGAATAATTAAGCGGTCTGCTTCTATACTTCAAGTTCCTATTGAAGAGGAAGGAGTTAAGGAACTAGCAAGAAGATCTAGAGGAACTCCTCGTGTGGCTAATAGATTACTCAGAAGAGTTAGAGATTATGCTCAAATTAGGGGTGATGGGACAATAACTTGGGACATAGCCCTAAAAGCTCTCAAAATGCTTAATGTGGATGAAGAAGGACTTGATGAAATGGATAAAAAAATCCTTCTAACAATAATTGAAAACTATAAGGGAGGCCCTGTTGGTATCAAGACTTTAGCTGTAGCTGTGGGGGAAGACCCTGGAACTATTGAAGAAATCTTTGAACCTTACTTAATCCAAAAAGGTCTACTTGAGAGGACTATGCAAGGTCGGAAGGCTTCATTTAAGGCATATAAGCACTTTAAATTACAGCCAAATGAAGAGCAAATATCTATCTTTTAAACTGAGACTTTTAAGCTTAGATACATTTCAAGTCTATTAAGGAGTCACTCATTTGCAGCTCATAGCTGCATTTCTACTCATAATAATAAAAATATGATTGACTATTATAAGTAGTTTAAAAATTATAGTAAATTAGAAAAAATTTAATGAGAGGATGATATGGAATATCCATTTGAAGTATTCGAGAAGAAATGGCAAGAAGTATGGAAAGAGAAAAGAGTATTTAACGCTGAAAACCAAGTTGAAGGCAAGGAAAATTACTTTGTCTTATCAATGTTCCCTTATCCATCAGGTGTTTTACATATGGGTCATGTCTCAAACTATTCAATTGGTGATGCAATATCTCGCTATAAAATGATGCAAGGATATAATGTTTTGCAACCAATGGGTTATGACTCTTTTGGTATGCCAGCAGAAAACTTTGCAATTCAACATAATACCCACCCAAGAATAGCAACTGAAAACAATATGGCGATTATGCAAGGACAATTGACAGCCATGGGATTTGGTTTTGACTGGGAAAGAACTGTAGCTACTTCAACCCCTGAATATTATCGTTGGGGACAGTGGTTGTTTAAAAGATTATATGAAAAAGGTTTAGTATATAAAAAGAAATCATTTGTTAATTGGTGTGACCAGTGTCAGACTGTTCTAGCTAATGAACAAGTTGAAGATGGCAAGTGTTGGCGTGATGGTTCTCCAGTCAGACAGAAGGAGATGGAACAGTGGTATTTCAAAATTACTGATTACGCTGAAGAACTCTTAGATTTTTCTAAGATGATTGATTGGCCTGAAAGAGTTATTACTATGCAAAAGAACTGGATTGGTAAATCTACTGGTATTGAGATTGATTTCACTGATGAAGAAAGTCAGGAAAAAATCAAGGTCTTTACTACTCGTCCAGACACTATTTTTGGTGTTACTTTTATGGCTCTTCCACCAGAACATGAATATGTTAGAAATCTTCTTAAATCTCAAGCCGATGATAGTCCTTTAGCCAACTTCTGTGAGAAGGTGATTAATGAAGATAAGAAGGAAAGAGGTTCTGCAGACCAAGCTAAAGAAGGTTGCTTCACAGGGAAGTACTGCATTAATCCAGTAAATGGAGACAAAGTTCAAATATGGGTAACTAATTATGTCCTCATGGATTATGGAACTGGTGCTGTTATGGCTGTACCTGCTCATGATCAAAGAGACTTTGATTTTGCTAAGAAATATGATATTCCTATGAAACTTGTTATCCAAAATGAGGATAAATCTTTGAATTTAACTGAAATGACTGAAGCTTATGTTGAAGCTGGAATTTTGGTTAACTCTGGAAAATTTGCTAATAAGAATAGTCTAGAAGCAAAAGAAGAAATATCAGCTTGGATTGATGAAAATAAAATGGGTGCTATGACTACTACTTATCGTTTAAGAGACTGGGGTGTATCTCGTCAAAGATATTGGGGAAATCCTATTCCAGTAATTCATTGTGAAAAATGTGGTTCTGTTTTAGTTCCAGATGAGGACCTTCCAGTTCTCTTACCTGAAAATGTGCAGGTTGGTAGAACTACTCAAAATCCTTTACTTTCTGTAGATGAATGGGTAAATACTACTTGTCCAAAGTGTGGTGGACCTGCTCGACGTGAAACAGATACTATGGATACTTTTGTAGATTCTTCTTGGTATTATGCCCGTTATACAGACCCAAAAAATACAGATATGCCTTTTACTCCTGAAATAGCAGAGAAATGGTTACCTGTTGACCAATATATTGGTGGAATAGAACACGCTTGTATGCATTTGATTTATGCTAGATTTTTCCATAAATTCATGAGAGATATAGGACTTGTAAAGGGTGATGAACCATTTGCTAGATTACTTACTCAAGGTATGGTCTGCAATTTAGGTTCTAAAATGTCTAAATCAAAAGGAAATGGGGTAGACCCACAACCTTATATTGATAGATATGGCTCTGATGCAATTAGAGTTTTCATGCTCTTTGCTTCTCCACCTGAAAAAGATGTTGATTGGAGTGATGATGGAGTTGTG
The DNA here is from genome assembly GCA_963677815.1 of Cloacimonadales bacterium (SeqCode). Classification (GTDB taxonomy): domain Bacteria; phylum Cloacimonadota; class Cloacimonadia; order Cloacimonadales; family JAFGVF01; genus JAEKNW01. Next base: position 1,248,467 of record OY782499.1, read on the forward strand.
GGAGCTTTTAGGTTCTTGAATAGAGTTTATCGCCAAGCAGAAAACTATTCAGACCTAATTAAAAAGTATTATAAAGAATATGCTTCAGATATAGAAATCTCAGAAAATATGAAGGATTTAAGATTCTCTACTCATTCAATGATTAAGAAATGGTTTGATGATATAGATGAAAGACTTCAGTTTAATACTGCTATTGCTTCCATTATGGAACATTTAAATAAGGTTGCTAGTATCAAGAATCCTGAGCAATTGAGTGAGAATGATAAAATTATATTTGCAGAAGCAAATGCCGTAATGTTTAGATTGATTTATCCTTTCGCTCCGCATGTGAGTGAAGAAGTCTGGACTATGATTGGTCAAACAGGTTTAGTCCATGAAAATGGTCTTCCTGAATTTAATCCTGCTTATCTTGTAAAAGACCAAGTAACTTATGTAGTACAAGTTAATGGAAAGCTACGAGGTAAGCTTGAAGTTTCCACCGAAACTCAAGAAGATGAAATTAAGAATGAAGCTTTGAATCTAGAGAATGTTGTTAAGTTCATTGAAGGCAAAGAAATTAAAAAAATAATTGTAGTTAAGAAGAAATTAGTTAGTATAGTTGTAAAATAGATTTTGCTAATCCCCCTCTTTGAGGGGGAACCTAGCTACTTGTTATAGAATTAAAAGGAGTTGTTAATGAATGTAATTCATAGTAAAACAGGCTGGATTGAAGTTATTACTGGCTCTATGTTTAGTGGTAAAACAGAAGAATTAATTCGTCGTATTCGTAGAGCTGAATATGCTAAACAGAAAGTTCAGATATTTAAGCCAAAGATAGATAATAGATATGAAGATGATTATATCGTTTCTCATTCCATGATGAAAGCTCCTTCTACTAAGATTGAAGATATAAATGATGTTCTAGATTTTCTCGAAGAAGATACACAAGTAGTTGCTATCGATGAAGTTCAATTTTTCTCAGATGATGTAATCGATATTTGTAATAAATTAGCTGATGCTGGTAAAAGAGTTATTGTTGCAGGTTTAGACCAAGATTATAAGGCTAAGCCTTTTGGTCCAATGCCCAAGCTATTAGCAGTAGCTGAATATATTACCAAGAACTCAGCAATTTGTGTCAAATGCGGTAATCCAGCGACTAGAACTCAGAGATTAGTTAAAGATACAGATACTATCTTAGTTGGTTCTAAAGAAATTTATGAAGCTAGATGCCGTAATTGTCATGAGGTGCTTGATTAATGGCTAAAATTGTTTATTGGGCTCTAGTTATTTATGAATTTATAATAATTCTAGAAGTTTTTAAGAGCTTTTTAGTCTATTTTACTAGGAATAATAAATTCTACTACTATATAAATAAACTTTCTTTTGTAGATTCATTAACTGCTCCCTACCTAAACATATTTCGCAAGCTACTGCCACCAATCAATGGTTTAGACTTCTCTCCTATGATTGGATTAGTTATTCTTCAAATTATCGAAAAAATAGTCTATACAAACTTAATTATTAACTGATAAGGATTCACCATGTCTATATCAATTCCCCAAATTAGAGACAAAGAATTTTCTAAGACAGCTCTTGGCTATAATAAACGTGAAGTCAGAGAGTTTTTAGAATTTTTAGCAAATGAAATTTATCAAGAGAGAAATCAACAATTTCAGTCTAAAGAAAAAGAAACTAAAGAAAAGGAATATATTACTCATAAAGCAACTGAAGCATCCAAGGGCGTTGAAGAATTAAAACGTAGGGAAGAACTTATTCAAAAAACTCTACTTTTCGCAGAAAATGCTAAAGCTGAAATGATTAGTAATGCTAGGAAAGAGGCTGAAAATATTATTCGCGAAGCAGAAATCAAGGCCAAAAAAACCATAAATGAAGCCAGACACTATCTTAACCAGCTTGATTTCCAATATTTGAAACTTAAAGAAGAGAAAAGAATGTTTCTTTTACAAACAGCTTCCCAATTTAAAGCCTATCTTGATAGAATTGAAAAAGATCCTGCTATAGCTAGATTAAATGAAACTAGTGTGCAAGCAGAAATGAAGAAAATAAAATCAGAAAATAACCCGCAGAAAGAGGAGAAAAATGAAGGAACAGATACAAAGAGCTAAAGAATATATCATTGAGAAAATTGGTTTAGGTTATGAAATAGGATTAATTTTAGGTACAGGTTTAAGCAACTTTGCTGATTATGTTACCGATAAAATTGTTATTCCTTATGAAGAAATACCAGGCTTTGTTAAATCCACAGCCCCTAGCCATAAAGGAAACTTAATTGCTGGTAAGCTTAATGGAAAGAAAGTTATTGTTTTACAGGGAAGATTTCATTATTATGAAGGCTACTCTATGGAACAAGTTGTCTTTCCAACAAGAGTGCTTAAGACACTTGGCATTCATACTTTGATTGTGACTAATGCTGCAGGCTCATTAAGAGAAGAGTTCAAGCCTGGCTCAATAATAATGTTAAAAGATCATATTAACTTTATGGGTACCAATCCTCTTATTGGACCAAACTATGAAGAATTTGGAGAAAGATTTGTTTCTATGCATGATACATACTGCGAAGAATACAGACAGAAAATGAAAATAGTTTCTTTAGATAATAAAATTAAATTATCTGAAGGCGTTTATGTAGCAGTAACAGGTCCTAGCTTTGAAACCAAAGCAGAATGTCAGTTCTTTGCTAATATAGGTGGAGATTTAGTAGGAATGTCTACAGTCCCAGAAGTTATAACAGCTATTCATTGTGGCTTGAAAGTTATGGCTTTTTCAATAGTCACTAACTACTCTAATCTTATTCAAAAAGATAAACACAGTCAAGAAGAGATTAGAGAAAATGCAGATACTGCAAAATCAAATTTAGAAAAACTGATTTCAGAGTTTGTTAAAGATATTTAAATCATTGACAGAATTATAAAATCAAAATAAATATTATTTCTAGGAAAAAGCGGAGAAATTCTTATGTCAGATAAAATGTTAACTAAAGAAGAATTAAAAGAATGTGAAGAGAAATTGTTAAAAGAAAGGCAGAAAAGTCTTGACTATATTAACAAACTCAATGAAAATCAAAAAGATAGTGTGAGAGAAAGTTCAGGTGATGCATCAGCTTATGCAATTCACCAAGCTGATCACGGTTCAGATACTTACTATAGAGAAAATCAAGTGCTGATGATGGAAAAAGAACATCAACATCTTAAAAGTTTAAACGCTGCTTTAAAAAGAATTTACGATGGTACTTATGGTATTTGTGAAATCTGTGGTAAACGAATTCAAGAAAAGAGATTAGAATACGTACCTCACGCAACTCACTGTATAGAATGTCGTTCAGCAGAAGATGAAAAGAAGAAGAAAAAGAATAGGAATAAGAAATAATGAAAGAAAGCTGGAAATATTTCCTGATTTCATTAATTATCATAGTTATTGACCAAATCTCTAAATATCTGGTAAGACTTAAATTACCCTTATATGAGTCTCTTGAGATTTTTGGAGATTACTTCAAATTAACTCATGTTGAAAATCATGGAGCAGCATTTAGTCTATCTTTAGGAGATTATTCAAGATGGATATTTATTGCTTTGACCCTTGTTCTATCTCTTGTTTTTGTCTTTATGATAATTAAACAATCAAAGTTTCAGAAATTATATTATAGTTTCATTTTGGGTGGAGCTCTTGGTAACTTGATAGATAGAATAATCTTTGGAAAAGTGACAGATTTTTTAGATAGTCTTTATCCAAGAATTCCTTCAGAATGGAATTTCTTCTATTCTTTTGATAGATGGCCAACTTTTAATGTAGCTGATTCAATGATTGTTATAGGTATGATTCTATTTGCTTTTGATGCAATAGTTTTTGAAAATAAACGAAAAAAATCCCTTGAGGAGGCATAATGCCAAAAAAAGTAATTATAATATTTTTCTTAGTAGCTTTATTCCAAGTTGCTTTTGGACAAACAATAAGTGAAATACAGCAAACTACAGTTGCCGGAGATGATGGCACTTATCCTTCAACTATGCTAGGACAAGAAGTGACAATCTCACCTGTTACTATTGCTGGTAAAGGATTCAATGGCTCAGATAATAATTTATTCGCCTTTGATTTGAATCCTGGAATTTGGAATGGAATCTATTTAAATAATGCTAATGGCGTAATTAATGAATATGCGATGGTTTCTATTACAGGAACTGTTGCCGAAAATAATGGTATGACTGAACTAGTAAATCCTACTATTAGTCAGCTTAATCCAGGTCCTTATGGTGTTACTGCTAATCTAATTACAATTCCTAATGTTAATGACCATACAATTGCAGAACAATATGAATCATCTTATGTTAAAATCAATAATTTAGTTTATTCAGGTAATAATGAAGGTGATTATTGGTTGGTTGAAGATGGTGATGAAAATATCGTTAGAATTGGTTCTGGTCTCTATACAGCAAATCCTGAAGTCGGTGATGAATTTGGTTCTATCTCTGGTATCTTAGTCTATGATGGTAATAACTTTGTTATCCATCCTATGAATGAAGGGGATATTGTAGCTAGTACTCCTGCTACTTTGACAGTTGCTTCTGAATATGAGAAAATAGGTTCAAAATTGTATGTTCATGTTAGTTCTAGCAATATTAAAGATTATTGGGGTCTTACAGGTTTTTCCTTTAATTTCACATTTGCTGATGAATTTTTAGCATATCATTCTAATGAAGTTGCTTTAGAGGGTATTGGTGAACCTATGCCTATAGCAGATGAAAGTAATGAAGATGGTATTTATACTATTAATTTTGATCCTGGTGTAGAATTTCCAAGTTATAACTCACCAATTTTAGTAACTCTCATTTTTGATATTAAAGAGTATGGGGTTGCTTCAGTTAATTTCAGTAATTTTTCATTCTCTGATAATAACTCAAATACATGGAACATAAGTGATTTATCTAATCTTAATGTATCTTTCAATAATACTTATAATGATAAAGATGCTTATTTATCTATTAGGAATGCTAGAAGTGATAAGAATATCTTCAATCCTTACCAAAACGATAGGTTAACTATTAAATATGGTTTTAAACCAGGCTATAGCACAAAGACTATTGTTAGAATTTATGATTTGAAAGGAAGATTAATTTATACTCCTGTAAATAAAGTTCATAGTGGTTTAGGAGAATTTATTTGGGATGGTAGAGATAAAAACCGTGAATTAGTTGATATTGGAACTTACATCTGTCAAGTTGAGGTTGTGATTAGAGAAAACGGTGATAAATATATAACTGACCAACCAATAGTTGTTGCTGGACAGCTTAAATAGGGAGTATCAATGAAAAAAATATTACTTATAACTATCTTAATTTCTCTTGTTGCTTTAAACTTGAATGCTGTATTTGAAAGCTATCCAACTTCAGCAAGAGCTCGTGGTATGGCTGATGCTTTTAACACTCTATCAGATGACTCTGATGCTACTTTCTATAACCCAGCTGGTTTAGATGAAGCTGATAACCAATTCAATTTTAATATGGTTGATCTTTATGGAAGTAAGTATTTAAGAGTAGGTGCTTTCTCAGCTTCTTATAGATTTTCACCAATATATGGTGTTATCGGACTAGCTGGTAAACAGTTAGGTGTTGAGTATGAAGACACTGACCTTAGCACAGAAACTACTCTTTCCCTGTCTCATTCGTTTAAACTTATGAAGGATATTCATAGTTCTCTTGCTTTTGGTTATGCCCTTAATATGTACCAACTTGAGTTTGCTGATGATTTTGGTAAAGATACTGCTATAGGTTTAAATGTTGGAGCTATAGCTACAATGCATCAAAGAACTAAGATTTCATTTACTATACATAATATTAACAATCCTAATATGGGTGAAGATGAAGAGTATGAACTACCAAGAAAAATGGTTACTGGTCTTGCTTACCAACCTTACTATGGAGTTATTACAACTTTAGAACTTACTAAAGAACTCAAGGGTGATACCTCTGTTGCTGCTGGTATTGAATACACTCTCTTAGAATCAATGAAACTAAGAGCTGGTGTTCATAACAATCCTGCAGTTTATTCTGCTGGTCTTGGTTTTAATGTTAAAGGTATGTTGGTCGATTATGGCTTTACTTATCATTCAGACTTAGATCCTACTCATCATTTCCAAGTCGGATATAGATTCTAATAAGAGGTAATAATGAAGAGAAAAGACAAGGAAAATAACCAAGATAATATGAATAATGGTTCTTTTATTCCATCAATTATTTCCAAGTTACTTTTTGATGGTTTTCAAAATTGGATTAGAGATTATCAACATAATAGAAATATCAAAAAACATGACATAGTTGAGGAAAAACTTGTTCTTGTAGAAAATCTTCAACTTAAACTAGATAAAAGAGTTAAAGAAAACAAATATAAAATTGATGCTTTGAGAGTTCTTCTCATCATGAGTATGGTAATGAATTTTGTATTCTTTGCTGTACTTCTAATATTTTTAATATTAATGTACTAAATATAAAATATTCTAATTAAGAGCTTTGGCACTTGTCAAAGCTCTTTCTAGTTTGTCCTAAAGACCTAAATTATATTTCCTTGATTGTTACTCTCTCAATAGTATTCCAATGATTTATAGTGAGAGTAACAATAAAGAGACTGTGAAAGATTCTTTCTTACTTCATTAGGCTAAAAAGGAATCACCCCATGTATCCCCCTCAAAGAAGGGGATTTCGCTAGAATAATCTACACTCTTCAATAAAGTTCGGCTCTCTCCAAAGTAGAGTGGGTTGGTTTTATCATGAAACTTGTTTTTACTGGAAAGAGATGTTAACATCATCAAATAAATCAATATGTTATCGCCCTTCCAGGGCTAAGATAATTTTTGGTTTCATATATACAGGGTCTAACGAACCCTGCCTATTAGATGGCATCCCTACGGGATTAAAAGTGAATTTCATTACTTAAATAGAATCTATCTTTGTTAATCTTTTACTACAATATTTATGATGTTACCCACTCTACTTTGGAGTGAACCCCTGTATAATCAGTGATAACATTTATACTTTATTCTTGACATATAACTTAAGAATGAAAAATTAATTAAAATGCTAAAAAAAGTGGAGGAAATCAATGTCAATTACCAAACTTGATCAAATGTTTGATTCTTTAAGAAGTAAGAAAAAGAAGCGATTAGTGGGAGCATATACTGTTGATAGTCATTCAATTGGAGCTATCAGTAAAGCAATAGACTTAGGAATAGTAGATGCAACTTTAATTGGAAACAGTGATTTAATTAAAGCAACTTGCCAAGCAGAGAATATTGATGTTAATAAATTTGAGATTATAGATGAAAAAGTAGATTCAAAAGCTGCTCAAAAAGCCTGTATGTACATTAGAGAGGGCAAAGGTGATCTCATTATGAAAGGCTTATTAGGAACAGATACTTATATGAGGGCCTTGCTGAATAAAGAGACAGGTCTTGTTCCTAAAGGTTCTATGCTGTCTCATATCACAGTTATGGAAATTCCAAGTTATGAAAAATTGCTTGTAGTTTCTGATGTAGCAATTATTCCTCTACCAGATTTAAAACAGAAGATTGGTATTACTAATAATATCATAAAAACTTGCAAAGCTCTTGATATTGAAACCCCAAAGGTTTCTATCCTAGCTTCTTCTGAATCAGCAACCGACAAAATAGTAGCTAATGCTGATGCAGCTATTATTACTAAGATGGCAGAACGAGGCCAGATTAAAGGTGCCTTTGTTGATGGACCACTTTCCTTAGATTTATCAATAGATCAAGAAGCTGTTGCTATTAAGAAATTCCAGTCACCTGTTGCTGGTCAAGCTGATGGTATTGTATTCCCTAATATCGAATCAGGAAATGTTTTTTATAAGACAGTAACTAAGTTAGTTAAGGCAGAATTAGCAGCTATGGTTTGTGGAGCATCCTGTCCTGCTATCCTTTCTTCTCGTGGTGATACAGAACAAACAAAACTATACTCAATTGCCTTGGCAGCTCTTCTAGCATAAGAATAAGGACGCTTCAAAATGATAAAAAATCTAGACCAAATGGTTGCCCAGGTTAAGAAATTAGGAAAGAAATTTAAGATTGCTGTAGCTTATGCTCAGGATTCAAATACCATTGGTGCTATTGCTCAAGCTATTAATGATGGTTTCATAGAAGCAATTATGATTGGTGACCAAGCTAAGATTATTGAAGTTGCTAAGCAGGCAGATATAAATCCTAATATCTTTCAAATTATTGATATTAAAGATGAAATAGCTTCCATTGAAAAAGCAGTTGAAATGGTTAGAAATGACCAAGCTGATGTTCTTATGAAAGGTCTTTGTGGCACTGATAAATTCCTAAGAGGAGTAATTAATAAAGAAAAGGGACTATTACCTCCTAAAGCAACTATGACCTATGTTTGTGCTTTAGAAATCCCTAAATACCATAAGTTACTATTTGTTACAGATACTGCTGTTTTACCTTTCCCTGATTTAAAACAGAAGACTGCTATGCTTAATTACTCTGTAGCTATGGCTCATAGATTTGGTATTGAAATGCCTAAAGTTGCTCTTATTTCTGCTGCTGAAAAAGTTAGTCCTCACTTTGAATCACATAATGATTACACTCAACTTTGTATGATGGCTCAAAGAGGTCAGATTAAAAACTGTATTGTTGATGGGCCTTTAGATATCTTCTTAGCTTGTGATCAGGAAAGTGTTAAGATAAAAGGTGTAGCAACTCCTATTAATGGTGATGCAGATGTTTTACTTTTCCCTTCTTTGGAAGCATGTAATTCTTTCTACAAAGGGCAAATGTTATGGGGTGGAGCAGAGTTAGCTGGACTTATTCAAGGTACTACTAAACCTGTAGTAGTTATGTCACGTTCAGAATCACCAAAATCTAAATATTACTGTATTGCTTTATCTTGTTTAATGGTGTAAGAAAAAGTTGAAAATACTAGGCTCAAGTTCAAGTCTGGTGGAAATTATGTTGCATTATTTTGCACTAGATATTGTATTACAGTAGTTTACGGATTATAAGTTACTATTGATAGTATTATTTTAGCAGAATAAGACATAATCCTGAAAGGATAGGTCTTATATCCCTAAAGGGGATTAATAGTTTCGCCCAGGGTAAAATCCTGAAGGGATTGCAACCCTGGGTAATGATGTATATAAAAAGCCTAACCCTGTAAGGGTTTAATAAAAACATATATACCAATGGTTTAATATTATAATTAGTTACCATTATATTAAACCCTTACAGGGTTAGGTCGTAATTTTGGATATTGTTCCTGGGGTGACGATCCTTATAGGATCTTACCCCAGGCTAAATTATTAATCCCTTTCAGGGATACTTTGGATAATCACACTAATGATAAAATTTTACATTTATTAAATTTTTTCCACCAGAATTGAACTTGAGCCTTTTCTTTCTTCTCTCTCTTTTTGCTTTTAGCAAAAATTAATACGAGAAATTCGTCTTAATTCGTGTCAATTCGTGTAAAGAATCTTCTTTCACTCCGTCTCAACGGATAGGTAACTTACCATTGAAATCTAACTATTCAATTCCTCATAAATTCTTTCGAATATATATCCCACATGAACACGGTTAAGTAAATCTATTTTATTTACATCAATTTCAATCACTTTACCTTGGTGGAAACCATATTTTACAACATTTATGGCATAGTCTTTGTACCAATGATTAAGGTTTTTGATTTCAGCTTGGTTCCAGCCACCTTCAATCTCCATTTCTCTTCCTCTTTGCTGAATTCTTTGCCATGCTAATTTAGGATTTCCAACTAATTGAATAATTAAATCAGCAGAAGGTAAATCATTATTTACTTTGTGAAATTCAGTAGTAAGTCTTTCTAATTCAAGGTCAGTTAATAATCCATCATGATGGAACTGGTGACAGAAAACAAGTAAATCTTCAGGTAGAGACCTATCTTTAACATAAGATTTATCACCCTTCTTACCTTGTAATCTCTGTTCAGCTCTCATTTTTAAGAAATGAAGCTGTAAATCAAAGCAGTACTTCTTTTTATCTGAGAGGAATTTTTCTAAGAGTGGATTTTCTTCAGGTTTTTCATAAAGTCCAGTTAGATTAAGTGACCTTTCCATTATAGCTGTAATTGTTGATTTACCTAAACCAACATTACCAGCAATGGTAATTAATTTTGGGTTTTCTCTTAGATAAGTTTCTAACTTCTTTTCGATATCAATTGCTTTAAGAGTTGCCTCTGTTTCTGGGAGTTTAACCCATTTTCTAATACCAGGACTGGTTATTCTTAAAGATAACTCACTGATTCTTTTGGCCATTAAATCTATAGCTTTTTTAACAAATTCTTCTTCCGGAAGCTGGTTTGTTTCGAGAATTAGAACAGGACATTTCACATAATTCTCAATATATTCTTCATAAAGGAAGTTAAGTTGTTGAAGATAAGACCTAGGAATAAGTTTTTCAGAATCTCTTCCTCTCTTGGCAATGCGTTCCATCAAAGTAGGGACATCAGCCCTAAGGTAAACTAAAATATCTGGTTCATTAAAAGATTCTGTCATTAAATGATAAGTTCTCTGATAAGCTTGAAATTCTGCTTCAGTCATATTCCCTAGAATTCTTTGAGCTTTACCAAAAATATGATAGTCTTCTGCAAGGGTTCTATCTTCCAAGATAATACCTCGTGAACTATCAATTTTCTTTTGTCTTTCCAATCTACCATTGAAAAATTCAATTTGAGCCATGAAAGCATTTTTTACAGGATCTTGATAGAAGGCATCTAAGACGATTGGATTAAATGCCTCATCGAAAGTATGGATGTCTGCATCCTGGGATTGACCAGGAAAAAGAGAAAGAAGTTTATCTTTATGAGGTTGTTTTTTAGCATTCGTTACAAGAGTTGATTTTCCTACACCAATATTACCAATAATACCAATTCTTAAGTTTTCCATAAAAGTCCTTTAATATAATCTCTATTTGAGTTTAGCTTATTTTTTATTATATTATATTTTTTTAGATATGTTTTCTGTCAAGTGGAGATATCACTTGACGAATATAGTGATAAATTTAATTTTAGATGTTGGATTTTATCCTAAGGAGATAACCTTGCTTAAAGATATAGATAAAATAGAAAAAATAAAGAAATTAAAGATTGAAGAGCTCGAAAGTTTAGCCACAGAAGTCAGGGAAAGAATAATTGAAGTGACCTCGAGGAATGGGGGACATGTGGCTCCAAGTCTAGGGGCTACAGACTTAGCTATTGCTCTTCTAAAAGTGTTTACACCACCAGAAGACGCAATTGTGTGGGATGTGGGACATCAAGCTTATGCTTATAAAATATTAACAGGTAGGAATGAAGATTTTGATACTCTTAGACAGTATAAAGGCATTTCTGGTTTTAACAATATTTTCGAAAGTGAATTTGATGCTTTTGGTGTTGGTCATAGTTCTACTTCTATATCAGCTGCTTTAGGTATTGCTTGTGCCAAAAAGATTAAACAAGAAACTGGACATAGTATTGCTATTATAGGTGATGGAGCCTTAACAGGTGGTATGTCTTTTGAAGCCTTAAATCATGCTGGACATGTTGCAAAAGATAAAATGTTAGTTATCCTCAATGATAATAATATGTCTATCTCTAAAAACGTAGGTGCTCTTCAGAAATATCTGACAAATATGTTGGTTAGTCGTTCATATAATGCCTTAAAGAAGCAAGTTTGGGACTTCTCTTCTACTCTACCAAGAGCTATTAGGACTAGGTTTATTAGAGGAGCTCAGAAAATGGAAGAGAGCATGATTAATATTCTGGTACCAAATATTATCTTTGAAGACTTAGGTTTCAAGTATGTAGGACCTATTGATGGTCATGATATACCAAGACTGATAAGAGTTCTAAACAAAGTTAAATATAATATGGTTGGACCAGTCTTACTCCATGTTATAACTAAAAAAGGTAAAGGCTTCTCCATCGCAGAGAATAATTCAAGTAAATTTCATGGACTTGGTCCTTATAATGCAACATCAGGTGAAACTAAAAGCCAAAAGGCTAAGAATTGGTCTACTAGCTTTGGTGATAAGTTAATAAATCTAGCTGAAAAGAATAAGCAGATAGTGGCCATTACGGCAGCGATGGGGGCAGGAACTGGTTTGACTAAGTTCGAGAAGAAGTACCCAAGTAGATTCTTCGATGTTGGTATAGCTGAACAGCATGCAGTAACCTTTGCAGGTGGCTTAGCAACTCAAGGAATTAAAGCATTTGTGGCAATTTATTCTACTTTTATTCAACGGGCTTATGACCAAATAATTCATGATATAGCTCTGCAGAAGTTGCCAATTGTTATTTGCTTAGATAGGTCTGGTTTAGTTGGGGAAGATGGAGCAACTCATCATGGAGCTTTTGATATTTCTTTCTTGCTTCCTATACCTAACTTGATAATTCTGGCACCTGCTTATGAAGAAGAATTTCATGAAATGCTTACTTTTGCTTCTCAATATCAAGATGGACCTATAATTATTCGTTATCCAAGAGGTAATATAAATATTGAACGTAATAATCATCAAGAATTTCAACTAGGAAAATCTTTGCTTATAGACAAGGGAAGTAAGGTTGCTATATTAGTAATAGGTCATGCTTTAGACTTAGCTTATGAAGTAAAAGAAAGACTGGTCAAAGAATCAGATATTCATCCTGAACTAGTAAACTTAAGAAGTGTTAAGCCTCTAGATTATGATTATTTAGATAATCTTAAGGGCAAATTTGATTTAGTGGTTACTATTGAACATAATTCACTTGTTAGTGGGGTAGGGCAACTAATATCTCATTACCTAGCTGAAAATAAAACTTTGAATATTGGCTATCCAGATAATTTCATAACTCATGGTAATGTAAATAAACTATATGAAGAAATTGGATTCACAGCCAAAGCAATAACAGAAAAAATTTTAAAGGAAATAAAATGAAACTTACAGGTAAACAAAAAGCATATTTAAAAAAACTCATTCATGACACTAAACCAGTGGTTATGATCGGGGGTAAAGGAGTATCTGAGCAAGTTATCAGAACTCTAAATGATGAATTAGACATGAAAGAACTTATAAAAATAAAGTTTGTTGAGTTTAAAGAAGAGAAAAAAGAACTATTCCCACAGATAGCTGAACAAGTCCAAGCTCTTCCAGTTGATTTAATAGGTAACATGGGAATACTTTACCGTCAAAATAATGATCCTGAGAAGCAGAAAATAAAACTTCCATAATAAAATGTACCATACAGATACAATTACTGCTTTAGCTACTCCAGTAGGCTCTGGAGCTTTGCATATAATTAGGGTTAGTGGGGAAGATGCTATTGAACAAGTAGCAAACATATTTGAACCAAAAGATAAATTAATCTCAGCCAAATCGCATTCCTTAGTCTATGGAAAGATTATTGCCGAAAATACCCTTCTCGACGAGGTTTTATGCTCAGTTTTCAGAGCTCCTAATAGCTTTACTGGTGAAGACTCAGTTGAAATTACCTGTCATGGGTCTATGTTTGTAGCCAATTCTATTCTAACAGCTTTGCAAAAGAAGATTAGACTAGCTAATCCAGGCGAGTTTACTCTCAGGGCCTATCTGAATAACCGGATTGATTTAACTCAAGCTGAAGCTGTAAATGATATGATTCAAGCCAAAACTAAGAAAGCCCAAACTCTGGCTATGAATCAGCTTGATGGTTCTTTGTATAAAAGGATATCCCTGCTCTTAGATGAATTATCTAAATACAGAATTCAGTTGGAACTAGAAATAGACTTCTTGGATGATGATGTTCCAGATATTGATTTGGATTTACTTCAAGTTAATTTAAAAGAACTTAAGAATAAATTAGAAACTTTAGTAAATTCGGGTAGGCAAGGTCGTCTGATTAGGGAAGGATTAAAGATTAGCTTAATAGGTAAACCAAATGTAGGTAAATCAAGCATTTTTAATAAACTCTTAGAAACAGAAAGAGCTATTGTTACTCCTATTCCTGGAACTACAAGAGACTACTTGGAAGAAGTAATCGCTTTAGAAGGATATCTTATCAGAATTTACGATACTGCTGGTATTCGTCAAACTGCTGATACCATAGAAAAGATGGGAATTGATCGTTCTCGGGAAATCATTGAACAAAGCGATTTAGTCCTTTATATCTCAGATGGAAGTAATAATCAAAATGATTATCAAGACTTTGTTTCCGGACTAAATCCTGAGAAAATCATTAAAGTTCTTAATAAAATAGATATCCTTTCTGATGAATTAATTGCTAAGTATCCAGACTATATTAAATGCTACACTAGTAGTGATCAAGGTATGGAAAGTCTTAAAGAAAAGCTGGTTAACTATATCCAAATGAGTGACCAGGAACTTGAATCAGGCCTCTTAACTAATAGTAGGCAAATAAACTCAGTTGAGAGAACTATAGAGTCTCTTAACCAAGCTATTGCCTCCTTGGATAACTTTATGGGTTATGAGTTTACTGCTTTTGATTTAAAAGAAGCTTCTGCCCATTTAGAAGAGGTTATTGGTAAGATTACTGATGATGACTTGCTTAATTCGATTTTTGATAATTTCTGTATTGGGAAGTGATTTTTTAAACCCAGATTAATTCTAGCCTTGAATGGGCGACATTATAAATGATTTTGCAGAATCTTAACAGTTTTTACGTCCGAAGTCACTTACCTTCGGTTGAGGAAGTCTAGTCTACTAGAGAGAGCCCAAAGAAAGATTGATTGTTAGATAAACCAAAATAATGCAATAGATCTTTGAGAATAGCAGAATATTATTTTGCACTCTTCTCTAAAGCTATATTGCACCACTTGGGATAAAAAAGAGAGTGAATTAGAGAAATACCTTCATAATATTTAAGAGGGCACTTTTTGTAATTTGGTCCACTTTTTTAAAATAAGATTAAAAAAAATGGATATACTCTCATTTTTACATATTTTCAGTAAACATCCTTATCCTTCCTTTACACTCTTTCGATGAAAACCCCACTTTCATCGAAAGAGTGTAAAGGAAGGATAAGGAATGGTATAAGCATTTTTCAGATAATACGCTATTACATAACCATCTTCCTGAGGGGAAGAATAGCTACAAATTCCCTAAAATACAATATCGCCACTTCTTCTGTTATGCAACAGCCATTCATACATGATTATTTGAATATAAATAACTATTTAACAATATCATAATTAGCATAATGTTCAACCTTAAGGAAAAGGTCAGTCGCTCGAATCGGCTAGGGATTACCATTTAAGTTAAAAATAACTATGATATGTATTATGATATCTTATTTATACAAAATTATCAGTATATATTCTTCTATTCAATTTTCATTTCTATTAATAAAAAGGAGAGTTTCTGTCATTTTTTATAAATCAGCATCTTTAAAAAATCCAAACATTGCATCAATTAGAACCCTCCTATCTAGTCCTAAATTCATCTCTTCACAGGCTGTTTCAGATACTAACAAACAAGAAAAACAAGCAGCCAAGTTTAAATCAAAAATTCCTTGTCCTTCAGATTCCCAACATAATGGATCTGAAGAACAATTCTCAATTCTTTCTAATCCTACCTTGACAATCTCAGAAATTCTATCAGGTTCTCCTTGAGAAACTAAGCCTCCCATGCTACCTTCAGAACCTTCTGCTGTGTAAATTAATACACCTGACATTTGCTTCTCGGGATTATTAGAAATATATAAACGCTCTTTTAAACTTGCAGTTGGATAGCCACATGAAAACTCAAGTTCACGCATAATCATATGAGAAAAGCTATGGATTAAAAAATGTTTAATTCCATGGTTATATATTTTACGCATTGTTGCAGCACCTTGAATATTAGTATTTGGCTCTTCTAGAAAACGGTTGAATCTACTAGATAAAATATTCTCATTTGAACTTAACCAAGAATCTAATTTGTCTTCATTAAATTGAAAAAATATCCCTTCTCCTGAAGATTGATTAGCAGGCAAGATAAATAGTTTATTTGCATTCTCTGAAAAAATATTTTGTGCTTCTTTAGAATATTCAACAGTTCCATTTCTAACTATTCTGTCTTTTGGTTGAACTCTTGTGAAATCAAGTTGAACCTGAGTAATTTTTAACTCTTCAATTTGCTGAATTTTAGAAAATAACAAACTTAAATTCTCGGTTAAATTAATATCATTGAATTTAAGTCCTATTTCATCATTAGACTTATTTCTTGAGAAACATTGATATTCCTGCCATCTATAGTTTTCATAATTATCTACAACTTTCTTTTCATATTCATTTACAAATTCATCATGTAATGATCTAATAAATATATCTAATGGTTCTTTCAAA
The DNA here is from genome assembly GCA_963677815.1 of Cloacimonadales bacterium (SeqCode). Lineage (GTDB taxonomy): Bacteria > Cloacimonadota > Cloacimonadia > Cloacimonadales > JAFGVF01 > JAEKNW01. Next base: position 1,264,784 of record OY782499.1, read on the forward strand.
TCAGATATTTTAATATTACAATCTGTATCCAAAAACTCTTCACAATCTTTACTAACTTTTTCACTAAACCACTGATCTTTAGGCTTTTCAAATGATTTACCAATTGTTTGGCTATATTTATTACGGCATACAGTTAAAGCATCGCTCAATTCTCTAGATTTATTCTCAGCTAAATGCATAGGTATAAATAAACTTGAAAATCCACTAGCATAGTAAACACTATTAGAAGTTACAAGAGATATTCTCATTTCCTTATCACATTGTTCATGGGGAATTAAGATATCATCAAATTTTTGTTCCCAAGGCTTTTCTCCTTTACAATTTGGTTTAATACTATTTATACCTTCTAGGTTAATCTTAGAGGATGAATCTTTGCCTGAATTACAATTATTACAATGAATATAAATACTACCATATCCTTCAGATTTATTTTTACTTTCTGTCCAAATTAAATCTGGATTTTCACAACAATCACTGTAACTAAATAGATTTTTAGCTTCTGGATCTTCGTTTTTATGATGCAGTTTCCAGTTTAGATATTTTGACCAAGGAATATCTGATAAATGACCATTTGGACATATTAATATTAAATTAGTTTGATTTAAAGGTCGATAAACCCTGATCTTAACAGGAGTTCCATCTTCATCTTTGGAATCATATTTATTAATAAAATCATTTCCATCTCTAGGCGGAGCAAAATGTATTCTTTTTAAATTACCCCCATGTTTCTTACACTCCTCTATCCAAATTCTTTCCCATTCACTTATTTCTTTTAGATGACCCTTTCTTTCCCCAGTACCAGTACTAATAAACCATTTAGGAAAAAGTGTAGCATTTATCATATAATGCTCAGCTTTTCCATTGCTTTCTCCATTCTCTAAAAGAGCCTTTTTTATTGGGTGGTTTTTCCAATTAGGAGTATTATATGTTTCATTCAAAGACATATGGGGTATTTCTATAAGGCAAACTAAAGAGTTTAATTTTTTCTCAATTTTTAAAAATTCTATAAATCTTTCGTCATCAACTAATATAAGTCCAAGTTGCTCAATTTCATTTTTGGAGCGTGAATATATTTTTTGCACATCAGCCTCTTCCTTTCTTATATTCAAAACTTTCTTATTTGCTCTTTCTATGAATTTCCACTTGTTGATATCTAATATTAAAGCATAAGAGCCTAATTTGGTAGTTATAATAGAACCTACTCCTGCATTCGAAGAAAGAAGTTTATATTTACCGATGCCTTGATTATATTGATTTTTATTTAATATTCTCATATTGTATGAATCCTTATTGCTGCTTCAGGTTCTATAACTCTTAATGACATAGGAATTTGCCATTTTTTAATACTATCATCGTTATTATATGCATCAATCTCAATATATAATTGTTTTTGTGGAATTTGTGCTCTATGGGATTTATTATTGAAAACAAATTTGTTACCATCTGCGATTTCTTTTGATGCTATCTCTTTCCATTCATTCAAAGCTTCTTTAAACCATTTTCTCATAAATTCAAGGTTTTCTGGTTTTAGAAGATTCTGGATTTCCTTATCACTTGTACTATTCTTAGATTGGCGTTTATCAAAATATGTAATTAAGTCTCTTATAATATTATCGAAATCTGTATCGCTTTTATAGCAAATATCCTTTGCCGATTCTCTTTCCACGAAACTAGTGGTGTGTCGTAACATTGTAGCTAAATATAATCCTAAATATCGGTTAACAGATTTGGATGTGAATGGTGTTATTGATATTGGTTCAACATAACTATACATTTTTTCGTGAAACTCAATAAACTTTTCATAGTGAGAAACATCTCTTGCTCTAAATGGATGATGAACAGTTAGAACTAACCCATAAGAATCTCTCGCAACACGACTACTTGCTTGTATGTATTCTGCTGTATTTCTAGGCATAGAATTCATAATAATTAAATTAAACCGTGAAACATCTATTCCTACAGAAATCATATTTGTTGCTATAACAAATTCAGGAGGTACATTCCCTGGTTGAAGTACACCATCTTTTATGTTTGCAAATCTTAATGCAGCTTCCCATTTTTTCTCTACTTTCTTAAGTTCATTCTTCACAGCTTCACCTGAGAGCCTTCCAGTTAACTCAGATTCTTCTATTGGTCCATAAGTATATAGAGAATGTATTAGTTTCTGAGGACGAATAACTCGGTTAAAAATTCTTCTCACTTCTTTCAATATGTACGTTTGGATTTGTGATTGGGTTTTACCAACTTCTTTTAAACTATTGAAATAAGATATAATTGAATGAAAATAATCCATTGATTTTGAAAATTCCTCATAACTATCAAAATCTATTGGGGTATATTTATTAATTTGTTTCAATTCGAATAGAGCTCTGTGCGTCATTGCTATCGCAGCTAATCTCATTTGCATCCAAATTTGAGTTCTGCCAGTTGGTAATATACCCATGTATCTTCTTTTTGATTCATAGGGAAAATCTTTTTTAACATTACTACGATAACTTCTTTTATAAAATGCATAAAATGAATCATCGCAATCCACACCTTGTTTTGGGAAAAGATTGACTTTCCTATCAAACAATGCAGCAATTTGGAGATTTGTGTTCCGAGTTGTAGCAGTAGATGATATCACTTTAGGTCTCGTTCCATCTGGTCTTGTGCATAGTTGATCAATTGCAGACTCAAATAAAGCTACAGAAGATCCTAATGGACCATTAAGTAAATGCAATTCATCTTGTATGATAATATCTGGTGGCAAATAACCATTTATAGGTTTACCAGATTCCCAGTTACCTCTACCAAATAATCTTCTAGAATCCTTATTCCTGGATTGGATGGAGTTAGATACTTTATGAGCTAATTGAGCAAATTTATCGACTGTTCCAAAAAGCAGTGTAGGAGGATGTTGGTAGATTGATTCATCGCAGAGGTTTACTGGAATAGGTCCTTGATCTTTTCTTCTTTTAGAAGCTCGTGCTCTGAATGAAAATGAACATTTATCATTTGAACACCTTAAATGAAGTCTATCTTTGTTATATATATTATTAGAATTATCTTTAGTTGTGTCTCCAACTATTACAGAAGTACACCAAGGACATTTACTGAATGGTATTTTATTTTCTTTATTATAATTAAGTTTTTCATATTCATAACGTAGAGAGTCTTTATTTTGGTTGTTCATATCATAAGTGAGTTTATTAGGTATGGAGTTATTTCCAACCCACAGTCCAATATATATAGGTTCATTTCCTAAATCATTTTCACCCCATCGTCTTATTAATTCTAATGCCATTATCATCAATGTAGCTCGTTGAAATTGCTGTAGCGTTAGAAGACGCAAGGTATATCTCATTATAGCGGCAGTTCCACCACCAAGAGATTGATGCAATTTTCTGCGATTAATTATAGTTAAAGCTATTAAACCCAAATATGCTTCGGTTTTCCCTCCACCAGTCGGAAACCAAACCAAATCAACATAATTATTTCTTTGTTCCCAGTTAGAATCTTCATCATTCTTAAAAATACCATCTAGGTTCAGCAAGATAAAGGCTAATTGAAAAGCTCTCCATGAAGTAGGTTCTGTAGGGGAAAATAATTTATCATTAGCTTTTTTATAAAAATCAGCATTGAAGGTTGAAAAACAATCATCTTCCATGAATCGAACTATTTCATTTTTTTTGGTGTTTACTGAATGCCATATTTGCATAAACATCGTAGAGTTCATTAATCTAAATGATTCTATATTTGATTTCTTTGAAAGAATATTCTTTATATTTCTTTTCATTCTTAAGAAATCAAACCAACACTTATCCATTTCTTGTTTTGCAATCTTCTTTTCTTTTTCATTTACGTGATTTTTTTTATTCACTATCCATTTTCCATAAGCATCAACAAAATTAGTTAACTTCGCCACTACATCATCATTAGTTGCTTTAGAAAAAGTAGATAACCATTTAAATTGTAAAGCTTCTGAATTCTTAAAAATCAGAGGATACTTATAAGTTTCATTATCAGCTAAAACTAAATCTTCAGTTTTGTTTCTAGGAGATGTATCAATATCTGGAGTATCACAAATTGGTATGTAGTCAGTTTCAACTGTCTTTTCATTTTTATCCCATTTTACAGAACAACCATGACCAATACCAAAGTCTTCAAACTGTCTGTAAGTGTATTTCGTTGTTTGATCTTCTGAATATTCTTTATTAGAAGAATCTAAATTCAAAGAATTATATGGAATGAGATGCTTATTTGTGATAGATAACTTAACTCCAAAAAAACACTTCTTATTAACTTTTTCATTGAAGGTTGAAAAATATCTTGAACTGTTATCTTCTTGTTTAAAAGGGGTACTGGTATTAACTAATTGAGTTTTGATAAAAACTTTGTTATTATTCTCATGATTTCTAGTATCTCTGCTCAGTTGAATGTTTAGAGAAAGAGATGCTTTACCCTCTTCTTCGCTTATTTCTTCTTTAAAAACATCTAACAAGCCATTACTAATAAATGTTCTATCATTATCATAGATGGAGATATTGTTATCAGGATTTATATGTAAGTATGAAACTTTCTTTTTTTCTTTAGGGAAATAGATATTTCTTAAAGTTATTGATCTTTCGATTAGTTTAGATTGCCATAATCCAAAACCTCCACCATTTACATTTAAAAGATCTTTGAAGTGATTAATAATGTTTTCCTGTTTTTCAATTGTTTGAGATAAGTCATAAAGTGTTTTTCTGTAATTTTTATCAGTTACGCAATTCTTCAACTCATAGAAAATAATAGATTTCAAGGAGCTTAAATTACTTCTATCTTTTGTTGAAGGCGTAAAATATTCAGGATTATTAGAGAAAATTGATTCTGCTATTTTTTTTTGTATATTGCGTAATTTATTTTTTGTGTCAGAGATTTCTTCAGAACTTAGGTAGTTGATGAGTAAAAATAGATTATCATGTACTTTCTTTAACTTAAATTTATCTAATTTATATTTTACAATAAAATCATTGATAAGCTCAAATGGTAGTTCACAATATACTCCATACCTATTATTAAATTCTGCATTTTTATCTCTTTTTAGCTTACTATAATACCGAGCTTGGAGTTTTATTTCAAAGGAATCTTCCTCTAAGAATTTTCTATCTAAACAACAAGTAAACCCCATGGTTTTTGGAAACATTTGATCAAGTTCAATAATATCAGTTTGATCTATATCATCCGTACTTGAGTTTTGAACTTCAAGTTCTTCTGAATCGTTTTCGTCATTTTCAACTTCATTGTTATCTAGAACTGAACCTTCACCACACGTTTTACTATTATCTTGAGGGAATAAAATACCAGTACTATAGACTGCAGCAGGAGCTATGTCTATTATTTCATTAGTGTAATCAATAGCTATTAAATCGTTGATTTTATATTTTTGGAACTTTTCATTTTCTGTGTCAATAAACCGGAAACCATTTATCCCAGGTCCTAGTGTTTGCTCTTTAATAAACTGCTCTAAGGATTTTCTCTTCTCACTAATCATATTCATTTCTCATACCTTCTATTAATTTAACTTCTTTCAAATCTATTACAGGATGAATCAATTCTACTAAAGCTACTAAGTTTTCTAGTAAATATTTTTCATCTATCCCAATTTCTTCTAAAGAATGGTTTTGCTTATAGTAATCAATTTTGTTTTCTAATATTTCTTTTGTATTAGAAACTTCATCAAAACAGCCATCATCAAATAAATCACGATATAAATTTTTAATTCTAATTGTATTATTTCGTGATGCTTGTATTGTCTTATTTTTAATACGCTTAATTAATAAAACATATACTTTAGGCAATTCTAAATAGTTACATATGCATACAAATACTCTGTTAACTAGTGGTGATAATGAATTACTATCTGGATTTATCCAATGGTTTTCGAATTGAGAAAAAGAAACCATTTTGAGATTCTTCTTATGCAAAAGTTCTTTGATTTCGTGATATAACCCCTTAGGTGATTGGACATCAGCTTTTCTTTTTAAAAGTATTTTCCATAAGCGACCAGCATCTTCTTTTTCGTCAATATCGAATTTATTACGAATAATATCTAGCTCTTCTTTCTGTTTATTTATATCAGCTAACTTATCATATATTGGTAAAGCATTTACAATATCATCTAAACATTGTATTGATATTTTTATTTGATTAAATTTCAGTAGGTCATTAACAGTTAATATTTTTATAGTATTATCAGATTTACATATAAATAATTCTGAATAATGATAAGTGTATGAACTTGAGCTATCTACAAATTTAATTTTCACTTTATCTTTATCTTGATATCCAGAATGTACATAAGATTTTTCAAATACCCAATAAGTATCATCTTTCTTTGTAGGTTTTAAATCATTTATATCGTTTTTTAGTAAACCCCAACGGAATAAATCTTCTCTTATTTTATGATTTAACAACTTAAAATAATTATTATGCCAGTTATAATTCGCCCATTGAAATTTATTTTTAAAGAAAAGATTAAGAAACAATCCATAGGAATCAGGAGCTGATAATTCAATAATATTTGGGAAAAAGTTATATCGATAATGACCAGGGTCTAAATAACTGAGGATTAATAAATGATTACTCTCTATTCCTCTGATTTGCTCCCAGGTAAGTATACTGTTCGTCTGAGAAAGATTTAGTTCTTTTTTTAGTTCATTTTTTAAGAAAATGTTATCAACAAATTGATTGGGAACAACAAGAGTTGTGTTGATATCAATTCTTCTTTTTATTTCATCTTTCCAATTTGATTTAATAATATAATCTAAAGTTTTGGATAGGTTATCCCTTAATTCTGTTATTAGGTCTTCAGGAATATTTTTTTTAGTTTCTTCAGAAATTAAAAAGCTGTTATCAGTATTTTCAAAAATTTGACGTAAAACTACCTCTTTAATATCTTTGTTAAGCACTAATGAATAGATGTTCATCATTTTTATAGAAATCAATTCATATAAATCATCCTGAATTTTGGATTCCAATAAGAAATTATCCCAAAAAATGATGGAGTCTATTTCAAAGAAATTAACATTTATGTTATATTGATTATCACAATTTGAAAGGATATTGATTTCATCTCTTGTAATTATGTAAGTATTATCATTACCACCATTAAACCTGAAATCAATAAGGTTATTTATTTTATTTAGGGAATTTATATTTATTTTTTTTTGACCAAAAGTAAAAATAAAAAGATTCTTGAATCTAGCACCATCATTATTCCATTGAGTTATGTTATTTAAATTAAAATTAAAAAAATTTGATGAGTTTTCACAATCATAAAGGATAAGATTGTCTACATTATCTATAAAATCATCGTATTCATCTAAATCATTGATTGATTTATTTTTATTTAAAACCACGTAAGATTTTAGCAACCCAATGTTATCACATTCTATCGCATAATGCTTTGTATTAAACAAATCTAAACAATAATCACTATATTTTGTTAAAGTATTAATAATTGTCGTAGAAACTAATGATTTACAGTTAGGTATAGAATAATAAAAGTCATATTCGTTTTTTTTTCTTAGTTTTTCTGCTTTCCATTTTTTATATATACGATTCCCACCTTTCTTAGCGCTTGCTCCTTCTGGACATTTTTTAATGATAAAATCGTAGCTATGCTTAAGTTGATTCTTAAACTGTTTGAAGTCTGTTTGCTCTTTATGTGAGATATCGTTGATTAGACCTATATAAAAAAACTTCAAAATAATAAATTCTAAAATAAGATACCTTTCCTGCATAACTAGATTTTTTTCAAAGTGTAAATGTAAGAAATTAACTCGTTTTAGGTCTTTTACTAAAATCTTGTCGATTATTAAATTTACATAATTGAGTAAATTTTTATATTTTTTTTTATATTCGGCTTCAATTTGTAATAAATTAAATATTTCTACAAAATCACTATTTTGATAATTAGCTATTCTATTGATATATTTACTTATATAATTATAGATTAAATTCATTATTCACCTTACATAACTACATTGATTTGAACGTTGTTAATTGCTCTTGTTATTCCAATAAATAATTCATATTTATTAAAATTACTGGGCTCAGTAATAACTAGAATAACATTTTTGCTTTCTAAACCTTTATACTTTAATATTGAAGTGTATTTAAGTCGATTAGAGGTATCACATATATTATGTTCATTAAGTTCATCAATATCTTTGATTGCTAACTCATAATGCAAATCAGGTTCACCTTTATATTCACCATTTAACAATGTTGATTCAATAAGCAAAATACAATCAGCTCCTTTCAATGATGAATTTTTATCTCTGATTGAGTTTAAAATATTATGTACAATGTATTTTTTTACATTGTGGAGTGTTGTATGTCTTTTGATTTTAATATTTCTAAAACTATCTTCTATGTAATCTCGAGCTATACATTTAGGGTTATCTAACACTTTTGAGGCTAAAACTCTTATGTCAGGATTTTGAGAACTTCTTTTGACTTCATTTAATTTGAAATGAGTAAAGTACTCTGTTAACAAATCAGCTAAACCACTAACTAATCTACCTCCTATGGAATAACTTTGGTCGATGTCATATAATACTAGTGCATTTCCATCTATCAGACCTCTTCCATTATAACCACAAAGCTTATTGATAAATAAATCTAGTCCTCTATCAAAAATATCTTGGGCTTCATCAATAACTATAAAATCATAACAATTTAATTTATTGCTTTCTAGACGTTCAAGAGTTTCTTTCATTAAATTGTAAAAACCATCTTCATCTAAAAAAGTTATTTCGTCATAGCTTTTTTGAGGATTATTCATTTGAAGAAATCTAAAAAAAGTTGTAACTTCAACAGTCTTAGTGTTATTCCTTTGCTCTAAAATACTCTTAGTATAGAACATTAATAAACTATTCCAACATATATATATTCCTTTTTTTCCAATTTGCTTGTCAATAAATGCTTTAGCAATTGTTGTTTTACCACTACCAGGAGGACCTTCAATCATTATTCTTGAATTTTTACTTAATCCCTCAAGAATTTCAATATTTTGTATTCCTAGCCATTTTAACGTATCAATAGAATCAAAAAAATTTTCATCTTCCACAATTGGGCTAAGAATATTTTTTATAGCACTAATTTCTTTAGGGTTTAAGATGGAATAAGTTCGAAAGTGTTTTCTATGCATGTCTTTTGTATATTTGAATACAGCATTAATAAAGTTTTCAATGGAATTATTATAATCTTTTGATTTATACTGTGTCCAGAGTAAGTTTTGATTAATCAGTTTAGATTGGAAATCATAATTTACATGTGGGAATGCTACTGCATCGCAAAAAAAACATCCTTTAATATTGTTTAAAATATAGTCTTTTAAGGTAAATTTGTATCCTTCTACTTGTTTGAATGGATTCTGTTTCATAATTGCATCAAAATGCTTACCATAGAAAAAGCTATTATCTTGTATTGATATTGCACCACCTTTCACCTCTAAAATCAAAATCCCTTCTTTACATAATATTAAAAAATCGATTTGTGCACTAGTTTTTCTATAGTAATTATAATTGTCTGAGTGTATAGGTAATTTCAAATCGTGCCATATATACCATTCATCTATACTTTTTTCTAAATCAAAAAACAATTTTCTGTAGATATCTATTTCTCCTCTTAATGGAGTTCCATCTTCTTTTATAATTATTTTTTCTAAAGCAGAAATGGGATTGTATGGATAAAATTTAACAGACATTATTATATTTTTGCATTTGCAATGCTTGATATTTTATTTATTGCGTATAATGCAAAGATTTGTTTTACAGGGACAATTTCTTTATTATTAAATATTTCTTTATTGTTTTGTCTAAATAAAGACTCCTCTAAGTTGATATTATCTAAGATAACTTTTAGCTCCTCGACTAAAACAGTTGGTTCGTATAATTTACAACTATCAATTTGGAATTCATATAAATCTTGCATTTCTTTTGAACTTCCAATTTTCTCTGAAAATTTATTGTTAAAAGTTTCAAGAAAATGTAATCCCTCTTTGTATTTAGAAATTATTGATTCAATTTTTTTATAATAACCATCTTTTATACTTTGAATCGGAAAACCCTCCCCACTTCCATATTGAATTGAAGTAAACCATTTACCTTTAGATTTGCTATTATTACTGATATCATAATTTGATAGTGTAACAGTAAGGTTACCATCTTTTATGGTATGTCTTCGGAAGCGTGAATTTTTATTTCTTTTAGGTTGATTATTAAAAATCTTTTCAGAAAAAGTGTTTAAATTTTCGATATTGTTTGTATCAAAAATAATCTTTAAATTTGACATCTTAGAAGTATTTCTACCAAGCTCAACATCTAATTGATTAGCAAAAGCTCTACTAACAGATGGGCAGACTGCATTTCCTACTAGTCTCCATTTTGTATTTAGTGAACCTGTAAACTGAAAAGAAAAAGGGAATCCCATTATGCTTGCAGCTTCTCTTACTGTTGGGATTCTATACTCTCCGTTCCCTTCTCTGTGATATCCAGATTTATAAATAATTGCTTCTCTTGATGATCCACTTCTTGTCGCTGTAATAGTTCTACTTGGTCTGTCTAAGTTCTCAGGGAAAGACATCTTGCCCATATATGGGTGATTGGTTTTAAGAAATCGAGATTGTTCCCATTCACTTTTATATAGGCCACTGTCATAAAAATGATCAGTTAGTTGATTTGAAGTTATTCGAATCTTTGGATAAAGAGGGTCAGTAATTATCATATCTTTTATATATTTATGTGGAGCAGGGATACTGTTTAATAAATCACCCAAGGTATTCCATTTTTTTAAACCATTTAATCCTTCTTTAGAATGGGTTGGTTTGGGAATAATGAGTTTTTTAACCTTAATAATCTCACCTGAAATTGCTCGTATTCTACTTTGGTATGAACCATAATCAGCTGAGTTTATTAATGGTTGATTATCTTTTAGAACTATAGCTTTCTTAGTAGGACTTAATCGATATTTTTTTGCCCAATGTCCTAGTCCTAAATCATTAAAAGTATAGTAATCTGGCAGATAGTTCCTAGAATTACCTACATTTTCCATAAACCAAGCTTTTAGCTTTGAATTTGGTTGATACTTTTTAACAGCTACAATTCTTAGAAATACTTTTGTTAATAATATACCTGATACTTTGTCTGCTTTTCCAGAAATATTGGAGCTTGAAAAAGATACACATGGAGGACTACCTATAATCACATCTGTATTAGGTAATGAATCAATTTCATCAATAGAATCTTTGAAATCTAGAATATTTTTTACTTTAGAAACCGTACCAAAATTATAATTAAATGTATCAATTGCAGGTTTCCAGTTATCATATCCAGCCACAATTTGATATCCTTGTTGTCTAAAGCCTTCTGAAAATCCTCCAGCTCCACAAAATAAATCAATTACAGTCAGTTTTTTCAATTTACTCCTTTCTTTTATATCTAATTTACTTAATAAATAATATTACTTTTGTAAATTAATTTATACTACTATTTATGTTTTCCCCTTTACGCATTTATTTATCTATGAAAATAGACATAAATACATTACTTAACTTAGTACATTAGCTATAATGTTCAACATAAATAGAAAGACTTTACACATAATTTAATTACATAATCTAAGTGATGTTATTCATTAAGATATTATTTTAACCAAACTATCATTATTTACAATATTACGTAAAATAATATTTACTTTTAAATAATTAGGTTGAGTTAAATTTTTGTCAAGTGAATAAAATATTTTTTTGGCATACTCCCATTTTCTTTAAAAGAGAAATAAATCCATAGTTATAAATTGTCATGATAATGCCCTTTATAAGTAGTATATTTGTTAGTTTTTACGTTGAATAGATATATCTAAATTTAAATCCAGTGTGAAAGAAATTTTCTGACGAAAAGACATTCATTACCTCCTTAGGAATATGATGAAAGTTGGATAGTCGAGAAATAATACTAAAAAATCATTTTGGAGAATTTTAACAATAAAATAAAGGGTAGAGTTTAAATCGAGCATATATACCCTCAAAATGCTGATAATGTTTATTGGAAAGAAAATTCTGGATTTTTCCTGAAAACCAACATAAATCTTGAATGAATTCCTGGGGAACCTTTTAATTTATCTGCTATTATTAATTAAATTCTGCAAGTTATGATTTTCAACAAAAACATGTAATTAAAGATACTTGCAGAGAATCCATAAAAAATGGCTATTCAAACAATTCTTTATCAGATATTTAAGTGTCAAGATATGAAAATTGGAAAGTTGAGTAAATAAAAGAAATAGGTTTAAAACTCCTTACTTTTTATGGAAAAAACATGGAACTTCAAGTTCTCTGCTGAACAAGCCAAACTTGATTTACTTCAATTAACAATCCTAGAAAATCGAATTAAATAAGTTAAAAAAATGAAAGTTCTCTTTTTAAAAAATTTTACTTCAAAAAGTGAACTTTTCTCAGTAGATTATAATATCTAATCCGAATAAACATTGATATTACCAATCTAATCTTGGCTTATCCCTATTTGCGTAACTATCTGCTTGAAAGAAATGATTAAAGATTCTCATGAATAATGATAGAATACCTCCATTTTTGAAGGCATGATAGCCAAATTTTTCTCAAGGTTTGAGTACCTATTTTATTTCTAATACCAAGACGAAAGGCATAATAATTCAAGAATTGCCAGATATATTGCTTTGTCAAGACCTGAGGCATATTAACAACATTGTTAGAATCAGGGAGGAAGATATAATCATCATAGTATAGCTGATGCTAAACCATAATTCAAAAATTCTAAGATTACTTTTCTAACATTGCTAAATAAATGAAATTGCTTAACCTTACCAGTTTTTTTCTCCTTGATAGAAATAGTCGCCCTTCCAGGGCTAAGATAAGTCTTGGGCAAATATATACAGGGTCTAAGCTACATCTAGGTAATTTAGAAATTTTTAAAGTCGCTATATTTATCTAAACTCTTCACTGAAATGTAGTTAAATACTATTTTGTTAGAGTGTGAATAAATATATTAGTTATCTCTTTTTGCAAAAAGAGACCAAAAACTCGAGAAGTTGACTTTGTCAACACTCTGCATTCTTTGAGGATTAAATAGATATTAATTCCCTAAAAATAAGAACAGAAGGATTAATAATTATTTATCAAATTTCCATTCTATTTTGGAGAAAGCCTAATATAATACCTGCATGTCTGTATATAATGAGAATTAGGTATACATATTTTTATTAAACCCTTACAGGGTTACACTTTTTTATTTACCTCATTACCCAGGGTGGCAAGCCTTTCATGCTTTTACCCTGGGCTAAAGTATCTATCCCCTTCAGGGATTCAGAGTGTTAGCAAAGTCAACTTCTCTGAATTATCTTAAATATTCCTTAGCCTTCTTAATAATTTCTTCATCAGTCCCAAGCAATTCAGCTATCATAAGTCCAGCTTGAGGAGTTTCTTTTTTACCAGTAATCTTAATTAAATTATATTTCATTTTTTTATGAAGAGCTTTAAGTCTATTATCAGGATTAATTTGATTTTGGTTTCTTATTTCTTGGAAATCATCTTCTGTAATGCCTGGAATAGTAAAGTGGGAAACGTCTTCAATTTCTAAGGGTGAATTAAAATGAGTTGAACAGAAGCAGAAGTTGTTTTTACTATTTAGAGATTCGAAGAGAGCTTTGGAAAGAGCATTCCCTTCTTTAGGATTAGTTCCTCTAGCGAATTCATCCAAGATAAAAAGTCCTTTTCCAGGTCTGTTATAGTAGGAATTTATTCTCACAACTTCTTTACCAAAAGAGCTTAAATCGATAGATTTTTGATTAGCTTCATCTCCAGTAACTAGGATGTAGTCGAAGAGAGGGATAAGACATTTATAAGCAGGAACAGGAAAACCATGTTGAGTAAGATAGGCGAATTGTCCTAAAGTAGTAAGGGCGGTAGATTTACCAGCCATATTAGCACCAACTAAGATATTCATTTTATTATCTAGCATAAGGTCAATTTTTTGATATTTAATAGAGACTCTTTTTAAAGAATCAAAGACTGGAATATTAACAGCTTGGATAATCTGAACCTTATACTCTTGGGTTAAAGTAGGGAGGGAGCAGTCATATTTAAGAGAGAAAATTGCTTTACCTAGTATATCATCGAATTTAGCTACTATATCTAAGGATTTAGTTAGAATTTCTTGATATTTTATAAGTTTATTAGAGAGTTGGGAAATTACTTGATTACTTACTTCTTCTTGTTTAATAAAGAGTTCATTTAACTTATATTCATAATTTCTTATTGTTTCAGGATATTTTATGTAATAGATAGTGTTAGCAAAGTTCTCTTCTTGAATACCGAAAAAGTCACTTGTATGAATTTTAGCTTTTAAATCAGTATTCATATTAGAGACAATGATTTTCTCTTCCAACTTACTTAAATTCAGCGTGTCCATTATTTTTTGTCTGAATAATTGTTGCTCAATTTTCTTTTTGCGGGAAAGAGAAGCAATTTCTTCTCTAATTGTCTGTAATTCTTTTGAATAAGTCGAGGATATTTTGAAAGTAGGAACATCTTGTCCTTCAGGGTCTAAAAGTGTGAATACTTTTCTTAAATGGGGGAAATCTTCAACTAGCTTAAAGTTATCTTTCGCTAAGTGAAGTCTTAACCTTTCATAGAAATAACAGAATTGTTTTATTTCAAAAAGTTCATGAATCTGAATATCTTTTCCTAAACGCTTGATACTATAAGCAATGTCCTTTAGGTGATATAGTTCATCTTTTAGCTTGTCCTGAAGTATTTTATTGTCAGCAATCTTATCAATAACTTCAGCTACTAAAAGGAAGTAAGAAGCTAATTCTGACTCTTGTCCTGGCATATAAGCGACTAAATTTTTTCTGTATTTTCTACCTAATTCTGAAAAAGTATCAACTCTATTTAATATTTCTTTTAAGTCAAGAGCTTCAAAAGACCATTTATCTAACATTTATACCTCGAATATCCAAAATTTCTTACATTCAATAATTAGCTGAAATAATGGCAAGCTTTTTTTAGGTTCTCTCAAGTAGACCGGAGTTCCTAAAGGACTTCGGACGGATAATAAGAACTAGACAAAAAATTAAAAAAATAAAAAAATACCAACACTTATTAGTTTTCATTCGTCTTAGTTTATGAAAAGGAGATAAAATGGATAAAATTGAAGAAATAATTAATGATTATTCTGATTTGATAGCAGATTATGCTTTGTCAATTGCGCATGACAAAGATCTTGCAGATGATATTGTGCAAGATTGCTATCTTAAGATTATCAATAATAATCTTCTTTTAGCCCGTTTAACCCCTAATCAAATTAGAAGCTGGCTTTTTACTGTGATTAAGAACATTCTTATTGATAAGAAAAGAAAAAAGAGAATCGAAAACATACCCTTAGAAATAGCTACAAGCTATGAGGATAATCTTGTTCTGACTAGTCAGGTTGAAATCTTGCTAGATTATTTACCTGAAGATGAAAGAAACATAATTTATAATAAGTACTGGTTGGGGATGAATTCTCAAGAAATTGCAGGTGAAATGGACTTGTCTGCCTCAACTGTAAGGTGGAAACTGCAAAAAGCACTGAGTAGTCTAAGACAAAAGGTAGGTGACTCTTTATGGAAACAAGACTATTATCTTTAGGCGAGTGGATTATCATGCATTTGATACCCTTCACAAGGACAGAAAACGCGGAAGAACTATCAGAAGATGACTTAGAAGAACTAGAAAAAATTAGAGAAGAAAACCATATTTGGAGATAAAGGAGAATTAAAATGAAAAGAATAGAAAATATTGGTGCTGTGGATTTAAGATTTGCTGACGAAGAAACATTAAGAAATATATCACAAATTTCTAATACTGGGATAGTAATTTATTCGCAAAGAGTAAAGAACTTAATGGCAAATATTGCTATTTCCAATACAGGCATGGTAGAAGAAGTTCCTGAAGACTATAAGTTAGAAGTAGGTAATCTTGATATTAATAAAGCAATGCTTGAGGCTATGGAAAGTCCTCTAAAAAGTGTAATTTTAGGTGTGATAACAATTGCCCATGATGTTACTGCTGAATTGGTTCAAAACAAGATTGAAGGCATTTTTAATATTGGCGTCATTAATGCTCCTAATCATCTTGTGGGTTTAGTTAAAAGCAAGGTAATTAAGAATATAGGTGTAATAAGAGAAACTTCTAAAGATAGAATTTCTATCCAAGGGAGCAAAGAGCTTACCAATAACTACTTGAATAGTCTCAAAGATAGTATTAGTTTGGAAGTTATGGGAAGCCTATCAATGTTAGAAGATATCGACTTAGATTTATTTTCCCAGAAAGTAAAAGCTATTTCCCTTATGGGGTCTGCAACAGTTCGTGAGAAATATCAAACAGCTTTTGAGAGCATAGCTAAAGTTCAAGGCTCTTTGAAAATTGTTCCAGATAATTGCAAGATTCTTAGATCACTAACCCAACTCGATTCAATCCAAGTTAGAAGAATGGGCAAAGAAAATATCTATTCTCATGGCTCAATAATTTTCAAAGAAGATGTGACCCCTGCTGACCTAGACCAAGGAATGGGTAAAATTCTTAAGTGTAAAAGAATTTTAGCTCATAAGAAGCTGGTGGATAGTCTTATTGAAATTATTGATTCAGATATCCCAATTACCTCTTATGCTGGTAAGCTGGTCATTAATAGTGGAGAAAAGACCTTCACTCAACTCGAACTGCAATATGCTAAAGAAGCTTACTTCATAATTAATAAGGGAGTTCTTAATTTTGAAGACAAAATCGATCCTGATTTGTTCTATGAAAAAATAGATATTCTTGAAAATTATGGTCAAATCTTAGCACCTGAATCACTATATGGTCTAGTAGAACTTAAAACTACTCTTAATAAAGGAGAATTAATTAATACTTCTAAAAAGACAGAAGAGATTGAAAAAGAGAAAGATACTGATACTATCTCTAATATGGGGATGTTGAAGTTGTAAAAGATAAAGAATAAGAAGCCTTTGCTAGTTTTTTGAACTAGTGAAGGCTCTTTTAACTATCAAAAATGCCTTCTGAATCTTGTACCACTTTGATTTTCTTCTGTTTAACTAAATCTTTAAAAACCTGCATTTCAACATTTGTTTTACCTCTCTTATTCAATTTCTGAGCCTTTTTTAATTCTTCAGGAATCTCATTAACAGAATGTGATACCACATACTTGGGAAGGATAGGGAACTCTAATATTTTGATTCGCTTGCCTTCAACTATCTGGAACTTAATAATAAAAACCCTCAGTTCATCAGCAAAATTTCGATAAATAATAAGGAATCTATAATCGTATTCTGATAAAAAATCAACTGTTATCTTTCTGATAGTTTTTATTTCTATATCCTTAATACAATCATTAATAATACAATCAGATAAAGATTCGGAAAATTCTGTTAAAGTATTTTCATTTAGAGCTTTTACAAATTTACCTAGAAAATAATAAATACTATTATGAAGCTTTGTTCCGGAAATTGAACTGGTAAAAACATGGTCTTTCATTTTTTTGAATAATATGATTTCCTGAGTTAATCTGTATATCTTATCTTGGATTCTCTTCTTTTTGACCTTGTATGCTTTCGCCAAGTCACTAATCTTAAAATGTTCATTATAATACTTGTGGAGTAATTCTTGATCTGTCTTTTTGATAAAATCATAAGAAAAGAAATCAAGTTTATTTACCTGGTCTTCAATTTCATCTAGCTTCATGCTTTCTAAATGATCAGGTTCAAAGATTACTTCCTTATTCTTCTGAGATACTTTATATTGAGTAAAACAGAAATTTTTAGTTACTGTATATAACCAGTTATCCAGTTTCTCCGGATCTATCTTTTCTCTGTTTACAAACAACTGAATTGCTGAAAGCTGAGCAATATCCTGAGCTGTATCATGATTATTTATGTATTTAACAGCTACTCTATAAGCATACTTCAATACTTGGTCATAATTAAAATCCATTTAACTGTACCTCTGTAAAACTATGCATCTCCGACAGATACAAGATTTTCAACGAAAATATCATTCTTTTTTACTCTAATATATATAATCTATTTAGGAGCTCTTTATGAAAAGAATGATGTTAATTCTTACTATTTTCATTTTTTGTAGTGCTGTATTTTCAAGTCAAGTTGATTTTTGAAATAACCTAAATCATTTAAGCTTCATTCCAATAGTAAAATATATATCTTGTCAAAAGACTATTATTCTTAAAATAAGAAGGAGAGTCTTAATATTTTAAAAAAGAGGTAGGCAGATGTTAAAAAAATGTTTATTTATGATATTAATAAGTATAATAAGTTTACTTTCACTTTGGTCCATAGAGGTGGGTGGTCACCTTACAGAAGACACAGTTTGGTCTCCGGACAACAGCCCTTATCAAGTTACTGAGATACTCTATATTGATGCAGGGGTAACCCTCACAATTTTACCGGGAACTGAAGTAAAAATCAGTGGAGCTTCCTTAACATCTGGGCAGGATTTTGATGCTAATTTTTGGATGTACTCAGGTGTTTCAGTTGCAAAATGGATTTGGGTTCATGGTAATATTATTGCTGAGGGAAGAGCTGAAGCACCAATAATATTTACTAGATTACAAGAAGATAATACTTATCACTGGGGGACTATTTATTTTGATGAAGATGCAGGTATGCCCCGTTTTAGACATTGCAAATTCGAGTATTCTGCTGGGATAGGTGTTGCTATCAATTGGCAAGTCTGGGGAGCTGTATGCTTGGATGCAAGCTCAGGTATTTTTACTGATAATCTCTTTATTAACAACTGCAGAGCTATCAATTTTAGGCTAGGCTATGTTAATAATGTAATAATCAAAAATAATACCTTTACTTATGATCAAAATTTTCAAGCTTATTTGTTAGATTACAATCTTGCAGGAGTTTACATTCATGTCAAATCCATTTATGGTATTGAAAGTCCCCAGCAAATACCCGCACTTATTGCTAATAACTATTTTTATAGTAATCAATTTATTAACTCAATACTAGGTTCCTATTATGTTAATAATACTAATATGGGTTCTACTGTTGGTATTAACTACGGAGCTGATGAGTGTACTTATGAAAATTATTTCTATAAGAACAATTTTAGCACATGGGAGACAACTACATCGATTAATGCTTCTAGGGCTGATGAAATCTATATTAAAGCTAATTCTTTCTTTGGAGGAGGTAGTGCAATTGATATTAATTATGGTTATGTAGAATTAGTTGATAATCATTTTAGAGGTAGTACAATTGATATCTCTTATGAAAGTCAAGGAAAGTTCTACAACAATATAATGGATCAAGCAGTTATCCGGGGACTTCATCATATCGATTTTTATCAGAATATTTTCAAAAATTATAACCCTAATAATTTAGATATTTTTGTTGCTTTCCAAGGTTACCCAAAGAACAAGAGAAATAATATCTATTATAATACTAGAGAGTTATTTTCTATGCCTAGCGACACAGTGTTCACTAATTGCATCTTTTTAAAAAATGTAGATTTGATAGAAACTTATACAGAAGGTCGCACAGAAACATTTCGTAACTGTATAGTAGATTTTCCATTAGAATACCCTTTTATAGATGGAGGAGGTAACATAATTGTAGATTCTTTACAAGCTGAAGAGATTTTCCTTGATTTAGAGAATGAAGATTTTAGACTTTCAGCTAATAGTATTGCTATTGACGCCGGCTACAATAATACATTGGGAATCTATAACCCTTTTGATATGAATTATGGCCTTCGTCAATGGGATGGTGATGGAGATGGTACTAGTACTATAGATATAGGGGTATATGAATATGGAACTCCTCAATTAGGTAAGATAGCAGGTTATATTACTTCCACAGAAGATAGTTCACCTGTTGATTATGTCTTAATCAAAATTGATAATCAAGCAAATATATTTACTTTTGCTGATAGCGCAGGCTATTTCGAAATTCAACTTCCTGAAGGAAACTATGATCTGTATGCCAAGAGAGTATTTTATGATGATACAATTATCTATAATATTGATGTCCATAATGAAACTACTAGCCAGGTTAACTTTAATATGATAAATACTTTACCACCTGTCTCGAATGACATTAGTTCTTCCAACTCTATAGCTAATGAAATCATTTCCACAAGTTACCCAAATCCCTTTAACCCAACCACAACTATCAGTTTTGAGCTACCATCTGACGGAAATGTTGATGTATCTATTTACAACTTAAAGGGTCAGAAAGTAAAGAGCTTACAAAACGAATTTCTAAGAGCAGGAAATCATTCTTTAATATGGGATGGTAAGGATGATAGTGGTGAAAGTACTTCCTCTGGTCTATATTTCTATAGAATAAAAACACCTAAGTTATCAACCACCAAGAAAATTATCTTGATGAAATAGTATCATATAGGAGAAAAACATATGTTTAAACAGAAGATATTACTTTTTGGTTTACTACTTTTAGCATCACTTAATGCTAACGAGCTTATCTTTGAAGATAGTTTTGAATCATACCAAGACTTTAGCCTGCAATTTGATCCTTGGGTTCTAAGAGATGTTGACTTATGCCCTACTTGGTGGATCATGGATTACTATTTCTACTCACAACAATCACCCATGGCTTTTATAATTTTTAATCCTAGTATGACAAGTCCACCTATAGAACAGGAACATTATTTCCCTTCAGAAGGAGATAAATACATTGTGTCATTTTGCCCTACATTACCCCCAAATGATGACTGGTTGATATCTCCCCTTATGTTTATCGAGGATGATACTACAGTCTCATTCATGGCAAAATCGATAGTGGAAGAGTATGGATTAGAAAGATTTAATGTTCTTGTTTCATTAGGCTCGACAGATCCTGAGGATTTTACTCTCATATCAGGTGATCCTTATGTTGAGGCTCCTGCTGAATGGACAAATTTTTCTTATAGTTTGGATAATTATAGTGGCGAGATGGCTAGAATTGCAATCCAATGTGTATCAGATAACTCTTTTATATTTATGGTTGATGATTTTAAAGTAACAGCCCCTAATATCACTAGTAATAGTTCTGATGTCAGTCTTGCTACTTTTGAATTGCTTGGAAATTTCCCAAACCCCTTTAACCCGGAAACTACCATTCATTTTACAACAGTAAAAGAGTCTGCTGTGAAATTGCAAGTTTATAATATGCGAGGGCAACTAGTGAAAACACTAGTTAATGCAAAATTGAAAGCTGGAAAGCACTCGATTGTTTGGAATGGTAGAAATGAGAACAAGGAAAAAGTATCTTCAGGTATTTATTTGTATAAAGTTTCTTCTGGTAAAGAAAATCGTGTAAATAAAATGATACTCATGAAATAGTTGATAGAAAAGTAAATATTATTTTGCAAACGTAACTTCCATAATTTCGCCGAATATATGTTATAGAAATGTTAGGGAATCACCCCCTATGTCCCCCTCAAAGAAGGGGATTTGCTAAATTCTGTAAAGCTCTACTGCTATATTTTGCTTTAAATAAGATGAATGATATGCTAATATATTAACCTCATAGGAGGATCAATGAAATTATTAAAATATTGCTGTGTTACTCTAATGTTGCTTATAACTCTGAATGCCTTTGCCCAAAATTATATGGATATAATGAATACTTTTGAAGGACCTTGGAGAAATAGCGAGTATGGTAAAGGGATGGCAACCTTAGATTTTAATGCTGATGGAGTTGATGATTTGTTTGTTTTGGCAATGGAAGAAGGAAATCAAGGAGAGATTCATATTTTCTGGGGAGGAGAAAATTTTGGGTATAATAATGAACCGAACCAGATAACAACTTTGACTGATTATAATGTCAGTTTAGGAATATTTTCTTGTGGAGATGTCAATGGAGATGGTTATGAAGATTTAGCAATAGAGGGAGTAATTTTGTTTGGTCTCAACAATCCTGATTTTCATTTTTATCGTTTCTACTACGGTGGACCTGATGCAGAACTAGATTTCACTGATTACGATTATGAATACGGCTACCTGGTAGGTCCAGGATATTATAGTGACAGAGAATGGTTTACTTCCTGTCTGGGTGACGTTAATGGTGACGGATGTGATGATATGGGATTTATACTTTCACGAGACTCAATGTCCAGAGCTTTAGGAATTATGTTGGGTGGAACATTTGAAATGATTGTTGTTGAGAACTTTATCCAACCTTTCTCTTTTAATATTGAACCTATGGGTGATTTAAATAATGATGGCTATGCTGATTTTGCTGTAGGATATCTAAATTATTCTAATGAAAATATTACAAAAATATATTATGGAGACTCTTCATTATCACTAACAGAGTATGAAATTATCTGCAATTATGAACAAACTTATGAATTTAACGGTGCAATAACAGTTGGTGATATGAATGGAGACGGATTACCTGACTTTCTTTATCCAATTACCGAAAATTACCATTCTGATAATTTTGGGTTAGCTTGCTGGGGAGATAGTTTTGAAAATTCGACACTGTATCCCATACAGTGTAACCCTCCGTATTCAAGTTTCATACTGGGGGCTAGCGGTTTTGGACAATTGATAAAACACGGTGATTTTAATGGAAATGGCTATAGTGATTTTGTTGGAGGTAATTCGTCCTATGGCTTATGGGATGGGACAGCAGCTATATGGTTAGGAGGAGAAAATCCTAACGGCATCTATGATTTACAACTAACATGTCCAATATATCCTGAGTTTTCAGGATATTTTGGTTTAAATGTAAATGTTGGAGACTATAATAATGATGGCTATGATGATATTGCAATCTCAGCTCCAGATGATTGGGGAGGTTATGCAACTCCTGGATATGTAACAATTTATGCTGGTAATCCTAATTTAACAGACACAACAGTAGCTAATGAAGATAACGATGTATTTCCTCAAGCAAGAACTAATTTAATCATCTATCCGAACCCTGTCAACAGTAAAAATATGAAGATAAATCTAAAACTTGAGGGACAATTACCCAAGAATATAGAAAACGCGATGATTTCTGTCTATAATCTCAAAGGACAGAAAGTTCATGAGAGAAAACTCAACCCTTCAAATATCAAAAACTCTAGTGATGCTATTAAACTAGAATCATTAGCATCAGGATTTTATATCGCTACTATCAAAATTAATAACAAAAGACTAGCAACATCAAAATTTATTGTTAAGTAAAAGAGATTAACAAAAAGTACAAAGAAGAGATTATCCACTGATTACACTGATTAACCCAGATTAATACTGATTTTACGATGGTGTAATTACAATTTTATAAAAAGTTGGGAATAAATATTGACATCTAAAATCATAAATCATATCTTAGGATTATAACTTAAATAGTAAAGTTACTAACCTCATAGGAGGATCAATGAAATTGTTAAGATATTGCTGTGTTACTCTAATGTTGCTTATAACTCTGAATGCCTTTGCCCAAAATTATATGGATACAATGAATACTTTTGAAGGACCGTGGGGAAATAGTGAATATGGTAAATGGATGGCAACCTTAGATTTCAATGCAGACGGTATTGATGATTTGTTTGTTTTGGCACGTGAAGAAGTTGGACATCCTGGCGAAGTTCATGTTTTCTGGGGTGGAAATAATTTTGATTATAATAATAGTCCTGACTACATAATGATTTTAACAGATAACTCTCCAGGTTATGACATTTTTCCAAGTTACGGAGTCTTTGCCTGTGGAGATGTCAATGGAGATGGTTATGAAGATTTAGCAATAGAGGGAGTAATTTTGTTTGGTCTCAACAATCCTGATTTTCATTTTTATCGTTTCTACTACGGTGGACCTGATGCAAAACTTGATTTCACTGATTATGATTATGAATACGGTTACCTGGTAGGTCCAGGATATTATAGTGACAGAGAAGCATTTTCTTCCTGCTTGGGAGATGTTAATGGTGACGGATGTGATGATATGGGATTTGGCTTACAAAGGGAGTCTGGGTCAAGAGATCTCGGAATCATGGTAGGTGGAACTTTTGAGATTATTATTGTGGAAAATTTTCTACAGCAATTAGCTTCTAATATTGAAGCAATGGGAGATTTAAATAATGATGGTTTTGCTGATTTTGCTGTAGGATATCTGAATTTTTCCAATGAAAATATTACTAAAATATATTATGGAGATTCTACCTTATCGCTTACTAATAATAACATAATTTGCAATTATGATCTAACTTATGATTTTAACGGTGCGATAACAGTTGGTGATATGAACGGAGATGGATCACCTGATTTTCTTTTTCCTACTACAGAAGAGAATACCTCTGATTATTTTGGCTTAGCCCTTTGGCAAGATACTTTTGAAAATTCAAATTTATTACCAATAATATGCAATCAATATCATCCTACATACATTAGCGGATCTTCAAGCTTTGGTAGAAGAATTAAGCACGGTGATTTAAATGGAGATGGCTATAGTGATTTTGTTGGAAGTAATTCGTCCTATGGCTTATGGGATGGGACAGCAGCTATATGGTTAGGTGGAGAAAATTCTAACGGCATCTATGATTTACAGCTAACATGTCCAATATATCCTGAGTTTTCAGGATATTTTGGTTCAAATGTAAATATCGGAGACTATAATAATGATGGCTATGATGATATTGCAATCTCAGCTCCAGATGATTGGGGAGGTTATGCAACTCCTGGATATGTAACGATTTATGCCGGCAATCCCAATTTAACAGACACAACAGTAGCAAATGAAAATAACGATGTTTCACCTCAAGTAAACACTAATTTAATCATCTATCCTAACCCAGTTTCCAGTAAAAATATTAAGATAAATCTAAAGTTTGAGGGTCATTTACCCAAGAATATAGAAAACGCGATGATTTCTGTCTATAATCTCAAAGGACAGAAAGTTCATGAGAGAAACTTAAACACCACTAATATCAAAAACTCTAGTGATGCTATTAAACTAGAATCATTAGCATCAGGATTTTATATCGCTACTATCAAAATTAATAACAAAAGACTAGCAACATCAAAATTTATTGTTAAATAAGTTAACCTCTTCTTAATTACAAGGAGAAGAACAAGTTTTGAAAAATCCACTTCTTTCCATGAAAGAACATTATAGATCTTTTGTTGAAAACAATCCTATAGTAAAAATATCAGAACCATCCTTTAAAAAGTATGTTTCAGAAATTGATGCAATTAAACCCAAATAATGCAGTAGACCTTTGTGAATAGCACTATATTCTTCTGCAAACGTAACTTCCATAATTTCGCCGAATATATGTTATAGAAATGTTAGGGAATCACCCCCTATGTCCCCCTCAAAGAAGGGGATTTGCTAAAAGAATCTGCACTCTTCTGTAAAGCTCTACTGCGATATTTTGCTTTAAATAAGATGAATAGTTAAGGCTCAAGTTCAAGTCTGGTGGAAATTATGTTGCATTATTTTGCACTAGATATTGTATTACAGTAGTTTACGGATTATAAGTTACTATTGATAGTATTATTTTAGCAGAATAAGACATAATCCCAAATAATGCAATAGATCTTTGATAATAGCACTATATTCTTTTGCAAAAGTAACTTACATAATTCTACCGAATATATATATTATATGCGTCCGAATTCTGTAAGCTATTTTGCTAAAAGAATCTGCACTCTTCTCTAAAGCTCTACTGCATCATCTAGGATAATCCTGAAAGGATAGGTCTTATATCCCTAAAGGGGATTAATAGTTTAGCCCAGGGTAAAATCCTGAAGGGATTGCAACCCTGGGTAATGATGTATATAAAAAGCCTAACCCTGTAAGGGTTTAATAAAAACATATATACCAATGATTTAATATTATAATTAGTTACCATTATATTAAACCCTTACAGGGTTAGGTCGTAATTTTGGATATTGTTCCTGGGGTGACGATCCTTATAGGATCTTACCCCAGGCTAAATTATTAATCCCTTTCAGGGATACTTTGGATAATCACACTAATGATAAAATTTTATATTTTATTAAATTTTTTCCACCAGACTTGAACTTGAGCCATAGTTAATCCTTTATTGTTAGTTACTCAATAAAACATTGGAAATTTATAGAGAGAGTAACAATCAAGAGATAATTAAGAGTGATAAGTAATATTCATTGACAAATAAATTCATCAAGCAAAAATAATATCACTAAACATTTGGAGAATATATATGTTAAGAAAAGTTATAGTCATATTCCTACTTGTTGTTATACAAGGTCTATTTTCATCAGTTCCGGAAAAATACATCAGTATAACAATACAATCACCAGAAGATATTTCCAGTCTAACTAAATTAGTATCAATAGATAACAGGCAAGATAATACTATCTATGCTTATGCTCTGCCAGAGCAACTAGAAAGATTACAGGAATTAGGTATCATATATGAGTTACAAACACTTCCAATGGATGAACGAGCAACTCTTACTATGGCTACAAATATTGATGAAATGTCTAATTGGGATAGATATCCTACTTATGAAGTTTACTTAGAAATGATGAATAATTTTGCTATTGATTATCCAGAATTATGTACTATTCAAAACATTGGTTATTCTCAGAATAACAGACAAATACCAGTAGTTAAAATAACTAGTAATGTTAATCAAGAGTCTGCAAAGCCTGGTTTTTATTACTCAGGTCAAATGCATGGTGATGAAGTAGTTTCATATATATTATTACTTAGGTTGATAGATGAGCTTCTAAGTAATTATGGTAGTGACCAAGAGATTACGGATTTAGTTAATACAACTGAAATTTGGATAAATCCTTTAGCTAACCCAGATGGAACCTATTATGGAGGTAATAATACTGTTAGTAATGCTAGAAGATATCTTGCCAATAATTTAGATGCCAACAGAAATTTTATAGATTTTATTGATGGTTATCCTGGAACAGGTGCATCTACATCGGTTTCTCAAGAGAACTTAGATCAAATAAGCTTTATGACAGGTAAAGGAATTGTCATGTCTGCCAACACCCACAGTGGGCAAGAAGTAGTAAATTATGCCTGGGATACGATACCTGAACTTCATCCAGATGATGCTTGGTTCCAGCAAATATGTAGAGTTTATGCTGATGCAGTACACGAAGATGCTCCTGCAACTTACATGGATGGTTTCGATGATGGTATAACAAATGGTTATGATTGGTATGAAGCAAACGGCACTCGTCAAGATTACGCAATATATTATCTGGGTATCAAAGAGATAACTATTGAACATTCTATGGTTAAGTTATTAGATGTTAGTGAATTGAATAATCACTGGAACTATAACAGAGATGCCCTTCTACTGCTAATGGAACAAGTGCATTACGGTATCAAGGGAAGCATAAGTGATTATCAAGGCAATCCACTGGAAGGGACGATTGAAATTTTAAACCATGACACTGAGGTCACCAAGGTGAAATCAAATGCAGATTTTGGCGATTATTATCGACCAATAAATCCAGGGACTTATGATGTCGAGATAAGTGTTGAAGGATATGATTCCCAAATTTTTACTAATGTAGTTGTGGAAGCTAACAGCTCAGTGATTGTTAATGCTGTCTTTGGTCAAGCCCAAATAGATCAGACGCTTGAATTTAATAATGGGTGGAATTTAATTAGCTATAATCTAAATTACGATAATTCTGCACCACAAATAATTTTCTCAGATGTCTTAGATAATATTGAAGAAATAAAAAATCTCACAGCCAGCTATTCTCCATCACTTCCTTATTATTTTAATACTCTTGATAGCTTATCTCCTCAAGAAGCTTACTGGGTAAGAACAAATGATGCTTGCCAACTTCAGCTCCAAGCTTATGCTTATGATGATCAAACTGCAATAAATTTAACTTCTGGTTGGAATCTTGTGGGCTATTTACCTCAAGAATCATTAGAACCGGAACTTGCCCTTGCTAACATAAGTGATTATTTACTACAGGTTAAAGATTTAACATCAATCTATAATCCATCTATGCCTAATGCCTTTAATACTATGGAACTTATGACTCCTAATAGGGGTTATTGGATTGAAGTTTCCCAAGATTGTACTTTGCTTTATAACAATCTAGTTGCTAAATCAACAAGACAAGAAATTGAATATCCATGGGAGATAGCCATTTATCCAAATAATACAGCAGTAATCTATGCTGAGTTTGCTAGTCAAGACTTACAAATTGATTTTGAAAATGACTTCATAGGTGCTTTTTCTGATAATCAATGTCTGGGAGCTGGACAAATGGGAATCTATACTGATAGCCAAGGTTCTGCTAGAAATGTTGTAGCTATTTTAGTACAAATGCCAAGCAATGAAGAAAATATAAGCTTTGTTTATTACAAAGGTGCAAGTGGGGAAGAAGTACCGCTAAATCAACAACTTATGGTAGAAGCTGGACAAGAGTATGGTTATTTAGAAAATAATCTAGTTTACTTAAATTATCAGCCAACTAATAATTATTCTGATAATCTTGGGCAAGTTAATCCCATTGAGCTAAGATGCAATGAAAATCCTTTTAATGATTTGTTAAGTATTCAAGTTAAATCAAAGAAAGATCAAGAGTTGAAACTAAGCTTATATAACTTAAAAGGTCAGAAAGTAGCTAGCAAAAGCCTTATGGTCAAGAAGAACAGGAATAGAGAAATAAGCTTTAATACTAATGATTTAGCTTGTGGAATCTACTTCTTGAAAAGTGATAACTGTGGAAAAACATCAACACTCAAACTTGTGAAAATTAAATAAATTTAGTTGTTTTTCATAATAATGGCCTCTTCTTTGATTATCGTGAAGTAATTATCTAGTTTGTAGATAGTTCTTAGACGTGACTCATTAGAATTTAGGGGAAAAAAGTAAAAAAAAATAATTTTTTCCTTGCCAAAATTATTTTAAAATGAATAATGTATTTAGACTTAGATGAAAGATAATAAAACTTCTTATCTCTAAGCTTAAAATAAACCTACAGACCCTACATAGAATGCCCTCCGACAGCGGGGTTACCACCCGGTAACTTCGCTGTTTTTTTTATTTTATCTAAGGAGATTAATTAATGAAGAAAGACTTCCATATTCACAGCCATATTAGTAAAGATAGCAGGCAAAATCCTGAGGAAATTATTCTCAAAGCTATTGAACTAAACTATGATGAAATTGCTTTTACTGATCATTTAGAATTTTTATTCCCTAAATGGTCTTTCCATCAAGACTATTCTTTTGCAAAATATATGAATTATTATACTGAACTGCAAGAAAAATATGCAGATAAAATTAAAATTTTAAGAGGAATAGAAATAGGTGAGTATCAAGAAACTAAATCCCAAGTTGAAGATTATTTTGCTGGTTCTAGACCAGATATTGTTCTTGCTTCTATCCATACAATTTTGCCTGATAAAGATGTTTCCCTTCCTTTTACGAATCCACTATCTCAACAAGAAATAATAAAATACTATAAAGCTAATCTCCAGCTAGTTGAAAATTGTGATCTTGATATTCTTGCCCATCTTGGTATCTTTACTAGATATTTAAAACATGATATTAAGCCAGCTTTACCAGTTTGCAAAGATATTTTTCAGGTAATGCTAGAGAAAAATATTGCTTTGGAAATCAACTATTCTGGCTTGAGAAAAGCTAACAAGCAATTTATTCCACATCTAGAGGTGCTAGACCTATATGCTAGCCAAGGAGGAAGGCTTATCTCTATTGGCTCTGATAGTCATCAACTAAGTGATTTCAATGATAATTATGATGAGACTTGGAGAATATTGAATGCTAATGGTTTTGGGATTTTTGAACAGATTTAATCTATTTTTAGCTCTTTAGTAGACACCATCCGCAAAGATAACTGGGAATGCGGATGACCACATCTGCAAAAAAAAGGCTCAAGTTCAAGTCTGGTGGAAGAAAATTAATAAAATATAAAATTTTATCATTAGTTGATTATCCATAGTATCCCTGAAAGGGATTAATAGTTTAGCCTGGGGTAAGATCCTATAAGGATCGTCACCCCAGGTAAAATATCCAAAATTACGACCTAACCCTGTAAGGGTTTAATATAATGGTAACTAATTTTAATATTAAATCATTGGTATATATGGTTTTATTGAACCCTTACAGGGTTAGTCTTTTTATAAATCATTACCCAGGGTTGCAATCCCTTCAGGATTTTACCCTGGGCTAAACTATTAATCCCCTTTAGGGATATAAGACCTATCCTTTCAGGATTATGTCTTATTCTGCTAAAATAATACTATCAATAGTAACTTATAATCCGTAAACTACTGTAATAAAATATATAGTGCAAAATAATGCAACATAATTTCCACCAGACTTGAACTTGAGCCAAAAAAAATATAGTTTCATATAAACAGGGTCTTACGAGCCCTTCCTCTACTCTACTCTACTCTACTTAAACCCGAATAATGAAATAGATCTTTGGATAGAAAAAAAGGAAGGATTTTTTTTACAAATCCTTCCACGGGGATGAATTTCAATTAGGAGAAATTGAATTTAAGCTAACATTTTTATAGTTTTTTTAATAAAATTACTATCCATTTGGTTCATCATCCAGTCTTCAGCTACCATTTTATTCATCATTGAAATAGCAGGGAATGAATGCATCATCATCATAACATCTAAAAGACTTTTCTTATATTGAATTGCCATAGTCCATTCGTGGATTAATTCACTAGCTGATTCTCCAACAATAGATGCTCCAAATATTTTTCCTCTGGAATTAGTTATAATTTTGATAAAACCTTCTGGATGTCCATCTGCAACAGTTCTTCCAAAGGATGAATAATCCTTTTTAACTACCTGATATTTAATTCCTTTTGCTTTAACTTCTTTTTCTGTCATTCCTACTTGAGCAACTTCAGGTTTAGTGAATACAGACCAAGGAACTACATAATTACTTCTTTTGAGTTTTGGAAGTGACACAGGACTTATAAAATGCATTAAAGAAAGCATTCCTTGGTGCATAGCAGCATGAGAAAATAAGTTATGCCCGTTACAGTCACCAACTGCATAAATATGCTTTTTATTGGTTCTGCCAAACTCATCAACTAAAATACCTTTTCTGTTATACTCAATCTTAGCCTTGTCTAAATGGAGTTCTTCAAGCACAGGTTGGCGACCAGTAGCAACTAAAATTTCATCAGATTCAAGAGTTCTTTTATCTGTATAAGTAAAAATCTTTCCATCAATATATTCAACTTTATTAATTTTCTCATTATTGAATATTCCAATATTTTCTTTAACTAAGCATGATTCAAGGTATCTACCTGCTTCAGCATCACCTGCAGGAACAAGATGAGCATCTTGATGAACAAGATTTACTTTACTTCCTAAGTGATTAAAGGCTTGAGCCATTTCTGTTCCTATTGCCCCTCCACCAATTATCGTTAATGATTTGGGCATTTCTTTAAGCTCAAACATATTTACATTAGTTAATTTAGGAACCTCTGATAGTCCTGGAATTGGCGGAATAAAAGGTTGAGTTCCTGTTGCAATAAAAATTGCCTTGCCTCTATATCTTTTACCATCAACTTCTACAGTTTTATCATCGATAAATTGTGCACCACCCTTACCTATAAGTAAATCTACCTTCTCAAAAACTTTCATGAACTTCTTATTGTTAATGCCAGAAATCTTGTCTCTTACAACTGACATTGGATCTTTACTATGCTCATACAGATCTGCTTCAATACCGTAAAGACGTAGATTCTTTGCTAAATTATTTACCTCAGCAGCTTTTAATAATGCCTTGCTGGGAATACAACCTACATTCAAACACTCACCACCAACTTTATGCTTTTCAACTGCCAAAACATCAAGGCCCATAGAAGAGGCCATGGCTGAAACTGCCATTCCAGCTGGCCCCATTCCAATTACTATAATATCTTTTTTAATCATTACTTTTCCCAAACACTGTTCTTAAGATAATTAAGCTTTGATAAGAAGCTTTTCAATTGTTTCTTGGAAAGACTTCTTTGGTAAAGCTCCTGCTGCCATAGATGGTTGACCCTCTGTAGGAATAAATAAAATTGAAGGAATTGATCTGATACCAAACATAGCGGAAAGTTCTTGTTGCTCTTCAGTGTTTATTTTATAAATATCTACTTTGCCTTCATATTCTTTAGATAACTCTTCCAAAATTGGAGCTACCATTTTACAAGGTCCACACCAGTCTGCATAAAAATCAATAACTGCAGGTCTTTTACCTTCAAATTTCCATTCTTTATTATCTTCAAAGTTAAATACTTTTTCTTTAAAAGTTTCTAATGTTAAGTGTTCCATAATTACCTCTTATTTAGTTTTTCTATAGTATAAGGTATTTGCTAAATCATGCAAATAGTTTTTTAAAATTTTTCTCTTTTAAAGTGAAATACAAGAAACCTGAAAAGAAAGCTTGACAACTAACAGGAAATATGAATAGATAGATAATATATTACATGGATATATACTGATAAATAAGCACGTTATTAAAAAGGGGAAATAATGAAAAAAGTATATTTAGTAATTCTAACAATTCTATTAGTAAGTTTACTATTTATTGGATGCACAAAAAAGGATAAGCAAAGTAAGGACGGAAAAGGTCTACATGTTGGATTTTTATTTGTTGGTCCAATAGGAGATGGGGGCTGGAATTACGCCCACAATAGAGGTAAAATTGAAATAGAAGACTTGCCAATAATTGATAAAATTTCTTATAGAGAAAATGCATCTGACACTGAAACATCTTTGAAAGCCATAGAAGAATTGATTGAAGAAGGTGTTAATTTAATATTTGCAACTTCTTATAACCACAAAGAAGCTACCCTAGAAATGGCTAAAAAATATCCAAAAGTAATATTTGAATCATGTTCTACATTTCTTCAAGAAGAAAATATTGGTTCTTATTTTGGCAAGATTTATCAAAGTTGGTATTTAGCAGGTTTGATTGCTGGAATGAGGACAGAATCCGACAAAATAGGAATAATAGTAGCTCATGCTAATCCAGAATGTAGAAGAATTACTAATGCCTTTGCTTTAGGAATAAAAGCAATTAATCCTACTGCTAAGATTTATGTAGAATGGATTCACTCATGGTATAATCCTGCCAGAGAAAACAAAATAGCTAATAAAATGATAGATATGGGTTGTGATATTATCGCCCATAACAGCGATTCTAATGAGTCTCAAAAGGTAGCTGATACCAGGCACGTATATTCAATTGGTTATAATACTGATATGAAGAATTTTGCACCTAAAAAGAACTTGGTTAGTGTTGTCTGGAATTGGGGTGATTTCTATAAAAGGAAAGTCCAAGAAGTTTATGATAAAACATGGAAAGCTAGTAAAATATGGTCTGAATTAGATTCTGGGCTTTATGGATTATCAGATTATTCTCAGTATCTTAGTCAAGAAGAAATGAAAATTATTGCCAGCAAACAAGAAGAGATTATAAATAAAGAACTAGTGATTTTCTCAGGTGAAATAAGGGATAATGAAGGTAATATTAGAGTTGAGAAAGGTCAAAGCTTAAATGAAGAAGAATTATTAAGCATTGAATGGTTAGTAGATAATATTGAAGTATTGAATCCCATAGCTAAACATAAAGATTAATCCCAAATAATGCAGTAGACCTTTGTATTAGCACTATATCATTCTGCAAAAGTAACTTACATAATTCTTCCGAATATATATTATGTAGTTTAAGGAATCACCCCCTGTATCCCCCTCAAAGAAGGGGATTATACGCGTAGTTTAAGGAATCACCCCTTGTATCCCCCTCAAAGAAGGGGATTTTGCTAAAAGAATCTGCACTCTTCGCCTGTAATACGTAGCTTTAGCGAAGTATTACTAAAGCCAACTGCACCATCTGGGATAAATCTGGAAAAATGAATATTGTCGCCCCTCCAGGGCTTTGCTTGATTTTTTGAAATAATTAATACAGGGTCTTCGAACCCTGCCTAATATATCTGCATCTCTTCGAGATTTTTATGAATTTACTCACTTCAACTTGAAAAAAGATGGTCTTATCGGCAATCCAATGTAGGGTATATGTTACTAATCATAATTTTTCACCAAAGTCAAGAAAAGGTAAATATGTGCAATATTATCGACTTATGTGAAGAAAAGCTATTAGAAAGAATAACTTGAGGATTGAACAGTCTCTTTTAGCTTTATAGAAGATTTAACAAATTTTACATTGACTATTCCAAATAATTAAACAATATTGAACAAAAGAAATCTTACGGAAGATATATTCCCTATTAAAGGATAAAAAATGAAAATTGCTAAATTCATAGTTGTGTTATTATTAGGATTTATGATTTTTGGATGTGGTAGAAAAGAACCAAAGAATGTGATAATTATGATATCTGATGGAGCTGGTTATAACCATATTCTTGCAAGTGATTACTATCAATATGGACAGAAGGGTAAACAGATTTATGAGTCTTTTCCAATCAAACTTGCAATGTCTACATATTCATTAGATGCTGGAGGTTATGATTCAAGTTTAGCTTGGAATGATAGTTTATACATAGATGAAAAATGGACAGATTCAGCTGCTTCAGCTACAGCTCTTTCAACAGGCATAAAAACTAAGAATGGTTATCTTGGTGTTGATGAAAATAAGAAAGAAATACTTCATTTTTCCGAGTATATTCAAGCGAAAGGTAAGAGAACAGGCACAGTTACTACAGTAGTAGCTTGTCATGGAACTCCTGCAGGTTTTACTATCCATAGTCCTTTTAGGAAAAACTATCCTGACATATTTAGATCTATGATTATGGAGTCTAAACTATCTGTGATAATGGG
Organism: Cloacimonadales bacterium (SeqCode); assembly: GCA_963677815.1. Classification (GTDB taxonomy): domain Bacteria; phylum Cloacimonadota; class Cloacimonadia; order Cloacimonadales; family JAFGVF01; genus JAEKNW01. The sequence goes on from OY782499.1 coordinate 1,299,644, forward strand.
AGCTGGATTAGATGAAGATACTAATCTTCCAGACCACAAAAAATATTATTATGTAGGAAAGAAAGAATTTTGGCAGCAAATTGAGTCAGGCAATACAGCATTTGATTTAGATAAGGATTGGCAAGTAGATAAAACTATTGCCGATATTGATGGGGATAATCTTCCAGATGCTTGGCAAGTGATTAGAGATAGAAAAGAATTCACAAGTATTACTAAAGAAAATGCGCCCAAAAGACTTTTAGGTATTTTTAAAAGTAGAGCTAATGCTCAATATGACAGAGAGGGAGATAAACATGCTGAACCTTTCGAAGTCGCTTTTAGAAAGGGTATTCCAACTTTGAGTGAGATGAGTAAGGCAGCAATCAATGTTCTTGATAATGATAATGGCTTTTGGCTTTTAATTGAAGGTGGGGCTGTTGATAAGGCCTCCCACGCTAACTGGAAGGGCCGAACTATAGAAGAACAAATAGATTTTAATAAGGCTGTTGAATTTGTTGTAGATTGGGTAGAAACTAACAGCTCATGGGATGAAACCTTGCTAATAGTAACTGCTGATCATGAAACAGGGCACATCTCTGGTAAGGCAAGTAGGGAAGAAGAAGTAGTTGCAGATATTAAACCTAGTCAAGCTGGTCTTATGCCTGATTTTTACTTCCTATCATCTGAACATACTAACTCCTTAGTTCCTTTATTTGTAAAAGGTAAGGGGGCTGATATTTTCACTGAGTTAGCTGTTAATACTGATCCAGTAAGAGGTAAGTATTTAGATTCTACTGATATAGCTAAAAGTCTCTTTAAGATATTTGGTAAAGAAAGATAAGGTGGAAATAGAAAGGAAGAGTCCATATCCCATGGGATATAGACTCTTCTTATTACTTATACTTCTTCTATATTTAACCAGTAATGCAGAAGACCTTTACCAATAATACAATCTTTACCTGCTCGTGTTTAAGAATTTTTGCAAATAGATGCTATCCTTTTTTTCTAGCTAGTCCTATCTGATTTACTGTTTTTAAAGCATAGAAAACATCTCGAGGATTTACTTTAAATGCTTCATTGTGAATAGTTTCGCCTTCAGAACAAGCAGTTTCAGCAACTTTCATCAAATCTTGGTCAGTAACATTCTCTAAGCCTATTTCTGCAAGAGTAGTTGGTAATCCAATAGATTCACAGAAACTAAAGATTCTATGAATTTCTTCGCTGGATTTATCAGTGAGAATTAGCGATGTTAAGGTTCCGATAGCAACTTTTTCACCATGGAAAAAGGCGTGGGTAGGTTCAAGTACAGTTAGACCATTATGTACTGCGTGTGCAGTTGCCAAGCCACCACTTTCAAAACCAAGTCCACTTAAGAGAGTATTAGCTTCAATAACATGTTCTAAAGCTGGTGTAACAGTGTTGGCATCACATGCTTCTTTAGCATCAAGTCCATACTCTAAAAGAGTATTCAAGCAAAGATTAGCTAGGGAAAAAGCAGTCATAGAACCATAATTACCAGTCATATTCCCAGCATAACTTATTTTACAAGATTCAGCTTCAAACCATGTAGCAAGAGCATCTCCCATACCCGCAACAAGGAATCTACTAGGAGCAGCTGCAATAATCTTGGAATCAAGTAACACTAAATCAGGATTTTTAGGAAGTACTAAATATCTCTTAAACTCACCTGTGTTTGTATAAATAACAGAAAGGGCAGAACATGGAGCATCAGTTGAAGCAAGAGTTGGAGCAATAGCAACAGGTACCTTAAGAGAATGGGCAACTGCTTTGGCTGTGTCAAGAGCTTTACCTCCACCAATACCAATAATTACTTCAATATTATTTTTTTTTGCAATATCTACTAGCCTGTCAATTTCTTCATCTGAACATTCACCTTCGAATTTGTTCCAATTAACTTTAAGCTTTGACTCAACGTATTCCTTGAAACCATCAAGTAAAGTCTCATAAACAAATGGATCACAGATAGCAAAAGCATTTGAACCTAATCTTGCTACTTCTGAACCAAGTTTCTTTAAAGTGTCCGGTCCTTGTACATAGCGACCTGGGAATAGGGTTGTAGTAATCATTATTACTCCTTTTTTTATTTATTTAGTGAAAAATATATCTAAAAACAGATAGCTAATTTATAAAAACATTGCTTTGTTTAAATACAATTAATCATGCATGTCAGTTTATATCTTAATAATCAAATGTAAGATAATACCAATAATACATTTTTTATAGTATAAGTTAAAAGTTGCATTTGACAAATTAAATCGATAAAAAAATATCATTAATAAGTGCCAACTCAGAGTTTTTACTAAAAAAAGGCTCTCTTAAAAGTAGAGTGGGAGCCAAATATAATAGTAAATGAAGAAGCTTAATATCCTCATAGCTACTCTGTAGGTTTTTATGACTTTGTGACATTTTAATCTACAAAGATGTCGCTACTCTGTAGCTGCAAGAAGGGTGAATTTGTTCTAAGACCCACTCTACTTTGGAGAGAACTTAACAAAATGGATAAAAAAAACTCTTTTGCTGATCAGCAAAAGAGTTGTAAATGGTATAAAAAAAATCTATAATTTTGGCATTCCTGGGATATCAGGCATTCCACCTTTAGCACCCATTTTAGCCATTTTCTTCATCATTTTTGGATTATTCATCTTTTTAATCATGTCTTTCATTTGAGTAAATTGCTTGAGAAGTTTGTTTACTTCTTGAACAGATCTACCTGAACCTTCAGCTATTCTTAATCTACGACTACCATTAATTATTTTAGGATCTGAACGTTCTTTAAGAGTCATAGAATATATGATAGCTTCAATATGAACTAGTTCTTTACCACTCATGTTAACATTTTGTAATGCTTTGGAATTCATCCCAGGAATCATCTTTAACAATCCCTCAAGTGGTCCCATTTTTTTAATTTGTTGCAATTGTTTAAGAAAGTCATCTAAATCAAATTGGTTTTTCTTTAACTTTTTAGCAAGTTTCTCCGCTTCCTCTTCATTCATAGTCGTTTCAGCTTTTTCAATCAGAGTTAAAACATCACCCATACCTAAGATTCTTGAAGCCATTCTATCGGCATAGAAAACTTCCAAATCACTTGGTCTTTCTCCAACACCAACAAAGGCAATTGGCTTTTCTGTTATAGCTTTAATAGAAAGAGCAGCACCACCTCGAGAATCACCATCAAGTTTTGTCAGAATAACACCTGAAAAATCTAATATATCATGAAATTCTTTTGCTACATTTACCGCATCTTGTCCAGTCATTGCATCAGCTACAAAGAAGATATAATCTGGTTTAACAAAATCTTTCAATCTTTTAACCTCGTCCATCATATCAGAATCAATGTGGAGTCGGCCTGCTGTATCAAAAATAATCAAATTATGGTTTTGCTGATTGGCAATTGCAAGTGCATCTTTAGCAATTTTTATTACATCTTTGCTTTCAAGATTAGAATGAACAGGTACTCCAATTTCTTTACCTAAAACTTCTAATTGATGGATAGCTGCAGGACGGTAGACATCACAAGCAACCATAGAAGGGAAGATATTCTTTTGTTTTCGGAAGTGAGTAGCTAGTTTAGAGCAAGCTGTTGTCTTACCAGAACCTTGAAGACCTACTAACATGATTTTGTTGATTTTATTATCATGTAATTTGACTTCAAAGTTATCTGTATCCATAAGTTTAGTTAATTCATCATTTACTATCTTGACAACTTGTTGTCCAGGTGTAAGAGATTTCATAACCTCTTGTCCTAAACACTGCTCTTCAATATCTTTTACAAATTTTTTAACTATTTTGTAGTTAACATCAGCTTCTAAAAGAGCCATTCGAATCTCTCTGAGAGAATCTTTAATATTCTTCTCAGTGAGTTTTCCTTTACCTTTTAGGTTTCTAAATACTTTATCTAATCTACTTGATAAATCGTTGAACATACATTCTCCATTATTTTAAGGAATCGATAGCTTTGGCATAGTCTTTGGACTTAAAAACATAAGAGCCAGCTACAAAAATATCTACACCTGCTTGAATTAGTTGAGGTGCATTTTTATCATTAACTCCACCATCAATTTCAATTTTAAAACTTAAATTCTTTTCTTTTCTAATTCTGTCTAATTTTTCAACTTTTTCATAACTAGATGATATAAAAGATTGTCCTCCATAACCAGGATTTACAGACATTACTAATACAAAATCTATATCAGCTAAAACTTCCTCAATTATTGATATTGAATCACCTGGATTTAAGGCAAGACCAGCTTTAATTCCTAACTCTTTGATTTTATATATTTCCCTGTGGAGATGATGGACTGTTGCAGGGTGAAAAGAAATCATAGCTACCCGTAAATTAGCTAAAAATTTGTAGTAATCTGAAGGATTTGTAACCATTAAATGAACATCTAAGGGAATAGTGCTAATAGTGTTGATTTTTTCTATAATAGGATTGCCAAAAGTTAAGTTAGGAACATAGTGTCCGTCCATTACATCAATATGAAGAAAATCCGAACCAGCTTTAATAACAGCTGTTAAATCTTGCTGTAAATTAGCAAAATCAGCAGATAGTATTGAAGGTGATACTTTAATCATTTTTTATTCTCGCTTAGTAAAAAGACAAGGTTATTAACTTGGGAGTTGATATCTTTAGAGATAACCTTGTTAAGTTTATTCATCAAAGTTCCTTTCATCAGAACAAATTCTTGTAACCAGACACTTGAGTCCACACCTATATAAAGGGTTTTATTCTGATATTTTAAAACAGAAGAATGCTCTGCCATAAAGGAACCTACAACTGATTTCCAAGACAGAGCAATAACTATTAAATCATGGTATCTATCTCCTCCGATATTAAACAATACAGAGGAGATAGAAGATTTTATATTTTTCAATTATTATACACTTTTTTTCAAGGCTAGAGAGAAACCAGCCCATGATAAAAGAGAGACAGCAACCAGTGTTAAATATGCGGTTCCCAATGCATTTGAACCATTATCAAATGGCATCATTAACATTGCAGGTACAAAAGCAATAAGAATTATCATTAAATAACCTAACACCTTAAAGTTCGTAGTCTTCTTAATATTTATAAAGTAATAGGCTACTAAACCAGCCATTACTACAAATATAGTGATTAAAGTTATTAGTAATAAACCAGTAAATGTATGTTCGTTACTCATTAAGTTTCTAAAATCAAAATTTGCACGTACATAAGAAGGTATAAAGATACCTATTATTACTAATAAATACCCGACCACTTTGAGAACCATCTTATTAACCATGGATAACTCCTATATCTCTTCTTTAACTACTGAAACTACTACAGTAGCAGTTAAATCTGATCCAAAGCTTACAGTAACTTCTGAATCACCAATCTCTTTAATATGTTTTTCGATATGAACGTTGTTTTTGTTTATTTCAACACCTTTTTCTTTAATAGCTTCTACAATATCAAATTCTGATACTGAACCATAAAGATTACCGTTTTCATCTGCTTTTCTATTGAAAGTTAGAGTCATTTTGCTAAGTTGTTCTAATTTAGCTTTGTTTTCTTCTAACTTAATATTTCTTACTTTTTCTGCATCAGCTTTGATTGCTTCAACTTTCTTTAAAGCATCTTTTGTAGCCATAACTGCAAAATTTTGTGGTAAAAGATAATTCCTTCCATAACCGTTTTTTACTGTAATTACATCACCGGCCATACCTAAATCTTTTACATCTTTAATTAATATTAATTTCATTTTTTTACTCCATTTTTTAAGTTAAACCAAATATCAATTAATCCCACTATAGCACTTATCATAATAAAAATGTGGAAATTAAGTAATATTATAATATAAGTTAATATTCTTAATAAAGTATTATTAAATGTTGAACCTAAGAGCCAAAGCCAGACTATTGGAAAACCCTGGATAGCAAGCAATAAGGCAAATGTGATGGTTATTGGCAAACCAATAAATCGGCTTTCTTTAAAGATAGCTAAAACCAAGCCCATCAACATTACATAAATCAAACTATCAGGTAATTTATAGGCAATTGTATGAAATTTCATAAGAACATTTTTCTTAGACAAAATCATACCAATTACCAAGGCAAATATCATGGGGATAATCCAAAATAGCTCAATATTATTAAAGTATGAATCAATCAACTTTAAATATTCGCCTTCTAGATTTTCATAATTCTCAAAAATTTGTCTATTAGCGTCTAATTGACTTATAATTAAGTCTTTGGATTTAATTAGACTGTCAGTAAATAGATATTTTCTGAGAAATCCATAGCATAATTGGAATAGAGCATAGAAAGAAAAAGCATTTCTAAATCCGCTTGACATATACAAGTAAACAAAGAGATAACTTGATAGTCCAATTCCGATTAGAACATCAACAGCTCTAAGTATTTCTAACTTCATAGTCAATGCGGACACTACTGCTATTAGTCCAAAGATTGCAAAACTGATATTTACATCTTTTGCTTTTTTTCTTAGTAAATCACATATATTAACTGTCCAAAAGATCAAACCCCAAAAAGGGGAAATTATTGAGACTAAACTAGATATTACAGCAAGTAACACTTTTTAGTCAGCGATGTATGGCAAGAGAGCCATGTGACGAGCTTTTTTGATTTCGTTTGAAAGTTTTCTTTGATGTTTAGCACATGTTCCAGTTAATCTTGCAGGTTCAATTTTACCTACTTCTGAAATGAATTGTTTTAAAACATCTGTATTTTTATAATTTATTTCCAATTCTGGATTTTTGCAAAATCTGCAGAATTTTTTCTTACCATATTTTCTTTTTTTATCGTAAAGCATGTTTTCTCCTTTAATTAAAACGGTACATCATCATCAATGAAATCAGGTTCAGGTCTATTATTTGTTTGCTGAACTCTGGCATTATTAACTTGGTTATAGTCATTTGCTTGATTATAGTTGTTATCATCATAACTATTCCCATCCGTTTTATTTGATTCTAAACTCTGAATTTTATTAACATATATATCAGTAATTCTTCTGTTTTGTCCATCTTGAGTAGTGTAAGAATGCTGTTGTAAGCGTCCTTCTACTAATACAGGACTTCCCTTTCTCAAAGTATTATTAAGTCTTTCAGCTTGAGCACCCCAAATGTTTATATCCATAAACACCGCACGGTCAACCCATTGATTAGCTTGTTTATCCCAATACCCGTCATCTATAGCTATATTACAACGTAATACTGCAGCTCCACTTGGAGTGTATCTTAGTTCTCCGTCTCTAGTTAATCTACCAGTAACAGTAAGTAAGTTGAGTTTAGGAAATTTTAAGTCCATAATAACCTCTAATCTAAAACAAGAAGGTTATGTCTGATTACATTTTCATCAATTCGATAATTATCTTCTAAAACTTTCACTTTATCAGCATCCATAGTGAAATAGTAGATATAGTAATATCCTTCTGTAGCTTTGTTGATAGGGTAAGCAAGAACTCTTTTTCCCATATCATCAGCTTTAACAATTTCACCACCATTATTTGTGATAATGTTTGAATATTTATCAATATTCTCTTTAATCACATCTGGTGCAAGTTTAGCATCAAGAATAATCATACTCTCGTAATTTCTAACCATTTATTCCTCCCTATGGTCAGTTGATCCCGATTTTCTCGGAATAGGTAACATAATTTGCACTATTGTAGTTTAATAATTCAGTAATACCATGAGAAATGTAGGTATTTATTAATTCTACCATGTACTCATTTAGTTGGTTGATTTGTTTCATTTCATGCTTGTTGAACTTATCAAGCACAAAATCTCTCACTTCTTTTGAATCAGGACGACCTATGCCAATTCTGATTCTTCCATATTCTTGGCTATTAAGGGCAGAACTAATAGATTTTAAGCCATTGTGTCCACCACTTCCACCTTTGCCCCGAATTCGAATTTTACCAAAAGGTAAATCTAAATCATCAACAATAACTAATATATCATCAATATTCTTGAATTTAGTCATGACTGATTGAAGAGCAATACCACTTAGATTCATATAAGTAGTAGGTTTAATAATAATAGCATCAGAATATTTCGTAAAGTAATAATTCTTAGTTTTAGTAAAACTGAGATTATACTTTTTGGCGAAGTAATCTACTGTAATAAATCCAATGTTATGACGGGTTTGAGAATAAGAATTCCCAATATTACCAAGTCCCACAACTAATTTCATTACTATTCAGCAGAACTCTCTTCAGCACTTGCAACATTTTCTTGACCTTCTTCCACTTCCTCAGTAGCTTTACTCTTATCATGTACAACGATAATAGTAACATCATCAGAATCTTTGATTTTTACATTAGGGATATTAATATCCTTGACATGTAAAGAATCGCCAATTGCTAAACCTGAGATATCAATTTCAACATCTTCTGGGATGTCTTTAGGCAAACAAGAAATAGAGAGGTTTCTAAGGATGATATCAACATTACCACCCATCTTTGCACCTTCTGGTTCGCCAACATATTTGATAGGAAGAGATAAAGAAACTTCATGGCCTGGATTAAGTAGTAAGAAATCAACATGTAAAATGTCACGTCTTACAGGATGAATTTGTTTATCTTTAAGAATGCAACGATGTTCTTTGCCATCGACAACAATATTAAAAATAGCTAATTCACCAATACTCTTTTTGTAGGCTTTCATAAAATCAGGAGCATTGAATTGGATTGGTAAACCCTCTTCTCCTTGACCGTACATAATACCAGGAATATTAAATCCTTTTCTTAATTCTTTACGGTCTGATTTTTTGCCTAGTGTTCTTTTTCCAGCTTCGATTTTGATAACCATTGTTCCTCCACATTCGTTTCTGTTCTATCTAAAAAGAATACTTAATGATTCTTCAATATGTATCTTCTTAATTGCTATTGCTAACATTTCAGCAATAGAGAGTTGTTCAATCTTTGAACAAGCTTTCTTCTTTTCATCTAATGGTACAGTGTTTGTTATAAAAAGCTTTTCTATTGGAGAATCTTCTAACCTTTCAATAGCAGGTCCAGATAAGATTCCATGAGAACAAGCTGCAAATATTCTGGTTGCACCATTCTTCTGTAATGCATGAGCTACTTTAGTCAAAGAGCCACCTGTATCAATAATATCATCAAACAAGATAGCTGTTTTTCCTTCAACATTTCCGATTATATTTAACAACTCGGCAGAGTCATTATTTCCACTTCTTCTTTTATCTCCAATTGCTAAATCACACTTTAATCTTTGGGCAAAAGTTCTTGCTCTATTTGCTCCTCCTGAGTCAGGAGAAACTACAACTAATTCCTCAGGATTAGCTAGTGTTTTAAAGTGTCTCGCAAAAGTAGTCATAGAAAATAGATGGTCTACTGGGATATTAAAAAATCCTTGGATTTGATCAGCATGTAAATCTACTGTGATAATTCTATGAGCTCCAGCTACAGTAAGTAAATCAGCTACTAGTTTAGCAGTTACTGGTACTCTAGGTTGATCTTTTTTATCAGAACGAGCATAGCCATAATAAGGAATTACACAGGTAATTCTTTGAGCAGAAGCTCTCTTAAAAGCATCAATCATGACTAATAATTCAACTAAATTATCATTAACTGGATAACAGGTTGGTTGAATTATAAAGACATCTGCACCTCTTACATTATCATTAATCTTAACAAAAGATTCATCATTAGCAAATTTAAAAACTTCTACATCTCCTAATGGTATCCCAGCAAAATCAGCTACTTCTTTTGCTAATGGACGGTTTGCGTTTCCTGAAAATATTTTTAATCTTGAAAACATTTCTAACTTCCCATTTATATTGTTTTTGTAATTTTCGTCCAATATCCTTGTTTTGTAAAATAATCATATGATTCTTTCAAAAGTTCAGCTGATGTATAGATCCCAAAACAGGTTGAACCAGAACCAGACATTTGAGCTACTTGAGCTCCCTTTATCTTCAGTTCTTTAATAATAGTCCCAATTTCGGGATATTTATTTACAATACCTGTTTGTAAGTCGTTAAATAATAGTTTAAAGTCTCTTGTTTCTAAAAATTTATCAAAGTTATTATTTGATTTTCTGGTTTTAATCAATTGGTAGGCTTCTTTGCTTGAAACACCTAATTGCGGTTTTACTAATAGTATGTTATTGAGTTTAATTGCTTCAATCTTCTCGATAACTTCTCCTCGATTAAAACCACAAGCAGAGCCACCCTCAAGAAAGAAATTTAAATCGCTACCAAATTTCCCAGCTATGGAATGCATATCAGAATTTGATAAGTTCAGTTCCCACAGCTGATTCAATGCTAATATTGCATTAGCTGCATTACTAGATCCTCCGCCTAAACCAGCAGACAAAGGAATATGTTTTTCTAAATTAATTCTTACACCACTATTAACACCATATATATTTTTCAAATAAGTTGCGACTTTGTAGATAAGGTTATTCTCACCACAAAGTTGATCTACATTTGACCAAACTTCAATTTCCTTACTTTTTGTCAAAGAATATTTTAGATTATCATGCAAATCAATCTCGCTGAATAGTGTTCTGATTTTATTATAGCCACTATTCAGCAGAGATTCAACATTTAATATTAGGTTAATTTTTGCGTAAGAAACTGAAAATATTTCTTGATTTTTTCTTGGATTCATTTTGTCCATAATAGTAATAATAGTAATAATAATAGTATTTATGTCTATTATAGTATTTTTGTACTTTGATACCGTTAACAATGAAACCATCAACTTTTTTATCAACATTTTGAAGGATTTCATTTGCTCTGGCTAGAACAGCTTTTTCAGTATAAGCTACTCTTAACACTAAGAGAAGTTTATCTACTTTCTTAGACATAATAATAGCATCAGTCACAGCTATAACAGGAGGAGAGTCAAATAAAACATAATCATAAACACTTTCTAACTCTCTAATAAATTGATCCATTCTTTCAGAAGATATAAGCTCTGAAGGATTAGGTGGAATAAAACCAGAAGTGATTACATCTAGGTTTGGGATACCTGATTTTTTAACAACATCATTAACTAAAAGGGTGTCATCAATTAAGTAGTCACTAGATCCATTATCTTTTTTTAATCCAAATTTCGTGTGGATAGTTGGTCTTCTCATATCAATATCAACTAGGACAACTTTATTATTCATTTGGGCAAGGGTAATTGCCAAGTTAGAAGAAGTTGTTGATTTACCTTCTTTAGGAGCTGAAGAAGTAACCAAAATACTCATAGAACCAGGTTGCTTATTAGCAATAATGTTAGTTCTGAGAGAACGGTATGATTCAGCAGTAGGTGATTTAGGAGAATAATGAGAAATCAGCTGACCAGTAATATGATTAAGTGATTGCTGAAGTTTAGTTTTTTGCTCATCAGAAGATTGGCTAATCATACCATTCAATTCCTCTAATTCACTTTCAGGTACATCAATAATTGGAATTGTACCGTAAACAGGACTATCAATATGGGCTTCAATATCTTCTACAGTTCTTAATTTTGTGTCTAGAGAATGAGCTAAAAAAGCAGAACCAATTCCAAGTCCAAGTCCAAGAATAACACCAATCAAATAATTCATCATCTTCTTTGGTTTAATTGGATTTGAAGGAACCCCAGCAATTTCCAGAATTCTAACATTACCTATCTGAGAAATTTCAGCAATTTTTGCATCTTCATATTTCTCAGTAATTATAGTATGTATTTTTTCATTAAATAATTTATCTCTAGTCAATTTGGAAAGCTCAAGTTCTTGATCAGGAAGTCTATCCATTTCTTTTTGATAATATTGAACAGTTTCTCTCAATCCAACCAGTTTAGATGAAACTATCTCGTATTCACTTTCAACATTAGCTAATCTTTCAATAAGTTGAGATCTATAAGAGAATGGGTCTTGCAAAGTATTTACCTGAACAGTTTCAGTTATCTTTGCTTTTAATTCTCTTTTTAAATTTGAAAGTTCTTCATTAAGGTTAACTAATTCAGGGTGGTCTTCTTGATAATTTGATTTTGAAGAAAGAACAATAAGATATCTTTCTTTAGTCACAATTTCAGATATCAAATTATTTATCAAAGTATTATTTAAAATGTTATCGATAGAAATTGTGTCTTTACTTGTTGCTTGAGTAGTATTCTGATTTGCAACAAAGAAATCTTGATCAACTTCGTCTTCAAACAAGTTTTTAGATGTTACTTCAGCAATTTCCTCCTCACTTAACATCTTAGATGATGTATCAGAATAAGCTCTTGTAAGGTCTCTATCTTTGATATATAAATCGTTTAAAATTAAGTTTTGATTCATAATTTTTCTTCTGAGAATATCAATTTCAGTAGCTTTGAGCAGTGAATCAGTCATAGCAGTATGCATATCTGCTTCAAAAGTACCAGCTTGCTCAACTAATTTTTGGGATGCAGGGGATAATTCAGATATCTGATTTGATTTCTTAAAATCACGTAATTGCTGTTCTGAATTTTCTAAGAAAGAATTAGTTTCTTTTACTCTCTCTTCCAAGAATTCTCTAATTTGAGTGAATTCCAATCTAGCATAACGAGTTGTTTCTTCTTGGAAAGCAATCTCTAGGGCATTAATAGCTTCAGCACACTCAACAGGAGATTCAGATTCATAGCTTAGTGTTAAAACATCAGTCTCTCTAATAGATTCAATTTTAAATCTACCTTTCATTGCTCCTGCTATTGATCTAATATATCTATCGTATAAGGGACTCGATTTAGCAATATTAGATGAAGGTAAAGAAAACTGACTAAAGCTATTTGATTGAACTAACTTTTGGGCAGCACTTACCATGACAGGAGTACTTTGAATTATTTGAATGTTATTATTCAAACTTGTTTTATTATTTCCCATTGAACCAAGCATGAGAAGTTCAGAACCACCTTTATTCTCTTCTAGTAGTATTTTACCTCCAGCAGAATAAATTCTAGGTTGCTTGGATGTGTAATAATATGAACCTACTGCTACGATTGCAAAAATAAAGAATACTAAAAACTTAAATCTATAGATTATAGCTAGATAATCTGATATTTTTATTTCATCTTCGAAGATGTTACCGCTTTTATTTTGATATTTATTATTATTTTCCATGAGGCCTCTCTTATAGTTTTAGTATTGTAATGTAAACAGATAAGATGATTCCTATTTCAGACATAAATTTAACAAAATCTTTAAATTTACGATAAAATGTTCCTCTTACTATCACAGTATCACCAGGTTTAAGTGTTACATTATACTCTTTATCTCCACTATTTAGGTAAGATTCTAAATCAATAGAAATAGTTTCTTCTTGTTCTCCATAAGAGCGGACAATTCTAATATCCTGAAGACGGGCATCGTCAGATGGACCACCTGCTAAGGCTATTAAGGTTAATATGTCAGTGTTATCTGGGACTAGATATAAGCCTGGACTTTTTACTTCTCCCCAGATATAGGCATTGATTTTAAGTTGTTCCTGATCACCTCTGGCACCTGAAAATGAGTATGCTGATGCATTATTAATACCAGAAGAAACTGCATCTTGTGCAGTAATTGACATGCTAAACATGATTAGTATCGTTACTATAATAAATCGTCTCACAAGAGCCCCTTTATATGTTTTTTACAATTAATTATTTAATAAAATATAAGTCAAGATTATTCTCAGCTCAATTACTCTTTATTTCGAAAGAACTGACTTCAGATTCTGAACCATAATAGAAGGTTCTATCTTCTTCAATATCTCCGTAATAGAAACTATCTAATTCAAAATCAAATTTGAATACATCAACTCTCCAAGAATAAAATCCTTCAGCTAGACTGCCACCTGTATAATTCGCAGAAGATTCATCTTGTAAGTTCTCATCTGGAGCATCGATAAGAACATCTTTTTGCCATATTAACTCATTATCATTATTGAATAATAATACTCTATAGAAATCATAACTTGCTGTGTCACTCCAATTAAACACAAGATTCTGAGAGCTTGTAAAGCTTTGCCCATTATAGGGTGATATTGGATATACTTTTTCAGATAATCTATAGTGGACAGTATCGGATCTTGTTGAATTACCTGCTCGATCGTAGATATCTATAAAATAAGAAAACTTATTTTCATGTAATACGTCAGCAGTTATGCTATTATCTATGTAGTGATAAATGTCAGCAGATATTGAATCAACTTTTACAATATTATTAATATCATCGTTCATGTATCTATGAATAATAATTTTCTCTAAATCATTATCTAAAGACAAATTATCCCACATAATTCTAAATCCTGGGTTACCTTCATCTGCGTCTATACCATTGTTTTCATCATCTAGAAAAAATGAATTATTATTATAGGTAATAGTACCATCACCAGTATCACCTAGATGAGGGTATAATATTCTCTTAGTTGGTGGTATATTATCCTTGTCTAAGTCATCATCCCCAGAACATGCAAACATGACTATACTTAGCACAAGTAATAGTCCTAGTTTTAGTAAATCTCTTCTCATATATGTCTCCTAAAAAGTAAAGCTTAGCCCGATTCTATTTGTATTGCCTAGGTTATTTGTAACAAAGGCATAATCTATATTGAAGTTATAAACAGTTAATCCTAAACCAGTTGAGTAATTTCCATCGCTATAACCACCTCTAACAGCAACTTTCTGGTCATAGTTGAATTCACCACCATAATGTACTTGCTCATCATATACATAATCTTGGTCTAAAGCAAGAGTTAATATTGATTTGATAAAGGGTAGAGGTTGCTCAATAGCCACACCCATTTTAGTGTTCATAAGAATTTGATCAACTCTGTCTGAACGTGAATCCCATTTTATATCTGTATCACCCAAATCCATAAAATTAATTCCATACTTAATCTTACCTAAATAATCTTTGTTAAAGACGTATGACATATCAGTTGAAGCAAGAAGAGAAAGGTCAAAGCCAGTCCCGGTTCCCATGTTTTCGAATAGTTTTCTTCTGATGAATTTGAGATTACCTCCAGCATAGAAATCAATCGGCATTTCAAAGAATTTCCAACCTAGATCAAGGTCAAAGTGGATGTGTTTACTAAAGCCGAGTTGGAAAAGGTCATCTGTACTTTTGAATCTACTAGTTGGTTCACCAGGCAAATGTAGGGCCGGATTAGCTACTCTCTGGTCTACATTAGTTCCATAGAGATATTTTTCTTCAAATCGAGGTATATCATCTACTGTAAGGCGAGTCCAGTTAATACCAATAGTTGCATTGTTTGGAAGTGGTTGACAGTAGACTACATTATCATAACTTGCTAAATTATCATATAGAAAAGCATGCATAGCGAATATTTGACTATCTTTGATCTGTCCAATTCCAGCAGTATTCCAATATATTGCATTAGCATCGTCAGCTATAGCGCTGTAGGCTCCTCCCATAGAAATAGCCCTTACGCCACCACCAATAGCTAAAAAGTCACCAGCGTATCGACCAGCAAAAAGACTCATACAAGTAACTAGTGTTATAATTATTATATATATTTTTTTCATTATTATCCCCTATTTAATTATTGCCAGTTTCTGGATTCTTTCAATTTTTTTACTTCCTCTTTTTGCGATAATTTTATAGAAGTAAACACCATTTGCTAAGTCAAAACCTGCTTTATCTTTGCAATCCCAGCCATAGACTGTTCGTGGATATTCGTGATAACCAACTGAAGTTGGTAAATTTTTAAACTCTACCACCTTTCTTCCAGATACACTGTAAACAATCAAATCAACTTTATCAGCATCATCTGTTAAGGTATAAGTAAAACGAGTCCTACCATCATTTACAGGTTCTGTAGCTTGGGCTATGACAGGGTTAGGGTAGTTGGCAATATTGATAACATCAAAAGAAGTGTTTACTTTGAAAGTAACATCTAAAGAATTAAAGTTACCACTAACATCAGTACAATCAACAACTAGGGTATATTCTCCTTTTGGTAAATCCAGAGGATATTTTATAGGAATATTATTAACATTGTTATCATTTTGAGTTATTACAAGCTTTTCCTCAGGGATTATTTCTCCATTGAGGTAGAGGGCAAACCTGTTTTCATCGATATCTATACCATTAGCATCTGAGAGAACTAATGAAATAGTTCCCTTACCTGAGATATACCCACCTTGAGTAAACTCTTGTTCTTGTACATTTGGGTCAATTTGCGGCAAGATTTCATCTTTATTTCTTAGAATGGTAAATTTTCCAAGTTTTTTTATTCTTCCTCTGATAGTTCCATCTTCTGTTGAAGTAAAACCACCTTGGAAAATCCATTTCTGATAGTTTTCTTCCCATCTGAACAATTTAATCTGACTATTTTCAGCATAATAATTAGTAAGAGAGTCTAGTCTTGCATACTTTATCTTAACGTCTAATTGGTCGTTAAGCAAGAGACCTGTAGAATCTGCAATTTCCTTATTAAGACAAGTAATGTCATATACTCTTGATTCATAACCTGAATCTACATAAACAAGCTCTACATCAGGTTGTTGATAAGGTGTTAGAAAGTCTTGATGGGTAATATTGAACAACATTTCATTATCAGAATAATTAGCTGGAATGACTAGTTCTGCACAATTATCAGTACTTGTTACATTGCCTCCAGTATTTCCAATAACTTGATAGTTCATGATATTTTCATAATTATGAGTATTATTAGATTGGCTTATTTCGCTAAACTCATTAGGATAGTTAACTCTGAGAGTGAAACGATAATTACCAGTGCTAAGATTATCAATGGGAATATTTAACTCAATCTCTTCATTAATATCCATAGCTTGTAAAGTGCTTTCATAAATTAATTCAGATTCTGAGCTAGTTAAGTCTAAGCGATTAAGCTGATAATTACAGACAGTTGAAAAACTATTCCCCAAATTTTTAATACTATAGTTTAGGGTCGGTGTTCCAGATAAATCATTTAACTCACCCTTCAAAATTGCTAAATCTGGAGCTAATACTACATAATTGTATTGATTTGAAGTTATGTTATCTTCATCAGTTGTTACAACTTCTATTGTATATATAACTTCTCTATCTGCATTCTGTTTAGGTATATAAGAACTAGTGATATACTCATTTTCTGAATTTTCAACTAATTCCATAGGAATAATGCTTCTATCTTTTGCAAAAGAAGTGGTATATTCTAAAGCAACACTTTTTATCTCTTTTTCAGATAGGATATTACATGAAACTCTAACAGAATCATATACGGTTGGGTTGGCTGGATATTGATTTATATTAGCAAAATTTGAAGACCCAACACCAATATTTCTTTCTCCAAAATATACGCCTTGAGAATTATAAGCTTCAACTCTAAGTCTGTAGAATTCTCCTTCTTGACTTTCTTCTGGTATTGTATAAGTATGGTTATAAGTCCCAGCAATAATTGGTAGATAGTAAGGAATATTTTTAACAAGTCCTAGTTTATCAATTACGTATAATTTTGCTTTTTCTAATCCAGGGAGACTGGTGTTCATAGAAACTCTAATAGTATCTCCAGGAGCATATAAATCTTTGTCACTAGTAATTTCCAAAGCAGAAATTGGCTTGTGAAGTGGGATATTTGGATCTCCAATTAAAACACAACCCGATGTTAGTGCAACTCGAGCAGATCCACTCGATTTAACATAGAATTTAGCTTTAGTATAATTAACTACTTCTCCTAAATTATCTAGTTCTGCTCTGAAGTATCCATCAGCTAAAGCAGTACCAAAAGTTAAATCTTGATTAAGATAACCCAATCCAGAAAAACCAATAGTAGCTATGGCTCCTTTTTCAGGTTCGGATACAAAGGCTTCACTGATACAAGAAGCTCCAGGATAGTCAAAAGATGAAGCATAGCAAGCAAGACTAGAAACAAAAGGATAATAATCATTGTTTAAAGTTCTTATATCATTAAAATTAAGCAAGTTGTAGTCAGCCCAAATTCTACCACCACCATGGCCCATAAATTGTAAGAAGGTAGTTCCTTGGTCAATATTATCTTTCAAAGAAAAAGTTGAACCATAATAGTTTGAATCAACAGTTTGAGTAGTTGTATAAACCCTCGAAACCCTATAGTCATCATTGATCATTCTTCTTCTAATGATTTCTTCTTGCTGAGAAAAAATATCGTTATCATCACTAACTTTTCCACCAGCAGAAAGAGTTACGTGGGCAGAACCTAAACTTTCAAAATCAGTTTCTTTGATATGTTTATAACTTTTTTGAGCAATATCATTTATCTGCTGAGCTTCCCAAACATTTATTCTTGAGACAGCTATCTCTGCTATATGGTCATCACCTATAATACATCCATACCAGTTATCGCTTGGAGTAACTCCGTGTTTCCAGGTCCATACTTTTCTATAAGGAATGATATTATAAATCTCTGTTGGTGAATTATCTGTAGTATTATAAGTCGCATCTCCTGCTAAAAGAACACTTGAAACTCTGGGAGCTGACCAATTATGGTAAGCATAGGAAAGGAAATCTTTTATCGCATCAGCAGAGACGATACCATGATTAAATTCATCATATATATCTTGGACATCAATAACCTTTGTCCTGTGTCCCATTTCATCCCAAAGACTCTTGTAAGTAGATAAACCTTCATTAGCAATGAAGTCATTCTTAGTGATAATTAAGCAATCGTAATTATTTGATGTTGACCTCAAATCTGATACTTGGTCTATTTGGATTTCCAGAGCTTCTTTCTTATTTGCTTCTGTAATAGCAATATAGTTGGTATCCTCTGAATCAACATTATCTTGGAAAGTTACATTATAAGGGGCTTCACCCAGCTCAAATGCTGGCTCTATTCTCACATTCTCCATTTTACTTGAGCCTATTTTATAAACAGATACATCTGTATTCTGGAAACCACCTAGGACGAACTGATATAAACCATAACCTTTTGTCTTAGGCTTTTTGAATTTAATCCAGTCTAAATCTGTTTTATATTCTCTCCAGTAAGTTAGGTCCAAATAATCTAGAGCAACTAATTCATTCTCACCATTAGGTGTATCTCCAGTTAGACTGATGTATAGATAGTTTTCTCCATGATTTAAAAATGAATTAGGAATTTGATTTTCACTTGTAAAGACTTCTTCAGTCTGACCAGTCCATACCTTTGAATCAACAATACCCTGATTAAGTCTAACAATTGCATGATGGTCATTAATTTGAGTATCACTGTATGTTAAGCCAAAGAGAGAAACCTCAGCTTCTAATTTATTAATATTCAAATCTGCTGGATATTGAATATCAAAAGGAATGATTTCTAGATTTGGAGCTTTTATCTTTCTCCAAAAGTAATTATCTTCTCGATAATAATTAACATCATAACTATAGCCTCTACCGATTTTTTCGTAGAAAGACTGAACCTCGAAATGAACATTATAATCATAGTTGCTAGGCTGGATGTAATCCGAAGGACTTGAGAACATAATACCACCATTCTCAATCGCCATTCTTGCTCCTAGACCATCTATAAGTCTTAACTTGTAGACATTTCGAGATGAGTAAGCTGAATAATAAGATGTTTCTCCAGGGTTTCTTCTTCCATAAAACTCAAAATAATCACCTTCATCAAATGAACCATCTTCTTCGCCATAGAAGTAAATTGGCTCTAAGCCTTGTTTACTTTCCAGTTGAAGATTTTTAGGGTTAACAGAACTTAAATTCCAACCCAAGGAGATACCTGTTTCTTCTTGGTATTCGGCAAGTTTTTCTCTTAAATAAGAGTAGGTAATCTTGTAAAGGCCATCCTCTATTACTATTAAATCAATAGCATTGTGTGAGTAATATTCCCTTTCTATATTAGTATTAGAGGCGATTTCTTTTCTCCATTTTTTTGAGAATTTGTTGTTTAAGAAAAAACTATCTCCCACCTTATCTATATAATTTTGAGATAATTGCCAATCTCTTTTAACAGTCTTATCACCGTTAATGATGATTTCTAATTCAATATATTCATGAACATATAGCTTTGTTTGATATTCATTATACTGGAAGGGATATAATTGGAAGCTTGCAAATTTCCTATCTCCAAGGAAAGCAGTCTCACTTTTATCAACAATACTTTTTGGATATAGTTCATTTTTTAATCTTGCTGTTTGTGGATTTATTTCTTTATATTCAACTTGGTAGTTGTCTAGAATTTGAACTTCTGGACAAGGCTCAAGTTTTAGATTTTTATATTCCTTACTATTTTTCTTTAAAACAGAGATTTGTATATCCCCATCTTCAGGAAGTCCAATAGCCTCAGCGAAGTAGGGAAGAGTAGCTTTTCCTTCGTCAAAGGTAAGTTCGCAGTCTGAAATTTCTATTTTATCGAATGTAGGATTTGAATTTTTACTTCTGGTAATTGCATAATCTGGTATTTTAAAAGCCAATTTGATATATGATTCATTCATTTCTAATACTTGAAAATCATATCCAAAGAGAAACTGAAAGGCACCTATAATTAGGGCAATTATTATTATTCTTTTAGTCATTATATCTCTCTCATTTCCTTATTGTGTTATTAAACAGTATTACTTACTATTTTTTATGGACCTAGTAGTTATGAATAAACTACGCGTTCAAAACAAATATTTCTTTCTTATTTAAGAACAATAATAGTTATATCCTCCTAATTATTTCTGTGGTCTCATACCAATATCTGTTCTAATAACTTTGTCATTGAAGATTATATGATCGACTAAAGAATAAACTTTTCGAATCACGTCTTCTCTATTATAACCTAATGAGGTAATTCCTAATACTCTGCCACCATTTGTCAATAAAATTCCTTTGTCCTCTTTAACTCCAGCATAATATACTTTGCTATCTTTATTTATATCACCAACTTGAATAGGAATATTTTTTTTGTATTTTCCTGGATATCCTCCTGAAGCACAAACTACATTAATGGCAAATTTGTCGTACCAACTAAGCTCTAAACTAGTTACTCTCTTATTCGCTATAGCTTGACAAACATCAACAAAGTCGGTTTTAAGTAAGGGAAGAACAACTTGGGTCTCTGGATCTCCAAATCTACAGTTAAATTCAATAACTTTTGGACCCTCTGCTGTAATCATTAATCCACAATAAAGCACTCCTGAGAAAGGACATCCTTTATCCTTCATCCCCTGTAAAATCGGCGTAAATATAAGCCTTTCTATATCATATCTATATTTCTCTGCTTCAATAATAGGGGCTATAGCTCCCATACCACCAGTGTTAGGGCCTTTATCCCCAGCTTCTAGTTGTTTATGATCCATAGAGAACAGAGTTGTTACAAAACTTTCACCATCACAAAAAGCAAAGACTGATGTCTCCCAGCCTTCAAGAAATTCTTCGATGACTAATCTATCTCCAGCCTGACCGAACTTACTATCTAACATAAATTCTTTCAGCTCTTTCTCTGCTTCTTCTAAGGATTCTACTATTACTACTCCTTTTCCTGCAGCAAGTCCATCAGCTTTGAATACAATAGGATAAGCACATGTATTTATATATTCCTTTGCAGTAGAATAATCATAAAATACTTGGTATTTAGCAGTTGGTATCTGATACTCCTTCATTAAATCTTTAGCAAATGCTTTACTAGATTCTATTCTGGAGGCAGCTTTACTAGGACCAATTGCTAAAATACCTCTAGAGGTTAAGTAATCAACAACACCTTCTGAAAGAGGCTGTTCAGGACCGACAAAAACCATCTGTATGTTATTAAGAGAAACATAGCTTGCAATCGCTTCAAAATTTGCTAACTCTACACATTCAAATTCCTTTTTTATTCCTCCATTTCCTGGAGATACAATAACTTGCTCAACTTTATTACTTTCAGAAAACTTAACAGCAATAGCATGCTCTCTTGCGCCACTCCCTAAAACTAGTATCTTCATTCTACCCTCTCAATAAATAGTTTTTTATCTTTTCTAGTACAAATTGTGCTGATTTTTCTCTTACTATCTGCCTGTTTCCAGAAAAATTCTGCAAGATTATTTCAGTCTCATCTTTAAACTTAAAAGCAAACCAGACAGTCCCTACTGGTTTTTCTATGCTCCCTCCACCTGGTCCAGCTATTCCTGTTACTGATACACAAATATCTGCTTGAGTTTTTTGAAATAATCCATTAACCATAGCTAAGGCACATTCTGAGCTAACTGCTCCATATTCTTGAAGTACTTGCTCTGGGACATCTAATAAATCATGTTTAAGGCGGTTGCTGTAAACAACAAAACCGCCTTCAAAATATGAACTTGACCCGCTTGAATCAGTGATTAGTTTTTGGACAAGTCCACCTGTGCATGATTCGGCAAAAGAGATTTTTAAAGCACTTTTTAAGAGCAAATTATGCACATCTTTTACTAAATCTACCATATTAATAACTTTTAGAGAAAACAACTCTTTGCTTTGATGTTTTACCACAACAAATACACTTACCTTCTTCGGCATTTACTTCAAAAGGAATGTTTCTGATAGTTACTTTTAGATCTTCTTTAATTTTCTCTTCACATTCAACTGAACCACACCAGTGGGCAAAAGCAAATCCACCATGAATTTCTGGTTTCTTCTTGTTTTCAGGTGTAAAGAATTTATAAAAATCTTCTTGATTATCAATTTGTACTGAGTTTTCTTCACGGAAACTTACTGCCTTATTGAAAATGTTATTTTGAATATCTTCCAAAATCTCATCAACTGAAGCAACAAATTCATCCCATCTAAGTGTCTTCTTATCTCTTGGATCTAAATCTCTTCGACCCATGAAGACAGAATTTGCTTCCATATCACGTTTACCTATTTCTAATCTAATCGGCATACCCTTCTTAATCCACTTCCAGCTTTTCTCGCCAGAAGTAGCATCAGAATCATCAATTTCCACAATAATTTCTTTACCATCAAATCTTTTATCTTTTAGACCTTCAGTAATTTTTTCAATATAAGCTAAGATTTCCTGTCTATCTTCTTCATTTTTGGCTATTGGAATGATAGCAATATGGGCAGGAGCAATTTTTGGAGGAAGAACAAGTCCGTTATCATCACTATGGGCCATGATTAAAGCACCAATTAATCTTGTTGATACACCCCAAGATGTGGTCCAAGCATATTCATATTCACTATCTTTATTCTGATATTTAATCTCTGAAGATTTGGCAAAGTTCTGACCTAAGAAGTGAGAAGTTCCTGCTTGAAGAGCTTTTTTATCTTGCATCATAGCTTCTATTGAATAGGTTGCTACAGCTCCAGGAAAACGTTCCCCTTCACTTTTTTCACCCTTTATAACAGGTACAGCTAAATATTCTTCAGCAAATTTCGCATATACATCTAGCATTAAACGAGTTTCTGCTTCAGCTTCATCTCTGCTTGCATGAACAGTATGACCTTCTTGCCATAAAAATTCTGCAGTTCTTAAGAAAAGTCTTGTTCTAAGCTCCCAACGTACAACATTTGCCCATTGATTAATTAAAAGGGGCAAGTCTCTGTAGGAATTTACCCATTTAGAAAATGAAGCACCAATAATTGTTTCAGAAGTAGGTCTTACAATATAAGGTTCTGTCAATTGACCTCCAACTTGTAAGCCACCTTGACCATCATCCTCTAATCTAGAATGAGTAACAACTGCACATTCTTTGGCAAAACCATCAACATGCTCTGCTTCTTTTTCGAAATAAGATTTAGGAATAAATAGAGGAAAATAAGCATTCTTTACTCCCTCAGCCTTAAACATTTTATCTAATACTTTTTGAATATTTTCCCAAATAGCGTAACCCCATGGTTTAATAACCATACAGCCTCTAACATCACTATTCTCAGCTAATTCAGCTACTCTAACTATTTGCTGATACCATTCAGCATAATCTTCACTTCTGGTTGGTTCTATAGCAGTTCTCTGCTTTTTAGCCATTTTGAGCTCCTTTAATAATATGTATTTTTTTATATTTTTTACTTGAGGAATTTTGTCAAATAAAAAGGCTATTTCAATTTTTGGAATTTTGAAGACACTTGATGTTGTTTAACACCTCAAGTATTAGTAACATTTCTGTTAGCTAGATTCAGGAGCACTCTTACATACATAGCAAACTTATTTGTTTTGTAGATTTGACACTCTCTTGATTGTTACTTACTCAATAAAAATCCAATGTTTTATTGAGTAAGTAACAATCAAGCAAGCATATTCAGACTGTGAAAACAAAAAACATATTGGAAAGATGAAGATTTTGTATGGAGTGGAAGTATCTTACATCCACAAGAGGCTCTGAAAGCCTGTTAATCTGGCGGTAAGATACCGCCAGTCTAAAGGGCGTGTAATCTTCCTAGTCCACTTGAATCCACCCCTCTCAAATGTATCTAATAAAAAAAAGATGCAGATGTGGTCATCCGCGTTCCCAGTTATTGAGCTGAAAGGGGTTTTATTTGGGTCGCGGGATTCCAGCCCGCGGTTATGGCTAGCCAAACTTTCTTCTCGGCTATTTTTTTGTAACACCCCCTATTTTCCCCCTCTTTTAGGGGGATTATGATTACAAAATACCTAAATTGCTTCAGAGTAGCGAAATCTTCTTGATTCATTATTATTATTTAGCTCCCACTCTACTTTAGAGAGAGCGGTAAATTCTTCTTGACTACATTATCTTCAAAAGTTAAAAATGGCACCATAAAAAATATTAATTTTGGAGATAATTATGTACAGATTTAGAAAAGATCTGCAAGAAAAGAAAGCAGTAGAGATTAATGTGCCTCATAAAAAAGTAATGATGTGCCTAAATGAAAGCACTTTAAACCCCTTAGAAGCTATCAAAGACCAGTTAATGGAAAATTTAAAAGAAGTTCCATTGAATAGATATTTTAATGATATAAGCTCTAAGCTGAAAGATAAATTAGCAGAATATGTTGGTTATAATGTTAAATCAAGTCAAATCCTCTTTGGTAATGGGGCTGATGAGATGCTGTATTATATCTTTAATAGTGTGAGAGATTCGGTAAGATCTTATGCTGTTTCCTTAGCTCCTTCTTATTTCGATTACAAAAGTTACTGTGATGCAGTTGGCCTTGGTTTCGAACCAATTGAGCTGAATAAGGATTTCAATTTTTCAACTGAAGAATATCTTGATAAGCTAAATCACCCTAATTGCAGATTAGGTATTCTCTGTAATCCAAATAATCCAACAGGTAATTTAATTCCAGATAAAAAAATTGTGCATATTTTGGAAAATACAGATAAATTAATCTTACTTGATGAAACATACTTCGAGTTTTCAGGTGTTACCTTTGCTGATGTTCTTCACAAATACCCAAATTTGATTATTGTCCGTTCTTTCTCAAAAGCTTTTTCAGTTGCAGGATTAAGATTTGGCTACTTGATAACTTCTGAAGAGAATGCTATTGAACTAGGTAAAGTTATGACTGCATTTCACTCTTCTTTAATGATTCAAACTTTTGCTTATACTATCTTACAAAATAAGGAAATATTCCTTAACCATACTGAGAATGTTAAAGATATCAGAAATAAACTTTACCTCTGGATGCTTGCACAAGATTATATTACTGTCTATCCTTCTCATACTAATTTCCTAATTTTTACTATAGGAGACTCTACTCCTGAGCTTTTTGATTATCTATCTGATAATGAAGTTGCTCTTAGACCAGTATGGGGACATCCATTGCTCAAAAACCATATTAGAATTTCTATAGGAACCCAAGAAGAAATTGAAAAGTTTATGCAGCTTTTCTTGAAGTTTATTGATAGATATTAATTCTTCTTTGAATATTTTTAATAAAAAGAGAGGCAGTGGAAAACCACTGCCTCTCAATTTTATCTGAATCAATGAATATTATTTATATTCAACCTTATACTTATTTTTAAGCTCTTCAACTTTAGCT
The DNA here is from genome assembly GCA_963677815.1 of Cloacimonadales bacterium (SeqCode). Lineage (GTDB taxonomy): Bacteria > Cloacimonadota > Cloacimonadia > Cloacimonadales > JAFGVF01 > JAEKNW01. Next base: position 1,325,455 of record OY782499.1, read on the forward strand.
ACATAAACTTCTCTTTGCTTAATAGTCATAAGCTCATTAGTAATAGTTTGTTTAACTTGATCTAAAGTAACATCTTGAGCTGGAGTTTTGCCATCTAATTTGATAATATGATAACCAAACTGAGTTTTAACTGGCTCAGAAATCTCACCAACTTCCATCTTAAAAGCTGCTTCTTCAAATTCAGGAACCATTCTTCCACGAGAGAAAGAACCTAAAGAACCACCTTGTTCCTTGGAAGGACAAGATGAATTTTCCTTGGCTGCTGTAGCGAAATCTAAACCATCATTTTTGATTTTATTATAGATTTCTTGGCAAGCTTCTTCACTATCAACTAAGATATGACTTGCTGATACTTCTTCAGCTTTAGCATATTTAGCTTTGTTTGCTTGGAAATGTGCATCTAGGTCTGCATCGCTTACTTTAGCAGTTAATAATAAATTATTAATATTGATTTGAGTTAAAACAGTTTCTTTTAATCTTTCTAACTCTTTTTTAAATACTTCAGTTTCTTCTACTTTATTATCTATTGCATCTGCAAGAAGTAATTTCTGATTTACTAATTCATTAAGAATTTGAGCTTTACCTTCTTCTGTATTGAATTGAGCTGCTCTTTGCTGTCCTAATTGTTGTAGAAAAATTTCAACATCTTGAGAAGTGATGTCTCTTCCTTCAACACTTGCTAATATTTTGTTTTCCATTTTATCTCCTTTTTGATTCTTGAGGTAAGAAATAATTCCTAGGCTTATATGTCAAACAATTTCCTAAGATATGATATTGTAACATTTATCTCAAATAGCTATTGTTATGAAAATAAAAAAACCTGCATAAGCAGGTTATAAGATTGGCGACCCCTAGGGGAATCGAACCCCTGTTGCAAGAATGAAAATCTTGAGTCCTAACCACTAGACGAAGGGGTCAGTATATATAATTATTAATATTTACTGACAGGTTATATTGGCATCTCCAAGGGGAATTGAACCCCTGTTGCTGGAATGAGAATCCAGAGTCCTAGGCCACTAGACGATGGAGACATCTTGATTCATGTTGGCGACCCCTAGGGGAATCGAACCCCTGTTGCAAGAATGAAAATCTTGAGTCCTAACCACTAGACGAAGGGGTCAACAGGATGGTGATCCAGGATGGGCTCGAACCATCGACTCTCTGCTTAAAAGGCAGATACTCTACCACTGAGTTACTGGACCACAAGTCACACTGAAAATCAATGTATTGCTAAAATCTTTAAATAGCTTTTTTCTGTCAAGAATATTTTTTTATAAATTAATAATTTATTTCATCTAGTTATAAAAAAGCAGACTAAATCTTCAGTCATATTCTTCCTACAATCTCTCTTCCAAATCTGCTAAAGCATTAATAAAGTAGATATAAGCTTGGTCAGGGGAATCATAAGGTGAGAAATATTTATGAACATCACCATCGTTAAAATATTTAGTACACATATAGTAGAAATGGTCTGAAGTTGTAAGTTTTCTGGCAACTTCAAGGAGCTCAGGATCACCTTTAGCTAGTACTCTTTCAAATAATTCATATAAAGTTTCAATAGCATTATGTTGCATATCATTTTCTAGCCAGGCAGAAAGATCTCTTTCTTCATCAGCCCAAGATACAGCTTGAGGGAAGGCTAGAGGTTCTTGTTGATAGTTAGCTAAATCTTTCACATCCTTTGGGTTGGCAAAGCCTAAATGCTGATGCTTGAGAACTTCTTCTGGTAATTTAGCAAGGAAATCAAAGATACCTGTTTCAGCCCATTGATGCTCTCCAAAGGTTTCATAATCCATAAAGAGGTTAAGGAACTGGTTTTTATTATTATCGTTTTTCCAAGTAAGTTGGTCTATCCACTTAATAAATTTCTCTGTGGTAAGAGGATACTGAGACCAATTTTTGTCTGAAAATCTAAAAGCTATATCATCTGAAAGTTGATATGATTTCAAGAGAAGATTCATTGTTCTTGCATAGTTCTTATAAGCATAAAGCGGAGTTCTCCATTTTAGAACTCTTTTTACACCTTCAGTGATGATTGTATTAAACTGGCCTGTTTCAAAAACTAAATCAGATACTCTATCTTGATAGATAAGCTCTGTATTTCTAAAGGTTCTTGGTTTCTGTCCAAACTCTTGCATCATAAGATTAGTATGTTTTTCAACTTGGGCTAAGAATTCATCCTTATTATACAAAAAAGAAAGGGAGTGGTAATAAGTTTCTCCTAGAAATTCAACACAACCAGTAGCAGCTAGTTCCTTAAAGGAGTCTAAAACTTCAGGGTAATACTGCTTAAACTGATCAATGGTAATACCTGAAATTGAATAAGCAATCTTAAACTTCCCTTGGTGTTTTTTTATTAATTCCAACATTAATTTATTGGTAGGTAAATAACATTTATCTGCTACCTTGCGCATAACTTCTCGGTTTAATCTTTCATCAAAATAAGATTCATCAGAGCCAATATCCATAACATTCAAATGTCTAAGTCTATAAGGTTGATGAACTTGGAAATAGAAAACAATATTAAGCATCTAGCTCTCCTTCTTGGGCATCTAACATCTCTTCATACACTTTTTTAACTTTTTGTGCAGATTTGTCCCACTGAATAGCTTTAACTTCTTCAGCACCTAGTCTGCCCATTTCTTTGCATTCTTCAGGATTTTCTATTAAATATATTAAGGTCTTTGCCATCTCTTCAACATTCCAGAAATCAATTTTATAAGCATGCTCAACAACTTCTGAAACACCTGACTGTTTTGATATTATCGAGGTAATTCCATAAGCCATTGCTTCCAAGGGTGCTATACCAAAAGGCTCTGATACAGAAGGTAGCATGTAAATATCTGAGATTTGTAAAATCCTTTCTACCTGCCTTCTATTCAAAAAACCTGTAAATAAGAAACGATTTTTAAGCTTTAGGGAAGCTGATGACCTAAGAATCTTTCTTGCCATATCACCTGTTCCTGCCATAATGAAACGGACTTGTGGGTGTTTCTTAAGTACTTTTTCAGCAACAGATAAGAAGTAATCTGGTCCTTTCTGAACAGTTATTCTTCCTAAAAACAGAACTGTTGCTCCTTTGAACATTCTTTCTTTATTAAAATTATTATCTTTCTCAAAAGAAAAAGCATTATGGACAATATTAACCTTTCCAGTATCAATCTGATAACGCGAAATAATCATCTGGGCTGTATATTTAGAAACAGCAATTACTTGATCTGCATACATCATTCCAGAATATTCTATCTTATGAATTCTATCATCTCCAGGTCCACCAGCTCTATCAAACTCAGTAGCATGAATATGGGCAATCATTGGTTTAGCTGTCATCTTTTTAACTATCATACCAGCAGGATAACATAGCCAGTCATTTGCATGGATTAAATCAAAATCAATCATTTCTGCTAATTTTTCTGCCCTAAAAGCCATTTCTTGAACTTTCTTAAAAATATCCTCATGGCCTTGTAGATTAATTACAACATTATCAAAAATACTTTTTTCTGAACGATACTCTATTTCTTCAGTTCTAAAGCTGGAAATTAATTTAGTAAATTCTTTAACTATAGCCGGCGTGTAATATGTCTCAGGAATATGACTTACTCCTAAGTAAGCCATTTTTTCTTCAATAGTCTTGAACTCTCTTCTAACATATTCTTCTTTACGAGGTTTATAATTCTCATCAAGCATCACGAAAGGTAATGTGTCAGCATCATCTTCACTTCTTAAAGGGAAATAAACAAATTCCTTAGTAGGTAAAAAGAGGTCTATTTCAACACCAGCCTTAAGAAGTGATTTAACTAGGCCATAAGAAGCCATGGCTAAACCACCAGCAATCATAGGGGGAAATTCCCAGGTTAACATTAGGATTCTCATATTCTATTCCTTATTTCCTTTAAGCTTAATGATAGCTTGCTCAATATCGTAAACTGCTGCTACAGACCATGCTTCAGCTGGAGCTCCCTTAGGGAAATGAGGTTTACCTCCATCCCAGATAGAAGCAATTGATGCGATATAACCATGCTTATACTCATACCTGAATTGCTTAATTATAGCCTCTAAACCACTTACTAACTGATCTTTATCCAACTTATTCTTAAAGATTCTGAGATATAGTGATGTGTATGGCCATAGTAACCAAGCCCATACAGTACCTTGATGATAAGCTTTGTCTCTATCAAGAATAGTACCGTAATAAGTCCTTTTAAATTTATGGTGATTAGGTGTGAGTGTTCTTAAACCATAATCTGTTAATAATTCATTTTTCGCTCTTTCATAAATTAAGATAAGTTGTTCTTCACTTAAAGGTGCATATTTCAAACCAGCCGCAATCACTGCATTAGGTCTAAATTCTTCAATAGGACCATGAGCAGTAATTCTATCACACAAAGTGTTATTATGCCAAAATGCTTGCAATGAAGATGCTAATTTCTCAACATAAGCTTCTACATCATATTTAGCTTTAACTTTTTTCTTAGTTAATAGATTATATTTTGAAAGCATTTCTTGATAGCTTTTATGTGCTTCATACCAAAGGAAGTTTATTTCAACAGGAGCTCCATCTCTAGGGGTAACAGGCTTGCCTTCTATTTTTACATCCATCCAAGTTACACCAGCAAAATCTTCTTTGATATTTATGAGATTATTTTTATCTATGAAAAACATTCTTCTTTCATCTTTCATATAACTTATAAGAATGCTCTCAGTAATATCTATCATCTGTTCCCACATCTTTGGATTATTTCTAATTGAAGCCAATTTTCTTAGTAGGATTATGTAATATAAACTAGTATCTACAGAGTCATAATTTCCTTCACTCCCAGTTTCGGGGAACATGTTAGGAATTAAGCCATGTTTAAGATGGTCATTAAATCTTAAGATTATCTTTTCTGCCTTATCTATCATTTCCTCTTTTTTAATCATAGCACTAAGAACTAAAACTGAGTCTCTTCCCCAAGCTCCAAACCAGGGATATCCAGCAATAATATCATTATCAGTAATAAAATCTTTCAAGCTGAACTCTAGGATTTTCATATATTCTTCATGAGAATATAAATATTGGTCGTTAAAATCAAGGTCCATTAAGTCAAAATTACGATAATTATCTGGATAATCACGTGGCATAGGTAAGTTAGAATATCTTTCATTGATTCTATCAATAGTGCTTTGATACTCTTCAATTGGGGAATCAGAAAATAAGAGAGTAATTTCTTGATTCTTTTCTAAATCACAGCGAATACTAAAAGGCGAAACTAAATCTTCATTACAATCATAACCTAACATGGATTCCCAAGGGTAAAATACTTTCTTGTATTCCATATACTCAGCATTGATTTTACCTAAGTTTGTTAGGCAGTAAAGGGAGAGATTATTAGATAAACGTTGGACTACTGCTCCATAGAAATTATTTCCCTTAGCAGTAGAAATGACAAAATCATTTTCGTTTAAGCTACCAGGTTGGTTAAGGTAATGATGACTTACCATATCAACTTTAGGTCTTAGTTTCATGTGGATTAGATGCTTACTTAAGTTCTTATAGCTTATCAAAACAGTGTTGCTATCATAATCCATTTTTATCTCTTTGCGAATTAATATATCATTATTATGAGGAAGAGATGAATAAAGAAATACAGGGTAGGGACGTAACCAAGATTTTACAAGATGAAGAAAACCTTCAGGATAGATACAGTTTTCGTAATTGCAACTATCTAAATAGATTTTTTCACCTCTCCACTCAATTTGTTCTTCAATTGCTGTTAGTAATGAAGCTCTGTTTAACTTTCTATCTGAAGCTGTAAGTAAACCATGATACTTACGTTGATTAATTAAATTACCTGTTCCTAGAGCATAAGAACCATACTTATTTGTTAATATCCACTCATGGTGTTGAGTCTCAAGAAAATAATCAGACATTTCTTTCTCCTTTCTCAAAATGCTTTATTTTTTAATTATTGTTAAATTGTTTTATTAGTCAAGAAATTTAAGAAAAATTAATTATTATCTGACATTTCTTTGAACTATTATCTTGTAAATAATAATTATAATAAAGACTGTAACTCAAAATAACTTGCCAAGTTTAAAAACAAGTAAATAATTGGTTAAAATTCAGATAAGAGAGATAATTATGTTAAAAGTTAATTTTGTTAATTACTTAGAGGAAGCTATAAAAAAGCATTGGAATCTACCTGCTTTTTCAGATATAGAACAAGATGCAATAGACTATCAAAGTGTTGCTAACAAGATATATTGGCTTCACAATATTCTAGCTAGTTTTGGGATTTCCCGTGGAGATAAAATTGCTCTTCTAGGAAAAAACTCAAAAAACTGGGCTATAGCTTATCTTTCAGCAGTTACTTATGGGGCTGTTATTGTTCCAATATTACCAAATTTTACTTCAGAGGATATGAATCATATTATAAAGCATTCAGAAAGTAAGCTCTTATTTGTTGGAAATTCTATTATGGATAACATTGATGAAAGTGAAATCCCTTTTTTGCAAGGAATTATTCATTTAGATGATTTTTCCTTAGTTGAATCAAAAACGAATGAAGAGAAAGTTGATAAAATTAAAGAAGCTATGCAAAAGACATTTACTATCTCTCGTCAAGATTTCTCACTTCCTAAAGATATTTCAAATGATACCTTAGGCGAAATCATTTATACATCAGGCACAACTGGTTTCACAAAAGGGGTTATGCTACCTCTAAATAGTTTAATTGCTAATATCATTGTAGCAGGGGAGATGCTTGAGTTTAGAACAGGAACAAGAATGCTATCATTTTTACCACTTTCTCATGCTTATGCCTGTGCTTTTGATTTTCTTTATCCATTTACCTGTGGAGTCCATGTCCATTTCTTAGGTAAAATACCTTCACCTAAGCTCTTATTGAAATATTTAAAAGATGTTTCACCAGAGATGATTATGTCTGTTCCCCTAATCTTAGAAAAGATTATCAAGAAGAATGTATTTCCTCTTTTAGAAAAGAAGATGATAAAGTTTGCTACTGCTATTCCAGGAGTAAAGCAAGCTTTTTATGGTAAGATAAGAAAACAATTACTAACAGTCTTTGGTGGTTCTTTACGAGAAATGGTAATTGGAGGTGCTCCACTAAATGCTGAAGTAGAGAAGTTTCTTAAAGCAATAAAATTTCCTTTTACTATTGGTTATGGAATGAGTGAGTGTGGTCCATTAATATCTTATGCAACCTGGGACCAACATAGATTCAGATCTGCTGGTAGAGTTGTAAATTATCTTCAAGCAAAGATAGATTCTCCTGACCCTGTAAATATACCTGGCGATATTTTGGTAAAAGGTGAGCAGGTTATGTATGGGTATTACAAGAATATTGAGGCTACACAAGAAGTTTTATCTGACGATGGCTGGTTAAATACAGGTGATATTGGCTTAATAGATGAAGATAATTTTATCTATATTAAAGGACGTTCTAAGAATCTGATTTTAGGAGCTGGTGGAGAAAATATATATCCTGAGGCTATTGAACAATCTTTTAATAATTTACCCTATGTTCAAGAATCACTTGTTATGGAAAGAGATAACAAACTTGTTCTTCTTGTCTATCCAGATGTGGAAGAAGCTGATAAAAATGGTATCTCAGAATCAATGTTCCCAAAACTTATGGACCATAATAAGAATATTTATAATGAAACAGCTCCTGCTTATGCTAAGATTAATCAAGTTAAAATAGTTCCTGAGCCTTTCCTCAAAACTCCTACGCAAAAGATAAAAAGATATTTATATAAGTAAAAAAATAACCAAGGGGACATCTTTCTGGATACCCCCCCTTGGTTTGGATATATTCATTTTTTTTAGATTAGAAAGCCCAACCAAATTTTAAAAATTCTATATTAATAATCTGATCAAGTGGAATAAAAAGATCGTTGTTGTTAAACTCCATTTCTTCAATATTATGACCGCCTAGGTAACGTCCGAAACTAACACTAGTTCCCCAATAAAGCCCCTTGTAAGAAAAGATTCTGTAACCTATTCCTACACCAATTCCTATATCTGTAATGGATTTTTTATCGTAGTAGTCATCATCATCATAATCATCATCATAATCCCAATCTTCTACCCAACCATCGAATTTAGCAAAACGAGCAAAAGCACTAACATAGAAACCATTCTGTGTATTTCTTAAAAAGTATCTATAATGACAATCTAAAGTAAAAATTTCAGTATTAAATTTATCCTCAGGACTAAAATAATAAATAGGAAAGGCTAATTCTGCATTACGGTTAACATCAAATAAAGAAAATGTACCTGAAAAAGATGTATTTTCAAGAAGAAGAAATCTAAATAAATTAACTTCTATACCATACTTTTTATCATGTAATGGGCTATTCTTAGTCTCTTCATACATAATCTGTTGAGTCTCATAAATCTTGTCGATTTTCTTATCTACTTTTTCTAAAGTAACAGCTTCTTCTTCATTTGTTGCTTGGTCAACACTATAGAGTAAACCAGATATTGCGATGAACATAATTACAAATACAAGTTTTAAATTTTTCATACTATCTCCTTAATTATGACCTAGTTTTCATTAAGGAAAATTAATTGTCAATAAATATCTTGAAACTTGGAAGAATTTCTTAGCAAAGTGCAATATTAGCTATCTGAGTTGCATATTAAAACTAGACTTTGCTGTCATAGTCGAAAATAGATAATTAGCAATAAAAATAATCTTCTGCTAATTTTTTATTTGACAGATAAAGTCTATCAATTATTTTTTGCACATATATATAATAATCAAGAAAAGGAGATTAAGAAAAATGGCTAAAAAAGTAGATAAAGGCACTTTATCCATTCATACAGAGAATATATTTCCAATTATCAAGAAGTGGCTCTATTCAGAACATGATATTTTCTTTAGAGAGTTAACATCTAATGCTGTCGATGCGATGAATAAGCGTGTAATTGAAGAAGCAGGTATAGACACAAAAGATTTTGCAGTTGAAGTTAAAATAGATAAAAAGAAGAAGACAATTAGTTTTAGTGATACTGGTATTGGTATGACAGCTGAAGAGATAGAAAAGTATATCAATCAAATTGCTTTTTCAGGTGCAGAAGATTTTGTTGAAAAATATAAAGATGTTCAAGCAAACATTATTGGTCACTTTGGTTTAGGTTTTTATTCATCATTTATTGTAGCTGAGAAGGTTACTATTGATACTTTATCCTATAAAGAAGGTTCAAAGGCAGCTGGTTGGTCATGTCAAGGATCTACAGAATATGAAGTTTTTGATGGTAAGAGAAAAGAGGTTGGAACTACAATTACAATCTATGTAAATGATGAATCTGAAGAGTTTCTTGAAGAAGATAAGGTGCAAGGAATTCTTGAAAAATACTGTAGTTTCATGTCATTCCCTGTGAAATTCAAAGATAAAGTTATCAATGAAAAACCTGCTCTCTGGAACAAGAAACCAAATGAAGTTACAGATGAAGAGTATAAAGAATTCTATAAAACAGCTTTCCAACAATATGATGAACCTTTATTCTGGATTCATCTCAATGTTGATTATCCTTTCAATTTAAAAGGAATTCTTTACTTCCCTAAATTCAAAAACCAATTAGATGTTAATAAAGGACAGGTAAAACTCTTCTGCAATAATGTTTTCGTTGCAGATAATCTTAAAGATTTGATTCCTGAGTTTCTCTTACTTCTTAAAGGTGGAATCGATATTCCAGATATTCCTCTAAACGTATCCAGATCTTTCTTACAGAGTGATAGCCAGGTTAAGAAGATTTCTAACTATATTGTTAAGAAAGTTGCAGACCATTTCAAAGCAGCTTTTAAGGAAGATAGAGACAAGTATGCTTCTTACTGGAAAGACATCTCAGACTTCATCAAATATGGTTTATTAACAAATGAAGATTTCTTTAAAGCCTTAGAAAAACAGATAGTTTATAAAACTACTGAAGGTAAATGGCTAACTGTTGAAGAGTATATCGAAGCAAATAAATCTGATGATAAACCACAAAAAATCTATTATGCACCTAGTGAGAATACACAAGTTTCTTACATTGAAATGCTTAAAGAACAAAATATAGATGTCATTTATGCCGAATCTATGCTAGATTCTCATCTTTTCCAGAAGTTAGAAATGGGGAATAGCGATATTAGATTTGTCAGAGTTGATTCTGAAATCAATGATGATTTACTCGAACAAGATACCGATGCTAAATTATCAATGCAAATCAAGGAAATATTCGATAAAGAAATTAATGGTAGTGTAGAAGCTTCATTTAGTAAAGATAGCTACAAAGATTTCTTAAAAGAAAATCCAACTGCTGTTGAAATTCTTACTCCTTACATCAAAACAGAAGATGAATCAACTAAAATCAATGTTTACGACCTTCCAATTGATGTTAGAGAAAAACTTGGCGAAAAAGCTATGAAATCAATATTTGAACACGTTTATACCGAAGTGCAAGTAGAAACAAAAAAACTCAAAGCACAATCTATTCCTGCTATGATTGTTTTTGATGAATTTATGCGTCGCTTCCAAGAAATGAATGCCATGATGGCTCGTGAAGATATGGATATGCTAAAAAATCATAAACTTATCCTTAATACTCAAAACCCAACAATTAAGAAGATTGTGGAAATGAAAGAACAAGGGCAAGATGACAAAGCTAAAACTATGGTTAATTTTGTACATGAACTTGCTCTACTTGAACAAAAACCTTTCAGTGGGGAAGAACTTAAGAAATTCATCGCTGATGCTAATAAAGTTATTCAATTTGTTTAGATTTCTATAGATAATAATCTATAATGTTAAGAGACGTAAGTTAACTTACGTCTCTTTTATCTTAAATAAAGTACCACAATCTATCTGTGGCAAAATTCTTTTCCACTACTTAGATTCATTTCTTAGGCTATGTATAGTCTTGATTGTTAGTTACTCTATTGTTTATTGGGAATTAATAGAGATAGTAACAATCAAGCTTGTAGAAAGGTCTAAGATTCTGGAGACAAGATAATTATGGACTGACAGCATCTTTGCTGTCAGAAAGATGTGGATGCAAAGATGCCTCCACTCCATGAAAAAAAATTATGGACTGACAGCATCCTTGCTGTCAGAAAGATGTGGATGCAAAGATGCCTCCACTCCATAAAAGACAATTGTGTACTGACAGCATCCTTGCTGTCAGAATAAAGTATAAGCAAGAATGCTGTCTTTTATAAAAAACAGATTTTAGGATTAAAAAGTCTTTATAAACTCAAAATTTCTTTACTTTCATCTACCCAAGAATACTTTACTTCACCCACAAAAATAGTATGGTCTCCTGAATTTACCTGGGTAATAATCTTGCACTCAAAATTTGCTACAGCATCTTCGATAATTGGTAATTTCTTATATTTTCCAGGGAAAGTTTTAACGTGTCTTTCAGCTAGTTTATCAACCAATCTACCAGATTTAGTTCCAAAGAAAATTAAATCTTCTCGCATCTCTTTAGATGGGATTACTAAATTGAAATATCTATTTTCTTGCAAAGCAATGTGAGAATATCGTTCATGTCCAACAGAAATTGCAAACATTGGAGGCTTGATAGATGTTTTCATAAACCATTCTAAGGTAATAACATTAGCTTTACCATTTGGTAATTCTACTATAGCTAGGGCTACCCTTTTATTCTTATTACTAACAACATGAGCTTTATCAAATTCACTTTGTATCATATAATTTTCTCCTTTATTATTTAAATAGTATAGCTTTTTATAATAAAAGCAAATTTAGAAAGAGCATACACAGATTATCTGGGATTAAGCCAATTATTAATCCAGCAGTTTGGGTGTAAAAACTTTGATTAAAATTAGACCTAGAGGTGCGGTAAAAAGGATTGCTAAAACAGCTAAAGCTAGGATAACTTCCCCTTCTGCTAGACCAATTTTAAGAGCGACAGAGCCCAAGGCGGCTTGAACAGTTGCTTTTGGTAGATAGGCGAATACACAAAAAAGTCTTTCTTTCTTATTCAAATCAGAAAACTGAGTAGCTAACCAGACCCCAAGAGACCTAGCTAATAAGCCTAATGAAATAACAAAAAGTCCTTTTAATCCTGAAGAGTAAGCGACTTTAACATCTACGGATAATCCAATCAAAACAAAGAGAATAATTTCAGCAAACACCCAGATATGAGCTAATTTATTAGCTAAATCATGGGCTATATCATTAGCTTTTTCTAGGATGATGAATCCAACTGTCATTATTCCAAGCAGGGCAGCACTGTGCAAAAGGTCACCTACTCTTACTAATAACATAGAAATAGTTAGAAGTATAAGAGTTTGCTCTGTAGATTTTATATGCTGAGCTCTTTTCTTAAAATAATAAATTAAGAAATATCCAACTATTAATCCTGGAACAATACCAAGCACAATTGATAGAGGTATGCTTAGGATTATTTTTCCAATCTGCAAATTAGTTTTGGATATTAAGGATAGAAAAAGAGAAAATAGGGTTATAGCGAAAACATCATCTATAGAAGCTCCAGCTAAAACAATAGTTGGGACATCCTTTCTTTTACCTATTCCCTTAGCTTTGATTTCCAACATTGAGGGTACAATTACTGCAGGAGAAACCGCTGATAGCATAAAGGCAGTTAGACCTGCGGTAGTATAAGAAAAATCAAAGATATAGTGAAAGAGAAAAAGAAGGGTAAATCCTTCAAGTAAACAAGGAATAAAGCTCATTAGCAGAGCTGTAAAACCTACTTTCTTAAGGGTAGTTTTACTAATACCTAAACCAGCTCTTAATAATATTACTATTAGGGCGAATGATTTAAGAAAAGGTTCTCCGGAATCAACTATTGCTGGTATTTGTCCTTTAAAACAATAAGAGAATAAGATACCCCAAATCAACATCCCTAAGACTGACGGCAGCTTGAGTCTAGTGAATAATTTACCCATAAACCAGCCACCCAAAAGCATAATCACAACAAACAAATTAATATCCATTATTTCTCCAATAAAAAACTCCTAAACGGAGAGTTTTTCTTCGTTTAGGAGTCATCAGCCATTTACAGCAGTTTGACCCAAATAATCTAATACATCATTTGGGTTGAAGGTGAACTCCATCACCTATAAGACGAGAAAATATTATTAACCATAAGAGTCAAGAAATATGTATTTGAACATGGATATTATTGTATCTTCTTGTTCTCCCAAACAAAAAAGAGGTTCATAAGAACCTCTTTTAATATATTTAAGTTAAGTTTATTTTAGTTAGCTTGACTCAATTCTTGATATTTTTTAGCATAATATTTATACTTATCATTATCTTTTAATTTTTGAGCAGCGAAAGCAGCAAACTGAGCAGGCATCTTGTTAGTTCTTTCAACAACAAACCATTTTTCAGAGTAGTTTAAAAGGTCTTCAAACATTTCCTTTTGGTATAAGAATTGGCAAAATGCTCTTAGGTTAGCAGGTGAAGCTTCAATATCAATCAATTTAACGCTATATTCATAAAATGCATCATTATTCTCAAGTAAATTAGCATAGAAAATCAATGATTTATAAATATCAACATTTTCTGGAATTAATTCATTTGCTTCTAACATTTTATCATAAGCAGCTTGGTAGTTTTCCAATTTTTCCATAGTTGCAGCATACAAATCGTAATGATCATAATTGTATGGATCTTGTTGGATTAAAACTTCAATTTGTTCAGCAGCTTCTTGATATTTTTCTAAAGCAAAAAGTTGTTTTGAATATTGAGTTCTGTATTCAATATTGGTAGGTTCAATACGTACCCATTGTGAGAACATATAAAGCATTTCATTTTCAAGTTTAGAAATTTCAACTTCATTTGGTTCTTCTGCTTTGCGTAAAGCTATTTTTTCATTATTTAAAATTGATGTTAAGAATCTGTAAGGTTCAAGATTATCAGGATCAAGTTCAATTAATTTGTAATATTTTGCTTTGATTTCTTCAAGAACACCTTCTCCATCATTAGAGTAAGTCTCATACTCTTTGTTAGCTAAAAGTAGGATTCTAGCATTAATAGAATCAAGTTTTTTACGAGTATCTTTATACCATCTTCTTTGATCTCTACTCATTTCTTCACGAGTTAAATCTGAAAGTTGCTTATATACTATCTGATATTTAGCATAGGCTTTAAGGTAAGATTCATAAGCTATTCTATCGTTGTTTTCAGCATTGAAAAAGTCGATATCAGCTAATTTTTTGTTAGTTTCTAAATGAGTTGGATACTCCTCTAAAACTTCTTCAAAGAAGCCTTGAGCGTTTTCCAATAATTGTTGTGAATAATAGATGTTTCCGTTTCTAAGGGCTCTTTTAGCTTTTGGACTAAGAGAATCACTACTGTTGAAGATTGAACAGCCAGTAAACAAAATCGTAATTCCTATTAATACTAAAAAGTATTTCTTCATGTAAATCCTCCACGATTACACTTTATTATTTAATTAAAATTATCTAATATTTAATAATTAATTAAGAATAAAAAAAATTTCTAAGACTATTTTATCAAAAATCACAATTTATTAAATAAAGTCAAGTATTAAAATTAAAAGTATCTTCTTGCCAATTTATTATATGGATATTTAATTGCTTTAGAAACTTACTTACATAAGCTATAACTACATATAATAAAGGAGTTAGGAATAAATAATGTTTGAAATTTCTAGTGAGTTTAATCAAAATATTTTTTCTCAAATTATTCAACTATGGAAAATCACAGGGGTAGGGAATCCTGCTAGAGGTGATAATTTTACAAGTATCAAGAAAAGTTTAGACCATGGAGGAAAGATTTTTACTTTGCTTAATAATCAAAAGGTTATTGGTACTTGTTGGCTGACTCATGACTTCAGACGAAGTTATATCCATCACATGGCTATCCATCCAGATTATCAAAATGCAGGACATGGCAGGAAAATACTTGAGCTAGCTCTGGAATATAGTCAAGAATTAGGTTTGCAAGCAAAACTAGAAGTCCATAAGAATAATCCTCATGCCCAGAATCTTTATAAAAAGCAGGGATTTAAACTTCTTGACGGTTATGAAGTCTATATTAAAAGGGATATAAAAAAACAAAACGAGGAATAAATTATGAACTTCTTTATACCTACAAAAATATTCTATGGTAAAGATGCTTTTGATCAAGCTGAAAGCTCTTTAAAAGGTCTTGGCGAGAAAGCTCTTATTGTTACGGGAAGACATTCAGCACAGAAGAGTGGTGCCCTAGCTCAAACAGTTAAAAGTCTTGAAAATAATAATATTCAATATATAATATATGATCAAATTGAAGAGAATCCAAGTTTAATAAGTGTCAGACGAGGAGTGGATATTTGCCATAAGGAGAAGTGTGATTTCATTATTGGCATTGGTGGTGGCTCTCCTATTGATGCAGGTAAAGCTATTGCTATGATTGTGGGTTCTAAAATAGACACTTCAGAAATTTACCAAGCTGATAAATTTATTAATGCTTTGCCTCTTGTGGCTATTCCTATTACTTCAGGAACAGGTACAGAAGCTACTCAATATAGTGTCTTAACTGATACAGAGAATGACACAAAAGCTGGTTTTGGCTCTCATCTGGTATTTCCAGCAATCTCAGTTCTTAATCCTGAATTTACCTACTCTTTACCAAAAAAAGTAACTTTGAATACAGCTATTGATGCCTTAAGTCATTTACTAGAAGGATTGTTCTCTAGAAATAGAAATCCTTTAACCTATCCTTTCATTTTTAAGGGAGTGAAACTTATTATTGATAATTTAGAAACAGCTTTAGATAATCCAAATTCCTATCAAGCTCGTAATGGTCTTATGCAGGCTTCATTATATGGTGGTATTGTTATTGCGCACAGTGGAACAACCCTCCAACACTCAATAGGTTATCCCTTAACAACTAAATTTGGAACTCCTCACGGTTTGGCTAATGGTATTGTAATGGAAGAAATTATGAAAATCTATTATCCACATATAAAAGAAGAAATTGATGATTTAATGACTTATTTAGCCTTAGATTTGACTTCATTTTTTGCTTGGATAAAGAAGTTTGATTTGAATTTAAAAGAAAAATTAGATGAAGAATTAATAGAATTCATGAGTCAAAAGGTTATGGAAACGCGTAATATGGCTTTAAATCCTCTTTCCGTAAGTAAAGAGCAAGTTAAAGATTTGTATCGAAAAATAAGCTTATAGGCTAAGGAAAATTAAGTGGCTAAAATCGAGTTACTTGCACCTGCAGGAAATGAAGAATCACTTGTAGCAGCTGTTGAGGCTGGATGTGATGCTGTATATTTAGGATTATCAAGCTTTAATGCTAGGTCTCGAGCAAAGAATTTTCACATAGAGCAAGTTCCTAGCTTATTAGAGTATTGTCATGCTAAAGGGGTAAAGGTCTTTATTACCTTGAATACTCTGATAAAGAACAATGAATTAACAGACTTAGTTAAGCTGCTCTATAAACTTGTGGAAGCAGGACCAGATGCAATTATTGTTCAAGATTTTGCTCTATTTTATCTTCTGCAAAAGCTCAACTATAAGCATATCCATTTTTCTACTCAAGCTGGAATTCATAATTCTCTAGGAGTTAAATTTGCTCATGATAAGGGGGCAGAAAGAGCTATTCTTGCTCGGGAATTAACTCTTACAGAGATAGAAGCTGCTTCCCAAGTTGGTGAGACTGAAATATTCATACATGGAGCCCTTTGCTACTCTATGTCTGGAGCTTGTTTATTTTCTAGCTATCTAGGTGGGATGTCTGCTAATAGAGGTAAATGCAAACAGCCTTGTAGAAGAGCTTTTAATCTAACCAAAAAGAAGAAAAGTCATATCTTTAGTTTGAAAGATTTTGAATTAATTGATTATCTCCCTCAGTTAGTTAAAGCAGGGGTGAAATCATTCAAGATTGAAGGGCGAATGAAAAGGGCTGACTATGTAAGTCAAGTTGTTTCAGCCTATAGAATGGCTCTGGATGACTACTCGCAAGTTGACCAAGCAAAAGAACTCTTAAGTAATGATTATGGTCGGAGCAAAACCCAGTATTTTCTTGGGGGAGATGTTTCTCAGTCCATTACTCAAGAACCTTTTGCTGGAATATTCTTGGGCTATGCTAAGCTAAGGGGTAATCGTTTATTCTTTCAAACTCCTTTGATCTGTCAATTAGGAGATAAGATTAAACTCTATTATGGGGAAGAGGACTCTGATACTTTTACTATTACTAAGTTAGTAGAAGATGGTCTTGTAGAAATATCAGAGAAACTAGCTAACAATGAAAAAGTAGCAGTTTATAAAGTATCTTCTGTAGATATTAAACTTCCTAAAATTACTCTGACAAGTAGCTATCTACCAAATATTTCAAATAAAGATGTAAGAGAACTTCTTGTCAGGGATAATTTCATTCCTAAAAAAATGAATAAAAAGAACATGTATATAAGGCTCAAGGCTATAGATGATATTGCTAATTTACCTAAGCTTGCTTATAATACTAAGTTCTTAATAGGACTTGATACCTATGGCAATAAAGTTGATAGGTTAGTTAAAAATGTAATTTGGGAACTCCCTGTTTTTGTCCCTGAAAGTGACCTTGAAAAGACGAAGAGTTATCTTGATAAACTTAATAAAATGGGTTATTATGACTTTGCTATTAGCCACATTTCTCAAATGTATCTTCTGCCAGCAAAAGTAAATATCTTAGCTAATGAAAATATCTATACCATGAATGACCTTGCGATTAAACAGGTAAAAGAATGGGGGATTTCTTCTTATATTTTACCTTTGGAAAATGATATACCTAACTTAAATCATTATTCAAATAAGGATGGAATTCTTCCAATCCTCTTTACACCAGCTCTTTTTACTTCTAGAATGCCTGTAAAACAAGCTTTTATCAAGGATAATAAGAATTCTTATCAAATTGTTAGAAAAGGGAAACTGACTTATACTTATTCCTTAGATAAGGTATGTATTTTTAGCTTTTTGAAGAAACTTAAGGATTATAATAATTTCTTTTTAGACTTATCAACGCCAAACATCTCACCTGATGAATATTCTCAAATCTTTGAATATTTTAAGAAGGAAGAGAATATTCCCAACACTAAAAAGTTTAATTTCAAGAAAGGTTTGTGGTAGATATTAAGAATTTCTAAGATTTACCTAATAATTGCTTAATGTATCTGAGCAAATACTTTAGCCAAAGATAAACTAATAAAGGAAATACTATAATAATTCTTTTATTATAGTCATAAGCTTGTGTAAAATTTAAGTGCATTATTGAAACAAGAGCTCTAGAAGTTCCACATCCCCAACAGTCTTTCCCGGTTAGATTTTTATAAACACACAGGCTTGGGGCTTGTGCTAAATGCTTAAGGGTGATTTGAGATAATATAAGGGGAATTATAAGTAATAAAATTATAATTCCCAAAGCTTTTATTTTTCTAGAATCTTCGTACCAAGAGCCTACCATTTCCATCTCTATAAGTATTAGTTACAATGAGTATTATGTCAATTATAACCCAGATTCCACAAGCACCTGCTGTGATTAACTGAAGTATTCCGATACCTACTTGCTTTGTATAAAATCTGTGAACCCCAAATGCTCCTAAGAAAATACATAAAAGTAGAGTTACCAACCAATCACAAGCATCATCATTAGATATATATTTTAAGGTGATTATTTCATCAGCTTTATCATTATCAAAAACAACAAAATCAACTATCATTCCGTTAACAGGCTCTTGTGCATCCTTCCAATTCTCTTTCACAAAATAATAGCGATTCCCATTATCTCCAGATATGATTCCTGTATTTGCTGACCAATCATAATGTATCACTTTTCCACGCATCTGCTTCTCCTTCTAAAAATATCTAATCTGTTCTGCTTAATAATGTTATATAGCAGACTATTTGTTTTTCAATTTTGCTGTTATTAAATTAATACCATTTGCATCTTTTAAGAATAATTCATCATCAAGAATTTCGTATTCTTTAACTTGCAATAAACTCTTAAAGAACTTATTTTCTACATTAATGTTTGGTCCTGCCATCTTAGTAGACATAACAGGTGTGAAACTAAGTTCATGGTCCACAAGATAATAGGAAGAACGATAAAAATTACAACCACCATAGCCATAAACTTTATTCTCATCACTATCAAAGTAAATGTTTAAATGATCTTTGCCTTCTTCAGGCACTATTGCTACTTTAGTATCTTTCAACTTAGTAACTATCCACTCTCTTTCCAACAGAATACCAGGTATTTTGGTTAAGATATACTGTCCTTCCTCTTGTTTTGTAAGATCAGTATTAAGCTTATGCTTGAAAATTGCCTTATTCTCTTGAATTGCTAATATAGAGTTATATGCTTCGAAATCACTCTGAAGAATAATTGAATTCCCATCCTCAGACCAAGTAAAAGTGCCATGAATAGTCATTAACTTATTATCACTCTTTAACATCTTCTCTCTTTTAATAAAAGTAGAGTCCTTTTTTATCTCAAGATCAACATAAGTTTCTTCATTGTCTGGATAAGAAATTACACCTTGGTAAAAACCAGACCAATCAAGGGATAATCTACTACTGTGCTGGTCTTCTATAACTTCCTTCTTGCCACAAGCTAATAAAAATATACTGACTATTATTATATAAATTAGATTGAATCTTAAGCTTTTCATTATAATACTTCCTTACAAAATCTTCATTTTTCCTATTATTTATTATTAATATATTTTTGTCAAACTTGATTTAATTTTTTTATTTTTTGTATGAGAATGTTTTGGAAATATTAGACCAATTATCTTTTCTTAATAATAAGTTTCTGATAACCTTGAATCCATTATCTTAACAGATATATAGCTAATGTTATTTATTTTATTTCAGTAATATAGGTTTATCTACTTAATCAGTTTTCAGTATAATTTAAAAATTATCTTGACATAAATCACTAATTTTTCAATCTGACAAAACGAATTTGTTAAAGATATTAAAAATAATAGGACCTATAGCTCAGTTTGGTAGAGCTTCCGGCTCATAACCGGACGGTCGGGGGTTCGACTCCCTCTGGGTCCACCACTTTTAGCCTGCTTTGCAGGCTTTTTTTATTTGATTTTGAATGTTAAACCTAAATAATGCAGTAGGCCTTGTAAATATCATTTTCTTCGTCATTAAAGTTTTACTGCACCATTCAGTTAAAAGAAAGGATTTTGTTGTGAAAATTATTGCAAAGAAAACCGCTGCTAGTAACTATAAGAAAGGATACCCTATATTATCTTCTAACCTGATTAATTATGATTACCAACATGAAGACCAAGGTAAGATTGTTCAACTTTTAGATGATAAGGGGCATTTTATTGCTAATGCTTACATCGGTCTGGAAAATAAAGGTTTGGGATGGGTATTTTCAACTAATAAAAGCCAAATGTTAGATAATGCTTTTATTAGCAAAAAATTGAATGCTGCTATAACAAAGAGGACTAACTTTTTTAATGATACTTTGACCAATGCTTTTAGACTTTTTAATGGCTATGGAGATGGAATTGGAGGAATTACTGTTGATTACTATGCTGGTTACTTATTGATAAACTGGTATAATGAAGGTATTTATAAGTATAGAGATTTATTTATCCAAAACTTAATTTTTCTTGTCGAGCCTAAAGGAATATACCAAAAGTTTAGGTTTAAACAAGAGAATTACCTAGCAGATGATGAGCATATTTATGGACAAAAAACTCCAGAATCTTTCTTTATTCTAGAAAATGGAATTAAATATTGTGTTGATTTTGAAGATGGTAATATGGTTGGTATCTTTTTAGATCAAAGACATGTAAGAAAAATGTTAACAAGTAACTTTTCCCAAGGAAAGACAGTTCTTAATACTTTTTCATATACAGGAGCTTTTTCTATAGCTGCCCTAGCTGGTTCTGCTAAATCTACTACTAGTGTTGACCTTGCTAAAAGATCTTTACCTAAAACTACTGATAATCTTAAAATAAATAACTTTGCAACAGACCAAGAAGAGATTATTGTAGAAGATGTCTTTAATTACTTCAAGTACGCTTTAAGAAAAGAGCATGTTTTTGATATTGCGATTCTTGACCCACCCTCTTTCGCAAAATCAAAGAAAAGAAGTTTTTCTGTACTTAAGGATTATTCAGATATAGTACAAATGATTACGCCTTTAGTTGCTAAAAATGGCTATATAATTGCTTCAACTAATAACAGCCAGCTACCATTAGAGAAATTCAAATATATGGTAGAAAAAGGAATCGTCGATCATAATAGATCTTTCGAAATCAAACAAATCTTTCGTCTTCCTCCAGACTTTTCTGTCAATTCTGCCTATCCACAAGGGAATTACTTAAAAGTTATTTTGCTGAAATTAGATTAAGTCTTCTTCTTCAACCAGTAATATCACTAACATACCACCATCCTCACTGGCATAACATTTCAAAGGAATTACTTGTGCTAACATAGCCATCATTGTTGAAAATTCTACCACTAAATATTGATCCCTTAGTTTCATTCTTACTCTTCCCTAAATATTTTGAGGTTACTTCAAGAGACTAATAATGAAGGAATAGTAAATGTAGATGCTTGAGATATGAAAATTAATAAAAATTCTATAATAACTAAAAGCTCATAGAACAGGCATTATCTATAAAAATAAATATAAAGATTGACAAAATTATTATTGAAAGTATATTTTGTAATATAAAATAAAAAAGGAAAGCAAGTATAATGAAAATATTAAGAAAGTATCTAACTAATCATCAAATAATACAAATAAATAATATTTGTAATGATTATAATACTCTTAATATATTAATTACGCAAATCTTTCCTAAAGTACATATATATATATTAGAGCATTTATATATCCTTAAAGAAAGACCAAGTCTATAACAATCACTTAAATTTGGTCACAAAAGTCAAGTCAGATTACTAAGTGTTGAAAATATTCAACACAGCGTCTGTTTTGATACAGATTAAAAAAAAGGATATTAAAATGAAAAAGATAATAATAATGATGTTAGTCTTAATGACTGTTGGAATTTTGGGTGCTGCAGTAGTTAAAATTGGTGCAGATACATACGTAAGAAATTTATCGTTTAGGCTTGCGGGGTCAGGAACAAATTTTGAACCTGGTTACACTGATTATTCTTTCCATATTAGTGTATCATATAAATTGGGGTTACAGGAAATGAGATTTGAATACCTTGATGTTGATACAGGGCAATGGCTTTTCTATTATGATTTCATAGGTGTTTATACATTGCAAACTGAACAATGGAGATACTATCAATTAATGACTGCTGATCCTCCAACGGATCCAATAAATACAACATTAATATGGGCAGATTTTCTGCCCATAAAAAAGGAAAAATTATGCGGATAAAATATATTTTGCTAATATGGATATTATTACTATTAAATTTGTTACATTGCGATTTAGATCATCAACAAAGTGATATGTTGTATGATGGTTATAGGGTGCAATACTTAGGAAACAATGTTGTAAGGAGTTTAAATAGAGTTTTATTGTTTGATAGTTATGGTATTACAGTTTATGAAACAATAGAAAATGACTTAGATGAAATTCTAAACTTAAATCTACCTAAGGTGAAACTGATTGATATGAACAGTAGCTATATAGCTCTAGTAATTTTTAGTGCAGAAGGAGGACCTTATTATTCTCATAAGTTACTTGTTTATGATATTTCTCAGATTAATCAACCTTCTATAGTCTATGAAGAAGAATCAAATATATTAGAAGTATTTTTAACTAGTAACTATTTAATTCTAGATAAATATGACAGGATTGAAGTGTATGATATAGAGACTTTTGAATTAATTAATACTTATAATGATTTCTCTTTAAAGCAAAATATACATGATTCAATATATTTCACTGTAAAGGATCAAGGTCAAAACATATATTATTTATGCCATTTAGATGAAAATGGTCAACTAATCCAAGATTATAATCTGGGGACTAACTTTGGTAGAGTAGTTACTCAAAATGAACAACTTTTGTATTGCTATCAAGGCTTTATTGATTTTTATGATATCACTGATTCTGATAGTCTCACTTTCCAGAGGACCTTTGCATTATCACATTTTGCAGAGCTTGAACTCCCTGGACTAATAATATTTGATAATACAATGGTAGTGCCATGCTATTCTAATGATAATCAACTAATTCCTCAGTTAACCTATTATGATATTAGCGATATTGATAACATTAACGAACTAGGAAGTTATGAGTTTTTTCCTGAAATGGGGCAATACAAGGACATGAGAGTTTATGATACCATCCAATGGAATAATAATTTCTTAATGGTCATAAAAGGTTTTGGTGTTATTTATTCAGACCATAATAACTTCTTGGATGATTACACATTATTAAAGTATAGTAGAGTCCCTTTTATTAGTAAAAATATCAATAATAAACTATATGTCAACTATAGTAATATTCTTGGATTTAATAATATTTTTGATATAAGTTCACTGAGTAATATTACTCAGATAGAAAATTCAGATTCTTTAGGAACCCTGCATTGGTTTCAAGTAGAAGATAATCAATATGTTATTAATAATAACTTCAGGGATAGAACTTTCTTATTATATAATTTTAATGATGATAGTTTCAATTATATTACTACTTTCGAACTTCCTCAAGAACTAAAGAATTGGCAACAACCAATCTCTCTAAATCTATGGAATGGGCATGACTTAATATTTTCTTTTGGTGAGAGCATTTATTGGTATGGCTATGAAGATGGGATATTCTCGTTAATTTACCAAGATGAAGTTGCTGAAATTGATTTAAGTATTAGGTGGTTTTACTACAACAATTACTTCTATAAAATATCTTATCAAGGTCTGCTTGAAGTTTATGTTATACAGAATAATTCATTGGATTTAGTTAACACAATTTACTGGGCTGATAATAATGTTCCTTCTGGTTTCGTTAACCAGTGGGGGATAGAGGATGGACTACTAACAATCGCTAATATTAATCCAAATGGAGTATCAAAAATATATGATCTCAATGTTGATCCTCTTAACTTAACAGGTGAAATTGATTTGGATTACTATCTTATGAATAGCAAGGTTAAAAGATATGGGGATTATTACTTCTTTACTGGTTGTGATAATGAAAACTATACACCTTATCAGTTTTATGAACAACTATCATACTTCAATATATACAAGAAAGTTGGTGATGAGTTTATAAGAGTTGGTGATATTTATAATCATCGTCAAACATGGGATTTCGAAATAGTATTTCAAGGTCCAGATGATTTTACTGTTTTTCTCTGCTCAACTCGTGGTATTGATGTATACTCCTGTCAAGCTACCCCCAACGGCAACCTGGATATCATACCTGTAATCTTAAATTCTTCTAACTACCCTAACCCCTTTAATCCTGAAACAACTATCTCTTATCACATTCCTAAGAAAGGCCATGTTACGATCGATATTTATAATATTAAAGGGCAGAAGATAAGGTCCTTACTTAAAGAAGAGCAAGAAGCAGGTCAACACTCAATTATTTGGAAGGGCCATAATGATCAGGGACAGAAAGTTAGTTCAGGAACATATCTTTATAGGGTAAAAAGTGGAGATGAGGAAATTGTTAATAAAATGATGCTGGTGAAATAAATAATTTGTCCATCAAATAATTATTTAGCTAAGCTCAGTGAATAAACCCAAACAATGCCGTAGACCTTTAAGGATAGCACTATCTTCTTCTGCAAAGGTAACATACATAAATTCTCCAATATATATATTATATGTTCTTTATGGAATCACTCCTTATCTTCTACAAAGAAGGGGTTTTGCGAGAATGATATATACATTCTTCATCTGTTATATATAACTTTAGCGAAATATTACCAAAGTTCTATTGCACCATTCTGGTTAAAATAGGGATGATTTTCTTTATTATAGCTAACATTCTGGATGCTTCTAAGGAAAAGTGTTGACATATTTCCACACTTTTTAAAATTCAACTAAAGATATATTTTGAGAGGATAATTGTGGCACATAGAGTCTTAATAGTTGAAGATAATAAGTATTTGTCCGCCCAGTACAAGATGGTTTTAGAGAGACATGGCTATGATATCAAGATAGTTTTTGATAGCGATGAACTATTTGAAGAATATCCAAGTTTTAATCCTGAAGTAGTAGTGGTAAATATGATGCTAACTTACAGTGCATTAAACGGAATCCAAATCACTAGAGCTTTAGTTTATGATTATGAAACCAAAGCCAAGATAATTGCTATTTCAGCTGAAGCTAGTCAGCTTGAATTGAAAGAAATTCGCAAGCTAGGGGTTTTTACTTTCATAGAAAAAGGTGAGAACTTCAATTTAAATTATCTAATAGTTAATATTGAAAATGCTATAAAATACACTAAAAATGAAGACGAAAACAAATCATTAATTCACCACAACAAGAACCTAAAAAAGCAAATTCTTAGTAAAAATCCTTTTTTAGGCTTATGCAAGAAAGTTAGGGCACTCAAAGAAGATGTTATCAATGCTACTATTAGAGATGATTCTTTGCTGATTTATGGAGCTCCAGGAACTGGAAGGCACAACTTAGTTAATTACTATTACAACAATTCTACTCGTTTTGGTATGCCTTTTATCCAGGTAAATTGCAGGCAATTATCAAATGAAATAGATTATCAACTTAGACATAGTCATTTAGATAAAAGTGAGGTGATTAGTAGAAGACTGGCCGAATTAATTGAAGAAAATGAATCTGGCATAATTCATTTTGATGAGCTAGCTAACTTGAGCAATGGAATTCAATTAATGCTAGTTAAGTATATTGAACAAGCTCGAGAATCAACAACTATTCCAGTATTTCTCTTCACAACCTCGTTTACGCTTGGGAGACTAAAAGCAAGAAGAAGAATTAATAGTAGATTACGCGATATAATGAGTGACAAATTCTTGATAATTCCATCTTTGAAGAGTAGAGGTAATGATTTAATAATTCTATTTAAATATTTTATGGAAACAATGTGTGAACAATATTATTTAGAATGTTCTATTGATTTTGATGAAATTAGTGACCTCTTGAAGTCATATAAGTGGCCTGGGAACGTTGTTGAATTAAAGAATTTCTGTAAAAATATTGCTTTAAAATATAAGCTTGTAGATAATAAAGCTATCACTTCATCTTTTAGAAAGTTAGCTATTAACAAAGATTGTAATGATTGTGGTTTAGACCTTTATGATATGGATAATTTCAAAGAAGCTGTGATCACTTTTGAGAAGAATTATCTAACTCAAAAACTTCAGCAACATAAATGGAAAATGAGTGAAGTATCGCGTTCCATTCACATTGAAAGGTCGACACTTTATAAGAAAATTAATCAGCTAAATATTGAGAGAGAAGATAACGTTGACTAAACAATATATTTTGGCTTTTGAAACTTCCTGTGACGATACGTCAGTTGCTGTAGTAGATACCGACTATAAAGTTCTTGCTAACTTAATTTCATCTCAATTGGAGCATAATAAGTATGGTGGAGTAGTACCTGAAATTGCTTCAAGATTGCATATGAAATCCATTATGAAGTTAACAGACTTAGCTTTAAAAGAAGCTCAAGTCGAACTTGGAGACATCTCAGCCATAGCTGTATCTGTTAATCCTGGATTAATTGGCTCATTACTTGTGGGTTTATCATTTGCTAAGAGTTTAGCATATTCACTAAAAATACCTTTAATTACTGTTAATCATATGTTGGGACATATAGCGGCTAACTTAATAGAACATCCCGACCTTACGGCTCCTTATTTAGCTCTAGTAGTCTCAGGTGGACATACTGAATTAGTCCATTTTATTACTGAACAAGATTTCAAAGTAGTAGGTCAAACCCGAGATGATGCTGCTGGAGAAGCCTTTGATAAAAGTGCAAAACTTCTAGGTTTAGGTTATCCAGGGGGCCCTATAATTGATAAGTATGCCCAAGAAGGCGATGCTGATTTTCATGAGTTCCCTTTAGGTTTGAATAGAAAGAACAACTATGACTTCTCTTTTTCAGGTTTAAAAACATCAGTTTCAACTTATGTAAAGAGTCAAACTAGTGATTTTATTGAAGAGAACAAACAGAATATTTCAGCTTCTTTGCAAAAAGCAATTGTTAGTATTTTAGTAAAGAAAACAATAAATTATGCTAAACAAGAGAAGATAAAGAAGATAATAATAGCAGGAGGAGTATCTGCTAATAAGGGTTTAAGGGCTATGATGCAAGTTCAAGCTGAAAAAATTAGAGCAGAAGTATATGTTCCCAAACTGCAATACTGTATGGATAATGCAGCTATGATTGGAGCTGCAGCTGTTAAGAAATTATTAAACAAAGAGTTTTCTAGCCTTTCAGTTAATGCATTTTCTACCAAAGGAGTTAGATACTTATAGTTTTCTATTAGCATTATTAGTATCCATAATCTATTAATATTTAAAATAAGAAAAAAACAATATGTAGATATTGAACAACTATAATTAGAAAATTTATAATATATACTTGACAGTTAATAAATCAATTACTAAAATAACACTATAAAGATTAGGGAGATTGAAATGAAGGTATTTTTAAAAATAGCAATAGTTTTTAGTTTACTATTATCATTAGCTTGTAGTGCACAAGTTTCTGGTAGGGAAGATGCTCTACAGAAAGTTCAAGAAAAGAATTATGAAAAAACTATTTACTGGATGCCAATGGCTAACCAGAGAATTCAATTAGTTTATGATGAAGATGTTAATAATCTTATGGTGGTTTCTTATATAACTATTGATAAATCAAAACTTAATGATACAAAAGAGTTAAGTTTCATTTTAGATGAAGATACAAAGATGAAAACATTCACAATTAATGATGAAGCTAGACCTGTAGAAAGAATCCTTCAATATGATGAAAGTAATTTTGAAGAAAGGTTAGAATATGCATTTGTGGAGAAAATTAGATTTTTTGCTAACATCTGGAAAGTTACCCTTACAGAAGAAGATTTAGCACAAGATGAAATCAAACTAATGATTAAATATGTAATTTCAGACCAAGCTGAAGACCAAGCTTATTGTCAAGATAAAGATGGCTTTACACTTAATGGTGAATTATGGTGG
Organism: Cloacimonadales bacterium (SeqCode); assembly: GCA_963677815.1. GTDB lineage: Bacteria > Cloacimonadota > Cloacimonadia > Cloacimonadales > JAFGVF01 > JAEKNW01. Next base: position 1,353,567 of record OY782499.1, read on the forward strand.
TATCCATCAACAAGAATTAATGGTGGAACAATCGAAATAGAAATAATTATTAAAGATGATTATCAAGTGACATATTCTGGTAAGCAACTTCCTTCAAGACATGTTCGTTCTTACAAATTCTATGAACACTTAGTGCAAAACCTCTTTGATACACCGCTTTCCTTAGAAGCAAAGAAGATTAAGTAGTATAATGAAAAGAACTATGAATATTAATGAACTAATTATTAAAAACAGATCGATTAGAAGATTTGATAATAGTCACAGAATTAGCCAAGATGAATTAGATTCTTTAATCGAAAACTGTACTAAGATAGCATCTGCAGCTAACTTACAGAACATTAGATATATTTATTCAAACTGCAAAAGAACAAATGATGAGATTTTTCGTTGTTTGAACTGGGCTGGTTATTTAGAAGATTGGCAAGGGCCTAGTCCCAAAGAAAGACCTAGTGCTTATATTATTATGCTTGTAAAAAGTTCAATCGAAAAATATGCCCATTTTGATGCAGGTATAGCAGCTCAAACTCTTACACTGTCTGCTACAGATTTAGGTTTAGGGGCTTGTATCCTAGCTGCGATAAATAAGCCATTATTGAGTAATATTTTAGAGATTTCGGAAGAAGACTATTCAATCCTTTTATGTATTGCTTTAGGAAAGCCTGCAGAAGAGGTTCAAATAGAAGAGCTCTTAGATAATAAAATTCAATATTGGAGAGATGAAGATGGCATTCATCATGTACCCAAAAGATCTAAGGATGATGTAATCTTTGCTAAGTACTTAGATAATGACTAAAAACTAATACTCTTTAAATTAATATCTTTGTGGAGAGAATGAGATAAATGAGACATTAAAATCTGATTTATCTCTTTTTTTAATTCTGCTGATAATTCAATCTCATTAATAATGTTACCGATACTAGGCAGCTTAAGAAGCAAATTTTGGGCATCTTTACTAATAATCTTAACTTTATGGTTTATTGCACAAGAATCACAAATTAAACTATAGTTATCCAATGAGTAAAACAATGATTGAGTATAGACATTATTACATTCACTACATTTGTGTAAGTTAATAGGAATACCCAATATATGATAATAATGAAGCAAGAATCTCCAAAAGATTACTATATGGTTTTTAGCAATTGAAGGAATGAAATTCAAGTAATTCAAAAGAAGTCTAAAGAGATTTAGAAAATCTTCCTCCAAATAAGAATCTATCCTAGTTAATAACTCACTTGCAGCACTCTGGTATTTAAAACTCTCATAATTCCCTGTATCAGCAAGTGAGCTTATTAAATGGGCATTTTTTAAAATATATATATCATTATTAGCTTGCTTTTTCAATTCTATGTTTAAGTAATTCAAATTTGCTATAGTCCCTGCTAGATTATTCTTTTTATTAGATAAGCTTCTAGCAGAGCATTGAATTATACCAAGATTTGGTGTGATGAATTTAAAGATAGCATGACTATTCTTATATTTAATTACTCTTAAAACAATACCTTCGCAGGATATCTCAGACTGATTAGTCATTATTTATTCCTAATATTTTCATAGCTTGTCTATGATCAATAGGATTAACGAAGAGTGTCTTTTGGTTTTTATAGGTTACATAGCCAGCTGCTGAACCTCTTGGCTTTCTTACAAAACGAATTTGGGTATAGTCAACAGGTACATTCTCAGATTTTTTTGCCTTGCTATAATAGGCTGCTAACTGGGCACAAATTATTCTATATTTATCAGGGAGTTGTTTGTTTGCGTAATTCCTCAAAACAACATGAGTTCCTTGAAAGACTCTTGTATGAAACCACCAATCTCTTCCCTTGGCTACCTTACAAGTTAATAGATCATTCTCAGCAGAAGACCTTCCAATAAAGATTTCCCAATTATCGTCTATTTTCAATCTTCTGAACAGAATCTTTGTATCTGCTTGCCTTTTACTATAATCTTTACGTCTATTAAGTTCAAGAAGGTTCAGGTAAGATTCTTCTTCCATGATATCAATAATATCACTCTCTATATCTGTAATTTCTTCTTTAGTTTTTCCTATTTGCTGAGCAATAAGTTTCTGACCAGTTTTAGATTTCTTATATTTTTTATAATAATAATTACTATTTTCAATAGGTCCCTTATCTACTTTTAAAGGAATAGTGATTAAAGGAAAACCTGTTTGATAATAGTTAGGAAGACTAATTTCTTCCATGCCTTTTTTTATTTTAGAAACGGAAGATTTAAGTAACTCGGCATAGTGCAACCAAACTTCTTCATTCTGGGCTATAAGAAGTTCTTCTTCTTGCTTTGCTAGTTTCTTTTTAGCTTTCTTTAGCCTTTGTTTCAGGGAGCTTGTTAGGTTTTTCTTTATAGACTGGCTCTTTTTAGATATGATATAATCATAATAGAAAGATTCAAAAAGAGAGTTCATATCATTAAAACCACTTTCTTGATTTTCTTGAAATTTACCATCTTTAATAACAATGTTATAAAGCACATCTTCTTTAATTGCTTGGAAATTATTCAGAGGGGGAAACCATTCCATTTTTGGAATAATCTGACGCTGGTTATTATCAGCAAAGGAAAATTTCTTTAATGAATCAATAATCATTAGCTTCTTTTCTACTTCCTGACAAAGAACTAAGTTTTCAAAATTTGCCCCAAATTCACAGATTAATGTATAGCATTTCTTTTCATTATATATATCAGTTTTATCTATATTAAGTTTATATATTCTATCATCAGCCATTAAAGAGACGGATTTGATAATACCTTTGTTAAGCGTATGATTAAAAAGACTGAGGTTTCTATCATCTTCCCAAGGAAGCATATCATTGTCTGTAACAAACATAAAGGCATTACCTTGATTTAGTGAAATCTGTAAGGTCTTTTTACTCTTAAAAAAATTTATTAAGTATTGGTCGTGGTATCTCTGCATGCTCTTAATTTCTAAGTTGATTAAAGCACTTGGATTCCACTCTTGCAAGTATTGATATTTCATAAGAACTCCTGATGAAGACTAATTCTAAGGCAAAAAAAATGTCAAATTATTTCTTGACATAAGCACAATTATCATTATAGTATAATCTCATTGATTAATCATTAGAAAAAGGAGAGAAAATGAAAGCTACGAACATCATTTTAATTGTATTAATTGTTGTTTCAGCTGGTTTAGCAGTAATGTTGGTGTCTACATCAAACAAGTTAAGTAAACATGACTCTGTGGTTGCAAGTTACGAAGAAAGAATTGCAGAACTTGAAGTTGCTCACAATAATATGCTTGATGAAAAAGAAAATTTAATGCAGACTATTGCAGATTTACAGCAAAAAGAAGAAAACTATTTAAAGGTTCAAGCACAACTTTATGAGATTGCAGAGATTACTAAATCTAATAAAAAGAATTTAGCTAATGTTGAATTAGACCCTGATTATGCTACAAATCAATCTTTAGAAACTTTAGAGAAAAATCAAAATGAACTTAAGAAATTGAGAAACGAAAGAGGCCTTTTGTATGCTGAAATTAATTCATTGAAAAAGGATTTAAACTCATCAAATGCTGATAAAGAAAAGATACAAGCTCAAATTGACCGCCTACAAGCTGAAATTGACAGAACAGATGTAATGATTGCAAACTTAGAGCAATCAATAACTAAGAGTCAAGAGCTTATTGCTAAACAAGAAGCTGAGCTTAACACTATTTTCTATGTGATTGGAAATAAAGAAGAACTCAGAGAAATGGGTGTTACTTCTAAAGAAGGTGGTGTTTTATGGGGACTTCTTGGTGCAACAGAAACAGTAAGAAATGACTTTAATAAAGAAAGATTCTCTTCTATGAATCTTGCTGAGAATGATGAAATAGAAATCAATGCCTACATTGATGATATTACAATTCATTCTAAACAACTTAAATCTGCTTATGAATTAGTTGAAGTAAGTGATGATATAACAGTTCTTAAAGTTAAAGACCATGAACAATTTAGAGAAAATAAACACCTAGTTATTGAAATTGACTAATTAAAAATAGTTTTTAGTAAGAGGGCTACATTAATGTAGCCCTTATTTTTATCAAAAAAAAAGGCTCTCTCTCAAGTAGAGTGGGTATCAGGTAGATAGAAAAAAAAGGCTCAAGTTCAAGTCTGGTGGAAATTATGTTGCATTATTTTGCACTAGATATTGTATTACAGTAGTTTACGGATTATAAGTTACTATTGATAGTATTATTTTAGCAGAATAAGACATAATCCTGAAAGGATAGGTCTTATATCCCTAAAGGGGATTAATAGTTTAGCCCAGGGTAAAATCCTGAAGGGATTGCAACCCTGGGTAATGATGTATATAAAAAGCCTAACCCTGTAAGGGTTTAATAAAAACATATATACCAATGATTTAATATTATAATTAGTTACCATTATATTAAACCCTTACAGGGTTAGGTCGTAATTTTGGATATTGTTCCTGGGGTGACGATCCTTATAGGATCTTACCCCAGGCTAAATTATTAATCCCTTTCACGGATACTTTGGAGAGAACCAAAAAAATAGTCGATTATTTAGGCTTATACACCTTGTTTATCTGGATGCCAAATATACTTGTGAATTTGCAGCTGGAATCTAACATTCAATTTATCTTCAACAATCCATGAAACAAGTATTTCTGGAGATATCTTGCTGTAAACAGGTGAGAATATAATATTTCTATCTAAGAGGTTATGGGAGAAGATAAAATCTTTAGACCAACAGTAATCTTCATAATCCGAAATTACGAATTTAAGCTCATCTGTAGCAGTCATATAATCTAAATTGGACTGACAAAATGAGTTCTTAGAACCACTTTTTATTGTTTTGACATCAATAATTTTATGAACTTTCTTATCAATCTTATCCAAGGGTAATGAACCATTTGTTTCTAAAAGGACCTTATAATTATTTTCTAGAAGTGCATCAATGAGTTGAGTAATCTCTGCTTGTAATAAAGGCTCTCCTCCAGTAATTTCAACTAATTTAATTGGATGATATTTTCTAATTTCATCTAATATATCTTTGATATTCATAGAAAAGTTAGCCTTATAGCTATATTGTGTGTCACAATAATTACAACGTAAATTACATTCAGCAAAACGGATAAATATGCAAGGATAACCTATAAAAGATGATTCACCTTGGATACTACAAAAAATTTCAATTAATTTTATCATTATAGTTTGTTTATTGTTAATTATTATTTTAGATTTTAAGGAAGATAGGGAAAAGTCTTCTCATAGGAGAGAAAATTATTTATATACTTAGTTAGCTTTTGGTAATTACCAATCACAAATTTTTCCCTTTGCCCTAGAGAATAAAAGGAATAATCATTTTCTGTATAATTGAAGAATTCTAGATATTCTCTGTCTCCTAGAATTGGTTGATTATTATGAACTAGTAATTTTATCTTGGATGATTCAGAATTAACTAAGTTATCAAAAGGGTTATCACAAGAATTATCAAGAACTAAAAGTTCCGAATAAGAATGGTTTAGACTTCCGTATTCTCTTGGCAAGTTGAGTGCTCTTGCAGCATTGCAAGTGACCATATCGAAGATATCTTTTGTTGATACATTTGAAAAGTTATCATGACTGAACTTCATTTCTGCAAATAAATTTATGCTTCCTGAAAGTGTTGAATCAGTGCCAACTACAACATTAACCCCAAAATCTAAACAAGCTTGAATATCTAAGTGATGCCCAATTAAGTTTTCATTTGAAGCAGGACACCAGCAAATACTTGCCCCAACCTTAGCAATTTCTTCTATCTCACTTCTTGTAAGAGCAATACCATGAATCAGCATAGTATTTCTTGCTAACAACTTTCTTTTCTTTAAATCAGAAAATTCTTGACCAGTTATCTCATCGATTCCTTCTCCTAAATGAACTATAAAGGGAATATTCCCCCTAGCTTTGGCAAATTCTTCTTCTGCACTACCACCACCCCACCAGTTCCCTAAAGGGAGTGAATGGCATTGTCTGTAGTCTTTAATAACATTGATTGGGAAAGATTCATAATAGTCAGGACTCTGATTAGGAGCATGGTCTTGAACAGCGACTACTCCGGAAAATAGATTCTTATAAACTCCTAGCTTACATAAGATCATTTCTTTTTCTTTAGTTAAAATAAAAGAACCGTCATTAATCCAGTATTGATTTCTATCTAAATATGTCGGGTGATCTTTCATCTTTTCTACCCAGATATGGGAATTAGGAAACTTATCTTTAGTTACAGCTGGAGGATACCAATTTCCAACTAAATGGTCATGAGAATTTATTAATGCTGGATAAATGATTGCATTCTCAAATAATAATTCATTTAGATTTGTCTTAAGATACTGGGATTCAATATCAATATAAGCCTTATCTTCAATTTTATTAGATGAGAATACAATCTTATCAGCAGAAAATTTCATTCTAATCAGCTTTTTTAAGTTTCTTTATCATTAAAGGTATTATTTCAAATAAATCTCCAACAATTCCTAAATCAGCAACTTTGAAGATAGGTGCATCTGCATCTTTATTAATAGCAATTATATAATCTGATGAAGACATACCTGCTAAATGCTGGATAGCTCCAGATATTCCCACCGCTATATAGATAGAAGGTTTTACAGTTTTTCCTGTTTGCCCAACTTGATGAGGATAAGATATCCATTCATTATCTACTGCAGCTCTTGAAGCTCCAACAGCTCCGCCAAGTAAGCCAGCTAATTCTTCTAATAACTTAAAATTCTCAGCGTTCTTTAAGCCTCTGCCACCAGCTACAATTATGTTAGCATCTACAATATTAGCTAGATTACCTTCTTCTTTAACTTTCTTAATAAATCTAGTTAATCTATCTGCAAGCTCTAGTTCTAGTTTTTCTTCAATTAATTTACCAGTCCTTGAAGTGTCCATCTTTAATGGATCCATAACTTTATAACGAACTGTTGCCATTTGTGGTCTGTGGTTAGGTGTCTCAATTCTAGCCATAATATTACCACCAAAAGCTGGTCTTGTCTGTATTAAATTATTAGTAGCTGGATCAATTTTCAATCCAGTACAGTCAGCAGTAAGGCCTGTATTCATCGCTGTTGCTACTCTTGGCAGGAAGGATCTTCCAGTATTGGTTGCTCCAGTTAAAATGATTTCAGGTTTGTACTTCTTAATCAAATTCTGAAGAGCTTGGGCATAAAGATCATCTGTGAAGTCTGCAAGAAGTGGATCATCAATAAGAATCACTTCTTCGGCACCATGATGATATAATTTCTCAACTAAATCTTTAACATTGTGACCAAAAAGTACTGCTGATAACTTGGCTTCTCTGTCTTCAGCTAATTCTTTTCCCTTACCTAAAAGCTCATATACTACAGGAGCAATATCATTGTTTTGCTGTTCTGCAAAAACCCATACACCTTTATAATCATCTTTATTTATATTTGATGTTGTTGCTTTTCTAATAAAAATTGCTTCAAATGGACATGCTGAAACACAAGCTCCGCATAAAACACATTTGTCAGCATTAATCTCTGCTACCTTATCAGTAATAGTGATTGCTCCATAGGCACAGGCTTTTAAACATTTCCCACAACCTACACATTTTTCTCTAATTACTTCGATCATATTGTCTCCATTATAAAATTATCTTATTCTTTAATATACTTTTTTGAGAAAATTAAAATATTCTCCTTATATTCAACATTGTATAATTTTAGGAAATTAGGCAAGGATTTTTTTTCTTTTTTTACTAATCCCTCATTTTTAGCTACTATATTATATATTTTGACCTTCATGGTCTCTTGATTGTTACTCTCTCTAAAGAAATCCAATGAACTATTGAGTAACTAACAATCAAGGAACCTTTAACATAATAAAATATAGTAGTAGGGAGTAGGTAAAAGATGGAAGTATTCCTGCGACCCATATAAATCCCCTTTCAGCTCGTAAGAGCGTCTGAGAGGGGTGGCCGATTAGGCCGGGGAGAGTAAACAATCCCCTTTCAGCTCGTAAGAGCGTCTGAGAGGGGTGGTCGATTAGACCGGGGAGAGTAAACAATCCCCTTTCAGCTCGTAAGAGCGTCTGAGAGGGGTGGCCGATTAGGCCGGGGAGAGTAAACAATCCCCTTTCAGCTCGTAAGAGCGTCTGAGAGGGGTGGCCGATTAGGCCGGGGAGAGTAAACAATCCCCTTTCAGCTCGTAAGAGCGTCTGAGAGGGGTGGCCGATTAGGCCGGGGAGAGTAAACAATCCCCTTTCAGCTCGTAAGAGCGTCTGAGAGGGGTGGTCGATTAGACCGGGGAGAGTAAACAATCCCCTTTCAGCTCGTAAGAGCGTCTGAGAGGGGTGGTCGATTAGACCGGGGAGAGTAAACAATCCCCTTTCAGCTCGTAAGAGCGTCTGAGAGGGGTGGTCGATTAGACCGGGGAGAGTAAACATTACCCTTTGTGAGGGGGAAAATAGGGGGTGTTTTCAAAAATCCACCTCAACAAAATCCCCACCCTTAACCAAAAACAAACACAAAAAACTCAAAAGAAGAAAAAAATATCAAAAATATTAGACCATAGATATATGACTAAATAACAGTAGCTAAAACGGTCAATATGTCCTGTTATCTTAGGATAAAAATTTAAAAAGTTAAAAAAAGCTATTGACAAGAAATAGGTCTCCAGTAGTTTGACGAAACCAATGCGAGGGAGCGAAAGTTTTCTTGGAGACGTTGGAAAGATCTTTGAATAATTTTAAAAGTTAAAAGTTATAGAGTGAATGAATGAAGTAAACTTGCGAGAGACAGGAACACGATTTATAATAATAATGGAGAGTTTGATCCTGGCTCAGGACGAACGCTGGCGGCGTGGATTAGGCATGCAAGTCGGACGAGAAAGTCTCCTTCGGGAGATTAGTACAGTGGCGGACGGGTGAGTAACGCGTAGATATCTACCTTTAAGTTGGGGACAACTCAGGGAAACCTGAGCTAATACCGAATGTGGCTGCAAAGCTAAAGGGGGCTTTTGCTCCCGCTTAGAGATGAGTCTGCGTCCAATTAGCTAGATGGTGGGGTAATGGCTCACCATGGCGATGATTGGTAGGCGGCTTTAACGAGTGGTCGCCCACACTGGGATTGAGATACGGCCCAGACTCCTACGGGAGGCAGCAGTCGAGAATAGTCTACAATGGGGGAAACCCTGATAGTGCGACGCCGCGTGAACGAAGAAGCTTTTCGGAGTGTAAAGTTCTTTTCTGTATGAGCAATGCTTTATTGTATAAGATATAATGAAGAGAGATATTAGTACAGGAATAAGCCACGGCTAACTCCGTGCCAGCAGCCGCGGTAATACGGGGGTGGCAAGCGTTGTCCGGAATTACTAGGCGTAAAGGGCAGGTAGGCGGATATTCAAGTCAGGTGTTAAAGGCATCAGCTCAACTGGTGTACGGCATTTGAAACTGGATATCTAGAGTCAGGTAGAGGTAGATGGAATTCCTAGTGTAGCGGTGGAATGCGCAGAGATTAGGAAGAACACCAAAGGCGAAGGCAATCTACTGGGCCATGACTGACGCTAAACTGCGAAGGTGTGGGTATCAAACAGGATTAGATACCCTGGTAGTCCACACAGTAAACGATATACACTAGATGTCGGGGGTAAATCCTTCGGTGTCGTAGTTAACGCGCTAAGTGTATCGCCTGGGGAGTACGATCGCAAGGTTGAAACTCAAAGGAATTGACGGGGGTCCGCACAAGCGGTGGAGCATGTGGTTTAATTCGATGCAACGCGAAGAACCTTACCTGGGCTTGACATACTCGGGAGGCTTTAGAGATAGAGCTGTGCCCTTCGGGGAACCGGGATACAGGTGCTGCATGGCTGTCGTCAGCTCGTGCCGTGAGGTGTTGGGTTAAGTCCCGCAACGAGCGCAACCCTTATTTTTAGTTGCCATCATTAAGTTGGGCACTCTAGAAAGACTGCCATAGTAACAATATGGAGGAAGGTGGGGACGACGTCAAGTCATCATGGTCCTTATGTCCAGGGCTACACACGTGCTACAATGGTCGGTACAAAGTGTTGCGAGACCGCGAGGTTAAGCGAATCACAAAAAGCCGATCACAGTTCGGATTATAGTCTGCAACTCGACTATATGAAGCTGGAATCGCTAGTAATCGCGTGTCAGCATAACGCGGTGAATACGTTCCCGGACCTTGTACACACCGCCCGTCAAGTCAGCCGAGTTGATTGCACCCGAAGGAGGTGGGCTAACCAGCAATGGGAGCAGCTTACGAAGGTGTGGTTAGCGAGGAGGACTAAGTCGTAACAAGGTAGCCGTACCGGAAGGTGCGGCTGGATCACCTCCTTTTAAAGGAGAAATAGTTTCTTGATAAGTTTACTTTTTCATTCTATAGCGAAAAAAAGAGTTTAGTTCTAAGTAAGGGGGCTTGTAGCTCAGTTGGTTAGAGCGCACGCCTGATAAGCGTGAGGTCGGCTGTTCAAATCAGCCCAGGCCCACCATAAAGAAATTCGTGGGGGATTAGCTCAGTTGGGAGAGCACCTGCTTTGCAAGCAGGGGGTCAACGGTTCGAGCCCGTTATTCTCCACCATCTTTTTATAAAGAATCAGACTAAACTTAATATAAAATTTTACAGTAAATAGAGTGCAATAGAGTGTGTATAATTAATTTTTTGTAAGAGCAAAAGAGCACATGGTGGATGCCTTGGCACCAAATGGCGAAGAAGGACGTGGTTAACTGCGAAAATCCTCGGAGAGCTGTAAGCAAGCTTCGACCCGGGGGTATCCGAATGGGGCAACCCGGCACAAGTAATGTTGTGTCATCCGAAAGGAGGCTAACGAGGGGAACTGAAACATCTTAGTACCCTCAGGAAGAGAAAGTAAAAACGATTTCCTAAGTAGCGGCGAGCGAACGGGGAAGAGCCTAAACCGGTTGAATAATCGGGGTAGTGGGACTACAATGTAGAGAAGTAAATGATAGACGAACCCATCTGGGAAGTTGGACCGCAGAAGGTGAAAGTCCTGTAGTTAAAATTGTTTACCATCTTAGTAGTATCCCGAGTAGGTCGGAACACGAGAAATTCCGATTGAATCAGCGAGGACCATCTCGTAAGGCTAAATACGTTTGGTGACCGATAGTGAAACAGTACCGTGAGGGAAAGGTGAAAAGGACCCCGGAAGGGGAGTGAAATAGAACCTGAAACCGTGTGTTTACAAGCAGTCAGAGCTTAATAGCGATGGCGTGCCTTTTGCATAATGAGCCAACGAGTTAATCTAATCAGCGAGGTTAAGTATTACAGATACGGAGCCGAAGCGAAAGCGAGTATTAATAGTGCGCTAAGTTGATTGGATTAGACCCGAAACCGGGTGATCTACCCATGTCCAGGTTGAAGGTGAGGTAACACTTACTGAAGGACCGAACCAACTGATGTTAAAAAATCAGTGGATGAGATGTGGGTAGGGGTGAAAGGCCAAACAAACCCGGAGATAGCTGGTTCTCTTCGAAACATATTTAGGTATGGCCTTAGATTAATTTATAGGAGGTAGAGCACTGAATGGGCTAGGGGACTCACCAGTTTACTGAACCCAACCAAACTCCGAATGCCTATAAATGATGTCTAGGAGACAGCCCGTGAGGGATAAGCTTCACGGACGAGAGGGAAAGAACCCAGACCACCGGCTAAGGTCCCCAATTTTATGCTAAGTGATTAAGGATGTTTAATTGCATAGACAGCCAGGATGTTGGCTTAGAAGCAGCCACCATTTAAAGAGTGCGTAATAGCTCACTGGTCGAGTGGTAATGCACCGAAGATGATCGGGACTAAAGCATAGAACCGAAGCCGTGGACCGCCACTCATTTATAAATTCTAAGAATAATAGCTTAAAGTAGCTATATCTTTATCCAAACTCTTCACTTGAAGTATGCAAATACGTCAGCGTTCGAGTTTGAATAAATCTATTAGCTATCTCTTTTTAAAAAAAGAGACCAAAAATTAAGAGATTGATGTATGACAAATTAAGTTAATAATAAATAAGAGTTTATAAATGAGTGGCGGTGGTAGAAGAGCATTCTAAACAGCGATGAAGGTGTGATGTGAGTCATGCTGGAGCGTTTAGAAGAGACGATGTTGGCATGAGTAACGATAATGTGAGTGAGAAACTCACACGCCGCAAGTCCGAAGTTTCCTCAGTAAAGATAATCTGCTGAGGGTAAGCCGGCCCCTAAGGCGATGCCGAATGGCGCAGCTGATGGGAACCAGGTTAATAATCCTGGGCCTGAGATATAGAGTGATGGAGTGACGCAACTATGCAACACAGACTACTGTTGGAATAGTAGTTGAGTCTATGTAGGAGAGAATACAGGCAAATCCGTATTTTCAATCCGAGGTAGAGGACGACAGCTTAGCTGATAAAGTGTGTTTATAAGGTTGCCAAGAAATAGCTTCTAAGCGATGAAGTATATCAGACCGTACTGCAAACCGACACAGGTGGACGAGGAGAGTATCCTCAGGCGTTCGAGAGAATTCTGGTTAAGGAACTAGGCAAAATGACCCCGTAACTTCGGGAGAAGGGGTGCTACATTAGTGTGAGCATGTGCAATGCAGAGCATGAAGTAGCCGCAGTGAAGAGGCCCAAGCGACTGTTTATCAAAAACACAGGTCTGTGCGAAGAAGTAATTCGAAGTATACAGACTGACACCTGCCCGGTGCTGGAAGGTTAAATGGAGAGGTTAGCTGTAAGGCGAAGCTTTGAAATGAAGCCCCAGTAAACGGCGGCCGTAACTATAACGGTCCTAAGGTAGCGAAATTCCTTGTCGGGTAAGTTCCGACCTGCACGAATGGTGTAACGATTTGGGCACTGTCTCAACCAGGAACTCGGTGAAATTGTAATAGCGGTGAAGATACCGCTTACCCGCGAAAGGACGGAAAGACCCCGTGAACCTTTACTGTATCTTGGCATTGTAACTTGGTTTAGTATGTGTAGGATAGGTGGGAGGCTATGAAGCATGGTCGCTAGATTGTGCTGAGCCGTTGTTGAAATACCACCCTTATTAAATTGATTTACTAACGATATGAAAACATATTGGACATTGCCAGGTGGGCAGTTTGACTGGGGCGGTCGCCTCCGAAAAAGTAACGGAGGCTTACCAAGGTTCCCTCAAGATGGTTGGTAATCATCTGCAGAGCATAAAGGTATAAGGGAGCTTGACTGCGAGACTGACGGGTCGAGCAGGTAGGAAACTAGGTCTTAGTGATCCGGCGGTTCTGAATGGAAGGGCCGTTGCTCAAAGGATAAAAGGTACTCCGGGGATAACAGGCTGATACCGCCCAAGAGTTCATATCGACGGCGGTGTTTGGCACCTCGATGTCGGCTCAACTCATCCTGGGGCTGAAGAAGGTCCCAAGGGTTCGGCTGTTCGCCGATTAAAGAGTTACGCGAGCTGGGTTCAGAACGTCGTGAGACAGTTCGGTCCCTATCCTTCGTGGGCGCAGGAGATTTGAGAGGATCTTCATTTAGTACGAGAGGACCGGTGTGGACGAACCTCTGGTGTATCGGTTGTGGCGCCAGCTGCATTGCCGAGTAGCTAAGTTCGGAATGGATAACCGCTGAAAGCATCTAAGCGGGAAGCCAACCTCAAGATTAGATCTCCCCTTAGAGTCATTGGAGACTACAATGTATATAGGTCACAGGTGTACGCATGGCAACATGTTCAGCCGAGTGATACTAATAACTCGATCGTCTTACTTAATATTTTTTATATACACTCTATAATCTCTTACTGTTAGCACAGTAAGAGAATGAAGAATTAATAATTAAAAGTGAAAAATATAAAACACCAAGAAGATTATTAATAATTCAAGCACAAGAAACACGTAGAATTAATAAACATTTTTGACAGGGGTCAAAGATGGTGGTAATTGCAGTGAGGCTACACCTGTTCCCATTCCGAACACAGAAGTTAAGTTCACTCACGTCGATGATACTGCACTGGCAACGGTGTGGGAAAGTAGATAGCCGCCATCTTTGACCCCTGCTTTTTTAGTGAAAAATGAAAAGTGAAGAGTGAAAAGTTGTGGTATTGCTTAGCAATGATGTTGATATATTTCAGCAGGAGACAAAGATGAACTACATCAGGCTGGCCATCTTTGACCCCTGCTTTTTTAGTGAAAAATGAAAAGTGAAGAGTGAAAAGTTGTGGTATTGCTTAGCAATGATGTTGATATATTTCAGCAGGGGACAAAGATGAACTACATCAGGCTGGCCATCTTTGACCCCTGCTGTATTTTTAACTGGGAATGCGGGCTTCCTTAACTGGGAACGCGGGCTTCCAGCCCGCACCAGCATGAAATGCTGGGTAAATAGCCGGGAACGCTGTTATCTCTTCCCGCTTCCAAGCTACTAAGCTTGGTTAATATCCTCTTCTGTCGGACGGTGGAGATTCTCTCTGCCTCAAGCGAAGCTTGATTAATTAACTTCTTCAGTCAGTCGACTGAAGAAGTTGGCGGACTTCAAGTCCACCGTCCGACAGAAGAGAGCACCGTCTGACAGAAGAGTCCACAGTTAGACAGAAGAGACCATAGTCCGACAGGAGTTCTCAGGTCCAAAATCCCTAAACCAATAAACCAATTTTATTTCCATTGAATAACTAAATAAGGTAGAGTTTCAGCAAGTTTTATCATGCTTAATATGATAATTTAGGTGCAGGAACAAAAAAAATATTAGCAAACAAACTTTTTGTTTGACAGTTTTTATAAATAAATTATTTTGTCATTAATTAGCAGAAAGAATAAAAGATTGCTAAAGAGGACTTATGAAAAAGAATGAAATTAGGTTGAATGTTACTTTAAAGAATTTGATTGATGAATATATCATGAACAATGAAGAGATATCATCTAGAATATTATTTGAGAAGTATATGAGTAATGTGAGTTCAGCTACTCTAAGGATAGATCTTAATAAATTAGAGCAATGTGGCTACATTTGGCAACCTCATACTTCAGCTGGAAGAATTCCAACAGTTAAGGGATTTAAAAAGTATGTAGAGATGTTGGGTGAAGAGTTATCTGATATATCCTATCCTAGATTAGATAACTTGAGGGAGCTATTGATAAATAATTATAAGGATACTCCTCTAGGACTTCACTATATAATTCAAATATTAGCCCAAGAATCAGATCAGCTTTCTTTTGTAGCAGAGCCAGAGATATCTAATGGAATACTATCAAATATAGAAGTTTTTAACATTGGAACTAATAAATTGTTATTTGTTGTAAGTTTAGATTCAGGAATGGATAAAACGGTTATCTTGAACTGTAAATATGAAATTAATGAACAACAATTAAAGAAACTAGTTAAATATGTAAGAGATGAATATTTAGGTTTGAGAATCTATGATATCATAAATAAATATCTTTCAGAAATGATTGATGAAAGAGAAGAACCTACTAGTTTGCTGAATCTATTTCTTAATGAGCTTCATAAGGCACTAGTTGAAATTTCCGGATATTTCATTCATTTTGATGGAAACATGGCTTTTATTGAACAACCTGAATTTGATAATAAAGAGAATATTATGAAGTTTTTCAATATTATCCAAAGACAGGATTTATTAATTAATACAATGCAAGAGAATGATAGTAATAATGATTATGAAGTCTTGATGGGTGATTCCCTGAATGATGGTTTATGGCATGAATTTGTCTTAATCTATGCTAAATATGAGCTATTTGATATTCCTGGATATTTAGGTATTATAAGTCCACTAAGAAATGATTATAGGAAAAACATTTCCATGGTCAGAGATATAGCTAAAACTATTACAGAAACTACCAGAAGAGGAAGAATTGTTCCTAAGTTTTAAGGAGTTTTAAGATGGCTAAGAAGAATAAGAGAAAAGAAGAAAAAAAAGAAAAAAATAAGGATAAAGTAGTTAAGATGGTTGATGAAAAAGAAAAAAAGGACATAGAGTTTGAAACTTCAGAAGAATTACAAGATGCAGTAGAAGAGCAAACTCCTGAAGAGGTCAATAGAGAAAAACAGCTTGAGGATGATATAGCACATTGGAAGGATAAGTATGTGCGCTCTATGGCCGAATTTGAAAATTATCGCAAAAGAACATTAAAAGAAAAAGCAGATTGGATTAAGAGTTCTAATGAAGGTATTCTTATCTCGATTTGTGATATCATGGATAACTTTGAAAGAGCTATGGGGCAAATGAAAGAAGATCATCACGATGACCCTTTTATTAAAGGAATAGTTCAGATAAAACAGCAGTTAGATAATCTTCTTGAAAAAGAGCATGTTGAAAAGATAGAAACTGAGGGACAAGATTTCAATCCTGCACTTCATGAAGCCTTAGCACATATTCCTTCAGATTTAGAAGAGAATAAAATCGTAGCAGTAATCCAGAACGGCTACAAATTATATGATAAAGTAATGAGAACAGCAAGAGTTGCTGTATCAAATGGACAAGCAGTTCAAACCCAAACAGAAAATAATAATAAAGAATAAATGGAGGTAATAATGGGAAAAATTATCGGTATAGATTTAGGAACAACTAACTCATGTGTAGCAGTTGTTGAAGGTGGAAAACCAGTTGTTATAACAAATGCAGAAGGCTCAAGAACTACTCCTTCAGTAGTAGGTTTCACTAAAGATGGAAACAGAGTAATTGGTAAATTAGCTAAAAACCAAGCTATCACTAACCCTCATAACACAGTTTACTCAATTAAGAGATTCATGGGTAGAGGTTATGATGAAGTATCAAATGAAATTACTCAAGTGCCTTACAAAGTAATATCTGGAGTTAGAAATCAAGCAGCAGTGCATGTTGATGTTGAAAGCAAAGATTTTACTCCTCAAGAAATATCCGCTTTAATTCTTACTAAAATGAAAGAAACAGCAGAAGAATATTTAGGAGAAAAAATTACTGAAGCAGTTGTTACAGTTCCTGCTTACTTTAATGATGCTCAACGTCAGGCTACTAAAGATGCTGGTAAAATCGCTGGTCTTGATGTAAAAAGAATTATCAATGAACCAACTGCAGCAGCTTTAGCTTATGGTGTTGAAAATAAGAAAGAACAGAAAATTGCTGTTTATGACCTTGGTGGAGGTACTTTTGATATCTCTATCTTGGATATTTCTGATGGTGTAGTGGAAGTTTTATCTACTAATGGTGATACTCATCTTGGTGGTGATGACTTCGATAAAAGAATTATTGACTGGATGTTATCAGAATTTAAAAAACAAGAAGGCATAGATTTAGCTAGCGATGCAATGGCAATGCAAAGACTAAAAGAAGCTGCTGAAAAAGCAAAGATTGAATTATCAGGAACTCAATCAACTAATATTAATCTTCCTTTCATTACAGCAGATGCAAGTGGTCCAAAACACTTAAATTTAAACTTAAATAGAAGTGAGTTTAATAGATTAGTTTCAGATTTAGTAGAAAGATCATTAGAACCATGTAAGAAAGCTATGAGAGATGCAGGTATTTCTAATAATGAGATTAATGAAGTTCTTTTAGTTGGTGGTTCAACTCGTATTCCAGCTGTGCAAGAAGCTGTTGAAGGATACTTTGGTAAGAAAGCTAACAAAAGTGTAAATCCTGATGAAGTTGTTGCTATTGGTGCTGCTATTCAAGGTGGTATTCTTGGTGGTGATTCTAATATGAATGATGTACTTCTTTTAGATGTTACTCCACTTTCATTAGGAATCGAAACTCTTGGTGGAATTTCAACAGTTCTTATTCCAAGAAATACAACTATTCCAACTAAGAAGAGTCAAGTATTCTCTACTGCAGTTGATAACCAACCTGCTGTTGATATCAAAGTTCTTCAAGGTGAAAGAAAGATGGCTAATGATAACAAGGTTCTGGGAAACTTCCAGTTAGTTGGTATTGCTCCAGCTCCTCGTGGAGTTCCTCAAATCGAAGTTACCTTTGATATAGATGCTAATGGTATCATCAATGTAACAGCTTCTG
Organism: Cloacimonadales bacterium (SeqCode); assembly: GCA_963677815.1. Classification (GTDB taxonomy): domain Bacteria; phylum Cloacimonadota; class Cloacimonadia; order Cloacimonadales; family JAFGVF01; genus JAEKNW01. The sequence continues at coordinate 1,371,532 of OY782499.1, forward strand.
ATAAAGGTACTGGTAAAAAACATTCGATTAAGATTGACAGAGCAGGTACTCTCTCAGAAGATGATATTGAAAAAATGGTTAAAGATGCAGAACTTCATGCTGACGAAGATAAAAAGAAAGCAGACAAAATTGTTGCTCGTAATGAGTTAGATTCAGTTATCTTCTCAACCGAGAAAGCAATAAAAGATTATGGTGATAAAGTATCTCCTGAAGATAAAAAAGTAGCAGAAGATGCTGTGACTGAAGCAAAGAAAGTACATGATAATCCAGATTTATCAATTGAAGACTACAATAAAGCTAAAGATGAATTAGCTCAAAAAGCTCAAAAGATTGGTGAAGCAATGTATGCTGATATGCAACAACAACAGCAAGCTGGTCAGGGTGGAGTTAATCCAGAAGACTTTGCTCAACAACAAGGACAAGAACAAGCAAGTGAAAAAGATGGTCCTATGGATGCAGAATTTGAAGTTGTTGATGATGATGATGATAAATAAATAACATACTGTATCTGAGAAGGGTATATACCCTTCTCAGATTCTAACTAATGAATATTGATAAGAAAATTGATGATTTGCTTATCAATATTCATTAAACCAAAGCAATGCAGTAGATTTTTGATAATAAAAAAATATTTATTGAATTCTATTACATAATTACAGGTTAAAAAAGTGAGGAAAGATGGCTAAAAGAGATTATTATGAAGTACTGGGAGTTGAGAAAAATGCTTCCGATTCTGAAATAAAAAAAGCTTATAGAAAACTAGCAATGAAATACCATCCTGATAAAGCAGGAGATGATAAAGAAGCAGAAGAGAAATTTAAAGAGGCTTCAGAAGCTTATGAAGTACTAAGTGATAAAGATAAAAAAGCAAGATATGACCAATATGGTCATGCAGGCTTAGAAGGAGCTTTTGGCCAAGGTGGCTTCTCATGGAGTGATTTCACCCATGCTGGTGACTTCTCAGATTTATTCGGAGAAGGTGGTTTTTCAAGTATATTTGAGCAATTCTTTGGAGGCTTCGGAGGTGGAGGTGGAAGAAGTAGAGGTCAAAGACGTAATCGTGGAGAAGACCTTCAACTTGAAATTTCTATTTCTTTGAAAGAAGTTAATGATGGAGCTGAAAAGAAGTTAAAAATCAAAATAAAGGATACTTGTGATTCTTGTAATGGTTCAGGTTCTGCTGATGGTTCATCTGAAACCTGTCCGCAATGTAATGGCCAAGGACAAGTTAGACAAGTAAGACAATCCCTTTTTGGTCAAATTCAAACAGTTGTTGAGTGCCCTACCTGTCATGGTAAAGGTAAAATAATTAAGAATAAATGCCCTAAGTGTTCTGGTGCGGGTAGAATAGATACTTTCAAAGAAATCAAAATTAAAATTCCTGCTGGTATTGATGATGGACAATATTTCCGTTTAAGAGGTCAAGGTAATGTCGGACTAAATAATGGAGAGCGTGGTGACATTATAGTGTTGGTTCATGTAAAAGACCATGATTTGTTCGAAAGAGATGGAGCAAATTTGATCCTTGAATATCCTATTTCTTTCTCCCAAGCAGCACTTGGTGATGAAGTAAAAGTACCTACAATTAATGGAAAATTAAAAATAAAGGTCCCTGAAGGAACACAATCAGGTAAAGTTCTCAGATTACGCGGACAAGGCTTGCCTCATGTTAATTCAACTTATAAAGGTGATCTTTATATCAAATTGATGGTAATTACTCCTACAAAATTATCATCAAGAGAAAAAGAACTCCTTACAGAATTACAAACATATGATAGTGAGAAAAAACTTAAACCAGGTAAAGGCTTCTTTGATAAACTTAAAGAATTCTTGTTCTAATAATATTTTAGATATCCTTGTAGAAACTCATCTCACAGGGATATCTTTTTTTTATAATTGAGGATTAATTATGCCTTGTTTTTATGTACCAACTTTATCAAATACAAGTAAAGAAATTGAAATTACAGGACCTGAACATCACCATATCACAAGAGTATTTCGTTTTAGCACAGGTAAAGAAATATTTCTAAACTCTGGCTCTGGATGTTATGCCAAAGCTGTGATAACAAATGTAGCTAAGAAAGAATTAAGCTGTCAAATATTAGAATTTATTCCTAAAGAAAAATATAAACCAGATATAGCTTTAGCTTTTTCTTTATTAAGGAATAAGAACGACCATACAATTGTTGAAAAATTAACTGAGCTCGGAATAGCTGAACTTTTTCCATTTGAATCAGAATATACAGTGAGAAAGGCTTCTTCAAATACCATAGATAAGTTTCAAACAACAGCTATTGAGGCTATTAAACAATGTGATAATGCTTACTTACCTAAGATAAATAGTGTACTGAAGCTTGATGAGGTCATTGAAGAAATTGCTAACAAAGGTTATGATATCTTTATTGCTTCAGAGAAAGAAGATACATTAAGGCTAAAGGATATTCTGTCAGAGGGTTCCAATAAAGCAATCTGCATTCTTATAGGTCCAGAGGGAGGCTTTTCAGAGAAAGAGTTTGCTTATTTTCAGGTAAAAAAATTTAAGCAATACAAGCTTGGTATCAATATTTTAAGAGCTGAAACGGCAGCTATCTGTGCTGTTTCTCAAGTAATAAATCTTTTACTTTAAGGTATTAAGATTCCTCACTTTTCCTAAAAGAGCAGCTAAAGTAGGATATATATCCATATTTTCAACAACAACGTTTTCAGGAACTTCTAGTTTCTTTGGAGTAAAATTCCAAATACCTTGGATACCTGCTTCAATCATTTGATTAGTAAGCTTCTGAGAGTTTTTAGCAGGAGTAGTGAGTATGGCAATTTTTACTTCCAAAATTTCAATAACATCTTTAAGTTTCTCAATTGGATAAATTTTGATATTGTTGACTCTTTTATCAATCTTATCCGGGTCATTATCAAAAGCAGCAACAATTTGAAGCCCAGATTGAGAAAAACCTTCATAATTTAAGAGAGCATTTCCCATATTTCCTACTCCAACTAGACAAGCATCAGTTAGATTATCCCAATCGAGAAATTCAATACAAGCCTTCAATAGTGAATCTACTTGATGTCCTCTTTTTGGTATTCCTCTAACCCCAGTCAAAGCTAGGTCTTTTCTAATTTGGGTGTGATGAATATCTAAGAAACGAGACAGCTCTGATGCAGAAGTATATTCTTGACCTTTTCTCTGCATTGAGCGTAGAATATATATATATTTAGGAAATCTTCTTAATGTTAAATCTGAAACTTCTTGTGTCATAAATATTGTGCTCCTTTTGTTAATTATAAGAATTATATATCGATATTATGTGTCAAGAACTTTTTTAGCAAAAAATATACTTTTCCTGAAAAAGATAAAACCTATATGCTGAATTCAGCATATAGGTAACTAACAAGAGAGATTTATTCGTATTATTTCATTGGATATAAGCTTTTTTTATAGATATTTCTAATAATATCGTCACTAGCTTCAATAGGAGCGATAGCTATTAAGCCACCCAATGAAGGTGTTTCTTTTACTAATTTAACAAGTTTATCTAAGTCTTCTTCACTGAAACCTTCATCTGAAAGCTTCTGGGTAACTCCCATAGAGAACAACCAATCTTCAACACCTTTAGCCAACTTGTGTGCTTCATCAGCTTTACCCTCCAAATTTGGTACTATTGGGGCATAGATGTCTGCTAATACTTCTGGACATGCAGGGTAGATTGTTTCTAATACTGCAGGTAAGATCATAGCTAAACCTAGACCATGAGCAAGCTCTGGTTTTAAAGCACTTAGCGGGTGTTCTAAGGCATGAGTATAATGAAGTAACCCATTATCAAAAGAAATTCCACCTAAAGCTGAAGCATAAGTTAAGAAATAACGAGCTTCCATGTTACTAAGGTCTTCTTTTATGATAGGAAGGTATTTATGAACTAATCTGATTGTTTCTTGAGCAGTTAAGATTGAATAAGGTGATGCTACTTTAGTAGTAGCAGACTCAGTTACATGATTTAAAGCATCAATAGAAACATACAAGGTTTGATGAAGAGGTAAGTCTTTCATTAAAGCTGGGTCATCAATAGCCCAAGTAGGGTAGATACAATCATAGGCAATTGCAGGTTTGTAGTCTTTAGCAGTAATAGTAACAACCGCAAATCTATTTACTTCTGTACCAGTTCCATGAGTTGTATTGATAGCTAAGATTGGAGCAGCTTTTTCAGGAATGAAAATACCTTCATAGAGTTCAGCACATGTATTGCTAGGATACTCCATCATAATTGCTAGACTCTTAGCTGTATCTATCGGAGATCCACCACCAATACCAATTACAGCTTGAGCCCCGAAATCTAAGGCAATTTGGGTTGCTTCATCCACTGCAGTATCAGTAGGATTAGGAGTTACTTTAGCGAAATTGATATATTCAATATTATGTTTGATTAGCGATTCCTCAATGATATCCCAAGCCCCACAAGTTTTGTAAGAACTTCTTCCTGAAACAACAATAACTTTGCTTATTCCTCTTGTTACCATATCATCAGCAATATCATTGATTTTATGAATTGCTCCTAGACCAAAATAATCTTTCACGGCTGTTCTGAGTTCAAACACGGCATTGATATCAGTCTTTTTTTCGTACATTTGGTACTCCTTTGTTTATGTTTTAAACTTATTAATCAATAACTTTATATCGAAAAAGATTAATCTAGTAAATTGTGTCAAGAAAAAAATCAAGCTAATAAATGAATATAAGCTCAATAATTACAAGAAATATACTGTTGATGAGGATTAAGACATAATTAAAAAATAAAAAAATATCGATAAATATATATTCTGAAAGTAAGAATTAATTATTCTATTGACTAAATAAATTTAGAAATTAAATTGTGAAAATGAAAAATAACTTATTTAATGAATATATTTATATCAACATAAAGAATATAACAATACCGATTTTAGTAAAAAGGTATTCCACATCAAGAAGGCTTAAATTGATGGGTAGGGGAAGCAATATTAGGGTAACAACTTCAACAAGTATATCTCAAAATAGGATACAAGAGATATTGAAAGCTAACCATGAAAGGATTTATGGACTCTACATAGAAGGTTTAGCAATAGAAAAGAAGTTACTAGAGAGACGACTTGCCTTAGATTTAAAGGTTTATATAGAAGGAAATTTAACTAAAGTTATTTTTGGTAAGACTAGATTAGAAAACAAACTTCCCTGCTACTCTGATGGTGCTATAATTATAGATATTGAAGAAAGTGACTTAAATTATGATAATGTATATCGACAACTTGATTTATTTTTCTTTAATTTATCTAACAAATATTTGCCCAGAGCTCTTGATGAATCTTTGGAGTTTTTTAATTTACCCAAGAAGCCATCTTTAGTAGTTAAGAAACTGAAGACTCAATGGGGAAACTGTAAAAAATCAGAGTATCGGATAGTTTTAAATTCCCATTTAATGAAATTACCTCCAAAATTGAGGACTTATGTTGCCTTTCATGAAGTTACTCATTTGCTTCATGCAAATCATGGAAAAGAGTTTTACGAGATAATAGACTGGGCTTTCCCTGATAGGCCAGAACTTGACAGAGAACTGCGAGAGTGGTCTTTTGTTCTTAGAGATAATTATGTAGAGGAGTTTGCAGAGTGAAGAATCCAACCAAGAAAGTTTGTGCCATACATGATTTAGCAGGTTTAGGCCATGTTTCCTTGAATGAAGTAATAACAATTTTAAGTTCTATGGGGCAGCAAGTAGTTTCATTACCAACTGCAGTTTTGTCCTCAAATACAGCCTATGAAAATTTCAGATTTTTAGATTTAACAGATCAAATGCCTGGTTTTATAGAACATTGGAAGGAGATAGGAGTAATTTTTGATGCCATATATAGTGGTTTTTTAGGTTCTCCCCGTCAGATTGAAATAGTCAAAAACCTAATAAAAGATTTTAGAAACCCCAATATGATTGTAGTAGTTGATCCTGTTTTTGGTGATGATGGCCAATTATACTCATCCTTTGGAATAGAAATGGTTGATGAAATGCGGAAATTAATTGAATCAGCAGATATTATAACCCCAAATATTACTGAAGCATCCTTCTTGTTAAGAGAAGATTATCCAGAAAAACTTTCCATTGAAGAAGCAAAAAAGTGGTGTAAACTATTAGCTGAGAAAGGACCAAGAATAGTAATTTTAACTAGTGTACCAGATGAATGTATCAAGAAAAGGACAGCCGTTATTGCCTATAACAGAGAGGAAAATAGGTTCTGGAAGGTTTCATGTGATTATATACCTGCAAGCTATCCAGGAACAGGAGATGCTTTCACCAGTGTTTTGCTAGGGTCATTAATGCAGGGTGATAGTTTACCTATAGCTCTTGATAGGGCTGTTCAATTTATATCAATCGGGATCCGTTCAACATACGGTTTCAAACACAATATAAGCGAAGGGATATTAGTGGAAAGAGTCTTGCATTATCTCAAAGCCCCCATACCTATTAGTTCTTTTGAGATTTTGGAGTAATGATGAAAAAGATTATTTTTACAGATTTAGATAGAACTCTATTCACATCTGATTCTAAGATTTCTAGACAAAACTATGACTCTCTGGTTAAATTAGGAAAAGAGGGAATAATCCGAGTAATAGTGACAGGAAGAAATATATTTTCTGCAAAAGCAGTTTTACCTGCAGATTTTCCCATTGATTATTTAGTTATCTCTTCAGGGGCAGGAATTATTGATTTCAAGAAGCAAGAGATTATATCAAAGAGTCAAATAGATAATCATTTAGTTAGGCGAGTTATTCTCTATTTGCAGGAATTAGATGTAGATTTCATGATTCATCATCCAATTCCTGACAATCATTATTTTGATTATTCTTATTCTTCTAATCCTTGCAGGGATTCTTTTAAGAGAGTTAAACATTATCAAGAATTTGCTTCAATTTATAAAGGTGATTATAATAATAGTGCTAGCCAGTTATTAGCAATTGTTTCTCAAGAGAAAGACAGTCTAGTAGAAGAAGTTATAGTTAATCTGCCCGAACTTTCAATTATTAGAGCAACTTCTCCTCTAGATCATAAGTCTGTTTGGATTGAAATATTTCCTAGAGGAGTTGACAAGGGTTTTGCCTGTAAGAAAATACTAAGTGAGTTAGATTTAGAGGCTTGTCATGCTCTAGCAATAGGAAATGATTTTAATGATATAGCTATGCTAGAAACTTTTGCAGATTCCTATGTAGTGGCAAATGCTCCTCAGGTTTTGAAAGATATATATTCTAATGTGGCTAGTGATAGTCAAGATGGTTTTACAGAGATGCTAAAAAAACATTTTAATTTTATATAGTGAGGTGAAAGTGAAAATAAAAGAACTTAATTTAGAATTACTGAAGATAATGCCTGATAATATAGCTTTTGAATGGGATAATGTAGGCTTATTGTTAGGTGATGGTCAAGCTGAAGTCAAGAAGGTTTTGTTAACACTAGATGTTACACCAAATGCAGTAAAAAAAGCTAAATTTGAAAATTGTAATTTAATAATTTCTCATCATCCTTTAATCTTTGGTAAACTTAACAAAATAAATAATCCTCTCTATTTAGAACTTATACGAGCAAATATAGATGTCATTTCAATGCATACCAACTTAGATTCAATTCCTACAGGTGTAAATAAGCTTCTAGCAGAAAGATTAGCTTTAAGTGATTTAGAGTTTATCGCTGGTGATGGAGGAAATAAAGCTTATTGGGGAAAGGTCTTTGTACCACTTTCTCATATTGAGGATTTAGAGTCTGGACTTATTCAGGCTGGAGCTGGTCTTTATGATAAGTATCAAGGATGTTATGTAACTAACAGAGTATCTGGTTCATTCATACCAAAAGAAAATGCAAATCCTTTTATAGGAAGTGAGAATGTTAAGGAATTTGTCGAAGAAATAGAAGTCCAGTTCAGAGTTGATAAGGCTAACTTAAATAAGGTGATAGCTAAAATTAAACAATTACATCCTTATGAAAGGCCAGTTTATCATTTCTATGAAATAAATGATGATAATCTTAATTATGGGTCAGGTATGCTTGGACATTTAGCTCAGGAAATGACTTTAGAAGAATTCTCACAACATGTTAAAGACAATTTGCAAGCACCATTCGTGAAAGTTTGGTCGGCTGGACTTAAAGATAAAAAAGTAAAACGAGTTGCAGTATGTGGAGGCTCAGGTTCTTTTTTAATAAATCGAGCTCAAGCAATCAGTGATGTAATAGTTACTGGAGATGTAACTTATCATACAATGCTAGATTCTAAATTACCAATCATTGATGCTGGCCATTTCTTCACAGAAAATCCTGTCTTAGATTATTTAGGAGAATTGTTAACTACTTTCAATATTAAATTCGCTAAGTTAAGTCCCCTTGAACATGAAATATCTAACCTAAGCATAAAATAAGGATGTTAAAATGAAAAAGATGTTTAAAATGGTTAATCAAATTCAAAAGTATGATTGGGGTTCTCAAGCTTATATAGCAAATTTGCTAGGTATTGAAAAAAAGGATGATGAACCTTGGGCAGAATTATGGATGAGTGCTCATAAAAAAGCTCCTTCTTTTCTGCCATCATTAGAGATGAACCTTGATCAAGCAATAGAGAAGAACCCTCAAGCTTTTTTAAGCAAAGAAATTGCTATTAAATTTGACAACAAACTACCATATCTTTTTAAAGTTCTCAGTTCTGATAAACCTTTATCAATTCAGGCTCATCCAAATCTAATGCAAGCAAGAAAAGGTTTTTCTAAAGAGAATGAATTGGGTATAGCACTAACTGATTATCATAGAAATTATAAGGATGATAACCATAAACCAGAGTTAATTTGTGCTTTAACTGAATTTCATGCTATGTGTGGATTCAGACCTGCAAAAGAAATTATCTATAACTTTTCTCAAGTTCAGCTCACAACATTCTTAGATAATTTCCAAGAATTTAAAGATAAACAAGATTCTATTTCGTGGAAAAAAGTATTCACAGAGATTTTGACAGCATCTGTAGAAAAAAAGCAACAGATTTTAAACAGAGTCAAAGATAACATATCATTGATAATTGACGAATACACAAGGAATTGGATCGATAAAATGTTTGCTTATTATCCTGAGGATATAGGGGCAATTTCTCCCCTCTTTTTAAATACTTTTGTCTTGAAACCCGGCCAGGCTGTTTTTTTGGAAGCAGGATTACTACATGCCTACTTACGAGGAACAGGAATTGAGATTATGGCTAACTCAGACAATGTATTAAGGGGTGGGTTAACCTCAAAAAATGTTGATGTTGAAGAACTTACTTCAATATTACAATGGGGAATGGCTAAGCCTGATATTCAAGAATTTTCTGCAGATGATAAGCTGGTCAATTATAAAATACCAATCGAAGAGTTTTCTCTGCAAAAGCTAAATCTTAAAGGGCAAGAAACTCTTTCAGCTAATAGACCAATTATGCTCTTGGTTATAAATGGACAGGCTGAACTTTCCTGTGGTGAAGAAGCTTTGCAAATTAATAAGGGTGAATCTGTATTTATTACAGGGGAAGCTCAAGTTGTTGTAATAAAGGGGAATGCTCAAGTTTTCATTGCTTCAACTAACTAAGTAAGCAAATTGAATAGTTTTTTAAGTATAAAAAAAGGACTTAGCTAGCTAAGTCCTTTGTTTTAATAATTCTTTATCGGAAATCTCACTTCGTAGCGAGACTAAACAAATTCTAAATTAATATCTGTTTGTTCTACGTCTTGGTCTTTCTTCTCTTGGACGAGCTTCGTTTACTTTGATGCCTCTTCCCATTACTTCTTTGTCATTTAAACTATCAATAGCTTCTTGTGCTGCTGCATTATCAGCCATTTCAACGAAACCAAAACCTTTAGGACGGCCAGTTTCTCTGTCTTCAATAATTTTTGCTGAAGTAACTTCACCAAATTCCGCAAATAATTCTCTTAAATCTTCTTGTGTCATAGCATATGACAAGTTTCCAACGTAAATATTCATTAATTCCTCACATTCTAACTTCTTTTACAGAAGTCTATTTGACATAAATTTATAAAAGCTTAATTTACTGTCAATCTTTATTTTATTTATTTTCTGTAAATTAGAGAAAAAACTATCAATATTACGACTAGTACAATATTTAATATGATGTTAAACATAACTATAGGTTATTATTATGAACTGTGTTTAAACCCAAATAATGCAATAGATCTTTGATAATAGCACTATATTATTCTTGTGAGGGCGTAGCTTTAGCGAAGACTCATTGCAAAAGTAACTTACATAATTCTACCGAATATATATTATGTAATTTTTGGAATCACCCCCTGTATCCCCCTCAAAGAAGGGGATTATATGCGTAGTTTAAGGAATCACCCCCTGTATCCCCCTCAAAGAAGGGGATTTTGCTAAAAGAATCTGCACTCTTCGCCTGAGCTCTACTGCACCATCTGGGTTAAATAATGAAAAATAATAATTTTCATTGATAATCTTATAAAAATAGAGTTAATATTAAGTAATTTTATAGCAAGAAATATGTAACTGGTAATGCAGACATAGTTACCTTTGAATCATTAGATAAATGGGAAGGAAACGGATGGTAAAAGCTCTTGAAAATAGTATATCTATGGTTTTTAAGCTTGCTTGATTGTTACTAACTCTATAGTTTATTGGAATTATTAAGAGTAAGTAACAATCAAGACAGCAAAAAAAGATAAGCAGTCAGAAAGTCGTAAAGAAAGAAAATCCTTTTTCGGACACTTTATCTTTTAACTACAAGACAATTAGCCATTTTATCATGAAGAGTTTGTTTTTGGTCTGTAAAAGCAGCCATAAGATAACCTATCATAAGAAGAAATGCTGAGATTATCTTTCCAAAGTGTCTTCCAGTAGCTCTCAAGAAAGCTAATCTTCTACCATAGATATCTGTTACTTTAAGTCCAAGGATGTATTTACCTAATGATGCTTGAAGAGGAGAAGATTCTAATACTGCAAAATAGAGCCAGAAAAGTAAGGTATTCATTAAGGTAAGTGGGGAGTTTAAGGCATCAAAATAACTTTGCTCTATACTGAAAGCCGGTGTATCAAAACCTACAAAAATCACTCTTGAAATGATGGTTATTATTATAGAATCAATAATAGCAGCAATAAATCTAAGCCAAAATCCTGCATATCTCATGTTTAACTCCTAAGTTTTTTTTACAAACTTATGGTTTAGTTTTGTTATGTCAAGTTTTTATGCGAAAAATTTATCAAAAATATCTCATAAAAAAATACAGTAAATTGTTCTACATTGAGAAAAATTGGAAGATAAAAAAATGCCCTTCATAAGAAGGGCACTATATAATCCGGGAAATATCATCCTATAAATAGGGTTCAATTTTCTTTATAAGTTTACTTTTATTGACTAAACCAACAGTCTGTTCTTTAACTTGACCATCTTTGAACAAGATCACAGTTGGAATAGACATTACTGAGTATTTACCTGCTATTGCAGGGGCTTCATCAACATTGATTTTTACAACTTTGAGTTTTCCTTCTAACTCTTCAGCTACTTTTTCAATAGTTGGAGTTAGAGCTTTACAAGGACCACACCATGGAGCCCAAAAATCTACTAAAACAGGGATATCTGAATTTTCAACGATTTCGGTAAAATTTGTTTCGTTTACTTCAATCATTATTACTCCACGATAGCCAGGATGTCTGAACGTGAAATAATTAGATATTTTTCTCCATCTAATTCTACTTCATTTCCACCATACTTGGCATAAAGAACAGTGTCACCAACTTTCACGATTTCTTGTAAGTCTTCGTCATTACCAACAGCAATGATTTCACCCATTTGAGGTTTTTCTTTAGCACTATCTGGAATGTATAAATTCCCAACTTTTTTCTCTGTAGGTTTTTGATCTAATTTAATCACTACACGATCATCAATAGGTTTAAGCATCATCTTATACCTCCAATTTTTTAATTTATTTTTATTTCAAATTTGATTATTTAGCAAACATATTTTCAGACTGCTAAAATAAGTCAAGAAATTTTTTTCATAAGAAGTCTTAATAGTTTTTAAATAACATTCATACAATAATTAAGCTAAGGTTGTTAGCCCAAGATAAGAAGATAGAAATCAAGAGAAAAGCTATTCTTTTATGCAAAAATATGAATTTAAAATTAATTGATACTTCAATTGAACTTGACATTTAAACAAATCTGAGTATTATATAACAAATTTCATAAAGGAGAAATCATGCCAAAAGAAATAAAGCAAAAAAAAGAAGATAATAAAGAGTTAAAGAAAGAAAAAGCTGGTGTGCTAGAAGATGTAATGTTACTTCACACTAGAGATCATGCTGAGTTTCACAATGCTTATACCCTTGATTCTGTGTCAAAAGGGATACAATTTTTACAAGTTGTATATGGCGAAAAAATGAAATTAACTAAGAATGATGTAAATCATGAAATGATAGAACAGTTAAGAACAATAGGTAAGGATATCTATTTCTTTATTTCTTCATTAACTTCAGGAACAACTCCAGAAATTTATATAAAAAGGAAATATGAGTTTATTAGGAACCTAGCCAATAAAAAGGAGATAGGTGATAAGAATAAAGAGATGTTCTATCTTGCTTGGAATGGATTAATCACAAATGATAGTTTTAAGAGATTAATCAGACAAAAGTTTGGTCTTGAACAGTTCTGGGATGATTTATGTCCGCAAAATATTCCTTCAAGAGGGAGTGAGTTAACACGTTACAGAACAAAATTTGTTTTAGCTATGGATATGGCCAGTGAAAATGATGGATCTAGAAGGCTTAAAGGAAGGCAATTAGATGATGGTTCTGGTTTAATAATGCAAGAAAGAATCATCTGGCTACCTAATGGTAAAGCAATGCCTTTATATCCGAATGCTTATGTTCCTCTTAATCAAACACAAGTGATTTTAATTAGACATGGAAAGTCTGTTCATGAGTCAGGTGGTAGTAATCCTGAATTTGTTGGTTCAGGCTATTGGGATTCCTGGCATAATAACAGAAGAGTTTCATATTCAATAGGTAATTCATTAAAAGAAGAAGGAGTTGAAACAGCTAAGAGCTTAGGTTTAGATTTTAAAGTTGCTGTTGATGCTCTTCAAAATGAAGGTTATCGTTTTTGGGCTTATTCTAAGGAAAACCCAATAAATGTTTTTGGGAGTGAATCTGAAAATACTGAACAAACATCACGTTATTTTCTTTCCGGTGCAGAATATACTAATATAAACTTTAAAGCTGTTTATGGTCTTAATTCACAAAAGTATGGAGCTGTTACTCACAAATATAAGAATGATATCTTCAAGGAATTAGTGAGTATTTATGGGGGTGAATGGTCTGGTAGTGAAACTGATAAGCTTAAGAAAGCTAAGAGTATGCTAAAGAATAGATTCTATCACTATCCAGAAGGGGAAACTTTGATAGAAGCAGACTGGAGGATTGGTTATAGCTTTATTCAACTACTCAAGGAGAATCAAGGAAAGAGAATTCTTTTATGTGACCATTCAGGAGCAATAAGAGTTTTTGAAGCAATCATTAGAACCCTTGATTTTGCTGATTACTCTTCTCTTAAAGAAGGACAAGATTCAATAATGGCTCTTATTTACCAGCCTGGAATGAATATTCGTTATGATTACTTACAGAAGAAAGAATTTAAACTGAGATAATTCTAAGTAAAAATAAAAGCCTCTATTTGCAAGCAAGTAGAGGCTAAATTATAGTTTATAAATTAGTTCTTTAGTTCTTTTATTAAAGATTCTAAATCTACTCTTAAATCGTTATCTTTATTGAATTTATTATCTATCATTCTCTTAGCATGAAGGACAGTTGTATGGTCTTTTCTATTAAAATATAGAGCAATTTCTTTCAGTGATGTCTGAGGTATGAGCAGAGTTATTAAATACATGGCAACTTGACGTGGGAAAGCAATATTCTTAACCCTTGTTTTGTCCATTATTTGCTTTCTAGTAATGCTATAGAACTTGCAGACTTTATCAATGATTGAATCCATATCGATATCTTTAGGTTTATCTGTAATCATATCACCTAAAATATCAAGTACCATAGTTTTATTAATATCTAGAGGATTAACTCTATTATAGGAAGCATAAGCTAGAATTCTAATTAAAGAACCTTCTAAGGCACGAACAGAACTGGTTATACCTTGAGCAATGAATTCAATTATATCATTTTGTAAGATAATATTTTGATTATCAGCTTTCTTCTTAAGAATAGCTACTCTTGTTTCAAAATCAGGGTTTTTCAAGTCTGCTAAGAGACCTGATTCGAATCTAGTAACTAATCTATTTTCTAAGTCAGGAATATCTTTTGGTGGTCTGTCACTGGTAAGGATTATCTGTTTTTTTGAAGAAAGTAAAGCGTTAAAGGTATGGAAAAACTCTTCTTGAGTCCCTTCTTTCTTAGCTAGAAAATGAATATCATCTACTAAAAGGACATCTACGTGACGAAACTTTTGCCTAAAAGTTGGCATAGAATTCCCTCTAATTGATTCAATCATCTGGTTAGTAAATTCTTCTGATGAAATATAATAGATAGTCTTATTCTTATCAATTTCAAGTAAATAATGACCTACTGCTTGCATTAAATGAGTCTTTCCCATTCCAGATTCACCATAGATAAATAGAGGGTTATAGGTAGAACCAGGAGATTCTGCTACAGCCATAGCTGCTGAATAAGCGAAATTATTATTCTTTCCTACAACGAACTGTTCAAAGGTATAAAACTCGTTTAATGGCGGTAAGTCATAATTATCACCTAAACCACTCTTTTTGTATTTTTGAGTAGGCCTTTTCTTTAAGGAAGAGTCATCATTGAGAAATCTAATATCAAATTTCCTTTGATATAAATTAAAAGCTACTTCTGAAATCATGCTAGCATAATTCTTATTTAAGAAATCAGAAGCTACTTTGGTTGGTGTCATGATATAGAGTGTCTCGTCCTCAAATTTTACTAATTGGGTTTCACTAAACCAAGTGTTAAAACTTTGCTTAGCAACATGTTCTTCTAAATCATCTAATATGTTTTGCCAAATATCTTGATCCATAGCTACCTTTATTAATTTTTAAATTATATGTTCTTACTTATCCACTCATTGTGGATAAGTCAATTTTTACGCATAAAGTCCCTCTTTTACAAGTATTTAAGATAGGAGGAGTAGCAAAACAACTTAGTTATCCACAAGTTATCCACTCCCAAAAAAGCAAAAAACAATAACTACTCTATCTAATTTCCTACAAGAGGTAAGATTTAAAATATTCTGAAGATTTATCTTGTCAAGTATCTAAATTTAACCTTAAATCTTAATAAAAAATAGTAACTTTAGGATAAATAGTAATTTATTGAATTTTCTAAAGCTTTTATCTAATAAGAATATTTTATTTAATTATATAGAAATTAATTAGTTAAGACTTTGTTAAAAATATTTAAGTTTTTAACAAAATATCATAATTGTCTTTGAAGCTTTTATGCAAAAAATAGTTATATTTGGGAAAATAAAAATATAAGTTGGGGATTAGTTATAAGCAGTAAAATATGACCTTCTTAGATAAAAAAAATTATGTCTTGCCAAGAATAAAGGTCTAGATATTTTAAAACTATCAATAATATTTTTTTAGGAGATCTTTATGAAAAAAATACTAATTTTTATAGCCCTTTTAATAAGTTTAATCAATATATATGCCCATCCTTCAGTAGAGCTAACTACTCATCCTAGAAGCTTTCCTCAAACAAGGATTGATAGTCTTCATGGTTTTGATGTAATTTCCTATTATCTTGATATTGAAATAAATCATGCTTCAGAATATATTGAAGGTTCTGTTGAGGCTGAAGTTCTTGCTCAAGAAAACCTAGAATATGTTGAGTATAATCTTGTTGGTTTAGAGGTTGAAAGTGTTTTAGTTGATGGAATTAGTGTAGATTATACTTATGCAAATGATATAATTTCTATACCAGTTGATGTGGAAAATAATCAACAGTTTACTACCAAAGTTTTCTATTCTGGTAATCCTCAGCTAACCACAGATGGTTATAATATTGGTATGGTATTTAGATCCAATATGGTCTTTACTATTTCAGATCCAAATGCTGCTAGAAACTGGTTCCCTTGCTATGATCATCCCTGGGATAAGGCTCTTATTTCTTTTAATGTAAGATGTCGGGATGACTGGGTTGCTGCTTGTAATGGTATTCAAGGTAATATCGTAGATAATGGTGATGGAACTAAAAGTTATGAATGGCTAGGGGAAAATCCCATGTCAACATATTTGGCTGTTATTCATATAGCTGACTATTCTCTTATTGAACAAACTTTTACCAAAGAAAATGGACAAGTAGTACCTATTCAACACTTTGTTCCTAGTAATATATATGATGATTGTTTAGTTGATTTTCAAAGAGTTCCTGAAATGATGCAGGTCTATAGTGAAGCTTATGGTGAATATTCTTTCGAAAAGTATGGTCAAGCTATTGTCTCAATGCAGACTTATGGAGCTATGGAACACCAAACTATGACTACTTTAGGTATATCCTACATAGATGGGGAGCCTACAGACCCAGAATATACAGTAGCTCATGAACTTTCACATCATTGGTTTGGAGATTGTCTAACTCCTTTTACTTGGAAAGATGTTTGGTTATCCGAAGGTTTTGCTGTTTATTCAGAAGCTGTTTGGGCTAATCATCTTCTTGGTTATGATGCTATGATAGAATATGTAAATATTGAAATTCAGAACTACTATAAGAACTGGCAGGGCATGGATGGACCTCAAACTATATATAATCCTGAATATCTTGATTATTTTACTCCTCCATCATATCAGAAGGCGGCATCAGTTTTACACATGCTCAGATTAGAGCTAGGAGATGATGTATTTTGGAATATGATACAAAGCTGGTATGAGAATAATATCTATGGAAATGTTATAACTCAAGAGTTTATAGACCACTGTGAGAATATTTCTGGCCAAGATTTAAGTCAATTTTTCCAGCAATGGATTTATTCTCCTGGTATTCCTTCTTACGAATATGCAATTTTAAGGAATCCTGAAACTAGTCAGGTTAAATTCTATAATAATGTCACATCAGATACAGGCATTGATTTCTATTTAACAATTCCTTTTTATGTTGGCGAGGATGCAGATTCACTCTTAACCCATTTTACACCAGGTTTTGATATGTCAGAAGCAATTACAGTTTCTGATATAAATGCTCCTATCAATATTGATCCTGATAATTGGAACTTAATTGAAGGTAGGCAGGAAATCACGCTGGAAATGACTAATGTCTTTGCAGGAAATCAGCAGGCTGTAGTAACCTGGTCTTCTTTTGCAAATGAAGAAGATTTTGCAGGTTATAATATTTATATGAAAGAAGTTAATGAAAATAACTGGACATTAGTTAATGAAAGCCCTGTGAGTGGTTCTCAGTTTTTTGTGACTGATTTGGATAATGGTGTAGATTATCATTTTTATGTTGTGATAGTTGATGACCAAGGTTTTGAATCTTATCCTACAGATAGTAGTGATATGATTGTTACACCACAGGAAATTCAGCCAAGCCAATCAATCCTTATTGTTGATGATTCTGCTGATGGAATTGGAGCTTTACTAAGTCCAACAGACCAAGAAATTGATGATTTTTACAATAATCTTGTTTTCCAGGGTATTGAAGTTTCTAATATAGATTTAAATCAAGAAGAGATAACATATCCTTTGCTTTCAGACTATGATGTTATTGTCTGGCACAATGATACCGTAGCTTCCAGTGATTTAGCTGATTATGAAATTATCCTTGGTAATTATTTACTTGCAGGTGGGAAATTAGTTTTATCTGGTTGGAAGACTGTTCTTGATTTATCACCTTCCTTCCTAGAATTATTTATGGGTATATCAGCTTTCGAACTACATAATTCTCCAACAATGAATATAGCTGAATCGACAAATCCCCTCTATCAGGATTTAGATTCAAACGATTCTCTTTTGCCAGGAGCTTGGAATGGAAACATTTCTATGATTACCATTTTTGAATTAGCTACTGGTAATGGTTTTTATTCTATAAGTCAATCTCAAGGTATTGTTGCAGTAGCATCTAATCCTCAATATGATTGGGAAACTTATTTCTTTGGTTTTCCTTTGTACTACTTTGATGCTGAACAAGTTAGGTCTATGCTAATCACTATTCTAAGCAATACAAATCCACCAGTAGAGAATGATGATAATGAGATAGTTTCAGCAAAAGAATCCTATCTTCTTTATCCAAATCCAAGTAAAGATATTTTATATATTCAAACAAATTCAAAGACAGATAAAAAGATAAATATTTCTCTCTATAATGTTAGAGGTCAGAAAGTACTTACTAGTAATAATATCCAGATTAAAAATGGCAATACTAGCTTAGACCTTTCTGAAAAAAAATTAGCAAACGGAGTATATTTTATTAAAATTTCAAGTAAAGATAGTGAAGATTTAAAGAAACTTCTAATTATGAAATAAAATAGAAATTAGTCATTTTAGCTAAAAGGGGATTTTCTATGCAAGATGAAAAAAAGATTCCTAGGACCTTGCCAGTATTGGTAAATCCTAATTTGGTGTTATTTCCATTTATGATAATGCCACTTATTGTAGCTGATCCAGAAAAGATATCAGTTGTTGATTATGCTTTGACTCATGATAAATCTCTTGGACTTTTCTTACAAAAGGAAAATCAAGATACTGAAGATATTGAAGTTTATGAGTATGGAACAGCAGCTTCAATTATAAAAATGGTTAGAAACAAAGATGGTTCACTTTCCATCTTATTGCAAGGTAATTCTAGAATAAGAATAGAAAAGATTATTCAGCATGAACCAATCTTAATGGTTGAAGTTGAATCTCTAGGTGAGAGAAGTGATGACTCTCCAAAAATCCAAGCTTTAAGGAAGATTGCTTTAGAGCTTCTAGAGACTGTTGCAAGTGAAAGTAATTTACCAGGAAAAGAATTTTTACCTTCCATTAAACAGATTCCTCAAACATCTAGAGTTGCTGATTTGATAGCTGAGAACACCGATATTAAGATTTTGGAAAAGCAAGATATTCTATCAACCCTTGACTTAGTATTTAGGCTAGAAAAACTAAATAAATATCTAGCTGATTTAATTAAACAGCTCCAACTTGAGAATAGAATTAGATCTAATATTGAATTAGAAATGTCTGAAGACCAAAGAAGATACTATCTTAGAGAGCAGTTAATGGCTATCCGTAAGGAGTTAGGTGAAAGTGACGAGGTAGAACAAGAAATAGGTTCTTGGGAAGATAAGATAAAGAAAGCTAATTTACCTGATTATGTTCTTGAGGCAGCAGAAGAAGAGCTAACTAAGATGAAGACTATGCAACCTGCTTCAAGTGAATATAGTGTGATTAGAAACTACTTAGATTGGATTGTTAATATTCCTTGGAGCAAAAAGACTAAAGATAATTATAATTTAGATAAAATTGATAAAGTCTTAACAAAAGACCATTATGGCTTAGATAAAGCTAAAGAGAGAATTATTGAATTTATTGCTGTTAAGAAACTTAAGCAAGAAATCAAAGGACCAATCCTGTGTTTTGTTGGTCCTCCAGGAGTGGGTAAAACTTCTATCGGAAGGTCTGTTGCTCGAGCTTTAAACAGGAAGTTCATAAGAATGTCTCTTGGTGGTGTTCATGATGAAGCAGAGATTAGAGGCCACAGGAGAACTTATATTGGGGCTATGCCAGGTAAGATAATCACAGAACTAAAGCGAGTGGGTTCATCTAATCCTATATTTATGCTAGATGAAATCGATAAGTTAGGTAGAGATTTCAGAGGTGACCCAGCCTCAGCTTTGCTGGAAGTACTAGATCCTGAACAAAACTTTTCTTTTGTTGACCATTACATTAATCTACCTTATGATTTGAGTGATGTAATGTTTATAACAACAGCTAATTCATTATCTACTATTCCACAACCTCTTCTTGATAGAATGGAGATTATTGAGTTTTCTTCTTATGTGGAAGATGAAAAAATAGAAATTGCTAAACGCTACCTTATTCCAAGAGAAATAGAAAATAATGGCATTAGTAAAGAGCATGTATCAATGACAAAAAGTGCTTTGCAAGAAATGATTCGTTATTATGTCAAAGAAGCAGGTGTAAGGTCTCTACAAAGAAACATTGGCACAGTCATGCGTAAGATAGCTAGAAGAGTTGCTGAAGGTGATGAAAATAAAGTTAAAGTTACTAATTCCAACATCAAAGATTTTCTAGGTTATAGAAAATTCTCAACTGAAATGAAGAATAGAAAGGCAGAAGTAGGTATTACTACTGGTTTAGCTTGGACAAGTTTTGGTGGTGAAATTCTATTTTGTGAAGCAATAAAAATGCCTGGTAAAGGGAATATTAAATTGACAGGTCAGCTTGGTAAGGTAATGCAAGAATCTGCTCAAATTGCTGTGAGCTATCTGCAAGCTAATCATAAAAAATATGATATTTCCCCAGATGAGTTCACAAGTAACTCACTGCATATCCATTTTCCTGCTGGTGCTATACCTAAAGATGGACCTTCTGCTGGTGTTACTCTTACAACAACAATAGCATCTCTACTTATGAATAAGAAAGTTAAGCATGATATTGCTATGACAGGGGAAATAACTTTGTTAGGTAAGGTTTTACCTATAGGTGGACTTAGAGAGAAGATATTAGCTGCTAAAAGAGCTGGAATTAATCATGTAATGGTGCCCTTTGATAATCAAGATAGTATTGAAGAATTACCAGACTACATCAAGGAAGGTATGCAAATTGATTTTGCCAAGAATGTAGATGATATTTTGGATAAGGTTTTGATAGATAATTAATAGTAAGTAAAT
Organism: Cloacimonadales bacterium (SeqCode); assembly: GCA_963677815.1. Lineage (GTDB taxonomy): Bacteria > Cloacimonadota > Cloacimonadia > Cloacimonadales > JAFGVF01 > JAEKNW01. Next base: position 1,392,435 of record OY782499.1, read on the forward strand.
TTGGATTGTCTGCAATATAGCAGGCAATCCTTTCAAATAAACCCCAATAATGCAATATATTGCATTATTTGTCTTAAAGGAAAGAATGGAAGATAAAATTAAAAACAGGCTTAATATCCTCCTTGATGTTGAGGAAGATTTTTATAATAAAGCAGAATATGTCTTTAGAACCTACTGTAAAATCTTACAGATAATACCTACTTTCTATTATGGAAAAACTAGGAAAAAGGTTGATGTCTATTATGGAAATAAGGTAGATACTTCTTATCCAGTAACAATTAAATACAATATAGGTACTAGTGATTTCTTTCTTGCTAACAAGTATTATCCTCAGTTTAAAGTTAGGTTTAATAATTATAAAAATGAAAAGATTCCTTTCTTTTTCTCTGAACCAGGAGCGATCTATTCTGTTGGTAAGAAATCATATAGTATAAATAAAGATATTATTGCCTCAGCTTTCTATTTTCTTTCTTGTTGGAAAGAATATGTAAATAAGAAGAATACAGACCCTGATATCAGATTCAAGTATAAAAACTCCATGCAATATAAGTGGGATTTTGCTGAAATTCCAGTAGTTGATGCTTATGTAGATATTTTAGATAATATTTTGGACCTGAGTGTTTTAGACTATGAAAAGGTGTATCGTTGGCGTCATGAACATGATTTTTGTGTAACTCTTTCCCATGATATTGATTACTGGGATGTCTGGTCGAAAGACCAGTTCAAAGCTATTATTAAATATAACTTATCTAGAATTAGCAAAGACCCTATCCGCTCTTTATATAAGCTGGTTGGACATAGTTTAACAAAAAGGATATATAGACCAGAGGCAGCTATTAGGAAAATACTTAGAAAGGAAAGAAGGCTAGGAGTAAACAGCACAAACTTCATTCTGGTTCAAGATAACTCTGATGATAGCCGTAGAAATTATTTTAGCGATGAAAAGTACAAATCTGGAGTAAAGAGAGTCTTTTCTAATGAAAAAGTTGGATTGCATGGTTCACCTGATTCTGCTTATTTCATTAAAGAAACTAAAAAGGAGTTAGAGAGGTTACAGAAAATCTTTCCTGAACAATTAGGTTATCGTTCTCATAAGTTATCTTTTCAATATCAAAGCACTTATGATATTTTAGAGAAGATGAATCTTAAATATGATACATCCTTGGGTTACTGGGAACATATAGGCTATCGAGCAGGTATTTCCTTCCCTTTCCAACCCTATGATATTGAAAATGATAAACCATTTAATATTTTAGAAATTCCCTTGGTTGTAATGGATACTTCCATGATTTCTAAATTAGGTATGGGACATAATCCTTTTGTAGCTTCTTACAGATTAACAAAATTATTGCAAAGAGCTAAGAAATTTCAATCTCATATTTCCTTGCTTTGGCATAACAACACCTTTGATTCAATAGATTATCCTGGTTGGTCTTGGCTCTATTGGTCCATAATTAGAAAGGCAAAAAAGCAAAGTGCTATGGTGTGTTCCATCGATGATTTATATGATTATTGGATTAACCGAAACAGACAACTTGAAGATAAAAAAGACAAAAATGATTTAGAAAATTAATTATTAATATAGGAGCATAAATGAACTTAACAGATAACGCTAAAGTCGTTCTTGAAAAAAGATATTACAAGAAGAATGACCAGGGAGAAACAGTAGAAGATTGGGAAAAACTTATTAGCCGGGTAGCTGATAATATCTCTCAAGGTGATAAGAAGAAATATGACCGCTATTTTAAACTCTTAGATTCAGGTAATTTCTTACCAAATTCGCCGACTCTAATGAATGCAGGTAATGATTTACAACAACTTTCAGCTTGTTTTGTGTTACCTTTAGAAGATTCTATGGAAGGTATCTTTACCACCATTAAGAATGCGGCTATGATTCATAAGAGTGGGGGAGGAACAGGATTTTCTTTCAGTAAACTAAGAGAAACTAATGCTCGAGTGCGTTCTACAAATGGTGTTTCTTCTGGACCTATCAGCTTTTTAAAGGTTTTTAACAGTGCTACCGATGCTGTAAAACAAGGTGGAACTAGAAGAGGAGCTAACATGGCAATTCTGAGTGTACAGCATCCTCAAATTATAGATTTTATCACCTGTAAAGAAGATACATCTGAACTTAATAACTTTAATATATCGGTTGGTGTAACTGAAGATTTTATGAAAGCAGTAAAGAATGATGATGATTTTCCTCTTGTTTCACCTCATGACCAACAAGTAAAAGATACTCTCAAAGCAAGAGATATTTTTTCTTTAATTGTGGAAAAGGCCCATAAAAATGGAGAACCAGGTATCATCTTCTTAGATAGAATCAATAAACACAATCCAACTCCCCACATAGGTGAAATTGAATCAACTAACCCTTGTGGTGAACAACCTCTTTTACCTAATGAAGCCTGTAATCTTGGTTCAATAAACCTAGATAACTTCTATTCTCCTCAAGGATTCCTTTGGGAAGATTTAAAAGAAGTTATTTATGATTCAGTTGAATTTCTTGATGATGTAATCAATGTTTCAAACTTCCCACTTCCTGAAATCGACCAAATGGTAAAGGCTAATCGTAAAATTGGTTTAGGTATAATGGGTTGGGCTGACCTCCTTTTCCAAATGGAAATACCTTATAATTCTGCAGAAGCTGTTGACCTTGCTAGAGATATTATGGAATTCATAGATTATCATAGTAAGGTTAAATCTATGGAACTTGCTAAAGAAGAAGGCTCATTTCCTAACTTCAAAGGCTCCATTTATGATAAAATGACCTTACTAAGAAAAGATAACAAATTCCAATGGGAAGAATTAAAATCTCAAATCAAAGATAATGGATTACGCAATGCTACAGCAACTACTATTGCTCCAACTGGAACAATTTCTATGATTGCTGATACCTCTAGTGGAATAGAACCTCAGTTCTCCCTTGTTTATGTTAAGTATGTTATGGACGGAGAAAAACTTATCTATGTTAACAAACATCTAAAGGCTAGATTAGAAAAAGCAGGTATATACAGCGATGACTTAATGGAGAAAATTTCTGAAGCTGGTGGACTTGCTCATATTGATGAAATTCCTCAGACTATAAAAGATGTTTTTGTAACTTCTCATGATATTGCTCCTGAATGGCATATAAGAATGCAAGCAGCCTTCCAAGAATATACTGATAACGCAGTTTCTAAAACTATCAACTTTAGGAATGATGCAACAACTGAAGATATCAAAATGGCTTATGAACTCGCCTATGAAACAGGCTGTAAAGGGGTAACTGTTTACCGCGATGGTTCACGTCAATTCCAAGTTCTCAATGTTGGTAAAACGATTAATGAAGAAAAAGAAATTACAAATGTTAAACGTTCTCCAAGAATCAGACCAGAGATAACAACAGGTTTTACCCAAAAAATTGAAACAGGTTGCGGACACATGTATGTTACTATCAATTCTGATGACCAAGGTGCTTGTGAAATGTTTATCCAAATGGGTAAAGTAGGTGGCTGTGCTTCAGCTCAGTTAGAAGCTCAAGCCAGACTTATCTCTTTAGCTTTAAGAGCTGATATTGATATCGAGTCTATTACCAGACAACTTAAAGGTATAAGATGTCCTTCTCCTATGTGGAATAAGGGGAAACTAGTAACTTCTTGTTCTGACGCTGTTGCGACTGCTCTGCAAAAGTTTATGGAAATCAATGAAGTAAATGGAATCTCTAAGATTAATATTCAAACAGCTCCTGAAAAAAGTGGAGAAATAGAAGAAAAACCAAAATCTAATACGGCTATTAAAACCTGCCCTGAGTGTGGCTCAACTGTCTATCATGAAGAAGGTTGTTTAAAATGCCAAGCTTGTGGCTGGTCTAAATGCTGATATAATTAAGCTTTAACTAATAAATAGAGACCTATTATTATAATAGCGTCTCTATTTATTTTTTATGGATGGCACATCTTGGTAGTCTCTTGATTGTTACTGTCTCAATTAGTTTCCAATAGATTATAGAGATAGTAACAATCAAGAAAAAGTGAAAATATCATAATCCCTCTTCAGTTCAATAACTGGGAACGCGGATGACCACATCCGCATCTTTTTCATAAATCCCCTTTCAGCTCCTTGGAGCGCTTGAGAGGGGTGGTCGTGTAGACCGGGGAGAGTATTTGTCGGACGTTTTTCTTTCTTCCTGTAAAAAAATGTGACACCTGCGTAACCGCGGGCTAGAATCCCGCGTTCCCAGTTAGATTAATCTCCTTTCAGCTCCTTGGAGCGCTTGAGAGGGGTGGTCGTGTAGACCGAGGAGAGTATTTGTCGGACGGTTTTCTTTCTTCCTGTAAAATGTGACACCTGCGTAACCGCGGGCTGGAATCCCGCGTTCCCAGTTAGATTAATCCCCTTTCAGCTCGTAAGAGCGCTTGAGAGGGGTGGTCGTGTAGACCGAGGAGAGTATTTGTCGGACGGTTTTCTTTCTTCCTGTAAAATGTGACACCTGCGTAACTGCGGGCTGGAATCCCGCGTTCCCAGTTAGATTAATCCCCTTTCAGCTCCTTGGAGCGCTTGAGAGGGGTGGTCGTGTAGACCGGGGAGAGTATTTGTCGGACGGTTTTCTTTCTTCCTGTAAAATGTGACACCTGCGTAACCGCGGGCTGGAATCCCGCGTTCCCAGTTAGATTAATCCCCTTTCAGCTCGTAAGAGCGTTTGAGAGGGGTGGTCGTGTAGACCGGGGAGAGTATTTGTCGAACGGTTTTCTTTCTTCCTGTAAAATGTGACACCTGCGTAACCGCGGGCTAGAATCCCGCGTTCCCAGTTAGATTAATCCCCTTTCAGCTCGTAAGAGCGCTTGAGAGGGGTGGTCGTGTAGACCGGGGAGAGTATTTGTCGGACGGTGGAGATTTTCTCCGCCATCTAAATGACACCTGCGTAACCGCGGACTGGAATCCCCGACCCTTAGGCATTTTGAGAAGCAAAATATCTCTAGGATGACTCTTTAATCTACAAAGATGTCGCTCCTAAAGGAGCTTTTAAAGTCTTCTGATATCTCAATCTACAAAGATGTCGCTACTCTGTAGCTTTTAATGTATTTTTCAATAATCTGCAATCTTCAGGAAAATTCTGTTGTAATATCTGGATTAAAATGAGTTTAATTCATTAATTCAGGATTAATAAAAAAAAAGCTTGCCTTTAAAAACAAGTATCATAAAACTTACATGTTAAAATAACTTACAAAAAATAATGAAAATAAAGGAGAAGCTATGTCAGCTACCTTACAGAAAATTCAAGAGCTTAAGGCTCGAGAAGCTAAAGTAGAAATGATGGGTGGAGAAGCCCAAATAGCCAAACAACATAAGAGTGGAAAACTAAATGCAAGAGAAAGGATTAATCTCTTGTTTGATGCAGGAACATTTAGAGAAATTGATAAATTTGTTACTCATCGTTGCACTAATTTTGGAATGCAAAAAGTAGAGATTCCATCTGATGGTGTTATTACTGGTCATGGTTTAGTTAATGGTAGACCAGTATTTGCCTATTCACAAGATTTTACAGCTCGGGCTGGTTCACTTGGTGAAATGCATGCTGCTAAGATAACTAAAGTTATGGATATGGCAATGAAGTCAGGAGTACCTGTAGTTGGTATGAATGATTCAGGTGGAGCACGTATTCAAGAAGGTATTGATGCTTTAAGAGGATATGGAGATATTTTCTTTAGAAACTCAAGAGCATCAGGTGTTATACCACAAATTTCATGTATCATGGGACCTTGTGCAGGTGGTGCGGTATATTCTCCAGCTATGACAGACTTCATTTATATGGTAAAGAATTCTTCTTTTATGTTCATTACCGGTCCTGATGTTATCAAGGCTGTTACAGGAGAACAAACAGATAAGGAAAGTTTAGGTGGAGCTATGGCTCATAATGAATCATCTGGTGTAGCTCATTTTGCTTGTGAAACAGATGAAGATGCAATAAATTCAATCAAAGAACTTTTGAGTTTCTTACCTAATAATAATATGGAAGAACCACCACTAGTAGCTAGTTCAGATGCTCCAAACAGGATGTGTGAAGAATTAAACACAATTATTCCAGATAATCCAAGTAAGCCTTACGATGTAAAAGATATTGTTAGAAGTCTTGCTGATGATGGACATTTCTATGAGCCTCATGAATATTATGCTAAGAATATTGTTATTGGCTTTGTCAGACTTAATGGTCGCTCTGTTGGTATAATAGCTAACCAACCAATGGTACTTGCAGGTTGTCTTGATATCGATGCTTCTGATAAAGCTTCTCGTTTTATTAGATTCTGTGATGCCTTTAATATTCCTCTTCTCTCAATAGTTGATGTACCAGGCTATTTACCAGGTGTTCACCAAGAACATAGTGGTATCATTAGACATGGAGCTAAACTCCTTTGGGTTTATTCAGAAGCTACAGTACCTAAATTAACTTTAGTTACCCGCAAAAACTATGGTGGCTCATATATTGCTATGTCTTCAAGACACTTAGGTGCTGATATGGTCTTTGCTTGGCCTACAGCTGAAATCGCAGTTATGGGAGCTAAAGGTGCTGCTAATATTATTTATAGAAAAGATATCATGAATGCTGAAGATCAGGAAGCTAAAAGAGCTGAATGTATTCATGAATATGAAGAACTTTTCAATAATCCTTACGTAGCTGCTTCTCGTGGAGATGTAGATGCAATCATTGAACCTAAAGAAACAAGAATGAGACTTATTGAAGCACTTGAAATTCTTTCAACTAAGAGTGAATCACTTCCTCCTAAAAAACATGGAAATCTTCCAGTATAAAGAGGTAAGAGATGAACTCAGATAAAAAGAAAAAGATGGTAGCAGCCTTAAGTGGAGTTATTCAATACCTTGAAGAAGAAAAACAAGCATCACTTCAAGCAGCTGCTCCTATGATTCCTCAGAATATTTCTTCAGCCTGGACATCTTATGGTCGTCAAACAACCATGATGAATGGACAGATGATGCAAAGAAGAGTAGTAAGAAGATAAATAAACAAAAAAATATATAATAAATCGGAGGATTTAATAATGTTAGATACTCATGGCCAAGTCAAAATGACTGAAATGAAGTATGGAGAAGATCGCCCTAAGGCATCTAATCCTATCAAGATTCAAGACCTTTCTTTCCGTGATGGTCATCAATCTCTCTTTGCAACTCGCGGTAGAACAGAAGATTTATTAACTGTTGCTGAAAAAATGGATAAAGCAGGCTTTTACTCCATGGAAGTTTGGGGTGGTGCAACCTTTGATGTAATGCATAGATACCTCAATGAAGACCCATGGGAAAGAATTAGAACTTTAAAAAAACACATAAAAAATACTAAGTTCTCTATGCTTCTAAGAGGACAGAACTTAGTTGGATATAGAAACTACGCAGATGATGTAGTTGAAGCTTTTGTACAAAGAGCTTGTGATAATGGAATAGATATTTTTAGAGTTTTCGATGCTTTAAATGATTTCAGAAATTTCGAAGTTGCACACAAAATTATCAAGAAAAATAAGAAGCATTTCCAAGGTACTATTTGCTATTCTCTTACAGAGATGAGAATGGGTGGAGATGTATATAATTTAGATTACTATATTAACAAAGCTAAAGAATTAGATAAATTAGGTGTAGATTCTATCTGTATAAAAGATATGGCTGGACTAGTTTCTCCTTACGATGCTTACAATTTAGTTAAAGCTCTGAAAGAAACTGTTGATGTGCCAATTCATCTTCATACTCACTTTACATCTGGAATGGGTGATTTAGCTTTATTCAAAGCAATTGAAGCAGGTGTTGATATAATAGATACTTGTATGGCTCCATTCGCTTACCGTACTTCTCATGCAGCAGTTGAACCACTTGTAGTTTCCCTTCTTGGAACAAATAGAGATACTGGTATGGATATCAAACTTCTTAGTGAAATCGATAATGATATTGAGAAATTCATTCCTAAATACAAGCATTTAGCTAATGATACAAAATTCTCAGTTATTGACCCTGAAGTTATTATTCACCAAACCCCAGGTGGTATGTTATCTAATTTAGTTAACCAACTAAGACAGATGGATGCCTTAGACAAGATTGATGAAGTTTTCAAGAAATTACCAGAAGTTCGTAAAGACTTAGGAACTGTTCCTCTTGTCACACCTACAAGTCAGATTGTTGGTATTCAGACAGTTAATAATGTTCTTTTTGATGGTCAAGGTGAAAGATATCAAAGATTTACAGAACAAGTAAAAGACCTTTGCTATGGTTTGTATGGCAAGACTACTCTTCCTATGAATCCAGAGGTACAAGCCAAAGCTTTAGAAAACTATCCACGTGGACAAGAACCTATTAGTGTAAGACCAGGGGCAATTTTAGAGCCTGAATTACCTGAAATAAAAGAATCTGTTAAAGGTTTAGCTAAGGATATTGATGACGAACTTATTGTTGCTCTTTATCCAGTAACAGGTAAAAGGTTCTTAGAATGGAAGTATGGTGTCAAAGAAGCACCTGCAGAAGTTAAAGCTAAAACAATGGACCAAGTTAATGCAGAGCAAGAACTGGTTAAAAAAGCACTTTCTGGTCAATTAACTGCTAAAAAACCAGTGGTAGAAAAACCAGAAAACTTAAGAAAATTTGATGTTTATGTTGATGGAGAATACTTCCAAGTTGAAGTTAATGCTGAAGGTGGCATGAATGCAATTCCAGCAGGATCTTATGTTCAAGCAAAAGCTCCTCTTGTAAGACCAGCAATTACACCAGCTCCTAAAGCAACACCAACTAGTAGTCCTACATCTCAAGTAGCAAGTCCACAAGTAGCAGGGGGAGAACAGGTAATTAAATCTCCTATGCCTGGTATGGTATCTTCTTATAAGGTTAATGTGGGCGACCATGTAAAAAAAGGTGATACTGTTCTTATTCTCGAAGCTATGAAAATGGAAAACAATATTCCTGCTCCATGTGATGGCATCATAAAAAGTATTCCTAAAAGTGGTGGAGATAATGTTGCTAAAGATGAAATCTTGATTGTTATTGGTCAAGAAGCTGTAGCTCCTAAACCACAGGTTGCAGAAGTAAGTCAAGCTCCTGTGCAAGCAGCTCCACAAGCACAAGCTCCAACTAATCCAGTGAGTGGTACAGGGATTAAAGCTCCAATGCCAGGAATGGTCATGGCTTATAAGGTTAAAGTTGGAGACCAAGTTAATGCTGGAGATGTTGTCTTAGTACTTGAAGCTATGAAAATGGAAAACAATATCCCTTCTCCTGTAAGTGGAAAAGTGCTAGAAATTACTAAATCAGCTGGCGATAATGTTGGTAAAGATGAAGTTATGATAGTAATTGGATAAAAGATAAGTTTAATATAAAGCCCTGTTCGCAGGGCTTTTTTTGTTGGTTTTTGGGAAGGTTTTTTTAGTAGATTTAGTGACGGGAGATGGATGTCGGACGGTTTCTCTTCCGCGACCCAAAGAAATCCCCTTTCAGCTCTATAACTGGGAGTGCGGATGACCACATCGGCTTCTGTCGGACGGTGGAGATTTTCTCCGCCATCTGCGTAACCGCGGGCTAGAATCCCGCGACCCAAAAAACTCCCCTTTCAGCTCGTAAGAGCGTTTGAGAGGGGTGGTCGAGTAGACCGGGGAGAGTATTTATCGGACATTTTTTCTTCCGCGACCAATCCTGTAGATGGCATTTTAAATTGGTACACAAATGTATATAATAATATGTCATTTAATCATCTTTCACTAAATAAATGTAATTAATGAAATAAATGTTGACATATTATTTCTCCAGTCAAATATTTGCTTATCAGAGGAGGTTCTGATGAAATATATCATTTTAAAGTTTAATGATGTGAAGTTAGATGTTAGGGATATAGCCAAGGTTAGGGGTTATTTTGCTAAGAATTTTTCAGATAACACCCTATTACATAACCATCTTCCTAATGGGAAGTTCTCTTATAAATTTCCCAAAATACAATACCGTTTATTTGATGGTAATCCTGCTCTTGTAGCAATGGAAGAAGGGATTGATGTACTTAAGGAAGTGTTTTTTCTTTCAGATGAGATGACGATTGGTAATCGTGTATTCCAACTCAATGAAAAGGAAATAATTTCCTTTGATGTAGAATTACGTCAACAAAAAGACCCAGTCTATTACAAGTTTGTTTCACCTTACATGGCTCTTAATCAAGAAAATTATGTCAAATATCAAAGTGCTGACTATTATGATAAAGCTGAAATATTGGCAGAAATTATTAAGAATAACTTAAAAACTATCTCTAAAGGCTTTTCTTATGAAATCCCAGATTTTGATAGTATTAAAATCCAAGCTAATCTCAAACCAAAATTAGTAAATTTTAAAAATGTTAAAATGCTTTGCTTTACTGGTGATTTTAAAGCAACATTTCTGATTCCAGATTATTGGGGACTTGGGAAACAGACAGCAAGAGGTTTCGGGGTAGTTAAACAAATTTAACAAATTAATGTAGGAGGTTCTATGATTAATAAGATTATCACTCTAGGAAAGTCCATATTGAATCAAGAAAAATATTATCATTCAGATACTACTGATGCTGAGAAAAACAATATGTTTCTAAAATCACAAATGATTACTCCTAGAAGCTCTAAAAATGAAGATAATACCTACGTATTTGACAGAATGGCAATCGTGATAAACTTTGATTTAGTAAATGAAAAGATTGAAATTAAAGCATCTGAAATAGAATGTAGTAAAAATAATTATGCATACTTTAGTGCTTTCACTCCGAATACACCAAATGGTGCTAAAATATTCTTAACTTCTAATAGTCTAAACAAGATTCTTGAAAATGTATTTGAGAATCAATTATTATATAAAGCAAAAAATGATAAACGAAGTAAATATCTTGAAAATGTCATTCCAGATAATTATTGGCAATTTATTAGCTCAATATCGAAAAAGTTTTATATAGAACCAATAAAAAATGAAAACAATAAGGTTTCTCGTGAAGAAAAGATTAATGTCTTAAATAGTGAATACTTTGATAATTTTAATAAAGAAATGTCTATTCTTGAGAATATCAACTCTACTATTTTTAATAAAGATAAAGGCCTAGATAAGTTACCAGTAATAGGTACAGATTGCAATAATATATTTATGATTACTTTCAATAATCAAACAATACAAGAATATGAAAATGGAAAATACTATCAATCATATTTAAATATATGTCTTTATGATTTTTTGGATAGATTTTATTTGGAAAAAGGAATAACAGGAAATAATAATATTTGCCATAATTGTAGTAAAAATACAAAACTAACTAAAGACTCGGTAGTACCTTGGAAATTTATTGTACCACAAGTATTATGTTCTGAAAATTTAAATATAAAATATTCACATTATACTTTTAGTATTTGTCGGGATTGTTTAGTTGAACTTTTAGTAGGAATAAAAACATTAGAAAACAACTTATCAAATAAAATGTTTGGCTTAGATAATTACATAATTCCTTATCAAATAGAAAATGAATCTTTAGAATACCTCACCTATAAGAAAGTAATGAACTTATTTAAGGACTATAATTATCCAAATTATTCCCAATTGAATGAAATTAGTGGAGATTTAGGCAGAGCTAATAGAAGAGATTTAAAATTTGATGTTATGTTCTATTATCATAATAAACAACAGTTTGATATACTAAAGTTAATTTCGAATATTGAAGCAAGTAGTATTATCGCAAAGTTCAATCTTTTTAATGAATATACAACCAAGTATAGGCTTAATGAAATAGAAATTTTAGATAGTAAGAAAAATTATCTCGGGGATAATAGTCTTACATTTAGTACACTTAGATACTCATTAGTAAAATCTTGGTACTCAACCAAGAGTAAATTAGATTTTAATAATTATGGAAAAAAACTAATAGATTTGTTTGATAAATTTGTGACCAATGGAAGGTTCTCTGAACTTACTTTGATAAAAGATTTTGTAACTATATATAAAGGAAAAGCCAAAAATGATAATATAGAAGTATTATCAGCTTTTAAAATGGTTTTGTTTTTGTCAATTTTTGATGAGTTAAATATTCTAAAACATGGAGGAAGTATGGAAAACAAAGAACTAACTACAATAGTTCAAGATGTAAGATTAGTTGAGTTTCTAGAAACTCATAGTGGAGTTTATCAAAATGACCCGCATAAGCAAGGTCTATTTCTACTTGGAACAATAATTTCTAAAATCAAGTATGCTCAGAGAGACAAGGCTTCTAATATCTTAAAGAAACTTAACTTTGAAGGAATCAATAGCAGGAAAATTCAATCATTATTAGTAACTATAGATGATTTTTATCAAATATATAAGAAAAATATCTTCTTACAGGAATCTCTATGGGGCTGTATTTATGATAGATTACAAGAAATTGAAAAATCATCACTAACTTCGGAAGAGATTGCCTTTTATATTTTATCAGGAGTATCATATCAAGATTATTTAGGCATTATCGCTGGAATTGACAAGAAAAATGAAACTAATCAAGGAGAAGAAAATGAAAATCAAAAACAATAGTGAAATATTATTCATCTACGATGCAAAAATGACAAATCCCAATGGAGACATGGATAATGAAAACAAACCTAGAATGGATTATGATACAAATACCAATCTAGTTAGTGATGTAAGATTAAAAAGATATATTAGAGATTATTATGAAACTGTAGAAAACAAAGACATATTTATTACATCAGGGGCTAAAAACTCAAAAGATAGAGCTAAACAAATGAAAGAAAAAAAAATCCAATACATTGATTTGATAGATATTAAACTTTTTGGTGGGGTTTATGCTGCAGAGGGTGGAAATGATCATTTAACTGGACCTGTACAATTCAATTGGGGCTATTCACTCAACCAAGTAGAAATAACTGATAGTTCAACAATTACTTCAAGTTTCTCAGGAGGAGAAGGCATTGGCAAAGACTACCGTGTAAAATATTCATTATTAGCCTTCTCAGGTTCAGTAAATTCATCAGTAGCTGAATACTCTACTCTTCAAGAAGAAGAATTAGCTGAATTTGATAAAGTTATAGTGAAGTCACTTTTTCAAGCTCGAACAAGATCCAAAATAGGTCAAACACCTAGATTGTATATGAGAGTAGAAATGAATGGTGAAAAGTTTTTAAAAGACCTACGAGAATATGTTTCTTTAAACTATAATGTTGATAAAGAATTTTTAGTTAGAAGTATTGGTGATATAGAGCTTAACTTAGATAAATTGATAGAATATTTAAAGGCAAATAAGGAATCTATTTCAAAAATTAAACTATGGACTGATGATCAGATTCAGATATTACCTAACTTAGATGAAATCAAGAAAATTGGAATAATAATAGATAGCTTTACAGTATAAGAGTCTATCATGAAAGAAAATATAGATCATATACTGTCATTTGAATTGAGTGGAAAGTTTGCTCATTTTAGGAAGTATTACACAAATACATCTGCATTATCTTACATAATTCCTCCTAAAACTGTACTAATGGGAATAATCAGTTCGATATTAAAGATTCCTAGAAATGAATATTATGAATTATTTACTTCAGAAAATGAGAATTGTATTTCAATATCAGTTAAAATTTCTGAGGGTTGTGAAGTCAAAAAAACGACTCATTCAATGAATAATTTAAAATTAGAATACTGGAAGTTAGTAAATTTTGATATTAAAGGTAAAACTACTCATTCTCCTACCAAAACGGAGATTTTAACAGCAAAAAACTACTCTAATATTAGATATATAGTTTTTGTTGGCTATGGAAGTAGCAATAAGTTTGTTGACGATCTAATAGCAAAGCTAAGAGAGAGAGATTTTGGATTTGGAGTATATCTTGGTCAAAGGCAGTTTATTGGGAATATAGAAGCACTAAATATATACAGTCCAAACAGCATTAAGTTTCTGGAAGAATCAAAATATTTGAGTACAATATGCACTCAAGAAAATTTTGTAAATTGTAATTTTGCTAATAATGATTTCAACATTGTTCAGGAGAGAATGCCAATTGGATTTGAAACATTCACTGAACCTGGATCAGAAGTATTACTTAGAAAGCCTTACCCTCCTAAAAATATATATTTTGAAAAAATGGGTAGATTAATTGAGGGTAAATTTAAAAATTGTTATAAAATTTCACAAGATAATCAAGATGAGTATGTCTCATTTTTTTAAACAAGATATAAAAGGGCGACTTTAGAAGTCGCCCGACATAAGAGGGGGAAAATTGCTTTTATCCCATATTTATGCTGATAGCGATAAAAAAGAAAAGATATTAATTGATCATCTATCAAATGTGACTAATTTATGCTTAATGAGTTTTAGACAGCTTAATGTTAATTTTTCAATAATAACAGAACAGGATTTTGAGAAATTAATTCAATTAGTAGGATTGTTTCATGATTTCGGGAAAGCTACTAGCTTTTTCCAAGACCACCTACATGGTAAAAGAACTGATAAATTTACAAGGCATAGTGAAATATCAGCTATTTTAGCATTTATGGTCGCTAAGAATATTGGTTTTGATGATAAGTGGGCTTACATGGTTTTTCAAGTAATTATTCGTCATCATGGAGACTTAAAGGATTTTGAGAAGTTATCTACGGATAATCATTCTATTATAAAAAAACAACTCTCCAATATAAGGTATTCGAAGGACTATGATCAGTTATTGGATTTCTATTCTATTAATAACTTTGATATTTCAGATATAGTTTTAAACTTCGATGATAGAATAGAAGACTTCAGTGATTTCATCGATGATATAGATGAATTCGTGGGAGAATTAAGTGAATGCCCTGACTATTATGAATATTTCTTCCTTAATAACTTTCTATTTTCATTATTGATTGATAGTGATAAAAGTGATGCTGCTCAGCTAACTGATGAATATTTTGCTAATAACCTTCAAGAAAGGTTATATGATATTGAAGATTATTTAAATAAGAAACAACAAGAGAACAAGGATAATTTAGACACCACAAAACCTATAAACAAAGTTAGAACCGACTTTTTAAAATCAATAAAGAATAGTAATAAAATTTCTTCTAATAATCATATTTATTCTATAACAGCACCTACTGGGATTGGAAAGACATTTGGATGTATGTTATTTGCTGATAGATTAAAAGAAATTTTAAAAAAGGATAAGAATATAGAAGCGAGAATAATTTATGCTTTACCCTATACTTCAATAATCGATCAGAACTATTTAGAATTTGAAAAGTTGATTACATCATCAATAGGTAACAAGTATACAGAAAAACCTACTAGATATTTACTCAAACATCATTACCTAACTCCACTAATAGTTGATAATAGAGTTAATGAAGATAAAACTTATCAAGATTATCTTAATGATAAGCTTTTTATTGAATCTTGGAAGTCTTCTATTATCATTACTACTTATGTTCAAATCCTTCATTCAATATTTGGTTTTAAAAATTCATTCTTAAAAAAAATCCATAATATTGCTAACTCAATAGTAATATTAGATGAAGTCCAAAACATAAACCCCCAGTATCATTATCTTATAGGGACTGCACTTGCAAAATTCGCAGAAATCTTCAATGTTTATTTTTTACAGTTGACTGCAACTCAGCCTAATATTTTTAATCCTAACCTAAACAATCACATCATACTCCCCGAAAAGTTTATGCAAGATGATATTTTTAATAGGGTAATAATCAATTTTGAACGTGAACTAAATGATTTTGATACATTTATTGAGTATTTCGCCAATGAGTTCAACGATGATAATTGCTTAATTGTTGTTAATACAAAAAAGATGGCAACATCCTTATATGACAGTATAAAAGATTTAAAAGATGATTATAGGTGCTATTGTTTAACAACTAACCTAACACCCAAAGACCGTAATGGGAGAATAGAAGAGATAAAATCTCACCTTACATGTGATAAAAAAATAATAGTTATTTCTACACAATTGATAGAAGCAGGTGTTGATCTTAGCTTTAAAAAAGTTTATCGAGATTTTGCTCCTTTAGATTCAATTGTCCAGGTAGCTGGAAGATGTAATCGTCATTGTGAATATGGACCAAGAAATGGTAAGATGATAATTTTTAATACTAAGAACAATTCTGTTTATCCTAAAATTTTGCTTCAATTTACGAATGAAATTCTTGAGGGTAAAAACTCTTTTGAAGACAAGGACTTTATGAGTTTAACAGAACAATATTTTAACAAATTTAACTTCAGGGCTACTAGTGATGAGATTATTACAGCAATAAAATGTATGAATTATGACACAATGGGAGTTCCTGAACAGATATCTATTTCTGAATTTAAGGTTATTGATGAATATCTTCAATATAATATATTTGCTCTACATACTGAAGAAGCTCAAAAAGCTTTTACCGAATTGATGAGCTTTAGAGAGAAGTTGAAGGATGAAAATGATAAGGATAGAAAAGATAATTTATTGATGAATATTGAAAAGTTAAAATATGATATTATGCCTTATAGAATTTCCTTATCAAATAACTTATATGAAACTTATAAAGATATTATAAAACCTGACTACAATGATAATAAACATTATTATTATCAATATATTGATTTACAGGGGTGTCAAGATTATGCTTATGATGAGGATATAGGATTGCTTGAAGAGCCTAAACAAACAATGATAGCTATTTATTAATAATTATGGAGAAATAATGCAATTATTCTTAAACACTTATGGTGCTTTTCTGCAAAAGAAAGATGGAATGTTTCAAATAAAACTTGATGACACTAAAAAGATTATTTCGCCCAAAAAAATATCTTCTATCGTTATTTCTAATTCTGCTACTATCTCAACTGATGCTATACAACTAGCTTTAGACAATAACATTGATATAGTTTTTTTAGATAATTTTGGTAACCCTATTGGAAGAGTATGGTTTCCTAAACTAGGCTCAACAACCTATATCAGGAGAAGACTATTAGAAATTGATATGACTGATCAAGGACTTGACATAGTAAAGAAATGGATTACTACTAAAGCTAAAAATCAACTTGCATTCATTCAAAAACTACTTTCCAAGAGAGACCGTGCTGACCAAGAATTTGATAGGATTATCGATTCAATGAAAGCAAGTTTAACCAAAATTGAAAATGTCAATGCACCTTTAAGCACCTCAGATAATACCATTATGGCTTATGAAGGTAATATTTCTAAACTTTATTTCAAAGCTCTTTCCCTCTTAATACCACCAAAATACTCTTTTCAAGGTAGATCATCTCGACCTGCTCTTGATCCTTTTAATGCTGTTCTTAATTATTCCTATGGCGTCTTATACTCTAAAATTGAAAAAGCCCTTCTGATTGCTGGTTTAGACCCCTATATTGGACTTCTCCATAAAGATAATTACAATAAAAAATCTCTTGTTTTTGATTTTATCGAACCCTATCGAATCTACTGCGATGAACCTGTTTTCTATATGTTTTCCAGACATAAACTGCCTACTGATGGCTTTATAAATTCTGGCAAAGGTATTCTCCTTAGTGATGACTGCAAAAAGCAAATCATTCTGGATTTGACCAACTTCTTTGATGACACTATTAGATATAGAAATAAAAATACTAAAAGAGTTGATACAATATTAGCTGACGCCCATGCTTTTGCCAACTGGCTCATCGGTAAAAGAGAGGATTATTGATGCTTACCTGGGTCCTATACGATATAGAAAACAATAAAAACAGAAATAAAATAGCAAAATTATGCCTTAAAACAGGACTCTATAGAGTTCAGTTATCCTGTTTTTTAGGCGACATCAACTCAACAGAATTAAAAGAACTTTCTTTGCAAATTGAAGAATTAATTAATATCGATAATGATAAAGTTTATATTTTCCCAATTTCTAAAGATGATTTTGATAAAACTATTCTCCTAGGTAATGCCTTCGATAAAGATCTTGTTACAGATGAAATTAAGGCACTTTTCTTATGATAAGCAATCTTTATATAACCGCTTCAGATATTATTGAATATCTTTTCTGCCCAAGATTTATCTTCTATCAGAATGTTTTAAAAATTGAACAACATGAACACCAACGCTTTCTTGTTAATAAAGGTAGAGATATTCACGAGCTAAAAATGGTTAGAAATAAAGATTACTTGAGAAAATCTATAGGCTGTATTGAAAAAGACATTGATGTCTATCTAACCTCAGACAAACTTCACTTGGTTGGCAGAATGGATGAAGTACTTACTCTTGCTGATAAAAGCAAAGCACCCCTTGATTATAAGTTTGCAGTCTATGAAGATAAACTCTTCAAAACTATAAAAACACAACAAATAGCCTACGCTCTGCTTATTGAAGAAAACTACCAATGCCCTGTCAACATGGCTTTTCTGGTTTATGTTAGGTCAAAAAACCTCTTGAAAGAAATTTTAATCACCCCAAAAGATAAGGATAATACGATCAAAATTATTAAGGATATTTTTGATATCATCAATAAATGTCACTTTCCACCCGCAACAAAGAATAAACTTAAATGCCAAGATTGTACTTATAAAAACCTTTGTTTTTCATGAAATAACTTGACAAATTGACCAATAAACTCATCTTTGAATTATACATAGAGTGCTGACGTTTTAGACCTAGATCTGCCTTCCTAAGGCAAATTTATTGTGAAAACTAACCTGCTATTATCTATTTATCTGATAAATAATGATTTATAAGTTATCTGAGAGGAGAATATGACGATTTTTACTATAACCTTTGATTTTTCTGATAGAATATGCCAATTTGACATTTTAGGCTATTTTATTGAAAAATCGTTACTTATACAGCAGGACGTGTCTAAAACCTGAATCCATTAAACCAAGGATTGAAACATTGAAATACTTTATGATAAGGCTAATTTTTATTTTGTCTAAAACCTGAATCCATTAAACCAAGGATTGAAACGTTGTGTGTTAGTTGTGTGTTGATTGTTTGTTACTTGTCTAAAACCTGAATCCATTAAACCAAGGATTGAAACTTGTTTGTATTGATTTAAAATAATCGTATAATTGTGTCTAAAACCTGAATCCATTAAACCAAGGATTGAAACCTTATCTTCTCTGATTCTAATTTCAGCAGATAAGGTCTAAAACCTGAATCCATTAAACCAAGGATTGAAACATCAAGCTGGGTTATCTATTAGCCAGATGAGAGTGGGTCTAAAACCTGAATCCATTAAACCAAGGATTGAAACATTAGCTGCCTTACTTTTCTCTTGTTCATAATTCTTGTCTAAAACCTGAATCCATTAAACCAAGGATTGAAACTGAATCCAACTAATGTGTAGTTTTCACTACTAAAGGTCTAAAACCTGAATCCATTAAACCAAGGATTGAAACGAGGGCTATTGTCTCGAAAAGGGAGGGTACAGGACTGTCTAAAACCTGAATCCATTAAACCAAGGATTGAAACGTAGCTTTCTTGTCGCTTTCTTTCCAGATATGGTCTTGTCTAAAACCTGAATCCATTAAACCAAGGATTGAAACGTAGCTTTCTTGTCGCTTTCTTTCCAGATATGGTCTTGTCTAAAACCTGAATCCATTAAACCAAGGATTGAAACGCTAAGTATGAGAAGTTTAAAAAATCTCAAAAAGAAGTCTAAAACCTGAATCCATTAAACCAAGGATTGAAACTAGAGTTTTGCAAGCTATTGGAAAGGAGGGTAAGAAGTCTAAAACCTGAATCCATTAAACCAAGGATTGAAACACCTCTTGATTCCCGAATCTCTGGAAGTCGGACATGTCTAAAACCTGAATCCATTAAACCAAGGATTGAAACCGTATCGGTGATGGAGATTTTGTGGTTGACCCTGATGTCTAAAACCTGAATCCATTAAACCAAGGATTGAAACAGTAATCCAACACTTCAACAATGTAATCCTAAGGACGTCTAAAACCTGAATCAATTAAACCAAGGATTGAAACCAGTCTCTCTATCATTAATCAGCTTTAGATTCTTTGTCTAAAACCTGAATCCATTAAACCAAGGATTGAAACATGTGTAGTTATGAGACGTTTTCGAAACGTCTCTACGTCAAAAACCTAAACCAAGGGTTGAAACTTATCAGGTGTTGTAAATAGGCTCTTTCATGTCTAGTGGACTGTAATTTTAATCAGTTTTGTTTGAAGAAGGGTTAATTTCATGAGCCTTGAAGAAGGAAGGGATATCCATATCTACCCAATCAAAGTATTATCGCCAGTCTAGGAATCTTTGTGTGTTGTTACTCTGTAGCTTTCAGGTCTCTGTGTAATTTAATCTACAAAGATGTCGCTCCTCTGGAGCTTTTTAGGTCTCTGTGTAATTTAATCTACATTGTATTGGTGGATTTTGGTGAGGTTCTACAATAATCTACTCTCCCCGGTCTACACGACCACCCCTCTCAGGCGCTCCAAGGAGCTGAAAGGGGATTTACATGGGTCGCGGGATTCCAGCCCGCGGTTGTGCAACTGTAAGAAAAAAACTCTATCTTTCTTTTTTCTCTTTTTCTAATGAAAAAGATGCGGATGTGGTCATCTGCTTTCCCAGTTATATGCGGATGTGGTCAGTCATCTGCTTTCCCAGTTATATGCGGATGCGGTCATCTGCTTTCCCAGTTATAGAGCTGAAAGGGGATTAATAATCTCAACTCCAGCGTGACAAATACTCTCTCTGGAGAGAATCTCATAACTTAGGAAACTCAATAATTTTAGTTTTTTGAGTTTTGGTATCATCCTTTTCTACCTTATCATCATATTCTTTATCATCATCTTCATCTTCATCATCATCATCATCATAATAATCATATTGGTCATAATCAGGTATAAAGTTGCATAACAGGTCCATTAATGAGTTATAAAAATCTTCATCAAGATTTGATGCAAGATTATCTAGTTGCAAACATCTCTCGAGGAAATCATTGATAATATCATGTTTGTTACAGTATTTAAGAAAGGTATAGAGCTCATCAAGTATGCTCATGTTTATTTTTTCATCATATATATCATATTCATCACATGTTACAATTCCTATTTCAACATAAGTTAGCATTAAATCAGCAACTAAAATAGTGGGGACATCGAACTTCTTAAAATCAGAAATAGCTTTTTTACCAACAGCTAACTTAATTTTGTATCCTTGTTTTGGATAAAATGCTTCAATTACTTTTTGACGATATCGCTTATGAAGTTCTCTATAGTTCGGTTTTACTAAAAAATCTAAGTACTCTTTGTTAGCTGAATTTAGTTTGTACAAATCTCCTATCAATTTGATTAAGTCATCTTTCTTCTGCTCTTTAAGTTTAAGCTTTAAATCTCTTAATCCCATTTTGTCTCCTGTAAATAATTAAAATTTTCTAAATCTCTTAAGAAAAAAGAATCAGTATGTTGATCCCAAATAATGCAGTAGACCTTTGTGAATAGCACAATATTCTTCTGCAAAAGTAACTTCCATAATTTCTCAGAATATATATTATTTAATTTATGGAATCACCCCCTGTATCCCCCTCAAAGAAGGGGATTATATGCGTTTTTTATGGATCACCCCCTGTATCCCCCTCAAAAAAGGGGATTTTGCTAAAAGAATCTGCACTCTTCGCCTGTGATACGTAGCTTTAGCGAAGTATTACTAAAGCTCTATTGCACAATCTGGGTTAATCCTGTTTAACCTGCTTTTCTTTCAACTTCTTCCACCATTCTAATCTCTTATTTATTTCCTTTTCAAAACCGAAGGGGGATGGTTTATAAATCTCAATTTCATCTAATTGATCAGGGAAGTATTTTTGATAGAAATAGCCATAATCAAAGTCATGTGAATATTTATAATTATCGCCATAGCCTAAGTTCTTCATTAGTTTTGTAGGAGCATTTCGAATATGCATAGGAACACCTAAATGAGAGCTATCTTTAGCTAAATCTCGTGCCTTTTTATAGGCTGTATAGACAGCATTACTCTTGGGGGAAGTAGCTAAATAGACAACAAGTTGAGATAGGGCAGTAGTAGCTTCCGGCATACCTAAAAAGTGAACTGCTTCTTTGCAGGCTATAGCTTGAGAGAGGGCATTTGGGTCAGCTAAACCTACATCTTCACTAGCAAAACGAACCAATCTTCTCACAATATACATTGGGTCTTCACCAGCTTCTAACATTCTTGCTAACCAGTACAAACCAGCTTGAGGGTCTGAACCTCTGAGAGATTTATGCAAGGCTGAAATTACATTATAATGTTCTTCTCCATTCTTATCATAGAACATAGACTTTTGCTGAAGCAGTTTTTCAATATCACTAATCGTCAGTTTTTCTAAATCCCCATAAGAACGTAGCATATCTAAATTGTTAAGGGCTTTACGACCATCTCCACCACTTATTTCCACTAGATAATCAATGGATTCTGCATTTAAACTAGGCAAGAATAAAGCTTTGGCCTTGAGGATTATTTGCCTTATATCTTCTTCATCCAATGAATTCAAAACAAATACACTAGCTCTAGAAAGCAGGGCTGAAATAACCTCAAAAGAAGGATTCTCGGTAGTAGCTCCCAGAAGAATGATAGTACCTGTTTCAACATAGGGGAGAAAGGCATCTTGCTGGGATTTTGAGAACCTATGAATCTCATCAATAAAGAGAATAGTTTGTTCTTGAGTAAGGTCAAATCTTTGTTGAGCTTCTTGCATAACCATTTTAACTTCTTTGATACCTGATAAGACTGCAGAGAATTGGATGAACTCTTTCTTAGTTTTGTTCTCTATTATTTTAGCAATTGTGGTTTTGCCACAACCTGGTGGGCCCCAGAGAATAATAGATTTTAGATTGTCATTTTCTATCATCTTATGAAGCATAGAATCTGGATTAATGAGGTGTTTTTGTCCGATAATATCGCTTATTTCTTGAGGTCTCATTAATTCTGCTAAAGGTATATTGTCCTGCATGATTTCTCCAAGTAAATTAATATCCAATATCGAGGTCTATGCCTTGAAGGTCTGGCTCATTTTGGATAAGTTTAATAAGTTTTATAAGCTCTTCTATTCGGAATAATTCATTTTCTACCATACCTAAACCTCCAGCTCTGTGAGGACTCATTATCACATTATCAAGACTATTAAAAGGGTAATTAGCTGGTTGAGTATTTTGTCGCTCTGCCATTGTTTTTGGGTAATTATACCACACATCTAAGGCTGCACCAGCTATTGACTTGCTTTCAAGTGCTTGAAATAGTGCTTGTTCATCAACTGTAGAGGCCCTCCCAACATTGACAAAGAATGCATTTGTTTTCATGTTTTTAAAGGTTGTTTGGTTAAATATATCTTTAGTCTCATTAGTGGCAGGGAGTAGATTTATTATTATATCATAATTAGAAATAATCGAGTTTAGCTCTTTCAAAGAATATATTCCTTCTACAGAATTAGTGCCTTTTCTCTTGATCTTATCTATCTGCAAATCATAAGGAAGAAGAAAAGCTTCAAGTAATTTACCAATATGACCATAACCACATATTAGTACTTTTTTCTTATAAAGCAAGCTTGAAGGATTTTCTTGGTATCTAATAGACCAGTCATGCTTACGGAATTCTCTATCAGCAGGGATAATATGTTTTATTCCTGCTAAGATAAAAGCCATTACATTTTCAGCAACTGGTCTTGAATTATGATGAATATTGAAAAGCTTTACCTTAGGAAAGTCTCTCATAAGCTCAGATGTTGCTTGAGGAATTCCAACAAAGGGGATAACAAGATACTTCAAATTTGTTAGTTTGCTCAACTTCTCCCTAGTAGGATAGGCTAAGATAAGCATTTCAGTATCTTGAGGAATATCCTTACTAAGAGTTAACCTGTGTTGGTCTCCAATACCTTTAGCCAGCAATTCCTTAATTTCTAAGTTTTCATCCCTGTAATAATGGATATTTTGTTTAGTCAATTTCTTTCCTTTTCTTGAAATAATCTAAATAAAGTCCTGTTCCAAAGATTAAAATAGAAAGTAATAGACCTGCCAGAGATAGCTTTGTGCTTAAAGAATATGATTCAGGAGCAAAAACCATTTCTACTTTCTCACTACCAGCAGGAATGACAAGTCCGCGTAAAATATGATTAACTGGATAAATTTGACTTTCCTCTCCATCAATATAGGCTTTCCAACCAGCTGGGTAGTAAGTTTCACTAATAACCATAAAGCCATCTCTATCTAAATTGCTAACTTTGAAAGCTACTTTATGGAAATAATCTTCTTGAGGAATTTGTTCAATATTACCCATACCTAAAGGTTTTTCTAAGGGGATTTCACTTTCAACTATAGCCTGATTACGAGGTTTAAATTGATTACTTTTGATATAGTTAATTCTAGCTTGACTATCAGAAATTACTTTCATGTCTTGAACAAACCAAGCTCTATCTAAAGCATCTGGATTACTGTAAAGTCCTACTAAATCTCCACCTTTCTTCATAGTTATTAGAGGTGATTGACCAATATTTTCTTTTGAAACAAAGTATTTAGCATTAAGCATATTAATTACATTAAGATTCATAGCTTGATTAAGAATCTCATTATATCGTAACAATTTAGCTCCATGATAACCACCAATTATCTGAGAATGAGCTGACCAAGAGACATCATTCATATTATCAAAGGAAAAGAGGCGGTAAGTTCCCTTAGCTTGCTGATTGTTAAGGTATGTTTCAATTCTGTTCATTGAAAGTTCTTTGTTTTCTTTTTTAGGGTATAAGGTCTGAAAATAAGCACTGTTAACAAGCATGAGATCAGAAATCATCAAGATTCCTATAACTATAATGAAGATATTTTTACTTATCATTTTTTTGCTATAGAAGAAGATAAGACCAAAGCCTAAAGCTAAGAAGAAGAGTCCATTTCTTACAGAATTTATGGTTAAATGAAGTCTTTCAGCCTTAAGGTTATCTATATGACTTTGTAACTGAGGATTACCTTGATATTGTTGCCATTGTGCAAGTTCTCCCTCTGAAGTAAATTGCATTCCTGAATAGAGACTGCTTCCCCCAACTAAATTGAAGAGGAAGAGGGCGATTACAACTATCATGCCTATTCTCATAGCTTTAGCGAGTTTATCATCTCCAACCCTGGTTAAGATTTCCTTTAAACCAATAGCTGCTAAAGGAATTAAGAGAAGCTGAGCAATGACTAAATGGGTGGCTGGTACTCTAAATTTATTGAAGCCAGGAAGGTAGTCATGTAAGAAATTTGATATAAGTGGAAAGTACTTACCAAAGGACATTATGACAGCTGCAAGGATACCGATTCCAAGAACTCTTTTATGTTTGTTCTTTGAAATGAAGAGAGCAAGAACGGCTAGAAGAAGGATGATAACTCCTGTGTAATGATAGGCCTGTGTGAAGCTCATCCATCCCCAATAATCTTGATTTATTCCTCCAAAAAAGTTAGGAAATACTAAGGAAATGAGCTCTAGGGGATGCATAGACCAACCATGAGCATATTCTTTAGATAAACCATTCTCGCCACCTCGCATAGAATAATGAGAGTATTCTAAATTAGATAAGTGCGGATTCATAACTGCTAAAGTTGAAATACCCAAAGCTAGCAGTATTAATACAGTGAAAATTATAAAAGGCTTATAATCTTTTTCTTTAATAACCCTCACTAATTCATAAATCCAGAAAATGCCTAAGAACAAGAAGAAGTAGTAGGTTATTTGCAGATGATTCAATCTAAGTTGAGTTATTAAGGCAAGGGAAAAGAAGCCTAAACCAAGTAGGTTTCTCTTTTCTCGCAGATAAAATAGTGCATATAATAACCAGGGTAAAATCATGATAACTTGGAACTTAGTATTATGTCCCATTTCTATGAGAGCTACAAAATGTGATGATATAGCAAAGGAAATTGCTAAAAAAGTAGAAGTCAATAATCCCATTTTTAAGTATCTTAGTAAGAAAAAAGCACCTAAAGCACCTAAGATTAAGAAAGATAATTTCCAGTTGATTAGGGGATTAATAGACATTATTAAATTATTAATATATGGGTATTTACTTGGGAAGGATATCAAATAATTTGGCATACCAGAGAAGATATTTGGATTCCAGAGGGCAGGGTCAGAATGACTCTTATTATATTCAATCGATTCATTAGCTGTGTAACGCCATTGATTAGTATCATGGGCAATAGGTTCATAGCCTAGAAAACCTAGCTTGAAAAAAGATATTGCTAAAAATAAAATAATTATTGTAAGCCCAACCCAGTTTTTATCTAATATATTATCTAATTTGCTTTTTGCTTTTGATTCTACTGTATTCTTTACTGACTTAGTTTTTTTAGACATTATTAGCTCCTATTTTACAGAAATTAAGTAGGACTAATTCAGCTTGATCTCCACATTGTGCTTCTTGGCAATCATAATTAGCAAAATCCTTAACCCTACTATCTTCTTTTAAGTTTCTCTCTAACATTTTAGAACCTTCAGCATAATTTAGTTCAGGATGAAATTGTACTCCCCAAATTGGAAAGTCTTTCCACTGGAAGGCTTGTATCTTGACATTTTTATTACTTGCTATTATCTTAAAAGAATCATCTAAATCTACTACTTGATCGAAATGAGACTGCATAAATACTGCTTGGTTGATTCCTTCAAAAAGAGGATTATCAACAATCTCAACCCTCGTAAAACCAAATTCAGGCCTTTCAGCAGGAATACAACATTCATCCCCTCCTAAAAGTCTTGCTAACATCTGATGTCCATAACAGATACCTAAAATTGCTTTACCTGAGAAAATAAACTCATTAATAACTGAAAAAACTTCATTTTGTTCTATATGCTGAGTGGATGCAGAAAGCTCAGAACCAGAAATTATTAACTTGTCATATTGAGAATAATCTAAATTTAAATCATTGTTATATATTCTTTTAAAAACATATTTATATTTATCTTGCAAAACCCTCTCTATACTTTTTCTGAATCTAAAAGAAGCATCATCATTCTTTATAGTATCTAAAATTAATATCATTTTGTCCTCACATTTTATGTCTCTATATGTGATAAAGAGTCACTTAGTCCTCCTAATACAATTAGAGAATATATTGTTTTTCTAACCTTATCTTATATAACTAACTTGCTGTCAAATAAAAAAAACAATTGACAGCTATCAACTTTATAATTTTGATAATAATATGAAAAAGAATCGATAACAAAGGAAATAATATAAATTATGCAATTACATCAGAGAATTATAGAAGTTGCTAAAAAGTATCCAAATGATACTGCTGTTATAGATGTTAGTGCTGGTAAAACAGTTACTTATTCCCAGCTCTTACTAGCAGCTCTTATTCTTTCAGAAAAATACAAGAAATTCCCTGAGAAAAATATTGGAGTAATGATTCCTACTTCTTTTGGTTGTTTAGTTACTACCATTGCTTTACTTATGGCAAACAAGACTCCAGTTATGATTAATTACTCTGTTGGAGCTTTAGATAATGTAAAGTACGCTCAAGAAAAATGCTCTTTTATGACAACTATAACAACTGAAAAACTGCTTGATAAACTTAATCTAAAGCCTATAGAAGGGATGATAAATATTGAGAACATTCTAGCTAGCATAAATATACTGGATAAAGTAAAAGGTATGGCTACATCCAAGCTACCTACTAAAATGATTCAGAATATGGTTCATAAAGGTTCTAGAGAAGAGAATGCAGTTATTCTTTTCACTTCTGGTTCTGAAAAAGACCCTAAGGCAGTACAGTTATGCCACCGAAATATAATGCATAATGTTAAAGGCTTTACTACTGTTGTTCAGGATATCAAGAATGAAGTATTTTTAGCCAACTTGCCTCTCTTTCATGTTTTTGGCATTACTGTTACCTTCTGGACTCCTCTTCTCTATGGTGGAAAAACAGTCACCATTGCTAACCCACTAGATTATAAGCTTGTCTGTCGTTCTATCAAAAAATACCAAGTAAGTCTAATGGTCGGTACGCCTACCTTCTATCATGGCTACCTGCATAAATCAGAAGCTGGTGATTTTGACTCTGTTAATATAGCTATTTCAGGGGCAGATAAACTACCTAAGCAAATCAGAGATGAATTTCTTAAGAAGCATAATCTCGAACTTCTGGAAGGTTATGGTGCCACAGAAACAAGTCCTGTAATATCAACGAACTATCATGGGAACAATAAAGTTGGTACTGTGGGAAAACCTTTACCAGGAACACAAGTGAAGATAGTCGATAGAGTTACAGGAAAAGAAGTAAAAGCTGGAGTAGAAGGTAAGATTTTGGTTAAAGGTGATTTAGTCACTATAGGCTATTATAATGATTATGAAGAAACTTCCCTAAGAATTAGAGATGGTTGGTATGATACTGGCGATATGGGAGTAGTAGATGAAGATGGATATATCACTCATCGAGGTAGACTTAGAAGATTTGTTAAGATTGGTGGGGAGATGGTATCTCTAACAAAAGTAGAATCAGTACTTGAAACAATTCTACCAGCTGAAACTCTTTGTTGTGTTGTCGAAGTTCCAAATTTGAAAAAGGGTGCTGAAATTGTTGCTGCTGTAACTACTAAAGAAATTGAAGCTAAGCAAATTCATAAATATATGAAAAAAGAATTACCAAGTTTAATGGTCCCAAAAGAGTACTATGTTCTTGATGAACTTCCTTTAATGCCTTCTGGAAAGGTTAATTTCCGCCAAGTGGAAGAGATTATTAGAGGACTTCACAAAAGTAAGCAGAAAAAATAAAGTAATGAAGAAAAGTACCTTATTTATTAGTTTTATTTTACTTTTTACATCCTTGTTTTCCCAAGGATTAAACTATAATCAGACTAAACATTGGTTTTTTTTCCCTCTTTTAGCTTATGCTAATGAAACCTCCCTTGTTTATGGAGGAGTGGTCATTTATGATACAGCCAAAAGTAAAGAAAGTTTTGAAGGTCAGTGGTCTAATGTAATCCAACATTCACTTAAAAACCAGTTTAGGTATATTACCAAAGCAAATTTCGCTTTCCATGATAATTATTCTACTTCTTTTGCATTAAGAACAAGAAACTGGCCCACAACAATCTATGAGTTTGGAAATGACAGTCATAAAGATTCTGAAACTAAATATACTGAAGTTGAATATTCCTTTGAATTTGACCTCTATCGAAAACTCTATAAGAGACTTTTTCTAGGTATAAATTCTGAAATAGGCCATTTGCAAGTTACCAAAAGAGACCAAAATGAATTTGTTGATTGGTCATCTACCCTGGGGAATGATGGAGGTTGGTTCAATGGTATAGGTTCTGTCCTGAAACTTGATACTAGAAATCTTATAAATTACCCTTCTCGTGGACTATATTATCGTTTATCATATAGGAACTATGACCAACGTTGGGGCTCTGATTATAATTTTGGTATGACTGAAATTGATTTAAAAAACTATTTTTCCTCATCTCCAAACTTGATATTAGCTACCCATTTAGATGCTAAAATAACTCATGGTCATGTTCCCTTTCAGAGATTAGCAAAATTAGGAGATAGACTTAGAGGATACTCTTCTCGTAGATTTATGGACAATCATAGGATTGCTGGAAGAGCTGAACTGAGAACTTCCCCTTTCACTAACGGTATTTATACTAGAGCAGGTTTTGTTCTTTTTGTGGAAGCAGGTAAGGTGGCTAATGATTTAGATCAAATTAATTTTTCTGACTTAAAACTATCTTATGGCACTGGTTTTAGATATAAACTGACCAATTCTGAAGACAAACTTAATATGCGTTTTGATATTGCCTTTACTGAGGAAGGACATTCAATTAGTATTTCTGCTTACGAAGAGTTTTAAAACTGTATTAGGATCTCTTTCAAGTAGAGTGGGTCTTAGCTAAAATTCACTCTTCTTGCAATTACAGAGTAGCGACATCTTTGTGGATTAAAATGTCACAAAGACCTACAAAGATATTGCTTCCCTGGAGCTATGAGGATGAGAAACTTGATGATTGAACAGTCTCAAATCACAAAGTTCTTGTAAAATCCAATAAATTCTTGACTTATTTCCCTTAGTTAAAAATCTAAAACTTTATATTATATTCACAACAAACTTAATAATACTAAGGAGAATGTTAATGGCAACAAAATCCAAAGAAGATAGAATTGTATTAAATGTTATTCCATTGAGGAAGATGATTCAAGTCCCTAAAGTTGTTGTTCCAATTTTAATTGGAAGAAAACAAACACTTGAAGCTGCTAATGATGCAATAAAAGAAAATCAACCAATACTTTGCATACCTCAAAAGAATGATGATGAGTTCCAGGAATATCCAACTTCAAGAGATATTTATCGTTACGGAACTATGGCTCTAGTTACACAAGAATTTAAGCTTCCTGATGGAAATCTACGCCTTCTTTGTGAGGGAATTGAAATGGTTAAGGTGAAGAGATTCTTTCAAACAGGAAAATTCCTTAGGGCTGAAGTAGAAATCATTGAAAAAACTATTGATGTTCAAGACCAAGATATAATTGAAGCTTACCTAAGAAATTTAAAGACATCTTTCAAAAACTATGTTAAATTGAATAATAGAATACCTGATGAACTTATTCAAGCTGTAGAAATGATAGATGATAAAGATGAGATATTTTACTTTTGTTTAAATTATGTTGATTTAAATACTCGTACCAAACAAGCTATTTTTCAACACACTGATTTCTTAAAAGGTCTTAAAAGTCTGATTCTTTATATTAATAAAGAAGCTGAAATTATAAGACTTGAGAAAGGAATTGAAAATGAAGTAAGGGCATCTCTTAGCAAGATACAAAAAGAGTATTTCTTAAATGAACAATTGAAACAAATCCATAAAGAACTGGGTATAGGTGATGATAGTGATTCAGATTTAGTAAGTCTTAAAAAGAGAATCAGTGATACACCATTAACTAATGAGGCTAGAGAGAAAGTTGAAGAAGAATTTAAAAAACTAAGTAGAATTAATCCTCAATCTCAAGAGCATACAGTTCTTCTAAACTATATTACTTGGGTTTTAGATTTACCTTGGGAAGCCAATACAGATGTAGCAACAGATATCGAGAAATCAGAAGAAATACTCAACCGTGATCATTATGGACTTAAAGATGTTAAAGAAAGAATTTTGGAATATATTTCTGTCATGCAGATAAGCCAAGGTGTTAAGGGGCAAATTATTTGTTTCGCAGGACCTCCTGGTGTGGGTAAAACTTCGCTTGGTAAATCAATTGCTTCCTCCTTGGGCCGTGATTTTGTCCGTATTTCTCTGGGTGGTGTTAGAGATGAAGCAGAAATCAGAGGTCATAGAAGAACTTATGTTGGAGCTATTCCTGGTATTATCATGAATTCTATGAAAAAAGCTAAGTCAACAAATCCCCTAATCATGATGGATGAAATTGATAAACTCAGCTCTGACTTTAGAGGAGACCCTGCTTCTGCTCTGCTAGAAGTCCTTGACCCTGAACAAAATTCTCACTTCAGAGACCATTATATTGATATTGAATACGATTTATCTCAAGTTGTTTTTATAACAACAGCAAACGATATTCATACTATCCCTAGACCACTCTTAGATAGAATGGAACTAATTGAATTACCTGGTTATACTGAATATGAAAAGGTTAATATTGCTAAGAATCATCTCATTCCTAGGCAGATGAAAGAACATTCTTTGGCTAAACTCATTAATGTTAAGTTCTCTGATGAAATTATTCATTACATAATTAAATACTATACTCGCGAATCTGGGGTTAGAAATCTAGAAAGAACAATCGCTAAGGTCCTTAGAAAGATAATTAAAGACCACCTTAAAGGGAAAATTAAGAAAAGTATTTCTCTTAACAAAAAACATATCCATGATTATCTTGGTGTGGAAAAATATTCCCATTCAGAAACAAATAAAGAAAGTAGGGTAGGGGTTGTTAATGGTTTAGCTTGGACTGCTGTTGGTGGAGAAACCTTAACAATTGAGGTTGTAAAACTACCTGGTGAAGGTAAGATAAGTCTTACTGGACAGCTTGGCGATGTTATGAAAGAATCTGCTCAAGCAGCTATTTCTTTTGCTAGACTGCATGCTGAAGAATATGGTATTCCTCAAGACTTCTATAAGAACTATGATATCCATCTTCATATTCCTGAAGGTGCTGTTCCAAAAGATGGTCCTTCTGCTGGTGTGACCATGGCTACTGCGATAATCTCTATCTTGAGTGATATACCAGTAAGACATGATATTGCAATGACAGGTGAGATTACTCTGTCTGGTGCTGTATTAGCAATTGGTGGACTTCCTGAAAAGCTCATTGCAGCTAAAAGAGAAGGCATTTTCAATATTCTAATACCTCAAAAGAATGTTAAAGACTTGGAAGAGATTTCAGATGAAATCAAGAGTGGTTTGAATATTACTCCAGTTTCTACAATTTCTGAAGTACTTGACTTTGCACTAATAAAAAGATAAAAAGAATAATGAATTTCAAGATAATCGAAAGAAATATTTTAGCTGATAAGACTATAGAATTGAATATTCAAATTGATTCTAAAGACCAAATTGTCTTCTGTTTTATCCTAGAAGCCTGGGAAGGAGTCTTTAATTATACTACAATTGATAAGAAAAATTCACTTATCAACATCAGAATAGCTCAAGATTTTGCACAAGAAGCTCAAGAGTTAATAGATTATTTGCAAAAATATTGATTTGCTATCTTTCGTATTTATAGTGAGATATAAATGTTAACAAAAAATAATATTAAAAATATTAAAAAAGTGTCTTGACAGATTATCAAGATTTTTCAAATATGATTTCACATATACGAAACGGGGTGTAGCGCAGTCCGGTTAGCGCACTGGTTTTGGGAACCAGGTGTCGGAGGTTCGAATCCTCTCACCCCGACCATTTCGATTATGTAACGATTATGATGGGCGTATAGCTCAGTTGGGAGAGCTCTTGCCTTACAAGCAAGCGGTCGGGGGTTCAAGTCCCTCTGCGCCCACCATCATTTTCAAACCGATTAATAAAATTTCTTATACATCGGGCGTATAGCTCAGTTGGGAGAGCTCTTGCCTTACAAGCAAGCGGTCGGGGGTTCAAGTCCCTCTGCGCCCACCATCATCTTACTTAAGCCAACTTATGTTGGCTTTCTTTTCTAAGTACTTAATGATTAATAAGTACTTCATTTTTTAGGACGGGGTGTAGCGCAGTCCGGTTAGCGCACTGGTTTTGGGAACCAGGTGTCGGAGGTTCGAATCCTCTCACCCCGACCATCCTAAACAACTTCTTTTAAACAAGTAGGAAAAGCTTCAAGAGATAAAAAGTGACAGGCGTTTTTTCCTTGTTATGACAGCATGATTTCCATGAGACTGTTCAATCCTCAAGTTATTCTTTCTAATAGCTTTTCTTACAATAAGTCGATAATATTGCACATATTTACCTTTTCTTGACTTTGGTGAGAAATTATGATTAGAGTAATATAAAGTGACACCTATTTTGCCAATTTGTGACACCAACATTGCCACAATTTCGACAGCTTTTTAACATAACTAACTATTATATAATAAAATAACGCATTTTCAAAAGTGACAGCAACATTGCCACTTTGCAAAAGCGTTCAACAAAAAAAAGTGACAACAACATTGCCACTTTGAAAAACCGACTTCAAACCCACTTATAACAACAAAAAATAAGCTTTTTTTATCATTCTAAAAGTGACAGCAAGGTTGCCACTTTGCAAAAGCGTTTTATTTTTACTATAATGGATCTTCAGGTCCTGAAGCATCAGTTCTTTTAAACCACACAATAATCTTATAAGTATCACCAACAGTCAAACCACCTATATTAATCTTATCTAAATGCTCTTTGGTAATACCAGCATAGTTTTCTATTTGCTTATATATCTTAGTTGTGATAGTATTTTCTTGAGTATAGAAGTCACCTTCATCTTTGAGAATCTGAATAGATAGATCAGTTGATACAGAACCTTCTAAACCCTCAAGAAAACCAGTATAAGTTTTCAAAACACTCTCACTGATATCTACCGAACTTGCTTCAGCAACATACCTAAAGTTGTACATATACGGCATTTTATTGAATATTTTATATAGAGCGGTATATACTGATGCATATGATGTGAATCCAAAGGTCCTTAAATCTATTGATATAGAACTAGACTCATGCTTAGTTGAGTTTCCATCTAAATGATCCTTCAAATGATTCAAATTCTTAGTAAACTCACTAGGATTAGAAGTCCCAACAATAGCCAGCAAGAGATTTTCCAAACTACCATTAACCAATGCTTCAGCAATTTGAGAAGCTATTTGGTCAGAAGTATGTCTTCCAGGTGATCCTGATAAATGCTCACTTACAGTATCACCAATCCCTTCATTAGCTTTCATTTTATTATCGATTACATCAAAGTTATTATTCACATCATTAGCCCATCCAGATGAACCTTCAGCAGGCTTTTTTAGCCTATAATTAGTTGTCTCAGTCATATTAGTCCTCCTGTTAATATCCCCAGCTTAAACCCCATGAATTACCCCAACCAGGAGCTTCATCATAGTTAATAGGAGATAGTTCTTTATATATTGCTTTTAATTCAATTCTTGTTACTTCAGTAAAGTATCTTAAGTCATCAACTTGACTAGGGAATTTCTCTATAATCACAGGGAATTGCTTCTTACCAGTCTCATCATAATATTCTATATAAAGCTTACCTTCTTCCATTAGATAGTCCTTAAGCTCGTTGTATTGTGCTGTATTAAGGATAGCATCAACTTTAAAGCTATCTTCATAATAAGGCTCTCTCCTAATCATTAGAGTAGGATCATAGGCATTAGTCTTATCAATTAAGTACTTTTTATGAGGAGAATAATCTACTTCAGCATGTTCTAAGCTAAGCATAGAAACACTGGAAGCTATTCTGATAAATCTTACTTCTTTATTATACATTAGTCCTCCATGCTATTGCCTGGTATTCATCTTTGACATAGTCTCTTTTAAGCTCTGTAAGGAATAACTGCTCTTCCTTAACTCTTATTATATCAAAGACAGACAGATTATTCTTGTTTATGTTATCTATTTTAAGCTTGTATTTGATTGCTTTATTAGCAATTGAAGTATAATAGTCAGTTAAGAGAATTATTAAAGGTTCAGCAGAATTATAGAGAGCATCTAAACAGCTAAAATCAGGCACTATCTGCTTAAAATTTCTTATCTCCTCGCATTCAGTTACATCACTGGTTAAATCTCCATGATCAGTATTACCCCAGTGGTTTCTTACTATTCTTAAGAAGCCATCAGAAGCTCTTTTGATAATGGTGAAGTTATGAATTACCAGGAAGCATTTTAAAGCTGTAAGGTACTTTCTATTATCAGATTTTAGGATTAAGGAAGTTGGAAATACCTTGCCTGAAATTGTAAGAGTTCTGTTATCAGAAGCAACCTTATAAGTAGTTCCATATATCTCAAGGAAGGAATACTCTCTCCTGCCAATCCAGGAAGTGTCTTCATAATGCTCAGGATAATCTTCTTTAGCTGTTTCAATAGCATTTCTAGCACTATCAAGAGAAGAGTAATCTCCAATCTTCTCACTCTGGATATCCATATCAATACAGACCTTGTTTGATATCTCTGCAATAAAGCTTTGCTTAATAAGAGTATAAGAGCCTTCATATTCATTAATAACCCAGTCAATCCTCCTAAATCTAATGATTCTAGCATCACTATGAAAAGGAAGAGTATAGCTGTCAAAACCAATATCTGAAGTCCTTTCTAAGCAGGAAGTCTCATAAAAGGAAGCTATCTCATAGAAGGGATAATCAGTCAGCTCAGTATTATTATAGATAATGTTTTTATCCAGGAAAGTAGAAGATCTATTATATCTTTCAGCTACCTTCTGACTTATCCCACTCATGATAAGATCTAAAGACCTATTAGCAGGGAAGTAAACAGCATCTTTTTCCAAACTTAGCAAATATGAATAGGAATAAGCCTTGAATTTAATCACTTTATCTGGATGTTTGAATCCAAGTCCATCTAGAAGCACAGCACCTCTAAAATCAAGGATATTGCCCCTATAAATCTTAATATCATAGCTACTAATAGCATTTCTAACTTCAAGTCCATTAACCAGGTTAGTCTTAAGCCAATCATCCAGGATAATCTCAATTTCAACTCTATCAGGTTCCTGGTCAAAGTTGTTATTGATAGCTACCTTCTGAGGGGAGTATTCAATGTTAACTAAACCAGTATTGAAGTTATAAACCACAGGATTAAAGCCAAATTCAGCAGTAACAAACTCTATTCTATAATCTACCATCTGCTCCTCACAATAGATCCTTCTTCATTCTTTTCATTAAATTTAGCACTATCAGCCTTATCAATCACTTCATTGGCAGAGATGTAGTTATTTACAGTCATATTCTTTTCTCTAAACTCTTGTCTTAAAGATCTGATTTCACTGATTAGATCATTTATAAAAGAATTGTTTGAAGATACTAAGCCACCTGTAGCATAAGCAAAGCTAGGACTTACTGCAGGACCAGGAACATCAGGAATTGACACTCCACTAAAAGCCTTCTTTATGTTTTCTAAAGGAGCATAATTAATGAAGTCAAAGAAACCAACACCTAGTTCATCAACTCTCTTACCCTGGGTGATATACTCCTTACCTTCAGCTTCTATTAAGATGCCTCCATTAGCATGAGAAGGTCCTTTTAATAAACCTGACAAACCACCATACTTAGCTTTAGGAGTAAATTTTGTTTTCCTAATCTTATCAACCTCAGCAAGACCTAAAGCACCCTGAATACCTGCCATAATGATAGATATAGGAGGAGGATAAGAAGCAATAGCCTTGGTTACACCCTCAAAGGTATTCATCCCTGCATTAGCAATAGCCAGAGCTTTACCTATGTTAAACATTGATTTAGATTGCCCTTGATAAGCAGTCATTAACCTAGAGCCCATCTCTAAAGTAGAAGCTACACCATTCTTAACAAGTTCTGTTTTAGATTTCTCTAATTCAACCTGGTGTTTAAATACTTCTGTTTCTAAAGCCTTCTTAGTAGCAGAACCTTCTTTCTCTTTAGTTATAAGCCTGTTAAGATAGTTAATATAAGCTTCTTCTCTTTTTACAAGCCCGTATTCTCCCTCTTCGAAGCCTTCTTGATAAAGGTTATTAAAAGCATCTTTCCAGATATCTCTAAGGTTAGAACCCCAGGACATATTTGCCATTCTCATATCATTTAAAGCATTAAGATATTCAGTAGATTGCTCTCCATAAGCTTTTTTTGCAAATTCAGCATAATCACTCAAAGCCTGCTTTAGCTCATCATAAGTAGCTAATCCCAGCTCTTTTTCTATTCTCAAACGAGCAAGTTTATCTTGGAAGACTTTCTCTTGTTTTGCAGTTTCGTCTGCTTCAGGTGCATCTTCTGCCTTTTTTGCTTTAGCAATCTCTTCAGCATAGTATTCTTCTATTTGCTTTCTTTTCTCAGCACCCACTTTAAGCTCATCAGCCTTAGCAAGTTCTTTATCTCTAAGTATTTCAATCTCTTTGATTGCTCTCTCTTTCTCATCTTCAATGGATAACAAGAGATATTTCTCTTCTAAAGCCTGTCTTTCTAAGAGTTTGCTTTCAGCTTCTTTCCTCATGCTTTCTTTCTCTGTTTCAATTTCTTTCTCTATTTCTTTTATTTTAGTATAAGCTTCTAATTTAGCATCAATTTCACTCTCAGAAATAGCCTCATAAGTCTCTCTTGCTTGCTTTAATTCTAAGCTTAATTTATCAAGCTTACCCTTATTATAAAGCTCATCAATAGCTAATAGCTTATCAGTAAAAGAGCCTTGAGTATTAATTATCAGACTTGTATTCTTTTCAAAGGCAGAAGCATAAAATTTCTGAATATCATCAATCTTCTTGTGTGAAGTCTCAATATTGTTTTTCAGTTTCTCAATCTTTTCTTCATTATCTGTAATCAAAGCTTCATATTTGGAGATATAAGTCTCATATTTAGATAAAACAGCATCACCTAAATCACTATCTAAAGCTTCATTATAAGAGTCTTTCCACTCTTTGAGTTTTACCTGGTATTCAGCAATGTTGTCATAGCTTTCTTGTATGGAAACCTTATCTTTAGCTATCTGTTCAATAAGGTCCTGATTCTCAGCTAATGCCATTTTAGAACCTGCTTCTCTAATCATAGCGTCTCTTGCTAAGTCAACAGCTTCTACTAAGTCCTGGTATTTAGTTATAGTAGTATCAACCTCTCCAATATAGCCACCAAAGGTATCTTTAAGCTCAACTAAAGTAGATCTAAAAAGCTCTTTATCAGCATCAGTAGAGTTTGTTACATCACCAAGCACTCTTAACCTGGAAGTCAAAGTTTCAAACCTTAAACTTTGCTCTGCTATTTCTTGATTTGCCTTGCTAAGATTGTTACTCTTTCCCATTTGAGCAAAGAAGTCGTTTAACTTGTAAGTAGCTTCTAAAGTCTTTCTAATAAAAGGATCCATTACATTAGAAAGCAATCTTCCCATTTCTTCTTTCAAGTCTCCAATAGCATTGGCAGATTGCAGTCTTGTATCAGCTAAAGCTCTGGCAGTCCCTTGATAATCTTGAGCTAGTTTTTCTACTAAGTAGCTCACACCTTCTTGTTTAAGTCTTGCTTTATCAAGCTCTATACCATATCTGCTTAGCATATCAGTATTACCATTAACAGCTCTACCCATAAGATCAAAAGCTGAAGAGATAGACATCCCAGTAGAAGCATTAGCATCAGCAAAGTCTAATAATAAGGGAGTTAATTGTTTAACCTCTTCACTTGTAAGCTTATAAGTAGTAGAGAGTTTAGCCATTAAAGGCAGAGTTTGCTCATCTCCATAGTTAGTTACTTTCTGAATAGCACTAGCAAATTTCTGCATCTCTGCAGTCTGTTCTTTAAAAGCAAGAGTAACAAGCCTGTTTGCTTTCTCTTGTTCTAAATGAGCATCTAACAAACCCTTTATACCATTATAAAGCCCCGTAACTGCAGATTTAACAGCATAAAAGGCTACACCACCCTTAACACCAAAATCTACTATCTTATTAACCAGGTTCTTAGATGTTCCTTCTAACTGATTTAAAGATGCTTGAGCCTGGTCACCATCAACAACCACTTTTAATACTAATCTTTGCTGTTTCATCTCTTAGTCTCCGAATTAACCTTGTTTATGTAATAGTATGCTTCATCAATACTTATCTCATTACAGTTTAAGCCTAACATACTTAATGATAAGTAATAATCTCTAAAGATGTTATGCTTATGACTTATGCTTTTCTTAGACCCAGAAAAGCACCTAAGCCTGCTCCACAAGTGGTAAAAAAAGAATTCGCAATCTCTGCCACCTCAGATAGTTTCATATCTTCAAAAGATGTGGTGTTGTCATGAGTAATAACCTGCATAAACTCAACTAACTTGTCTTCTGCTAGTAATTTATCCAAGAGTTTAACTGCATCTATTTCTAAGTCTCCTGATATCCCAGTTAACAAAAACTCTAAATCACACTCTTTCAAAATATCCCAAGCTCTTTTTAATGTATTTATATCATCATATACCTTCATGCTTTCCTCCTAAAATTACTGGGAACGCCGACATTCCTGTCGGCATTATCTCCTAAATTCCCCTCTGTGGAGGGGTGTCAGTGTATTTCACTGACGGGGTGGTCTCTTTATAAAAGGCAGACCGCAGTCTGCCCTTGCTTAATAGTTCTTTATCAGAATCTCTGTCTTTGGTATTGTTTTCCCTGATAGAGAATAAAGTGTTTCAGCCTCCTGGATATCATAACCTTTGTATAATTCTCTTACTTTAGGATGATCATTATAAGAGAGTAACCATTTGCCTTTTACCTTGCCCAGAAGCTCTCTGAGTTCCTTATGCTGAGTAAAAACATCAATGCTATCTCTATCATAAACATCCTCTTTCTCATAGTAAGGAGGATCTACATAAAAGAAGGTAAATTCTCTGTCATACTTAGTAATTAACTTCTCAAAGCTAAGGTTATCTATTACCACATTAGCCAGCCTTTTAGAAACTTTCTCAACTTTATCCTTATTAAATAGAGGGATAATGTTAGAACCACCTCTTAAAGCAAATGAACGAGATAATCCACCAAAAGAACAAGATAGCTTGTAATAAAAGAATACAGCTCTCTCTAAGTCTGTTCTTGGTTTCATTTCAATCATTTCTTTAAAAAGTTCTCTGGAAGCCATGTATTGTTCTAACTCCTTATGAAAAGCATCTGGGTGGTATTTGATATATCTCCAGAAGTTTATTAAATCACCATTAATATCATTAAATATCTCTCGGTAATTCGGTTTATTCTCTATTTTCCAATCTTTCGCATCATTGCTTTTAGCAAATAAAATCCAACCTGCTCCACCAAATGGCTCACAGTACCAATTATGTTTTGGGATAAGTGGAATGATCCTTTTTCTTAAAAGTCTCTTTCCACCTACCCAACCTATTATACTACTCTCAAATGTTTCATTTCTCCTATAATTCCCCTCGTAGGGGCGTATTGCATACGCCCTTTCACTGACGGGGTGGTTTCTTTCCCTCTAAAACAGCTTCTTAGCTAATCCTTGAGCAAGTCCAGTCATAGCCGTTCGACCTAAGCCAGTAGCTAAGTTTTTCAGCCAACCTGAACCATCTTGCTCTCCTGCTTTCCTAGCAGGTTCTGTCACAATATCATATACTTTCTGCACTGGATTATCAGTTGCTAGTTTCTTAGCTAATTTAGCCATTTCAGCAGAAGGAATATTTTTTATATCCTTCTCGATTTGTGATGCTGGATGCTCATACCTGGAAGCACCTAGTATCGCTTCTATAACTCTTTGCACAGTAGGAAGTACGCTATCGATAGAAAGCATTTTCTTTCTGATCAAATAAACTACTCCTATAATTATCATTGTTACTACCACACTTATTGCAGATACTACTGCAGGATGATTTAGTAAATCCACTCTTTCCTCCTTCTAATTCCCCTCTGTGGAGGGGTGTCGGTGTATTTCACTGACGGGGTGGTTATTCTCTCCATCTCTCCCTCTCTCAGTCTCTTTTTCAGGGTTCTACCCTCCTATTATCGGTTTCAAAACACTGGCTATCATTACTCCAGCCATTAACCCATTCAACCAGATGACTATATTTAGCTTAGTTTCCACTCTGCTTAATCTCTCTAATATCCCAGGTCTTCCATTACCATCTAACTTCTTATTAATACTCTTTATATCTTCTTCCATATTCTTATGTTGCTCACATACTCCCATAACCACCTCTAATCTTTAGACAGCAGTTTCAGGGATACCATCTATGATAAAATACTTATCCTTGGTAGGACCTGAGAATTCAGTGCTTATAGTAGCTGTATATAAGCCATTAAACTCATTACTTCTCTCATAGCTCCATCTCATTCCATTGAAGATTAAACAGCTTGCTTTATCAGCTGACCATAAAGCAATAGTCCTAATTGCTTTGTTTAACTGTGTTTCAAGCCAGTCTTTTCTAGCCTGATTAAGACCTATCAAAGTCAATTCCATAGTATTAGATCTCTTACCTTCAATTAAGAAATTAGTTGTTTTAAACTTAGTTACCTTAGATTCCTCTTTACCAGGATTCTCTCCGAGGTCAGAAATCTCATCAAAAGCAGAGTTTAAAAAACCTTCAAACTCTCTTTGATTTAACAATACTTCAGGAGGTATGGCTTCAATAGCTTCAAAAGCACCATTTCCTAACCAACAAGTACCATGATTAAAAACAGCTATCTGATCATGAAAATTTGTTACTGTTCTATCTAAACTAGGTTTTGTAGGTATTCCACCAGCCATGATCTACCTCCTTATCCTTGTGTAGGAGTAACTAATTGATACACTTTCACAAAGTTAGGAACATAAGTTATTCCAGGTCTTACTCTAATGTACCAGTGATACTTCCAATCTGAGCCATGATGTTCTAATTTAAGCTCTGCATCAGTTCTGTAGCCAATAATGATGAACTTACTTAATCCTGCTACAATATAGCCTTCAGGCATTAATCTACCTTTAACTGGAATACCAGTGAAGGAGATTTTACCACCTTCAAGAATAAGCTTATCACCAGCATTAGTTTGTCTATTACCAAGCTCAGTTCTGATTTTAATTAACTCTCTGTGAGAAACATAGATATTGAAGTTTTCTTGTTCTTCTAAGATATCATCTTCAAAGCCAAGTAAAGCTTGTTCAAATCTCTTAACCCAGGTATCATAAGTAGAAGCATCAATTTCAGTAATATCACTGCCAGTAGAAGCAAGTTTAATCACTCCGTTAAGAGCTTTAAACTTAGCATTAGCTGAAGTTCTATCACCTTTAAAGAGAAGTGTTCTTAAAGCTTTCTCAGCCTTTGAAGCTATCTTTTGCTCTACATAAGCACCAAAAGCTTCTTCTCCATGCTTATCTTTGTAAAACTCTACTACATCACGACCCAACATAAACTCAGCAAATAAGATACCAGTAGGACATTCAATATCTCTAGTGCCTACTTCCTGACCTGTTAAAGCTCCATCAATACTATTTTTGAAGATCAAATCTTCAATCAAACCAGCATCAATCTTCTCATCTTTGATAAGTGGAACAACAGTGATATCGCTAAGAGTATCACTACCTTTGCTTTCTACAACTTCATCAATGAATAAACTGGTAGTATTAGGAGTTAAGATATTCATCTTTTGACCACCATCTACATCAGCTATTCCTTTATAAATCTCTTTATGACTTCCCTTAACTACAACCTTTGCACCATTGATTAATACTTCTTTATCCACAACCAACTCCTTTTCTGCTTCTCCTTTAAGTGATTTTGATATTGCCTTATTTACAGCTTCAGAGGTCTCTTTAATAGACTTCTGAATGCTCTTGAGTACTTCTTCCACACTTGTGTCATCTGTTTTATTAGAGTCTTTTAGCTTAGCTATCTCACTCTCTAATTTCTCAATCTGCTCAGCTACTTCATTAGAACCTTCACCATCAGCTGATTTCTTTAAGCTGACTAAGGAAGCTAAACTCTTTTCAATACTCTTGATTATCTCATCATGATTATCTCCAACATCGTTAGCTTCACCTGCTAAAGAAACACCATTAAACTGCCCTTTTTCAACTTTCTTCCAAAGCTCACTCTCTAAGTTTTCACACTTAATAACCTGAACCCAGGATTTAAGCTTTGTATCAGGATAATGCACAGGATCAGCTGATTTAAGAATGTAGTTTTCAGGTATAAAGAAGTCATTAACTACCTTGCCATTATGATTTACATCATTCTTGCCTGTTAATCCCTTCTTAGCAAACTTCTCACAAGCCTTCTGAACTTCAATCTCATTAGCATGATCATCTTGAGTATCTTTAACACTTGGCTCCATTACAGTTACATACAAGTAACCAGTATCACCAATAACTTCAGACTTGTATTTCTTAGAAATACCCTTGATAATACGCTTTTTACCATCTTCACACTTAAACACATACCCTTTGCGATTAGCTGGATTCATGTCATCAAACAAGAGTGATACATAATCAACATCAATATCTCTTAATTCACCCTTCTTCAATTGCTTTCTTTTCTTAAAAAACATTCTTTTTCCTCCATTGTTTTCTTAACTGGGATTGTGGGCATCCCTGCCCGCATTTTTTAAATATCATCGCGAAGCGATACCTTAACTCTCAATCCTCAATCCTCAATTCTCATTTCTCAACTTATTAAATATCTTCTCATCTTCACTCTGAAAGATAGTTGTCAAATCGCCAAAATCGATTTCTGAAGCTTTCAAAGTGAATCCCGAGTCCTTACTAAATTCTCTTGCTAAAACCTTTTTTAATCGGCTCTGAAGAGGCTTGATTACGAAATTATAAAATAGTATCATATCTGAATTGTTATCTCCTCCTAAAGAACCTGCTACAAGCTGACTTACCACTCTTGGTGGTGTCCTATGATAAGCAAAAATACCTTCTCTTAAATCCTTTTTAAGCTTTAAATAACCACCATCTTTCTCATGCTGTCTCATTGGCTCTAATCTGATATTAGTATCTTTGCTTTCAGTTTCAATTAATACTGTGGAATGTGAGCCATCATTACCTTTAGCTCCTTGCAAAGTTTCTCTGATCACTGTGTAAGCATCTTTCAAAACTTCATTACCTTCAGCATCTTCAATAACATCATCTTTAAGAGTTCCACCCTCAACAATAATGAAGTAATCTATTAAAAGACCATTCTTAAAGTTGTTATAATCAAAGGTTTTAATCTCTTCTAAAATAGAAATACTGGTAATAATTGGCAGACAAGCCATTCCCCAGGCATTAGACCTATAAGTAGGATTTTTAAGATGAATAACATCTCTGCCATCAAAGAGAGTCTTCTTATTGTTTTTAATCTGCAGGTAATCAGGAG
Source organism: Cloacimonadales bacterium (SeqCode) (assembly GCA_963677815.1). Lineage (GTDB taxonomy): Bacteria > Cloacimonadota > Cloacimonadia > Cloacimonadales > JAFGVF01 > JAEKNW01. Next base: position 1,436,833 of record OY782499.1, read on the forward strand.
TATAGAAACCATACTTATCATAGTTTTCTATTATCAAAGTCTCTGTAGGTAATAACCTCTCTAAACCAATCCACTCACCTTTAGCATTTCTCATCTTCAATAAGAATCCATTACCACACTCTAAGTAATATCTTAAAAACTCTTCTAATAACTGCTCCAGGTCCTGGTTTTCAGGAAATACAGCCTTATCAATCCAGGCATTAAAGCTTTTATTGGAAGAGGTAAAATCCATTACAGTGGACATTATCTGAGCATCTATACAACCATTGTGATATTCATTAACCTCGGCTAATTTTAGCAGTTTATGCATAGAAACAGGAGGATAAACCACCTTTTTATTAGTCTCTGATTTAGTGATTTTCTTAGATCCTGCCCAATCATACTTCTCTAAATCTATCTTCTTTGTTCCATAGTGCTTAGTTAACAGATCTTCAGAGTTTAATATCCCTACATTGTAATTTGCTATCTTTTCTACCCTCATAGAATGCCCTCTTTCTTAAACGCTTTTTCTAGTTTTTGGTCTCTTTTTAACTTTCTTATATGCTTTTTACATCAAATTTTGCTATCATTACCTTTCTACTTGCATCAGCCCTGCTAGGATAATATTCAAATTCATCAACATCTCTTCTAAACTTAGATAAATAAGCCTCTCTGAATAACATACTAAGCTTATAAATATCAGCATCAGGATCTTCACTTTTAGCATCAATCACTAAGAATACTCTCACTACAGCTTTATGCTTAACATATCTAAAGCTAGTCATTAAATCTCCCTTGGAATTAGCCAAACTAACAATAGCACAAGGGAAATTACGAGGATTAGCATCCTTATCTAAGTGAATATCAGCCAAACTAATACCAATGGCATTTAAAGTAACTACAACATCTTCTCTTAACTTCCTAAAATCCATTTCCTCTCCTCAATTCCCTAGAATTTTGAATTCTCAATTCTCAACTCTCAATTATATTATTATCTCATCCAACTGCTGATAAATCCAACTCTCTTTCTTCTTCAGAACTTCAGCAAAGACATTTCTTTCTTCAATTCCTTCTCTTCTAATCTTAGCTTGAATCATGTATGCCATCTGAGTAATTGAGAGTGGTTTACCTTTTTTATCAACCCAGGCTAACTTCTTTCTTTCAACCCAGCCTTTCAAAGGAGCAATGGGAGTCCAGGAAGGCACCTTACCACCCAAAACATATTGTTCATGTGGAACATTAGAACCTACATAGAGAGTGATAGCATCATTACCAATAACCACTTCATAGCCTGCATTTTGATAGAAATCACCTTTATCCTTGATATCATCCTGAAGTATCTTCTCTCTAGCTTCACCTTCCACAATAGAACCAATCAGATTAAACTTCTGCTCTAATGCCTTTAAAATAGCTCTTAGTACTTCTCTGCTTATCTTCTCTTCTATCATCCTGAACTCCTCTTAATAACTGGGATTGTGGATGACCACATCCGCATTTATTCCCCTCTGTGGAGGGGTGGCAGTGTATTTCACTGACGGGGTGGTCTTTTCATTCTTCACTTTTATCTTTTCATTTTTCATTATATAATGCATGCCTTAACTCCCACTGCTCTCACTCCCATTTTCAACTCCCTATACCTGGCATAACCACTCTCACTCAAATACTCTTTAATCATCTCTAAAGCATCTATTTCCAATCTCTTCTGCCAGGAAGCAATCTCAGCTCCAGTTAATAACTCAGTAGAATTACTATCAAAACCTGTAGTCTTAATAATACCTTCTCCAAGTGTTTTAAGATTAAGAAACTGAATAGTATTCGCTAAGAGTAAATAACAGTAGGCAAACTTATATGAGTTTTGTTGATTTTTATCAACACTTTCACTTAACAAGTCTTCCCAGGCTAAAGTATCAGAAAACATCTCCAAGAGTGTCATTATCCTATCTTTATGCTCATCAAATACAGAAGTGATCTTAGCATCATTTGGCAGATTTAACACTTTTAACACTGTACTAACAGCTACTGGTAAAATCATCTTTAACCTCTCTTAATAACTGGGAGTGTGGATGCCCACATCCGCATTATTTCTCTCTCTTAAAAAACTCTGTGTCCTCTGTGGTTAACTCCTTTAACTCTGTGTTAAGGATCTTCATTTTCTTCTCTTAATTCGTGTTAATTCGTCTTTATTCGAGCTAATTCGTGTAAAAGTCTTAAATTTTTCACTTTTCATTTTTATCTTTTCACTTCTTCCTAGTATCCCCAAATCCCATCAGGCTTACTATCATCCACATCTACATGCATAAAGCCTTTAGAAATCCCTATTCTCTTAATTCCAACCTCTCTAAAAGCATCAAATGCCTTTAATCTGTCTAACATCGAATCAAACCATATATCACATGCTAAACCGTATATATGAGCTGAATTTGGAACACTGTTAGGTAAAGAATCATTATAAGCTTCATCACGATAACCACTTGAAATATGAAAGCTAACTCCTGCTATTGTTCTTGCCATCTGAAGCTTATCCATAAATCGCTTCTGCATATAGGCTTTACCAGATGATGGACAGGCAAACTCCCATTCCTGGAAGTTAGGATATACACTCCAATCACTCACAAACTCTTCCTTTTTAATCTCTTTCATTATTAGCCCCTTTAAATATCATTGCGAAGCAATACCGCAATTTTTCACTTTTCATTTTTAATTTTTAATTTAATTAATCTTCACTCATAACGCATATTAAAAGAGATTAAATTGTTGGCAAATACGCTTGCTAATGGGTGCGACAGTTTTTTATGTCTATGAAAATCGATTAAATCATATTATCTATTAGTTATATATTATCTTGACTAAAATATTGGAACTCGATATTATGTATTAGTAGTAAGTTTAAAGGATTATGAAAATGAGTAAAGCTAGAAATTACACGGATAAAACACTAAAGAGACTTTTTGCATTATCAGGTAACATATGTGCCTTCCCTGATTGTGATAAAGTATTGGTAAATCAAAAAAATGCTAAGAATTCAAACATTTGTCATATCGAAGCTGCTAGTCCTGGTGGAGAAAGGTATAATCCTAATATGACAGATGAAGATAGAGCTGATTATCCAAATCTCATTTTACTTTGTGTTCAGCATCATGATGAAACAAATGACGTAGAAAAATACACAGTTCAAGTTTTAAAAGATATGAAATCTAAACACGAAGCTTTAATTAGTGAAACACTTAGTACTAAGAATAATATTAAAAAATATCCTTCAATATTAACTAAAGTAATAAATATAATAAGCGAGAATGATATTGAAGAATATTGTGAAACTCTTGTTGATAATCCATCCGAACCTGAAGATAAAATTAAATATAATGATGTTGAAAGATATAAACCAATAATTGAAGAATATCGAGTTTATCAAGGAAAGTTGAATTCAATCTATGCTGAAATTGAAAATAATGGTTCTTTTAAAAAGAATAATTTACTTAGAAATATAAGAAGTATCTATATTGAGGGGAAGAGTAAAATTCTTGGTGAAGATACAACGATAACAAATATAAGAATGCATGCAGACGATTTAATAGAATATGTTGAAAATAAGCTGTATAAAATTATAGATGATAGTGATAATAGGCTTGAATCCTTAGATATAGAAACAATATCGTACGGAGTTAAAGTAATTTTAGTAGATTCATTTTTAAGATGTAAAATTTTGGAGGCTGTACAAAATGATTATTGATAAAAATACTAATCCTAAAAGAGATATTTATTATCTGGGTGGATTATTGTTAGAAATAATCTCTAAAACAGATAATGATATATGCTATTTTGATGCGTATTTAGCTATGAAAAAGAAAGAAAATATTTCGATAAAACTGTTTTCTCTAACTTTGGATTGGTTATTCTTAATCAATGTAGTCGATATTAGTGAAGGAAGGATCTTAAAATGTTTTTAAAATCATTACAAATTATTAAAAGCAATAAAATAATCAGGGATATTCCATTCCAAAAAGGACTGAATTTAATAGTAGATGAAACACCTACTGATGAAAGTAATCTAAAAAAATCAGGAAATAATGTAGGAAAAACTACTGTTATACGATTAATTGATTTCTGTTTAGGTGGTGATGCAAAAAATATTTATCAAGACCCTGAGTTTAAAAATAGAGAGAACAAAGAAGTGAAAAATTTTCTAATGCAAAATGATATTATAATTTCTCTTACTTTATCAGAAGATTTAGACAATGAATCATCCAAAAAAGTAACTATTTGTAGAAACTTTTTGCAAAGAAAGAATAAATTGATCACAATTAATGGCAAAGATATTCCAACAAATATTTTTGACCAGAAATTAAAAGAAATATTTTTTAATTTTACAGGAGAAAAACCAACATTTAAACAAATTAAAGCTAAAAACATAAGAGATGAAGACTATAGATTATCAAATACAGTTAAAGTCTTAGGTAACTTAGCAAAAGATGAAGAATATGAAGCTTTATATCTTTTTTGGTTAGGAATAATTAGTGATGAATCTGAAGAAAAACGAAAGCTATTAGAAGATCAAAAGCTTGAAAATAAAATTTTGAATAGATTATTGGATGACGGAAATGAATCTAAATATCAACAATCTCTTGAAGTACTTCAACGAAAAATAGATTTTCTTGAGAAGAAAAAGGATACTTTCAATTTTAATGATAAATATGAAGAGGAATTAAACAGGTTAAATAAAGTTCGTTTAGAAATAAATAAACTTAATAATACTATTAGTCGACTTGAATTGAGAAAAGAATTGATTGAAGAGAGTGAAGTGGCTTTAGAAGATGAAAAAGCAAAAGTAAATTTATACGAATTGAAGATGCTTTATCAAAAAGCAAATTCTTTAATTCCAAATCTTCAAAAAAGTTTTGAAGAAACAGTAGTATTTCATAACAAAATGATCAAAGATAGAATCAGATATATAAAAAAGGAACTTCCTCAAATTACTTTTGAATTAAATCAAATAAAAACTCGAAATAATGAGTTACTTGAACTAGAAGAAACATATTCTAATGAATTGCGTAAAGGTGGAGTTCTCGAGGATTTAGAAGCTGTTATTATTGAGCTAAATGAACTATATGAAGAAAAAGGAAATTATCAAGGGCAGTTAAACAGTCTTATTAAATCAAGAGATATTTTAACTAGAATAGATAGTAAGTTAGGTAAAATTGATCAAGGTATCGAAAAATTTGATGATGCAATTCAAGAAAAAATAAAAAAATTCAACAAATACTTTTCGGAAATTTCTAATAATTTGTATAATGAACATTTTATTTTAAGTGCTGATTTTGTAAAAAAAAGAAATTCTAATAACAAGTTTTACAAACTAAGTATTGATTCCCTTCATAATAGAGCCGGGACAGGTAAAAAAAAAGGCGAAATAGCTGCTTTTGATTTAGCTTATATCAAATTTGCAGATAGCATCGGGTTAAGCTGTTTTCATTTTATTCTACACGATCAAATGGAAGTTGTGCATGCTAATCAAATTAGGAGCTTATTAAAAGAAGTATCAACAATCAACTGTCAACTTGTTGTTCCAATATTGAGGGATAAACTACCAACGCCATTGCTAGACAAAAAATATGAGATTTTATCATTATCTCAAGATGATAAATTATTTAGAATAGAGCATTACATCGATAATTAACTGTCTTAACATTTACTACTTAAGATTACAAAGGAGTTAAATATGTTCTCATATGAATTTTTAAAAGTATTAAACTACTTAGCACCTGGTTTAATATCTGTCATATTAGTAAACTCGTTAGTTTTTAGAAAAAAGCAAAGTGGTCTTAACCTATTAATTGAAGCGTTTATTTTCACAGTAATTAATAATAATATTGCATTTTGGATACTAGATTATCTTAGGTATTACAGGTTTAGAAAATCATATATCAATGAACCAAATATTACTGTATATATAATTGCTATAATATTACCAATAATCATTGCTTTGTTGGTTAAATATAACCTAATTAACAAAGCTATCTTATTCTCTAGAATTAGTAATAAATCAAATGATATGAATACATGGATTGAATTTATCAAAGATACAGATCAAAGGTTAGTAATTGTTCATTTTCAAAATGATGATCGAAGACTAATGGGATATATTCATAGAGCTTCTGAGGATATTGAAGAAGGCTTAATTTATCTAAATAATGCATGTTGGATAGATGAAAATGGACAGCCTATTAAAATTGAAAATGCAGAAATTTTAATAAATTATCGAAACATAGATTATATATATACAATAGCAAAGGAGAATTAATGTTAGAGAAAAAACCATTAAATGATGGGTTTCAAAGAAAAAAAGAACACGCAGTGCAACCACCCCGCAAAGAGACTATTCCTCAACCAGCACCTAAACCTAAACCTAAGCCCAATCAGTTGTAATAATTATTATCAAACATAGGAGATATTATGGCTAAATGTTATTTTTGTGGTAATACAGCTGATACAAAAGAACATACTCCAGCTAAATGTTTTTTTCCGGAAGGCAAGAGAAAAAACCTTATAACAGTAAGTTCCTGTAAAAAACACAACAATGAGACATCCGATGATGATCAATATGTAAGAGATATAATTGCTATCTCAATTTCTAAAAATAAAGATGCGAAGAATATTGTTGAATCTAAAATAATCAATTATCTGTTTCGCCAACCAAGTTATTTAGCATTATTGCGAAATGAAAACACACCAGTTATTTTAGATAATGGTGAGCGAGCTTCTGCATTTAAAATTGATAGAGACAGATATAATAAAACTTTATCTAAATATGCTAAGGCTCTATACTACAAAGAATATAAACAGGTTTATCGTGGTGATATTCAAGTTATTTCAAACTCATTATATGATAAAAATACGAATGATAAAACATTAACAGTAGATAAGTACGGAAGGATTATTAATACTTTTTTTAACACTTATGGTGATGCCCCAGAAGGAACTTATCAAGGTGATAACCCAGACATATTTAAGTACTTTTTTATCGAAACTGAGGAAAGTATTGCTTTAATCATGTGCTTCTATGCAAGCCATAAGATTTGGGCTTTATTTACACCACCCTCGTCGTAGTCCTACACTTCCAATGAAACGGTGGAAACGGTGTATGGTCCCCATTAACTCCTACAGGCTTATCATTTTCATATCTGATTTGTTTTTCAGAAACCCAGGGAGCAATCTTTTTAGTTTGCTCCTTTACTTCAGCTAATTCAGACTTAGTGGTATCAATACTAAGCAAGCTCTCCATAGTATCAATAGCTTCATCAAGTGGATAGACTCTATCCTCAGCTGCTAAAGCCTGGCATATCTCAGAAGTTCTATCATCCAGGATAACTAACAATCTATAACCTCTGGCACCTGCTTTCTTATAGCCTTCTAATCTTCCAAACTCTCTAATCCTTAGCCCAGTATGTTCAGCTAAGCCTTGCCAATAGACAGTTGATTGCTTGCCCAGGTGCTGAAATTGCTCCTGAAGTTTATTAGCAAGCATCTCTTTAGTATAGCCAGATGAAACAGCTTCTATCAAGCTTTTCTTAAAGCCTGCTTCCATATCAGTGCCAAACTTATTACCAATCCAGAAGAGGTTCTGTTTATTGATCTGAGTCTCTAACTTCTGTTGTCTAATCCCATACAGCCCTACTGAAATGTTAGACTTCACATCTTTAACAGCATCATTAATACCTAATCGCATTGTCTTTGTAGTAAAAGCCTTTGTTTCCTGCCTTACAAGCGAAGCAAACTCTTCACCCATATTCATATTGACTACTTGCACAATGTCCTCTATATGGCTATCTTTAAGCCTTTCATGTTTAGGCAAATCACTCAGCATCTGAATTGCCTGCTTAGCAGAAACCTTTATCTGCCCCTTCCAAGCATTATTCAATACCCTGTAATACTCATACATCATTTTATCAAAGTGGTTCAATCATACCTCACTTTAATTGAAACTTTTTAAGACAAGCATTTTCAAAATCCACCATCGATTCATTTATAAGATTAAGTAATTTATCCACTTTACAAGAATTATAGTCTTTCAATAGGTCTAAATAACCTATGTCTCCATTTCTAGATTTAAACGCTATAACTTTGTTTAAAACTCCAGTTAACTTATCTAATTCAATATAAACATCTTCAGTTGGTTTTTTTAATCGCTCGATTATTTCCATTAACTCATCTTCTATCCAATATCGCCTAATTGCAGTATAATCAAAGAAATCATTTCTAGCATCAATGTATTCATTATAGAGAATCATAAAATTAGCTAATGCTTCTTGGTTAAAACACAATTTCTCTAAATTATTGTAAAATATGACAAACTTTTGTGTGGTATTCTTAAGTAACCCCATTTTTTCTAAAACTACCATAGTTTTTGAATACTTGTCTTCAAATATTCTACCTTTGTTTTTCAAATTGCTTTCTAATTTTGCTAGTTTTCGACTATTCAAAATCTGATAAAATCCAATAAATATTCCTACAACAATACTTAAGGATGCAACTACAGTACTTAGTACATCAGCATCAAACTTCAAATTAACAATAACATCATTAACCATAACAACCTTCCCATTCTTTATTTACCTTACTTTCAATCCCCATTATCTTTAGTCAATAAATTTTCTTATATCTACCAATCAGCTTGTACTTTGTTTCTATCTTCCTCTCTTAAAAACTCTGTAAAACTCCTCTTAACTTCCTTTGGGAAGGCGAAGCTTTAGCGAAGGCTCCTGTGTTAAGGTCTTCTTCTCGTGCCTTTGTGCCTTAGTGGTGAAAGTCTTAATTCCTAAAACTCCTCACCCTAACCCTTCCTCTTCCAAGATCATACTCTCCAAACCTCTCCAAACACCCAACAGTAGCATCAGGACCATCAACATAGCCATCTGGATAAGTACAATACTGACTAATCAGCGTAGGAGTATCTTGTCCATCAGGGAATAAGATTTTCCCAGTTTCGATAGTAGTATCAGATCTTTCAATACGCAGGTTCTTATTTTCCTGGGTATTGATTTTCTTTATTCTATAACCAATGGTAGGGTAGTTATTTTCTTTTAGCCATGTATCCATATCAGCTATTACTCTATCTTGACCAAAGACAGTTTCCATCGATCCCCTAAATTTAGCTCCATACTTCCTATTTAGCTCATTAAAAGCATCATAATAGTATTTAAAGAACTTTGAGTTCTCAGTTTGCCTTATCCAGCAGTGAATAACATAAAAGTGGTATCCATCATAGCCTATTGAGATTATCGCCTTAAAACAGCCCTTTTTGCCCCAAGCAGGGTCAGCATACAGCCAGACTCTTCTAAACTTCTTGGGTAGCACCTTCCATTTCTTAAACCAGTGATATTTAAACATATTTCCTTCAATCACTGATTTACCAATAAACTCCTGTAGATAGCCTGTTAAACCAAACTTCTTTTTAAGAGCAGGCAGACTTGAAGTAGGATATTGTTCTTCCCAAACTGAATTACCATCTTTATCTTCAACTGGGAATCTCAGCAAAAACTTATCATCACCAAAGAGATGCTGAATATTATAAACATCGAAGTCTGTTTCCTGGTAATCATCAGAAGCTTTAATTTCATCTTTGATCAGCTCTTCAAACTGACAGATTGCATAGTTAGGATGCACCAGGTTACCCAGCCAGATCACTTTACCACCTGAAGGAGCTAAAGCACCTCCACATTCTTTGATAATCTTAGACATCTTTCTTCTACCAATAGTCTGATTTCCAATATTATCTTCTTTATCAATATCATCACAGATAATAATGCCTGGTCTTTTAGCAGTTCTAGGATTTATAGTACCTCTGATAGACTGCTTAATACCTCTTGCTCTTATTCTTGCTTTATTTTTAAGAAAGAAATCACCTTCATCACTATCAATTGGCATGAGTTCAGGGAAGTCATTCATCAGCCTAGTATTTTGAGACAGCTCATTATAGGTGAAAGCTGTTCTTTCAGTAGCAAGCTCTTCATCAGAAGCTACATGTATTACATAGCTTTCACCTTTAATCAGCTTCCAGATAGGGTAAACAATACCTAATTCAACAGTTTTACCCATACCTCTATAACCTGAAACAGCATTTATTCCATCATACTTTTCTACATAATTAAAAGCTTCTTCATGCCCTTGAGAGAATGGTAATTGGAAGATATGAGGGAAGTATTCATAACAAAAATAGGAAAAAGCCTTCCAACCTTCTCCTTTGATCTTAGCAATTCTCTTACGAATATCTCTTTCACTATTTGCCTTGAAGGGTCTTATAGTTGCCCTTTTCTCAGCAATCTCAACAAACTTCTTATTATCTTTTTGTGTTATCTTAATCATCTAATCTCCTAATTTTAACTGGGAGTGCGGATGACCACATCCGCTTCTTCAATTCTCCATTCTCAATTCTCAATTCCTAAGAGCTTGCCCTCTCCTTAAAATACTCAATTATCCCACCATCACCTAAAATCTCACTCTGTATAGCCTTAGCAATATTCTCATCTTTAATCAAAAAGAAATCAACTAACCAATCTAAAAACTTCTTCAGGTATTCAACAAAATCTCTATTAGGTTCAAACTCCTTCTTATACTGCCTTAACAAAGAAACCAAAGATTGCAGAGCAGTATCTTGTGGAGACCTGGAATACTCATTTAAAGCCTTGATTAATGCCTTCTTAATTGCCAGTTTAATATTGTCTTCTAAGCTTGTAATCTCATCTAATTCACTTTTCCAGTCATACTTCTTAATCCAGTTCCTGATGGTATTCTCACTAACACTAAAAGTCTTAGCAAGCTTAACAACCTCAGTTTCACCTTTAAGATACAACTGTTTAGCTAATTCTCTTTTCTCCCTGTAATCCCTACTATTCATTTAACCTCCACTGGGAACGCCTGCATTCCTGCAGGCATCTTCTCTTCCTAACTGGGATTGTGGGCATCCCTGCCCGCATTATTAGATATCATCGCAAGGCGATACCTTATCCCTCAATTCTCAACTCTCAATTTTTAACTTCCTACAGCCTTTCTTTCTCATAATTCTCCAACACCTTAATCAAACCTCCCTTCTCTTTGGAAGTCATATATTTAAGGCTCGACTTACCCCATTTATGGCTAATAAATCTATCTAAGTTAACCATCTTAATACCTAATCTTAAGCACTTAGCATAGATCATTTTATCTTGCTGATCAAACTTAACAAACTCATGAGTAAGCTCTTCTCCCTGCAATAATTTCTTTAAGTTTATCAAAGAGGAAAGGCTAAGCTTGCGTAATGAATTTCCATATCCTATATTAGCCATAATATCATGCAATTCTTCAACTTCCATACCTAAGTCTCTTTTAGCATATACTACTATCTGACTTCTTAACTGTTTAGCATACTTAGCCTGCTTCTCTGTCATATTATCCTCTCTTAATAACTGGGAGTGTGGATGCCCACATCCGCATTTTTTCACTACTATTCTTATTCATTAAGTGGATCAACCTGATGCTCTTCTAAATACTTATTAAGCTCTAGTCCACTTATCCTCAGCTGTCCATTACCTTTAAGCCTTACGGCAGGTAATGGGTCTTCAATACTTCTAATCATTCTATAAACAGTACATCTGTTAACTGATAAAAGCTCAGCAACTCTTGTCGGTGTATAAAATTTTTTATCATCAAATACTACTCTGGTCATTCTATCTCCCTCTGTCAAATCAGCTTGTACACTCTTGCAACACTCATTCCCCTCTGTGGCTTGTGAAGGCATAGCCTTGTGCGACGTCTCAAGGGGTGACTTGGTATTTCCAAGTCGGGGTGGTTATTATCTTCTCTTTATTCTTCAAACAAATCCCCCTCTGCGAGGGGGACATTGGGGGTGTTTCATTATTCAATCGAACTGAAGTTTAAGGTGATCAGGTTAAAAGACTTATTAATATCTTCTCTCTCATAAAAAGCAATATACTGCTTGGTAGAAGTAACTTCAATAGCTTCATTAATCAGGTCCATTGCCAGTTTCCACTCTTTATCTTTGATGTTATATTTTCTTAGTGAAAGGATTCTACCTTTAGCAACTTCGCCCTTCTTATCTACCTGAAAAGCCTCTCTAATAACAGCTTGAAGATTAATATTAGAATCCTCACTCCATCTGATTAAGCAGTCATCAATCTTCTGTTTAGCTATCTGAAGCTTCTCAGTAAATTGGATTCTCTCCTTATACTTAACTTCTATCTTAGCACTTCCATCAAAGGAAAGTAGTTCAGCATTGCCCTTCCAGTTCTCACCATATTGCTCTGCTGTATCAGCTAAGTAATCTTCAATCTCAGCTACCATTTTAGCCTTTTCTTTAGCTATCCTTTCATTTAGGTCCTTAGCTTTTTTTAGAAGCTTAGTTACCATCCTATCTCTTTTCACTATTTGCTTATCCAATATCTTAGTTGGATATTCTCTGCCATCACTACCTACTAATACCTTTTCATTCTTCTTTTTGGTCATTTTATCGAACTCTCCTTCTATTATTTTACTTCCCACTAAATCATAATTAATTCTAAACTCGGTTTTCTGATATATTCCATCTTCCTTATTAACATAAAACAATGACCACATTGCCTTAATATACTTCAATGCAGTAGTTTTAGGTACTTGTGAATATAAGGATACTTCTCTAATACTTACAGGCTGGAACTTTAAAGAATTATAGATTTTCTCCATTATCTGGTAATTATAGCCATAAACATTAACCTCTGATTTATTTACATATTCAGTATTTTTTATGTAAATTGTGTACTTATCTTCTTTACTTATGCTTTTAACATAATCTATGCTCTTTAGGTAGGCTATTGTTTTTCGGACCTTAAACTCATCTATACTTGTATTCTCAGCTATTACTTTAGTTGTGAATGGCTTTGAATAATACTCAATAAAGTTCATTACTCTTCTTCTTAGTGAAACCATAATTCTCATCTCCTAGCTAATTTCTATAAGCTTCAATTGTTCGACTGTGAATTCACTAATATTATAGGCTTTTGAAGTTGTCTCAATTGAATAAAGAGCTTTCATTAGTTTTCTTAAGTTACCTTTAGTTACTTTTTTAAGGAACTTAACAATTTTATCATCAATTCTAACATCTGGCACTTCTTGACATAAAAGTCTAATATCTTCTTCAGTTACCTCTTGGAACTCACAGAAGTAATTACACCTATCAAAATAATGAGCATCAGCCATTAATAATTTCTCTCTGGCATCACTCATACCAACTAACACAACTACACTTAAAGTCTCATCAACAATGTCTCTGATAGAGCCTAAAATCCTCTTACGATCAAAAGCATAATCTATCTCATCAATTATGATCACTAAATTATCATAATGCCTTAGGATATCCAAAATCTTATTAAAGATCTCATTAGTAGAACCCCAGATAGGAGTCTTAGTTATCCCTAAATGATATCTTAAAACTTCAAGTAATCTTACAGAGAAGCTTTTAGCTGTCATGGTAGCCTCTAATCTAAGATAAACATAATCATTCATAATAGCTTGCTGTTTAGCAAACCTGCTTTTACCTAAACCAGGCTGACCATAAATTAAGCCTAAACCAACCATCTCAGTTTTAGGTCTGTTTAACAAATACTCAATCATCTTTTGCCCATTAACAACATTCTTTGTAGTACTCATTGCTAACTGTTTCATTTTTTTTCTCCCATTCTTAGTTTTTTATTCTTTAAAAATTGTATATATAAGTTCTTAACTAAGTTATCATTAATACCTTTAGTTAAAGCTAATTTCTGAAACAACTTCTCCTGGGCTAGATACTCTTTCCAGTCTTGTGAAGTTGCTTGAGAGAGTAGCTCTTTACCTAGTTCAACCCATTCTCTTGCCTTCTTGTCATCTTCAATACTTGTAACGCTTGCCTTCTTGCTAGAAACCTCTACAGTATTATTAACATACATTCGCTTCTTATTATCCACTATCCACTCCTGCAGATAGCCTTCAAACTTGCTTCCAAATAAGGTCTTAGGTCTTAAATATTTAAATTGCTCTCCTTTAAACCATTGTCTGCATTTGATATCTATTACTCGTTTGAAATCCTCAACTCCAAAGCCTTCATTCATTCTTGCCCTGATTAAAGCCTTAGTTTCAGGTGTTGTGGCTCTAAATTCTTTACTGGTACACATATTAAGATATTGAACAATCTCCTCAATATCCCCTGAATTTACCCTCTGTAGGGTCGAATTTGTATTGACCCTCTTATGCTTATTTATTAACCTAAGCAGGAAGTCTCTTTGCTTCACTTCCAATACCTCTTTACCTATAAGGTCCATTGCTTCTAAATATAGTTCTCTGTTACTCTTCATCATTATAACCCTGTATTCTTGAATAACTTATTTAGCTTCTCTAAAGCTTCTTCTTCATCACTTTTCATTCCCTTCTGTGGAGGGGTGGCAGTGTATTCCACTGACGGGGTGGTTTCAATCGTCTTCTTTTCAAAGTCCCCTTCAGGGGATTTAGGGGCTTCAATAAACCCACTATCATTAAAGCTTGATTTTTCAGTGCTTAACTCTGGCATTCTAAACTCAGCTACTCTCTCATCAACCTGCTTCCTAATGATGTTACTCTTAGCTTTGATATCCTTTTCTAACTTGTGTTGATAAGCTAATTGCTTTTTAAGTTGTTTTTCAGATGTAGCTTTATCTTCAGCTAATTTTACAAATGGATGAGTAGTTGTTCTGGCATAAGCCTGGCAAACAAACCTGTCTTTATTATCATAAATCAGAATAGATCTCATATCCATAATGTCATATCTGATATTAACCTTACTGCCTAGCATACCTATCAGGTTATCATGGTAATAAAGCACATTTCCAAACTGTATGCCGTTATTCCTTACATTCCTGCTTTCATTCTTAAGCATCATAAAGTTAAGCTCAGATAGGCTTATTTGACGCTTGCGAGGAGCTTTAAAACTCTTAAACACCTCATAAGGTTTCTTACCACCTAAGCCTGCATGAGGAGTCATTCCATACATCTCTTGAAAATAAACTGCCATCATATACTTAGCTTGTTCTATTGTTAATGGCTGTCTTTCTCTAAGCTTCTTGATCCACTTCTCATTCCTCATTAGGTAAGCAGGTTTATCGCCAATGCCTGAACCTCTGAATGTATCAATAAACCTTTCAAAATCCTCTTGCATTGTCTTAAAAAATCTTTCAATCACCTTAGCTCTGGCATTATATGGCTTTGCAAAAGTAACATCAATTCCTAAACGAGGATAAATACCAGCTAACTCATTGCTTAAATCATGATCAGCCCATTTCTCATGGAATAACCTGCTTCTAAAAGCTCTACCATTATCTAAGTAAACACTTTGAGGTTTATAACCCATATTTACCATAGAATTTCTAAGTGCTAAGAGTATATGCTCAGAATCTTCAGTATTAGCTAAGGATGCTCCCACTGGATACCTGGAAGCCCAATCAAAGAATAATATCAGCATCATTCTCTTAGCCTTACCAGTTAATGGATCAATAATATCAAAGGATAATATATGACCATCAGCTACCAGTACATCACCAACATTCAAGCTTTCACTTCTTAATAAAGTCATTATACCTCTATCTCTTAGGTGCTTAACTCCATATCTTAAAGTGTTCCACTCCTGAATATTGTTATCCCTCCAAGCTTCAACCCATCTTCTTAATGATCTCTCACTAGTCCTGGATTCAATCTTACCTGCCCTTGCCATCTGTTTAAGCTTCCTAATAGCAGAACCTATCTTGATCTTGTTATCATTAAGCAGTAGATTAAGTAAAAAGTCTTGCTCAGTCTCACTGGCAATACTGCTTTCAGAAGCTCTGTTTAGCCTAACTAAGCTCTTGAAATCCTTATCACTATCAAGATATACATCAAGCCAAGAACGCATAGTCCTTTCGCCCTTCTTACCTTCTAATTCATAAAGCTTAGGTGAAAACAAACCTGTGTTATAAACTGAATTAATACTCTTGATAGCGTTTAGCTTACTGCCACACCTATCATACTCATTCAGTATCTCCTCGCACAAATCTGCTTTTAACTGAGCTCTCTGTAATTCATCTTCAGGAACAGGGACCTGCTCCTCTAAATCAGGGATAGTATTATCATACTCAACGACTCCTGCTTCAATACATGGTGCTATCTCCTTAGAACTCGGAATTAAATATAAGTTCTTTGTACCTCCACCAGGTATAGCAGACTTAATTACTTCCCAGCCTTCCTTATTAGCTATCCTGTAAGCTTTACTCCTGCTTACTTCATACTTAGACATTATACCTTCAATATCTAATGCTCCTGCAGGTACCTCTTCAATTCCCCTCTGTGGAGGGGTGGCAGTGTATTTCACTGACGGGGTGGTTTCTTCACCACTGGGAACGCTTGCATCCTTGCAGGCATCTTCATTAACTGGGAGTTTGGGCATCTTGCCCGAATCTTCTTCTCTTTTCTTCAAATTTGATTTAGGAGTTTTTAATTTAGAAGTGTCCAATTTAGAGGTGTCCAATTTAGAGGTGTCCAATTTAGAGGTGTCCAATTTAGAAGTGTCCAATTTAGAGGTGTCCAATTTAGAAGTGTCCAATTTAGAAGTGTCCAATTTAGAAGTGTCCAATTTAGAAGTGTCTAATTTAGAGGTGTCCAATTTAGAACTATTATTAGTATCAGAGATTAAAATTAGAATTGTAGGTTTACCTGCACCAATTTGTTCTTCCTTAAATTCCCATTCACCTTTCTTCAATCTTCTTCTAACAGTCTTGGTACTAATTCCAAGCCTATCAGCCACTTCTTTTACTGTTAACCACATAATTAACTCCATTTAATCCTTAAAGAATTATTAATATTCATAGTAGTGGGGCTACTAAAAGCCCCATTGGCTATGAACATCTCTGTCTAATGCCTTTTAGGCTCTTGAGGTTCTGATTGACTAAGCTAAGCTTATTCTTAAGGTCCTTGTTCTTCTTCTCTAAGCTGTAATTACTCGCTTTAAGCTCAAAATTCTTACTCTCTAAATCCGATGCTTTACCTATTCCTGCTATGTCATGCATAACTAACAAAACTACAATTATTGATAATATTACTATGGTGGTTATCATTGCTAGCTCCTATTAGTGTAATTGGTCTGGTTTGAATTCTAAATTGTTCATATCCATAAACTTCTTGATTGCTACCTTTTTTTCATCATTAAGAATACCATCAAGCATAAAACATGCTGTAGTGGTAGGGTATCGAGAACTAAGGATTATACCTTTGTTATTAAATAGCTCCCAAAGGTAGTAATTTACAGTAGTACCTAAGTCACATCTTCTTATCTTACAAAACTCATTGAAAGCATCCTCTTCATCAACACAGCTTAACCTTTGCATAAGATCAATCCCTAGTGTACCATTGTCTAATATGATATATCTAACTATTGAAATGTCCATGCTACCTTTCTTATGCATAAATTCTGTTATTGTATTATCTTCAATTATAACCTTTTTACCTGAATTATATTTACTGTCATTATAATCTAGCATCTCTACTCTCCTTATCTGATTGAATATCATTAAATTGTATCTGGTTATTACTTCTGATTGCTCCCTGAACCCAAGGACCGAACAAATCTTCAATTGTCTTCTCAACCTTTTGATTTTTGCGAGTACCTGCTATGATTTTGTTTAAGTAACTTAAAGAAATATCTAACCCAGTTTTCTCATTTACATAATCTAAAAGATTCTCACTATTAATACTGTTAGCTGTCATAGCTGATCTGATTTCTTTTGCTTTTAAATGCATTACTTTTTTCTCCCATTATTATTTTTTCTTGACTATTTTAATGTTTTATTCTTATCTGTCTTTAGTTGAGACAATAATGTACCAATATGGAACCTTGTCAATAAAAAAGTGCCAAAGTGGAGCAATAATGGATAAAAATATCGGCTCTCGTATTCGTATGTTACGAGAACACATAGGATTACAGCAAGAAGAATTTAGTAATAAAATTTCTATTACTCGTACTTCTTTATCAAGATATGAGACTGGTTTGAGAAGTATTCCAGACTCGGTAAAACAAAGCCTGCTCCAATTTGGTACAAATCTCCATTGGTTATTAACAGGTGAGGGTAATATGTTCTTACCTCAGCATAATAAGGGGAAAGATGAGCAACCATCACAGCTAAAATCCAAAACAGAACTAAACGCAGATAAGCTTAAACAGTATATTGAACTTGGTAAATCCAATTCAAAAGTTGAAGTTAAACAAACCAATAAATCACAAATTAATAGTTCTGTAGTTTCACTTCCCATAGTAGGGGAGATTGCAGCAGGTAATCCTCTTGAAGTTAATGATATGAGTGATTTAGGCAATATCATCGTATCTACTGAACTAATAAGTGATCCTGATAACTTCTACTGCTTCAGAGTAAACGGATGGAGCATGAGTCCAGAGATACAACACAGCGATGTTGTTATTATTAATAAATTCTATGATTATGATGATATGGATAATAGAATAGTAGCTGTCAGAATTGATGATGGTATCACTCTCAAACTACTTAAGCTAGATCATGATAATAAATGCTCCTGGTTAATGCCTATCAATGATGACTACAAACCTATCTTGATTAATCAATACTCTACAATAAATATATTAGGGGTACTTGAGTATTCGATTAGGAGTTATAAGTAGTTATAATAGATATTCATCAATTGATTACATATATCAAAAGAGGGAGGATCACATCCTAAAACATATTAAAGAAAGTTACGAGAATGGAGATATAGATAGTCTATATCAGGCAATCAACCAAAGATACATAACAATGCTCTGTCATAAGCTAAGCTCTTTCAAGGATTTATCTATTGATTTCTTAAAAAAAATAGACAATAAAGCAGAATTACAGAAGAAAAAAGCATCAAAGTTCCACAAAGGTAAGACTTTTAAAAAAGATGATGAACCAGGTGAATTTATGGAAATGTCGCTTCAAGAATTTAGACAGTTCGCAGAGTTCACAAAACTGAACAATGGATTTTATGATGCTTATCAGTGTTTACCAAATAGTTTTATTTCATTGTTAATATCAATTTTTGATGAACATTATACAGACCTAATTCATCTTATGAGAATTATTGTACCCCATTTTAAAGATAAGTTTTTCCCAAGTAAGAAGAAAAGTATAAACATAGATCTCGATGTGATTATTGATAAAGAGAGTATAGAATCGTTAGTTGATCAAATTTATGAGTCAGAACTAAATAGTATAATGATGAAAAAAAATCGAAATGAAATTATAGTTGAAGTTGCAAAATTAGCAAGTATTAACATAAATCAACAGTCGGAAAGATACCAAGCATTTAACGAAATTTGGGCTAGAAGAAATATTGCAGTTCATAATAGTGGGGTTGTTAATAATATTTATACAGATAGTCTTTCTAAATGTGGTATCAATATTGATAAGCAGATTATCGGAACAAAGCTAAAAATAGATGTTGAATATTTAGAAAAAGCGATAAATACGACACTTTATTGTTGTTTAGATATAACCTCCAAAATATTAATTAAATACTTAGATCAAAAGAATACATACTCTCTATTAAGAGAGTTAGATCAGGTCTTTGATGATTTGTTTAATAAAAGAGATTTTGATGGTGCTTTAATTATTTTGGATTTAATAAAAGATCTAACCTTAACAAAAACTGATAATGATTGTTCAATAGATTTTAGTTATGCATTAGTGTATAAGAAGTTAAAAAATACTGATGAGATGAACAAGTATATTGACAAGTATAATTTTAACGATTTAGATACTCTAGGCAAATTTGTCCACTCTATCTTGAAAGAAAACCATGATAACATGTTTTTTTTCATGGAAGAATTAAAAAAAGAAAATTTTGATTACAGTTTATATTTCAGTTTACCTATCTTTAGAGAAATATTTGATAAAAAAAAATTTCGTAGGAACTTTATGGAACTATATGGAGGAACAAAAGGTACTACTGTTATATTAAAAACAAGTAGCTTAGAAGATTAATGTCACTTGCAAAGATATCAAAATTAGCTACAAAAGAGATTACTTTTAATCCTTAAATCTTTAAAACAACTTTGAACTGTATTCTCCTGTTAGTAATTTAGATTGTATTCTGCATGTAGAGTTATCACCAAGAACTTTCGTTTTTTCAAAGTGGCAACCTTGCTGTCACTTTCAGAATCAAAATAAAATGTAAGTTTTTCTTATTATTAGTGGCTTTCAGGTCGGTTTTTCAAAGTGGCAACCTTGTTGTCACTTTTTTTCTATTAAAACGCTTTTGCAAAACGCTTTTTCACTTTTGCTATTTTCACTTTCCTAAATTTATTTTACTCTCGGTTTAATTCAAAGCCTGCAATTATCCTAACCTACTGTTATTTAATACTTTCAAAATTAACCCAAAACTAACAAGCTTTTACAAGCAATCTACAAGGAATTACAAATGTGGCTAACTCGCTTTTTCACTCATGTCCACCCTATAAAGCCCATTAATAAGCCATTTGTCTAATTTAAGCAATCTTCCACCTCCTGGCTATCAAGGGTGTCACTTTTTAAGTAACATATACCCTATATTGGATTGACGATAAGACACATCTTTTTTCAAGTTGTAGTGAGTAAATTCATAAAAATCTCGGAGAGATGCAGATATAATAGGCAGGGTTCGAAGACCCTGTATTAATTATTTCAAAAAATCAAGCAAAGCCCTGAAGGGACGACAATATTCATTTTCCAGATTTATTCTTATAGTACTTATTATTCAAAAAAAAGAGCTTAATCCTTATTTACATAATCAGTAAGAGGTATTATCGCCCTTCAATTAGTGTGATTATCCAAAGTATCCCTGAAAGGGATTAATAATTTAGCCTGGGGTAAGATCCTATAAGGATCGTCACCCCAGGAACAATATCCAAAATTACAACCTAACCCTGTAAGGGTTTAATATAATGGTAATTAATTGTAATATTAAATCATTGGTATATATGTTTTTATTAAACCCTTACAGGGTTAGGCTTTTCATATACATCATTACCCAGGGTTGCAATCCCTTCAGGATTTTACCCTGGGCTAAACTATTAATCCCCTTTAGGGATATAAGACCTATCCTTTCAGGATTATGTCTTATTCTGCTAAAATAATACTATCAATAGTAACTTATAATCCGTAAACTACTGTAATACAATATCTAGTGCAAAATAATGCAACATAATTTCCACCAGACTTGAACTTGAGCCATATAAAAGACAGAGTTCGAAGACCCTGTACAAGGAGTTTCCCACAAACCGAAGCCCCAGAAGGGTGATAATACCTCTTACTGATTATGTAAATAAGGGTTAAGCTCTTTTTTATCATGGTTTTTTTATGAACAATAAGTACATAAAAATAAATCTAGAAAAATGAATATTGTCGCCCCTCCAGGGCTTTGCTTGATTTTTTGAAATAATTAATCCCAGATTGTGCAGTAGAGCTTTAGTAATACTTCGCTAAAGCTACGTATCACAGGCGAAGAGTGCATATTCTTTTAGCAAAATCCCCTTTTTTGAGGGGGATACAGGGGGTGATTCCTTAACTACGCATATAATATATATATTCGGAAGAATTATGTAAGTTACTTTTGCAAAAGAATATAGTGCTATTCTCAAAGATCTATTGCATTATTTGGGTTAATACAGGGTCTTCGAACCCTGTCTATTATATCTACATCTCTCCGAGATTTTAAGAATTTACTCACTACAACTTGAAAAAAGATGTGTATTATCGGAAATCCAATCCAATGTAGGGTATATGTTACTAATCATAATTTATCCCTAAAGTCAAAAAAACCTAAAGATGTGCAATATTATCGACTTCTTTAAGGATAGGCTACTGAGGAGGGTGGATTGAGGATTGAACAGTCTCTAGATATTTCTAATATTTCTTACAAATAATAAATTGACGATTTGAACAAGTAAATTATTTAAGTACTAAGTTTTGGAACTTCATACCAAAGTATGTAAAATGAGGATTCAAAACTCTCATGATGGATGAAGATTGAAAACAGTTTCTCCAGTATGAGATGATTTACTTCCAGCCAAAGTATGCAATTAGGAAGTAATACACAAGTACTATGAGATTATTGTTGCATTTATTTATTTATAAAGGTCTGAAATCCTGAGTGAGTAAATTAATGGAGGAACTGAAATGTTCTCAGATGGCTCAACCGGATTTATGCTGGTTGCAACAAGTTTAGTTATGCTTATGACCCCTGGATTAGCCTTTTTTTATGGTGGTCTTGCTTCTAAACGAAATATTCTTGGTATAATGATCCAAAGTTTTGTATCATTAGGTGTAACAACTATTCTCTGGTATGCTTTCGGGTATTCCCTTTGTTTTAGTGGCTCAGGTCCCCTTATTGGAAATTTTGATAAGAGCTTCCTCTTAGGAGTTAACCTTCTAACTCCTTTTGGAGACGGTGCAATTCCTGAATTTGTTTTCTTTTCCTATCAAATGATGTTTGCTATTATTACTCCAGCTCTAATTACTGGTGCTTTTACGGGTAGGGTTTCCTTTAAAGCCTATCTTCTATTTTTGGTAGTTTGGCAAATTTTCGTTTATTACCCATTTGTCCATATGATTTGGGGTGGGGGAATCCTTGCTGAATGGGGGGTTAGAGATTTCGCAGGAGGCATTGTAGTTCATGTTACAGCAGGTTTTGCCGCTCTTGCTTCTGTTATCTTTGTTGGTGAGAGGAAAGACAGAAACTCTAAACCTAATAGTATTCCCTTAGTTGCTATTGGAACAGGTCTTCTTTGGTTCGGTTGGTATGGTTTCAATGCGGGAAGTGAACTTAGGGTTGACCATATTACAGCTCAAGCCTTTGTAAATACAGATATTGCTGCATCTTTTGCTACAATTACCTGGTTAATTATTGAGTGGATTCTCAAGAAGAAACCAAAATTTGTAGGACTTATGACAGGGGCTGTTGCCGGACTTGCAACAATAACTCCTGCTGCTGGTTTTGTCCCAGCTTGGGCTGCTGCAATAATTGGTATTTTAGCTGGCATTGGTTGTTATATGGCAGTTGCCTTGAAGAATAAACTCAAATGGGATGATGCCCTAGATGTTTGGGGTGTTCATGGTATGGGTGGATTTATTGGAACTATATTACTTGGTGTTTTTGCTAGTTCATCTCTTAATCAAGCTGGTGCTGATGGTCTATTGCAGGGAAACCCTACTTTCTTCTTCAAACAATTAATTACTGCAAGTGGAGCTGCTATTTACGCTTTCTTATTTACTTATGCTATGCTTTGGATTATCAATAAGATAACAATTGTTAGAGTAAGTGAGGAACATGAAGGGCAAGGATTAGATAGATCTCTACATGATGAAGATGCTTATGCCTAACTATAATTTAACATTTTAACCCAATAATGCGCTATTGCATTATTGGGGTTTAATATAAATGGCACGGCTATTGCCGTGCCATTTTGATTATTTATCATTGTATCCATGACTTGAAAAACTTCAATAATAGGATTCTAAAGATCATGGGTTATATGATACTATTTCATTAAGACCATTTTTCTCATTTCAGATTTTTCATCACTATCTAGTTTGTAGAAGTAAAGTCCTGATGATACTTGATTACCATTCATATCTTTACCTTGCCAAACATAAGAGTGATTACCAGCCTGTAAATTACCACTGACAAGAGTATTAACAAGTTGACCTTTAACATTATAGATGCTTAGGTTCACATTACTAGCTTTATTCATTTCAAAGCTGATTGTAGTTTCAGGGTTGAAAGGATTAGGATAGTTTTGTTTTAAGTTCATAGAAGGCATTACAACGTTATTATTATCGATATTTGGAGTAGCAGAAGCAAAATCTATATCAATAGCTGCATACATCATTCTTCCACCAGTAGCTTGCCCAATACCTTGTTCTGAAGAACCAAATGTCTCATCATCTAAATACATAAAGTGCAATCTTCCTACAGGACCTGTACCTGTTGGAGATTGAACATACTCTATTTTGTTTGTAGGATAAACGAAAGTAGGAATTTGACCTTCTAGTTCAGGGATTTCTATACCATTAAGAGAGAATGGTTCTGACCAAGTTGCACCATTATCTGCAGAAACACTTATCAATGTTTCCAAGTTTTGAGCCCAATCTGCAAGTTCAGGATAAACATCAGGTGATTTATTATAATCACGAGCCTTTTGTGTATCGTGCCAAATAATAGCCATCATACCCATTTCATTTGCATCAGTAATTCTGATATGATTAAGATGGAAAAGAGCTGCTTCTTCTACTGCATCTTCATCCCAATAAGGGAAGGGCCACATTGTTTCAAGGAGAGGCATTCCCCAGTAATCTGTATCAGCAGAAGTTACGCCATCATCAACATTATCCCAAGTACCATCATCGGCTATTTCATCAGTAATACCATCACCATCTGTATCCCACCAACACCATGGTACTTCATCACTTACACTTTCTGTGTTTCCTGTAATATCAAAGACTCTTTGTTCTGTCTGTGGATAAACTTCATTAACTAAGAAAGTGTTATCAGCTGGATTAAAAATTACAGTTTTAATTACATGTAGAGCAGGATAATAACCACCTTCGTAGTTTTTCAAAGTATAAAGTGCAGGCATGTGAATTCTGCCGTGGGCATCAACAGATAAATTGAAATGACCTGATTGACCGATTCCAATGTACATATCTTCATCTGAATAATCATTTTGGTCAGTATCAAAATATTCTTCAGTCATCTCAGTACCTTCATGGAAACCTGTTGGATTTATATAATTTGGGTTATATCCATCAAAAGTATCCCATAAAGAATATCTTTCCCATTGACCTTCACCATAGTTATCACAAACAAACACATCTAAAGATGGTTCGTTAATAGTTGGGTCGTCAGTTCCAGTACCTTCTGCAGCTATATGGTAACCAATGTAATATAACTTATCATCTATTACTTTGAAAGACATGAAAGGTCTTCTCCAGTAAGTAGTTGAAACATTCCATTCATCTAGCTCAGGTATTGTTGTTGAACCCCAGTTTGTTGGATTGAATGTTTGAAATTCGATATCTGACTCTAAGAAGTCATGATAAATGATAAATATGTTTTCTGATGCTGCAGTACCTGCAGACCAACCATTTTTGGCTGCTACATATACTCTTTGGTAACCTTCTTGTGGAGAAGGACCGATTTGCACTGAAGGCCAGTTAAACTCATTATTACTATATTCTACTCCATTAACTTCAATAGTTGTTGGAGAATCGATAATAGTTAATAAATTAGAGTTTTGATTAAGTGATACTCCACCAATAACAGCATCATATCCTAAGCCTACTTCCCATTGAGTATCTGAGTTATCCCAGTTACCATGATAAGCAAAAATAGGTCTTCCTGCTGCTGTTAAACCTAAACCCGCATAACCTTCATTGGTATCTATAGGATTGAAATTTGAGTTGGTCTGTACAACACCAGTTTCATCTACAAAAGCTTTATAAACTCTTCGAGTAGAACTAGCTGTAGCTTTTCCATGATAAATTATCCAGTTACCTTTAACACCACCATTAGCTGAAAAATCAGCCATCATCATAGGTATTGCTCCATAGGTGCCAGGGAAGTAGTCATAATAGTTATCCATAATAATAACTGGGTTGATGGCAAATTCGAAAGGGGTTTCATAACGATTGTCTGATTGATAAGGTCTTAATCCAATTTCATCAAGTTTAATACTTTTTAAAGGAGTGTTAGGTACAGCAAATAAAGTAATAGCTAACACAGTAAGCAAAGTAATAATCATAAACTTCTTTTTCATAGTTCCTCCACTATTAATGTTTGTTATATTGAACAGATTAGATAATTATACCAAGAATATAGTATAATTACCTAAGTATCTATAATTATATTTATGTATATAATAAAAATTATTAGATAAAATAAAATTGTCAAGAGATAAAAATCATTAATAGTCGGTATTACAAAATATATTAATTGAATGGTGGCTAGAGCTTACTCAAATGCAATTCACCTCATCTTCTATTATTCATTTTATTTCAAGTTTTGCTAAAATCTAATAGATCTTAAACCAAATAAAGCAGTAGACCTTTGAGAATAATACTATATTATTCTTGTGAGGGCGTAGCTTTAGCGAAGACTCATTGCAAAAGTAACTTATGTACATAATTCTTCTGAATATATATTATTTAATTTATGGAATCACCCCCTGTGTCCCCCTCAAAGAAGGGGATTATATGTGTAGTTAAAGGAATCACCCCCTGTATCCCCCTCAAAGAAGGGGATTATATGTGTAGTTAAAGGAATCAACCCCCTGTATCCCCCTCAAAGAAGGGGATTATATGTGTAGTTAAAGGAATCACCCCCTGTATCCCCCTCAAAGAAGGGGATTATATGTGTAGTTAATGGAATCACCCCCTGTATCCCCCTCAAAGAAGGGGATTTTACTAAAAGACTCTGCACGCTTCTATAAAAACTCTACTACACCATTCGGGATAAAAGAAAACAACTCGAGTAGAGGAGACTCGAGTTGATTCTGTTCATTATTCTGGAAGGAATGAACATTAAGTGACTATTTTCTAGAGGGAAAGTTATTTTAAAAGTATCATTTTCTTTGACTTGGTAAATTTTCCGTTTTTCATTCTATAGAGATAGATTCCGGATGAAACGGTGTGATTATTCTTATCTTTTCCATCCCAAACAACACTATGTTGGCCAGCTTCAAGCTCCCTATTAATTAGTGTTCTTATTTTCTGTCCTTTGATATTGTAGATAGAAATTTCTACTGGACTTTGATCTTTGAGAGAAAAGCTGATTCTTGTTTCAGGGTTGAAAGGATTAGGGTAATTTCCAATTAGAGCAACATTAACAGGAGTAATTATATCATCAGCATTTGGTGTAAGAGCATTATAGAAGTTTGCAGTTCTACCTGGATTACCACGGTGCATAAGCCAGCTGGAATAACCACTTCTTTTAAGGTCTAATAATCTTAGTTCAGTAACAGTAGATATAACTAAATCTAGATCTCCATCATTATCAATATCACCTAAGGCAGGTGAAACTTTTAGATTATCATTCAAATCAATTGGAAAATTACCAGCTTCTTCACCAGTATGATTAATAGCATGTAGCATACCAGAAGTGTCACCAAAAATGAGACATAAACCTTGACCATCTAAGTCTGATAAAAGAGGAAAACCTTCAATATAAGTATCCAGTTGTACAGGGAAATTTGCTAGTTCTGAACCATCTAAGGTTAAAGCATGCATTCTACCTTCATAGCTAGTGAAGAGTAGTTCCTTATTACCATCATTATTAAAATCTGCGAATAATATGTCTTGTTTGATAGCACCGTCAATATCAAAATTATATGAACTTGTTCCATCATGATTAATTATCTTTATGATACCTTGGGATGAAATTGTTGAAATGATTTCTGGATATTGGTCATCATCAATATTGGTGATAAGTGGTGCAAACTCTGTGTTAGCACCTAAGTTATATGGAAAACCATCTATGTTCTCTTGATTTAAATAATCTATAACTAGCAAATTACCAGAGATAGATTGCAAAATTATTTCTTGATTACCGTTTAAATTTATATCACCTGAAGCAATATTAAAAATAAAGTTACCTGGAAATTCACATGGGTAGTTGGGAAACTCATTTCCTTGCCCATCAATTATATGTAACTTCCCATTTAATGTGCAAATCACTGCTTCTAATGTACCATTGTTATCAATGTCGGTTACAAGAGGATTAGCTTTAACCATCTGATTATCCAAGGAAATTGGTCCCCATAATAGTGAACCATCACCAGAAACAGCATAGGCTTCTTTATTGCTAGTTACTGCTACTATATCTTGCAGATTATCATTATTTAAATCTCCCACTGCTAGAGGAAGTGAAATTGCTGAATTTACATTAACTGGAAAACCAGCTAAGAAGTTCTGTTGACTATCTAAGACATTCACATTGCCTTCTATATCTCCAAAAATGACTTCATTTATGTCATCATTATTTATGTCCATTATTATAGGCGAGGAAAGTGTTTGACCTGTTAATTCAAATGACCAATTAGGATAATTTAAAGATAGGTTAATTTCAAAAGGGATTTCAATAGAGTAAGGGAATTCTGAATCCAGGTTAGCTTGAACATATAGTTTAAATTCAATAGGTTGGGTTGAAATGTCAGAAGTAGTACTGAATGTAAATGGAGAGTCTGAGTTCCAAACAGAATTTCCTGAAGTTATAGTAGCTAAATTTGCAAGAGAATCTTGAATTACAACACCAGCTTGCTCACATCTGAGTGAAACTGTTGTGTTATTTGAACTTGCCCAAGCAAGGCCAGTATTAATATCTAAATAGTTGGTTAATTTTACTTGCAGGGAAATAAGTTCTCCTGGGTTAGTTACTCCATCACCATCACCTTCTAATTCTGAAATAGCTTTATCTTCTATTATTATATTAGGTATCTTGTCATAGAGTACTGCAGCAAAGGCATTAATTCTTCCAGCTCCTAATTTACCAGCATAATCTGGATTAATATCATCAATAAAATCAGCTGTATTTTCAATTCTTTCACGTATTTGTGTGTTAGTAAAATCTGGATTAACTGCTTTCACTAAGGCTGCTATACCACAAACAATAGGAGACGCCATTGATGTTCCTTGGGCATTATCATAGCCATCATTTTCAATGATGGTAGATTTTATTTCTGTCCCAGGAGAGCTGATATCAATAGGGTATCCATATTCAGAGAAAGATGCCTTCTCATCATTTCTGTCAGTAGCTGCTACATTAAATGCATTGGGACAATCAGATGGGGCATCAATGTAACTAGAGTTATGCTCTACATTACCATTTCCTGCAGCCACCACAACCAAAGAACCAAAATTAGTAGCATAGTTAACATAGGTATTTGCATAAGATAGATTATAAGTTTGACCACCCCAAGATGCATTAATAATATCTGCTCCCATATCAGCAGCATAGACCATCTGCATATAACCGTGTGGATTACCATTACTATCTTGGTTATCAGGTGCACCTTGCATATTTAATAATTTAGCGTTAAAAGCTGGGCCAACTGTTCCTTGGTTGTTATCTCCTACTGCACTAGCACAACCTGCAACATGAGTGCCATGATAGTTATGATTCCAATTTTGCAGAGGATTTTTGTCATTGTTTACAAAGTCCCAACCCATTACATCATCTATCTTGCCATTTCCATCATTATCAATACCATCACTTGTAAAGGTGCCATTGTTCCAATCAATATTTACACCTGCCATTTCTCCTTCATTTAACCAGATATTTTCTTGTAAATCAGGATGTGTCCATTTGATACCGGAATCAGAAATTCCAATAAGAACATCTGAAGCATCTCTAACATAGTCCCAGACTTTTTCAGTTTCTGTCTGAGTAATATACCAAAGGCTTTCATAAAGACTATCGTTAGGAGTGTATTTATCTCTGTTAATGGTAACATAGTCTGCCCATAAAATATCTTTTGCTTCTCTTAAAGAATTTAGAGCTTGTTCAATTTTCTTGTTGTCTTTAATAGTTACTTTATAAATTGCTTGAATATATGAACCATTATCATTCCATTCTTTATGTTTAACAAAGGGACAATCTTGCTTGATTTTTACAATCTCATATTCTTCAGCTACTTGATTGAAAGATGTAATATTGGTATTTACAATGTCATTCTTGTAAGAGACTTCAATTACACCATCTTCATTTCCGATAGCAGATAATTCAAAACAAACCATAATATTATTTTCTTCAAAAACATCCTTAACAAATCTGTCTGCTTCCAATAAACAAAGAGATGCTATTAAAATAATAGCAAACAAAAATTTCTTCATAATATATCTCCTAAACTTATTTAATGTACTTAGTGTGGACTTTTATTTCAAAAAAATCAAAGTTTGAGTAACTTTTTATATCATAGATGCAATTATAATACCAAGAGTTTAATATTTGAACTAAAAGGTGTAAAAAAGATGTTGAAATGCAATAAATCAGACCTGGCTGGTAAAAGAGTTGGGAATATTACTTAATTACTTGCTAATAAGTATCTGTAAATATGAAAATTATGTCTATTTTGTGTACAAAGTATTTTAACCCCAATGTATGTAAAGTATACATGGTGTCCCTCTAATGACTAATTTTGCTTCAATGGTTTGGTTTGTGTGACCTGTAAGGGAATTTACCCACACTCTGAATTAGTTTTTTTAAAAAGATATTAAGTTAAGAAAATGTTTTTTTCACTTTATCTAAAAATTTAATCCTTCCACTTTCTTTACCTTTAGTGATGAAATCCTTATTCATCCACTTAATATTTTTCATTCCCACACTTTTTAGAGTTGCTTTGAAAGTTCTGGAAATTGGTCTACCAAAGCCGAACCTTAACAAGAATGTTGGCATTTCTGAAGTAGTTATAATTGTTGTTGATTTAATATTTGTTAATTTACCTATGAGGCCTAACTTACCATATTCATAGGCGTAGGTCTTGAGCATAACTTTATCAATAAAACCCTTTAAGATTGCAGGCATACCAAACCACCAAATAGGGAAGATAAAGACTACTTGGTCAGATTCTTTTAATAGATTTTGGTATTTCTCTACTAATTTATCACTTGTTTGACCTTTTGAAAACAGGGCTAAGTCATTTTCTTGCATAACTGGATTAAAAGCATCTTTGTTGAGATCAATAACTTCATAATCTTTCTTTCTATCTTTTAATGAATCTATAACAACATCTAAAACAGCCTTATTGAAACTTCCATGCCAAGGATGGGCAAAGACAATGATTGTTTTCATATCTCACTCCTTTTTTGTCATATTATAATAAATTATGAAAAGTATGCTAATTTTTTTTCTAAGACAATTATGCTTGAGAGAGGCAAAATTATAGTTTCAAGTTAGTTGATTGTTACTCTCTCAATAAACCATTGAGAACTTATAGAGAGAGTAACAATCAAGCAAGCATATTGCATATATTACTCAAGAATATGCGATTAGTAGATTCCTACATCTTCTCTAACACCAAAAGACTTTCTAGCTTTATAAAGTTCTTTAACTTCTTCTTGATCCATAGTTTGGTAAGAACCTAGTTGCTTTAAATTAAAGAATATCTTAGAGAAATGTTCTACAGTTTCCATTCTATAATATGCTGTTTCTACATCACTTCCTAGAGTGAGCACCCCATGCTTCTCTAATAAAAAAGCTTCGTGATTGTGCACATACTTCTTGATATTATTTGGTAGCATATCTGTTCCTGGTCTGCCATATTCTACAAGAGGTATTTTGCCAATAGAAACAATGACTTCCACTAAAATAGGTTGGTCAAGAGGGATTCCTGCTACTGCTAAGGATGTCCCATAAACTGGGTGAGCATGAAAAATACCATTTACATCTGGTCTTTCTTTATAAACCATGATGTGCATCCTTATCTCCGAGGAAGCTTTAGCAAAGCCCTCAAGAATATTTCCTTCAAGGTCACAAAGGAGAATATCATCATAGGTCAAATAGCCTTTGGATTTACCAGAAGCAGTGATTAAAAACTTATCCTTAGCAATTCTAATACTAATGTTACCATCGTTAGAAGCAACAAAACTTCTATTATAAGCTCGTTTACCTAATTCTATAATTCTATCTTTTTCTTCTTTATAATTCATTAATTCCTCCAAATAACGATAATGTTAGGGATGTACTTTTTGTCAAATAAAGGATAGATAAATTTCTAAGCAATCTTAAACCCAGATAGTGTAGTAGAACTTTATTGAAGAGTACAGATTATTCTAGCAAAATAGCTTACAGAATTTTGACGCATATAATATATATATTCGGAGAAATTATGGAAGTTATTTTGCTAGAATAATATAGCGCTATTCACAAAGGTCTACTGCATTATTTGGGTTAAATTACATAAGAATTAACTTCAAAGTTGGAATAAAAATTGAATAAGAAAAAGTGATTAAAATATTATTAACAAAATGAGGTGCAATGAAGTATTTTAAGCCTATTCTTTTTATCCTTTGTTTATTAAATACTGTTAGCTTACTCTTTGCAAATATTGACACAAAGCATGAATCAATAGTTCTAAAAGTTTTTGAACTCCCTGACCCTAGAAAAACAGATGCTTACACTAAGGCAAATATTGCTGTTATAGAAGCCTTCAAGAATAAGTATCCTTATATTGAATTACGTTCCTTTTCTGGTATTAAAATTGATGGGATGGACTTAGATTCAGGTCCTCTCATGGCCATAGCAGGTGGAGTTGCACCAGATATCATGTATGTAAATTTTAGACAAAGTGATACTTATATTCAAAACAATTTCTTATACCCCCTTGATGAATTTATAGAAAAAGAAGATTCCCAACTATTAGATTTAAGAGTTGAAAAACCAGTTTGGCAGGTTATCAAGAGAAAGAAAAAGGGAGATTCAGAAGAGAAAGTTTGGATGCTTCCTTATGAAACTCTGGTAAGAATCTTGATGTACAGGAAGGATGTTTTTAAAAGAGCAGGCTTAGATCCTAATAAAGCACCCAAGAACTGGCAGGAATTTAAAGAATATGCTACCCTCCTTAGTGACCCTGCTAATGGTAACTATGGAACAATTTTAGCTAGTGGTCCCCAAGCTGCATATGATTGGTTGCCTTTTTTATGGGCAGCAGGTGGAGATGCTGTAAGGTATAATGAAGAAAAACAAGTATGGCAAGCTACTTTTGCTAGTAAAGCTGGACTTGAAGCCATGAAATTCTATTTAGAATTAGCTAGTGAAGAATGGCTTGATGATAATGGTAATAAGCAGTATGGATATGCTATCCGTGAAGGTGATTGGGGTTATATGTGGAAGGATGGGAAGATTGGTATGCGGATGGATTATCTTTCTCAGCAAAATATGGCAGGTGAATATGACCCAAATCTCTATGGTTTTGCCCCAAGTCCAGCTGGTCCTTCAGGTAAAGGTGGTTCAGAAATCAATTGCCGAATGATGGGTATCTTCTCAGAGGCAGGTATTAGTAATAATGCAGGTTTAGGCGATAGAGATCCTAAGCTAGTAAGAGATGCTGCTTGGAAATATATTAAGTTTTATGATAGTGAAGAAGCTAGAAAAATACGTTTGAAGGTTATGATCGAGAACGGTTATGGTAAGATGCAAAACCCAGTTTTTCTTAAAAGATACGGCTATGAAGAGTATTTAAGATATGCCCCTAAAGGTTGGTTAGAAACCTTTGAAACAGCAATGAGGGAGGGGAAACCTGAACCTTATGGTGATAATTGTCAAAAAGTATATGAGTTTATGACCTATCCTCTTGATGAGTTAATTAAATTAGATTTAGATGATAAGCTAGGCGAAAATGAAGAAGAGGTTTCTGCTAAGATAATGTCTGTTTTACAGGCAGCACAGGCTAGAACTAATGAAGAGATGATAGGTACTTTGCCCCAAGAAGTCAAGATAAAAAGAGAAAGAATTGCAGGAGTCATTGCAACTTTCATTTTATTAACTTTTGCTTTTACTTTGTGGAAAGTCTGGAAAATATTAACACCTGAAAGTAAGGTTAAGGGTAAAAAGAATAACAAGTATTTATTTTATATTATCATCTTACTCGCTCCAGCTGTTCTCAGTATAATCCTCTGGAAATATATTCCTATGATTTCCGGTTCTTTAATGGCAGTTCAAGATTTTAAGCTAGTTGGAGAAAGCCCCTTTATAGGTTTTGGTAACTTAGCAGAAGTATTATTTGATGCAACTTGGTGGGCTTCAGTAGGAAGAACTCTTTATTTCATGGCTTTGAGTTTAGGTTTGGGTTTCTTTCCTCCTATTATTTTAGCAATTCTATTACAAGAAGTTTCTCATGGGAAATTAATCTATCGGGTTATTTATTATCTACCAGCTGTAATCTCTGGTGTGATAGTAATTTATTTATGGAAATTGTTATATTCACCTGGGGATAATGGTGTTTTAAATCAGATATTGATGGCAGTAGGTTTACCTAAGAGTATGTGGATTAGAGATGAATCTCTAGCTATGCTTTGTGTTGTTTTGCCTGGTATCTGGGCAGGTATGGGACCAGGTTCTCTTATTTACTTAGCAGCCTTAAAGAATATTCCAAATGATATGTATGAAGCAGCTGATATAGATGGGGCAGGTTTCTTTGCTAAGGTTAGGCATATTGTCTTACCAAGCTTAAAAGGACTAATCATTATTCAGTTTATAGCCGCTTTTATTGTAGCTGCTCAGTCCAGTGACTTTATTCTTATTATGACCTTTGGAGGACCTAATGAGGCTACAAGGGTAGCTGATTTGCTGATTTTTGAAAAAGCATATCTTTATCTAAAGTTTGGTTTAGCAACAACAATGGCTTGGCTACTATCTTTGTTGATGATGGGATTTACTATCTTACAGATTAAATATATTTCTAAGATGGAATTTAGAACAGGTAAGGGAGGAGAATAATGAGTATTATTGGAAAAGTTGGCAGAAACTCCAAAAGAATCAGAATATTAAATTTATCTATTCATATAGTTTTGCTAATAGGGGCTATTACTATGATTTACCCCTTCTTACTTATGATATCTTTTTCTTTTAAATCTAATGTTGATTCAACTTCATTAGAGTTAATTCCTGCTTTTATCTATAATGAAGAAGCTCTTTATAAGAAGTATATCGAAAGTAGATATAATGAAGAATCTTCAAGATTGATGGATAATTACCCTGCTTCTTGGATATCTTTTTCTGAAGTTACCCTACCTAAAAAAGCAAATGAAAAAATCTATCTAGAATGGCAGGAGTTTCTTAAAAATCATGAAAGTAACCCTTACGAATATTATGTGGCAGAACACTATGGACGAGGTATTTACCCCTATGCACAAAGAATTTTTAGAAAAGAACTTAGAAGAGAGAATGATAATTCTTTAATAGAATTTAATAAGAAGTATAACACTGGAGCTAAATCCTGGGAAGAAATTGTAGTTGAAGAGAAGGATATTTATCGGAGGAACTTTATATCATCAAATCAGGGATATCTAGGTAGATTCAGAAACTTCAAAGAAAATACTCCTCATTGGATGAGGTATTATGTTAATCCTGAAGGTACTTTTATAAATTCCCAGCTAATTCCTGAATATGGAGAAGATATAGCAGAATTTAATAAAAGGAATTCGACTAATTACTCATCTTGGTCACAGCTTGCCATTCCTAATTCTGTACCTCAAATTGGTAATCCTATAAGAAATGAATGGATTCATTATACGAAAAAAGTGATCAATATTAGGCATTTATCTCTAAATCCTCAAGCTCTACCATATTTCCAGGCTATGCTTAAAGACAAATATGATGACATAAGAACCTTAAATAAAACATGGATGACGAATTTTACAGATTTTTCCTTAATTACTATTCCAGAACCAATTCCAGATTCAGGAGCATTGGTTGAAGATTTAGCCTATTTTATCCAGAATGTTGCTCTCCCAGAACATATTCATCTAAAAAGTATTACTGATGATTTTAGAAGTTTTTTACAAGCTAAATATGTTAGTATATCAGAAATGAACTCTGCTCTGGCTACTAGCTATAAGTCTTTCCAAAATATAGCTTTTCCAGTCAATGAAATAGATTATTATAGCTTTGCTGAGCGAGAATCGGCTATTAGAAAAGAATTTCTTTGGAGAAACTATGCTATGGCTTTAGATCAAATGCTCTCAGATACAGGTTCTCTCCAAAATACTGCAATCTATGTTCTCCTATCTATTTTTCTAGCAATAACAGTTAATCCTCTTGCAGCTTATGCTCTAAGTAGGTTTAAGCCTAGGTTCTCATATCAGATAATCTTACTTTTTATGCTTACTATGGCTTTCCCTGCTATGGTTATGGGGATACCTAACTTCTTAATGCTAAAAAATTTAAGTTTGCTAAATACTTTTTGGGCTCTTGTATTACCCGCAGCTGCTGATGGTTACTTCATCTTCCTCTTAAAGGGTTTCTTTGATAGTTTACCTAGGGAACTTTATGAATCAGCTAGCTTGGACGGAGCTGGAGAGTTTAGACTCTTCTGGCAGTTTACTCTCTATTTAAGTAAACCAATTTTAGCTGTTATAGCTCTAGGAGCTTTTAATGCAGCTTATAGAAACTTCCTCTTTGCTTTCTTGGTTTGCCAAGACCAATCAATGTGGACTCTTATGGTTCATATTTATGAATTAATGCAAAGAGCCTCAGATGGAGTAGGTTATGCAGCTCTAGTTATCGCTGCCATGCCAACCCTTGCTGTCTTTATCTTCTTCCAAAGAATTATTATTGAAGGTATTGTTATACCTATGGAGAAATAGTCTTACTGGTAAAGCCTGCATCCTAAGAACAATAACCACATAGTGATTTCATCTAAGGAAGCTTACTAACAAAAAATATTATAATAAAGGAATAAATTATGGTCAATGAAAAGATTTATAAAGAGAGAATACAGCATTGGATAAAAAGAGTTGGTGATGCTGTTTATAGCCAAGCACACAAGTTGCAGGCAGAATTTATATATGATTCTAAAGAACCAATTGCTTACGATAAAATAAGTGAATATACTTGGAAATCTATCAATGTAGGGGAAAAATGGGCAGATTTATGGGGATGTGGTTGGTTTAGATTTACTGGTAAGGTCCCTTCAATAATGAAAGGAGCTTTTGTAGGTGCTTGGATTGATGTCCAAGGAGAAGCTTGTCTTTTCCAAGATGGCAAACCTTATCAAGGTTTAACTAATAAAATAGACTGGAATCTTCAGGCTGGTAAGTACTTTGTTCCACTTTTTCCTAGTGCTAAAGGTAATGAAACTATAGATTTACTTATAGAAACAGGAGCAAATGGTCTCTTTGGAGAAGATAAAAAAGAATACAAACTAGAAAAGGCTGATATTGTAGTTTTTGACCAAGAAGCTTATGATTTATGGATGGATATCAGAACTTTATTCTCTCTTTGGGAAGGATTAACAGATAATACAGTCCGAAAAAAGAGAATCCTACATGGCTTAAATCAAGCTTGTAACCTCTGGGATGAGGGTAGAAATAAACAGGCTTGTCTAAAAATAACCAAAGACCTTCTTTCTCTGCCAGCTCATGCATCAGCCCTAACTGCTTGGTCTATTGGTCATGCCCACATTGATGTTGCTTGGTTATGGCCTATTAGAGAGACTAGAAGGAAGTGTGGAAGAACTTTCTCTACAGCTTTGAGATTCTTAGATGAATATCCTGAATATATTTTTGGTGCTTCTCAAGCTCAGCTATATCAATTTGTGAAAGAAGATTATCCTCTGCTATATCAAGAAATAAAAGATAAGATAAAAGAAGGTCAATGGGAATGTCAGGGGGCAACCTGGGTTGAAATGGATACTAATATTCCTTCTGGAGAATCATTGATTAGGCAGTGCATTTATGGGCGAAGGTTTTTTCAAGAAGAGTTTGGAAAAACAATAGACTTTTTATGGTTACCTGATTGCTTTGGTTATACTGGTTCTCTTCCTCAAATCCTAAAGAAAAGCAAAATTGATACCTTTATATCCCAGAAACTTTCTTGGAATGATACTAATACTTTCCCTCACCATACTTATAAATGGCAAGGTATTGATGGCTCAGAAGTCTTGTGTCACTTTTTACCAACTAACGACTACAACTTCAGTAATTTACCTAAAAGCTTTATTGAAAGTCAAGATAGATTTGCTCAAGCTGATGTTTCAGATGATTTTCTTAATCTTTATGGTATCGGTGATGGAGGAGGTGGTCCTTCCAAAGAGCATATTGAATTAGGACTTAGACAGCAAAACTTAGAAGGAGTTCCAAAAGTAAAATTTGCTCAAGCGAAAGACTTCATAAATAAGATTAAAGATTTAGATAAAGATTCACTGCCTACTTGGCAAGGTGAACTTTATTTTGAACTTCATAGAGGCACTTACACAAGTCAAGCCTTGATGAAAAAGTATAATAGAAAGCTTGAACAAAAAATGCAGTTTGTTGAATTTCTAAGTGTATTAGCTGGACAGAATACTAATAGCTATTTACAAGCTATATGGAAAGATATACTACTTAATCAATTTCATGATATTATCCCAGGCTCTTCTATAGGCTGGGTTTATGAAGATGCTCATAGTCTTTCAAGTAAGAACTTAGATAAACTTGATTTACTTCAACAAAATCTAGTATCCCAGCTTTTAACAGCTACTAAAGAGAATAATAATTTGCTAGTTCTAAATAGTTTAAGTCATGCTCGAAAAGAAATTATAGGAATTGAAAGTCCTCAAGCTTATGATGTATATTATCAAGATGAATTAATTCCTTCTGAATACCAAGCAGGCAAACTTTACTTCCAAGCTATTATCCCTCCATTTGCTTATAAAGTCTTCCAGCTTAAAGAAAAACAAGATGAGAGTCAAGTCCATATTAGCAAGGATGATACTTTAGAAAATTCATTCATTAAACTAGATTTAGATGATAGAGGAGCTATAACATCAATTTGGGATAAGAAAAGTCAAAAAGAGTGGTTAGCTGGACCAGCAAATCTGCTCAAGCTTTGGGAAGATTTACCAAATAACTGGGGAGCTTGGGATATAAATCACTTCTATCGTGAAACTCAAGCTCAAGAAGCTTGCTTGTTAGAAAGAAAAATGCTTGTTAATAATTCTTATAAGAAAACAATTTATCAAAGATTAAGTATAGGTAATTCAGAGATAAAACAGCTTATTTCTCTTATCAAAGATTCTTACCTAATAGAGATTGAAAACTGGGTTGATTGGAATGAAAAGCATAAAATGTTAAGGGTGGCTGCTAATCCTGCTCTTTATTCTCCTAAAGCAACTTCAGAAATACAATTTGGCTTAGTTGAGAGACCAACTCATAAAAATACTTCATGGGATTGGGCTAAATTTGAAGTTCTAGCTCATACTTTCGTTGATATATCAGACCAAACTCATGGATTTGCTGTATTAAATGATTGCAAGTATGGTCATTCTGTTCAAGATAATAGCCTAGAAATCAACCTCTTAAGAAGTCCAGCTGATGTTCATAAAGAAGCTGATTTAGGTCAGCACACCTTCACTTTCGCTTATTATCCTCATCAAGAATCATTATTTGATAGTGATGTTAGACAGCAGGCTCATGCTCTAAATCAAAAGTTACTTATGCTTGAAACTGATATTACTCCTACTTTAGCTGAAAAATCATTCTTAACTAATGATAATAATGCCATTGTGATTTCTTCTATCAAGTATGCTGAGAATAGTGATGATATAATTCTAAGATGCTACGAAAGTATGGGTGCAAATCATAAGACTTCTATTCACTTAAATGATAGCTATAAGTCAGCCTTTATCTGTAATATGTTAGAAGAAAATGAGAGTCAAATTGAACTTAGTGATAAAGAATTACTTTTAGAATTTAGTCCGTTCGAGATTAAAACTATTAAACTTGTTAAGGTTTAAATCCTATGAAGCAAATAAGAAGCTTAATTCCTTACCCACAAGATATTAAAGTTTATTCAGATTCTTATCTTTACTTTTCAAAGAATAATATTCTTATAGCTAATGAAAAGTATCAAGCTATGATTGAAAGTGAGCTCAAGACTTGCCCAGAATCCAAGAAAGAAACATCGACCTTTAATATTTCTATTGTAGAGGATTCTTCTGTGATAAATCCAGAAGGATATGTCTTAGAAATTCAAGGGATGCAGATAAGTTTTAGAATAAATAGCTTAAATGGACTCTTTTACGGACTTCAGACCCTAAAGCAAATTGTTCGCTTTAATCACAACAAACTTTATGATTTGGTAATATCAGATTATCCAGCTTATGAATGGCGTGGACTTCATCTAGACGTTAGCAGACATTTCTTTTCTATTGAAGAGATTTTTCTCTTACTAGATAGAATGGCTGAGCTGAAGTTAAATAGATTTCATTGGCATTTAAGCGATGACCAAGGTTGGAGAATAGAATCAAAAGTTTATCCAAAACTTCATGAATATGCTTCAGCAAGACTTAATTCAGATGAGAGTCTTTATCAGGCCTATTATAAACAAGAGGAAATTAAAGAAGTGATAGCTTATGCCCAATCAAAAATGATAATGGTTATTCCTGAAATAGACTTACCAGGTCATACTCAAGCTATAATTTCTGCTTATCCACATTTATCTTGTCATAAGAATCCTCTTCCTGTCTGGAATCAATGGGGTGTATCTGAAAATATTCTTTGTGTTTCAGATGTTAAGACACTTGCTTTTCTAGATTCTTTATTAAGTGAGATTATTCCTCTTTTCCCAGCTCCTTACTTTCACATTGGGGGAGATGAATGTCCTACTCGCCAATGGGAAAATTGCCCTAAGTGCCAAGCTAAACTTAAGGAAATTAATGCTAAATCATTTAGGCCCTTGCAAGGAGACTTTAATCAACACTTAGCTAGCATACTTCAAAAACACGATAAAATCATGATAGGATGGGATGAAATAGCTGATGCTAAAGCTCCTGCAGGATCTATTTTAATGTGCTGGCGAAATGATGGGAAAGAAGCTGTTAGCAAAGCACAAGAACAAGGCTTACATTATATACTAACTCCTAATCATCCTTTTTACTTTGATTGGAAACAAAGCAATCAGCTAGGAGAATTTGGAGCTTTCGGACTTGCTAGTCTTTCAGATGTCTATAATTTTAATTACCAAACTCTAGATTCTGAGCTTATGTTAGGTATGCAGGGAAATATCTGGACAGAAAGGATAGAGAGTTTCACTAAATTAGAGTATATGGCCTTTCCTAGAGCTATAGCCTTAGCTGAAAACACATGGACTTGTCCCCAGAATAAGGATTATAATAGATTCTCCATATACTTAAAAAGATTTCTACATTATTACGATGAACTTTATATCAATTATGCTAGCGTTAACATTGATAAAACTAGTACATTTGCTAAAGTAGAGATAATAACTAGAGAGGACTTAGTATCAGATTTACCTGAACTAACAGATGTCTCATCAATCTTCAATCCAGGAGCGATTAAACTAGATGATAAGTATTACCTTCTACTTAGAGTTCAAAATAGAGGAAGAGAAACTTATTTAGTTAAAGCTCAAAGTGAAGATGGTGTAGACTTCACTTTAGATGACCAGCCAGTGAAATTAATCGGAATGGATGATATTAAGCTACGTATTAAACATATTTATGACCCTAGATTAACTCTTCTAAATAACTTAGTATATATCGTAACTGCTGTGGATACTAATGAGGGTTGTTACTTGGGCTTATTTACTAGTAAAGATTTAGAGAACTTGGAATGGAAAGGATTTATATCAGAAGTTGATACAAGAAATGGGGTAATTTTCCCAGAAAAGGTAAAGGGTCGATATGCCCGTTTAGAACGTCCTAATAAATCTATTTTAGCTAATGGCACTAAAACAGGTTCCGCTATTTATCTAGCATATTCTGATGATTTACTAGCCTGGGATAGTCATGAAATAGTCATGCAAGGTAACCCTCACTACTGGGATGAGCTTATTGGCTCTGGTCCTGTTCCTCTCAAGACTCGATACGGTTGGTTGCATATTTATCATGGGGTTGCGACTCATTTCTCTTCCAGTAACATCTATCAAGCAGGTTTTTCCTTCCTAGATATTGCTAATCCAGCTAAGGTCATTTTCCGTTCTAAATATAATTTCTTAGAACCAAGAGAATATTATGAATGCGTTGGACAAGTCCCCAATGTAGTCTTTCCTACAGGGATTATTGCTCATGAATATGATGAGGAAGGCTATGTTAAAGATGATAGTGATCTCTATGTCTACTATGGCTGTGCTGATACTTCTGTAGGCCTACTTAAAACAAATATGTCTTACTTTATTGAAAAGATGTTAACTGAAAAAGGAGTTTAATAATGAAGAAATACTTATTACTTATTCTAAGCTTATCAACTTTACTATCTTTGTCTGCCCAAAGAAAATTCCCTATTCCTATGATTGATGACTTACCTTTAAATTATGTTTGTTACAAAACTTCTCAAGAAGTAACTATTGATGGTAAATTGGATGATGATTCTTGGCTAGAAGCTGATTGGACTGAAGATTTTGTTGATATAGAAGGTTCTTTGAAAGCTAATCCTCCTTTTATAACAAAGGCCAAAATGTTGTGGGATGAAAATAACTTTTATATTGGAGCATATTTGGAAGAATCTGATCTCTGGGCTTCAATAACTAAAAGAGATGAAGTTATCTTCTGGGATAATGATTTTGAAGTATTTATTGATCCTGATGGTGATAGTCATGACTATTATGAACTGGAACTTAATGCTTTTAATACCGTCTGGGATTTATTAGTTATTAAACCATATCGAGATAGGGGACAGGTAGCTTTTAATAGCTGGGATATTAAAGGCTTACAAACTGCTGTCCATCTTGAAGGAAGCCTAAATGACTCTTCTGATAAAGATGAATATTGGTCTGTTGAAATTGCTATTCCTTGGCAATCTCTTGCTGAAGCTGCCCATAAAGAAACACCTCCGCTTGATAATGATATTTGGAAGGTTAATTTCTCTAGAGTTCATTGGCAATTAGAAAAAACTGACAGTGGCTACATAAAGAAGATAAATCCTGATACTGGCAGGCATTATCCTGAAATGAATATAGTTTGGTCTCCCCAAGGCCTTATTGCCATGCATTATCCTGAAATGTGGGGTAATGTCATGTTTAGCCACCAAGAAGTAGGTAAGGGTAAAGTAGATTTTATACCCGATGATTTACAAGCTGAAAAAAGCTATTTAAGACAAGTTTATTATCATCAAAAAGAGTATTTTCTCCAGAATGGAGTCTATGCTAGTGATTTATCAATGTTAAAACTAAAAGAACCTAATTTCCCAGGCTATCAGAAGAAATTACAAGTATATACTTCTCCTAATACCTTTCATTTGATACTTAAGAGCAAGAATGATAAGGCAGACTTGCATATCTTCCAAGATGGTAGATTACTGGAGAAGATAGATTTTCATTAGTTTTTTGTCGGACGGTGGAGCAGACTGTGTAAAAAGAAATAATCTATCCACGGATTTCACTAATTACACAAAAAAGAAGGCTCAAGTTCAAGTCTGGTGGAAAAAATTTAATAAAATATAAAATTTTATCATTAGTGTGTGATTATCCAAAGTATCCCTGAAAGGGATTAATAATTTAGCCTGGGGTAAGATCCTATAAGGATCGTCACCCCAGGAACAATATCCCAAAAAACGACCTAACCCTGTAAGGGTTTAATATAATGGTAACTAATTATAATATTAAATCATTGGTATATATGTTTTTATTAAACCCTTACAGGATTAGGCTTTTTATATACATCATTACCCAGGGTTGCAATCCCTTCAGGATTTTACCCTGGGCTAAACTATTAATCCCCTTTAGGGATATAAGACCTATCCTTTCAGGATAATGTCTTATTCTGCTAAAATAATACTATCAATAGTAACTTATAATCCGTAAACTACTGTAATACAATATCTAGTGCAAAATAATGCAACATGATTTCCACCAGACTTGAACTTGAGCCTAATCTTTTCCCCCACTTAATACAGTATCCCCCTCTAATATCAGATTAGCAATAAATCAATAATATTATATTTAAAAATATCTATCAATTCTTAAGAAAATTTAGCAAATCCCTAGAAAATAATCAAAAATAAAGATAATTATATTTTAAAAAATCGCTTTAATAAAGGGTATAACCAAAAAAGAATAAATATTTATCGATTTGTCTTGACATAAAATATCGATATTCAAATATCGTAACTATAAGAAAGATAATTACGGAGGAAAAGATGGAGACATGTGTAATCAGACTTAGAATGAGTCAGGCAGATGCCCATTATGGTGGTAATTTAGTTGATGGAGCTAAGATGTTGCAACTCTTTGGAGATGTGGCAACTGAGTTGTTGATTCGCAATGATGGAGATGAAGGTCTCTTTGCGGGATATGATTCTACTCAATTTTTAGCACCGGTTTATGCAGGTGATTATATCGAGGCTTGTGGAAGAATAGTTAATGTAGGAAATTCATCTAGAAGAATGGAATTTGAAGCTAGGAAGGTAATCGTTTCAAAGCCAGAGATTAGTGATTCAGCTGCAGAGATATTAGATGAACCAATTGTAGTATGTAGGGCAGTTGGTACTTGTGTTGTTCCTAAAGAGAAACAAAGATTTAACAAAAAGAAATCTGCCTAGAAGGTAAGCATGGAAGAAGTTCTTTATACAAAGCAAGATCAAATAGGGATTGTTACTATAAATCGTCCTCAAGCTCTAAATGCTTTAAACTCTGAGATATTAGATGAGCTTAATCTTGTTCTTAATCAAGTTGAAGCAGATCAAGAATTAAGAGTTCTAATTATAAAGGGAAGTGGAAGAGCTTTTATTGCAGGAGCAGACATAAAAGAGATGCTAAACTATGATTCTTT
The DNA here is from genome assembly GCA_963677815.1 of Cloacimonadales bacterium (SeqCode). Taxonomy (GTDB): domain Bacteria; phylum Cloacimonadota; class Cloacimonadia; order Cloacimonadales; family JAFGVF01; genus JAEKNW01. The sequence continues at coordinate 1,481,315 of OY782499.1, forward strand.
GCAGGCAAGAGAATATGCCCAATTAGGATTAAAAACAATGCAGAGAATAGAGGATTTATCTATTCCTGTTATTGCTAGTGTTAATGGTTTTGCTCTTGGTGGAGGCTGTGAATTAGCTCTTGCTTGTGAAATAAGATATGCTTCAGAAGATGCTAAATTTGGTCAGCCTGAAGTTAGTTTAGGAATTATACCTGGTTTTGGTGGAACTCAACGATTGAGTAGATTAGTAGGTATTTCTTATGCTAAAGAGTTAATCTATACAGGAAAGCTAATAAATGCTCAAGAAGCCTTAAGGATTGGCTTAGTTAATCAAGTTTTCAAAAATGAAGAATTAGAGTCCGAAACTTTGAAGTTAGCTGACTCTATTGCAAAACAATCTACTTCAGCTGTAAGATATGCTAAGATAGCTATTAATAAAGGTATAGATGCAGCTTTAGTAAACTCATTTGAATATGAGAAGAATCTATTTTCACTCTCTTTCTCTACTGAAGACCAAAAAAAGGGTATGCAAGCTTTTGTAGAGAAAAAGAAAGCGAACTTTTAGGAGAAATTATGAAAATAGGAATAATTGGTGCCGGAACAATGGGAGCAGGAATTGCTCAAGTAATAGCCATGCAAAATCACAATGTATTATTACAAGATATTAATGAAAATAGCTTAGCAAAAGCTAAAAAGATTATAGAAAAGAATTTAGATAGACTTATTGAAAAAGAGAAGATTGATGAAGTCAAGAAAGAGCAAGTGTTAAATCATATAGAAAGAACTTCAGAGCTAGAAGATTTTGCTCAAGTTGAACTTGTTATTGAAGCAGTAGCAGAGAAGATGGAAATAAAGAAAGAGATTTTTTCTAAACTTGATTCTATTTGCCCAGAAGATACAATCTTCACTACTAATACTTCTTCATTATCAATCACTGAAATTGCATCTTCGACCCAAAGACCAGATAAAGTTATTGGTATGCATTTCTTTAATCCAGTACCAGTCATGAAGCTAGTTGAGATTATTAAAGGTTTAGCCACTTCCAGCGAAACTGTTCAAAAAGTAAAAGACTTCACTATTGAGATAGAAAAACAAGCTGTAGAAGTTAATGAAATGCCTGGTTTTGTTGTGAATAGAGTTTTAATTCCTATGATAAATGAAGCAATTGGTATTTTAGCTGATGATGTAGCTTCAGTAGAAGATATTGATAATGCAATGAAGTTAGGTGCTAATCACCCAATTGGACCTTTAGCTTTAGCAGATCTAATAGGAAATGATGTGAACCTAGCTATAATGGACACTCTTTATGAAGAATTTGGAGACCCAAAATACAGACCACACCCACTACTAAAGAAGTATGTTAAAGCAGGCTTGTTAGGCAGAAAAAGTGGAAGAGGTTTTTACGATTATAGCAAGAAAGCAAGTTAAACCCAAATAATGTAATAGCTCTTTGAGAATAGCACTATTCTCTAAAGTTCTAGTGCACCATTTGAGTTAAACGCAAATAATGGAAATTACCCTAATGATAAAGTTAATAATAATAGATAAGGACATGAGGTAAGAAAGATGGATTTTAGTTTTGCTAAAGAATATGAAGTATGTCAAAGTATGTTCAGAGACTTTGCCCTAAATGAAGTTAAACCACTTGCTGAAGAGGTAGATGAAGAAGAAAGATTTCCTCTTGAAACAGTCAAGAAGATGGCTGAATGTGGTATGATGGGAATACCAATTCCTAAAGAGTATGGTGGACAAGGTGCTGATACTTTGACTTATGTGATGGCAGTGGAAGAGTTATCAAAAGCCTGTGGAACAACAGGTGTAATCCTTTCAGCTCATACATCTCTTTGTGCAGTGCCAATCTTAGAATACGGAACAGAAGAACAGAAACAAAAGTACTTAGTTCCTCTAGCAAAAGGTGAAAAGATAGGAGCCTTTGCTTTAACTGAACCGAATGCAGGTACAGATGCAGGAGCTCAACAAACTATTGCTGAAGACTGCGGAGATTACTATCTCTTGAATGGTAATAAAATATTCATTACAAATGCAGGTTATGCCGATGTATTTATTATAATGGCAATGACAGATAAAGCTGCTGGTACTCGTGGTATTTCTGCTTTCATCCTAGAAAAGGGTATGCCAGGTTTCACAGTAGGAAAGCATGAAAAGAAAATGGGAATTAGAGGTTCTTCAACAAGTGAATTAATTTTTGAAGATGTGAAAGTTCCTAAAGAAAATCTATTAGGTAAATTAGGAAAAGGCTTTTCTCTAGCTATGAAGACTCTTGATGGTGGTAGAATTGGTATCGCTGCTCAAGCTCTTGGTTTATCGCAAGGAGCTTTAGATGAAACTCTTACTTATACTAAAGAAAGAAAGCAGTTTGGTCGTGCAATTTCTAAATTCCAAAATACTCAATTTCAATTAGCTGATATGCATTGCAAAACTGAAGCCGCTCGTAATCTTGTATATAAGGCTGCTTGGAAGAAAGATCAGAAACAAGCCTATTCATTAGATGCTGCTATGGCAAAATTATTTGCTGCAGAAGTTGCTATGAAAGTTACTACTAAGGCAGTTCAACTTCATGGTGGATATGGATATACTCGTGAATATAGTGTTGAAAGAATGATGCGTGATGCCAAAATAACAGAAATCTATGAAGGAACATCTGAAGTTCAAAAAATGGTAATTGCTGGTTCAATTCTAAGCTAAGGGGGAAGGAAGATGAAAATAGTAGTATGTATTAAACAGGTTCCTAACACTAACGAAATTAGGATTGACCCAATTAAAGGTACCTTGATTAGAGATGGTGTGGATTCTATAATGAATCCTGATGATAAAGCAGGTGTAGAAACAGCTTTGCAATTGAAAGATGAAAACCCTAATGCTTCTATTACTGTGTTAACTATGGGGCCAAACCAAGCAAAAGCTGTTCTTAGAGAAGCAATTGCAATGGGAGCAGATAATGCTATCCTGCTTACTGATAGAACTTTTGCAGGAGCAGATACCTGGGCAACTTCACTAACCATAGCTAATGCAATAAGAAAGATAGATTTTGATTTAATTATATGTGGTCGTCAAGCTATTGATGGCGATACTGCTCAAGTAGGACCTCAAATAGCTGAACATTTAAAAATACCTCATGTAAGTTATGTATCTGAAGTGAAAGCTCAAGATAATAGCCTAATCGTTAAGAGAGAATTTGAGGACTTTTATCAAAGGATTAAAGTTCCAACCCCTTGTCTGATTACTGCCTTATCAAGTATGAATAAACCTAGATATATGAGAGTTGGACGTATCTTTGATGCTTACAGAGATTTAGATATTAAAGAAATGGGACAAGTAGATATCAATATCGAACCTGAAGAACTAGGACTCAAAGGCTCACCAACGAAAGTTAGAAAAACAGAAACTAAAAAAGCTAAAAAGAGTGGAGAAATTCTTGAACTGGATCCAAAAGAATCTGCTGAAAAGATTATTTCCCTTCTCGCTGAAAAATATATTATTTAAGGAGACTGAATCATGACTAAAACAGAAAAGAAAGTAATGGTATTTGTGGAAACAAGAAATGATGTGATTCAGTCAGTTGGACTCGAACTTATAGGCAAAGCTTATGACCTTGCTCAAGTTCAATCTGGTAAAGTTATTGCTGTTGCTCTAGGTGAAAATATATCAGAAAAACAGGCTAAAGAACTTATTGCTTATGGGGCAGATGAAGTTATTATTGCTAACCATAAATTTCTTAAAGTGTATATGAATGAACCTTATACTCAAGTTCTTGCAAAGATAATGACTGATATGCAAGCTGAATCTGCTCTTTTTGGAGCTTCTACTATCGGTAGAGATTTAGCCCCTCGTGTTTCAGCTAGACTCCACACAGGACTAACAGCAGACTGTACAGGTTTAGAAATCGACCAAGAAAGTGGCTTATTGTTGATGACTAGACCTGCTTTTGGTGGAAATCTCTTCGCTACTATTATTTGTCCTGACCACAAACCTCAAATGGCTTCAGTGAGACCTGGAGTTATGCAGAAAAGACAAAAAGACCAAACTAGACAAGGTGAAATTCACTTTATTGATGTGGAAATTGAAGATTCTGCTCTAACTTATGAAGTTCTAGAAGAGGTAGCAATTGTTAAGACTAAGAAGAATATTGAAGACGCAAATATTTTAGTTTCTGCTGGACGTGGACTTGGTAACGCTCAAAATCTAAACAAGTTACATGACTTTGCAAATAATCTAGGGGCAGCGATTTCTGGTTCAAGAGCTATTGTTGATGCTGGTTGGATTGACCATTCACAGCAGGTAGGGCAGACTGGTAAAACAGTTAGACCAGAAGTATATTTTGCTCTGGGTATTTCAGGTGCCATTCAACACATTGCCGGTATGGAAGAATCTGAACTAATTATTGCTATCAATAAAAACCCTGAAGCTCCTATCTTTGATGTTGCTGATTTAGGCCTGGTTGGTGATGTTAATCAAATTATTCCTGAAGTTGTTAAAGCTCTGAATAACTTGAAAGCTACTAAGTAAATCCTTTCCAAATCACCAGTGGAACATGGCCTGATAACATCCTTGTTACCAGCAGGAAAACTGGATTTCCTGAATTTTTTACTGGAAAATGATTTACACAGGTGGAAGAGAAAAACTTCTATATAAATTGATCCTGATACATATAACATATAACCCATGGGGAAGTTCATATTATTTGAATTTCCCTATTTTTTTGGATCTCTCTCAAGTGGAGTGGGTCCTAGAAAAAATTTACTCTTTTTGCAGCTACAAAGATATCGCTCCTCTGGAGCTATGAGGTTTTTAAACTTCTTCATTTATTATTATATTTAGCTCCTACTCTACTTAAATCTTGGAGTTTTTCCTAGTCTTGATTGTTACTATCTCTATGGTTTATTGGAAACTATTTGGGATAGTAACAATCAAGAGACTATCTAATGCATAAAAAATCTCGATAATATAAGAATATGCAGTCAAAAAAAACTCAAGAGTAGCCTCATTTTTATTGTAGCACCCCCTACTTTACCCCCAACAAAGGGGATTATTATTCCTGATTACTTACATATCTACAGAGTAGCAGAAACTTTTTAGAATAAAAATATTAACATAAACAAAATTTCTTGACTGAAAAATTAGAATGATTATAATTTACTCTTAAACATATTTATGGAGAAGATGATGAAGAAAAAAAACAAAACTAAATTGCTTTTTGGTTTTTTATTATTACTTATTGGAGTAATAATTACTAGCTGTACAATAACTATTTTAGAAGTACATCAGCCTGAAATTGCTTATGTAAATAGTAAGCTAATATCTACAATAAGAGCTGATTTCCCTCAGGGTATAGGAAGTGCTTCTTACACCTTATCTATTCTAATGCCTGAAGATTGGTCAATTCAAAATAACCAAGTGGCTTATAATTTTGATAATGCTGAAGGAACATTTTACTTCACATATAATGCAAATAATGTTTCAACAATTACAAATGCTCAAGAAACTCCTCCTGGTTATGTCTGGTGGTCTGGGGTTTCCGATATACATGCTCCAAATCTAGACAAAGCTGAAGCAAATGTGGTCTTCAATACTGGTTCAATTGCCACAGATTATACACTTCGATATCATATCGGTGATTCTCAAGATAATAATCTTTCCGAATATCAATCAGGACCCAAAGAAATTAGTTTAATTAATCAACCTGAAAATGATACACTTACTGATGGTAGAGTTTTCCCTGCAGTTGATACTAATCCCTGGGATAAACATACTTTTGAAGTAATCTACTTCTCGGCAAATGGAGATTCACCTACTAGTGCAGAATTATACCTAGATGAAGTAGCTTATCAGTTGAACTTTCTTGCTGGTAGTGCAAGTAATGGAAAGTATGCAGTCGATATAGACTTCATTTCTGGAGGTCAACATGATTATTATTATCTTTTTGATAATTCACTAAGATATCCTGAGGGAAATGGGAATTTATCAATAACCATTAATGATGTTGATGTATATTCTTTACCTCACACCGAGAGTTTTGAAATAGCTAGTCCTTCCTTAAGCAACTGGCAATTAGAAGGTGATTGGCAGGTTGGTCAAGCTATGGGGCTTAATGGCCACCCTGAAACAGCTTATGAAGGTGATTATGTCGTTGGTACTATCTTATCTGGTAATGGTTTGACTACAGTAAATTCTACTAACTCAATACTAGTATCTCCAATATATGATGCAAGAGAAGAAGCATCGGTTTCCTTGAATTACTATCATAATTCTCAGATTAATGAGTATTCTAGCTTAACTGTCAGGATTGAACACATTCAAACAGGACTGACTATTGATAAAGAGATTATTTCAGATTTATATACCAATGGCTGGGAACAAAAATCTATTAATATTAGTGATGAAGTAGCTGGTAAACTTTTTAGAGTAATTCTTCAATTTGCTACAGGAGACCAAGCATGTCCAGGTATAGCAATAGATAATTTTAGTATAAATGTTTCAGATTTCTTTGATGCAGATATGAAGTTTGTTGAAAGTACTATTGTTGCCGACAAGGGAGATACTGAAGCTTTTATGTTTTCTTTGAAAAATACTGGTTCTAGCAGTGATATTTATGATTTAGAGATTAGCCCAGCTCCTGAATTCTCCTATCAGTTACTTCAAAATACTGGTGATGATACTTGGACTAATATTAACTTTAACGATATTGAATTGGCTCCTTCTCAAGAAATCTCTTTAAAATTACAAGTAGAAGTTCCTCTTCAAAGTCAATTGGATGAAGAGGAAATTATTCTTAACCTTACAAGTGATAATGGAATAATGCAATCACAAAATCTTACAACAAAAGTGAGACCTAATGTTTTAACGAGTCAAGAATATGGTTATGTAATGTATTCTTCTGATTATTCAGATTTAGCTCAATATGATTGGATACCAACTACTACAGCAAATCTTTTATCTGAGGGTGATTTCCTTTCTAGAACAATGTTGTCTTTAGGTTTTTATTTTGATTACTTTGATTCAGTGTATGATAGTATCTATTTAACTCCTTACGGAGGAGTATCTTTTTATAATTATGATGACTATTCAAATGTGGAAGAAATTCCTGGCAATGATGGTGTTGACTTACTCATTGGGCTATACTTCACTGAATTAGGGCTAACTTATGGGGGGAATGGCTATTATGAGCAAACAGTTATAGAAAATCAAAATGCCTTCATTCTAACTTTTGAAGATTGCTACACCTTGGAAAATAGATTTGATTCTTTCTCTGCTCAGATGATTATCTTCGAGAATGGAGATATTAAATTCCAATATGCTAGTCTTCCTGAAGAGTATGAATTAGGTTATCCTTTGGTAGGTATTGAAAACTATTTAGGTAATGATGGAATCAAGTTTCAAGCAAACTATAATGCCTTGAAAGAAAATTATGCTCTTTTGTTTTCCAGAAATCTTGTAGCAATTAATCCACAACCTGAAAATTACTTCCCTGCCTTAGCTTCCACAGACCTTTCTTGGGAAAATGTGGGGGATTTCTTAAGTATGAAAGTTTATCTGAAAGAAAATGATAATCAGTTCAGTGAAGCAGATTTAATCTATAATGGAAATCCAACTTCTTCAATTTCTAATAGCCAAATTCCAGCAATGACAATTAATAATAATTATTACTGGAAAGTTGTGGGGATTACGCAAGAAGCTTATGAATTATCTTCTCCAATATATCAATTTACAGTAGCAGGAACTTCTCAAGCTAGTGGATATGTTACTGATAGTTATACTGCTTTACCTATTGAGGGTGTCTTAGTCTCTGTCATGAATATTGAAGGCGGAGGGGAGTTTAGAAATTCCCAAGCCTCTACTTTAACTGATGCAAATGGTTATTGGGAAATGGATCTAATGTCTAATGCTTACTACTTAGAATTTACTAAAGATGGTTATACATCAATTACTGGAGTATATTTGAATCTGTATGATGATAATTCCATTGATGTTGAAATGGATAGACTTTTTGCTCTAAATCCTTCTCCTGCTAATGATAGTTTTGATATCAACATCAATACTTCATTAAGTTGGCAAAATCCAGCAGGATATAACTATGCCATTGTAGAAATTTCAGAAGATGAAAGCATGGAAAATGCAAGCCTTGTATATGAAGGACCTCTTACAAATTATCTATCTTCAATAAGTAACTTGCAAGCAGGAAGATATTACTATTGGAGAGTCAATCTTTCCTTGAACGGTAATGAAAACGTAGCTCTTGGACAAGTATGGCGATTTAGAACTCAATTCCCTGAATCTATTCCTGTGGCAGATTATGAAGTTGAATACCCAAATTACTATATGGAAAAAGCTACTAGAGTTGCTTCTGGTTATTTAATACCTGGGGGAGAATCTGGTAATAGAGAAAAATTAATGAAAGTTGATAACGAAGGTCAAGTTGAATGGCAACATCATTATGCAATGACAAACAGTGTTTTCAAGAAAGCTATTAGTTTAGCTAATGGCAACTATTTAATAATCAGAAATCAAGATACTGGTTATCTTTATGGGGAAGAGACAGGTCTTAGTGAAGTCAATTCTCAAGGTGCTATTGTCTGGAATCAAAGCTATAAATACTATATCAATTCATCTTATAGCAATGAAGATGTAGATGATGGGATTATTGATTCTGCTGGTAATATAGTGGTTTGTGGATCTACAGGTTTTGGGAACTGGGATTTTCTCTTAACTAAGGCAGCTTATAATGCAAACTCTCCTATGTGGCAAAGAAGATATGGTCTAGAAGAGTCACAAGAAAAATGTAACAGTCTTTTTGAAGCAACTGGTGGTGGTTATGTTCTAACAGGATATAGAGCTGGCACAGAAACTTCTACAATAGGTAATTCAAGAGTGTTAGTAATGAAAGTAGATAACCAAGGTAACCAAATCTGGGAATATGAAGAAGGATTTGGCCATTCAGGAGATGGCTATTCTTCTGAAGCCTTTAAATCAATTGAACTCTCTGACGGCTCAATTTTAGTTGCAGGTTTGTTATTTGATGAAACATCAAACTTCCAGTTTAATCAATCTCTTTTAATTAAAATTTCTCCTCAAGGCCAGAAGTTGTGGCATAAAACTTATCCTATTAAGCAGTTCGGTAGAGCTTTAGATTTGGCAGTAGATAATGATGATAATATTTATCTCACGGGTGCTCCTGATGCTATGAAAGTTGACAGTGAGGGAAATATTCTCTGGATTTATGAAGATGATAATGATAATATGGGCTCATATTTCTCTAGTGTATTTGTCACTGAAGCAGGTTTTACAATAGCTGGTGGTGGTAGAATAGCTATCTTTGGTGATAATTCAACAGGACCTCTTCAAACACCAGATAACTTAAATGTTACTATTTCTGGTGAGCAAGTAGAGCTAACCTGGGATTCAGTTAGTGGAGCTACTTACTATGAAATACAGTCAGCCACTCAACCTAATGGCAACTACAGTCTTGAAAGCAATAGCTCAACAAACAGCTGGCAAGGAACTATAACTGGTAATAGGAAGTTCTTTAAAATTAAAGCAATGAATTGATATAAACAAGTTACATATAAAATAAAGGACTCTTTTAAAAGAGTCCTTTATTATTGAAGAAGAAGGGGAAAAATATTGACAAGTTATAAAATTAATAAATAGTATGTTATAAATATGATAAAAAGGGGTTACCTATGTCTCGTTATGGTGTTATTTTAAAATCAATTAGCCTTATTCTTGTAGTCTTGTTTTTTATTGCAATTAATATCGATACTAAATCAATACTAGATGATGAATTAGCTGTATATAAGCAGATGAATGAGAACAACAAGCAAGAACAAGAACAAATTGATACTAGTAATGATAATGAAGTGTATGATGCTAATGAAATCACAATGATTGAAAACACATCTCTTCCATTATCTCATACCTTTGCTAAAATATTTGGGTCTTTCTGGACTATAATCCTGGCTATAATACTAGGAATATCAGGTAGGATTATTGCTCCTAAAAAACTCAGGTGAAGAATTATTTTTGGTTAAGTAAATTATGAAGTTTAATCCTAAAACTCATTATAATAAAAAGGCAGAGATTTATTTGAAAAAATATTTGGAAATACTAAAAAAAGCACTACTATATATATAAATTTTGAATGATTCTAATTTTGTGTAAATTGCTAGGAAAAAGAGGAAAATATGAAAGATTATACTAAAATTTTGAGAGATAAGGATATATCTCCTTCTATTCAGAGAGTCAAAATACTTGAATTTCTTGATATTAACAGAAGTCATCCAACTGTGGATGAAATATTCACTTCTCTACTTCCAGTAATTCCTACCTTGTCAAAAATGACGATTTATAATACATTAAAGTTGTTTTCTGCGAAAGGACTAATTAGATCAATTCCTAATAGTGAGAACATTGGGCATTACGATTTTAATGTTGAACCTCATTCTCATTTCAAATGCAGAACATGTAAAAGAGTATTTGACATAGATGTAGATCTTGGTGTTAATATTGCTTCTAATATTGATGGTTATAAAATTGATGAATACAACCTGATACTAGAAGGCACTTGTAAAGAGTGTAATAAGAAAATAAAAAATTAAATAAAAGATAGATTGAAACAATTAATTTTGTTTTAAGGAGAGTGAATGAAGCCTGTTAAAATTAAAGAAAATGTATATTGGGTTGGTGGTGTAGATTGGGATTTACGTAATTTCCATGGTTATTTAACTCAAAGAGGATCTACTTATAATTCATATTTGATAATTGATGAAAAGATTACTCTTATCGATGGGGTCAAACATTATCTATTCCCGGAACTAATAGAAAGAATATCTGAAATTGTTGACCCTGCTAAAATTGACTACATTATCCATAATCATGTTGAAATGGATCACTCAGGTTCATTACCACAGATGCTTAAAGTAGCTAAGAATGCTAAAATATTTGCTTCTCCTAATGGAGAAAAAGGTCTTAAAGCTCATTATGGAAGCGATTTAGAAGTCAATGTTGTTAAAACTGGAGAGACTCTAAATATTGGTAAAAGAGACCTTTGTTTTGTTTTAACTCCAATGGTTCATTGGCCAGATAATATGGTAACCTGGAGTCCACAAGATAAAATTCTTTTCTCAAATGATTCTTTTGGTCAACATATAGCTTCTTCAGTACATTTTGATGATGAATATCCAATGAATACACTTTTTGACGAAGCTCAAAAATACTATGCTAATATTGTTCTCCCTTATGGAGTACAAGTTCAAAAGGCAATGGAGACAGTAAAAGACTTACAACCTGAAGTTATAGCTCCTAGTCATGGATTAATTTGGAGAAAATATATACCAGAAATCATTAAAAAATATGATAAGTGGGCATCAAACAAGGCGGATGAAAAAGCTGTTATAATTTATGATACCATGTGGGGTTCTACTCAGAAATTAGCTAATGCGATAGCTAGAGGTTTTGAGCATAGTGGTGTCGCTTTCCAGATGTTTAATCTTCAGTATAACCATATTTCTGATATTATGACAGAACTTGTTGAAGCTAAATATATTTGTGTGGGCTCTCCAACTTTAAATAATAATATCTTACCAACAAATGCTTCCTTCTTAACTTATTTGAAGGGGCTTGCTCCTAAAAATAGAGTAGCTTTAGCTTTTGGCTCTTATGGTTGGGGAGGCCAAAGTATTGGTTTGGTTCGAGAAGATTTAGAAAAGTGTAAATTCAAAATGTGGGATGATGTAAAGCATCAATACATTCCTTCTCAAGAATACTTAGAGAAGGTAACTGAAACAATAATGAATAACCTTAAAGAGGAAAAGGAAAAATAATGATTAAGCAAAGATTAGTCGATGAAATTAATGCCCAGATTAATAGAGAGTTAAATTCTGAGTATATATACTTAGATATGGCAACATATTTTGAAAAAGAAGGATTAGCTGGTTTTGCAAACTTCTTCAAAGTTCAAGTAGAAGAAGAAAGATTTCATGCCATGAAATTTTATAAATATCTTGCAGATAGAGATGGGGAAATTCTTTTGAAAGAACTTGCAAATCCTCATCATGAATATAAGTCTGTTATGGAAGTTTTCCAAAAAGCTTATGCTCATGAACAATATATTACTAAATCTATTAATGATTTGATGGCAATTGCTATTGAAGAAAAAGATTTTGCTACTGTTAGCCTTCTTAATTGGTATGTTGATGAGCAAGTAGAAGAAGAAGCTAATATGAGTGATATCATAGATAAATTAAAACTCATAGAAGGTTCAGGCCGAGGTCATGGACTTATGATGTTAGATAAAGATTTAGGGGCAAGAGTTTTTACCCCTCCAACTACAGCTTAGAAAGCTTATAGCAAAAAATAAATAAGGAGAAATTTACTATGGAAAAATACGAATGCTTAGCATGTGGATACATTTATGATCCAGCAGAAAATAATAACGTTGCGTTTGAAGATTTACCAGAAGATTGGACATGTCCTCTTTGCGGTGTAGGCAAAGATATGTTCCAAGTTGTTGAATAATTTAAACTAAGAAGGGTTGTTATCAACCCTTCTTCTTTATAATATCATGGATAAATTCGAATGTGTAGCTTGTGGTTATATTTATGACCCACAAGAACATAATAATATTGATTTTTCTTTACTTCCAAAGACATTTATTTGTCCAAATTGTGGAGCAGAATATGATATGTTTCACAAATTGGTTGTTTTTGATAAAGAACATGCACCATTTGAATTTAACAAAAATCATAAACAATGAATAATAAATACCTTAGGAGATAAAATGCAAAACTTATCAGTAAATGAAGTTATTGAATTTGCTTTAAATATAGAAAGAAATGGGAAATCATTTTACGATAGCGCTTTAAAAAGAGATGGTTTAGAAGAAAATGCTAGAGCTTTAATAACTATGCTTAGAGATGAAGAAATAGGACACGAGAAGTATTTTAAAACATTGCGAGATTCTGAAGATTTAGCTGAATTAGTAGATCCTGATGGTTGGGAAATGACTTCTTCATATTTGGATTCAATTATTCAAGCTCATATCTTTAATAAAGAGGATTCATCAATCAAACTGGCTACACAGGCCAAAAATACAGCTGAAATAATTAGATTTGCTATGCAATTTGAGAAAGATACTCTTTTATATTTCCATACTCTTTATGCTGAAACAAAAGAAGCTAAGGCTCAAAAAGCAATATTCAATATTATCAAAGAAGAAATGAAACATCTTAAAAAACTTCAAGAAATTGAAAAGGAATTTTAATTAAAAATGGCAGATTTGTTTCCTGAAAATGCCCAAGCTCCAGATTTCTCTCTAAAAGATAGCCAAGGTAAAATTATCTCTAGGGAAGATTACTTAGGTAAATGGTTATTACTTTATTTTTATCCAAAAGATGATACACCAGGTTGTAGTCTTGAAGCAAATGATTTTTCTAAGTTAGTTAGTGATTTTAAAGATCTAGAGGTTGAGATACTAGGAGTCAGCAAAGATTCTACTCAGTCACACTGTAACTTTATTGAAAAGTATAAACTAAAAATCAATTTGCTAAGTGACCCAGATTTACAGGCTATTAAAGCTTATAAAGCTTGGGGAATTAAAAAAAATTATGGAAAAGAATATGAAGGACTTATCCGTTCAACATTCTTAATTAATCCTCAGGGGAAAATAGTCAAATATTGGTCTAATGTGAGAGCAAAAGGACACGCTGAACGAGTATTAAAAGAAGTAAAAAAACTGTTAAATAAGTAACAAACTACAAAATAGGAGAGAACTGTGCAAAAAGACTATATGATCATCTTAGTGAATGCTAGAAAAGAAGAAGCTGTTACAGTGCAAAAGATTTTAACTGAATGGGGATGTTTTATCAAGACACGTTTAGGCCTTCATGGTGGTGTTTTAGATGATTGCTCACAAAATGGAACAATATTCTTAGAATTAGCTGGAGATAAAGACAAACACGAAGAAATGGCTAGAAAACTAAATCTGCTTAAAGGTGTTTCTGCTAAAATTATTGATATGGAAGTTTAACCCAGATGGTGCAGTAGAGCTTTAGATAATAGTGCAGATTATTTTAGCATAATCCCCTTCTTTGAGGGGGACACAGGGGGTGATTCCTTAAAGTCCGCATATAATATATATATTCGGAAGAATTATGTAAGTTACTTTTGCAAAAGAATATAGTGCTATTATCAAAGTTCTATCGCATTATTTGGGCTTAAGTTATTCACTAAATTAAACCCGAGAAATAAGATTATTTCTCGGGTTTTTTAACTTCTAGTTATTTTGTTAGTAAATCTAAAATATCTAATTCTTGTCTTAAATCTTCATCTTCCATAGCAGTAGCTTCTTTAGCAAAATGTTCTTTGAATTTTGAGAACTTTTCTTTGTAATAAGAGTTAACTTCAAGCTTTTGCGAAGTTCGTTCCCATCTAGAACGTGGATTTCTTATATGTCTAGGTTGAGATTGAGAATTATTATATTGCCAATCATCTTGACCTGCATTTTCTTCACTACTTTCATCTAATTTATTATTAATCCAATCATGTATTAAATTAACATAGCGTGATAGCAAGACAGCTTTTCTTATACCATTATCACTACCTCTTGAAGATCGTGAGAAAGTTATATCTTCTGAAACAAACTCTGGTATTCCATTTCTATCCTTGTAAGAACAATTAAGCTGAATGTCTTTTCCTGCAGCTATTTTCTTAAGTTTTATGAGGATAATTCCTCCTCTAGTTCTACCATCTTCAGTCTCTGATGGGAAGAGGGTATTTACTCGCATTATCTCCCCAGTAGTTTTGTCTGCTTCAGGTGAACCATAAACTTCTGCTATTTCGTAAGAATCACTCTTGAGATGAAGAGTTAGGTCAAACACAAGAGGAGTAACCATGAAATCAAACTCAGTATCCATACGTTTCTTAAACTCTTTAGCATTATGTACAGAATAGTAGTTAGCTCCAGGTGTTTTAGTAATATAATTTATTAACTCGCTATTTAAATCAACACCAATACCAATAAAAGTAGTGTATATTCTCTTTTCAGCGTTATTTTTCATCATGCCCCAAAGGGTATTTTCATCAGTTATATTTGTATTAGGCATAGCATCTGTTAAGAAGATTATTCTATTATCATATTCTTTAGGATCATAGTTAGGTAATTTGTCATAAAGTTCTGTACCTGTTTTAATTCCAGCATACATATTAGTCCCCCCTTGAGGAGTAATTTTATTGATGTGGTCGCGAATGGCATCCATGTCTGTTTTACCAACAAGATTAAAGGGCTTTGCTAAATATGAACTGTTATCATAGAGAACTACTGCGAACCTATCATCCTTTTTAAGATGTCTTGTTAAATCAATAATGCATTCCTTAGCTATTTCCATTTTTGATCTTCTATCAAAATTCTCTTCATCTCTATTCTTTTTCATACCATTATCATAATAATACCTGTCGAAAGCAGAAGACATAGAACCGGAAATATCTAGTACTATTGTAAGATTTAGTTTCTTTCTCTCAAAGGAACTTTTTGTAAGATTAGAGTTGAGCCCAACAGAAAGATATAGTTCTTCTTTATTAGTAAGTGGGTTGTCATTTTTATAAGAAGTGTAAGCAGGTTCAAATAGATGTTTAGCTTCTTTTGTGATATTATTATCAAAGAAATAATCGTAGAAGATACCTTCGTGGGTTATATCTTCTTCAATAGGCATATAATTGTTTTGAATGTTTTCACGGAAGTTGTTAACATCTTTAGCTCCACCCACAGCTAAGCCAAGAGCAGCATCATTGCTTAGTTTTGAGCTTAATTCACCCATCCCACTGGATACTGAAACAGAGCCTTGGGCAAATGACTTAGGAGTTGCAAGACCTCTAACTCTTGATTTTACACGCGTGCTAACTGTTGCAACACCTGAACTTAAGTCCTCAGTTTCATAGTCTTTGTCATACACCCAATCATCATTTTTAACAAGTTTAGTCGTATCTTGATATACTTCTACTGAGTCAGCAGATTCTTTAGAATCTTTAGGTTCATTCCAGATAGGATCATTCCCAACTGAATCACTTCTTGTTAAGTTGCTTTCAGTAAGTCTTTCATTTAAAGAGTCTGCTTGGTTAACATCAAGAGAAACTTTTCCTTTGGCACATCCACTAATAACAAACAATGCGTATAATACTATTATTATTGCATAACTAAACTTTTTCATTTTAACCTCTCATATCAATATTTATGTAAATTATGTATATTGGAATTAATTAGTCAAGGGAAAATAAAAAAACTCTGATTATCTGCTAATCAGAGTTTAATACTTGAATATAATGATATTCTAGATTTTACAAGTAACTTTTACTCCTTTAAGAGTATCAGATACTGGGCATCTTTCCTCTATCAACTCAATAAGTTTTTGTATGTTTTCTTGAGGTGATGGAGAATCGATATTTATTTTATATCTTATTTCTTGATAACCTGTTCTTACGTTAGGGTTTATTCCAAGGAAACCTTCAGGGTCTAAGTCACCCTCAAGTTCAACATTACATCCTTTTAAATCTACACCACATTTTTTAGCAAATGCTGCAGCACAGATAGTCATGCAACCACCTAGAGCATTTAAGAGCATCTCGACAGGGTTCATTGCTTGGTCAGTTCCACCTAAATCTTTAGGTTCATCTAACCCCACTTTAAATTCACGTGAAGTACCTTCGCAATAAACTCCTTTACCTGACCACTTAACATCAGCTTTAAATATAGTATTAGCCATATTTCCTCCAAAATTATTTTGATAAATAATAATCAAAGCTCTCTTATATGCAAAGAAAAAGTAAAAAATCTGATAAATCAGAAAAAACTTGCTATTCACATAGTGTCGTAAAGTAGCTTTTAATATACCTTTATAAATTAGCAAACGAATTATCTAGCTAGATAACTGAATTATTCGAAAAAAAAGTATTGACAGAAATCACAGTTTTTATAAATTGATTAAACTTAACTTATACGAAGTACTGGTCCAGTAACTCAGTGGTAGAGTATCTGCCTTTTAAGCAGAGAGTCGATGGTTCGAGCCCATCCTGGATCACCATTTGACCCCTTCGTCTAGTGGTTAGGACTCAAGATTTTCATTCTTGCAACAGGGGTTCGATTCCCCTAGGGGTCGCCAAGAGAGCTTATCAGCGTGATAAGCTCTCTTTTTTTTATTAAAAAAACAGTTGCCTAAAATCCCCTTACAATCAATATTGACACTATAAATTAAAATAATTCAGTAGACTTTTGGAGAAGGACTATATTTTTCTCAGAAAATCTACATCACAATAGGGATTAAATAAGAGGTGCTTATGAATAGGATAAAATTAATATTTGTTATTGTAGGACTACTAGGGTTGATTGCTTGTGAAGATGGTGCATCAATTAAAATTAACAACCAAACAAATCATAATGTCTATGCTATAATTGAAGGAAATGAGCTAACTGTAGCTGGTGGTCAATCCCAAAAAGTTGGAGTTGATACCCATAGAAAAGTATTTCTTTTTGATGATGGGAAAACAAATAAGACTATTCAGATTGTGGGTGAGACTTTTAGGATTTGGGATGATTATGAAGAAACTTATCTTTCAGAAACAGACTTAAAAGTTTATCCAGGTAAGACATATAATGTCTATTGTAGTCCTAACAGTGCTTCAGTAAAAGTTGTTAATAATTCAGAATCTCCTATTGAAACATTGAATTACAGGAAAAATAAGTTGTATAATCCTGGAGATTGGTTCAATGTAACTTTCGAACCACCTTTAGAAAAAGGGGATTTTGCTTATTATCATCTTGTTCCTCAAACTCAAGAAAACAGATTCTTTTATAATTTTTCTCTCGTGAGCAATAATGAAACAATTTATTCTATCGGAAATGAGTTTGATGGTGTTGAATTATTCATGGACCAACAACATTTAATAGTTATTGAAGAGGAAGAGTAAAATCTTGCTAATAGATTAAATCACCGATTTAACAAGGTATAAACCCTCAAGAAAAGCCATTAACAAACCTGTAATAAATCATATAGGCAATAATTAATAAAAGTATAAAGAAAAGAATCCAAGAGATAATATCATTTTTGGATTTATCTAGCTCTTTAATAACTTCCTTATTAGTTTTTATAAAGTTCTTTGGTAAATCCTTAAAATTTTCTTCATGAACTAGTTTATTTCTTATACTAGCTATATATCTAATCTTCTTGACTAAAATTGGATCAAGTTTATCTTCAACAGAAGATAGTTTACTATGTAGGCCTTTACCTTGAGCTCCGAACTTCTTTTCGAGAATCTTTTCTATTTTTTTACTATATTCTATTACTTTCCATTTATTCATTAAAATAATATAAGTCTAATCATGGATAATGTCAAGACTTTTCCATTTTCCTTGTTTGAATCTCCACATGAGTACTAAAGAAAAACTTAGGAAGGTAAAGACTAAGACTCCCCAGGCAGTAACAGCAGAAGCGTTAAATATTTTCAAACTAATGAAGAGATTAGCTACTGCTAACCAATGCATTACTATAAAAGCAAACATCGTCCAGTGAGTATCACCTGCTCCTCTAAGAACTCCTACAAAGGCCATGGTGACGGCATCAGCTAAGACATAGATAGTAGCTAATTTTAACATAGCTTTTGCCATAGGAAAGGCTTGATGAAAGATTTCAGAATACTCGCTTGGTTTGAAGAAATTAACTAATGGATCAGAAACAAACACATAAAGCAGGAAGATTATCCCAGAGTAGGCTAGCCCTGTTTTTATACCAGAAAAGGCAACCTTGGTAGCACTTTTAATATCTCTTGCCCCCATATATTTACCAACTAAGCTAGTTACAGCAATTTGCACACCTACAAGAGGCATAAAAGAAACGTAATCCCAGTTGAACATTATAGTAGAGGCTGTCGCTGCTATTTCTCCTTTAGAATGAAGTAAGAGTATCATCACTGTAAAAGCAGAAAGACTCATAAAACTCTCAAAACCTTGAGGTAAACCATACCAGAGCAATTTTTTCATAATCTCAGGATTGAATTTAAAAGATTTAATTATTTGGAAATCAAGTCTAATCTCTTTTGAAAAGTAGATGATGAAGAGAACTAATACCCCTACAAATGCTCCAATATTAGTACCAATAGCAGCACCTTTTATTCCTAAGGCAGGGAAACCAAATTTTCCAAAAATTAATGTATAATTACAGACAATATTAGTTACTAAAGAGGCTAGTGCAGAAATTAGAATAAATTTTGTTCTACCTAAACCAGAGAAGAAAGAGGATAAAGCAGTTCTTAAGAGTAAGAAAATTGAACCCCAAAGAAGGATAGAAAAGTAATCTATCTGCAGTGGTAACTGATTGGAAGGTATATTCATGTGTTGAAAAACTATTTTTGCTAAAGGTCTTGTTATTAGTAGAATAGGATAAGATATAAAAGCAATCAGAATTGCTTGAAAGGTGGTAACTGCTGATCTAGATTTGAAACCAGCTCCTAGATATTGAGCCACTAAGGCAGTAGAGTAGCTTATTAAACCTGTGAAAAAAATCGTGAAAGTAGTTAGATATACTCCTCCACCTAATGACGCGTTCATGTGATCTGGACTTAACTTAGACAGGAATATTCTATCAGTGAAGGTCATTAAAGCATCACAACCCATAGACGCAAACATGGGGAGTGCAACTAAAAGCATTTCTATTATACCACCTTTTGGGTGATTGTTTTCATTCATTTCCCAACCTCAAATCAATTTAATTTCAACTTAGTCAGAAAATAAATTAAGCTAATTTAGGCAAGTTATTTGTTCTTCAGGGATGAGCATGAATTTTGAATATTTGCTTCAATATAGTTAGGAAATCCAAAAAAAAGCGACAAATTTATTGACAGATAAATCTTGATAAACTTATTTTTAAAGCATAAAAATTGAGGTAAGAATGATGAACAAATTATTAATTACATTCTTTTTAGTATTTATGAGTAGTGTATTGTTTGCAGAATCAGATCTAGCAAGCAAATCTCTTTATACTCAAAAGTCAAAAAACTCATGGGACAAGTATGGCTTTATGTTTGCCTATGCACCAGTTAGAGAGGCTTATTCGGCAAGGGTATATGGAATTCCTAAAACAAATGAATTAGCTTTTGCTTTATCTTACTTTTCTTTATTCTATGATAGGAAAGGTTCTGTAAAAGGTGGAATGTTCGATGACCAAGTCTTAGACTTTTGGCAAGAAATTGATAATGATATTTATAGAAAGTACTTGATGAATTGGGGGGTAACTCAGGCTTTAACACCTAATAAAATGTTATTATTAGCTTATTATGCAGGAGTAGGATTATACCAAGAATTTCATCAATATAAATCTTCCTATGGGAATTACTGGTACAGACAAGAAAATAAAATGACAGGGGATATCGGTTTAGAAGTGATTGGAAGATTAGGTCAGATTAATCTAGGTCTAGGCTTTTCCTATCAGGCTAACTTTTATCTTGCAGCAGGATTTGAGTTTTAACCAAAATAAGGCAGTAGATCTTTGTGAATAGTACTTTATTCTTTTAGCAAAATTCCTCTCAAAGAAGGGGATTATTTGTGTAGTTTATGGAATCACCCCCTGTATCCCCCTCAAAGAAGGGGAATATTTGTGTAGTTTATGGAATCACCCCCTGTTTCCCCCTCAAAGAAGGGGATGTTGCTAAAAGAACCTGCACTCTTCACTTGTGATACGTAGCTTAGCGAAGTATTACTAAAATTCTTCGCACCATTTTGTTAAAATGAAAAAAGGGTTATGAATTTAAACATAACCCTAAATAATTTATTTTTATCTTAAACCCAAATAATGCAATAGATCTTTGATAATAGCACTATATTCTTTTGCAAAAGTAACTTACATAATTCTACCGAATATATATATTATATGCGTCCGAATTCTGTAAGCTATTTTGCTAAAAGAATCTGCACTCTTCTCTAAAACTCTACTGCACCATCTGGGTTAAATTATTGACCTAAAGTTGCAACCATAACAGCTTTAATAGTGTGCATTCTGTTTTCAGCTTCGTCGAAAACAACTGAATTTTCAGATTCAAAAACTTCATTAGAAACTTCTTGAGAATCGATACCATACTTTTCAAATACTTCTTTACCAACAGTAGTATTTAAGTCATGGAAAGCAGGTAAACAGTGCATGAAGATAGTTTCTTTTTTACCAGTCATATCCATCATAGCTTTATTAACTTGGAAAGGTTTAAGAAGGTTAATTCTTTGTTCCCAAACTTCAGCCGCTTCACCCATAGATACCCAAACATCAGTGTAAATAGCATCAGCGTCTTTAACACCAGCAGGGATATCTTCAGTAAGAGTAATTTTTGCACCAGTTTCTTTAGCTATTTCATTACATTTAGCAACTAATTCATCAGTTGGGAAAAGTGATTTAGGAGCTACAATTCTGAAATCCATACCCATCTTTGCTGCACCAATCATGAGCGAATTACCCATATTATTTCTACCATCACCAACATAAGTGAAAACAACTTCATTAAGAGGTTTTTTGATATGTTCTTGGATAGTAAGTAAGTCAGCAAGAATTTGTGTCGGATGATATTCAGTAGTAAGACCATTCCAAACAGGAACGCCAGCATATTCAGCTAATTCTTCAACAACTGATTGGCCGAAACCTCTGTATTCGATACCATCATACATTCTGCCTAAAACACGAGCTGTGTCAGCCATAGATTCTTTGTGACCAATTTGAGAACCTGAAGGTCCTAAATAAGTTACATGAGCACCTTGGTCATAAGCTGCAACTTCAAAAGCACAACGTGTTCTGGTTGATGATTTCTCAAAGATAAGAGCAATGTTTTTACCTTTAAGTCTTGCTTGTTCTGTTCCAGTATATTTAGCTCTCTTTAAATCTCTAGCTAAGTCTAACAAGTAATTGATTTCTTTTGGTGTGAAATCAAGTAAAGTGAGGAAATGTCTGTTTCTTAAATTAAAAGCCATTATTAACTCCTTAAATATATATTTTTCTAGTTACCAAAAAATAGTAAGTAAATTTTATAGCAAGGAAATTTTTATTTCTCTCTTAGTTTAAGAAATTCCAAGATAAGAATACTGTTATAGATTGAGGGATAGTTCTATATCCAGTAATGATTTGATTATCAAGGATATTCTTCCAATAAGCGATAATTTCAAACTGTTTAGTTATCTGAAAACCAAGATATAAATCCAAGAGGGAAGAATCTGTATTGAAGATTTCTTCTTCATTATCAAAGGATAAATAGGAATCAAAATAATGATGAGACAAACCCGCTTTAATGAAATTATTATGATTTACATCTCTAGCTATTTCCAAAGAGTTTGAGAGTATAGCTTTAGGTATATAATGGATATTATTGTTCTCATAATCTTGATAAAACTTCATGTTAGAAGTCAATTTAACAGCATATTTACCATAAGAATGTTTAAACTTTGTGGTAAAATTAGTTTTTAGAGCTTGAAAGTCATTTTTATAATCAGTATTTATTAATTTAGATTTAATTTGTGAATTTGAAAGAGAAAGTCCTAATTCAAGATAAGAAGATTGATAGTTTACTGCTAATCCAGAGTTGTTTTTCTCATTTAAATAATAGAAAATGTGGTTTAGTTCTTGATTATTTCCTGAATCACTTTGGGTTGAATAATCTTCAATTATATTCTCTTTGGCAAGTGTTTCTTTGAAATTATTAAAGAGAGAAATTTTATAATTATCAAGCAGATTGTAGCTTAGCTCATTATCGGCCATAATCTGGTAAGGAAAAGTAATAAGAAGTCTGTTATCAGTATTAAACTTTTCATAAGTAGAAACTAAAGAGAAATCTAACAGTTGGTCAATATCAGATGATAAGGCATTAATTTCCTGACTATAGAAATCTTCTTGGTGGATAAAATATTCATAATTCAGATCTGCAAACCAGTGATTAGTTAAAATTTCTTTATTTAAAAGGATTTGAAAAAATTCTCTTTTCAAGGTATTGTTGCTAGCACCTTTATAGTTTTCTGTAGAGTATTTTAAACCAAGACTTAGATAATTGTTATTATAAATAGAAGAAAAAGATTGGCTATTTTCTTCAAAGATAGTAGTTTTAAGCATAAAAGCAGGGGATAGCCTATGGTAAGGGCCTTCATAAGCAACTGAATTAAAAGCAATGTCTAAGGACGAGTTAGCGAAAGGGATTATGAGGTTACTAGATGTATTTGAGGCTAATTCATTACCACTGTAAAAGCCTGCTTTGGCAAAGTTCATTCTAAAATCTAAGTTGAAGGTATCTAAAAACTCATTTTTTCTTAATGCAAAGTAACCAGTTCCTAAATCATAATCACCTGTACTTGCGACTACTTCAACTAATGTAACAGGTAGGTCATAGTAATCTTTTCTTAACTTAACAAAATTATTCTTATAGTTTTCAGAATAAAATCTGTTATAATTTTGTAATTTTAAGTAGGAAGGATATATACTATTTAATTCAGTGAAATTATCTTTACGTATTTGATAATTATCACTAGCCATTCCAAAAAGATGTCCCTGAATCGACCAATATAACTGTTTATTATTATCTGCAATAAAAGTTTCTCTACTTGTAGTTTTGTAATTCTCTACTTTATCAATGAGATTCAAATAAGCTTGACGATTGATTATTACTTGAGTTTCACTGTTAGATAGAGAATCTAGAATACTTTGAACATCTAATGAGTCATTTACTGATTCAATAACTAATAAGGAATCAGCCTTAGTATCAAGTAAAGTATCTTGCCCATAAGCAAGACTAATCGTCAGAAAAGTAATAATAACAGAAAGATATATTTTAAATTTCATGTAAGAAATCCTTTGATAAAAGTTTTTTCCATAAATTAAAAAGCTACAAAAAATTACAAGAAAAAAATATCAAAAAGAACCAATTTCAAAGAATTCTTCAACCTGTGGAATCCCAGATTTCTTAGCTTCTTCCAAACTACCTGTAAAGAGTAGTTTTCCCTTGTGCAAATAGATAATTCTATCTGCAATTCTATGGATTGATGCTAACTCATGAGTAACTATTACCATAGACATCTTGAGTTGATTTTTTAAGTTAATAATCAGCTTATCTAAATCTGCACTTGTAACTGGGTCTAAGCCAGCAGAAGGTTCATCACAGAAGAGAATTTCTGGTTCTAGAGCTAAAGCTCTAGCCAGGGCTGCTCTTTTCTTCATACCACCAGATAGCTCAGATGGGGTAAGATAAACAGCATGGTCCAGATTAACAAGGTGTAATTTAGTTTTAATAATTCTATCAATAATTTCTCTAGGTAGATTCGTATGTTGCTCTAAAGGGATTGCTACATTATCGTATACAGAAATAGAGTTTAGCAGTGCTCCATTTTGAAATAGCATACCCGTCCGTTTGAGAATTTCATCAAATTCTTCGTCATCTAGCTGAGTAACTTCTTGACCTAAAATTTCAACTGAACCAGAATAGGGTTGGTACATTCTTAAAATATTTTTTAGCAGAGTTGTTTTACCACATCCACTAGTGCCGAGGATAACAGTAACTTCCCCTTTATACATTTCCACTGAAATTCCATCGAGAACAATTTTATCACCATATTTGGCGATTAAGTTATTCGTTTTAATAATAGTATCTTTCATAATTATAAGTAGATTAAGCTAAATGCTGCATCTGCTAAGATAACAGCAAAGATTGAAGAAACAACAGAGCTTGTAGTTGCTTTACCAACGCCTTCAGCTCCTCCAGTAACCTTCATACCGTAATAGGCACCAATAATAACAATTAACCAAGAGAATGTTATAGTTTTTATGAGGGTAATTAGAATATCCTTAACAGCTAAGATATTGATTGATCTAGAAATATAAACTTCTAGAGCTACATCTAAAAAACCAACAGATATTAGTAAACCTGCAGCCATGCTTATTAAAACTGAGAAAGCTACCAAGATAGGCATAGTCAATGTAATAGCATGAAATTTTGGGACTATTACATATTTTATTGGATTAAGAGCCATCATCTTAAGAGCATCTAGCTCTTCTGTAACTTTCATTGTAGCAATCTCTGAAGCTATAGCTGAACCAGATCTACCAGCTATAATTATAGCTGTGATAAGGGGTCCCATTTCCCTGACAATTGAAATACTCAGTAAATCAGCAATATAGACATTTGCCCCGAATTTTTGTAATTGGAAACCTGATTGTAAGGTTAAGATGAAACCGATAACAAAAGATAAGAGAGCAACAATAGGTAGTGCATCAAGACCTATTGCTAAAGCTTGTTCAGTCACTGCTCCTTTACGTCTGCCCTTATTATTTACAATTCCACTAATACTCCACCAAATTGTGTCAGAAGCCAGGTATAGTCCATCTACTAACTGCTTGATAAAGGACAAGCAACTGTCTCCAGCCTTAATGAAAATATTATCAGCTTTAGGTTTTTCAACTTTTTTACTTTGAGTATTAGTAAATATTTCAATTGTTTTCATAATTGAATCATCTACATGCTCAAGATTTGTCAGATTCAATTGATTCCTGTCCAAGATTGTTTCAATTAAAGAAACACCAGCTCCGTCAATTGCTTGAACTTGTTCTAGGTTAATGCTAGTAAGCTTTTCCTTATTAAAGCTATGATCATAAGACTTAAGTAGGGAGGTGATATTCTTAATCACGATATCCCCACTTAAGTAAAGTGTTTTATCTTTTAAGTTTAGTTGAGCCATAATTAATTAGAAGAAGTAAGATAATCTAATGAATGAAGATGTTGTATAAACGAAGTAGTCTTTGATATTCTCATTATAATTTACATCAAATCTAAAATCCCAAGAGACATTTCTGATTAACTTTATATTGAATACATTAACAAATTCAAAGGTAGGTTTTTCTTCACCTTGAAGAGGAATAAGTAAATCTGCTGTAGAAGACCAACTAAGTCTAACTTGAGGAATATTAACATTGGCAACAATAGATGTAGCTACCCCTTTTGTAGAAGTATCTTCTAGTTTCTTGTAGCTTCTATAGCCAGTATCACTATCATCTCCATCATAAACTAAAACATCGCTATTATAGGTTTGTAACCACCCTAAACCTGCTCTAAAGTTTATGTTACCATATTTACCATTATCAATTCTGTAATTAAGACCGATATCTTCTTTTAAGGTTAGAGGGAATAGAGGATTTTGCATTTTAATTTTTTCTTGATTAAACAGAGTATCTATGACAACCCCAGACTCATTTTTAATAATGTAATTCTGCTCTGTAAAATAGTTATGTTTAGGGAAAAAGTGAGAATTACTATCAAAACGACCGTAAAATCCTAATTGTTTCCAGATATTATAGATAAGCGTATTATTAAATCTAAAATCATCTACAGATATTTTCAAATCTTCTTCAGATGCTTTATTAAAACCTAGTTCCCAGTCAATTCTACCCTCATAATCTATGTTATCCTTACGATAGTACATTTTTCTATCAAACTGACTGCTTAAAGTTAAGTTCTCATCAAAAGAATCCTCTTCATCATCATTATCAATGTTAACATTGAAATTGAGATGGAAAGCATTTTGTGTTGACCAGAAAGTTTTCAAAAGATTATCAGTCTCTTGTGGGTGAATACCAGCCCCTAAGAGTTTTCCATTAGTACCATTAGGGTCAACAACAATTGTTAAATTATAGTGCTTATTCTTTTCTAAATCAATAGTTGTAAAATCTATATAGGAAGAAAAAGAAGCTCCATCAATAGTAATGAAATAGCGACCTGGTTCAAGAATCCAAACTCTGTTTTCTTCACCTGCCTCATCAGCAGCAGAAAAATCAAAACCAACAGCTTGGTTAGAAGTCCCTTCATAGATATCATAGTTCATTCTTACTTTATTCTTACTGGAATCAATTATGTTAATAATTAAAGATGACCAGTTGGGTTTAACAATAGCTCGATGTTTTGGTTTAATCTCGATGGGGTAGGGGATTTCACGCTCTTGTCCTTGACCAAGATAAAGCGTATATTTACCAACAGGAAGTGTAATGATCTCGCCCATTTCTATGATAGTATCAAATGATGTATCGTTACTTTTTACAAGGACTTTAGGTGCGTTTGGACTATTCGAAATGTTAGGAATTGTAAGTTCTCCACTTGTATCCTCAATCCCTTCAATAATAATGGATTGATAGATATCATCATATTCTACAACCTCCATATTTAACTCTGGAATAGAATTTTTACTCTCGACCCCATTATCAAAGTAGTCTTGTGTCTTTAACAAAAAGTTATCGTATTCCTCGGAGATTATCTCTGAAAATGTTTGTACTACTGAACTCATTCTACTGTCTAATACTTGAATAGTTCTATTTGATCTATGAACAACTACAATTCTTTGTTTTGCATTTCTAAGATAGAAGTCTATTCTTACATGAGCAGAAGTTTGTTCGTTAGTGTTTACCTTTTCAATATTCCCTACAAAAGAATCAATATAGTAGTCAGGAATAGAGGTAAATAGGTCTCTTTGAACGCTTTCAAAGAAGTTATATCTATTTGTCTTTTGAAGAAGAAGTTGAGGAATTGCATTATACAGTTTATCAGCCCATAAATCAGTTTCAGAGTATGATATAGTATTGATTGAATTTTTTTCAACAATCTGATTTCTTTGATAAGATCTAGGTATTTGAGATTCTGTGATTTCCACAGTATATGGATAAGGAGATGACATCTTAAGCTCTTCTTTATCTAGATGTGGAAAATAATCTAAAATATAATGATTTATTTCTTTAATTTCTCTATTGCTTGAACAGCCTGTAAATGTTGCACTTATAAAAACTATTATTGATAATAAGTAAATTAACTTTTTCATTGCTTTCCCTCTATTCTCCTCTAATTAATATGGATGGATTGTCATTTATTTGTTTTGAAAATTCGTTAAAATTCTCCATAGCTTCTCGGGCTGAATCTAAGATTTCTAAAATATCTCTTCGAGATCTAACAACAGTATTATCAACAGTAGTAACCATTGATTCTAGTCTTACTATGGAACTATTTAAACTAGTAACAAGTTCGTTCAAGTTAGCATTAGCTAAATCAGTTGAAATAGTATCTAGATTTGTGATAATATTTGTAACAGAACCACTATTTAATATCTGATTAACAGATGCTATGGACTGAGTAGTGGCAGTTACTAAAGTGTCTAATTTGGCATCTAAAACATTGGTAAACTTTGCAACATCTCCCGAGATAAGCTCTAAGTTTCTCATAGTCCCTTCTAGGGTCGAACGATTATCCGTGAGTATATTATCTAGATTAGAGATGATTGAAGACATCCTTTCAATATTATCTTGATCTGCAAGATTATTCAAACTCTTAATTAAAGCATCTAATTGTTCGGTTATAGATACTGCCTTGTTGGTAATTGTTCCAAAGAGCGATTTCTCTACCTCTATGTATGATTCAGGGGCTAGTAACTTTGCTTCATTTGTTCCCCCCTTAATCTCAATACTATTTAAACCAGTAATTCCAACAGGGGATAAACTAGCTCTGGCATCACTTTTAATAGGTGTACCCCCCTTAATGGATATTGTAACAATTATAGCAGTAACATCTTGAGGTGAAATAACAATTTCTTCAACCCGTCCAACTCCTATTCCTTGATAGTTTACCTTGCTACCAACATCTAATCCACCCACAGATTCATTAAGAAAATTGATATAGTAGATATCACGTTGCTGGGATAAATTTGCACCTGCTATAACTATAATTGTTATAACAATCAATGTAAAACCTGTTATTAAAAAGACACCAAGTCGAAATTTTTGAGCTTTATTTGCCATTTACACCTACCATTAAGTTACCTTCTAATATAATTTTTGCTTGTCCTTGAATAGAAACATTACTTTGCTTATTAATTATCTTCATATTACCTCCCCTTAAAGACATCTGTTGAATATGAATTTCATCTGTTTTAAGTTTCTTGAACCAATATTCTGAGACTACTAAGCCAGCAGAACCAGTTACAGGATCTTCTGGGATGCCTTCCCATGGATCAAAGAATCTCATTTTAACCTTTCCAGCTTGAAAATTACTAATTATTAATCCTCGAATACTAGGGACTATCTCATTAATCTTATATATTTCATCACTTGTGATATTGAGTTGTTCTAGAGGCAAAGAATCGCTAATAAAGATTGATAAATATTTATTTTTCTCACTAAAATAGACTTCATCTTTTATCGGAAAGGAGAAAAATGATTGCATATCAGAGCTTATGTTATGCTTCTTTAAAGCATCTTTCGGTAAATCAATACTTATTAAATCTGCTTCTTGAGAACATGCTAATTTTCCATAACTAGTATGAAAATCTACTGTGCTTGCTTGAGCATTGATATATTCAAAATAAATTTTCGCCGTTGCTAAGCTAGCATGCCCACATAGACCGACTTCTGTAGTTGGAGAAAACCATCTTAACGTAAATTCTTCAGTTCTTTCCTCCAACAAAAAAGCTGTTTCAGAAAATCCAATTTCGCTAGCTATATTTTGTAATACCCTATCTGTTAATGGCATAGTCAATATAACAACTGCTGCGGGATTCCCCTTAAAAGCTTGATCTGTAAATGAATCAACATAATATATTTTCATAAACCTAATTAATACTGGGCTTATAAAAAAGTCAAGAAATATGAACAATATATATGTTTAACTTATAAATCATGCATGTTAATTAGGTCTTATCTGTGGTATTCTTGTTTGCTTTTTTGTTGATATAACTCAAAAGATTTGTAGTAGAAATAACCATTTCAGATAATTATTTTTCCTTGATTGTTAGTCTCACTATAAAAATCCAATGACTTATAGAGTAAGTAACAATCAAGAGATAGTAAGCTACTAGTCAGAGTAATTAAGGCTATCTCCAAAGCAGAGGAAATGTTATTGATGATAATTATTTAGAAAGTCAAGAAAACCTAAAGATATGCAATATTGTAGACTTCTTTAAGGATAGGCTACTGAGGAGGGTGGCTTGAGGATTGAACAGTCTCTCGATTATTTAAATATTAACCCAAAAAAAGATATTGACTAATTATTAAAATTGAATAGATTATAAGTTATGTATATTTAGATTTTAAAGTAGCTTCATCAATGTAAAGCAAAACATTCCCCTTATTGGAGTTTAAATGAAAAAAGAATTAATGGCTGAGATAATTGATAAATCACCATTTGGTTTAGCATATCATAAAATAATCTTAGACAAGCATGGGAAACCGATAAACTATGTATTCCTTGAAGTAAATCAAGCATTTGAGAAACTCACAGGTTTAGCAAGAGACAAGGTAATAGGAAGAAAAGTAACAGAAGTAATTCCTGGGATAGAAAAAGCAGAATTTGATTGGATTGGTTTATATGGTAAAGTTGCTTTAGAATTAGGGAATGAAACCTTTGAAGAGTATTCCCCCCAGTTAAATAGATGGTATCAAGTAACAGTTTATTCTATTAAAAAAGGTTATTTCACAACATCTTTTTTTGATATTTCAGACAGAAAAAAAGCCTTGGAAGACTTAAGACTACAAAAGCAACAGTTTGAACTTGCAGTAGAAGGTTCAAATGATGGTATTTGGGATTGGAAAATTGCAGATGATGAATTATTTGTCTCTAAACGGTGGAAGGAAATTTTAGGTTTTACTAATGACGAGTTAAGCATTGATATGACTACTTTTAAATCCCTAATTTATAAAGGAGACCTAAAAAGATTTGATGAGAATCTTACACAATATTTTAAAAGAAATATCCCTGAATATTTTATAGAATATAGAATGAAACACAAAGATGATCATTTGATCTGGGTTTTGTCCAAAGGGCAAGCATTATGGGATGAGCAAGGTAAACCTTTCAGAATGTCAGGTTCTCTAAGTGATATAACAAATAATAAACAAATTCAACTTAAATACGAAAATAGATCTTATGAATTAGAAATTGCTAAAAATAAGTTAATAGAACAAAGTGAAATATTAAGTAATGCTTTGCATGCAGGTGTGATGGGAGCATGGTCATATGACATAAAAAATCAAATTTATACTTTTTCAGATACTTTCTATTCTCTTTTTCATACCAATATTGAAAAAGAAGGAAGTTATCAGATGTCGGTAAAAGAATATACTCAAAGGTTTATTCCTAAGAGCTATCAATATCTTGTTTTTTCTGAAATAGAAAAATCCCTAGCTTATACAGGACAATCACAGACTAAATTCTTAGAACACCCAGTTATTTTCGCAGATGGACAAGAGGGTTGGATAAAAGTTTATTACAGAGTTAAGTGGGATCATTCTGGAAAAGCCTATAAAATCACAGGTGTAAATCAAGATATTACTAATTTGAAAAAGACTGAATTTGAACAAGAAATGGTCTCAACCAGATTACAACTAGCTACAAAAGCAGGTAAAGTAGGGGTTTGGGATTTAGATCTGTTGGAGAATGTTCTTGTTTGGGATGAGCAAATGTATAGTTTGTATGGAGTTAATCCTGATACTTTTGGCGGAGCTTATGAATCGTGGCAACAAGGTGTTCATCCTGAAGATTTTGATAGAAGTGACAAAGAAGTTCAAGATGCAATTCTTGGGATAAAGGATTTTGATACAGAATTTAGAGTTATCTGGCCTGATAATTCAGTTCATTATATTAGAGCTTTAGCAGTAATAATAAGAGATAACCATGGCATGCCTTTAAGGATGATAGGAACTAATTGGGATATAACTAATCAGAAAATTATCGAAGATGAATTACGTAATTTAAATAAAAATTTAGCAGAACAAACTGAAAGAGCAGAAATTGCTAATAAGGCTAAGTCAGAGTTTTTAGCTAATATGAGTCATGAGATTAGAACTCCTTTAAATGGTGTAATAGGTTTTACTGATTTGCTCAAGGATACCCCACTAAATCCTCTACAAAAACAATATGTAGATAATGCTAATGTATCTGGTCATGCTCTTCTAGAGATAATCAGTAATATTCTAGATTTCTCTAAAATAGAAGCAGGTATGTTAGAACTTGAGATAATAAAAACTGATATTATAGAATTGATAGAGAATAGTGTCGATATTATTCAATTTCCAGCTGGTAAAAAAGGACTTGAAATTTTACTAGAGCTAGACCCTAAAACCCCAAGATATGCTCATTTAGACCCTATTAGATTGAAACAGATTTTAGCAAACTTACTAAGTAATGCTGTAAAGTTTACTGAAGTTGGTGAGGTTAGTTTAAAAGTAGCCTTTACCAGAATTGATGGCAATCAAGGAAAGTTTACCTTCTCAGTGAGTGACACCGGAATTGGTATAAATGCTGAACAAATAAAGAAGCTCTTTAAATCTTTCTCACAAGCAGATTCTTCCACAACTAGAAAGTATGGTGGCACAGGCTTAGGCTTAGTGATTTCTGAAATGATAGCTAATAAAATGGGGTCTAGGATAGATGTGGAAAGTTCTTTTGGAAAAGGTTCAGTATTTTCCTTTGAGTTAACTACCACTTTTGAAGAAGGGGCAAAGATAGACTTTACCCAGAAGTGCGATTTAAGTAAAGCTATGATTATTGATGATAATGAACATAAT
This sequence comes from Cloacimonadales bacterium (SeqCode), assembly GCA_963677815.1. Lineage (GTDB taxonomy): Bacteria > Cloacimonadota > Cloacimonadia > Cloacimonadales > JAFGVF01 > JAEKNW01. Next base: position 1,513,897 of record OY782499.1, read on the forward strand.
CGTCAGATACTTCAGAATATGCTCTTACAGTGGGGGATAACATCTGAATTATATGAAAATGGACTTGATGTTCTAAAGAATTGCCAATCTTTTAAAAAATTTGATTTAGTTATATGCGACTACAATATGCCTTATTTAGATGGGGTTGAAACAATAAAACTAATTAATGAAAGAATGGGGAAAGACTCAGATAATAATGCTATAATTCTCCTATATTCATCTTCTGAAACTATTGATTCTCAAGAAAAATCTAAGGATATAGGACTACATTATCGATTAAATAAACCAGTGAAAAGTAGAGAATTATTCGAATATATCTGTAGTTTAAAATCTTCAAAGAAAGCTAAAACTCAAGAACCATCTAAGATAATCCCAACAAAGAAGCAAGTACTTAAAAAGCATGATAATGTAAATTGTGATTCAGTAAAAGTACTAGTAGCAGAAGATGTAAAAATGAACATGGTTTTGATTACAGCTATCTTGAATAAGCTCTTTGATAATATTGAAATATATAAAGTAACTGATGGATTACAAGCAATTGAGGTGTACAAAAAGAAAGCTCTAGATTTGATTTTGATGGATGTACAAATGCCTAACTTAGATGGACTTGATGCAACACAAGGTATTCGAAAAATAGAAAAACGAACAAAGAAACATGTTCCTATTATTGCTTTAACTGCCGGAGCTTTAAAAGAAGAAATGGAAAAATGTTATGATGCTGGAATGGATGATTTCCTCGCTAAACCAATTGATCCACAGAAGGCTAAAAATGTATTAAATAAATACTTGGGGAATCTGAAGTAGATTTTACAATTACTATCCTATTCTATTGAGAGATAAAAAAGAGGCGAAAGAATTTTCGCCTCTTATATATTACTAATTAATTAGTGTTTTGCGTCTAAGCCAGTAGTTTGTTTTTCTACTTGACCCTTGAATTTATCTCTACCGAAGTAGTAGGTATGAAGTAAATCATGAGCTCTATGTGAACCTGGTTTTTCTAAATAATCTTTATAGATTTTAGTTATTTCAGGATTATGATGTGAGCATCTGAATTCAAGATTAGCATCTTCTTTATAAAGAGCTTCACCTCTTCTAGCACGTTCAGAAATACCATTACCAAATGGTTGTCCACCACCACCAACACAGCCACCTGGGCAAGCCATGATTTCAACGAAATGATATTCAGTTGAACCAGTTTCGTTTATTTGCTTTTGGATTTTATCCATAACTTTTCTTGCATTACCAAGTCCGTTTGCAACAGCAACTTTTACATCACCGAAATTAGGAATAGTAATAACAGCTTCTTTCACACCCTTAAGTCCACGAACTGCTTCAATGTTAGGATTTTCTAAATCTTCACCAGTTACTAAGAAGTAGGCTGAACGGATAGCAGCTTCCATAACACCACCAGTAGCACCAAAGATAGTACCAGCACCAGTGTAGAAACTCATTCCTTCATCAGGTTTAGCTTCTGCTATATTCTTGAAGTCTATACCTGCTTCATGAATCATTCTTAAGAACTCACGAGTTGTTAAAACGATATCAGTGTCTGGTCTACCGTCACGAGAAAATTCAGGTCTTTGAGCTTCGAACTTTTTAGCAGTACAAGGCATGATAGCAACAGAAACTATATCTTTAGGATCTAAACCATGAACTTCTGGATAATAAGTTTTTGATAAAGCACCAAACATTGACATAGGTGATTTAGCTGTTGAAACATAAGGAGTTAAATCTGGATAGTAGGTTTCTACAAATTTAACCCAACCTGGTGAACATGAAGTAATAACAGGTTTGCCAGAATGTTTTTTAAGATTTTCAACACACTCGGTACCTTCTTCCATGATAGTAAGGTCAGCTGTGAAGTTTGTATCCATAACTGAATCAAATCCTAAAGCTCTTAAAGCAGCATACATCTTACCAGGAGTAACTGTACCCATATCCATACCGAATTCATCACCTAAAGATGCACGAATTGATGGAGCTTCTTGAACTACTACGTGTTTTGTAGGATCTAAAAGAGCATCCCATACTTTATCAGTATCGTCTTTTTCTCTTAAAGCACCTGTTGGACAGTAAACTGTACATTGACCACAGTTAACACATGAACTGTTGCCAATACCCCAACTCATAGCTGTATCAACATGAGCTTCGAAACCACGGTCAGCAAATGTTAAGGCATATACAGTTTGGATTTCATTACAAACAGTGATACAACGACCACAGTTAATACATTTATTAGTATCTCTTACGATTGATGGACTTGAATAGTCGATAGCTTTCATTTCTAATAATTTAGGAACTTTTTCCATATCAATATCCATAGTGTAAGCTAATTGTTGGAGTTCACATTTTCCATTAGCAACACATGTAGGACACTTAACATCATGATTAGCAAGAACTAATTCTAAGATAGTTTTTCTCAATTCTCTTAATTCTTTGCTATTAGTTGTAACTTTCATTCCTTCAGTTACAGGAGTAGCACAAGCTCTTTTTGGAACACCATAACCTTCTACATCACATACACAGATACCACATGCTGCAGTAGGAGCTAAGTCAGGATGCCAGCATAAAGAAGGAACTTTGAATCCAGCTTTTAAAGCTGCCTGAATAATGGTTGTACCTTCTGGAACCTCTACAGGGATATTATTGATTGATAAATTAATCATTTTCATCTTTACATCTCCAGATCTATTTATTTAATTCTTTTTAAAAAATCATTTCTAAAGTTCAATATAGAACTCTTAATTGGCATATAAGGTGATTGGCCAAGAGCACAGAAAGAACTCTTTAGCATAGCTTCAGAAAGCATAATCATACTTTCTAAATCTTCTTCACTACCTTTACCATCTCTAATTTTACAAATAATATTGTATAGCTGTTGGGTACCTAAACGACAAGGGAAACATTTACCGCATGATTCATGACGGAAGAAACGAAGAATTGACCAAAGCATTTCAACCATATCTACTTCTTCACTCATAACCATAATTGCACCTGAACCAAGAACAGCTGTGTACTCTTTCAAACTTTCATAATCCATTTTTACGTCAAGAAGTTTATCAGATAAAATTACACCAGCAGCTCCACCAACTAATGCAGCCTTGAATTTTTTACCCTTAAGCATACCACCACCATACTTGTTGATGATATCTCTTAAAGTAATACCCATAGGTACTTCGGTTAGACCAGGCATTGCTACATCACCCATCAAAGTATAAACTTTTGTGCCTGTTGCACCGTTTACACCAAGACTCTTGTACCATTCTGCTCCTTTATTAATAATTGTAGGAACGTTGGCAATAGTCTCAACATTGTTCACTACTGTTGGAGTTTGCCAAAGACCTTTAACACCTGGGAATGGTGGTTTGAAACGAGGATTACCTCTGTTACCTTCTAATGATTCAATAAGAGCTGTTTCTTCTCCACAAACATAAGCACCGGCACCAACCTTAATATCAAAATCAAGATTATATCCACTATCGAAGATATTCTCACCTAAGATTCCATAAGAACGGCATTGATTAATAGCGTGTCTTAATCTTTCTATACAAAGCTTGTATTCACCTCTAATATAAATGAATCCTTTGTTTGCTCCAAAAGCACGACAAGCAATCATCATACCTTCAAGGAGTTTGTGAGGGTCTCCTTCCATGATCAATCTGTCTTTGAAAGTTCCTGGTTCACCTTCATCAGCATTGATAACAAGATGTTTGTCTGGAGAATCAATAGGTGCTGTAAAACTCCATTTGAGACCAGTAGGGAAACCAGCTCCACCACGTCCTCTTAAACCTGATTCTTTAACTTCTGCAATAATATCTTCAGGTTTCATTTCTAATAAAGCTTTTTCCCAAGCTACATATCCACCAGCTCCGATATATTCTTCTATATCTTCAGGATCAATTATACCTGAATTTTCTAATACGTTTCTTTCTTTATAATTAAAGTCATAAGCTTCAACTCTATCAGTGGAAGCAAGAAGTCTTTTTACTGGGCGACCTTTAAGGAAATGTTCTTCTACTAATTCTGGAATATCTTCTACTGTAACATTCTCATAAAGTGTGTTTTCTGGATAAACCTTAAGGCAAACACCCTTAGCAAAAAAGCCAAGTGGTCCTGTTTCTAAAACATCAATTTCATCTTGCAAGTTTCTTTTAGCTAATTCAGATTTTAAAGCTAATTCAATTTTCTTTGCACCAGCTTCAATAGAGGTTTCATTGATACCTAATAGTATGTGGCTACGATAGAATTTCATTACTTCTCTCCTTTGATGTCTTTAATAATTCTGACAACTTTTTCTTCAGTAAGGTCACCATAAATATCGTTATTGATCATCATAACAGGAGCATTACCACATACTCCGAGGCAGGCACATAATTCTAATGTAAACATACCATCTTCAGTTGTTTCATTTTGTTTAATATTTAAAATTTCTTTTAATTTTCTGTAGATATTATCACAACCTTTGAGGTAACAAGGTGGTGACTCACATAATCTAATAATATTTCTTCCGCGTGGTTTCATTGAGAACATACCGTAGAAGGTGATGACGCCATAAATATGGTTGATTGGTACATTTAAATATTTTGATACTGCAAGAACAGCTTCTTCAGAAATATACTGCTGAGGATGATTGTCTTGAATGTCATGTAAAATATAAATTAAGTTATCTTTAGTTGGTTCGTATTTTTTAAATATTTCCTGATACATAAAAAATTCCTTATGGGGTTAGTCAGTTGAAATTATAAAGTCGTTAACAGGGTTTCCATTAACAATGTGTTCTGCTACAACTTTTCTTACTTTTTCTGCATTCATATTGCCATAAGTGACAGTCTTGTTACCATCAATAATGACGTCAACAACAGGCTCCATTGAAGAAAGCCCTTTTTCTCCAGTTTGAGTTACTAGAACATCATGAAGTTGCCTGTTTGCTACTTCATCTAAAAAAGCTTTCATAACTTCACGAGCACCCATTGCGATTCCTGATGTACCCATACCTACAACAACTTTGACTCTTGTTTCACTGTTTCTCAGTTTCATGTCGTTTTGAGCTTTCTCTCTAATTTTTCTTAAATCAGCTAGAGTTTTCATTATACGACCTCCTAATTTATTTATTTGTAAGTAAATTCATCCCAAATATTCTTGAATCCAAAATTATATAATTTGAACTAAACTGTCAAATATTAAATCCAATTTGCTTGAAAAATAATATTTGCTTAAGGAAAAAAGACTGATATAATATTAAAGAAAATCTATTTTCTTCCTTAATTAACTTTATGAAATAACAGTTTTTATTCAGCTAGAACATTAGTAACTTAATTAATAATTTTCTATTATCAAAAAAATAATGATAAGAAAATTTACTCTAAATATTGACACGATTAGCAAGATTTTTTAAAGAGTACATTTAGAAATAGGTGATTTATATGAAAACAATGAAAAAAACAATAATAGAAAATATTAATGATGCAATTGAGAGATATCCTCATAGAGAAGCTTTAACTTGGTTAGGCGAGAAAGCTATAACATATAAAGAATTGGGTGAACGATATAAGAAGGTAGCTCAACTTCTTAAAGAACAGGGAATTAGGCATGGTGATAAGGTTGCTATATTGAGTGAAAATTCTCCTAATTGGGGTGTATCTTATCTAGCAGTAACTTCCATAGGAGCTATTGTAGTACCTATTTTAACCGAGTTTCATGAAAATGAAATACACCATATTTTAAGACATTCAGAAGCAAAGGCCATTTTTGTTTCTAATAAGATGTTTCCTAAATTTGAGAATCTTTTTGGAACAGGCAAAGATATTATAGCTATTGATATAGAAGGCTATAGTATTAAAAATCCTTCTTCTGCTCTAAATAAACTTAAAACAATGTTTCTAGATAGAAGAGATTCAATGTTAGATAAAACAGGTATAATTGGTGAAATAGCAGGTCTAAAACAAAAAGCAATTGATGAAAACGATGTTGCTGTTATCATCTATACTTCAGGAACAACTGGTCAATCAAAAGGTGTGATGCTTACCCACAAGAACCTCATAACTAATATTTTAGCATGTTTCGATGTGCAACCCATGGATGAAAATGATAGATTAATATCAATTCTCCCTCTCCCACATACTTATGAGAGTACACTAGGATTTTTGTTCCCTTTGATGCATAATAGTAAAATCACCTATCTTAAAAAAGCCCCAACCGCCAGTGTCCTACTTCCAGCTTTAGCTAAAGTTAGGCCTACAATAATGTTAACTGTTCCTTTGATTATGGAAAAAATCTTTAAGAATAAGATACATCCAGCTTTAACATCCAAACCAATTTCAAGATTTTTATATTCAATACCAATGATTAGAAAAGTCTTGCATAATATAGCAGGTAAAAAACTCTATAAGTCTTTTGGTGGGCATCTTAAATTCTTTGGTATTGGTGGTGCAAAAATTGCCTCTGATGTTGAAAAATTTCTACAAGACTGTAATTTTCCTTATTCCATAGGTTATGGTTTAACAGAGACTTCCCCTCTAGTAGCTGGAGCTCCACCTGCTAAAACACGCTATCGTTCTACTGGACCAGTTGTTTTTAATTTAGCCTATAAGCTGATTAACAAGAATCCTGAAACTGGAGAAGGTGAGATTGTAGTTAAAGGCGATAGTGTAATGAAAGGTTATTATAAGGCTGAAGAAACAACAAAATCTGTTTTTACTGAAGATGGTTATTTTAAAACTGGCGATTTAGGTCAGATAAAAAGAGGCTATCTTTATATCAAAGGCCGTTTAAAGAATGTTATTATCGGCGCAAGTGGAGAGAATATATATCCTGAAGAAATTGAATCCATTATCAATGAGAGTGAATTTGTTACAGAATCTTTAGTATTAGAACAAGATAAAAGACTTATTGGCCGTATCCATTTAAATTATGATTATATAGACCAAGTTTATGGTAGTCACTCATCTTCCGAAGCTAAGCTAAAGAGGGAGATAACCAAAATTCTAAATAACATTCGGGAAGATGTTAACAGTAAGGTTTCAAGTTTTTCTAAGCTAGCTAAAGTTGTTGAGCAAGCTGAACCTTTTGAAAAGACCCCTACTATGAAAATTAAAAGGTATCTGTATAAGTAAATGCCTAAAGCCTTATCACAGAGACAGAGAAACAAAGAGACAGAGAAACAAAGAGACAGAGAAACAGTAAGAATTAACTGGAAATGCGGTCATCTCTGCCTACTTACAAATGAAATTCTGTTTTCTAGTTGAATTATGGAACCAAAATCTTTTTATGATGTATCCTTTTAGTTGAAGGGGTTTGTTGGGTACAAACCCCAATTTTGTTGAATACTATTTCATTAATAACATTTTTTTTGTTTGAATATCAGCATCAGTTTTTATTTTAGAGAAATATATACCTGATGCTACACTCTTTCCTCTTTCATCTTTACCATTCCAGACCAGACTGTGTGTCCCAGCACTAGTTTCTTCATCTAATAGCGTTTTCACCAACTGTCCTTTGATATTGTATATCGACAAGTTCACTTTACCTGGTTGAGGGATATTGAAAGAAATTGTTGTTTCAGGGTTAAAGGGATTGGGATATATCTTTGAAGTAACTTTAGGCAAACTATCAATATCTTCATCAGTATTAGCTACAGATATCATTAATTCACTATAGATGAATTCACTACCCTCACTAGAAAAATATCCAAATCTATCAAAGCAATTAAAGGTTCTCGATGAAGAAGAAAAGTTATCTCCTATATTTTCACTATATAAAAGGTCAAGTTGGTCATTATACACTCTTAGAGTAGTATCGCAGTCATTATTAATTACAATATAGTCTTTTGATGTAAAAATTCCATCTGGTATATAAAGAAGCTGAACTTCATTAAATTCATATTCATTACCTGATTTTATATTATTTGTGAGAAACCAACCCTCATACCTCGCAAGAAAAGTTATGTAGCTGTTATCAGAAGCTTTCACAAGATTCCCTGTATCATATTCTTTTAAATTAATGATAATTAGTTCATTATTACTAATAGATAAATCAGCAACTGCCCTCCCATTATTTCTTTTGAGTAAATAGGGTGGGATATCATAAATTAATTTATCATTGATACAAAAAATTCCACTTCTATCACTAAAGTATAAAATATTCCCTAAGTTTTGGTCTACTTGTGAATCAATTATCTCATTAACTTGTTCAAAATTACTATTAAAGACTCTATATGAGAATGGATCGTCATTTTGGTATGTATAGAAATCTGATGTTTGAATATACATATTTTCCACGAAAAGAACATCGTTATAATACATTGTATTCATCCAATATTGAAGTTCATAGGTATTAAAGTTAAAAATAAAGTTTTCAAATACCTCATTCGTTTCATCTATTGAACTACCTAGTAATATCTTGTCATCAGATAAAAGTTGTCTGAATACATAATTTTCATTTATATCCTTAATATTAATCAATTGTTCACTATCACCTAAATCATTTAACAACAATATATAATCAATCGTTGCTGTTTCATCACCATCCCATTCCTGCAGATTCTTATCAGTTATATGAAAGGCTTCTCTATTAGTTAGAAAACGATAATAGACAAATATATCATCTATAGATTCCACGACACTATTTAATTCAATATCAATTATTGATTCTTGAGAAGAAAAATCATAATCACTATCTAAAATAAATTTGCTTATTGTTAAGGTTTGACCAGCTAATTCCCAATCATAGAATCTAACAAAATCATCTTCAAACTTATCATAGACAATTTCTTTATAGCTGTATGGCACGAACAAGGTATCGACCTCGCTAAAAGAAAACTGGATTTCATTTCCAGATAAGACCATACTAACACAAGCTAACACAAATACTATTACCCTTTTCATTTCCACTCCTTTTTTTGTTATTGATGTTCTATTACACCATAATATATAATATGACTATACAACAAATTTAGATAAGTGAGATTGAAATACTCACAAATAACTACAGAGCTCTATAGTTATTATTATTATATTTTATTATTCTGTCAATTATTTCATCAACATTATTTTTTTAGTCGTTGCCATTTGACCTGATATTATTTTTACAAAATATAATCCTGAAGCAACTTTTTTACCATTATTGTCATCACCATTCCAAACAACAGTATTATTTCCTCTTGCGAAGACATCATTCGCTACTGTTTTCACCTTTTGACCTTTAATGTTATAAATAGTAATGATAACATTTTTATCTAGATTATTATTAAAGTTTATAGATGTAGTGGGATTAAATGGATTTGGATATACAGATAATTCAAAATCTAAAGCACTATCAACATCTGATATTTCATACTCATTTGTATTGCTGTTAATTTTTCCCATCATTGTATAAACGAATTCTTCGAATTTATCTTCTTTTAGATAAACATCGTGAGAATTATTATTCTTTAGTTGAGATGATTCCATTAGTAAATAAGCATAACCTGCATCAATAACAGCAAATACGGAATCTTGAAAACTATGAGGATTTTCAATGATACTCTCAAAATACTCAATAGCATCAGGATAATCCTCTTCTTTCATTTTACAGAAAGCAGATAAATAATCAGCAATTTTTTTAAGAACCATATTATTTTGCAAATCAGGATTGTTTTCAAGATAAATATCTAATGCTGCGTAGTTCTGATTATATTTTTCAGTTAAACTATATAGTCTTTTTAAAGATAATCCCGCAAAGATAGTCTCACTATAATATGTTATTATTTCTTTATACTTCATTTCTGCTCGAACATAATACATCTGATTCTCAAATTCAATAGCTTCATTGGGTTTAAGGATAATAACCTCTATCTCCAAATATCATTTGACATTTTCCCCTATTAAATGATAATGGAATGAAAGGTTGAAAGTGGTGTCATGTAGTCACAAGCAAGCAATATTAACCACTTCAACAATAATTCATAAAGATTGGTAATAATTATGGCAAAACAAAATAATAATGATAGAATAAGAGAAATAAAGAATAGAAAAGCAAGGCATGAATACTTTTTTGTTCAAACATTTGAAGCAGGAATTGTCTTAAAAGGTACAGAAATTAAGTCTATTAGACAAGGTAAAGTATCTTTTAAAGATTCTTATGCTCGGATAGATAAACAAAGTGAAGTTTGGTTGTTAAATTTACATATCTCGCCTTATGATAAGACTGCTTTTTTCAATCATGATGCAACCCGACCTCGCAAACTTCTCTTAAACAAAAGAGAGATAAAAAAGATTAATTCTAAAATTATTGAGGGGGGGATGACCTTAATCCCAGCCTCTATGTATATTAATGATAAGGGGTTATGCAAGGTTGAATTAGCTATAGCCAAAGGTAAAAAGAATTACGATAAACGTGAAGTTTTACAGAAAAAAGACCAACAAAGAGATGTAGAACGAGCTAAGAAAATGAGATATTAGGCTAGCAAATGAGATTTAAAAATTATTTTTTTCTATTATTAATTGTCCTTAGCTTTACTCCCCTTTATAATCAAATCAAAGTGCAATTCATCGATAGTGATGAATATTATAACTTAGAGACTTTTAGTCATAACAAGATAAATTATTTCAAGTTAGATGACTTTAATTCAATAGTTCAAGGTCAGATAAAGGAAATACTTTTAGATGACCGTTTACATTTTTATCTTTTTAAAAAGGAAATTTCATTTTGCATAGAATCATCTTTTGCACATGTGGCAAGTTATAGTCAAGCAACAGGTATGTTGGAAGATGAGTATTATAACTTCTATTATCCCATCAAATATATAGATGGACAATATGCACTTCCTGAACATTTTCTGAAAGAAATTATCCCTCAGATTTTTCCTAAAACTATTACTTATGTTAATGACTTTCTTTTAATAAATGAACGCAATAAGTCATCAATAGAAGTCATTGTTCTTGATCCTGGTCATGGGGGAAAAGACCCTGGAGCTGAAGGTGCCAATGGCTTACAGGAAAAACACATTGTCCTTTCCATTGCTAAGAAGCTTAAATCTAGATTAGAAAATGAATTAAATGTTAAAGTCTTGTTAACTAGAGACGATGATTCTTTTATTTCACTAAAAGAGAGAACAGATTTTGCTAATTCCAATAATGCTGATCTATTTGTCTCAATTCATACAAATGCTGCGGAAAATAAGAAGGCTCACGGAATAGAAGTATATTATCTTTCTGAAGCTAAAAATGATGAATCAAGGGCAGCTCAAGCTCTAGAAAATGCTGTGGTTGAAGAGTTTGAGGGTCAAGAGGCCTTACTTGAATACACTCAGGCTGATTATGTTATAAGTGATTTGATTCAGTCTGCTCAGTTAATTGAAAGCATAAATCTAGCTTACAAATTTCAGAACAATTTAATCATTGAAAGTCAAGCTAATGATAGGGGAGTTAAATCTGCTAACTTCTATGTCTTAAGAGGTGCTTACATGCCTTCTGTCTTGGTAGAATTAGGCTTTATATCTAATCTTAGTGAAGGGGGAAAGCTAAATAAAGGTTCTTATCAAGATAAATTAGTTGAAAGTCTATTCTATGGAATTAAGTCTTTTAAACTGCATAATGATAGAAATAATAGTTTAGAATAATGAGAGAGATTCATCCTAAAAGATTAGCCAGAGAAAATGAAATCAAAGCCTGGTTGAAAGATAAATCACATACCCACAAAAAAGCACATCCCTTTTCTAAAGTTGTCAAAGTAATTTTTGACAGTATTGGTTTAAGTGCCTTAGGTTTTAGGAATACTCAAAAGATTAGTGTTAAAAAGCTAGAACTTAAGAATAGCAAAATTCCTAAAGAATTTGATGGGTTTCGAATCATGTTTATCTCAGATTTTCATTTGAATGGAAATCCCCTACTAATGAGACCTTTAAAGAATATCCTAGAAAGCCAACAAGTTGATTTATATCTTTTTGGAGGAGATTATCAAGTAAATGCGTTTGGTAATTATCGAATTATTAAATCACTCTATTCTCAATTATTAACAAGTATAGATACTAGCAAAGTATATGCTGTTCTTGGTAATCATGATGAATATGCGATTGCTCAGATTCTTAATGATTTAGGAATTAATATGCTTATAAATGACTATGTGACTATTGAACGAGAACAAGAGTCAATTCTTATAACAGGGATTGATGACTCAGATCGTTATTTATCACATGTTTTTCCTAAAATAGATAGGGACTTATTGCCTAAGTACAAAATCCTTTTAACCCATTCTCCTAATGTATATAAGGAAGGACAAAGCGAAGGCTATGATATTCTCCTAGCTGGTCATACTCATTCTGGCCAAATTTGCTATCCTGGAGGTATTCCAATATTAAGGTTTACTAAGTTCCCCCGTAAATATTCTTATTCATTATGGAATTATAAAGATATGGTTGGATATACTACTGCTGGAGTGGGGAACACTTGGGTTAATATAAGATTTTTCTGTCCTCCTGAAGTTGTGATATTCACATTAAAGTCCGATAAATAAATTATTGGTTAAATATTCATCTCACCAAAATATATAAAACTAAACAAAAATTAATAATAAATTTCTTGCACAATATCTTTAACTATTTAGAATGAATACTAAAACTGCTAATAAGGATAGGAAAATGAATAAAGATGAATCAATATTTTTTTCTGATCAAATAGAACATAAACACAAAAGTCTTAGAGATAGATTCTACTATCACTTAGAATATACGATGATAAAGGATAAAACAACTATCAATGCTAGAGATATCTACCTTGCTTTAGCCCTAACAATCAAAGAAAATCTAATTGAAAAATGGTTAAGAACCGATTATGAATATCATAAGAGCAATAGTAAAATGGTTAACTACCTTTCAATGGAGTTTTTAGTTGGTCGTTTAATGTTAGATTCATTAAATAGCATGGGTATTTTAGAGGATGTTAGAGAACTAGTAAATGAGCTTAATTATTCTCTAAGTGATATTGAAGAATTAGAGCCTGATATGGGCTTAGGTTCTGGAGGTTTAGGTAGATTAGCAGCATGTTTTATGGATTCGTTAGCTACTCACAACTACCCTGCGATGGGTTATGGTATCCGTTATGAGTTTGGAATATTTAAACAACTTATAAGGCAGGGTTACCAAGTAGAAGAACCTGATAATTGGTTAAGAAATGGTAATCCCTGGGAGATCAAGAGACCAGAGATTACTTATAGAGTTAAGTTTGGTGGTAGAGTTGAACATTTTGAAAGAGTAGATGGAAAAGTTCTTTCATATTGGGTAGATACTGAAGATATTATGGCTGTTGCCTGGGATATTCCTGTTCTAGGTTATGACACCAATAATGTCAATACCTTAAGATTATGGCAGGCACAAGCTACTGATGATTTTGATTTTGATTATTTTAATACAGGAGACTACATAAAAGCAGTTGAAAAGAAAAATATTTCCGAAAATATATCAAAAGTACTTTATCCAAATGATAATTTCCACTTAGGTAAAGTACTTAGATTAAAACAAGAATATTTCTTTGTCTCAGCTACCCTCCAGGATATTTTTACTAATTTCAAGAAACATTGTCGAGATTTCTCACAGTTACCTGAAAAGGTTGCAATTCAACTTAATGACACTCATCCAGCTTTAGCTATCCCTGAGTTAATGAGAATCCTGATTGATCAAGAAAGATTAGATTGGAATAAAGCTTGGAATATTACTAAACAAACTATTGCCTATACCAATCATACTGTCCTTCCTGAAGCCCTTGAGAAATGGAATTATGATTTAATGCTGGAACTTCTACCAAGACATCTGCAGATTATCCAAGAAATAAATCTCCATCTACTAAACAGGGTTAATAAGCTATATCCTGGTAATATCTATAAACTAAAGATTATGTCAATTATCGAAGAAGGGCAGCCCAAATATGTAAGGATGGCTAATCTTTGTATAGAAGGTGCTTATTCAGTTAATGGTGTAGCTAACTTACACTCTCAGATAATTAAAGATAAAATATTTAAAGATTTTTATGAGATATATCCTGACAAATTTAATAACAAAACTAATGGTATTACCCAACGCAGGTGGTTAGATTCTTGTAACAAACATTTAGCTGAATATATAACTTCTTTGATTGGTTCAGATTGGAAAAAAGATCTATATGAACTCAAAAAATTAGAGCAGTATTATGATAATGATGAAGTTCTTAACAAATTAAAAGAACATAAATTCATAAACAAGCAAATACTAACTAAGAAGATTTATAAACTGACAGGTGTAAGAGTTAATCCAGAATCCTTATTTGATGTGCAAGTTAAAAGAATGCATGAGTACAAAAGACAACTTTTAAATATCCTACATATAATTTATTTGTATAATCAGATTAAAGAAAATCCTGATGCAGATTGGACACCAAGAACTATCATTTTCTCCGGTAAGGCAGCTCCTAGTTATTATATTGCTAAAAATATCATCAAGTTAATTAATGCTGTAGGTGTTAAAATTAATTCTGATTTGCAGATAAAAGATCTGCTTAAAGTTGTTTTTATCCCTAACTATTCTGTTTCTTTAGCTGAAATTATTATTCCTGCAGCTGACTTATCTGAGCAGATATCAACTGCAGGTTTTGAGGCTTCTGGAACTGGAAATATGAAATTTGCTCTCAATGGAGCTCTGACCGTTGGTACTCTTGACGGGGCTAATGTTGAAATGAAAGAAGAATTTGCAGAAGAAAATATTTACATATTTGGTTTAAAAGCTGATGATGTTGTTAGGATGAAACAAGAAGGATATAATCCTAGAAACACTATTAATAGTAATCCTGAACTTAAGAAAATAATTGATATGCTGAAAAACAACTATTTTAATCCTGTTGAACCAGGTATTTTTCAACCAATTTTAGATACTCTTCTAGATAATGGTGACTACTTCATGGTCTTAGAGGATTTCAATTCTTACTGTCAAATAAATGACACCATTTCTAGAGATTTCAAGGATACAAAACTGTGGTATAATAAGGTTCTAATGAATATTGCAAGGAGCGGCAAATTCTCTTCTGACCGTACTATTCATGAATATGCAAGGGATATCTGGAATATAGAAGCATTGAAGGTTTAACCCAGATGGTGCAGTAGAGCTTTGAAAATCTTCATAGTTTCAGAGGTGTGGCATCTTTTTCTATAAAGATGTCGCTTTCTACAAAGATGTCGCTCCTCTGGAGCTTTTAAGCTCAATAACTGGGAACGCGGATGACCACATCCGCATCTGTCGGACGGTGGAGATTTTCTCCGCCATCGGCATAACCGCTGGCTGGAATCCCACACAACCCATGTAAATCCCCTTTCAGCTGATTTAATATTATAATTAGTTACCATTATATTAAACCCTTACAGGGTTAGGTCGTAATTTTGGATATTGTTCCTGGGGTGACGATCCTTATAGGATCTTACCCCAGGCTAAATTATTAATCCCTTTCAGGGATACTTTGGATAATCACACTAATGATAAAATTTTATATTTTATTAAATTTTTTCCACCAGACTTGAACTTGAGCCAGAATTTCTGCCAGAATTGAGTTTGAAACCTGCTTGATTGTTACTTTCTCAATGAAACATTGGAAACTCATAGAGACAGTAACAATCAAGGAACTAGCAATATGACCATCAAGGTCTAGCAAGACTATTCTTCACAAATATCTGGAATAATATTCTCTTTATTCTGTAGATAGAATCATCTCAAGAGTTTCCAGTAGGGTTTCTTGAGAAATTGGTTTGGTTAGATAATAGTCACATCCAGCATTCAAAGCGATTATCTTTTCTTCTGGATAAGCATAAGCTGTTAAAGCAATAATTGGTTTTTTGAAGTCTAATTTTCTTATTTCACTAGTAGCCTCGATACCATCAATTAAGGGCATTTTAATATCCATAAGGATAGCATCAACTCTTTCTGCATCATGTTTTATTACTTCAATTGCTTCAGCACCATTTTCAGCATGAATAATATCATAGCGTCTAGAAATGTATGCTTGAACAAGAGTAAAATTATCTGGTTGATCTTCAGCAACCAAAACTACTTTTTTTGTTTTCATCTATGTCTCCTTGATTTAAATCTCTATAGGTAATTTTAAGTAAAAAGTTGTACCTAAACCCATTTGGGAATCTAGATAAATCTCACCTGATAGCATCTCAGAAAGTGCCTTGCAGATAGATAAACCTAGTCCTGAACCAGGTTTAAGTGTGTCTAATTTATTAAATATTTCAAAAATCGCTTTGTAGTCTCTTTTCTCAATTCCTTTTCCACAGTCTTTAACAAACAGAGTAACTTGCTGGTTATCAGAGGATGAAATTCCAAATTGTATTTCCCCTGAATCAGTGAACTTCAAAGCATTTGTCAAAAAATTAGTTATAATTTGATTGATTTTACTTTCATCAGTTTTCATTTGAAAAGTAGAACAATTATTAGTGTTGAGTATCAACGATATCTTCTCATTATCAAAGTCTTTAAAATCTTTAAGAATGTTCTCCAGAATATGAATTAAATCTACTTCTTGAATATTTAAACTAAGGCTATTAGATTCAATTAAAGAATAAGTAAGAATATTCTCTATCATATTTAGTAAGTAGAGATTATTAGTGTTAATAATATTAGAATATTTAGTAACAAGAGCAGAATCTTTAACATCTTTTAGGAGGTTAGAAAATCCAACAATAGAGTTCAAAGGGGTTCTAATTTCATGACTTACATGGGATAGGAAAGCAGACTTTAATCTATCACTTTCTTCAGCTTTATCCTTGGCTATTTCCAATTCTTTCATTTTAGTTGAGAGCAGGCTATTCAATTTTTCAAGTTCTTTATTCTGTTTTGATAAAGATTTTTGGTATTCAACAATATTTGTTACATCGCTGATAATACATACAACTCCAATTATATTACCTTCACTATCATAGTTTGGGGAATAAACTTCACGAGTATAACCCTTTGCTTTTGTTTCAGGATTAATAAATTCAACAGATTCTAAAGTAATAACTTCACCTTTTAATGCTCTTTTAAGTCCTTCTGTAATATCAGAGTAAGTCCCTTGACTAAATATTTCTGTAGTCTTTTTACCTAAGACTTTACTAGCCGGAAGTCCAGTCGTTTTAGCCATGAAATTATTCCAAACTGTATATTTTAGCTCCTTATCATAAACGATAATTCCCTCGGAAGCATTTTTTATCAGATTTTGATTGAATATGAGAGTATCTTTTAATTGCTTGTTAATAACGATATGTTCATTTTCTAATTGGATAAAATCAGTATCATCATAAATTACTGAGAATATGTAGTCTTGTCCTTGCAACATTATCTTGCTACTATGAACTCTAACAGTCTTAATTGAATCATCAGCTAATTTATGATTAAATAAGTTTATGACCTTATTATTAATGAGCACGTCAGTCATTTTTTCTTTAATATCTTCTTGTTTCAAGATATTAATCTCATAAATGGTCATGGATAATAACTTTTCTTCAGGGTACTTATAAAACTTAATAGCACAATTATTAGCAGCAATAATCTTACCTGAACTAGGGTCGATTATAAGCATGCTAGTTAAATTATTCTCAAAAAAATGCCTACATTCATCTTTCAACAGAGGAATTATTTTTTGCTCTTCTTGATCAACAAGCTTTACAGGATTACTCATTAGTTTCCTTCCCTAGATACTTTTTAAAGATTTTGACTAACTCAGTTTTGATAATTGGTTTTGAAAGGAAATCATCCATTCCAGCTTCAAGGCATTTTTCTCTATCTTCAGCAACTGCATTCGCTGTAAGAGCTATAATTGGTATTCTCCTTTCAACTCTTTCTTGTCTGATAAGTCTTGTTGCTGTAAATCCATCCATTTCAGGCATTGTAATGTCCATAAGAATTATGTCCAGAGAAGAGTTTCTAAAAATATCAAGAGCAATTTTACCGTTTTGAGCTTTGCATAACATTGCATTAGGAATAAGTCTTTTGATAATGATACTAATTAACCTCATATTCAGTTCATTATCTTCAGCAATAAGAATTTTTGGGGCTTTAGATAAGTGAATAATTGGATTCTGTTTATTCTGTTTTCTTTGTGTAGTTTCGTTTAATGAACTGAGTCTATCATCAGCTTTAAGAAGACATTGATATAGATCGGTTTGCTTAACAGGTTTTGAAATTTTGAAGCTAATATTTAGTTCATCAGAGAGGGTCTTGATTAATTGATCTTCTTCTGAACTATGTAGAAGAATTATAGCTTGTTTGTCTTGACTTAACATGAGCTCTTTTCTAATGATTTTTATTGTATCTAAACCATTTAGCTCTGGCATAAGATAATCAATAATAATTGTATCATACTTATTCCCTTTTTTTAGAAGGTCTATTGCTTCCAAACCACTTTTAACACATGTTACCTTAATATTCCAACTAGATAAAATTCCTTTAAGAATATCTAAGTTTTGTTGATTATCATCAACACATAAAATATTTTTAATATCAGATATATTTTGCACAATAAACTTTGAGCCATCTTCATATTTTACCTTGAATGAGAAATAAAAACAGGAGCCTTTGTTTAACTCACTATCAAATTTAATTTCACCACCCATCATATTTACTAAATTATTAGATATTATCAATCCGAGACCAGTACCTCCAAATTTCCGTGTTGTTGAAGTATCTGCTTGAGAAAAAGCTTGGAAAAGCTTACTTTTTTGCTCTTCAGAAATACCTATCCCACTATCTTGGACTCCAACAGACAAGATTCCTTCAAAATCTGATAAGATCTGAAAGTCAACTTGTAGTTTTACTTCACCCTGACTAGTGAATTTAACTGCATTAGATAGCAAGTTGATTATTACTTGCTTGAGGCGGATTGAATCTAGGATAAGGAATCTTGGTATTTGAGGGGAAATCTCCACTAAGAATTCAATACCTTTTTTAGCAGTACTTATTTTGATAATATCTTCTGTTTGTTCAATTAGCTCAATAATATCTGTTTTTAAATTATCTAATTCTAGCTTACCTGCTTCAATCTTTGAAAAATCTAAAATATCATTAATAATATCTAAAAGAGATTGAGCTGATGTTTTTGTGTTTTCTGCATATTCTCTTTGGGTAGCTGTTAAGTCAGAAGTCAAAAGCAGTTCACTAAAACCAATAACTCCATTTAAAGGAGTTCGGATTTCATGGCTCATATTCGCTAAAAACTGTGATTTAGCTCTGCTAGCATTGAAGGCTTTCTTTGCATATTCTTCAGCTACTTTTGTCTTATTTCTTAGTTGCTCTGTAGTTTTTAATAAGTTAATTTCGGTATCTAAACGAGCCATGATATTGACATAGATTTGAACAAAAAATTCTAGTAATTCTTTATCCATATCTGAGAAACTTGTATGTTTGTTAACAAAATCTATTCCAACAAAACCTAAGCATTTATTATCTGAAAAAATTGGAACAGTTATAATGCTAAGTATTCCTTGAGGTTCTAAGATGTCTCTAACATATTTATCAGGATATTTTGCAACATCCTCTATAGCAAGAGCTTGACCGTTAAGATGGATATCTACCCAGTCTTTTGCTTGTGAGAAGGAAATATGCTGGAGATTATCTATCTCAGCACTTGTTCCGAGACTGCACCATTCAAAAGTATTAGACATCTCCTTCTTATCTAAGTCATAATCGAAGATATAGGCTCTATCCCCCTTAAAAAATTCACCTATTTCGCCCAAAACTTGATTTATCGCCCCATTAAGCTCTTCAGTATCAATATTTATTAAATTAGTAGAAAAATCTCTGAGTATGCTCTGCAACTTATAATAATACTGAAGCTTTTTCTGATAATCTTTCTGCTTAGTAATATCAATCATAAAGGTGAGATAATACTTTTCTCCATTAGAATCAAATATTTCTCCAGATAGCAAACCATTAGTCATTTGAGAAAAAACATTGGATAAATTTATTTCTACATTTTTTATATACCCATGTTTATCAATTAATTCAGCAATAGAACCCCGTTCATCTTTATAAACAATTTCTCTGTCCAAAAAATTATTGTAGTAGCCGATGAAATTATCTTTAGCTTTGTTAAACATGTTTAGAAAGGCAGTGTTTACATCGACAAATTTCTTATCCTCAAAAGAACTTAAAGCGATTAAAGTAAAACTGTTATTAAAAAGTTTATTATACTTATCTAAATCAATAGCTTGCTGTTTTTCAAAGTTTATTCTAAAGGTAATGTCTCTAGCTGCAGCATAAATTTTATTATCAATATTCTTAGCATGCCATTCAAAGTAGTGATACTCACCTTCAACATCTCTGTATCTATTTACAAATTCAGTAACAGATTGATTGTTGTTTAACTGTTTCATCTTATCAAGAGTAACAGCTATGTCATCAGGATGGATTAGGTCTAGGAATTGAATGCTAGGTAAATATTCCTGGGAAAAGCCTAGAACATTTTCCCAATGTTTGTTAACTTGAATGATATTACCATTAAGGTCTGCAATTAAAAGTAAATCAAGATTAATATCAAAAAAATTTGTTAAATCAATTTTATCAGCCGGACAAGATTTATCTTCATTAAGCATAATTACTAGCTGATTGTCCTGTGTAGTATAAGATGTGAAAAGATATTTTTTATTATTAATAGTAATTTTCTTGCTGGAAATATTTTCTATCTTCTTAGAAATAATCTCTTCTAGTTGATTTACTAATTCTGGAGAAGAAACAAAAAGTTGATCTTTAATTTCTATTATACTTTTGTTGATAATTTCCACACTTGATAGACTTGTAATATCCACAAACTTTTGATTTATTTCTTGGAATACTAAGCCCTGGATTTTATTGGATTTATTAGTTTTTACTTCTAATAGTGCATATCCAAAAGGTGCTTGTTTCATCATATTACCATTTATCGAGTGTTGCATTTCATTTTCTCCTAATCAATATCAAACAAATTATACTTAACTTTATAAAGGTGTCAATACTTTTTTAAGAAAATAAAATATAGTAAATGTCATCA
Organism: Cloacimonadales bacterium (SeqCode); assembly: GCA_963677815.1. Lineage (GTDB taxonomy): Bacteria > Cloacimonadota > Cloacimonadia > Cloacimonadales > JAFGVF01 > JAEKNW01. Next base: position 1,534,893 of record OY782499.1, read on the forward strand.
ACTAATGACAAATAATGGTTGACATGTAAGACCTTGTTATAATTAATTAATTATGAAAAAATATATAAGATGGAGGATTGATGCTAAAGGATAGATTGATTATAACTGATGTTGGAAGTACAACCACTAAAGCAATATATCTCAAAATTGAAGCTGGTGAATATAAGCTAAAAGGACTAGCTAATGCAATCACTACTGTTGAAAGTCCTTATGAAGATGTGAATATTGGTGTTTATCAATCTATTAAGGGACTAGAAGAGCTTACACAAGAAGAATTTCTAACCCCAGAATCTAATGAGCATATCTTTGAACTACTTCCTCAAATATCATATTTAACAACATCCTCTGCAGGAGGGGGATTGCAAATCTTAGTTGTAGGATTAACTCTTTTCGACTCTGCTAAAAGTGCTGAAAGAGCTGCTTATGGAGCAGGTGGTGTTCTAATTAATACCCTGGCTATTAATGATAAAAGAACAACTTATGAGCAGATGCAGATTATTAATAATTCTCACCCAGATATTATCTTATTCTCAGGTGGAACTGATGGAGGAGCTTTTACAGGAGTAGTTAGAATGGCAGAAATTCTTTCTTTTGGTAAACCTTCTCCTAAGTTTGCTACTGAGAAGAATATTCCATTGATATATGCTGGCAATGAAGATGCTCAAGATTTCATAAGAGCTCTATTTTCTGGAGAATATTCCCTTTCAATTTTACCAAATATAAGACCAACTATGGAATATGAAAATCTTCCACCAATAACTGAGAAAATTCATGAGCTATTCTTGAATAGTGTTATGGAAGATGCTCCAGGATATGCCAAACTAAAACAGAAAGTTGATGGGGACATTCTTCCAACACCTCTGTCTGTCCTGAAGCTTATGGATTTGCTATATCAAGTCTTTGATGATTCAATGTTAAAAGTAGATATAGGTGGAGCAACAACTGATATATTCTCTGTAATCAATGGAAGTCTATATAGAACTGTAAGTGCAAATTATGGAATGAGTTATTCAATTTCTAATGTTTTAGCTAAGGGGGGATACCAAGAATTAAAGAAGCTTTTACCTAGCTCTTTCGATGAAAAATTAGTTAGAAATTATATAGGAAACAAGATGTTAAATCCTGGTTATGTACCAGATAATGATATTGAAATAGCAATTGAGCAAGCTGTGGCGATTATTGCTTTAAGGCTTTCATTGCCTCATCATTATGATATGCATCTTAATACTTCAAAGATTGGCTTCTTAGATCAAGTTAAATCTGTTTTTAGAGACCCATTCTATGACCAGATGTATCAAGAAAAGTTAGCAGAGGAAAAGAAGTTTCATCATTCAGATATTAACGTTGTTGTTGGTGCTGGAGGTGTCATTTCTCATGTTGATAATCCATTACAAGCACTTTATATACTGATGCAGGGTTTTAGAGTTGAGGGGATAACTCATATTTGGCGTGATAAACACTTTATTTCACCTCATTTAGGGGTGTTGAGTCTAATAGATAAATCTCAAACTAACAAATTGATGTTCTCTGAATGCTATGAAAAATTAGGTACTGTTATAAGTCCTTTGATAACTACTAAAAAAAGTTCGAGTGTTGTTATGATTGTTCAAGTCGATGGTGATATTTATAATTTTACTATCAATCAAGTAAAACTTATCAATGTTACTAAGAAGGTAAAAGTGAAAGTTAAATTGCTCAAAGGAGCTCTGATAAAGGATGTGGAAAAAGAAAGCACATTTGAAACAGATAAAGCAATAGTAATTACAACCTATCCCAATAAGGAAACTGATAACCTAGCTTTAATTAAGGAATTAGATTTATATAATTTACCGCAAAATACTCTTTATACAGACTACGAATCTCAAGTAAAATTGACTGTAAATAATTCTTATTCAAGACAAGTTGGAACTTTCACTAAAGAGATTAAACTGCCTTATGAAGGAGAAATAATAGTTTATCCTAATCAAGTTTTACAAGCAGATAGTATATATGGTACTAATAATCACTCCTTCCCAAAACTATATATTATTTCCCTAGCTAAACTTTTAGGAAAGAGGTATAGGCAAATTAATATCAAGAAAAACCTACTTGTGAGAGTTGGAGACTTAATTAAGTTTGACCAGAAAATAATAGATATAGCACATTCTCCAGTTAGGGGTGTTGTAAAAACAATCAACTATGAGACAGGCTCAATAGTTATCAGAGAACATCAAGATTACCATGAAAGACCAATAACTGTGCCTGTAGCTAAATTACTCAACAAAGACCCCAAACGAGCCAAAAGTAGGATTAAGGTTAAAGAAGGAGATTTTGTATTTCAAGACCAGTCTTTGGTGTATTTAAACATGGATAAACATCCGAAAATAGTTAGAGCTAAAAATACAGGATATGTTACTAATATAGACTACACTAAAGGAGAAGTAACTGTTCAGTATATCCGTAAACCAATAAACTATCCTTGCCAGCTTAACTGTAAAGTAGTTGATGTTAAAGAAAAATATGGAATCAAAGTCCAATATGATGCTATTGAATACCAAGGAATTATTGGTTTTGGTAAGTCTAGGTATGGAGAATTAATTTATCTTGAAAAACTCTCTGATAATCAAGATTTAAGAGGTAAAATTCTTGTTTTATCAGAAAAACTTACTTACCAAGAGTTGAAAAATTTAGAAAAACTTAATATTTCTGGCTTAATAATTGCAGGTGTGGAAATGAAAGATATAGTTGATTTTATCGGAAATGAGATCGGAGTAGCTTTGACAGGCAATGAAGATATCCCATTTTCTGTTATAGTTATGAACGGTTTTGGTAATTTCACCTTAAACTCAGAATTTGTAGATACTGTTAAAAGGAATAGTGGTAAGAATTGTTTAATAAAGCCAAGAACACAAGTAAGGGCTGGGGTTACCCGTCCGAAAGTTATTATTAATTAACATAAAGGTATTTAAAATATGGAAAGTTTAAAGACGTTAAATCTAAGATTTGTAGATGGTAAGCCCAAGAGACAAGAAATTAAAGAATATTTTTTAAACACATACAAGATTGAAGAAGAATTATATAAAACTTTGAAAAGGGATGAGTCTTTCTATTTAAGAGCTGACCCACTTAGACATCCAATTATCTTCTATTATGGACATACATCAGCTTTTTATATGAATAAGTTGATTTTAGCCGGCTTACTAAAAGATAGAATTAATCCTACAATTGAATCTATGTGTGCTATTGGTGTTGACGAAATGTCATGGGACGATTTGAATGAAGCACACTATGATTGGCCAAGTGTTTCAGATATTACTAATTTCAGAAATCAAGTACAAGATAAGGTCTCAGAATTAATTGATAATATGCCTTTAGAACTTCCAATAGACTGGGAATCTCCTTGGTGGCCAATAATAATGGGTATAGAACACATGCGTATTCACATAGAGACTTCATCAGTTTTAATTCGTCAATTACCTATTGACGAAGTTGTCTCAAATATTAATTTTCCAACATGTAAAGACTATCCTCAAGCTCCTATTAACGAGATTATTAATGTTATAGGGGGAGATGTAAAATTAGGGAAAAGTAGAGATGCTGAATTCTATGGCTGGGATAATGAATACGGGATACATAAAGCTGAAGTAAGTAATATGAAAGTTAGTAAGTTCCTTGTTTCTAATCAAGAATTTCTTGAGTTTGTGGACTCAGATGGTTATTCTAATAAAGAATTTTGGACAGAAGAGGGATGGGGATGGGTAAGCTACACCCAGGCTAAATATCCTCGTTTCTGGCTTAATAATAAAGGCAAATGGTTACAAAGAAATATGACTGAAATCATTGATATGCCTTGGGCTTGGCCAGTTGAAGTTAACTTCTTAGAAGCTAAAGCTTTTTGCAATTGGAAATCTAAGAAAGAAGGTAAAAAGTTTCGTTTACCAAGTGAAGACGAATGGACTCAAATGTTTGATATTTGCCAAGTTCCAGCTTTTCAAAATGCTGAGTTTATACCTGCAAATATTAATCTAAATTACTGGGCTTCATCATGCCCTGTGAATAAGTTTAGATTTGATTCATTATATGATATAGTTGGTAATGTTTGGCAATGGACTGAAGTTCCAATTTATCCTTTCAAGGGATTTAAAGTGCATCCTCTTTATGATGACTTTACCACCCCTACTTATGATGGACAACATAACTTAATCAAGGGAGGCTCATGGATTTCTACAGGAAACTTAGCAAATCCTGAATCTCGTTATGCCTTTAGAAGACATTTTTATCAACATGCAGGCTTCAGATATATTCAAAGTGAAGAGGATGTTAAAACTTACGATACTATATATGAAGAAGATCCTGCTATTGTTCAAGATTGTGAAAGAGCTTGGGGGCATGAGAAATTTGGCATTAAAAACCTTTCAACTCAGCTATTAGATATTGTTTTACCTAAAATCAACAGTCATGAAAAGGCTATGGTTATCGGCTGTGGAGCAGGTAGAACTGTTTTTGAATTAGCTAAAAGCTTTAATTTTGTAGAGGGGATTGATTTTTCTGCTAGAACCTTCAAACTTGCTGTTGAAATGCAAGAAAAAGGCTATAATCATTATGTTACCATCGATGAAGGTGATAATACTAGATATAATGAAAAATATCTTAGTAATTTCGATTTAGCTGATACTGTCAGTAAAGTAGCTTTTTATCAGGGAGATGCATCAAATCTCTTAGAAAAATATACAGGTTATGACTTAATAATTTCTGAGGTAATGCTTCACAAAGCTTATGATCCAAGAAAGTTCTTAGAAATGATTCATCAAAGATTGAATCCCAATGGCATTCTCATGATAGCTCATACTGCTGATTGGTCTAAAGAATACTCAACCCAAGATAAATGGCTTGGTGGTTATAGGGGTGAAGATGGTGAAATAGTTGAATCAGAAACGACAATTAAGAGAATCTTGGAAAAAAGATTTAAAAAGATTGGTGATTCTCAAGAAATACCTTATATTATTAATATAAATCGGCACAGTATGCTGCTCAAAGTAGCTTCGGTAACTTTGTGGCAGATAATATAGATTGAGAGGGAGATAACCTCCCTCTTTTTATTAAGTACTTAGTAGAGAAAATTATTTGAAAATAAATTCAACCTTTGGTATTATTACTTTGACAAAAATTTAAGGTCTAACATTCTTGTACTAAGTAAAATGAAAATTATAAGGTTAAGGTATGAACGAATTTAGAAATAAAAGAAAAGAATTAGAATATCAATTAAGAAGAGAGTTTATTATTGAAGTAGCCCAAAAGCTCTTTTACGAAAATGGTTACGAAAATGTGACTTTAAATGAAGTTGCCAAAAAAGCTGATTACACTAAAGCAACTCTCTATTCATACATAAAAAGTAAAGAAGACCTCTATATGGAAGTCTATTGTGTTGGACTCCAGCAAAGATATGAGTATCTTAAAAAAGAAATGGCAAAAGAAAAAACAGGTTTTGCTAAAGTTGAAATGTTTGGTAAAGCATATTATGAATTCTATAAAAATAATCCACAAATTCTTTATCATCAACAATATATGGATTACAGACCAATTAATCCTGAGAAAATCGACCATAATTTGATGGAAAGATTTCAGGAAATAAATGTTGATGGATTTATGATAGTTGTTGAAGCAATAAAAGAAGGAATTGCAGATAAGACTATTAAGGAAGATTTAGATCCAAACTATTTATACTCCCAAATTATCTATGCTCTTAGAGCTGTTGCTTCAGCAGCAGTTTATCGAAGAAAATCAGTTTTAGAAGAAGAAAATACCCAAGAAATAAACAAAAAATGGTATTATTCATTCTTAGATTTGCTAATGACTGCTATTAGAAGATAATAGATTTTTAATAACTCATGAAGACCTTACCTAATTACTCCTTTAGTCCAATATTAGGTTGGTCTGTTAGTAGATATGAAACTTTTAGTAACTGTAAAAGAGCTTACTTTTACAGTTACTATGGTAAGTTCGACCAAGAAATCCCTTACGACGTCATAACAAGTCTTAAGAAACTTACTTCCATACCTTTAGAAAAAGGTAACATTACTCATGATATAATTAGAGATATCTTGTTAAGATTAACTAAAACTTCTAAAGATATTGATCGAGTTAAACTTTTCACCTATATCTATAAAATGATAAAAAGCTATTGTAGCCGTAAAACTTTTTCAGAAGTTTATTACCAGCAGATTGCTAAAGTAGATTACGAGGAAATATTTAATGAAATCAAACAAGCTGTTGTTAATCTTTTTAATAGTAATAGATACAAATGGCTCTTAGATAATGGTTTAACAAATGTTTCTGACTGGGTTATTGAGCCTGAAGGTTTTGGTGAAACAAGATTTAACAAGCTGAAAGCCTACTGTAAAGTTGATTTCTTTCTTCCTATTAATAATCAATATTACATATTAGATTGGAAAACAGGTAAGTATTCAGCAGAGAAACATAGAAAGCAAATGCTTGCTTACACACTTTGGGCTAGAGATAACTATCAAATAAATCCTGAGATTATTAACCCAATTTTAATTTTCCTTTCACCTGATTATCATGAAGTAGGGGAGCCTTTTACCCAAGAAGAATTGAATAGCTTCTATGAAATAGTGGAGCAAGAAACTCAAGAAATGTATTCATATTGCTCTAATGTTGAAGATAATATTCCTTTACCAAAAGAAAAGTTTCCTAAAACAGAAAAATATATTATTTGTTCCTTCTGCAACTTTAGGAAACTCTGCCATTTAGAAAATATTTAATATTTTTTATATTATATTGAAATAAGTTGGAATAACCTGACTAGCTTTTAAGGCATTTATTAAGACAATTAGTCCATAGGTAATAATGAACATTGTTACATCTCTTAAATCTTTATAAAAGACTTTTGGGCGAACTGTGTATTCTTTAGGTTGTGTGAATAATTTGAAATTAGGAAAGAAACGAGGAACTCTTTTGATATAGTTCTCATAGTCTTGTCCAAGAATAGAGGCTAATTTTCTCTCTTCACCTATAATCACAAATGGATAATAAATTGCAAATCCTAGAACAATAAAGAGTAACACAGATAAAGAATGTGAAACAAGACCTATACCGATTGCACCTATCAAACTGTAAAGATAAAGTGGATTTCTACTTACTGAATAAGGACCATCTGTTACCACTTTTTTGTTTTTAAATCCAGATATATAGAAGGCACACCAGACTCTTCCAAGAGTACCAGTAGCCACTAGCAATAAGGCTATAAGGTCAATAACTGATGCCTGAACATCACCTAAAGTGTAGATTTGTTTGCCAAAAATAAAGGCAATAATAACTAAAATTGCAACTATTCGTGAAAATTTAGTTCTAATTTTTTTAATTTTCTTAAATCTTTTTTCCATTTATTTCTCCTAACTTTCCCTTTTTTACCAATACTCTTACTTCTGGCAAGTAAAATTTTATTCTTAGAGCTAAAATAACTATATAATTAAGTCTTGGTATTAGGATAATGCTTATCAAAAAATTATACCTGCAATATAATCATTGACACTGTAGTATTATTTTGTATATTTGACCTTATAATAATTAGAGAGGTGATGATTATGAAAGATAGACAAATAATCTGCAAAGAATTAAATAACTTTTTATACCAAGAGAAGCATGTTTTAGCTGTTTGGGAAGGTGGTTCTGTTGCTACAGGTTTTGCTGATAAGTATTCAGATTTAGATTTAGTTATTGTTGTTAATGATGACGAAATTGAGAGAATGTTTGATAAATTAGACCAATTTATTGATAAAAATTACAAAATTCTGAGAAAATTTAGAGTACCTGAACCAACTTGGCATGGTTTTTCTCAAACTTTTTACCAGGCAAAAGATGTCCCTGAATACTTTTACTTTGATATTTCAATTATGAAGAAGTCTTTAAAAGATAAATTTCTTGATACTGCCAGACATGGAAATCCTAAAATCTGGTTTGAAAAAGAACAATTTGTCTTTGCTTTAACAGAGAATAAAGATGAAATAGAAAGTAGAGTTAAAAGACTTTATAAGATGGCTACTGCTACTGATTTCATTACAATCTTCGAAATCAAGAAAGCAATTCAAAGAGGACTTTATACTGAAGCTTATCCTCTGTACTTTACCTTCATCGTAAGACATTTAGTTGTGATGCTTAATATAATCCATAGACCAGAAAAAGTAGATTTTAATCTTAGATATATTTATAGAGATTACCCTAAGGCTGATTATGAATTAATTGAAAGTGCTTTGCAAATATCTAACATTAATGAACTAGAAAACAAATTCAATAAGTTACTAGTGAAATATGAAGACTTAAAAAGTACACTTGCATAACAGATAACACAATAATAAATTGGGTAGGCAAAATGCCTACCCTTAATCTCATTTTTACTTATAAATTATGTATTTAATGATCTTTTAACGGACTCCATTCTTTCCAGACATTTCCGACTAAGGCTGGTCCTGGTTTTAGTACTTTTTTCCCTGGTTCCCAACCTGCAGGACATACTTCTCCACCTTTAGTTTTTCTTACATGTTGATAGGCTTGAATCTGACGAATAGTTTCTTCTAATTTTCTACCTACTGGAGGTGTTAATACTTCCATTCCTTGCACAATGCCGTCTGGGTCAATAATAAATCTTCCTCTAAACTCAACTCCGGCAGCTTGGTCATAGACTCCATACATGGAACCTACATGACCAGCTCCATCAGATGCCATGTGGAAAGGAACATCTATCTCTGCCATTTTACTTAATTCTTGATCATTCCATACTTTATGAACAAATTGACTATCCACACTCATTGAGATAACTTCTGTATCTAATTCTTGTAATTTTTTATAATTTGCAGCGACCGCTGAAACTTCGGTTGCTCAGACGAAAGTAAAGTCGCCTGGATAGAAACATAAGACTACCCATTTGCCTTTAAAATCTGAAAGTTTAACTGATGTAAATCCACCTTTGTAATAGGCGGGGGCTTCGAAATCTGGGGCTTTGTGTCCAACTCTTACTGTATCCATTTTTTTCTCCCTTGTGTTGATTGGCTCAGTCGTTTCCTGAGCTTTTTGTTCAATTTTTGATATAGGCCTTGCACAACCTACTGCTTTTTCAGTCATAATTAACTCCTTATAATTAAGTAAAATGAGATTTAAATATAATAATCAAATCACACTTACTAGCAAGTAATTTTGATTATTAAAGATAATACCCTTGACAATAAAACATCTAGATATTTCATGATAAATGCTTTATTAACTTATAGAGTGATATTAAAATTTTGGAGAAATAATGAAAAAAATAGCAATTTTATTTTTTGTGATAAGTATTGTTATACTTATGACTTCTTGTGACTCAGTGTTAAAGTCTTCAGATGAACATTTAAAAGCTTTTGGACTTACTGTCAAATTAGTTGACTCTGAAAATCAACCTCTGGAAGGCTACTCTGCTTGTATTTATCCAGATTATCCTCAACTGCACGGAAAAGATAACTCTAGCAAAGCTAGGGCTACTATTGCTTTTACAAATCCTTCTCGAAGTAGAGTTCAAGTAGAAGTTTATGATTATTTTGGTAATCATAAAGCTCTTTTAGTGGATGAACTGAAGGAAATCGGTTATCATTTCATAGTTTACGGTCTTGAAGATAGCGTCTCGGATGGCATATATAAGGTTATTCTAAAAAGATATGATGATGAAACTTTGCTAGATTCATTATCTTGTAATATCTACAAATTTTGCCAGTTTGATTTAACTAATGCTAAATATGAAACAGATGATTCTGGATTAATTAAGGAAACATCTCGCCAAGCCTTTCCTTACCTCTACTTCAATGAAGAGCTTCGCATGTTTTCTGAAGATGGCTCAGAGTTGGATTCTTTAGTCTTTTCTCCAACAACAATAATAGAAGTCAGAGATAACAATGGATTAACTAAAAAAGCATCCTTTAATATTGCTAATGGAAAGAATAATCTTGAACTAAATTGGGATGATATGGAAGTTTGTGAAGATAAAAAGCCAAGCTTTTTTAGAAGCAAATCAATCAAGTACACTGCTAATGTTACTAGTTATAAAGATAGTACAGATGCTGTAAGTCCTCCTACTCAAGCTAGTCTCAAGGTATATCCCAATCCCTTCAACTAATATAAATGCTTTCCTTATTGTTAGTGTCTCTATAAAGCATTGGAAACTTATAGAGATACTAACAATCAAGGCTATACAAACTCACTAAATTTACAAGTCAAATAATCAATTTGGAACATAAAATGCATAATAGTAAATTACATTAAATTTATAAAAAAACTAAATGGAGGACCATTATGAAACTGTATGTAACTTTATTATGTGCTTTGTTTACAAGCATTTTATTTGGACAAACTTTATGGCAGGAATCATTAGCAATTAGACAATCTGGTGATTTGGAATGGCGTGAATCTTCTATTACTACAGAGGATAATGGAATCATCCATGTTTGGTCTGAATACAGGAATGAAGTCAAAAGTGTTTTAGCAATGAAATATAATAATGTAGGTAATCCTCTTTGGGGAGACAACCCAATTATTGTAGCTGAATCAAATGATAATCAATATTACCCACAAGCTATTGCAACAAATGATGGTGGACTTGTGATTGTCTGGATAGAACAAGTAAATTCAAACCATATCAGGGGGCAAAAGCTAGATGCTTCTGGTAATAGGTTATGGTCTGACCAAGGTCTTTTTATTAGTGACCAATTCGACGAAGATCAGAACTATCTTATATCGCTTTACCCTAACCTTGAAGGGGGAGCTATTATATCCTGGATGTATGGTAATACTACTACAATAAATTTAGACAGTAATGGAGATAATCTATGGGTAGAAATGAACTTAAATATTGGAAGTATATATAGGAAAAATCAAATTGTAAGTGATGGTTATGGAGGATTGATAGTTCTTGATACTCAAGAAGATTCCTATTTTACAAATGTTAGAAGATTTGGAGAATCAGGTGAGTTATTATGGGAAGAAAATGTTGTTATGCAAAGCCCTGGAAGCTACAATCAAGTTGTGGAGTTAATCTATGATAATAACGATAATTATTACATTATATTAGAGGATTTTAGAGAAAATAGCAATGGTGTTAGTATAAGTAAAATTTCTTCAACTGGTGAAATTTCTTCAGATTCATTGTTTATACCTTTAAGTGAGTTAAATGGGGAACTTTACCCATTAAATTACACCTGTAATGAAAATGGAGATTTATTTATTTCAACTTATACTAATTTTATATCAAATAACTCATATAAAGCTTTTAGGATAGATTCTAATTTAAATCATGTTTGGAATGATGTAGGTGTTTCAATCAATGACTTCGATACGAGTGCTCTTTCACAAGTTAAAATTAGTGCATCAGATACTGGAGATCTTTTTATTCTAAATATTGATTCAGTTAATAGTTATCTAAATCCATCTTATGACATTAACCTGTTCAAAATAGATGCAGATGGAAGTCTTGAAAATGATGAGGGTATATTAGTTTTTCAAAATCAAGGGAGTTCTTATGTACCTTTCTTAAGTTATCAAGAAGATTTATTCGTTACTTGGAAAGAGATGAGTGAAGGTTACTTGAACTTGAAACATAAAACATTCAATGATAACTTACAAGCTCTTACATCGAGTTCAAATGAAAATATAAGACTAGCGTTGACTGGTTCAGCTACTGTAAACATGAGTTTTCCACTAGCAGATACAAACCAAATAGCTGTTATTTGGCTTGATTATCGTATGGGAGATGCGTATAAACTTAAATATCAAATTGTCAATCCTGATGGAAGTGTTGAATTAGCTGTTAATGGAGTTGACATAGCAGACTTCACTTATGATGAAAATTATGATTTTTATGTTATTGATTTTGTTGCAGAGCAAAATGACCAAGGACAAATATGTGTTGTATGGATAACAAACAATCTGGGAACTAAAATTCAAAGTCGAATAATCGATACAGATGGTAGTCTTTTAGCTAGTAATAGTGGTCAAGAAGTCTATTTATTAAGTCCTAATGAAGAGTTAATTAATATGTCTATTAGTTCATACGATAATGTTTTTTATTTGTCATATATGCTAAGAAATTACCCTAGTAGTGAAAGAATTATTTATTCAACTCGAACAAATACTAGCTTAGAATGGGAGCAAGCAAACATAGTTGATTCTTACTCTGGATCAAGCCACGATATATTTGAAATATATAAGACAATTAACAATTATTGTATTGTTAAAGAGAGTAATCAAATCCATCATGCCTACAAGATAGCAGAAGATGGGGCAATTACAGAATCTGAACAAGTTTTATTTGGATACGATTTTGATTTCGATTGTGACGATGCTAATAATCTTTTCTATACTTGGTATTCTAATGGTATAATGTATCTTCAAGGTCTTACAGAGACAGACCAAGAATATTGGAATGCTCCAATTCAAGTTTCTTATGAAGGTCCAGATGCTAATGTTCAAGCTAGATTTCCTGCAATTCTTGTAAGAGATTCTGCGATTAATGTTTTATGGAGTCAACCAAATAATGATTCTGAGATTGATTTGAGAGGACAAAAAATTGATTATTCTGGTAATAAACTATGGCCTCAATATGGCTTGTTAATTTCTACTAATGAATATTACTTCAACTTAACTCATTTGCAAGAAACATTTGATGGACATATTATTGCAGGATGGAGAAAATATAATGGCACTTCTGGAGATTATAGATTAAGTATCATAGATGATAATGGGACTATCTGTTATGCAGGTTATTCTGATTCATATACAGGTTCTGCAACAAGTAGAGAGTGGCTTTCTATAATTACTTTAGCTAGCGATGAACTCTTTATTACATGGATTAATGAAGGTGGACTTCATGCGCAACTTGTTGATTTTGTGAGTGTTGATAATGATGATAATGATGTTTCTATGATTTCAAATGATTTAATGCAAAATTATCCTAATCCATTCAATCCAGAAACTAACATATCATTTAATGTTAGAGAAAGCGGGAATGTTAAGATTGATATCTATAATATCAAAGGACAGAAGGTAAAGACTTTAATAAATGATTCTTATCTTCCAGGTATTCATGATATAGTGTGGAAGGGTAAAGATGATAATAATAAGCAGGTAGCATCTGGTATTTATCTATATAAAATGAGAAATGGTAAGTTCTCTTCAACTAGAAAAATGATTCTTATGAAATAGAAAACCTCAAAAGAAACCTTGCAATCGCAAGGTTTCTTTTTTCGCTCCTAACGGAGCTTTTAAAGAATTCTGATATCTCAATCTACAAAGATGTCGCTCCTCTGGAGCTTTTAGGTTCAGTGACATTTAATCTACAAAATTGAGAGTGTTTTCAAAATAATCATTAAATTCTGTATCAAGTAATTCTCTAAGCTTATTTAGATCGTTATTATAAATATAGGCTAGAGCAAAAACAGGATTTGTTTTATGGTCTAATTTCACATAATCAATAAGCTGGTTATCCTGTTTAAGATATGCCAAGAATTTATCATGATTAGGTAGGGCTATTTCTGGGTCAATATCTTGACCATTATATCCTAAAATCCAAGCATAATTGTTATCTTCTCTAACCTGCCAAATTGCTGGCCAATTAGCAGCTTTATCATCAAAATAAGCACTTATAGGTTGTTCTTGAAAACTGTTATAAGTTAAATCAGATAAACCAAAACCACCATAACGCATAGGGTTTAATTCAATAGGTACCATGATACCATTTTGAAGTTTAAATTCTGCATGAATAGGGAATGATTTGAGTTGCATTATCTTATTAAGTTCTTCAAAGAAGTTAGTAAAAGTTTCTAAATAATTATCAAAGATTTCTTTATTTGTATAATACATCAAATGGAAGTAGTTTGAAATCTTTGGTTCAGGATGGAAATAGATATTCGTAATGGCAGGCTTACCTGCTTGGTCAAAAAACATATCAACTGCATATTCATCACCAGTGATATATTCTTCAATAATATATTCATTCTGAGTAAGAATTGATTCAGGAAAGAATTTAGCAGAGGCCTTTACTTCAGCTTCCATTTCTTGGGATAATTTATTCAAGTCAGTTGTGTGGTCTGCTATTCTTACTCCAGTCCCAAAGAAGCCTTTAAGTGGTTTTATTACAACTTTTTTACCTTGTAAATCCAGCTCAGATATTTCTGAAAGATTAGCCTTGGCATAGTAAAAATTTGGATAGATTGATGATAGGACTTGGCGACAGAAATATTTATTCTTTAATTTATTTATCCCTTCTACATATTCTTTATCTAGCATTCTGTCCATTACGATACTTAAAGATGTTTCTGAAGGAACATAAACCTTATCCTTTTTCTTAAAATAAATATCAGATGCTAATAATTCTTCACCAGACATGGCAATAATATCTTCTCTTTTGGCTAAATCATCTATAAACTTACTATTGTAAGTATTTCCTGTAATTATATAATTCATTAAATCTTCCTTATTATCTAATTTTATGTCAGATAAACATAAGAAGTTCTGCTGTCAATATGAAATCTAATCTCCAATATTTATAATCTGTTCAAGAGGAATGATTTGATAGAATTCTCGTGTTTCGCTTTGTAATTCCTCTGTATATGAAGTATCTTCTTGTATAGAAAGGCTTTCAAAATCACTGTTTAAATCACTTGCGGAAGTTACTTGATATAAATCAGCATTTGCAAGGGGGGACCAATTCAAGTTGATATGCTCATTTGCTATATCTATTGTTAGAGGAAAGTTGATTTCCAGAGGAACTAGGCTCTGTTGAACTAAATTAGTTATTAATATATCTTGAGTAAAAGAAGACTTAGTTAATCTCAATTTAACAGAAAAAGTATCTTCACTTAAGTAAAGATGTTGGGGGCTTACTTGAGAAGAATCCCAAAGTCCATCATTATCAAAATCCCATTCTAGGCTATCGTAGTTTCCTAAAGAAAGGTTAGTGAATTTTATTCTTTGAGGAGAAGAGTTTGCTACAATTTCAGCTTGGAAAGTATTAGGATGATAGAAGTACCAGTAACCCCTATCAGTAATGGTATTATCTGGATCTAATATATTAACATCCCCAGAGTTTATGGCTGGTGAGGTACTTTGTAATCTTAGATCACTTGAGGAAGTAAAGAGTGGGTCTGAAGTTAGATTATCACTACCAGCTTCTTGGCTTTGGAGGATAGAATAGTTTATTGTTATAAAATCACTTGCAAGATTATTCTGTCCCCAGATAATGCTATTACTTATTGATAAGACTGCTGAATCAGATACTTCTAGTTCCCAACCTGCATTTTCGCTAGAGGTTAGATGATTGATATCTAGTTGACCACCAATGATTCTAAAGGCAGATGTTTCTGGATTTGCTATAGCTGTGAATTCCAAGTAATCAGCGTTAATAACTGAATGTTTGGAGTAGATACCATAGTCTTCATTATCATGGAACCTAACATGATTCAATGAAATAGTAGATAAACTGTCTAACCAGATACCGCTTTGACTATTTTTAATCATTGTATAATTAAAATAGGAATTTGGCGATGGGTCCATCATAAAAGTTAAATCTACCCATTTATCATCTGCCTGAGGGTCATTTGAGTAAGATGTAAAATTGACATAATTCAATGAATCACCTTCTACCCGAATTTCTCCACCCCAATAGGTATAGAAAGATTTTCCTGAATTAACTCTAATTTCAGTACCAGCTTCTATAGTTAAAATGCTGTTGATGATTTGATGTTTATAAACATAAATTGGGCTTTCATCAGCTGTCCAGGTAGTAGGACTAATAATACTTGATTCTTTGATCGTATATAGAGGTTTGACAAGTTTTTTAGTAGGATTTAGCAGATTAGGTATATTATCAATCTCAATTCTAAGAGGAATACCAGCAGGAAGATTAGTTGAGAAATTTAGATAATATGTGTTGCCTAACTGATCTATTGAAGTAACAGGGTATATCTCAGCTTCATCATCTCTCTGATAAACTAGATAGTTGCTAGTAGATAATACTTCACTTCCCATAGTGCTAGGAAATGATAACTCAATTGAGCTATCTGAAAGCTGTTCTACACTCACACTTGTAAATTCTTTGATAATAGAAGTTGAAGGATCAGCAAAGAGGATATTGTCGAAATATACATACCTTCTAGTTCCAGTCTGACTCGTGATCCCTATCAAATCTTCTTTCCCCTCAAGATGTACTTTTCCTATTTCATTTATTCCTTCCTCAGTAAAAGCATTAACAAATTTTCTATGGAATAACTGAGATGGACCTTGATTCTCAAATGTAGAATAAAAACCATAAGAGGTGTTACCAATATAGGCAAAAGCTCCTCTTTGCTGGATGATAAAATCTTCTCCAATAGCATCATTTAAAGTTAAATTGGCTGTATGACAACCTTGAGTATATATAAGTGGGTAGTCTTGATTTATTAAATTATTAATTATGTCACTTTCACTTATTGAAAAAACTTCAGAATTTGAACCATGAGCTAGATGATGGATTTGGGAAATACCAGAATTAATTGCACTTGTTAGGGCTGCTTCTGAGTAAGTTCCATCTTGTTGATAGAGAGTCTGAATAGAATAGTCTGAAAGGTAATTAGCTATTTCATTCATAGCAGGTGCAGCATATATTGAAGAACCTAAATACTGTCCAAGAAGTAAGGCTTTTTCGTAAAAATTTTCAGAAACTTGAGCTGTTTCATAATCTTCTTGTTTATTGATCCAATTCTCAAGTTCTGCAGTAGTTTCCACGGGTATTCTACCAACATAAACTTCAGCATAGAGGTCAGCTTCTTCACCATTAGAACCAGTTGCTTGTGAATCCTCATTGGCATCACCCTCTCCAAAAAGATTATCTTGGTCATTATCCCAATCTCCATCTAAACCAGCATAATAGAGGTCAGAATATATAGTATTAGTATGCCATGAGCCATTATATGAAGCTGAAACTCTTAGGGCTCTGCTAGGAATTAAATTATGGTCTCCTCCTAACAAAACATAGGTCATTGGGGTTTCATTACTAGCCCATTCTGTATATAGTTCAATAAGGCAATTACGTAACTTTTCTGCATTATCTCTTCCGCTATAATTAGCTAAAATATCATCAATATTAACTACTTGACTGTTTATCCCTAAGGCATTTTTATAATCAGCATAAATGTTCCAGATATTAACTAGGTTGCTTGGTGAGATTATTAACATCTCAGTTGGATTAAGACCTAAAGCATTTCTGTTAGAAGACTGACGACTGGAATAATGTGAATAATATGAATTTCTTACCTGAGTATCTATGACTTTATCATTGGTTATAGTTGAAAAGTCAGATAAATTGGTAAGAAATTGTGATTTACTAGTACTTTCACTATGCTTTGTAGTTATTATAATCTTTGCTGATTGGAGAATATCAAATTCTTTAAACTTATATCTATATCTCTGGTGAGGTATTTTCAAAGTAAGGATTTGAATACCTTTTTTGAAATATGTGGTATATAGAATAGTTTCATCTTTAGGGAACAGGGGAGAGGGTTCAATAATTTGATAGTTTTGATTCCCATCAGTAATAGTAAAGTCTCCTGTAAATATATCAAGACTTTTAATAGATGTTTTATATTTAGGCTGAATTAACTCAGCTGATATAACTTCTTCATCGAGTGGTAAAATATATTCTAAAATTTCATACTGGATGTGGACTTCATTTAAAACGTCATAATATCCTGTCTGTAAATTGTTGTTGTTAGCATAATCATAAATGTATTCATTACCGCTCAGATAAACAGTAATTAGTAAAAAGAAGCCTAATACAAATACTTTCATAATACCTCGCAAATGTCTTATAGTATATATATTAGGCTATTTATATCTTACAACAAATTTTATTTTATTATGGAATCATTTGATTAGTAAATGTTTCATTTGAGTGATATCATAAATCAAACCATATCTTTTCAGTAGTTTCCCTTCAGAATCAAGTAGATGGTGTACTTGAGAATAAAGATACTTCTCATTACCCTTAAATGTAGTGATTTTAAATGAAAGGCCATAGTCTGTATTAGTCTTATTATTTTCTAGTATAACTTCTATCGATTTACTTGAGTATTTTTCCGTTATTACTGATTGTAAGGTAGAAAATAATGGTGGGTTTTCTGCAGGAGTAGTTTCAATAATATCATAAAGACTTGATGACCAGTATTCTTGATTATCTTCAGGATTATATTCCCAAAAACCAACACCCATATTTGCTTTAATGATTTCATTAATATATTCATTTGAATTATGAGCTTTTTTTGAATCTGTTTGTGGGATTTCGAAGATAACGCCAGTGACTTGACTAGGTCTATCATCACTATCATATTTACAGGAGAAGTTTGATATTACATATTTTAATTCTGAATTAAAACTATTAATCCTATATGCTGACGACCTTTCTTCATGGGCTAATATGTCTTGAGGATAACTTTTTAAAATTCGAGGAAGGTCATCTTGATGAATCTGGTTAAAGAACTGATCTTCTGAAAAGGAGGCTTGGTTTGGGTCAGCACCTAAGAAGAGCAATAATTCTTTAGTTGCCATGAAAATATGTCCTTTTAAATCATGAACCCAATAACCAATCTTTTTAATCCACCTTGTTTTATTAAGATGTTCTAAAACTGAGGGATGAATATCTGTCCTACAATTAATCATAATACGATCAATAAGTGTTTGGTAAGTCTTATCTTGCTGGTAATGTAAACTAGCAAGTTGAGTTCTTAGTTTATCTAAATCTAACAAGTATTCTTTAATTTCTTTCATGATGACAGGCCTTTTGTTAATTATATAATACATATATGAGATTAATCTCAATTGTGTCAATAAATAAATTACATTTATTTAAAACAATATAAATAAAAAAAGGTCTAGAATTAATTTAAATTATAATTCTAGACCTTAATATTTCTAAAATACTATTTCATTAAAATAGCTTTACTTGTTTTAGTATAGTCTTTGGTTTCTAATCTGATGAAGTAGATACCTGAAGAAACAGATCTATTTTGATTATTCCTACCATTCCATATAACTTTATGGTTCCCAACGGATTGATATTCATTAATAAGGTCTTTCACTAATTGACCTTTAAGATTATAAATCTTGAGTTTTACATTTGTAGCTTTAGCAATACTATAAGCAATGTTTGTTACAGGATTAAATGGATTAGGATAGTTTCCTTGAAGCTCTGTAATCATATTTACATCGTTTATCTGATTATCAGTACCTGTCATATAATCTACAATTACTGAGTTAGAAAGATTACTAGTGCCTTCTTGGTAAATTGCAGATACTCTATATGAATATATATCAGCTCTCGATAAAATAAGTGTATGTTGATTTTCTGTAAGCTGAATGAGTTCATTCCATTGTCCAGTATTAATCTTTTCTTCAAGCAAGAAATAAGTAAATGAATCATCGGAATCTTCATTGAAATCCCAAGTCAAAGTAAGAATAGAATCTTGTAAGGTATGACTCAAATTCTCAGGAGAGTTCAAATAATCTAAGATAACATCATTAACTATCATCTGATTACTATCAATACTAGGAATCAGATGTGATTCAGAGCTGTATCCTGTTAAAGAGTAGTTAATATCATAAGCTCCTAAAGGAATAATTGCTTTGTAATCACCATTCTCTTTTGGATTAATTGCATAGTCTGCAAAAGAAATGCTTGTAGATACTAGGTCAGCTGAACCACCATTTAGAGATACATTTCCTGTTAGAACAAAACTCTCTTGAACTGCTCCTCCAATAACTACATCATCAATATACCAACCGTCATCGGTTACCATAGAATCTGAAGCAAATCTAAAGCCAAATTTAACAGATTGGCCATGAAGATTTTGAGGAACTTCGACATTTACTTGAGCCCAAACATTTTGCCCACCATCAAATCCAGGTCCTCCCAAAGCAGGTAAGTTATAATTAGTATAACCTGGGTTAGGAGTTAAGATAATATTATTAGAGGAACCTTCAACTCTAGCTACTATTTGTCCTCCATCATAGTTACTTTCTATTTGATATTGGTGCCAGAAAGAGAAAGTAGTAGCTGCATTTATATCAATATACTCCGTCCATGCTATAGCATCAATATTATTAGTGTATTGAGAGTTAAGATTAGTAGCTAAAAGGTTAGAACCGCTGTGAGGACTAGTGAAATTAGTAGTTCCCATTTGCCAAGGTCCATCCAAACTAATTGGAGGGTTATCATCTTCAAAATCGATAGAAGTCTCACTTGTGTTAAGAACCATTACATAAATATCATTTAAGACTTCTTGCTCATCAAGGTTTGCTCCAAGTTCAAGTTCAATACTAGTAAATTGTGGAGCTGAAGCAGATACAAGGCCAGTAAAGATAACTTGTTGAATTGAATGAGCTTTGACAAAGACATTATCAAAAGACGAATCATAAAGAGTAAGGAAATCATTTGAACACGTAAGAGAAACATTATCCAAATAGCCATCAGCATCAGAAGTATTTTGAATATTCCAAGCAATGGATATTTCTTCTCCTTGTTCAGGAATATAATTATTGTTACCTGAAGCTTGGTAGTCATTAATAATAATATTCTGAGAAAGGAAACTAGCTTTAGCAACTGTTAAATTGATATTTTTATAGAAACGATATCCATCATCACCAGTAATTTCCATATCCAAATTAATGATTTCTCCATTATCTATTTCTTGATTAAGTTCAATAATGAAGTATTCTCTTGAGTATGTTTCTCTATCAACAATTAAGTTATCGAAGAGAGAATGGTCATTAATTATTGTAACTCTTGTATCTGAACAAGTAATAGTAGCTGCTGGATTATTCAATGGAGTAATGGCAGTATTAAGTAAAGCTACCCCAATTCTTATATCTTCTCCAATCTCATAAACACCATCTTCTATATCTTCTTCTATGGTTATGTCATAGATATTAATGTTTGGTTCTAGTAAGAGAACAGGTTTAGTAGTTATAAACAGAGCCATTTCATCTTCTAATTCATGAGCACCAGCAGGATAGTTTTGATTATATGTATATTCCAATCCCATAGTTCCACAAGGTGATTCAATACCAATTGTTGCATAATTTCCATGCCATGGAGTATAGGAACCTGGGTTACCATTATCAACATTGTTAAATACTTTATATTGAATTTTTGCTGTTCCTTGATTTAGGGGAGAAGGATGTCTTTGTGGACTATATAAGATTAACTGAAAGGTTTCTTCTGCAGAGTTATTAGCAGCTCCGTTAATCATTTGTTCCCATTGAATAACAAAATAATCTTCTTCATTATCGTAGTAAGTGTAGATTCCAGAGTTAGTATCCATGTGCATATCATCCCAGAAAGGAGCAATCATACCATTTGGTCCTAAGGCACCTGGTAATCTCCAGTTTCTAAACTCACCGTTGGAGTTAGCTCCAAAGGAAATAAAACCATTAGAACACACAGTTATTTGGTCATAAGCTTTTCCATAGTAATAGTATTCAAAAGGTAAATCTATAGTATCGGTTGAATTAGAACCAACACCATCACCTTCACCTTGAGCATCAGGGTCATAAATATCAAGAAGAGTACCAGAACCACCGTTCGCTGGAGCTATTTCTATCCAATTATAAGTAGGACATTCAGGGTAGTCTATATCATTTGAATCATAAATTACATAGCCATACATATCAGGACCTAAAGGTGAAGTATTCCCATTTTCACCGAAAGTAATATCAAAAGAACTTTCTTGATAGAAGTTAACTTCATTATCCATTTTTAATAAACACTCTGCGGTCATTCCTGGAAACATATCAATTTCAGAAGATATTTGGAAATTCAGAGTTTGAGTCTGATTTGCTGATAAGCTGGCAATTAAGACACTTTCAGTATTAATATTAAAATGAGCATTATCTATAATAAGCTTAACCAAAACATTTTCAACAGGTATGTTTGATTGATTTTCCAGGCTTACAGATATTGTAGCATCTTCATCTGCTGCTAAATGTTCACCTAGCATGACAAGGTTTGTATTAGTAATAACAAGGTGTCCGTTATTTACATTAGCTGTGTAATATAGACGTTTATTTTGCTCTGTTCCATAATCTAAATCAAGGACAAAGGCAATTTCTGTATCATTAATAATACTATTATCAACAGAGACTAGGAAGTTATTGTCTAACATACTCCCAGAATTAGCAGCTAAGTTATTAATACTCGAAACTGCTTGTTCTACATCTATTTGGAAATTATTGACAGATAAATTAGCTTGAATGTTATCAATATCTGCATCTGTTAAGTTTTCGATAAAGAAATTAACTTCAATAGTTTCTCCTGCTTCAATAGTTTGGTTATTGTTACCTTGAGAAGAACCTTCATTATCATCATCAATAGTTAAGGAGGTTATTCTTAAATCATTGCCACCACTTACTTCAATGTTTTCTTGATGTGGGTAGAAATTAGTTTTATCTAAAGTTAATGTATAAGCTGTGGTACCTTGATTAAGTTGAATATTAGCAATACCTTCGTTATTAGTATATGCTTTAATATATTCATTATTAGGAGTAGTTAAAGTAACTACAGCTGATTTGACAGGATTATTGGTTTGGTCTTTGGCAATAACTATCAAATTATCACTATCTGGAAAGAAATCAGACACTTCTAAGTTGAAACTATTCGGTTGACCTGCATAAACATCAACACTTGGGTCACCAATTAGATTGCACCAGTGGGTAAACTGTTGTACATCAGTCATATCAGATTCACCATAGACTATGTGAGTGGTGATTTTGCCTGTTAATAATGCTTGGCCCATGGTTCTTTGTCCAAGATTATAAATACCATGGAAGATACCACCAGATAAACTGTTATTGAAAGAAGTATGGGTATGTGAGGTTGCCATACCAATGGCTGTTAAACCGCCTTTAGGAGCTGTTTCAGAACCTAAGTTGACATATTCTTCAGTAGTTCCTGTACTAGCGAAATTACCTGTAGCACAAGTAATAATAACTGCATGATGAAGCTTATGAACATTGGTTTGTGCTCCCCCAGGAAACCAGTTACTCATACCAATATAACCACGATATACAAAGAAATCAATACCATTATTTATTGCTTGGTTCATTTCAGTTACATTAGGGTTATCATCATATATCTCAGTATATTGATGGTCTGGATTAACTCTTTGACTAATTTGCTGAACAAATTTACAGTGATTTACTGTTGATTCACCTGAAGGTTCTGTATCTCCGACAAGAAGCATGTTGTTCATATAATCTGGGTCATTAGGGTTGTTAAAGCCTTCATAAGATTTCATTTTTCCTACATATCTACTGAGGTCAGTAGAATTGTTTACAGACATTCTTCCGATAAAGATATCTCCTACTAGGTCATTACCAGCTAAATGAGTATAGGGATAATCTCCTTCAGCACTTAGGGCATAGGAGGCACTATAGGTCGGAATACCAAAAGTTCCTGATACATCACCTACTAAAATAACATAGTCTGGTCTAAACTCAGTACCATCATAGAGATTTTGAATATAGTTTTTGATGCCAGAAGTAGAAGAAGAACCAATGTCTCCAGTGGAAACACTTCTCACGATAAATCCCTTCTGTCTCTTTATTTTTACATATTGGTCTAGTTTAAGCTGGAAGATAGGGTCTGCATTCTCTTTATGAATAAACAGTAAATTTGGAGAATAATTTTCATCTTCATCTCTTTGGTAATTTAACACAGTTGCCTGATAGAGTTTGTGGAAAGCAGGAGATAGTTCATGATTACTAGTTATTTCATTAAAACCACTTTTATTGGTATCTGTTGTAATTTTTAGGAGAATTTTACTATATATTCTTAAGGTCTCAGTTTCTTTATTATAAGCAAAAGGTAAAACTTGGATTGGCTTTACCCTTAAGTCTCTAACTACAAAATTATCACCAGCAGTTATTTCTTGATTAGGGAAAAAGCCAGAATAATTAATCTTTTCTAAAACTTTGTCTTGATATACAAAACCTTCTTTCTGACTTGGGAAGATTGGACTTACTGATATTTCTGAATAGTTACTTTCTAATAACTCATAAGAAACTTTTCCTTGATTAGCAACGGCAATACCTGTTGCGAACATAGGGAGGTATGGCATACCAACTTCAGTGGTATAAGCTTGACTGCTTGTTTTAATAACATTATAGATTTCTTTGCCTGTATCTACTTTTTCTATACTATATTCAGGTAAAGAAAATTCTACAACTACTTCTTTCTCATTTTCACTAACAACTCTAAATCCATCACTTATGGCACCATTGTCTAAAGGTGCTGAAAAAAGACTTAATGACACTAAAAGTGCCACTAAGCCTAAAAATAATCCTCTCATCTACCACATCCTTACATAAAATTTAAATTATTGTTCAATATCAAAAATAACTACACCTTCATCACGAGTAGCTACATAAACCCTATTATCATTATCTATTTTTACATTATTTGTATAACCTGTTGAAGTCTCTCTTTCAAGAAATTCTATGTTACTTGGATCTGATATATCAAAGACATAGAGATTTCCACCACCAGAAGCAAGAACGCAATAATTATCATTCACATCGAGATTTTGAGCATAACCAGTAGTATCATAAGTATAAACTACTTGAGGATTATAAATATCAGAAACATCATAGACATAAAGTCCAGTTTGTCTTGTGGCTACATAAGCAAAGTTATCTTTAACAACGATTCTTAAGGCTGAACCAGGAGTGTCAAATTCTGTAATGTTCTCATGACTTTCTAAATCTGAGACAAAGACTCCACGTTGACCACAAGCTGTGAATAAATAATCATCAGTTTTATAAGCACCATTAGTTTTAGCTGGGAATATCCATTCATAGTCTGTTCCAAGAGCTTCAATACCGTTTCCATAAATATTCCAACCAACTTCAGTTACTTTATAACCATTAACAAAGAAACCTTTTGCAGTATATTCTTGATAAGGAGGTACTGGGTTTGGGTCATCGTAAGGGAAAAGCTCAATTTGTCTGATAGCGAATGTTCCACCAGTAACTGATGATACTATCTTCAAAGTATCAACTTGGTTGATGTCAACAATACGATAACTATCAGCTTCTTTTTCTTCAGTGAAGAGTAAGTAACCTAAGTCTTCAACTAAGTTAATTCTTCTGTTTCTTCCTAAACTAAGGACTGAACCATCATCACCAACGATTTCAGTGTGCCAATTTCTTTCAAAAGTATTTCTATCAATTATTGAAAGTCCAGCATCATATTCAGCAACAGCAATATAGCTTTCAGAATAATCAATACCAATAGCATCACCATTAAGTGGAATTCGAGTTACTTCACTAAGAACACCATCAGGTGTTTCAGTTGGATCACTAGCTTTAGCACATCCCATTAGAATAAGGACTGTTAATATACTTAAATAAACAATTCGTCTCAATTAGAGCCTCCAAAATATAATTTTTCTTTTAGTTAAATTTATGCAATTTGTATTCCATTAAAGAAAGATGGGTAGAAATAAAGGGAAATCTTATAGATAAGTTGGTAAGTGAAATTATCTTCAATGAGTGTATTTTGCTCTAGCTCAAAATAGAAATTCACTCAACTGCTAATTTAGAGCAAAAGTTCAAAAAGATTATTTCAAGCATATTGCTAACCTATCTGACTTAATAATTGACCTTGTATATTGCAAGAAAGATGTCTTAATAAGTTTTTAAAAAAAAGTAAAAAATAATTTGCTTATGAACGTATGTTCACTATTATATACTCTACTTAACTAATTATGATTTGTCTTACAGTATAAAATAATTATATGAAATAAATAAAAGGAGTTCATTATGCCAAACGGTGATAGAACAGGTCCAGAAGGAAAAGGACCAAGAACAGGAAGAGCTTTAGGAAAGTCAATAGGTAACAATAGCGGAAGAGATCAATCCAGAGGTCAAGGACAAGGAAGAAATCAAGGACAAGGTCAGGGTAGAGGCAATAGAAACAGATAATTTAAAAGACGCAGTAAAATCATTTCCGATACTACTGCGTCAAAATTTTTTTAAGGAAGTACTAAATGGATAGTTTAAGAGTTGCAATTGCCAGTAATGATGGAATTCACTTCAATAAAGAACACTTTGGTGATTCAGATTATTATTATATTTATGAACTGGGTAAAGAACACATAGAATTTATTAAGAAGATTAACAATGTAGCTAAAGATATTGAAGAGAAAGGTCATGCAGACCCAGAGAAAGCTGGAGGTGTAAGTAAAGTCTTGAAGAAGGAGAATATTCAAGTTGTTGTTTCAGGAGTATTTGGTCCAAACTTAAAGAGAATCACTAAAAACTTTGTATGTATTATTATCAGAAGTGGTAATCTTGAGGATGGGTTGAAAAGGATTTCTCAAGAGTATTCTCAAATTAAAGAAGCTTGGCAGAGAGGGAAGATGAGAAGTCATCTTCAATTCAATTTAAATAATTAAGTTAAATATAATAAAAGGAAAGAAAATGGAAAGATTTGAAGTATTAGTCATAGGTGGGGGACCAGCAGCAGTCACCTTAGCAAAATTATTAGGAAAGAAGAAATCAATAGCAATAATTCGTCCAGAAGACTACAGTATGATATATTGTGCCATGCCTTATGCTGTAGAAGGTATAATAAATATTGAAAAGACATTTAAGAAAGATGCCATAGTAACAGATGCAGGGGCTGACTTAATTAGAACAAGTGTTACAAATGTTGATTTTGCTAATAAGATAGTTCATACAGAAAGTGGGAATACTTACACTTATGATAAGTTAGTAATAGCTACTGGAGCTACCCCCTTTATACCTCCAATAGAAGGAGCAGAATTAGAAGGTGTAACTGGCTTTAAAACAGAAGACAATATGCGTTTAATTATTGATAAAATTGAACAAGGTATGGAACGTGCTGTTGTAGTTGGTGCTGGTGCAATTGGTATAGAGTTGGCTTTATCATTGAACAAAAAGGGACTTCAAGTTGATTTAGTTGATATGGCTACTAGTTTATTGCCTAATCTGCTAGATTCTGAAATGTCTGAGCTTGTTTATGAAGAAGTAGTCAGAGAAGGAGTCAATATACATTTGAATGCAAGAGTTAATAAACTTACTGGTAAGAGATTCGTGCAACAAGTTCATCTTTCTAACGGACAGATTATTCACTTTGATTCAATAGAATCATGCAATGTTACCAAGGATGAAGAGTTTAAAGGAATGGTAATATTCGCTACAGGTATGAAGGCTCAAGTTGAAATATTCCAAGCATCTGATTTAGAAATTGGTATAGATGGAATCATTGTTAATGAGAAGATGGAAACAAATATTAAAGATGTTTATGCAGTCGGAGATTGCAGTCAATTTTATAGTGGAATAACTTCTAGAACAGTGTCTGGTAAATTAGCTACAAATGCTGTGCCAATGGCTAAGGTTCTAGGTTTTAATCTTTTAGGACAAAACAGAAAGTATAATGGTTTCTATAATGGTGCTGCAACAAAAGCTGGTAAGTATTTTGTTGGTGGAACAGGTCTTTCTGAAAAAATTGCTAAAGATGCAGGTTTTCAGGTAGTATGTGCCTATAGTGAAGTTACTTCAAAGTTCCCTATAATGCCAGGAGCAAAGCAAATTAATTTAAAATTAATTGTAGAAAAAGGAACAAAAAGAATTTTAGGTGCCCAGATTTTAGCTGAAGAAGCCGTTACTGATAAAATAGATACTTTGACTCTTGCTATCCAGAATAATTTTACTATTGAGCAATTAACTCAATTAAGTTATGCTTCACAACCTTATCAAAGTTATTATCCAGCAGCTAATTTAATAGTTTTAGCTGCTGAAGATGCTTTAAAAAAGATTAGTTAAGAGAATATTATATTATTTAGAATTTCTTTACATCTCAGATAAAAACCTGAACAGACTTACTTATTTATAGGTCTTAAGTTCAGGTTTTTTGTTATCTTAAAATCTTTTCTAATTAGTTTATTGTTACTATCTCTATAAAGCATTGGGAACTTATAGGGAGAGTAACAATCAAGCTAGCTAATAGACTTTACCTTTGATTTTAGCTACAGATAAATTATGCTTATCGAAATGAAGAGCTAAGTCAGAAATTATCTTTTCAATAATGCTAGGATTATAGAAGCTAGCTGTTCCAATGGCGACCATGGATGCTCCTGCATATAGAAATTCTAGAACATCAAGGTAGTTTTCTGCTCCACCCATAGCCAGAATAGGAATATCTATTGCTTGGGCAACTCTATAAACATTAGAAATAGCTACCGGTTTTATAGCAGAACCAGAATATCCACAAATTCTTCTATTAATTCTAGATTTCCCTGTCATTGGGTCAATTGCCATACCTAGAAGAGTATTAATCAGAGCCAATGAATCAGCTCCTCCTTCTTTAGCAGCTTGAGCAATTTCCACAATATTAGTAACATTAGGAGTTAGCTTAATAATCAGCTCTTTATCAGTAAGTTTTCTTAGTTTGCTAGTTAACTCATTAACTACTTTAGCATCAACCCCAAAGGCTATTCCTTCATTTTCTACATTAGGACAGGAAACATTCACTTCGTAACCTGCTATGGAATCTACGCTTTCTAATCTTGAAAGGACTTGTAAAAATTCTTCTTGAGTAGAACCAGAAAAGCTAACAATCAGGGGAGTATCATATTTGTCATAATGGGGGATAGCCTGCTTTATAAAGTCTTCAACTCCTGGGTTTTGCAGTCCAATAGAATTCAATAGTCCCCATTCTGTTTCAAATAGTCTTGGTGCGGGATTACCAGCTTTTCTTTCTTTAGTTATAGTCTTTGTAACAATAGCCCCTAATTTATTAAAATCAAGATAGTCACTCATCTCATAACCAAATGTTCCTGATGCAGTAGTAATCGGATTTCTAAAATCTAGTTTATTTAGTTTAGTAGTCAAATTCATCAATCATTCTCCCAGACTATTTCTTGTGAATCAAAGACAGGTCCATCCTTGCAAACACGTTTATATAGTGGTTGGTCATCATCAGATTTTACTTGAACAGCACAACCATAACAAACACCAATCCCACAGGCCATATACTCTTCTAAAGATACTTCAAGGGGTATGGAGTATTCCTGAAGAATTTTTGCTAAAGATTTTAACATGGGATTTGGGCCACAAGAATAGGCAATATCAAACTTTTGATTGTCCAATATAGCCTTTAGATCTTGGGTTACAAGTCCTTTTTCTCCCACAGAGCCATCTTCTGTGTAAGCATGGTCGCAAGGGAAGATGTCTGTTTGACATTTCCCTCCATGAATCCAAGTTATCTGGCAATCAACAAGTTTATCCTTTAAAAACCGGAGGGGAGGGTAACCCACTCCTCCGGAAATTAAAAGGACTGTTTTGTTTTTTACTAGGGTAAAACCTTTGCCTAAGGGACCTAGAATTTCTAATTGCATATTTTCTTGAGCTTGAGCTAGAATTCTAGTTCCTTCACCTAAAATCTTTATAAAAAGAGTGAAAGAGTTTTCGTCAGCTTGGTATAAGCTTATCGGAATACCTAAACGTTGACCTGGAATTTCTTGAGGAAGTTTAACAGTTACAAACTGTCCAGGAAGAAATTCTGTTTTTACGCCTTCATTACTAAATTTTAAGAGATAGTAATCTTTGTTTAATTTCTTATTCTCTAATAATTTATATTTCATTATCTTACCTGTTTGTTTATAGGCTATTTGCTAGAGTCTGCTTGCCAAGTAATTCTACCTTCACAGATTGTATATTGAACTTTCCCTTTAAGTTTTTGATTAATATAAGGAGTGTTTATAGATTTAGAAAGCATATTTTCACGAGTAAATTCGATATCAGCATCTAAATCAATAATTGCTAAGTCCGCTAGATAACTTTCCTCAATTTTACCAGTTTTTATACCTAAGAATTGAGCAGGTTTCTCACTCATAGCTTTTACTAAGGTAGGTAAATCTAAAGCATTTTCTTTAATTAAATAAGTATTCATAGAAGCGAAAGCAGTTTCAAAACCATTGATTCCGAAAGGAGCAATATTATATTCTCTTTCTTTTTCGTAGTCTGAATGAGGAGCATGGTCTGTAGCAATATAGTCAATTGTTCCATCTTTTAAGCCAGCAATGCAAGCTAGCCTATCTTGTTCTCTTCTTAGAGGAGGTTTAACTTTTGTATTTGTGTCAAATCCGTAGACAGCATCTTCGTTCATTGTTAAATGATGAGGAGTAACTTCTGTTGTAATTGAAACACCATCAGCTTTAGCTTTTCTGACTAAATCAATACCTTTCGCAGTAGAAATATGTGCTATATGAAGTCTCACACCAATACTTTCTGCTAGCATAATATCACGAGCAATTATGATTTCCTCAGCTAAACCTGGAATACCACCAAGCCCTAATTGACTAGATATCTTACCAGCATTAACTAGTCCTGAACCAGCTAAATTATAATCTTCAGCATGAACAATCACAGGTAAATCAAAGTTATAAGCATATTTCATACAGTTTTGACTAAGTTTAGCAGACTGAACACAACCACCATCATCAGAGACTGCGACAATACCGCCTTCTTTCATGATAGCATATTCTGAGATTTCTTTACCCTCTGAACCCTTGGTCATTGCTCCAATAACTTTAACTTTGCATTTACCCAAATCAGCAGCCTTTCTTTGAATATATTCAACAGTAGCGATATTATCAACTACTGGGTAGGTGTTTGGCATAGCACAAATAGTAGTAAAGCCACCTTTTGCCGCAGCTGCTGTACCTGTTACGATATCTTCTTTATGGGTTTGACCTGGGTCTCTAAGATGAGCATGAAGGTCAATGAAACCAGGTAAGATTACTTTATCTTTTGCATCAATCACTTTATCTGCACTTTCTGTGATTTTATCAGCGATTTCAACTATTTCTTTATCTTCGATTAAGATATCTTTTGCAACAAATTCATCATTTATAAAAGCTTTTCCATTAGTAATTAATATTTTCATTGTTCCTCCTATGCTTGTCCACCTAAGATTAAGAAAAGAAGTGCCATTCTGACTGCTACACCATTGGTAACTTGGTCAAGAATAACTGATTGTTTTGAATCTGCAATTTCTGGTAAAATCTCAATACCACGATTCATAGGACCAGGGTGCATAACTAAGGCATCTGGTTTAGCCCATTTCAAGGTCTCTTTAGATAGTGAGTAGTATTTTGTATATTCTTCCAAACTTGGGAAAAGACCATCTTTTTGTCTTTCTAATTGCATTCTTAATCCCATAACTGCATCAGCACCTGTGAGGGCTTTCTTCAAATCATATTCCACTTTACAACCATAAATCTCTTCCATTTTACCTGGCATGAGAGTTCTAGGAGCGCAAACAGTAACTTCAGCACCTAGTTTTTTCATTCCAATAAGATTAGATCTCACAACTCTACTATGAGCAATATCGCCAACTATGGTAACTTTCATTCCCTTTAGGCTTCCTCTTCTCTCCCAAATTGAATAAATATCAAGTAGTGCTTGTGTGGGATGTGCATGACGTCCGTCACCACCATTAAGAACAGGTTTGCCTGTATATTTATTAACCATCTGTGGTGATCCCGGATATGAATGTCTTATTATGTAAGCATCAATACCCATGGCATCTAAGGTTAATACAGTATCCTGTAAACTTTCTCCCTTAGACAAAGAAGAAGTATTAGCAGAGAAAGAAACAACATCTGCTGAAAGCCTGTGAGCAGCAAGTTCAAAAGACATCAGGGTTCTAGTTGAATTTTCAAAAAAGAGGGTACAAACTGTTTTACCTCTAAGTGTTGGGATTTTCTTGTATGAACGAGAATTAATCTCTTTCATAGCTTTGGTTGATTCCAAAATCTGGAGAATTTCTTCAGCACTATAATCATCTAAATCAAACATGTTGCGGTTAACAAAATTAAACTCGTTTTGCATAGGTACTCCTGTGATTTAATAGTGAAAAAGGGGAACATTGGTAGCCTAGTTGTTTTTGAGCAAGAAGGTGGTTAAAATCAAAGCTTTTAACTGTTTTCATGTGTTCTCCTTTCTGCCTCTCAGGGCAAGATTAAAGGTTTTTATTTACTAATAAAATAAGAGGATAAGATTTGTCAAATAAAATAAAAGAAAACTTTGAAAATAGTTATGGAGCTTCTTTAGATTAAGAGTTTATCCAGTATAAGTTTTATACTAAAAAAAACCTGACATCTTGTACAAAATGTCAGGTTTTGATATTTTAGTTTATTTGATTATTCAGCATAGAAATATACTGCACCTTCGTTCTTACCATCATTTATTTCAGAGAAGAAGTTCTCATCCATTTCAACATCAAAATCATTAGCATTAGCATACTGAGCAGTAATTTTCACCTTATTATCATCGCCAACTCTAAATTTAGCATAATTATAGATATAGCCACCATAATTAATTAATTTAGTTTGAGAAAAGACAACAAATGCAGTTGGATTACCAATAGACATTGGTGCAAAATATTCCCATACATCTACTCCCATTCCACCAATAGCATTAGGTGCAGTTTTTTCATCATTGCCTGAAATAAGTTTGCATTTACCGTATTCTGCAACAACTCTTACACTTCTGCCTTCTTTTAAAGCATCCATTAAATCTTCGAAATTCTTCAACTGAGTAGGTTTTGCTATAAGAGCAAGACTAATAGTCATTAATACTACAATTAAAATCACTTTTTTCATTAATTTCCTCCAGAAATATATAATGAATAGACATTCTATTAACAGTGTTAACTTGTCAATATTTTTCTATGTTTCATTTCTAGAGTAATTACTAAAATCTTCACCATTTTTCTTAATTATTGAAGATATAACTATTTCCTGCATAATCAATTTCAATTTCCTTATCTCGATTCACTTGTCCAGAGAGGATCTTTTTAGCAAGACGATTTTCTACCTCTCTTTGGATAACTCTTTTGAGAGGTCTTGCTCCAAACTGAGGGTCATAGCCTTCTTCAGCAATCTTTGCTACTAAGTTGTCAGTAAAACTTAAGGAAATCTGCTGTAAAGCCAATCTCTGCTTAAGGATATTTAAGTTTAATTCAACTATTTTCTTAATTTCTGTTTGATTAAGCTTTTGGAAGACTATTATTTCATCTAATCGATTAATAAACTCTGGTTTAAAGTATTGATGAAGTAGGGGAAAGAGCTTATCTTTCAAGACTTTGCTGTCCGAATATTGGTCGTCATAAATCATTTGAGCCCCAATGTTAGAAGTTAAGATAATTATGGCATTCTTAAAATCAATAGTTCTACCTTGACCATCAGTAAGTCTTCCATCATCGAATATTTGCAAGAGAATATTGAAAACATCTGTATGGGCTTTCTCAATTTCATCAAAGAGAATTACTGAATAAGGTTTTCTTCTAACTGCCTCAGTTAAGTAACCACCTTGGTCATAGCCCACATAACCAGGGGGTGCTCCGATTAAACGTGCAACTGAGTGTTTTTCCATGTATTCAGACATATCGACCCTAATGATAGCTCTATCTGTATCAAATAAGAAATCTGCCAAGCTTTTAGCTAGTTCTGTTTTACCTACACCTGTAGGACCTAAGAATAAGAAGGTTCCAATAGGCTTATTCTGGTCTGAGATACCTGACCTAGACCTTCTAATAGCATTTGATAGGGCAGAAATACCTTCTTTTTGTCCGATAACTCTCTTGGAAAGAATATCTTCCATCTGGATAAGTTTAGACATCTCATTGGTGAGAAGCTTTGTTACAGGTATATTTGTCCATTTAGCAACAACTTCAGCTATTATCTCTTCATCAACGTTTTCTTTTAAAATTCTATCTTCGGTTGGAATTGCTAAGAGTTTTGCTTTCTTAGCTTCTAATTCAGCAATCTTTTCAGGCAACTTACCATATTTTAATTCAGCTGCTTTATTTAACTGACCATTTCTCTCTGCTTTTTCTATATCATTTTTAATGAGATCAAGTTGTTCAGAAGCGGTATTAAGACTAGTAAGTAATTCTTTTTCATAAGACCACTTAGCCTTAAGATTATTCTCTTTATCTTTCAAATTGGAAATATCTATATCAATCTTAGACTTTCTTTCTTTGGAAAGTTGGTCCTTATCCTTCTTCATTGATAATTTTTCAATCTCAAGCTGTTTAATTTTCCTGGCAAGTTCATCTAATTCACTAGGCATTGAATCTATTTCCATTTTTAGCTGGGCACAGGCTTCATCTACTAAATCTATCGCTTTGTCAGGAAGAAATCTATCAGAAATATAACGATTGGATAAGTAAGCTGCCGATACTAAGGCACTATCAGTGATTTGAACTCCATGATGAATTTCATATTTATCTTTAATCCCTCTTAGAATTGAAACAGTATCACTTTCGCTAGGTTCTCTAACCATTACTGGTTGAAACCTTCTTTCTAAAGCTGGGTCTTTCTCAATATACTTACGATATTCATTTAAAGTGGTTGCACCAACACAATGCAAAGAACCTCTAGCTAATGCTGGTTTTAGCATGTTTGAAGCATCCATTGAACCCTCAGAAGCTCCAGCACCTACTACCGTATGGATTTCATCAATGAAGAGAATTAACTTACCCTCATTGCTTTCTACTTCTTTAAGAACAGCTTTTAATCTATCTTCAAACTCTCCTCGATATTTAGCTCCAGCAATCAGAGAAGCCATATCTAACTCTAAAATCTCTTTATTCTTGAGGTTTTCTGGAATATCGCTATCAATAATTCTCTTTGCTAAACCTTCAATAATTGCAGTTTTACCAACACCTGGTTCTCCAATCAAAACTGGGTTGTTTTTCCTTCTTCTTGAAAGTATTTGAATAACTCTTCTTATCTCTTCATCTCTACCAATAACAGGGTCTAATTTGCCATTTTTAGCTAATTTAGTTAAATTTCTTGTATATTTCTCTAAGGCTTGATATTTCACTTCAGGGTTTTCATCTGTGACTCTTTGATTACCTCTAACATCTTTTAGTGCTAACATTACAGCTTCATGACTTATTCCGTATTTCTTAAAAATACTAGCACTTGTCTTACCCTTGATAATTAAGGCAAGGAAGAGATGCTCTACACTTATGAAGTCATCTTGCAGTTTTTTGGCCTGCTTTTCTGCTTCAAGGAAAACATCATTAAGCTCTTTGGAAAGATAGTTTTGCCTTTGACCCTGGATTTTAGGGAGCTTGTTTAATTCATTATCAGCATCCTGAATTAGGTCTCTAAGTGGTACATTGATTTTCTGTAATAATGGAAGAACAATAGACTCTTCAGTTTTTAGTAAACTATTTAGAAGATGTATTTCATTGATCTCTTGGTGGGAATATTCATTAGCTAATCCTGAGAGATTATTAACGACTTCCCTCGATTTGATAGTATATTTTTCAAAATTCATATTCTCCTCCTACAAAGATATATAATAATAAAATAATTGAAGAGGGATATATGTCAAATTATTTTTTAGCAGTCTTAAGTTTTATCTGCTAAAAATGAAATTATAGCTTTTCTTTACTGTAATATCTGTCTCTTTCTGAATAAATACAACCACAATATTGTTGCCTATACATGGCTTCTTCTTTCGAAAGTTCAATACCTTCTTTCCAATATTCTCTAAAATCTTGATAGTAGAAATTTACTCCATATTCTTTAGCAAGAGATTCAGCAATTTCTATCATTAGTTTGTGGTTCTGGTGTTTAGAATAAAGTAAAGTAGAAGTAAATCCATCAAACTTACCTTTCTTGGCTATAATAGCAGTATATTTTAATCGCTCATAATAGCAGGAAATACATCTTTTATTCTCTTTAAAGACAGAGTTTTGGATAAATCTATCTAAGTCATATTCATCTTTTTCTATATAAGTAATATTATACTTTTTTACAAAGTCCCTTAGAGTATCACGTCTTTTAACATATTCTGTATAAGGATGAATATTATGGTTAAACCAAAAGGCAGTAATATCATGTTCATCTTTAAGATGATGATAGGGGGCTATAAAACATGGACCACAACAAACATGAATTAAGAGTTTCATATTACCTCATTTAAATACTTTAATACTATTATCTAATTTATCTTTAAGAAGAAAATCGTAGTGCTTCTCTAGGGCTTTGATCACATTCTCTTCAAGTCTATAAGCAGGAAATATTTCTTGTAATTTCTCTACTTTAGCTCTAAAATCTTCTCTGATATTCTGTTCTTCATAAGGGCATTTATAAGTTAATTTTGTCAAAGATTTTCTTTTAAAGACATTTAATATCCATGATTCATTAACAAAAATTAAAGGTCTGATTACAGCTAAGTCAAGTTTGTGATATTCAAGAATAGGGGGGAAGGATTCAATATTTTGGTGAATTATTAGATTCATAAAGAAGGTATCGATAGCATCATCAGCATGATGCCCATAAGCAATTTTTCTAATACCTCTGCGGTTGATTTCTTCCCACATAGCTTGTCTTTTAATTCTTGCACATGAATAACAGATATGCGGATAGTTAATAACTTGTTCCATATCAATATTAAGGAAAACTGCTTCAATATCAAGTAAAGAACAGAGGTCTTTGATGGGAGTAATATCATAATCAGCAGTTTTGACATGAATTCCAATTAGCTTAAAATTCAAGTAGGAGTATTTACTAATATACCATAATAGATAGGCTAGGGTAGCAGAATCTTTACCTCCAGACAGGGCAACAGCAATAGTTTCATTGTCTTGAATAAGTTTATACTTACGAATTGTTCTAATGATTCTGCTAACAGTTCGTTTAATTGATTTATCAAAAAGTAGATTATCTTGCATATAAAAAAGGATGCGGTAGAAAAGCTCTACCGCAGACAATTATTAAAATATTAGTTCAAATGTATCTGAAGCAATTTGAAGTTCTTCATTAGTTGGCATTACAACTATAGTAACAGGTGAATAAGGTTCTGAAATAATTCCAGCTTTTCCACCTACTTGTTTGTTTTTCTCTGTATCAATATGAACACCAATATTTTGCATTCTCTTACAGATTCTTTCTCTCATTTTTACACCATATTGTCCAACACCACCAGTAAAGACTAGGATATCAACTTTTACAAGGTTTGCAGAATAAGAACCAATATATTTTCTAACTCTATAGGCATAAGCATCTAAAGCTTCAATTGCTCTTGCATTTCCTTCTTCTGCAGAGGCTTCGATATCTCTAAGGTCATTTGAAATACCAGTCATACCTAACAAACCACTTTTCTTATTTAAGATAGCATTGAGGTCTTGACTTGTGTAACCTCTATCCATCAAGAAGAAAACTATTGAAGGGTCAATATCACCTGACCTCGTTCCCATTAAGAGGCCGGCAAGAGGTGTGAATCCCATAGATGTATCTACCGATTGTCCATTCATTATTGATGTTATAGAAGCACCATTACCCAAGTGACAAGTAATGATATTAGTATTTACCGGATTACGTTTACACATTTCAAGAGCTTTTATAGCTACATAACGGTGACTAGTTCCGTGGAAACCATAACGTCTAATCTTGAATTTATCATAAAATTCATGAGGAATTCCATATAGATAAGCCGCAGGAGGTAAGGTCTGATGGAAGGCTGTATCAAATACAGCAACTTGTTTAACATTAGGTAAGAGTTTAGAAGTCTCCATAATACCAGTTAGGTTAGCAGGATTATGAAGAGGAGCAAGTTCAGAATTCTTTTCAATTGATTTGATAACATGGTCATCTATGATAACAGATGCGGAATAATCTTCTCCACCATGAACGACTCTGTGGCCTATTCCTTCTATTTCATTAATTTCTTTTAAGATACCTAGTTTCTCATCTGTCAGAGCATAAGCAACTAATTCCATAGCAGCCTGATGGTCTTTAATCGGAGTTACTAAATCGTAAGTACCTTTCGGGCTTTCTTGACAAATATGCCCTTCATTTTCTCCAATTCGTTCCACAAGACCTTTTCCAAGGCTTTCTTGGCTAGGCATGAGATAGACTTCATACTTTAATGATGAGCTTCCACAGTTGATGACAAGTATCTTTTTTGTGTTCTCCATTTGGGACTCCTATATTTTAACTTCAATAATGCACTACAATACCTTCAACTTTATCAAAAATAATGCTTAATTTAAAGGATTTTGACTACATTATTTAGGTCATTTTTATTTTAGGAAAAGTATTTTTTTCATCACTGAGCTGTCAACCGTTTTATATTTCACGAAATATATACCTGAAGATAAGTTATCCTTATTTCTTTGGAATATTGGAATTTGAATAGCATCTTTGTCTGAGCTATTTACTGTTCCATTATGAGAATATACTCTCTGTCCTTTCAGATTATAGACATAAATTTGGTATTTATCACCAATTTTACTATTATGCTTTAGTGATAATTGACTATTTCTAAGAGGATTAGGATAGACTGAAATATGATTATCTAATGGCTCAATATCAGGTTCATTGCTTACATTTTGGTCATTATGACTTAGGAGCATATTATCTAAGAAAACACCTAATTCAGGGTCTTGATTATAATTATTAGTTACACTTGAATCCTCAAAATAAGAGAAAGAGAATCTAAGGGTAAACTCTTGACCTATTTCAGGTTTTTCAAGTAAAATGTCGCCCAAGTTAAGAGAATATTCTGCCCAGTCTGAGAAGATAAAGTCCTCAGGGTCTCTATCTTGATTATTTAAAGCTCCACCAGAACCGAGGAAGATAATTCTTTCTTGAATTTGGTCTGTTATTACATAAATCGAGAAACCATCTTGACCATACATAGGCATCTTATATTTATACATGAAAGATAAGTTAATATCATCGGTATAGGTAAGAAGAGGTAAGTCTAAATCATAACTTCCATATTCATCAGGGTAGCAAGTAAGTGAGTGATCTCCATTATAGGCTTGGTCTTGAGTTCTCTGCCATGAGTCTTCAACAAACCATGTGCTTTGATTTTCAAATTCATCATAAAGTGATTGCTGGCCTACTGAGAAATAATGATTGAAGTTCTCTTGAAGAGATGTCCAATACTCATTAGTAAGATTAACTTGTATATCTAAAGAAGCAAAGTTAACATCTTGGGCTAAAGACATGAAAGCCTCAAAACTCTCTTCTTGACCAGCTTCAAGAGTAGTTCTCATTGGTAGTATTTGACTAATCCACAAATTATCTGAGAGAAATTCTACACCTGTAATATCGAGAGTTCTATCTGAAATATTTCTCAAAGTAAATGAAAAAGGTATATCGTCAATAGCATAAACTAATGGGTAAGTCTCTAGGGAGAAGTCAGTCATTGCTATTTCAGGTTTAGCTAGATCAACACATATATATTTATTATCTAAAACTTCATTAGTGCTTGTAGAGTAAAGTTCTAAGTTTAAAATATTTGCTGTAGGTTGGTCTATCGAAACTTCTAACCAGTCTGATTCTTGGTCAGCAGTTAAAGTCCCAGATGTCTGCCCTAAAATAGTATCATTTTCTTTTACTCTTAATTCCCATACCAAGTCAATATCAAAAGCATTTCTAATCTTAAAACTTATAACTCTTTCTGTACTTGGGGTAATTACATCATTTACTTGGATTTGAGTGATAGTACTTTCATAAGTTGTTTCTAAGAGAACTTCTTGCATTTTAAAAGCACTTTTATAAAGACTTATAAATCCTCCTGGTTCAGCCATAAAAGAAGCTTGTCCATTTATATCAGTGTGGATTTGTGTATTATTATCGAGAGTAATAACAACATCTTGCAATGGCTCTTGATTATAAGAAACATATAGGCTATAATTGTCTCCTTGGGAATAATAATCAACATTAAATTCCTTAGGCTCATCAATAAAAAGATGATAATAACTATCACCTATAGTATTAAGCTGATAAGAACACCATTTAAATACAGAAGTACCAGTCTGATAAGCGACAAATGGTATCTTTTGAAGTTGGTTTAGCATAGCTATATTTGTTATCTCTTCTTGGAAAAGAAGTCTAGCAAACTCTTTTTGATAAAACTCTGAGAAACCAAAGCCATCAGCAGTAGGTGCCCCCCAGCCATAACGAGAATTTCCAACAAAGGCTGTAAGCCCATGCTCAGGAACTCTTACTAATTTTTCAGCTATAGCATCGAAATCTAAAGCAGCAGCCCAACAACCAATAGAGTACATCATACCTGCATAATCATTTTCCATATTATTAACAAATGATTCATTGATAGTTCCATCACCTAAAGCTATTACATGCCAGAAACAATGACCAGTGTGTTGCACTATATTTGGATTTCTATTAAAATTCTCTTGAGCAGAAGTTACATTGTTTTCATCTTCATTAAGAATGATATTGTTAATGAAATCAGGATAATACATCTCTTCCATATATTCTTGGACATAAACACTATTTGATTCATCCCACAAGTTCTGAGACAAGCCTAAACCTTGAGAATAATCTTGATGATAACCTTCTTCATAGCTGATAATTTTTGTAATCATTGCTTCAACTTCACTTATATTATACATAGCTGGAAGTCTACTAACTACTAGTTCAGGAAAATAATCAACGTTATCATCATCTTCACCATATAAAGTATTCTGATTTTCATTCCAATCTCCATTAAGATTAGCATAATATATGTCTCCAGGTATATGATTTTCATCATTAAGTCCATAATTACAATCAAAAGCCCATAATCTTCTTTCAGGAATATGGTTAATATCAGCCCCTAAAGTTACGTAATCTAATCCGTTTGTATTATACTCATTTATAAGGTAATTTCTTATTTTCTCTGCGTTATCAATACCTTCGAAATTAGAGTAAATGTATTCTGTAGTAGCTGTTATAACATCTAATCCTTGTTTCTCTCTGTGGGCTATTAAGGGTAAGAAAGCTGTTTCATATTGAGCAGGATAAATTATAACTAGTCTTTCTTCTTGGTCAAGTCTGCTAGTAGATAAAGCCAATTGCTTATGTACCTGTCTGGTAATGCTAGAATCTGGCATTTTCTTGGCAGAAGGTGAAGAAGATAAACTAATATCAATTGTGAAATTAGCAGGTTTAGAGATGGTTTTACTTGTTTGATCATAGGCAGATGAATAGATAGCTAGAAAAGCAATGTTTTTACTGCCAGCCATACTTGAGCCATAATTATAGAGCCATTCTTGTGGAAAATTTGGTCCACTATAGACTTGCTCAATAGAATTGTAGTTTTCTTTCATACTCATAATGACTTGTTCTGGTTGATTAAGTAAACCTTGATTAAGTGGGATAACTTTAGATGAATTTTCTCTAATTTTAACAGATTCAATCTTTGTAAATTCTGGTATCTCGAAATAGTGGGACAGAATAGGTATAGCAGGGTCATTTTTATTTCCAGAATAATAGCTATTTTCTTGTAAAACTCTCACACCTTTATCGGTAGATTGCAGACTAATTTCTGGATTATTTATTGTAAAGGTTAAATCAGAAGCTGTTAAGTAATTTATCGCAAACAAGATTATTAGAATAAGAACTTTTTTCATAGATTCCTCTTTAAAAAGTTAGGGTTAGAATTCTTCATAGATACTGAAGAAATAGGTTGGCTTACCAAATTTATCAAGGTCAGTATCCCAGGCAAAATCGAATTTGAGAACAAGATAGCCTAGACTAAATCTAGGTCCAAAACCTACCCCCATTTTTATATCTTTTAATTTATTATCTTTAATAGCATCAAAAGAATAATCACCTTCATCATAGTCATTTTCTCCCCAAATAACACCAACATCAGAGAAAACAGCTCCTCTAATATTACCTAAAATAACAGGTAAAGGGAAAGCTATATCAAGGTAATCTAAGAAAGGAAATCTAAGCTCAAGACTAGTTAAGAGCTTGTTCTTTCTTCCAGGTTCATCATCATAATAACCCCTTACTCCATTAAAAGAATCAAGTTCAAAAGTATAAGCTCCTTTTCCTCTAGAAAAGCCACCAAGTATTCTACCAGCTAGAGAATAGCGTTTGTTAAAGAATTTGTAGCCTCTTATATCAAAGTAGTTAGTTATACTTTCTTCTTGTTTACTTCCAATATCTGCTTGTAAGGTGTAAATCCCACGCCAACCCATTAAAGGACCTGTAGGACCGTAAAGGGAATTATCATGAACTAGAGAAAGGGTAGGTCTATAAATGTTATAGTCTTCTTTGATAAATGAAGGATGGATATCAGTACCAGCTTCCTCCCAATTCTCTTCATAATCATAAGAGACATCCCAATCTGATTTATAATTAAATACTAGATTAGTAAGTTCTATCCGCCAAAACTTATTAATAGGATAGTTAGTCATCAGACTAAGTCCCATTTGCTGTTCGTTTTCTCTATAATAGATATTCTGAAAAAGACTATTTCTATAGATTGATTCTGAGTTGATATAATGAATACCTAAACCAAAATCAACCCTATAAGGTAGGTAGAGGTAACGCAAAGATAAGCTAGAATCATCAAGCTTTCCAGCTAGACCTAGATTAACTCCGAGTCCATGGTTACCCATAAGGTCAGAAAAACTAGCTTGGACAAATCCAACAGCACCATCAGAAGATGAATAACCAGCACCACCCCAGATATTATCTAGTCTAAATTTGAGATTATAATCTTTTATTTCAGGTGTGACTCTAAGAGAGTCTGGGACATCATCAATTTGGAAGTTAGTTAAGAAAACAAGACTATCAGATTTTTCCTCTTGTCTATTTTCTTTGAAATCAACAATTGTACCTTTAAAGTTTCTTAAATCAACAGAGACTTTTTCAAATTCTCTTTTAGTTTTACCAATTTGAAAGTATCTAGCTTCATTAAAGTAAAGCTTTGTATCATTATTGAAGGCTACTGCTTTAGGTGCTGGATAAGCTTCAAAAGATAAATCATCTAAAGGGAAATCACAGTAGTAGAGATCCCAACCCCTGTCATGATAATTTGAATAAAGTAGTTTAGATCTATCAGAGCTTAAATCATAGTCTAAGACACCAGAAATTACCTTGGTTACTTGGGCTTTTTGCTTATTTACTAAATCTAGTAGATATACGTTAGAAAGACTTTCATCACTCAAAACTAAGAGGGAATCATTACTAGCACCAACCCATTGAGGTAATTTATAGTTAGTTTGTCCAAAAGTGACTTGTTCAAAGCTCTTAGCTAAAATATCATAGATATAAATATGATTAGTTAAACCTGAGAAATAGCCATCTCTGATTCGTTCATTTTTAACTCTTTCAGAAGTGAAGGCTATTTTAGAACCATCTTGGGAAAATTTAGCTTGCCTGTTGAAATAGATGTCGTCAGTAATCTTGCTTAATTCGCGATTTGTTAAATCATAAATATAGAGGTCAGTTTGGAAATTACTTGCACCAGAGAAAACTATTTTGTCTGAAGTGCTTGCTATATCTAGTTCAAAAATAGATTCTATATCTGTAAATTCAAGTTCATCGATAAGCTTTCCATTGGTGTCCATGAAATAAATTTTATCTCTCGAGGAAGTCTTTGCTACGAAAGCAAATTTATCTCCTTGAGGGAACCATACTAAATTATTCTTGTCATAATTAAAACCTTCAAATTTACCAGTAGCCTCACCTGTGAAGATTTTCTTATTATTTTTTTCTGGTTCATAAAAAGTACCTAGCCAGACAGATTGACGCCAATTCCTATCTGTAAAATAGATATAATGAGAGCCATCAGGACTAATCTTACCACCATAGTTCCGTGAACCACCTTCATTTTCATGGTCTGTCAATCTATCACTTACTTCGTAAGGCATCTTCATTTCTACAAGGTAGGGGAGATACTTTCTTTTTAAATAGTTTTTCCAAGAAAGTTCTAGGTTGTGGAAAGTCATACCAAAGAGTTCTTGAGCTACTTTATCAGGATCACCTTGATTTCTAAAAGCATAGAATAATTCCATTACCTTATCTCTACCATATTCACTATTAATGAAATTGAGGAATGATTCTCCCTGTCTATAAGCGAAATATCCACCTACTTGTTCAAGAGGAGCAAGTCTATCATTGAGTACCATATCTAAAATAAACATATCGTTATACTTCTCTTGACCTACTAATGATAAGAATTCGGGTAATCCTTCTGTAAACCAGAAAGGTAATCTAGAGTTTGTTGAGCCATAGGAACCTTTAAGAATAGACTGATTGTCTAAAGCATTTATATAAGCATGAGTAAGTTCATGAGTTAGCACATTTTCTAAATCTTTATATGAACCATTAAAGGGAACAACAACCCTGTTTTTGTATGATTCTGTAAAACCTCCAACACCTTCAGATAGAAGTTGAGAGATTACATTTGTGGTCATGAAGTCTTGTTGGGAAGGGTAGACTATTAAAGGAATCCTACCACGGAGAGGGATATTAAAATCTTCTCTCAAGTAGTAGTAAGTATCTTCTGCTAAGACACTTATCATTTTACCAAAGCTATCTGAACCTTTAGGGAAATAAACATCGAAGTGAATAGTATTTATTTCAGACCATTCTTCTTTGCTATCTTGA
Source organism: Cloacimonadales bacterium (SeqCode) (assembly GCA_963677815.1). Lineage (GTDB taxonomy): Bacteria > Cloacimonadota > Cloacimonadia > Cloacimonadales > JAFGVF01 > JAEKNW01. Next base: position 1,579,406 of record OY782499.1, read on the forward strand.
ATCTTGTTTCGTCCGAAATACTGAGCATTTAAGATTATGATATTAAGTAGGATTAGCAATATTAATAGAAACTTTCTCAATTTTATCTCCTTAGAATATTTTCAGGTCAATATATCTCTTTGGGTTATCTTTTATGTCTTGCAGTAAACTATCTGCTTTATTAATAGTCTTGTTAAGCCTTTCATAAAGTTCATCTTCTTCAAGAAGTTTTTTAACTGTATTATCTGATTGATTATAATTATCTACTAAAGAGTTTAGTTTTACAAGGAAAGATTTTAGTTCTTGCAAGTTATTATCTAAATTGTTTAGAGTATTAGGAATATTAGTTAAAGTGGTGTCTATATTTGTTTTATTATCAACAAGGAGTTTAGTTAAGACTCTTGTAGATTTGCTTAAGTTATCAATGATTTGGGAAATATCCTGTTTATTATCAGAGATTATTGTATTAATTTGTTTAATAGTTTTATCAGAATTGCTAATTAAGGCTTTAGTGGAGTCTATTATATCTAACTTATTATTAATATTATTGATAAAGATGCTCAAATCACTAATTAATCCTTTAGCTTCATTAATCATTCCATAGATTGATGAACCAGATTTACCAACTTGAATTTTCGAGTAATCTAGCTTTTGGGATGAAGAACCAGGAATTATTTCAATATGATGTCCACCCATTAAAGAAGATTCTGAAGCAATAAAATATGTATCTTCAGCTAGGTCAAAGTCTGGTATTTGAATAAGAGCTTTTACTAAAACTCCATCTTTCAAGAGAGAAATGTCTGTTGTCTTTCCTATAGAAATACCATTTAGCTTAACTTTATCCCCTGGGTCTATGCCCTCTGTTGAGGAGAATTTGATAGTGATTTCAGCTCGATTACCAGCATAATATATATCTTTTAAAAAGATAGTTCCTAAGAAGAGAACTAATATTCCTAAGATAAAGAATAAACCAACCTTGATTTCAATAGCTCTTCTGTTCTTGTAGTAATTACTCATTTATTATTCCTAAGTTTTTAATTTCTTTTTTTCGGCAGCAGGGAAGAGGACATTGTTGAGGATTAGTCTATACCCCTGAGAATTTTTGTGTAAATCAAGTACTGTTTCAGGATCTCCAATCAAATGGCGATAATCTTCTGGGTCATGGCCACCATAGAAAGTGAAAGTACCTTTTCCCAAATTTCCATGAATGTATTTTGTCTCTTCTGAATTTGGTATGTCTCCCAGAATAATCACACTTTTCTTGATCAAATCTTTTTTAAAGGAGGTGGTCATACCTAAAAAACCATCAATAATTGAAGAATGATTTTGAGTTAGCATAGTTGGAACTGGGTCAAACTTGGCTGAGAAGTCAAACAACTGAAAATAATCAGCTTCAGCTCCTCTAATAGCTGCATAATCAGAACCATCAATATCTGAGTACTCATATATCATGGGATTTTCTTCTATCTTGAAATTTTCAAAGGCAAAAGTATGAGAGAAGTCCATCTTTGCTTTATAGTTTGGATCAATACCATCACCATCAAATTCTTTGGGAACGATATCAGCTTCTCCTGCAGCTAGTGCTATATCAATAGTATCAGTTGCTCCACACATAGCAAAGAGAAAGCCACCTTCAACAACAAAAGCTCTTATCTTCTCAGCAACAGCATGCTTTAATTGCCATACTTTAGGAAAACCAAGCTTGCTAGCCATTTCTTCATTAATCCTGACTTCTTCTTGATACCAATCTGCAAATCTGTAAGAAGAATAGAATTTACCAAATTGTCCTGTGAAGTCTTCATGATGGAGGTGTACCCAATCATATTCATCTAAGCCTTTAGTAATAACCTCTTCATCCCAAAGAGTATCATACTCAATTCCAGCATAGGTGAGAGCTAAGGTAACCGCATCATCCCAAGGAACCTTATTCGGTGGAGTATAAACAGCTATTTTTGGTTCAACCTCTAATAATACAACATCCATATTTTCTTCATTTATCATAGCATAGATAGAACTAACTTCACTAGCTGAAATATTCTCATAAGTTACTCCTGATATATGCAGGTCATTGATGATGGTTTGACTATTATCACATAAGAAAGAACCGCCTCTGTAATTAAGTAGCCATTTAGCTGTTTGTTGATTTTGTAGACTCCTAAAAACAACTCCATAAGCTTTGAGGTGATTATTTTGACTAGTATCCATAGGTATCAATATTTGGCTATATATTAAAAGGTAAGTGCTTAATAAAAGCATTATTAACCATATCTTCTTCATTCTTCCTCCATAAGTTCCGAGATAATGTAACTTGATATGAACTTTCCTTTGTCTGTCAAGCTAATCTTATTTTCCTTTACAAGCAACAAATCATAATCTTGGAATTTGGTCAGTGTCTCCATTTTCTTAGACAATATATCATAATTATATTTATTCATTAGTTCACTGACTGATAGACCTGTATTTAGTCTAAGTTGGAGCATAATAAATTCATTCATTCATAAGTTCCGAGATAATGTAACTTGATATGAACTTTCCTTTGTCTGTCAAGCTAATCTTATTTTCCTTTACAAGCAACAAATCATAATCTTGGAATTTGGTCAGTGTCTCCATTTTCTTAGACAATATATCATAATTATATTTATTCATTAGTTCACTGACTGATATACCTGTATTTAGTCTAAGTTGGAGCATAATAAATTCATTCATTTTATCTAAATCACTTAAATTCTCTTGATTAGGGAATATAACTTTCTTTTGTAAGTCAGTTTCCCAAGCATAGAAGCTATTATTATTATAACGCATTTTATTAATTGTGCCATAAGCACCTGCCCCAAGGCCTATATAATCCTTTTGTTGCCAATATGCTAGATTATGTTGAGATTCATGGCCTAGTTTAGAAAAATTTGAAATTTCATATTGCTTAAAATTGGCTTTTTCAAGCTTAAAGCAGATTAAATTATACATATCAGCCACAAGGTCGTCTTCTGGAAGACAAGCTTTATCGCTATACAAAATTGAATCAGAGTCAAGTGATAAACAATAGATTGATATATGATCAAGCCCAAGGTCTATAAATTTGCTTATATCTTCTTCTAAATCTCTGATGTTTTGTCCAGGAATTCCATAGATTAGATCACCTGAAATGTTGTAAAAGCCTTTTTGCCTCAGTTTAGGAATTAGATTAACTACTTGTTCAGGCCTATGCTTTCTTCCTAAATATTTTAAGAAAACATCATTCATTGTTTGAATGCCTAATGAAATTCTATTTACTCCTGAATATATCAAATTGTCTAAGTAGGAATTTGTCAGGGTAATAGGGTTACACTCAAGACTAATTTCACAGCTAGCTTTTCTCTCTGGAAACTCTGCAAGAATCTCTTTTAGCATAGTGCCAGACATTAGTGAAGGACTACCTCCCCCAAAGTAAATGCTTTTAGCTCTAAAAGAAAAATCTTGCTCTAGAATATCTATTTCTTTTCTTAGTAAGTCAAGATAAGAAAGCTGTTTTTTTTGAGAGTAATTCTCTGTATAAAATGAGCAATAACCACACCTACTCGTGCAGAATGGGTAATGGATATAGATATGCTCAATATTCTTTTTCACTATTTTACTAACTTAAAGATTCTATCCCAACGGATTTTACCAGATCTGTTAACTGCATCTCGGCCTTGCATTCTATCCACAGAAGATTCATCTCTAGAGAAGAAGATAATACTTGGTGTACCACTAATATTATCCCTGGATAGAAAACCCCAATATCTACCATCATAGCTATTATTACGATTATCACCCATAACAAAATAATTATCTTGAGGAACTACAACAGGACCAAAGTTATCAGGTGTACCCATCTCTTTCTCACCCCAAGTGATTTGGTAAGGATTTGTCTCGGTAGCATTGTATTCTCTCAAAAATGGCTCAAATCTCTTGTCAGGACCCTGTAAATGTAGATTGCTCAAATCTTCATTAAGTCCATTAAAATTGAAATAAATATATTGGGCCACTGCTTCAGGAGTATTAGAACCAAAGTTATTAACATAACTAGCTCTATTGGTATTGTATAGGTTGGTAAATTGATTTAATAGTTTAGGGTAGTTGAAATACGTTTTATAAACACCATGGAAATTACCAATATTGTTACCATTAACTATAATTTCCCTGTTCACTATTTGCACAGTATCTCCTGGTTCACCAATAACTCTTTTTACTACATTCTTGGGGGCATAATAGGTCAAGCCAAACCAAGTCCATGCATGGATATCAAAGAATTTAGCAGTATTTATAAATAAGGGTGGGTATAAGGCTTTGTAATGGCCAGTATATTTAGCAAAAGGATTAAGAGAGCTTTGCGGGTCACTTAAATCAAAATCATTTGGATTATCTGGATCAGTTGGCATTCTAAAAGTAACAATATCTCCACGTTCAGGGTCTGTGAAGTGATATTTCATCTTGTTGGCAACTAAATAATCCCCAACTAATAAGGTGTTTTCCATTGAACCAGAAGGGATTTTGAAATTCTGAAAAGTGAAATTACGGATAATCATTGCTACTACTAAAGCATATAGAATTGCTTCAACCCAGTCTTGAACAAAAGGCTTTTTCTTCTTTGCTATTTGTTTCTTATTTATTTTGTTACTCATACTTTATAGACCTTTTTTCTTATTTAAGCTTTAAGAGATTAATAATATTTACTTTAAGCAGACCACATTTTAAACTATATGTGTTAAGTTCAAGTAAAAATCATATTTGAATATTAATTTTAGTAAACTGCTCTCATGTCAATAAAAAAGTAAGAGTCTCTCTCAAGTAGAGTGAAAAATACGATTAATAATAAATAAGGTTCTCTCTCAAGTAGAGTGGGTAACATGATAAATATTGCTGTAAGATATATAACAAATATAGAGTCCATAGCTAGAGGTAAATTCTTCTTATTAGCTTTTAGCTAATGGCGGAGAAAATCTCCATCTACCTTCGCTAATACATTATACATAGCTTAAGCGTAGTAGAAAGCTTCGGAGGAAAAACCGTCCGACAAATACTCTCCGAAGGTTCACACCAACAGATAATGGACTATATAAATGCACTTTTATACCAGCTACAGAGTAGCGACAAAAAAAGCCTTAAAGATGTCGCTCCTCTGGAGCTATGAGGAATTTAATCTTCTTGATTCACTATTATTTTTTTGATCCTATTCTACTTTAGAGAGCTTTGAAATATGTTAATTGTTAATATCTCAAATAATAATTGGGAATTCATAGAGATAGTAACAATCAAGGAACAAGCAATAAAGTGTAAGGTCTATTTCAGACCTTACACTTAAAAATATAGACACCTGTTTAAGTACTTTAATTCCTGTATTTACCACAGTTTTTCTCAAGTAATTTATAAGCTAGATTAAGTTCTAACTTAGCATCGATAAAGGCTGAATAAGCTTTCTGCCATTGAGTTTGTGCATTTAATAAATCAGTGAGAGTGGTCATCCCAACATAATGGTTATCTAATTCAAGATTTAAATATTCCTTAGCTTGGGTCAAGGCTACTTGAGCTAGCTCATAATTAGTAATTTTATTGTTTACTTGGCTAAGGGATTGATTAATTTGTAAAATCATTAATTGGCTATTATTTTCTAGGTCAAAAGTTTCTTCTTTGAACTTAGTTTTAGCTTCTTTAACCTTGTAGATACTTTCTCCCCACTGGAAAAGAGGAAGAGAAAACTGGGCCATAGCGTTGACTGAAAAATCGTCATGATTACTATTATTAAGCTCATAACTCAGATAATTATAAGAAGCTAAGAGACCAACATGAGGTAGAAACTCAGATCGTTCTAGTTTTATCTTCAGCTTAGCTACTTTCTGCTTTATCTGAAGCATTTGGTAATCATATCTTTTAAGATAATCTTGCTCAGAAAAATTATCTAATTCAATTTCATAATCAGTAATTGAGAGACTATCACTAGGCGTAATCTTGCTTGACAAGGGAAGTCCAATTACTTGAGCTAAGGCCATTATTGCTAGATCAAGTCCATTGCCAGCCTCTTGTTCAAGTAGCTTAACTTCATTATATTTCACTTTTGCTTGAAGGAGTTGATTCTTATTAATCATACCAGCATCATAAGAATTTTGCACTTTATCTAAGACATTTCTAACTAGCTTTAAATAACTTTGAGTTAACTTCCATTTCTCAAATAATGAAACTACTCTCCAATAAGCTTCTTCTGTATCATAAAGAATCTCTTCTTGGCTTAACTTGAATTTTAGTTGAGAAGCTTGTTGACTTAAAGAAGCCATTTTGTAAGCAGTAGTTACTTTTCCACCAGTAAAAATAGCCTGTTTGAGAGTGATGCCTCCGGTAAATCCTGACTTAGGTAATACCTCTAAATCTTTGTCTGGGAATAGAGCATATTGATTAAAGATAGGATTGCCATCTTGCCCATAAACTGGTTGGTTAGTTAGAGGATTAATAAAGAGATTAGGGTCTAATTGATTAGTCTCCGGATTAAAGTTATAAGTAGGAAGATAGCCACCTTCAAGGGTCATTTTTGTAGATTCAGACCTTAGTAAATAGTTGGCTGAAAGTTCAAACTTAGGCAAGTAGTTAGTAAAAATTGCCTTTTTTGTGTAGCTTGAACTTATCATTTCTTGCTTAGATTTCTTGATAAGATTGTTATTCTCTAAAGCAAGTTTTTGAGCTTGAGAAAGGGATAAGTTTACAGGCATAATTACAAAATTATTATCAGAAGCTAGTTTCTCAGAACTAGCTGATAAAAGAAGAAGATTAAACAAGAGAGCGAAAATTAAGCTTATTTTTAAGCGGAAATTTATATTAAACATATTATTCTCCTTTATAATCATGTAAAGGTTTGATATTGAAGAAAAGAGTATATAAGAGTGGTAATAAGATTAGAGTAACAAGTGTACCTACAAGTAAACCACACATTATAGTCACGGCTAAAGAACCAAACATTGGATCTGCAACTAGAGGAATCATACCTAAGATAGTAGTGAGTGAAGCCATCATAACTGGTCTGAATCTGGCTATAGCAGAGTCGAAGACAGACTTAAATGGATCTTTACCGGACTTAATATCGAAATCAATCGAATCAATTAAGACAACACCATTTTTGATTAGCATACCAGTCAATCCAATAACACCAACAATAGCAACAAAACCAAATTCTTTGCCTGTAATTATTAAACCAGGAAAAACACCAATCATAGCAAAAGGAATACATAACAATATGATAAACATCTTAGCATAAGAGTTAAAGAGAGCTATGAGGATTAAGATAATTAAAACAAAAGCCACAGGAGTGAACATAATAATATATTTCATAGCACTTTTTTGGTCATATTGTTCACCATACCATTCAAGAGAATAACCACTTGGAAGAGCTATTTCTTCTATCTTATGTTTAACATCAGAATAGAGTATATCAGCATTATAACCTGGTGCAGGGTCGCATTGAGCCATTATAGCTCTTGTTCCATTATGTCTGCGAATAACTTCTTGTAAGGATTTTATCTTTATGTCATTAGAAACAGAACTTAAAGGGGAAGAAGATAGAATGGATTTTTTAGCATCATCAATAGATTTAGCTCCTGAGAACATAAGTTGCAGCTCTTCTTTATTAACTTCGAGATTTGGTAAAATACTCCAGACAGGAACATCTTTTAAGTCTTTTATTCTAGAGCCATCAGCTTCAACAGATTTAACTATTATTGGTAGTTGTTTATTCCCTTCATAGTAGGTAGATACAGGAGCTCCATCGGTGGCCATAAGAAGTGAAGTTGCTACTTCTGTTCGATCAATACCAACTCTTCTACCCTTACTTTGCTGATAATCAACATCTAAGTATTTACCCTGTGGTTCCCAATCATCAGTTACATTCATAGAATATGGAGACTTTTGCATAATAGTTTTAGCCTCCTCAGCTAATTGTTTAAGAACTGCAATATCATTTCCCTTAAATAAAGCTTCTACAGAAGAATGACTATTGACAATTAAGTTATACAATCTAACTCTTGCTTTTGCTTCAGGATAGTTGCTAGTTAAGTAATTCTGAATTTGGTCTTTTAGAGAAATCATTGTTTGGTAGTCTTGGAAATCAACAATTAATTCGCCATAACTTTTAGAATTTTCAGAAATTGTTCTAACTAGGTTATAGCGAGTAGGGGTTCCCCCTAAACTCATTGTTATATTAGTAACCCCACTAAGGGATTTTAAATAGGAAGATATTTCTTTAAGATCAGATTCTACTCTTTGTATTTTTCTGGTTTCAGGTAGTTTGTATTCTATATAAACTTGATCATAAGTAAAATCAGGGAAGAAAGCTCTTTTTATACTTCCAAAAGAATACAGGGCTAAGATTAGCAAAAATACTGCTATTGCTATAGTGGCTGAGCGAAGTCTAAAAGCCCTATTAAGCAGGGTTTTAAAGATTTTATAAAAGAGAGAATTGTTCTCTTCTTGCTTTTTGCCTGATTTGGCTACATTCTTGGCAAAGAGAACTCTTTCAGCACCAAGAGGAATTTGGGTCAAAGCAAAGATCCAAGAAAAAAGAAGAGTTACAGCTAATACAATAAATAAATCCCTGGTATAAGTTCCTGCAGTATCTGGAGAGAAAAAAATAGGTAAGAATGAGATAATAGCAATAAGAGTAGCACCTAGTAGAGGTAGGGCTGTCTTCTTTGCAGTATTCCTCAAAGCTTGTTTTCTTTCAATTCCTCTATTTAAATCTACCAAAATACCATCTACAACCACGATAGCATTATCTACTAGCATACCCATGGCTACAATGATAGAAGCTAAAGAAACACGTTGAAGAGTTCCACCTAAGACAAAGAGTACAACAAAAGATGATAGGATAGTATAAATAAGACCTTTGCCTATCAAGATACCACTTTTAAAGCCCATGGTGAAAAGGAGTACTATAATGACAATTAAAATTGATTGAATAAGGTTAGACATAAACTGCCAGATAGCAGTATTAACCTTTTCAGGTTGATAAAAGACTTTATGGAATTTAATACCAGTTGGTAACTGACTTTTGGTTATTGCTAACTGCTTTTCAACTCTTTCTCCTAACTCAACAATATTATCTCCAGTTTCCATAGATATTGAAATACCAACAGCATTTTCACCATTATAGAGCATTTTTTTGCTTATGGGTGTCTTGATTCTCTTTTCAACACTAGCTATATCCTTTAAAAGAAGCATATCCTGTTCATGTCCCTTAATTACCAGATTTTCTATGTCTTCAATTGAATCAAATGTGTTTCCTACTTCTAACCTAATTCTTGAGTCTTGATTTTCAAAGTAACCTGCATAAGAGATTTTGTCTTGTGCTTGAACAGTCATTAGGATTTCAGCAGGTAACACGCCTAAATTAGCCATTTTTGCTGGATGCATCTCAACATAAACAGCATAATCTTGATTTCCATTAAGCTGGACTCTTCTTACTCCTTCAACACTTTGCAAATCACGCTTGATAGTCTCAGAAAAATCTTTCATTTCATCATAAGAATAACCATCAGCAGTCATAGCATAGAAGATACCATAAATATCTCCAAAATCATCAACAACTATAGGAGTGTAAGCTCCTGCAGGTAAAGATAACTTGGCTCTTTCTACTTTTCTACGGAGTATATCCCACTTTTGCTCAACTTCATCATCCTTAACTGTAGTTTCTAAAGAAATCTGAATTTCTGAATAGTTAGCAAGAGAACGAGATGTTACTTTCTCTAACTGCCCCATGGTTTTAATCTCATCTTCAATAACTTTAGTTACTTCCAGCTCCACTTGTTTAGGGTTTGCACCTGGGTAATATGTTACTACAATGGCTTTTTTAACTTTGATTTCTGGGTCTTCTAATTTACTAATGAAATTAAAAGAGACTATTCCTCCTAAAGATAAAATTAGAATAAGAAAATATACAATTCTCTTATTGTTAAAGGCGAAATCGGTTAAGTTCATTTACTTCCTCCATGTCTAAGTGGAGAGTTTTCTTTGAGAGGTTCAACTTGCTGATTCTCAGCGAGACTATGAACCCCAGCTTTGATAATTCTATCTCCAGCTTTCAAACCATCAGATATCATCACTAAACCACTTTCATCAATACCAATGATTTTCACAGGTCTCTTGTTTACTATATAGCCATATCTGTCATGAGTATTTAACAACCAAACAAAAGAAGAGTATCTTTCACTTTGAACAATGGATTCCATAGGAACTTTTACGATATTTTCCTGGTCAGATGTTTCTAATTCATATACAATTTTGACTTGGCAATCCATACCTATAGCCATTTTTGGGCTTTTACTGGATTGATTTTGAATGTTGAAGAAGACTCTATATAAAGAGTTTAGATTTGCTTTGTGTTTAATATTATCTAGTTGCAGAGGAATCTCTTCTTCTGGGTTAGTCTCTAAAGTAACACTATAAGATGAAAATTTATCTTTATTAGCATAAACAATTGCAGGAATATCACATTGTATTTGAAAATCTTTATTGGAAATTAGGGAAATAACAGGGAGTCCTGCTTTAATAATTTCGCTTTGTTGGAAATAAATATCTTGAATGAAACCAGAATAAGGAGCTAATAACTTAATGTCGTTAAGAGAATTTTGCACACTTTCATATTTTGCTGTAATTTGCTTCAAACCTGCTTGGGCTTTTTCATAATCATTGATTGCAACATTGCCTTTTTTGTAAAGGGTTTCAATTCTTGCTACCTCACTTGAAATCTGTTCAAACTGGGCTTGAACTGCTGTGTATTGGAGCTGGTAATCCCTTGCATCAAGTTTGGCTAAAAGCTGTCCTTGTTCTACATATTCCCCTTCTTCTACATAAATTCTTTCGATTGGAGCTGATATTCTAAATGATAAATTTGCTTTTTTACCTTCAATTACTGTTCCAGCAAAAGACCTTTCTTCTGAAGTTGTTACTTCTTCAATAGTATAAACTTTTACTAGTTTACTCTTAACATTATTTATATCCACTTTTGTTTGACAAGCTAGTAAGCTCGAAACAAAGAATATAATTATTATTGCTTTAAAGGTGTCCTTCATAAATCCTCCTATTTTTGTAATCCTCGTAGTATTAATTGATTAAAAATATTTATTTTCTCTTTTATTATTTCATCAGAATTATCATTCTGGATTGATGTTTGTAAGGTTTGACGAATAATTTGAATTAGAAGTTTTATATTGATATCTTTGATTATCTTATCTTCATCTTGGAATTTCTTAAACAGTAAATAAAACTTCTCTTCTAATACAGTGACATAGGCCTCTATTTCATCTTTGATAAATGGATATTCAACGTAGATTTCACTGACTAATACTCTCAACTTACCAACTGACAGTTCCTCTAAAGAATTCATACTTTCTGAAACTAATTTCTCGAAAGAAGGAGATTCTAAATAGTAATTATAGAACTTAGCAAAAGTGTTTTCAAAAAAATATATAGCAATTTTACTAACCAAATCTGCCTTACTACCAATTATCTTATAGAGGGTAGCTTTAGCTAATGAACAATCCTTCGCCAGCTGGTCCATATTTAAGTTAGACAGGCCTTTATCTAAAACCAGATCTTTAGCTTTTACGAAAACTAATTCAATAATATCATTGTTCTCAACTTTCATAAATGAACTCCAAATGTTATTTGAGTTCAACTTTATATTGTTTGATAAATAGTCAAGAAAGAAATTTCTTGCCAAAAGAATATTAGTCTTGAGCTTGGAAAAAAACAGGTGGAAAATATGTATTATTTAATAAAAATTGCTATAACTTCTATTCTGGTAGTATTAATTTCAGAAATCTCTAAGAGGTCATCAGTTATAGCTGGCATACTAGCTTCGATCCCTCTATTATCTTTCATAGCAATATTTTGGATGTATCATGATAATAAAGATGTGAAAGTAATTATTGATTTTTCTAAAGCAATATTTTGGCTAGTTATTCCCTCGCTTTTGTTCTTCATTGCCTTACCAATACTTCTTAAAAGAGGGGTTAATTTTTACCTATCAATGGGAATATCCGCTAGTATAATGATATTATTCTACTATTTGATGGTCTTAATACTAAAAAAAATAAATATAACAATATAAAGGTGGAAAGAATGGATATTAAAAGATATGAAGGTACTGGAAGAATGAGTAGAGTTGTTGAACATAATGGAGTACTCTATCTTTGCGGTCAAACTTATGGTGATAGTGAAGGAATTAAAGAACAAACTCAAGGTGTTCTAGATAAGATAGATGCCTTATTAGCTAAGTACGATTCAGATAAAAGACATTTGCTTTCTGTAACAATTTACCTTAGAGATATGAAAGATTTTGCTGGAATGAATGAAGTATGGGATGCTTGGGTTGAAGCTGGTTTCGAACCTGCAAGAGCAACTGTTGAAGCAAGATTAGCTAGAGAAAGTTTACTTGTTGAAATGTCAGTTACTGCTGTTAGAAAATAAGATGAAAAAACTTGATTTCCCAAAGATAGAAGAAGATATTTATCAGGCCATAGGCAAAGCTGGTATTATTATGGATTCGGAATTAGAAGAAGTTCTGCTTCAAGCCCAGAAAAGAGAAGGTAAAGCCTTAGCAAGAGATATTCTCTCTGATATAATCCTTAATGGTAAGATAGCTAAAGAGCTTCAAAAACCTCTATGTCAAGATACAGGAGTGGCTGTTTTTTGGGTAGAAATTGGTTCTGAAATCCATAATCCAGCCTTATTAGAAGATACAATTAATTCGGCTGTAGAAAGATCCTATAAAGACTTTTATTTCCGTAAGTCCATGGTAGAAGACCCTGTATTTAAGAGAAATAATACAGGAAATAATCTACCAGCTATAATTCATTGGAAATTTACTAAAGGTGATAAGCTAAAGATATCTTTTTCAGCTAAAGGTGGAGGTTCGGAGAATATGAGTAGGCTGGCTATGTTAAAACCTTCCGATGGACTTGCAGGTGTTAAAGACTTTGTCCTTGATACTGTGATAAAAGCAAAAGGAAATCCTTGTCCGCCAATCATAGTTGGTATTGGTGTAGGAGGAAACTTTGAATCATGTGCCATATTAGCTAAAAAAGCTTTGTTTAGGAGAATAGGTGATAAACACCCAGAAGCAGTATGGGCCAAGTTAGAAGAAGAGCTACTTGAAGAAATTAATGCAAGTAATGTAGGACCTCAAGGTCTTGGGGGAGATACTACTGCCTTAGCTGTTAAAGTTGAATACCTACCCTGTCATATTGCTTCTTTACCTCTAGCTGTGAATATTCAATGTCATTCTAATCGCCATTTCACTCTAACATATTAAGGAGCATTATGAATATTCATACACCATTAACAAAAGAAAAATGCTTGAAGTTGAGAGCTGGAGATAAAGTCTATATTAGTGGAACAATATTTACTGCAAGAGACCAAGCTCATAAAAGAATAGTCGAAGCTCTCAAAGAGGGTAAGGAAATTCCTTTTGATATTAATGAAGCAATAATCTTCTATGTCGGACCAACACCAGCTAAACCAGACCAAGTAATAGGTTCAGCAGGACCGACCACAAGTTATAGAATGGATTCATACACTCCCTACCTTCTGGATAGAGGACTTTCTGGTATGATAGGTAAAGGCGAAAGGGGAGAAGAAGTTAGACAAGCAATTATTAATAATAAAGCAATCTATTTTGTGGCAGTAGGTGGGGCAGGGGCTTTGCTATCTTCATCCATAAAAGATGCGGAACTAATCGCTTATCCTGACCTTGGACCAGAGGCTGTTTATAGATTAGAAGTAGAAAAATTCCCTTGCTATGTTGCTATAGATAGCCAAGGAAAAACTTTGTTTTAGTCAGGGAAAATTTTTTTGTTGACATCTTGTGAAGTTAACTTATATTTTGAAATAGTTAACATATATTTAACAATCATTATTGACTGTTAAATAAAATTATTGTGGGAAGAAGGATATAAACACCACTTGCTAATCCTTCAAAATTTAAACAAAGTACATTTGAAAGGAGTTCATTATGAACAAAAAGACTATTCTTTTATTAGTCGCACTATTTATCATGACAAGTATGTTTGCTACTCAAACAAGAATGAGTGGTTTAGGAAACCCAACTGGATTAATCGAAGATGACACTGACGTATTTACTTACCCAGCAACAATTTTTGCTAATAGTGGTGTAGCTGTAGCTGAACTACAACAAGGGGCAGGTTCTACACAATGGAATATGAGTGCAAATATTCCTATCCTTGAATACAAACTTGGTGTTTACTTGAATCGTGACACTATGATTGATTTACCTGGCTATGGTGTAGATCTTGATATTGCTAAAAGTGTTGAATTTAATTTTGGTTTCATGGATAAGTTTGCTGTAGGTTTTGGTACTTCTGCAGATTATAAAACTGAAGCAGAATTTCCTCTTGCTGAAGGTACTTTCAAGAATGAACCAAAAGCAAACTTCTATTCATTCTTCGGTGGATATTCAGCTAATGGTATGGATTTTGGTCTTAGATTTGAGATGGCAAGTGCAGAAGATGTCGACAATAATGGCGATTTCTTAGAAATGTCTTACACTGCTTTTGGTCTTAAAGGTAGACATTACATCATGAATGAAGAAAATATGTCTTTCTTAGTTCAAGCTGCTTATATGATGTCTATGGAAGAATATAACTATGAAGATTTAGAAGGCAACAAACTTAACAAAAATGAAGTGTCTGAATCAATGCTTGAAATAGGATTCGGCTTACAGGTAAAAGCTGGTGAAAGAAACAGAATTTTATTCGGTTTAACTCCAATTATTTATAATCCTATGAGTCAAGAAGTTACTACTTATGGTGCTGCTGATGATATCGTTAACAAAGCTGATGATACTTGGATGTTCTTCCCTGAATATAACCTTGCAGTAGAATCTAAAATCTGCTCATGGTTAACAGGCAGACTTGGTGCTAATCAAGTTTATGCTCACGTTACTGAAGAGATGGATTTTGATGAAACAATGGCTCAAGAAGATACTGAAGATACCTTCTATGCTAAAAATTATAATATGAACTTAGGTCTTACTTTCTCATTTGGTAATTTCTGTCTTGATACAGTTTTAGAGCAAGAATTATTATTTGAAGGTCCAGACTTTATTGGTGGAAATGCTAATGGTTTAGCAACTGAAGTTTCAGTAAAATATAAATTCTAATTATAATAGAAAATAAAATTATTTAAGAGTACAGGTTTTTCCTGTACTCTTTTTTTGTGTTAAATTTCACCCCAAATGAAGCATTAGACCTTTGTGAATAGCACCAAATTCTTCTGTAAAAGTGAGCTCTATAACTGGCAAGGCACTTTGGACTGAGACCATCCTTGGTCTCAGGTGGAAGTATCCTTACTTCCACAGCATAAATAAAAAAAGGGTCAAGTTCAAGTCTGGTGGAAAAAATTTAATAAAATATAAAATTTTATCATTAGTGTGATTATCCAAAGTATCCCTGAAAGGGATTAATAATTTAGCCTGGGGTAAGATCCTATAAGGATCGTCACCCCAGGAACAATATCCAAAATTACGACCTAACCCTGTAAGGGTTTAATATAATGGTAACTAATTATGATATTAAATCGTTGGTATATATGTTTTTAATAAACACTTACAGGGTTAGGCTTTTTATATACATCATTACCCAGGGTTGCAATCCCTTCAGGATTTTACCCTGGGCTAAACTATTAATCCCCTTTAGGGATATAAGACCTATCCTTTCAGGATAATGTCTTATTCTGCTAAAATAATACTATCAATAGTAACTTATAATCCGTAAACTACTGTAATACAATATCTAGTGCAAAATAATGCAACATAATTTCCACCAGACTTGAACTTGAGCCAAAAAAAAGGGTCTCTCAAGTAGAGTGGATAACATGATAAATATTGTCGTTAAAGAATAACAAATAAAGAATCTAATTAGGATTTTACTCTACCCAGACTACTCGACCACCCGGCTCTAAAGAGCTGAAAGGGGGTTAATAGCAAGTAAGGATACTTTCACTCCATAAACTTCCATTCTATAAACAAAAAAAGAGACGTATAAAAATACGTCTCTACAATAATTTAGATGTCAAATGATACTATTTCATTAATACCATTTTTCTAGTTACAGATTGCTTACCAGCTTCTAATTTATAGAAGTATAAGCCAGAAGCAACAGCTTTATTTTCATCATTATCACCATTCCAAACAAATGAGTAAGCACCTTTAGTGAAATCATCTTTAGCAATAGTTTTAACTTTTTGACCTTTCAAGTTATAGATAGAAAGTTCAACATTTTTAGTATCTTTTGCTAAGTTAAAGGCAATCTTAGTAGTAGGATTGAAAGGATTAGGGTAGTTTTGTTGAAGACTCATGTTAGCAACAACAGCATCATTTAAGTCATCATTTGAAACAGCTGAGAAGTCGACATATTGTGAATAAACACCAAGAATAACAGTTTTACCTGAAGAAATACCATCAGCCCAGAAGAAGAAAGCTTTACCGTCTCCCATAGGAACGATTCTAACAGATTTTTGGTCTTTAAGTTCATTAGTTAACACAAGACCAGTTGAACCATTAAGTGTTTCACCATTATATCTAATCAAATTCATATAAAGGTCAAATTCAATACCTTCTTGCTGTTCCCAAGCGACTGCATAATAACCATTAGCAATTTGTTCTATTTGTGGATTAACCTGAGTGATTTCACCTTGTCCTAAGGTTATGCCTTCTTCAGCAAACTCAGCATTACCATCAAAATCAAACTTTTGTACTTTAATGTTTTCGTTATCAGAAGTAATACTTTCATTCCAAGTAACATAAACAGCATCACCAATAGCTACTTGTGGAGCTCTAGCTTCGTTAAGGGCACCATCAAATTCATGTAAGCTAGTAGGAATACCTTCTTGCCATGCAAAAGTACCATCATCAAGGAAACCTTGAGTAAAGATAGTATTTAAACCATCTTGACGGTTATCAGCCCATGTATAGTATAATTGGTCATTATGAACTTTACCAGCACCACCAGCTTCAACCCAAACACCATCTGGAGCGATAGAGTTTCCTTCAACTGAATAGCCAGCATAAATTTGACCATCTTCATCAACTTTAACAACTCTTCTATCAGTAGAAGCAACGTTCCAGATATAGTAATTTCCTACAACATCATAAAGTTGTTTTTCAATAACTACTTCAGTTTCAGAACCAGAGATTTGAATACCTTCATCACCCCATTGTCTTTGACCACCACTAATGCGTTGTCCAAAAACTTTCTTGATAATTGCACCTTCATCAGTTAGAACATTATCACTCCAACCTAAATAGAAGTCGCCATCATAATAGCCAACAGATGGATCTTCTTGACCAGCAGTAAAAGCAGTAGTCATTTCTAGTCCCATATCACCCCAAAGATAGTTACCATCAACATCAATTAATTGTGCATAGATTTTAGGATAAAAACCTCTTTGTTCAGACCAAATAATTAAGGTTTGGCCAGCAGAGTTAACCGCAGCATCAAATGCAAGTTGAGAATAACCAGTTGGAGTAGTAACAGGACGTCCATTGTCTTCTAGGTCATAAGTTCCATCAGAATTAACAAATTGGTAGAAGATTTGATAACCGTTACTAGCACCACGTGTGTCATGCCAGATAACTATAGCATCATCTTGACTAGGGCGAGGATAAGCTTCAATAAGGTTATCTTTTCCAGCATCACCTGATAAACCATAGAAAACAGTCTCACCATTTTCAGCTAAAACAAAATTAGATGAGCTATCAATAATTTGTTGGTCAATACCGATAGAACCAGTTCTAGCATCTAACCAAACTGTGAAGATATGGTCGCCAGAAAGTTTTATTAATGGGTTATTTTGTTCATTTTCTGCATCACAAATAGCTAGAGCATCATCACCCCATTGGAAAGTGCCATCTGCATTAATATGTTGAGCATAGATATCAACATGTGGGAAGTCACCGTTACGCATATCAGTCCAGATTGCATAGATTCCACCATTACCATCACTGTCAATTCTTTGAGTGAGTTCTCTCACTTGGTTAGCTCTGATTTGAAGTCCTTCTGAATCCCAAAGTAAGCTTCCATCTGAAGAAACTTTTTGAGCAAAGATACCAACATTATCAAAAGAAGCTCTTTGGTCTTGCCAAGAAACAATAACATTACCCATTCCATCAGCTTGTAACTGAGGATAGTTTTGAGTAAAACTTTGGTCGTTAGCTTCATCACTATATACTTCTAAATACTCACCCCAATCAGCAGTTCCGTCTGCAAGTAATCTTTGAGCAAAGATATTAGAAGTAACTTCTCTTTTATCTTCCCAAACAAAGACAAATCCACCAATACCATCTGGAGCAACTCTAGGAGTTGTTTGGTCACCATTAGCAACAGCTAAAGGGATAGCATCACCCCATACTGAGTCACCTGCGTTATTAAATCTTTTTGCATAGATGTCAGATTGATTATTAGATGCAACTTGGTAACCAATAAAGAAACCACCATCACCATCTTCACGCATAGAGTTAGAAGTTTCAGGGTTGGTAGAGTTTGCGATAGGCATACCATCGGTTGCCCAAAGGTTTGTACCAGTTCCGTCTAAATTAGCAGCATATAAATCCACTGAAGGATTTCTACTATCTCTCCATAAGATAAAAGCACCACCAATATTGTTTTCTACAATATTAAGGGAAATTTGTATATCTTGGAAAGTACAAACAGGCACACCACCTTCTTGCCAAAGAAGGTCACCATTAGAAGTATCTACTTTTTGAGCATAAACATCACCGTCTTGGTCTTGAGAGAAGTCAATCCAAGCTATGACGAAATTACCATCAGATGTTTTAATTATAACAGGGTCTTCCTGTCTGTCAATTTTGTTATCGATAATAGTAGGTTCATTACCCCATACAGAATTACCATTTTCATCAAATTTCATAGCAAAGAGGTCTCTTCCACCGTATTTGGTATCAGACCATACATAAACAATACCACCATCATCTCCGGTAGCAGTAGCTCTAGACCACTCAATGTTAACACCCTGTCTTATAGGTAAAGCATTATCCCACATGCTTTGTGCTGAGACAAGTGTTGCTAGCAACATTAGCAAAACAATCAATTTAACTTTCATTAAATCCTCCATATAATTTTAAAAATTTATTATAATCTATTTAGAATATTAAGTAATGCAAGATACTTTCCAAATAATTAATAAAGTAGGGGCTTCAATTTAAAAAAGGTGGTAGTTCGGGCAAGGATGCCCGAGTTCGTACGATAGTGATAGATAACTATCAGGTAGGTGAAAGTCCTACTCAGAATTTACATCAAAAGTTCTGTAACTGAAAGTAACTGCGTAACCGTGAGGTTGGGTGGGGAGTAACTGGAAGTGAAATACCAGTCCGTAACATAAGTGAACTCAATTCGGCAGCTAATAGTGTTGAGCCTCCGAGCGCAGGGCGAAAACTGATGATGGTATTGCAGGAAGGTGTGAGAACCTACACCGCTTGCCATACACCTGATAAGCTGTATGATGTTTGAACGGTAAGCTATATCAGGACGTTAGATGTGGTTGGAGATGGAATGGTAAGAAGGTCGTTATCGGTAAGCTATGAGACCTGAATATAGGTTGAGATGTATTCAGGAGTCAGAGCTCTCATAGTAGTGTTGATATTCAGGACAACATAACCTGAAAGTAGCGAAGGGGAGCAGGATAATAAAATTTTAAAAGGAAAAACAGATGAAAGACAAATGTTCGTTAGTGTCACAAAAGACTAGACAAGGACAAGAAGAAAATTCTCTCATAAGATTAGAGTGGGAATGGACTGAATCGTCTGTCTGGACAGACAAAATGTTGACAGCTCTCCAAAGGGGAGTCAAAGGAGGCAAATGGTTTAGCTTAATAGATAAAGTCTATTCAAAAGACAATCTATTATCAGCATGGAAAAGAGTAAAAGATAATAAAGGAAGTGCAGGCGTTGATAATATGAGTATCTCTCATTATGAGAAACATGTAGAACAAAGGCTGCAAAGATTAGCTAAGCGATTAGAAATGCAGGAATACGAGCCAAATGCAATTAAAAGGGTATTGATAGATAAACCTGGAAGTAAGGAAAAACGACCTTTAGGCATTCCAACAGTTGAAGACAGAATAGTTCAAACAGCAATAAGGAATGTAATCGAGCCAATATTTGAAATTAAATTTTCAGAAAACAGCTTTGGTTTTAGACCTAAAAGAAGTTGTAAAGATGCACTTAGAATAGTGTATAATAACCTTAAAAGAGGCTATCGATATGTAGTTGATGCAGATTTAAAAGGATACTTTGACACAATACCTAAATCTAAGTTAATGGATTTAGTAAAAGAAGAGATATCCGACAGTCGTGTACTAGAACTAATTCAGAAATTTCTGAATCAGAGTATATTTAATGGATTAGATACTTGGATACCAGAAAAAGGAACACCTCAAGGTGCAGTATTAAGTCCATTATTAGCAAATATCTATCTAAATAAGTTTGACTGGTTAATGAGTAGTAAAAACTATCAGATGGTAAGATATGCAGATGATTTTATTATAATGTGTAGAAGCCAGAAAGAATCAGAAGAAGCACTTGAAACAGTAAAGGAATGGACAGAAAAAGCTGAGTTAATTCTCCATCCTACCAAAACTAAAATACTTGATAGTATGCAAGATGAGATAGGATTTTTGGGATATAGATTTGTTAAATCTAAAAACTACGAGAAGACAAAGATTTTCTGAAAGTTTCCTAAACGTAAGAGTGAAAAGAAATTCAAGGATAGTATAAGGAAACATACCAGAAGAACAAATGGGAAAAGTTTAAAAGAAATAATCAAGAGGATAAATCCGATTATACGAGGCTGGTTTGAATATTACAAACACTGCTACAAAACAACTTTTCCAGATATGGACGGATGGATAAGAAGAAGATTAAGAAGTATACTAAAGAAGTTTGAAAAACGAAAAGGAATTGCAACAACATATAGAGATAATTTCAGATACCCAAACAAAATCTTTGAAGACGCTGGGCTTCTCTCACTAACCGAAACCCATCGTCAATTATGTCAATCTCTACACAGAGAGTAAATTATTATCTGGAGAGCCGTATGCGGGAGAACCGCACGTACGGTTCGGAGGGAGGGGAGTCAGTAATGGTAGCTCCCCTACCCCTATCCAGTTAGAGGGGTGGTCGAGTAGACCGGGGAGAGTAAACAATCCCTTTCAGCTCAATAACTGGGAACGCGGATGTCCACATCCGCATCTTTTTCCTTAGAAAAAGAACATGGACATCGAGTAGACCTAGGAGAGTATTTGTCGGACGGTTTTTCTTCCGAAGCTTTCTACTACGCTTAAGCTATGTAGAATGTATTAGCGAAGGTAGATGGAGATTTTCTCCGCCATCTACGTAAGTACGAACTGATGAGGATTATTCAAGACCTAAATATTTTCTAATTCAATGATCCTGTCTCTAAGGGTAGCAGCTTTTTCAAAATCTAATTCTGATGCAGCTTCTTTCATTTCTTTTTTTAATAGGTTAATGATTTTTTCTTTATTATCAAGATCTAGATATTCTAAGAAATCATCTTTGTTAGGTTTTTTATTTTTACTTTTTTTACCTTTAGAAGAATAGCCTTCATAACCTTCGGCAACAGCAGTTGATTCTAGAATTTCATCAATTGATTTATAAATTGTTTGAGGAGTGATATTATGTTGCTCATTATAAGCTAGCTGTTTTTCTCTTCTTCTATTGGTTTCATCGACTGTACTTTTAATAGCAGAAGTAATATTATCAGCGTAGAATATTACCTTGCCTTCTGAATTACGTGCAGCTCTACCAGCAGTTTGAATTAAGGAACGGGCAGACCTTAGGAAACCAACTTTATCAGCATCTAAAACTGCTACTAAAGCTACTTCAGGCATATCAATACCTTCTCTCAAGAGATTTACACCTACTAAAACATCAATTTCGCCAAGACGTAACTTTCGGATAACCTTTGTTCTTTCAATTGAATCAAGGCTGCTATGAAGGTAATCTGCTTTAACCCCAGCATTTTTTAAATAAGTAGATAAATCTTCTGTCATTTTCTTGGTCAGAGTAGTAACCAATACTCTTTGTTTTTTCTGGGTATGGATTCTAATCTCATTCAAGAGGTCATCAACTTGGCTTTCAACAGGTCTAATCATTATATAAGGGTCAACTAAGCCTGTAGGTCGAATAACTTGTTCAACTATTTCCCCATAAGTCTTATCCAGTTCATAATCAGAAGGAGTAGCAGACATAAAGATTACGTTTTTATGATGCTTTTCAAATTCTTCGAATTTAAGAGGTCTATTATCATAAGCAGATGGGAGTCTAAAACCATATTCTACAAGATTTTTCTTACGTGAGAAATCACCTGCATACATAGCACGGGTTTGAGGGATAGTAACATGAGATTCATCAATTACAAGTAAATAATCATCAGGGAAATAATCCAATAGACAGAAAGGTGGTTGACCAGCCTTAGCACCTGTCATGTGTCTAGAATAATTCTCAATTCCTGAACAATGTCCAAGTTCTTGAATCATCTCCAAATCAAATTCTGTTCTTTGTTTAATTCTTTGGGCCTCAACATATCTTTCATTAGCTAAAAAGAATTCATGCTGAACTTCTAG
The DNA here is from genome assembly GCA_963677815.1 of Cloacimonadales bacterium (SeqCode). Taxonomy (GTDB): domain Bacteria; phylum Cloacimonadota; class Cloacimonadia; order Cloacimonadales; family JAFGVF01; genus JAEKNW01. The sequence continues at coordinate 1,602,059 of OY782499.1, forward strand.
TTCTTCCCTAATTGATTTAGTTGCTCTAGTTAGCCTTTCTTCAGACATAACAAAGTGATTAGCAGGGTAGATAGCATAAGCATCATGACTAGAAATTATCTTATTATCGATAGGGTCTAGTTTTTTAATAGCAGTAATTTCATCTCCGAAAAACTCAACTCTTACACAGGTATCTAAATAAGCAGGGAAAACATCTACAGTATCTCCCTTTACTCTAAAATTACCTCTTTGGAAGGCTATATCATTTCTTCCATAATGAGCATCTACTAGTTTCTTCAAGAATTCATTTCTTTCAATTTCATCACCAACTTCAATGCGAACTAGAGCTTTGCGATAATCTTCTGGAACTCCCAGACCATAAATACAGGAAACACTGGCAACAACAATTGTATCTTTTCTCTCCATGAGTGACATAGTTGCTTTAAGTCTTAGTTTATCAATCTGATCGTTGATAGAAGAATCTTTTTCAATGAAGATATCTCTTCCAGGAATATATGCTTCTGGTTGATAATAATCGTAATAGGAAATAAAATATTCTACTGCATTTTTGGGAAAGAACTGCTTTAACTCTCCGTAAAGTTGGGCTGCAAGAGTCTTGTTATGTGATAAAACTAAGGTAGGCTTACCTAAACGGGCAATTGTATTAGCAATAGTAAAAGTTTTTCCTGAACCTGTTACACCTAATAAAACTTGATACTTTTTCCCCTCATCAACTCCAGAAACAAGTTGTTTTATTGCTTCAGGTTGATCTCCTTGGGGTTTATATTTTGATACTAGTTCAAACATTTTCTCTCCAGAAGAATATTTTAGCCATTATATTAAGTTATACTTAATTGGCAAGAATTATTTTAACTTATATGAATTATCCTTTCAATTCCTCTTAACTGGGAATGCGGATCTATGGACTGGAGGTATCTTTCTTCCAGATTAAACCCAAACAATGCAGTAGACCTTTGTGAATAGCACTATATTATTCTGCAAAAGTAACTTCCATAATTTCTCCGAATATATATATTATATGCGTCAAAATTTTGTAAGCTATTTTGCTAGAATAATCTGCACTCTTCAATAAAGTTCTACTACATTATCTGGGTTAAACAGGCTTTCAGAGCCTGTTGTGGATGCAAGATGCATCCACTCCATACCCCCCTTGTTCCATCTGAAAATCTCATTTTCATTTGGCTCTCTCCAAAGATGTCGCTTTCTACCAAGATGTCGCTACTCTGGAGCTGCAAGAGGAGTGAATTTTTGCTAAGACCCATTCTACTTGAAAGAGAGCCTTTCATTTTTGCACAGTCTGGTTATCCTTGAGATCAGAAAGAAGTGGAAGCAAAGATACTTCCACTTCATAATCAAGTCTAATTCCCCCCTCAAAGAGGAGGATTATAAGTATTTTCTAAAATTCAGTTTTATCCTTTCTTAAAAGTTCAGGCTTCATCAGCAGTTTAGCATATTGAGCTCTTGTATAAGTCCAAGGATCATTACTATTTGCCTTATTCATCTTACCTCTAAAATCAGCAATTTTATCAAACTTATGCTCTTTCATCCAGCTGTCCATATCATTTAGGACATTTGAAATATGGCCAATTCCATAACGATATAGGGCAGAAACCATTTGCACAGCATCAGCACCTGCCAAAAGCATCTTAATGAGGTCATTAGCAGAGAAGATTCCTCCACTAGAACAGATGCTAGCCTTAATTTGCTGGGAGAGAAGTCCTGTGTAGCGTAGAGTATAACGATTATCTTGGGCTTTACTCAAATTAAATGGGAAGCTGTGTTCTAATTTATCAACATTAATGTCTGGTTGGAAGAACTTATTGAAGATAACCACACCTGCAATACCTGTCTGAGACATTTTCTTGATAACATTTAGAGGGTTGGTGTATTCATTACTAAGTTTCACACTGATAGGAATTTTAATTTGACTAGTTAATTCTTTGAGTATAGCCATTTGCTCTTCTTCTATCTGACTTCCACTCTTATCAAAGTTTTTAGGACTTGAATAGAAGTTCAATTCTAAAGCATCTACTCCTGTATCGGCGATTTGTTGAGCATATTCTAACCAGGTGTCTTTGTTTACAGCATTCAGACTTCCAACAACAGGAATATCAACACTTTCCTTTGTCTTCTTGAGCCAATAGAGGTGTTCCTTGATACCAATTTGATCTCTTTCTGGGAAAATATCAATCATTTCTGCATGCCTATCATTAGCGATTTCTCTTTCTAGCTCAGCTCTATATCTTTCTAATTGAATCTGTTCTTCAAATAGTGATTTGGTAACTATAGCTCCAGCACCTGAATCTTCAATTTCTTTTATCTTCTTAAGATTAGCAGTTAGGGAAGAAGCACCTACTATTATAGGGTTTCTTAATTCTAGACCTAAATATTTAGTTTCAAAGTTTGACATAATTTCTCCTTTATAACTTTTATTTCTCATTTTCTTATATAATAATTTAACACTTAGTTATAGGGAGCAAGATAATTCAATAATTTAATAACTATTTTACAATTCTTAAGCAAATACTTGCAAATAAACCTTAGATAATTTATTACTTTAATGTGAAAAAGCAATTTTTTTTTCTTGTCTTTGTAAGAAATTATTAAAGTTTGATGAATATTTGGTATTGAAATATATTTTGCAATTATCTAAAAAAGACTTATTATAATGTAAAGTAAAATTAATAAAAATATTGGAGGAAATAATGGCTAGATGGCAAAACAGTATGCACAAATTAAATTCGGATAATCACCATCCAGATCATCCGATAGAGGATTTCTTTAAAGTAAAGAATTATATTCCTCAAACTGAAGAAGAAAAGCATATACTCGAAGAATTTTCTTTAGTTAAAAGCTCTTTAGCAATACTTATTCATGTTGCAAATGCTGATAGAAGTATTTCTCTAGAAGAAAAGAATCAAATTATTTCAGACCTAATTTTTCAGATAGAGCAAAGACCTTACGAATTCGAGAAACTAGCTGAAAAATTTGGAAGTAATGAAAAAGAAATCATAGAGAATATGTACGACAAAATGTTGGAAGATTATAAAGAACAAAAGTTAAATCTAGGAAAAATTGTTGATGATATCTGCTTGATGTATAAAAATAATCAGGAAAAAAGATATTATTTAATCCGTTTATGTTATTTTGCTGCTATGTCTGACAATGTTTTTGATGAAGCTGAGAAAATGGCAATTAGAAATTTAGCTAAGAAAATGAACTTACCTGACGAAGAAGTGAAGAGAATCGAACAAGAAGTTAAGGAAGAAATAGATAAGAGATAAATGATAAATCTTGATACTAATAGGGCAGGGAAACCTGCCTTTTTTATTTAGTTAATTATATGATATGAGAGGAGATCTGCATGTTAAAAGACTTCTTCTATAATCGCTTGATTGTTAATCACTCTACAAATCATTGGAATTTTAAAGAGTAAGTAACAATCAAGGAACAGGGCTTACATCCTAAATCTTAAAATAAGAGGACTGAGAAAAATCTTGACAATTGAAGGGGTGGCTGGCTTTTTGCTTATAAGTGCCCCCGTAGCTCAGCAGGATAGAGCAGTTCCCTCCTAAGGAAAAGGTCAGCCGTTCGAATCGGCTCGGGGGTGCCATCTAAGTGTAAAGTGAAAAATGAAAAATGAAAATAACTGGGAATGCGGACATCCCTGTCCGCCACAAGCACAAAGTGCTTGGAAAATTAACTGGGAATGAGAGCATCCTTGCTCGCACCAAGCACAAAGTGCTTGAGAAAATAACTGGGAATGAGAGCATCTTTGCTCGCACCAAGCACAAAGTGCTTGAGAAAATAACTAGGAGTGAGTATAAAGTGACACCAACATTGCCACAATTTCGACAGCTTTTACACTTAACTAACTATTACATAATAAAATAACGCATTTTCAAAAGTGACAGCAACATTGCCACTTTGCAAAAGCGTTCCACAAAAAAAAGTGACAACAACATTGCCACTTTGAAAAACCGACCTCAAACCCACTTATAACAACAAAAATTAAGCTTTTTTTATCGTTCTAAAAGTGACAGCAAGGTTGCCACTTTGCAAAAGCGTTTTTATTATCTTAGATTGGATCTTCAGGTCCTGAAGCATCAACTCTTCTAAGTCATATACTCATTCTAGAAATATTATCTTCTTCTAATAATATTAGGACTACTTCACAATTTTATTGACAACAATTTTCCAATTGCTAAAATTGTAATATAATAAATTTCAAGAAGTAAAAGGATAAATCAATGAAATTCAGAATAATCTATTTACCCCCATTTAAAGCAATATCATCAGGAGTTGATAAGAACTTGGATTTCTCTGAAGAAGGAATCCTAGGGAAATTTGATAAATTTTTCTCAGAACTTGAAGTTACTCCTAGAGATAATTTTATACCTAGAGATTTTCTCTTTTATGATACAAAAAATCAAGGATTTGTTTGGTGGAGGGCTTTAATAGAAGGACAAGATACTGCTTCTTATGAAGTAGTTGATTTCGATGGTGGTTATTATCTAACCTATCACTATCAAGATGGGGATGATAAAGAAAATGAAAGATTATATAATGAAGCTTTAAAGTATATAAATGAATCAGATGAACTTGAACTAGATATTAGAGAAAATCATTATCCAATGGGACATGTTATTACTCCTCCTGAAATATCTGAAAAACTAGGTTTTTCTCAGATGGAGACATATATTCCGGTGAAAGTAAATATTTAAGATAATGATGTTCTAAAATCAAAGATATTAAAATGAAAGAGATTTGTAATAAATTGAAATAAAATAATATTTAGAAATACTAGGAGAAATAAAATGGATGTAAAAACACCAACACCACAAATAGTTAAAGAATATTTGAATCTATGGGATTTACTTGAAAATTATCGCTTGCAAGAGTCTAGTTTAAAAAAATTATTTACTCAAACTTATCCAGAAAATCAACAAATGGATGATGTATTAATTAAGGTATGCTCACTTAATAATTTTTACAGTACAAATATCTTTTCCCCATTTACTGTTGCAAAGCACATAGTAGATTTAGATATTGATAAGCGTCTAAATAATGAAGATATAACCTTAGTTAATGAGATTGCAATTGTAAAAGTGAATGATTCTAAAACTATGAAATTTTATTCTTTTGCTACAAAATATTGCAGCCATCATAAACCTGAAATTTATCCTATTTACGATAGCTATGTAGATAAAATGTTAAAATATTATAAAAAAGAGGATAAATTCTACAAGTTTAAAAATGATGATTTGAAAATCTATTCTAATTTTAAGAATATTTTGCTTGAATTTCAAAAATTCTATCATTTAGAAAAATTTACTCTAAAAGAAATTGATAAATTCCTTTGGCAACATGGAAAGGAATGCTTTCCAAGGAAGTATAAGAAAAAATAAAAATTATCACTATGATAGATAATTTATCTTGACCAATTCTAGTTAGTTAAATATTTTATAATAAACAAAAAAAGTTTATAAATCTGATTTGGTTTATTAATAACTGGAGGACTTGTGGCTTTTAACGAAGATACAAGAGTTAAATTACCAGCTATCCTACATCTTGTTAGATTAGGGTATAAATATATATCACTTAAGGATGATAGGGTAAAATGGAACAATAACTTTAATATAGCCACTTCAATATTTTTTGAGGCTATAAATAGAATTAATCCTGATCTAGCAGAAGGGGATGATAAAAGACTTTTGCAGGAAGTTGAACTCACTTTAGATAATGAAGACTTAGGGAAAGCTTTTTATCATCTACTAATTAGTAATACCAACAATAAGATAATTGACTTTACTGATTTTGAAAAGAATAGTTTCCATGTTGTTACAGAATTAACATACAAAAATGGTGAAGATGAATTCAGACCTGATATTACTCTATTAATTAATGGTATGCCATTAGTCTTTATAGAAGTTAAGAAACCCAACAATAGAGAGGGAATCCTTGCTGAAAGGGAAAGGATAGACAGAAGGTTTAAAAACAAGAAATTCAGACGTTTTATCAATATCACTCAAATGATGATATTCTCTAACAATATGGAATATGATGATTTTGATATTGAACCACTTCAAGGAGCTTTCTATGCTACTAGCTCTTATTCCAAAGCTAAATTTAATTATTTTAGAGAGGAAGATAACCTTGACTTAAAAAGTCTTTTGGTTGATGAGGATGATGATTTAGAGAGCTATGTTTTAAAAGATAATAATCTTATTGTGATAAAGCATTCACCAGAATTTATAACCAATAAAGATATAAATACACCGACAAACAGAATACTTACCTCTCTCTGTAATAAAGAAAGACTTCAATTTATTCTTCAGTATGCAATAGCTTATGTTATTGAAGAAGATGGTATAGAAAAACATATAATGCGATATCCGCAAATGTTTGCAAGTAAGGCAATAGAAAAAAGCTTGGATAAAGGGGTAAAGAAAGGAATTATTTGGCATACTCAAGGTAGTGGTAAAACAGCCCTAGCTTATTATTCAGTAAAATATCTTACTAATTATTACAAGAAAAGTCAAATTATTCCAAAATTTTACTTTATTGTAGATAGATTAGATCTTCTTAAACAAGCAAAAACAGAGTTTCTAAAAAGAGATTTGATAGTCCATATAGTTAATTCTAGACAAGAGTTTGTTGATGATATAAAGACAACTACTGCACTTTATAATAACTCAGGTAAAGCAGAAATTACAGTGGTTAATATCCAAAAGTTTAGTGAAGATTCGAGTGTTATATCAGACCAAGGTTATGATCTAAATATCCAAAGAATCTACTTTCTAGATGAAGTGCATAGAAGCTACAATCCCAAGGGGAGCTTTTTAGCTAATCTATACAACAGTGATAAAGATGCTATTTTAATAGGCTTGACAGGTACTCCTCTTATTACTAAAGAGTACAAATCTAAAGAAATCTTTGGAGATTATATTCATAAGTATTATTACAACGCTTCAATTGCTGATGGTTATACATTGAGATTGATTAGAGAGGAAATAGCAAGTGATTACAGCTTGAGGCTAAAGGAAATACTTAAAGAACTTGAAATAAATAAAGGTGGCATGTCTAAGAATGATATTTTTGCCAAGCCATCTTTTGTAGAGCCAATGCTTGACTATATTATAAATGATTTTGAAAAGAGCCGACTTATTTTTACTAATAGTTCCATAGGGGCTATGGTTGTTTGTGATAGTTCAGAACAAGCAAAAATGATGTATGAGATATTCCAAAAAAAATATACTGCTAGTGCTAGAATTAATGATGAATTTCAAGAAGAGCAAATGACTTATACAAGTAAGTTTAAAAAAGAATGTAGAGTTACAACTTCTCAACTTATCCTCCATGATATTGGTAGTAAAGAAGATAGGGGTAATTGGGTAAGAGACTATAAAGCTGGAGACTTAGATATTCTATTTGTCTTTAATATGCTTTTAACAGGTTTCGATGCTCCTAGGTTGAAGAAGCTTTACTTAGCTAGAGTAGTCAAGAGTCATAACCTTCTCCAGACATTAACTAGGGTTAATAGAACATATAAAGATTTTAGATATGGATATGTTGTTGATTTTGCAGATATAATCTCTGAATTTGATAAAACAAACGAAATGTATTTTAAGGAGCTAAATGGAGAATTAGGTGATGATTTTGAACATTATGATTTGATGTTTAAAAGTAGAGAGGAAATTGAAAAAGAAATAGAGGAAATTAAAACCTTACTCTTTGCTTATAATACAGAAAATGCAGAAGAATTTTCCAAGCAGATTAGCATTATTGATAACCGACATCAAATACTTCAAATTAAAAAAGCTTTAGAGAATGCTAAAGGACTTTATAATTTAATTAGGTCTCAGGATAATTTAGATTTACTAAATAAACTAGATTTTAAGAAGTTAAACGATCTTTATAAGGAAACGGTTAATCATCTAGCTTTGTTAAATGCAAAAGATGCTTTAGCAAATAATATTGACAACACTAATCTAATTAATATTGCTTTGGAAGATGTTATTTTCCATTTTACTAAGATATCTGAAGCAGAACTGGTATTAGCTGATGAATTGAAAAATAATTTGAGAAAGACTAGAGAAGCTTTTGATCTAAATCAAGACAAAAAGGATATTGAGTATGTTAATCTCTATGAAGAATTAAAACGACTTCTTGAGAAAAACAAATTGTCAGAAGTTTCTCAATCAGAAATGAAAACTAATATTGGATTATTGAATCAGATATACGATAAAATCAAAGAATTAAATAGAAAGAATAATTTAATCCGAAGCAAGTATAATAATGACGTGAAGTTTATGCGTATTCATAAACGATTGTTAGAAATGGGAGAATACTCTAAAAACGAAATTAAGATTTTTAATGCTTTAGTCAAAGTTAAGGAAACTGCTGATTCACAAGTTTTAATGAACAGAAATATGTTAAATAACGTCGATTTTTTCGATGGGGCTATGAGGAAGATAGTGATTGAAAAATTTCATAAAGAAGAAAGATTTTCTATGAAACCAAACACTGCGAAGTATATTAATGAACTGATAGTTAATGAATATCTAAAAGAATTTAACCCTAACTTTATGAATGGAAGATGATTTATATAATAAATGACATTTTGCATAACTAAAACTGATTAGTATGCTATAAGGAATAACGATGAATATAACATTTGAAAGTACAATAAAAGAATTAATTGATGATTTGAAGAGCATTTGTGCTAATTACGGTTTAGGAAATGATGGTAATGAATTTAAGATAATAACTCAAACTTTCCTCTACAAGTTTATGAATGATAAATTTGCTTATGAAATTAAGACTCTTGAACCTAGTTTAATTGGTGATGACTGGGCTATCAAATTGAAAGAATATAATGAAGAAGACTATGAGATGCTTCTAATGCAACTAAGTCCAGATACAGCAAAACTGAAACCAGACCATTTCCTTGCTGAACTTTTTAACCGACAGACTGATGATGATTTTGGTAAACTCTTTGATGATACTCTCATGGATATTGCCCTTATTAACAATAATATCTTTTCTGTTAAAACAGAGGGAGGAGCAAAAGTTCAGTTGTTTGACCGATTGACTAACTACATTAACGATGCTAAAAAAAGAGATGATTTTGCTAGAGCTATAATTAACAAGCTAGTTAAAGTAAACTTTGAAGAGATATTTACTCAGAAATATGATTTTTATTCGACCATTTTTGAATATCTAATCAAAGACTATAACAAGGATGGTGGAGGTAAATATGCTGAATATTATACTCCCCACGCTGTAGCCAAGATTATGGCTGCTATATTAGTGAATGAACCTCAAGCAAATGTTACTGTATATGACCCTTCAGCAGGTTCAGGTACTTTGCTCATGAATGTAGCCCATGCTATTGGTGAAGATAAATGTACTATCTATTCCCAAGATATTTCTCAGAAATCATCAAACTTGCTTAGACTTAACCTTATCTTAAACAATCTTGTTCACTCTATACCTAACATTATTCAAGGTAATACAATCTTACATCCTTATCATAGAGATTCTAAAGCCCGTATAAAGAAGTTTGATTTTATTGTTTCAAACCCTCCTTTCAAGTTAGATTTCTCTAATTTCAGGAATGAATTAGATAATGATGCAAATAAGACTAGATTCTTTGCAGGAATTCCAACCATTCCAAAGAAGAAAAAAGATAGTATGGCTATTTACCAACTATTCATTCAACATATTATGTTTTCTCTAACTGAAAAAGGTAAAGCTGCTATAGTTGTCCCAACTGGTTTTATTACTGCTCAATCAGGAATAGATAAGACCATTAGACAAAGACTTATTGAAGACAAAATGTTAGCAGGTGTTGTATCAATGCCATCTAACATTTTTGCTACTACTGGCACAAATGTTTCTATTCTCTTCTTAGATAAGAACAACACTCAGGATGTAATTCTGATTGATGCATCAAATTTAGGTGAGAAGGTAAAAGAGGGGAGAAATCAAAAAACTGTTCTCTCACCAGCTGAAGAACAAAAAATAATTGATACTTTCAATAGCAGAGATGTTGTAGAAGACTTCTCAGTACTTGTAACTTATGATGAGATTAAAGAGAAAAATTATTCCCTATCAGCAGGGCAATACTTTGAGATTAAGATAGAATATGTTGATATTACTCATGCTGAGTTTGATGAGAAAATGGCTAAGTATAAATCTAATCTAAAAGAGATGTTTGAAGAGTCTAAACGACTAGAAGATGAAATATTGCAGAACTTTGAAGGGTTGGAGTATGAGTAAATGGACTGAGAAAAAACTTGATGATGTTGCAGATATAAAGCTGAGCAATGTTAACAAGAAAACAAAAGATAATGAAAGAAGAATCCTTCTATGTAACTATACAGACGTATACAGAAATAATTTTATAACTCGAGATATGTCTAAAAATTTTATGATAGCTTCTTGTAGCGAAAGTGAGTTCTCTAAGTTCAGATTAAAAGGGGGACAAGTGGCAATCACTAAGGATAGTGAAACGCCAAACGATATTGGAATCCCTACTTATATCACTGATAGTTTTGATGATACTGTGCTTGGATATCATTTATCTTTGATTACTCCAAACAATGAGAAGCTTGATGGCAAATTCTTAAATTATTATTTACTAACGATGCAAGCCAAAAGATATTTTGAAAATAATAGTGGAGGTAGTGGTCAAAGATGTTCTTTAGCTCTGGATATAATTAAATCAATCCCTCTGCGTCTTCCAAAATTAGAATATCAAATATGTGTTGGTGAACTTTTGTATAAGCTAGACTTAAAAATAGAACTCAACAACAAGATTAATGCTGAGTTAGAGTCTATGGCTAAACTACTATATGACTATTGGTTTGTACAGTATGACTTTCCTGATGCGAATGGTAAGCCATATAAATCATCTGGTGGAAAGATGGTATATAATGAAGAGCTGGGGAGAGAGATTCCTGAGGGGTGGGTAATAGTCAAATTGAAATTCTTAGCAGATAATGTAGTTGATTCACTAGAACCTGGAGAACATCTTGATTTACCTTATTTACCGATTGATAGATTACCGATGAAAAAACTATATTATGATGAATATGAAAATAGGAATGAAGCAAAGTCTAGTTTAATAAAATTCCAACAAAACGATATTTTATTAGGTGCTATGCGAGTTTATTTTCATCGTATTTGTAATGCAGTTGAAGATGGTATATCAAGAAGTACGATTATGGTTATCAGACCCAAAAAAGTAATTAACAAAAACTATATATTACTTACTTTGAATAGAGTGGAAGCAATAGAATTTGCAACAAATAATTCTACAGGATCATCAATCCCTTATGCAAAATGGAGGGGAGGGATAGCGAACTATCAATTTAGTTTACCTTATGATGAGAAGATATTAACTAAGTTCAATAATATAATTACTCCAATATTTGATAATTTTAAAAATTACTCAAAGCAAAACAACCATTTGAACAAACTCAGAGACTTCTTATTACCAATGCTTATGAATGGTCAGGTGAGCGTGAAATGAGTTTAAAAGAAAACAAACTTAAAGATATAATCTTTAGAACATCTGAGTTAGAAAGTATAGCAAAGATTATAGGAGATACAAATGATGGCCTTACAGGAACTGAAATTGGTCAAATGTTAAAATTGGCTTCCATCGTGGATACTGAACCTTCCATAACTAAATGGCGAAGACTATATAGTGCTTTAATGAATGAACAGTCTAAAACAAAAAAAAATGTAAGAATTCTAAACTTCATACATTATTCTTTATCACCACAAAGATTTGTTAACAGATACTCTGAATATTTGAATATATTATCAAAACTAAACATTGTTTTATCTTTTAAAGGAATAAAATTTAAAGAAGATGGAAAATTTCATAGAATCAAAGAATCGGCAACTTTATCAGAAGCACAAAGAAGAGCAAACATACTAAAACAAAAACTGATGAGTAGAGAAGTAGAACCATTTATACTTGGTTTCTGTGATGCAGAACTTTTAAAAGATAATTACTTCTATGCAGTTCTTGAAGCATGTAAAGGAATTACTGATACTATTAGACGAAAATCTAACTTAAGTGGAGATGGAACTACCCTTGTAGATAGTGCATTAGGTGGTAAGAGCCCAATCTTAAAAATTAACTCTTTTTCTACAGAAACAGAAAAAGGAGAACAACGAGGATTTGTTAACTTAGCTAAAGGTTTATATGGAGTTTTCAGAATCCCGACAGTACATGAACCTAGAAAAGAATGGGATATGTCGGAACAAGATGCTTTGGACTTGTTAGTGTTGGCTTCTTATGTTTATAGGAGATTGAAGGATGCAAAATAATAATTACAAATGGGAAGATTAATGGACAATAGAGTTTTAGCTGCTCAGCTAAAGAGTTTAAAAGCAGGAGAGTTCCCGAAACATCTTTATAAGTTTTCTCCAATAAGCGATTATTTATTAACTAATCTAGAGAATAATCAGTTATGGTGTTCTAATCCTAAAGATTTTAATGATCCGTTTGACTGTCAGTTTAATGGATTCGAAGCCTCTGATTCTTCTCATATTTCTGTCGAAAATGGTAATGCCGTGAAACTATCTGAACTGTATAATCAATGGATGGGAAAATATAAAGTCTGTTGTTTCTCTGATTTAAGTTCAGAAATAAACAAGCTATTGTTAATGTGGTCACATTATGCAGATTCTCATAAAGGAATATGTATGAAGTTTAATAGTGAAATGTTATTACGATTTTGGATAAAAAATCAACCAGAGATTGGTATTCATAAAGTTGGATATGTCGAGGAAATTCCAAAAATACCAACATGGTTTGAACAAAAAAGTGATAAAACCATGATCTATTTTGCTCCTAATATAGTAAAAAAATCTTTAGATTGGGAGTATGAACAAGAATTTAGAGTTCTAAGTTTTGAACATATACTGAAGATAAACCCTTTAGCACTTGAAGAAATACATTTTGGTTGTGTTTCTACAACTGAAGATAGACAAAAAATATCAAAATTAGTACGAAATTCAGGATATGAAAAAGTAAGATTTTTTCTTGGGAAAAAAAGTATAACTGAGTTTGCATTGGAGTTTGAAGAAATTGTTGATTTAAATGAGGTAAAGTTTTGAATAGAAAAATTATGGATTATAGTGATGTAACTAAGCTAATGAATGAACAAGGTGGTAAGAGAATATTATTAACGGGCAATGGCTTTAGTATGGCTTACAGCTATGAAAGATTTTCATTTACTAGCCTTCTTGATGATGCTATAAAAAAGAATATTATAAAAAAAGATACTCCTGTATTCAAAATATTTGATAAGTTAAAAACAAGTGATTTTGAAGAAGTAATCAAATCATTGGAAACATCGGTCAGCATTCTTGAAGAATATTCGGCATTAGGGGATGGTATATCCAAGAAAATTATCATTGATTCTCAAAATCTTAAAAAACACTTAGTTGAAGTTATAACAAACAATCATCCTGAAAAAATTACAGAGATTAGTGATGAAAAATTCCTTAGAACAGCAAAATTCATATCGTATTATGATTGTGTTTATACCCTAAACTATGATTTGTTACTTTATTGGACAACAATCAAACTCAATGAATTTTGTTCAGAGGGTAGAATAGTTGATCCAACTTTAAAAATTAATGATGGATTTAGTAGTTCTTCAGGTTCTGATCTATGGGTATCTTATGATTTAAATAGCCATCAATCTAAAATCTTTTATCTACATGGTGCTTTGCATCTATTCGATAAAGGCTCAGAAATAATCAAAATAACATTTTCAAGAACACAAGAGTGTTTGAAAGAACAAACATTAAAATATCTTAGTAACAACATTTATCCTATTTTTGTTTCAGAAGGTACTAGTAAACAGAAACTAACAAAAATAATCCATAATCGCTATTTAGATCATTGTTATAGGAGTTTATTCGGATTAGGAAGTTTAAAGAAAAACGATAGTTTAGTAATACTGGGTACCTTGCTTAAGACTAATGATATCCATATTCAAGAAGCGGTTTTGAATAATAAAGTGAAAAATATTTATTTTGGTATTGGCAATGAAGATGAACGGGAAGAATTACAGACTTTTGCTAAGAAATTAGAGAATAAACAAAAGAAATGTTTTTTTTACGACTATAGAACAGTTGAGATTTGGTAAAAAGAATGGAAGATGATTAACTATATCCAAATCATATATGTTAAACCACTATTAGAAACAAGTGAAATACTTAGCTTATAAGCGATATTGAACTGAAGTTAGATATTCCTACCAAGGAGGAAAAAATTAATAGAAGTATAATAATTCTCTTGTTATCTTTATTAACACTAACATCTTTAATTTCTTCAGTTGTCGAAATTGGAAATGCTTATTATGAATATCTGAAAATTACACTTTTGATGTTTATGGTAATTGCTGGGTACATCTCATTTTAGATAGTACTAGGATACAAAGTATAATGGGGATTAGTAAATTGGAGTTTGTTATAAAATGATTTTCTTAAAGGTTTTGCACTACTTAATGGCTTGTATTAAAGCAATCGATTTAAAACTATTTACTCAGATTTATGTAACAATCTGGAGTGCAGTTTTTGCAATCTCGTTACCATTGAATAATAGATTTGATGCTGAGAAAATTAGAGATTTGAAATTAATGTCATACTTAGATGTTATTGGTTATGTAAAAGATAGAAAACGAACATGGTTCATGATTGCTCTTTTAATTTCTGGATTTTCGCTATTTACATTAATAATTCCTTTTAGATCTTTTTATAACTTTGACAATATTTTTGCATCTTTTATTATTGATAATAGTGCATTGTTAATAGGGATATTAAGTCTGTGGTTTTTTACATATAAATCCTATAAATATTTAGGAAATCAAAAAGGTGAACAATTTCTATCCAAAAAAGAGTTTGAAACAATAATAAATAAATTTTATAAGGAAGAATCTAAAGAAACTAAACAAGGTTTAACTAATACGCAACGAAAAATATTATTATATATTATTGAAGTAGATACAAATGCTTATGATTTTCTTCATGCACAATCTAAGGATATTATTGATAGATTCTTAAGAAACTTAATTCAAATTAACTTAAAAAACGGAAGAAATCAGATTATTGAGATCTTTCTAAATGAATACTTAAAGAAAAAAAACATATATTCAAATACCAGTAATTACTTATTGAAAGGGATTTTTTTAATAGATTTAACTAACTCTCCAGAACATGAGAAACCAGTTGATGTTAGTTACTTATGGTATCTGTACAATTATATATCAGATTCACCTAATCACTTATTAAGCTTTTGGAGTTATCTCTGTCAATATTTTACTCATAAAGTATCTCAAATGTATGGAATGGATGATTTGTATGAATTAAAAAAAGACAATCATCAAGATAAAGATTTAGTAAAAAATATAGAATCTTATAGACAAATATTACTCATTCTTGGAGGTTTACTACTTTATAAAAAGCATTTAGAGACACTAAATGAGATAATTTTTTTCAGTTCTTCTTTACCTGAAAAGTACCCGTTGTTGCCACAAAGTATGAACGAAATATTTTTCTGGGCATCTGATATTGAATCTGAGTGGTATACTAAATATGATCAGTATAATTTTATTAAAAATGGTACAGAAAATAGAGGTAATACACCAGCTAAATACGTTGCTGAATATTTAGGCATTATATTTATATCGCAATGGAGAAAAACTGGTATATACGGCAGTTCATCAACTGCTTTTCCAGAGATACCTAATACAGAGATAATGATTGAAAGACTGTTAATGAGCCTGGATATGCTTCAGAGGGTAGTAAATGGTCTCTTTAAAGATAAACCAATACAGTCAATTTTTACTTTTCCTGAAAAATCAGTAATTGATGCATATTTTGAAGAACTTAGAACTATGTGTAAAACAAAGAAAATTCAAAATGTAAAAGAGTCTAAGTTATCAAATGAAACTATGAATGAATTAAGAACAATGATAAAAAACAGATTTACTAATAAGATAACTAATTTCGAAGACTTGTTTGAGTTTATCACTGATAGCGAAAATTATAACAAATCAAAGTCAAGATTTTCAAATTTACTAACCTACCCATTTAGCACAATAACTACATCTTTAGAAAAATCATTCTTAATTGATGGAAGCATACCACTTATAAACTTAAAAGAATCAATCGCTGGGGAAGTATTATCTAAGACTTTTGACATGATGCTTTATTATTCTTTAAAGCAAATTGTAGATGAGTATCATATACTCGCTATAGATGATCTAAAAGATATATTTGAAATACCTATTTTACGGAATAATGATAAAATACTTGTTATCAGTGCTAATCTAAATACATTTGATGTCCCACCCGAAAGTTTATTAAAAAATATTGTTGAACTCCCCATAACACCCCGAGCTGAATACAATAGTTTAATTATACTACCTAATGCTAACAGACCAATATTGAAAAATGCCTCTTATAAATCAGAAGATATTGAAAACGAGGAGTTTAGAAGAGTAGATGATAAAATTGATTTGTGGGAAAAGATAGGTGATAAAATAGTAAATACAAATAATGATTCCAATAGTGTAGAAGATTATAAAATAGATTTATCTTATCTTTTAAACTATAGATTTGTTTTCCAACCTCAAAAAGGTGGGATGATTATTAATTTTAATAGTATGTTCAAAGATTATGGTGAAGTGAGTGATGTCAAAAAGGTAAAAGAAGCAATAATAAAACTTATTAAACAGATTAAGTAGGACACTAAACCAAGAAATAATAAACTATGTATAGAATAAACAAATTAGTCTTCTTAACTTTATTTATTATACTTGAGTAAAGTATAATTATTTAAATAATAAATTTTATCTAAACTAATAAGTGAATAAGGTGAAAAATTGTTTGATTTTAAAAAATATTTTACTATAATTTTTTATAATTTTTTTTGTTTTTATCTTCACATATTCCCATTAATCTTTCTAAGAAATGTTGTTATTGAATATTTTAAATGCTAAATTAATAATTATAGATTAAAGATTAAAGATTAAAGATACACATAATAACTATTAAAAAATACTTATTATTGTACCTCTCTTAATAAATCACTTCTCTTCTTAGTGTCTTATTCTAGATTACTCAAATTTATCGTAAGTCAGCAGCCTGGGAGGAGAGGTTAAATATCCTCATGAGTAGAGATAGATTAACTCCATTCTTGAAGGCATGATAGCCAAAAGTTTTTCTTAAGGTATGAGTACCAATTCTATTTCTAATACCAACTCTAAAGGCATAGTCATTCAAGAATTGCCAGACATATTGTCTTGTTCAGGCCTGATGCATATTGACAACATTGTTAGAATCAGAGAGGAAGATATAATCCTCATATCTTAGTTGATTGCTATCCCATAATTCTAATATTACTTTCCTAACATTATCAGATAAATGGAACTGTTTAGCCTTCCTCGTCTTCTTCTCCTTGATATTAATAACTTCTCGGAAGGCTGGATTATTTCCTGATTCACTGAAAACAGAACTCCACTTCAGATTAAGAATATCAGATATCCTCAAACCTGTCTTAATTCCAATCTCAAAAAGTACTAACTCTTTTAGCTTCCCTTCTTTCCTCATTAACTTTTTCATTCGTTCAATCTTCTTAACATCTCTTATCGGTTGAACATAATTCATATATTATCCTTTAGATTACTTAGTGAGCCTCTACACTCGTTATGACTTATAAAAAACCTGATGCCATTACTAGGATGGGCATCAGGTGCTTCTAATCTATTATATAATATATGGTTATAGTCTATAGCTTTACTTTACTTAACTTAACTACATTGAGTGAAGTAAACTACTTAAAATAACATTTTTTGAAATCTTAGAAAGTGAAAAAGTGAAGAAGTGAATTGATTTAAAAAATATTTCTTATATAATTTTTTTAATTTTTTTATTTTTATCTTCACTTATTCACTTTGATCACTCTAAGTAATATTATTAGTAATATTATTAGTAGAATATTTTAAAATATTAACTAAGTAACTAAATGATTTAAAAAAAATACCCCAAGTGATTTCTAAGAGTATAAGTTTTACATTAATTGAACTTTGAAAGACCTGATATGCTCACTTGAATCGCATCCGGCATTTAATCAGCTATTAAATTATGTTTATGAACTGAGATTTTGCTTACTTAATATACTTGTGTAAAGTAAACTAATTTAGATAGAACTTTACCAAATCTACGAAAGTGAAAAAGTGAAGAAGTGAAGAAGTGAGTTGATTAAAAAAAAATAATTAATATTTATTTTTGATATTATTTCTCTTATTTATCTTCACTTATTCACTTTGTTTGCTCTATAAATAAATTATTTCAAAACATCTACATACACCAAAATATAGCTTAAAGTAATTCTCAGAATTTTAACCCAAATAGTGCAGTAGCCTTTTGTGAATAGCACTATATTCTTCTGCAAAAGAAACTTCCATAATTTTTCCGAATATATATATTATATGCGTCTAAATTCTGTAAGTTATTTTGCTGGAAGAATCTGCACTCTTCCCTAAAATTCTACTGCACTACTTGGGTTTAAGCAAGGCTTTCCTTGACACTTTATAGAGATTAATTAAAATAAGCATGATTAAATTTATAGCAGTAGCAGAACTAAATGAAATTTCTAAAGGTGAGGAAATATGGACAATGATTTAATGAAAAATAAGGACATCTTACATGAATTAAAAAAGATTATTATTGATGGCAAGAATCAAGTCGCACAAGCTATAAACGTAGGATTAACTGCAACATACTGGAATATTGGTAAACGCATTAATCAAGAAATTCTTAATAGCAAAAGAGCAGGCTATGGAAAACAGATAATCCCAGTATTAAGTAAGCAATTAACAGAAGAATTTGGCAAAGGATTTTCTGATAAAAATCTAAGGCACATGATGAAGTTTAATGAAGTTTTTCCAGAAATCCAAATTGTCTTGACGCTGTCTAGACAATTGAGTTGGTCACATTTTACTAGTATTATTTACCTAAAAACAGAGTTAGAAAGAGAATTTTACTCAGAGATGTGTCGTGTTGAAAAGTGGAGTGTAAGAACTCTTCGCAAGAAAATAGATAGTATGCTGTTTGAAAGAACTGCTATTAGTAAAAAGCCTGAAGAACTTGCTAAGTTAGAATTATCTGAATTAAGAGAAGGAGATAAGATGAGCCCAGATCTTGTCTTCAAAGATCATTATGTGTTAGACTTTTTAGAATTAAATGATACCTATGCTGAACGAGACCTTGAAATGGCTATATTGAAAGAGATAGAGAATTTCTTAGTTGAACTTGGAACCGGATTTACCTTCGTTGCCAGACAAAAACGAATGGTTATTGATAATATTGACCACTACCTAGATTTATTATTTTACCATAGAAAGTTAAAGAGATTGGTTGTTATTGACCTTAAAATCGGTAAGTTCAAGGCAATGTATAAAGGTCAGATGGAGTTGTATCTTAGGTATCTTGAGAAATATGATATTGAAGAAGGTGAAGAAAAACCAATTGGTATTATTTTGTGTGCTGAAGGCAATCAAGAACAAGTAGAATTACTTCAACTCGATAAAGCAAATATTAAAGTAGCTGAATATATAACAGAGCAGATACCTAAAGAACTATTAGCCAAGAAACTTCATCAATTTACTGAAAAAGCTAAATTGCTTATTGCGAATAGGGGGAGATAGGTTTGATAGAAAAGTCATAAGGATTTTACTGCTACACACTACAAAACTTTGAATTTTAATCAATGATAACTTTTACACAAAGAAATACTGGAAGACCCTCCCAGGAAAGAGATATTTTTTGCTATTCTATCTGTCATGCAAGCGTCATGCAAGCAATATTATATAAAGATAATACATTGTATTACAGTAATTTAGTATGATTTTAATTACTCCTAAGGAAAAGGTCAGCAGATTAAATTAGTTAGGATTACCTCTCAAACTCAACTTATACAAAACCAGAAATGTTCATTTTAATATTCAAAAAGTTAATAGTGAAATAAGCTCTCAGCAAAGTCGAGTGGCTTACTAT
Source organism: Cloacimonadales bacterium (SeqCode) (assembly GCA_963677815.1). Lineage (GTDB taxonomy): Bacteria > Cloacimonadota > Cloacimonadia > Cloacimonadales > JAFGVF01 > JAEKNW01. The sequence continues at coordinate 1,622,153 of OY782499.1, forward strand.
TTAATTTAGAATTTGATTTATCAAAAAGTAAAAGAATACATTAGTAGAGATTATTACATTGTTTGTTTCCTTCCAGTGCTAAAATATATCATGGCTTAATACAAACACAAGGTCTAACGAATCCTGCTTATTGATGGCATCCCTTCGGGATTAGAAGTGAATCACATTCCTTAAATAGAATCTATATTTGTTAATCTTTTACGAAAATATTTATGATGTTACTCACTCTACTATGGAGAGAGCCGTAAATATTCAAATCATAATTATTCAGATAAGTCAAGAAATCCTAAAGATGGGCAATATAACAGACTTATTTTAAGATAATCTATTAGGAAGAGGAACGTGGTTATGAATAGTTTCCTCAAATCAAAACAAATTTCTCTGATAATCATCTTGACATGGATTTATGAATATTAGTATTAAGAAAATATCTATCATATAAGAAATTATAGAGGTCCAATGAAAAAAATAATTATAATGCTAACCTTATTATATTCAACTTATTTATTCTCACAAAATGTAACTAATCCGAAGGATATTTTGGCTTTTACGGATTCAATCACCTTAAAGAATCATCCAAATATTGAAAAGACAATCAACTATCCTCCTGATTGTACAGTAATTAGAGTATTTAAGCAGGAGAGAGTGTGTGAAATATGGTCAAAAGATTCATCACAAGATAGTTTGTCTTTAATCTTAACCATTCCTATTTGTTCCATGGACTTTAAGCCTGGTCCTAAGTTGAGAAATGGAGATTCAAAAACCCCTGAGGGATTTTATTATGGGGATTTTGCCTATTATAGTAGTCAATGGTTTATGTGGATGGACCTTAATAATGTTGAAAAATCAGGTCAAGTGGGGAAGGGCTCAGCTTTTAGAATTTGCCTCAATTACCCAAATCAAATTGACCAAAGACATTCTTCTATGGCTGGTTTCAGCAATACTGGTGGTGCAATCTGTGTACATGGAAACTGTGTATCTATTGGTTGTGTTTCTTTCCAAAACAAGAACTTCGTCCCAGTTTATGCTTTTTCTAGACACCATGATTCATCAAAATACGGCAAAGTTCAATATCATATTTTTCCTTTTAAGTCTGCTGAAAAAACAGAGAGTGAAGTTACTGAATACAGTAAGGACTTCATTCATCATGAAGAATATACTCCTGATAAATTAAGAGGCTTTTGGAAGAATCTAGCCTTTGGAGAAAAATTATTCAATGAACATAAAATGCCATTAACAATAATAACTAATAGAAGATATTTGCAGGAAGATGATTTATCAGAAACCATTAAAACAGTTAAAGAATTCTTGAAAGAAAAGGGGTTTTATTCATCTGAGATTAACTGCGTTTTCGATTCTGTCTTAAAATCTGCGGTAATCCAATATCAAAATGAAAATAATATGACTGCTGATGGTCTTATTGGTAACAACACTCTAAGCCACATGAGAAAAGATGGCTTAGAAGATTTTTCGATTGAATATATTTTCAGGGTAGATAAATAGATTTAGATTTCACTCTCAGAATTAAGTCATGACTGAGCAAGGGAAATACTTGACAATAGAATAAATATTGAATGTAGTTAAGAAAAAAACAAGGAGACCTTAGTGATGGAAGGTAAATTATTGGTATTGTCTTTTATAATTATCTCGATTTGTTGCTTATCCATTAGTTTAATTGCCGAAAAAAGTCATAACAGGAATAAAAAAACAAGGTATAATTTTACTGGAAATAGTGGATTATTGAAAATTACAATTGATTCACGGTTAGAGTTATTGGCAATAATTCAATACCTTTCAGGAAGCCAGATGGTCAATTATACTGGGGATTATGCTAAGGCAGTAGATGCTTGGTTCATGGAATATAAAGATCATCCTGTAATTCGAACCATGAAGAATATGGAATCTGTAGGGTATTCTTATGATCTTCCTGTTAGTAGTTTTTTACTGTTTGATGACTATACATGTAAGAAAAAAATCTTTAATTGGGTCCCTTCTTCAAAAGAAATGAATCTCGAGAGAATAAGAGTAATCTCTCAAAAAGTAGCTTTAGATGAATTCTATAATATGGTTGGTCAGTTTGCTCAAATGACTGATTTTCTTGTTTTTTTTTCTTCTCAAGAAGAATATTATCAAAAGTTAGTAAGCGATGCTGAAGATTTTTTAAACAAATATCCCGATATGATAGCTCACATGATAAACTGGTATGGCTATAGTTACCAATCATACACTCTTGTTATTTCCCCACTTGTAATTGGTGGTTACGGTCCATCTGTAATGGACCAAGAAGATGGAGTACATACTTATTGTGTTGTTAGTATAGATTTTAGTAAGATGTCAGAACGGGATATTAATCAAGTATCCAGTTGGTTTTTTCATGAATTCTCACATTCCTTCATCAACCCATTGGTTGAAGAACACTGGGTTATCTTTAAAAGGAGTGAAGCAAAATTTGAACATATTGCCGATAAAATGGAGAAGCAAGCATATGACTCATGGTGGATAACTGTTGCAGAACACTTTGTTCGTGCGAGTGATATCCGTCTTTCAGAGTTGTATTATAGTTTTTATAACTCCAACATTTTGGCAGGGCAAGAAAGTCAAGGATTCATCTTTATAACTTCAGCTTATAAAGGAATTCTGAATTATGAAGAGGCTCATTTAGACAGAGGAATAAATTATGCTAATTATTTCCCTACTCTGGCACAATATTTTGTTGATAAAACAGTCATTTCTGATAAAGAATTGGATAATCTCCAACAATTCCAAGGACCCATAAATAGTGTGTTTGCAGATGAAGATATTCTGGTAATTTATCCTGATCCAATACGAGTAGAAGGAGTTCAAGAAAATATAATGCCTACAGTTGTTTGGTTGCAAAATAATAAGGGTTATGAAACAGTAACTGATAAAATAGCTATAGAAATGGACCTCAGTCAACGGAATCTTTGCATTTACGGTGCATGGGAGAATAATTTAATTTTAGAGAAATTTAAGAAAAATATTCCATTTGAAATTTATCCTGACAAAATTTTAGCAGATAAAAAATATATGGGTAATAATCTTAGAATTGCTCTATGCTTACCCAATCCATTGAATCTTAGAAAAGGTATGTGTATTTACACAGCACAAACTATAACAGCTATGAAGAATGCCAATGCTATTTATCACGGTCCAGAAGATTGGTATGTATCAAATACTAATCTTAAAATACTTGCTTCAGGTAACTTCAAAAATAAGAATGGAGATTGGACCTTTTAAGATTTTGTAGATAAATTAGGCTCTCTCTCAAGTAGAGTGGGCATAATTTAGTTCTCTGTTTGTTTTTTGTCTAAAAGAAGATGTCCACTTCAGCAATATCAATAGTAATGTCGCCCTTTGTGGCTTCGTTTAAACTATGCCATCACAAGCCAGGGCTAAGGTATATCTTGGGCTAATATATGCAGGGTCTAACGAACCCTCCCTATTAGATGGCATCCCTTTGGGATTTAGGAAGTATTGATTTCAGCAAAAACTAAAGAATTAATTTACCTAATTCTTTGTTTATCATATTTCCTACTCCAAGTTTAGAGAGAATCACTTTTAATCCACATCTTTGTGTAATTAGTGTAATTAGTGAAATTAGTGGATAGTTTCTTTTATTTTCACTATTTATTTTAACTCTTCAATAATTTCTTTTATCCTTTCATCATCACCTTTCAATTCAAGAGCTTTTTGATAAGCCGCAATAGCTTTATCTTTATTTCCTAGATGTCTATATCCTTCACCGAGGCTATCCCAGGCATTCCATGATTGAGGAAAATATTCGCAGATAAGTTTAAATATATCTAAGGCAATTTCTTTGTTACCCATTTGTAGGTTTTTATAAGCTAAGAGGTTAAGATCTCTTTCTTTAAAATATGATAGTTCAGAGCCATTTTCTTTAGTTTTTACAAGTTCTTGTTTAGCTTCATCAATATTTTCAACTAGAAGTTTCATAAACTCTATTTTTGTTGGAGGAAGTTCAAGCCCTAAATCTGAATTATTAGCAAGAATAAAATCTGCAGGGATATTGTTATTGCTCAAAATCTTCTCTTTAGCACTTTGAAAATTATCTTTTTCTTTTAAACAATCATTGCAGAAGGCAAGAACAAGTTCTAGTGTAAGTTCATAGGCTAAATCTCTTCCTTTTCTATTTCTTATTTGATTTTCAGCAAAGCAATGGGCTTGGAGAACATACTGGGAGGTAAAAGCATTATGAGGAATATCTTTGAATCTAATTTGATGTCTTTCAGAATAAATTAGATTGTTATAAAAGTCGCTTGTTCTATTTGCTAAAAAGGGTCCATCAATTTCTAGATACTTCAAATTTCTAACAGCGAAATCAGGTCTGAGAGGCTGATGTTGTTCTTCTAAACTTTGAGGATTAGTATATTCATTATGAAGTCCAATCATACCTTTAACAGCTAAGTTTTCTTGAGCGAACATTACATTAGCAAAGCCACCCAAACAGAAGCCAATTACAAGAACCTCCTCATTATTAGCATTTTCAAGATTGTTTAGATAACCATATAGATAACTTATATCATTAATGTTTGTACGCAAGCCTAAATTGTCAAATTCAACTTCCCTTGCTGAAAAACCTGCTGAAGGTGATGAAATTACTAGGAATCCGTGACTTGCTAATAATTCGCACATCAAAAAATTCTCGGTTGCAATTTCATTGCCTCCAGGACTATAGATCACAACAGGAAAGGCTTCAGATATAGCCTTAGCCTTTTCCACAGCCAAGGACCTTCTCAAAAATACTTTATCGAAATTTTCTTCACTAACTCTTGCTCGAATATATTTTTCTTTAAGTTCTTTGATGAAATTTTCTTTGCTGTTTGAATAAGCGAAATCAGTTTCAAATTTTGAGATATATTGGTAATCGATAAATCTCATTTTTTCTCCACTAGTATTCTCTGCAGGATACCAAATATTTACTTGCATAGGTCTATGAACAATAGAATTGTCTTGCTTTTGATAAGTTCTTGAATAATCAATAGTTTCTATATGTTTGTAGCCTACATTATATTGTCCAGCAGTTACTTGTCCCCAAACATCACTTTCAATATATGTGGAACTCAAAGGCAGTATTGTTAGGATTGTTAAGCAAATTATTAGTATTATGTTCATTATTCCCCCATGTTTATTTATAATACAAAAATTTAGAAATTTTATATTCTGAATCTGCATTAATTTTAAAGAAGTAAAGTCCATTACTTAGATTTAAGTCCTGGGTTGAAAGTTTTAACTCCTTAGTTTTCAAAGATATTGAGAATCTTTTAATTTTCTGACCTTTAATATTATAAAGTTCAATGCTTGATATTCTCATTTCCTTATCTAGTTTGATATTGATATTATCTTTAGTCGGATTTGGATAGATAAGAAGGTCTGATAAGTCTTCAACATCATTATTCTCATTGCTCACTATACTATCATTCAGCCACAAAGTTAATGGGCTAGAAGTGGCATTGGCAGTAAGAACATCAGAACCGACAAAAAAATCTGTATCATCATCATTATCAAAATCACCTACAGCGATTGGCCAAGCTCCCCATTGATATGAAGCCAAGAGATGTCTATTAAAATCTCCATTGTTTTGAATCCAATAATATATCTTACAAGAAGACCATGCAGTAGCAATCAAATCTACTTGATTATCATCGTTCAAAAAAGCAGGTTCTACAGTAACTGCCCCAATTACACTATTTGAAACCAAGTGCTTGTTCCAACTTTGTATTGTCTGACCATCATTTTCCCACCAAGAGATTTCAGCTGAAGTGTAGGCTGCTCCAATTATGTCAGGTAAATTATCATTATTGATGTCTGCAATACTAACCCAATGAGCTCTCACAAAGTCTGTAGAATGTTCTTGTTTCTGCCAAGAAATATCATCTGTACCAGAATTATACCAGACAGCTATTTCATTATCGTCCATTGAAGCGCCAATAATATCTAGATAAGTATCTCCATTCATATCATAGACACTAATGGCTTGGCAACCAGGGAAATTATTAGCAATTTCATGTTGAGTCCATAAATCATTAACCTTTTCCCACCACAAAATCTTGCCTAATCCTGCAGCCGCACATACGACATCAATATTTTCATCAGAGTTAATATCTGCAGCAATAACTCTATGAGCTCCAGTAATATTAGTAGCTACATCTTCTCTTTCGAAATAAAGAGTTCCTTCAAAAAAATTAGTATAAAAAATGCTGACTAGTCCATCAATTGCTGAAGATGCTATCACATCAGGATAGTCATCATCGTTCATATCTTTAGCATATAGGTATTGTGGATCAAAATTATTTACGACAATGTGTTCAATAGGATTATTCCAATCTCCAGTATTTTCATATAAAATAATCTCATCAGTAGAATTCTTGGATACTAGTAAATCTAAATCATCATCTAAATCAAAGTTAATTACTGCTAAACCCGGATTATCTTGTCCAGCTTGTCCAACTTCCAAAAGCGAAAAATCAATAGAAAATAGATTGCTAATAAAACAAATAGTTAAAAAAATTAATGTCTTTGGCATTTTTTTCTCCTTATTAAAATTATGGTTAACAAATCAGATGGTTTACTTTCTGCATATCAATTCCAATATAGAACTTCAATCTTAGTCTTCTTAACTCTGTTTCAATTTCTTTTTTATCCATATCTGAATGAAGTAATAGACCAACTTTTGCAAAAAGTAATTCACCAACATTAGCATTATAAGTTATTATTGAAAGATAAGGGTCATTACTCCACAGAGATTTATATAAGGTGTCATCTTTATCATTCATTAAAGAAATAATGAACTCTTCACCATCTGCGAAGATTTCAAGCCAATTATAGTGTTGACTCATAAAAATGGCTGTTGAATTTCCTTGAGCCAAAATATCAATGTTATCAATTTTAGGAGCGGGATTAAATGTTTCGAGTATAACATTAACGCCTCTAGCACTAGCTCTGCTTAACTCTTCTATAACTTCCTTTCTTTGTAATTGAGCACACATTACTATGATGCTTTTTTGTGCATTTTTAATAATCTCTACAGATCGGGAATACATCTGACTGATGTTTTCAATAGGAAAAACACCTGACATCTTTTCAATCTTAGATATTTTCTTTACTTTTTCTTCAACTTCTTTTTTGTTTTCAAGAAATTCAGTTTCTCTCCAATCAAGATATGATTTAATGTCAGTAGCGTAATATTCAACTGCTTTAGCTGCTTCATTGCAATACACCATCCCCTTTTGAAGCATTACTTCTAAAGTTTTATAAATTTGGGGTTTTGTCTTCTTTAAAATTTTAGATATTTTGTAAGCCGATATACCTCCTTCTTTTAACAGGATTATATAGATATCTGCTTCAATTTCCTTAAATCCAACTTTTAATAAATTCTTTTTCATAAATACCTCTTTTAACCCAAACAATGCAGTAGACCTTTGTGAATAGCACTATATTATTCTGCAAAAGTAACTTCCATAATTTCTCCGAATATATATATATTATATGCGTAGTTAAGGAATCACCCCCTGTATCCCCCTCAAAGAAGGGGATTTTGCTAGAATAATCTGCACTCTTCAATAAAGTTCAACTACATTATCTGGGTTTAATTGGTAGTATTTTTAATACTACCTTAAAGATGTGTCAAGATTTTTTTCATTTTTTTATTTCTTTTTAGACAAGAACCTTCAATTATCAAGTAGTCTCTTGGATAAATGGCTTTGATTGTTGAACAGTCTCAAATAATTCGAGACTGTTCAATCTAAACAATTGATAGATAGCATGTACTTGTACTAACCAAAGCATTTTATGCACATATTTAAGTTTATAGCTAAGTTTTTCAAATTGACTAATAAATGCATTCTTGTCTAAATCTTGGATATTGAAATTGAGCCTCTTAAATCCTGACTTGTGAGGGCGAAGCTTTTAGGCGAAGACTCAAAGGATGCAGATATAATAGGCAGGGTTAGTTAGACCCTGTACAGGAAGTTTTCCGCAAACTTAAGCCCTGGAGGGACGATAATATTCATTTTTCCAGTTTTTTTGTACTTATTATAACATAAAAACTGTAGATGGCATTTTAAATTGGTACATAAATGGCAGTTTAATCTGCTACAGCTTCCTAGATAAGAAATTAAAAAAAGAGCTTACTCTAATATCCAATAATCACAAAAATTAGCGAAAATTAGTTGCGACTAACAAAAATTTGTTTATAATGTTTTTACTAAAGATAAGGAGTAGAAAAATGAAATATAGATTAGTATTTATCATGTTAGTAGCTACATTCAATATGCTTATAGCTCAAGACTTTTCTTTTGAAGATTTGATAGGAGATTGGGAAGGAGAAATCACCAGTGAAACTACTTATCAATGGAACTCTTCAACCAGCATTAATATTCAATCAGATGGATTCTATACAGAATCTAGTGGGATTTTGATGCCTACATTATATCCTAACACCCAAGAAGTTAATTATGACCTTCTCACAAACAGGATACATTTTAAATATCTCTATCTGGTTTATGCAGGACAACATACTTATCAACATCACTACTTTGAATTAATTTCTTACAATGGAAATGATATTGAAATGCATTATAATTTCTGGGATGATGATCAGGCCCACCCTCAAGTGATGACAATTACCCTTTCAAGAGTGAGTGATGAAGAATATGGTAGCCTTTCAGGCTCAGTTTTTGATAACTATTCTTTAAGCCCACTTTCAGATGTTAGCATTGAAATAGGTCAATATACAAGCATAACCGATATGTATGGCTACTATAATATAGAGCTACCAGTTGGGACTTATCAGATTTCTCTCAATCATCCAGGTTATCAAGAACTTATTCTAAATGATATAATGGTATATCCTAATGAAAATAATCCTGTTAATATTGGACTAGATAATCTTATAATACCCCCAGCCTCTTTAACTTATCAACTAGAGGAGAATAACATTGTTTTGAATTGGTCGGTTCCTCAAGCTTATAATCTAACAGGATACAACATATACATGAATGAGCAAATTATTGATTCCGTAGTGGAAAATACTTATTCTTCAAGTATTGATAATGGTGAATTTTCATTCTATGTAACAGCTTTATATGGTCAAGTTGAATCAGAAGCTTCAAACATAATCAATGTTACAGTTCAGCAAGTGACTAGTAATTCTAATCAAGTATCAGAACCTGCAGAGTTAACTCTAAATAATTATCCAAATCCTTTCAATCCTTCAACATCAATTAACTTTAATTTGCCTGAGAATTCACGAGTAAACTTAGCAATATATGACCTTAAGGGAAGAAAAGTTACTGAATTAATCAATCAAGAAATGGTTCAGGGACAACATTCTTTTAAGTGGAATGGTAGGGATAAACACAACAGAACTTTAGCTAGCGGAATATACTTCTATACTTTACGTACTAACAATTCTAGCTTAACAAAAAAGATGATAATGCAAAAATAATCAAACACTACCAATAAAGCTCTAATCATATTTGGTTAGAGCTTTATTAATAAAAACTGTTAGTCTGAACTGATTATTTTCATCTATCAACAATAAACCCTAAACTATTTCATGAAGCAGTACCACATAGTACAGCAAGGTTTTCTTTTGATTACCCTCCAGTAAAGCTCCTCTATTTTTCTGATACAATATATCCAATAGAAATTATAGAAGTTAAAGGTGCTAATGGTACTTTCAAGATTTACTCTATTGAAAAAACAATCTGCCATGCTTTTAGATATCGTAAAAGAATAGGAGAAGATCTTGCACTTGAAGTACTAAAGAATTATATGAGAAGAAAAGAATCAGATCTAAACAGGCTCTATAAAGTTGCTAAAGAATGCAAGATTGATAAAGTTTTTGAACCATACATTAAAGCAATGGTGATTGAATAAAGGCTAAGAATATAGCAGCATCAGTGAGAGCTGGACTGTTAGTTATAGCTAAAAAGAGTAATCGCAATTTCAATGCGGTTATGATACAGTATTTTCAGGAAAGATTCTTATATATATTATCAATTTCAGAGTTTAAAGAGAATTTTGTTCGCAGTACCAAAAAAGCCAAAGAATGTAACTATCAAACCTATATTAACTTTCTCATCAACTCCCGATATAACTATCACTGAAACTACAACAGTTCAATGAAATGACTTATTATTGAATCTAATATATTTTTACTAAAATAAATATATTTTAAGTTAATCATTAGAATAAAAATCAGACCATTCGCAGATAGCATATTTTTTTGCCAATTGTAATTAAATCATAATATTTATATTTTTCAATTATAAGATTGCTTTTATTTTGCATAAAATCTGAATAAGAACAATGAGATATCAATGTAGATTTATCAACAAAGGAATTGATCTTAAGTATTTTCTTAACATCTGAATCATCAAAATTTAAAAGTTTTTCTCCTTCTTCCAGCATTAAATTCACATCATCAATGATTTTTTGACTTTCAAATCTTTTATACTCTAAGTCATTTTCATCAGTAACAAAGTTGGATAATATTTTACAAATTATAATGTCATAATCATTTAACTTATCCATAAATAGTTGCAGACGAGCTCTTTGCTGTTCTCTTTCCTTTTGTTTAATTTCATTTTTATTTCGTGAAACATAATAAAATGCTCCTAACAACAATCCTAAAAATCCAATATAAAGACCAAAAATTGCTGACAACATAGAGTAATATGTATATGCATAATTAATATTAGTAATATTATGTGGTTTCAAAAATGAAGATAAGTTTTGGAACAGGGGATTTAAAAAAAGATAACCAAAAAATAAACCAATTAATATCATTAATATCCAAAGCACTGCAATAATTAATTTTCTCATAGTTTTCTATATCCATCATCTAATTCTTCTTCAATAATTAGTTTCTGAATTTTTGAAATATTAATTAAGCTAATTTTAGATAGAATTTTTTTTGGTTTTGCATATTTAGTAAAATATGCAAATGCTTCATTAGCAAAAGAAGGTCCGATTTTTTTTATACCTGTGAAATCTAGAGATATTTCTACAGAATCAGTTTTCCAAATTTCTTCATTATCAAGTTGAGATAAATATCTTTCACGAAATTCAATAGCTGTGTATGTGCCATCACCCTGGCTTTTATCTCGATTAGCTAATCGATGGTGAAAATCTTCAGCAACTTTTATTGTTTTCATAGTGTTAACTCCCATTATTAGTGTTTATTGGTATGATAAAGCTATACAAGGTCCCTGCAAAAACTCTATTTGGTCTAGTATTGCATTCAATAATATTACTCTTTTTATCTAAAAAAATGTACCCCTTATGCGAAAGTATAGAAAATGGTATTTGTAACCTAAGACAAGCTTTTTTCACTTTATTTAAGCCATTCCCTTTACGAGCTCCTCTTTCATACTTATCAGCAAGAAAACCTTGAATTTTAGTTGATGCAGTTAAAGCACCACTTACATTGCTGTTTAGAGCTAATTTAATCAAATCACCATCATTTTTTTCTGCATTGTTAACACTTTTTTTTATTTCAAGCCTTTGTGGACCTGTTAGTAATGAATTTTTAATACCTATACCATTGTCTGCAATGCAAAGTGAAATTATTCCATGTGTTTGGTGATATTGAGCCAATAACCACCACCCTTGGTCTCTTTTGGCTATTCCATGCTCTCTAACATTCCCAAATACTTCTGTTAATATAACTGAGTCAAAATATTCAATTTGTTCTTCGTTATAGTTAGTGTATTTAGAAAGTAAGGCGATTAACTCATCTTCTTTTTCTTCAATTTGAGTATCAGAAGTACAAGTCTCTCGCTTTATTTTTATTATATCATTATCATTGTAATAGTTAGAAATTAATATTCCATGAGGACGATTAACATAGTCATAAAATCCACAATGCGTTAAATATGAGTTGACTTTATCAGATTTTGAATTATTGGATGATACTTTTGGTTTTCTATGGGTATGACTTTTAAACTCTACCCATTTCATAAGAGAACAAAGTAATGTAATAGCACTAGGCCAAATTCTCTTACAATCATATAGATTTATTTGTAGTTTTTTATTATTGAAGTCAACTAACAATTCTGCGACATCTAAAAAACTGCTAATTTGTTCTTTATTTTCTATATTCTCAATTCCAAATTCTTCAACAATATCAACCGTTCTTAATGGTTTATTATAATTTTTTTTTTTATATAATCTTTTTATAATATTTACTCTTTCTATTTTTGTTTTTTCAAAATCTGAAAGGTTCTTCTTATAATAAAACTTCTTCATGAGCTTTCTTGACACTCTTTTTTTTGCTTTTTTTTTATCTTTAAAGTTCCTTTGTCTTTGTACAGATATATAATGCAGTTTTAATTTCTTACTCAATTTTTTCATATTTATTAAATCCAATTTCAATTATTTCAAAATAGCAGTATTTCATTCAACAATGAAGTAAATATTCATAATCCTATTCACAATTAAAATATTCTACAGATATCAATAAAAAACGTGACTTTCATAAGTGAAAAGAATTAGCGTTATGTTAGTTAATCGTAATTCATTTTCTTCAATCAAGGAGATAAATATTCTAATGCATCCCCCCAAAAAAAATCTTATTGGGCAGTTCAATTAAATTTATCAACTAATATCAATTTATAATATTAATATAATCCTGTCAAACAAAATCATAACTAAACACCAAATAATGGATTATTCTTCCAAATACCGCCCCTTCTTCTGTCATGCAACTGTCATGCAAGTATAATAATATGGTGTTAAATTAATGAATAATAATCCAATAGATGATGTAAGTTTACTCCTAAGGAAAAAGACAGCTGCTTGAATCGGTGTGGCTTGCCTCTCAAGCGAACTTAAACAAAACCAGTAATATTGATTTCCTAAAAGAAAAAAAGAAGAATTTAATTCCTTTTTAAGTTACTTATCACATTTCCAACTTTACTTTGGAGAGAGCCATAAAAGCCACTAGAAAGTACCAAGAGAATATAGATGGGTAAGACAGCTAAAAGAGTATGTAATTGAGAATCGGAATATTATTGAGGAAGAGCACTTAAACCCAATAAGGCAGTAGACCTTTGTGAATAGCACTATCTTCTTTTGCAAAAGTAAGCTACATAATTTTCAAAAAAGTCCACTAAATAAGAAGATGTTAAATATTATAGATTTCATTAAGAATGAGCTATTGGAGAAAGTGACTTGATGATTGAACACTCTTGAATAATTTAACAAACGAAAATACAATAATTTACTTGACATAAGAATATTTACTAAGATTTTTATAATAAATAATATTTTGCTGAAATTGTTAACACCACATGACAAATACAAAAAATATTGTTATAGAGAGAAATTAGAATTTAGCACCAAAGTTAACGTTAAATATTACTATTTATCTGATACTTATCTTTTTATTGAATAGGAGAGAAAATGAAGAGACTTATTATGATTTTACTATTTTTAGGAATTGCTTTTAGTGGTTTGTTAGCTCAGCAATATGTTGAAATTGGAACAGGAAGCAGTATCACACAATATATACCATTGTATGGATATTATGATTATTCTTGGTCAAGCTATATATTGACTTCAGATCAAATTGGGAATGCGTTAGATATTAATCAAATACAATTCAATGTTAGCAATAACCCTTCCAATTATGTAACTAATAATCAACAGATATATATGAAACTTACTTCAGAAACTGAATTAACAGATGCCTATCCTGATCCTGAGAATAATGGTTTTAATCTGGTCTTTAATGGTTCTATAACCTGGAATGGTACTGGATGGCAAGGAGTTATGTTAGATAATGAATTTTCTTATGATGGCACTTCAAATCTCCAAATTGTTTATCTTAATAATGATGGATCTTGGGAACAATCTTTCCCAAAATTCTTTAGTACTGAAAGTGAAAATAATATTTGTGCATATAAATATAGTGATAATAACTTTCCTCTAACTTCTGGTACAACTCGTAGCTTCTATCCTAATACACGCTTAGGTTTTTATCTGGAGGGAATTGCTGAAACTCCTACAATTATCTGGCCTTTAAATAACTCTTCTAATATCGGACTAACAAGCGAACTAGTATGGAGTTTTGGAGATAATACTGATTTTATCCACGTCTATTTATCTAATAACCAAGTGGATGTAATAAATAATGAAACTTCTGCTCTGCTTGTTGACGGTGATTTAATTACATCTTTCTCTCCTGCCTTAGAATATGACCTTGTTTATTATTGGAGAGTTGTAGCTTCCAACTCTACTACAGATTATCTTGCTCAAACACCTGTATATTCATTTATAACAGAAATTAATCTTATGGGGCAAGGAACTCAAGAAAATCCCTACTTAATCAACGATATTGATGATTTAATAACTTTAAGTAATGTTGATTATATTTGGGACAAACATTTTACCCAAACAGCTGATATTGATGCTTCAGAAACCTCTGAAATAAATGCAGGCTCTGGTTTCATGCCTATTGGACGAGAAGATTTACCTTTTCAAGGGGTTTATGATGGCCAAGGATATAAGATAACTAATCTCAATATTAATCGTCCTACAAGTGATTATATAGGTCTCTTTGGTCGCACCTGGACTGCTACAATTTCTAATCTGAGTATTAAAGATGGTTGTTTTGTTGGCTCAAACTATGTCGGATCAATAGTAGGTAGTGCTGATTATTATTCAGAAATAAATCAATCTTCTTCAACAAGTATAGTAAATGGAGGTGATTGTGTAGGCGGTTTGATCGGGAAAGTACAATCTAACTCACAACTTCATTTCTCCTCTGCAAGTGGGCCAGTAACCGGAATCCTTCATGTTGGAGGTTTGGTTGGTGAAGCTGATGATTTTATAGAGATTAGTAATTCATACGCTTTAGGAAATGTTACTGGAAATGTAAATATTGGTGGACTCATTGGATGTTTAAATAACTTTTCATACGTTTCTGATTCATATGCTGTTGGAAATGTAGCAGGGAATGATTATGTCGGAGGACTTTTAGGAAGGGGGACATCTAATTATGCACAAGGCTCATTCTGGAATACTGAGGCATCTGAACAGACAACAAATTCTCTGGGTATTGGCAAGACAACAAGTCAAATGCAAGATATTACAACTTATCTTAATGAAAACTGGAATTTCGAAGAGATATGGTCTATTCACCCTGAAGTAAATTCAGGATATCCATTTTTGATAAGTAATTACATAAGTGATGTTTCAATCAATAATTATGCTTATAATATATCTCTTAATCCTACAATTTCATTTACTATTAATCCCGAGTTTTACCATTATGAGCTCTATTTTGCTTCTAACCCCAATCCAGAAACTGCGATTATTCCTTTTAATTCTACTTCAAATCCTGTAAATTATACTTTCACAGACTCCTTAGATTATTTCACAGATTATTATTGGACTTTGGTTTTGTATGATGCCGATAATGAAATTTCTATATTAGATTTTACTTTTAAGACTCGACCTGATATGGATGGTTTAGGAACAGAAGATAATCCTTACTTAATTTCCTCCTTGAATGATTTAGTTATGATCAGTTCTGATACTTATTTTTGGGATAAACATTTGCTCCAAACTACTAATATTGATGCCTCAGAAACTACTGAAATGAATCAGCAAAATGGTTTTTCCCCAATTGGAAATGATGATCAACCTTTTACAGGCTCATATGATGGGCAAAACTATAGCATTTCAAATCTATACATTAGCCGCCCATCAACTTCTTATGTTGCTTTATTTGGCTACACAAACTCAGCTACTATCTCCAATCTAGGAATAGCTGATGCAGATATTGTTGGTGATAACTACGTAGGACTATTAACTGCTTATGCTTCATCAACAACTTTGAGTAAATCTTATTCTACAGGCTCAGTTACAGGAAATGAGAAAGTTGGAGGTTTAGTAGGAGAAGCAAACTTTTCTTCCATAATCAATTCTTATGCAGCTTCGTTAGTGACTGGCTCTGGGGATTATGTGGGAGGTTTACTTGCTTTTGATTCTTCTTCAACTGTAAGTAATTCTTTCTGGGATACAGAACTTTCTCAACTATCAATAAGTGCTGGAGGGCTTGGTAAAACAAGTCTTGAGATGAAAAGTCCAGATACTTATACTAATGCAGGATGGGACTTTATTGGAGAAGAAACTAACGGTACAGAAGATATATGGATTATCCAAGTAAATAGAAACTCAGGTTATCCTACTCATTTTAACTCCCTAACTTTACCAGATTATCCTCAATATCGATATCCATTTGATGGACAGATGAATAATGCTACTTCAGATAATCTTATCTGGACTAGTGATTCACATCAATTAGCTACTGGATATAAATTGAGTCTTGGTACAGATAATCCTCCAACTAATGTCTTTGATAATGTAGACCAAGCTTTAAATACATACTATGAATATTCAAACTTACAAGCTAACACAAACTATTACTGGCAAGTTCTTCCTTATAATGATAATGGACTAGTTGAAGATAGCCCAGTTTGGTCATTTACTACTGGCTCAATAAACACAGTAAGTGTCGGGAGAGGTGTTGATAATTTTATTCCTCTTCCTATAAGTCATGCAAACATAAGATCTTATAGTCAGTCCATTTACTTGCAATCTGAATTAAACTTTGCTAATAGGCACATAGAAATATTATCTTTCTATTTAACTGATGACTTTGATTTAACTGGTGCTAATGAGTGGGAAATTTATTTAGGGCACACATCAAAGAATGAGTTTGCTAATGCTAATGATTGGATGTTAACAAACCATGGTTTAACTCAGGTAGCTGATATTACCTTTGATAATGAATCAGATATTGGCTGGATTGATATTGAGTTAGATAATCCTTTTGCCTATAACAATATTGATAACTTAGTTGTTGGAATTATTGAATATAGTCCTGAACAATCAGACAGTTTGGACTTTTATACAGTTGAAACTAACAGTAATCGCAGTCTATCTTTTGGACATGATTCATTAGTCCTAAATACCAATGTTCCATATAATGGTCAATTAGTTAATTCTATTCCTAAAATAAATTTCACTTTTAGTGAACCATCTACTATTTTAGGTGGAATAGTTACAAATAGTTCAGGAATTCCTATTAGTAATTCTACCATTGAAATTGATAACTTCCTAACTATTCATTCGGATGAAAATGGTGTGTTCCAAGTCGTAGATATCATCCCAGGACATTACCAATTAACAATCTCAGCTCCTTGGTATGAAACTCAAAACTCAAATATCACAATTTACTCAGGACAAAGCATCAATCTCGATATAAGCCTCTTAGAGGAACTTTTACCTGCTAATAATGTGCAAGCTGTCATCGCTGATGACTTGACTAATGTTCAACTTACCTGGAGTCAACCTACTTTAGCTCGAGAACCAAATAAAAATGAATTTCATGTAGAAAAAACCATTGTTAAGCAAAAAGGAGTTCTTGATCAAAGAACAGTCCAACCTCAAGTTGTTTATAATCTTTATCGTTACCAAGCAGAGGATGAGAATTTCCCATTACGTTGGTCACTTATTGCCACTAATCTATCTGACACTAGCTATGAAGATTATTATTTCCCTGAATTAGATCTTAACACATATTATTGGGCAGTACAAGCAGTTTACTCAAACAATAGACAAGCTCAATATAGTATTTCAAATGAAATAATAAAGCAGCCACATATTCATACTAACATTGAGAATGAACTAGATTTTGGCCCTATTTACCTTACTGATGGAAATGAAAATGAAGAAAGAGAAATTGTTATTTCTAATCTTGGACCTGTTCCTTTGACTATTACAGAGATTACTTGTGATGAAACTGCTTTTAATCTTATCTATGATTCAGATGATTTCTTACTAGAAGCAAACTCAACTATGACTTTACAGATTATTTTCTCTCCGGAAAATCTTGGTCAATATATTGATGAGTTAGAGATTTTTAATAATTCAGTAAATGCCCCTAGCTATACTCTTACTTTAAAAGGATCTTGCCAATATATTCCTCCTGCAGAACCTCAAGGACTTCAAGTTATTATGCAAAGCAATACAGCTCAGATTAGCTGGACTCCTGTAACTGAAGACATTTATGAAAATTCTATCACACCTGATATGTATATTATATATTATAATGGACAAAACACGCAGGATGATAACGATTTCTACTTCCTTCAGTCTACAACTGACCATACTTACAATCACGTAAATGTTGGTGCTTTTAGTAATTTTATGTTCTATAGAATTAAAGCTTATGTTGATATGGATGATTCTCTCTTGAATAATATCAATGAATTAATTCATCAGAAGAAGAAAGTAACTAATAAAGATATAGATGATTTACTTAGGAGGAAACAGGAGTAAAAATCTGATAGAATGATATTTGAAAAGGGTAGTATTTATCTTCTTTTGATTATTCATCATATCCATGATAGGGATATAGGTTTAGTCTTAAATTATCTACTCATCCTACGAAAAGGCAGACCATTCTAACCGGCTCAAGGGGACACTTTTTCAGTAAAAGTGAAACATCAAACATCAATACAAAAATCCAATTAAGAAGAGTGGAATTACATTATCATGTCCTATTTGAATATCATCTTTAAAAACATAAGCATTATTTAGACCTTGAATTTGCTTCTTTGTTTTATTTTTTCCACCTATTTCAACTTCAATTGTCATGTTTCCAAATGGTATCAAATAATCTACAACTTTTGAAGCTAAAATATCTTTCCCTAGTTGAGAGACAAAGAATGATTCTCTGATATTACCTAAATCTGCATTATGTTTCCACATTTCATTAGAAATTGAATAATATAAATTTGGATTTGACAGCATTATTTTAGAATATTGCAGAGAGCGTACTGTAGCATTTTCTCTTCTGATTATGTTGATAATATCTGCTCGATCGAGTAAGTCTAAATAATCATAAAGAGTCTCTTTGTTAACATCAAGTTCATTACAGATATTTGAAACAACGACAGTCGGAATCTTAGACATTGCTAGATAAGCAATTAATTTTTTAAACACAAAACTTGATGAGCCTTTTACATTTTTCAAACTAGGAATATCTTCATAAATGATCTTATCAATAACACTCTGTAGAACTTGCTGATATTCTGCTTCTGAATATTCATTAAAGAAAGGATAGAAGCCATATTGTTTGTATTCAAAAAAGTACTTTTTTATTTCTGGAATATTTCGTAAAATTGATGAGCTTATGCTAATATGATCTTTTAATACTTGTTCTAATGAAAAAGACTCAACTCTTATATCATACTTCAATTCAATAAACTCTCTAAAGGAAAGCCCCTTTAAATTGTAAATCAACGCCCTACGCGACAAGTCTCCTTTTTGATTGATAATATTTAATTTAGAAGAACCTAAGATAATTATTTTTTTGTCGGGAAATGAATCATATAAAGCTTTTACATCGTAAGACCAGTTCTTTTGTTTATGAACTTCATCAATAATAATGGTATCTCCATACATTGTGAAAAATTCCTTTGCAATTTCATAAATTCCGCTTTTAGCAACTAAAGGATTATCAACTGAAAAATATAAACAATCTGTAGTTGAATCAAAATTCTCAAGATAATATTGCAATACCATTGTTGTCTTACCTGTTCCACGAGCCCCTGTTATCACAATCAGCCTTTTATTCCAATCTATTTCTAAATAACGCTTAAACTTGGTAGGTATCAATGTAGCTACTTTATTCTGAATAGCAAATAGTTCATTTAATATATTATCCATCTTTTTACTCCTTGAGATAAATTACTTCGACAATTAGAACTGTCAAGTTATATGTATTTATGACTATTCTAATTGGCACTTAGAGTGTTCAATCTAAACAATTGATAGATATCATATACTTGTGCTAATTAACACATTTTATGCACATTTCTAATTATATAGCTAAGTTTTTCAAATTGACTTATAAATGGATTCATGTCTTCATCCAGATATTGAAATAAGGCTCCTTAAATCCTGGAAGGATGCAGATATAATAAGCAGGGTTCGAAGACCCTGTACAAGGAGTCTCCCACAAATCTAAGCCCTTGAATGGCGATAATACTCTTATTGATTATGTAAATAAGGGTTAAGCTTTTTTTTTATCATGTTTTTTTTTGTGAATAATAAGTACTATAAAATAAATCTGGAAAAATGAATATTGTCGCCCTTCCAGGGCTTTGCTTGATTTTTGAAATACTTAATACAGGGTCTTCGAACCCTGCCTATTATATCTGCATCTCTCCGAGATTTTTAAGAATTTCCTTACTACAGCTTGAAAAAAGATGTGTCTTATCGGCAATCCAAATCCAATGTAGGGTATATGCTACTAATCATAATTTTTGGCTCAAGTTCAAGTCTGGTGGAAAAAATTTAATAAAATATAAAATTTTATCATTAGTGTGATTATCCAAAGTATCCCTGAAAGGGATTAATAATTTAGCCTGGGGTAAGATCCTATAAGGATCGTCACCCCAGGAACAATATCCAAAATTACGACCTAACCCTGTAAGGGTTTAATATAATGGTAACTAATTATAATATTAAATCATTGGTATATATGTTTTTATTAAACCCTTACAGGGTTAGGCTTTTCATATACTTCATTACCCAGGGTTGCAATCCCTTCAGGATTTTACCCTGGGCTAAACTATTAATCCCCTTTAGGGATATAAGACCTATCCTTTCAGGATTATGTCTTATTCTGCTAAAATAATACTATTAATAGTAACTTATAATCCGTAAACTACTGTAATACAATATCTAGTGCAAAATAATGCAACATAATTTCCACCAGACTTGAACTTGAGCCTAATTAAATAATAATAAATGGAGTTGCCAATGTTTATCCGCTTTATTAAATTAAATTCTATAATGCTATTAACACAACTAATAATGATTTTACTCCTACTAATTTCCTGCAGTCATACAAGCAAAGATTTTTCTCAACATTAATTAGTAAGGAACTGGTTTTAAAAGCTGATAAGTTAGATAGAGGTCATCCTTTGGAATTTTTCAAAACAGCAGGTGAATATTTTAGAGATGGAAAAATTAATGATTCTGCTTTTATGTTTTATTTAGGGCAGCTAAGGTACCGATATTATATTTCTGTTAATCCACCTGATAAAATGGAAGGGGATATAATAACTTTTTCTTCAATGCAAAGTGTTCTTGGGGCAGAGTTAAATTATAAATTAGGAAAAGATATTGATAGTTATCTCCAAATTCTAGATGCAGTTCTTGAATGGGGTAATCGATTTGATTCTAAGTTTTGCTCCAGAAAAATAAATCCTGAAAAGTATCAAGAGAATATAGATGGCTTAAAACAGCTAAAAGAGTATGTAATTGATAATCGGGATGTTATTGAAGAAGAGCATAAGGAAGCAGAATAGTTTATTGTTGACTATTCCTAAACTTAGCTCTAGTAGATACAGCAACAGACTGTAGACAAAACTCTTAAATATAAAAATATGATACAAAACCGATTTCATATGCAAAAAGCAAGATGTTCATAAAGTCGCTATATCTTTATCCAAACTCTTCACTGCAATGTATAGTTCCCACTCTAATTTGGAGAGAAGCTTTTTTCTAAGAACAACTTTAATTTAGAGAATCATATTTTTTTATAACTATACTTGCTTCAAGTCTTCTTGATTGTTAATTACTCAAATAATCATTGGTAACTTATAGAGATAGTAACAATCAAGAAAGAGTAGAGGATGGTTTTATCCCAAATAATGCAATAGATCTTTGATAATAGCACTATATTATTCTTGTGAGGGCTTAAGCTTTAGCGAAGACTCATTGCAAAGTAACTTACATAATTCTACCGAATATATATTATTTAATTTATGGAATCACCCCCTGTATCCCCCTCAAAGAAGGGGATTATATGTGTAGTTTATGGAATCACCCCCTGTATCCCCCTCAAAGAAGGGGATTATATGCGTAGTTTATGGTATCACCCCCTGTGTCCCCCTCAAAGAAGGGGATTTTGCTAAATGAATCTGCATCCTTCACTTGTGATACCTAGCTTTAGCGAAGTATTACTAAAGCACTACTGCACCCTCTGGGTTTAACCATCATTTCTTTCCCTCATTTTCTTAAGTTTTCTACTCAGAGAATAGGGGGTTATCCCCAATATATCGGCTGCCTTTTTCTGTAGTCCATTGCTTACAGTCATAGCTCTTTTAATAATCCACTCCTCACACTCATCTAATTTTAGTGAAGGTAAATCTGGGTAATCATTGCAGATACTACAAGTTGCTTGCTGGATATTTATAGCTTGGGCATCTAGTACAGAATCACGACATAAAAGAAGACTACGTTGTAGAATATTCTTTAGTTCTCTGATATTACCAGGGAATGAATAATTCACAAGTATGTCCAGAGCTTCCTTAGTTATAATTGGAGTGGACCGTCCTTGACTTGTGCTTAAAGTTTGTAGATAATAGTCCACTAGGAGGGGGATATCATCTTGTCTATTCCTAAGAGGGGGAAGATAGATTTCCATAACATTAATTCTATTGAGGAGATCAAAGCGAAATTCATTAGCAAGAGTCATAGCTGAAAGGTCTTTATTAGTAGCAGAAATTAAACGGAAATCAACCATAATATCTTTTGTAGAACCAATTCTATGGATAATTTTCTCTTCAATAACTCTTAAGAATTTGGACTGCATTTTAAGAGGCATATCACCAATTTCATCCAAAAATAAGCTTCCTTGGTTAGCTGCTTCGAAATATCCAATACTTCTATTAGCTGATCCAGTAAAAGCACCTTTTTCACTGCCAAAGAAAGCACTTTCTATTAGGGAGTTTGCAAAAGCAGCACTATTAACAGAAACAAAGGGATTGTTTTTTCGTGAACTGGCATAGTGAATTAGTCGAGCAATTGCTTCTTTTCCTGTTCCTGTTTCTCCAATTATAAGAACAGGAAGACCATCGTTTTCAGAGACCATAAGAGCTTGGTGAATAACATTTTGCATTTGAACATTACAACCAATCAAGGGGATTTTTAATAGTTTTTGTAGTTCTTGAGAAATTAAAGATGTTCCAGTATAGTTTGGGATAACTTTTCCATTTAAGATTGGTTTTTCATATTCTTCTTTTATTTCTTGGATTTCTTGTTTATAAGCTTCATTTTTAACTTTCATTTCAAATTCAGTTGATTTTTTAAAATGATTAAAAGCTGCTTGAATATCTCCTTTTAGCTCATATACCTGACTCTGAAGAGCATGATTCTCAGCTAGTTTATCTAAGAGTTGAAGCTTCTCCGCAAGTGGCTGAGCTTTATTAAGTGCATTTAAGGCTTTGGGATAATCTAACAAACCTATATTAGATATTGCAATTCCGTGGAATATAACTAACTGATGTCGACTGTCATTAATCTTAGAATTTGCCTTATGGGCTTTATTAAACCAGTTCAAGGCCGATTGATACTGTCTTTGATTTATCTTTATGTTTCCAATATTTATCATGATGCTTGCCATATCATTATAATAATTTAGCTTATTTGCACAGGTCAGAGCTCTCTGCAGGAGTTTTTCAGCTGTGACTACATTTTTTAACACACGGTAGCAATTAGCTGTATTTATCGCAATAGCAATAAAAGTATCTGGGTCATTGTTCTCAATTTCGCTTGTAATAAGGGGTTCTAGATAATTCAAAGCTTCTTCATGCTGGCCAATAGATCCATAAGCTATGCCTAAATTATTGCAGATGGAAAAGTAGTTATCACTTTTGTTATCATGAATTCGCTTTTTAGCTTCAAGAAAGTAGTGAATCGCTTGTTTTAATTTTCCTCTCATTGCTGTAATCCTACCTAAACCAGTATAGGCCAAGGAAAGCACTTCTTCATTTTGAATTCTCATACCATATTGCATTCCTAACTGATAATATTGAAATGCTTTATCTAAGTCTCCAGAGCATTCATAGATATACCCAACATTCGAATAACGCCCGGTTAAAGTACTTGTATCTCCTAAGCTTTCTAGGATTTCAATTGATTTTTCTCCTTCCTGAATAGCTAAATCAAGCTTGTTCAACATCCATAGAATGAAACTTAAATCAGCTGTTACTATTGCTAAGTCTAGAGTCTTGGCTAAATGAGACTTATATTTGTTGTACGACTTGTAAGCTTCTTCAAAGAAGTGCCCTTTAGCGTAATAACGTATAGCATGAAATACTTGCAAATATGTTTTTGTTAGCAAGACTGAAATCTTTTCGGGTAAAATGGGATCAAAATTTAAGTACTGTTCTACAATATTAATAATTCCTTTATAATGAAGGTCGTATTCCATGCTTTCAAATTTAACAACATTCTCTAATTTATCATATAAATCTTCAATTTTATCTAATCTACTTGTAGCTGACTTATTTACCATTAGTACTCCTTATCTAAATGCAATTAATTGCAAGAAATATTGCATAAACGCAATAATAAGTCAAGCTAAATGATTGAAAAAATATTCTTAGTAAATAATTAAACTTGTAAAGTATTGTTGTGTGGTAAGATAGTGAATAATCGATCATGGTAAGTGTTTTTGGATTCTTCTTTGCAGTAATGATAGTAGGAGTGTAAATTATGAAAGATCGTGAAGATTATGAAGTAAGTGAATTATATGAAAAATGGTTAGATGAATTACATTGTCTGATTGGTTTTACTATTACTTACACAAATGGAAGAATAGATAATCAGATGAGAAATTGCAACAAAGATACCTATCTAAAAGAAAAAGCAGAACTTAATTATTTAAGAAAGAAATATTTGGAACAGGATTAAAGTGGAATATTGCGGTATAACTTTATGGAATCACCCCCTGTGTCCCCCTCAAAGAAGGGGATTTAAGGAATCACCCCCTGTGTCCCCCTCAAAGAAGGGGATTTAAGGAATCACCCCCTGTATCCCCCTCAAAGAAGGGGATTTAAGGAGTCACCCCCTGTGTCCCCCTCAATTGAGGGGGATTTGATTTTTACATAGCTTGTTTCAAAATATTATAAATATCTTGAGAAGTCAATTGCTTGTAGCCAGATAAAATAACTGTTGAATTAGCAATCGGCATTAACATATCTTCTTGAGCTCCAAGCTTTTCAATACTAGTCTCTATTCCACAAGCCTTAATGAAGTCTTCTAAAGCATCAATACCAGCTAAAGCAACTTCATCATCTGTTTTATTACTTGCATCTACAGACCAAATTTCTTTGGCAAATCGAACAAATCTATGTAATCCGTGTTTATAAATATATCTGTAATATGGTAGAGATATAGCAGCTAATCCCATACCATGAGCGCAATCTGTATAAGCTCCTAGCTGATGTTCTATCATGTGAACTTGCCAATCCCCAGGTTTACTCAATCCCATTATTGGATTCATGGCTAATGTAGAACTCCACATTAAGTTAGATCTAGCTTCATAATCTAAAGGATTCTTTAATGCTTGGCGTGTAGAATGAATAATTGATTTCAATAACCCTTCAATCAAATAATCTGATGTTGTATCATCATTTCCTGAAAAATAAACTTCCATCAAATGAGACATCATATCAAAAATACCGCTAACCATCTGATATTTAGGTAAAGTATAAGTATATTCAGGATTTAGAATTGAAAATTTGGGATTTACTTGAGCAGGAAAAACTCTACCCATTTTTAATTTCATTTCATTATTAGTAATCACTGAGCCACCATTCATTTCAGAGCCAGTACCCGCAAGAGTTAAAATAGAAGCAACTGGCACTATTTTGTTATCAACAGGTTTAAACTCTAAAAAATATTTTTTCCAGGGATCTTCTTCACAGTAGGCTGACACCGAGATAGCTTTAGCACAGTCAATTACTGAACCTCCTCCTACAGCTAAAATTAAATCAATATTATGATTTTTAACTAACTGACAACCCTCTTTAACTTTTTTATAGGTTGGATTAGGCATTATGCCTGATAATTCAATAACTTTTTTCCCACTATCATTTAAAATTTTCATTACCTTATCATGTAATCCAATTCTTTTGATTGAATCCTTACCATAAGCTAACAAAATGTTGTCTCCATATTTGCTAAGTTCTGTTTTTAGATTATCTAGAGCATTTTTTCCAAAATAAATAGTAGTTGGGTTTTGGTATGTGAAATCAGTATTCATTATTTTTTCTCCTTATTAATTGCTGTAAAATATTGTTCATCAGTAACAGGTCCGAACCATTCAGCAGGTCCTAAATGTACTTGAGTACTCATACCAAGGTGAATAAAGAGGCTATCTGGTCCAGCACCATGCCAGTGATTAACATTTGGTGGAATAGAAATAGTATCACCTGCTTTTAGTAATTGTGCTTCTTTCCCTTTTTCTTGGTAGTAGCCTATGCCATTTGTTACCATAAGAATTTGTCCACCTGGATGTGAATGCCAGTGAGTTCGACCTTCTGGTTCAAAAGTTACATTATAAACTTGAGTGTCATAAAGACCGTCTGAATCTGTTTCTAACATCTCGACCCAAACATTATTACTAAATATCTGGTTACCAGCTTTTTGCCCTTTAGGGAATATTTGTTTGTTCATTTTATTATCTCCTTTATTTAAACTACATGAAACAGTGAAGATATTCAACACTAAGAGAATACCCATTATATATGTTATTTTTTTCATAAAATCCTTCTTGATTATAGGTTAGTTTTAAAGAATGACTCAATTTTATCAAAAGGTATAAAGTTGTTATTTCCTCCATCATATAAATCAATATGGCGAGCTCCTGGTACTACATAAAGCTCTTTTGGCTCCTCTGCTCTATTATAAGCTTCCTCACTATAGTAGTTGGAGTGACCGAATTCTCCAATAATAAAGAGAATAGGCCTTGGGGATATTGAATCTATATACGACATTAATGGGAAATTCATAAAAGACATTGAACTTGTGAGTGTAAAGTTATCTAATGTGTTTGGATGCCAGCCTCTTTTCATACCGTAGTATTCGAAAAATTCTGACATGATTTCTGGTAAACCTTCTGGTATTACTTCTGCAGGACCATCTGAGGGCCAACCTCCTTTTGGCATTTCAGCTGAACCGGTTTTATAATCTTCCCAGCGAAGTCTGCTTAAATAATTTAGAGAATTATCTCGCTCTTCTTTTGATAAAGAATAAGCAAATCCATCTCTATGCATGCTACTAATGTCATACATACTTGCTGTAACAACCGCCTTAATTCTTTTATCCACTTGAGTTGCAGTTAGAGAAAAACCACCTGAACCACAAATTCCTATAACTCCTATCTTCTCTTTATTGATATAAGATAAATTTCCTAGATAATCTACACCTGCACTGAAGTCTTCTACAAAAAAGTCAGGGGAGGATACATCTCTGGGATAGCCTCCACTTTCTCCATTGAAAGAAGGATCAAAAGTTAAGACTACAAAACCTCTTTGAGCTAATTCATTGGCATATACCCCTGGTCCTTGTTCTTTAACGCCACCATAAGGAGGACCAATTATTATTGCTGGATACTCCATAGTTTTATCTAACTTCTTACTAGTATATAGATGTCCTGCAAGTGTAATTCCATATCTGTTTGTATAATTAACACTTAGCATTTCTACATTAGGACTTAAATCAAAAGTGAGATAAACATCACTTTTAGCTGTTTTGTTTAATAAATCTTTATCATCTCTCCTTGGAGATTCTTCAACACATGCTAAACTAATTAATCCAATTAGTACCACTAAAATTATTTTGATAATCGTCATTTTCTTTTCCTTTATTTTTTGTCATAATTTGGGTGTAAGGAAAGTTCCCTTTCCACTTCGATTAGTTGTTCATCATAGACAGATATTTTATAATCAAGTCTATTTAACACTTTTTCAAGTTCATCAATCTTGCTTTGAATAGTAGCTCGTTGGTCCTGTAATATTAATTTTCTAGCTTTGATGGTCTTATCCCCCAATTGAAAAAGATTTACATATTCAATTAAAGTTTCAATTTCCATGCCAGCATTACGCATACAGAGGATAAAATCGATCCAGTTGCAATCAACTTCCTGATAGTTTCTAAAACCATTATCATCTCTAGCAACAGCAGGTAATAAGCCTATTCTTTCATAATACCTAAGTGTATCATGAGAAATATTGAATTTCTTACTTACATCAGAAATTTTCATCTTGATAACTCCTTTTTAGTAATTCCTATATAAAATATAATAAACTTTGGAGTTAACTCCAGGCAAATATTTATTTAAGAAAAAGAAAGATATTGATTCCTGATTAACATAAATGATTACATAACAATTATTAATGGTGAAATATGAATGTCTTGTTAAAATATAAAGATCTAAAAAATTAGTAAAAAAGTAATATAAGCTTATAGTTAACTCTAAGGATTGAAAAAGATGGAAGGCTACTATTTCTTTTATTAACATAATCTTTAGTTGACAGCAATTAGCAGACATGAATTTTGTGGAAAAAACTTTTGGAGATGAAATGTCTGTTCCTTTAATAAATGTTTGGAGAGGCTCTGTGATTGAAAGTATTCATAGGGGAGACTTACTTGTTATTGATGCAAATGATAAAATAGTTTACTCTCTGGGTAATCCAGAAAAGATAACATATTTTCGTTCTGCAGCTAAACCTGTGCAAGCTCTGAATGTAATAAAATCTGGTGCTTACGATAAATATTCTTTAACAGAAAAAGAGCTTGCTTTAATTTGTTCGTCTCACTATGCAGAAGATTTTCATCTTCAAACCGTTCAGTCTATTTTAGACAAAATTGGACTGGATAAAAGTAATATTATTGGTGGAATAGTTCCCTCATTAAACACTAAGATAGCTCTTAGACAAGCTGCTTCTGGCAATATTATTGATGAGAGATATAGTGATTGCTCAGGAAAACAAGCTGGTATGTTGGCTGTATGTCAAACAAAAGGCTACAGTCTTGATAACTATCTTGATCCAAATCACCCATGTCAACAAGAGATTTTAGCAGATATTTCAACTTTCAGCCAAATAACTAAAGAAAAAATAGTAATAGGAATAGATGGTTGCTCTGCTCCTGTTCATAGCTTGCCTTTAAAAAATATGGCTATTGCTTATAGAAATATCAGTAATCCTCAAAAACTTTCTCTTGAAAATCAAGAAGCTGCCAATCTGGTATATAAGTCTATGACTTCCTATCCTGAAATGATTTCAGGTACAGATGGTTTTTGCAGTAACTTAATTAAGTATTCCAATGGTAAACTTATTGGTAAGGTGGGAGCAGAAGGTGTCTATTGCGTTGGAATTAAAGATAAAGATATGGCAATTGCTTTGAAAATAGAATCCGGTTCTATGACAGTTATTCCACCTGTGATAATGAAAACATTGCAGGAATTAGATATTCTTAGTAGTCAAGAGTTAGGTGATTTACAAAAGTATTTAGAAATGGATTGCCTCAATGATAATGGAAGCCTTGTAGGTAAGATTACCACTGCTTATTAAAGTAGAGTAGAGGCAGGGAATCCTGCCTCTACTCTACTTAAAGAAAATACAAGTTCTATCGACAATAATCATATAACTTGTACTTTGCAATTTTTCTAGCTATGGAATTAGCAGTTAATCCAAGTAACTTAGCAGCTTGTAACTGAACTCCATTAGTTTGGATAAGAGCATCTTTAACAGTCCCTTTAATAACTTGATCTAAGTTAAGAGTGTTTTCCTGATATTGCTTGCAGTTATTTTGGAGATTCAAATAATTATCTAGGACAAGTTGCAAATCTTCATTATTAGCTAGGGAAATTGCTATTCTTTGAGTGATATTTTTAAGCTCTCGAATATTGCCTGGGAAAGAATAAGTCATTAAAATCTCTAAGTGCTTAGGGTTAAGAGTCTGAACTGGCATGTTGAGTTTCTGACAATAATCTGCTAAAAAATGATTTGCTAGTTCCTCAATATCGTTTTTCCTATCTCTAAGTGCAGGGAGTTTTATTTCATAGTTACATAACCTGTAAAACAAATCAACCCTAAACTTATTCTCCTTTGTAAGTTGCAAAAGATCTTTATTAGTTGCAGATATTATCCTAAAGTCTGATTTTACAACTTGTGTAGATCCCAAAGGATAAAACTCTTTGTCTTCAAGAACTTTCAATAGTTTTGTTTGAATATCTAGGGAAATCTCAGATATCTCATCCAAGAAAAGAGTACCTTTATCAACAATGTTGAGGATACCAAGTTTATCTTTATCAGCCCCTGTAAAAGCTCCTTTTTTATAACCAAAAAGCTCACTCTCAATAAGTGTAGGACTAATAGCTGAAAGATTAAACTCACAGAAATTTTGTTTACTTCTATTGCTTTTGTAGTGAATATATTTAGCTAACAGTTCTTTTCCTGTTCCTGTTTCACCTGTAATTAAAACATTGCTAAAAGTAGCATTAGCAACATTTTGAGATTCTTTCTTTATTCTCTTGATCTCTGAAGATTTTCCAATTATTGATTTCTCAATTTTTTCTGAGATTGCTTCAGATGATAAAACTCTTTTTATTGTCTCTTCTTGATTAATTTCTTCATAGGAATGGAGTAGATTGTGATAATAAGTCATATCTAACTTGCTTTTATGAAGGTCTAGCTCTTTAGCTACCTGACGGTACTTGCTCAAGTAGTCAAGAATTTTTTCTCCCTCATTATTTTTTGCATAGTATTCAATCATAAAGAAAAGATATTCTTTGTAGAAGTCTCTTTTCTCAGAAATTACCTCTTGCATCAAATCTTCAATCTTGCTAATATCAATTTTTTCTAGTTGATTAGATGATAGATAATAAGAGTAGAGGAAAAGAAGTGGTATTCTTTCTCTTGATTCTGCATTAAGCTGGGAATAATAAGCTTGGGCATAATCATTTTTTTCATTCATTACTGCTATTAAAAAGCTTTCAGAAACTATCCGATCAAGTATCTTCTCATCCTGACTGATAGATTTAATCTGGTCCAAAACGTCAATGGCTTGAGTAAATTGCTTTAATTGACTAAGCATTCTAGCTTTCATGAACTTAAGATGAGTTTTATCGAGAGGAGAATCATCACACAAAGCTATTTCTAAGTGTTTAAGAGCTAGATCCATCATAGATTTTGAAGCATAAGCAATACTAAGAGTGTGATTAGCTCGGTAGTAAAGTACTTTTTCTTTGCAGATATTTTCATCAGTTATAATTTTATTAAAATAATAAATTGCCTCATAGAAGTTACCTGTTCTAAACTTATAGTGTCCTAGAGCTAAAAAATAGTATGCTTTAGCATAGTCTGAATTATCTATTGCTATATAATCAGTAAATCGCTTATAGATCTGTTCAGCTTTCTCTAGTTTGTTATTGCTTGAATAATGAATTAATAACTGGCTATAGGTAGAAGAAGTGATGTTCATAGGCTTATAGGTATCAATTAATGTCAAAATTCTTTCAATCAAGGAGTCTGTCTGGTCACTAAAATAATAAACTGATTGCACCATGTAAGCTAGGGTGATTTCCACAACTTTATCACTTTTTGCAAGAGCTATACCTACATGAGCAACTGTATCTAAAAGCCTGTCTGAAGGGGGAATTGTAGTAATTAAAGCTTCAGTTAGGCAGGCCTCCATGAAGTAGTATTGAGAGTCTTTGTTTGGCTGATAATTATGCTCAAGTATAGTAAAGAAACTATCATATATTTTATAGCAAATCTCAACAATTTTCTTTCTTGGTTGTCCATTCTTGCTTGCAATTAATAAATTCTCATATAACTCATACAGCTTATAACTTAACTCAGTTTTTCTAAATTCCATGTAAACTCCCCAACAATTTATATAGCAAAGTTAGAACTACTTATTGGAGATAATAAGTCAAGATATTTATTTTTCTTATTTCACGAAAACGGGAAATATTCTTTGTCGATTTCGGGATATTGGGCTGTTTTGATTATTATAATTATTTTTGTTGTAAAAGGCTAACACATTGTAAAATAAGTACATAAGTTATTAGCTTATCTAAGGAATATTAAATGCTTGTTAAAAATATATGAATAAGAATAAAAATAATTTGCTACTTATAAAAGAGAGCTTACTGCAAGCTAAAAAAGTTGGAAATCCAACCTTCAATGGAAGGAAATGGGCTATAACTATTCTTAATTGCAAAGGTGAGATTAACAACTTTACTTTTAACCAAGATGACTACTGGCAAGTCAAGCAGCTTATTCAAAATTATGAAAAACAAAGGAGATAGTATGTTTAAGAAAAGTCTATTATCATTTTTATGTTTATTAACAAGTGTAACTTCTATACTAGCTACTACATATTATGTGTCTAAAACAGGAGACAATACTAATGGTCTTAGCTGGGCAAGTGCTTATAATGAAGTTCAGACTGCTATTAATGCAGCGTCATATGGAGACCAAGTCTGGGTAGGAAAAGGGAAATATTTTCCTACAGACTATAATCCTAAAGGAACAGGAACTGCAATTTTGGCTAGAACAAAAACTTTTGTGATTAAGAATGGCATTGATGTTTATGGAGGCTTTGCTGGTAATGAAACACAAATTAATCAAAGAGTTAACTATTGGATTGGACAGGCTAATGAGACAATCCTTTCGGGCGATTTAAATAATGATGATGATTATTCCCAATGGGAAACATATAATCATAGTTTGATTAAGAATACAGAAAACTCCTATAATGTTATCTATTATTACAATGTTTATTCAACTACTATTGTTGATGGTTTCACTATTTCAGGAGGTAATGCTGATACAAAAGTTTCAGGTAAGCCTTATCATGATGGAGGTGGAGCTCATTTGACTTCTTCTCATGCTTATCTAAAAAACTGCAGAATTATCTATAATCAAGCAGTTAATGCGGCTGGAGCAATTACTTTTTCTGGTGGAGAACTATGGGATTGTGTGATCTCTCGCAATAGAACAGTAAGTCAAAGTACTGATGCAGGAGATGCTGGAGGTGTTAAATTACATAATGGTGGGAAATTAATAAATTCAATAGTAACAGATAATTATTCAGTTGAAAGCTCTGCTAGGGGTGGTGGTGTATGTTGTTCTTGGAGGTCTCCAGGTCATGCAATAATCAACTGTGTTATCGCAAATAATAAAACAGCTGGAACTGGTGGTGGAATTGGTAACTATGGAACCTACTCCTCTTACACAAAGGCTTATAATACAATTATCTGGGGGAATACAAGGAACGGTATTTCTAATCAAATTGGAGGTACAGCCACTTCTTTATCTTACTGTGGTGTTGAAGGTGGTTATTCTGGAACTGGTAACTATAATCTAAGTACGGATAATGATGCAGTAACTGGCCCCAATTTTTATAATTCAGATGCTGGTGATTGGCGTTTAAGGATCACTTCCCCTTTATTGAATATTGGATCAAATACTTACACTTCAAGCCCAGTTAGTGTATCTACTGATATTCTAGGTAATCCAAGAATTATTGAAAGTATTGTAGATCTAGGACCTTATGAACATTTTTATCAAGTTGCTCTTCAACCTGATGCAAATGGTATTATTTATGTAAAGAGTTCTGCTTCTGGTACAGCAGATGGCTCATCCTGGGAAAATGCAACTTCCTCTTTACAAGGAGCTTTGGATTCCGCTGCTGAACAAGTTTGGATTGCAGAAGGAACTTATTACCCTACAGAAAATATACCAGGTATGGAGGATGATTTAAGAGCTCAAGCCTTTATTCTTGATTCTGATAAACAGATATATGGTGGCTTTCCTGCTGAAGCTAATTCAATAGATAACTCAACTTTAGATTCTCGTAATTCTGATGAGTATTTAGTTTATTTAACAGGTGATATTGGTCAACCGGGTATTAATGATGATAATTCTTATCATGTGCTTTACTCGCAAAATATATCTTCATTTACTATCATAGATGGACTTTTTATTAGTGGTGGAAATGCAGATGGTCCTAGTCCTCATGATCAAGGTGGAGCTATTTATTTAGTAGATTCTTCTCCAACAATAAATGATGTTAATTTAGAAGATAATCAATCAGAATCTGGTAGTGAACCTGTTTTACTTGAGGGTGAATCAAATCCAATAGTTACTGATAGTCCAGGTATGGATGATACTCTGCCTGTCGAGCTAACTTCTTTCACTGCAATTCTTACAAGTAGCAATTTTTCTAAGATAATGTGGCAAACTGCATCAGAGTCAAATCTAATTGGATATAACATTTATAGAAGTGAAACTAATGAGATAAGTACTTCCATAAGGATAAATCCTCAATATATCCAGGCGGATAATAGTGCTAATGGATCTGAATATACCTACACTGATCAAGAAGTAGAAATGAACTCTACTTATTATTACTGGCTACAATCAAATGAAATAAATGGTTATGTTGAATACTTTGGGCCAATATCTGTGAAAGTGCAAGAAGGAGATAACATAACAGAGCCTCTTGCTCCAGTAACATATCTTAAAAATAATTTCCCAAATCCTTTTAACCCTGAAACCAAATTTCAATTTAATATTAAAGAGGGTGAGACTGCTACTTTCCAAATATATAATCTCAAAGGTCAGGTTATCATAAACCTAAGGAATATAGGCAGTGGTAACCATGATTATGTCTGGAAGGGTCAAGATAAAAATGGTAATAGAGTTGCCTCAGGTATCTATTTTTATAGTTTAAAAACTCAGTCATATAGCTCTGTTAAGAAAATGGTATTGAGCAAATAGGACAACAAAATAAATTTATGTCTTATACTTAGTTCCAAAAATTGTTGAACTAACTGGGAATGCCTTCATCTCTGAAGGCAAAAAGAATGCCAGCATCCTTGCTGGCATTTCTTGTCAATTATATAAATCTTTTTGATAATATCCTCTAATCAATCTTGAATTTCTTCCAAATTCGCCTTAATAATCATCTTCATCCACTGAATAGCCTCAATAGGATATTTACCGATAGCAGTTTCATCAGATAAGGTAACTCCTGAAGCACCATCAAAAATAGCATTAGCTACATCAGATATTTCAGCTCTAGTAGGGGATGGTTTTTCTACCATGGATTCCATCATCTGGGTTGCAACAAAAAAAGGTTTCTTAAATTCTTGGCATTTCTTACTAATTTGTTTTTGTAAGCTAGGTAATCGAGGGATTGAAACCTCTATTCCTAAGTCTCCTCTAGCAATATATAAATAATCTGATTCTGAAATTATTTCATCCATATTGATTAATGATTTAGCAGTTTCAAATTTGCTTAAGATTTTGCTTTCATGCTTATTAGCAATAGATTTATAATAATTTTTAAACTCCAAAATATCTTTAGCTGAACTAACAAAGGATAAGGCATAGAAATCTGGTTTTAGCTTTGATGTAGCTTGAATAATATCTTTATCTTGAGAGGATAGAAAGTCATTGTGGAGGCTTTTGCCAGGTATAGAAAAATGGCAATTTGGTCTTAAGATATTACTATTATCAACTGTAATAGTAATGAAATCTGCTTGAACATCTGAAACATAACCAGCAAAATCACCATCTTGTAAATAGAACTTATCACCCTTTTCAATAATATTCTTTCTGATAGGATAAGAGAAATAATAGTCTTCTTTTCTAGGGTTATAATAGATATTCGTAGATTCATTTGCAGAAAGGTTATGTTGCCTTCTGAGATTAACGATTCTTATTTCAGGGCCAGGAATGTCTATCATGATTTTGACTGGTTTAGAGACTTCATCTGCTAGTTTTCTAACTTGATTTGAAATTCTAACGGTGTCATTTATCTTGCTGTGAGACATATTTATTCGAAAAATACTTGAACCAGATTCTATCATAGAACTTAATAAATCATCTGTAATTGTCTTAGTGTTAATAGTTGTAATAATTTCTATCATAAATACTTAAAACTCTTTTAAAAATTTTAATTTTTCTGTAGGAAGTTGTTTAAGCCACTTCTTAGTTTCATATAATAAATCGTTAAGAGAACCATCATTAAAAATAACATAATCTGCTTTTTCTTCCTTAATTTTATTGGAAAGCTGACTTGATATTTTGTTTAGTGCTTCTTCTCTGTTTAGGTCATTTCTTTTCATCAATCTTTCAATTTGCTTATCTTCACTGAGAGAGACTGTGAGGATGTAATCAAAATAATCTTGCAGATTAGCTTCAAAAAGTAAGGGAACCTCAAAAAAGATGTACTTATCAGAGCAAGTTTGGATTAATTGTCTCATTAGTTTAAAGATTTGAGGATGACTTACAGAATTGAGGAAGTGAAGTCTATTTTTATCTTGAAAGACAAAAGTACTCAATTTAGCTCTGTCTATTTGCCCTCTATTATTAAGAATCTCATTACCGAATCTTTCAGTAAGACTAGTAATAACTTCTTTATCTTCCAGAGCTTTATGTCCTAATTGATCTGTAGAATGAACTTGTAAGCCTTGCCTAAGTAAAATTTGCACCAATTCTGATTTACCTGAAGCAATAGAACCGGTTATTCCAATAATAATAGGTCTAGTCATAGTTATATCTCAAAGTCTCTTTCTTCAATTGCAGTTAAAACCTTTAATAACTGATAATTATCTTTAACATTATGAACTCTAATTATATCAATTTTCTTATTAAAGGCTATTGCTGTTGTTGCCATGGTTCCACCTTCTCTCTCTTTAGCATTTGATGGTAAAATCATATTGATAAAGCTCTTTCTGGAAGCACCGAGAAGAAGTTTGCATCCCAAAATATGAAACTCATCAATTCTTTTGAGAATTGCTAGATTATGGTCAAGGTTCTTACCAAAACCTATACCAGGGTCAATGATAATTCTCTCTAAAGAGATACCATTTGATGTCAAAAAATCAATTCTCTCCTCAAAATACTCAATAATGTCATTTATTACATTATTATAAGAAGGATTCTTTTGCATATTCTCGGGGTTACCTTGCATGTGCATAAGGCATATTTTGCTTTCCGGGAAATCTTTCAACACTTGGAGCATATCTTTATCAGACTCTAAACTTGTAATATCATTAATAATATTTGCTCCTTTACTTAAAGCTTGTCTAGCAACCTCAGCTTTATAAGTATCAATAGAAATGCTAACATCTGATTTTCCTCTAATTGCCTCAATAACTGGGATAACTCTTTTTAATTCTTCTTCTAATGACACCCTAGGTGAACCGGGTCTTGTAGATTCTCCCCCAATATCGATAATTGTTGCACCTTCATTTATCATAGTCAAGGCATGTTCAAGAGCCTGGCCTATTGAGAAGTGTTCATTACCGTCTGAAAAGGAGTCTGGCGTAACATTAAGAATTCCCATTATTTGGGGTGTAAAACTCTTTCCTTTATCTTCCAAAGACCAATAGAGAAGTTGCTTACGAAATCTAATTAACTCTTCTCTGATTTCTGCTAGGCCCATTGTTGTATAATGTCTCATTCTTGTTATTAAGGCTAATAGCTTATTTGGTCCACCCATAAAAAGTAGATTAGTTTTCTTCTTTACTCCTTCAACAATACCTTTGCTCATAGCAAGATCTGCCCCAATAATTAAAGCTTCCTGCTTCATAATATTAGCAGCACCTGTTTCTACATTGTACAAAAGAAGAGATCGTCCAATAGCTTTAGGCGCCATGACCTCAACACCTTGTGAAGAAACTCCAATTTGCTTGAGTATTTGCCTAGCATCGTGAATATTTGATATACTTATTATTCTATTTTTCATTTTTATTCTCCAATATTTTAACCCAAATAATGCAATAGATCTTTGAGAATAGCACTATATTCTTTTGCAAAAGTAACTTACATAATTCTTCCGAATATATATATTATATGCGTCGGAATTCTGTAAGCTATTTTGCTAAAAGAATATGCACTCTTCCCTTGTGGTACGTAGCTTTAGCGAAGTATTACTAAAGCTCTATTGCACAATCTGGGTTTAATCCAGATGGTGCTCTATTGTCTTATTTGGGTTTAATCCCCCTTTGGGAGGGGGAAGATAGGGGGTATTTCACTAACAGAATGACCTAGAGGGACTTTCTACTAGTCTATTGTGTTGATATCAACTAATTTATTTCTATACTGAAGTACATAAACCCCAGAAGTCATTCCTTTAAGTTTACCTTCATCATTAGCTTCTTGCAAGATATCAATGACCCAAACAGCTAGTTCACTTGACCCTTCTAAGTTTTGCATAGAAGCAGAGATTTTACCATCTCTAATCTCAAAAAATATCTTACAGGTCTGAGAAACTTTCTTACTAGGGTCAAACTCTTTCCCTGCAAATAATGATCTTATCAGAGAATCATCTCCACCATAGTTTGTTTCTTCAAAGAAATCACTGGTTCCTGTAAAGGAGATAAAAATAGTATCTTGTTTAGTTTTACTGAACTTCTTAGTATCTATTTTTATGGGGTCCTTATCTCCAAGTGATTCATGAATATCATGTACATCATAATCTATTATGTGAGAATTAGGGGCTACAATATCTCTTTCTCTTTGGGCATAGGTTGAAGCTGTATGAGTTCTATCTTGGAATCTATCATTATCATCTTCTTCAAAAAGATTGAAAGTAAAATCTTCATTAGCATCAGATTCTATTGGGCTTTCCACAGTAGGATTCATAAACTGGTCAATGGGTATTGAAGATTTTTCTTTTTTCTCAATTTGAGCTGTTTTTGTTTGTTTAACAGCTTGCTTTTCTTCAATTTTCTCAATTTGAATTTTTTCAACTTCAATAGCTAGTTCTTTAACTTCTGGTGGAATATATTCTGGAATATCAATACTATAAAGAAACAATAATCCATGAAGTAAAAGAGAGATTATTAAAGGTATTAAAAAGTTCTTTTTCATGATTAGTCTATATTATAACGTGTTGGATAAGAAATTCTTTTAGCTCCAACTTCAGTTACTATGTCATGTACAGGAACTATATTTTTCCATTGAACTTCTTCATCTACCCAAATTTCAACTTTTGAATCAGCATCTTCAATTAATCTGGTCCTTAACTCATCAGCAAAGTCAGCCTCATTGTAGACCTTGTTTTTGTTATCAAGGCATAATTCATTATCTTTAGTTATAATAACTTTGATAATATTGCCAGTTGGAAGCTTAGAAGTACTTACTGATTGGGGAAGATTAACTCCAATTGAATTGATATTCACAAAGTTGGATGATAAGAGAAGAAATATTATCAATAGAAAGACAACGTCAGTCATTGAAATTAAAACAGTTGAAGTTATCTTTTTCTTCTTAACATCTATCTTCATATTTAGTCCCTATTCTCTTCTCTGAATCTCAGAATTAGATGATGAGCACTTTCTTCAATTTTTCCTGCGATGTTCTCAATTGAGGAAACAAAATAATTGTTAAAAATTAAGGCAATAATACCTACAACTAAACCACCAATAGTTGTTAGCATAGCTTCCCAAATACCATTAGCAAGCATGCTGATATCAACACCACCTTTTGAAGTACCAATATTCATGAATACTTTAACCATACCTGAAGCGGTTCCCAAAAAACCAATTAAAGGAGCTATAGCAGAAAGAGTTGATAAAACTCCTATGTGTTTTTCAAGTTCTTTGATTTCGACTTTAGCCTTAGTTTCCATTTCTTCATTAGCATCTTCTTCTCCATAAGAAAGATAGTCCACACCCCTCTTTAAAGTATTTGCTAAAGGGGATTCAACTATACTGTTGGTAACAAAGTCCTTGATATCTTTAAGACTAGTCAAGGTGTCCATTTCACTAGAAAATTCTTGGTCTAGTTTTTTAGCTTTAAATATCACAATAAATCTTTCTATGATGACAGCTATTGTTATTATTGATGCTAATAACAATACATACATCAATATACCACCTCTGGCAATAAACATTAAATTCCTCCGATTTTATTATATCACTTTTTTTCTTGTTTAATATATCTAGTGGAAGCATCCTTGCTTCCACATCTCTCTGCTGGCAAGGTTTGTATGGAGTGGAAGCATCCTGCTTCCACAACAGGCTTTAAAGCCTGTTAATCAGATGGCAAGGTTTGTATGGAGTGGAAGCATCCTTGCTTCCACAACAGGCTTTAAAGCCTGTTAATCTGATGGCAAGATGCCATCAGTCCATAGTTTTTTTGCTTCCACCACAGGCTCCTAAAGCCTGTTAATCTGATGGCAAGATGCCATCAGTCCATAGTTTTTTTGCTTCCACCAAAGGCTCTAAGTCCAACCCTGTTGTGACTAAATTTTCTTTATGTTTCCATCAACATCTTGAGCTTTGTGAAAATATTCTTCTTCTAGTTTTTCCATTTCAGCAAGGGCTGAATTAAGCATTCTAACTCTCTCACTGTAAGGGATAAATGCAGATTTGAAACCATTAATAATAATATTTTTAACATCTTTGTAGGTGATATTTAATGTGTCAATCACAAACATAAATTCATCGGTTACGCTAGTAGAAGATACTGTTCTGTTATCAGTATTTAAGGTAACTCTTAAACCATAATCTAGGTAGAATCCAAAGGGATGTACATCAAGAGAAGGTACTGCTTTAGTATGATAATTACTCTTAAAGCAAATTTCTAAAGGTATACGATGATCATTAACATAATTTAAAAGGTCACCATCTTCAATCAGACGAGTTCCATGGCCAATTCTATGTGTTCCACAATAGTGCAGAGCTTGGTGAATACTATCTGGACCATAAGCTTCACCTGCATGAATAGTAATATTAAGATTATTACTTAAGGCTAACCTAAAAGCTTCTTCATGATCCTTAGCAGGGTAATTATATTCAGCTCCAGCAAGGTCAAAACCTATAACACCCTTATTCTTGTAAGCTACTGCTAGTTCAGCTAAGCGTAAGGAAGTAGCAGGATTTATGTTTCTAATACCACAAATAATGACAGCAGTTTTGATATTATATTTAAGCTCTGCTTTGCGCAAACCTCTTAAAACTGCATCGGAAATTTCTGTGAGCTTCAAACCTTCATTGGTATGAAGGATAGGGGAGTAGCGGACTTCGATATATCGTACATTTTCTTTGGCTGAATCCTCTGCTAATTCAAAAGCTGCCCTCTCCAAACCTTCTTCATTTTGAAGTACAAGATTAGTAATATGGAAACCCTGAAGATATTCCTCTAAGCTTTTGCAGTCATCTCCGCAAGATATCATCCCTAGAAGCTTTTTTCTATCTGTTGTTGGTAACTTTATATTATTCTTTTTTGCTAAATCTAAAATTGTATCAACTCTTACTGAACCATCTAAATGAACATGTAGGTCAGTTTTAGGTAACTTTTCAATGAATTCTCTATTCAATTTCATTCTTATTCCTCCTAAAATTATTTTAATATGTTATTATATTCAACAGAGAGTATTCTGTCAAAGAAAAAATAATTTAATAAAAGATAGACAAAAATCTGAGTTTATATTTTCTCAAGTAAGGAGAATATTATGAAAAATATTTTTAAGAGTCCGTATATGATATTAAAACTATGTGCTCTAATGTTTAAGTTTATTTCTATCTTTAGTTTGTATTTTGGATTTATGGGAGCCTTCACCTATGAGGGTAAGTCTGCTGGAGTCAGGTTACTCATTTTTCTGGCAGCTCTTGGGCTCTTCTTAGTATTATTTACTTTTGGAGAGATTATTAAGGTTATTGTTAATGATTTTTTACTCCCCAAAAAGGCAGCACTTGGGAAAATGTTGCCAAGAAACTAGTAATCATGGTTGCTTGATTGTTACTCTCTCAATAAGTTCCCAATGAAATATAGGGATATTAACAATCAAGGCTATAGGAAGAGGTATGATATAATAAATTGAAAAATAACTTGACGAATAAACACAAAATAAAATAATTACATAAATATAAAAGATGTGTAAGCATCTACCTAACGATTCTGCCCAGTAGATATTGTCTAGGTCCAAGAAAGAATAATACTTATGAAGTATAATATTAATAATGGATTAGGGCGGATTTAACATCCGCCCTTTTTTTGTTAAACCAAAAACCTAAAAAAATTGGAGGTTTCTTATAATACGAATAAGAAAAGGACGCGCCAAGACTAAAGAAATTGTGCCCAAAGAGAATATTAATGAACAGATTACAGCTAGAGAAGTTAGATTAATAGATTCTGAAGGTAAGCAAGTTGGTGTGGTAAGTATTGTTAGAGCAAGAGAAATTGCAGAGCAATCAGGTCTTGATTTAGTGGAGATTTCTCCTAATGCTAAACCACCTGTCTGCAAGATAATGGATTTTAGTAAATACTATTATCAAAAAGAGCGTAAGGCTCGTGAAGCAAGAAAGAACAGACAAGAAGTTCAGGTCAAAGAAGTTAAATTTGGTCCTAACACAGAAGAACATGATTATAAGTTTAAGAAAAAGAATGCAATCAAGTTCTTACTTCAACATGATAAAGTGAAATTTACTGTAAGATTCAAGGGCCGTCAAATGGCTCATAAAGAATTAGGTGAAGACTTATTAAAGAAGTTAATGGAAGAGCTAAAGCCGATAGTTGATATAGATCAACCAATCCGTTCAGAAAGTAGAGTTATGTCAATGACACTTTCACCTAAGAAAGATATTGAAAAGTTAATCGATTTATTAGATCAGACTGATGAAATCGAAGACAATGTAGAAGAACAAGAATAATATATAAAATTGGAGGAACAATGCCAAAAATTAAGACCCACAGAGCTGCTGCAAAGCGATTTAAAGTTACCGGTTCTGGTAAAATTAAAAGACATCATGCAAAGTCTGCTCACATTA
This sequence comes from Cloacimonadales bacterium (SeqCode), assembly GCA_963677815.1. Taxonomy (GTDB): domain Bacteria; phylum Cloacimonadota; class Cloacimonadia; order Cloacimonadales; family JAFGVF01; genus JAEKNW01. Next base: position 1,664,874 of record OY782499.1, read on the forward strand.
AAACCAAGAAAAGTCCTAAATTGAAGAGACATTTAAGAGATTCTGATATTGTCAGATCATGTGATGAACCAAGAGTAAAGAAAATGCTTAGCGGCATGATGTAGAAAAAAGGAGTTAAGAAAATGGCAAGATCAAAAAATTTAGTTGCTTCAAGAGCAAGAAAAAAGGGAAAACTTAAATTAGCTAAAGGTTATAGAGGTTCAAGACATAGACTATATAGAATCGCAGCTCAAACTGTTGAAAAAGGTTGGGGTTACGCATATAGAGATAGAAAACAAAAGAAAAGAACTTTCCGTAGATTATGGATCACTAGAATTAATGCTGCCTGTCGTAATGAAGGTATCACTTATAGCAAATTCATCAATGCTCTACATAAAGCTGAAATCTCAGTTAACCGTAAAGTTTTAGCAAATTTAGCATGGCATGACCAAGAAGCTTTCGCACAATTAGTGGATATCGCAAAGAAACACATGGAAGCTTAGATGAAAGAAAAGCTAAAGCAGATAATAGCCAAGGCTGAATCAGAATTAATTTCAATAAAATCTAAACCTGAATTATTGAATGCAAAATCAAGAATTATTGGTAAGAAGAGTGAATTAAACTCTTTGATGAAGAATATAAAAGAAATTGCTCCTGAAGCTCGCCGTGAATTTGGCCAATTAGTTAATGAAGCAAAGAATTATCTGCAAGATTTAATCGATAAAAGAAATATAGTTATCGATGAAATAATTTATAAAGAACAAGTTGCCTCTTCCCGCATTGATTTAACAATGCCGGGAAGAAGAACTGTTCAAGGTGGACTACACCCTCTGACCAAGATATGGAGAGAAGTGGAGGACACCTTTCTTAGTATGGGATTCGAAATTGCCGATGGTTTCGATGTAGAAGATGAGTTTCACAATTTTGATGCTTTGAATACACCTAAAGACCATCCATCCCGTAACTTAGCAGATACTTTCTATGTAGAAGAAAATATTTTATTAAGGACTCAGACTTCCACAGTTCAAATTAGAACAATGGAAAACTATCAGCCTCCTATCCGCATTATTGCTCCGGGTCGTTGTTATAGAAACGATAAGATGGATGCATCCCACTCTCCAGTTTTTCATCAAGTAGAAGCATTGGTAGTTGATGAAAATATTTCCTTTGCAGATTTAAAGGATACTCTAAATATCTTCGTTCAAAAGATGTTTGGACCTAAAACAAAATCAAGAATTAGACCTCACTTTTTCCCATTTACTGAGCCAAGTGCTGAAATTGATATTTCTTGTGTTAATTGTGGTGGTGCTGGCTGTAGAATTTGCAAAAATTCTGGTTGGTTAGAAATGGGTGGTGCTGGAATGGTAGACCCAGCAGTGCTTGAGAATGTTGGAATCGATTCTGAGAAGTACACAGGCTACGCTTTTGGTTTAGGAATTGATAGAATTACTATGCTCAAATATAATATACCAGATTTGAGAATACTATTTGAAAATGATTTAAGATTTTTAAAACAATATAAATAGGGTTTAGGGATTATGAAAATAAGTTATAAATGGTTAAAAGATTATGTAGATTTAGACGTAGACCCTAAAATATTAGAAGACCATCTTACTTTTGCAGGCATAGAAGTTGAAGAAATTGAACATATTGGTGAGGATTTAAAACAATTTAAGGTAGCTGAGGTTATTTCAGCTGAGAAACTGGAGGGTTCTGACCATTTGCAAGTTTGCTCAGTAAATGATGGTAGCCCAGAGCCTCTTCAAGTTGTTTGTGGTGCTCCAAACTGTCGTAAAGGATTGAAAGTAGCATTTGCTCCTGTTGGTTCAATAATTGGGGGAGAATTTAAGATAAAAAAAGCTAAGTTGAAAGGTGTAGCTTCTTTTGGTATGATATGTTCTGCGAAAGAGTTAGGAATATCAGAAGATCATGATGGAATCATGGAATTAGCTCAAGATGCACCTATTGGTCAAGATTTAGCTACTTATTTAGATTTTAATGATATAGTTTATGATGTTGAAATTACACCAAACCGACCTGACTTGTTAGGGATTTTAGGTGTAGCTCGTGATGTATCAGCTCTTTACCACAAAAAACTTAATCTGCCACTAGTAAAGAAAAGGCAAGGGGTAAATCATATTAATGATTTCCTTAAATTAAGAGTTGATAACCAAGAAAAATGCTCTCGCTATATTGCTAGTCATATAAAAGATGTTACAGTAAAAGAATCTCCAGAATGGTTAAAGAAAAGATTGCTAGCTGTTGGTTTAAGACCAATAAATAATATTGTTGATATTACAAATTTTATTTTGATGGAAACAGGTCACCCTATCCACGCTTTTGATTATGATAAAATAGCTGGGAAAGAAATCATTGTTAGGAATGCTAAAGAGAATGAAGAATTCCCTGCTTTAAATGGAGAAACTTACAAGTTAACAGAAGATGATTTGGTGATAGCTGATGCAGAAAAAGCAATCGGACTTGCTGGAGTAATGGGGGGAGCTAATTCTGAAATTACCCAAACTACTAAAAATATTGTAATTGAAGCAGCTTGCTTTGATTATGCAAGTATTAGAAGAACTTCTCAAAGACTCAAGCTTTTCTCCGATTCATCTTATAGATTTGAAAGAGGATTATCACCTGAAACTCCTAGTTTTGCTAGAGACAGAGCTATTGACCTGATCTTAGATTTAGCAGGCGGACAATTACAAGAAGCTTATCTTGATATTTATCCAAACCCTGATTCAGCTAATATTATTGTTGAATTAAGACCAAAAAGAGTTGCTAAAGTACTTGGAACTGAAATTCCTTTAGCAGAAGTTAAGTCTTATCTTAAAGCTTTAGGTTTAGAGCTTATGGATGAAAATTCTGACAGACTACAATATAAAGTTCCTCATTTTAGAGGTGATCTTATCAGGGAAATTGATCTTATAGAAGAGATAGTTAGACTACATGGATATAACAATATTCCTGTTAAAACTAAACCTCAAGGAATAATGAATCATAAACATTTTAGATTTGAAAGAAAAGTCAAAGATCTAATGGTGAGTGCAGGTTTGTATGAAGTGATTAATTTAACACTCTTTGACCCAGAAAATCTTGAAAAATTAAAACTCTCTCAAGATGATTTCCGAAGAGATTTTGTTGAATTAAAAAATCCACAGAGCAATGTCCTCAGAGCTATGCGTACAAGTTTAATTACTAATTTATTAAACACTGCAGAGTACAACATTAACAGAGGAAACAAAGACGTTAGAATCTTTGAACTAAACAAAATCATTCTTAATAAGCATGATAAGACTACTCAAGAAGAGAAATATTTAACTATTTTACTTACAGGAAATAGATTCGATGGATATTGGAAAGATAAGGATACTAAGTGTGATTTCTATGATGTGAAAGGAATAGCTGAAGATTTATTAGCCGAGACTAATTTGAGCTATGAATTTTCTCTTTCAAAGGAAAATTATTACACTGAAAATCATGCCCTTGATATTTTCCATGGTAAAAAGAAGCTTGGTTCTTTAGGTCAGATTGATCCGAAAGTAGCCAAGAGCTTTGATATTAACACGGTTGAATTGAAGCAAGACCTCTATATATTTGATATTAATTTATCAAAAATCTATGAACTCATGGACTTCTCTGATAGAGAATTCCAGGAAATAAATAAATACCCAAATATGATTAGAGATTTATCCTTCCATGTCGATTCTGATTGTAAGGTAGCTGACATTATATCAACTATAGAACTTGTTAATAAATCAGTTGTGAAAAATGTCTCCTTAATAGATGAGTATAAAGGGAAAAATGTTCCGAATGGAAAAAGAAGCTTAACTTTGAGTATTACTCTAAATTCTACAAATAAAACATTGACAGATAAATTTGTTGAACAATTAATGAAAAAAGTGGTTAGTACACTAGAAAAAAAATTTAATATTGAATTGAGGTAAAAAAATGAACCAAGTAAACATGAATAATATAAACCAGAAAATTCAGAAGCTTATTGAAAAATATAGAGCTCTTGAAGCTGAAAATAATAATAATTTAGAAACAATCTCTAAATTAGAAGAAGTTGTTGAAGAAAAAAAGAACAATATCACTGAACTCAATGATACCTTAGAAAACAAAGAACTCCAAATAATGACTCATGAAGATACAATTAAAGATTTGAATACTACTATCGATGATTTGAGATCAATAAGAACTAACCTAGAAAGTAAAGTTAGTGAACTTCAAGCTGCTCTTGATAATATTGGTAATACTGCTAATGAAATTGATTCAAAACTTTCAGATATGTTCCCCGATATAGATTTATCTGAATTAGATAATCTATAAAAATAAGATTACTTTATGAAAGAAATTCAATTTGAATTATTAGGTAAACATTTCAGTGTCAAGACTGATGATCCTGATAAACTAGAGAGAACTATAACCGATCTAAAGAAATTTCTTAGAGAAATGTCTCTTGATTATAAAAGTCTAGATCTTAATAAGTTCTTGCTATATTGTATGCTGAAAATGACTGACCAAATGATAACTATTCAAGATCAGTTATCTCAGTTCAATAATCAGATTGATACTATTGATATTGACTCCTTTTTGGATGAATAATAGTTTATTTCTGCAGTATTAGTGATCTTTCATTGAAGAAGAACTAACATTAATTAGGGAATCGAGCCATTGGCAGCACTCAAGCCGTCTTAGTTACGGATCAGTAAAGCTAATAAGGTAGATGCCCACCTTGAACTCAGTTCTAGGTTTCAATAATAGACACGGTATTGCGGAAATTTTTTTTAATAGAAAAGATCCTTACAAAAGGATAGAATATAGATAAAGAGAGGATATAGTGGATTTAATTATATATATTATTATTGGATTAATTATAGGTGTTGTGGCTATGGGGATAGTTTATTTAGTCCTCAGAAAGAAAGCTTTTAGCCTTATTAGCAATCAAAAAGCTATTGCTGAACAAATTATTGAAGAAGCAAAGGATAAAGCTAAAACCCTCAAGAAAGAAAAAATCTTAGAAGGTAAAGAAGAGTGGTATCAACAGAAAAAGGTTCTTGAAGATGAAATAAAAGACCGTCAAAAAGAACTAAGAAAACTTGAAAAAGCATCAAATGACCGTTTGGCTTCTCTAGATAGAAGACTTGAATCACTAGAAAAAAAAGAAGTCAATTTATCACAACTTGAAAAAAAGAACCATAAATTTGAAGACATTTTAAATAAAAGAGCTGAAGAAATTGACAAGTTAATTGATGACCAAGAGAAAAAACTTGAAGAAATTGCTGGTATGACTCATGAAGAAGCTCTTAATCAACTTAAAGCAGAACTTATTTCTACTGCCAAGAAGCACACTGCTGGTGAAATTAGACAAATGATTGAACAATTAAAGACAGAATCTACAACAAAATCAGCTGAAATCTTAGCAACTGCTATCCAAAGAATGGCTGTGGATTATGTATCAGAATCAACAGTTTCTGTTGTTTCCTTGCCATCAGATGAAATGAAAGGTAGAATTATTGGCCGTGAAGGTCGTAATATTAGATCATTTGAAAAAGCATCAGGTGTTGACTTAATTATTGATGATACTCCTGAGGCAGTTGTACTTTCCTGTTTTGATCCAATTAGAAGAGAAATTGCTCGTCTATCTTTAGAAAAACTAATTTCTGATGGCAGAATCCATCCAGGCAGAATAGAAGAAGTAATTGAAAAAACTGGTAAAGAAATGGATGAACATTTAGTAAAAGTTGGTGAAAAAGCCTTCTTAGAAGCTAATATTCATAATATTTCTCCTAACATAATTAAAATACTTGGAAGACTAAAATACAGAACATCTTATGGTCAAAATGTCTTGCAACATTCAATTGAAACAGCTTGGATTTGTGGTATTATGGCAGCTGAACTTGGTTTAAATCAAGAGATGGCAAGAAGAGCTGGTTTACTTCATGATATAGGTAAAGCAATTGACCATGAATTTGATGGTTCTCATGCAGTTATCGGAGCTAATATTGCACGTAAAAATGGTGAATGTAAAACTGTGATAAATGCTATTGAGGCTCATCACGAAGATGTTGCTCCAGATACTGTATATGCAGCATTGGTTCAAGCTTCTGATGCAATTTCTGGTGCTAGACCTGGTGCAAGAAGAGAAATGCTAGAATCTTATATGCAAAGACTCTCTAAACTTGAAGAGATTGCTGGTTCAATAGAAGGTGTTAATAAATCTTACGCTATCCAAGCCGGAAGAGAGCTTAGAATCATTGTTGAACCAAGTAATGTTAACGATGAATCTGCTGCCTTTATAGCTCAAGATATCGCAGGTAAGATTGAAAAAGAAGTACAATATCCAGGAACTATCAAAGTTACAGTAATCAGAGAAACAAGACAAGTAGCTGTTGCTAAATAACTATGCGAATTTTGTTCCTTGGTGATATATACGGTAAACCTGGAAGAGAACTTTTAAAGAAGAATCTAAAATACTTAAAAAAAGAACTCTCTGTTGATCTATGTATAGCCAATTTTGAAAACCTTGCTGATGGTCGAGGTATTAGTGAAAAATGTGCCAAACTTACTTTCTCCTATGGAGTTGATTACGCTACTAGTGGCAATCATTTATGGGATAAAGCAGACTCTCTAATCTATCTTGCATCAGAAAAGAGAATTTGCAAACCAATGAATTATCCAAAACCTAAAATTGGTATGGACTATATTGAAAGTAAAGTAAAAGATAAAAAGATATTAATTATTAATTTAGCAGGACAAAGCTTTATGCCTCCTGCTAATTCTCCTTTTTTAACAATAGATAGTCTTCTAGAAAAATATTCAAGAGAAGAATATATAATTTTTGTAGATTTTCATGCCGAGGCTACTGCTGAAAAAAGGGCCTTAGCCTGGTATCTTGATGGAAGAGTCACTGCTTTAGTAGGAACTCATACTCATGTGCAAACTTCAGATGAATCAATTCTTCCTCAAGGAACAGGTTATATAACCGATGTGGGAATGACTGGTGGGCATGATTCGGTTATAGGGGTACAAAAGGATATTATCCTAAGTTCTATTGTTGATGGAATTCATAAACCTTATAAGGCTTCTCAAAGAGGTCTAGAGATAAATGGAGTCTTAATTGATATTGATGAAAATAAAAATATAACTAAGGAAATTATTAGAATTAGGAGATGCTTTGATGGAGAAAAATCTTAAAGCTAAGCCGTTAATTAAAGATAAATACAAGGAACTTCAAGCAGAAATTAATAATCTTTCAGAACCACTAGTGATGAAGGTTATTAGAATTGGTCAAGACCCAGCTTCTGCCTTTTATGTTCAGAATATTTTGACCAGAGGCAAAAAGATAGGAGCTGAAGTTCACCTTGTTACTTTGGATGAAACTAGTCAAGAGTCGCAATTGATTGATTTGATTAATGAATATAATCAGGATGATTCTGTAGCTGGTATAATGTTGCAAAAACCACTTCCTAAAGATTTTGACGAGGTTAAAATCAACTCTCTGATTAAACCTAACAAAGATGTTGATGGTTTTCACCCAGTTAACTTAGGAAAACTATTATTAGAGCAAGATGGTTTATTCCCTTGTACAGCTACTGCTTGTCTTACTATGCTTGATTATTATGGTATAGAAAGTTCAGGAAAGAATGTTGTTGTTTTAGGTAGATCTGCTATAGTGGGGAAACCCTTAGCAAATATGCTCCTTAGAAAGGATAAGACTGGTAATGCTACAGTTACTGTATGTCATAGTAGAACTGAAAATTTGAAAGAAGTAACTAGAAAAGCAGACATTTTGATAGCTGCAATTGGTAGAGCAAATTTTGTAACACGAGAGTTTGTTAATGACAAATGTGTTGTTATAGATGTCGGAATTAATGAGATTTTAGATGCAAAAGGTGAGGCTAGTTATGTTGGAGATGTTGCTTATGATGATGTCTATGATAAAGTAGCTTGTATCACTCCTGTTCCAGGGGGTATTGGTTCAGTGACTACCTACGAACTATTCAAAAATCTGTTAAAAGCTAAAAAAATGCAAGAAAAATAAATAAATTTATTGACTAAATAAAACAAACTTGAAAAATTAACTTTAAAATTAAATAATTAATGACCTTGGGAGGATGTTAATGCGTAAAGCTTTAAAAATGAGTCTGCTTTTAGGGACTATTTTAGTTCTTTTAGCTCTCACTGCATGTGGAGTTGACGGAGATTATAATAGCAATGAGAAGCCAACTATAAGTATTACTTCTTGGGAAGGTGTTGAAGAAGCAGCTGCTCTTGATACTTTAGAAAGCTTAGTTTTCCAACAAAAAGTTTATTGGAACGCTAACGACAATGATGGAACAATAGCTGGTGTGGCTTATAGAATTTTGGATGAAAATGACCAACCATTATCAACACCAGGTAACTCAGTGATTGATGATATGGGCGCTTTGGAATCAGTTGTTGATGAAAATGGGCAAGTACTCACTGGTTGGGTAGTACATTACAAACCAGGTGCAGATGAAAATATTCCATTAGCAAGTGAACTTGCTAAAAAAACTATCTGGTCTCAATTACAATATGCAACTGTTAATTTCCCAGCTAATGAAGATGGACTTCCTGCTGATATCATCAGTAGCATCGAAGTTGTTTGTATTGATAATATGGGTGATATCAGTCCTATTGCTAAAAAGACTTTTAAAACAACATCATCAATACCAAACTGTATCTTATCCACATCAAGAGGTAATCCTGATGGTAAACAAGTTGGTACTGGTCTTTATGTAACTTTCTCAATGTCTACAGAACCAGGTGACCCTTTTGGAATTCCAGGTGCTGATTACTTTGAATATAAAGTAGGAAAATATGTTTATGATGAAGATGCTGATTCTCTTGATATCCCAGAGTTAATAGAAGAATCTGATTGGTTTAAAACCAGCGAAGGTAGAGTTCTTTTAACAAAAGATGCTTATACTTCTGTAGAATCTAATGCAATCCTTACTGCTGATTTTGATGGTATTGAAGAAGACGCTACTCAGTTAACATTCACAAGAGTTACTGCTCATGCTTATAACTATGCTGGTGTTATGTCTAATCAATCTGTAATTGAATTTGCTGTTAAAGAAGGATTTCATCCTAATACTTTAATTTATCCTCAGAAAGTTTATGGTCTTGGTGATTATCATTACAGAGATTATACTGAAGCAAGTGATTTAGAAACCTATCCATATATACTTAAAGATGGTGATATCCCGGTTATCTATGCAAAAAACTTCTTCTTGAATAATGAAGGTATAAATTCTGCTGTTAATTCTACAAACTTTAAAATTTATGCAAAATGGGGCTTCTCAGGTCAGTATGGTAATGCACCAACATCTTCTACAGGTGCTTTTGAATATACTGATAATCCTTATGATACAGAGATTGGTCGTGTACTTAATGAAGCTGACGGTAAAGACTATTATTCTGAAATTGTTGCTTATGATTTACGTTTTGATGATGAACCATATGATTTCTATGCATTATCCCAAGATCCTGAAAATATAGTTACTCACGATGATGGAACTGAATGGTTACGTGTACCAAAAAATAGTGTTTGGGCAATTTCAAGAGGTTTAGAATTAGGAAACCTTGAAAATGGACTACATAAATTTGAAGTTTCAGCAGTTGACTTACAATATGAAAGTGACCCAACACCAGCTGTCTTTGAATTTGAATTAATAAATTATATACCTAAATCAGAAAGACAAAGCACTCTTGTGATTGATGCTTCTACATTCTCTGTAACAGCAGGTGATTACATGGCTGCACATGCTGATTCAGTTTATATGAATGCTCTTAACGATTTTGCTAATGTTGATTTCTGGGAAAGATTAGACTTACAAGTTAACTCAGGTCTTTCTGCTCAAAAATACGGTATTCCTTATCCAGATTTGTTAAAATATAAGACTATTATTTACCGTGAAGAATCAAGCTCAAATACAGAAAACATAGTTTATGATCACGATGCTTTGAAACTTTTCCTTAATAATGGTGGTAATTTAGTAATCTCTGCAGCATCTAACTTAAAGGGTATTAATGATCAATTCGTTAATAAAAATAAGAATATCTTTAGAAAATACTTTGGTATTCAGTATGAACTAGATGCAATCATTGCTCATAGTTTAGCATCAGAACCATATATTTTAGGAGCAAATCCTACTGAATCTGCAAGTAGTATTGGTAGTTTACCAGATTTTAACTTACAAGTAGGTCCATATAGTTTCTTAATAAATCTTTATGGTGGTTTGTATAATTTCTCTTACTTTGCTGAAGATTACGCTGAACCTGGTGATACTCAAACTCAGGTTCTCTACAGATCTGTTGCTAAAGAAGTTGCAGTTGGAACACCATATGCTCCTCAAAACCAAGAAACATTTGATAGGTTTAACAACTTAGCATTTGCTATTTCAAAAGTTACTGCCCAAAACAGATGTATTATGACTTCTTTCCCAATTTCATTTATGGAAGAAGAAGAGGTTAAACAGTTCTTTAATGAAATCTTAAATGATTAATTTAAAATAGAATGTAAATAACAAAAGATGGCAACTTAGACGGTTGCCATCTTTTTTGCTATAAAAAGGAGAAAATATGAAAAAGAATTTATTTAGAAGCTTATTATTACTTGGCTTAATACTATTTACACTTGCTTGTTCTAGTAATAAAGTTGATCCACTTGATGGAGGAGAAATGATGTTTTGGAAGGTCTCTGATGGAGATTCTTCAGTATATCTACTTGGCTCAATCCATTTTGGAAAGGCTGAGTTTTTCCCTATGCCAGATCTTATAGAAAAGGCATATTCTCAAAGCAATATTTTAGGTGTTGAAGTAAATATGCTGGCTGTGGATCAAATGGCTATGCAAAATTTTATGATGCAAAATATGTATTATCAGGATGGAAGTAAATTGTTAGACCATCTTAGTCCTGACACGCAAGCTTTACTTGAAGATTTTCTTAAGACTAAGGGTATGGATTTAGCCATGTTTGCAGGAATGAAACCAGGTGCTCTAATTTTAACTATTTCTGGTATAGAAGCTCAAAATGCTGGACTTGACCCTCAATATGGAATCGATATGCACTATCTAATCAAAGCTCAGCAAGAAGGGAAAAATATTGTAGAATTTGAAAGCATTCAGAGTCAAATGGATATGATGTTTGGTAATGATGAACTTGCTGAAGGAATGCTCTACTCTACATTAAAAGAAGCTTCAAAGTTTCAAACAATGATGGATTCATTATCAAGTATTTGGAAAGCTGGAGATGCCAAAGCTATGGGTAGCATGCTCTCTTCTTACGAGACCCCCCAAGAGAAGTTGTATTTAGATACTTTATTTGGTGAAAGAGATGTAAATATGACTAATAAAATTGAAGAAATGCTAGAAAATAATGATAATGCATTTATAATTTTAGGTGCTGGTCATTATACTAATGATACTGGAATTATTAATAGACTTAACCAAGAAAACAAATATGAAATAATAAAATACTAGCTTATAACTAGGAAGATTATCTATCATTTAATTTTCTTATTGACATGATTAAGCAAGAACTTTTCATAACCTAAAAGTTCTTGCTTTTTCTATTTAAATTAGGAGTTTTAATATAATGCATTTAGCTGTAGATTTACACTCCCATTCTGGTTATGCTGGTGGAGTAGGTACCATCTCTTTAGAAGATGTTTCGAAAACTATGAAGATGAAAGGGATAAATGTTTTTGGAACTGGTGATGTCTTGTTACCCCAAAGATATGGTGAACTTGAAGAATTGTTGATAGACCTAGGGAATGGATTATTTAAACTTACTAAAGATGACCCTTCCTATTTTCTCTTGCAAACAGAGGTTATATTTACAGTTAAATTAGAAGGCTACAAACACAAAATTATTGCTCATCATATAATCCTGTTTCCTGATTTTCCTTCAGTAAAGAAGTGTGCTGAGTTAATGGATAAATGGGGACAGAAAAATACTATAGGTAGGCCTTTTATAGTATCTGAAAACAGAGATGAAATGATATCAAGAATGAAAGAAATAATCGCTATTCACCCTGAAATAGAAATCATTCCTGCCCATATAATGACTCCTGATGGAGTGATGGGTTGTAAGAATATGCTTCATGATATTGAAGAGTTTTATGGTGAATTTATGGGACATATCCATGCTGTTGAAACAGGACTTAGTGCTGACCCTCAACTTCTAGAACAAATACCAAAAATAGCAGATTTAACTTTCATATCTAATAGTGACTGTCATAGTTCTGCTTATAATAGAATTGGTAGAGAATTTACTATTTTGGAAGTTCAAGAAGAATCTTATAGTCAGATAATTAAAGCAATAAGAGAAAATAGAGTTGTTTTAACAGCTGAGTTTAATCCTGCTGAAGGGCGTTATTATAAAACTGGTCATGCCAGTAAAAGGCATCAGAATAAAGAGGTTTATTTAATCCAACCACATTCTAGTGAGGACCTAATATGTCCTATTTGTAATAAAAAGATGACATTAGGTGTTTTAGATAGGGTGAATCAACTAAAAGACATTAAAATAGTCCCCAAGAAAAGAAAGGCTATTCATCTAATACCTTTAGTGGAAGTAATTAGCAATTCCCTAAATTTGAAGACTGTGACTTCTAGGAAAGTTACTAAAATTTATGAAGAAATTATTAGACATTTTTCCAGTGAAATTAGATTATGGTTATCAAATATAGATGAGATTAATAGGACTTTATCAAACAAGATTCCTAACGAAACATTGGAGTCCATTTTAGCTGTTAAAAATGAAGAATTTGAGTTTTCTCCACCTGGTTTTGATGGCGAATATGGAAATTTAATTATTAACAAAAAATAAAATATAATTGTACTTATGGAGGTACACATGGAAATCCGAGATTTTATACCAAAAAGATTTGAAAAACTTAATGAACAGTTAAAAAACAATGAAGCTGTAATTTTATTCTCTAATGCCCCTGCTCAAGGTGTTAACCGTTTTGAACAAGATAAAAACTTCCTCTATTTTACTGGGCTTGAGATTCCAAACGCTCGATTAGTTATAACAAAAGTTGGTGATAAGCTTAATTCTATTCTTTATATAGAAAGAAATATTCCAGAAAGAATAGTCTGGGATGGAGCTAAGATGTACCCAGAAGAAGCTAGGGAAATTTCTACAATAAAAGCTGTTCAATTTACTGATCAATTTGAAGCAAACATATCTGATGTTTTAGCTTTTAGCGGTGTTAAAAAAGTATATTTGAACTATAATGTTGCTCCATTAACTAATGCTCTCGATGAAAGATTAACTTTTGTAGATCAATTAAACAAAAGAATTCCAAGTTTAGAAATAGCCAACTTTATTGATGTTGTAAGACCACTTAGGGAAATAAAAGATGAATTCGAACTTGAACAAATGCAAAAAGCCATAGATGTGACTGGTGAAGGATTAGATGTAATATTTAACTTTGCAGAAGCTGGTATGTTTGAATTTGAATTAGAAGCGATGCTCTATAATGAAATGCTTTCAAATGGCTTTAGATTCTGGGGATTTACACCTATCATTGCTAATGGTAAAAATGCAGCTACTCTTCATTATATAGATAATGATACTGAAATTGCTCAAGATGCTATGGTCCTATGTGATGTTGGAGCTTCTTGTTATGGTTATAGTGCTGATATCACTAGAACTTTCCCAATTGGAGAAAAGTTTACTCCAAGAGCAAAAGAAGTCTACCAAGCTGTATTAGATGTTCAAAAAGAAATTATTGCTATGATTAAACCAGGTGTAACAATGATTCAGTTGAACGAAAAAACAAATGAGTTAATCACTAAAGCTTGTCATAAACTTGGCTTAATTGAAGAAGATAAAGATTTTAGAAAATACTATATGCACTCAATTGGTCACCATTTGGGTTTAGATACTCATGATGTAGGTACTAGGACTTCAACTCTTAAAGCAGGTATGGTAATCACAGTTGAACCAGGTCTTTATATTTCTGATGAATCAATAGGTGTAAGAATTGAAGACGATATTCTTGTAACAGAAGATGGACACAGAGTTTTATCTGAATCTATTCCTAAAGAAGTAGAAGAACTTGAAATTATAAGAAAGGCTGCTTTGAATCGATGAATAATAAAAAAATAGCCATTTATCCAGGAACATTTGACCCAATTACTTTAGGGCATGTTAATATTGTTCAAAAAGCTTCAGAAATGTTCGATGAAGTGGTAATGGCAATAGCTAAAGACAACTATAAAGAAACTTTTTTCTCACTAGAAGAAAGAACTAAGCTATGCCAAGAAGCCTTGAAAGATATCCCTAATGCCAGGGCTGAATCTTTTGAAGGACTGGTCGTAGATTTTGCTAAAAAGTTAGGAACCAATATCATGATTAGGGGCTTAAGAGCTGTTTCTGATTTTGAGTATGAGCTTCAATTAGCTTTGATGAATAAAAAGCTATCAAATGAAATCGAAACTATCTTTTTAGTTCCAAGATTTGATTATCTCTATCTCTCTTCAAGTATGGTTAGAAACATAGCTGCTGTAGATGGAGATGTAGAAACACTAGTTCCTAAATGTGTTGCTGAAGTTTTAAAGAAAAAGGTTAAATAAATAAAATGAGTCAAACAACAGATAGAGTACTCCCTTATGATGTAAACGCCGAAGCAGCAGTCTTAAGTGCAATGATGCTAGACAATGTGGCTGCTTCAACAGCCATATCTGAACTGGAGGATAAATACTTCTATAGAACTGCTCATAAATTGATTTTTCAGACTATGAAAGAACTCTACAGAGACAGCATAGAAATAGATTTAGTTACCCTTTCAGCAAGACTACAACCAAATAATATGATTGAGAAGGTTGGAGGTTCTGATTATCTGAACAAGGTGTCTGATTTTGTTCTTTCAACAGCCAACCTATCTTATCACCTTAAATTAGTAAAAGAAAAAGCCCTCTTAAGAGAATTAATTGTTACATCCAATAACATCATCGAAAAGTGCTACTCAGCAGAAGAAAATGTCGAAGAGATAGTTGATGGTGCAGAACAAATGATTTATGATGTTACTAATAAAAGATCTGGTTCTTACTTTAAAGACATAGCTTCTATAATGGGAACTACTTTAGAAAACATCAATGAGGTTGCCACCTCACATACTTCTGTGATTGGTGTATCTACTGGTTTTACTGATTTAGATAGAAAAACAGGTGGTTTTAAGTCTGGTCAGTTAATTATTTTGGCTGCTAGACCTGCTATGGGTAAGACAGCTCTGGCTCTAAATATTGCTTTTAATGCTATTACCCATCATAATAAGAAAGTAGCAATCTTCACTATGGAGATGGAAGGTGATGAACTCTTGAAAAGAATGTTATCTGCTGCTTCTGAAGTTCCAATGGATGCTATTCTTAAGGGCTTCGGTATGACAGAGGATAAAATGATGAGGATTACTAATTATGGTATGATGTTATCAGAGAAGAAACTCTTTATAGATGATTCTGGTACTAACTCTCCTCTGGATATTCGTGCTAAATTAAGAAGACTTAAAGCAGAGACAAAAGGTTTAGATTTGGTCTTGATAGATTATCTGCAACTTATGTCTTCCCAAAGATTTAAAGATAATAGACAACAAGAAATTGCTGAAATATCTAGGTCTTTAAAGATTTTAGCAAAAGAACTTGAAGTCCCTGTTATAGCCTTATCTCAGTTGAATCGTGGTTTAGAATCAAGAACTGATAAAAGACCACAGCTTGCTGACTTGAGAGAATCTGGAGCGATTGAACAGGATGCTGATATGGTAATGTTTATTTACAGGGATGAATATTACAATGAAGATTCTCCTGAAAAAGGTATTGCTGAAGTAATAATTGGTAAAAATAGACATGGTGCCGTAGGAACTACTAAGTTACTCTTTGTACCTCATTTAACTGCTTTCAGAAATCTAGAAAGAATACCTACTGAAGTATAAGATGGGATTTTTAGCTAAATTAGGCTCTTTCATAATCTTCAATAGTAAAGTTCTTAGAGAAGTTCCTTATATTTTTAAGAGACGCTACTATTTTCTCAGGATATGTAAGAAAATCGGACTTGATTCTCTCTGGTTGATTATCATAACTTCAATTTTTACAGGTTTCGTAACTGCCTTACAAGCTATTTATCAAACTAGAGGACGGATACCATTATCATATCTTGGAGTGTTGGTTGAAAAGTCTGTAGTTATTGAATTAGCTCCTGTACTGACTGCCTTAGTCTTAACAGGAAAAATAGGTGCTGCATTAGCTGCAGAAATTGGAACAATGAAGGTAACAGAGCAAGTCGATGCCTTAGAATCAATGGCTGTATCACCTTTTAACTTCTTATATATGCCTAGAATTGTAGCTGGTGCTATCATGGTACCTCTATTAACAATTTTCTCAATGTTAGTAGGTATTATGTCTGGTTATGCTTTTTCAGTTTTGAAGTATAAAATATCCTTTTATAGCTTTTTTTCTAATATGCAGAATTATTTTACAATGAGTGATATCTCAGGAGGTTTGATAAAAGCCTTAGCTTTTGGCCTAACCATAACCTCTATAGCATGTTATGAAGGCGATAGAACAGGGAATGGTTCAGAAGGAGTAGGAATATCAACTACAAACACTGTTGTGTATTCTTCAATCATGATTTTGGTCTTAGATTTCTTTGTAGCATGGATTATGTTTGGATTATAATATGAAAAAAAGTAACATACTTATATTAATAGTGATTTTATTAATTATTTTGGCTTGTGCCAAGAAAGAAGAAGTTGAAGTTCATGTAATAGAAACTAGTGATGAAATAGTTGTTTCAGATACTCTTTACATTCTTGCAACAAAAGATTTTTTTGAATTATCTTTAGTTGATTCAATCTCTCATTGTTTTTTAGAAGATAGTAAGACTTTACTAATCTGGGAAAATGGGGGTAATAAGAAAGAGATTATCGATAAGTTAGCAGAAAGTAGTTTTTATCATTACCCTGATGTAGTAATGGGGTTATCAAATGTTTTTCTGACGGAATTAGATAGCCTTGGTATTTTTCAGGAGCTTGACAATGTCTTTTTTTCCAATGTTAGGTCTAATAATAGATTTGATAAGAATAAGCGATTTGTCCCCTACCAATACTCTTATTTAGCCCTCTTGAAAAAAACAAGTAATCCTGATATACTTCCAAACAGTTTCGGGGTTATGCAAAAAGAGGAATACTTTGATAAGATTATTATACCTGATGCTTTATCAACAGAAACAGGAAGAGCATTATTCAATAACATAGAAGGAATATTTAAGTTCCATGGTTATGCTGCTTGTTGGAATAGAATTAAGGGTAGTCTTTATACTATTACAGAATCTGAAGAAGAGGCTTTTGATATCTTTTGGGAGAAGGATGATAAATACCTTTTCGCACCCGTTACAAAAATAATTGAGGGATATGAACCTGGATATAAAGCAACAATGGACTTCACTTATTTATCTGAAGGCTCTTATAAGCTAATTCATTCAGTAGCTATTACTCAAAGATGCAGAAATAATGAGAAGGCTGAAGTTTTCTTATTATGGCTTCATAAACCAGAAAGTCAATCACTTATTGTCAAGAAAACTAACTGGTATCCTATTCTTGAAATCGCAGAGAAAAGTCCTGGACACAGAATAGTTGATTATCCTGAAGTAGTTATGAATAGTAAAATAAATCAAAAAATAGTTTCTAAATATTTAGCTGACTGGTTAGATTATTGGAAAATATATAGAGAGAAGTTTTAATGGAAAAGAAATTTAAAGTAGTATTATATCAACCTGAGATACCAAGTAACACTGGAAATATTGGAAGAATTTGTGTAGGAGCAAATCTAGAATTACATATCATTAAACCAATGAGATTCTTGCTTAATGATAAATTAGTCAAACGTGCAGGATTAGATTATTGGCATAAACTTGATATCACTATTCATGATTCTCTTGCTGACTTCTTAGAAAAATATCCAGATATTAATGTATATTATTGTACTACTAAGACAGAACGAAACTATACAAGTGTTAACTATAAAAAGGGAGATGCTTTTATATTTGGTCCTGAATCAAGAGGCATACCTGAAGATATTTTGTTTAGTAATAGAGAAAGAAATATTACTATTCCTATGACTGGGGAGATTAGATCAATCAATCTATCCAATAGTGTGGCAATAATATTGTTTGAAGCATTAAGACAAATAGATTTTAAATTTTAATAAAATAAAGGGATTATAATGAATATTTCATTTGGAAGTGATAACCATTCAGGAGTTCATCACAAGATTTTAGAAGCAATTACTAAGGCTAATGTAGGGCATACGCATTCGTATGGAGATGATGATTATACAAGACAAGCTATAGAGAAATTTAAAGAAGTTTTTGGAAAAGACATTGATGTATATTTTGTTTTAACAGGAACAGGGGCTAATGTTCTTTCTTTACAGAATTTCTTAAAAGCATATGAAGCAATAGTCTGTGCTGAAACTGCACATATCAATGTTGATGAATGTGGTGCTCCAGAACATTTTACAGGTAGTAAATTAATCACTGTAAAAACAGAGAATGGTAAGTTAACTCCTCAACTATTAGAAAAAGCAATATTTGGTGTTGGCGATGAACATCATGTTCAGGCTAGGATTATATCAATTTCACAAGTTACAGAGTTGGGGTCAATATATAGTCCAGCTGAAATAAAGGCAATTGTTGATTTCGCTCATGCTAGAGGTCTTTATGTACATCTTGATGGTGCTAGACTTTCTAATGCAGCAGCAGCTTTAGCTTGTTCTTTAGCAGATTTAACTACTAATACAGGCATTGATATTCTCTCTTTTGGAGCTACTAAGAATGGTGCTATGCTAGCTGAATCAATCGTTTGTTTCCGCCCAGAGCTATCAAAAAGTATGAAATATTTAAGAAAAATGGGCATGCAATTGTATTCAAAGATGCGTTATAGTTCAGCTCAATGGTTAGCTTATTTAAGTAATAATCTCTGGTATGAAAATGCAAAAAACGCGAATGATATGGCTCTCTACATGTATAATCAACTACAAAAAATACCTAGCGTTAAATTAACTCAGCAAATAGAAGCAAATGCTATTTTTGCCTTAATCGATAAGGAAATTATAGAAAGACTTCGCCAAGAATACTTTTTTTATACATGGGACGAATTTACTGGAGAAATTAGACTAATGTGCTCATTTGATACTTCAAAGAAAGATATTGATGATTTTATTAAATTTTTAAAAGAATTATTAAAGAATAAGTCTTAGGTTGGAATATGAAGAAAGTAATGATAGTTAGATTTTCAATTCTCAGTTTTATTGTGCTTATTACATTTGTAGCAATAGTCTTAGAAGGGTTAGGCATTATTAACATTAATCCTCATGGCTTGTGTCCTTATTCATTAGTATGTTTTGGTCTTCCAAGTCTAAGAAATTTATTTACAGCAAACCCCTTTGTAATTTCTACTATCATTGGTTTATCTTTATTAATTCTAACACCCTTTATTGGCAGATTATTTTGTGGCTGGTTATGTCCAATGGGAGCAATACAAGAGCTTCTCTATCGTTTATCTAATGGTAAGTTGAAAGGTAGGAAAAAATATTTAATATCTACAAAATGGGATAGAATTTTAAAATCCCTAAAGTATGGTATTTTAGCATTAAATATTGTTTTAGCAACATTATTAATCCAAGCTTTATACATGAATGCTTGCCCTGTAATGGCAATTGCCAATATAGGAAGTTATTTGAAAATAAGTGCAATTGTTCTTTTACTATTTCTAACAGCGTCACTCTTTATAGAGAGATTTGCTTGCAGATACTTGTGTCCTTTTGGAGCTATGATGAGTATCTTATTGAAGATAAGTAACAAGCTTAAAATACCTAGATTAATGATTAAGGTAAATAAAGAAATGTGTGTGAATTGTGATTTATGTTCTTCAAATTGTCCTATGCAAATTAGAGTAGATGAAAAAAGTAAAGTTACTGATAGTGACTGCATAATGTGTTTTAGGTGCAAAGCAAAATGTCCTAGAAAAGGTATTGATTGTCAGTATTGTAATGAGGAAGACAAGCATGAATAAAATTAAAGCCATTCTTTTATTAATTATCTTAGTGATATTCATAACTTCAATTCTTGCGAATAAAGAGTCCAACCCTACTAATTACAACATTTCAGATTATAAGTGTATTGGTTGTCAAGCCTGTGTTGATGCTTGCCCAGTTCAAGCTATATCCATCAAAGGTGGCAAGGCTATAATTGATCAGACTAAGTGTATTCAATGTGGTATTTGTGTAAATGGGAATTATGATGACTATAATGGATGTCCAGTAAAAGCAATAATTGCCCCACTTGAAGAAGATGAATTGAATGATGAAGATGAATAATAAGCAGGAAATATGAAAAAAGCTACCCTAATTTTAGGCGGAGGAGCAGCTCTTGGTTTTGCCCATATTGGTGTATTGAAGGTAATTGAAAAAGAATATGAGATTACTAGAGTCATTGGTACAAGTATGGGGTCAATTGTCGGTGGTTTGTATGCTTATGGGATGAAAGCAGATGAAATCCTAGAGTTTGGAAAGGATTTCAAATATCTAGATTTTATTAATCCACTAAATATAGACTTAAAGTTTCAAGGCCTTTTTGATGGTTCTTTTATTGAAAAGAAGATTAATCAAAAGCTTAATCAAGCAAAGATAGAAGATTTGAAAATTAAATATTCAGCAGTGGCCTACGATATTAATTCTAAATACACTATCATAATTAATTCAGGTAATTGTGCTAGAGCTATGCGAGCTTCATCTGCAATCCCCTATATATTTAATCCTGTAAATATTGATAATTATTCACTTGTTGACGGGGGAGTGGAGTATCCATTACCCTGCTTAGACCTTTCTGAAGATGAGTTTACCATAGTAGTAAATGTTCTTCCTGCTATTCCCAACAAAATGGTCCACATGAACATTGATAGCATCAAAACAGGAAAAAAGCAGAAGACAAGTAAAAAATGGTATGAAATAATTATGGAAGCAGTTAACTGTAATCAATCATTTTTAGCCCAAGAAAGAATAAAAGAATTTAAACCAAATATTTATATAAATTGTGACATAAACTCATATCTTCCAGCTGAATTTCTTAAAATTGAAGAAATATCAAAACTTGGGGAAGATGTTGCTAAAAAGGTGTTAAACCAAATAATGCAGTAGAGCTTAAGTAATATTTTGCTGAAGTCATATATTATTTAAGCTCTACTGCCTTTACATGTATAGTTATATCAGTTTAGCACTTTCAATAATAATATTTTCTTTAGGCCAATCACTCATTCCTGTTTCACGATTAATACCAGTAGCAACTGTTTTAGCAGAATTGACAATCTCCATACCATCAATTACTTTTCCGAAAACACAATAACCCCAATTGGAGGAGTTCTGATAGTTTAAGAAAGTATTGTTAGCAACATTAATAAAAAACTGAGAGCTTGCTGAGTGTGGGTCATTTGTTCTTGCCATAGCAATAGTTCCTATTTCGTTGCTGAGGCCATTATCAGCTTCATTTTTAATAGATTCACGTCCACTTCTGTATTGTCCGTCAGCAGTAAATCCACCAGCTTGAATCATGAAATTATCGATAATTCGATGGAAAAGAAGACCATCATAAAAGCCTTCTTCTACATAGTCAATGAAATTTTTCACTGTAATGGGAGCTTTTTCCTTGAACAATTCTAAGACTATTCTTCCTTTGTTTGTTATAAGTTCAACTTTACACATAGGTTCTCCGTAATAGGTTTTTGTAATGAATACAATTCAGAGATTAATAAAATCTGTCAATAACTTTTCTAAATCCTACTATTTATTTATTTTAAGTAAACTTTTTCAGATATTCTAAATTTATATTGACTAATAAGAGACTATTAAAAACATTTAGCAAGGAGAATTAATATGAATAAAGAGAAAATAATATATCCAGATTATAATAGAAGTATTATAAATATAACTGCCTCCATATTACAATATTTTGGTTGTGAAACAAAATATCCAGCCTTAAAGGAACTATCAAAAGAATATTTAGATAAGTTCGATAATATAATTTTCTTAGTAGTTGATGGGCTAGGTGCTAAACTAATTGAACATCATTTGGCAGATAATGCCATGTTTAGAAAAAACAATGCAACGACTTTAACTTCAGTATTTCCCCCAACAACAGCAGCAGCTATTTCTTCCTATCTATCTGGAGTTTCCCCCTGGGAACATGGGATAATTGGTTGGACCTTATATTTGAAAGAATATTTCAAAATGGTTGATTTCTTACCTCTGAGCGATGCTACTAATGGAGAATTTTTACCAGAAGAGTATTCCAAGATACATGAGAAATTTCATTTTGAGTCAATCTTCAAAATTATTAATGAATTAAGACCAGAAGTTGAACAGCACTATGTAACCCCAGAGTCTTTAGCTAAATCTAAATACACAAAAATGGCATCTGATTCAGCTGAAATTTTTTCATATAGTGCTTTCGGGCAAGCCTTAGATTATATCCATCAGACAGTTAAGGAGAATAGCAATAAAAAGTTATTTTACTGTTATACTGGGGAACCTGATAAATCGATGCACAAACTAGGTGTTTACAAGTCATCCATAAAGGATATTATAGAATCTCTTCAAAGCCAAATCCAAGCTTTACATAAAAATCTTTCTTCAACTAAATCATTGATTTTAGTTACTGCTGACCATGGTATGATAGAAGTAGAAGAAAGTATATACGCAAATGAAGATAAAGCTTTTTGGGATTCTTTAATTCTTCCTACCTTCCCAGAACCTCGCTTTATATCTTGCTTTATTCATAAAGATAAAGAAGCAGATTTTTTAGCTTTTGCCAAGAAGTATTCTGCTGAATTTATTTTGCTGTCCAAAGTTGAACTTATCGAAAAATCTTTACTTGGCAAGGGTAGTCCTCATCCGAGAGTTCAGGAAATGCTTGGTGATTATGTCTTGATAGCAAAAAGTAGCAAAGCTATTCAAACGATTTATCAAAGCAAAGAATCAACTTTCAAATTTAAAGGGATGCATGCAGGCCTAACTGAAAAAGAAATGCTAGTTCCTTTAATAATTCTAGATTAGTAATATAAATGACAGTAAAGACCAAATCTTTAATATTTGCCTTTATCGCTTTATTCTCTTGGGGTATACATGGGCCAGCTGGAAGATATCTTGCTTTGCAAGATGTTAATATGTATTTTGTTGCTGTTTCAAGATTCTGGATTGGTACTTTTATTTTTTTCCTATTTCTTTTATTCAAGAAAGATTTCGGCTACAATCTTTTTATAAGCAAGTGGAAACAAATTATCAATATTAGTATTATAGGTATTTGCATAAATTCAATTTTATATCATATAACTCTGAAATATCTGCATGGTACATTAGTGATGATCCTAGAAAATCTAGCACCTGTGTTTGTGATTTTAATAGTATATTTTAAGGATAAGCTAGCTCCTAGTAGAATTCAAGTGCTGTCACTGATTATTGCATTCATAGGATTGCTATCTATAATCATGGGAAAATCATCCTTTCCTGAATTAGGACAAGGCTTTAGTATTGGTATGATATTTGGTATCCTAACAGGTATTACCTTTGGAGCGTATATTTATCTCTCATCTGGAATAATGAAAGGCCTAGAAAAGCAACCTTACAAAGTGATCCAACTTCTGTTTTGGATTTTTCTAACTGCTTCTATTATGATGAGTCCTATATATTTCTTCATTGATGGAAAATTACCTACAAGTAAATCAGAAATCTTCTGGTTTTTAGAAATGGGTGTTTTCCAATCTGGCTTGGCTTATCTTTTCTGGAACTTTGCCTTAACTGGTATTTCTGCTAACACTGCCAGTATTCTTTTCACTTTTACAGTTCTATTTACCACAATAAATGAAGTTATTTTTATGAATCTGAGAGTTACGCCAGTTTTAGTTATAGGTGGAATACTTATCACTTTAGCAGGTTATCTACTTAGTAAGAAATCTCACAAGAAGGTGGGGAAGAAGGTAATTCAGATATGACGTCTTTATACATGTTTTCTATGATTAATAAATACACATTTCCTAATTTTCATGACTTCTTACAAGCTGCTAAGAAAGATGACTATTACATACTAGTTTTAATGCAGATTAAGGAACAGAAAATCAACTTAACTAATATTATAAAAAATAGTGGTTTAGATTATGACTTAAGTAGATTTCACTTCTTAGCCCCTGAAATAAATGATACTTATGCTCCTTTGGAAACTATTGACTCCTTAAAGAAAGCTACAGGTATTCTTGTTTTAGGTGGGAATGCTCACTTTTATCAGAAGATTTATGGAAATGATGCAATTTCTTATTTAGTTAAAGAAAGATATCAAGAAGGGATACCCTATGCTGGTATATCTGCTGGGGCAATCTTATCTTTAAATTATGGCTTAATCGAAAATATTGCTTTTAAACCTCATTTTTCAGAAAAGAAAAGATTTAATGAACTCTTGAGGAAAATCAATAAAAATAAAGTTAAGTATGGTTTTGGACTTGATGATAATATGTCTTTGAAGATTCAAGATGAAAAGATTATTTCTTGTATTGGAAAAGATTCTTTTTATTTGTTTTCAAAAATAGGAGATAATGATTTTAACTGTAAGATTTTTAAAAATCTTGATACTCCCGAGCTTAATTCTTAAATTTCTTTAGCATCCTTTTAATTTCTGAAGCTTTTATCGGTTTAACAATAAAGTCATTCATTCCTACCCTGTTAGCTTCTTCCTTGACTTCATCAATAACATTACCAGATACTGCAATAATAGGTGTTTTTAAGCCTCTATCCCTTATCATCTTTGTTAGGGCTAAGCCTGTAACTTCAGGCATTTGAATATCCATGAAGATGTAATCATAACTAGTATTTTCCAAGGCTTTTAAACACTCTCTCCAATTAGAGGCAATATCAACCTCAAGATCAAGTTTATGAAGAATAGCTGAGATTACCTTCTGATTTATAAGATTATCCTCAACTACCAAGACTTTTTTATCTGGGTATGTCTCATTCAATCTATCTTCCTCTTCGGAGATTTCCACATTACTTAATTCACCTTTAGGAAGGGTAATATCAATATAGAAAACAGAACCAGGATTATCTGTATCAGATTTTATATAAGGGTTTGGACTTTCTAATTGAATCTCGCTTTGTAATAAATAAGAAAGTTGTTGTGCTATAGACAAGCCTAAACCTGTACCTGAGATCTTCTTTGATAAAGAACCATCAACTTGTTCAAATGCTTCAAATATTGTTTTCTTCTTAGCTTCAGGTATTCCTAAACCAGTATCAGAAACTGATATCCTCAATGATACCTTATCTACAGATTGAGAAAGTTTCTTAATAGCAAAGATTATTTCTCCTTCAGGAGTATATTTTAAACTATTACTTAAAAGATTTATCAAAATCTTCTGAATTGCCATTTCATCACTATATACTATTAAATGTTGCAAATTTAACTTTTCATACTTGAATGTGAGATTTTTACCTTTTGCTTGAATATCATATAAATTAGCCATTTTATCAAATAGACTGATGATATCAAAATTACTTGATGTTAACAGTAATTTATTAGATGATATTTTGGAGAAATCTAAGACCTGGTTTATTAGGCTATAAAGAATATCTGAAGATTGTTGAATAACATCTAGATATTCTTCTTGTTGAGCTGATAGCTGAGTTTCACTAAGTAATTCAGAGACAGATATAACCCCATTTAGTGGTGTCCTCAGTTCATGTGAAATGCTTGCTAAGAAGGAATCTTTAGCCCTGTTGGCAATTTCTGCGATTTCTTTTTGTTCTCTTAATTCAGCAGCATATTTATTCTTTTCTTGCATGTTTTTCACAAAAGTATTAAACCACATTTGGAGTTCGCCTATTTCATCTATGGTCTTAATTTGAATCTGAGAATTTAGATCGTATCTATTCTTTGAAATATCAACAAAGGCCTCGGTTAACTCTTTAATTGGAAAGAGAATTTTTCTAGCAAAGATATAAAAGATAATTGAAGAGAAAAAGATAATAGTAATCAAACCTATCAAAGATATTTTCAGGGAATCAAATTGAGTGTGCCAAAGATATTTGCTAGATATAAAGGTAAAAAATTTAAGGTTGAACTCTTCTAAATTATATTTTAGTAGGAGAGCATCATCACCAGCGAATTTTAACTTATCAAAATTGTGAAGTCGATCTTTGCTTATGTCATTAATAGCCTTAAAATCAGATCCTATCAATTCTTTATCTGGTGCTGAAATTATGTTTCCCTTTGTATCAACTACAAAGCTAGAAAATTTTTGAGAAAATTCATCTTGGAAATTATCTGCTATACTTTCTAAAGAATAATGAACAACTATTGTTCCTATAGAAACATCTGTCATTGACTCATGGTCAAAGTATTTAAGTCTTTTTGAGGCAATTAATGAGAAATTATCTGGCCTATCATAACTTGCCTGAACACCATGCCAAAATACTTCAGAATTTATATTAGTGTTTTCAGATAATATCCCTAAAAAGTCTTCTGACGGTATATTATTATTTTTTAATAAACTTTTGCCGAAATGATAACGATTAAGATTTTTTGAGAAAATATCAATAGATTCTATTCCTTCTAAGTTGATATATCCTGCTAGAACATAACCAATATTAGCTTGTATTTTCAATTTTTGATAAACAGTAAGAGTGCCGCTATCTTCTTTTAAGCTCTGAATAACATCCTCCACATTAGCAATATTATTCATAAGATTCTCTACTGTTTCAAGTTGTAGGGAAGTGTATTCTGCCTTCTGTTTTAAGAGCTCAAATACATTCTCTTCTAAATGGTTCATCATTGATTTATTGGAACCATATATTGCCCATAACATTAACACTAACAAGGGAACTATTCCTAGAAAGAAAAAAGTTGCAATAAATCTAGTTATTATTGAATGACTTAATCGTTTTTTGGACATTATGTATTATTTCGTTACTATTATTACACTAACTGTTAAAGTTTCAATTTCTTGTTTATTGAGAAGCTTATATGCAGTTTCAATTCCCTTATAGCCTTGAATATCAGCCTGCTGATCAATCGTTACAGAAACATATCCTGATTCAAGATGAGATTTTATCTCTGCAATATTGTCAAAAGCAGCAATTTTAACATTATCAATATTATTTTCTTTCAAATATTGAACAACACCAAGAGCCATCATATCATTTGCACAAAATACTAAATCTATGTCTTGGTAATTTTTCCACATGTTGGCAAAAACTTCATAAGCTTCATCAATTTTCCAATTTGCTGTTTCACTGGCAATAACTTCAATATTCTTATTCTCTTTGAAAGCTCTCAAGGCCCCATTTTTTCTATCAATACCATTTTGAGCCGATCTTATACCTTCTAAAATCACAGCTTTACTTCTTTTAGTTATATCTTTACTAATGTATTTTGCTGATAAATAACCACCTTCTTCATTATCAACACTAATGAAAGGTACATCTTTTAAATTATACTTTGCTGAAGTTTCTTTATCAAGTTCATTATCAATATTTACTATAACTATACCTTTTTCTTGAGCCTGGGCTAAGATTGGAACTAATTCTATAGATGATGCAGGGGCAATTACAATAGCATGGACTTCTTCTTTAATCAACTTTCTGATAATATCAATTTGCTGAGCTATGGCTGTTTCTTGAGAACCAGTTTTAACAATGAGGTCTATTCCTAAGTCTTTCTCTGCTTCTCTAGCACCCTCTTCCATAGTTATAAAGAAAGGATTGGTCAAAGTTTTCATTACTAAGGCAATTTTATATTGTTCAACATTCTCATTACTAGTTTCAGTCATTTCTTTCTCTTGTTTCTGACAAACAGTCAGTGACAATAAAATTATAACAATTAATAAGAACTTAAAAAACTTCATATAATTCTCCTTTTTATTTAGTGAGTCTGTCTATAGCTTTTTCAAGGGTCATAACTTCAAAATCATTACTCTTAACCCAAGCTAGAATTTCATCTAAATCATTAGGTCTACAATTATCAACCGCCAAAGTCGGTAAGTCACAAATCCTATGAAAGCCTATTATTACTAGAGCTTCTCCATTGGTACATGCTCTTACTATTCTTCTTTTTACCATCTCAGGCTTATAGTCTGACTGATAAACATAATAACCTAAGTCAAGTCTATTTAAGGGGAGGTGCATTTGCTTGTCAATACTATTTCGAATATTTTTATAAATACTAGTAATAATATCATAGTCTCTCTCACTTGCATGTCCAGCAGGCAGAGCAAAAGATGTCAACTTAATTCCATGCTCGTTAAAGTTAATGAAATCCTGATTTATCTGATAATAAGCCTCTTGATCTGATAAATCTGTCAACTCAACATGGTCAATCGTATGACCTCCAATTTCCCAAGCAGAATTATAAAGAAAATCAATTTGCTCCCAACTGACCCTTCCTGGTTTTCCTACAAAACCACTATTAATAAAGGACGTTGCTGGGAAAGCATAATGCTCAAATAAAGGGAAAGCATTTTCTAGAGCATTGAGATGTCCATCATCAAATGTAAAACAGATGATAGGCTTATTTAACTCTTGGCTATAACTATCACAGCTATTCAATAATAGACTTAATGCTACTAGGATTAAGAGGGAAATTAAATTTGCTTTGTAGGCCATAACTTATTATATCCTGATTGTCTGAACTATAAAAATATTGGGAATTTATACCAATATCCCACAATGAGGAAAGTTGGTAGTTTACTAGTAAAGAATAGTCTCTTTGTTTATTATCTAAGCAGGAAGAGAATTTGAAAGCGGGACTTATCTTGAATCTCTTCAATAATATATTTAACTTAGAGTTAATTTCGTATATTTCATATTTATTCCAATTCTCAACTTCATAATAAAAGGAAGATGCTACTTGTAGATTAGAGTTTAGATTTAATTGCCCTTCAAGGAAATTCTTAAAAACTCTACTCTTTTCATCAGAATCTGTTCTATAATAATCTATGATAGAAAAATGAAACATATTCTGAATTTTAAATCTATCGATTATGAAACTTGTTTGATTATTAATGTTCAAGGCTGAAGAATTATATCTATTGTCTCTGGAAACTAAGAAAAAAGCCTGTTTAGAAGAAAATCTTTTGTTCTTAAAAGCTATTTCTACCGCCCCAAGACCTGTGTTATGGTCATTTCCTCCTGCTAGATAGTTAACTAGTAAAGATGATGATAATTTCTGCCTTAAAATTATTCCATTAAATCTATAATCACTTATAAAGTTTTTATCACTTCTGATATTATTGAGCTCATCTTGATAAATGAAGTTATCTTTACCTAAACCTATTCTATCAAAAGCCCAAGCAATATCAAACATTTTCTTTGAATTATATTCCACTTTAGCTGAATATAAATAAACCTTTTTATCAAATAACTCTGGATAATAACGTAAATCTGCAAATGTCTTTATCTTTTCATTATAAGATTTATCAATTCTTAAGTACCAATTATGGTTAGACTTATATTCAAAATCTTTTTTGTCATTATTTAAGTAATAATAACCTCCTACATAAGATTTCATTCCTATGTCTATATTGAATAAGGAACTAAGTGCTAATATAGGATAGCTAATTATAAAAAAACTAATCAGTAAAATACTTTTTAACTTCATTAAAACTTCCATATTTTGTAAATTTATTAATAATGATTTATTAAAAATATATTACATAATTAGGCAAGTAGAATTTAGCTATCTCCAAAATAAAGTTGGTAACATCATAATATTGTTGTAGAAGATTAACAATTATAGATTCTATTTAAGTAATTTACTTCACTTTTAATCCCGAAGGGATGTTAATCTAATAGGCAGGGTTCGTTAGACCCTATATATATGAAAGCTAAATTTAGCTTAGCCTGGAAGGGCGATAACATATTGATTTTTCTGGCTCTCTCCAAAGTTAAGTGAGACCTAAATATAATAGGTAATTTAGAAGCTTTAAAATCCTCAATTCTACAAAGATGTCGCTCCTAACGGAGCTTTTGAGGTTTATTTTGTATTATATTCTACAAAGATGTCGCTACTCTGTAGCTGGTAGAATAGTGTGTTTTATAGTTTCGAATCTTTTGAAAAACAGGAGAGTATCAATCCCCTTTCAGCTAAATAACTGGGAACGTGGATGACCACATCAGCCTTTGGCTTTTGGTAAAGCCAAGCCAAGTTATAGCTAGGTAATTTTTCCAAATTACCTTGCTAATGTTCCCTCTTTTTCTTGAAAATAAGCGCCATGAAGAGTATTTTAACAAGTAGTTCGGGCAGGATGCCCGAGTTCCCAGTTAGAGGGGTGGTCGAGTAGACCGGGGAGAGTATTTGTCGGACGGTGGAGATTTTCTCCGCCATCAAATAATTTTTTGATAAAGTATATAATCGATAGTTTTTTATATCTAAATATATTTCATAATCCTTGATTGTTACTCACTCAATAAATCATTGGAAACGTATTGAGAGAGTAACAATCAAGAGTTAGTATAAGCTAGAATGGGGAAGGAGGTTTAATGATTGAACAGTCTCCTATCTTGGTAGACTTCAACTATAAAGAACATGACTGTATTCAAGATGCTTGACTAAATAAGTTAGATAATAAAACATGACTATAAAGAAAAATATGAGTTATAAGAGGGAAAATGAAGAACAAAGTAAGTCTTATTATGTTATTGCTAATCGGTAGATTATTTTGTCAAAACCCCCAAGAATTAGCTAATAGATTTTATCAGATATCAGAATCTCATGATGCAATAGGGGCATCTATCTGTATAGTTCATAACAATCAAGTATATAACTACTCTTATGGTTGGAAAGACTACGAAAGACAATTAAGAATTGATGAAAATACTAAATTTAGAATAGCTTCTATTTCCAAGGTAATTACCGCTATTACAGCTATGAAACTTGTTGAAGAGGGTCTGCTTGATTTAGATACAGATGTTTCAATTTATTTAGGATATAGTTTCAGAAATCCTAACTATCCTTCAAATCCAATAACTCTTAGGCACTTGTTAACACATACTTCTGGTTTGAGAGATTCTAATGCTTATCACAACTTTCTAAGTGCTTCTTATTCTGAAAATCCTCCTGCTTTATCTCAACTTCTTCTAGAAAATGGTGATTATTATGACTCGTCAATTTGGACAAGCTATTATCAACCTGGTCAAGCAAGTTCATGGGATTATTCTAATCTTTCAGCAGGACTTGTTGCTAGTTTGGTAGAAATCCAGGCTCAAGAATATTTTACAGACTATTGCCAAAATACTCTTTTTGCTCCCTTGGATATAGAAGCTTGTTGGAACAACTTTTCAGCACTTAGCGATATGGATGACTTAGCTGTCCTTTATAGATATGTCGGAGGTCAGCCAACAGCTCAAGCAGATAATTATCAAGGTATTTATCCAACTGAAATAGATTTAAATCAACTTTCCTATGGCTGGAATGCTTTAATATATGCTCCTCAAGGCGGACTAAGAATTAGTACGGGTGATTTAGCTAAAATCTTTACTATGTTACGTGATAGAGGTTCTTACCTTGGAATTGAAATACTCGAAGATACTACAGTAGAGTTGATGGAAGAGATAAATTGGACTGGTTCAGGTTTGGGTGGCTTTTTTACTGAAATGGGCTTGCAAGTCCAAAGAACTTATGACCTTTTCCCTAATGAGCTCTTCTTTGGTCACGCAGGGGAAGCTTATGGTTTAATTAGTGATGCTTATTATAACCTAGAACGAGATATTATCTTAGTATTTCTTACTAATGGAGCTAATTATTCTTATGGAAATCTCTTCTATGATTATGAAGAAGCCATTTTTACAGCAACAAAAGAATGGTTGGATACGGTTTCTAATGATAATCTAGTGATTACCAATGGGAATGTTAATATTTACCCCAATATAATTTCTTGTCTTGATCAGAAAATATCTGTTTCCACTAAGGATAAGATTTCTTATATGGCCCTATATAATCTAAAAGGACAGTTAATAAAGAAATTTCCAAGTTCAAATAATGAAATTTCTTTAGAACAAGTAAAGCTTGGAAGTGGTTTATATATCCTAAAAATTGCCAGTGGCAATAAAGTTTTTACTAAGAAGCTAGTAATAAAGAAATAAAATTTGTAAAATTGTTATAGGCGATTAACTTATTTATTGTTCATATATTAATAAAAATGGGTATTTATGGAGTTAAGATGAAAAAGTTAATCATTAAGATAAATGGGATGTCCTGTGCCTCTTGCTCTGCTTCAATCGAAAGAGCATTAAAGAAAGTTGAAGGTATGATTGAAGTAAATGTTAACTATCCTGCTGGTAAAGCTTTTGTTACTTATGACCCTGAAAGGATAGATGTTTCTTATATTGAAGAATTAATCACAAAAGTAGGTTATGAGGTTATTGAATCTTATAATCCTGAAGAAAGTCAAACTAGTGTAAACACAATCAAGTTAAACGTGACTGGAATGTCCTGTGCCTCCTGTTCTTCAGCAGTGGAAAGAGCATTAAAAAAGACATCTGGAGTTAAAAGAGTTAATGTAAATTTAGCTTCTGAAGTTGCAACAATCGAAATAGACACTAGTATCACAGATGAAAGTGCTTTAAAAGAAGCAGTTATTAATGCAGGCTATGGTATTCAAGCAGAGAAATCTGTGGATAGTGATGAAGAAAACTTGCATGCAGCCAAAAAGAGAATGATAATTATCTGGTTAGTAACTATTCCAATAATGGCATGGATGCTTCCTATGATGCTATTCGGAATAATGTGGCCAAATCATATTACACACAATATTGGCGTACTTGTTCTTGCCTCCATAGGCCTTTTCACGGTCGGCATGAAGACTTTTAAATCAGCTTTTAAATCTCTTCTTCATGCTTCTGCAAACATGGATGTTTTGATTACTCTAGGAACTGGGGCAGCTTTCATTACAGGAATACTTCACTTCTTTATGGATATAGCTTCTTTTGCAGGAATCTCAGCAATGATTATGGCTTTTCACCTCACTGGAAGATATATAGAAGTAAAAGCTAAAGGGAGAGCTTCTCAGGCTATTAAGAAATTGTTAGAGTTAGGAGCTAAAACTGCTCTGATTGAAGTAGATGGTCAGGAAAAAGAAGTTCCTGTTGAATCTTTGGAATTAGGTCATATTATGCTGGTCAAACCTGGAGCTAAAATACCAACTGATGGTCAAATAGTGGAGGGGAAGACTAGGGTTGATGAATCAATGGCTACTGGAGAATCATTACCAGTCAAAAAAGTAGTTGGTGACAATGTTCTAGGTGCTACAATTAATCGGAATGGTTTTATCAAAGTTAGGGTTGAAAAAGTAGGTAAAGAAACTTTCTTATCACAAATTATTAAAATGGTTGAAGAAGCTCAGGGTTCAAAAGTACCTATTCAAGAGTTTGCTGATAAAGTTACTGCCTTTTTTGTCCCAATAGTGATTCTGCTAGCTCTTATAGCTTTTGCTAGCTGGTTAATCTTCCCTGAAACTCTCCAAGCAATCAGCCTATGGGCTTCTCAATATCTTGCCTGGGTTAATCCTCAAGCAAATTCACTCACTCAGGCTATCTTTGCCACTGTTGCAGTACTTGTTATAGCCTGTCCATGTGCCTTAGGTTTAGCAACTCCAACAGCTCTTATGGTAGGTTCTGGTATGGGAGCAGAAAATGGTATTCTGATAAGAAATGGAGCTGCTATCCAAACCATGAAAGATGTGGACGTAATAGTGTTCGATAAGACAGGTACTATTACCAAAGGTATACCCGAAGTTACTGATATTTGTTCTAATTCATTAAGTGATACACAAGTTATGCAATTAGCAGCTAGTTTAGAAAACAAGTCTGAACACCCCCTAGCAAGGGCTATACTAAGCTATTGTAAGGAAAATAATATCAGTTTTGAACAAGCAAAAGCTTTTGTATCTCATTCTGGTTTAGGCTTGAGTGGACAAGTTCAAGATAAGAAAATATTTATAGGAAATAGGAAACTGTTAGAGGCAAATTCTATTGATTATAAGAATTATGTAGATAGAATAGACAAACTTGAGAAAGAGGCTAAAACAGTTATTTTGATAGCTGATGAAAAAGAAATGTTAGCATTAATAGCTGTTGCAGATGCTCTTAAAGAAGATTCAATAATGGCAATTGATAAATTACATAAGCTGGGTTTTAAAACAGCTATGATTTCTGGCGATAATGATAAGACTGCTCAAGCTATAGCTAAAAAGGTAGGTATAGATTTTGTAGTATCACAAGTTTTACCAGACCAAAAAGTAGAAGAAATTAAAAAAATTCAAGAAAAATATGGCTTGGTAGCAATGGTCGGAGATGGTATAAACGATGCTCCTGCTTTAAAACAAGCCAATGTTGGAATCGCAATCGGAACAGGTACAGATATTGCTATTGAATCATCCGATATCACCTTGGTGAAAGGGTCTTTACTGAGTGTGGTTCAAGCTATTAAGCTATCTCAAGAGACTTTTAAAAAGATAAAGCAAAACCTATTCTGGGCCTTTGCCTATAATCTTATAGCTATTCCTCTAGCTTTCACCGGTATGTTACACCCTGTTATTGCTGAAATTGCTATGGCTACAAGTTCAATCACTGTTGTTACAAACTCCAACAGACTGAGAAAAAGAAGTATTAACTAATTTATTTCAGTAAATCCTAGTCAAATAATGGGATATAAGGTTAACTAATATCTAACAAAGTTATAGGTCTCTTTGTCTTAGTTTGCAATTACTATTATCAACTTAAGGTTCGTTAAGACTAACTTAAAAAGTATTGACAAAATTATGTCATCCAGTGATTTGTAAAGAAAAACAGAAATGGAGAACAAATGAAAAATAAGAAAAGAAATCTAATAATTTTGTTACTTTTATTAGTTACATTTACAGTCTTGATATCAGCGGAAGTAAAGGAACATTGTGGAAAACATTTCCCAAAAGTAGAAAAGGCTTCAACAAGGGATACTGTGAGAGGAATAGTGCAGATTAATGAAAATCAACTTCAATTAATCCAAGATTCTACTAAAACTGTTTATAATTTAATAATACCCGAAAACTTAGAAAATGAAATGGAAAAGATTCAGATTGGGCAAGCTTATACATTCTCTGGTAAAAACACAAGATCTGGTTTTGTTGTAGAGAAATATTCAATCTGTGAACATGAATGTGCTGGTGGTAACCATGTAGTAGATCAAGCAAGATGCATAGGATGTAGATTATGTGTAAAAAACTGTCCTGAAGGTGCTATTACAATGGTTAAAGGTAAAGCTGTAATTGATCAAGAGAAGTGTATTGATTGTGGTATTTGTGTTGATGGTAACGGAAAATTCAAAGGTTGCCCTGTTAAAGCAATTGAAAAAAAGTAGGTAAAAATGAAAAAAAGTATTGTTTCTATAATTATTCTAACATCAATTATTTTCACATTATTTGCTGTTTATCAGATTAATGCTGTAAGATGTAATGCCTGCGGAAGATGTGTTAATGCTTGTGATGAAGATGCCATTTATTATGATGTTAGTCTTCATAGTTATCAAATAGACCCAGAACTTTGTGAGGATTGTGGTGATTGTGCAGATAGATGCCCCCGTAATGCTATCTCTCAGGTTCCAGTAAGCAATGAACTAGACCAAGTAAATCCTGTAACTATTGAGGTTAGTGTTTTCCCTAATCCAACAGCTACAAAAGCAGTATTCAAAATCATTTCTGAAGAGAAAGTTTCTTCACGTGATTTAGTTATTTACAATATTAAAGGTCAAAAAGTTAGAGAATTAAAGTTTGATGATAAGAATGATGCTGTGGGTTGGGACCTTACAGATGATTTAGGAAATAGAGTTCCATCAGGTAATTACTTATTTAAATATTCAACCAGTGATAAAGAAATTTCAAAACTTTTAACAGTAATTAAATAGGAAGATTATGAAAAAAAAGCTATTAACTATTTTAGTAATAGCAGTCATATTTTTAGGGTTTCTCTTTGCTTCTGAAGTGATAGAGAGCCCTTTTGTTCGTAGTTATGACTGTGTTGCTTGTGGCGATTGTGTTGAGGCTTGTCCTGTTGGAGCAATTGAAATAATAAATGGGAAGGCAGTAATTGATAATGAAAAGTGTATTAACTGCAACATCTGTGTAGGTACTTGTACTTATGATGCAATAGAGGAGTGTAAAAAATGAAGAAAATTATTATTATTATGTGTATAGGTCTTCTCTTATTCTCTTTGTCAGCATGTAAGAAACCAACAGAAAAAGAATATAATATTGATAAATCTTCATGTAATTCATGCGGTGAATGTATATCTGTTTGTCCTAAAGATGCTATAGAATACAATCTAGAAGGCAAGGCTGTGATTGACCAATCGAAATGTATTTCCTGTGGCGAATGTATTGCAGTATGTCCTCAAGGAGCGATTTACTAATGAAGAAACTACTGATAATATCACTTTTAATCTTTTCTAATCTATGTTTAAATGCTTCTTTTTGGAATCAAACAAGAATGTCTTTCTATAAATCTCATGATACTGAGGTTTATGGAGGAGAAAATAACTTAGTTACTCAACTTATTTTAAATAAATTAAGTATCAATATTCAGATGAATACACTTATATCTGAAGAAGGATTTGATGACCCCAATTCTTTCGTAACCAATGAAATAAGAAGTCTTTCAACTTATAAATTAAATCCGCAGTCAAAACTTCTTTTAGGATATAATATTGATTACTATGACTATGATAAAACACAAAGTAATTTCATCTATGATGGCATTAAGCTTCCTACTCAACCCTTAGTTAAAAATTACCTCTATCTGATTTCCAAGAATGAATGGGAAGACTTTACTTTATTAGCTGGTCTCAGAGGAAGAAGAAACAATATTGATTATCAAATGGATATTCCTAATGCTATAAATTCCGCTAAAGCAGAACATTATGATGAGTTTTATAAAGATTTTGCTCTTGCTTATTCTTTTAACGACTATATTAATTTCTACACTACTTTTGAAAATAAAACATTTTATAGCTCAAATACCTCAATATATGACCCTAGCAGAGAATATGATTATACCCACTATGGGGGAGGGATTCAAGTAAAGCTTGTTGATTATCTGGGTGGAACTATTAAGGAAGATTTTCAATATTTAAGAAAAGATTCAGACCAATATGAAAATTACCAAAAGAATAATTTTATCAATAGCTTGCGATATACTTATAGGTTAACACCCCACCTAAGTTCATTTGTGACTTATATTTCAAGGTTTTCTTATGATAATCAAGATAAAGAATTTTATCGCTTATCAAACATGATTAGATTACAGGCAAGATATAATCTACCTAACTTTGATAATCAAGCTTGCCTCATCGCAGGAAGTGTTCTATCTATTGAAAATATGAACAAGATTTATTTCGCTTATTTCAAGATGCCTGTTATAGGTAGTTTAGCAATATCTTTAGAAGATAGATTCTCTTATGATATCTATAATACTATTATTGCTTCCTTGGATTATCAAGTAAACTCAAATATCTTATTCTTCTTAGAAAACAGTAATTCTCAATCTTTTGATAATATTAATGTATATGACTTTAAAAATACAATTAGTTTAGGCACTAGGATGTTGTTTAGATGATTACAACACTATTAGAAGGTTTTACCTTAGGCTTTTCTACTGGAACTATCTGCTTAGTTTCTTGCACTCCTATTTACTTACCCTATCTGATTTCTGAAAATAGGTCTTTTTCTAAGAATATCTGGAAAGTACTGGAAATTTCACTAGGTAGATTTTTTTCTTATATCGTCTTTGGACTCTTAGCAGGCTGGATAGGTTCAAATATTGCCACTATTAATAGAGACCTCTTTACTGGTATAGCTTATAGTTTGCTTTCACTTTTTATGATTCTTAGCGTTGTTAGGACTAAAAAGAAAGAAAAGAAGTGCCATATCCCTGCTTTTGCTAAGATAACATCATCTGCTTTTCTGCTAGGTGTTTTTACAGGAATTAATTTTTGTCCTTCATTCTTAATAGCTCTCTCGAAAGCAGTTGACTTAGCTGGTCCTATTTCAGGTGCTTTATTGTTTTTAGGTTTCTTTTTTGGAACTTCTATCTTCTTAATCCCTCTCGCCTTTTCAGGCTTTTTAGCTTACATTAAGAATCTAAAGTATATAGCACAAATTGCTTCAATTGCAATTGCCATTTGGTTTCTCTTTTCTGCTGGTTTAAAGTTTAATGATGTCTATAAAGATTCTCAAGCTTACTATCTAGATCCAGCATCTCCAGATTATCCTATGGCTCTAGTGATAAAAGAAAGTAATCAAGCTTATTTTTCCCAACTTGCCGATTCTCTCTTTAGCTTAAAACAAGAGAACTTCTCACTTGTTATCATTAAAAATGATTCCCTTAACTTTAATGAAATAAATAAGAGCTCTCAAATATATTTACTGGATTCAGAACTGGCTGAGACTTTACCTTCTGAAAAATTGAGATTGATTCATCATTACCAAATTGATCAAGATTATCCTCTAGATAAATTACTTCACTTCCTAAAAAATTCGGTGATGAAGCTTGGTAAAGATGATAAAATTCACTTCTCTTTTAAGCTTGATAAGGAATCATCTAGGTAAATACTAGCTTTAAAAACTAATAAATATCTAATAGAATGTAAAGAAAATAAAAAAAAATGTTTTTATAAGTCTTTATTAATTAATAAAAAACGAAATTGTAGCAAAGAAAAATTAAAATAATTAAAAAAATGTATTGACAAGAAAACCCCTTTATAGGATATTGCTAATACATATTTCGAACGGAGAATTAGTCCTAATTGGTAAGGCAGCGGTCTTGAAAACCGCCGGGCTCTGCCCTTGGGGGTTCGAGTCCCTCATTCTCCGCCATTCTTTGAACGGAGAGGTGGCCGAGCGGCTTAAGGCGTGCGCCTGCTAAGCGTATGTAGGCTAATCCCCTACCGAGGGTTCAAATCCCTCCTTCTCCGCCATTAAAAACATGAAAATTTATAAAATAGTGTTGGGCTGTCGTCAAGTGGTAAGACACATGGTTTTGGTCCATGCATTCCCGGGTTCGAATCCTGGCAGCCCAGCCATCACTATTTTATAAATTTTTTTTCGTTTATACTGGGGTATAGTCTAATGGTAGGACAGCAGGTTCTGGCTCTGTGTGTCGGGGTTCGATTCCCTGTACCCCAGCCATAAACTTTCTTACTTCTTTTTAACATTCAATTTCCCCCCAAACTTCAATGATGATTAATCTACTATCTTAAAAAATTAATCAATATAATAATCTTGGCTCTTCATCAAAGTTTCACAGTAACATTCGGGTTAAAAAAAGTCCTTTCCCATTAACCCAGATGTTAATCCGAAAGTATAGGAAAAGGACTTGATAAAAATGTTTTTTCTTTATTTATTACTTCACATGCTTAGGCACGTATATATTATCAATATTAGCCTTGTACTCCTTCATTATATCATCATAAATAGTTAAAACCTGATTTAATGCTTTAAGTGTTTGACTAGTAACATTAACTATTTCAGGTTCATAGAACCATTTTAATCTAATTGATAAATTACCATTAATAAGTATTTTTCTAAAGATGTCAAGGTTGATTTGAGATTGATTATCGAGCAAGTTAAAAGTAATAATTTTACTCTCTGACAGGTTGTAGTCGCTAATCAGCAGAGAAGATTTATCAAAAGCTATTTCAAGGTCTGAGCTTGTAAATTTAGCAGTTTCTAATTCCGGCTCAAGTTGGGAAGGATAAAAGTTTAAGAATAGTTCAGGTTGCTTATAACCATCAATTTTAGCTACTAACCTGAGAGAATTTGTCTTAGAATAATAAACTCTTGTTGAACCTTCAGAGCTTTGGTCTGTAATGTCTTTTAGAAGTTTGATTTGGATGAAGTAGTTTTGCAAATGAGCATCATTTTCACTTTTAACCCTCTTTAAATATTTAGCTTTTAATGATTCTACTTGAGGTCTAAAGGATGAAATATCATAGTTTTTATTGATATTATTGAACTTGAAATCAAATAAATGTAGTTCTTCTTTAACGGCTAATGAATCTAGTTCTTTAAGGGCTTCTTGAGTTTTTTTAGCAATTTTTTCTTCAAGCTCTTTTAGAACAACAAGGTCTTCATCACGTAATTTATCTCCTCGAGCAGCATCAATACTTGTTAGTGATGCTTTAAAAAAGCTATTGTTATAGTCTTCTATTGCTGTTTTAAGATTCCTATTTCTGACATCACTAGCAATATATTCTGTACTAGATTCGTCACTAACTTTTTCATTTTTCCCACAGGCAAGGCATATTAATATAACAAACCCTATTGTTAAAACCATCTTGGTAAATAATTTCATAGTATTATCTCCTTTCGAAATGTCTCTTATTAACTGGATAAAGAAAAGAGTCATATATTTGTCAATGTTTAAATTAATTTAAAAAATCTTTTTAGTTGAACTCTTGGAAAAGTATATATAATAAAAGGAAAAATGAACTTTGCTTTAGTTTTTCTAGAAAATAAATTGACAAAATGAAATCTAAATATATGCTTTATAGGTAGTTGAGAAAAATAGAACATAATATATTCACTAGGCTAAAGTTTTACTATTATGAAATTAATTTTCAGAATAGCATCATTAGTAGATAACTCGGGGATTTGTAAAATTTTCTAGTTGTTTAAAAGTTAGTAAGAGAAAAATGATTTTATTGCTAAGCGTGTAAATTGTTACAATATCGATAAATAATTAAAAAAGTGTAGAAAATAATCAACACTTTTTGTAAGAAATCTACAGACAAAGTTATTAGATTAAAACTACTATTTAAACTAAGCTATGGGAGAGAAAGATGAAGAGATTAGGAGTTATTTATATTTTACTATTTATTGTTATAGCATCATTATCTAGTTTGCAGTATAGTGTTGAGCTAGTAGATACTTATGGTGATGGTTGGAATGGAGGTAATCTTACTGTTAATGTTAATGGTACAGCTGTCTTATCAGAATTAACTATTGAAAGTGGGGGAGGACCTCAAAATCATAATTTTCAAGTTACCTATGGTGATTTAATTGAGACTGTATATACTGCTGGTTCATGGGCTAATGAGAATGAATATTCGTTAAAAAATGAAGAAAACAATGTTTGCGCTGAATCAGGTTCTGGAGGAGCTATTCCAGAAAATATAAGCTATACTGTTCCCCTGGAAGGAACACCTGCTCCACCACTTTTATTAGCCCCAACTGATACACAAGTAAACTGCACTAATCCTGTGAATCTAGTTTGGTCGATTGATGAAAATACATATATCTCGGATGTTCTTATTGCTGATAATCCTGAATTCTCTCAAGAAACGTATTTAGGGGATGTTGTTTCACCCTATCAAGTAAATTTGGAAGCAGGAACAAGATATTATTGGAAAGTAAAAGCTAGGGGTTATAATGGTTTAGAAACAGAAAGTTCAGTATTTTCTTTTATCACAGAGTTTGATGTTATAGGTGAATTTCCTTATACAGAAGATTTTGAAGATGATTGGTATAATTCTCCATCTGCACCTTTAGCTTGGCAGCAAATAGTAGTATCAGGTACAAACAATTGGGTGCAGTCCTCAGTTAATCCCCATTCTGGTTCTTACTGTGCTAAAGCTCCATATCACACTAATGGGGGAGAACACTTATTAATCACTCCTTCTTTTGCTCTTGAAGAGAATACTTCATATCTTTTAAAATTCTGGATAAAAGGTCATTCAACTTATCCTACTGATCTAAAAGTTCAGATAGGAGAAAGCAATTATGATGGTGAAGAAGATTTTGTGGAAGACTTAGCCTATTATGTAACTGGTGATAATATGCCTACAGAATGGACAGAAGAAACTCTTGAAATAAGTGGTTATAATGGCAATTACTCAATTGCCTTCCGAGCTATTGATGATGATGGACTTTATGTATTTTTGGATGATGTTGAATTTAGTGAACCATACCCTATCTTACTTGAAGCTCAAGCAAACATTGGCACAATAAATCTTACATGGTCACCTCCAACTGAGAATACAAGATTAAGGAACTTGCTAGGATATAATGTTTACAGGGATAATCTTCAGATTAATGCTTCAATTCTTTCTAATACAGAATATGAGGATAATGATATTACTCATGGAGATATTTATGAATATTATGTTCAAGCTCTTTATCAAGATGAAGAAACCAAAGAATCTAATAGGGTTCAAGTGCTTGCAGTGGAGTATTATTTAGAGGGTGA
Organism: Cloacimonadales bacterium (SeqCode); assembly: GCA_963677815.1. Classification (GTDB taxonomy): domain Bacteria; phylum Cloacimonadota; class Cloacimonadia; order Cloacimonadales; family JAFGVF01; genus JAEKNW01. Next base: position 1,707,192 of record OY782499.1, read on the forward strand.
GGGAACAGAAGAAAATCCTTATATTGTTGAAGATTTAGATGACCTTTATTGCCTTAGTAGTACCATATCATACTGGCAATCAGGACTTTATATTGAACAGATGGCAGATATTGATGCTACTGAAACTCAAATTTGGAATGATGGCTTAGGTTTTAGTCCAATAGGAAATTACTATGATAAGTTCGAAGCAAATTATAATGGTAATGGTTGTGTTATTTCTAATCTATATATAAATAGACCCGAGACTTCAAGAATTGCTTTATTTGGAGAAATAAATAATGGAAGTATTACAAATGTTGGTCTTACCAATGTTAATTTTACTGGTGATCAAAATGTCGGAGCTCTTGTAGGAGTTGCTTCATACTCTGATATTAGCTGTTGTTATTCAACAGGTTTAGTTACAGGCACATATACTATCGGGGGATTAATGGGATCTTGTGACTGGGATTCTTCTCTTGAAAACAGTTATTCATTAGTAAATGTAACTTCTACGAATTATAGGTCTGGAGGCTTAGTTGGAACTAGCTCTTCTTCAACAATTAGTAATTGTTTCTCAGCAGGATTAGTAGATGGTAATACAGGAGTTGGGGGATTAGTAGGAGTATCTTCTTCAACCATCACCAATTGTTTCTGGGATACTGAAAGCTCAAATCAAGCTAGTAGTCAAGGTGGTACTGGATTACCTAGTAATCAAATGAAAGACCCACTTACCTATATGAATGCTGGCTGGGATTTTTCAGGTGAAGTTGCTAATGGGGAAGAGGAAATTTGGACTATTAATGGCAATGATTATCCTCATCTATCATCAGAATTTATTGCTCCTCCAAGGAACTTAACCGCAAGTATTGCTAATGTGGGTGAGATTCACTTGACTTGGTCAGCTCCAGAACCTGAACTTGTTTCTGGTAGAGCAATCCTTGGCTATAATATTTATAGGAATGATATTCAAATCAATGAAAGTACTATTGAAACAACAAGTTTTAGTGATACTAATGTTCAAAACAATCAAGTGTATTCATATTATGTTTCAGCAATTTTTCATGAAGGTCAATCTATTGGCTCTAACACTGTAGAAATTAACTATTCATTGCTCTTAGGCCAAGGAACAGAAAATTCTCCATATCTTATTGAGAATCTATATGACTTATTTATCTTAAGTCAGTTAGAATACTACTGGTCAGATAATTATCACTTTGAACAAACTACTGATATCGATGCTTCAGATACACAAAACTGGGATGATGGAGCTGGTTTTAGTCCTATTGGTACAGAGGATATTCCGTTTATAGGCACTTACAATGGTAACCATTACTCAATATCAAATCTCTATATTGACAGGGTTAATACAGATAATGTAGGACTTTTTGGTAAAGTGTATAACGCCTATTTAGAAAACATAACTTTGATAGATGTTTTCATCAAGGCTCGTTCAAGAGTAGGTTCTTTAGCTGGAATAAGTACAAATTCTGACTACTATGGATGCTCTGCCAGTGGTCAGTTAATAGTAAGTACTCAACCGGTAAATAACAATTCTTATTCAGGAGGATTAATAGGTAGAAATTCTTCTTCAGGAGGACCTTCAACTATCTCATCTTGCTATACAAGTGTATATATTACAGCACCAGCAAATGCCCGAAGAATAGGTGGTATAACAGGTTTTATGCTATCTGGCTGGTCAGATGTTACTGGTTATCCCATGTTAATAGAAAATTGTTATTCACATGGAGCTTGTTATGGTGGTGATGAAATTGGTGGTCTAGTTGGTGTTGTTCAAGTTCATGCTAACGGTCAACTAATAACAATAAAAGATTCTTATTCAACTGCTTATGTCGATCATAATCAGATGAGTGGAGGTGTAATTGGTAGAAGAATAGGTACTTCTGAAACTATTAACTGTTTTTGGAATGATGATACATCAGGAGTAATATCAGGTGTTGGTGATGGGGATGAAACAGGTATTGAACAAAAAGATACTGAAGAACTACAAACTCTTTCCACATTTATTGATGCTGGTTGGGATTTCCAAGCTGAAACTGCTAACGGACAAGAAGATAATTGGACTTTTGTAGCTTTTGATTATCCTCACTTGGCTTGGGAAGGTTATACAAATCAATTAACATCTCCTCCTCTTAATCTCCAAGCATCTGTTGAAGATGGTTCTATTATCCTCACTTGGTCTCCTCCTCAAGGGCAAGCTTCAGTAAGTAGAGCTTTCCTCGGATATAATGTTTATAGAGATGATATCCAAATCAATGCTCAAACTCTTTCAAATATGTATTATACTGATACAGACTTAGTCCATGACCAAATATATACTTATTATGTAAGAGCTCTTTATGATGAAGGGGAATCAGAAGCTTCAAATACTATAGAAGCTCAAGCCATCTATCTTATCTTATCAGGTCAAGGAACAGAATCAAATCCATATTTAATCAATAATCTGACTGATCTATTTATCTTAAGTCAGAAAGACACATATTGGACATCTGGGACATATATCGAACAAACAGCTGATATTGATGCTTCAGATACGCAAAACTGGGATGGTGGTGCTGGATTTAGTCCGATAGGTATAAATTGGGATAATGCTTTTAAAGGCAATTTTAATGGCAATAATTTTGTTATATCTTACCTCTATATTGATAGACCGAATCGTAACTATGTAGGCTTGTTTGGTAACAATAGAAATGCAGTAATAACTAATGCTTGTATTGAAAATACTGATATCACTGGAAGAAATCGAGTCGGAGGCTTACTAGGTCAAACCTATCAATCAATTATAAGTAACTCATATTCAAACGGTTTAGTCAGTGGAGATTCAGAAGTTGGAGGTTTAGTTGGCTTTACTAATGAAACAACTATTAACAACTCATACTTCTCAGGTAATGTCAGTGGTGCTTCAGAGGTTGGAGGCTTGGTTGGTTCTGCTAATGGAACAACTATCAGCAATTCATACACCTCAGTTTCCGTGGATGGTAATTCGCATATTGGAGGCTTAGTCGGTTATGCTGATGGAATAACTATCAACGACTCACACTCCTCAGATAATGTCAGTGGTGATTCAATGGTCGGAGGCTTGGTAGGTTTTACTCATGTAACAGCAATCAACAATTCATACTTTTCAGGTAATGTAAATGGAGATTCAGTGGTCGGAGGCTTGGTTGGTGCTTTATTTATGTGCTCAACTATCAGTAATTCATACGCCTTTGGATCAGTAAGTAGTAGTTCAGAGGCTGGTGGATTAATTGGTCATACTTTCGATTCAACTGTCAGTAATTCATACGCCTTTGGATCAGTAAGTAGTAGTTCAGAGGCTGGTGGATTAATTGGTCATACTTTCGATTCAACTGTCAGTAATTCTTTCTGGGATATCCAAACTTCCAATCAGACTACTAGTGCTGGTGGTACTGGCTTAACAACATCTCAGATGCAAACTCTGTCAACTTACCTTGATGCAGGTTGGGATTTCCAAACCGAAACTGATAATGGGACTGATGATATTTGGACATTTGTAGCCAACGATTATCCTCATTTAGCTTGGGAAGGATTTACTAACCAATTGACTTCTCCACCTGTTAACTTAACATCGACTTTAAGTGATTCAGTAGTTGAGTTTATCTGGAATAAACCTCAAAATCAAAGTGTAAATGATCGCTCATTTTTAGGTTATAATGTGTATTGTGATGGACAGCTATTAAATGAAACTGCTCTTAGTGATACAACTTATAGTTATAGTTTCGATGAATCCTCAATAATCAATTACGAACATTCTTACTATGTTACAGCCTTGTATGATGAAGGAGAATCTGAAGCTTCAAATACCATAGATGTTATCTTGCTTCAACTAGTTCTTAGTGGACAGGGAAGTGAAAGTAATCCATATTTAATAGAGGATTTAGCTGATTTATATATCTTAAGTAAGAATAACGACTACTGGGAATCTCAAGTCTTTCTAGAACAAACAGCAGATATAGATGCTAGCAATACTCAATATTGGAATGATGGTGCTGGATTTAGTCCGATAGGTATAAATTGGGATAATGCTTTTAAAGGCAATTATAATGGCAATAATTTTGTTATCTCCTCCCTCTATATTGATAGACCGAATCGTGACTATGTAGGCTTGTTTGGTAACAATAGAAATGCAATAATAACTAATGCATGTATTGAAAATGCTGAGATTCATGGAGATGAACGTGTCGGAGGTTTACTAGGTCAAAGCTATCAATCAATTATAAGTAATTCATATTCAAACGGTTTAGTCAGTGGAGATTCAGAAGTTGGAGGTTTAGTTGGCTTTACTAACGAAACAACTATTAACAACTCATACTTCTCAGGTAATGTCAGTGGTGCTTCAGAGGTTGGAGGCTTGGTTGGTTCTGCTAATGGAACAACTATCAGCAATTCATACACCTCAGTTTCCGTGGATGGTAATTCGCATATTGGAGGCTTAGTCGGTTCTGCTGATGGAATAACTATCAACAACTCACACTCCTCAGATAATGTCAGTGGTGATTCAGAAGTTGGAGGCTTAGTCGGTGTAACTTTCGAATCAACTATCAACAATTCATACGCCTTTGGATCAGTAATTGGAGAATCAGAGGTCGGAGGCTTGGTCGGTGCTTCATCTATGTACTCAATTATCAGTAATTCTTACTCTACAGGATTAGTAAGTGGTAATTATTCTCTGGGAGGCTTAGTCGGTGTTACTTTCGAATCAACTATCAACAATTCATACGCCTTAGGATCAGTAAGTGGTAATTATTCTCTGGGAGGCTTAGTAGGTGCTTTATTTATGGGCTCAACTATCAGTAATTCTTACTCTACAGGGTTAGTAAGTGGTAATTCAGAGGCTGGTGGCCTAATTGGTTACAGTCAATACTCAACTGTCAGCAATTCATTCTGGGATATCCAAACTTCCAATCAGACTACTAGTGCTGGTGGTACTAGCTTAACAACATCTCAGATGCAAACACTGTCAACTTACCTTGATGCAGGTTGGGATTTTGCTGATGAAATCAATAATGGAATAGAAGATATTTGGACTTTTGTAGCCAATGATTACCCACATTTGACTTGGGAATATAGTTTTGTAAATGCTATGTTTGAAGCAGATGTAACGCGTCAGCTTACTAATCAAGTAATCCAATTCTCAAGTAATTCAACTGGACAAATTGATTATTATGAATGGGATTTTGATAATGATGGTTTTATCGATTCTTATGATGAAAACCCTTCTTATAGTTATAGTCAGGAAGGGATTTATACAGTAGCATTAACAGTAAGCAATGATAATCAGGAGAGTGATACTCTTATCCTGGAAGATTATATTGAAATAGTTTCTTGTGATATCCAAGCTGGACTTTTTGCTCATTATCCTTTTACTAGCAATGCTAATGATGAAAGTGGTAACCTTCTAAATGCTGATGTCTATGGGGCAAGTTTGACCACAGACAGGTTTGGAAACGAGGATTCTGCTTATGAATTTGATGGTGTAGATGATTATATAGACTGTCCTGATGGTTTTGCAGACTTTTCAAATGGGATTACGATATCATATTGGTCTTACCAAGAAGCTTTTAATAGTTGGTCTAGAATTATTGATTTTGGTAATGGCTCTCGTTCTGATAACATTATTTTGACCCCAGCAGCTCTAGGCTCAAATTCCTTACAATTCCAAGTCTATAGAGGTTCTTCTTCAAGCAATATTAGACTTCCAAATGTTATTGACTTGAATAATTGGACTTTTTGGCTTGCTGAAATAGATGTTTCAGGATATGCTAAGGTCTATAAGAATAATGTCTTAATTGGTCAAGGAAATATAGGAATTCCTAATAACATAGAAAGAATTAATAACTATATCGGTAGGTCAAATTGGGCTGCTGATGGTTATTATCAAGGTAAAATTGATGATTTAAGAATCTATAATAGATTATTATTTGCTCAAGAAAGAGAGCAACTCTATAGCTATAGTGAAACTATTGATAGCCCAACAAACCTTACTATTGTTAGTCAAGGTGAACAGCTTGTTTTATCCTGGGAAGAAGTAATAGGAGCTACATCCTATAAAATATTTGCATCTGACTTCCCAAACGGAGAATTTGTCGATGTTACTGCACAAGGTATTTTTGATGACCAAGCAAGTATATCTTACATCCCTTATTCATCTAAAAGTAATAGTAACAATGGTTCAGCAAGATTAAGAAATAATTTATCTTGGATAATTGACTCTAATTCTGGAAGAAAATTCTACAAGATAAAAGCTGTTCAATAAGTAATTTCTAGAGAGTGAAGCACCTGCTTCACTCTCTAATTATATTCTTCTCGGCTTAAAAGCAGTCTTGATTGTTACTCTCTCAATAAGTTTCCAATGAAGTATTGAGATAGTAACAATCAAGCTTCTGATAGAAACAAATATTGATTATTTATGGCTCAAGTTCAAGTATGGTGGAAAAATTTAGTAAAATATAAAATTTTATCATTAGTGTGATTATCCAAAGTATCCCTGAAAGGGATTAATAATTTAGCCTGGGGTAAGATCCTATAAGGATCGTCACCCCAGGAACAATATCCAAAATTACGACCTAACCCTGTAAGGGTTTAATATAATGGTAACTAATTATAATATTAAATCATTGGTATATATGTTTTTATTAAACCCTTACAGGGTTAGGCTTTTTATATACATCATTACCCAGGGTTGCAATCCCTTCAGGATTTTACCCTGGGCTAAACTATTAATCCCCTTTAGGGATATAAGACCTATCCTTTCAGGATTATGTCTTATTCTGCTAAAATAATACTATCAATAGTAACTTATAATCAGTAAACTACTGTAATACAATATCTAGTGCAAAATAATGCAACATAATTTCCACCAGACTTGAACTTGAGCCGATTAAAATGTCAGAAGATTCGAAAAAGCTCCTTTAGGAGCGACATCTTTGTAGATTAAAATGTCACAAAGACCTAAAAAGCTACAGAGTAGCGACTTTACAAAGCTCTTACTTCTTTCATACAGAACCAGTTTTTTTATCAAATTTTAATTTTAAGGGGTTTGTCAACAGCCTGTGCTCCTCTGGAGCTATGAGGATATTAAGCTACATCATTTACTATTATATCTAGCTCCCACTCTACTTTAGGGAGAGCCTTATTTATCTACTTGATAACCTGCATCTTCAATCACTTTAATTACTTGGTCAAGAGATATTTCTCCTTTAACTTTCACTTCTTTTTTCTTGAGATTAAATTTAATATTTTTAATCTCTTCTAAACCTTCAAGGGCTTTAGTGATAGTAGCTACGCAATGGTTACAATTCATATTTACAACAGTAATCTTATGTGTATTAATCATTTTAACTCCTTTTAAACAATTTTGATTTAATATATTTTCCTAAAGATAGGATGAAAAATATTGAGAAAATTATTGTTAATGACATGATCCATACATTGTTTTCTGAATGGACTTGAATTTCTTGTAAATTGCTAGGTTTTGGAAAGTTAGTTATCTGATATATGTAGTTAACTATTAGTCCTCCAATTACACCAGTAATGGTTATTACTGTTAAATAGATATAAATTATTTTCCTCCCCATAGACCTAGCTATCAAGGTTATCGTAGCAATGTTTGTAGCTGGACCAACAACTAAAAAAACAAAGATAGCTCCTGGTAACAAACCTTTACTAAAGAGGGCTAGGGCAATAGGTAGGGAACTTGTATCGCATACATAAAGAGGAATACCAATGACAAGGACTAAGAGTATCTGATAAGCATAATTCCCTTGCACATAATCAAACATGGCATTAGGTATAATAGAGATAAAACCTGCTAAGATAATCCCTAGGAAAAGCTGAGGAGCTAAATCATCCAGAAACTCTATGTAGGAATAATGGAAGAATTCTTTGAATTTATTCCTGTTTAAATTAGATGTTGATGTTGAAGAGCAGGAGGAACAGCAGGATGAAGTAGAACAAGAAGACTTAACTTTCTCTAAAGGTAACTCTTCATCAGAATTAGAAAATAAATCTGTAACAAGTCCTCCAGTAATCCCAGACAACAAAGCATAGATTGGTTTAAAAATAGCAAAAATAGGACCTAGCATGGCATAAGTCGGCACAAGATTATCAATACCAGTTTGAGGTGTAGAAATCAAGAAGGAAACCGTAGCTCCTGAAGAAGCTCCACTTTTCTTTAATTCAAAAGCTGTAGGAATTACTCCACAAGAACACAAGGGCATGGGTACACCTAAAAGTGCTGCTCTGACAGAAGACCAGAAGCCTTTTCTACCAAGATATTTTGAAATGAAGTCGGCACCAATAAATATATGTAGTATTCCTGCAAAGGTAAGACCTATTAATAAATAGGGGGCTATACTCAGGTAAACTTCATAAATTGAGTTAATTATGTTGTTAAACATTAAATTCTCCTATAAATCGGTTAATAATAAGAAATCTTGCCCTTATACTGAATAAGCTTATTCAGTTAATTTTATCATATAGAATATATAAATAAACTCTTTAAGCAAATTATATTACTTGAAAGTTGTAGATAAACCCTTAAACCTGAATAATGCAATAAATCTTTGAGAATAGCACTATATTCTTATGCAAAAGTAACTTACATAATTTCTTCCGAAAATATATTATTTAATTTAAGGAATCACCCCCTGTATCCCCCTCAAAGAAGGGGATTATATGGGAGTAAAGGAATCACCCCCTGTATCCCCCTCAAAGAAGGGGATTATATGGGAGTAAAGGAATCACCCCCTGTATCCCCCTCAAAGAAGGGGATTTGCTAAAACAATCTCGGAGAGATGAAGATATAATAGGCAGGGCTCGAAGACCCTGTTAACTATGAACAACAAGAGAGTTAGTCCTGCAAGGACGATAATAATATAAAAGAGGTAACATGGAATTTATTCAAGGGATTATTCTTATTTTCGCCCCTTCAGGGCTGGGATATGTTTTGTTGATATAGCAGTATCTTCGAACACTGCCTATTATATTTTCGCTCCTCTGGAGCTTAGGGGTAATTTTATTACTTTCTGATCTACAAAGATTTCGCTCTTCTGGAGCAAATTATATTACTTACTGAATTTTTTAGAAAATTTATCTAATTTGCAAGGATAGTAAAAATAATTTGACAAGACAAATCAAACTGCATATACTGTCATTAGATGAGTGATAAGTACATAAGCATATCAAGTATCTTTAAGACAAGAAAGCAAGATATTGAAAAATAATGATATGCATTTCAAAAAAAACTTGGGGTGAAAAGTGAAAAAGAAACTTCTATATGTTGATGTACCCTTTTATGGTATCCACGGCGGAGATAAAAACAGATCAAATTTTCTCTGGAGCATACTAAAAGAGAATTTTGATACAGACTTACTACTATTAACTGATGATAAAGAGAACATTCAGGTAAATGACCATCAATGTGAGAACAAAACATATTTTTTAGAAGCCTTATCAGAAAAGAGCAGAACAGCAGATGCAATCTATGACTTTTCTAAAAAAGAAATGAATGAATTTTCTCATATTCTTCGGACAAACCAGTATGATATTATATTTTTTAGATTTATCTCTCCTGGTTTATTAGCTATCCAAGCAGCAAAAGTAAGTCCTGATACTCAAATCATTGTTGATGTAGATATGCTATTTTCCCGAATTGCTGCAATGAATTGGGCTGATAATCCAAGTATTATTAAGAATCGCTATTTCTACAGGGAGAAAAAGAAACTGGAAAAATTCGAAACCATGTTTTTCAAAAACAATTTTACCTTTCTTTTCACTAATGATTATGAAAGAAATTCCATTATAGAAAAACTCAAGTTAGAACATAGAAGAAAGTACTTTAAAGTCCTCCCAAATATGTTAAAGAAGGTAGATATAGATAATGTGGTCGGAATAGATGAAGAACGATATATCTTAATTTTTGGGACAATGAATTCTATTGCTAATCAAGATGGTTTTAAGTTCTTTGTGACAGAAATTTATCCTTATGTTCGTTCTGTTTTAGCTGAATTAAATATAAAGGTTTTGGTAGTTGGGAAAAATCCACTTGCTTGGCAATATGAATATCAGGATGACCTTTTAAAAATAGTCGGTCCAGTAGATGATATAAATTCTTATATTAAAAATGCAATGTTAGTTTTTCTACCATTAAGAATAGCTTCAGGTACAAGAACAAGAATACTGGAAGCTGCTGCTTTGAAACGACCCGTCTTTACCTCAACAATTGGAGCCGAAGGTTTTAACTTTGGTCACCAAGAAATAATTATTGAAGACCATCCTGATGAGATTATACCAAAACTAATCTATTTTGTTAAGAAACCAGAAGAATATATACAAATGGGGCAACTCTTATATGAAAAGTGTATGGAGTTTTATGAAGAAAGTGTAGTTGAACAGCAATTGCTTGGCTATACTCAAGAGACCTATAAATATGAAGTTAAAGACCCTACAGGAGATAAAATGAAAGTTAATGCAGGAAAGAGAATTTGTATTGTTACCAATAGATTCTATCCAGAAGTAGGTGGTGCTGAAACAAATATCTATTACCAAGCTCGCATGCTTGCAGAATCAAACGATGTTACAGTAATCTGCCCTAAAAGAATAGATAAACCTTACCTTGAGGTAATGGATGGTATTACTGTTTATCGTCTTAAAGATTTTTATAATAGAAAAAAAGAATATCCAAACAAAGCTGCAAAAACATTGTGCTTTGATGTCTTTGGTCTTATTTATTTTGGTAACTATGATGTTGTACAAGTTTTCCCTGCCCTCAATCCCAACAATATGATAGCCTTCTTTGCTGCAAAATTATCAAAAACTCCTATTGTCTTGGCATCTTTTGATTATCTAGATTATGCTTCTATTATTAAGAAAGAGGGAACAATAAACCCAAATGTTCTTAGATTTCATAAGCCTAATCCTAAGCAAGTTTATTTCTTGAAGAGGTTTGATTATATCTTTGCTATTTCTAACAAAGAAATAGAATTTTACAAAAAATATAATAAGAATGTGGAATACTCACCAGTACCAATCTTACTTGATGAATACAAAAATCAAGTTGCTAATCCAAGACAGAAATATGATATTTCTAATTCTGAATTTGTCTATCTAGTCCTTGGTCGAGTCTGTAATGTTAAAGGACAGGATATAGCTTTAAGAGCTTTTAAAGAAGTTGCTAAGGAAATACCAAATGCAAGATTAGTTTTTGTGGGCAGGTTTGATTACGAACCAGATTTCTATGATGAAATGCAAAAATATATTAGGAAAAACGATTTAGTAGGTAAAGTAACCTTTACAGGAATGATTGAAAGAGAAGAAGTTCTGGGTTGGTTAAGGCATGCTGACATTCATGTTATCCCAGTACGTTTCATGAACTCTGGTGCTGTTGTTGTTGAATCATGGATTAGTGATACTCCAGTTATTCAGAGTGATGTAGTTGACCCTAACTTAGTTGTTGAAGGGGAAAATGGTTATCTTTTCCCAAGAGAAGATTCTAAAACTTGTGCTATTAAGATGGTAAAAGCATATAATGAAAGGGATAATCTAAAAAATCTAGCTAAAAAGGGTAAAGAATTAGTCGAGAAGAAATATACTTACCAATATTTAACTGACCTCTATTTACGTGTTTACGATAGCCTAAAGAAGAGATAATTAATGAAAGCTTTGATAGCTCATAACCTCTATGGTTACGTGGGGGGAATAGAAAGATATATTTACAAAGTCGGTTCTCTATTAAAGAGACAGGGCTGGACTCTTTACGGATTGTTTGAGTCTAAAGTGGATAATATTAGTAATTTTGGTGAAATCTACGAAGACATATTTTTCGGTAACGAAAACAATATTGATTCTTTAATAAATAAATTTTATAGCTTAGATATTGAAGTTGTTTTTATTCATAAATGCAACAACGTTGATATATTGTCTAAGTTGAATAAGAATTTCTTTACTATCTCAACTATTCATGACCATGATTATTATTGCTTTAGACATCACAAGTATTTCCCTCTAAAAAGAATAAATTGTCCATTGCCTATGAATGCAATCTATTGTTCCTTGTGTTCACTCTTAATCCAAAAAGATAAGTCAAAGACCTTGGGCTTTTCTTTAATCAAAGCTAGGGAAAAAATGGCATTAACTGAAGAGATTAAGGATGCTGATGCTACTATTGTCTTATCAAAATACATGATGAGAAATCTTGATATGAATAGGTGGAATATTGATAGTGTTTATAGAATTTACCCTATCCATGAAGTTTCTGAAAATGAACATGTAGTAAGAGATAAGAAGTATAATAGTAATTACTTATTCGTTGGTCAATTAATAAAGGGAAAGGGTGTAGATATTCTAATAGAAGCTTGCCGTCATTTAAAACATAATTATTCACTAAAGATAGTTGGGAGTGGAAATGATTTTGGCTATCTCGACAGACTCATAAAGATGTATGGCTTGTCCAAAAATATTCAGCTTGTTGGTTGGACTGATAATGTTGAAAAATATTATGAAAATGCTGATTTAGTTATTGTCCCATCACGATGGCAAGAACCCTTTGGCTTAATTGGTATTGAGGCCTTTAGCAGAAAAGTACCAGTAGTAGGCTTTGATATCGGTGGTATTTCAGAATGGTTACATCATAAAAAAAATGGGTACTTAGTAAAAAAGAGAAGTCCTGAAGGACTTGTTGAGGCTCTTGAATATATCGAAAATAATCCCAAACTTATCCATAAATGGGGACAAGCAGGCTATGATTATGTTAAAGAAAATTATAGTGAATCTTGTTTTCTAGATTCAATAAAAATTATATTACAACAAGCTAAGGTGAAGTTTTAATGACTGAACGAGAAATGATATCAATGATTAGAAGTAAGTACGAGAATACAAAACATTTATTTATTCTTAAATTTCTCAAAACATTAATTTCTAAACTATTTCTCTTGTTTTTCATCCTTATGATTTTTACATTTTTCACACTACCAACCTTCATTATCCTAGCTTTTAGAAAGCTATTTAAGGGTGTACCAATCTTAAAAAATGTGGAAATAATCGGACATAATTCTAATTTACTTGAGTTAAGACTCTTCAATTTTGATGGATTTCTTCTTAATAAATCAGCGTTAATTTTTAGATTGCTGACAAGTAAGATTAATTTTGTAGGCACAAGTTTTCTTTCAAAAGACTATTTGGATAATGAAATGACTAATTTAATATTCAGTCATGGCTATCCAGGAATTTTCAATCTCTGGTTTATTCGCCAATCAACTAAAATAGCCCATGAGGGACTTATTCAAACAGAATTAGAATACCTAGCAACCAAGAATTTGAAGAGAGATATCTCTATAATAATTAAAACACTACCTGCTCTCTTATATAGAAGCCAAACTTCAGAATATCAGGAAAAACTAAATATCTTTGACTTGAAATTTGATAATATTTCTATGAAAAAAGGGGTGGAGTTAGTAGATGAAACAATTCAAAAGAATCAGAAAAGAAAATTTTTCTTTGTAAATCCTGATTGTATGAATAAATTATATGTAGATAAAGAGTATTTCTCTATTTTGGAAAGAGCAGATTATGTTTTTCCTGATGGAATTGGTATTAGTATTGCTTGTAATATATTGAAGACTCCTTTAATGGAAAATGTAAATGGAACAGATATGCTTCCTTTCTTGTGCGAGTTAAGTCAGAATAAAGATTATTCCATATTTTTGTTTGGTGCAAAACCAGGAGTAGCAAAAAAAATGAAAAAAAAGCTTGAAGAAAAATTTCCTAAGTTAAAAATTGTTGGAACTAGAGATGGGTATTTTGATTGGAAAAAAGATTCTAAGCAAATAGTCCAAGAAATTAATCTTTCTCAAGCTAATATCTTACTGGTAGCCTTCGGAGTACCTCTCCAAGAAAAATGGATAGATATCAATTATGACAAACTACAAGCCCAAGTTTTAATGGGAGTAGGTGGTTTATTTGATTTTTACTCAGGTCAAATGAAAAGAGCTCCTAAATGGATGAGAGAAATTGGTATGGAATGGCTGTTTAGACTGCTCAAAGAACCCAAAAGAATGTGGAAACGATATATTATTGGAAATCCACTATTTCTCTATAGAGTTCGTAAATGGAAAAATAAAAAGAATAGGTGATTCTATGGATAAAAGAATTAGAGAACAGAGAATAGAAAGATTGATGAGACTGACTCAGAAGAAAAATAGATCATCAATATCTTATAAAATAGCACTATGGGATTATACTATCAAATTTGTAGTAATGTTCAAGAAAATTCTTGATGTTATAGCTTCTCTTATATTGCTGATATTATTGTCTCCAATCTTCATTATAACAGCATTATTTATTTATATTGAAGACCCTGGGCCTATATTTTATATAGCTCCGAGAGTTGGTAAAGATGGTAAACATTTTGGATTTATTAAATTTAGATCTATGGTAATGAATGCAGATAAGATTAAAGATCAGCTCTTAGACCAAAACGAATCTAAAGCTGGTGTTATTTTTAAAATGAAAAAAGACCCTCGAGTTACTAAAACCGGTCGCTTCATCCGACGTTTTTCAATAGATGAGCTTCCACAACTATTCAACGTCTTAAAAGGGGATATGAGTTTAGTAGGTCCTAGACCTCCACTTCCTCGCGAAGTAGCAGAATACACTCTATTGGACAGAAAAAGACTGCATGTTATGCCTGGTATCACTTGTCTCTGGCAGGTAAAAGGAAGAAGTGATATACCTTTTGATGAACAAGTCCAACTTGATATGCAATATATTAAATCGAGTAGCTTCTGGAAAGATATTAAAATATTACTAATGACCATTCCTGCAGTTATTAGTGGAAAAGGTGCTTATTAAAGAAATATAAAACATTTGGAGGAAAAATGGAACATACTTTTGAAATGAAGAACAATGTTGGAGTCCTAAAAGTTTCAGGAAGATTGGATGCATATAATTCTGCAGAATTTAAAGAAACTTTCACAAAATACACTGAGCAAACAGTTAATTTTGTTCTAGATTTATCTAGCCTTGATTTTTTAGATTCTACTGGACTTGGTAGTCTTGTAGCCTGCTTGAAAGCTATTTCAGAAAAAGATGGAGATATAAGAATTGCTAACATGTCCGAAAAGCCTAGAATGGTTTTTGAAATAACCAGAGCTTATAAAA
The DNA here is from genome assembly GCA_963677815.1 of Cloacimonadales bacterium (SeqCode). Lineage (GTDB taxonomy): Bacteria > Cloacimonadota > Cloacimonadia > Cloacimonadales > JAFGVF01 > JAEKNW01. The sequence continues at coordinate 1,722,366 of OY782499.1, forward strand.
TTTTTGAAATATTTGATGATGTTGATGTTGCTGTAATGAGTTATGAAGCTGATTAATTCAGGAGTTTAGATGAAGTGTCTTATTTTTGCAAAAACTGAAGATTCATCTTGGGTAAGGGAATTATTTGACAAGACAAACCCTTATTTACTAAAAATCGTAAATAAACCCTTATTAGAATATTTTATTGATTTCTGTTCTACCTTACAAATTTCTGAAATAAAAATTGTTTCTAATAGCACTACTGCTGAATTAAGTAATTATTTCAAAGATGGCACTAAATGGGGAGTACATATAGAATATAATGTTTCTAAACCTGAAGATGACCTTAAACGTGTTGTTTTGAAAAACTACTCTTTTTGTAAAAATAATGACGTCTTGATTATTTCTGATTTTTTCTTCTTAGAATATGATGTTAAATCTATTCTAAAAGAAAAAGAGAATATTCTTAATTATCTATATGAAAACAAGAGTAAGAATATTCAGCTTCACCAAAAAGACGATTCGATTAAGAATATTGATATAGAGAAAGATTTACCACATAATGATTATTTTAATATCCATAAGATAGATGATGTGATGTCTTATTACACACTATCTATGGATATTCTTAATGACCAATGTGGTTCTTATGTTCTGCCGGGATATAGCTCTGAACCAAGGACTCACTTAGGTATGAATGTTTCCTATCCCAAATCAACTACTATTGATACACCTGTTATGATTGGTAATAATGTTAGATTGGGTGAAATGGTTGCTATAGGTAAAAATTCTATTATCGGTGATAATATCATCATAGAATCATTATCCAATATTTCTAATAGTATAGTATATTCTGATTCTTTTGTTGGTAATGATTTAGAAATTGATAATAAGATAATTTATAATAATAAGCTTATTTCTGCTAAAAGTGGTCAAGCTATTATAATGGATGATGATTATTTGATTTCTGGAATAAGTAAAGAAAGAAAGGTGGGTAGACTACAGAAATACTTCCAAATTCTACTTACTGTAGTTCAAATTATTATCCAAACAATACCCTTTATCTTAGTTAGTCCTGTTTTGCTAATTCTTCATAAGAAATATAATCTTACTCAAATTTATTATCTATCTAAAGAAAGAAAGATAAAACGAATGTTCAGTGTTGATAACGCTAGAAAACATCCTTTTATTAAACTTATAAAGAAATTTGCTCTTGATAAGTATCCTTCCCTTTTCTATGTCCTCAGTGGTAAATTATTACTTGTTGGTAATAAAACCTTAACCATGTCCAAGAAACATAAGAAAATGCTAGCAAACTTACCTTATTACTGCCCTGGCGTTTATAGTTATTGGGAATCTTTGAACCAAGGATTTAACTCCGAAGAAGAAATTCATGAGCTTTATTATATTAACAACAATAATTTTTGGAGTAATCTTTATATTTACTGCAAAATCAACTTTTTAAGGTTATTCTGGTAATATTATGCACTTAATACTTATTGGTGGCGGTACTTCTTCTGGCAAAACAACTATTGCTAAGCAGATTACTGGTCAACTAAACAATCAGAATGTTTACACTTTTTCACATGACAATTATTATTATGATTTGGCGAATCTAAGTCCCCAAGAAATCAAAAAAATTAACTTCGACCATCCTGATGCTATTGATAGTCAAAGATTGATTTCGGATGTGAATGATATCTTAGCAAAAAAAGAAATTTATATTCCTGATTATGATTTCATAAGCCACAGAAGAATCCAAGGTGAATTTATTAATAATAGTTATGATGTGATAATTCTAGAAGGGATTTTTGCCCTTTATTTTCCTGAACTTCTTAAATTAGCTTCTTTAAGAATATTCGTTGATACAGATGCTGATTTAAGACTAGCTAGAAGAATAGACAGAGACATAAATAATCGTGGGTTTACGGTTAATGAAGTCCTTGACCAATACATTGAAACAGTTAAGCCTATGCATGATATCTTTATAGAAGGAACAAAAAAACAAGCTGATATTATTATTCCAGGAGAAAAGAAATTTGACCGGGTTCTAATAATGATTAATGGATTCTTAAAAGAATTATTGGGGTAAGAATGGGAAAATATACATTAACTGGCTCACAAGAATTTGACCAACTAATTGATCAACAGTTAGTTTTAGTGAAAGATGAAATATTAAAAATAATACCTTCTCAAGATATTGCTGCTATCCTTCTAGGTGGTGGTTATGGTAGAGGGGAGGGAGGGGTTCTTTTTGAGAATGACACTGAATACCTCTATAACGACTACGATTTATTTGTAATTCTAAGAAATGTTTCCTATCGAAAAAAGAAAGAATATCAAAGTAAAATACACTTAATTCACGAAAAATTTACCCCTATGTTTAAGATAGATGTAGATGTTGGTCCTTTACAAACAGTTAGTGCTATAGCCAAAGCTCCTCATTGGATGATGTGGTATGAATTGAAGAATGGACACATGGTCCTATGGGGAAAAGAAAATATTAAGAACTATTTTCCTGATTACAGCAGAAGTAAGATGCCTATTATGGAGGCCTATCGTTTGCTTCTTAATAGAGGTGTTGGCTTGCTTTTATGCCAAAAACATTTCGATACTTTTGAGGAAGAAGAATCTAAAGAATTTATTCTCCGTAATATTAGAAAAGCCCAATTAGCTATGGGGGATGCTTTTCTCATAAAAAAAGGACTCTTCCACTATTCTTATAAAAGAAGAGATGATATTTTTACTGAACTCGTTGATGAAGCAGATTTAAAACTCTTGGGTATTTATCAAGACTATAAAACTGCTTATAATTTTAAGGAAAGACCTCATAAGGCAAATCTTTCTAAAGCTGAATATTTGGAAGAATATAAAAGAGTTCTTGTTACCTATGAAAAAGTCTATAACTGGGTATTTACTGGTCAATATTCCGACCATTTATTACTAGCTGAATATCAAAATGTTATATATCAAGCTTTTAATAATACTAATAATCTAAAAGAACTAGCTAAAAATATTTGCAAGAATGTAAAAATTGGCTATTCTTTAAAAAATAGATATCTCTTGACTAAGCATCCTAGATTTAGATTATTTATGACTTTGCCATACTTTTTATTTAAAATAGAGGAAATAAGTTGCCAAGAAATTCTTACTTGTAATAATTGTCAAAATAAAGAAGATTTGTTAAATGTCTTCATTGATTTGTGGGAAAAAAATAATTAGGAAATAATAATAATGATAGATGAAAGCAAGGTAAATGAGCTCGAACAGCTTAAAGTAGATCCTGACTTAGAAGATAAATCTCCCTTAGTCATTGATAAGAGGGTATTATTGATTTCTTTTAGGTCTAAAATAAAGTGGATAGTACTTATTACTTTATCCTTTATGCTTCTTGTATCTATCATAGTTTCAATTAAAATTAAACCAGTTTGGCGTGCTTCATGTAGGGTTATTAGGATGCAAAAGAATATCTCCACACCTACTGATATGCCTTATTTATATAATGCTTTTGATATTAATACTATTTTAGAAACAGCTCGTTCTCGTCCCATAATCCTGTCTATTATGGATAAGCTTAATATGGAAGGTTATCAGCCTGATGAGGTTGGTAGAATGATTGAAGTTCAGAGAGGTAACAGGTCTAATGTTCTGAGTTTTTCTGTTACTGATAGTGATCCTGAGAGAGCTGTTGAAATGGCCAATGTACTAGGTGAAACCTTTATCGAAACAAGTACTAGGCTCCAAAATGCTTCTGCAGACAGTGTCTATAACTACTACTCAGATGAAAAAGAAAAAAGTTTAGCTAACATTGCTGATTTGGAAAGTAGAATCCTAAACTTCCAAAAAGAGCATGATATAATTTCCATAGATGCAGAACGAGATCAACTATATGAAAAGCTAAAACTAGTAGAAGTAAAGAAAATTGAGACCCTAATTAAAATTGATGAAATGAGAGTTAAGATTTCTGATTTAGATAGTAAAATGAAAGAGCTTCCTCAAGAAGTAATGATGACTTGGACATTTACTAATACTGATGAAAAGAAATTAATTCTATTAAAGAAAGAATTAGAACTTCTGTTAACTCGCTATACTGAGCTTAATCCAAAAGTTCAAAATTTACAGGCTGAAATTGATACTTTAGAAAGGAAAATTGCTGATCCAGATAGGCTTCCAGAGCCTCCAGATAATACTAGTTGGGGACCTAATGGTTTAATTCAAACTTACGAAGTTGATAAAACTAGATATGAAGGAGAATTAAAAGCAGCTAGAGCTAATCTGATTGGTTATCAAAATGAAATAAAAGCAATTAAGTCCAATCTTATAGAATTTAATGAAATAAATGATAGCCATTTAGAAATGCAAAGACAACTTGAGTTAGGTAAAGATGTTCTTAGAATTATAGAGGGTAGAATAGCAGAATCTAGAATGGCTTTAGATACTAACACTAATGACTTCCAATTGTTCGAACCTGCAGTAATGCCTAAATATCCTGTCAATATTAGCAAGAAAATCTTAGTACTAGCATCAGGTGTCTTTATTGGTTTTATTTTAGTCGTATTCTTCATAGGTAAAGAATTATTTGACTTTAGAGTGAAATCAAAACTTGATTATGAGAAGTATATTGGCATTCCTCTTATTGGTCAGATTCCTTCAGAAGAGGGAGCAAATGCTAATAAATTTTATGCGAACTTGCAGTATATGTTAGATAATCTTTTTGATATTATTCAGGATGTACCAAAACCTCCGATTATTACTATTGGTTCTGTTAACCAACAGACCGGAAAATCTTTCATTATGAATGAGTTTAGCAAGATGTTAGGTTCAACTTCTAAGGTTCTAGTAATTGAATGTGTGAAAGACTTATCTATTGAAATCGAAGATTATGAAATTAATACTTATTTAGATGATGATAGATCTTTTGAAGTTAAAGAAATATCAAGTAATATCAATAAATGTTACTTTTGGACTGGTGAACAGATTTTCAAGAAAATGTATAAAACTAGTGACTTCCACAAACTATACGGATTATTTATGGATTATGACTATATCTTGTGGGAAATGTTCCCTTCAAACTATAATATCCAGCTATATCATGCTATAACCAAATCAGCAGATACTAATATTTTGGTCGGAAGATTTAGATATTCACCAAAAACAGATATCTATAACTTGGCAAATTATCTTAAGCAAAAAGATGTTAAGAAAGTTTATGGAATACTCAATAACATTCCAAAAGATTATTATTCTGAATCATTGTAGGCAATTATGAAAAAATTAAATATTATTATTATATTATTAACACTTCTGTTTATTTCTTGTAGTAAGGAGCCTTATATAGAGGAAAACATTGATGTTCCAGGGGAATATTTAGAGGAATCTGCAGTTTCAACTCAAGAAGACCAACAAACAATAGATGAATTAAACAAGCTACAACAAGTTAAGATGCCAACATATCTGATTGGCCCAGATGATAAATTTCATGCTTATGTATATAATGAAGAAGATTTGAATACCAAAGAACTTATCGTTAAAAGAGATGGTTGTATTACTTTTCCTCTTATAGGTGAGATTGAGGTTGAAGGTTTGGAATTAGCTGAAGCTACTTCTCTGATTGAAGAAAAGTTGAAAGACTACATTGCTTTTCCTGAAGTAACTATTATACCCTACGAAATTAATAGTGGAACAGTAACTATTTTAGGTAAAGTAACTTATCCTCAACAATATCAAATTACTGGAGAAATGAGAATTTTAGATTTGATTGCTAAGGCTGGTGGCTTGGCTTTAGGATACTTCCAAAACAACTCTATCGAGCTTGCTGATCTTGAAAGATCATTTATAGTTAGAAACAATAAAGTTTTACCAATAGATTTTTATGCTTTAATTAAAGAAGGAAATATGTTAAACAATATTCCTTTAATGGGGGGAGATTATATCTATTTACCTTCTTCCATAAACAGAGAAGTGTATGTTGTTGGTGAGGTTCTAGAGCAAGGTCACTTTGCTTTTAAAGAAAATATGACGCTTGGACAAGTTATTGCATATTCCCAAGGTCTAAAACCATCAGCTAAAACTTCTAGTGTTTATTTAGTTAGAGGAAATCTTAAACATCCTCGACTATTCAAGATAAATTTAGATGCTATTTATGAAGGTAAAATTATGGACTTCAGGTTAAAACCCAATGACATAATTTATGTACCTAGGACTCCAATTGCCAGCTGGAATTTAGTATTAGAACAGATTCTACCAAGTTTACAAGCTGTTCAAACAGGTTATTTACTACAAAATATTATAAACGATACTAATAACTAAGTATCATGACTGAAGCCCTTAGTGCCTTTAAATATGTAATCTTTTTTTTAGTGATGCTTATAGGAGTACCACTCGGGTATTCATTTTCACTAAAGAATGACAAAGTAGAAAGAGCTATTTTCTTCTTAATGGTTTTTTTTACTGCAAAAATGGAAGACATTAATTTCGTATCAAGAGAGACTGAAAGACTTACGTCAAAAGGCTTTGAAGTTGGTATGGTTGATATCTGTACCATGATAATCTTCTTGATTGTTATCCATAAAAAAGGCGTTACTGATAGAATTCCTAAAGGTGCTCACTGGTTCTTTGTTTATTTTGGACTTAGTGTTGTTTCAATAATTAATGCTGATTTCGTTTTGTTTTCCATGTTTGAAGTTTGGAAAATGATAAGAATGTACTTTTATTTCTGGACAGTTTATAATTATATCGATACTGATAAAAAGTACTTTGACTTCTTGAAAGGAGTTGCAGCTATAACAATTTTTGTTTTTTATGAAGTTATTAAACAGAAGTATCTTGATGGAAAATTTCAGACAGCTGGACCATTCCCTCACCAAAATTCTTTAGTTATGTATATGATTATCTTCGGATCCATAGCTTTCTCATACCTAATAAATAAGAAAGATTTAACTTTAGATAAACTTGTTGTATGGCTAATGGTATTTGGAATGGCTTCAGTATCTATTATTTCGACACTATCAAGAGCTGGTTTAGCCCTTTATGCTTTTGCTATTGTCATAGTACTTGGTTTATCATTTCTCAACGGATTCAGTCCAAAGAAGATTGTTATCACTTTCCTGCTGATAATCATGAGTCTAGCTGTACTTGCTAAGGCCTGGGACTCAATTACTGAACGGTTTAGAACTGCACCAGAGGAATCTGCTCTAGTAAGAGTTGCTTTAGCTCAAGCTGCAGTTAAAATGGCCAAGGATAAAAAACTTACCTATATGGGGGTAGGTTTAAACAACTTCGGGCGAGCAATTAATCCACCATATCCTTACAGCTCTCATATTGAAATGCATGATACTGAGGATGCTGAAGAAAAGAATGGTCTGGTGGAAACTATATATTTGATGATAGCAGCAGAATCAGGTTGGCATACGTTAGTTGCCTTTTTTGTCTTTTTATTCTATTATTATTTCTTGAATTTAGTTAATGTTTTTAGGTATAAAGACGATAATCTTCAGTTCATGGCTATTGGCTTAGTGGGAGGTCTTCTAGCTATTTACATTGAGTCAGGTTTGGAATGGGTTTTAAAACAGACAAATAATTTTTATCAACTGATGCTAATTTTTGCAGTAATAGCAACTATGGATAGGCTTTATCATATTAAAGTAGAAAAGGGTGAATTAAGATGAGAACACCACAAGAAGAACAACAGAAGAATCTTAAACAGATAGGTAGCAATAAGTTTACTGAAAACTTAAATATTGAACAGAGAAATCAGTTAAAATCATTATTAAAGAAGATGCTACCACCTGTGCCATCTGTAGGTATAATTGACATAAGATTCTCTTTCTGGTTTTTTAAGCAATGGTATGTTGTTTTTATATTTGGCAGAGATACTAGAGAAGGTTTTAAATCCCTTGATAAAGGTGATGTTGATAGGTCACTTAGCTTGGTCGCTAAAGCCACAACATATATAATAATGATGATTTCCATAATGATAATGCTTTTATTCTTACTATATGCTTTGAAAAGTGTTGTTGGTATAGATTTATTTCCTGATAAACATTTATCTGATTTTCTACCATGGAAATAATTATACAAGGAGTATAAATGAAGTTTGACAAAACAATAGTAACAGCTTGTGACAGCAACTATATTTGGGGAGCTTTTTTATTAGTTGCATCATTAGCTTATTATGATGTAAAAGCATATAAAAAGGTTTTAGGGATAATGCTGTCAGATCAAGATAAAGAACTCTTAAGCCAGTTTCCTGATACCCAGGTAGTTAATAGCTCACGAGAATCAGATAGATCTGTATGTCTGATGAAACCTTACGCCCTTTATTTAGCAGAAACTGATATAATTTCTTGGATGGATTCTGATTGCATTGTTACAGGAGATGTAACTGAATTCTTAAATGTTGAAAAAGATCATATCCAAATTAGGTTTAGATCTTTTGAAGAAAATGCAGGTGTTTATCGTAATTATTATGGGAAAAGTGATGAAAAAGGGCTTATACCAAATAAAGTATTAAAAACCTGGAAAGAAGATATAGGAGACTTAAATAGTCCTCAGATTTCCACTGTTGGAGAAACGAACTGCTTTGTATTAAGAAGGGATAATATTGATTTTATTAAACTTTGGCAGAATCAAATGGAGAAAGTTATTATTGATAATAACTTGCAAGTATATGATAAGAATAGTGTTGGTTACTTTATGACCGATGAATCAGTTCTAAACTCTATAATGGCTTTTTCTTCACAAAGATTAAAAGTCCAAGAATATCTATTTGATAAGAATAGGGATAAACTATTAGTACATTTCGGTTTAAATCCAAAACCTTGGATACATTGGACTAAAAGAGCACTTCTTTTTTACGATATTGTTTTAGAAATAGTTGAATGGGCAAGGAGTCAAGGATATAAAACCCCTCCAATTCCTGCTTCCTTTTTAAGAAGTAACAAGTTTAAAGAGGTGGCAAAAGCTAATACTCTTCATTATTATTCCACATTCAAATATAGTGTGTCAACGACCTTACATAATTATCATAGAAAAATAAGAAGGTAATAATGAAAATTCTAATTATTTCTAATTATTTTCCACCTCATTTTAAGGGAGGATATGAACTTTCGTGTAAGGATGTAACCGATTACCTCCATCAGAAAGGGGAAGATATGCTTGTCCTATGCGGTGATTATAAGAAGAATGAAGGTGAAAGTAGGCAGGATTATAGAATAATTAGAAAATTAGATTACATTGACTATAATAGCTCAGATTATTGGAATAAAAGTAAAGTAGAGAAAAGAAATTATCAATTAACCCTCAGAGTGCTTGAGAGATTTGAACCAGATGTGGTTTATTTCTGGAACCAACAATATATTTCTCTTGCTCCCTACTGGGCTGTAAAAAAGAAAGCTATTCCTCATATCTTTGATATTGGCGATATCTGGCCCGAGAAGTATTACAGAGCTGATTTTAAAGGTAAAATGAAGTTCTTAGTTAAAAGAATAACTCCTTTTTTTATTGATGCAAAAATGGTTATTGACCCAGTAATTATTCTGTCTGAATGGATGAGACCTCTTTTTCAAGAAAAGTTTGCTTCAAAGACAATTTATACCATTCCAAGAGGTGTAAAAGTCAATAGTGATATTGAAATTAATCCTGATTTTGAAGAGATTAGATTGATGTTTGCGGGAAGAATAGAACCTTTGAAAGGACTTGATTTAATAATTAAGGTACTAGCTAAACTGAAAAATCTTAAATGGAAATTAGATGTCTATGGTGATGGGGAAGAAGACTATATTTCACAAGTAAGAAAGCTGATAGAAGATAATTCTCTTACTGAGAGAATTTCTTTCAAGGGTAAAGTTTATCCTTTAGATGAAGCTTATCAAGGTCATGATGTATTTTTATTTCCAACCTTAGCTAAAGAGGGATTTGGTAGAGTTGCTATTGAAGCAATGAATTACGGACTACCTGTAATTACTGTCGATAGATATGGTCCTCATGATATAGTTAAAAACGCTTACAATGGTTTTAAGTGTTCTCCTAATGATTTAGACTGCTGGGAAAATAGTTTGAAACAAATCTTGTCAGATAAACAACTATTGATTAAAATGTCTAATAATGCCTTGGCAACTGTTAAAGAAAAATATGATATCATAAATATTAACAAACAAAGACATAACATAATAAAAGAAATTTATTTTACAAAATGAGGTAGCTATGACTAAAATAAGTAAAACAATATATTTTTTAATTTTATTAGCCTTAATCGCAGGATGTACTCCCTATCGTAAATCTATTTACGTACCACCAGGAGTTTTTGAAGAGAAAATTCTCATCCGCTCAGAACCAACAGAGGCTATGATTTACGTTAATGGAAAGGAAATAGGTGAGACTCCTTTTAAAACTTCACTCTTCTATTCTGAAGATAAACTCATTAATATCAAAGCTGTACCGATTTATCCTAATCAATTTACTCAAAACATTTTTGTAAGAGTACCTCCTATTCCAAGAACAATGACTATTTATATGAATGAAAAGCCAAAGTTTGTTTTTGAAAAAGAAGAAGAAAATGTTAAACCTCCTGCAAAACGTCCGCCAGTAGAGATTGTTAAGTATGATACTCTTTATGTAGATAGAATTTCTTATTATACTACTCCTACTATATATTTTGAATTTGATAAAACAGACCTTAGTAGGGAGGCAACTTCTAAGCTTAGAAACTTAGCTCAATTCTTAAAGAAGAATCCTGAAATTTACTTAGATATTCTTGGAGCTGCTGATATCAGGGGCGGAGATAAATATAATATTGAACTTTCTCTTAATAGAAGTAAAGCTGTTGCAGAATATATTAATAAGTATGGTATTTCTTCAGATAGAATGTATTCAAGAGGTGTAGGAAGAACTACCATTTATGATGAATTAGGAAAACCGATGTCTCATCAAGAAAGTAGAACAGTTATATTTAATCTTTATGTTAACAAGGCTGATTTCGAGAAAATGAAACAAGAGTATGAGGAAAATTACCAATAATGTCTGATACAAATCTAAATCTACGTAAACGTATGATTGTCAATACCCTTTCCAACTATGGAAAACTCTTGATTGGTATGGCAATTACTATATTTTTAACCAGAGTTCTTTTCTTAGGTCTGAGTAGAACTGATTACGGCTTTTGGGCCTTATTATGGTCTATTTTTGGATATTCACTTCTTCTAGATTTTGGTTTCGGTGCTTCTATCCAAAAATATACTTCTGAAAGTATCGTTACTAAGGACTGGAATAAATTTAACAAGATTGTTTCAACAGTCTTCTTTAACTATTCTTTTGTTTCCTTAATAATTATGGCTGTATCGGTGATTCTAGCTTTTAATATCCACCATATATTTGCTTTCGAAGATGCTAATATTGACTACTATAAGAAAGCACTTCTAGTGTTTGGTATAGGCTCATCAATAGTTTTCCCTATAGGTTTCTTTACAGAAATACTTAGAGGTATGCAAGCTCTTCACTTAAGGAATATCGTAGAAATAATTGTCTCGATTCTTAATTTTACGGGTATGTTGTTAATAGTATATTTCTTCAAATTGGATAAACCTTTGATTTGGATGGCCTTAGTTGCTATTGGAACTAATTTCATTTCATCTCTCTTAATGGGTATTATTTCCCATAGACTAATACCAGAATTAAAGATAAGTTGGGCTTATTATGATAGAAAAAGGCTGAAATCTGTTATGGGTTTTTCTATGTATGCTTATCTGATAACTTTTACTAATTTAATAATCTTTAAAACAGACCAGTTAGTTATTTCAATATTTGGTTCAGTTGCTTTAGTTGCTATTTATCAAATATCTTCAAGATTGGCAGAAACTTTTAGAACTTTCTCTAAGCAATTCTTAGATAACCTAGGACCTGTTTCAGCAACTCTTTTTGCAGCAGGCAATAAAAGTAAAATGGCTGAAATTATGATTCAATCAACTCGCTTGATGGGATTTATCTCCACTCTCTTCTTGGTCCCTCTTCTAGTTTTTGTAAAACCACTCTTAAAAATCTGGTTAGAACTTGAAGATATTACCGGAGTAATTGTCGCAATAATTCTTTTACTTTCCATGTATGTTTTACTTTTTTATCGTTCAACCTCGGTTTATATGCTCTTAATGGCTAATGAACAAAAGAAATTAACTAAAATTGCCCTTATTGAATGTTTTGCCAATCTAGTTCTTTCAATCTTTTTAATTCATTACCTCAGACCAATTACAGCCTTCCTTGGTTATACACTTCCAGAAAATGGAGAAATCATTGGAGTTGCTCTAGGTACATTTATTCCAAATATTATTTTGGCTATATCTTTTAATCTTCCTATTGCTGTAAAATTCTGTGAAACATCTTTATGGACCTTCCTTAAAACATCAATACTTAAAACTAAAGTAGCTGCTTTAGCTTATTTTGCGGTAGTTATAGCCCTCTATAAACTTATTAGCCCAACAAATATTTGGATAATTTTATTAAATTCTGGAATAGGTGTAATAGTCTATATTACATTATTTTATATTATTGGTTTTGAAGGTTGGGAGAAAGAACAGATAAAAGGATTTATTGCTAGTAAATTAAAAATTGGTTAACAAATTAATTCATTAGAATTTTGTTAAAATCTCTAAATGAGAAAAAATCTCTTTTAAAGATTTTTTTTACTTGACATATTTTGGAGCACACTAAAATATTAATGAAAATTAGAAAATTAAGTAGAGATAAAGATAATGATAATGATTATAAATTATTATATTGTTTTCCACAGTTTGAGTTGAGGAGTTAACATGTTGATCAATTTCATATGCAGCAATTTTTTAAGCATTAATGAGCAGATTAAGTTTTCTTTGTTTAAAAGTCCAACAAGACGTTTAGATAGTCATGTCTTTTCCATTAAAAATAAATCTCCAAAGATGGTAAAATCAGCAATAATATATGGGGCAAATGCTGCAGGAAAAACCAGTTTAGTTAAAGCTATAGATTTATCATCTTCTTATATATTAAAAGGACCTCATAATGAAGAGATAATTGACATCCCAACATTTAAACTTAATGGTCAACATAAATCTTCATTTTTTGAATATACGTTCTATGTTAATGAAAGATTTTATATATACGGTTTTGAAGTCAACAGTACTAAAGTTGTTGATGAATGGTGTTATCAGATCAACCAAAACAAAACACAGCTAATCTACGAAATGTCTGAGACAAACTCAGAAAGTCGAGAGTATAATTTTGGTAGTCTTATAAGCAATTCTGAAGAAGAGAAAAATTTCATAGTTTATTCAGTTAAAGCAACTTCAGAAAACCAACTTTTGATATCTACATTCACTAAAATACCACCAAAAAATCTTACACAGGATATAAAGAACATAATTGAGTGGTTTAGGGGAATAAGGATTATTTATCCATCGACCAAAATGTTTAATCCTTTTCCTATAATCAATAATGAGAAATTTTTGCGTGATTTTGTTAATATTCTTAATCATTTAGGAATAGATATCAATAGCATGAAAACTAGTCAAATAGATTATGAAGACTTTGATAAATATATTCCTACAGTTATTTTTTCTAAGATCAAGAAGAATTTAAAGAATAATACTACTACTATGATAAAAACTTCAAATAACGATTATTTTACAGTTTCTTTAGAAGATAGTAAAATTAATATAAATAAATTAGTTTTATGCAGAAAAAGTACTACTGGAACTGAAATAAAATTCGATTTATCTGAGGAATCTGATGGGACAAGAAGATTGTTAGATTTAGTACCTATGCTGATTGATATGAAAGAGAATAATGCTATCTATATTGTTGATGAAATTGATAGAAGTTTTCACACACTATTAACAAAAAAAGTATATGAATTATTTTTTGAGCTAACTAAAAATAGAGCTTGTCAGTTGATAGCAACTAGTCACGATACAAATCTGATGGATTTAGAAAAGTTCAGAGATGATGAAATATGGTATGTAAGAAAAAACGCAAGGAAAGAATCAGAGTTTTATTGTCTTTACCAATTTAAGCAAAGATATGACAAGAAGATAGTAAAAGATTATCTTGATGGAAGATTTGAAGCTATTCCAACGTTTAATGATTCTGTTGAGATGTGAAGATGAAAAAACGTCCTCTTGTTGATATTAATAAAATGTTTAGTTATGAGAAAGATAGAGATTTTCAGAAATTTTTTTATATTGCTTGTGAAGGACATAAGACTGAGAAAAAGTACTTTAACGAATTAAAAACTAATATCTTAAATATTCATCCTCTAGAAATAGTAACAAGAAAAGGAGAAGATAAAGGAAACTCTTCACCAAAGCATGTTCTAGCAACAATAATTAATAAAAGAAACAACCTTACTTATAGACCAATAGATTCCTTTTGGGCAGTCATTGATAATGAATGGGGTGATTTATCATCTTGGGTAAAGAAGTTTAAAGATTATAATATTGAGTTAATTGTTAGCTCTCCATGTTTTGAACTCTGGATTTTGCTTCATCACATTAAAACTTTAAATGATATTATTGGATGGGAAAATGAAGTATGTAAAACAGTTATAGATTTATTAAAAAAGTATGATGGGAAATATAATAAAAATAGACCCTTAATTAATTTAACCAAAATGAAATTTAGAAAAGCTATTGAATTATCAGAGCAACTCTATGAAAATTATAAGTTGGAGGGTATAGGACCTTGGACAACAATGCACAAATTAATGAAAGAGCTGATAAAAGATAGAAAAATATGAGTTCTAAGAGAATTATTCTTAGAATTATAATTTCGAAAGGAAGACTATGAAAATCATTAAACCAGAAATTTTAGGGGTAATAGCAATATCCATAGCTGCCATTGCTTGGGGCTTAGACGGTATTGCCCTTACCCCAAAGCTTTATAACCTAGATGTACCATTTGTCGTATTTATGTTACACCTCATTCCTGCTCTTCTACTTAGTCCCTTCTTTGGTAACTACTGGAGAGGCTTCTTTGATTATAAACTTCGTGATATTATGAGTCTTTTGGCTTTATCTCTTTTTGGAGGAGCTCTAGGAACAATATCAATCGTAAAAGCACTCTTCTTAGTAAGGTTTGATCACCTTTCAGTAATCGTAATTTTGCAAAAACTTCAACCCTTATTTGCCATTATCTTAGCAATGATTTTCTTAAAAGAAAAGCCTAACAAGAAATTCTGGTCATGGGCATTACTTGCAATTTTAGCCGGATATTTTCTAACATTTGAATTCCATTTACCTAATTTTTCTAAACAAGGAAATCTAATTCAAGCATCCTTATACTCTCTTTTAGCTGCTTTCTCATTTGGGGCAGGAACAGTCTTCAGCAAGAAATCTTTAAGTTCTCTGAATTTTAAAGAAGTTACTTACTTTAGGTACTTCTTTACAGCTTTAATGGTTGGTATATTTGTGGTGCTTACTGGTAGAGGAATCCATTTTCAAGCTGTCACTAAGCTGAATTGGATTTATTTCTTTGTAATATCACTTACAGCGGGGGCTGGCTCAATATTCTTATATAATTATGGATTAAAAAGGGTAAAGGCTATAGTCTCTACTATTGCAGAACTACTATTTCCAATTTCCTCTGTTGTTTTTGATTACCTTATTAATGGTAATAAGCTATCTACTATCCAAATGATTAGTGCAGGATTGATGGTTCTTGCTATCATTAGAATAAGTAAGCAAAAGAAATCCTTAAGATAATTATTGAGTTATTTTAGCTAAAATACTTGATACTATCGCTTATAAAATGTCTTCTAGTAGCCTTGATTGTTACTGTCTCTATGAAATATTGGGAATTAATTGAGAAAGTAACAATCAAGACTGCATAATTATTTGGAACTATCAACTCTCTGCTGTAATTCTTGTGATAAAATTGAACAAAGGAATAAGATTGACGAAATATTTGTGGTCAAATTATTGGTATTGACTATAATTTATAAAATTATGAAAATATAAAATGGAGGAAAGATGTTAGATAAGAAAAGAGTTCAAGAAGTTCTTGATAAAGTAAGACCTTCTTTACAAGCTGATGGTGGCGATTGCGAATTAGTTAATATTCGTGAAGATAACGTAGTAGAAGTAAGATTACAAGGTGCTTGTGGTAGCTGTCCTATGGCAACTTTAACTCTTAAAGCTGGTATTGAAAGAGTTCTAAAAGATGAAATACCTGAAGTAGAAGAAGTAGTTCAAGTAAGATAAATTTGACATAATTTAGATGTTTTATTTTTGTTAATCAAGAGTAAAACATCTTTTTTTATAGGAGAAATCATGAGAAAAAGAAATCTAGAATTAGAGATAATCAGAATAGTAGATTTTATGAGAGATATACTTAAGCAGAGTGGACTTTCAAAATTAGTAATAGGACTTTCAGGTGGGATTGATTCTGCCCTTTCAGCTGCCCTAGCAGTTCAAGCTGTTGGTAAAGAAAATGTAATTGGAGTAATGCTTCCCTACAAAGCTTCATCACAAGCAAGTTTTAATGATGCTAAGGAAGTAGCTGATACCTTAGGAATAGAATATCATAAAGTAGATATTACTCCAATGGTCGATGCATATTTCTCTACCTATGACCAGTCAGCTGATGCATTAAGACAAGGTAATTGCATGGCTAGAATGAGGATGATAGTTCTTTATGATTTCTCAGCAAAATATAGAGCTTTAGTGGTTGGTACAGGTAATAAATCAGAATTATTAACAGGTTATTGTACCCAGTATGGAGATTCAGCTTGTGCTTTCGAACCAATAGGGCATTTGTACAAGAGTGAAGTCTGGGAGATGGCTAGAATGCTTAAAGTCCCTGAAGTAGTGATTAAGAAAAAACCCACTGCTGATTTGTGGTCCGACCAAACTGACGAACAAGAAATGGGTATATCTTACCACAAATTAGACCAAGTATTATATCTTAGATATGAGTTAGGATTGAATAAAAAGGTAATTATCGAGCAAGGAATTTCTGAAGAAGAACTTTCTCTTGTAGAGAACTTGTATAATAAATCTAAGTTTAAGAGAGTAATGCCACCTATACTAGAGGAGATAGATTGAGTTTATTTACCAAAAACAGATGTAAGTTATGTAAAGAAGAAAAAGCTGTTAGAGAATGTCAGAGAAAGGGTGTAAGTATAGGTTGGTCTTGTTGTAATAGTATGAGATTCGATATGAAATGCCCTCCATCATGTGAATATCATTTACCTAAAAGTGAGACCTTAGAATTTAACTTCAAAGCAGATTCACTCCAAGAATCAAATGATTTAGTTCTAAGATTATTCGATATCTGGTCACTAGCAGTCCATCCTGAAATAGATGATAAAGCTCCTTTAGAACTATCTCAAACAGAAGAGGGAAGAGCAAAATTAGAAGCTTACTTTTCAAAAATAAAATTCTTAGATACACTTCCAATTAATAAAATGCGTAGTAAATTACATCTACCAGCTATAAAACTTCCTTCAATCAATAATTTTGAAGCATCAGCTATGAATATCATGGAATTAGTGCTAGATCAAGAGTGGGATAAACTGCTAAAAGAATATTATTTACAAGATCAGCTTCAGACTGATAAGCAAAAAGAAATCTTTATTAAAAGAAACAAGAAATTTAAAGCTTTCAAGAAAATTAAAGAATATTCTTTAGTCAGTTCTTCCTTAAATCGAGAGGTTAAGGAAGCATTAATCCATTTTGATGTTAATAAAAAAGCTGACATCACTATTAATATGATTCAAATTGATAATGAATGGAAGTTAAAAAGTAGGATTATAGGTGACCCTCAATTATATTATGGTGAAGAAACTGCTATCAAGAATATTGCTGCATTATTAAGTAAAAACGAAATGGAAGATGTCTTTAAATACTTATATCAGTATAGTATGATTTATCCAGATTCAGCTGATATCGAGTATTATTGGGGATTATTTTATTCCATATCTGAAAACATTAAAGAAGCTAGAAAACATTTTGAAATTTCATTTATGTTAGACCCAAACTTTGCAGAGCCTCTCTATAATATTGGATTCATTAATCAAGTCGAGAAGAAAAATGATGCTGCTAGAGAAATTTATTACCAGGTTCTTGAATTAGATCCAAATGAGGTTAAAACTATTAATAACTTAGCTATTTTGCATATTGAAAAGCAAGAGTGGAGTCAAGCACTGGAATATTTAGAGAAATGTATGAAGATTAATCCTGATTATGATATTGCTCAAAAGAATTATGATATAGTAAAAAGACAATTACGTGAAGAAGGTAAAGAAGTCTAATGGATTTGAAATATCTTAAGCAAGCTATGGAACTTGCAGAAAATGCTAGAGGTAAATCTTCGCCTAACCCATTTGTTGGTTGTCTTATTGTTAAAGATGACCAAGTTGTAGGAAAAGGTTACACTCAACCTTGGGGACAAGACCATGCTGAAGTTCAAGCTTTAAAAGATGCTAAGGATAAAGCTAGAGGTGCAGATCTTTACGTAACTTTAGAACCTTGCTCTCATTATGGCAAAACACCCCCCTGTGCCAAGGCTATCATTGAAGCAGGACTAAAAAGAGTCTTTATCGGTATAAAAGACCCTAATCCTCAAGTTGCAGGTAGAGGAATTTCTATGCTTGAAGAGGCAGGAATTGAAGTACATTATAACCTCTTAAGTGAGGAAATAAAGCAGCAACTGGAATACTTCCTAACCTATATTCAAAAAGAAAGACCTTTTGTCTTCATAAAATCTGCAGTTTCAATAGATGGAAAGATAGCAGATGATGCAGGTAATTCTAAATGGATTACTAATGCAAAATCAAGGGAAAGAGTTCATGAATTAAGAGCAGAAGCTGATGCAATTATTACTGGTGTTGCAAGTGTAAATAAAGATGATGCTATGCTCAATGTTAGGTTAGATGATTATAAAGGGAAAAACCCTATTAGAATTGTTTTAGATTATGATTTAGAAATTGACTTAGCAAGTAAGTTAGTTAATTCTAGCCCTGAAATTCCAAGTATTATCTACACAAGTGAGATGAATCTTAAATCGGATAAAGCTGAAATTCTTAGAGAGAAGAAGTTAGACTTAAGGACTGCAAAAGCTCTTGGCGATAAGTTCATTCTTAAAGATATTCTTAAAGAATTAAGAGAAGAATTTATCTCTGTGCTAATGGTTGAAGCTGGTCCTAGACTTGTTTCATCATTTGTTAAAGAAGATTTAGTTGATAAGCTTTACTATTTTGTTGCTCCTAGTCTCATAGGTGGTAGTAATTCTGCTTTTCAAGATATTGGTTCTTATGATATTTCTCAGAAAAAGAAATTAAGATTAGACTCAACAGAAATCATAGATGGGGATGTTTTACTGATTTATTATTTTACTTAAAAAGAGATTCAAGTTCATCTTCATCTGATACATCAAAGAAGTAGTCTTCTGTTATCTCACATCCTGGATAATAGTGTTTAATAATTCTATCATATTTCCAGCCTGCATAGGATTTTAGATAGCCACCTGATTGACAGAATCCTAGGCCATGCCCATTACCTTTTCCTTCGATAATAAGTTTATTCCCAGAAAGGTCTATAATTGCTAGTGTTGAAGGAATACCGCCTAATAAAGAGCGAATCTTATCTTGAGAAGTTATAGTTTTTTTACCTTTAGAGGTGGAGAAAGTCAGCTTACTTATCCTACCAGATGAATCCCTAGCCTCAACTTTAGCAGAATAAACCTTACCATAGCCTAATTTATTGGAAACAGCTTGTAAAGAAATACTTCTTTGCCAATGATAACTCTCTTTAATCCAATTAGGAAGTCTGTCATAATGAATATATACTTTTTCAGGCTTGGTCCTTATCCAGACTTTTACATTTTTATAGTTGCTCATATCTTTTCCCTTAAGATAATCAACATCAGCTTTATCTGTTAAATATGGATATCCCTTTCCGCCCCATACTTCTTCCACATTCGCTAAATATCCACCTCCATAAGAATTAAAAGGTGTAAAAGCAACTTCATCATTATAAGTTACTAACATATAGGCAGTTGCTTGGCTTGCTTCTATAACATTTTGAGGAACTTGTTTTCTAGTATTAAAAACTTGGGAATAAGTGTCTGCTCGTAAATCCCAGGGGTAAGAATTATTCTTCATAGATTCATATATTGCATAAGAACGGGCGATGATTGCTTGAGATTTTAAGGCTTCCAAGGGTGCTCCAGAACCAATTTCACTCATAACAACATAACGAGTATATGATTCTAAATTCATTAAATTCATTACAGCTATTTTCCCTTTATGCTCCCTTATCTGAATATCTCCAGAAAATTGTTGCTTGCTATTGCCAGCTAAAGCGAAATTACTGGTTAAGGAAATGTTGAACTTATAAGCTTCATCTGTAAGTGTCTTGCCTGCTAAAGAGACTTTTACTGTACCATTTCTTTGCTTAGTGATATCTAGTGTCTTACTTTGGTACTCTTGACCATTAATGAAAATTAGACCATCTGTTGTTAGGCTAATCTTCTTATCAAGCTTGACCAATATCTTAAGAAAAACTTCATTCTCAACCATCATGTAGGCAGAAAGGAGAGAGAGAGTTAGTAATAGAATAATAGAGATTAGTATCCTTTTTAGCATAAAGGTTTCCTTTAACATTATTATAAATCAGGATAATAAATTTTTTAAAATGTGTCAAGAGATTAACTTACTATCAAGGAATGGAACTTATTTAAAACCAGTGGGTATTTCTGTACCCACTGGTTGCTATATTGTTATTTTTGAAAGATTTTCTTAATCTCATCCCATTCTCCAAATTGATGAAGAAATACTAAATCCTTATCATGGAGAATGTGCTTAGCATTAGTGAATCCTAACTCAATTGCTTGTTTGAGGAGTCTGAAAGCATATTCTTTATTTTCTAATAAAGAAAAGCCACAAGCAAAATCATAAAGATAATAATTCTCAAAATTACTTGTCTGATAAGAATCAAAGAAGTTGATAGCTCGTTGAAGTGATTTCTCTTTATAGAGAAGATTATAAGCTTTTAGAACTAAATTAAAAGTTTGATTATAAGCTCCATAGAAACCTACATACTCTCTTCTTCTTCTAAAACCACATTTTTCAGCTGTTTTGAATGAAGCAATGTTATCATGAGGACAATGCCAACCAATACTAGTGTAATTCAACTCTAATGCATAATTTATCATAGCTGTAATTGTCTTACTGGCAATACCTTGACGTCTAAAATCATTATCTGTATGGATTCCGATTTCGCAATGACTTCCAGCTTTGCAATCTGAAAGGCTCCAACTAATGATTCTGTCATTGTTTGATATGATTATACCAAAAGCATTTTTTTCAAAATTAGCATAATCCCCCCAATTATTAAAAACCCAATCTTTGACTTGTTTCATATTAGTAAGATTAAGTTTTGATTCAATCAATAGGGGAGATACTCTTTCAAGTGTCATATCATTAGGCAGGTAGATTGCTTTAAGTTCAGCATTCTTTAAGCTGAGTAGATAGTGGTATCTCATCTCTTTACATAGTGGATGGGAAGAGAACAAATCACTTATATACTTCTCATTATAATCACTAGTATAAATGGTAAATTCTTGGCTATCATCAGAGATTTCTTTGGAGAGAAGTGAATTATTTATCCAGCTTTTGAAATTATCCAGATTACCTGTTAAGTTACCTGAAATTATGATTCCTTCGGGTGTAAGCATAATGCCATATAAGGGATTCTTAAGACTATCAAGATATATTTGACCAGGATTGTTTCCTGAAAGAACAGCCTTTCCACTAAGCTGCCAGGGAACATCTTCAAATAAATTAATTGCTCTAGTATATTCTGTCTTTTTTAACTTGATCATAATTTCTCCTATCTGGCCATAGACCACATTTTTTGAGTTAATAACTGGGGATTAGATTGAATATTATACTTAGAAAAATATCTACAGATATTCTCAACATCTCTCAGGAGTAAATAATAAGCATAAGGGTTTATTGCTGGATTCACAGCCTGTGGGAAATCAATTATATAAGGTTCATTCTTGTGATAGAGAATATTGTAGTGAGATAAATCTCCGTGAACAATATTATTTTTTAGCATTATTTTTATGAATTCCATTATCCTGTCATAGATTTTTTAGCCTGCTCAAGCGATAAATGAGTATCTTTAAGTAACAGTGAAGATTCATCTTCAGCTCCTAGAAATTCCATAATCACCGCATCTTCAGTATAAGCAAGAGGTTTAGGAACATTAACTCCTAGATTATAAAGAGTTTCTAAGGTGTTAAACTCGTTAGTAACCCAAGAAGACCTTTCAGCAAGCTGGCCCATAGTAGACTTATTTTTGATAGCTCTCAGCAGTCTCTTATCCCAAATACGACCAATATGATAAACCCTATCTCGCTTAAAGTTACGAAATTTCTTCTCTCGATATAACTTGATTGCTAAGTAAGCAAAAGGCATATCTTTGTGAGCTTTAGCACAAATTACACTTGCCTCTTTTCCTTGTTTAACTATTCTTAAGATTTCAGTAATAAGATTATCCTGATAAAAGTCATTACAGGAATCTCCGTACCTCATCATATCTGTTTTCATGATATTAGTTGAATTATGATGTTTTAAGAAAATGTTCTCCAAGAGATTAATCTTATCAGGATGACAGGATATGATTTCATCCTTGTTAAACTTCTGTCCTAATTCACTCATGAATCCTAAACAACAAACAGTTACATAGAAGTTAAGGATTTCAAGTTCTTCACTATCAAGGTTATATTCATCAATCATGAAGTTAATATAGTCCGTATCACTTTCTTGGGCTAGCAGTGCCATTTTAGTAAGGGCTAAATGGAAGAGTTTGTCTCCAAAGCATACTTGATCAATATCAACAATAGCAGATAATTTTCCTTGATGAAGTAGGACATTTTTTGTTGTAAGATCATCAAGGAAAGCTTTAGGCTTGATTTTAGAGAAGTGAAGGTCATATTTCCCAAGTTTAGAAAGCAGAAGGTCAGAATATTTTGAATCAAAGAGCTTATTTTGACTTATTAGCTTCTTTGATTGCATTATTGAGTCATAAATTACTTGTTTCCAGGAAGTATTTTTGGTTAGACTTTCATCATAATACTTGTTAGCATAGCCAAAAAAGTCATTTGGTTGGAGTAGGGAAATAGTTCTTTGGATATCCACTATCTCTCTAGCTAACTTTTCTTTTTCCGAACCTGTTAATGAATCATAAACATAAGCTAAATCCCTACCTGGTAATTTGCTAATTATCATATAGGGTTGGTCAATCTCTAAGTTATAATGATAAAGAACTGGAATAGGTAACTCTAAATTAGATAGATAATTAAGCCAATATACACCACCAGCTAGTAAGTTTTTACTCTTTTGGCTAGCAATCCTTATAACTAGGTTGTTTCTCTCATAAAAACTAATGTCAAATACATAATGACACAAGCCAGTTTCTAATCTTTCAATTTCTTTAATATCTTCATTGTAATGTTTCTTTATATATTTCTTTGCTAATTCTATATAGCTGGTATTCACTCTTCCTCCAGAGTATTTTTCTTTTTGGGTCATGTTCTTTTTTAGATAAATCTAAAATAGTGTTAAATAATTCTTTTACATAGATGTTCTCAAGTACAACATTAATCTGTTTCATTCTTATTCTCATAATTTTTCTCCTTTTCTTTGTTTAGTTTTTTAAACGAAAAAAGAGCCTTTGAAACACTGGTCCCAAAGGCTCAATTATCTAGCCTTGGGATTAGACACTTGTCCAATCCCAAGAAATTTATAATTTCATTTTTTACTTATTATTAAAAAAGCTTTAAAAATAATCTACTTAAAGAGATTGAACTAAGTTAAACTTGTTTCCTTTTTGTTGTTTATTAAATTCATATATTCCTCCAAAAGTTTTATTTATTTGTAATAAAAGTATTTGATGAAATATCTGTCAAGATTTTTTTGGATATTATAGCAGGAAGAATCATTTCAAATTAATAACATTGGTTAAAAGAAATATCTTATATGGATGATTTGTTTCATTTATAAAATATTAGTTGACGTATTTTCTAACATCCAATAAACTAAAAAAAAAATTAGGTGGAGATATGAAATTTCAAGTAGGAAACAGTCAAGTAACTAATCCAATAGCTAAAGTTCTCTTACTTATTTTAGCATTATTCATAGTAATAGCAGTTCTAGGATTAGTAGGTTTTATCTTAGTACCTGTAGCAGTATTTGTAATATTTGTTCTAATTATTGTAGCCTTAATAGTGCCAATCGCAGCTGTTTTTGGAGCAGGCAAATGGATGAAATCTATTAGAGGAAGTGGAGAGATATTGACAGAATATAGGGATGTAAAGGCTTTTAAGGGTATTTCTATAGCAATAGTGGCTGACATCGATATTGACTATTGTGATAGCCAAGAAGTAGCAATTGAAACAGATGATAATATCTTAGGCTATATTTTAAGTTATGTTCAAGATGATATTCTCTATATCAACAGCAAAAACAATCTTTCCCCAAGCAAAAAGACGAAAATATCAATAAAGACAAATAAATTAACAAGTTTTAACATTTCGGGTAATGCAAAAGCCAATATCTCAAAGGTTAAGGAAGAAAAGCTCAATCTTACAATCTCAGGAAATGGCAATGTGAAAGGAGATGGAAAGATAGAAGAACTAAGTATTACTATAAGTGGAATGGGTAATGTTAATTTCAAAGAAGTTAAAACTAAGCATAGTAGATTGAAAGTATCTGGTTCTGGTAAGGCTGATTTATATGTAGAAGAAAGCTTAGATGCTAATATTAGTGGAACTGGTAAAGCAAATATCTGGGGTAATCCTTCCAAGGTGAATAAAAGAATCAATGGTATTGGGAAAATCAATATTGTTTAAGGTCTGAAGAGAGGAAAAATGAAGATAGGTCTTGTTGGAGCAACTGGTGAAGTTGGTAGAATGATGTTAACATGTCTCTTAGAGCAAAATATAAAAATTGATGAGCTAGTACTTTTTGCTTCTAAGAAATCTGCTGGAAGTAAATTAGAATTTGGTGATAGTATATTGACTGTAAACGAATTAACAGAAGAAAGTATGACTGCTTTTTTTGATTATCTTTTATTTTCTGCTGGAGGGGAAGTTTCAAGAAAGTATGCTTCAATTGCTGAAAAAGTTGGGAATACCGTGATTGATAATTCCTCAGCCTTTAGACAAGATTCTAGCAAACCCTTGGTTATTCCTGAGATTAATGGACATATTTTAGATAATTATCAAGGAATTATAGCTAATCCAAATTGTTCTACAATTCAAATGTTATTACCTTTGCATGCTATCCATATTCATAATAAAATAAAGAAAATCATAGTTTCAACCTATCAATCAGTTTCAGGTTCTGGTAATAAGGGAATAAAATCGCTTTTAAATAAGGATGAAGATTCAATTTATCCTCGCGACATTGAAGGCAATGTTATCCCTCTAATAGGGGGTATTTTATCTTCAGGTTATAGTGAAGAAGAAGAGAAAATGAGATTTGAAACAAAGAAGATATTTTCAGATCCTGATATATTAGTTTCTGCTACAACTGTCAGAGTTCCCGTGATTTATGGTCATTCGGAAAGTATCTATATTGAATTGGCTAATGAGTTCCAACTTGAAGATATAAAAGATATTCTATCCAATACTCCAAGTGTAAAGTTTCTAGAGGATGATTTTATAACTCCTAAGGAATTAGGTGATTCAGATGATAGTTTTGTTTGTAGATTACGCTATGGTGTTGATAATAAATCATTAACCTTCTGGAATGTCGCAAATAATATCCGAGTTGGGGCAGCCACAAATGCTGTCAGAATTCTAAAGTATTTAATAAATAGGTAAGTGAAGATGAATTTACATAAAATAAGAGAAGATTTACATAAAATTCCTGAGATTGCCTTTGATGTTTTTAAAACCAAAGACTATATAATGAAACTTTTTGAAAATGAGAAAAAATTAGAGATTATTGAATTAGATTTTAATGCCATAATTATCTTCTATAAAGAAGGTGGGGATGAAGCATATTCTCTATTTAGGGCTGATATGGATGCTTTACCAATTGTTGAGAAGACGAAATGTTCATATAAGTCAGAACATGCAAACTCTATGCATGCTTGTGGACACGATATTCACATGACAGTTCTTATAGGACTCATCAATAGAGTTCTAGAGAGTCAGATTAAGAAGAATATAATCTTTATTTTTCAGCCTGGGGAAGAAGGGCATGGGGGTGCTTTAAAAATCATCCAATCTAAAGTGCTTGATAATTATAAGATTAAGCAGTGCTATGCTCTCCATGTAGCAGGTCAAATGCCAGTTGGGACAATTGCTTGCAAATCTGGGATTATCTTCGGAATTCCCCAAGAGTTTGATGTTGAATTTAAGGGGATTTCAAGTCATATTGCCAGCCCACAATTAGGTAAAGATGCCTTACTAGCTGGAGTTCAATTCTATACTACTATGAAGCAACTTATTCCTCAGTCAATAAATCCAGTTGAACCAAGTGTCTTTCAAATAGGAAAAGCCCAAGCAGGAGTAGTCAGGAATTCCATAGCTGATTCATGTCTTTTTCAAGGAACTCATAGGACTTTAACTAGTCAGAATCGGGATAAAATTAATGAAATTCTAAAGCATGTTGCAGAGAGTACAGCAAAGGTTCATGATTTAGATGTTGAGGTTTCTTTATTGGGAACATTTGATCCTGTAGTAAATGACCAAGATTTATATAATAACTTTAAACATATAATAGATGAATCACCTTATGAGTTTCAAGAATGTAATTATACAATGACAGGTGAAGATTTTGGCTATTTTACAAGCTATTACAAGGGCTTACTCTTTTGGTTAGGTTCTGGCGATATGGAGAATAACTTACATTCAGATAAGTTTTTACCAAGTCATAATGCTATAGATGTTGGGGTGGATATTATGTGGATGATATTAGAAGGGTAGAGTAAATTTGAAACCATAAATATTTTTTTTCTTTGCTAGTTTACTTTTCTATTAGTAATATTATTTATATACAAGTATTTTCTTGACAATAAAAATTTGGTGAAGTATTTTCGGCTCGACTATGAAAAGGAGCTCCTATGATTAAATGTCTGAGAAATGTTTTTGTAATAATGGCAGTATTTGTTTTAGTATTAATTTCTTGTGAAGAATCAACTTCCAAGCCTACTAGTCAGCTTGAACCACCAGAGTTTTCTATTCAAGCAGGATTATATCGTGAAGTATTGCATGTCGAAGTTACTAGTCCTCATGCTGATGCTAGGATATATTTCACTAAAGATGGTACAAGTCCTAATGAGGCTTCTCAAGTCTATCAAGAAGCAATCCTTGTTACTTCAACAACGACAATTAAAACTATTGCTGTTCATGATGACTACTTAACTAGTGATAGTAATTCAGCAACTTATTGGATCAATTTAGCTAAAGTTGAAGACCCAATTATTTTGACCGAGGAAGGGACTTATTATTATGAAGAAAATATTGAAATAGAATGTCCTACTAGTGGGGCAGACATCTACTATACTTTGGATGGAAGTGAACCAAACCAGGAATCAACACTTTACCAAGAAGCTTTTACGATAACTGATTCTTGCACTTTGAAGGCAAAAGCTTTCAAACAATATTACCCTGCTAGCAATATTGTTACTGCTGAGTATGAGATAACTCAGCCAAGTGTCTCACCACCTTATTTTAGTCCAAATCCTGGAAACTATGACTTAGATCAAACAATTTCAATTCATTGTCAAACTGAAGATGCTCAAATATATTATACTTTAGATGGTTCTTTACCTAATGAAAATTCTTTAACTTATTCTCAAAGTATATTTATTAATTCTAACACATTGTTTAGGGCTATTGCTTGTAAGGAAGGCTACTTTAATTCTTCAGTAGTTTCTGGACAATATATAATAGAATACCAGACTGTTGCTAATCCAGAATTTAACCTTAGAGAAGGCTATTATCTTGACGATCAAGAATTAACGATTTCTACTTCTACCAGTGATGCAGTTATCTATTATAGTTTGGATGGTAGTCAACCTGATCAATCATCACTAGTTTATTCTAACCCAATTATCTTAACTGAACCTACCACGGTAAAAGCAATTGCTTACAAGGAACTATTTTCTCCTAGTGAAGTTGTTTCTGCTGAATTTCTTGTTTATCATCAAGAAGTTACACCTGTTCAGTTTAGCCTAGCCTCAGGCAATTATGTAGGTACCCAGACCCTAGTAATGTCATGTCCTACTCCTGGGGCAACTATCTATTATACTATAGATGAGACTGAACCAAACGAAAATTCCACTGTTTATACTGACCCATTAGGTGTCTATGGTACTGTTACTATTAATAGTTTTGCTATGGCTGAAGGTTATTATCCAAGCCAAGTTAGTCAAGCAAGGTATATCATTGGCCACGAAGCTCCAAGTGACTTTGTGTTAATTGAAGGAGGTACATTTAATAATGGTACTTCTAATATTACTCTAGATTCTTTCTATATGTGCAGACATGAAGTTACTCAGGCTGAATTTCAAGCTTTGTTAGGGGTTGAACCTCCTGGAGACTACGGAGATGGTGGACAGTATCCTGTTTACGGAATAACTTGGTCCCAAGCTGTTGCTTATTGTAATGCAAGGTCTCTTCAAGAAGATTTAGAGGTCTGTTATAATGCTGAAGATATGACTTGCAATTATGAAGCTAACGGTTATAGACTACCAACTGAAATGGAATGGATGTTTGCTGCCAAAGGTGGATTATATCAACCTGCAGAAAATTATAATATCTATGCTGGTACAGATTTAGAAAGTGAACTTTGGGATTATGCTTGGTATGATATGAATTATGCTAATACTTCTTATATTATTGAAGGTAAAAATGCTAATCAACTAGGCTTGTATGATATGTCTGGTAATGTATATGAATGGTGTAATGATTGGTATGCTCCTTATTCTGAAGAAGATCAAATTAATCCTACAGGTCCTGAAACTGGTATAAGAAGAGTAAAAAGAGGTGGTTGTTGGGATGAACCTTCAGGTTCTTGCAAAGTAGATTTTCGTAATTTTGATTATCCTAGTTCAACAGATTTTAATACTGGATTTAGAATTGTAAGAAATAATTATTGATTACGAACTAAGAAAATATAAATTTCTCTCTATAAAAAACCCCTCAAGGAGGGGTAAAATAGAGAGATTTTTTTTATTTGAGATTGAACAATTGTTAGACCAACCTAGTCACTCCAAGGATTTTCAGTAAGTGAAGAATCATAATTATTAATCCAGTCTTGATTATTTTGTCCTGCTGAAGTTACCCAGCCAGAGAAATCAGGATATGCTCTGAAGATAGGGATATTTTCTTTAACAGCAGGAACCCAAGAATCATTAGAAAAATAAAGAGCCCAAGGGTAGTTATCCTCTGTTTTGTACCAGTTACCAGGGAAGAGGAGAGATGCATCATTTCCTGTTCCAAAATTATCCATATTTGCATATTCTGTAGGAGGATAACCTGGAAGATGAACTTCTAAGCTTCTATCAGTTGATCTAAATAAGAAGAAGTCAGGGATAGGATTCTCTGGTTGTTCTTGGCTAGGGTCAAAATAGATTCTTAATGATATATTATCACCTTGAGTAAGATTCATTTCTCCAATATCGTGGATTAAAACAGCTGTATTGGAAGCAAAATTATCTATGTAGGTCATAGTGGACCAATCACCATTACTTTGTCCATTAGACCAGTTTGTTGGTAGGGAATAGGCAATTACAGAATTAAGCATATTACCCTGGTCAAAGCTTGTATAGGTCGTTGTTGTTCCATCAGTTTCTGAATTTAAGAAGCGTAAGCCTAGTCCATTATGGAGACTTGCTCCAGCTTTTAAAACTTTGAAGTAGAGATCGAAGTAAACTATTTTATTATCAGCATTTACCATAAAATCAGAGTCTGAAATGAAGATATATAAATCATTAAAGTCATAATCTCCTTTATCAGGCCAAAGGTCTTCAAACATCATAAAGCCACCTGGAACAGAAATTTTACCAGCAATATTTGGATTCCCTGCTTCTAAATCTTGATTATTTGCTACACCATCACCATCAGAATCTCCATTAGAAACATCAGTGTCGTAGAGAGTTACTAGCCAGTTATTTAATCTGACATTACCTTGATTTCCATTATATTGACCAACAATAACTACATATTTTGCATTATTTAGGTTGTTGTTTTCTCTATCAGAAAAGAACCTATCAGTGTCAGTATATGACCAAGGAGGCCAAGGATAGAAACTAAGATAATTCATATTTTCATCTAAGAAAATATAAGTATTGGTTAAATAAGAGTTATAAGGGCATTGATTTAGGTCAACAGTGCTTTCAGTTTTAGCTCCCTCTAAATTTTCATTGAAATAATCAAAGTTCTCAACATCAATAGTTTGCATAATAACCCAGTCTGTACCAAGTAAGAGATAGTTATTAATACCTTCTGCTCTTCTTTCAATACTACCAGTTCCAGTTAGGTTAAATTTTAACTTATGCCAGCCAGTATTAGCAGGAGGAACTTCAGTAGGTATATAGATGTTATTATTATCGATAAATGATTGAATCATCCAAGGTGATATATCATTGATAGTAAGAAAATCACTAGTATTATCATCTAAAACATTGGCAAAATAGGGGTCAATATTAGATTCATAAGAGAATCTGTTCTTTGCAGAAGTTGGAACTGTTAGATTATGATTTTTAATTGTAGTAGAAATTTCTTTTGAATAATTGTAAGCAGGAACATCAACAATGAGAGTCTGGTAGCCCTTAACTGAATTTATCGAGGTCTGTAAAGAACCATCGATGATAAACTTGCTAAGGAGCACTTTACTATTATGTCTTACTGTAACTAAGGTCTTTTCTTCTATATCTTGATTATCTAAAGATATATTAAGATTTAGATACTCTAGATTAGTCCAGTTAAAATCGTCTGGAATAGTCAAATTATTAAAATCTTCACTAGGTTTACTAGAATTATCTTCACTACAAGCGATAAGTCCTAATGATAACAAGAGAATTAACAATGTGTATTTGGTTATTCTTTTCATATTTTCTCCATTTTTTTATTTTATTATAATTAAAAAATCAATTATCGCTAAGTTTATTTTAATACATCACTTACAGTTGCGGACATAGAAGCTGGAAAGGCTACTATTATAATGCGTTTTAGAGCAAGTAAATTATCCAAGCCCCAGGGGCACTTATCTAGTATTGTCAGGAGGACAGTTACCACAGTTAATGAGATCAAATAGGTGGAAAGAACTCTTATTAGATAATGCCCAATATTACCCTTAAGGAAGAAACGATAGAAGTTGAAGTAAACAAAGAGAGATATAAAAAATAATGAAAGTCCAGCTAAAATAATAACATTTAAGAGGGGAAGGTCTTGCCCAAGTTCCCAAGTCTCAGCTGTGAAGGCCATTGGTATCGCTAGTAGAGATGAACCGACTAAGACTTGTAGCAGGTCTCTTGGTTTAAATTCAACCATTAAAGGGCGTAGTAGGTGATCAAGAATATTGCCTTTATCATCTTTTACAGGTGTTACTTTATATAAGTAACCACCAATTCTTTTTACTTGAGTTTCATTTTTATGATTCATATTTAACTCCTTTTGTAAATACTAGGTATATTTAATTTTTAGTCAAGCTTTTATATCTGTTATTTTGTTGGCTGATACTGAAACTGTTCAATCCTCAAGTTATTCTTTCTAATAGTTTATCTTCAAATAAGTCGATAATATTGCAGATATTTACCTTTTCTTAACTTTGGTGAAAGATTATGATTAGTAACATTTACCCTACATTGGATTGGATTTCCGATAAGACACATCTTTTTTCAAGTTGTAGTGAGTAAATTCTTAAAAATCTCGGAGAGATGCAGATATAATAGACAGGGCTCGAAGACCCTGTATTAATTATTTCAAAAAATCAAGTAAAGCCCTGGAGGGGCGACAATATTCATTTTTCCAGATTTATTTTTATAGTACTCATTATTCTTAAAAAAACATGATAAAAAAAGTTTAACCCTTATTTACATAATCAGTAAGAGGTATTATCGCCCCTCCGGGGCTTAGGTTTGTGGGAGACTCCTTGTACAGGGTCTTCGAACCCTGCCTATTATATCTGCATCCTTCCAGGATTAATGAGGTTATGTTTCAATATCCGAGATTTAGACAAGAATGTATTTATAAGTCAATTTGAAAAACTTAGCTATAAACTTAAAAATGTGCATAAATTGCTTTAGTTAGCAGGGTACATGCTATCTTTCAATTGTTTAGATTGAACAGTCTCCTGATACTAGGGCTAACTAGTTCTTGATTGTTACTATCTTAATAAATCATTGGATTTTTATTGAGAGAGTAACAATCATCCCAAGGTTAAACCCTATAATGAAACAATTATTTAGCAGAGAAAAACCCGAACAATTTCTAAATCATTCGGGTTAAGGAGGACTATTATGAAAATTATTTATTTTTAGCAGAATCAAGTTCTGCTTGAATTTGTTCTAAACTCTTATTATCTTGCAGGTTAAGTTGCCTACTCTTAAATCCATATCCCATAACATCATAAACATCATTTAGGATAACAAAAGAGTTTGGATCAATGCTTTTAACAAGGTCGGTCAAAGGTCCAACTTGCCTTCTATTACACACACAAAGTAACACATTTAAGTCTCGACCACTCCATCCTGACTGAGCTTTGAACATTGTTACACCACGATTTAGTCTCTTATATATTTCATTTTTAATTTCTATTGCTTCAGTTGAAATGATATAAACGCCTTTGATATAAGGTAGTCCTTCACTTGCAATATCAGTAATCTTAGTTGAGATGAATAAGTTAATATAAGCCCAGATTAAAAGCTTGATATCTTGGAAAGTGATACAAACTGATAGAATGATTAAGGTTTCGATTACCCAATAAGCTGAACCAACAGAAATGCCTGTTTTTTGCTTAACTAGAGCTACAGGTATGTCAGTACCACCAGTTGAACCTCTGAATCTAAAAATAATCCCAAGACCAAGTCCAAGCATAACTGACCCAGCAATAGCTGATAAATACATTTCATCTGGTGAAAGCATAGCTAGAACTTCTTTACCCTTGAAGACATGAGTAAAGGGCTCTAAAGATTTTATAAGTCCAATTTTATGTAAGGTCGAAAGACTTACTGCATCTATCATGAGGGCTGAAATAATCATACCTACAATAGTTCTAGAACCAAAAGTTTTTCCAATCAACAAAAAAGAAATTATAAACAATGGAACATTTATCGTTAAACTAATAATACCAACAGGTAAATCAAAAAAGTGGTTTAAGATCTGAGCAATACCTCCCACACCACCTGGGGACATCTGATAAGGTACTAAAAACCAAGAATACCCTATTCCATAAAAAACACTACCTACAATAATACCCAAGATTTGCTTCACATCGAGGGTTTCCAAAGCTTTCTTCATTTCTTCCTCTCATTCTATTAATTTCTTTTCCTGCATAAATTTTTTGACTGTAAAACTGTCAATATAAATCGAAAAATTATTCTTATTCTAGGCTTTATGAAAATTCCTAGTATTGGCGATTATCTAAAGAGTAAAAATAATCTAAGATATTTTTGAAGAAATGCACCAAAAAAAATATTTTGGACCCTATATACTTATGAAGGATTTGTACAAATACTCTTTTTTGGCAGGAACAGACTAGTTCAAATAATTATTAGTAAATATCGACAATCAAACTTATAGGAGAAGATAATTAATTATTCAATCCTATTTTAGAAAAAAAATCACTAAGCAAAGGAGTTATAATGCAAGAAGGAATTATTAAAGAAATATTAAAAACAGTGAAAAAAGAAAATTTCACTTTTGATGAAGAGTTAATTCAGTATATTACTGATAGATTGAATGAACTTATTGATATCCCACTATTAAATGAGGATGTTGAAAAAATCATTCTTCAGGCAATTCTTAAAATAGTAGTGAATTTACTTTTTAATCAATCAAAGTTAATTCTTAGAAATTAAAATTAATTATCTCTCTGAATCCAAAATGGGTTCAGAGATTTTTTATGTCTCTGAAACAAAAAGCTTGACCAAGTTATTAGCTTAATTATTTTATAATGACTTTAATTTTGGAGACCTTATAATGGATTATAAAGCAGTAATATTTGATTTAGATGGAACATTGGTTAATACTATTAAGGATATCGCTAACTCTATGAACAGAGTTCTAAAGCAGATGAACTTACCAAATCATCCAATTGAAGATTATCGCTATTTTGTCGGAGCTGGGCTCAAAGAACTCTGCAGAAGAGTTTTACCTCAAGAAATGCAAAATGAAGAAAATGTGCTAAAATTTAGAGAGCTATTCAATTTGGATTATGATAAAAACTGGCATAATGATACTACTGCTTATCCAGGAATAGAAGAACTTCTAGAATATTTATTTTCTCAAAACAAAACTATAGCTATCTTATCAAATAAGCCTGATAAATTTTGTAAGCTATTTGTAGAACACTTCTTTCCTGAAGTTGAGTTTGCTATGGTTAGGGGAAATTTTGATAACATACCTGCAAAACCACATCCTGCAGGGGGAGAATATATTATCAATGCTTTACAAATAAAAGCTCAAGATGTTTTATTTGTCGGAGATTCAAATATTGATATACAGACAGCTATTAATTGTAAGTTTACAGCAATTGGTGCTGAATGGGGATTTAGAACAAAAGAAGAACTAGAGAAAGCAGGAGCAGATTTTATCTTTGCTAATCCTTATGAATTACTTAACTTTTTAAAGGAGAAATAATGAGAATAGACCAAATACTAAATAAATTATGTTTAATAAAAACCCGATCAATAGCGAATAATGCTTGTCATAAGGGCTTAATTGAAATAAATAATCAAATTGCTAAAGCTAGTTCAACAGTTAAAGAAAATGATACAGTCACAATCAGTTTAAATGGCTTTAAAACTACTATTAAAATTACTCAAATTCCTCAAGGGAATGTATCTAAGAAAACAGCGTTAGATTACTATGAGTTAATTGATAGACAGGAAATAGAAAAGGAATAAAATAGAGGAAAAATGACTGCAGAAGAA
The DNA here is from genome assembly GCA_963677815.1 of Cloacimonadales bacterium (SeqCode). GTDB lineage: Bacteria > Cloacimonadota > Cloacimonadia > Cloacimonadales > JAFGVF01 > JAEKNW01. The sequence continues at coordinate 1,757,483 of OY782499.1, forward strand.
AAAGTAAAATATGGCGAGATGTCAAAGATAATTAAAGCAATGTCACACCCAACCAGATTATTCATTGTTGATAAATTAAAAGAGAGAAAATACTGTGTTTGTGAATTAACAGATATGATTGATTCAGATATTTCAACTGTCTCAAGACACTTGACAGTATTAAAGAAAGCTGGGATAATCTACGATGAGAAAATTAAGAATAACGTATACTATGATTTAAGATGTCCTTGCATTAGTAATTTCTATTCATGTGTAGTGACAATAATTGATATCCAAAAAGAGGATTAAATATACTTTTAATCCCAGAGTAACTCATAAAAACTATCAAGGCAGGATTACCTGCCTTTATTATAAAATCAACTCAATTAGTATAATCATTTATTTAACTACTTTAATCTTACCAATCTAAGAAAGTTCACTACTGAAGGCTTATAACTCTTCATTGGTAAAAAAATACCAAGAGTATAATAAAAATAATTTATATATTGACAATTTTGTATTTGAGAAATAATTGGTAACTGTAGATTGATTATTAACTTTAAAACATTATTTTTTTAACATTCAGAGGAGTGTAAGTAAATACAACTCATCTGAAAACTATTTATTAGCTAACAACATGGAGATTAAAAAAATGTCCAAGAAAAAATTAAATATAAAAGAAAATTATAAATTATTACAGCCCTATCTATGGAAAGAAAAAAAACTTCTTCTCCTAGGTTTGATATTAATGGTTTTTGTCTCAATAGTTCATCTTATTGACCCCTTGATTTTGGCTCATATCATTGATGTGAGTGTGCCTAATCAAGATTTGAACGATATGTACCGCTATGCCTTCTTTTTTATAGGATTAATTATAGTTTCGGGAATAGCATCTTATACTCAAATTATAATCTTGTCTAAGCTAGGTTTGAAGGTCATTACAGATATTAAGATGAAGCTTTTTGCCCATTTAATGAAAATATCTGTATCTTTTTTTGATAATAGACCAGTGGGAGATTTCATTACTAAAGTTGAAAATGATAGTGAAAAAGTAAGATTCTTATTCTCTGAATTATCAATTAGAATCATAGGAAATTTACTCTTCTTTATTGGTGTGATAGTTGTTATTACTTATAAGAGTCCAGATGTTTCTGCTTGGATTCTTCTAGCAATAACTATCATAGCCATAGCCTATAATTATTTCATGCGATTTATGGGTAAGATTTTCAAAAAAGTTAGAGAAAAATACTCTGAAGTTACGGCCAATATAAATGAATATGTGCAGGGAATGCATGTAATACAGACTTTTCATAAGGAAAATGAAGCAATAAAGATTGTTGAAAAAACTTCAGCTGAAAAGAAAAGTATTGAAACAAAGGCATCATTCTTTGAATATTCAATTGAAGGTTTCTTTCTATTCTTGATAGAATATTTCTTACTTATTCTGATTATTATTCTTGTAGTACCTCAGATCTTTGAAGGTACCAAATCAATAGGAACTCTGATAATTTTCTCGCAGTATATTAATCGTATAATCTGGCCTTTAATCCAGCTTCTAGAAAATGTAATGCAAATCCAGAAGTCAATGGTTTCATTAACTAGGATTAGAGAATTAAGTGAGTTACCAGTTGAAGATTACTATCATAACGAGCTTGATATCAATAGCTTCCAGCATGAAATAGAATTCAGAAATGTTTGGTTTGCTTATGAAAAAGAAAATTGGATATTGAAGGATGTTAGTTTTAAAGTTCGTAAAGGAGAAAAAGTAGCTCTGGTAGGTCCTTCAGGTTCTGGAAAAACAACTACCATTAGTCTGCTTTGTGGTTTCTATAAGTACCAGAAAGGTGAAATTCTTATTGATGGAAAACCTTTAAAGGAATTAAACATCAAGAAATGGAGAAGGAAAGTAGGACTAATTCTGCAGGATGTTCTTCTTTTTCCAGGAAATGTTATTGAAAATGTAAGGATTTATGACGACTCAATTTCCCCTGAAAGAGTTATGGAGTCTATTAAAATGGTTCATGCAGAGAAATTCTTTGAAATGACTTCCTTACAAAATGTTATAGCTGAGCGAGGTCAAAATATCTCTCAAGGTGAGAAGCAATTGTTAAGCTTCGCTAGAGCTCTAACTTTCAATCCTGAAATAGTAATTATGGACGAAGCTACTTCTTCAATTGATACTGTCACTGAAAAGAAAATACAAGATTCAATGCTAAAGGTTTTAGCAGGTAAAACTGCTATGATTGTTGCTCACAGATTATCCTCAATTATCGATGCTGATAATATTATCTATTTTAAGGATGGTCAAATAAAAAATCAAGGAACTCATAATCAGTTGATGCAGATGAGTCCTGATTATCAAAATTTAGTTAACCTTCAATTTATGGGAGGTCATGATGAATAAACATATCAAATGGGTTATAAACGAATGGAAAAGATATAAATGGTTAGTAGTAATTATGATATTACTGACTATTCTAACTTCATTTATATCATCTGTTTATCCATACTTATTTAAAGTATTAATTGATAAAATAGATTTTCTCCAAAAGAATAGTCAAGATTACTCAGAACCTATGAAGGAAATTTATCGGTTTATCTGGGTCATTCTAGGAATTGGTGGAGTTAGACTAATCACTTCTCTTTATCCAGCATTTAGAGCTTGGATAAATATGAAATTTGAACATTCTTTGAGAATGAGATATTTTACCGACATAACTGAGAAGGATTATAAGTTCTTTAATAAGTTTAGAACTGGGGACTTAGTAACTAGACTAACTAATGATTTAACTGACTTTCCTAAGATAGCTTGGTTTTTATGCTCAGGCATATTTAGGGCCTTTAACTCCCTAGTGAACATTATTTTTATTATGACCATGATGTTCTTCTTGAACTGGAAACTGACTCTTTATTCTTTAACACCTTTACCAATAATGATTGTTGTATTCTACTTTGTTTCAACTTCATTAGAAAAAAGATATTCTAAGAATCAAGAAGCCATATCTTCTATTAATTCTCAATTAGAATTAAGTTTCTCTGGAATAAAGATTATTAAGGCTTTTGATTGTGAAGAAAAATACAATCGTTTCTTTGATATTGCTTTAGAAGAAAGATATAATACTGAATATTCTCTAATCAAACTTCAAGCAGGTCTAAATCTTATTTACGAATACATAGGATACTTTGGACAGATAGCTATTCTCTTCTTTGGGGGATATATGGCTGTAAAAGGTAACATAACCATTGGTACTTTCTTAGCTTTCTATACATATCTAATGATGATGATTTATCCTATGCTTGATTTACCTCAACTCTTTATCTCTGGTAAACAAGCTTTTGTGAATATAGATAGATTAGAAGAAATTAAAAACTTCCCAAATGAGAATAAACGATTCACAAATGAAAAAGCTATAGAAAAATTCAATAAATTGGAATTTGTGAACACCTCTTTTGCTTATGATAAGAATGTCCTTTTCTCAAATCTTAATATTAGTATTGATTCTAGTAAGAAGACTCTTCTTATGGGAGAAGTTGGTTGTGGTAAATCCACCCTAATTTCTCTTCTGACAGGTCTAATTAAGCCTGACGCTGGTCAAGTAATGATAAATGGTGATAATGTTGATAAAATAAAAAGAGATCAGTTTTTACATAAAGTAGGCTATGTCCCTCAAGACCCTCTACTCTTTAGTGGAACAATCTATAGCAATGTCACTTTTGGAGTTGACCAAGTTAATGATGATCTTTATAGGAAAGTTCTCGAAACATCTCAATTAGACCAGGAAATAGCTGCTTTCGAGAAGAAAGATAAAACTGTTTTAGGGGAAAAGGGAACTGCTGTTTCAGGTGGACAGAAGCAAAGAATTGCTATTGCTAGAGCACTGATGAGAAAACCGGACTTTCTAATTCTTGATGATATTACATCAAGTCTTGATGCTGAAAATGAAAGAAAACTTTGGGTTAGTATGAATAAATACTTCCCAGAGACAGGTGCTCTTATGGTTTCGCATAGGATATCTACTGTAGCTTATGCTGATGAAATTATCTTTATCAATAAAAATCACCAGTGTTTCAAAGGTAGCCATAAAGAGCTTCATGAGAATAATAATGAATATAGAGATTTTATTCAAACTCAAATGACTAATGGAAAGAAGAGTTAATTCTCTAATCATAAATCACACACATAGGGGTAACCAACATTGGTTATCCCTTTTCTTTCAGAATTAATGATAAGTCTAATCTCAAAAGTCTAGCACTACTTGGTTTAATTATGAATCAAAGGTAAAAAAAGTTTTTCCTCTTGACATTTAATTTCAAAATGATATTATTAATTTATAATCTTGAAGCTAAAAAAGTGAGGAATTGAAATGAAAACTACTATTTTTTTGATTTTGCTAATATCTTCTTTGTTAGTAACTACTTCTTGTTCATTGAACAGTGATAAAACAAGTTTGGAAGGCGTTGAAATTACTAATACCGTTAGTTTACCATGGTTTGTTGCAAATACTCCTAAAAATACAAATGAATTTGTTTATGGTGTAGGGAATGGAGAAAGACCAGAACTAGCTATCGCTATGGCAAAAAAAGCCATAGTTGATTATTACAAAAGCTCGTTTGAAGAAGAATTAAAAGTCTCTAGTGAAACAATTGAAATAGAACTAAAAGGTACTTTTCAAGAGTATTATAATCAGCAAATGCAGATGATTAGTGACTTAGAGATTCCTAGTATTAATCACGTGCAGACAGATAAATTTGATAAAGAATACTATTCATTGGTTAAACTTGATCGTAACTCATTTGAAAGTAGCCAGAGAGATATTGAAAAAGAAATCTTAGTTGCTATGAAAGAAGGAGATTCCCAGGCAAATCCAGGACTGCGACTACAATCATATTATCTCGCAACTTCTTTTTTAAGCAAACTTATTCAGCCTTTGAAATATAAGAATGAGTTAGTTTATGTCTATTTAGCAAGACAGGTCAATTCAATATTCTCAAATGTTAAATTTAGTTATGAGTTTTCAGAGTTCTCAGCTTTCACAGACTATCAACCACTAATAGTAAACGTGAAAGCTAATAACAAAGTCTTGTCGGGTATTCCCTTATTAATTGGAGGAGGAACTTATTATCCTGACCAAGAAGGGAATTATTATCTCAAAATATATGAGAATAAGCCTTTTGATTTAGATATTCATGTTGATGTTAATAGGATAAAAATGTATCCTGGACTTGTAAAATCAGAGAGAAATCAAGCTATTGAATTAATTAGGGTGATTAGTCCACTAAAAGAAACTTTAAAAATAATACCTAAGAATCTGGTTAAATCCTATTTAGAAATGACTCACTTTGTTAATAAAAGTGAATCTGTCAATCTTCCTCTGTTAAAAGAACTTAAAGAAACATTATTAAACAAGGGTATTAGTATATCACCTAAAAATGAGGCAATTTTAGAAATTGAGATCACTACTAGCAGCCAAGAAATTGAATACACAGAGGACACGGGCTATACTTATGATGCTTGGGCAGTAATTAAAGTCAGCAAAAAAGGGATTGTAGATAGGGTCATAGACATGAAAGATGAAGATTCTAGAAAAAATACTAGGTCAACTTCAGAAAACAAGACAGAAGCAGAAAAACAAGCTACTATGAAAATTAATTCAATGATAATAGATAAGATAAATGAAATCGAATTTGTTAAATAGGGAACTGTTTAACTAATCAATTATTGCTATGAAATATCTAAAATATCTTTTACTAATTCCTTTCTATTATCTCTTATACTTCTATATAAGCCAGTCTCAGCAACTCATTGAACGATTAGATTTTGGCAGAGTTTTTCCTTATCTTGTAATTATTATATCTTTAGTTGTTGTTAATTTAAAGTACCTCAGTAGAAGAGTAAGATTTTGGCAAGTATTCTCTCATGAATTATCACATCTCATTTTCGCAGTTTTATTCTTAAGGAAAATGACTGGTTTTGTCGTAAATGAGGATTCTGGAGTTGTTTCTTATAAGGGGAGAGGTAATTGGATTATTAGCTTAGCGCCTTATTCTTTGCCTTTCTTCACCTTAGTATTATTGGCTTTCGCTTATGTTGGTAATTACTATCATGTAGCACATAAACTTATAATATCAGTAAGTTATTCATTCTATTTCTCAAGAATGTTGCAAGACTTTTCTTGGAAGCAGCCCGACTTTGAGAAAACAGGAATATTATTCTCAACATTGTGGGTTATTGGAATAAATTTTATAATATTTATTCTCATAGTTTTTTATTTTCAAAATGAATTAGATTTTCTTTGGAGAATTACACAATCAATAACATTTTAAATCGAGAGGTATATCATGAAATATAAAGAAGAACTTGATTTAGCTGATTTAGAATTGTTTACTAATGAAGATATTGGGATTTTTAGGGAATATAATATCCGAAATATAGGCCAGTTGTTAGGTGCAACTCGAGGTTTGATAAATAATGAAATCTTCCAAAAAATGATTGATGGCGATATAAAACTTAAGTTGCTAGAAAATATAGTTCCTAAAATTGTTTTAGAAAATTATCGAAGATATCAAGATAACTCAGTAAGAGGGCTTCGAACAGAGGAGGATAATAATGCGAGAAAATGATCCTATATCAAAATTACTAAACCAAGTTAATCCCCAAAAGGTGAGACAATATAACCATGCATTGAAAAGATATAATATAAATACAATTGGTCAATTATATGGAGCTCTTCATCCATTATTACCTAGGTTAAATAGAGCTCAAGCTAAGAATAAAGCTTTGTCTTCTAATTTCTTCAAAGCTGTTGAAAAGGTGAATGATGTCCATTATCAAACCAAAAGCTTAAAAAAGTTGTTAAACGCCCCACTTAAGGAAATAAATGAGATTGAGAAACTACTGAACTCTGTCAAAATGACATATTGTAATTTAAAAAACAATGATTCGGTTATGTCATTGGGTTGTAAGACTCATAATCAAAGATTTCGAACTTCTTTTTGGTCTAATTCCCCAAAGGCAAGCTTTCATTCAAGTGGATTATTTGTAATTCCAAATTATAGAGATTTGGGAAGTGTCTTTCAACAAGGAGAACGTGGAACATGTGTTGCTAATGCTACAGTAACTTTATTGGACTACTTATCTAGAATAAATTATTCTAGACAATTTCTTTATCATCAATGCAAAATGATTGACGGAATACCAAACCAACAAGGCACTTTTTTAGGTATTGCTGCTAAAGCTTTATCAATGAAAGTACTTAAGGATTATGGTTGCGTTAAAGAGAATTTATGGGAGTACAATCCTATTATTGGTAGTTCAGAACACCAAGGTCCTCCTCCAGAGAGGTGTTTTAACGCAAAAAGGTTTGTTGGTAAGGAAGCTGTTTATGTGAGGAAAAGTAACATAATTAATGATATTTTAACTTTATTATCGGGAAGTAATCAAGCAAATCCTGTTCCTGTAGTAATAGGAGTAACTTTGTTTAGTTCTTTTAACAACTATTCATCGCAAAGAACTGGTTGGATAACTATGCCTCTCCCTGGAGAACAAATTTCTGGAGGGCATGCAATGTTAATAGTTGGTTATGATTATGAAAAGAAATTATTTTTAGTAAGGAATTCATGGGGCGTTAGTTGGGCATCTGCAAATGAATGGGGATATTCCGGTCATGCTATTATTCCTTTTGCTTATATTCAAAAATATGCTGATGCAGGCTTCTCAATTATTAAACACGATATAGAAGACTTCGATGTAGCAGAGAAGCATAGACTTTATAATAATAAAATGAGATTAGAATCTGGACGGCTTGCTGCAACTAAGAAGAAAAAATCTAATACAAGACAACAGAAGTCAAAAGCTAAAAAGAAGAAAAAGAGTTTTTGGAGTAAATTTTTTTAGTATGGAACTTTATAAAGACAGTTAATGTGATAGATTAAAAACACTTTTAGTGGGAAGCAGACCTTGATAAAAGCTTTGCTTCCCTTTTTTCTTGACATAATAAGCCTACTCTTGAATTTGATTTAAAGTAATATTAATAAAGAGGATAGAATGATAGAAATCGTAAAAGACGCTTATTCAAGAAGCTATCAATTATTAGGCGACTTTATCCAAAAGCAAGAGAATCTACAGAAGACTCAAGAACTGGGTGAAAAGTTAGCTAAAATTTTTGCTTCCGGTGGAAAAGTGATTATCTTTGGAAACGGTGGTTCTGCAACAGATGCTATGCATTTTGCTGAAGAATTTACTGGTAGATTCAGAGGAGATAGAAAAGCTTTACCGGCTATTGCTTTATCTGATTCTTCTCATATTACATGTGTAGGTAATGATTATGGTTTCGACAAAGTTTTTTCTCGTGGTGTAGAAGCTTATGCTAAGCCAGGAGACATGGTAATTGGCTTATCTACTAGTGGAAATTCTGCTAATGTGATTGAAGCATTCCAAAAAGCTAAAGAGATTGGGTGTACTAGTCTGGCACTTTTAGGGAAAGATGGTGGTAAATTAGCCGGAAAATGCCAATATGAATTTATTATTCCTGGAGAAACTTCCGATAGGATTCAAGAAATACATATGATTATTTTGCATATACTTATTGAAGTAGTTGAAAGGATTATGTTTCCTGAGAATTATAAATAAAAGAAAAAAAGTTAGAATAATTAAAAAATATTCTTGACAAACAATAGGGTGATTTTAAAGTGACCAAACGTGCGAAAGTGGCGGAATTGGCAGACGCGCTGGACTTAGAATCCAGTTGGGTTAAACCAGTAGGGGTTCAAGTCCCCTCTTTCGCACCATTTTTGTTTTTAAGAACCCCTATTACAACACAAATTTAAAATAACTAAATAATTATATATATAAAAGGAGTTAATTGTGAAGGTTGAAATAAAAGAAATCAGTCAAGTAATAAGAGAACTCACCCTTACAGTAGAAGCAGAAAAGGTAAATAAAGATTATCAAAAAGCCTTAAAAAAGGTAAGTAAGATGGCTCCTCCAATTCCTGGCTTCCGTAAAGGTAAAGCCCCTCTTTCAGCAGTAGAAAGAAGCTACGGAGAATATGTAAAAGAAGAATTATATAAAGATGGTGTAGATAAGTATTTAAAAGAAGCCATTGATGAAAATGATATTAAATCAATCAGTGAATTTTATCCTATTTCCTACGAATGGAATAAAGGTGAAGATTTAGTTGCTGTCTTTAAATATGAAGTTAACCCTGATGTTACTTTAGAAAATATTGATGGTATTAGAGTACCATTTAAGGCTAAAACAATAGATGAAGCAGTTGAAGAATATCTTAATGAATTGAAGCAAAAGAATGCTCAGATGATAGAAGTTGCTGATGAAGTGAAAGACAATGATACTGTTGAATTTGAACTTACCTTCGATTTTGAAGGTGAGAAGAAAATTGAAACACTCACAATACCAGTCAATAATGAAGCTGAGACTGCAGATGCAATAAATAAAGATGTAATAGGTAAAAAGATTGGTGACAACTTCTCTACAGTAGTTGATTCTTATAGATTCAATAGTGTTGAATTTGAAGAAGATACTGTAGAAGTTCAAGCAATGGTTAATTCAATTCAAAGATTACAAGAACCTGAAATCAATGATAATTTCGCAAAATCTTTAGATTATGATGATCTTGATTCAATGAAGAAATCATTAGCTGATGAATTAGCTAAAAAGACTGAAAGAATTAATGAACAAGAGCTTAATAAGAAAATTGTTGAAACTTTAATTGCAGAAAATGATTTCCAAGTACCTAATGTTATAGTAGCTAATGAAGCTTACAGACAAGCTAAAATGTATATGCAGGGTAAAGAGCCTGATGAGCAGATGATTAATCTTCTTTCTCAGTTTGTAACACCTCAAATCAAAGAAGTTTATGTCTATGAAGCCTTGAAAAAACAGTTCCCTGTTGAAGTAACAGATGAGCAAGTAACTGCTTTAGTTGAAAAATTAGCAGGCTTAGAAGAACTGACAGTTGATGAGTTTAAAGAAGAACACAAAGATCTTTTTGAAAATGATGGAATTAAAAATGAAGCTATGTTTGAAGAAATCTTTAGTCAATTAGCTAAGAAGGTTGAATTAGTAGACCCAGAAATCATAGCAGAAGAGAAGAAAGCCGAACTTAAGGCTAAAAAAGAAGCTAGAGAAAAAGCTGAAGCTTCTCAAGAAGAAGAGAAGAAAGAAGCCGAGTAAACTAGAAAACGATAAGGAGTATTCATGCCTTATGTACCAATGGTTGTAGAGCAAGTAGGTAGAAGTGAAAGAGCCTATGACATATATTCAAGATTACTGAAGGATAGGATTATTTTTATTGGTGGTCCTATTGATGATCATGTTGCGAATTTAGTTGTTGCTCAGTTACTTCATTTAGAAGCAGAAGACCCAAAGAAAGACATAAATATATATATAAATAGTCCTGGTGGTGCAGTTACTGCAGGTATGGCTATTTACGACACTATACAGTTCATAAAGCCAGATGTGTCAACAACTTGTATCGGTCAAGCTGCAAGTATGGGAGCATTGTTATTAACTGCAGGAACCAAGGGTAAGAGATATTCTTTACCAAACAGTAGGATTATGATTCACCAACCCCTTGGTGGAGCTCAAGGTCAAGCTTCTGATATAGAAATTGCAGCTAAAGAAATCTTATTTTTGAAGAGTCATCTGAATGATATTCTTCAAAAACACACAGGTCAGACTCTTGAAAAGATAGAAAATGATACTGATAGAAACTTTTTCATGACAGCTGAAGAGGCAAAAAACTACGGTTTGATTGATCAAGTTATCGAGAATAGAGGTTAATGTTCTTATGGCTAAATATACTAACTCTAAAGATTTAGTTTGTTCTTTCTGTGGTAGAGGAGAAGAGGAAGCTGGCATGCTTATTCATGGTATGAATGCCAACATCTGCCAGCATTGTGTTGGTCTCTGCAACGATCTTTTTGATGAAGAATCTTCTGTTCATGATGCTAGAGATAAAAAAGAAACCGTAAAAAGTCTTCCAATTCCTAGTGAAATTAAGAAGTTTTTAGATCTTTTTGTGATAGGACAAGACTCTGCTAAAGAGCTTCTCTCTGTAGCTGTTTATAATCACTACAAGAGAATTTTCAGAGCTGATGAGCTAGATAAAGATATTGAACTTGATAAATCTAACGTATTGATGATTGGCCCAACAGGGACTGGTAAAACTCTTATGGCTGAAACATTAGCAAGGATGCTTAAAGTACCTTTTGCTATAGCTGATGCTACCACACTCACAGAGGCTGGCTATGTTGGAGAAGATGTCGAGAATATTCTCACAAAATTGCTTCAAAATGCTGAATTTGATGTGAAGAAAGCAGAAAGAGGTATCATCTATATTGATGAGATTGATAAGATTGGACGTAAGAGTGAATCAACCTCTATAACAAGAGATGTATCAGGTGAAGGTGTGCAACAGGCACTTCTAAAAATTTTAGAAGGTTCTATTGTTAATGTTCCACCCAAAGGGGGACGTAAGCACCCAAATCAAGATTTCATTCAACTAGATACACGTAAAATACTCTTCATCTGTGGTGGAGCTTTTATCAATTTAGATAAAATTATTGCAAAAAGAGTTGTGAAGAAAAGTATTGGTTTTGAATCTGATATGGCAGAAAGAATTATGGATAAGAATCTACTTGCAAAGTTAGAACCAGATGATTTAGTTCGTTATGGTTTGATTCCAGAACTAATTGGTAGATTACCAGTTGTTTGCACATTAGAAGAACTCGATAATGATGCCTTAGTTAGAATTTTAACAGAACCAAAAAACTCTATTGTGAAACAGTTCTCGAAGATGTTAAAGCTAGATGGTGTTGATCTAGAAATTACAGACCAAGCTTTACAAGAAGTAGCTAACATAGCTCAGAAGCAAAGAACTGGAGCTAGAAGTTTGCGTTCAATTCTTGAGAGAAGAATGTTAGATATCATGTATAAACTTCCAGATATGCCTGAGATTAATAAATGCATCATTGATGCAGATTATATCACAGGGGATAAGGATGAACCAATATATGATAAGATTGAATTCCCTAAAGAAAAGGCTACTAAAACTGCAGTGAAGAAGAAAACTAAGAAAGTCACAAGTAAATAAATATTGATAGAATATAAAAAGAGAGGTGAAATTAATTTCACCTCTTTTTTGTTATTTATAATTTGAAACTATTTAGCTTTTCCTTGATTAGCAACAGCTGCTTGAGCCTTAGCAATCTCTTCTTGATTTCCTAAGTATTTACTTGAAATAGCTTTCATATCTTCATCTAATTCATAGACTAACGGTATGCCTGTAGGAATATTAAGTTTTAAGATTTCCTCATCAGAAATATTATCTAAATATTTGACTAAAGCTCTCAAACTATTACCATGAGCAGCTATGATTAATCTTTTACCAGCTTTAATATCTGGTACAATCTTATCATTCCAGTAAGGAATAACTCGAGCAACAGTATCCTTTAGGCATTCGGTGAGAGGTAATTCTTCCTTAGATAAAGAAGAATAACGAGCATCATGGCCTGGATATCTTTCATCTGATTCTTCAAGTGCAGGTGGGGGAGTGTCATAAGATCTTCTCCAAATAAGAACTTGGTCATCTCCAAATTTCTGTGCTGTTTCAGCTTTGTTCAAGCCTTGAAGAGAACCATAATGGCGTTCATTTAACTGCCAAGCTCTTTCAACAGGAATCCACATTAAGTCTAGACCTTCTAGGGTGTGCCATAAGGTTTTAATTGCTCTTTTGAGAACTGAAGTGTAAGCTTTATCAAAGATAAAACCTTCTTCTTTTAATAATTTTCCTGCAGCTATAGCTTCCATATTTCCCTTATCTGACAATTCTACATCTGTCCAACCTGTGAATCTATTTTCCTTATTCCATTGTGATTCACCATGTCGAATTAATACGATTTTATACATATTTTTCCTTATTATTTATTTTTAATCAACTCTTAACATTCAATTTTAGTATCAATGTTCTTATATTTTATACCACCATCATTGCGTTCTTCTTCTCTTGCCATAATATACAGCAAATCAGAAAGTCTATTAACGAAAGCTATAATATTGGGATTGACTTCTGTGTGATTATTTAGTTCAATAATCCTACGCTCAGCCCTTCTAGCAATTGTTCTGCAGACATCTAACTTAGCTGATTGCAGAGTATTACCAGGAACCACAAATCCCTTTAGTTTAACTTTTTCTTCAAAATGATGGACACATTCGGTAAGTTTATCAATATCAGAGTTTTCAATGGGTGAAACAAATGCTTTTTCAATAGAAGCTAGTTCTCCCATAATTCTCATTAACTTGTTTTGTACTTCTTCAAGTACATCATGCACCTGCTTAATCTTAACGAAATGCTTTGTTTCTCCAATATGAGAATCTAATTCATCAACTGTACCATAAGATTCTACTCTAATGTCCGATTTCTTAATTCTTTGACCTGACCACAAGCTGGTCATTCCTTTATCGCCACCTTTTGTAGAAATGCTCATTATAGACTACTTTGTTGCTGTAACTGAAATTTCTACTAATCCACCAAGAGGTAATTCGGCAACTTGGAAAGCATAACGAGCAGGGAATGGAGCTTTAAAATATTTAGCATAAATTTCATTTACTATTTTAAATTGAGCTAAGTCTTTTAAGAAAACTTCAGCTTTTACAACATTTTCAAAAGACATTCCTGCTTCTGTTAAGATTGCACTTAGATTAGAAAAAACACGTTCCGCTTGTGCTTCAAAACCTTCCTCAAATTTACCTGTCTCAGGATTGATACCTAATTGACCTGAAACGAATAAAAATCCGTTAGCTACTACTGCTTGTGAATATGGTCCAACTGCTGCTGGAGCTTTATCTGTTGCGATTACTTTCATTTTAATCTCCTATCTTTTATATATTTTCTACATATTAATTTTACTGGTCTAGATGTCAAATGAAAAAAGACTGTTTTTTCATTTTATCTTGACTAATTTTCCCCAGATTCAATAATTATTTAATTCTTTTTTTGGAGGAAAATATGAAACTTATATCATGGAACATAGATTCATTAAATGCTGCTTTAACAAGTGACTCTAATAGAGCTCTTTTATCAAGAGAGGTAATAAAGACTATTATAGCTGAAAATGCTGATGTGATTGCTTTGCAAGAAACAAAATTACCAGCTTCAGGACCAAGTAAGAAGCATAAAGAAAAGTTAGATGAACTTTTCCCTCACTATAAATATGTTTGGTCATCTTCCCAAGAACCTGCTAAGAAAGGTTATGCAGGCACAATGTTTCTTTATAAAGACAAGTACTCACCTCTTGCTATATTTCCTGAGATTCAGGCTCCTTCTACAATGGATTTTGAGGGAAGGATTATAACTTTAGATTTTGGAAATTTTTACATAACTCAAGTATATACTCCTAATGCTGGGGACGGACTTAAAAGACTAGCAGACAGGCAAGAATGGGATATCAGATATGCTGAATATTTAGAGCAGTTAGATAAAGAAAAGCCTGTACTTGCAACAGGTGATTATAATGTTGCACATAGAGAAATTGATTTGGCAAATCCTGATAGCAATCATAATTCAGCAGGTTTCACAGATGAAGAAAGGCAAGGATTTACAAATCTTTTAAATAAAGGTTTTACTGATACTTTTAGATATATCCACGGAGATGTAGAGAAAGTCTATTCTTGGTGGGCACAAAGAGTTAAGACAAGCAAAATGAATAATTCTGGCTGGAGAATTGATTACTGGTTAGTTAGTAATAGAATAGCAGACAAGCTAATTAAATCAGAAATGATTGATTCTGGAGAGAGGCAAGATCATGCACCAACTATTTTGGAGATAGATTTGTAAGGCTCTCTCCAAAGTAGAGTGGGAGCTAAATATAATAGTAAATGAAGAAGCTTAATATCCTCATAGCTCCAGAGGAGTGCAGGCTGTTGAAAAACCTATATATTCTCTACTTGCCTTAGACACTAGGGTGTATCTAGGTAATTTAGAAGTTTTATTAAAGTCGCTATATCTTTATCCAAACTCTTAACTGCAATGTATTTAAATACTATCTTGCTTGAGTTTGAATAAATCTATTAGCGATCTCTTTTTGCAAAAAGAGACCAAAAACTCAGAGAAGTTGACTTTGTCAACACTCTGAGCTCCAGAGGAGCGACATTTCTAAGGTTTTTTGATATCATAATCGCCTTTAGTAGGGAGAAAAAGGGGGTGTTACTTAGTACTGGGTCCTTCAGCACTTTTAAGCATTGGCATTTTGCGAAGAAAACCAACTCGAGCTTGATTTCTTAATCTACAAAGATGTCGCTACTCTGTAGCTTCTTGGTCTCTTGATTGTTACTCTCTCAATATAATACCAATGATCTATTGGGAGAGTAACAATGAATGCACTACAATGGTGTAAGTTACTAAACAACAATAGTATTGAGGGAAATAGATATCTAGAAGAAGTAAGAAAAGTTAATTTTATATTAAGAAAATCTTGACAAAGGAAATGATTAATGCTAGATTAACACTGTATTTCATAAAAACACAAAAGGAAGGAAAAAATGAAACGCTTTTTAGCCCTTTTATTAGTTGTATTTTCTATTTCTTTAGTCGCACAAAACTTACAAGTTCATTATGATTTCGGAGCTACTTCTGATGATCAAGAAGCAGGTTACAGAGATCACTTCACAACAACTGTCGAAATGTTAAAATTTGACCAATGGGGTTCAACATTTGCTTTCATCGACTTTGATTATAAAGATCAAGTTGAAAGAAACAGTGCTTCTTCTGCTTATTGGGAAATCACTAGAATGTTCAATATCCCACAAGTTAAGGGACTTCAAGCTGGTATTCAGTATAATGATGGTTTAAACACTTTTGGTGGATTTGGAAACGTCTGGTTAGCAGGTATTCAATATCCTATCGATTTAAAAGTAGTTACACTTTATACTAGTGCTTGGTTAAGAGATGCTGAAGGTCAAGACCCAAATTTCCAAGTTACCTTAGTATGGGAAAAGAAATTCTTACAAGATCAAATAGTTTTTGCTGGTTTTTTAGATTTCTGGGGACAAGACAATGCTGATTTTGATGAAGATTTAGAAGATTCTCAATTCGTATTATTAACAGAACCTCAAATTTGGTGGGATTTACCTTGGGTTGACCCACTTTCAATTGGTACTGAAGTTGAACTAAGTCAAAACTTCATTTTTGGAGCTAACGACGACTTTAAAGTTTGTCCTACACTTGGTGTAAAGTGGGATTTCTAAATTAGACTTTTAGAGAGCGGACTTTGGTTCGCTCTTTTTTTATTAAAATCAAATAAGAGAGGATAAAAATGAAGAAATTAATCTTAGGATTATTAGTAATTAGCTTAGTATTAATTGCTGGTTGTGGTGGAGAAAAAGCCAAAGAAGATTCCAGATTAAAAGTTGGTTTTGTTTATATTGGACCTGTAGGTGATGCAGGCTGGACTTATGCTCATAATGAAGGAAGATTAGCTGTTGATACAATGAGTGTTGTTGAAAAGACAATCTTTGCTGAAAATGTTAAAGAAAATGCTGAATCTGAAAGAACTATTAGACAAATGGCTGACCAAGGTTGTGATTTAATATTCACTACTTCTTTTGGTTTCATGGATTATACTCTTAATGTAGCTAATGCCTATCCTGACAAGACTTTCATGCATTGTTCAGGTTATAAAACATCTGAAAACATGTCTGCATATTTCGGTAAAATGTATCAAGCAAGATATCTTGCAGGTATAGTTGCTGGTAAAATGACTGAAAAGAATTTAATTGGTTATGTTGCACCATTCCCAATTCCTGAATGTACTCGTTTAGCCAATGCTTTCTACTTAGGTGTAAAAAGTGTAAATCCAGAGGCAAAAATGAAAATAGTCTTTGTTAATAGCTGGTATGACCCTGCTAAAGAAAAAGAGTATACTCTTTCATTAATAGATGCTGGTTGCGATTTAATTGCTCAACATGCAGATTCTGCTGCTCCTCAACAAGCTGCTGAAGAGAGAGGCGTTTGGGCTATTGGTTATAATACTGATATGAGAGATTTTGCTCCTACCAAGAACTTAACTTCAACTATCTGGCATTGGGATGTTTTCTATAAAGATGTTGTAGAAAAGGTTTATAACAAGACTTGGAAATCAGGAAATTACTGGTTAGGTATTGAAACAGGTATAGTTGGTTTAGCACCTTTCAATTCTGCTGTTCCTCAAGAAGTAATTAAGACAGTTGATGCAAAAAAACAAGAAATGATTGATGGTAAACTTCACGTATTTGCTGGTCCACTATCTGATAATAAAGGTAATGTGAAAGTAGCTGAAGGTACTATGATGACTGATGAAGAACTAACTCAGTTTGATTGGTTTGTTGAAGGTATTTATACCGAAACAATAGAAAAATAAAATCTTATGATTTAATTATAGAAGTGAGGAAGAGTAGAAAACTGCTTTTCCTCATTTTTTTATTTCACAGAAATTATAACTTGGAATAATTTGGTATTAGATAATGAACCCAAATAAGGCAATAGATCTTTGAGAAGGCACTATATTCTTTTGCAAAAGTAACTTACATAATTTTCAGGAGTATATAATATATGCAGGCTAGATTGAATCACCCCCTGTATCCCCCTCAAAGAAGGGGATTATATGCAGGCTAGATTGAATCACCCCCTGTATCCCCCTCAAAGAAGGGGATTATATGCAGGCTAGATTGAATCACCCCCTGTATCCCCCTCAAAGAAGGGATTTTGCTAAAAGAATCTGGACTCTTCGCCTGTGATACGTAGCTTTAGCGAAGTATTACTAAAGTTCTACTGCACCATTCGGGATAAAACAAAAAGTAGAGGTAAATTTTGCAAACTGATAAAAATCTGATTGTAGAGATGAAGGATATAACTAAAACTTTTTTTGGTAATAAAGCTAATGATAAAGTTAGTTTCTCACTAAAAAAAGGAGAAATCCATGCTCTGTTGGGAGAAAATGGTACAGGTAAGACAACTCTGATGAATATCTTAACTGGGGTCTATGAAGCAGATTCTGGAGAAATTATTTATAAAGGGAAAAAGCTCCATTATAGTTATCCTGGACAAGCTCTAGAACTTGGTATTGGTATGGTACATCAACGCTTTTCTTTAGTAGGTAATTTGACTGTTCTAGAAAATATTATCTTAGGCAACCCCAAGAATAGCCTTTATCTTAACACCAATAAAATCAAGCAGGAACTAGAAAAGTACGCTGAAGATTATAAGTTCCAAGTAGATCTAGATGCAACAGTAGATAAGCTTCCAATAGGTCTTAAACAAAAAGCCGAAATCCTCAAGATGTTAGTAAGAAATGTGGATGTCTTAATTGTAGATGAACCTACTACAGTTTTAACTAAGCAAGAGACTGATAATCTTTTAATAAATCTAAAAAAGATAGCTGAGTCTGGGAAATCAGTCGTATTTATCTCTCACAAAATGAAGGTAGTACGCAAGATAGCAGATAGAATTACCGTTTTAAGAAAAGGTAAATTAATCGGAACAGTTACCCCAGACCAAGTTACTCCAGAAGAATTATCAATGATGATGGTTGGTAAACAGAGTGGTGAGGTATTATTGAGAAGTGATTTACCAGAACAAGACAAAATACTGTCAGTTGAGGGATTACATGTACATTCTGATAAAGGTTTATTAGCTGTAGATTCACTTTCCTTTGAAATGACAAGAGGTGAAATTTTAGGTATTGCAGGTGTTTCGGGGAATGGTCAAACTGAACTTTCTGAAGCAATAGTTGGTATGAGAGAAATGCGAGATGGTAAAATATGGTTTAAAGATAAGGTTATTAATAAATTAAGTGTTAAAGAAAAAATAGCTATGGGGATAAGTTACATACCTTCTGATAGAATTCACGTCGGAGTTGCTGGGCAAAGACCAACTTGGGAAAACATTTGCATGAAAGTTTATCAATATAAGAAATATAGTAACTTGTTAGGCCTAAACCGAAAAATGATGAAGCAATATGCTGAAGATATAGTAAAGAAATATGATATTATTCAACCAGGAATCGAATTTCCATCTCTTCTTCTTTCGGGAGGTAATCTTCAAAAGGTTATTATTGGTCGGGAGATTGAGGCTGAAAGTGACCTCTATATCTGTGAATATCCTACAAGAGGATTGGATGTTGGAGCTACTGAATTTGTTCGTAACACTATTTTAGAACTTAGAAATCAAGGCAAAGCTGTTATTTTGATATCTGGGGATTTAGATGAAATCTTTATGTTGGCAGACAGGATAGCAGTCATGCATTCCGGTAATTTTGTTTCTGTTTTCCCTAACGGTAAATATGATGTTACCCAGATTGGATTAATGATGAGCGGTACTTTAGAACATGAATTAGAAGTGAATAAAGGAGGTACTAGTGTATAAAGTTGTTTTAGAACAAAAAGAAAGAGTTTCCCAGAATAAAGAGCTTTTATTCAACATAATTGCAATTTTTGTTGCCTTAGTCCTATCTGGTATAATTCTTGCTTTTTATGGATTTAATCCTTTTACTTCCTTTGCAGGGATGTTCAAATCAACTTTCGGAAGTATGTTTGGATTTAGTGAAACTATCGTTAAAACAATACCTTTGATATTTACAGGACTATCAGTTGCTATGGCTTTAAACAGTAAAGTTTGGAATGTTGGGGCAGAAGGACAGCTTTATATCGGTGCTTTATTTGCTGCAGTTTTTGCTATATATTTTCCAACATTACCAAAGGTCTTTCAAATCCCTATGATACTAATGGTATCAATGATTGGTGGTGCATTATGGGCTTTTTTTCCAGCTATACTTAAAATGAAATTTAAAATGAATGAAGTAATTTCAACACTTTTATTAAACTATGTTGCTATTAGTGTGCTTGATTATTTCGTATATGGTCCTATGAAGAGAAAAGATAATTTTCCTTTCTCTGAAGATATTCCACCAGAAGCTGTATTCAACAGAATAGGTTTTCAAAATGTTCATATTGGTATCTTCTTTGCACTAATCTTAGTTTTAATAATATATTATGTTTTAAAATATACCAAATTCGGTTATGAACTTAGAATAATTGGCTCAAGTATTAAGGCTGCCCATTATGCAGGAATTAATTATGAAAGAATGATGTTATTTGTTTTCCTTCTTAGTGGGGCTTTTGCTGGTCTAGCTGGTGCTAATCAATTATGTGGTATCGAGTATAAGCTTCACTCTCATATATCTGATGATTTAGGTTATACAGGCATTATTGTAGCCTGGTTAGCACGTTCTAATCCCTTTATGATTGTTGCTTTTGCCTTCTTTATGAGTTCCTTAATTATAGGTTCAGAAGCCTTACAATATGAAGGTGTTCCAGTAGCTATTGGTAAAGTGATGCAGAGTTTAATTCTCTTTGCTATCTTAGGAAGCGAACTCTTTAAAAATTATAGAATAAAGCTAAAGAGAGGTTAAGCATGACTTTTTATGAAATTATTATTACCCTATTAGTCTCTGCTATCAAGAGTGGAACAATAGTTATTTTTGCAACTGTAGGCGAAATTTATACTGAAAGATCTGGAATCTTAAATCTCGGAGTAGAAGGAATGATGCTTCTTGGGGCTTTTGGAGGTTATGCTACTGCTGTCATGACTCAAAATATCTTCTTAGCCTTCTTGGTTGCTGGTTTAGTAGGAGCATCAGTTGCCTTAATTCATGCCTTTGTTACTATTACTTTGAGAGCTAATCAGGTAGTATCTGGTTTAGCACTAACAATGTTTGGTGGTGGAGTAGCTTCTTTTCTAGGTAAAGGCTTTGTCAAAATACCTCTACCTGAAAGTGTGAAAGCATGGACACTACCTATAGAGATTCCTTTTTTAAGTGATATCCCTCTCCTAGGACAAGTACTCTTTAATCATAATATTTTTGTATACTTCTCTTACTTTATTCCAGTGATTGCTTGGTTTGTTTTAAGTAAAACAAAATGGGGCTTGGCTATAAGAGCAACAGGTGAAGAACCCTTAGCAAGTGAAATCATGGGAATAAAAGTTATAAGAGTCCGCTATTTAGCTACTTTATTAGGTGGATTGCTCTGTGGTATTTCAGGTGCTTATCTTTCCATAGTTTATTCTTCTCTATGGGGAGATGGTATGACTGCTGGTCGCGGTTGGATTACTATAGCTTTGGTTATTTTCTCAAATTGGAGACCTATGTTTGTATTTCTTGGAGCATATCTCTTTGGGGGAATGGAAGCTATTATACCAAGACTGCAAGCTTTCGGTGTCGAATTATCGCCACAACTGTTAAAATCAGTTCCTTACATATTTACCATTCTTTTCTTGCTCATTATTCAAATTAAAGGAACAAAATCAAATATGCCAAAGAATTTAGGTAATGCTTATTTTAGAGAGGGAAGAGACTAGTTCTTATTCCCATAAAAAAACGATTAGGTTGGTAAAAACTAACCTAATCGTTTTAATCCCAAATAATGCAATAGATCTTTGATAATAGCACTATATTCTTTTGCAAAAGTAACTTACATAATTCTTCCGAATATATATATTATATGCGTCGGAATTCTGTAAGCTATTTTGCTAAAAGAATCTGCACTCTTCTCTAAAGCTCTACTGCACCATCTGGGTTAATTTTATAGTTTATTTGTGAAAGATTATTTCAATCTAAAAGTATGAGGTAGAATCTCCTGCAAAGTAGTTTCAATAATCTTTTCATCATTTCCATAATAAATAGCAATGTCTTGGCCAAATTCAGCTAAAACTTGTCTGCAGGCTCCGCAAGGAGGGAACAGCTTTTCTGAATCGACATAAATAGCTATTTCTTTAATAGTTTTATCGCCATTGGCAACCATATTGAAGATAGCATTTCTTTCAGCACAGATTGATAGACCATAAGAAGCATTTTCGACATTACAGCCTAGATATGTATTTCCTGTATCTGTTAAAAGAGCAGCTCCTACATGAAAGTTTGAATAAGGTGCATAGGCATTTTGAGCTACTTCTCTAGCTAAATCAAAGAGTTTTTTATTTATCATTTGTTTATCCTTGTGGGTTTATGAAAGCAAGGCGATAATGATACCACCAGCTATTACAGAACCAATTTGACCGCCTACATTAGCAGAAACTGCAGGCATTAATAAAAAATTATATGGGTCTTCTTTTAAGCCCATCTTATGAATTACTCTTGCAGACATAGGAAAAGCTGAAATACCACATGCTCCTATCATAGGGTTAACTTTATTTTTTGAGAATAAATTCATTATTTTAGCAAAGATAACACCACCTGCCGTGTCAAAGATAAAGGCTAATAACCCTAATCCCATAATCATCATTGTTTCCCATTGAAGGAACCTATCACCAGTCATTGTAGATGCAATAGAAATCCCAAGAACAATAGTAACTAAATGAGCTAATGTAGTTTGAGCAGTTTCGGAAATGGATTGTAGAACTCCACATTCTCTAATCAAATTTCCAAACATTAAAAAACCAATTAGGGAAACTGATTCAGGGGCAACTAAACCAGCAGCAAAAGTTACAAGAATAGGGAAGAGAATCTTAACTACTTTTGGGATATCACTAGCTTGATATTCCATACGAATCAATCTTTCTTTTTTACTAGTAAGTAGTCTAACTACAGGAGGTTGAATTAAAGGCACAAGAGCCATATATGAATAAGCTGCTACTGAAATTGGCCCAAGTAGGTCTTTGGCAAATCTATTTGCAACAAAAATAGAAGTTGGACCATCAGCAGCACCAATAACACCGATAGCTGCAGCATCTTTAATACCAAAACCTACTGCAGCAGCTAAGATAATAGTTACGAAGATACCGAATTGAGCAGCCCCGCCAAAAAGAAGCATCTTAGGATTTTGCAAAAGGGGAGTAAAATCAATCATAGCACCAATTGCTATGAACAAGATTAAAGGAAAAAGCTCATTAGCAATACCCATTTCAAATAGTATTGATAGAGCTCCATGTGGTCCTACAGCACCTGAAAAGGGGATGTTTGTTAAAATAGTCCCAAAGCCTAGAGGTAGAAGTAAAGTAGGTTCATAATCTTTAGCAATAGCTAAATAAATTAAAACTCCTCCTATTAGGTACATTACCCATAATCTCCAATCATCTAAAGCTAAAAGGCCTCGTAAAAATTCCATCATTTCTCCATTTATAATTTTATTTTTTTAAATATCTTAAAACACTCTTAGGGAATTTATCACTGGCTAGAATAAAAGAATTATTATCATATTTGACAATGCCTTCCCAGTTATAAGAAAAATCTCTACTTTCTTTTTTGATATATATAGGATCCCTACTGAAATCGTACTTGATAACATTATCTGTTAAAATCAAAGGAATTATTCGTTCAATTCCAGATTCTTGATTATTACTTTTTGCATAAGGGTTGGGAATATTATCTTGATCTGGTAAATAGTGAGAGGCATCACCTGGCCAGAAGTAATTAATAGCCCAGGCTCTTCCAGTTTCATCAAAATCAGTAATATCAGTAATCCTATATTCAATATGTTCAAATTTTATGTCTTCACTACTAGATAAATCAAGAGATATCTTCTTTACAATAGGATTCTTATTAATATTTATTCCATTAGCTTCATAGATAAGATATAGTGAATTATTAAAAATAGAAATTGATTCAAAAGATGCATTAAATACCTGTCCAGGTAAATCTAAGATTAAATGCTGGTCATTTAAGATTTTAAGTTTTTTCTTATCAGGAGTAAGCTCAGCTTTGACTATAAGCCCTTTGTGGTTTTCAGAGCTGAATTCAACTGTGAGATAGAAATATTGACCATCGTAGCAAATACCTTCAAATCCTTCATAACCAGGAAGGAGCTTATAAATCTCATTATTAACAACTTCTATGGTCTCTGGATTTATCACAGCTTTACCTTTTCTTTTAATAGTTTTTGAGAGCTGGTCTTTGGTAAGCATAAAAATAACATCTTTATTAATTCTAGTGCGGAAGTAAGAAGGGTACTGAGGTAAAAGTATTAAATTATCTTCGTACCAACAAAGTGATGAATATTCTGCATTTCTATCTAAAGCAAGTTCAGATAAATTGAAATCAAAATATAATTTAGAGTAATCTTGTTTATCTCCACCTGTAAAAAGCGAGCATGATGCCAATATTACAGATAAAAATGATAAAATCAGTAATTTCTTCCACATATAAAAATCCTTTTATTAATTAGTAAATTTTCCAATCAAAGAAATATAATCCTCTTCTCAAGTAAAGCAAAATTTATCTAATCCTCCTAGTAAATCTAGAAGATTGAAATACATAATGCAATATCTTAAGCTAATAGTACTATTAAAAGTCTCAACTATCAGTTTTTAGGAGTTTTTTTTCTTGTTGTATTTTTCTTTAATTCTTTTTCGCTACTATCCTCTTTTATAGCCTTTTTAGGCCCTCTTTTACTCTTCTTAACAATTTTTTCATCTTCAGTGCTTTTTGCATTCGATTCTTGATTTTCATCAATTTGCAGAGTTAGATTCTGCTCAGGGATAATATAAGAAATAGGTTCAATAATTTTCTTTTGTTTCATTTCAATTTTAATAACTGGTTCAACTCTATGAGTGACGATGTAGAGCTCTTTTCCACGAGTTAAAGCTATTTTCTTCTCAATATCTAGAGCTTCTAAGGTCTTAGAATCAACTACCTCTTCAATTTTTCCTGTTTTTTTGTCTACAATTTGAATAAATGTTTGTTTTGTAGCCATAAATCCTACCTCCAATTGGTATTTTTCTGGGAATTTTTCTAATGTTTCATAAACAAATTTTGTATATTTTCGTTTGTTTCTTTTATAATAGTCTCTAAAGGTGGTACACTTTTCTATAGACTCGCATACTGAACACAAAGATGGTGTCAGGAAACGAAACTTATTTTTCGGACAAGTAGCATATTTAATCCGTTTACGAGCCATTTAGTCTAAGTCTACTCCTTTATAATTTATTTTACTTTTTTTATAACTGATTGATAATTAGTCAATAAATATCTGCTTAATATAGAAATCACTCTTCCGAACTATTTAGGGAGGAGAGAATATTTTCTGCAGAACTTTGACCAATTCCTTTAATCCTCATGAGATCATCAATGGATGCATTCTTAATCATTTCAACAGAACCAAATTCTTTTAGCAAGGCAAATTTTAATTTCTCTGAAACACCAGAGATGGCGTCAAGTTTGCTAACAAGAGTACGTGAAGACCTTCTCTTTCGGTGAAAGGTGATAGCGAATCTGTGAGATTCGTCACGTATATGAGTAAGTAACTTGAGGGCAGATGAAGTCTTGGGTAAAATTATAGATTCATCATGTCCAGGGATATAAACTTCTTCAACTCTTTTAGCTAAGGATATTAGCATTATTTTTAAATCTTGATAATCTTGTAAAATCTCATTAGCTGCATTTAGTTGCCCTTTACCACCATCAATAACAATTAAGTCTGGTTTCAATTCATCATTTTCTCGACAATTATTTAAGAATCTGGTTATTGTTTCTGCCATAGATGCAAAATCATCTTGACCTTCAACACTCTTAATTATGAAATGTCTGTAATTTCTTTTTAAAGGTTTTCCATTAGCAAAAAATACTGCTGAAGAAACAGTGTCTTCCCCCTGGATGGTTGATATATCCATACAAACCATCTTACGTGGTAATCTATCAAGTTTGAGTATATCTTTGAGTTCTTGAACTGAGAAGATAGTCCTATTCTTATTTCTTATACCTTGGAGCTTTTTATCTTCAACATACATAAAGGCATTTTTTCTTGCTAGAACAACTAAATTATTTTTCTCTCCCTTCTGAGGAACACTAATCTTATTCTTTAACCATTCATTTAAACTATCTAAATCATCAGGTTGAGCTGAAACTATTATATCATCAGGTAAATCATCTTTTTGAGAATAATAATCGGTTATGAAATAAGAAAGAAGAGCTCCATCTGTTTCATCTTCAACATTCTTTAGGGGATAGAGTTCTTTATTGTTGACTCTACCTTCAACCATTTTTAAGACAACAACAGCGGCTATTGATTCTTCTCTATAAACTGCTATAATATCACGATTTTTGAGGTCTGAGAAAAACATATTTTGCTTTTCTGAGAACTTCTCTAAAGCAATGATTTTATCTCTTAAATCACCTGCTAATTCAAACTTAAGGTCTTCAGCAGCTTCTTGCATTTCTTCTTTTAGACTGTTCATTAGAGAGTAATGTTTTCCTTGCAAAAAGTCCTTAACATTTTTGACTAATTTCATATAATCATCATGAGATATTTTTCCAATACAAGGAGCTAAGCATTTCTTTAACTGGTAATTTATACAAGCTTTATCATATTTAATCTCATCTTTTGGTATTTGTCTATTACAGTTCCTTAAAGGGAAAATCCATTCTAAGAGTGATAATATTCTTCGTATATCTGGGAATCTAGAGTAAGGTCCAAAATACGAAGACCCATCTTTCACTAAGTTTCGTGTCTTTTCAATTTTCGGAAATGGATCGTTAGTTATTTTTATAAAAGGATAGCGTTTATCATCCTTGAGCATAACATTATAGCGAGGAGAAAACTTCCTAATCATGGTAGCTTCAAGAATTAAGGCATTACTCTCACTACTTACTACAATATAATCTAAATCATGAATATGTTTCTGTAGTTGACGTGTCTTTCTATCTTTATGTGCTTGTAAATAAGACCTAACTCTGTTTTTTAAATTCTTAGCTTTACCCACATAAATAACTTCTTTATCTTTGTCCTTCCAGAGATAAACACCTGGATTATTTGGTAATAATTCTAATTTCTTTTCAAGATCAGGACTAATTTTTATCATCTTCTTTTTTTCTATAAATTTTTAAAGACATGAAAACAGTTGTTCCTTCGTGTTCTTTACTCTGTATCCAAATCTTACCTTTATTCAAATCAATAATCCTTTTACAAGTGGAAAGTCCCAAACCTAAACCAGAAGAACGATATTCAATAGTTCCTGATTTATGTGAATATATATCATTTAATTCATAGAATTTCTTAAAAATATTACCTAACTCTTTCTCTGGTATTCCAATACCATTATCTTTAACATAAATTACTAAAGCTTCTTGATTATTCAACTTTTCATTCTGGAAAGTAGAACGTCTGACTCCAATGCTGATTTCACCGAAGTCATTAGTGAATCTAATTGCATTGAGAATAATTTGATTTAGCATTATTGTTAGCGATTCCCAATCACCATGTACAGATGGTATATTATCTTCAATGTCAGTTGTTATTTTTAGATTTCTTTTTTCAGCTAAAGGCAATGATTCTTGAACAGATAGGTTAACTAGTTCATCAATCTCAATTTTAGCTAATCTTAAAGAAGAAGTAATACTAAACTTATTGAAAGTGATAATATCATTGGTTGTATTAATAAGTTTGAAAACAGAATTTTCTACATTTTTTAATAACTCTTCACGTTTTGTAGGATTATCAGTTAGGTTATGCTTCAATTTCCTAACATAGGTTGAAAGCTTAGTTAAAGGAGTATTAAGCTCATGGGAAACTATATTGATGAAATCATCTTTTAGAGAATCAAGCTTTACCAGTTCAATATTTTTCTTGAAAAGATTATTATAAGATACAGCATTCTTGATAGAAGTATTCACTTGGAGTAAAAATAATTTGAGAATCTCTTTATTAACGTAGAGTTGATTTTGTATATCCAAATAATTATCGAAGTAGATTATACCATAAATTTTATTATCAATAATTACAGGGGCACAATAATAGGATAACAAGAGGAATTTATCTCTTTTTCTATTTCTTCTAAAGGAATCTTCACTCACATTGTTGGAATAAAGAGGTTTTTTCAACTGCTGAACTTTGAGCAAGGCGTTATTATCTAAAGATGTGTACTGTTTTACTATGTTATTCTCATTATCTAGGGCGATGGTAAATTTGTAGTTACCTGAATCTTCAATTTGAATAAAGAAGCCTCTAGAAGCGTTTAAGAAGTTTATACCTTCAGCAACAACTTCATATTCTAGCCTATCTAAGCTATTAGTACCGATTAACTTATTAGTAACAGACATTAATCTTGTCATAAGAGTCATTCTCTTATGATTTTCAATGAAATCAATCACTCTCAACATGATAGTAGTTGCTTGCAGGCTTATACTATTCAAAATCAATATTTCATTCTTGGTGTAAGCCACATCTCCATTATCTTGAACCAAGATAAATCCTACCTGATTATTTGCAATCTGAAGTGGAATAATAGCAACATTATTATCATCAATTTTCTTAGTTATAACTGTATTTTTATTAAAGGAGCGTTTGATAAGGGTAGAATAATCTTTAGATTGGATTAACTCAAAATCGAAATTTTCAGAGCTAAACTCTTCATAAGTCATATTATCCTGGTTATAAATTGCTATAGTAAAGGATGTAGGAGCCACCAAAGTATCTAAGAGCTTGGCAAAGAAGAAAATAATTCTGTTCATATCTTTTATTTGAAGGAGCTCAGCTATTTTCTGATTAAGAGTCTGCTTAGTTAATCTTTTTCTTGGGCT
This sequence comes from Cloacimonadales bacterium (SeqCode), assembly GCA_963677815.1. Lineage (GTDB taxonomy): Bacteria > Cloacimonadota > Cloacimonadia > Cloacimonadales > JAFGVF01 > JAEKNW01. The sequence goes on from OY782499.1 coordinate 1,786,022, forward strand.
TATTTTCTCAAATACAAAAGAAGTAACCTTTCTACTATAATAGTGTTTATTAGTAAGAAAGTCTTTATACATATCGATATTTGAAAAATCAACTATATATTCAAGTTTTTTCTTATAATCATAAATATAGGGAGAGTTCATTTCTAAAGCCCCAAATTGATGTAAAACTTGGATAGATAATCCTTGGGCTTTAATTTCTAAGAGTAAGTAGCCCTTATCTTTACAGTAATTAGCTAAATCGATTAAATCTCTAAGAATTTTCCTTAAATGAACATTAGGGTTCAATAGATCAATTTTAGATTTATGAAGTCTTAAGACAGCTTCCCAGTAGCCGTAATTATATTTCTGGCATAAGGATAGTACTTCTTCATAAATGACTTGAGCCTCCTCAATTTTATCTAAATGAAGCAAGCATTCAATCTCTCTGATTTTAAAGATAGTGTAGGCATACTTATTTCTTGAAGTTTGAGCATATTCTTTAGCAAATTCAATATTTCGATAAGCAACTTCATAATTTTTCTTTGTGATAGCTAAAAGGTTTAAGGCATTATAATAGAACTCTTCTTCCTTAAGTTTGCTATAGCTAATATGAGAATTGCCATTAATAAGATTTTCAATAGAAGAAACAGCTGATATTTCATATAGAAAGTAGAAGTATGTTTTAACTAAAGGGTCTAAATCATAGAATTTATTATCTTTTAATTCTGGTCTATTTGCCCAAATAAAATCAGTATATTCCTTAAAAGTAGAAGTCTTACTCATAGCTAAAGCTAAGTTTCGATTAATACTAGGGTCACTTTTTATACCTTCAATGACGTCTGAGATTTCCTTAGCTTTAAATAAGTATTCTTTGGCAGTGTCAAAGTTTCCAAATTTTAGATTTGCTTCGGCAATGTTAATATAGGTTAGAACAGCTGTGGATGAGTTATAATTTCTTTCAAGAAGTTCTTCCGATTTTAAAAAGAAATCATAAGCATCATTAGTAAGTCCTTGTTTAAGATAAAGGTCACCGATATTATTATAGATAAGAACAAGTTGTTTTTCAATATTAAATTTTTCAAAGAGTGAAATACTTTTTGAGAAATAATATTTAGCTTCATCAAGTCTTTTTATTGATGAATAATAGGTGGCTAAATTGTTATAGATTATAGCTATCAATATCAGCATATTATTCTCAGGAGTAGCAGGGAATTTCTCCATCAAGGCTTCTTCGATGGAAATAGCTTCCATTATTTTTCCATGTTTAAAGAGGAATACACTAAGTCTATCTTGGAATAAAAGGTAATATTTCAAATCAATTGCTGAGTAATCAATGCCTTCTAAGATTTCCTTAACTTCTTCCATTTTACCAAGTCTTTGATAAATTTTGGTAGCTAAGAGTTTCAATTCTAGAGAATGTTTGGCAGTTCTTACTAGAGAATGAGCAATAGGGAATAGTTCAACAGCTTGTTCAAAGCTTTCAAAAAGATAATATAATTTTATCAGGATGAGATATTTTTCAAATATTGGAGGATATTGCTCCATAATTTTTATTAAATATTGGCCTTTAGTTGCAGAGACAACAATATCTAATTTTTCACTTATCAGAGCAGCATCTTGGATAAGGTTTTTATCCACATGAGTAATAGAATCAACGATATTGATTTTTAAAACATCTATAAGGTTTTCGAATGCTGCTTCCTGCTTGTGTTGACTATCATTTAGCTTGTATAGTCTAAGATTGTATTTTCTAATAGCATCATAATCCTTAGCAATCTTAGCATTCTCAATAACACCTTTGCAAATCTCCATATCATTAATTTCAACATCTTCAAAATATGAAATTAATCGTTTAGAGTAGTTAATCAAATTATCTATAGAGCATTCTCTCACAAGTCTTTTTTTAGCTTCAGGAAAAGTAAAGTGATAATATTCACCATTTTTGTAGAGAATTTCATTATTTAAGGCATCAGTAATGAAGTGATATAATTGCAGGTCATTTACTTTAAAGAAGCTTTTAATTAAATTTTTAGACAAAGGCGTTTGAACAATTGCTAACTGCATTAGATACATATAACTATCTTGCGATAAATTGCTCATCCTAACATAAATGGAGTCAAGTATTGATTTCGGAAGTGTAGCGTTATCAATATTATAAGAGAAATCAAATTCGCTTTCATTCCAAATCTTCTTTTTTTGGATTAAATCAATTAAGAACTCTTGCATGAAGTAGGGATTTCCACAAGTTCTACTATGGAGCTTTTGAATCATTTCTTCAGGTACATCAGTCTTCAATAGTTTTAAAATGTATTTCTTTGATTCTTCATATTCTAAGAAAGGTATTTTAATAATCACAGTTTCGTGTAGTTTAGTTACTTGTCTGTAGTTATTGAAAGATAGGGTAATAATGATTTTAGAAGTTGAAATAATATCAGCACAGAAGTTGATAAATTCAATACTATTATCTTCTAAAAGTTCAGCATGTCTAATAATAAAGACAAGAGGTTTTTCTTGTGATAGATGTTGAAGATAACTTTTGAGAGAAGCAAAGTCTTCTAGCATATCATCTTTAGAGAAATTGGTAAGTTTTGCTGCATCCTCAGATTCATAGAGGTATTTCTTAAATTTATCCGAGATTTTGTTTAGGTCATCTTCTAATAGGACAGATGAATTATTTTTACTTACAGAAGTATGAAATTCTTTAGTTAAGGCATAAAAAGGGTCTTTATGTTCTAGAGAACATTCATAATCAAAGATGAAATACTTACCAGTTAAGATGTGATATTTAAAAAGGGTCAGAATATCACCCTTACCTAAGCCTCTACCTCCAACTAAAGAGATTAATTTTCCATTGTTATTTTCAACAGCATCAAGATATTGAACTAAGTTCTTACTAATATCTTCATTCACATAATAGCTGTTGAACTTCAAAAAATTAACTGTTGACCATTGGTATGAGAAAGAATACTTTTTTATTTGGTTTTTATTAATAAAATCTATAATCTCAGGAACACTTTTAAATCTATTTTCAGGATTTTTCTCTAAAAGTCTGATGATTAGTTTTTCTAAATCCTCAGGAATATCTGAATTGACTTGTCTAGGTAATTTAGGTAGTAAATAGTCCTTATTTCCTTGAATGACAGCCATTATTTGCTTGATAGAGAACGGAAAAGCTCCAGTAGTTAGTCTATAAAGTGTTACACCTAAAGCATAGAAATCGCTTTCAGGAGTAGGTTCATTTCCAAGGTAAACTTCTGGGGCAATGAAAGGTAAAGAACCAGTTATCTTTTGAGGGTCACCATCTAAATCAATTTTAAAGAATCCGTAGTCCATAACCTTTATTTGCGGACCTGACCCAGTAAATCTAAACAAAACATTATGAGGTTTTAAATCTTTGTGAATCATACCATGGGTGTGAAGAGCATGTAAAGCATAACAAACTTGAGTGACTATATTGTATAATTCTGAAATATTATCTCTGTTTACAGGGAATCTATTAAGAGGGTGTCCATCATAATATTCGCTTAATGCATAGATATTATTGCCAATATTACCAAAGTCAATAATATTAATTAGATTTGGGTGGTTAATTTGGGTTAGATGATGCATATTATTGGCAGGTAGTTTTTTATAAAATTCTTTAGCATCAAGATGATTGAAATATTTTAGTGCATATATTTTATCAGTTCGTAAATCTTTAACCTTATAGACTGTTGCCCATAATCCAGAACCTAACTCCTCAATAACTTCATATCTGGAATCTAATATCATGATTATCCCTCTCATGTCATATTTTAGATAAAAATCCTAAAGACCTATCTATTCTTTAGGTTTTATAACTATATAATTCTTTCGATTTATGTCAAGAGAAGATTAAAAAAGAAAAAAAGAAAAAAAGAGAGACATATAAAAAAATGTCTCTCCAAGATTTATTATATATGCTACTATTTCATCAAAACCATCTTATGAACAATCTTTTGTTCGCCCGTTTGAAGTCTTAGATAGTAAATTCCTGATGGCATATTTTTATTATTTTTATCCTTTCCTTGCCAAGTAGTTTGGTGTTTTCCTCTTGAAAACTGACTATCTTCTAAGCTTATAAGCTTTTGTCCTTTTAGATTAAATACATCAATTTGAACGTGGCTAGCTTTACTGAGTTCAAAGGAGATAATTGTTTCCGGATTGAAAGGATTTGGATAGTTTGAAAGTTTGGTTAATAAACTAATATCATAGCTGTCATGATTTGGTGTTTGGTAGATATTTTCGGTGATGTAATCAATATTATTGTCTGATACACTAAAGATTATTTCTTCCCAGTTCCCTAAAAGTAGTTCAGAATTTTCATTACTTTGAAAGATAACTTCTTGAGAATAATCATAAGAAGTAGGATGGAAGTATAAAGTAATAGAATCATCAATTATAGCCTGAGCAGTCAATGGATAATTTGCATTTGCATCGTAGTATGTAAAGGACAAGTTGCCTTCCAGATGATCTACTTGAATTCCAGAAATCACTGGAAGTATGTTTTCTTCTGCTTCTAAAGTTAAATCTTCTAAGAATATCATTGCTGGGTAAGTGTAATCTGTTTCTTGCATTCCCCCTGCAAGGGTAATCATGCCAGTTCCAGATACTGTAGAAAAGTTCGGATTATCAGGGTCAAACCAAGAATTGAAGTCTGCATCTGCATAAAGATCTGACCAATTACAAGACAATATTAAGAGATTGTTGTCATCATCGATAGATGATTCAATGTTTCCAACCAACTCAATATCAGTCATTTCAGTTCCAGTAATTTTATATAAACCGGGTTGAACTATTCCTGCCTGATTAACAGTATAGAGCAAGCCAAAGGGCATGAAATTAATATCATTAGGAATGATTAAGGATATATAAGAATAAAAAGGTCCCCAAATTGCTTCACTAACTGGAAAACCTCCTCCATTGTTTCTAATTGCAAAAAAAAGTTTTTCATCATTATATGTAAAATGAGTTGAAAGAATATCTAAGAATGTTTCATCTACAGATGCATCTTCCTCAGTATCATTAACTAACCAGTTTAAGTTATTGGCTTGAGGTTGCCCTTGATTAGTCCATGGAACTGGCTGGATTGCTACACCTGCATCAAGTTCAGAGATAACATCATTGTAGGCTCTAATGCCAACATGAACAGGATTATTATCTGGAGCTGGAAGGAAGGTCTGATAAGTATTACTATTGTCAATATAATCAAAAGTCTCATACTGCCACTGTCCATTACTCTCGTAATAGAAAGATAAATCATAAAAGAAATTCAATTCACCTCTAAGTCCGATAAGGTTATCCTCAGTTACCGCACTGAAACGAAGATTATCAATTAAGGGGGAACTGAAAATTGATATTGCTAAGATAAAAACAAGAAGAACCAATAATATTTTTTTCATAAATACTCCTATTTCCAAATTTTATATGATAAAGTCAAAATATGACTTTGATTACTAAGCACAACAGCTTCCATGTCTTGATAAGTTGGGAAGTTAATTTTATACCAAGAAAGAGAAAAACGATATTCTAGACCTAGAGGCAAACCAAAGGCCTTTAAATCAGTTGAAAAACCATAGAGTAAACTATAATCGAACTCATCTAAATCTTTTATTTTGTAAGAATCTTCTAAAGGGATAATGTTAAGAGCATCACCACTAGCAACTTCAACTTGACCATCTATTTCATAATGGGCTTCAAGTAAATAAGAAAAAGAAAACCCAACTAAAGAATTGATTTTTACCTTCTTATAATCAATCAAGTTAAACTTAATTAAAAAAGGAACTTCTAGATAGTCTAGATCATACTGAAGATCAAATTTAACAGGCTGTTCTTTAACTTTAATAGTCTGTTTAGATCCTTTTTGTGAGTAAATAACTTCTTGAACAAAGGAAAGATTACTTGAAATATTATGCTCAACAAAAATACCTGCTCTTATAACAGGATAATTTTTGATATCAATCAAATAATCTTTTGCTTGCTCTTTGGAACCATAAGCTTGGGATAAACCACCACCAAAAATTATTCCAAAGTCAGTTGCTGAAATAATACCTGCGTAGAGAATATACAATATAACTAGTGAATATCTCACTTAATAACCCCTTGACGAAAAAATAAAGGTTGGAACAGAAAATCCCAACCTTCTATTAATTTAAAGAAAATTCTTAATTTTATTTGCAAGAACGCTTTTAGAAACTACTCCTACAGTTTGATCTACTTCTTTTCCATCTTTGAAAATAAGAATTGTAGGAATACTCATAATTTTGAAATTAGCAGTTAATTCTGGATAATCATCAACATTTAATTTATAAACTTTTACATCCGGCATTTCTTTTGCTATATCTTCAACTACTGGTGTCATTAATCTACAAGGACCACACCAAATAGCCCAAAAATCTACAATACTCACACCTTCTTTAACTGAATCTTCGAAATTTTCATTAGTAAGAGATATTAAAGACATATATCCTCCAGAACAATTTTATAATATTATAGTAATTTTTTAACTTATAACAAAAAAAAAATAAAAAAACTGCTTGAATCTATACTATATCAACATCTTTCTGATAGGCTTTGAAATGAAGGTTATGAATAATGTCAGCATAATCATTATAGAAGACAAAGCATTGATGGTTGTTACAGAACCTCTTCTAATCGCACTTTCTACATAGACAGGTAGGGTATTGAAACCTCTTCCAGTTGAGAAGAAGGTTATAATGAAGTCATCTAAGGATAAAGTAAATGCTAATAAAGCAGCAGCCAGAATACCAGGTAGGATTATTGGGAATTTTACTTTCCAGAAAAACTGACTCTTGTTAGCTCCTAAATCCATAGCAGCTTCTTGTAGTGAATTATCAAAACCTTGTAATCTTGATTGAATTACGATTATTGTGTAAGAAACACAAAAGGTTATATGGGCAATAATTACTGTAATTTTCCCCATTGGAAAGCGAAGAAAACTAAATAGCATGGCAATTGAAACCCCCATTAAAATGTCAGGCATAACAAGAGGTAAGAAAATGATTCCCTGTAGGAGTTTCTTAGCTTTAAAATACTTATTTTCTAAACCAAGTGCTGTTATCAGTCCAATAGCAGTAGAAATCACAGTCGAAATACTAGCAACACTAAGAGAATTCCAAAAAGCACTTTTGAGATTTTCATTCTCCCATAAAAGCTGATAATATTTAAAAGTAAAGCCATTCCAACCAGCAATGATTTTTGAGTCATTAAAACTATATGTTATCAATATAAGAATAGGTACATAAAGAAATAGTAAAACCAATGTAAAAATTACTATATTGAAGTTTCTGAAGAATAGTTTCAAATTTGATTTATAGTTCATTGACTTCTCCTAGAGTTATGCTTATAATAATTATAACCAGTTAAGAGTAAGAAGGCTACTAAAATCAATAAGAGAAAAGATAGGGCAGATGCTAGAGGCCAGTTTCGTGGAATTGATTTAACCTTGAAAGTAATTAACTGACCAATAAAGGGGGAACTCTGATGTCCAACTAATTGAGGTATAATGTAGGTACCTAAAGCAGGGATAAAGACTAAAATAGAGCCTGCAAAAATACCCTCTAAGGAGAGAGGAATAGTAACCTTGAAAAAGGATATTATTTCGTTAGCTCCTAAATCCATTGAAGCTTCTAAAAGATTATAATTAAATTTCTCTAGAACAGAATAGATAGGCAATATCATATAAGGCAAATACACATAAACCATTACTAATAAGACAGCTCCATCTGTTCTTAATAACATCAAAGGTTCTTGAATAAACCCCAGATATAATAGGAGATTATTAAGTAATCCTTGAGAAGATAAAAATATTTTCCATGAAAAGATTCTAATAATGAAATTAGTCCAAAAAGGAATAATTATCAAGATTAAGAGAATATTTTGCATTTTCTTAGAAGCCTTAGCTATCAAATAAGCAACAGGGAAACCAATTAAAATTGTTATCAAGGTTGTTGCTATCGACATTACAAGCGAATGGGTAATCGAATCAATATAGGACTGTGAAAATGCTTGTCTCCATGAATCTAAAGAAAAAATAAATTTTATGTCATAAACACCAGGTGTTAATATACTATAAAATATTACTATTATATAAGGAATGAGAAAGAAAAGAGTTATCCAAATCAAGAAAGGGCTGGTGAGTAACCAAGAGTTCTTATTTTCTCTTTTTAGTTTAGCTTTTTCATTTTTGGTCAATCTTTCCATCTATTTCCTTCTTAGATTTTTCATAATATTTTCTGAATGTAAGCCAGTATCATCTGTCTCAAAAATGATATGTGTATCTGTATCATGCCAGTAGAGATAAACTTTTTCCTCCCAGTCTAGAGATAATTCATCTACATAAACTTTTTTGTGTTGCTGAAAGACTCTGAAGAGATAAGAACCGACTTTAACAATGTATTGAGTATGAGTGCCTGCGTATAGGATATCTTCAATGACACCTTCAACAATATTGAAATCATCTTTTCTTTTAGGAGGTTTTCGAGAAATTGCTATTTTTTCTGGTCTGAGTGATAGAGTAACATTCTCATCTAATATTGGCTGTCTATGATAGGTGGTATCAAGCTCAATTTGATGGTCTGGATCTGTTTGACAGACAACGCTAGCATAGTCTTCGTGCAGAGCAGTCACTCTTCCTTCAATAAGATTAGTTTCTCCAATAAAATAAGCTGAGAAAATAGTCTCAGGTCTTTCGTAAACATCATCAGGTGTTCCCACTTGAGCAAATTTTCCCTTATTCATAATAGCAAGTCTGTCAGCAATATTAAGAGCTTCACTTTGGTCGTGAGTAACGTAAAGGAAAGTAATACCAACAGCATCATGGATATTAATTAACTCTATAAGCATGTGTTGTCTAAGTTTTAAATCAAGAGCAGCTAGAGGTTCATCAAGCAAAAGTACTTTTGGTTCATTAATCAGAGCTCTAGCTATAGCAATTCTTTGCTTCTGTCCACCACTAAGCTGATTAGGATACTTATGAATGTGGTCTTCCATCTTAACTAACTTGAGCATTTTATCAACCCTATCTTCAATTTCAGATTTATTAGCTTTCCTTATTTTTAAGCCAAATGCTATATTATTGAAGATATCCATGTGAGGAAAAAGAGAGTAATTTTGGAATATTGTATTTACAGGTCTCTTATAGGGAGGAAGTTGTGATATATCCTTATCTCCTATAAAGATTTTCCCTTCTGTTGGGGTTTCAAAACCTGCAATCATTCTCAAAAGAGTTGTTTTTCCACAACCACTTGGCCCAAGGAAGGAGAAGAACTCTCCCTGTTTAATATCTAAACTCAAAGAATCTACAGCAATAAAATTATCAAATTTCTTTGTAACATTTACTAATCTTAAATCTTCCAATAATCAGTCCTTTATTTTTTCCTTTTTTTTAACTTTAATGGTATGAAGACAATTACCAATATCACATCATATAGGATTTTACGAAATCCACTTCTTTCATGATTACTTTTTTCAGAATTAGCCTTTATTCAGTCAGGTAGGGAAGACAACTTACGCAATCTTCTTAAGAAGATAGGTATAAACACTGCCACAAGAATTAATAAATAGATAATTTTATTCATACCTGATTTTTCACTTTCTATGTTATCAGAATTTAAGCAAATTTTTTCGTATAGGGAAGAGATATTTGTAACATTCTCTCCTAAATATTTGATAGGATAACATTTGTTCAAATATTCTTCAGGAATATAAATTAAATGGTTGTTTTTAGATTCTTCATCAACGAAGTTATTATAAGCTGTTAAGTTAGGAGTAGCATATTCTACCCATTCAGCATTTCGAGCAGCAATCTCAGGATCCATTAAATAATTAAGGAACTTATAGGCTAGGTCTTTATTTTCGGCATTTTTAAGCATAACAAAAGAATCAATCCAATAAGTGCCACCTTCCTGCATAAGGGCAAATTTAAGGTTTGGAAATTCCCTAATAACTTGGAGTGCATCCCCATTATAAGCTTGAGCTATCCAAACTTCTTCTTGAGGAACATCATTTTTATAGGCATCTGAATGGTATTGAGAAATGTTACTATCCCAGATTATAAGTTTCTCTTCAGCTTTTTTTAATGCTTCTTCAGAATAATCATTAGCAGAATAGCCAGAAGCTATCAAGGCAGCACCAACAACTTCTCTGGCATCATCAAGCATCATTAACTTGTTCTGATATTGGCTATCTTCAAACAAAGTCCAACTTGCTTTATCGTCTTCTTCCAAAGAAACTAAATTTGGATTGTAGAGAATACCAGTAACCCCCCAAAAATACGGCATTGCATAAGTTCCAGCATTATCAAATAAATTCAATTTTTCAAGGATACTAGGATTTAAATGTTTCCAATTAGGTAACTTACTTTTATCAAGTTTTTCTATTAAATCCATTTCAAGCAAAATTTGTACATGGTCTCCAGATGGACAAACCAAATCATAAGATTTTGATGCTGAAGCAACTTTAGTAAGCATACTCTCATTGGAATCAAAATAATCTTCAATTACATTACAGTTAAATTTCTCTTCAAATTCTGAAACAATTTCAGGGTCAATATATTCTGTCCAATTAAACACATAAAGTTTATTTTCAGCAGAATATAGATTAGCGATTAAGGTAAATAAGATAACAATAGCCAAGCTTGTTTTTCTAAACATTTAATACTCCTATACTTATAATAATAGACCTAATAGTTTTAAGCTTACTTTGTGTCAATAATAATAATCTTCTTCATTAACGACATTTATAATCTATAAAAAAGATAAAGCTAAAAGGTCATTTTTTTATCTAAATAATATTATTCATTAATCCTTGATTGTTAGTCTCTCAATAAAACATTGAGAATTTATAGAGAGAGTAACAATCAAGCTAGCATAAATTAGCTAAAAGACTAAATTTTAGGAATTTATCAGAAAGAAAATATCACACCACTAGTAGCAAGTATCCAGCTTTCTTTTTCGCTTTCGACAGTAATTTTATGGTTTTCTTTCTTGATAAAAGGGTACTTACTTTGACCTGAAAAGAGGGTAACTGTATCAATCTCGTTAATATTATCTGGATATTCAAAAGTAATGCTCACTCCTTTAGTAGGCTCGGAAATGAAAACACTTAGTTGATGGGAATTTCTTGGATAAAGAGTTGTTGTTTTGATAGAAAAATTGCATCTTTTCCCAATTAGACTAGCATAATCTTTATTAAAGCAATTATACTCAAGAATATTATTGTTACTATTAGTTGTAATTTCAGCAGAAATATTATTTACTGTTACCTCATCAAGAATAAAGGAATCCCTTGTCAAGATTAGGTCTGCAGGTAAAAGCCATCTATATTCTACTTGAGGGTTTTTGAAATACTTGTCTAAACTTTCTTGATTAGCAGTACAAGCAATGATGAAATTCTTGTAATTAAGTAGTTTAGTATAACTCAATTCTGTTGTGACTTGATAAAAATCTGGATGATTATTGGAAAGAGAAAATTTAATTTTATGGCAAAAGTCTGTTTTATAAGAAATATTTTTATCAGATTCTTTTATGAAATCAGCAATAATTTCAGAGAACAGGACTTGCGACAACTCATTGGAACTAATTCTACTTTTTAGAGCATTCTTGATAACACTTGTAAGTTTGTTCGCAGAGAAATCTGGTGAATAGAAGTCCCTTCGAAGTCTTGGTTCTGTGGCAATTTCCTCATTATCATAATAGTAGAATCTTTTTGCTCTTTTGCCTATTTGAGTAGAAAGCTCATAGGGAGAACCTTCATACAAAGATGTTAAATCTTCTATCCTGAGCTCTTTAGTGCCAAATAGAGTAACTTCTTGGCCTATACTCTTATCAGCTATTTGAGAAACATCAATCATAATCATATCCATAGTTACTTTTCCTAAAACAGGAAGAAGTAGGTCATTGATTTGGACTTTCCCCTTGTTCTTCAGGAGATAGTTATAACCATCTGCATATCCTATGGGGAGAATAGCATATTCAAGACTCTTTTGGGCTTTATAGGTCAAGTTATAGCCGATATACTCATCCTTTTTAGCTGTTTTTAGTTGGCTAATTTTGGTAACATATCTCATAACAGGTTTAATTGAAATCTTTGACTCTAAGTTCTTATGGGGATAGATTCCAAAAGAGAGAATGCCTAATCTAACTAAATTCATTCTAGGAAAATCGAAGTTAACTGTTGCACAGCTGTTGGAAGAGTGTAAATAAGTTGGTTCTAAATCTGGAAATTTTGTCTTAATTTGGTCAATAGTATTACAAAAAACTTGATATTGTTGAGTGGTAAAAGCAAAATTACTTTCGCTCTCGGCGTAGTGAGTGAATAGACCATCAATAACTAGGTTAGATAAGGAAGCTACTTGAGATATAAAAGATAGAGCTTGGTCAGCCCTTACTCCAGACCTATTCATACCTGTATCAATATTAATATGAATTTTAACTAACTTATTAAAAGACCTAGCAGTATCATTCAATTTTTTAGCAAAAGGTAGGTCATTGACAGAGGGAATAAAATCGTGAATAACAATTTTTTCAATCTCTGATTCTAAGGAGGGTGAGAGAATAAGAATAGGACTAGAAATTTCTTGGTATCTAATCAATAAAGCTTCATCAAGGTTAGCAACTCCAAGCATTGAAACTCCATTCTTGATAGCACATTTAGCAATTTGATAAGCTCCATGTCCATAAGCATCTGCTTTTACAATTTGCAAGATATTTTGATGAGGATGGATAAATCTTTTTAACTCTCTGAGGTTATCTTCATAATTGGTGAGATTAATTTCTATCCAAGATCTTTCATTATTGATACTGTGTGCCATAACTTATCTTATCCTTTAAAAATATGAAGCAGCTATTTCTGCCAATTTAGATCTTTCACCTTTCTTAAGGGTTATATGACCGACTAAACTTTCTTTTTTCATCTTTTCTACAGCTAAGGAGAGTCCATTTGATTGAGAATCTAAATAAGGGATATCAATTTGATAGGGGTCACCTGTAAGAATGATTTTAGTATTTTCTCCTGCTCTAGTTATTATTGTCTTCATCTCGTGAGGAGTTAGATTTTGAGCTTCATCAATAATCATAAATTGATTAGGTAAAGATCTACCTCTAATATAAGTTAGGGGCTCTAATTCAATGAAATTAAAATCCAAATAATCGTCTATTGAAGGATGTTTTTTACCAAAAATCTTACCATTGTCATTCTTATCATAGTCATTATGTCCCTGGATTAGTATTTCCATATTATCATAGATAGGTTTCATCCAAGGAGTGAATTTATCATCTTTTGAGCCTGGAAGGAAACCTAAGTCTTTTCCTAAGGGAGAAATGGGCCTGGAGACAACTAGTCTATTATAAGTGTCATCCTCCACTACTTGGTTCAAACCTGCAGCAATTGCTATTAGTGTTTTTCCAGTACCAGCAATTCCTGATAGGGAGACCAACCTAATAGATGGATCTAGGAGAATATCAAAGGCCATTATTTGTTCATCGTTTCTAGCAGTAATTCCAAAGATTTCTTGTTCTTTATAATATTGTAAAGTTAGGAATTTATCTTTATCAGTTGAGTATCTTAAGATAACCTTAGCTTTTGGTTTATCAATATTATCCACAAGTTTGAGAAAATGATTTGGTGGAACTGTTCCTAGTTTATTGGAATAATAACCTTTATCGATAGCTTTTTCAATCTGTCTTTTAGTTACTTTTTGAATTGAATACCCAGTATAAATTTCATCAAAATTAGTTTTTTCAGGTTCGTAATTCTCTGTTTTAATTCCTAAACAATCAGCTTTAATCCTAACATTAGCATCTTTAGAAACCAATATAACTGTCTTCTTTGGGTATTTTTTCTTAAAAAAGGCAGCAGTTCCTATAATTCGGTTATCGTTATTATCTAGAAGTTTAACACCATCAATATTTAAATCAGAAGAGTGAATGGTGACTTGTACAATACCACCTTGTTGAGTTTGAACTCCTTCTTTTAAAGAACCTGTTTTCCTTAAATTATCTAATGAACGTCCTATTAGTCTAGCGTTTCTACTCTTCTCATCGACACCTTTTTTGAACTGGTCGATCTCTTCAATTACTGTCATTGGAATAACAACTCTATTGTCTGCAAAAGAGAAAATAGAGTTAGGATCATGTATAAGAACATTGGTATCTAAAACGAAAACTTTTTCCATTTCACCTCTTAAAAGAATAGTTTAAATAAATCATTGATATTGTTAATTTTAATACAATATTCTTGGAGTTTCTTAGTTACTTCAGCTTTATCGGAAATTATAACTTTTTCAAAACCTAATCTAATTGATTCTTTAATTTTATCATTAATTCCTTTAGCTACTCTAATCTCTCCATTCAAGCCAACCTCTCCAATAAAAACATTGTTTTTGGGGATTGGAATATCTGTAAAACCAGAAAAGATAGCTGTGACTACTGCTAAATCAATAGAAGCATCTTTGCTCTTAAAACCACCTATAATATTGATAAATACATCATTAGAGGATACTGGAATACCAGTATTCTTTTCAATAACAGCTAAAATCATTGCTAGTTTCTTTTGCTCATAACCTACTGCTACTCGTTGAGCATTACCAAAATTACTTTTGTTCAGTAAAGCTTGTATTTCTATGAAAAAGTTACGAGAACCTTCACTAACACAAGAGATTACATCACCAGAATGATTGTCATTTCTACTCAAAAAGATGATAGAGGGATTTATTACTTCACTTAATCCATTAGTATTCATTTCAAAAATACCGATTTCATTAGTTGAACCAAATCTATTTTTACTTGTTCTTAATATCTTAAAGAAACCTTCTTTCTCGCTTTCAAAATAAAGTACAGTATCAACCATGTGTTCTATGGTTTTAGGACCTGCTACTAAACCATCCTTAGTAACATGGCCAATTATAATTGTAGGTATATTTTCGCGTTTAGCTATTTTAGTTAAGTAGTTGCTACACTCTCTTAACTGTGTTACACTACCCAAATAGTTGTCAATTTCAGAAGAATAGACCGATTGGATAGAATCTATGATGAGTAAATCTGGTTTATACTGATTTATAGCAGCATCTATTTGTTCAATATTATTATTGCAGAGTAGAAGAATATCTTGAGAGTTGATTTTTAATCTAAGACTTCTAAGTTTTATTTGTTCTTTACTTTCTTCTCCAGATACATATAAAATTTTTTTATTATTCTTTGCTACTTTTGCTGCTACTTGAAGCATTAAAGTTGATTTGCCAGTACCTGGCTCTCCACCTAAGAGAATAACCATACCTGCCACAAAACCACCACCTAAAACACAATCAAATTCACTGAAGCCACTGGAGAGTCTTGTTTCTTTATCAACATTTATCTCTTGTAAGATACTTACTTGATCTTTTGCTACAAAAGAGGTATTGTTAAGGCTTTTGTTCTTCTTTGCTTTTCCTAATACCCTGTTTACTTCCTTAAAAGAATTCCACTCTCCACAGGCAGGGCATTTCCCTATCCAAGCAGCTGAGACGTAACCACAATTATTACAGACATAACCATTATTCATTAATATTTTGTTTCCTTTGCATAATTTCTTTATTAGAACTCATAAGTAAAGCTAGGTCTTTAGATTTCTTAGAAGATTCTAAGGCAATTTTGACAGTCATTGTAAGAGGAACAGCTAACAACATTCCTGCAAAACCAAAAACCCATCCCCAGAATAACAAAGAAATGAATACAACTATTGTTGATAAACCTAAGCTATAACCCATTATTCTTGGTTCAAGTATATTTCCAATAAGAATGTTAGTCACTAAATAACCTAGAGCTACTAAACCTGCATAAGCTGGTCCTAGTTGAACAAGTGCTATAAGAATAGCTGGTAAGGAAGCTATAATGGAACCAATTGTAGGAATAAAATTGAGGAGAAAAGCTAGCAAACCCCATAATAAAGGGAAATCTACTCCTAGAATAGAAACCCAAATAGTTATAATTACACCAGTGCCTAAAGAAATCAAGGTCTTAAAACCTATATATCTTCTTAAAGACCGAGTAAATTTGTTTACAGACTTCTTGGTTTCGGGATTTGCTTTAGATAAAAGATCAAGTTTATATTTGAATGAGCCTGTTTCTAAGAGCATAAAAACCATAGCAATTAATACTAAGAAAATGTTTTGAAAAATATTCTGAAGAGAACCTAAGATAAATCTAGACCAGTTCATGAGAGTTGCTGGGGAAATATAAGAGGCAATTTCAATCAAAATATCCCTCATGTTAACACCCACAAGCTCAGTTTTATCACCATAATCTTGACCACTATGGTCAATAAATGTTTGATTATACCACTCAGTCAAATTTTTCTCGTATATACCAGTCTTTTGAGTAAATTCTGTGATAGAATTACCAACAACTGTTCCTATTAAAGAGATTATGCCAAAAACTAGTACAACAACAATAATTAATGAAAGTGATTTAGGGATTTTCTTTTTAATTAGCCATTCCATAGGATAAGCCACAAGTGTAGCAAGAAAAAGGGAAATTATAAAAGGGACAAGAATAGTTTGGGCCTGTTGCATCCCATAAATTAACACTACAATAGCTATTACACTTAGAAAACTTTTAATTCTTGATAATTGATAAGAAATCTCGTGTTTCAATTCTCCTCCAGACAAATTTTCATAATTATGACAAGTATGCTATTTTAGTCAAGAAAAGTCTTTTGAATTAAGATATATATATATTTAATTATTCAAAGCAGTTTGGAGAATATTTATCAGTTCAGCTTTTTTGTAGGGTTTACCTAAATAAAAATTACAACCTTCTGCTAGTATTCTATCTCTATCTCCTATCATGGTATACCCAGTTACTGCTATAATTGGTGTTGTAATATTTTTTGTATCTTTTTTAATCAATCTGGCAGCAGTTAAGCCATCAATGCCTTCACCTAAATGAATATCCATTAATATAGCGTCGTATTTCTTTTTACCAGCTAGTAAAATAGCAACTTCGCCATTATTAGCAAGATCTGTACTATAAGCTGATTTTAAAATGGAAATAACTAGTTTTTGATTAATAGTATTATCTTCAACTATTAAAATCTTTGGTTTTTCTTGATTTAGAGGAATTGATTCAAGTTTATTGACTTCAAGGTCTTCTTGGAAGTCTGATAGTTGAACTTCTTTGTAAGGTAAAGAAACTGAGAAAGTAGACCCAGATAATATCTGACTAGTGACAGATATTTCACCTTGCATTAAATTAATAATCTTCTTAGCGATTGTAAGACCAAGTCCAACGCCTTCATAAGCCCTATTATAACCTTCACTAGCTTGTCTGAATTCTGAAAAAATTAGTTTTAAAGATTCGTTAGGGATACCTATACCAGTATCAATAATATCTATAAATATCTTATCATCTTTTCTTGAACATAGTACTTGAACTCCACCATTCTGGGTAAATTTAAGAGCATTGTTCAATAAGTGAATCAGTGCTTGATTCAAAAGATTTTCATCAACTTGGGCAAAAAGATTGGGCTCAATTTCACTATAAAAGGTTAATTCTTTATCTTTGAACTGATCTTCAAAAAGGTTACTTAAATCATTTAATATTTTACTGACACAAGTAAGTTTAAAGTCAGTGCTTTTTCTCTTTTCTATAGTTTCTAACTGGGTTAGAAGCATGACTGAATCTAATACATGATTAAGTCTTATTGCTGAAGAATAAATCATACTAGCCATGTTACTATCTTCAAAA
This sequence comes from Cloacimonadales bacterium (SeqCode), assembly GCA_963677815.1. Taxonomy (GTDB): domain Bacteria; phylum Cloacimonadota; class Cloacimonadia; order Cloacimonadales; family JAFGVF01; genus JAEKNW01. Next base: position 1,803,760 of record OY782499.1, read on the forward strand.
TCAGTAGATTTTTGTTGCAATAGTTCAGAAAAACCAACTATGCCATTAAGTGGAGTTCTAAACTCATGACTAATATTTTTGAGTAAATTTGACTTGAGTTTGTCAGAAGTTTGGGCCTTTATTCTCTCCTCTCTCAAGTCTGTTTCTAAGCGTATTCGATTTCTGATATTGATTAACATTTCTGCATAAATTGAGAGAATTGTCTTTTCTGATTCAGAGTACTTATATTTCTTTTTTACTGAATCAAAACCTATGAAACCAACACATATATTGTTATTCATTAAGGGAATTGATATTAAACTCTTTATTCCTTGAGCACTAAGCATTTTTTGAACCAGAGGGTAATCATTTAATAATTCTAGATCTTCGATAATAATTGTTTTACCTTGTTTATGTTCATCAGGCCAATATTCCATAAATTCTAAAGGCACTTCCTGTAAATTATCTATTTCTGGACTAATGTTATCTGCTACCCATTCATAAGTATTGCAAGAGATACGCTTGTCCCAATCGTAATCAAAAATATAAGCTCTATCCACTTTAAAGAAATTGGCTATACGAGCTAAAGTATTAGTTATTTCTTGGTCAATATTTTCAGAAGGAATATTAATGAACTCGACTGCAATTGAAGATATTAATGCTTGAAGTTTAAGTTGTTCTTCCAAAGCTTTTTCTACTTTATATTGCTGAGTGATATTTCTTAAGTTTGCTATTATACCATTGGGATTACCATACTGGTCTCTAAGAAACTTTGAATGGATGGATGTAATTACAATTTTCCCTTTATTATTATAAATAGCAAGTTTATTAATGTTGCTTCTATTCTTATCAGTTGATTCTTTATCAATCGAGAGTTCATGCTCAATTTCTTGTTTTATCTCTTTAACTGCTTGAGGAGTATATCTTTTTTCGATAGGTAATTGCAAGTATTCCTCAGGAGTAAAACCTGTTAGTTTTTCAATTGAAGGACTTACATAATTTAGATTAAAGTTTAAATCACTAGTAAAGACAACATCTGTCATATTATCATTAATTTTTAGTAAGTGGTCTTCTCTGTTTTCAATTTCAATAACAAGATCTTGAAGCTTAATCTTCGAATGAGCTGAATCAATGACTATTTTTAGAAATTCAGTATAAAATTTGGCTATAGATATCACTTGTTGACTACTTAATCTAGGAGCTTTTTCAAGGGCAGATAAATACTCTTCTTCATTGAAACCATAATCTTGAGCTTGTTTTCTAAAAAGCTCATAATCAATTTCTTCATCTAGAAGAAAAAATTGTCCGATTGAAAGATTTGCTATATGAGATTTTGCAATTATTATGGGACTAGTTAACTTATATAAATTATTTGAACATCTATATAATTTGTATTCTTCTTTTCCTAAGCTTTTAACTTTTAAGTTACTCTCCTCTTTGCATTTATTACTGCTCAAAGGATTTAGTCTGTGAAATTTCTCACACACATCAGTTTTTCCTGCAAAGCTGATTATGTTATTATCTAAATCTGTAATTGCAAAAGGAGTTTTGTTAAATGCATAAAATATATTCATTAGATTCTGTAGTTCTTCTATGCCCATTAAATCTTGCAGAGTTAATTGCGAAATATCTGTTTTTTTACTTATCTTTGAATCGATTTTCCCCGTTAAAGTATCATTTTCTGGTAATTCTCTAATGTTTAGAACTATACCTTGTATTCCTTTTATCTTAAGGCAATTTTTCCCGATTATTTTTACTTGTGTATAGTACCCATTCTTTGATTTTAGTCTGCAATATAATTCAATCACTGAGCTGGGTAACTTTTTAATCCTTTTAAAGCATTTAATTACGTTAGAAATATCATCTGGGTGGACAAGGTCTAAAGGATGAATATAAAGGGGCTCATGTGGACTATATCCCAAAACTTCTTTGAGTTTAGCACTTGAAAAGAGAGGATTCAAATCTTTATCAATAACACATAAACCTTCAGATGAATTTTCAGTTATATGTATGTATTCAGATAAATTATTTCTTAATTCCGCAATCTTATCTTCAGCTAATAAAGCAGTGGAAAAAAGCAGTTTACCTTGATTATTTAGCTGTGGAGTGAATGTTAAATCAATATATTGGTTAGATTTATACAAAAATCTTCTTTCTGAAATTATCCTATTATCTCTAATTAGCAAGAAGTATTTATTAACTTCTTCTTGAGTTAGGAGTTCAGAAATTATAATCTTCAATGATAAAGGTAGATTGTTTGTGTCTAACTTCTTTTCTATATTAGAAATCTTATTGATGGATGAAACAGATATTAAATTATAGCTAGTTTCTGCATCAGATTTGCTCATGAAAGCAAGTACCAGCTCATATTGAAATTCATTATTTTCTTCTCTTTTTAGTGCTCTATCTTCTATCATAATTATAACCTTTGTAATTAAACTTGAATAGTAATAACCTTTATAAATATTCCTTATTCAAGTTAAAGAGTTAATCAAACAAAATTCTTCAACCATATAACTACAGACACTTACTTCAACATAATAGATTTTACTATAGATGTCAATGAAAAAACATTTAAAAATTTATTACTTCATAATTAAATTAAATTCTCATGTAAGGCTTCATCAATAATGCCTAAGAGATCTTGCTTACTATAGGGCTTACTAAGATAATGACTACATCCCTGATTCAAAATATGTTCTTTATCTCCTAACATTGTATAACCTGTAACAGCTATGATAGGTGTTTTGCGATAGCGACTATCATTTCGAATTATCTTAGTTGTTTCTATTCCATCTAAACCTTCACCCAAATGAATATCCATTAATATAATATCATACTGTTTCTTTGCAATTAAATCAATAGCACTTTCTCCATTATAGGCACAATCAATATTATATCTTCCTTTTAGAATTGAAATCGCTAGCTTCTGGTTAATTTTATTATCTTCAACTATTAAAAGTGAAAGTAATTTCTCATCATCATCAATTATATTACTAACTTGTGTCTTAAGAGGTAATGGATTTGATGATTCTGGATTAATGCTTTTATAAGTATCTACCAGAGGTAGGGAAATGATAAGTTTGGTGCCTTTATGAAACTGACTAACCAATGATATTGTTCCGTTCATCAACTCAATACCTTTTTTAGCTATAGGAAGCCCAAGACCACATCCTTCATAAGCCCTATTATAGCCTTCACTAACTTGTCTAAAATCACTGAAAATTAGCTCCTGAGAATCTTCAGGTATGCCAATACCACTATCTTCAATATTCAAACTTACATACTTCTTATCCTTACTTGTCTCAGTATATATTTTTATAAAACCTTTACTAGTATATTTTATTGCATTATTAAGAATATGAATGAAGGCCTGTTTAAATAGATTTTCGTTTATCATTGTTACCAAATTAGGCTGAATATCTATCAAGAAGTCCAAACCTTTTTGCTGTACTTGACTTTTATACAGTTTGGCTATATTTATTAATAATATACTAAGATTGGTTGACTCTAAATTTATAAACTTTGTTTCTGATAATGATTCTAACTGAGAAAGAAGCATGATAGAATCAAGGACATAGTTTAATCTTATACCAGAAGTATAGATCATATTAGCCATTTTCTGACTTTCTTTTTCAAGTTGATTATCCTTTAATTGTTCTGATAAGCCAATTATACCATTCAATGGTGTTCTAAATTCATGACTGATATTCTTTAAGAGATTAGATTTTAGTTTATCAGACTCAAGGGCTCTTTCTTTTTCTTTTTGTAACTCCTCAGCCATGGAAATCCTATTCCTAACATTTACCAACATATGAGCAAAAATTCTAAGCAGGGTTTCATCATCTTCTGAATACTGGTGAGTTGATAAGACAGAGTCAAAGCCTACGAAACCTACACATTCATCTTTATCCATTAATGGAACAGTGATAGTGCTTTTAATATCTTGCTTTTCAATAAATTTCTTTGTTTCTTCATCGTCGATTATCTTAGATGAGTCATTAATAATAACAACCTGACCCTTTTTGTGTGCTTGGTGCCAACTGTTTAAATAATCAACTGAGATATCCTGCAAAATACCAATCACAGGTTTTATACCCTCTTTACACCATTCATAAGTATTGGATACAAGACCTTTATCCCAGTCATACTTGAAAATAAAAGCCCTATCTGAATGTGTATATTCTGCAAACTCTTTGAGTGATTGCAAAATATGTTTGGAGATTTCATCTAAAGGTAAATTTATATATTTCATTGCTAAAGAACTAAATAGTGACTGAAGTTCAAGTTGCTTATTTAGTTTCTTTTCAATTTTTTTTCTTTTAGAAATATCTCTAGCTGAGCCAATTATAGCTTTTGGCTCATTATTTTCATTTAATAGTAACTTGGCATGAACAGATATATCTATTAGTTGATTATTAGCATTATATTCTTGAATTTCAACTAAGACACTTTCAGTATCTTGGTGACCTGATTTAAGTTTCTCTTCAAGCAAAGATTGTAATTGATTAATTGTAGCTGGGGGAAAACGCTGAATAGGCGTACGCTTGGAGTACTCTATAGGATTGAAACCATAGACTTTTTCCACAGAAGGACTAACATAAATTACATTAAAATCAAAATCATTTATAAAAATAATATCTGTCATATTGTCAGTAATTTGTGCTAACTTTTCTTCTCGCAGTTGGAGTTGTTGTGAAGTTCTTGCTTGCTTTATTTGAGCATAGGATAAAGCTGTAATTTTACTCAAAAGATCTCTATAATATGTGGCTATTTTTACTAAGTGGTCTTTATCTATTATTGGCAATAAATAAAAAGATTCGATATAAGTTTCTTTATTAAATTTATGAATATTAGCTAGTTGACGTAACTCTTCATCTTGAGCCTTATAATCATCAGAAAGCCTAAACTGACAGATATCCAAAGTAGCAATCTGTTCTCCACCTACAAAAATAGGTGTAGCAAAATTCCAGACATTATTTCTACACTTGTAGAGTTTACTTTCACCAATTCTCATCGATGAGGAAATTTTCATATTACTTTCTAGGCACCATTCTTGAGAACTAGCTTTATTTAAATGAAAGTTTTTACATAAGCTAGAAGTTCCAATAGCAAAAAGTTTTTTCCCATGTCTATCAAGTAGTGCTATTGGTACATTGGTTAAATCATAAATAGTTTGAAATAGATCTTTTAACTCATCTATATTTATAAGATCAGCTAATTCTAAATCAGATAATGAACCTTGAGGGGATGTTATACTATTAAGCTTTCTTTGCAGGGTTACCTGATTGTTTTTCAGGGCTTTCTCCGCTTCTTTTAATGTAGTGATATCATTAACTATAGCTAAGGCTTTATCATTATCAATTACTGATAAACGACATTCATAATGTCTATTCTCTCCTAGATGATTTTTTCGTTGATATGTAAAAGTATCCACAGGTTTGTTTTCTTTTAGTAAAGATAATCTAGCCCTAAGTTTGTTAGCTATATAAGGTGGAAACAAATTTGATATGTTTTTTCCTAATACTTGATTAGGAGGATAGGCTAACAAATCATTATTAGGTCCCTTTATATCTATGAAGAAACCATCATAATCCATAACAAAGATAAGATTTGGTATGGCAGAAAATAGTGATTCCAAGTAGTTTGTATTTTCTTTTATTATTTTCTTTGAGTCTTCAATATTACTCATGTCTCTGGCATTTATAACAAATCCCTCTATACCTTCAATACTAAGAAGATTTTTAAATCTAAAGTTCATTATTTTATATTGCTTATCTACAGTTTTGATTCTTATTTTTCCTGCAAATATTTTATTGGGATCTTTGATTACTTCATCAATAGCTTGTTGGCCTATGTGGGAGTCATCTGGATGAACATATTTAAAAGCAGACCCCATATCTGAAGTAATCTCTTTAATACCAAGAAGTTCTTTGGAGTTGTTGTTACAATATATTATTTCAAAATTTTTATCTAAGAGAATTAAATAATCAAAAGAGTTATCTACTAATTTCGAGAAGTTTGTATGTAAAGAATCTCTAGTTCCAGCTAGTCTTCTTTTAGCTAAGGTCTCAAAACAGATACTAACTTGATTTTTTCCTAAGGCGTTTACTTTTACGAGTGTGTTTTTGTTAAGAAAGCTACAATATTGTTGAAATTCCATAAAGCTATTATTTACAGACACATTATAATAAGCTTTTAACTTACTCTGTGTGAACAATTCATTTTCTAGTTCAGGACATAGTATAGACTGCTTATCTTCTTCATCTTTACTGCCAGTCAAATCTCTGAAATATTTATTAGCAGTAATAATTTTGAAAAAATAAGTCTTGTTTGCTTTTTTAAAAACAGAAATCTCACAGTAACCAATAGGGAGTAAATCTATATTAATACTCTTAGTGTCTTTCATGAATAAATCCTTAGGTCTTATCTATAACTTAATATTTTGCTAGCTATTTCAACACATTATCTAATTTACAATAGTCTTGTCTTTATGTCAAACTATTTTTTAAAATTGTATTTATATTCAAATTTATAATCAGATTTGCGAAAATATATAAATATAAAATATGGTATATATATCGATAAAAAACTAGTTAATAAAGAAATATAATGAAAAAAAGTAATTCAAAGAAAATTTATATGATATGTAAATAATTGGAAATAATGTAATTAGAGATAATTAATAAAAAAATATCGAAAAAGTATTGACAAGATAAGTCGATATTATAAGTCTGACATATCGATATTGATAGAGCGATAACTAAATGGAAAGATAATTTTAAAAAAAGGAAGAGATTATGACTATAACAGTTTGTGCAGGAAGTTCTTGTAGCCATAGAGGCTCTAACAAAGTGGTGGAATACTTAGTTAATTATATAAGCACAAATTCTTTGCAAGACAAATGGAAATTAAAAGCTTCATTTTGCATGAAAGATTGTGGTGAGCATTTTTGTGTTCAGATTGATGATTATCGTCTTAAATTCCTTCCAAATTCAGATTATAGAAGATTCTTTAAAGAGCTTCATAGAACTAATGAATTACCTAACATCGCAGGAATAACATGGAGGAGACAAGATGTTAAATAGTAAATCTTTAGCTGAGAAAATAATCGAAAGAGACCCAAATGGTCTTGTTGTAGTTGATGATGAATTAAGAATAGTACAATTTAATAAAGCATTTCTCTCAATATTTAATATAATGCCAACCCATAAGATTATTGGAGAGAATGTAAATGATATCTTAATGCAGGAAATTTTCCCTCATAATGATATTACTAAAGATAACGGGAGTGTAAAACATCATCATAGAACTGGCAAATTTGTTAAAGCAGTTACTTTTAGAATTGATGATGAGGAATTATCTGCATGTTTTTTTGTAAATATTACAGATTCATTCCACAATAAACGTAAACTTCAATTAATGAAAACTGAGACTATCAACAAGGCTCAAGCTGTGATAGATAATCAGATGAGGGTTGCTCAAGAGATTGCTAGTTTACTTGGTGAAACAACTGCTGAATCAAAAGTAACTCTACTTCAACTAATAGATATTCTAAAGGAAGAAGGGGAGATGTAAGGTGTTATCATCAAGAAAAGAAGCAAAGATGTGGGATTTACATCTAGAGATAGCTAAATCTCAATTAATCAAACACAAGGAAATTCTTTGTGGAGATTCAATAATCATTGATAAGGACTATGATAGAGAGACTGCATCATTAATATTATCTGATGGTCTAGGCTCAGGTGTAAAAGCCAATATTCTATCTACCTTAACAACAAAGATAATCTCGGTAATGCTTCAAAATGCTAGAAACATTGATGAGATTGTAGATACTCTCACTGATACCTTGCCAACCTGCAATGTGCGTAAATTAGCTTACAGTACGTTTTCAGTAGCCCAATTTGGTGCTGATGGCAAGCTACAGTTAGTAGAATATGATAATCCTCCTGCATTTTTTGTACGAAATGGTAAAGTACTTAATTTAGATTACCAGGTTCGAGAGATAAATGGCAAAAGGATAAATGAAGCTTCATTAGAAGTACAAGAAGGTGATTTATTAGTCTTTGTTTCAGATGGAGAGACTCATGCTGGCATAGGTGGAATTTGGAATCTTGGCTGGGGCTGGGAACACATAGCCGAATTTATCGAGAGAATTAGCAAGAAGGCGATGACAGCAAAAGAAATAGCCTTTGAAATAACAAATGTCGCTAATGAATTATATGCAAAAGAGCCTGGTGATGATACTTCAGCAGTAGTAGTTAAAATCAGAAAGAAGAATTTTGCAACCATGTTAGTAGGTGCTCCTCAAAACCCAGATAATGATAAAGAAATAGTTAATAAATTAATAAAGGGTGAGGGGCGAAAAATAATCTGTGGTGGAACTACTAGTAATATTGTGAGTCGAGAGCTCAGGGAAAAATTAGAAGTTGATTTAACCACAATAAAAACAGGTATCCCTCCAGTAGGAATATTAAAGGGCATAGATTTATGTACAGAGGGAATAATCACAATAAGTCATTCTCTTGAACTTTTAAAATCAAACCCGAACTATAAACGACTAGAAATTAATAATGATGGTGTAAGTAGATTAGTAAAAGAGCTTCTCTTAGCGGACGAGATTACAGTAATGATAGGTCAATCTTTAAACAGTGCTCATCAAACTTCAAATATGCCAAAAGAATTTGGTATGAAGCGTAAGATAATGGAATCAATATCAGAACATCTTACAGAAATGGGTAAAGTAGTTCATCTAGAATATTACTAAAGCTAACTAATAAACTTAATAATATTAAAAAAACAAAAAATAAATAAAAAACTAAATGGAGGAGTCGATGCATAAGACAAAGACTGTTCAAGAGCCTTTGAGAAATTTTGCAAAGGTTAAGGAAATAATTGAAAAGTATGGTACAGAAAGATCTGCTTTAATCCCTGTATTACAAGCGATCCAAGGTGAATTTAGATATTTACCTCAAGAGATGTTATCATTTGTAGCAACTGCTATGAAAATACCTCAAGCTGAAGTTTTTGGTGTTGCTACTTTTTATGCTCAATTCTCAACCCAACCTAAAGGTAAGCACATTGTTCAAGTATGTGATGGTACTGCTTGTCACGTTAGAGGTGCTGGTGAAATTATTAAAAAATTCAAAAAAGACCTACAGATTCCTGAAGGTAAAAACACAACAGATGATTTATATGTTACCCTTGAAACTGTTTCCTGTTTAGGGGCATGTGCTTTAGCTCCTGCGGTAGTAGTAGATGGAAAAGTTTATGGTAATGTAAATTTTGATGATGTAGCAAGAATTATTGTGACTATGAAGGAGAGCGACGATGAGTAAGATATTTGAAGAATTAACACGTGAGGCTGCAAATACCCCTAAAATCCCTTGTCGTGAATTTATTAATGCTAAATTAGGCTTAATCGAATTAGATGGTGAAAAAGCGAAATTAGCTGAAGAACTTTCAACAGTATATCGTAGAGAATCAGGTATATTTGAATGCCAAATAGCCTTATGTAAAGGTACTGGTTGTCATTCTTCTGGTGAGATTGCTCTCTGGGAAAAAATTGATCAAGTATTAAGAGAAAAAGGTATCAGAGAAAAAGTAAATATCGTTGAAACAGGTTGCCGTGGTTTCTGTGAAATGGGACCTCTAGTCGAGATTTTCCCACAACACATTTTCTACTGTAAAGTTAAACCTGAACATATTGAAGATATCATTACAAAAACAGTTATGAATAATGAAGTAATCGAAGAATTACTTTTTGATAAAATTCCTATTGCTGAAGAAATACCTTTCTACAAAAAACAAGTTAGAAGAGTATTGAAAGAGTCAGGTCATATAAATCCTGAAAACATTAATGATTCGATCGTCCATGAAGCTTATCAAGGTTTCTTAAAAGCAACTAAAATGACTCCTGAAGATGTTATTGCGACTATGAAAGAGTCTGGCCTTAGAGGTCGTGGTGGTGGTGGTTTCTCTACAGGATTAAAATGGGAATTCACTAGAGCTACACCTTCCGAGAAGAAATATATTATCTGTAATGCAGACGAAGGTGATCCAGGTGCCTTTATGGATAGATCACTTTTAGAAGGTGACCCACATAAAATCATTGAAGGTATGATGATTGCAGGTTATGCTATCGGAGCAGACGAAGGATATATTTATGTTAGAGCAGAATATCCACTTGCTATTCATAGATTAGAAATTGCTATTGCCCAGTGTAAAGAATTTGGTATTCTTGGCGAGAATGTTCTAGGAACAGGTTTTAACTTCAATGTTAAAATTAAACAAGGTGCTGGTGCTTTCGTATGTGGTGAAGAAACAGCTTTGATTTCATCAATCGAAGGTAAAAGAGGTATGCCTACAGTGAAACCTCCATTCCCTTCAACAAGTGGTCTCTTCGGCAAACCAACTTCAATCAATAATGTTGAAACCTTTGCTAATGTTCCTCTTATTTTAAACAAGGGTGTAAATTGGTTCAGACAAGTTGGAACTCCAAAGTCTGCTGGTACAAAGGTATTTGCTATGACAGGTAAAATTAGAAACACTGGCCTGGTAGAAGTTCCTATGGGTATCACTCTTAGAGAAATAGTCTTTGATATCGGTGGTGGTTTAAAAGATGGTGCTAAATTCAAAGCAGCTCAAATTGGTGGACCTTCTGGCGGATGTTTAACAGAAGAGCACTTAGATATGCCACTTGATTATGATTCATTACAAGCAGCTGGTGCAATGGTAGGCTCAGGTGGACTTGTAATCTTAGATGACAAAACCTGTATGGTTGAAACTGCTAGATATTTCATGAGTTTTACTCAAAATGAATCTTGTGGTAAATGTATTCCATGTCGTGAGGGAACAGGTAGAATGCTTGAAATCATGGAAAGAATAGTAATTGGTAAAGGTAAAATGGAAGACTTATCTCTATTAGAAGAGCTAGCTCATACAATAAAAGATGCCAGCCTTTGTGGTTTAGGTAAAACAGCTCCTAACCCTGTTCTTTCAACCCTACATTATTTCCATGATGAATATCTTGCTCATATTAATGACAAACGTTGTCCTGCTGGTGAATGCTCAGCCTTAAAAACCTTTGAAATCGTTCCTGAATTATGTAAAGGCTGTTCAAAGTGTGCTAGAGTATGTCCTAATAACGCTATCAGTGGTGAAATTAAAAAACCATTTATAATCGATCAAGAAAAATGTATCAAGTGTGGTGCTTGTGAATCAGCATGCCCATTCAATGCTATTAAAGTTGGATAGGAGATAAAAATGACTCATCAATATATGGAAGTAAATAATAAAAAAGTTGAAATTACCGGAAACGAAAAGAATATATTAGAAGTAGTACGCAATATGGGTATTGAAATCCCAACCTTCTGTTATCACTCAGAATTATCTGTTTATGGTGCTTGCAGAATGTGTATGGTTGAAGATGAAAGAGGTAACTTGGTTGCATCATGTTCATTAAAACCTCAAGCTGGGATGAAAATTAAGACACATACTAAGAAGATTATGGAAACAAGAAGAATGATCTTAGAACTTCTTCTTGCAAACCATCACCAAGATTGTACTACATGTGAAAAAAGTGGAAATTGTAAGCTTCAAGAACTTGCTGTAAATATGGGAGTGAAAAAAGTTAGATTTAAACCTCGTAAACCATGGCAAGATATTGACACTTCATCTAGTTCAATCGTTAGAGATCCAAACAAGTGTATTCTTTGTGGCGATTGTGTTAGAATGTGTTCAGAAGTTCAAGGTGTTGGTGTCTTAGGCTTCATTAACAGAGGACCAGACATCAATGTTGTTCCTGCTTTTGATAAACCTATTGCTGATGTTGATTGTGTGAATTGTGGACAGTGTGTAAGTATTTGTCCTACAGGTGCCTTAACAATCAAAGATGATACATTAAAAGTTTGGGAAGCATTAAGTGACCCTAAAAAGAAAGTTGTCGTGCAAATTGCTCCAGCAGTAAGAGTTGCAATTGGTGAAGAATTCAATCATACTGAAGGAACAAACTACTTATATAAGAGTGTAGCTGCTCTCAAAATGATGGGTGCAGACTATGTATTCGATACATCATTTTCTGCTGATTTAACAGTTGTTGAAGAAGCATCAGAATTTCTTGATAGAGTAACTAAGGGAGAAAAACTTCCTCAGTTCACATCCTGTTGTCCTGGTTGGGTGACTTACGCTGAGAAAAATTGTCCAGATCTATTAACTAACTTATCATCGTGTAAGTCACCACAACAGATGTTTGGTGCTGTTTTCAAAAAATTCTTTGCCAAGAAAATGAATATTCCAACTGAAGATATGTATGTTGTTTCAGTAATGCCTTGTACAGCTAAAAAGTTTGAAGCTGAAAGACCTGAGATGTCTACTGATTCTTATCAAGATGTTGATGCAGTAATTACAACAGTTGAATTAGCTCGCATGATTAGAAAAATGGGAATTAAATTTGAAGAATTAGAACCTGCTTCTCTTGATATGCCATTTGGTTTCTCTTCAGGAGCTGGTGTAATCTTCGGAACTTCTGGTGGTGTAGCAGAAGCTGCCTTAAGATATGCTACTGAAAAATTAACTGGTGAAACTTTAAATGAAGTTAATTTCAAAGAAGTCAGAGGATTAGAAGGTATAAAAGAAGCTACTTTTAATATTCACGGCAAAGATATCAAACTAGCAGTTGTTTCTGGTTTAGCAAATACTCAAAGCTTAATCGAAAAAGTTAGAAATAAAGAAGTTAATTATGATTTCATCGAAGTAATGGCTTGCCCTGGTGGATGTATTGGTGGTGGTGGACAACCTGTTCCTAACACTTCAGAAGCTAGAGAAAACCGTTCTAAAGGACTTTATGATATCGATGCAAAATCAACTGTTAAAAAATCACAAAATAACCCTACTATAGAAAAACTATATGACGAATGGTTAAAAACACCAAATAGTGATGAAGCTCATTACGCTCTTCATACTCATTACGGTCACAAGAAAAGAATCGGTGGTATGGAAATAAAAGATGAAGCTAAAGAAACTACTAGTGAGAAAATGGTAATATCAGTTTGTGTAGGAACTAACTGCTACCTAAAAGGTTCTTATGATGTTCTACAAGAACTTATTAGCTTAGCCAAAGAACATGGTGTTGATGATAAAGTAGAATTTAAGGGAACCTTCTGCTTAGAAAATTGCAGTAATGGTCCTTCAATAAAAGTTTCTGATGACCTCCATAAATATGGTATTCAGAAAGAAGAAACTCATAAATTCTTTAACAATGTAATACTTCCGCGTGTTAAATAGAGAATTGTCTCCCCAATTCCATTTAGTTAACAGGGCTCCCGCAAGGGAGCTCTTTTTTATTCTTTGAAGGGAACTGTTCACGAAGTAGCGACTTCCAAAACTCTTTATGACGGGAGTTGCTCACGAAGTAGCGACTTCCGACAATTTAACATTCTTTCGTCCGAAGTCCCTAGCCTATGGCTGAGGAACTCCGGTCTCAAACTCTATTTGCTAAGCAACATTTTTCTTATTAGCTGGGAATTCCCTGTCTGGAGTTTATATAAGTAAACACCAGAAGCAACTTCTTGTTTATCCTGATTAATTCCATTCCAAACAACTTGATGATTCCCTTTAGCATAGGTATCATTAGCAAGTCTATTAACTAATTGACCTTTTAAATTATAGATTTCAAGGACAATTTGACTATCTTGGGGAAGGGAGAAAGATATGATAGTTTGGGGGTTAAATGGGTTTGGATAGTTTGATAAACTTATTTCGTTAACTTGTTGAAGCTCTTCAAGATTATTAGTTATTGTCTGTACAGGTAAATTAAAGTCTATAATTTCTAGATAATCTGTGTTTAAACTGCTAAAGTGAATTTGAAAATTTAGCTCAGCTAGATCATTGCCAATAGCCATAAATTCAAAATTGAAGATGAATTCAAGCTGACCATTCTGAGCTTCCATCCAGTAGTAATTTGTTTGATTGTAAGATCCCATACTAAGGGAAGTATCATTAGTAGAAATATCAACAACAGGATAATTTACATTAGCTCCACCTGTATTATATAAGATAAGTGAAACTGTGTTATCTCCTTCAACTAAATTGCCATTATTGGACAGAATTTCATAAGAGCCTATCTCGATTACAGGAGCATAAGCTGTTAAGAATACTGGGCTGCTAACATGACTAAAAGCGTCACTTATTGAATGAAAAAGATGGAAGTTGAATTCATTCTCGATGTTATGGGCTATTGTTACAGGATATGGTCCAAGAATGATTTCTTGGTCTGCAAGAAGGGATATCTCCTCTAAAACAGTTTCCATATTTACATCTTGATAGGGACTGTAGGCAAAGAAAGATGAATTCTCGGAAGGTAAGTTGCCCATATTCTTTATTTGATAGGACACATTAAACTCTTCACCATTCGTTAAAATATTATCATACCCATAATCTATAATGACATCTTCAACATGTAAATAAGGTTGGTTCAGTGTATTAAAAGAAATTTCGAAATCTACTCCTTGAATTTCAAGATTAGTAGGAGTAATCAATATCATTTGTGCATCTTCTTCTGAATAGACAGAATTATACCATATTTCACCGTTAAACTGACCATAGAAGAGGATACCAATCTTATAGTTTCCTATATTCAAATTATCAAATGTGTAGGAAGCTGATTCGTCTATTTCTTGGAAGCCCATAGAAATTTCATAATCAGGGAGAGGATAGTATTTCAAAGTAATGAAATAAAATGTATTCTCCATAAACATCTCTTCAGCAATAACTAAACCAGATATTGTTGCTCTACCTGAGATTATTGGCTCTATGTATATATTAATATCAGTGAAATCTTGATATTCATCAGCAATTATAAAGGTCTCACTATAGTAGCTAGTGAAATAATCATCACTGTAGGCTGTGAATAGTCTATAGTGACCTGTTTCAATATCTGGAAAAGTGAAAGAACCATCAGTATTGCTAATTGTATTATAGGAGAAATTCTCCCAAGAATTAGGATAGAACCTTTGTAAATGGAGGGTCATCCCCTCTATTGGCTGGGAAGAGTTAGCATCTATTACATTACCAGAAAGAGTTGCTCCCATGACAACAATCGGCATAAATAAACAAATTATACTTAGTAATTTTTTCATAATTACCTCCATTAAGAATATAATTTAAAATATGTTAGATGCAACTAATATATCTGTCATAATAATTAGTATTTTTATAGTTGGTTCATTAAAAAAGTGTAAAAAATATTTACTCCTGCTATAGGACTAGAAGTTCATTGCTATTCCTTGATTGTTAGTCTCTCAAAGAGTTCTCAATAAATAAATGAGATAGTAATAATCAAGGAAGTATATTGACGGGAATTGCTCACGAAGTAGCGACTTTCGAAAGCTTAACTTTCTTCGCCCGAAGTCCCTAGCCTTTGGCTGGAGAACTCCGGTTTCCAGCTTGTAGTTTGATGTCATATAAAATAAATGTGAAAAAATAAGCAAGAAAAAAAATAGCTATAAGTACCCTAGTAAACAACTTCTATTGATCTTTATAATTGAATTCAGATAGATTTTCCTATTATAGCATCATCCTACAGGATTAAAGAGCTTTATGTTGGCTTTAGCAACATAATCAAAAGTAGGCATAGCTATAAAATTAATTTTAATCATTGACATGATAAAAAAGCTTTATCTAATGACATAAAACAATATTTTTAGGAGAATAAATGTCAAATCAAGTTAGAGTAAGATTAGCACCAAGTCCAACAGGCTACCTTCATTTAGGTACTTTGAGAGTTGCTTTATACAATTACGCTTATGCTAAAAAAAATAAAGGTTCTTTTATTCTTAGAATTGAAGACACCGATCAAAATAGATTAGTCACTGATGCAGTAGAAAACATAATATCTACCTTGAAAACTATAGGAGTTGATTTTGATGAGGGCCCTAATAAAGGTGGAAATTTTGGACCTTATGTCCAATCAGAAAGATTAGATATTTATAAAAAATATATTGATGAATTGGTAAATAAAGGTTTTGCCTATCACTGTTTTTGCGACAAAGAAACACTTGATGAAATGAGAGCTAAGCAAATAGCCAAAAAAGAAGATCCAAAGTATGATAGACGTTGTTTAAAACTCTCTAAGGAAGAAGTTCAAGCAAGAATAGAAAGAGGGGATTCTTATGTTATTAGACTTAGAATGCCTAATGATAGAGTTTTTGCTTTTGATGATGCTATCAGGGGGTTAGTTGAAATCAACTCAAATCAAGTTGATGATCAAGTAATCTTAAAATCTGATGGTTTCCCAACTTACCATTTAGCAGCCTGTGTTGATGACCATTTGATGGAGATTAGCCATGTCTTTAGAGGTGAAGAGTGGATATCAAGTACACCAAAGCATCTTTGGCTCTATGAATGCTTAGGCTGGCAAGCTCCAAAGTTCGTTCATTTACCACTTATCATGAATACAGATCATTCTAAATTAAGTAAAAGAAAAAATGATGTATCTGTAGAAAATTATCTACAAAAAGGCTATCCTGTAGCAGCTATAATAAATTACATCGCTCTAATTGGTTGGCACACTGCTGATGATAGAGAATTCTTCTCTTTGGAAGATTTATGTCAAGAGTTCAGTCTTGAAAGAGTAAATAAAGCTAATGGGGTTTTTGATATAGTGAAATTAAACTGGATGGCAGGTATGTATATTCGTGAAATGTCTGATATGGACTTAGCTGAAAAATGCAGACCATACTTCATAAAAGCAGGTTATGATGTTAGTGATGAAAATAAATTTTTAGCTGTTATGGACAATGCTAAAGATAGAATTAGTTGCTATTCAGAGGCTATTGAGCATTCTAAAATGTTCTATGAAGATTTAATAATCACAGAAGAAGACAAGGAAATCCTTGCCCAAGAAGAATCTCAAATGGTTCTAAAGTATTTTATTGAAAATGCAGACAATATTCCTTGGGGTGATAAAGAAGAATTAGGATTATTCATAAAGGCAGGTTCTAAGGAGTTAGCTATCAAGGGTAAGAAATATTTCTTCCCATTAAGAATATCCCTCTTTGGATCAAGTCATGGTCCTGATATCCCAAAATTGTTCGCTATTTTAGGAAAAGAAGAAACAATTAAAAGAATGGAAACAGTATTGCATTAGACAAAAGAAAATTATATTATTAGGAGATAATAGATGAATTATGTCAAAAAATTAGAAGGCGAAAAAGTAATTTTTGCTCCTGTTGAAATGTCTGAAGCACGTAAATACATGGCTTGGTATAATGATTTTGAAATTGGATTTTTCTTAGGAACTCAAGAAAGACTAGTAACAGAAGAAGATGAGATTAAAGTCTTAGAAAAGCTAACTAAGGAAGGTTATCTTTTCACAGTCTTGGATAGAGAAACTAAAACACCAATAGGTAACTGTGGTATTCATCAAATAGATTGGGTAAACAGAACTGCTGAGATAGGAATAAATATTGGTAATAAAAGTTATTGGAACAAGGGATTTGGAAGTGAATCAACAGTTTTATTATTAGCTTTTGCATTTCATATTCTTAATCTTAATAACGTTATGCTTAGGGTTTTAGAATGCAATCCTAGGGCCATTCATATCTACGAAAAACTTGGTTTCACTCAGATTGGAAGAAGACGACAAGTTGTGACAGTTGCTAATGAAAAATTTGATATTCTTTATTACGACATGCTAGCCAGTGATTTTGAATCTGATGTAATCAGAGATTTAATTAAAAAATATAAGAGTGCTGATAAGAATCTCAACAAAATATCATTAATGTAAGAGGTAAAATTGATAAATAAAATCAAAGGTCAAGATAAAATAATTGCATCTTTGATTCGTGCTATAGAAAGTGATAAAGTAGGGCAGAGTTACCTGTTTTACGGTCCTTCAGGGGTGGGAAAACTAACTACTGCCTTTTATTTTATCATGGCTATAAACTGCACTAATCGAGAAGAAGGGACTCCTTGCGGTAAGTGTAATTCATGTCGTAAATTTATGACTTTATCTCATCCTGACTTGATTTACTTATTTCCCACTCCCAACCTAAAAATGACAGAAGATGGGGAAATTAAAGAAACAAAATATCAAAAAGAGTATGAAGCTTACCTTCAGAATAAAATTGAAAATCCTTGGAAAGATTATGTATTTTCTGCCTCTTCAGAAATTAGAATAGGAGCTATTCGCTGGGTACAGAATAGATTGAGTTTATCCAAAAATGAAGCAAGTAAAAGAATATGTATTATTGAAGATGCCGATAGGATGAATATTAATACTGCTAATGCCTTTTTGAAAACTTTGGAAGAACCTCCACCTGATACTGTAATCATTCTAACAACATCTAAACCAAACTCTTTATTACCTACTATCCTTTCTAGATGTCAAAGAGTTGCTTTCAATAATTTAACAAATTCGACAGTAGAGCAAATTCTCCAGGAAAATTTTACTCTAGATTTGGTAAGATCAAAAACTTATGCTCGGATTTCTTACGGTAACGCTGAAAAAGCCATACAATTGATTTCTGAAGATATTGATTCAGGACGACATGTCGCTCTTAAATTAGTAAAATATGCTCTTGATAATTTAGATTTGGAATTTTTGGGTTACTTAACTCAACTAAAAGAGGTTAAACAAAAGAAGCAATTACAAAATATTTATTCAAATATTATTCTATTTTTGATGGATATAATTTATAGAAGAGAAAATCCTAATTTAGTAATTAACGTTGATTCACAAGATTTACTTAGTAAGATTGAAGATAGGAAATTCATCACTTCTCTTGAAATTTATAGCTTCATAGATGACTCAAAAGAACTACAAAGAATGATAGAATTAAACGTGAATAACAACTTAATACTGACATTTTTGTACAATCACTTAAAAAAAATATTGAAAAAATAAAAATAAAGAACTAAATAATTGGTAATTGTGAATAATCTCTAAGATGTTGATATTCAATAGTATAGAAATTTTGATTGGTGTTGTAAAATTGCCAAAAAAGCTCTTAAATGATTATTTATCAAAAATATAGAAAAAAAAATTTGACAAGTTTTAACATTTTACTTAATTTTGTTATTGTATTCGTAAAAAATAACTCTCGGGAGGAAAAATGACAAGAGAAGAATTAGTAGCAAGTATTGCACATGACGTGGAAATCAGTAAAAAACAAGCTGCTGAAATGGTAAACTCTTTCTTAAACAATGTTCAAAAAGCTTTAGCTGAAGGAAAAAAAGTTTCTTTTGTTGGCTTTGGTTCTTTTGAAGTAAAAGAAAGAAGTGAAAGACAAGGTATTAACCCTCAAAACAAGAAACCAATTACTATACCTGCTCGCAAGGTTCCTGTATTCAAAGCTGGAAAGAAATTGAAAGACGCAGTTAAGTAATTTAATATCTTTAACAAATTTGAACAGAGAGTATATTTATATGTACTCTCTTTTTTTTATAATTTATTCCTTATTATTTAGGGGGATTAACCTTAAATGAGTTAAATGCCTTACTAATTGACAACCTTAATCATCATATTCTAATAGTTTTTATTGACATCTAAACTTATTAATTTTAAGATGTATATAAATAAAATTATGGATGTATTATGTTGAAAATAAATAAATTGATGATTTTGATAATCTTGTTTTTAGCCAGTTTGCTTAATTTGAGTGGAAACAATTCTCACCTTATAATGAAAGTTGAAAATATGATTAATACTGATGATACCTTCTATATAACAAACTTTATTGAATCAAATAAAGACTATAGAAATCTAGGGCCATTTTATGAAGAATTACTAGATTCTTTAGCAGTGCATAAACAAGATCTTGAATATTTCGTTTTGTTTGCTCGGGCTGGTGTTTCTTCCTTACTAGATAAAGCACAAGAACTCCAATATAGTAATCGTTCCATCTCTGATAAATTAAAAAGAAGTTCAGTACAAATTCTTAACAAAACCATTGATCAAGTTTATGAAGAGTGGTTGGATAAAGAAAATCATAATAATTTTCTGATGAAAAATGCTCTTGACTTAATGAAACTTAATTACAGAATTAATAACCAACTACAGAATGATTTAGTTCAACATTATTATTCATATCTTACCTATGGAGAGATATATTTAGCTTTAAATGAATTCTCTGCTGCTCTAGAATATTTTAAAGGAGCTAAAGATATTTCTTCGCAGTTAGAAACTCAAGAATACGCAGATATTGCTGATGTCTATATCCTGCTTGCTGAAAGTAATAGTTTTTTAACAAAAGATAGTACTATTTTTGATTATGCAAAATTCATTACAGGGTATCACGATTATCGAACAAGATTAAATGCTTATAAGATTTATGTTAGTGAAAAAGAAAACCCTGATTTAGTTCAGGAAGATCAGCAAGAAGAGAAAATGGATGCCATGAATGTTACACTAGCTGAATCTAAGAGTTGGCTTGAAAGACTTTCAAGAATCAATAATAGAATTTTTGGTGAATATAATTTTATAAAACTTTCTGCTAGGAATTAATTATGATTGAATCAATAATCATTTCAAATAAAAAAGTAAAGATCATTGACCAAACTCTCCTTCCACAGGAAGAAAAGTATCTTAAAATCAATAATTATAAAGAAATGATTGAAGCAATAAAAAAACTCAGAATTCGTGGAGCTCCTGCAATAGGTATTGCTGGTTTAGTGGCTTGTGCTTTGGCTTGGGATGATTTGAATAATTGCCAAGATAAAGAAAGCAAGATGTTAGAAGCTCTACAAGAAATTGAAGATGCACGTCCTACAGCAGTGAACTTATCATTTGCTATCAATATTGCTAGAAAGATAATCAAAAACAATGAACTTACAAATGACAATAATATTTTATGGGAAAGGGCTAAAAAACTAGCTGAAGAGGAGAAAAATGCTAGTCTAGCTATGGCAGATAATGGAGTTAAAGAGATTTTTAAAAAACAAGACGAAATAAGAATATTAACTCATTGTAATACAGGCTCTTTAGCCACCTATGGGCAAGGCACAGCTTTAGCCGTTATTAAAGCTTTAGCCAAGAAAACTAAAGTAAAAGTGTGGGTTGATGAAACCAGACCTCTCCTGCAAGGGGCAAGACTTACCATGTGGGAACTTATTAAAGAAGGTATAGAATGTTATCTTATTTCCGACTCAATGGCTGCTCACACCATTAAAATGAAAGCTATAAACTTGATTATTACAGGAGCTGATAGAATAACCAAGAATGGTGATTCTGCAAACAAAATAGGGACATACAATTTGTCAATCTTAGCTAAGTATTTTGCTATTCCTTTTTATATTGTAGCTCCAAATTCAACAATAGATTATTCTTTAGATAGGGGAGAAGAAATAGTTATTGAAGAGAGAGATTCTTCTGAATTAATATACATTAAAGCTAATCAAATCGCACCTCAAGAATCTCAAACTTTTAATCCAGCCTTTGATGTTGTGGATAATGAAAATATAACAGCAATTATTACTGATAAAGGAGTATATAAGGAACCTTATGATTTCCAGAAATAATATTGATAATATAAAGAAGATTGCTAGTTTATTTCTTGAATCTGAGTATTCCATAGCTTTCACTGGTGCAGGAATGTCTGTAGCTAGTGGAATTCCTCCTTTTAGGGGTGAAAATGGTATCTGGTCCAAATACAATCCTCAAATTCTAGAGTTATCATATTACTATGCTCATCCTCAAAATTGTTGGAAGTTTATTAAGGAGATTTTTTATGATAAGTTCGAAGGTGTTCAAGCTAATCCAGGACACTTTGCTCTAACTAATTTGCAAAAACTCGGTTATCTTAACAATATTTTTACTCAAAATATTGATAATCTTCATCAACAAGCTGAATCAGTCAATGTCCATGAATTTCATGGTAACACTAAGTATTTTATCTGTAAAAAATGTAACAAAACTTTTCCTCTCAGCGATGTTGATTTAACTACAACTTTCCCCAAATGTCCTGATTGCTACTCTTTGCTAAAACCTGATTTTGTTTTCTTCTCTGAAGAACTTCCTCTTCATGTTTTAGAAAAAGCTTACTCTGATGCTGAGAAAACTGACATCATACTCGTGATAGGGTGTTCTGGAGAAGTCTATCCTGCAAATCAAATTCCTTATTATGTGAAGCAAAAAGGGGGAAGTGTCATTGAAATAAATCCTCAAGCTTCACTTTACACCTCAAGCATTACAGATATTTTTTTACAAGGTAAAGCTCAAGAATTATTACCTGATTTAGTGAAAACTATTAAAGAATTACAAGGTCAAAATTATGAAAAATAGATTAATCATTTTGTTACTATTATTAAATATAGTATTGTTTTCAACTGAGATTATTGAATTAGAAGAAAGGTTTTCAAATATTAGTGGTATTTATCAAGATGGAAAAGTTACTTTAGATTTCTCTATCAAAGACCAAGTATTGTGTGATAGTATAGCAATTTATAGATCATATAATGCTATTACTATTCCAGTTGATATGTATAAACTCCCTATCTCAAAGAAGATTATTTATGCATCTACTAGCTATATCGATAGTGAACTAGCAAGCAATATTGATTATTATTATAGAGCTGTAGGTTATTTCAACAATGAGCCGTGGGCAATCAGTGATAATGTAAAAGTTACAATAGCTGATATTGAAGTGGATTATCTAGAATATGATTATAAAGATGTACACTTAAGGGTTGATAAGGAGAATTATTACTTAACTTTACTCACTAATAATAACAATATTATAAAGAAGTTTCCTTTAGCTTTAGGAGAAAATCCTTTTTCAAGAAAAACTATTAGAGATAGGGTTTCCAGTCCAGAAGGTATTTACCAAGTGGTATATATACTTAAAAATGCAACTAATTATAAAGCCTTTGATATAAATTATCCAAATACTATCGATAGGGTACGTTACGAACTCTCAAAAGACCTTGACTTAATTCCTCAAAATGAATATATTGGTGGTGATATACAAATTCATGGAATGGGTATTAATACGAACTGGACTCTTGGCTCTTTTGCTCTTCGAAACGAAGATATTGATGAAATTATTGACTCTAACTTAGTAAAACCCGGCTCAAAAATAATAATTACTGGATATGAAATCAAAGATGAAGACATCGCTTATCTTGATAGATTTTGGACCAAAGGAGAGATTAAGATAATCCAAAATAAACTCAAGAATATGGGCTATGAAATTTCATCTGATGGAGTCTTAGGACCAAACAGTCGCAAAATAATTGGTAATTTTCAGTATAAAAATGGCCTGAAGATTACATGTGAATTGGATAGAGAAACTTGCCATAAGATAGGTTACATTCCTTATGATGTTAAACCTTAGTAGGGAGATCAAGATATGGCTAAATCATGTATAAACTCCGATGCAAGACTTCAAGTATGAAAGTATGGCACATCATATGAAAGGATTTATCCAAGGCTTACTCTTTATATTAATAATTATTTTTATAATTGCTTTTTTTCATGTTATTGCTTATTTTGACGGAAGCATTTCAGGTAATAGATATCAAGATGATGGTGAAGTAGAATATTGGCATGAGAATATTGAAAAATCAGATGGAGTTAGATCTCCAACAGCAAATCAAAAATCTAATGATTATTATGAAGAAAGAAGAAAGAACTTTGGATCAAAATCCCTAAATCAAAAAGATAAAGAAGAAAAGGCTAAAGCCAAGCAAGCAGAGGAAAATAAGAAGAGAAGTTACCTCAAGAAATAATTGAAATTACAAGATTAGTGAGTAAGACATTTACTGCTAAATCAGTAGATTTCAGTTTGTAATCAGCTTGGAGAAGTAGGTCAAAAATCTTACTCATTTTGATTCTTCGATAATTGTTAGCATAAGTTATATAATCTTTTCTGAAAGTAGGGTGAACTTCTTTCAGATATTGTGATTGTATTTCAGATGCAGAAAAATTTTGAACTTGAAGATATTTAACTTTCCAAATTGTCTGAAAGAATCGAGTTAACATGACAGTTAACAAAATGGATTTTTTACTTTCTTCTGCTTCTAAAAAATTATGTAGGATAAGTAAAGCTCTTCTTTTATTTCGTTGTCCAATAGCATTTTGTAGTTCGAATATTGATGATGCTCGATTATTTTCCATACATGTTTCAACATCTTGATTAGTCAGTATCTTTTTATCACCAATATAGATTAATAATTTTTCCAGTTCATTAAAGGCAGTATAGTAATCCGCTTCAATTTTCGATGAGAAAAGGGAAATGGTATCCCTAGATGTCCGAATTTTTAATCTTCTAAGTTCTGCTGTCAACCAGTTTTCAATGTCCCAATAACCAGCAGGTTGTTTTGACGAAATAGTGATATATTTATCAAAAGCTTTATATACTTTAGTTCTTAAATCAACCTTTTCACAATGAACTACAAGAATAGATGTTGTTGGTATTTTATGAATATATTCAGCTATTTTATTCTTATCTTTTTCTTTCATCTGACTAAACTCGTGTACAAGGACAAGTCTGTGGTCAGCTAAGAAAGGAAACATTTCTAATTGTTCTATTACATCCTCGTTATTAATATCTTCCCCAAATAGATTAATGAAATCAAACTCTTTACTTTCATCATCTGAGTATTTATTTACCAGGGCTTTAATAACTTTATCAGCAAGAAAATGGTCTTCACCATGTATGAAATAGACGTTACTGAATTGATGATTATCAATAATATTTAAAAAATGCTCAGCTGAATATTTGTTGGCCATAGTATCTAAAACTTCCTTTAAAATACGATAAAATAGACCATTACTATTGAAGCAAACCAACAATAATAAGAGAAATATTTTAACTTCTTATTTTGGATGAGATTAATGAGCAATGAGATAACTAAGAAACCTGAGATAAATGCAGCAATAGCACCTATGCTATATTTTCCAAGCAAAGCAAGGTCAAAATTGTCCATATCGAGAAAATCTAATAAAGCTGCCCCTAAAATAGCAGGGATACTAAGAAGAAAAGAAAACCTTGCTGCATTTTCACGTTTCATCTTACTAAACAAGGCAAAGGCTATGGTTGTTCCAGAGCGTGAAATACCTGGAACAATTGCTAAGGCTTGTCCCATACCTATGAAGATAGCTTTAACCCAGCCAATATTATAGTCCTCAAACTGACCATTAGGTATTTTATCTGAGACATAAGTAATAAGTCCTGTTCCAAAAAGAGCAATAGCAACAGCCAAAGGAATATCATAAAGTGCTTCAAATTTATCTTTGAACACCATACCAAGTATAGCAGTAGTGAAGGTTGCAACTAAGAGATAAGCTATAATTTTTAAATTATTAATATCCTGGTAGCTTTTTTTACTAGAAAAAATCTTGCTTGCAGATAAGATAAGTCTAAATATATCTTTATAGAAATAAATCAATACAGCCAACAATGAGCCTAGATGAACGATAATTTCAAAACTAATGCCAGGTTCATTTATGCCTAAAAAATGTTGAGCTAAAACTAAATGACCTGAGCTTGATACAGGTAAAAATTCAGTAAGGCCTTGGATTATTCCTAAAATTATAGATTCGAGTATTGACATATTTTATCCTTTTTAATCGATTTTTGGTAAATCTGTATTTAATAAATCTGATACATTTACTATTTTAAAATGTTTTCTGTCAATCAAAGAAATAATATTTTTTATTTTCATGATATCTTCTTTATTATTACACTTCATTAGGAAAACAGGATTACTATTTTCTTCAAGATATTTTGAAATGTTAGCAGGTGTTAACTGTCTATAAGATAGAGCCCATGAAGAAAGAACTTGGTTTCTTAAAGCCAGCTCAAAACCTTTAGACTTACTGGTAGTCATGGCATCAATATAATAGAGCTTGTTTTCAACACAATAATCAATTATTTGCTTCATGAAAGTTGTTTCAGATGAGGCAAAATCCCCCCAATAATGTGTTAAACCAACAGCAGGATGAACATTTTCGTGCAGTTGCTTGATATTATTCCAAATATCCTTTTTTACAATTGGGTTCTGTACTGTTATGGCATTTAATTGAGAATAAGAATTCGAATTAGGATATGCTTCCAAGGGTATAGTTAGCATACATTCAATATTGTTATACTTAGTAAGTTTAACTAGTGTATCTGTGTAAGTCCCATCTCCCAAGAAAGCTAGGGTTAGATTATTAGATTTTATCAGGCTAAGATTATCTGAAATTAAACTGAAATCATTGCCTACTTCAGTAAGAACTAATGAAACTTCTTGTAATTGTTCAAGATTAGAATATGGGGACTTGTCATAAACTAATCTAATAATGTATTCATAAGAATTATCTTTATTTCTATATGTTACTTTATGACCCACAAGGTACTCTTTCCAGTTGGCAAAGAAGATCCCATCTACCAGCTGTCCATTAACTTTTTCTAATTCTTGTTTGAGAATCATATTAGCATAAGTTAAATCAATAATCTCTCTATTCAGCATAAATCTTAAATAGATTTTGCGAGGATTATTTGTAGATTTATCTTCGTATCTAATTACATTAGGATAAATATTAGGAGAAAATCTAGAGGTATTTTCTCCATAGGGTATTTTTAAGGAATAGGCTACATCATAGATTGCCATTTCTAAAGAATCTATTTCAGCTTCATACCAGGGGTGAAATTCTTCTTGAACAATCATTTGCTTGTCTGGAAGTTCAGCATTTTTAAAATCTTGCTTTTGGCAGGCAAACAACAATAAGACTGTTGATATAAGAAGAAACAAGTATTTCATTAAAACTTAACTTGTAGATTAACCATAGGAATCATACTTTGGTTGATAGTAGAATAGATGGAGAATTTATCTGCTAGATCTCTATTTTTATATCTAATCAACATATCAAAGAATGAGAACATATGATTAGCAACAATAACACCTGTGGCAATTTTTGCATAATCTTGGTTTAGCAGGTAATCTTGTCTAAGGTCATTGTATTTATATCTATTTTTCTTACTATCCCATCTCCAATTTTTACTATCAGGTATGGCATTTGCATCAATATACTCTTGTTGAGCAACTGGGTCACCAGGGAATTCTTCAATAGCATAATCAAGGATTTCTTGATTGTGACCACCAGCTTCAAAGTAAGAAGAATTATATCTACCAATTATTTTATAATAGGCATCATCATAATCACTTGGATTAATGTGGGCAAATTTAATAGCATAATTAATACTTTGATCTTTTTTAATATTAGCTTCATTAGAGAAGTAAAGCAAAGATGAAAGAAAAACCACTTCTAATCCTAAGTGAGCATATCCTGCATTTTTCCCAACACTAAGTTGTCCCCATCCAGGTAACAACGCGGATTTTAAGGGTGAAAAACTATATGAATCTGCTAACACAGGAAGTATAAAACATAGAACTAAGAGACAGATGATGTATTTTTTAGAAATTGAAGCCATAATTAACAAAGACTCCTTGGCAATTTAAATTAGGTTGAATATTTAGAGAATGTTTTTTGCTAAATTCTTTATTATCATTTCTTGTTGAAACGGCACTAGAAATAGCACTGTAGAGGTGATTAACAATTAAAGCACCTATCACAAAGTTAGCATTTTGATTGTTCTTTTGCTTTTGAGAGCGGAATTTCTTGTATTTTTTTAAATTATTTGATGATTCCCAATCCCAGGCATTTTCTTCTGTAATAGTATATTCATTTACAAATTCATAATAAGCATCAGTCCCATAACCGTAATAGTTTTGACCGTTAAGTCTTACATTTTCATTATATTGCTCAGATGAAATTTGCTGAGCCAATAAATCGTAATAATCACCAGAAGAATTCAATGGTGCTCCTGTAATTTGCTTAGCAAACTGTTTAGCAGAACTATCAAAAGAATCTGCTTGTTTATCAAAATGGAAAAGAGTAGCTATTAAAGCAATTTCCCTAAAGACAGCTATTCCACCTTTAGCATAGTTTTGAGAATAGAAATCACCAGAACCAGGAACTAAGGCTGACATGGCAAAAGACAATTTTGTTGAATGGAGCTTATCAGCAGAAGCCAGTGAAACTATTAATAAGCATAAGATAATCAGTAAGTATTTTTTCACTTTAGAACCTCTGTGTTAAGAAAACCATAGGTGTGAACCTATCATTTTTACTTGTAGCTGCATAATTGAATTGAAAATTAGATTGAGAGATATAATTCTTGTTATATTTCTTCACAGCTAAACCAGCATCAATAGCTGAAACTAGCCTGTTAAGTAGCATGCCATATAAAAAGTAGTCTGCTTTATTATATTGATCTTGAGCATCTCTTCTCATTTGAATATACTTCTCTCTCATAGGAGAATAGTAACCATCATTTATATTTTCTGAATAATTATCAGTATTAGTAATTTCATAACCGATAATAGTATGATTAACATCTTCAGAATCAGTGGACCATTGAACTATTGGGTCTATATAACCTTGATTTAAAGAACCTTGCCCATTATAAGCGTAGCGTTCATACCAATCGGCCCAGCCATAGATGTATTTATCATATTTACCTACGTCTTCATAGAAATGTTGTGTGTTTTGTTGGTCTAAACGGTAGAAACCATTTGCACCTAAGTCATAGATATCACCGGTATTAACCCCTGAAACATAAGTTTCTACCAAAGACTGAAATTCTCTATTATAACGAGGACCAGAATATATTTCTTGACCACTCTGAGGGTCATAAAGTGTTATCGTTTCGCCATTAACATATTTCTCATAAGCTCTTTCTTGGTCAATAGCATCTTGTCTAGTAGAAATATAACCATAGATCAAAGCTCCTTCAATGATAGGGAATATATAACCAACCCATCTACTAGGATTAACATAGATAGAACCTGCACCAGGCAGTATTGCAGACATTGTTACAGCTAACTTGCTACTTTTTTTCTGATAATTAACTTGGATTACATCATTGTCTAATTCTAAATCTTCAATGAGAGGTTGAGCAAGAATATTTAATGATAAACAAGCTAAAACTATTATGAACAGATATTTTCTCATAAGTCCTCCTATTTAGTAACAGCAAATTTAAATTTGTAGTTTGAATTTCCTTGTATAACCCCGATATAGACCCCAGATGAAATGTCTTTAAAATCTAGAATATTATCAACATGGTCTAATCCATTAGATTCAATATTCATTTCTTTAATAAGTTTTCCTGAAATATCGAATACTTTGAATTTTACAGATTGAGCTATGTTGAAAACTCTAAGTGTTGCTTTTTCTTTAGCTACAGGATTAGGGAACACATAAGCAGAAATTTTCTTATTATTATTTTCATTTCCATTAGAATAGTTAATGAAATTTAAGTTTCTATTTGGATTTGTGTGACTAGTTTCCCACAAGATTGGGTTAGCTAGATTTTTCTTTTCTTTCCATTGCATGATGACAGAGTTATCAAAAGCATTTATTTGAAAGATGTAGCCTAAAGAATCAGCATCTTGACTGTTATAATAGCAAAATAATCTTTCATTACTTGCATCAACTAAGTTCAAGGATGAATCAAGAATATCTTGATTAAGATTCAGGGCTAAGAAATTATTTTCTTCAATAGGCAGATAAAGTGTTTTCCCATAATAACTTGATTCTTCAGGATTAAGGAATTGGTTATCAATAATGATAATCTCTCCTGAAGAGAAAGTTACGTCATGGAAAGCTCTTGGGAAATTAAGGGGGAAGGTTCCATCAAGATAATTAGCATAGATTTTACTTCCTGCTGTGAAAACAATGTAAGCACCTTGTTCATCATAGTTTAGAGCAAGTTCAGAAGTGACTTTACCAGCAATGATACTTGAGTAGTCATAGATTAAATTTAACTCACTTTTATTATAAGAATAAATCTTATTATCAGAAGTTTTAAAAATCAAATATTGTTGAGTCTTAAACACTTGATCTTCATTTTCTTCAAAGTGGTTTAGAACTACTGTTTTTGAGTTTATACTAGAAGGTAAGTCTATGTATTCATTACTTGTCAAATCAATTATTTGATTATCCGCAATAAAAATTAAATCTGTATCTGAGGTAACAATTTCATTAACATCATAATCGAGTTCATTGATTTCGATTGAATTATTTGCAGTAAAGAATTTAATTTCTAAAACCTTATTATCGGCTATCATGTAATATTTATTATCATATAACTGAGGTAGCACTTCAGCAGAATAGCCTAAATCGAAAGTATAAGCATTGTTATTTCTAAGAACTAGCATATAAGAATCATAGAAAATAACTAATTCTTCATTTTTATCGTTATCGAAATCAACTTTCTGAATTGGTAGAATGTTCCTTACATCTGTGATAGCTTGATCTAATTGAATCGAATTGAAACTTTCAAAAACATTAGCTTCTTTATCAAAGTAATAAAGGTCAATTGAACTCTCAGTTATTATGGCAGTATCTGAAAGTTTTGTAGAACCATCAAATATTGGGGATACAGAAATTACTTCTCTATCTGATTTAATTGAAGTTGTTCTTGGTAAAATAGGTGACCCATAAGAAAAGGCCATTTCAATACCACTCTGGGAAATATTATAGAGTCCAGAAGAATGAGAAATGCCTGAAGATGTCATTAAGGATGGGGTAGAGGAAGCATTTAATTCATCATTATGAATATCTTCACTCCAACCATTAAAATAGGAGTCTCCATTAACAGTTTCTAAGATTGGCATATTTTTAAAATAATACTCAAAAGCTGTTCCTTTCCAATAATAAGCATAAACATTACCTATATCAGGAATTCCATCAGCTTCAATAATTTCTATCCCTCTTTGTCTGTATGAAGTATTTACATAATTGCTTGCAAAGTTGGAAACAAAATTACCATCAGAATCATAAGACCCCTGATTATATAGGACATCATTATTAACTTTCCAGACTAATAAACCTCCTCCTATAGCGTTATAATTGCCATCAATAAAGGATGGGAGTAGATAGTCATATTCGAAAGTTGGGAAATTATTATCATCATTATAAGCTGTTGGATGTAAGGCGATTCTTCCATCAAGGGCAGAAAAGACAGCTGTTCCACCATCACCATCAGGGTCAACATTTCTGTTTTCGATTAAAATGTATTCATCATTACTAAGTTGAAGTTTGTAGATGTAAGGAGCTTTAGTGAAATCATATCTTTCTTCAGCACAAGTTATTTTAATATCTTGTAGCTTTGAGAGATTTTCAATATCTTTAAGGATTCCACGGTCTCTAAAGCTATCCTCGAACATTAATACGCGTGAAAAAGCTCCTGGTAGGGCAGGAATAATACCTTCAATAGAGTATGTCTTGTCATCAATACCAGAACCCATGCCTACCTCTGTAGAACCACCTGAATCCATTATATCGAATGAACCTACCATGGGGTAGTAACTATTAACAGCATATAAGTCAATTAGACCTAAAGAATGACCAAATTCATGGAACATTACACCATTCAAAGCACCATAGCCTGAAACTTGAATATTACCATTGCCAAAATCATACTCTGAGATATCTTGTGTAATTGTCTCAGGAATATTACAGGCATAATCAAGAGTAACAGCACCATCGTCTACTATTGCTTCCTTGCCGTCTCCAACTCTAATGAAGAAAGAAGGAATATCACTTGGTGTATCGGCTAAAACATCATGTTGCCAATCTGAACCTGCATGGATAATCATATAGTGAGAATAACTTGCAAAGTCTATTTCAGGAGATTCTCTATCTGCTGTTTCAAAAGATTCTTTGAAGTATTCTTCCATTTTAGAGACAAAGACTTCATTACTAGCACCTGGAGGATTATAATAGCCCATTGGTTGAGATAAGGTATAAGAAGCTCTATCTTGAGGATAAATATCCCATTCTAAATTAAATCCACCTAGACTAGCAGCTAAATAATAATAGCGCATAGCCTCAGCCATTTTATCATAATATTCTTGATTATGAGGTGGTTTTGATAATTGAATTGGATAGTTATCTGGTGCTTCAAGTAAGAATTGTCCGTTACCTGTTGTATTAGGGTCATCGACTGTTTCTTCTTGAAAAGCTACCATGATTATAAGGAGTTTATTATAGCTTTCATCCCTGTGATTTTTTGAGTCTAATCTCTGTGATTCCTTTTTGATAGAAGAAAGGTATTGTTCAGCAGGATGTTGTTTCTTCTTAGAAATTTGATTAGTTTGATATTTTAGCGGAATCTTGTCAGCAAAGGCAAACTGGGGTAGTAACCCCAGTAATACCACTATAGTTAATAGTTTAAATCTATTCATAATATGAAATACAATTTAATTAAAATTCTAAGCTAAGTGAGAATAACTTGTTGTAGTCTGTTAAGTCTCCACCTTGTTGCATTGCAAAATCTGCTGAAAGTCTATATAAATCGTTGAAAGTATAGTGAATACCTACACCAAATGAAGGTCCTACAATTTCACCAGCAGAGTCATTAACATATCCACCTCTTAAAGAAAGAAGTTTCATATAAGTATATTCTACACCAGCATTATAAATATAGTCATTATCATTCCAGTCAGTTACTAATCTAGTAATAAGATTATCTTCATTAGCTAAAAGCTTATTAACATCTGCATTCACTGTAATATCTGTATATTGGTCTGACCATGCTTTATATGATAAACCAGTTCTTAAGTTAAGTGAAAGAGGGTCTTTTTGAGAGTCATCAACATAAGTAACATCTGGACCGAAGTTTTGGAGAGTTAAACCCCATGAAAGCTCACCTAAATATGGATTATCAATATTTGTGTAAGCTAGGATATCTTTAGCTTTAACACCGAAGTCAAAAGCAAAAGTCATACCAACACCTTTATTGTCAGTATTTCCAGTAGCAGGTCCTAAATCTGAACGGATAAATTTAAAGTTAGTACCAAGACCGAGGTGTTCATTAAGCTGATAACCATAAGTTAAGGCAATTGAGATATCATAGCTTGAAAAATCACCTAGAGGTGTACCATCTTCTGCAGTTTGGGTTTGAGAACCAAGACTCATAAACTGGATGAAAGCACCAACATTACCTATTTCAGGATAATACTGATTCCATGAGAGGTATTCATAATAAAGGTCATTAATACCTGAGCCCTGAAGCCAATTAGTATGCATACCCGCGATTTGTGTTTTTCTATTAAAAGCCATAGCACCTGGATTCCAATAAGCTGCATAAGCATCGTCTGCATGAGCTACATAAGCTTCACCCATACCACTTGCTCGTGAACCTGGAGCTATAAGTAAAAAGATTAAAGCACCTTCAGAAACAGCAGTAAGGGCAGTTGGAATTGCCATACCTACTATTAATATTGCAATTACCATCGTATTTTTCATTTTAAACATTTATCCTCCAATGAATAATTTCGTTTTTTAATCTAAGGACACACCCTATTGTTGAATTATCTTCAACAATATAAGCACAAAATAAAAATAGTCAAGATAAATAGCAATATATTTCTGTAGTACTCCTAAAAAATTTAGTTTTTAAGTTATGGTGCCGAAGGCCGGACTCGAACCGGCACGAGTGTTCACTCGGAGGATTTTGAATCCACTGCGTCTACCAATTTCACCACTCCGGCACTTGTTCTTATTTATTATATCAAATAAATATGTCAAGAAAAAACCTTTAACATAAAGAAAAAACTTTATTTTTTTATTAATCCATGTTTACTATATCTATATTTTACTATTATTTATCTCTATTACCTTTATTTTACTTAATATTGTGGTATTTGATAAGTAAGTCAATAGCTGTTTCCAGTAAATTCGTATGAATAGCTCTGCTCAAATCAACATAAATAGTCATGGATTCAGTGTCATCTACCTTTATAGGATAAGAAGTCTGTTTAATAAACTCTCTAACTTTCGAGCTCTTAGGTCTAATCTGCTTAGGATATTCCATTACTAATTTTCTGTTTTTTATCTGGCAAGAAGTCAAAGAAATCTGTTCAGCAATGAATCTCATCTCAAAGTACTGAATAGCTTGGAGAGCTTCTTTAGGTAATTTACCAAACCTATCAACTAATTCTAACTTCAAATCATCAAAAGCTTCTATTGTTTTAAGTTCTTTCATTCGTCTATAGAGATTAATCCTTTCTTTCTCATCAGCTATATAAGATTCTGGGAAATAGAAATCAACTCTAATTTTTAAAGCTTCTAAATTTTCTCTTTTTTCTGTATCATCAAATAGTTTATTGCTATGGTTATCAATATTGGACATCGCCTCTCTCAGTAACCTATTATAATAATTAAATCCAATAGATTTAATAGTTCCAGACTGCTTTGTTCCAAGTAAACTTCCAGCTCCCCTAATCTCAAGATCCCTTAGGGCAATTTGATAACCTGCACCAAGATAATCATATTCGGTAAGTGCATTAAGTCGTTCTCTAGCTTCAAAAGAGATTGTTTCAGGAATAAGGAAATAAGCATAAGCTCTTCTAGTTCCTCTTCCAACTCTACCCCTAATCTGATATAACTGAGCTAAACCAAAAGTATCTGCTCTATTAACTATCATGGTATTTGCATTTGGTATATCAATACCATTTTCAATGATGGTTGTTGAAATAAGAACATCGAATTTATGATGATAAAAATCTATAATAAGAGATTCTAGTTCTTTACCAGACATCTGTCCATGTCCAATCCTAAATTTGACATTTGGCAACATAGCTTCTAGCCTTGAAGCAACAGTTTTTATTGTAGTAACCCTATTGTGTAAAAAGAAGCATTGCCCACCACGATCAACTTCTCTTTGGATAGCATCTTTTATTACTTCATCATCATAAGCTGAGACCATAGTTCTAACCGGTAGTCTGTCTTTGGGGGAAGTCTTGATAAGAGAAATGTCTTTGAGCTTTGATAATGCCATAGAAAGGGTTCTTGGTATTGGAGTTGCTGACATATAAAGAGTGTCAACATTGGCTTTAATCTGTCTTATTTTCTCTTTTTGTCTTACTCCAAATCTATGTTCCTCATCTACAACTAAGAGCCCTAGTCTTTTAAAAGTAACATCTTTAGATAATAACCTGTGGGTACCAATTGCAATATCAACCGACCCTTCAGAGATATCAATTATCTCTTGTTTTAACCTAGTAGCTGTCCTGAAACGAGATAACATAGCTATCTTAACTGGATATTGAGCTAATCTTTCTCTGAAAACCATATAATGTTGTTCTGCTAAAAGAGTTGTAGGTACTAATACAGCGACTTGATAACCACTCATAACTGCTTTGAAACAGGCACGAATAGCAACTTCTGTTTTGCCAAAGCCCACATCACCACATAAGAGTCTTTCCATACTAGTTGGTGATTCCATGTCTGCTTTAATCTCTGCAGTAGTAGTTAGCTGGTCTTGAGTTTCATCATACAAGAAAGCTTCTTCCATTTCTACCTGCCATGGAGTATCTGCTTCATGGGATACCCCAACTCTCATTTTTCTTTGAGCATACAGCTCAACAATATCCTGGGCTATCAGTTCAATGTGAGATTTTGCTTTTTTCTTTTGATTTCCCCATTGTTTTGAACCTATTTTATGGATTTTAGGTTCTGCTCCTTCGTCAGCTATATATTTGCTAACCAGTTGAATTTGGAAAGTTGGTACATATATCTTGTCTCCACCAGCATAATTGATTACTAAACACTCGATTTGATTGCCGTCAATAGGCATCTTATGAAGACCTTCAAAAATACCTATCCCATGGTCAATATGTACTACATAATCACCTTTATTGAGTGAATCATAATCTACTAAAGCTTCTTTTTTAGAAAAACGAGATTTATATTTCTTATTCTCATAACGATTATAGATATCGTGATCAGTATAAACAATCAACTTAGCTTCAGGCAGAATAAATCCTTTGCTTAAAACACCAATAGTGAAGTCTATCTTATTCTCTTTATCACTCAGCAATTCTTTCATTCTGTTGCTTTGACTCTTATTATCTGATTGAAGTATAACTCTAAAACCCTTATCCAAATGCTCCTGTAAATGTTCTTCAAATTTAGCAAAATCAGCATTAAATTTCTCAATAGTCAGATAATTTAAACTTGTAAACTTATCTGCTTCTGGAATATTTTGCTGACTATTCTGTAAGAAGATAGATTGATGTTTTTTTAGTTTTTCAATAACATAGTCATAATTTTGAAAAAGATCTTGAGCTTTTGCTAATACTTCATCCTTATTCTTAGATTTTTTTCGCATGTAGAGCTGGTGAGCTTCATTAAATATCTCTATTGTATCACCTTTGACATACTGGAATTCATCCCAAAAAAGTAGTAAATCCTCATTAAAATAATCTAATAATGTTTGATTCTTATCATACAACAAAGCAACATCTTGTTCAATACCTTGGTAAAAACCTTCTTCAGCGATCTTGGTTAAGAGTGGCGAATCACTTTTTACATCATGTAAGGAAACTTCTCTTACTGGTAAAATCACAGCTTGATTAATTTTTAGTTTCTCTGATTTTTGAGTCTGCGGTGAAAAGAATCTTAAAGTCTCAACCTCATCACCAAAAAACTCAGCTCTTAATGGCAGAGAATGGTTTGGGGAATAGACATCAATAATTCCACCTCTTTTAGAAGCTTGTCCTACTTTACCAACTTGAAAATCAATATTATAGCCTAATCCAGACAATTCAGAGATTAATACTTCTGGATCGTATTCTTGACCAACTTCTAATTTTTTAATGTTTTTAAAGAGAAGTTTAGAGGGGATTAAATTCCTAAGCAGGGTCCTGATTGAACAAACATAGACACATGGTTGCTGAGAAGAGAGAATCCTGGATAAAGCTCTAATCCTTAAAGCCCTGATATTAGTATGAGGTGATCTATCTTCATAAGGTAAAACTTCATAGTCCGGGATGAATTCAACTTCATCCATAGAAAGTAAGACTTCAATATTAGCCTGAAAATCTTCTGCCAATCTGTCATCAGCCACAACAACTAAGATACTTTTCTTCTCTTTTCTAAATGTGTCAGCTATCAATAAAGACTTCAAAGAAAGATTTAAGTTTGCTACCTGTAATTTCTCTTTCTTAATAACTGCATCACTTATATTTTTGCTCACATTTGTTGTTGCTAAAAAAGGCTGAATCTTACTGTAAAACATTTGATCTCCATATTCAAATTTAATTTAGTTAATAAATTATTTACTAGTTGAGCTGTCAAGCATTTGCTATAAATCATCCGCTTTTATAATTGGGAATGCGGATGACCACGTCCGCATCTTTTTCATTAGAAAATGAGGAAGCATCTGAGAGGGGTAGACTAGAAGACCAGGGAGAGTATTTGTCTGATATTCCAACCACACCTATACACAAAAAGAATGTCCTAAGGAATTTCCAATTTTCGACAACACTGCTTCTATTAACTTCTGCAAAACTCCATGTTAAGGGTCTTTCTTAGTGCTATTTGTGTAAATGGTGGATAGTTTCTTTTTCATTCATACTTGGAATTTCTTCTATAAAAATAAGCTTGATTGTTAGTCTCTCTATAAATTATTGTTATTTTATAGAGAGACTAACAATATAGAAACAATAAACAAGAAAAAGAAATAAATATTGCTCAATAAAAAAAATAGATTATCATAATAAAGAGGTTAATCAATGAGAAATGATAAAATAGATAATAGTTATGTAAGAGGTTCTTTCAGTAAGTTTACTCTTAGGTTTGATGATAAAGAAGTTCAAGCTGATTTTCGCCAAGCTAACAGTGAAATATTCATAGCAAATGGGCGGATAGCTTTAACGGTTTCCATCTTTGTTTATATCTTCTTCTCGGTAACAGACTATTTTATTATAAATGACATATTTCTAATTTCTTTTATTCTAAGACTTATAATTGGCTCAGTTCTCGGAATAGGTGCATACATTCTTTCCTACTTCAAAAGCTTTGATAAATATGGGGATAAAATCATCGGATTTACTGTCCTGATGGCAGGTTTCTCAATTCTTTATATGATTCTCGAAAGTACAAGTCCTCTAAAGAA
The DNA here is from genome assembly GCA_963677815.1 of Cloacimonadales bacterium (SeqCode). GTDB lineage: Bacteria > Cloacimonadota > Cloacimonadia > Cloacimonadales > JAFGVF01 > JAEKNW01. The sequence continues at coordinate 1,841,691 of OY782499.1, forward strand.
CTATTATTATTTTGGCTTCTATATTGTTGTTATGGTCTCAAATGTATTCTTCCGCCAATCCTTTTTGGCTTGTATTGTCTGGTCCATATTATTCAGTATAGCTTTTGAAACAACAACATATATAACGCTAACAAGTACTGAATTGAATATACTTAATCATTGGTATTTCTATACAGCCTTGATAATGCTACTTGTAAATTCATATAATTCAGAAAAACATAGAATCAATGAGTTTTTACTTAATCTCGAGTTAGCTAGGAAAAGTAAAAAACTTGAAACTACTAATGAAGGATTAGATAAATTAATTGAACAAAAGACCGAAGAGCTACAAACAGCCTATGAAAAAGAGAAAAAAGCTAATTTACTGCAACAAACATTCTTACTAAATATTTCTCATCAAATTAGGACTCCTCTAAATTCAATAATTGGTTTGTCTGAAGCAGATGACCCTGCTTTGGAAAAAATTCCTCTCAAAGGAGATTTAAGGCAAATAAATATAAGTGGTAAAGAATTATTAATTATGATAGATGAAATTGCCTTACTATCCAAAATTGAAGCTGATTCTTTGAAAATTAATGAAAATAAGGTGAAGCTAAAATTATTCTTTGATAGGATTTTAAAGTTCTATAACAGTGTAAATAAAAAAGAGATAGAACTTGTTATACCTAGTCTAATTGATAAGAAATATTATATTAAAGGAGACTCTGATAAAATCTTTACTATCATTCAAAGTCTGATTTATGATGCTTATCTAAGACAAGACAAAGGACAAATTATACTTGAATATTCGATTTTAAATGATGGTTTATTAACGTTTCACATATCTGACAAAGGAGAATTTTTCCCACAAAATGTCATAAATGAAATCTTATCTGATGAATGGATAAAAAATACTAATATGCTTCACTCATCTGGTTTTGGCTTAGCTCTAACAAATAAATTATGTAAGTACCTTGATACTGCTTTTAAAATCACTCAAGATGCTGGAACAATAAGAGTCTCTTTTAGCCTTAAAGCCAAAGCAATTATTGCTGAAGATAATCAAAGAAAAGAAATATTAACTAATCAACCTCTATTTGCGGGTCTTCGTATCCTTATAGTTGAAGATATCAAAATAAACTACATAATTCTAAAAAGAATCTTAGAAAAGGTTGGGGCTGTAGTAGATTGGGCTGCTGATGGAATGAAAGCTGTTGAAGCAGTTCAGACTAATATTGATAATGATGATAAATTTGATATAATTCTTATGGATATCCAAATGCCAAACATGGATGGTATTGAAGCAACTCAGAGAATTAGAAAACTAGGTATAGATGTTCCTATTATTGCTCAAACTGCTAATATCTTAGCTGATGATAAAAATATTTGCCTGGATGCAGGTTGTAATGACTATCTAGGTAAACCAATTAATACACAAGAATTACTTGGAAAAATTAGTAATTACTGCCATAAATACCAAATTAATAACAAATAACTTGACTTATTGACTCTTTTAACTATTTTGTCTTTGAAAGTAGTTTATTCTTGCAACTAACATCCTCAATGGGGGTGCAATGGTTTCGACAGGGGTAAGTGAGCTTTGTGATGCATGTCGAGAATCTTATCTGACTCGTTAAACATGATGGAATTAAATTTAAATGCAAACGAAAATTACGCTTTAGCTGCTTAAGACCGGCTACACCCTCCTGAACCTGGTCGTTCGGTGATGGATAGGGTGTCATACTGAATGACTAGATTGAGGCCATGTAGATAACCTCTTTCGAAACTCATCTGCTGGCATCGAATGATTTCTGATTGCCTTGTAATTCGATGTAAGAACTTAAGACAACTAAACATGTAGATTTGCTTTGTGAGCTATCTTTGGACGCGGGTTCGACTCCCGCCACCTCCACCAATAATCTAGAGGATTCTTGGTGGTTTCTTTATTTAAAAATAAATCTATTTTGCAGATAAGAGACAAGAGGTTATATGGATTATTTAAAATATATTTTTCTTTTAAACAAAGAGGGTGTATGGCAATACACCCCTACAATACCCGGTTTTAGATACGTAATATATCTGTAATAATAAAATGTATTATATATGAGAAATCACAAATACAATCCAGAAATCCATAATCGCCGTTCTATCAGACTGAAGAAATATGATTATTCCCAGCCTGGACTCTATTTTATTACCCTTTGCACCAAAAACAGAGAATTTCTCTTTGGTGAAATCAATAACGAAAAAATGTTGCTGAATGATGCAGGGATTATTGTTATGCAAGAATGGGAGAAAACTCAACAAATAAGAAAAAATATTAAATTAGGTGAATATGTGATAATGCCTAATCATTTTCATGCAATCATTCAAATAGAATATCAAATCATGACATCTTCTGAGAATAACAAGAAATTCCAATCACCAACCCAAACCATCGGTGCAATTATGCGAGGATTTAAAGGTTCAACAACATTAAAAATAAATAAAAACCTACCAGTCCGTAATCATGGTAGGGGCGTATTGCCATACGCCCAAAATAATAATAATTCAGTCTGGCAAAGAAATTATTGGGAACACATCATCAGAACAGAAATCGAATATACCAAAATCTCCCAATATATAATTAACAATCCTCTGTGTTGGGGTAATGATAAATTAAATGGGGGAGATGGGAATACTGTTTTGGAAGATGAAATAGATTATAATTTAGAATTATGGATGGTATGATTGTAGGGGCGAAATATCTTTCGCCCAGAAAGGAAATATTGCAGTCATTTGGGTGCTCTACTCTATCAAAATCATAAAGTACTAATTATTAAACAAATAGAAGATTTCAACCTTCTAAATTTGTGACACAGGTTTTTCCATACCAATTAGTATGGAAAAAGTGAAGTCATAATTATCTTGACAAATAGAATGTTATATTTCTATATATAATGAAAAAAGTATATGAGGTCTATATGAAAAGATTTCTAGTATTAATAATAATAGTTGTTATTTTATTTTCTTGCAAAATTAAAGAGGTTAAAAATAATGTAAATACAGTTGTTAAAGATAATCAAAAAATGACAGGGATTGTGTGCAACAAATTTGATATAGTTTTTCCTATATATTGATAGATTTCAGCTGATTCTCCAATTAATGGTTATGATGATTCACCATCAAAGTATATTGAGATTCCTAAAGCTTATTTGTCAGATCAAGAAGAGAAATATTTCGCACTTAAGGTTAATGGAAATAGTATGTATCCAAAAATAATGCATAGTGATGTAGTTGTGATAAAAGAAAATATTGGTGTTATAAGTTTAGATAGTAAAGTTTGTGCCTGTCCGACTCATGAAGGTGTCACACTCAAGAAACTACAATTCGATAAAGAGAAGAAGAGGGTTATACTTAAACCTCTTAACCCAGATTTTGATGTAATAATAATTGAAGACTTTGAGCTTGAGACCTTCAGGATCTTAGGTGAAATGGTTTTCTTGTTTAGGGTTATATAGGAGCAATTATGTTTGATAAATTGAGATTTATTGCGCTAAAAGGGAGTGGGTATTTTTGTAATATAAAGAAATACATTCATATCGAAACAAATTCCTATTATGCAGTTAAAACGTTGAAAAAGGAGCACTGGAATAATGGTGATTATGTTGATAGGTTTAAAAAAGAAATTGAATTACTTGAATCATTGCAACCAAAAGAATCAATTGTAAAACTTGTTCAGTACAATATTGATTGTGAACCTAAGGATATGTATTACATAATGCCTTATGCTGACTCTAATTTATATAAATATATCAGGAGCCACAATAACACACTTTCTATTGATGAAAGATATAAAATAACAGATCAAGTAATTGATGCTTTGAAGTTTGCTCATTATAAGAATATTAAGCATAGAGATATTTCACCAACTAATGTTTTAGTGTATAATGATGATTGTAATTCAATAAAAGTTTGTGACTTTGGTTTAAGTAAAGATGAAAAGTCTCTTTCTCAATATACAACATCAAGTATTTCAGGTTATGGACAAATATTATACGTTGCACCTGAACAAAAAGAGAAACTTAAATCAGCAACTATTAAGAGCGATATTTTTTCTTTAGGGAAGTTAATATACTTCGTATTTACTGGTAAAGACCCGATTGATATAAGAGATTTTGAACTTTCAGCATTAGTTAGAAAAGCAACTGCAGAAAATCCAGATGATAGATTCGATAATATTGAACAATTTGAAGAACACTATTTGTCTACAAAGAAAATTCATACATCTACAGATATACCTATCGAGTATCAGAACCTCAATGATATTGCGAATAGTATAGGAACAATAGATTGGATACGGTTTCATGAATTATTTAAGTTAGGTCAATACTCAAAACATCCTTATGATGACTATATTTCTCCTGTTGTTAAAATATTAAACAATGATATTCGTTTAGATAATTATTACAAGGTTATTGGAAATGGAATAATAGACAGTATTCAAAAATTTATTGAAAGATTAGATGATCTAAATTCCAACTGGGGTTGGCCTTTCTCTGAAATGAATAATTTTGGATTGCTTTTAGGCAGAATTATAAGAAGAGTAAACATCAATTATGTAAGATTATTATGTATACAAAAAATGTGGGATTTAGCTTTCCGTGCTGACCAATGGGGTGTACAAAAGCAAATAATGCCCTTTTTAACAGATAAGTTTCTAACAAATGATATTGTTATCCAGTTTGCTGAGTATGTCAAGAATAATATTTATGATAGAGACCTTTCATTTTTCAGCGACATAACTCTACCCAATCCAGTTAAAATTGCAATTATTGAAGCAAATCAATAAAACCAATATACTCTAAAGAACAATCAATAGAAGAAAAAAACAACTAGAAGACTTAAAAAATATTAAGAAGATTCTATCTTGTGTTAATTTTGATGCTATGGATATGTTTGTTGATGAGTTTCCTAAAAAAATTAATAGTGACATATTTCTTTATCATGAATTCTTTAAAAATCTTTATGAAAGTAGCTCATTTTCAATCCATGATGAATCAATAAGGACATTGCTATCAAAATCAGACAGTATAAGGATTAAAATACTTTCTTATGATCAATATTATGTATCTATTGATAACCAATACTATGTTTTTGTAATAGAAGGTGATGTCTTTCGTGATGATGTAACAGAAAGAGATTTCAATTACTTAAATGAACAACGTCATGAACTGTTCAAAGTTTACACCACGTTACTAGATGAAGTTAAATCGAAGTTCATTGATATTAAATTTGATGAAACAAATAAATTAGCTTACAAGCAAATAAGATAATAAGTATATTGGAGGTAATATGGCAGAAGATCTTGTATATTTTGATTGGAATATTATTGGGTATTACAGAGATTATAAATTTAAAGGATGTAGAAAATATTCTGAACAAATGGAATTTTTAGAAAAATTACTTGGAAATAAGATTGTTACATTTTTTACAGAATCTCATATAAATGATTTGATTCCGTTAGGTAAGGCAGAAGTACAAATTTACCCAGATGATTTTAAAGCATTGACTTTTATTACATCAAACTACTTTTTAAATTATGATATATTAGGAAATAACTTTAACTTTGAAATACGTGATCCTGAAGCCATGTTTAAACATAATCTTAAGTATATCAAAAGAGAACCAAAATCATTCGATGAGATATCTGAGCTAGGTGTTTTTGGAAATTTATTCACTAAAGCTATGCAGTCAGTACCATCTCCAATTCCACCTAATTCTACTTACAAACCAGAACAGAACAATAGCTTTCTTGATGTTATGGAGTTTTTTATGAGAGAGAACTCTAAAGTTATGGAAGACCCAAAATATTTCAAAGAAAGAAAAAACATGTTTTTTGATATGGGGGATAGTAAAGATTTCCAGAGAGTTCATACAGCGATACAAAAAAAAGACTATTCTGAATTTGAAGAGATTCTAAAGTCTCTAATCTCAAGTGCAGGAGGGCTTGTTAAATCGAAGATACAATTAATGCAATTGACTTTTGGTTTATTGGATCAATGTAGAATTGGTTCAGATAAAGCTCAAAAAAATCTACAGCTTGATTCTAACCATGCTGGTTATGCATCTGTAGCAAACTGTAAGTTTTTAGTCTCAATGGACGCTAAATTATTAGAGAAGGCTAAGATAGCTTATGATATTTTTGATTTCCCTACTTTACCAGTTACACTTGATGAATTTATTGCCTATTATAAAAAATTATAATATTTATTTGCTATTTTTTAGATTACCGAGATCTCGCTCGCTGTCTCAAGTCAACAATTTATAACCGATGTCTCATGTGATACGGCGAGATATCGGTTGTTTTTTTAACCCTAAACGCACAAATAGCTACTAACATAAAGACATACAGTAGATTAGTATCAGAATAATGTCCCCAAACAACCTTTAATGGTGGCAGGGAAGTTGTAAATATTACCTGCTAAAGCAGTTAAAAAGGAAATTTTGATACATCGGTTGAGACGGCGTGTAAGTGGAGAATAAATAACACTTTATGCAAGTTAACTAGCGATGTCTCACATGGAAAACTTGGGTGTCACTTTTTACTCCCATTCTATTTGGAGAAAGCCAAAAAAGAAGGAGGTTTATTCAAACTTCCTTCAAATAACTGAATGAAATCTACTTTATCTTAGTTTCATAATATTTTTAGTTGCAATCTACCATTCCAAAAAATATTAAACATGTAATTGAAAATTATTATAATTTTAATCTTCGAAATTGATATTTACATTCACATTCTTGTCTTCTCTTACATAAATTGAATCAACAAAAGTTGCTTCATAATCTGGATGTAGTGCCCAAACTTTAATATAATGAGAAATCTGCAGTAGGTTTCCTGTTTGATTTCCTGCCTCATCTATTTGTTGAATATCACCTAAATCATCAAATACTAAAAGATTTTCTAGAGGTATAGTAAATTCTCCTGAGCTATCTGTTATTGAATAAGCTTCATAATCCTCAACAATATTTCCTGTTACATCACTATAATCTATAGAATAAATAACAGTAGAAACTCTATTAACATCGTCAGTTTCAAAGTGGATATCATAAGCATAGTTGTAAACATATTGCCCCAAATCATTTTTACCATCCCATATAATGGCATGAGAACCTGCAGACATTACTTCATCTAAAAGAACTCTTATAGTATCAGTTTGAGCAAATTTACTTATCCAAATTTTAACATTACTAACTTTAGCTAAGTCAAATCTCACTTCTGATGTAGGTCGAGATACTTCCTCCAAACCGTAATTAAAAACAATCCTTGCACCTTCAATAATTTCATTTTCTGCATTCTTAACTTTACCATACATATACCCTTTGTCTGGGGCTTTTGTTGAGCTTGACTCACAACTAATAATGATGAATGAACATAAGCAGAAGATGATGATAATTAGAAAATTTCTTTGCATAATTCTCTCCCAAATTATTAATAAATGTACTTTATCTTACGATATTTATTTGTCAATGTTATTCTGAACTAATGATTATGGCGTCACTACCAATTCAAATAGGTTAGGGCTGTATTTTTATAAGTCCTCACATTTAACCCAATAATGCAATAGAACTTTGATAATATCACTATATTATTCTTGTGAGAGCGTAGCTTTAGCGAAGACTCATTCATTGCAAAAGGAACTTACATAATTCTTCCGAATATATATATTATATGCGTAGTTAAGGAATCACCCCCTGTATCCCCCTCAAAGAAGGTGATTTTGCTAGAATAATCTGCACTCTTCACCTGTGATACGTAGCTTTAGCGAAGTATTAATAAAGTTCTACTACACTATCTGGGTTTAAGGCACTCCCTGTGTCATTCATAAAAGAGGTGATTTGGCTAAAAGAATCTAGTACTCTCCATAAAAGTTCTACTACCCCAATCGGATTTACCAACAAGTTAGGATGTAAAAAAAAATGGAAGTCCTAAGTTAAGAACTTCCATACTTATAATAAAATGCTAGTTTACTTTATCTTAGTTTCAAAATATTTCATAGCAGCAATTTGCCATTCCTGAAAATCTGAAGTCATGTAATAAAGCATATAACAATGTTTTCTAATTTCTAACAATTCATCATCTGATAGTTTTTCTCCAAATACTAAATAAACTTTATTCTTGTCTAAAAAGGTCTCTGGAGAATACATTAATGAGTCCTTGCTTACATTTATAGCTGCATTTATTGAAGCTTGAGAAAATTGTTCTGAAGCTCTCAAATCATAAATAACTATTTGATTTTGATAATAATCAAGCAAGTTAAAAGATTCAGAAGCTGTAATATTCTCTTTTTTCAAATCAAGCTGCTTTTCGGGTTTCTTAATAAAACCTTCTTCCAATAAATCAATAGTTAAAGGTTTAGAATCTTTCTGCAAGTAAAAGTTAAGATTTAAAGAATCAAATATACAGAGCATATCATAAGATATAACTAAAGAGAAATTCTTACTTTGCTTAGGGGAAATTTCATTGATAAACTTATCAATAACTTTGATTCCTCAGCCACCTTTTATTCTTTCAATATTCAGCAGTGAATCAGTTTGATTTTCAACTTGGAAAGTATATATATCATTTTCTTTATCCACTAAATTAAGCTTGATAGGCATTTTCTCGTTAGCAAATATACCTAATGAAAATGCAATCACTATGAAAAAGACAAAAGAAGATTTCACTTTTAGAAATTCTCTATTTTATCGAAGATGTAAGGTGAATAAGGTCCCATAACAATAGTTCCAGCAGTATTGTAGCCTAAATCCCAGCTAGTTAAGTAAGTAGGGAAGAGGGTTGTTTCTGAAGTGATATAAGCAACTCCTGGAATAGATGCAGTACATTCTGTGCCACTTGTAGCTCCAGCAAAATGATTATCATTCCAGTTAAACTCAAGTCCACATCCTGGTTTTAAAGTAAGATCTGATTCATTAATTTGGTCAAAATCTTCTGGACTTTCCCAAGCACCAACATAAGTAGTAGGATTAGGAATTGCATAAATTTCATCTTTAAGCTGACCATTGTCTTCAAAAACACGATATATACGTTGTCTATAAGGACTAGTTAATTGATTAGCGTAAGCTTGTTCAACATAAAGCCAATATCCATTATCTGTAGAAAGATGATCCCATATTCTGACCATTTTTAATCTAACATCAACATGATAAGGATCAGTTGAAGTTTCAGCTTGCTCTGCACTAGAAAAAGATCCAGTCATGTAATCAATTAATAATTCTAGGCTAGCTGTTTCATCTTGTGAAAAACTAATGTTTTCAATATCCTCAATATTGATTTCAACCGCTGAACCATCGGTTTTGTTAATTATCATATTTGCACTAAAAAGATTTGTGATTAGTACTATTGTAACTAAAATTGTTATAAATTTCTTCATTATATTCTCCTATTTTAATACTATCATTTTTTTTACTATTGATTTGTTCTCATGAGTTAGAGAGTAGAAATATACTCCACTGGCTACTTTCTTGTTTGCGTCATTTTTACCATTCCAAACATATTCATGTCTGCCAGCTTCTAAATGTTTGTTTACTAGTCCTTTTACTTTTTGCCCTTTTAAATTATAGATTTCCAAATTAGTTCTCCCGCGGTCAACAAGTTCAAAAGAGATTGTAGTTCTAGGGTTAAAAGGGTTGGGGTAGTTCTTTAAATATTTGACAGGAATTTTGTTGACTATATCAGTCAAATCTTCGACAGATACATTTTCTGAAAAAGTTATATTATCAATTTCAGAAAGGTCAAAATTATAACTTTCATCATGTGTCTGAATTGTTAGTGTTTCAGCAAAGATATTTGAAACAACTAGCAACAATATAAAAAAACAGAATTTTCTCATTTGTCCTCCATTTTGTTCTATGTTTTAAATTAACACTGTTAAGTCAAGTTATTTTTGCTTATTTTTTCTCTTTTTAAATCGCTTTTAGCATAATCCCAAATAATGCAGTAGATCTTTAGAATGGCAATATATTATTCTTGTGAGGGCGTAGCTTTAGCGAAGACTCATTGCAAAAGTAACTTACATAATTCTCCCGAATATATATATAAGGTTTGTATTGAACCACCCCCTGTATTCCCCTCAAAGAAGGGGATTTTGCTAAAGGAATTTGCACTCTTCATTGTTACTTACTTAATAAATCATTGGAATTTTATTGAGATAGTGACAATGAAGAGACAGAAAGATTAAGGTTTGGTAAGCAATTCACATCTTTTCAAGCTTATTCGTTTCATATGATGTTGAACATCTTCAGCATGTAATATTTGCATTATGAAGTTATTTATTGACATAATAAGTAAAATAAATTTCTTAAATAAAAAAAAAGTAAATTTAAACTAAGGAGAAACATATGACAAGTCCATGGAAAAACAAGTTAATGAGCCAGGTTTCACTAAAACATATAGATGAAAATTTCTTACCAAAAACACAGGAGCAAATAGACTTTCTTTGTGAAGAAATGTTAATTGAAAAAGGGAATAATATACTTGATTTAGGTTGTGGTGCTGGTAGACATGCCATTCCATTGGCTGAAAAGGCTTGCCAAGTTACAGGAATAGATATTTCAGAGCATTTGCTGGAAGCTGCTAATGTGAGAGCTAGTCAAGCTGGAGTAAAAGTTAACTTTATTCAAGAAGATTTGGCGAATCTAGGTAAACTTAATCTGGGAAAAAATACTTTTGATGGAGCTATATGTCTGAATGAAGCAGGAGTTGGTGTTTTAGGAAATCTAAACAAGGAACTTAAATTCTATTCAGAAATTTATACCTTATTAAAAGATGATTCAAAACTAGTGATAAGTTGCTTTAATGGCTTGAGAAGATATCTAGAATCTAAAGACAATAACCCCAAATTTAATTTTCTAAAAGGAGAATTTACTTGGTCTGCTGAAATTTCTCCTGGAGAAAGTCTTAAAGAAACACAACGCTTGTATATACCTTCTGAATTGACAATGCTGTTAACTTTAGCTGGTTTTAAAAATATTGAAATCTTCTCTTGTAAAGGTGGAGTCTTTTCTAGGAATACTTTAGGAATAGATGAATTTGAAATGCTTGTAATTGCTCACAAAGGGAAGAAGTCAGATGCCTAGGATTATTAACACAACAGTTCATTCATAAAATAATATTATCTCTTGACATAAAAAAGTTTACACTCTATCTTTGTTATGGATGTAATAATTGGAGGAAATATGAGAAAAGCTTTATTACTAGTTTTATTGTTAACTAGTGTTTTAGTCTGGGGTAAGAATATTGAAGAAGCTAAAGCAAGAATTGTTGCCAAAAACATCTTCAATGAAAGGTTATTGACTAGTGATCAGGTTATTGATAATGAAAGTATTTCAAGAGCGGACTGGAAGAGTGACCAACTTTACATTTTCAATCTGACTGCTAATAATGGTTTTGTTATAATATCAAGTGATGATGCCACATATCCCGTATTAGCTTATAGTGATATGGGTTTATTCAATAGCGATAATGTCCCGCCTGCTCTTGCTAAACTTCTTGATGACTATGATGATCAATTGAGTCTTATTAAGGAGAATAATTATCAGGCAAGCAGTCAAATTCAAGAAGAATGGGCTGATCTATCTTCAAATAATTATCTTCCCAATCGTCAAAGGACTTCGGTAGGACCACTAATAAAATCACTTTGGAATCAATGTCAGTATTATAACACCATGTGTCCTGAAGATGAAAATGGGGTTGATGGGCATGTTCCTGTGGGATGTGTTGCTACAGCAATGGTTCAGATTATGCACTATTATAAATTCCCAGCTCAAGGGCAAGGAGAAAGCTCTTATTGGGCAGATGGGTATGGTCAACAATCAGCTAATTATGGTCAAGCTACTTATAATTGGGATAATATGCCCAATTATTTAACAGATTATAATGAAGACTTGCAGTTAATTTCTTACCATGCAGGTGTATCTTTAGAAATGATGTATGGACCATCTGGCTCAGGTTCTTATACTCCTTATGTAACTTATGCCTTGCAAGAGTATTTTAAATATGATTCTTCAATCTATTATCATCATAGAGAAGACTATACCAATGAAGAGTGGATTCAGAAACTCAAGGATGAATTAGATGCTCTTCGTCCACTGGAGTATTCTGGAACAAATGATATTAGTGGACATGCTTTTGTCTGTGATGGATATCAAGATGATATGTTTCATTTCAACTGGGGTTGGGATGGTAACTATAATGGATATTATCAAATGAATAATTTAAATCCACGCATGACTCATTATAATTATAATCAAGGTGCTGTCTTTAATATATTTCCTGGAGAATTACCAGATGTTGATTTTGTGGCAAGTCATACCAATGTACAGACAGGTGCATCAGTAGATTTTACTAATTTAGTCCCTCTTGCAACAGCTTATGATGAGTGGACCTGGTCTTTTGCTGGAGGAAGTCCTAATAGCTCAAATGAAGTTAACCCCCAAAACATTGTATATAATGCACCTGGAACTTACTTAGTCTCACTAATGTTGACTCATAACTCAAACTTCGCTCTGGAGAATAAGCAAGCGTATATTACTGTTTCAGATAATTTTAATCCTATTTCTGCTTTTACTCTTCTTGATACAGTCTTTGCTATTGGAGAAGATATTTCTATCCAAAATAATTCTCTAAATCTTGTAGATAGCTATGAATGGACTTTTGATACTGAAGATGTAAGCTTTGCTGAAAGTTATAATGCTACTTCTATCTCTCCAATAATTTCCTTTGCAGGTCCTGGTAAGCATATTATAAGCCTTACTTGTAACTATAATGGTGTAAGTTCAACTTCCCATAAAACAGTTCATATCGGTGGTTATTCAATGCCATATCAAGAAAATTTTGAATTACCAGCTGGACTAAGAGACTGGACTGTTGAAAATCCAGAAAATAATTATACCTGGGATGGTTGTTATTTTGCTGGGGGAATGACTACAGGTGCTAAGTGTATGTATATTAAACTAAGTTCAGAAACTAATTCTGGAGAAAGAGACGGCTTAATCTCTCCATTACTTAACTTTTCAAATTGCTTAGAAGTTAATTTATCTTTCAAGCATGCTTATGGCTCTGTAATGAGTTCGAGTGATTCATTAATAATTTATATAAAAAGGGATGAAGATTTACTATGGCAACGTATTTATGCTTCTTCTGATTTATCAACAAGTGATATTATGGATCCGAATTTTGTTCCTACTTCTCCTGAAGATTGGGCTAATAATGTAAATGTTGATTTAACTGACTGGGCTGGTGAGACTAGTTTAAGATTAAAGTTTGAAAGCTATAATAATTTAGCAAGTAGGATTTATCTAGATGATATAAATATTGCAGCTACACTGATAACGGATAATGCCGAAGATGATATAAGTCCTTTTAATGGTAATTTGTTAGTGAATAAAAACTATCCAAACCCCTTTAATCCTCAAACTACAATTAGCTTTGATCTTAAGAATAGGGAAGATGTTGAAGTATCTATCTATAATCTTAAAGGTCAATTAGTAAAAACTCTTCTAAATAAAAGGCTTGCATCAGGTAATCACAAGCTTGTTTGGAATGGAAGAAATTCTAATAACGAAGTTGTTGCTAGTGGTTTATATTTATATAGAATTAAGACAGATAGTCAGTCTGTAAATAAGAAAATGATACTCATGAAGTAGAGACGTATTGAATACGTCTCTACTATATTTTATATTAATTTCACTATTTCATTAAGATCATTTTGCGGGTTTGTTGGAAATTGTCAGTAGTCATTTTATAGAAATAAATTCCTGAAGCTACTTTTTTATTATTGTTGTCTTTACCATTCCAAACTAGAGTATGATTCCCTGCGATTTGCTGGTCATTTATAAGTGATTTCACTTTTTGACCTTTAACATTAAACACTTCAATAGTAACTTTACCAGCTTGAGGCATAGTGTAAGAAATACTTGTCTCTGGATTGAAAGGATTTGGGTAATTACCTTGTAAAGAAGCACTTAAGTTAGAAAGAACGTTTGTGTCATTATCAGTTCCATTTACACCAAATACTTGGAAATCATCAAGCATAAAGATAAAGGCATCATCAGAAACGCATTGGATGGCTATTCTTATAGTTTGATTAGCATAACTTGATAAATCAAATAAAAATTCAGTCCAATCTAGAGGAGCTTCTTGGTATGAAGTTCCAGAAATTGAAGTAAAATCATTAATATCAGTTGAACCATTTGAAACAAGAACATTGAATCTTTCAAAACCATATTGAGTAGTTTGAGATTTTGCCTTGAATTTAACAATGCCACTATCACCGATATTAAGAGCTTGGCTTATTAACCAGTCATCATTGATAGGTGTTTCAGAAGCAAAGCAAGCAGCATATTTATTGCCAGTTGCAGGTAGGAAAGATTCGTTTTCTTCAATAGGAGGAACTACTGAAGTTGGATTAAAAATGATAAAGGCCATTGGTGCATTCATGTTAGTGAAAGTCGCAGTAGAACCAAAACCATAAGTTCCTGATAAATCATTGTCAATAAGAGTCCAATCACCAAAGGTTAAGGCAAAATCTTCGTAATCCTCAAATGAGTCGTTAATAATTTCTTGTCCACCAGTGAAAACTACAGTAACATTGATTACATTTGATGCTTGAGATTCTTCTTGGCCATAAATAGCAGTAATATAATATTCATGGTCACCATAAGGAGCATCTGTATCATCATAAAATAATTGAGTAGTTTCAGCAAGATAGAGTTCATCACGGTAGATTTTATAATTATCAGCAGTATATGAATCGTTTGATGGGTCAGACCAAGTTAATGTTACGTCATTTTCACTAACCATACCAGCTAAGTCATCAATGTAAGGAAGCTCAAGCCCTTCTCCTAATTCAAAAGTAATTTCATCTAAATATAAAGCAGTATAGATATCAGAAAGACCATGTAAAAAAGCAACTCTGCTAGTCACATGATTTAATGGTATGATAAATTCGGTCCATTCATTAGTGAAAGTAACAGTTTCTATTAGCTCAAAAGTTGCTGAATTATTTATATCAGTAATAATACCAACTTGAAGATCTCCAGCTTGATTCATAGAAGTTGTCATTCCTTGGAATCTTACCTGAGCACCTGTTCCATTTACAACAGGAGTTATTGCCATGAAAGTACCATCAGGATCAGAACTATTATAAAGTCTTAATGCGTTAGAACCACCAATACCAGAAGTGGAGTCAGCTCCAACTGTTGTCCATGAAACATCTGTTTGATGGATAACTTCCCAACCGTAAGGCACTTGAGCTTCAGCTACATCATCAAAATCATAGGTGGTCGGTAGAGGTAATTCTGTTATATTAGTAGCAAATGACCAAATATCAGATGAAGTAGATAAAGCTGATTGATTGTTACGAGCTACTACTTTCCAGAAGTACATTGTTCCAGCTTCAAGAGAGTAAGTGGTTGATTCGATTAGTTCATTATCCACAATTTTAACAGCATTATCATTTCCATCTACTGATGTGTAGGAGCTTGAAAGATAAACATCAACACCAGTAGTGTTTTCCCCATTAGTCCAAGAAAGCGAACCTTCTGTAGCAATAAATTCAGAACCATTAGCTGGTAATACTAAAGAAGGAACTTGAGGTTCGTTTTCTAAAGAATACATTAATCTTACATTTGGATGGCTATACATCTCATTACCAGGAATGAAGACAGAATACATAGTTGATCTTTCAGCTCCTATAAGACTAGTTGAACTTGTATGATAAAATTCTGGATAAGCGTCATCTGATGCAGTTCCATGTCTGTTTTCCCAAACGAATTGAAGATTTGCTAAACCATTGTAGGAAAAAACACTATCAAAGTCAATTCCTTGCCAGCCAGAACCATCCCAAGTAACTGGACCATCATAAACTAACTGGAATCCACTAGCTGATGGATTTGGATAGGTTAAATCAACAGTTGAGGATGCAACTGCTTTAATATATAATTTTTGATTAGTCATTTCATAAGCATTTGGTTGGTTAGAAACATTAAAATTAATTCCATTTATCTCAATTGCTTGTCCAATTTGCTCAGAAGTCAAAATAAATGTTGACCATCCATAAGCATAATAACCATTACTTGGAGATAGGTGATTACTCCCTCCTCCATTACCTATTTCTACAAATACAGCAAATGATGACGTTATAGTAAAAATAGTCATCAAAATCACAAATATAGTTTTTTTCATTCTAAAACTCCTTTTAAGTTATCAGTGTTAACCTGTAGACAAATTCATTGCCTTATAGTATTTTGTCAAACAATAAACATAGGAAGATTCATATAAGTTATCAGTGTTAACCTAAATAGCATTTATAATACAGATCCAAGTGTTTGAAATACAGTTGGGTTTGATAAGATTATTGATTTTTTGGGGGATAATGGTATTTAGGGGGGAGAAAGAAATACATAGGAAATTAACTATGCCTAAGGATTATTCTTGACACATATTTTCCCTAAATCATAATTTTGCTTAATAAATTTATAAGTATAAAAAGGATAATTAGAGAAAATGCTCTATTATGAAAGAAAAAACTACTGGCTTTTAATAATTTGTGCTTTGGGAATGATGTTGCTAGGAATATTAAGTGATGGCTTTATTCCAAGTATTCAAGGATTCTTAAAACTTCAAACTCATGCTGCAAGGTTAATTAATGATTTCACTGTAGTTGGTGGAACAGGCGGTGCTCTCTTAAATGCTGGTTTTATGGGATTATTAACTTTGCTTATGATTAGATTTTGTGATATCTCTCTTTCAGGACCTACCTTTGCTGCCTTTTTTACGATAGTAGGTTTTAGTTTATTTGGTAAAACTCCTTTGAATACTATGCCTATTGTGTTAGGAGTTTACTTAGCAAGCAAAGTTAGTGGTAAGTCATTCTCTTCTTATATCTTGTTTGCTTTATTCGGAACAGCTCTAGGTCCTTTAGTAAGTTACTTGTTAGTAGAGGCAGGTTTTAGTGGATTATATGGAATTCTGCTGGGGCTTCTTTGCGGTGCATTAGCCGGATTTATACTTCCTGGACTTGGTGTAGCTATGTTGAGAATGCACGAAGGCTTTAACTTGTATAATATGGGTTTAACTTGTGGCTTTTTAGCTTTATTTTTCGCGTCATTCTTAGTTGGAGCTCACAAAGATATTGGAATCAAAATAATTTGGGATACTCAACCTCAATTAGGACTAGCATTATTAACACCTGTGATTTCTAGTCTTCTGATAATCTGGGGACTTATTATGGATGGTCCTAGAATAACAAAGAATTTGTTGAAAATTATGACTCTTTCAGGAAGACTACCAACAGATTTTATGTATTCAGTATCACCAGGCTCAGCCTTAGTTAATGCTGGGTTACTGGGCTTATTTGGAAGTCTCTATATATATTTAATCAAAGCACCCTTCAATGGTCCAGTTATAGGTGGATTATT
The DNA here is from genome assembly GCA_963677815.1 of Cloacimonadales bacterium (SeqCode). Classification (GTDB taxonomy): domain Bacteria; phylum Cloacimonadota; class Cloacimonadia; order Cloacimonadales; family JAFGVF01; genus JAEKNW01. The sequence goes on from OY782499.1 coordinate 1,859,130, forward strand.
TACAGTTATTGGTTTTGCTACTTTTGGTAAGCATCTAAAGAATTGTTGGCCATGTGTCTTAGGAGTTATTGTTGCAAGTCTTCTCTATGGAAAAGCTTTAAATGCTCCAGGTCCAGTTTTAGCTTTTCTATTTGTAACTACCCTAGCCCCACTAAGTGGTGAATTTGGACCAATTGTAGGTTTTATTGCTGGATTTGTGCACTTAACTATAGTTGAACGTACTGCAGCTTGGCACGGAGGCTTGGACTTATATAATAACGGATTTGCTGGAGGATTAACAGCAACTCTTTTCTTAGCATTTATTCAATGGTTTAAAGGAACTAAAAGAAAATAAGGAGTTTTTATTATGCAGAGTAAAGAATACTTACTTCATATTATTGGAGAAATATCTAATTATATATTGGAGTCTAAACCTAGTCGTATGGTCATTAGCCTTCATCAAGAAGATGATGGTATGCACTTGTCAGTTGTAGATAATCATAATCGCAGTGATAGTGAACTTGAAGATATAAACAGGGCATTGAATACAGGTATTAGACCAGAATTTACTGAGTATTATGGTACTATGGGTGGGTCTGATATGTTAGGTGCTGCTAGACTTAATCTAATAGGTTGGCAAATTAAGCATGCTGATGTGGAGCGAACTTTAAATGGAACTAAGATAGATTTATGGGTAGGAAGTGAACGTTTTGATGCTAGTTATTTTTCTATACCAGATGATGTTGTGAAAAGAAAACCAAAGGGGAAAAAGTAGCAAAATAAAGTCCTCTCCAAGTAAAATTCTTCTTTGGAGAGGAGCTTACATTATAATCAGTAAGATAATGTAATAAATATCTAGTACTACATAATGCTGAATAATTTTCAACAAACTTTAATTTGAATCATTAACTATTAGATCTGATTGCCTTAAGAACTTTCCCAGGTTTGAATTCTGAAATGATTGCATCAAAACCACCAGAAACCATTACAACATTATCAAAGCCCTTAGTTCTTAGGTAAAGATAAGCCATTGCAATTCTAACTCCTCCAGAACAAAAGACACCTATTCTTCTGTCTTTAGGAAGCTCTTCTAATCTAGAAGGTAGTTCATGAAAAGGAATATTAATTGCTTGAAGATGATGTTGCAGATTTAAAGATACTGTTTCAACTTCTTCTTTACATCTAATGTCGACAAATAAAGAATCTTTCTCCCTCAAAAAATCGACTGCAGTAACTTTATTAACTCCAGAAGCCATAAATTCAAAATTCATGCTTGAAACAACTTTATCCAATTTTTCCATTTTATTCTCCATTTTTCTTATTAATGGATATACAAAACTTCTTAATATCTTTCATTGTCAATAATTAAGTTTGGGAATATTTATACTGAAGTAAAAAGGAACATATAAATTTAATATTAATTAACAAAATTAGCGAAATATCTGGATTAGAATAAACTGCTACTTTTTCTTGACAAATTTAAACTTAATACTAGCTTGCTTAAAACTATACTAACTATTAAGAAAAGGGAAATAAAGAATGAAAGTTATTGCAATAAATGGAAGTCCTAAAGCCAATGGTAATACCTACCACGCAATTAAATTAGTCCTAGATGAGTTAAATGCTCAGAACATTGAAACAGAAATTATCCATATAGGAAAAGAAAAGATCAGTGGGTGTATGGGATGCGGAGCTTGTTATAAAACTAAAGATGATAAATGCATAATTAAAGATGACCAATTAAACGCTTGGATTGAGAAGTTAAAAGAAGCTGATGGTATCATCTTTGGCTCTCCTGTTTTCTATGCAGGTATGAATGGAACAATGAAATCATTCATGGACAGATTGTTCTATGTTGCAGGAGCGAATAGTATTTTCAGACATAAGGTTGGAGCTTCAGTTGTCGCTGTAAGAAGATCTGGAGGAATACCAACATTTAATCAGTTAAATATCTATATTACTTATGCTGAAATGGTTCTAGCAACTTCAAATTATTGGAATGTTATACATGGAACAATGCCAGGTGATGCTGAAAAAGATGCGGAAGGACAACAAATTATGCAAGTTCTTGGAAAGAACATGGCTTGGTTGCTTAAATCACTTGAAGCTTCTAAAGTTCCAAAACCCGAGAAAGCTAAGAAAATAATGACTAATTTTGTAAGGTGATATAACTTACAAAAATAAAAAAAGCCCTGACTATCAGGGCTTTATTTTCATATAAACTATACTATTTTGATAATATAGCTTTTGTTGTTTGGGTTAAAGGATAAAAGCTATAGATTAGCTACTCCAACTATGAAAAGTCTTGTGTTTGAAATTATCTAAGAAGTTAGAAACAATTCAGAATCAATTAACCTTATATGATTTTAAAAGAAAAGAAAACTAAAAAGAATACAAACAAAAAGGTTAACCCTGAACTAAGAAAAAGCTTCTTATAATTTATAGGATGCGTTTGAAAAGCTCTGATCCCATGTAAAATTCCTGCTTGGAATAGATACAAAGCGTAAGCTATCATCAATATTTGCCCAGTGTTACTTCCAACTAAATTTGCAAAAGAGAGAAAGGCAGCCAAAGAAAAAGCAAGGTTAGCGAAACCTACTTCAAATTGCCAGTCAGGTCTATCTGTTTCCCAACCTAATCTTTTAGCGTCAGCTTTATGGAAGATAACATGAGTGATGAAACTAAGAAGTCCGATAATTCCAACCATACCTGTGAGAGATATTTTTCTTGCTAGTGAAGGATTAGTAGACATATAGAAGAAGGTGAAGAAAACAGAGAAGAAAATTGTCAAATAACGGGCTAGGATTAGAATTTTAATCATGATTACTCCTAATTTATTGATATGTATAAATTAATAATCAAAAAATAAAGTGTCAACAAGAAAATTAATCTGTAAGCCAATTATATTCTGCCTTACGTAATCTGTCCATAATGGCAATACCAATTCCAACCTCTTCGACTGCTTCAACAATTATAATTTCTATATCAGCATCATCTTCAAATAGGTGCATAGCTGCAAACATATTTACAGCATAGTCTTTTATATCATTGTTATGAGATAATTTTATTACTTTTTTGAATCCAGCTTCTAGTTTTCCTGTAAATGATAACAAACCAGCCTTGGATTTATCAATGTCTTCAAGTGGTTTATCGGTAAGTAATAATTTCTTTTTTGGGCTATAGTGTGATTTCATCATGCCAGGAGCAGATGCTTTTTCAATTTCAGTTTGCTCATCATAAGGTATATAGACCTCAAGTTCTTCTCTTGTTATTATTCCATTTCTTAAGATTTGAAAACCAATATCTGTCAGTCTGATAATTGTCGATTCAATACCTACAGTAGTGTTGCCTCCATCCAAAACATAATCTACATCGGGAAGCTTATCTTTTACGTGGAAGGCATTTGTAGGACTAATAGAGCCAAATTTATTTGCTGATGGTGCTGCTATGGGGCAGGCTGATTTAGAAATCAACTCTAAAGCTATCTTATTGTTAGGCATTCTAATACCTACCGTGGCTAAGCCAGAAGTAACAATATCAGGCACAATATCACTTTTGGGTAAGACCATAGTTAAAGGTCCTGGCCAGAAATGTTTAGCAAGTATGAAAACACGTTCATCATGTTTGTTAATTAACATATCTAATTGCTTTAAATCTGCTATATGAACAATTAAAGGGTCAAAAGAAGGACGTTGTTTAACTTCGAATATTTTTGCAACAGCTTTGGGATTTAAAGCATTTGCTCCAAGACCATAAACAGTCTCGGTTGGGAAGGCTACAAGTTTGCCTTCTTGAATATTTTTAACTGCGATATCCATATTATTCATTTTTATTTATTCCTTGAATTTTACTAAATCGAAAAATTAAAGCTCCACAAAGAGACATAGCACTGGCGAGTAAAATTGCTGAAGTGTATGAATCACTTGCATCAGCTAAAAGACCTCCACTGAAAGGTCCTAAAATACCAGCTAAAGCATAACCCATGAAGACATAAGGGTAAATCTGTCCTAAGTTTTCAACACCATAAATCTGAGCAGTTTCTTTGGCGAAAAGAACAAAATTACCACCAAATCCAAATCCAATGAAGAAGATGATAATTAGGTAAGAAACATTAGTTAATGGCACAATTATAAGTGAAAGAATAGCTAATGCTTGAAGGAGTAGATCCCAAAAAACTATCTTGTTAGTCTGATAAAAATCACTCATAAAGCCCCAGAATATTCTTCCTAAAAAATTAGATAGGGCAAACAAAGCAATACCAAGAACTATAATATGATTTTCTATTTGATATTGACTTCCTATCATTTTCAAAGAACCGATTATCAATAAACCCGCAAAAGTACCCAAGAATAGACCTATGAAGAGTTTTCTAAACTTCTTTTCCTTGATGATATTACTAAAACTACTTTTAGAAATAGATGAGGGGGGAAGATTACAAATGGAGTAAACGAAGTTAGCTGCAATTATTATAATAGCACCATACAAAATTGCTAAAAATTTCATCAGATATAGAACATCATGACCTTTAAGCAAAATAATCTCAGCAATTTCTGACATAAAAACTGCACCTAAACCAAAACCAGCAGAAACAATACCTGTAACTAACCCTTTTTTATTTGGAAAACATTGGACTGGGTAAGTCAAGGCAAGCCAATAACCTAAACCGGTACCGATGCCTGCTAATAAGCCGATTCCCAAGAAGATTACTGTAAAATTCCCTTTTGACAGACTAGCTAAAAAATATCCTAAGGAGAAAAATAAGGCTGATAGGTAGCCTATTACTTTAGGATATTTCCTTATTTTCGATTTACCTAGAACTATCATTGTAGTGGGGAAAGTTAGAATGACCAGTCCGAAAATTAGCTGTGACTGAGTCCCAGAAAAGGCACAAGATTCCATTAACTCTGCAGCAATAATGCTCCAAGCATAAACTGATCCTATGCAAAGCATTATAACAAAAGATGAAAAGAGATTTAGGTATTTTTTCACAAGTATTAACTTGACTAGTTCTTTATTTTTTCTGCTTTTTCATGAACAGCTTTTTTAAGTTCTTCTTTATATTTAATTATCTTATCAAGTATTTCTTGATCATTAGAAGCAAGAATTTGAGTAGCTAGAATTCCTGCATTCTTAGCTCCATTCAAGGCAACTGTTGCTACAGGAACTCCTCCTGGCATTTGTAAGATTGATAGAACAGAATCCCAACCATCAATAGAATTACTTGATTTTATAGGAACGCCTATAACAGGGAGTGGAGATATAGCAGCAACCATTCCAGGAAGATGAGCTGCGCCACCAGCACCAGCAATAATAACAGATATTCCTCGTTTGTGGGCATTTCCTGAAAAATCAAAGAGTTTTTCTGGGGTTCTATGAGCTGAAACAATATCTATTTCATAAGCTATTCCAAATTTTTCTAACATCTCAACTGCACCTTTCATAACTGGAAGATCTGAATCTGATCCCATAACAATGGAAACTAATGGTTTTTTCATGATATTACCTTTATTAGATTTTTTACTTTTTCTGAGTTTGTTAACGCTTGTTCAAGAGACTTTGCTAATATTGTGGAGTGTCCCATTTTACGATATGGTTTAGTTATCTTCTTGCCATATAAGTGTATTTTAACACCATCAATAGCTAAACATTCTTCTAAACCTTGATACTTAACAGGTCCTGTGTAACCTGGATTACCAACTATATTAATCATAACTGATGGAAGTTTTAGCTCTGTTGAACCTAGAGGTAAGTTTAAGACAGCTCTTAAGTGTTGTTCGAACTGAGAAGTTACCACACTTTCGATAGTGTGATGTCCTGAATTATGTGGTCTAGGAGCTACTTCATTAATTTGTAGCTGTCCTTTCTTATCTACAAATATTTCAACTGCTAAGAGACCTTGCATATCTAACAATTCAGCGATTTTTGTAGCTAAAACTATTGCTTGATTAGTTTGCTCTTGGCTAATTTGTGCAGGGCAAATAAGTTTATCAACTAAATTAGCTTTAGGATCAAAAGTCATTTCAACAACTGGATAGCATTTAACTTGTCCTTGCTGATTACGGGCTACAATTACAGCAATTTCTTTATCAATATCCACTTTTTCTTCAACAAGTGATGGCCCATTAAGTATCTCTTCATGATTATTAAGGTCTGAAATTACAGCTACACCACGTCCATCATAACCACCTTTACGAGATTTCTGGACAAAAGCTTGGGTGATTTTTCCTGAATCAATGGCTTCAATAATTTTCTCTTTCGATTCATACAACTGAAAGGGAGAAGTTGGAAGATTATGATTCTGATAAAATTCTTTTTGAAGACCTTTATCTTGGATTAACTCTAGTATATCAGGGTCAGGAATAATTTTATGTCCTTCAGCTTTGAGTTGTTTCACTGCTTGAATATTAACATGTTCAATCTCAAAAGTAAGAATATCAACTTGTTTACCAAAATTATATACAGCATCATAATCTTTATAATCACCAATAAAAACTTTCGATGCTAATTTGCCAGCAGGACAATCTTCTGCTGTATCTAACACATAGGAAGTTAGGTCCCATTTACTTGCTTCTTGAATCAGCATTTTCCCTAATTGACCACCGGTAATTATTCCCAGTTTGAAGTCCGAATTAACAAATTTTTCCATTTAGCATATCTCTTTAGTATTATTTTAACCGAATTGTGCAGTAAAACTATGAGAAGAGTGCAGATTCTTATAGCAAAATAGCTTACAGAATTCGGATGCATATAATATATATATATTCGGTAGAATTATGTAAGTTACTTTTGCAAAAGAATATAGTACTATTCTCATAGCTCTATTGCATTATTTGGGTTTAACTTTATTTTATGCAGGTTATTGCTAATATGCTGTCAAGAATTTTCTCTAGTAAAATATCAAGCAATGACAATCTTACTTTCAAAATGAAATTAGCTTATTATTTATAGAATCTTTTAAGTTTATTCCACCTCTCAGATTTACTTGAATCAACAATTTTTGGATCAGCTTCAGAGCCCTTAGAATGAAATCCATAAAAGAATAATCCGGCAGCAACAATACCACCAAAGAGCAAACCAGAGTAGAAATAAACTAGCATGAGTATAAAGATAATCAAGGAATATTTAAGAGCAACGGTTTTTTCAAATCTTTTTAATGTTTGAATGATTGCTATAAAGATTGAAACAATAAAATATATCATAGCAAACCATAAAATGTAGTCAATACTTGATGGGAAATTAGGAATAATAGAGAAACCCTCATAAAGAAACCATTCTGTTTCGCTTGGGGCAAAGAAAGCATGGAAAGCTCCAATAACAATACCGCTTAACAAGGCATTTTTGATAAACCATGGTTTATACATGATGCGTTTACTTTTCTTGCTTTTATCAATAAATTTCATTTCTAATTTGTAGTAATTTTTCCACACAAGAAAGAGCATTGATATTAGAATAATCGATACTACTAAAGAAGGCCAAAATGATAAATTAATTAAATTTGTTAACTTTCTATTAGAATACTGACTTCTTTGCCTTGTACCTTCTTCAAGTTCAGCAGATAATCTTTCAATGCTATATATTCTTTTAGGTGCTACTAAAGAAGCTTTGACGTAATATTCATTTCCTTTGTTCGCTTTTACTTTCACGTAATCTGGATAATCTTCATCATATCCCAAGTAGTCTACTTTGTTATAATAACCTAATATGCCAGCTCTTGATGATAAGTCATCTGGGTTTTTATAGGCCCAAACATTTTCATATAAAACTTGTAAGCTTTCACCATCGATAAATTCATAATCCTTTTTCTTGTTACAAGAAATCAATGTTAATAATAAGAAGAAATAAACTATTTTTTTCATTTAAACTCCTATTCTGTAATTATTATTTATATATGACATTATAAGAACTTAGAAATCTTTGTAAAGAATTATTATAATATCTACATAGATTTAATTTATATCGCAATATTCAAATATCCGATTTCCTTTTCTTGATTGTTACTTACTCTATTAGTTTCCAATGATATAAAGAGATACTAACAATCAAGAGTATGGAAATCAATTATTATTTTAAACTGTCCAACAAAAAAAAGGCTTTCTTTTAACAGAGTGTGACCTAAATATAATAGTGAAGGAAAGCATGCTGCTTGTAAAAAATCTACAAAGATGTCGCTCCTCTGTAGCTGGTAGAATGCTGTATTTTATCGAATAGGTGTATTTTTAGTCTGAAGTTGGGCAGATTGTAAAAAAAACGGAAGATTGAGAAAAGCTTGTATGGAGTGGATGCATCTTGCATCCACAACAGGCTCTGTAAGCCTGTCAATCAGCAGCAAGATGCATCCACTCCATAGTTTAACCCAAAAAAAGCCCTGCAATGCAGGGCTTTGATTAATATATATTAGTTCTTATTTCATTAATATTGCCTTATGGACTTTTACTAATCCTTTATTATTTAATCTGATGAAATATATTCCTGAAGAAACAGGTCTGCCATTGTCATCAGTTCCATGCCATGAAACATCGTGTTTTCCTGCTGTTAATCTATCACTGACTAGTTTCTTAACTAATTGTCCTTTAAGATTATAAATATTCAAAGATACATAAGAATCTTGAGCTATTTCATAACTAATTCTAGTATCAGGATTGAATGGGTTTGGATAAAGGCCATTAATTTTAGTTAGACCACTAATATCTGGAGCATTATTATCTGTAATCATATCAGAGATTTTAGGTTCAGAATATAAATCCAGGTTATTAAGAGTATCTCGATAGACACTTGTTACTGCCCAGTAGTAGTTACCATTAACTAAGTTAGAAACATCATCAAGGATAGAATTATCTGTAACAAGAGTGTCAATAACTGTCCAGGAATCAGGATTAGAAACTTGGTCAGAAGTCATAGAATAAACATTATATCCAATTAATCCATAGGTGTCATTATGTTCTACCCAAGCTACTTGAGCACCAAGTTCATCAAATGTTACATCTAGTGAAAGAACTTGATAAGCTACTAACTTAACATAATCAGTAGCAATGATAGTTTCTGCAGAAGTATCATTCTGATAATTAGCCTTAATAGCTATATTATAAAGACCATTATCTGGATTAATCATTGTGTAAGTTAGGGAAGAGGTAGTTGTTATTTCAGAACCATTGTTGAGAAGAGTAAAATCTTCAAGTCCAAAAATATCAAGTGGATTTTCCCAGGTAATTATGATATCGTTATCTATGCTTTCAATACTTGGATTTTGAATTGGATAAGCTATGATTAAGCTATAATCTAGGATAGAGGAATCTACTTCGTTATTATCTTCATAGATAGATTTTACCATAAATGAATAATCACCGTTTGCTTGTTCATTCAAGACAAAAGTATTATCTTCTGTTGTTCCTACTAAAGTATTGTTCTGATATACTTGATAGCTTGTGAAAGCAAATAAGTCTTGAGGATGATTCCAAGATAAAGTAAGATTATTTGCTTGGGCAACAATAGCAAGATCAGTAACTGGTTGAGCATTAATAACTGATATATCTTCAATCAGAACAACTTTATCTACTTGGATAGGAGAGTTATAGTTAGCAGTTATAGAATAATCATAATTTCCATTAGCTAGATTTTCATCTAAGTAGGAAGTTGTTGTTGCAGGAAGAGTTATTTCAAGTCTTTCACTTGTTTGTCTTACTAGAGTAATAGAGTCTAAACCGAATGTGTCTATAGGTAAATCCCAGGTTAACTCAAGATCATCTTCATTGATTGAATATGTCGCATTAGCAAGAGGGTATGTCTTAATAAGTTGATAAGCTAATATCTCACTTGCTTCTGATTCTATAGAAGAATAGATTGTTTTAACTGAGAAATTATAGTCTCCATTAGCTAGGTCTAAAGCGTATGAATTTTCACTTGTTGAAGCTAACAAAACACTATTGTTGTATATCTCGAAAGAAGTAAACTCATAGTCATTACCTGTGAAATCCCAAACTAAGTCAACAGTTTCTTCCGTTGTAGAGATACTTAGATTAGTAGGTGACACAGGAATGATAAAGCTGATTAAGTCTGTTTCAACAAGTTCTTCAATTCCACCTTGATAAACGGATTTAACACTGTATTGATAGAGTCCATTTTCTGGTTGAAGATCAGTATATTGATTAACAGAGCTAGCAAGACTAGTAACAAATTCATCATTCTTATAGATCTCATAACTAAGCTGACCAAAAGCATCTTGAGGCTCTAACCAAGATAAAACGATATTGTTATTATCTATATTATAGGTTAAGTTTCTTACAGGATAAGCTAGAATGAAATCTACTTGCAAGTTATCAGTAAGAGGATTATCAATAGTCTCATTATAATAAGTCATTACTTGATAAGCATAAGAACCATTGGCAAGAGCTGAATCTAAATAATAGTTATCTTGAGTTTCAGCAATTACTTCTTGGTTTCTTAAAAGCTTATAAGATGTAATTAACCCAGTATCTTGAGGTAAATCCCAGCTTATCATAAGACCATCATCTTGTATATTACTAGTTAGGTTAGTTACTACTTGTGGTTGAAGGATTTCAAAGCTAACAGCTTGTGATTGCTCCGAAGAAGCAAAATCAAAGTTTGCTCTTATCGTGAAATCATATAAACCATTACTTAAATCAGCTTCTTCATAGTAATTGTTGCTAGTATTAGTGATTTCCTGACCATTTTTGAAGACTGTGTAATCTACTAATCTACCAAGAGAACTATAATCTTCCCAAGTAATACTAATATTATTATTAAGAGCCTGGTAATATTCGATTACAGGGATATATGCTTTCATAACATCGGCATAGGCAGGATTACTAAGTTCAGAAACAAGATTATTATATACTGCTCTGATTGTATAAGTATGCAGAGCATTTATAACGTTTTCATCAACATACTGGGTCTGTGAAACATCACTTAAATAAGCAATTTCCTGTCCGTTTCTATTGATGATAAAAGCAGTCTCACTATTATTAGGGGCAGTCCAGCTTAAGATAACATCATTCTCGTTTGAGATAGTTGCAACTAGATCACTCGGAACATCAGCAGAAGCAATATTTGCAACAACAGTTGTTGATGGGGAAGATATACCTTCAGTATATTCTGCTTTAACATAATATTGATAGCTTCCATTTGCTAGAGAATAGTCCCAATAGAAGTTATCAGTAACGCTTGTAATAAGCATATTATCTTTGAAAATCATATAGGCAATTGGGTCTCCAGTTGGAATATCCCATGTGAGGTGGACATCATTATCATTTTCTACAAATAGTTGTAAATTAGTAGGTGCTAGGAGTTCAGGTGCTATGTAGATATTTACTGAAACCGTGTTAGATTCGATAGAAATACCAGCATCATAAACGGCTTTAACATAATAATCATAGTCACCATTAGCTAAAGAAAGGTCTGTCCAAGAAAGAGTTTCTGGATTATCTATGACATTGGCAATAGCACCATTTCTATAGATAAGATATCCTCGGAAGGCTCTTGGAAGAGCACTTGTTGCAGGTAATTCCCAACTCAGAGTAACATTGTTTTCATTAACTTGAGCTTCTAAAGATGTAGCTGGATAAGTTACTTCTATATGGAAGTCTAAAGAGTTGGTTGGGAGTGACTGACCACTTGAATAACTAGCGGTTATATAATAATTATAAGAACCATTAGCCAAGAATGAATCAACAAAATGTTCTTGATTTGTTGTTTCAATAAGTTGATCATTTCTATAAATATTATAGCCTAAGAAGTCTCTATAAGAACTTACTGGAGCTTGCCAGAAAAGACTTACTTGGTCAATATCAAGATTACCAGTTAGGTTTTGAGCTGGATAAAGAACTTCAACAACTGCCTCAACATTGTTGCTTGCTTCTGAAATACCTGTAGAATAATTAGCTTTTACATAGTAATTATAAGAACCATTGGTAAGATTCTCATCTATATAAGTTAAGTCTGTTACTTGAGCTATTTCTTGGTCATCGCGAAAGACTAGATAGTTAATGAAAGAACGAGGATAAGTAATTATTTCATCCCAGTTCAAGATCACATTGCTTGAATCTACACTAGCTTGTAAGTTTTCAACAGGATAGAGGACTTCTACTAAGACTTCAACACTATTAGAAGCTTCAGATTCTCCAGCATCGTAGAGGGCTGTTACATAGTAAGAATAAGTTCCATTAGCTAGAGAAGTATCAGTATAGGCTAGATCTTGAGTTTCAGCTATTACTTCTAGGTTACGATAAACTTTGTATAAAAGCAGAGATCTAGGGGAGTTAGCAGGTAAATCCCAGGCTAAATCAACATAATCATCTGTTACTTGGGCTGTAAGATTTGTAACAGGATATGTTATTTCTACTTCATAAACAAGAGTTTCAGAAGCAATAGAACTGCCAGTCTCATAATTAGCAATTACATAATACTCATAAGAACCATTCGCTAGACCTGAATCAGTATAGCTCTCTTCTGTTTGTGTGGAATATAGTTCATTATTGCGATACAATGAATAAGATAATATAGATTGTCCAGCATAAGGATTTTTCTCCCATGATAAGCTTATTTCTGTATCTGTTAGACTAGCTGTAAAAGCTTGAACAGGGTATAGTACTTCAACATTTACTTGAGTATAAAGTGCTGGAGAAATTCCAGTAGAATAAGATGCTTGAAGTTTATATTCATAGTTACCATTAATTAAATCTAGGTCTTCATAGGATAGTGCATTTTCATCAGAGAAAATTAGAATATCATCACGGAAGAGCTGGTAACCTAAGAAAGCTCTAGATGAGGTTGGTGCAGCATCCCAAGAAAGTATAACATTGTTTTCTTGAATTTGATATGTTAAGTTCTCAGGAGAATAAAGCACTTCAACTAAAACAGATTGAGGTTGGATAGCTACAGAAGAACCTGTTTGATAATTAACTATAATAGAATAATCATATATTCCATTAGCTAAAGCTTCATCTAGATAAGATGCTTGGCTAGTATTGTCAATAATGATGTCATTCCTCAAAATAGAATAATCTATGATTGAATTACCTGCCATTGGGTTTGCTTGCCAAGTTAGATTAACATCATCTTCATCAACACTAAGAATCAATTCATCAGCTGGATAGAGTACTTCAATCAAAGGATTGACTATGTTAGAAATGTCTGAATCGCCAGAAGCATATTCTGCTCTAACATAATAGCTATAATTTGCATTGAGTAAGTTAGTATCAGTGTAGCTTAATTCAGTTTGACTACTTATTAGTTGGTCATCTCTGTAAAGTTTATAAGCTTGGAAATCCCTATACAACTCATTTGGTTCATTCCATGATAAAGTTACATTATTATCTTCAACTGAGAAGGTTAAGTCTCTAGGTTCATATAAGACTTCCACTTGAACTTGGGCAGTATTTGAAAGGTCAGCATTACCGTTAAGGTATTGGGCTTGAACTTGATATTCATAGACTGCATTTCTTAGGTTAGTATCAAGATAAACCTGCTCAGAAGTATTTGCAATTACTTGTCCATTTCTAAATATTTGATAAGATTGAACATTAGTAGCTAGATTAGTGATTTCCCAGCTAAGACTAACATTGTTTGCTTCTACTGATGCAGTTAGATTTTGAGTTGCATAATGAACATCAACAATAGCTTCTAGGCTTTCACTAATATCAGATTGGCCACTTTCATAAATAGCTTTAAGAGCTAAAGAATAAGTACCATTAGCATTTCCAGGGAATAAATAGGAAGTATCTGAAGTTACAGCTACTTGCTCTTCATTAAGGAAAATATAGTATTCAAGTGTACTTTGTCCAGCTAGGGGATTATTATCCCAAGAAAGGGTAAAATCACTATTATCTACTTCAACCTCTAAGTCAATAATACCATAAAGAATTTCAATAAATATATTATCAGAATCTATAGTTGAAGATTGGCTGTTAGTATAATTTGAAGATAAAGAATATGTATAATTACCATTGATTAAATCAATATCGTTGAAGGAAGTTTCACTTGTTTGTCCAAGTAGAACATTGTTCCTATAAACATTGAAACTAATTAATCCAGTAGTATCTGCTGGAGCTAACCAGTTTAGTTCAACACTATTTGAACTAACATTTGTTGTAAGGTTTGTAGGTTCATAAGCAACCTCTACTTGAGGATTAACAATGTTTGAAGCCTCAGAGTCACCATTAGTGTAATTAGCAATAACATAGATAGAATAGCTTCCATTAGCTAAGTTAGTTATTGTATAATTTTCGCTAGTAATCTCAGCTTGATATAAGTCTTGGTTAACAAACAAAGTATAAGATGAGAATGCTCTGCTTGAAGTAGCTGGTCTATTCCAAGTAAGCTCAATAGCATTTCCACTAACATTGGCAGATAGGTTAGTTACAGGATAAGTTACACTTACTTCAGCATCAACACTTAGAGATGGTTCTGAATTACCAGAATCAGAAGTATTAGAAGTTATAATGTAATAATTATAATTTCCATTAGCTAGAGCTGTATCAAGATAGTTCATTTCACTTGTTTGTACTATAAATGCATTATTTCTATAAAGATTAAAGATTGGGCTTCCTGTATGAGGGTAATCCCAATCCAGACTTATGTTATCATTATCCACGCTTGCTTGAAGATTTGTTGCTTGGTAAGGATATTCAATCTGAATCAAGTCAGAATTAAGGGCTGGAGAAGGACCGTTGCTATAATTTGCTACAATATCATAAGTGTAATCTCCATCAGCTAAATCTGAATCGATATAAGATAATTCACTTGTATTGGCAATAATTTCATTATTTCTAGAAATTTGGAATTCAATGATAGTATCACCACTTAAAAAGTTGTTTTGCCAAGTAAGATTAATATCATTTTTATTAGTAACCTGGCTAGTTAGATTTTCAACTGGATATTGAATCATTATATTAATATCAATAACTTCTGAAGGCTCAGATGTAGTTGAAGAATAATTTACTTGAAGATAATACTCATAATCACCGTTCACTAGGTTATTATCAGTATAGCTTAAGCTAGATGTTGTTGCAATAGATTGTCCATTTCTAAATATCTCATAGTTGTTAAGACTTCTAATATTCTCAGCTAATATAGGTCTTTCCCAAGTAAGAGTCACATTATTATTTAGTAATTCATAATTGAAAGAAGTAATTGGATAAGGAATCTCTAAATCAAAAGAAACAGAAGAACTAGCTTGAGATTGTCCTGTAGTATATTCTGCAACAATAGCATATTCATAGGAACCATTAATTAGGTTTTCATCTAGGAAACTAGTGCTTGTAGTAGTTGCATATTCATTTCCATTTTTATAGATAATATATTGAATGAATCCTCTGCTATTATCCCCAGATTCCCAAGTTAGAGTTACATTGTTATCAGATAAGTCATAGCTTAGGTTCATAGGTGGATAAAGAACTTCCACATAAGCTTGGACTTCTATCATTTCAGATAATCCAGAAGTATATTCAGCTTGAATACCAAAAATATGTGTTCCATTATCCAAATTATTTACACTATAAGAAGTAGTGTTTGTGTTTGTTATTTCATGAATTAAATTATTATTTTGATATATCTTGTAGCCCATAAAAGCTCTGTTAGCACCACCCTGTATAGCTGGTATTTGCCAAGTAAGTTGAGCTGTGTCACTATCAACTTCTACTGTGAAGTTTCTAGGAGGATAAAGATATTCAATTTCAATACTTTCGATTTCAGATAGTTGAGATTCTATTCCTTGATATATGGCTGCAACTTGGTAGTTATATACACCATTCGCTAAATTATAATCAAAGAATGCTGGTTGAGTGAGATTATATACAGAAGCAACGATTTGATTGTTTCTATAAACTCGGAAATGATCTAATAAATCTGCCCCTGAAGGATAAGACCAAGTTAACTGTACTGAAACATCATTTACTGCTTGAGCATTAAGACTTGTGGGAGCATGGAGTACCATTATATTAACATTGACTGCCAAAGAATTACCTGACTCCAAATTGTAATAAACAGTTTTTGCAGTATATGTATAAGAACCATTTTCCAAGTCTTCATCGTAATAGTCATTGATGTCTGGACTGGTAATTTCTGTTATAAGTTGGTTATTTCTGAATAATTTATAGCCAGTCACTGGAGAACTATCAGGAGTTTCCCATTCTAAATGCACATTGTTTCCATCATATACTCTTGCAGTAAAGTTTTCAGGTGGTGTTATCTGACCTATGGAAAAATTCAATTGTCCAGAAAGCTCAGATTCTTGTCCATCATAGATTGCCGATACATTAACAAAATACTGTCCTTCATCTAAGCTAAGATATTTTTGAGTAGTAGTTGAACTTATGTAAAACTCGCCATTTAGATAGAGATTGTAGGAATCAGGAATCAAGTCGCCTGCTAGGGGAGATACCTGCCATGTTATGAGAACATAAGACGTCATCATTTGATGAGCTAAATTAACTGGTGGATATAGTACATTTAAATCAACATCAACTGAATTTGAAGAATTAGACAAACCACTATTATAAATTGCTCTAATAGTGTATGTATGATTACCATTTGCAACATTGCCATCAGTATAGTTGGTAATATTTGGAGTGAAAGATTGGGTTAACTCTACGAAATCACGATAAATTACATAACCTTGTAGGTCTCTTTGATAACCTTCAGGGACATCCCAACTCAAGGCAACAGAATTATTTTGAACTACTTGAGCGGTGAGATTCTGAGGTGGATTTAAAGGTGTTTGACCACTTGGTAAGTCTATGGCATCAAGGTAAACAGTATCATCACCACTAATTACTGAACCATCTTTTATATAAGACCATTTGAACTGGTAAATACCAGCTTCTAATGGATATGAAGCGTAAGACCAATCTCCACTACCATACCATTCATCTTGCACAACACCATTAATGTAAAAGACTGCTCTATCATATTGACCAATAGTTGGACTTTCACATGATGGTTTGATAAAGAAAGAGATGTTATCAGATTCAGGCACAGATAAATCAATTAAAATAGAAGAAGATTGATTATGTCCTATATTAAGAGGTCTTGCAGAATTAGTACCATCATAAGCCTCATTACTAGCAATTGTCCAAGAAGCATTTCCCTGAAAATACCAGTTATTATTTGAAAATCCAGCTTCAAAAGATTCATCATATTCATCATAGGTATCTGGGATAATATTAATCAACATCTTTTGATTATTTGTTGATATAGAGTGACCATCAATTTCTAGATCAAATAAATTAGTTGTATAATGCTGGTAAGCTCCCATACTTGTTAGGTATGTATAATTATTATCTTCATTAAGACCATCAATAACAATGAAATAGTTCCTATCAACTTCGTTGGCATAAGCTTGATACAAAACAGGTCTGCCTAAGGAAAGTTGTTGATTTATCATTTGTCTCCATTCAAAGATAGATGTTTCTGATAAATCATGAAGCTCCATTGAATTAGAATAATAAAAGTTGTTCTCCAAAGCATACATAACATCTTCAATTGTGGAAGTAGTATAATCTTCTTCCCAATCTGATTTAATTGCATAACCAGCAGTTGAAATCAGTAACTTTGTTTCTGTGCGTTCAAGTATATTTGACATTCGTTCCCAATCGAAAGAATATCCCAAGTTCTGATTGATATTACCCAAGTCATCATCATAATAGGATACTGTTCCTGTTCCCTGAGCAGGATAATTCCAGAATTTCATAATTTTAGCTACTGATAGTGCTCCACTTCCTGCATCAGCATTTTGAGTCCCTACATTAGGACAATAATCGTTCCAAGGTGAACCTGTGTTCCATTGTGATTGTAGCATTGGAGCTATCTGACCATACAAAGAAAAAATAGTCATTACTAGTATAAGTAATGAAAATAAACATTTTTTTTTCATTCATCCTCCATAATTTTTATAATTAAAGTCTATAAATGTCACTATATATATTATTTATGCAATTATAGTTCCATTAGGATATATAAGTTGTTGAGTTACATTATTTGATAGCTGTGTGGCTAAAACTCACAATAAATCATGATATATCATATCCAAAATTCATTTCCAAGAAGATATTTTGAATATAATAAAAGAGCCCTGTATATACAAGGCTCTAGTTATATAAACTTGATTATGAATTAATACTTATCTATTTAAGTAAAATCATCTTCTTATTTGAGGAATAAGTTCCAGATTTCATTTTGTAAAGATATATACCCGAAGCTACAGGTTTATTCTTGTCATCTCTACCATCCCATACTACACTGTGCTGACCTGCTTCATGATAATCTTTAAGCAGAGATTTTACTTTCTGTCCTTTGATATTGTAGATATCAAGCGACACATTTCCACTTTTGGGTAATGTGAAAGAGATAGTAGTCTCAGGATTAAAGGGATTTGGATAGTTGCTTAGCAAGGGTTTGGTAATTGCAACATCGTTGGAAACATTATCTACAATATTATTAATCTCAATGCTATTAGTAGGTGCGGTATAAGTTAGGGCAAAAAGCGTATAACCAACAACAGAGACAACTGAAATACCTTCAGGTAAACCAATATCTGCAATATCACAATTAATGATTCCAGGATCTAGCATATGGTAGTGAAGGGTGTCAACTTCACTTTCATGATACCAGGCAACTAAATAGTGAAGGATATCAATGCCAGGGTTCCAATAAATTCTTTCATCAATTTTAATTAGATTTGTTGGATTATCAAGACCTCTAGAGGTTTGGTAATTAATTTCCATATTTGCTTGGAGATTAATAAGTTTATTCTGATTAAAATCTTCACTATATTGAGTATCTGTTGCAATAAAGTCTGAATCTCCTGCTATTCTAGTATTCACTGAAAGAGGAGCTGAATTTCCAGTATATTCAATCCAAGTAGAAGTTTCCATATCCCACGGAGAATCTAAAACTTTATGAATTGCTTTGGACATTACTGTATTGCTTTCTATCTCTTGATCATGAGTGCCTATAACTTCTACGCCATTAGCATATAGCTGATAAATATTGTCAATCAAAGAAACTTGATAATTTGTGAATGTATCACCATCTTGAGCATCGTTATCAAGGTAGAGATATTCTTCATCAAAGAGAACATTTTCCCAACCATTAATTCCATATTTTTGGTAACCAACTAACATGATGTCATTGTTATCATTTTCATAAACCAACTGTTTTACTTGGTCTGTATAAAATTCATCTTTAAGAAGAGGAAGGACATCGTTTCCATTTATGTTAATATAATCATAAGTTCTGAAAGTATTAGGTCTTGCTTCAGCTGTAAAAGCTAAATCAACACTTTCACTAGTATTATCATCATTTAATGAGACAATGGTTAATTCATCAAAAGGACCATAATAACAGTATCCTGAAAACCAGTCATTATTATGAGCTATAGTACCAGTAATAGTAAAATCTGTTGCTTCTGTAAAAGTAATTACAGTAGCTTCCTCTATAGATTCAAGAACATAATCTGTTACTTCTGAAGTATTTAAATCTTTGATGTGAATAATATATTCTGGGCTTCCAGGGTATTCAGAAGTAATATTTAAAGTAAGGGTATATTCTTCATTTTCACTTGCAATAGGATCATAGACAACAGTTCCTAAACTTGGATTATCATTAGAATCATATATAGTTTGGTCAATCTCTGAAGTTACCTCTGTTCCCCAGTAATTATTCTTAGCTAAGATATTGATAGAAGAACTAATATTATTCAAAATTACACTGTTATTGTTTCCATTAACATCAATATTATCTTGAATAGTATTTAAGCCATAAGCGTATGGATGGTTCATCTCAGGAGCTCCGATAATAGGTTGAGCACTAATTGTAAGATAGATTCCACCATAATTACCAGAAATAAGATTTCCAGCTATGTAAGGTGTAGCTCCAGAACCATAGCACATAACTCCTGCTCCAGAATTCATATCACCATCAATATGATTATTTATAATTTGGTTATCATATAAAGTTCCTGAGCAATTATAGAAGTAAACACCAGTATAATTTTCAGCTATGATATTATCAAAGATTTGGGCATTTATACCATTTGAAGAGAACATATCAACACATGTTATTCCTTGGTAGTGATTGTTATGAATATTATTTTCGGTAATAGTTGGAGTTACAGGCATACCAGTAGTTTGAATACTTACTTGAATAGCTCCTCTAAATTGAGGTCCTGTTCCATTTGCAGTAATCTCATTGTTAACAATCATAACATTACTTGATTCAGCTATTAGAATACCACTTTTTACACTGTTTTCAATCAAATTACCTTCAATGTGAATCTCTGGTGGATTTGTGTTACCTATGGCAAAAATATGAATTGCTTCATCATTATGTGTGAAATGTGAATTAGTGATATTTGCTGGAGAATCAATTGAATTAATTGCGTTTTCAGCATTTTTAAAGAAACAGTAGTCAAAAGAATTTGTTTCTGTACCTTCATATTCTAATCTAATACCTTGGTGAGTAATAGCATCTTCGTCATTAGATGATTTAAAGCTAATAATTTCATCTTGGTTCCCTTCAGCTATAAGGATGCCTTCAGCAGTAATCTGATAATCTCCAGTAAAAAGTACTTCAACTCCTGGATTAATTTCTAAACTTGCATTAGAAGGAATAGTAATATCTCCAATAACATAATATGGAGAATTATCAAGTGTCCAAATACCACTTTGTTGGCCACTTACATCAAGTGCACATAAGCCAATAATAAGTAATTGTAAAAATAAAATACCCACAATTTTTTTCATCATACATCTCCCAATTTTTCTTTATGAGTTTCATCACAATAATAAAATTACTTATAAACTTGTAAATAAATATTTTTATTTAACAAAGATAAAATTGAATTGAAATCAGTGTAATATTCATTAGTTGTTTTTTTTATATTCAATGTAAAACAAAAAAGAATAATTTCTCTCTTTCTAAGATAAATTTTGAAGTTATCTAGTTAGAATAAAAGGATAATAGTTTATTTTAATAATTAAATCTTGACAATATATAAGGAGTATGATGTATTAGCAATTAAGGAGTAAGCTTGGACTACAAAAAAATATATAAAGAATTAAATGATTATTTAGCTAATAAAGATACTGCTACCTTTCTTCAAAGATACAATGAACTAATACAAGATATTGAACCAACAAGCGAAGAATATGTAGAGATGCTGTTGATAAAGCTATCTTACAAAATTATGTATGCCTTGGATTATTTTGATGTCAAATCATTTATTGATGAGATAGCTTCTCAAATTAAAACTTACGGAAATATTCTTCAAGTTATTAAATATTCAATAAACAAGGGCGTTGTTTTAGGACGGTTAAGATTATTAGACGAAGCAATAGCTGTGCATAATGAAGTATTATCTCTCTGCTCTGACGATGAGTTGAAGTCTTACAAAATAAGTACTTTGATTAATCTGGGAGTCATTTATGTTAAAAAGTACAAATATATTACAGCTTTAAGATATTTTCTAAGAGCCTATGATATGAATTCCCAATCTGATAAACCTGTTAAGCATACTTCAATATTGGCAAATATCGCAGTAATATATTTGAATATTGAGGAATATGAGAAAGGTCTTTATTACACAGAATTATGTCTCAATACACTTCCGGAATCAAAAAAGTCTGTTCTACCAGCCTTGTATAATAATTCCATATTAGCTAATACTAAAGTTGGTAATTTTCATAAAGCTAAAGAGTATATTTCTCTTGTTGAACAAGAAAAGAATAATTATAGCAAATCAATGCTTAATTCTTATCATAAAGCTTTAGCTGAATATTATTATGATATTGCTAATTATGATAAAGCTAAAGAATATTATCAACTACTAATTCAAGAAGTTGATAAGAAGAACTTAAGTATATTGTGTAGTTATAAGATTTCGTTAGCAAAATTATTCTTAAAAGAGAATAAATATAATGAATGTAAAGAAATTATTACTGAAATAGATTCTCTTGATGATTATTCAGAAATTCTATTCGAAAAGATTCATTATAATCAACTTAAGGCTGATTATTATGCGGTTATTGGTGAGTATGAAAGGGCTTATGAGTATTCTCAATTAATTATAAAGTATAACAACGATAATTATAAAAAATTGCAGACAGAAATCATTAATGAGATGACAGACCCACTTGCAAGTGACTATGAAGACATTAGCTCCACTGCTTATCTAGAAAAAATTAATGATTTAGAAACATTGAATACTGAAATAGCAAGTCATGAGAGTCTTCTAATTTCTTCATTGAATGATTTAAGAAATGAAACAATGATGAGAGATCAAATAATCTCTATTATCTCCCATGATATTAGAGCACCTATTGGAAATATTATCCAATTGTTAGAGATGCTAGATGAGTTTGAAAGTCCTGACGAAAAAGAAGAAACAATAGATGAAATTATAGAAGCAATGAAATCAACTTATTCACTAACTAATGAATTAGTAACTTGGGCTAAGAATATTATCGAAAAGAAAAAATCAACTTCTCATAATTTATACATTAGAGATATTATTGATAACTGTGAATTACTATTAAAACATCAAATTGCTAAAAAGCACTTGACCTTGTTTAATCATATTCCTAGTGACAGTCAGATCTTTGGTCATAAGAACACTATTGAAACCTGCTTTAGGAATATTATATCAAATTCACTTAAATACTCATACGAATTCTCAAAAATAGAAATTAGTCAACAGGATAAAGAAGAAGAAATCGCTTTCTTTATTAGAGATTATGGCAGTGGTATGACTCAAGAACAAGTTGACAACTTATTTTCTCCTGGTAAATTATCACGGAGAGGAACAAATTCTGAGGATGGTATGGGTATAGGATTATTACTTGTTAAAGAATTAGTAAATAAAAGTAATGGAACTATAGAATGTAAATCAAAAGTAGGAGAGGGGACTGTATTTACCTTAACTTTTCCAAAACATTAAACCCAAAGCTCTATTGCACAATCTGGGTTAAAAACACCATATTGATGATTAATGATATATCAAACTTATCAGTATGATAATTCTACAAACTTGGTAGAGATGTTTAATCCGAATGGTGCAGTAGAACTTACCAACCTCTTGATTTCTTCATTTGTTCTCTATTAAATTTCTCTTGTTTTTCTTGCCATCTTTTGTGTTCTTCTGCTCTTCTTCTAGAATCATTAGTAATCTTCTGGCTTGCTGAATCCCTAGAAGAAGATGAGGATGATGAACTTGGTCCATCAGAAGCTTTAATTATAAAAGTTAGTACCATTAAAGCAATTACTACTGCCCCGATTATAGCCAGAACTAGTCCTAATCCTATCAAGAAATATGCCACTGCTGTTGCACAGAAGAAAGCTAAAATTGAACCAGTGATAGCATGTAAGACTTGATAAATGATACTATATAAAGCAACAAGTCTAAAAACTATAAATTCTCTAACTATAGCCCAAATACCAGCTATTACTAACAAGTTAAAAGCTGACCAAAGAGTCCAATAAAGCCAGTCTTGCTCAAGTGGTAAGCTTAGTAAATTGATGTCTGCAAAGAATTGATAAAAAGAATCATACCAAAAAGTAAAGAAAATTGCTAGAACTACACTGAATATTATCCAATAGAGATGATACCAGTTTTCTTTGTCTGATAACTTCTTCTGGATATCTTTAGAAAAGATTTCTCTAAAAAGACCATCAATCATCATGAATGCAAGCCACAGAAAAACTGAAGCAACGACAGTAACCCAAAAACGCCAATGTTTCCAACTTATAAAATCACGTAAATAATCAAACAATTGATTAATATTACTAACTTGAGTTAACTGACTAAAAGTAGGAAAGTTATTTTGGCTTTCAATCACTCTTTGGATCAAAGAATTTTCTGCAAAAGATGTTATAGCGACAATTAAGATAATTAAGATTAATAGTATTTTTTTCACAAATTTTCCTTTTTGGTTTTTATAGACTTACAGATTTTCTGGTGTTACTCTCTCAAAATTTTTTAGTATTTTCATAAATCAAATATTATTAAAAATAAATATAATACGAAGAATATAACTGTCAAGTAAAACAATTTGCTAGTATGATTATTAGTAGAAATGCTACTGAAAATTGAGCATTTTTATACTAAAAAACAGCTTTTATTCTTTCTTGATTGTTACTTACTCTATAAATCATTGGAACTTTATTGAGTAAGTAACAATCAAGAGATTAGATAAGTTCCTTTTCAGCTCTATAACTGAGAACGCGGATGACCACATCCGCATCTTTGTCATTATAAAAAGTGAAAACATTAACAGGCTGGGAGACTGTTCAATCTAAACAATTGATAGATAGCATGTACTTGTGCTAACTAAAGCATTTTATGCACATATTTAAGTTTATAGCTAAGTTTTTCAAATTGACTAATAAATGCATTCTCGTCTAAATCTCGGATATTGAAATATAACCTCATTAATCCTGGAAGGATGCAGATATAATAGACAGGGTTCGAAGACCCTGTACAAGGAGTCTCCCACAAACCGAAGCCCCGGAGGGGCGATAATACCTCTTACTGTTTATGTAAATAAGGGTTAAGCTCCTTTTTATCATGTTTTTTTTAAACAATAAGTACATAAAAATAAATCTAGAAAAATGAATATTGTCGCCCCTCCAGGGCTTTGCTTGATTTTTTGAAATAATTAATACAGGGTCTTCGAACCCTGCCTATTATATCTACATCTCTCCGTGATTTTTAAGAATTTACTCACTACAACTTGAAAAAAAGATGTGTATTATCGGAAATCTAATCCAATGTAGAGTATATGTTACTAATCATAATTTATCCCTAAAGTCAAGAAAACCTAAAGATGTGCAATATTATCGACTTTTTTAAGGATAGGCTACTGAGGAGGGTGGCTTGAGGATTGAACAGTCTCACAGGCTGGTAACAGCATTTGCCTAAATTATATATTGACTAATTTTCTAATAGTATTATAATATTAGAAAATAAAAAATTAGGAGTATATAATGGATATGAGATGGTCTTTGAAGGAACTCTATAGCAGTTTTGATTCAAAAGAATTTAGAGAAGACTTGGAAAATTTAGATAAATTGATTGCAAATATAAATGAATCAGCTAGATATTTAACTGATAATAAAGATAATTTTAAGCAAACAGACATGGTTAAGACTTTAGAAGATAAATTACATAATGACTTAGATGTTGATGATGTACTAGAAAGACTTCATTCTTTTGCAGGACTTACCAATTCAACTGATGTAGAGAATGCAGATTCTATTAAATATCTTCAAATTCTTGATGATAAAATAGTGAAAATGACTGATGCAAATATCAAATTTAACAAATGGATAGGCAGTCTTCCCGATTTAGATCAGCTTATTAATAAATCAAACTTCTTAAAAGAACACGCTTATCATTTGCATGAGATCGCAAAGAAGAAAGATTATCTCTTATCAGATGAGTTAGAATTAATGTATGCTAAATTACAACAAACAGGTTCTTCAGCCTGGGTTAGACTGCAATCAAACATTATCTCAACCCTAATGGTGGATATTGAAGAAAATGGAGAAACACATCAAGAACCTCTTCCAGTTGTACGCAATATGGCTTATGATAACAATGCTGATTTAAGAAAAAAAGCTTATGAGGCTGAATTAAAATCATACAAACAAGTTGATCAGGTTATAGCAGCTTCTTTAAATTCTATTAAGGGTGAAGTAATAACCATGTGTCAACAAAGAGGATATAAATCACCCTTAGAAATGACCTTGCTAAATAGTAGAATGGAAGAATCAACTTTAAATGCAATGCTAGAAGCTATTAAAGAGGCTTTACCAGAATTTAGAAAATACTTGCAAAGAAAAGCTGAATTATTAGGCCATAAAAATGGACTACCATTCTATGATTTGTTTGCTCCAATGGGACAAGCAGATATGACCTACACTTATGAAGAAGCAAAAGACTTTATAGTTAAGAATTTTGCTAAGTTTAGTCAGAAACTCTCTGATTTTGCTAAACATGCTTTTGAGAACAAATGGATTGATGCAGAACCAAGAAAAGGTAAGCGTGGGGGTGCCTTCTGCTCAAGTATCCATTCTCTAGGTCAATCAAGAATTTTATCTAATTTCACAGGTTCTTTTTCTGATGTTTCTACCTTGGCTCATGAACTAGGTCACGGATATCATAGCCATGTATTAAACTCTCAAACTTCTTTAAATGCTGGTTATCCAATGCCTTTAGCTGAAACTGCTTCCATCTTTTGTGAAACTATTATAAATAACTCAGTATTAGAAGGAGCAAGTCCTGAACAAATATTTACCTTACTCGAAGGTAGAATATCTGATTCAACCCAGACGATAGTTGATATTTACAGTAGATTCTTATTCGAATCAACTCTCTTTGAGAAGAGAAAAGAATTTGATTTAACAGTCGACCAACTTAAAGATGCTATGATTCAAGCACAGAAAGAAGCTTATGGCGACGGCTTAGATAGCAATTTTATGCATCCTTATATGTGGGCTTGCAAACCTCATTATTATTATGTTGAAGCTAATTACTATAACTTCCCTTATGCCTTTGGACAGCTATTCGCTTTAGGGTTATATGCCGAGTATCAGAAACGAGGTAAATCATTCTTAGAAGATTATGATAAATTGCTTGAAGCTACTGGCAAAAATGATATCTCAGATGTCACAAAATTAATGGGAATTGATGTTAATTCGATTGACTTTTGGAGAGCTTCACTAAAAGTGATTGTTGATGATATTCATAAATTCCTTGAGGTTAGTGAAAAATAATTAGTAACTAAATTTTACAGGATGCAGATTTTTAACTATATCAATTGTCTGCATCCTTTTTGTTTGTTCTTTCAAAGGTAAACAAAATAATGGAGCGGGTAATGGGGATTGAACCCACGACTCCAAAGTTGGGAACCTTGTGCTCTACCACTGAGCTATACCCGCTCTGATAAACTAAAAAAAGCCGACTTTCGTCGGCTAAATATGGAGCGGGAAATGGGGTTCGAACCCACGACCCCAACGTTGGCAACGTTGTGCTCTACCACTGAGCTACTCCCGCTTAAAATATATGGTACCAGAGACCGGACTTGAACCGGTACGGTATTGCTACCGAGGGATTTTAAGTCCCTTGTGTCTACCATTTCCACCACTCCGGCATTATTATTACTTAAATAGGTTAAGTAATGGATAACTAAAAACATGGAAGGATATGAATTAAATTAAGTATGGAGCGGGAAATGGGGTTCGAACCCACGACCCCAACGTTGGCAACGTTGTGCTCTACCACTGAGCTACTCCCGCTTGAAAAATATATGGTACCAGAGACCGGACTTGAACCGGTACGGTATTGCTACCGAGGGATTTTAAGTCCCTTGTGTCTACCATTTCCACCACTCCGGCATAATTTTCTTAAAAAAAATGGAGGCGACACCCAGATTCGAACTGGGGATGGAGATTTTGCAGACCTCTGCCTTACCACTTGGCGATGTCGCCTTAATTTAATTCATATATCACACTATTAACTGTTTTAATGATAATGGAGCGGGAAATGGGGTTCGAACCCACGACCCCAACGTTGGCAACGTTGTGCTCTACCACTGAGCTACTCCCGCTCGACCATGTGAAAAGACTAATATTATCGGGGGCATTTCTTGTCAATATCTTTTTTGAAAATTATTAAGAAAAAGATAGGTCTTTTGGGGCATTTATTAAATTATCAATGAGTTAGTTCTTAAAAATATTTCTTAAATAAGCAACATCTGTAAGAAAATTACTAGCAAATAACATAAACCTTAGTTTATGACTAATTTTAGGAACAAGCTTTATTTCATATCATAATTAATTTTAAAATTCGAGCTTATTCAATCAGAATACACGAGACGTTCATTTAAAAAAACTAATAATCTATAAGATGAGTTCTGAATCTAAAATCAACATTCAGAAAAAAAAGATTGACTTAAAAATGAATAAAGTTCATTTTAGGGAAACACAAAAAGTAAATGGAGATTTTATGAAAAAAAGTTTAATTACGCTTACCTTTTTAACTATGATTATTGCACTTGTTGGAAATGGAATTTCTTTGAACAGTATCGGACCTAAAGCAGGCGCCATGGGTGGTGCTTTTGTTGGCCAAGCTGATGATGCAACAGCAGTATTTTGGAACCCTGCTGGTCTAGTCGGACAAAAGGCTTCTTTTACTGCATCAATGGTTGATGTTACTTTGTTTCCAACTTACAAAAATGATGCTTATTTAATTGATGCTGAGGCTGATGATGTTCGTTTTATTTCCCCACATATTTTTGCCAATTATGCAAAAGACAAATTTGCTTGGGGCTTTGGTTTTTACGTACCTCATGCTTTAGGTGTCGAATGGGAAGGTAAAGATTTTCTCGCTCTTAATGGACCACAGACTTATGAAGCAGCCCCTGGATTAGTATTGAACAATAATTCTTATGGTAAAGAGTTTGACTGGAAATCTCAAATATCTATGATTACTGTTAGCTCATCAGCTGCTTATCAAGTAACTGACAGATTCAATGTAGGGATTTCTGTCAATATTCATCATGGATCAATGGAATTAAAAAGAGGTGAAAATAGAGTAAATAATTTTACAGGAGCAATGGAAGCAGATAGCCAAGGAATGCTTGATACTCAATATAGTGAAGAAGTAAGTGGCTCAGGAACTAGCTTTTCTTTTGGTCTTCAATATTCACCAGTAGAAACATTTACTGTTGGTATTTCTTACCGTTCTCCATCACTAGTTGCTTTTTCTGGAGATGCTGAATTTACACGTATGCCTTATGTTACAGAGGATGGAGTCTTAATCGAAACTTCCCACGAACTTTATGTTAAAAGAGATTTTGAAATTCCTTTCTGGTTGGGTGTAGGAACATCATGGAAAGCTAATGAAAAGTGGACTTTTAATCTTGATGGTCAATTAACTCGCTGGTCAACTTATGATAAGTTAATTTCTGAAATTGTTATGGAAGAAGGAACAGAAAATGTAATTACTCACATGGAATGGGAAGATGCAATTCAAGTAAGATTTGGTACTGAATTTCAAGCTACTAAGTGTTTGGCTTTAAGAGCTGGTTACTTCTATGACCCAGCACCAGCACCAGATGAAACAGTCAATATTTTATTCCCATCTTCAACAAACCATAATGCTACTATCGGTGGTGGTTACACATGGAATAACTTTACCTTAGATTTAGCTGCAGAATATTACTTTGGTGAAGAAAGAGAAATTGAAGCAGCAGCCCATAATATGCCAGGAACCCATCAAATGGATATTTTTGCTTATATGGTAGGTTTAACATATACTTTTTAGTTATTCAATAAACTAATTATTATTGCCTGCTAGAGGCAGGAAGAAGAGCTTTGTTTATCAAGGCTCTTCCTTTTTTTTCAACTATTCTAAAGATAAACCCAAATAATGCAATAGATCTTTGAGAATAGCACTATATTCTTTTGCAAAAGTAACTTACATAATCCATCCGAATATATATATTATATGCATCGACTTCTGTAATCTATTTTGCTAAAAGAATCTGCACTCTTCTCTAAAGTTCTACTGCACCATTCGGGTAAATTATAACATCAATATAGTAGTTACAATAAATTACTTGACTAATCTATTACAATTAAAAAAATCACATTCAAGAGGTAATTAATGCTAGAGATTGATAATCAAACCAATAGGCTTATCAATACTGATAAACTTGATTATATTTATAACTTTTTATTAGAAAGAGAAGAAAAAGTAAAAAAAAGTATTGATTTACTTTTAGTCGATAATGGTAAAAGTAGATATTATAATAAAAAATTTAGAGGTAAAGATAGTCAAACAGATGTAATATCTTTCTCAGCTGAACAAGATTTCTTACCTACTTATGGTGATATAATAATTGACCTTTCAGTTGCTGACCAACAGAAAGGAGATAATACTTTAGAATATGAAGTTATAGTGCTATTTCTGCATGGATTACTTCATTTGTTAGGTTATGACCATTTGGCTAAAAAAGATCAAGTAGTCATGGAAAACAAAGAAAAAGAATATATTAATTTACTTAAAAAGGAGATACTGTAATAGTGGACGACTCGCTTCCATATCTGACATTATTGTTGCTGTTAGTGTTATCCGCGTTTTTTTCAGGTTCAGAGACTGCATTTTTTTCTATAAATAAATTGCAGATTAAAAAATTAG
Source organism: Cloacimonadales bacterium (SeqCode) (assembly GCA_963677815.1). GTDB lineage: Bacteria > Cloacimonadota > Cloacimonadia > Cloacimonadales > JAFGVF01 > JAEKNW01. Next base: position 1,889,317 of record OY782499.1, read on the forward strand.
AGAGTAATAAAGATAAAGCCTCTAAAAGAATCTTAAGATTAATCAAAAATCCTACTTATCTTTTGATTATGATATTATTAAGCAATACTTTAGTAAATATTGCTGTTTCATCAATTTCTACAATTCTAGCGATTGAATTAAATAAAACTTACCATTGGTTTGCTAACAATACTAGTCCTCTTTTGATTGCTATTCAAATAGCAATTACTACGGTTGCTTTGTTAACTATGGGTGAAATTATTCCTAAGCTGTTTGCTTTTGGTAATAGTGAGAAATTCGCAGGGCATTCAAGTATATTACTACTTCCGTTAAGTTATATCTTATACCCAATTTTAAAACCAATAGAATTAGTAATAACCTTAGTTTCTAAAAAGGATGTTATTTCTGAAAGTGATAATTTGAAAATTACATCTGAAGATTTTAAAAATCTAATCAAATCAGAATCAGCTGACCACCCCTTAGAAGATAATGAAAAGGAAATTATTGCTGGAATATTTAGGTTTTCAAGTACAGAAGTAAGAGAAATTATTATGCCTAGGGTTGATATTGTTGCTGTTGAAGAAGAAGATTCAATAGAAGATTTAAAAGAAAAGATTAGGGATTTTGGTTATTCAAGAATTCCTGTATATAGTGAAACAATTGATAATATTACAGGTATTATCAATGTTAAAGACTTAATTATATCAAATGGCTATAATTCAATAAAAGAACTAAAAAGACCAGCTTTCTTTGTTACAGAAAATACTAAGATTCAGGTTTTATTTAACCATTTTCAAGCTAATAAGATGCAGATAGCAATTGTAGTTGATGAATATGGTGGTACTGCAGGCTTGGTAACTTTAGAAGATATTTTAGAAGAATTAGTTGGTGATATTTTAGATGAATATGATGCAGATGAACCTAAGGAAATAGATGAAATTAGTGATGATACTTTCTTATTATCAGGTAAGTTAAGTATCTCGGAGATTAATGAGAAATTCTCTTTAGATATTGATTCAGAAGAATATGACAATTTGGCTGACTTTCTTCTTTCTGAGCTTAATCACATTCCAAATGAAGGTGAAACCTTTGAAATTGAGAATTTGGCAAAATTTACTATTACTTCAATTAATGGACAAAGAATTGAATTTGTTAAATTAGAATTAGAAAACGAAGACGAGAACGATGAAAAAATATAAAATTACATTTGGAATTTTACTGATACTATGGTTTATCGCAAGTATTATTACTTCTATTATGCCATCTCATTCACTACCCATAGATTATATCTTTGGTTATGACAAATTGTTACACGCAATCAAGTTTGCTATATTTTCAATTCTTCTTTATAATTTTCTTCATTATACAGAGTTAAAATATATAAAGAAATTGATGATATATATACCCTTGCAGTTTTATCCTATAGTAGATGAATTATTGCAGTTGCATATACCAAGTAGATCATATTCTGCTTATGATATATTAGCCAACTATGTTGGTTTGATGATAGGTCTGGTTGCTTGTATCATAATTAGATTATTCATACATGAGAAGAAATTATATGAAATTAAATAATGTTTCAAGCAAAGATACTCAGAATTGGAGGAATGCAGAACAGTTAATATATGATGTTATGAAACTCCATGATTTTGAGGAGGTGAGACTATCTTTACTACAAGATAGAAAAACTCTCAATAAGTGTTTGCAGAAAGATTTCTATAGAGATAATCAAGCACCTAGTAATTCTAATGTTGTTATAGATTTAGCTAAGGAAGATAATTTAAGCTTACGTCCAGAAGGAACAATAAATCTTCTGTCAAATTTCCTTAACGAATATGATGATACAAAAGTTCTTAAATACTATTATTTAGGAAATATGATTAGAGTAGAGAATGAAGAGATTCAAGAGACCTACAGATTAGGTGCTGAAATATATGGAGATGAAACAATTGTTTCTGACATTACAGTTATTGATACGGCTTTGAAGCTCTTAAATGCTTTTGGTTTTAAAAATACTCTTGTTGAAATAAACTCTTTTGGCTGTCAAGATTGTATTTTAAGTCTTCCAGATGCACTATTACCTAAGGTACAACTAAAAGAGAGTAAAGAGGAAAAGAAAGCAGTTAAAAAATCAAAATATATTTTACCAACCAAAGAAAATCCTGATTACTGTGAAACATGTCTGGAAAGACTACATAAAGTAAGGCGTTTTTTAACTAATTTAATGGTTAAATATGAGTATAATCCAGAACTTACTAGAACTTATAATTACTATAATGCTATGGTTTTTAATATTTATGTTAAGCAGGGGGAAGAAAACATCTTGGTTGGCGGTGGAGGTCGTTATGATTTTTTAACTAGTTATGTAACTGGTAAAAAAATTCCATCCATTGGTTTTGATTTGAATTTAGATATTATCTATGAAATAGTAAAGAATAATAATCTTTTTCCTGGTAATTCATTTGAGTTTAAAGCTTTTATTTGTTCTGAAAATGAGGCACTACTTCTAAATGAAATGCAAATTCTTCAAGAACTTCATAAGAAGATGATTTATACAATTCAGGGGAAAGTTACCTCTAGCTCAAAAAAAGCTCTAGAGTATGCAAAAAAAGAGAACTGTTCTGTGCTTATCTATATCGATGATGAGTCACTTTACAAAGGAAAAATTGAAATTTTTAATTTGCATAAAGAACATGGTTACCATATATCATTGGATTCAATAATAGATGAAATAGAGATTATTAAGAAAAGTATTAAACAACAATTATTTATATGAAGATAATAAATGCTACCTTATGCTATATTCAAAGGAATAATGAGACTCTGATGCTGCATAGGGTCAAAAAAGATTATGATATACACCAAGATAAGTGGAACGGACTAGGTGGCAAGTTTGAGAGTGGTGAATCTCCTGAAGAATGTCTCTTAAGGGAAATAAAAGAAGAGTCTGGCTTGATTTTAACGGATTATAAGCTAGCAGGTTTATTATCTTTTCCTAAATTTGATGGTCATAATGATTGGCAGGTATTTCTCTACCAGGCCTGGGGGTTTAAAGGCGACATGATTGATTCTCCTGAAGGAAATCTTCTTTGGATACCAAATCATAAACTATTGGATCTTAACTTATGGGAGGGAGATAAATTGTTCATCAAGTGGATGTTGCAAAACAAGTTCTTCTCTGCTAAATTTGTTTATTCAAACAAAGTATTAGAGCATTATTCTGTTAAATTTTATTGAAATAGATGAAAAAATGTCTTTTTCTAATTATTATTCTATTTGCATCATATTCCCAAGGACAGGAAGTTAAATATTGGTTTAGTGAGTACTTTTCACCACAAAATGAATTTCATCAACTTAAAAAAGATAAGTTAATTAAGAATTCTGAAATTCTGTCAGCGGATTCAACATATTTTACTCGAGATGAAGATTATACTATTGATTATGATACAGGACTTATAAAAGTTATTTCTGATAAGGTCAGACAGGAAGAACAAGTCAAAATTGAATACAAAGTAATACCTCAAGACTTCTTAAATAGTCTGTATCTATATAAGATTAAGTTAAATCAGGACTCTACATATACAGTTGAAAAACGACAAAAGAAAAGTGTTTTCTTGGACAATAGTAAATTGCTCATTAAAGGTTCTAAAACTTTTGCTTTATCTTTTTCAGAGAATAGAGACTTGGATGTAAATCAGTCATTATATTTAAAATTATCTGGTGAAATTGCTTCTAATCTCTTTGTAGAAGCTCAGTTATCAGATAGTAATTCTCCTATTTCAACAGAAGGTTCATCAAGGGAATTATCTTCTCTAGACAAGGTATTTATCTCTCTCTTTAATGATAATTTTGAGCTTTCTTTCGGTGATTTATCTCATGAAATATCAAATACTTCTTATATGAATTACCTAATTCAGTTTGAAGGTTTGAAATTAGGTGTTTTTGAAAGCAATAATAAAATTTATAGTGGACCTTTCCAAGAGCAAAACTCTTCTTGGGCAGCCTTAGCTGTCTCTAAGGGTAAGAATGGGTCATATCGATTCACTTGCATTGAAGGAAAGCAGGGTCCCTATTTCATTTATATAAGTGATAGCCAAGACTATGTTTCGATAATAGCTAATTCGGAAAAAGTTTTCTTGGATGGAATAAAAGCAGAAAGAGGAATAGATTATTTTATAGATTATAGCGAGGGAAGTATAACTTTTGAGAACATAGTAACTTCAGAAACTCAAGTATATGTTACTTTTGAATATACAGATGAGAAGTATAGGAATAACCTGTATATCAGCTCTAGCCAATACAGACTTACAGATTTTTTCAATATTTCTTTACATGCTATTCATAGACAAGATGATAAAGATAACCCCTTAGAAGATATTCATACTCAAGAAGATATCCAGTCATTCAAAGTTGCGGGAGACACTACAATTTTTGCTAACGGTATCTATGAAGTTGAAACTGGACAAGGAAATTATATAGCAGAATTAAATTCTCAAGGGGAAACTATCTATACTTATGTCGGAAGTCAAGGTCAAGGGAATTATAATATCTATTTTTCTTATCTTGGACCAGGGCAAGGTGCTTATATTCAGAATCTTCCAAATCAATTTGAGTATGTTGGACAGGGTAATGGGGACTATCAACCAGTTAGAAAGCTAACTCCACCACAAAGTTTATCAAATTATGACCTAGTTGTAAGGTTAGGTCTAGAAAATATTTATCTCGAAATGGAGTCACTTTTAACTCAACATGATAAAAATACTTTCTCAGATAAAGATGATTCTGATAATCAAGGTAATATTTCTAAAATTGCCTTGAATTATCAAGAAGATAATGAGACATGGGCTACTAAAAACATAATTTCCTATGAATATAAATCCAAGAATGTTAGTGCTCTATCAGACTTAGAGAATCCCTTGGAATTAACTTATGGAGGAAATGAGACAAGATATGATTCACTAGCATCTAAGAGTAGGCAGTTTCTTTCTTCAGTAAATATCAAGAATTATTTTAAGGCTGATGTGAATTACAAAGAACAAGATGTTGATGATTACTCACAGAGTAACTTATTTGATACTAATTTATTATTTTTGGAACAGGCATATTCACCAGAAATTGAATACCGCTACACTCGAAAGTCTGTTGATTACGATATTGAAACAATTGAAAAATCTAAATATCTTAGTAATTATTTCCAAACAGGCAAGAAGCTAGCTTTTCTGCAAGCAAGATTTAATTTACTTAATGAGCTAGATCAAGAAAGTTATTCAGACTATATAAAAACGGGCTATAAATACAAAAAATACACTTATATACTCAACACTCTTAATCTAACTAAAGTTAACTTTTCAAGTTCATATTGGTACGATGATAAAGCTAGTCTAATTAATGATACATGGCAAGACATGAGCCAGTCTCAAACAGTAAGTAGTAATGTTTTAGTAAGTTTAAGCAATACAAATACTAACATTGAATATACTTTTAGAGAAATTGATGGTAAAAAAGAAGATATAGAAGATAATACTTATAACAAAATAAGCATTAATTCTACACATACTTTTTTTAACAATGGTTTAGATGTTAATTATAACTATAAAATTAATAACTTAGAATTTTATCCTAAAGTTAGGGAATTGCAATATATTGGAGATGGGGCAGGAGCTTATGATTCTTTAGGCTTTTATCAAGACCAAGGTGATTTTGATTGGCTTTATGTTAATTCAGGGCAACCTGAACTTTCTACAGAGTTAAATTTAGCATTTAATACTTATTTGAGACTTAACAGATTTATTAAAAGTAATTTCTGGAAAAACATAACTGCCGAGTTTAGAACAATAATTACAGAGGATTCAAGAACTAGTGAAAAGGTCAAACTATATCTATTAAACCCTGAAGTATTAATGAATAAGAATACAACTCTTTATGGAAGGAACAACCTTTATACTAGTTATGCCTACACTTCTGATACTAAGAAATTTAATTACAGATTATCATTGGAATGGGATAAAACCTTAGATAATAGATATCAAAATGAAAGTAAAACTCGGATAAGAATTATTGATAATGAAATTATGCTAAGAAGATTGAATATTGGTAACTTGGGTAACCAAATAACCTACAGGGAAGAAGACGATACTAGATATAAACAAGAAATAAAGGAGTACTCATCTACCCTTAAATATCAGAATACCATCTGGTCAAATTATCTCTATAATGGTAATCTAAAAGGTAAACTAGAAAAGGGACAGTCTCGTGATGAAAACAATGATTATGAAATAATGGTTCTTAGTATGAATAATATCATTACTGCGAATTTAGCTAAAAAGTATTTGCTTCAAATCAATACTGATATTATTTACACATGGGATCAGAGTGAAAACTCCTTTATCTATCTTGCTGAAAAGAGGCCAGGCTATTCTATGAAGTGGAATATTTCAGCAAAGTATAATTATAATCAATATATTACCTTAAATCTATCATATTTTGGAAACAAATATCCGAAGAATAAAATGGAAAACAATTTAAATATCGAAATAAAGGCAGAATTTTAATATGGAAATGTTAAACGCTTATGGCATGGCAATTATCTTACCTGCAATATTCTTAGCAGGGCTTGTAGACTCAATGGCAGGAGGGGGAGGGTTAATCTCAATTCCAGCATATCTAGCAGCAGGTTTACCACCTCATTTTGCTCTAGGAAACAATAAATTTTCTTCAGCAAATGGGACTATTTTTACTACAATTAGATATTTTAGAAACAACTTGATTGATACTAAAGTAGCCCTGTTTAGTGCTATTTTTGCTCTAATTGGCTCTTTCTTAGGAACTAAAACAGTTCTATATTTATCACCAGACTTTTTAAATCTTTTACTTATCATAGCTCTTCCTATAATCGCTACAATATTGATTACTAACAATAAACTGGGAAAAGTCAATAATTCTCATACTATGTCCATGAAGAAAAAAATATTAACTTCAATTATAGCTGGACTCTTAATCGGATTTTATGATGGTTTTTTTGGACCAGGAACTGGTGCTTTCTTAATTCTGGTATATACTTCTGTTCTAAGCTATGATTTTGTCGTTGCTAATGCTAATGCCAAAGTAGTTAATTTGGCCTCAAACCTAGCAGCAGTTATTACTTTTATTGCAAGTGGTAAAGTTAACTATGAAATTGCCATACCCGCTGCTATATGCGGTATTCTAGGCAATTTAACTGGTTCTCATCTTGTGATTAAAAAAGGTAACTCATTTATAAAACCAGTTTTTATCATGGTGTTAATTTTACTTTTGATCAAAGTCATTTGGGATCAATTCAGAACTTGATTTTTTATTCTTTTTGCTTGTTGATTGTTACTATCTCTATAAGTTTCCAATGAATGATAGAGATAGTAACAATCAAGGAAATAAGAGCTTTGTGATTTTCCTCAGATTTTAGACTAAAAACAAAAAAGAGGGCTCTCTCCAAATTAGATTGGGTTGATTTTATCGTGAAATTTGTTTTTACTGAAAGGAGGAGGTGTTTACATCATCAAAAAAAATCAATATGTTGTCGCCCTTCTAGGGCTGAGATAAATTTAGGTTTCATATTTACAGGGTCTAACGAACCCTGCCTATTAGATGGCATCCCTTCGGGATTAAACCAAAATAATGCAATAGATCTTTGAAAATAGCACTTTATTATTCTTGTGAGGGCGTAGCTTTAGCGAAGACTCATTGTAAAAGTAACTTACATAATTTTCAAGAACGTATATTATATGCAGACTATATTGAATCTCCCCCCCCTGTATCCCCCTTAAAGAAGGGGATTATAAGAGAAATTTATGGAATCACCCCCTGTATCACCCTCAAAAGAGAGGATTTTGCTAGAAGAATCTGCAGTCTTCACATGTGATACGTAGCTTTAGCGAAGTATTACTAAAGTTTTACTGCACAATTTGGTTAAAATGCACTATTCTTCCAGCTAAAAAGTAGCCCAGGCTGTTGCCCCCCTTATATGCAAAATGTAATTGCAAATTAGTATTCTACATACAAAAGCAGTAAGTTTACAAACTCACTATTTATTTATATTTAACTGCAAGAAGCTCAGCTAGGAAACTAGATAACAATAGTTTATCAAACTTATAGTATTTATGTCTACGAAAAGTTAAGTAATACTGAAGATTTTAATTAATTTTTTATAGACAGTTTTACCTTCTTACAAATAATTTGTCCTAATAAGATATCTTTAGTTTTGAAACAGATAGTTCAATATATTTGGATGTGTCTCAGCTAACAGAGGTTAATAAAGCAGATTCTTCTGCTAAAGTCTAAGTATAAAAAATATGAAGTTAAGAGAGGTAATATGATAAACAAAATAAAAGAGCTTAATTACAAAAGAAAGATTAAACGCAACTATAATAAAAAAATAACTCAATTCTCTTTTAAGAGAGATCTTGTCTTTGAAGAAGAGTGTGTAAGATATTTTGCTGGTTTAGGTATTGATATCAATCTAAAGAAATACTTTAGCCTTTATTATTATTTTACTAAAAATAGAGACATCCACTACATACCCGAGGATATCTTCTACAAGTCGATACTTACTACCTTAAATGATAGAAGACTTAATTTAGCTTATAGTGATAAGGGAGCATATCATCGACTAGTAGCTCCTGATTTTTTGATTCCCAATCTTGCTATCTTTAGTAATGGAGCATTTATTCATAAAGAGAGTGATGAGAAAATCAGAACTGTTTTAAAAAAACAAGGACTTATTTTTAAACCATCAGTCGGATCTAGTAAGGGTATAGGCATCAGCTTTGCAAATAATTTTTCTGAGTATGAAAATCTTTTAGTTTTATATCAACAAAGTTATTTAAATTTTGTTATTCAAGAAGTTGTTTCTCAACATGAATTTACCGCACAATTCAATAAGACATCATTAAATACCATAAGGTGTTTTGTCTATAAATCTCCTTATACTGGTAAAGCCCACGTATTAAACTCCGCTTTTAAGGTTGGCAAACAGAATTCTCGAGTTGATAACCACGCCTCTGGTGGAACAGTCATTGGAATTAAACAAGGAATCTTAGGCAAGTTTTCCATAGATAAGCATGGAAAAAAGTCGGACTCAATTAATAGTATTGATTTGAAAAATAATGAATACTCTTTTCCCTGCTGGAATAAAATTATTGAGGTAGCTGAGAATTCCACTGCCAATTTTAATCATGCTACTTTTCTAGGACTGGATATTTGTTTATTAAAAGACAATATTATCAAGGTTGTTGAATTCAATCTTCAAAAGATTGATATTAACATTCATCAAATCACCAATGGTCCAATTTTTGGAAAATACACCGAAGAAATTCTAACCTTAGTTAAGCAAAGAAATAAAAAAGTCAAGTTTTAAAGAGCCATGCCAATGTATCTTCGAATATTTTTTCCAGATGACATAGAGTGTCCTAAGAAAACCTAGCTTATCAGTATTTGTCAGGTGTAACAAGTTTATAGTCCGAGCAGGTATGTAAATTGCAGAAAAGACAAGTATAGATATTATAACTAAAAAGTAACATCAGTTTATCCCTAGTTCTGACAGCATGATTTCCATATTGCACGGATTGAATATACTTTTATGCCCTTTAAACTTTCACACATTAAACTCTTAGAGACTGTTCAATTTAAACAATTGAAAGATAGCATGTACTCGTGCTAACTAAAGCAATTCATGCACATTTTTAAGTTTATAGCTAAGTTTTTCAAATTGACTTATAAATACATTCTTTTCTAAATTTCGGGTATTGAAATATATCTGCATCTCTCCGAGATTTTTATGAATTTACTCACTGCAACTTGAAAAAAGATGTGTCTTATCGGAAATCCAATCCAATGTAGGGTATATGTTACTAATCATAATTTTTCATCAAAGTCAAGAAAAGGTAAATATGTGCAATATTATCGACATGTTTAAAGATAAGCTATTAGAAATAGTAACTTGAGGATTGACCAGTATCAACTCTTAACATATGTCGTCAATGCAAAATGCAATTGACGGAAGTTTTCTTCTTTACTTTTAACAGAATAACTTCGGGGTTAAAAGTGAATTACATTACTTAAATACAAACATATTTGTTAATCTTTTACGACAATATTTATGATGTTACCCACTCTATTTTGGAGAGAGCAAAAAAGAGAGACGTATTCAATACGTCTCTACAATATTTCAAGGCAGATGATACTATTTCATTAATATCATTTTTCTTGTATGAGTTTGATTTTCAGTTTTCAATTTGTAGTAATAAACACCGCTAGCCACAGCTTGTTCAGAGCTATTTGTACCATCCCAGACAAGTGAGTGAGTTCCAGCCTCAACAGGTCCATTTACAAGATTTTTAACTAATTGACCTTTAACATTATAAATGTTAAGTTCAACTTGTTTACTATTCTCTTTTAGAGCGAAAGTAATATTAGTTTCTGGATTAAATGGGTTTGGATAATTTTGAAGTAAGTAAGAAAGAGCACTTACTGCATTATTATCATTACTAACAAAAGTATCTGGTGGTGTTTTAGTGAATCTGATAGCAAAATTAGAAGTAATTTCTTGGGCAGATTCAGGGTACATATCTGCATAAGTATATTGAAGACCATCATTTCTTTCACCATTCATGATACCTACTGTTGAGAAGTTACTTACTACAGAAGGATTTGAGTAAGTATGATATTGGAAGATAATATCTCCATCTTCATCAGGTAATGGTTCTAAGATTACTTGGAATTTCTGTAAATCAGCATCAGCAAATTCATCAATAGTAGATTGAGAATAAGTGTCATTCCATTCAATAATGAATCTATTATTTGCTTGATCATGATAGGTAGAAATACGCATATCTGCAAAGACATTTTGCTCTGTTTGAAGTCCTTTTAAGTCATCCCAGTTAGGGCAAACTTGGTATTTAGGTCCCCAAGCAGAAGGAATTGCAGAGTTTGTGAAGTTAACATACCAAGTAGAACCGAAACTCATCCAGCCATTAGAACATAGGGTAATTTGATCGAAATCTTGACCATAATATCTAAAGGTGAAAGGTAAGTCAGTTACAAAGGAATCATCATCTTCAACGATTTGAACACTACCCGCTCCACCTTCGTTTGGATCTATATCCATCCATTGGTAAGTTGGACTTGAAGAATAAGCTGAGTCATTTGAACCATAAGCATAGTAGCCGTAAGTGTCAGGACCAGTAGGATGACTTGTTTCAACACCACTAATAGGAATGATAACAAATTTTGTAACTGAATAGCCAGAAACTGATTCTGTAAAGTCAAATCTAAATGGAACATGAGCTCCAGGAGTAGCAAGAGCATCAAGTTGTGGTGAGAAGCTTACAGTAGTTGTATTGTTAATATCAGCTGAATCATAAGCAAGATTGATAGATGGATTAGTAACACCACTATGAAGGGCAGTAATATTGACATTACCTGATGCTAAGTTAACTGGGCCAACATTTCGGAAAGTAACTTGTATCTCATTTGCTTGACCAGGTATAATTTCTCCATTATGAAGTATGTAAGAAGGGTTAGCTCCAGTTAAGGCAATATTGAACTTCTCAGTATTACCTGAAGGACTAAGAGCCAGCTCAAAAGTAATTACATCACCAATCTCAGCTTGGTCAGAAACATCTATAGAGAATGTGAGGTTAGCTTGAGAATCTGCAGCCATATCACCAACAGTTTGGTCTGAATTAGAAATAGTAATGTTTGGATTTGCAGTTGATAAGCTTGCTTGTACATTACTATAATCATTGCCGTGATTATGTAGTTGGATATCTATATTACTTGTATATCCAGCTTGCAAATAACCATCAACATCAACATCAGAAATAGCTATATTACTATTCTCTGTGATAGGAATACTTGTTCTAAAAGGTTTGAAATTGGCTTTTGAAACAGTTAAATGTAATTCATCGCCATCAGCCTCAGTATTAATAGGTATAAGAGCAGAACCATCAACAACTCTATTATATGTATAATTAACCTCATCTTTTGTAGAAGTAACAATCGCATTGTTTAATTCTTCTGGGAATGAAAGTTCCATATATGAGGTACCTCTATCTAAAGAAGCTGGAATGCCAGTAATATCCATAGCTGATGGAACTTTAACCCACATCTTTAAAGAAGGGTCACTTAACATATTATATACATGGAAGTAGAATTGAACATATCCACCATCTTCTCTGTCTAGAGGATAGTTATTATAAAGCTCAATCTTTCCATCTAAGACAGTAGAACCAAAGATTCTAGTTCCATTATCTAAAAGGCTTGAAAAAATACCAGTTGAAATTGCGTTATTAAATTTTGTCTTAGTATGTAAATCTGAAGGACCTACAAAAGCAATTGCACCTTTAGGGTTTGTTACTGAGCCCATTCTCATCCAAAATTCACCAAATGATGGATTTACTGAATTAGCAAAGTCGCCAGTATTACATACAATAGAATAAACTACAGGGAGTTTATTTACATTATTTACTGTACCTAAATCACCCATGTGGAAGAGAGGATAGTGCCAACCATTAGCATCACCCCAACCACGATAAGAAATATATTGAACACCACTAGTAATTGAAGATGATATTGAATTTGTACCAGGATATGTTGGTGGATAATAAACAGTATCAACTTGAGCGAAACCATTTTCTAAGAATCTCTCACGTACCCAGCGAGACATTCTAACAGGAGTTGAAGGCTGTAAATTATTTTCTGCATGGTTTCCTGCAACAACAAGAGCTTTAGTCATCCAATCATTATCAGCACCAGGTTCGATATTTGGGTCTCTTTCATAAACAATAGTTTTGTTAGTTTGAATTGCCAAACTTAGAGGGTCTCCTATGGAGAATCTACCAATTAGAGCTTCTGGAAAATAATCATCATCATCACCTTCTAAAAGTGTGTAGAAGTTGTCATCTGCATCATTCTCAGTACCATCAGGAGATATAAACATATTAGTAGGAATTACTAAAGTTCCAGAAGTATCACCAGCCAAAATAATATAATCAGGCTTATGAATCTCATAATAGGCAGCAATATTCTGCTTTACCACAGAGGCAGAAGTCCAAGATGGGTCTTTCAACATAGTTCCTACTTGAAAACCAAGAGATTTTTTCCAATCAACAAATATTCCAAGAAAAGCTTCTAAAGCTTCTGAAGGGTAAACAATCAATAGTTTAGGACGAGAATAAGGTAGATTTGCTAGATATGAATCGTTGAAGTTAAAGGCTAACTTCTGATAAGCACTAACAAAGGCTTGTGAAATAGCAGTTGGATTATCAACTGTATTAGTAGCTCTAAGTTCAAAATCAACAGAATCCAAAACTTGTCTTCCATTTCTAACATTATTACTAACATTAATATCTACTGTAAATCCATGCATTTCACGCATTTGGAAAGTTTTAGATATACTAACAATATCTTGGTTAAAATCTCTAGTTGATTCGATTATATTACCATTTTCATCGTAAGTAACTAAGAGGGCAGAGTTGATATGGAGCTCAGCCTCAGTTGCTGGTAGGGCAAATGTTCTTGAGACGATTTCTGGTAAATTATCAGATCTGTTAAGTTGATAGGAATAGTTAACACTATTTCCATATGTGGTGGCTTGCTCATTATCTAATGCAAATACATTGATAAATAGCATTAGGCCTATAAGCGTGTAAAAAAACTTCTTCATTATGTTTCCTCCAGATTAATTTAAAATTTATTTAAGTTACAAACACTATATATTAAAAAATATCAAAATTAAAAGACTAACTATATACAGAGATATGCAATTTATATTCCTTTGGCTTTCTTATCTTTGATATCAAGGAAAAAACAACAAAAAAATATAAGAATTGGAATAAAAAATGTATGTTAATAAGGCACATGCCCATTTATTTTTAAAAAGAAAATAGATAACAACACACGATTAAGGAGATAATTATGAGTAAAAAACTGTTTATTACAACAATTATTTTACTGTTTTTAGTTTCTCTTTCTGCAATGTTTGTAGAAATTGGAACCCAAGATGGAACAAGTAACTACGTACCTGTTTATGGCTTTTATGATTATGGCTGGAGCAGAGTAGTATACCAAAATTCAAGTATAGCTAATTCTATTGATATTCAAGGTATTAGCTTCAATGTTACTAACACACCGGCCGATTATACTATGCCTGGTCAACAAATTTATTTGAAACATACTAGTGATAGTGAAATTACTTCAGCTAGTTATATTAATCCTGCAAATGATGATTCTTATCAATTAGTTTTTGATGGATCAATTACTTATTCAGGAAGTGGCTGGGTTGATGTTGTCTTTGATACTGAGTTTGCTTATAATGGACAAGATAACCTAGAAATGTACTTTGTTAATAATGATGGCGATTATGCTTCAGGTCAACCTATCTTTGCAACAAGTTCATCAGATGCTGAAGTATTCACCTCTGTCTACAAATATGCTGATAACACATTTCCTGAAGTTGATGGAACATTAGCAGCATATATTCCTTGTACTCGCTTACATTTTACTGAAGAAGGAGCTCCTAGTCCTGCTGTGTTAATTAGTCCAGAAAACACAAGTATGAATATTGCTACTCCAGTAAATTTAGAATGGACAGCAGGAGAGAATACTGATTCATTTGATGTTTATTTATCAACTGACTATCAATTAGTTAATAGCAGTGATGCTTCTGCCTTGGTTAACCAACAAAGTGCTACAAGTTATACTGTAACTGATATTGAATATTTGACTCAATATTTCTGGAAGATTGTTTCTCATAATGAGACTTCAGAATTTATAGCTAGTTCTCCAGTTTATAGCTTCACTTCTGCAGCTGTTGATGGAACAATAATCGTTGGTAATGGACAAGTTGTTAATCAATCCTTACCTATGGAACCTTACTTTGGTTATACCATATCACAAACAATTTACCTTCAAGAATGGCTAAATATTGATAATCAAAGAATTGAAGAAATTGGCTACTACTATAATGGAAATGCTGAATTTACGGAAGATAATATCCAAATCTGGATGGCTCATACAGATTTAGCAGAATTTTCTGATGCTGAATCTTGGTTAACTCAAGATCAGCTTACTTTGGTATATGATGGTTCTTTTTCTGTTCCTGCAGAAGAGGGTTGGGTTACTATAGTTTTAGATGTACCATTTAATTATAATAATACTCAAAATCTCTTAGTTGGCTTTGAATCTAACACTCAAGGCTTTTCATCTTCATCAAATGAGTTCTATGTAACATCTACCACTAATAATCAGTCACTTGAAAAACACAGTGATACTTCTAATTATGATTTTGTTACTCTCGAAGCTGGTACTCTAAGAACAGCTTATCCAAATACACTTTTTACATTTGGTAATATTCCTAATGAACCACAATTAATGGTTAATCCAGATTCTTATACTTGGGAACCTACCATAATGGGTACTCAAGGTGAAACAGTTGTATTTACCATGAGGAACTCTGGTATTGGAACACTTACAATTAACAGTCTGGCAATTGATACCCAAGCTGAGTTTGTTTTAAGTGATACTAATACTTATCCGTTAGAACTAACTGATAATACAGCTCAGTTTACTCTTGTATTCCAACCAGAACTTGTTGGTGATTACACTGCTAACGTAACTATCACTGATTCAGATGCAAATGAGACACTTATTGCACTTTCTGGTTCATCTTATGATGCAACTATCTATGAATTCCCATATTTCCAAGGATTTGAAGATGTTGCAATTAACGAGCTTCCTACTGATTGGGAAGCTATAATTAATTCTTCTTCAAGTGGTGCTTATGCTCAAGTTGGAACATTAAACCCTTATCAGGGAGAGAATGTTCTTAGACTCTACAATTCTGGAGATACAGATCCTCAAGATATTAAAGCTATAACAGCTCCTTTAGATCAGATGAATACAAGAAGAGTAAAATTCTTTGCTAGAGCATCTTCTGAAAATGGTGTTGTTTTAGGAGTTGGATCAACTTCATCAAATAATAATCCTGAAATGTACAATGAACTAACTACAATTGAATTAACAAACGAATATCAACAATTCTATGTTCATTTTAATGAAATATCTGATGATGATTCTATGCTTTGTTTCGATTATATTGGTTCTGGTTCAACTTATACAACCATTTATATTGATGATGTTACTATAGAAGATATTCCAACAGGTTCTTATGCAGATATATCACCTCTTGATTTTGATTTAGGTAATGTTTATTTAAATAGAACTGCTCTTGCTACAGTTAATGTTGCTAACTGGGGTTCAGATGACTTAGTTGTTGATTTAACATCTGATGAATATTTCTCATTTGAAAATGAACAAGTTACAATTATATCTGGTAATAATGCAGAAATAAACTTCACTTTTACTCCACAAGCTGAAGGTCAATTTACTGGTTCCTTCTTAATTGAAACTAATGCTGATAACTTACCTGAGCAAACTATAAATGTTACTGCTTTTGTTCTACCTGCACTTCCTGAAGGTTTAGTTGTTATTGGTGATGGAGAATTAACTAATCAGAGTATTCCATTTGAACCTTGGTATCGTCATTCATATTCTCAAACTATATATTTAGCTGAAGAGATTAACATGGAAGGTCAAAGACTTGAAAAAATTTCCTGGCATTATAATGGTAATTCAGCTTGGGGACCAGATGAAATGAGAATTTTCCTTGGCCATACAAGTGAAACAAGTTTTGCAACTACAGACTCTTGGATTGATCCAGCTAGCTTGTCAGAAGTTTATACTGGTACAATTTCTGTACCTGCAGAAGATGGTTGGGTTGAAACTCAACTCGACATGCCTTTTGTTTATGATAATACTGAGAATTTAGTAGTGGCTGTATTCCATAGTGTAGCCCAGTATCATGCCTCAAGCGATGAGTTCTATTGTACTCCTACTGATGATGCTAGATCTATAATTTATTACAATGATAATAATATCCCTGATGTGTCAAATCCAGCAACTGCAAACTATATCAGAAACTCTTATCCAAATGTGCATTTAGAATTTGGTGAGGTTCCTGAAGGTGCTGATATGATAGTTTACCCTGTAGTAAACACTTTTGAGATGGTCGCAGTTGATGCTTCATCTCAAGAAAAAACTATCACTATGAGATCAATAGGTTTATCTGATGTAACTGTAATTCAAGCTCCTGTTCTTTCAGGTGATGATGCCGATCAATTCACTATCACAACAGATAATAATACTTATCCATTAGTGCTTCCTTTCATGGAAACTGCAACTGTTGGTGTTAGTTTTACTCCTGATTCAGAAGGTACTAAAACTGCTATTTTAGAAGTTGTAGATAATGTAAGCAGACAAACAAGAACTGTTACTCTTTCTGCTTATGCTTATGCTGATGATGGTAATGATGTTCCTGCTTCTGCAACAAACTTGACACTACCTGTAAACAATGATACCTATGCTATAATGCCTGAAGGTGATATCGATTGGTATAAGATTCCTGCTATGGGTATTGGTGATACTCTTTTAGTTGCTACTCAAGCTGCAGACGGTTCAAATATTAGTGTTAGATCTTGGCTATATGGTCCAGTAGAAGACCCAACTTCTATCAATGGTGCTGATTTTATTGCAAATGGTACTTCAATTGAAGAAGTTTTACCTGCTTCAGGTAATTATTACCTCCGTGTGGCTCAAACTTCATTAAATCCTGCTGATGATAATTCTAATGTAGAAAGAAAAGACTTTAATGGCCAAAATACTAGAACAGTACGTGATAATATTGGACTATATAATCTTTCAGTGGATGCAAATTATAACTACGATTATAATGCTCCAGTTAACTTAGAAGCTACTAATAGCAATGGATATGTTGAATTAACTTGGATAGAACCTGAGTATGAAAGATACTTGGTAAGTTATGATGTTTACAGAGATGATGAACAAATTAATGCTGACCCTATTGCAATAGGAACAAATACATACAGTGACCCTACTGTAATAGTTGGACAAGAATACACTTATTATGTTGTAGCTGTTTATGAAGATCCTAATGGACAATCATTACCTTCAAATTCAGTTAGCATAACTTATTTCAGTTCTGGAGACCCACTTTGGGGTGATAATTTTGAAGAACATGCAGATTTTACTACAAATCTAAATGGTTGGATTCAACATGATGTTGACGGAGAAGCTACTTATGGTTTTTCTAATGTAGAATTTGAACATGCTGGTGAAGCTATGTCTTATATGGTATTTAATCCAAATTCAACAACACCTCCAATTACTGATATGACTGCTTATGAAGGAGATAAATTCTTAGCTTCATTCGCATCATCAGCTGGAACAAATGACGATTGGATTATCTCTCCTTATATGACTATTGGAACTACTACTGTTGTTTCTTTCTATGCTAGATCATATACTGATGAGTATGGCTTAGAAAAATTCAGAGTATTGATGTCATTAGGTGGAGACCAACCAAGTGACTTCCAATTCTCTCTTCACCAAGGAATTGATTATCTTGAAGCACCAACAGAATGGACTCCATATTACTTCAATTTAAGTGATCTTACAGGAACAAGCGTTAGAATTGCTATTCAGTGTATTAGTAACGATGCATTTGTTTTCATGACAGATAATTTTAGAATTGATTCAACTGACGATGGCGTTGATAATGATGACCAACAAGTTGCTCCACTTATGAGCACTTTAGAGCAAAATTATCCTAATCCATTTAACCCAGAAACATCTATTGCTTATTCATTGAAAACTTCAGGACTCGTATCTCTTGATATCTATAATGTTAAAGGTCAAAAAGTTAAAACATTAATTAACGATAATCAGGAAGCTGGAAGTCATACTGCCGTTTGGAATGGAAGAGATGATAAAGGAAACAATGTATCTTCAGGTGTTTATTTCTACAAATTAAAATCTGGAAACTATACCTCAACCCGTAAAATGATTTTACTCAAATAACTAATAAATATCTTTAAAAAATAGAGATAAAATAAAAGAGAACCCTGCTAATACGCAGGGTTTTCTGTTTGCTTCTCTGATCTACAAAGATGTCGCTACTCTGTAGCTTTTAGTGTAAAGCTATTGACAAAATATATCATTAAATAAAAATGTTACAAACTGAGAAAAAAGGTAGATATGAATAAAAAAGTAAGAATTATAAGTAGCAAAATATTCAAGTATAAGACGAATTTAGTAGTAGGAATAATCACCATGATATTCTTTGCAATGTTCAGTGGTGCTACGATAACACTACTAGCTCCTCTCTTTGATTATGTCTTTACAGATTTGGATAGAGAAGTCATTTATACTTCTAGTACACAAATCTTTCACGCATTAATGGAAGAAACAGTAGAATACTTCCATTCTCCTCAGTTGAATATATTCAATAAGGATAGCTTAGATAGTCTGATTATGAATTACAAAGGAGTATTCGAGAAGTCTTCTCCAATTCAACTTTTATATCTAGTTTTAATAATTATCTTTATGGCTTTACTCTTAAAGAACATATTCTATATGATTAATCGTTATTCATTCACAGCACTCAGATCCAAAGCAGTGAGGGATATTCGTAATGAAATATTTAATTCTTATTTAAAACAGTCTGTTGCTTTCTTTAATAAAAACAGGGTTGGAGATTCTATTGTACGTATGGTCAATGATGTTAATATGGTTAGTGATCTTTACATAACTTCAATATTTAACATTTTTAGAGATTTATTAACTGTTATTATTTTTGTTTTTATTGCTTTGTTTATTAATCCTAAGCTTTTTTTGATGAGCCTTGTAATAGTACCAATTTTTACTTATGGAGTCAGTTTTCTTGGGAAGAAAATAAAAAAATATGCTAAGAGAATTCAGGGACAGGCATCAACATTATTTTCAAATATTGAAGAAGTACTTTCTTCTATGAAAATAGTTAAAGCTTTTTCTAAGGAAGCTTATGAACAAGAAAGAATGGGAATAATCAATGATAAATACATGAAATTAAAGATAAAGAGTCAGATTTATGCAGCTTTGAATGTTCCTCTATCTGAACTAACTTCTATGGCTACTGGTATAATTGTTATCCTTTTAGGCGCTAGAATGATAGTTGATGACCAAACAACTTTTTCTTTAGGATCATTTACTGCTTTTTTAGCTGCTATATTCTCTATGTTGCACCCACTAAAAGTTCTTACTAAAGCATATACAGATTTTAAAAAAGCTAATGTTTCCTTAGATAGAGTGGCTGAAGTAATTCAACTAGAACAAGAGATAAAAGAAGATGTAAATCCGATTGCTAAGAAGGACTTCAAAGATAAAATTGAGATAAAAAATTTAGTTTTTGGATATAGTGCAAACAAACCTGTAATTAATGATGTATCATTTACAATTAATAAGGGGGAAAGAATTGGTATTGTTGGCTCTTCAGGTTCTGGTAAATCTACAGTTATTAACTTGATTAACAGACTTTATGACTATAATTCAGGGCTTATAACAATAGATGGAATTCCTTTAAAGAAAATCAAGACAACCGATTTAAGAGCATTATTTGGTTTAGTAACTCAAGAATCAATATTATTTTCTGATACAATAGCTAACAATATTTCCTATGGAACTAAAGATGAAGTTACTAGAGAAGAAATAATTTTAGCGGCAGATATTGCTTATGCAAGTGAATTTATAGAAAAACTTGATAATTCTTATGACCACTTGCTAGACACAAAAGGGTCAAATCTGTCAGGTGGTCAAAAACAGAGAATCTGTATAGCTAGAGCTATTATAGCTAATCCACCTATCTTGATATTTGATGAAGCTACAAGTGCTCTAGATACTGATTCGGAAAATAATGTCCAAATAGCTATTGAAAAAGCTACACAGAATAGAACTGTAATTATGATTGCTCATAGGTTATCAACTATTATTAATAGTGATAAAATAGTAGTTATGGAAAATGGAAAAGTTGTCGGTATTGGTAAACATGACGATTTATTAGTAACTTGTGAGAGATATAAAGAATTATACGAATTACAATATAGATAAGAGGAGAAAAGATGTTAGTTGAAGTTTCAATCGGAGAAGTTGTTGATAAAGTAACTATACTATCTATCAAATTAGAAAAATTTAAAGATGAAAATAAACGAAATAATGTTTTGAATGAGTATAATGTTCTAAAAAAGAATATAGAATCATTAGGAATCAATGAAAAGACTCAGGAATTTATTGATCTTAAAGAAGTGAACTTAAAACTCTGGAATATTGAAGACTCTATTAGAATCAAAGAATCTAAAGGTGAATTTGATAATGAATTCATACAGATAGCCAGATCTGTTTATTTTGAGAATGATGTGAGAGCTGAAATTAAAAAGAAAATAAATCTAAAGTTTGGCTCTGAGTTTGTTGAAGAAAAAGAATACGTAGATTATAAAGGTTAATTAATGAAAAAAGTACTAACTTATGGAACTTTTGACCTTTTTCATTACGGTCATTTAAGAATTTTGAAAAGAGCAAAAGCTCTGGGTGATTATCTTGTTGTTGCTGTATCTACTGATGAGTTTAATCAAATAAAAAATAAAAAAAGTACTTATCCTTATAAAGAAAGGGCTGCTATAGTTCAAGCAATCAAATATGTTGACCAAGTAATTCCTGAGAATAATTGGGAACAAAAAGTACAAGATATCCAGGAAAATGATATTGATATTCTTGTTATGGGTGATGATTGGAAAGGTAAATTCGATAATCTAAAAGATTACTGTGAAGTTATCTATCTAGAAAGGACACCAAATATTTCCTCGACTGAGATTAAAGAAGATATCAGAGGTTTAAAATAAATGAATATCTCAAAATATATAATCTACTATCCTTATTTAACAGCGTGGTTTACTAGCAAACTCTTTAGAAAGAAAAAAGTAATTGATTTCTATTGTGGAAACATAGTAGATTATATATGTTTTAAAAAAGTTCTAGCTCATTATCCAGAGATGCGAGTTATTGCCAAAAATAGAAATGTTCAAAAGAACTTAGCTGAATATGGTGTCAAAGCCAAGTTGTATCCTTCTTATCCTGATATTGTTGTAATGTGTAGGCACTCTGCTCGTAAGTACCCTGGTAGTGGGATTATTAAAATTGGACTCAGACACGGACCTTATCATTTCAAGGATTTTATTAATTCAAGATACTACAATGAGTTCAATAATTATCTTTTTACATCTGAATATGAGAATGAAATTGCCACTAGAAAAGGAATAAATAATGGTATTGGAGTTGGCTATCCAAAGATAGATGACGCTTTCGATGGTTCAATAAGAAAAGATGATTTAGATAATTTAAGAAGAAAAATCAATATTGATAATTCCAAAGCTACTATTATTTTCACTGCAACGTGGAACAAAACTACCTATTCTGCAGTAAATCTTTGGTACAATCGTTTGGATGAACTAAAAGATAAGTATAATATTTTAGTTACTGTTCATGATTGGACAACTTCTGATGTTGTTGCTAGAATAAAAGAAACTAAAGGCATATATTTTATTAATGATAAAGAAGTACTACCTTATTTAATGATAGCAGACCTGCTAATTGGAGATATCTCCTCAATTATAGCTGAATTTTGTGCATTAGATAAAGCTATAATTACTTTTAGGGTAAAAGAAGGGAAGAGAATTTCTCAAGAAATCACACAAATGTTAGAGGAAATGACTTATCGAATTGATTCTTTTGAAGAACTCTCTTCTACTATTGAAGAAGCTTTACAAGATAATGGTCAAAAGCATAGACCTGCTAGAAGAAGAAATAATGATAAATTCTTTGGTAAGCTTGATGGCAAAGCTCATGAAAGAGTCAAGAAAATAATTGATAGGTATTTAGAGAGTGAATGATGAAATTAGGTATATTTAAGGCTTTTAGTCAACAACATAAATATTATGTTAGAGCCTGTGAAGATTTGCAAGTTGATTATGAAGTTATAGACCTTTTAAGTTATAGATGGCTAGAAGAAATCCAAAAATCAGATTGTAATGGATTTTTATGCAGACCACCTTCAAAATTCCAGGAACGCAAGACAATGTTTGATGAAAGATTATATCTTGTATCACATTTTTTGAAATTACCAATTTACCCTTCCTATGATGAATTATATATTTATGAAAATAAAAAGATGATGGATAACTGGCTAAGTATTAATAATTTTCCTCATGCAAAAACTTATGTTTTCTATACAAGAGAAGAATATTTTTCATTTATTAAAGAAACCAAACTTCCTCTGGTATTTAAAACAAATATTGGCTCAACTTCCAAGGGTGTTAAAATACTCAAGAATCGAAAATCTGCTGCTATTATTGGTAACAAAATATTTGGTAGATTTAACTCTAAACTAGCTGGAGGATATACCCCAGAAACTACAGGAAAACTAATAAAACTCAAGGCCAAAGGTTCTTTGCAAAAACACTTTATTATACTCCAAGAGTTTCTTGATGTTAAATGGGAATGGCGTATGGTAAAAATAGATGATTCATATTTTGGACATAAGAAGTTACTCAAGGGTGATTTTGCCAGTGGATCAAAATTAAAGGGTTGGGATAGGCCAAGTGACGAACTATTATATTTAACTAAAAAAATCTGTGAAAGAGGTAACTTCCTTTCAATGGATGTAGATATATTTGAAAGTACTGATGGTAAATTCTATGTTAACGAGTTACAATCTATATTCGGACAATCAACTGAACATCTGATGTTTGTTGATGGTAAAGCTGGAAGATTTATTTACTCAGATGATAAATTCATCTTTGAAGAAGGAAATTATAATCAAAACCAATCATTTAATCTTAGAGTAAAGCACTTCCAAAAGATTTTGAAGGAAAACTATAATGTTAAGTAATCAAGAAATAAAAGATATAAAGAAAATACTAATAATTCAGTATAAACCTTTTGGCGATATTTTGCTTAATACAGCTTATCTACCAAAACTAAGAGCTAGATTCCCTCATACTCAAATAGATTTTCTGATTCAAAAACCTTATCTAACTATTTTAGAAGATAATCCTAATCTTGATAATCTAATTGTAATGCAGAAGGTTAAAAAGGAAATTCCTAAAATTATGGAAAGGATTAGGATTATCAAACTTGTTAGGAGAGAAGCTTATGATATGGTTATTGACCAGTTAAGAGGAACAGGCTCTGCTCAAATAACTATGTTCTCAGGGGCTAAATACAGAGTTGGTTGGAAGCTCAAAAGATACAACTGGCTTTATAACATTAAAGAAGAAAGAAAGAATCTACGTTACTATGGTTTACTAAAATTTGATGTATTAAAAGCTTTAGGAATAAAAGAAGAAGGTGATGATACCTATTATCATATCAAGAAAAGTTCTCAAGAAACAATTGATTCTTGGCTTACTAATATAGAACATATAAATAAAGAATTTATAGTAGTTTCTCCTTGTTCACCTGTAATCTACAAGCAATGGTCTTTAGATTTGTATGCTCAAACTTTAGATAGAATAGTTAAAGAACTTGGCCTAGCAGTTATTATGTTATGGGGTCCTGGTGAGTTAGATAGAGTTAATTATATAATTGAGCACATGAAAGAAGATGCTATCTTAGCTATCAAAACTAATTTCAATGAAGCTGCTGCCCTTCTTTTTAGATCAAAATTATTCTTTGGTAATGATGGTGGAATTAATCATCTAGCTATTGCTGTTAAAACACCGTCAGTTGCTATTTTTGGTCCACATTCTAATCCTAAGAAATGGCAAGCAAATCATAAGAAAATACATACTTATTTAAGAAATTGGCAATGTAAAGACAGAAAAGAAAGAAGCTTGGGAATTAGTACAGATATGGCTTTCTCAGAAGTAAAAAGAATGTATGAGTTAGTAAAATGAAATATGTTTTATATATAGCTAAATTATATTCAATCTCTATCTTCAAGCCTATTGTAAAATGCTTAGAAGAAAAGAATATAGATTATGCTTTTTATGTTTCAAATAATGTAAAGAAAAACTGGATTCATGAATGGGATGACAGGAAAATACTTGCTTCATTAAAAGAAGCTAAAGCTTATAAATCTGATATTGTACTATGTCCTGGGAACTTTGTAGATTGGCGAATACCAGGATTGAAAGTTCAGATATTTCATGGATTAGGGGTTGAAAAACCATCGCATTTTAAAATTAGACATTTCTTTGATGTTTATGCTTGTTCTGGTCCTTTTGTAACAGAAAAGTTCAAAAAACTGCAAGCTAAGTATCATAACTATTTTCAAGTAATTGAAACTGGTTGGCCCAAAGTGGATTATATAATTAATTATGATTCCACAAATCTAAAAGAAAAATTTAATATTCCTAATGATAAGAAGATTATTCTTTATGCTCCTACATTTAGCCATACTATGGAATCTGCTAGTAAAACCCTATCATCCATGAAAGATTTAGTTGCTGATGATGAAATTTGGCTATTAAAATTCCATCAATTAATGAACAAAGAAATTGTTGATGAATTTAAAAAAATAGGTAGTGATAAAGTTAGAGTTAAGGACATCAATGATATAACTCCCTTGCTTTATTTAGCTGATATTATGATATCTGATACTTCATCTGTAATTTATGAATTTATGATTTTAGGTAAACCTGTAATTACAATTGATACTATAGATTTGAAAGACAAAGGATTAAATATAAAGAGTGTTTTTGAGATTAGACCTGCTCTGAATTTATTGAAAGAAAATCCAAATTACTTAAAAGGTAATATTGAAAAATACATCTCTTTAATAAATCCTTATGTTGATGGTAATGTTTGCTGTAACTTGGTTGACCAGCTGGAACATGTATTAGCTGAAGGAAAACTACCTAGAAAGAATAAACCCTTAAATTTATTCCGAAAACTGCAGATAATTTATCATTCTCTAGTAAAAAAAGGATATCTACGATAATGGCTGGAAAACTAAAGTTGACTGGAAAAATAGCTGAAATTGCTCTTAAGATGCTTAAAGAATCATGTAAAATCTTGGAGAAATATGAAATTAAATATATCCTTGAAGGCGGAACTCTCTTAGGAATAATCAGAGAAAATAGATTATTACCTTGGGATAATGACTTAGATTTAACTGTTACAGATGATTATCTTGACAAGCTTCTAAAGGCAAGAAAAGAGTTATGGCTAAAAGGATTTAGAACAAGAATAAGATATTATAAAGAAGATATAGGCCCCTTCAAGAAAGGACAAGTCAAAATTATGAAGGTGCAAACAAGAAAATTCTTCTTTTTCAAGGGTTTTACCCTTTTAGATATATTCATAAAAAGAAAAGTTGATGGAAAATACTACTGGACGGTTGGTGGTAAAAATATGGTCTTGAAGTCTGCCCCAGCTAATTTTTATGAAGAATTTAAAAAAGTATATTTTAAAGGACATGCTTATTCAATACCAAGAAGGGTAGAAGATTATCTGACTTACAGATATGGTGATTGGCAGAAACCAAAGAAAGATTGGAATTATACTAAAGACGATAATGCAATAGTCAAAAGTGGAGAGTAAAAAATGAGAGCAATAATTATTGCAGCAGGAAAAGGCACACGCTTATATCCATTAACCAAAAATACACCTAAAAGTCTCTTAGAGATAGGAGATGGCCTTACTTTGTTAGAATCACAATTACATAGTTTGAAAGTAAATAATATAAAAGATGTTACAATTATTGTTGGTTATCTAGCCCCACAGATAGAAGCAAAAATTGAAAAATACAGAGATGATTTTAATATTGATATAGTCTATAATCCTTTCTATGATGTCTCTAACAATTTAGTTTCTGTCTGGATGGCACGCTACTATATGAATGATGATTTTATAACCATAAACGGTGATGATATCTTTAATCCTCAAATAATTGAAACACTTTTAAAGAGTCAAGAACAGATAACAATGGTAATTGATAAAAAAGATTCCTACGATGAGGATGATATGAAGATAATTAGCCAAAGAGGATTGGTTCAAAAGGTCAGCAAAAAAATCCCCATAGATCAAGCTAATGGAGAATCTGTTGGTATTATAAAATTTTCAGGCCATGGAAGAAAAATCTATGTTGAGACTTTGGAATCAATGGTTAGAAATCCAGAGAATTTAAACAAATTTTACTTAGAAGCAATTCAAAAGATTATTGATAGTGGTTATCATGTCCACATGTCAGAATGTTCTCCAGACCAATGGGGTGAGTTAGATTTTCATCCAGACTTGCTCTTCATAAGAGAATATGTTAAACAAGGTAACCTGTCCAAAATAATTTTAGAATCTCAGAAATAATTCTATTTTTATATCTTAAGAGATTTAATGTCAAAATTAATAGATATTCATTGCCATTTATCAGATACCTATTATGACCTTGAAAGAGAAGAATTAGAAGCGAATAGTAATATTCTTAATGTTTCTACTGCCTTAAGTATTGAGGAAGTTCACTGGCATCTAGAAAAAAAAATCAAGTATTGGTTTGCTGGATTACATCCTAGAGAATGGAATGTAAAAACTGAAGTACTTGATGACTTTTACAAGAAAATATCATTGAACAAGGTGTTAGGTATTGGTGAAATAGGTCTTGATAAAAGGTATAAGAATCTAGACAAACAAAATATATTATTAAAAAGGCAGATGAATATAGCTAAGCGTTTTTTTCTGCCAACTCTTTATCATTTAGTCGGTTGTGAATATGATTTTATCAAGATTCATAAAGAAATTAATCTTCAGAATATGAAGATAATTCATGGTTTTAATTCTTCTTATGAGGTATATAAAGAACTTGATAAGTTAGGATTTTATTTTTCATTATCTCAAAGATTATTAACTAAGCAAAAGCGGGAAAGCACTATCTGTGACATTATTAAAAGTCAAAAATTCTTCCTAGAAAGTGATGCTCCTGATGGAGGAAGTTTTAATGAGGTAATAGGACTTGCAAAGATACTAGAAACAAATTATAATATAAATAGAGATAAGACATGGCGTATTGTAGGCCAGAATTTTGATAGATTAATAAAGGAGACTTGTGAAGCAAAATCAAAGATCAAGTTTAATAATTAACCAGGAAGTACTTCAAACATTTCAAGAAAAAACAATTTTGGTTGTTGGGTTAGGTGGCGTAGGTGGTTATGCTGTAGAGGGATTAGCAAGAGCAGGTTTTAGTAAATTTATTCTTGTTGATTTTGATACGGTTAGTGAAAGTAACATTAATCGTCAGATAATCGCTTTACATAGTAGTATTGGTAAACTAAAGAGTGATTTATTTAGAGATAGACTTCTTGATATAAACCCACATGCTGAGGTTGAGGTAATCTCAGAATTCTTTGATGAAGATTTAAGAAACAAAGTTGTAGATAAGGTAGATTTTGTTGTTGATGCTATTGATAGTTTAGGTCCCAAGGTTGGTTTATTAGAGGATTGTTTTAATAAAAATATAAAGGTAATTTCGGCTATGGGAGCTGGTAATAGATTAGATCCTAGTAAGATAAAAATAGCTGATTTATCCAAGAGTAGAAATTGTACTTTAGCTTCTCGGGTAAGAAAGTACTTACGGAAGCGGGGAATTACCAAAGGAATTCCTGTAGTTTATTCTGATGAACTTCCCATTAAAGATTACTTAAAAGAGGGAAGAGGTATGGCTGAAGAATCAAATTCAAGAGGGAGAGATAGAACCCTAGTAGGTTCAATCTCCTATTACCCTGCAATAATGGGCATGATGATGGCTTCTTATCTGGTTAGATACTACATAGAAGAGAGGTAGTTAGATGCGTGAATCTGAACTGTATGCTATCTGGGCTAATCAAAGGCTTAATCACGATTTGTATACAATTTCAGGTCAAGCTGTAAGAGTCATTTATCCAGGAAATTTGAATAGTGATAAAGGTGCTGATTTTAAGGATGCTTATTTGAAGATAGATGAAAGTGATTATCATGGAGATGTTGAAATCCATATTAAAAAGAGAGACTGGTTAAATCACAAACATCATATAGATCCAGAATATAATAAGGTAATCCTGCATTTAATCTGGGAAAATGATAGCAGTAAAGTATTAACTCAAGCAGAAAACCAAATTCCTACAATACTATTATCCCAATTCTATGAACCAGAACAGGATATAAAAGATAAAATAGCTTATAATTGCAGTTTCTTTAGTGGTTTGGATAAGTATCAACTTAAGTTTCTGCTCTACGAATATGGAAAGAAGAGATTTATTATTAAAAGTAAGCAAATCAAAGAAAGTTCTTATTTATTCCCTTATGAAGATATCCTTTATTCTTTAATAGCCCAGGTTTTGGTTAATCCTAATAATAAGCATGGAATGAAAGTGCTAGCTCAATCTATCCATAAGAGGGATTTAAAGTTATTATCTTCATCCAAGCTTTCAGCTTATATTGAGAAGAAACTAACCGAATTTTCTTTAATTGGAGATAAGTCTCAACAAAAAGATTTATGGAATAAATTCAGAGTAAGACCTGCATCCCAGCCCAAGAAAAGAGTAAGAGATTTCATAGATTTAAGATGGCAATATAGAATGGACAATCTTGCAATCCTATTATGGGATACATTTAATAGGACTAATACTCTTAAAGACTTATTAAAAGACCTTACAAACATCTTAAACATTGGTCAAAGCAAAAACAGATTTGGTCAGGAGTTAATCAAGACTATCGCTTATAATGCGATTCTTCCCTTTATATATTCCATAATTATTACTAGCTCTGATAAAAAAAATCTTGCCAAAATAAATAACTATATAAAAGAATTTCCTAAAATTGCAGATAACAGAATAATTAATTCTTTTAAGAATAAAATAAGTGAATACCAAACAAAGAATTTTATCCAAAAAGAAGTTTATTATCAAGGCCTGCATTATCTAATGAATAGTTATTGCCAGAGACATAATTGTCTTGAATGTCATAAAGAAAAAGAAGAATACTTAACAATAAGAGAATAATTAATGAATGAACTTTCAAATGGAAATAAGAAGAATGAACTAGTAGATATGTTGACCAGGTATTATGTTCACATAATCAGGTCAGATACACAGATTAAGAAGAATGAAATTGATATTTTGTATCCCCTCCTATTGAATCTTTTTAAAGATTTACCTGTTTCGTGGGAAGTCTATGTTAAAGAGATAATGAATGAGGAATATGATTTAGGAAAGGTGATTACTTTTTTAAACCATAACTTAAATCAGCTTGATAAGATAAGAGTGATACTTACTCTTATCATTATGGCTTTTTCTGATAGTGATTTCGAGATTTACGAAATCTCATCCATTCAATCTATGATGAAATTTTTTAAGATTGATGGAGCTGGATTTATGGATTTGATGAGGAATCTAGAATTAAAAACAACCGCTCCTCTCAGAATAACTGATATAACTTCAATATTCCAGTTTGAAAATTCTCTTTTTACTGATTATCTAGTAATAGGTAAGTCCGAAAGATGTAATATGAGGTTTAAAGACCAAAATATTGCAAATATTGAACTAGTAATTTTCGGCATAGACAATAATTATTTCCTTATTACAGGTCAGAAACCCAGTGTGAAACTTTCAGGAAACGAGTTAAGGGCTAATCATATCTACTATGTTCCAGCAGAAAGCTTTTTAGAAATTCAAAAGATGAAGTTCAATACTGCTTTTGTAAATAAGTTAATGCAGAACATTAATAATAGCGATGTTATTAACTTTACTAAGGCTGATTATGATTTCAGAATAACATGTGATCATAACAAATTTTATCTTAATGTGAGGAGAGGATATCTTTATCGAAATGGTAAATCAATATCCTACAACAGAGATGTACCACTTTTCTGGGATGATAAATTAAGAATCAAAGGATATGCTGCTTTTTCATTGATTGATGTTTTAGACGAAAGAGAAAGAATTGGTATAGACGATATTGTTCCAGATATAATATACTTAAATTTGGATAACGGCTTCTATAGTCTAGTGAAATATCCTAGTGATAAGGCTATAGGGCAGATTGAGAATAGAGAAAATGGCTATCATTTTATTCCATTGAAGAAGAGTTTTAAGTATTTAATTAATGGTGAAAACATTGTTAATGAGACTATTCTTCAGCTTAATGAAGATATAATAACTATTGAAGATGTTAAAGGAAGCCATCTTTCTCTTGAGAAGCTAGCCAAAGGTAAAGAAAATAAATTAGGAAGGCATCTAAGAAATAAGGTTAAACATCAGTTTAGGAATAATAAAAGCTTCAATTTTAGAATTAATAACTTCTTTGATATTGTAGAAGTTCCTTTTGAAATTAATAATTTAGAAATAACTGCAGTTAAGCATTATCATAATGATAATACTATTGGGCTTGATAATATATCCTTTAATGCTAAAAGGGGAGAGTTAATTGGTATTTTGGGTCCATCTGGATGTGGTAAATCAACTCTTTTAAAAGCTATAGTAGCAGAGTTTCAGCCTTCACATGGTAAAATTGAAGTAGATGGTAAATTGCTTTTTAAACACAGATCAGAATTAATGCAATATTTTGGTTATGTTCCCCAAGAAGATATGATTTTTGCTAATCTGACTGTTTTTGAAAATATGTATTTTTATGGCAGGTTGAGATTACCAAATGTCCCTCAAAATCAATTGATACTCAAGATTGATAATATCCTTAATCAGGTTACTTTAGCTCATAAACGGAATACCTTAGTTGGAGATGACTCTAATAAGATTCTTTCTGGGGGACAAAGAAAGAGACTCAATATAGCCTTAGAACTGCTTTTCGAACCAATTGTATTAGTCTGTGATGAACCTACCTCTGGTTTATCATCTTTTGATGCAGAACAGATTATTGAATTATTGCATGAACAAAGAAGACAAAACAGAATAGTTATCATTACTGTTCACCAACCTAATGCCTATATTTTCAAGAAGTTTTCCAAAGTTCTGCTCATGGATAATGGTGGAAAAGAAGTCTTTTTTGGTTCTCCCACTCAAGCTTTTGCATATTTCCAAGAAGAGGTAAACATTATTAAGATCCGTAAGAATCTTTTAGAACAGAAAGTAAAAGATGCTAATCCAGATTTCTTTTATGATATCATTCTCTTTCCTGAGTATGATACTAGAGGAAATATTAAGTTTGAACAAATTAATCAACAGGTTGTAACTAAAAGAAAGTTTACTTCTGAATATTGGCGTGATAAGTATAAGAGGAAGATTCTCTTTCAGCTGATAAACAAGGAAGATGTTAATGAAGAAGTTGCAATTGACAAAAAGAAAATAAAATATAGGAAAAAGTTAACTTTCTATGCTCGTTTTGTTCAGTTTACTACCTATTTACATAGAAACTTAGTTAATAAACTAAGAAATAAGACAAACCTACTCATAACTTTTTTAGAGGCACCTCTTCTGGCTTTAATAGTTTCTTTTATCTTAAGACTCGCACCAAGCAGTGATAAGTATTCCTTCTATGAAAATACTAATATAACTCTTTATCTTTTTGTATCTGTAATTATTTTTATTTTCTTCGGCATGACCAACAGCATACATGAAGTATTAGAGGAAAGGAAATTTATTCTAAGAGAGAAAGTAAGGAATCTCAAAATTAGTCATTATCAGATCTCAAAATTTGTGGTTTTAAGTATTTTTACTGTTGTACAAGCCCTGCTTTTTCATATTATATCTTCAACAGTTCTTGGGATAAAGGGCTTTTTTCTAATCAACATTATCTATTTTTCTCTTTCTGGATTGATAGGTTTATCTATAGGTCTATTGTTTTCTACATTTATTAATGACACAAAAGGAATAATAAATATTCTTCCATTAATTTTAATACCACAAATCATTTTTGGTGGTGCAGTTATTCAATTTGACAAAATGAACAGGAATTTAACAATATTAAAGAAGAATCCCATACCTGAGGTTGTCCAAACAATCCCGTCACGATGGCTCTTTGAAGGTTTAGTAACAGGCTACTCAACAGAGAGTATAAATACTAAGGAATTGCAAAAGATTGATAAAAAGATGTTGACACTTGAGAAAACTTCTGATTTAAGTAAAACAGCTCTTAGGGATGAGAAATATGAGCTTTGGGAAGAAGTGAATATTCGTTACCCTAAAAGTAAATTTACTAACAAAGATATTAACTTAATTGTTGATATGATGCACGGTAGATATTTGAACCAAAAGAAGAATATCTTCATTTCTCCTTACAAAAAATTCGGTGGATTTGAAGTCAAGACAGTCAATATTAACATAATAATCATTCTTATATATATTATGATTGTTAATCTTCTAATTGGGATTAGACTAAAATATTATTATAATGAATAAATAAGATATTTATAAAAAAGGAGATATTATGCGAAGATCAATATCAGCGATTTTAGTATTAATTGTTCTATTTGCCTTTTTAGGCTGTGGCGAGAAGAGTAAAACTGATGAAACTAAAGTTGAAACAGTAAAAGAAGAAACAATGGACTATCAGATTAGGATGGATCCATTACCTTTTAAGAATGTTCTAGAAAGTTTAAAACCTGTGTCTAAAGAGTTAGCTAAACAAACTCCAACAGAACCTTACAAGGTTAGTGAAAATGTTTATGAGCAATCTTTCGCTATTGGTGTAATTTCTGCAGATGCAGTTATGGCTATTAGTTCTCGTGATGAATCAAAATTGAAGAATTATACTCAACTTCTAATTGAATATTCTAAAAACATTGGTCTTAAAGAAGAAATCCTAAAGATGGCTGATGAGATTCAATATGTTTTAGGTAATAATAATGCCGACAAATGGGAAGAATTAGAAAAACTTATATTTGAATATCAAACCCAAGTTGAATTAGCTTTCTATCAAGAAGAAATGCTAGACCAATATACCCTAATGCAGTTAGGTGGATGGTCTGAAGGTTTATACAGAATCACAAGTCTCTATCTTACAAACTGGGATAAAGAAGGGGCTAAGACTATCAATCAACGTGGTATTGTTAATGCTTTAATCAATAATCTTGATTTTATCCAATCAGAAAAAATCAAAGAAGCTGTTTATTATGAAGTAGCTAGAGAAGGTTATGCTATGATTAAAAAAATTATCTATAGCATTAATGATGAAGGTTTTTATACAAAAGAAGATATCGAAGAGATAAATAAAATATCTGCTAAAATAGTTAATTCTGTTAGAAAATAGTAGATTCGCTTTAATAAAAAATCCCCCTCCTAGAGGGGGATTTTTCTTTATTCAATACAAATTATCAAGTTTATTTAAACCCAAATAATGCAATAGATCTTTGAGAATAGCACTATATTCTTTTGCAAAAGTAACTTACATAATTCTTCCGAATATATATATTATATGCGTCGGAATTCTGTAAGCTATTTTGCTAAAAGAATATGCACTCTTCGCCTGTGATACGTAGCTTTAGCGAAGTATTACTAAAGTTCTACTGCACCATCTGGGTTAAATCTATAAATCTGTTATTTTAGCAATTGCATCTTCAGCTATCTCTTTAGATCTCTCTAGAGAAGGTGATTCAACATAAACCCTAATAATTGGTTCAGTTCCGGATTTACGAATATGAATCCAGAAGTCTTGACCAATAATTTTTAGTCCATCTTGAGTATCTTTTTGATAATCATTATAGACAGCATGTGCTTTGGCAATGATAGGATCTAACAGTTCAGCTTTAGTTTCAATTTTAGCTTTATGGAAATAGTAGTGAGGAATGTCTGCGACAATCTCAGAAAGAGGTCTATCTTCTCTAGTTAATAGTCCTAAAATAATAGCCATTCCTGCAGGAGCATCTCTAGTATAGTGTACTTCTGGAACAATAATACCACCGTTTCCTTCTCCACCTATTGGTGCTTTAATTTCTTGCATTTTCTTGCCTACATTAATCTCACCAACTTTGGTTCTATGTACATTTACGCCATATTTTCTTGCAATATCATCACTAGCCATAGATGAAGAAAGATTGAGCACAAGGTCGCCTTTCTTGATTGGTAGAACGAATTCTTCAGCTAATAAGAGAGAGAATTCTTCTCCAATATATTGTCCATTATTATCAACAATAGCTAAGCGGTCAACATCTGGATCAGTAGCAAAACCTATGTCTGCTTGATTGTCTTTGACTACTTGGCAAAGTTGGGTTAGATTTTCCTTCAAAGGTTCAGCAACATGAGCAAAATGTCCCGTTGCTTCACTATTAATTTCAATGACTTGGCAACCTAGAGCTTGTAATAATTTCGGAGAGATTAAACCTCCAGCACCATTAACGGAGTCCAGTACTACTTTAAATTTTTTACTTTTTATCTTTTCAACATCTAAGTAAGGAATATCTAATATCTTCTTGAGATGTCTCTCAATTGCTTGATTATCTTCAGAATAAGAGCCCATTTTATCCCAGCTAGCATATTGAACTTCATTATCTAAGGAAGCTTTATATGCTTCAGCTCTTTCTGGGAAGAAGAACATACCATTTTTATCAACTAGTTTAAAAGCATTCCAATTCTGAGGATTATGAGAAGCAGTAATTGCTAAACCACCCATGGCATCGGACTCTTCAACGGCTAATAAAACAGTTGGTGTTGCAACAATACCTAGGTTCACTACGTCACAGCCAACAGATAAAAGACCAGACACTATAGCGTGCATAAGGGCTTCCCCAGTTGTTCGTGAGTCTCTTCCAATTACTATTTTACCTCTACCGCAAATTATACCAAAATGAGCAGCAAACTTTACTGCTAAATCTGGGGTTAAAGATTCCCCATATATTCCTCTAATACCTGAAACACTAATCATTAATTTACTCATTAAATATCTCCTCTAAAAATAAAAAAAGCCGATGTTTCCATCGGCTTAATCTTTATTGAATAGCCATAAATCGTTTATCTGTGATTCTGGCTTTTTTTAATTTTTCTGCATACCATTTGTTAAATTCACTTTCTTTTTCTCTCTCAACTTTAGCATCGTAGTCAGCTACTTTAGTTTTATTAAACTTATCCATATCTGGTTTAGATTCATTGATAACTTTAAGGGTAAAGTTCCCTTCATCAGTAAAGTTAATTTCTGTGAATTGCTTCATTGGAGCATTGAAAAGAATTTCTACAGCTTTTTCAGAATTACTTATTGGTGCTAAGTATTTTGAATTTTTGTTAATATTTCTTGCTTCATTAACAGCCATTTTAATATCAGCAACAACTTTGTCTCCATCTTTTGAAAGAGTTACTAAATAATAAGAACCAGCAGCTCTTACTAGTCTTAAACCTTCTAAAGAAGCTTTTCTAGCTGCATTATAATCAGATTTTAACATGTCAGTATTAACTTCATCTTTAGGGAAAGTAGTATTTTCTATTTCCTTGAATTGAATTTTAACACGAACTGTATCAAGAGTTGATTTAACTAATAAAGAATCTGTAATTAAATCTCTATAATCTTCAACTTTGTAATTGTTATTGAATTGGTCTAACATTTTATTAGCATATTCAATTTTCTTTTCACCTTCAAGTTTAGTTCTGATTGATTTCTTTAAATCATCATTCAATTCTTTATAATCATCATGCTTTCTATCATTTATCATAGCTACAACATAATTTCCTTCTTTATCTCTAAAGATAGGGGAAATGTGATGTTTTCTTGCATGTTTGACAAATGATAAGTAACCATAGTTGTAGTAAGAATTAGACATAAAGGCAACTTTATTATAAGCTTCTTGGCCATTGTTTTTGAAATCAGAAGCATCAGTTGCCAACCATGGTGATTCCACGATTTCTGCTTTATACTCTTCAGCAAGACTTTTAAAATTAGCAGATGTTGCATTTTCTACAAATTCTTGACTGTTAGTTCTGATTTGAGATTTTGTTGATTCGCTTAATTCTATTTTAATTAAGATGTGGCGAGCTTTAACTTGCTTTTCACCTTCTTCAGTTTTAATATCATCAAGCTTAATGATATGATAACCAAATTGTGTTTCGAATGGTTCAGAAATTTGACCTTTCTCCATAGAAAAAGCAACAGAATCAAATTCAGTAACCATACGTCCTCTTGCAAACCAACCTAAATCACCACCACGGCTTGCAGTGCCAGGGTCTGCAGATTCTGAACGAGCAAGACTTGCAAATGTTTGTGGTTTTTCTTTAACTTGTTCATAAATAGCGGTTATTTTATCCAAGGCTAAGGCTTTATCTTCTTGGCTTTCTTTAATTTCAAATTTTGCTAATGTTAATTGAACTGCTCCATCAACTCTATAATCTTCTTTATTTTCATTATAGTATTTTTCGATGTCTGCTTCAACAACAGCAGTTGAATCTACTTTAAATCTATATGAAGGGAAAGCTAAAACTTTAGCAGATCTTTTTGAGTTATTCTTAACATAGTCTTCTTCAAATTCTTCCATAGTAGATATAGAATCAGCAGTTACTTTATCCTGAAGTTTTTGAATTTTA
Source organism: Cloacimonadales bacterium (SeqCode) (assembly GCA_963677815.1). Taxonomy (GTDB): domain Bacteria; phylum Cloacimonadota; class Cloacimonadia; order Cloacimonadales; family JAFGVF01; genus JAEKNW01. Next base: position 1,926,693 of record OY782499.1, read on the forward strand.
ATTTGATAATTAACATTCTCTTTAAATTGGTTAGGAGTCAAACCAGTTTGCTGAAAATACATATTAAGCATATTATCATTAAGATTTCCATTCTCATCATATAAGAAAGAGTAATTTTCTGTAACAAAATCATTATACTCTTTTTTTGATACTTTAATTCTGTTGGAAGCTAATTCTTCTCTAATGATTTGTTGACCAATATAATCAGCCCAAGTTCTATCTTCTAACTGTAATCTTTCTGTTTCACTGATTGAACCATTTTGCTTATATTGATTATAGTCAATATTATATGGCTTCAAACTCTCTTTTAATTGAGAAATTTGTGTATTTAATTGTTCAATCATCTGATCATTATTAGAAACATTATCTTCTAATGATTGAATTTCAAGATTTAATTCTTCAGTTCTAAGTGAATCATCTACAACTTTATCAAGTTGGAAATTGAGCTTTCTAATTTCAGAAGAAATCTCTCTTTTTTCTTCATTTAACATGCTAATTCTGTTTTCACTAGCATTGATGTTACTTAACATTTGTTGAATGTTATTAAAAGTATTACGAAGACTGTTGTTGTAAGCTTCTAATTCAACTTCAGAACCATTAATTTCTCCATATGTGGGTTTTGGCATAAATAAGCTTCTTAAGCCTAATGGTGCCATACCTAACACAAATACAATAGCGACGACATAAATAATAATTTTCTGTTTTTCTCTAATTTGTTCAAGCATTGCGACTCCTTTCATGCTTAATATTTAATATTAATCATAATTAATCCAAATTCTCAAAACTTTACATTTTGTTCAAGAAATTTTTTTAAAAAATATAGTCCCATATATGTAAATATATGTTATATAGAGAAATAAGTATAATAACTATTCACATTTAATCTTGAGAAATGTTTTATTTAGGAAAATTTATTAATTAATTTATCTAATTAAGAATAATTTAAAATACTTTTCTTTGCTTTCTTGATTGTTACTTACTCAAATAAAGTCCAATGATTAATTGAGTAACTAACAATCAAGAAGGGGATAAGAGTAAAAAAATAATTTTTATTGCCAAATAGTCAGATATAAAAATAATTGATGCACTAATCAAATGGAGTTAATTATGAAACGTTTTTTTATTTTATTATTTGGATTATTATTTGTAGGGCTAAGCCATGGGCAGATTTTAACTCTATCGCAAACAGAGGTTAATTTTGGACAGGTTAATATTAATACTGAAAGTTTTGTTGATGTTGATGTAACAAATATATCAGATCAAAATCTTATTATAAATATAGTTGAAAATAGTGATGTTATCGAAATTGACCAAGAAAGTATTACTTTATCAGCAAATCAAGTGGCTACTTTGCATATTAGCCTCATACCTGAAACCAATATTGTTTATGATCATACAATTTTCTTCAATGTTGACTCTGAGGAATATTCACTTCCTTTGAAAATTAATGCTGGGGGAAGATTACCAGATTCCAGATATAATTCTACTTATAATAAGTGGGATTCAGAATTAAAGTCTGCTCTCTCATCTATTATAAATAATCATTATTCAATCTCCTATGAAGATGCGAGAGTAGAATTATTTGGTTATATCGCAAATGAAAATGGTCAAGTAAGATGTGTTTATACTAATGAGTGGTATTCTTGCTCTCCTGGAAATACACCTAATTGGAATGTTATAAATACCGAACATACCTGGCCTCAATCTATGGGTGCTGAAGGGACTGCTAAATCTGATTTGCATCATTTATTTCCAACAAACTCTCAAGCTAATTCTATCAGGGGAAATTATCCATTTGGAATAGTAGAGAATACTAGTTGGCAGCAAGGCGGCTCAAAGAAGGGCTCAGATTTAGGTGGAAATACAGTGTTTGAGCCTAGAGATGATCATAAGGGTGACACAGCTAGAGCCATGTTTTATTTTGCCTTAAGATATAACAATCCTAACAACTTTTTGAACAATGCTAATCAGCAAATGGTACTTAGAGATTGGTATTATGAAGACCCAGTAAGTGCTTATGAAATCAATCGTAATGAAGAGATTAAGGATATTCAAAATAAACCAAATCCTTTTATAGAATTTCCTATGCTTTTAGACAGAATAGCAAATCTTACCCACAATGTAACTACTCCTAGATTTGCAGAAATATACATTCCCTATAATCAATATACTTTTCCACAAACTTTATTAAATGAGACCTCTACCCTTAGCATCCCTGTCACTAACACTGGTGATAATACATTGGTGATCTCAGCTGTGAACACAGATAACTCAGCTTTCCAAGTTGTTGAATATCCTACAAATCTTGCTATAGGGGATTGGGGCCTAATTGAAGTTAATTTCACACCTACTTCTGAAGCTGATTATTCAAGTCAAATTCAAGTTGTAAGTAATGCTGATACATCTACTTTAGACCTAATTGGCAATGGCTCTACTACTCCAAACAGTAATGATGTAACTGCTTTTACTAATTTAACAGTAAACAATTATCCAAATCCTTTCCAAGAATCTACTAAACTCAATATTCACGGTATCAAAGGTAAGAGTGTTATAGTAGAAATATTTAATATTAAAGGACAGAGAGTGAAACTTTTGAATAATCTTAAAGTGGACGGTGGAAATAGTAACCACACTTGGGATGGAAGAGACAATAAGGGCAACAAATTGGCATCTGGCTTATATTTTGCTAAGATTATATCAGGTAATCAAAGTACTACTAAAAAAATGTTAATAATGAAATGATAAAATACATGAGGTAATAAAAAATGACAAATCATAAGGAACTAGCCGTAGATTTAAAGAAGTTTTTAGACAAGAGTCCAACAGCTTTTCAAGCAACAGAAAATATTATTCAAGAGCTTAAGGCAGATGGTTTTATTCAGTTATCAGAGGGTGATAAATGGTCGTTAAAACCACAAGGTAAATATTTTGTAGTCAGAAATGATTCAGCAGTACTTGCTTTTATCAATGGTAGCTCAGCTCCATCTGAAACAGGCTTTAAAATTACTGGAGCCCATACAGATAGTCCAGCTTTAAAGGTAAAAGTTGGTTCAGAAACAAAGTTTAAAAGCTATCATAAGGTATTTGTAGAAGTTTATGGAGGTCCAATCATAAACACATGGATGGATCGTGAATTATCATTAGCTGGAAGAGTTTCATATCTTGATAATGACCAAGTTAAATCTAGCAATATCTTTCTAGATAGTCCAGTAGGAATCATCCCTAATTTAGCAATTCACTTAAATAGAAATGTTAATAAAGGAATAGAGATTAATAAGCAAAATGAGTTACCTGTTCTTTTAGGGACTTCAGATAAAGATTCACTTTTAGAAGATATAATTGCAAATGAATGTAAAATTGATAGAAAAGATATCCTCGATTATGATCTCTTTTTTATTCCTTATGAAAAATCCCTTATTTATGGGATTGATGATGACTTAATCTCATCAGGTAGATTAGATGATCTAGCAATGTGTCATGCTATTTTAAAAGCTTTATTAGCTACCAGAGATAATCAATCCACTGTAGTTGCTTCATTCTATGATAATGAAGAAATCGGCTCTCAAACTCTTCAGGGAGCAAACTCTTCTTTCTTAGAAATGCTTCTAAATAGAATCAATTATTCTTGGGGTGGGTCATTTGAGGATTATGCAAGAGCTATCAATAAATCATTCCAAATTTCAGCTGACCAAGCTCATGCTGTACATCCAAACTATGCAAGTATGCATGATGGTAAGTATGCACCAGAATTGAATAAAGGACCTGTAGTTAAATTCTCTGCCAATTATCGTTATGCAACAAATTCCGAAAGTGCTTCTTACTTCATGAGTTTATGTAAGAAGTTGGATATCCCTTGCCAGAAAATGATAAATCGTTCTGACATTCCTTCAGGTTCAACAATAGGTCCTGTTTCTTCTGCTACAACAAGTATCAAAACAGTAGATATTGGAAATCCAATGTTTGCTATGCACTCTACAAGAGAAACTATGGGGACTCTAGATCAATACTATGTTACTGAAGTTTTAAAAGAGTTTAATAAAAATTAGCTTATTGGGTGGAGATTTTCTCCACCCTCTACTAACTAGTTCTATAACTGGGAACGCGGATGACCACATCCGCATCTTTTCTATTAGAAAAGAGTAAATAATCCCCTTTCAGCTCCTTGGAGCGATTGAGAGGGGTGGTCGAGTAGACCGGGGAGAGTAAACAATCCCCTTTCCCATTCAGGTTGGAATCCTGCAAGCTAAGAAAAAGAATTATCTTCTATTTAACTTTAGGAATATCTTTCCAAGAAGTAGTATATTTAGGGGAGAGGAGATTTCTTCTCATTTGCCATTTCTTTTTAACTCCTAAGGAAGCATAAAAGAGAGTATTCTCGCCCATAGTATTGTTGATTTTATCTACAAGCTCCATAATATTTTTCTGAGGTCTGTCCAGATAAAGAGGTTCAAATATATCATAAGGTACATTCTCTTCAGAAGCAATATCAGTAATCATAATCCCTGCTTTTTTATAGTAGAAACCTTTACGAAAAATCCTTCTAAGAATCTTTATAGCAATTTCTATGAAATCTGGAGTATAGGCAGTTGGACTGTTAAATTTATAGGAAGCATTATTGTTATACTGAGGACATTCTTTAAATCTATTAGTGGAAATGAATACAGAAATGACAGAAGCAACAGAGTTTTGACTTCTCAATTTCTTAACTGCTGTAGTGGTATAACTGGCAACCGCTTCTTCCATTTCTTGCAAGCTTGATACAGGTCGTCCAAATGATTTTGATGAGACAATTCCTTTCTTTGGGGTTATAATCATATCCAATTCTAGACATGATTGACCTCTTAGCTCAAGAACTGTTTTGTGCCCCACAGAGGTAAGGTATTTATCAATCCATTCATCATTAGATTGTTTTAAATCATAGGCAGTAAAAATGTTATTATCTATTAAGAACTTTGAATACTGTCTGCCAATTCCCCAAACATCATCTACAGGGACTCTAACTAAAACCCTATCTATATCCGCTTCTTCCAGTAGATTAAATACGCCATTATATTGCCTGTTCTTTTTGGCTATATGATTGGCTATCTTTGCTAAAGTTTTGGTAGAAGCTATTCCAATAGAGACAGGGATACCAGTTGTTTGTTGAATTTTGAATTTTAATTCCCGCATATAAGCAGTTAAATCACGATTTTGGAAACAACTTAATTCTACAAAAGATTCATCAATTGAATAAACTTCAATATCAGGACAGAAATCAGCTATAGTTGTCATTACCCTGTTTGACATATCAGCATATAGGGTGTAGTTAGAAGAAAAAACATGGACTCCATGCCGTTTGAGAAGTCCTTCATTCTTAAAAGCAGGCGTTCCCATAGGTATCCCTAAGTCTTTAACTTCTTGAGAACGAGCTATAATACAACCATCATTATTTGACAGAACTGCTATAGGCTTTCCTTCTAATTCAGGACGAAAAACTCGTTCACAAGAAGCATAGAAATTATTACAGTCTATTAGAGCAAAGATATTTTTATTCTTCATGAAACTATAATTTATGAATTACATAAGTTACGACACCCCAGACAGAAAAATTATCTTCAGGGCTAATTTCGATGGTATTATATTCTGGGTTTTCAGGCTTAAGATAATATATACCATTCTCAATAACAAGTCTTTTTACAGTAAGCTCACCATTCAAGACAGCTATTACAACTTTCTTATTAACAGCCTCTAAAGCTCTGTCAACGATTAAAATATCGTCAGGAAAGATACCAGCTTCAAGCATAGAATATCCATCTACTCTCACAAAGTAGGTAGCCGAAGGATGCTTAATTAGATGTTCATTAAGATCTAGGCGGTCTTCAATGTAGTCCTGGGCAGGAGAAGGAAATCCTGCTGGAATGTCAGAAGCAAGTAAGGGCCTTACTATTTTAGTCTTAGGGTCGTTCTTAAAGATTGCTTTGATTGAACCATCACTTTTAATCAGGCACTTAGTCATAAACGATCTATAAATGTTTAGTCAGCTGTCTGGCAGTTAATATTTATAGTTTTATAAGTGTCAGAATCAAGCTTTAATTCAGCTCGAATAGTAACTAAAGCATCTTGACTTGGAGCTTTGAAATTACTTGAAGCAATACCTTCAACATCTACAATAGCAACAGGTTGAATAATATAACCATCTTCAGCATTAATAGCTATAAAAGATACTTCAATATCCATTTCTGAAAAGTCAATATTCGCACTTGATACATAAGCTGTAAGACTTGTAGAAGATGTTCCATCAGCATTTAAGCTATATGTTCCTGCTACTAAAGAATCAATTTTAGGAAAATCATAGATAGGAATGTTCAGGGTAGTTTTTTCTGAAGGCCATGTCTCTAGAACAAATTCAACATTAGCAATACCAAAACCGTCTCTAGCGAGAAAACGGCCTTGAGCAAAACCATTTTCATCTGTCAAAAGAGACTGGCTACTTCCTGTTCCTATGAAATTTCCCATTTGATTGGTAATGGTAACATCAACCCTTCGTTCGGATAATTTGGAAAGAGGACCATCTAACTGAACATTAATTTCCATTTCATTATGGTCAGAATGATTAAAAATATGCCCCATTTGTTGGTCTGATATAGAAACATACATCTTAGGATTATCAGAACCCCTATCATCACAAGCTGTTAAAAGTAATAAAGTTAACAATGTAAGTAGTAAAAAGTTTTTCATTTTGCCTCCTAACCACGTGGGTGGTATAATCTGTGTTCTTCAATTAAGTAATTAATGTTTACATTGGTGTAAATCTGGGTTGTATCCAAACTTGAATGACCAAGAAGTGTTTGGACAACTCTTAAATTTGCACCAGCTTCAAGAAGATGAGTTGCAAAGGAATGTCTGATTGTATGGGGTGAAATATGTTTGCTTATTCCCGCTTTTAATGCACATTTATGCAATATTTTCCAAAATCCCATACGAGTCATTTTTCCTCCTCTATTATTCAAAAATAGAGTGTCTGTTGCCTTATCTTTCTTTAACTTAAATCTAGTTATTTTAATGTAATGCAAAAGATATTCCATAGTTGTTTTTGGTATAGGTAATAAACGTTGCTTGTTGCCTTTTCCATGAATTAAGAGATTTGACTCATTTATAGAAACATCATGGACTGATATATCCAAAAGCTCTGAAACCCTAATTCCGGTTGAATACATTAACTCCAACATGGTCTTATTTCTGTAGGTTAGGGGAGATGAAAGATCAATACTGTCTAATAGGGTAAACATCTCCTCAACAGATATTACATCAGGGAGTGAACGATTGTAGGAAATGGAGGGAATTTCTTCTATCTTAATTTTAAGGGGGATATTTTCTTCAATAAGGTAGAGAAAAAAGTTCTTCAAGGCTGAAGTTTTTCTGGCTATAGAAGAGTTTACTAAACCTATATCCTGCAAATCCAAAAGATATTTTATAATATTATCATTAGTTAATGCAGGTATATCAAGGTCAAAATACTCTATAAAATCTATTAAATCAGATTTATAAGACGCTACTGAATTATCAGATAGTCCTTTTTCAATCTTAATATAATAAATATAGTTATTTAATAATGATTTATTTTTTGTATTCATAAACGAATATTACATCCCTAATAAAAAAATGCAAGAAAAAAACAATGGAATTGCTAAGAATCCCATTGTTTTATTATCAAATTATTATTCTTTATCCTAGTCTATTGTGTAGTTAGGTGTTTCTTTAGTAATTTTAACATCATGTGGATGTGATTCTTTTAAACCAGCTCCTGATATTTCCATAAACTCAGCTCTCTTGTGAAGGTCTTCAATTGTCTCAGCTCCACAATAGCCCATTCCAGCTCTTAACCCACCTACTAATTGATGAAGATAATCTTTCAAAGGTCCTTTATAAGGAACCATTCCTTCAATACCTTCTGCCACTAATTTCTGATTGTCAGAAGTAGTTTCTTGGAAATATCTATCCTTAGAACCCTTCTTCATAGCTCCTATAGACCCCATGCCTCTGTATGACTTGAATCTTCGACCATTATAAATAATGTATTCGCCAGGTGATTCGTCTGTACCGGCAAAGAGAGAACCAAGCATAACAGCATTAGCTCCACCACCAATTGCTTTAACAATGTCTCCCGAGAATTTAATACCACCATCAGCTATAACTGGAATACCATGTTTTGTTGCGATTTCAGCACATTCCATAACAGCAGTAAGTTGCGGAACTCCAATACCAGCTACTACTCTAGTTGTACAAATAGAACCAGGTCCTATACCAACTTTGATTGCACTAGCTCCACAATCGATTAGATATTTTGCTGCTTCTGGAGTAGCTATATTACCTGCAATAACATCGGATTTTATCTTAGACATCACTGAGGTTAAGGCTGTTCTTATGTTGATATGGTGGCCATGAGCTGTGTCGATAACAATAATGTCAGCTCCCTTGTCAGATAACTCTATTGCTCTTTCCAGGTAATCACCTGAAACACCAATAGCTGCTCCAACCAATAATCTATCTTTTTTATCTTTTGCAGCATTAGGATAGTTTTGATGATTCTTGATATCTCTTATAGTAACCATACCTTGAAGTTCAAAATCTTCATTCACTAGTGGTAATTTCTCTACTCGATGGTTATGCATTAAATCTTTAGCTTCTAATAGAGATATGCCAGCTTTTCCTACAATAAGTCTATCTCTTTTTGTCATTATTTCAGAAACTTTTTTGCTCAAGTCACTTTCAAATTGGAGGTCTCTATTTGTTAATATGCCAACTAATTTACCATCTTTAAGTACTGGAAAACCACCAACATTATGATTATTTTTAAGTTCTATGGCCTTTCTGATTTCATCATCAGGAGATAGGGTGTAAGGCTTAAGAATGATGCCACTTTCGTTACGTTTTACAAGTCTTACTTGTTCGGCCTGTTCTTCTATAGATAAATTTTTATGAATGATGCCAATACCACCTTCTCTGGCCATGGCAATAGCCATTTTACTTTCAGTTACAGTATCCATTGCAGCAGATATTATAGGAATATTGAGATGAACATTTTTTGAAATATAAGTTTTGGTAGAGACAGTAGCTGGTAAAACATTAGAACTCTGAGGAATCAACAAAACATCGTCAAAGGTATAACCTTTTTTAGTTATTCTCTTCATACTATTTATCCTTTATTTTTATTATTAATTATTTATTATAAAAAAAATACCGTCGCGAAACGGTATAAACTTTAAATTTCTAAGTTATCTATTAGTCGTGTGTTACCTAAGAAGACAGCAACCATTAACCTGACGCCTTTATTGACGCGTTTAACAGGTCCAAGATTCTTAGAATCTACTATTTCTAAGTAATCTATTTTAAAGCCTTTCTTTTCAAGCTTTTCTTTTAAATTATCTAAAATCTCTTTAACAGGCATATTCTCATTTTTAGCTAAAGATTTAGCTTCTTGCATATATTTATAAAGGAGTGGAGCAATTGTTTGTTCTTCCTTTGATAGATATCTATTGCGGGAGCTTAAAGCTAGGCCTTGTTCTGAACGTACTATTGGACAACGGACAATCTTGCTTTCAAAGTTTAAGTCTTTAAGCATTGTTTCTAGAACAACCACTTGCTGAAAATCTTTTTCACCCATAAACATGAGGGTAGGCTTAACCAGATTAACTAGCTTTAGAACAATTGTTGCTACCCCTGTAAAGTGACCAGGTCGGCTAGCACCACAAAGAAGACTGGTAATTTGGTCAATATTTACCCATGTTTTATAGTCAGCTGGATACATCTGATTATCACTTGGAAAGAAGATATAGTCAACACCTAGTTTTTCTAAAGCATTATAGTCTGCTTCGAAGGTTTTTGGGTATCGAGATAAATCTTCATTAGGACCGAATTGACTAGGATTCACAAAGATAGAAACAAGAGTAATATCACATGAACTGAGCGACTTCTTCACAAGTTCAAGATGCCCTTGATGAAGAGCTCCCATTGTTGGAACGAAGCCAACTTTTTGATTTTCTTGCCAGCTATTGGAAAGATGAAGCATTTCATTTAAACTATCAATAACCTGCATTATCTTTCCTCAATAATTCTGTTATCATCATCGACGATAACAACTTTTGGCTGGTGATTCTTAGCTTCTTCTTCATTTAATAAGCCATAATTAACGATTATAACTTTATCATTCAAATCTACCATGTGAGCAGCAGCACCATTCACTCCAATGATACCAGAGCCATATTCACCAGGTATTATATAGGTAGAAAATCGTTTTCCATTATTTATATTGTATATCCATACTTCTTCATTTAGTTGCATACCTGTAGACTCAATTAGTTTAGTATCAATAGTAATACTTCCAACATAATTGAGGTCGGTTTGTGTAACGGTTGCCCTATGAATTTTAGATATCAAATAAGATCTAAGCATTTATTAACTCCATACATAATTTGCTAGTCATATTTTTCTAGTCAAAGTTTTTGTAAATAATTTTCTAATTTTTTTTCTTAAGCAATTTAGTTAGTTTAAGTTTTTTCCATATAATCTCGGCATACTCAAGTCTGATTAAAAAAGAACCAAGACTAAGTACAAGGAGAAATAAAAGTCCATTCAAGCTTATTCTTGTTATAGACAAGAATAAATTCTCACCTACTATAAAGTAATTAATAAGAAGATTTAAGCCATAGATGATTGTAGATAGCAGCAATATTTTTATAATATTTGAAATAAATGAACGTAGCTTAATATTCTCAAATTTATATTTGATAACTAATACCATAATTATTAGTTGAATTAAGCCAGTTAAAGAAGTAGCCAAGGCAATTCCGATATGTTGTAGATAGTAAATAAGAATGATGTTCAAGCCAATATTTACAGCTACCATTATCGAGGTTATTATTACAGGAGTCTTAGTATCGCCAGAAGCAAAGAAGAGGGGGGTAAGAGTTTGATTAATAGCAAAGAAGATTAGACCAAATGAATAAAAAATAAATGATTCATAAGTGATTTGAGAAGCTACTGCATCAAAACTACCTCTTTGGAAAAGTAATTTTATTATATCAAGCCCAGTGCCAACTAAGAAAAAAGTTACTGGTACTAATAGATAAATTAGAGAAATCAAAGTGAAGCGAATTCTTTCTGATAAATCTTCCCATTTCTTTTCAACCATAAGCTGTGAGAAGAGGGGTAAAACAGCAGTACCAGTTGAAACACCGAAAATACCCAGTGGCATTTGCATTAACCTTGCACCATATCGGAGACAGGTGATGGCACCTAAGGGTAAGAAACTAGCAAAATAGATATCTGCAAGTAGATTTATCTGTCTAACACCAATACCTATCACGCCAGGTATAAATCTTTTCCCTAAGATTTTTAAATTATCACTGTGGAGGTTAATATAGATTCTAAAATTATAACCTACTTGTTTTAAAAAAGGAAAATTAATTATGGTTTGCAGCAGACCACCCAGTAATACCCCATAGCCAGCATAATAGATTAAAGATTCAGTGTCTAAGGCGAAAATTAGTGAAGGTAGACCCACAGCCATTATAATCCCTAAATTATATAACCCTGAGGAAAGTCCAGTCATAAAGAACTTATTGTGGGAATTAAGAATAGCTATCATTGTTGAGGAAAGGCCAATAAAGAAGAGGTAAGGAAAGATAAGTCTAGTTAATTTGATAGTAAGCAGAGCAGTCTTATCAGGAAGGCCAGGTGAGATTAGATTAACAATAGCAGGAGCAAAGAATACACCTAAAAGGGTTAATGCTGTTAATAGAAGGGTAAGAAGGGAAAGCATATTCAAAGCGAATTTAACTTGTTGTTGTCTTCCTTTTTCTAGGCCAATTCTGTTGTAAATAGGCACAAAAGCAGCTGATAAAGCTCCTTCACCAAAGAGTCTTCTTAAAAGATTAGGTATATTGATTGCTATTTGGAAGGCATCATTGAGGTAGCTTGCTCCAAAGAAGAAAGCCATAACTTGGTCTCTAACTAGACCTAATATTCTACTTAGAGAGACAGCTATTGACATTATTGAAATATTTTTAGCTAGTTTTGAATTACTCATAATACTTCCTATTTAATAATTTTTCTGATAACGTTCTTTTCTGCTTGGTCGATGACAATAATTTCTACTTGATTAGGAACACAGATGATAGGGTAGTTTTTGGACCAACCTTGTTTGACACATAATTGATTAGGACAATCATTTCTGAGCATTCTAACTTGATTATTGGCTATTTCTACTTCTATGTGGTCATTTATTTTAATTATTTTGTCTTGATTGAGAGGGTATTGCCCCCAGAGATTATTCTGATAATTGATTCTTACAAATTGATTAGATTTATTTTTCAAATTACTAATGAAAATATAAGTAGCTAAAGATAATATTAATATTATAAGAATTACATCACTTAATCTAAAATATTTGAAGCTTTTTCTTACAGAATTGACCAATGTCATCATTTGCTTCTTGGATATTTTGCTATGACTTGTTGATAGATTTTCGAGAACTCTTGTAAATTGTTGTCTAGAGCATTTGCATGCTTCGAGAGGGTTACATTAGCTTTTTCACCAATATTTTTACTTGTATTATAGTTTTCAATCAAGAAACGCAAGTCACTTGTTAACTTCTCATCTTTACTTATAATGATAGCTCCATTTTCACTTAGCTTATCAACACTATCTTGGCAAGAAGAATGGTATTGACCTATTATAGTAGGCTTAGAATAAAAGGCTGGTTCAAGAGGGTTATGCCCCCCAAAGTCACAGAAAGAACCCCCAACAATACTTATATCACTGATAGCGTAAAAGAGATTAAGAACACCCATAGCATCAACTATTAAAATTGCCTTGCCTGGAATATAATTAGAGAGTGTAGTGTAATCATCACATTCTAAAATGGACTCAACTTCTTTGATTCTATTGATATGACGTAAAACCAAAATTAACTTAATGTTAGGAAAATCTTCTTTTAGCTTGAAGAAACTGTTAATCATCAAGACTTCTTCACCAGGACGGGATGAACCCCAAGTAATAATTAAGTCGCTATCAAGATAGCCATATTGTTTACGTAAAGCTTGACTATCAAATTTTGGAAGGTCAACACAAAACTTTAAATTTCCACCTACCAAAACATTCTTAGCTCCAATTTCTTCAAACCTTTCTTTATCAAGTTGAGATTGGGCTAATATTATATTGATTTTGTTCAATAAAGGTCCAAAAATTCTTTTATGCTTTAAATAACGAGGATAAGAACGTTTTGATATTCTTGCATTAGAAAGTATTATAGGAATTGAAAGTTTTGAGCATTCGTTAATCATAGAAAACCATAACTCTGTTTCAGCTAGAATTAAAATCTTAGGTTTAATTTTCTTAATGAATCTTTTTACTAAGAATGAAGAATCAAAGGGAACTAAACTTGTAATAATCTTGGGTGAAATCTTCTGGGCTTCATTTCTTCCGGTAGGAGTCATTGTTGTTATTAAAATGTTATCTTGAGGGTATTTTTCTAAGATTTTTTTGATGAATGGCTTTAATCCGTTTATTTCTCCTACTGAAGCAGCATGAATCCAAATAGAATCACTTAAATTGGGTAGTAAGGCTCTAGTATGCTCTTTTAATCGCTTGTTAAAGAGAGCAATGGGGAAGAGAAAAGCTCCAATAATATTGGAAATAGGACGATAAATTAAGTTATATAGTTTCATCTCTTATAAAATATAGATAAAGATTAAAAATACAAAAAAAGCCGTTATTTAAAACGGCTTAAATTTCTGGCGGGAGTGACGGGACTCGAACTCGCGACCTTCTGCGTGACAGGCAGACGTTCTAACCAACTGAACTACACCCCCAACTAAATTGGAAAATTTGTGTTAATAAAAAATGGCGGGAGTGACGGGACTCGAACTCGCGACCTTCTGCGTGACAGGCAGACGTTCTAACCAACTGAACTACACCCCCGAAATGGGTATTCTTTATTAACTTTATCTTAAAACCTTTGTTCTTTCTAAATTAGAAATGGCGGGAGTGACGGGACTCGAACTCGCGACCTTCTGCGTGACAGGCAGACGTTCTAACCAACTGAACTACACCCCCAAAGGTTTTTTATTTCAAATATCTATCATCAGTAACGATGTTTAACCTTTTTATAATACCCCTGTTTTTATGTCAATACTTTTTTTAGAAATATTTTTTATCGCTAATAAAGTAGTTTAGCTATAATACTGGAAAATAAGAGGATAAATTAAGAAAAAATACATTGATAATAGTGAAATAAGAAACGATGAATAATAATTCTATATGGGAAAACAAAGCTCATAACTACTTCTTGTTCTTAAAAAATCTAGTAAAGCTTGATCTCTAGCAATGATTTTTCTTAAAGAATGTATCTGCAAATTTCTTTATACCTAATAAAGCATTGCTCTTTGTGAATAACACAAAATTCTTTTGCAAAAGTAACTGATTTATAGTGAAGTCTATGCTAATAATATTTTTCTTGAAGATTAACTGAAGTCTTGTAAAATTATCAATAATAAGCAATTATGGAATTTTCAATGATATTTACCTGCTTTTTTACTCTATACAAATAGAAGGATGATTAAACCATAATAATGCAGAAGAAGATTCTACTATTTATAAAGAGCTACTGCATTATTTAGCTAAAAAGCTAGATTGAAGAATGAGGTTTGTTAGCTTAATAGATTAGATAAAATGATAAAACATAAAAAAAAGTTGACAGATATTGGGAAGATACTCAAGTGAATAAAGAAAAAAAAGGGAGTTTTCGAATGAAAAATTATCTGACTATAATTTTAATTTTATTAATTTTTATGCCAGTGCTTAGCCTAACGGTAGCGGAAGTGCCTATGAATGGTGATGGGTCTTTAGAGAATCCTTATGAGATTGCTAATCTAGAGAACTTGAGGTGGTTATCTGAAAATGATACAGTTTGGGGAGATTCTTTAAATATAAAGTATTTTGAACAGGTTGTTGATATTGATGCAAGTGATACTTATACTTGGAATGATGGAGCAGGATTTCAGCCTATAGGTTATACTAAGTCTATAGCAGGATCTTCTGAGCTAGAAAGAAAATACTTTTATGGAGCCTATAATGGAAACAATCATAAAATTTTGAACCTATATATGAATACAAGTCAAACTAATTATGAAAATACTGGTATCTTTGGATTAATTGAAAATGCAAGTATAAGTAATTTAATAATTGAAGATGCTACAATAGGTGGAAACTCTGTTGTAGGAAGTCTTGTGGGGTCAGGCGGTAATTCAATAATAGAAAAATGTTCAATATCATCTCTTATAAGCGGAAATGAGCTTTTGGGTGGTCTTGCTGGTATTTTGGCTAATAGTCATATTTCTCAAGTTTCAGCTTATTCTATTCTTAATGCACAAGTAAGTGGAGGAGGTTTAGTTGGACTACTAAATAATTCTGACCTAGATAATAGTCATTTTACAGGTCAAATTAATATAGAAGAGAATTCAGCTAATCCTCTATTTGGTGGCTTAGTACTTACCCTTTTAAATTCAAGTATTACCAATTCTTATGCAAACTTATCTTCTAATAGTACTTTTGGAGGTGGATTAGTTGGGATGGGAATGAACTCTAGTCTTGATGCTTGTCTTTTTAATAGTGATTTATATTCATCAACTTCGCTCATAGTAACCAATATAAATACTTCAATTAACTCTTCAAGTGGACTTTCAGCTTCTTCGCTTACTAACTCACAAACTTATGCTGAACTAGCTTGGGATTTTGAGAATATTTGGTCTATAAGTGCTGAAGTTAATGATAACTTCCCTTATTTGCAATGGACTCTGAATTCTACTTCTTTAGAGGATAATGGATTTACACCGATTACCACTAATAAATTAAATATATATCCTAATCCTTTTAATCCTACTACAACAATTGAATTTATATTAGACAAGGAAGAACATGGTGTGCTGGAAATTTATAATATCAGGGGGCAGAAGGTTAGAACTTTAAACAATGGTTTGCTAGAAGCTAAGAAACATAAAATTGTTTGGAATGGGGTAAATGATCAAGGCAAAAAAGTTGCTTCCGCTTTATATTTTGCTAGATTAAGAACAGCTTCCCAGGAAATTACATCAAAACTAATTATTATGAAATAGTTACTGTATTCTATAAATTGCTCTAAAAGTAATTAGTTTAAAGGGGCGTAGAAGTTTACGCCCCTATATTTTAACTTAGAGGATACACTAGGGCTTTTGACTTAAGATTATTCTACTATTCTCAAAGAATTTCTTCATTATTTTGATTTAAACACACTCAACAGTCAGATGTTTTATTTTCTTGTTTTTTAAAATTTCCTTTTTAATCTCATTGCATTTTTCTAAATCTTGAGTTTTTACTGAACACATTACAGCTTTATCTCCGTTTAGAATATCCCAAATATGAATATCAGTAATTTCCACATTATAAGTTTTTACTAAATTAATGATATTTTCTTTAAGTGTTGGATCATCATCATAATCTACTAGAATTTTACCTGTTGTTTTCAGAAGTCCAATACCCCATTTGATAACTATAATTGCTCCCAGGATGCCAACTGCTGGATCCAACCAAATCCATCCCATATATTTAGCTCCTATCAGGGCTATTATTGCTCCAACTGAAGTTAAAGCGTCTGCTATTACATGCAGGTAAGCAGCTTTAAGATTATGGTCTTCTTTGTGTTCATGATGGTCATGATAATCATTATTTTCATGAGAATGGCTATGACTATGTTTGTGGTCATGTCCATGACTGTGTCCATGGTCATCCTTTAATAATAAGGCACTTACAAAGTTAATTACCAGGCCAATAATAGCTACTAAGAGAGATTGATTAAAACCAATATCTACAGGGTCGATAATTCTATGGAAAGATTCCCAGATCATAACAAGAGCAGCTATAAGTAACACTATAGCAGATGTGTAACCACCTAAAACTCCTATTTTCCCAGTTCCGAAAGTAAATTTTGTATTCTCAGCATTCTTTTTTGTGATAATATAGGCGAAGAGAGTTATTAAGAGGGCAAGAGCATGGGTTCCCATATGGATTCCATCTGATAAAAGGGCCATTGATCCATAGATCAGTCCTGCAGCAATCTCTGCTACCATCATCACAGCAGTAATTAAGATTACTATACTTGTTTTTGTTTGATTTTTCTGGTTAGAAATATCTTTGTGTAATACATCACATTTCATTTTTTATATTCTCCTTAATATTTTATCTAATAGTTGGGTTAAATCTTGTTTTTCTTGGTCACTTAGTTCCTGAGTTAGCTCTTCAGCAAGCACATCATGGTGATGGGAATGTTCTTGGTATAGTTCTTTCCCTTTGTCTGTAAGTTCGATGTTGAAAGATCTTTTATCATTATTATTAATTACTCGTCTTACTAAATTCAGTTTAGTTAATCTATCTATCATAACAGTAAGGGTACCAGTGACAATACCGAGTTTTTCAGAAATTTCCTTCATCTTGATAGATTCATTTGATCCAATGACTTCCAGTGTATGCATCTGTTGTAAGGTAAGTCCACACTCTTTAACAGTTTCATGCTCCCAAGAAGAGAGCTTATCATATAATTCAATAAGTTTTTTACTTAACATAAGCTATCCTTTCATATTGTTTGATAGTCAAACTAATTGATTTTGTTTGAATGTCAAACTATTTCTTTGTGAAAGAATTTTCTTGCTTACAAGATTGCTGAAGTAGAGTCTTAAAAAAATGTTATAAATATATGTAATATAGATTGATATATTCCTGAAAGATTAGATAAAGAGTTTGAATTATTGTAGGCTGATTGTTACTATCTCAATAAATTTCCAATAAATATAAGAGATATTAACAATCAAGACTCAGGAAAAGCTTATTAAAGGCTCTCCCTAAAATAGAGTGGGTCTAAGAAAAAATTCATTCTTCTTGCAGCTACAGAGTAGCGACATCATTGTAGATTAAAATGTCACAGAGACCAAAAAAGCTACAGAGTAGCGACATCAATGTAGATTAAGAAATCAACCTAGACTAGTTTTCTTCGCAAATTGCCAATGCTTAAAACTGCTGAAGGCTCCATACTAAGTAACACCCCCTATTTTCTCCCTTACTAAAGGCGATTATGATATCAAAAAACCTTAAAGATGTCGCTCTTCTGGAGCTAATAATACTTTGTGCGAAATAAAAAAAGACAGACTGAAGTCTGTCTTTTCTATATGCAATTTATTTCTTATGTAGTAGGTTTATTTATTGTGCAGCTTCAAAACCTGCTTTTAGAGCTTTAATATTCGCATCAACAATAGCTTGACCCTTACGACCGAAAATAGTTTTGATTGATTCTTCGATTTGCTCAAGAGTGAAACCTAAAGTTTTTACAGCAGCACCAAGAATAACCATATTCATTGAACGAGCAGAGCCAATTTCTTTAGCTATGTTATCAGCATCGATGAGAACATGATTTTTTATTGATTTAATCTTGTTATAAACTTCTTCTTTTTCAGGGTAATCAGGGATATTAATGAAAGGAGTAGAGTTTGCAATCAACCAACCATTTTCATTAAGGTAAGGAAGGTAACGAAGAGCTTCCATTGGTTCAACTGAGAGAATTAAGTCTGCTCCACCCATAGGAATGAGGTCAGAGAATATTTCTTGGTCAGATATTCTTAAATGAGATTGAACATCACCACCACGTTGACTCATACCATGAACTTCAGCTTGTTTCAAGAACATATCAGAAGAAACAGCAGCTTGTCCAATAACAGTAGCAATAGTAAGGATACCTTGTCCACCAACACCAGCTAAAATTATATCTTTTTTCATTGTTATCTCCTACTTCTTAGTTTTTTCTTAAGAGTTTGAACACATTCTCTACGTGGAATGATTACTGATACTCCATCATAAGCAATTTCTTCAAGGAATACTTTAACATTGTCTTCATGTTGTTTTGGTAGTGGGGTAATCACACGAATATGTTCTTCTTCAACGCCTAAGCCTTTACATACAGCTTCAATTCTACCAAAACCAGTATAATCTTGTCCACCAGTCATACCAGTTGTAGAGTTATCAAGAATAACGATAACAACATTGTTTTTATCAAAGACGCAATCCATCAAACCAGTAAGACCAGAGTGGAAGAAAGTAGAGTCACCAATAACAGCTATAGCAGGGTGGATACCAGCATCTGAAGCACCTTTAGCCATAGTTATTGAAGCACCCATATCTAAACAAGTGTTAATAGCGTTGTAAGGAGGTAAGAAACCGAGAGTATAGCAACCGATATCAGAGAAAACTCGTCCATCAGGAGTTTCTTTTAAGGCTTCAGTTATAGCTTTATAAGAGTCAATATGAGGACAACCGACGCAAAGAGCAGGTGGTCTATTAGATACAAAAGCAGGTTTATCTTCACCAAAGGTATTAGGTAAACCAAGAGCTTTTGCTACATGGTTAGGATTTAATTCACCAACTCTTGGAAGGGATCCATCTAATCTACCTTTGATTTTAGTATTGCCAGAAACAAAACCTTTAAGTTGTTGTTCAACAACTGGCATACCTTCTTCAATAACAAGTACTTGGTCACATTCATTCATGATTTTTTCAACTTGTTTTCTTGGAAGAGGGTATTGACTAACTTTAAGGATTGGGTGTTTGAAATCAACTTTTCTAACATTTTCCATTAAATAGTTGTAGCCAAGTCCACAAGCAATGATTCCTAAAGATTTATCAGAGCCATCTATATATTTATTAAAAGGTGATTCCTCAGAAGCTTTTTCTAATTGAGCTTGAAGAGGTACCAACTTATCATATTTCATTCTTGAAAAAGCTGGTAATAACATGAATTGATTAGGGTCTTCTGGGAAAGTAAGTTTATTTTCAGCAATCATGTCTTTAGTAACAACACCTGAACGAGAGTGGGAGAGACGTGTCTCTAATCTAACCATTACAGGAAGTTTAAATTTTTCAGAAAGTTCAAAACCATAGAAAGCTGCTTCATAGCATTCTTGTTGGTCAGAAGGTTCAATACAAGGAATTAGAGCAAAGTTAGCAAAGATTCTAGAATCTTGTTCATTTTGGGAAGAGTGCATAGAAGGGTCGTCTGCAACAGCAACTAAAAGACCGCCATTAGCCCCTGTCATAGCTGAGTTCATAAAAGGGTCAGCTGCAACGTTTAGCCCAACATGTTTCATAGTTGCCATAGTTCTTTTGCCGGCATAAGACATACCAACAGCTTCTTCCATAGCAGTTTTTTCATTAGAAGCCCAAGTTCTGTGAATATCATTCTCAATCGCAACTTTGTTTTTCTGTACATACTCAATAATTTCAGTAGATGGAGTACCTGGATAACCAAAGAATCCAGAGATACCAGCGTCAATAGCACCTTGTGCTAACGCTTCATCACCGAGTAAAAGTATTTTTTTCATATTTACTCCTATTATTCATATTTGTTTCATTACTACCAAAATATCAAACTCGCTT
This sequence comes from Cloacimonadales bacterium (SeqCode), assembly GCA_963677815.1. GTDB lineage: Bacteria > Cloacimonadota > Cloacimonadia > Cloacimonadales > JAFGVF01 > JAEKNW01. Next base: position 1,947,183 of record OY782499.1, read on the forward strand.
ATCTTAGGCAAGGATTTTTTAGTTTTTTTTCAGATTTTCCTGAAAATGGTGTCAAAATTGTATGTAAGAATTGTTGAAAACTATTTTTCAATTGACAAGAATGGCTTATTAAAAATAAATTACAAAAAAAATATATAATTAAAGGAGAAAAACATGGATAAGATGCCATACGCTGAACCCTATAAAATTAAGATGGTGGAAGCAATCAAACCTACAACTAAAGATGAAAGAATTGAAGCAATCACAAAAGCAGGATACAATCTTTTTAATCTCCGCTCTGAAGATGTACTTGTTGATCTTATAACTGATTCAGGTACAGGAGCAATGAGTGATCAACAATGGTCTGCTCTCATGCTTGGAGATGAAGCTTATGCAGGTTCAAGATCTTTCTTTAAAATGAAAGATACCATCAAAAGAATACTAGGTTTTGATTATGTCTTACCTACTCATCAAGGAAGAGCTGCAGAGAATGTTCTCTTCTCTGCCTTGGTTAAGGAAGGGGATATTGTCCCTGGAAACAGTCACTTTGATACAACAAAAGGTCATATTGAGTTCAGAAAAGCTACTTGTATAGACTGTACAATTGACCAAGCATTTGATCCAACTTTAATTCACCCTTTTAAAGGAAATGCCAACATAGAAAAACTTGAAGATACAATTAAAAAGTTTAGAAATAATATCCCATTTGTTATAATGACAGTTACTTGTAACAATGGGGGAGGACAACCTGTATCTTTAGAAAATTTACGAGCTGTAAGAGCTTTATGTGATAAATATGAACTTCCGCTTTTCTTTGATTCAGCACGTTTTGCCGAGAATGCTTACTTTATTAAAAAGCGTGAAGAAGGCTATGCTGATAAAACAATCAAAGAAATTGTTGCTGAAATGTATGAATTAGCTGATGGTATGACTATGTCATCAAAGAAAGATGCTATAGTTAATATTGGTGGTTTTATAGCTATGAAAAGTGAAGAACTCTACAAAAAGTGTTCAGTCTTTAACATCATGTTCGAAGGTTATCTTTCTTACGGTGGTATGGCTGGCAGAGATATGGCTGCTTTAGCCCAAGGTCTAGAAGAAAATACAGAATATGCTTATCTAGATGCTAGAATTTCTCAGGTAGAATATCTTGGTCGCAGACTTAAAGAAGAAGGTATTCCTGTAATGGAACCTTTTGGTGGTCATGCTATTTATATAGATGCTCTTAGATTTTTACCTCATATTCCTCAAGTGCAATTCCCTGCTCAAGTTTTAGGTATTGAGTTATATATCGAAGCTGGTGTAAGAGGTGTGGAAATTGGTACTGTTTTAGCTGATAGAGATCCTATTACTAGAGAAGAAAGACCACCTAAAACAGAACTTCTTCGTTTAGCTATTCCTAGAAGAGTTTATACAAATAACCACATGGAAGTGATTGTTTGGGGACTTAAGAAAGTCTGGGAAAGAAGAAATGAGCTTAAAGGTTTAGAACTAGACTACGAAGCTCCTATTATGAGACACTTCACAGCTACTTTTAAAAGAAAATAGGATAATATATAATTAATTACAGCTCCCTTAAGTCCCCCTAGTTGGGGGACACAAGGTGGCTTCAAGCAAAGCAATTAGTAAATCTTAAGAATTAAAAATTGTATGAAAATATAAAGGAAGGTTGCAGTGATTAACTGTTATAATGTATTAAAAGAACTTGATTTTGAACATCTTGCAGGTTCTCCAGAAGAAGCTAAAGCTCGGAATATAATCAAAAAATATCTTGATGAATCTAATATCAGTTACCAGGAAGAAGAGTTCACTATGTATGGCTTCCAAACTGGTAATAGCCAAATTATAGCTGATGATATAGAATTAGAAACATTACCATTTGGTTTAATTGAATCACAAGAAATCCAAGGTGAATTGGTAATCTTAGACAATATCAAAGTTGCAGAATATAATTATGGGGCTTTTAAAGACAAGATTATCATGAGTTATGGAGTAAGTAGAAATGCTTTTGACCTTATGCTTAAACAGGGAGTAAAGGCATTTATTGCTGTTTCAGGTCCAAGAAAAGAGGCTTCAAATCTTTCACATAGACAAGAGAATGTTACAAGCGGCTTATTACCTTCAGTAAGTATCAAATATGAAGATGCAGTAAAGCTAATTCCAAAAAATGGTTGTCAGATTAAAATAAATATTAGTCAGGAAAGATTTGAAAGAAAAGCTTATAATATTGTTGCAACAATCGGAAAAGCCAAGCTTGACCAAAATATAACTTATCTTACTGCACATTATGATACAGTTGCACGTTCTCATGGCTCTTCAGATAATGGGGCAGGAACAGTAGTTATCCTAAAAACAGCCCAGTATTTTGCTGAAAAGAACCCTAATAGACTTCTAAAAGTTATCTTTTGTTCCGGAGAAGAGATGGGGCTTCTAGGCTCAACAGCCTATGTTGAAAATAATCTAGACGAAGTAAAAGAAAAAGGCGCTTTCGTTATTAATGTTGATGTTGCCGGTGATTATTTTGGTTCTGATAGAATGATGGTTATAGGCACTAATGACCTCAAGGGTTATATGGCTGGTATTTCTAAAGAAGCTGGTTACTGTTTTAACGATGTCTTAGATATCTATAGTTCAGATGCTATGCCTTTCTCAGTATATGAGATACCTTCTGTAAATTTAGCTAGATTTGGAGGAAGTGCTTCTTCTAAAATACATACAATAAATGACGATATGTCAGATATATATGATAAGAATCTAGAGTTTTACTTTAATGCAACAGTAAATATTTTAGATAGAGTATTGTCTGCAAAAGTATGGAACATTCCAAAAGAAATAGATTCATCTCTAAAACCAAGAATTGAAAAATATATGTGGGGTTCAAGAAGAAAAGAAACAAAGCTTGAATGGACACCTGCCTATAAAAAGTAAAGAACAAAAGGCTTTGATGTTAGTCTCTAACTAACAAAAAAGTTATAAGTTATTATTGACAAATTAGCAGTCTCAAAAGTTTACTGCAAGAAAAATTATTTCGAGGTAAAAATGGAAAATAAAAAGAAAGAAGAAGAGATTAAAGAGACTCAGTATCAAGATAATCTCTCAAGAATAAAACACCGTATTGTTGTTATTAGTGGAAAAGGTGGAGTAGGTAAATCAACAACAGCTGTAAATATTGCTTATGGTTTAGCATTTTCAGGTAAAAAAGTAGGTGTCATTGATGTAGATATTCATGGACCTTCTATAGCTAAAATGATGGGTATTGAAGGAAAACTTCTTCAAGCTGATGAAAAAAGTGGAAGACCTACTCCTGTAAAAGTTCATGATAACATGTTCGTTTTAACGATTGCAACTTTAATGCCTAATCAAGATGATCCACTTATCTGGAGAGGACCTCTCAAAATGGGAATTATTAAGCAATTTTTACAAGATATAGAATGGCCAGAAATTGATTATTTAGTAGTTGATTGCCCTCCTGGAACTGGTGACGAACCACTATCAATCGTACAACTTCTAGGTAATGTTGATGGATCAGTAATTGTCTCAACACCTCAAGATGTTGCTTTCTTAGATGCAAGAAAAACTATTAAGTTCTCAGAAAAACTCAATGTTCCAATCTTAGGTTTAGTTGAAAATATGGCTTCTTTTGTTTGCCCTCACTGTGGTGAACCTATTACTCTTTTCCAAGGTGAAGGTGCTAAAAAAGCAGCTGAAGACTTTGGTGTTGAAATTTTAGGAAATATTCCAGTTGATGTTAATATTCCTAAGACCACAGATGGTGGTAGACCATATATCTATGATTTTGGTAAAACAACAGGTGCTAAAGAATTCACTAAAGTTGTTCATAGAATCATAGAAAAAGTTGAAAATGTAAAAGTAAATTAATACTTAATTTATTAACAATAGAAATATACTTAAACCCAGGGTTTTTAATTTAAAAGAACTCTGGGTTATTTATAGTGGCTAGTAAAAGGAAATCTAAAGATGATTTATGATGTGATTGTTATTGGAGCAGGACCTTCTGGTATGTTATGTGCAGGTTATTTAGGACAAGCTGGCAAGAATGTTTTACTTTTAGAAAAGAAAGACAAGGTAGGAAGTAAGCTGAGGATTACTGGAAAGGGAAGGTGTAATGTCACTAATGGCTCTCCATTGAAGGAGCATTTAAGCAATATCTTGCCCAAGAGTAACTTTCTTAAAACAGCTTACAGTAAGTATTTTGTAAAAGATGTAGTAGATTTCTTCGCTTCTCAGGGGGTAGAGTTAAAAGAAGAGAGAGGAAATAGATATTTTCCTGTCTCTGATAATGCCCAAGATATTGTTGATTGTCTTCATAAATTCTGCTTAAACAACAAGGTTACTATAAAATACAATAAGAGTATAATAACTTGCTACAAAACGGACGAAGTTTTTTATGCCAAAGACCAAGAAGACACTGTCTTTTCTGCTTATAATTTAGTTATCGCAACTGGTGGTGCATCCTACCCAGTAACAGGTTCTACTGGAGATGGTCAAGTTTTTGCTAAAAGTTTTGGTCATACAATTAATGAACTCAAAGCAGGTTTAGTTCCTTTTAACACTAAAGGGGATTTAGCCCAGAGAATGCAGGGTGTTTCTTTGAAGAATGTTTCGGCCTCTATCTGGCATAAAAACAAGAAACTGCATGAAGAGTTTGGTGAAATGATGTTTACCCATTTTGGCTTAACTGGGCCAATAATCTTAACTTTAAGCAATAAGATTTCTGATTTACCTATTAAAGAACTTGAGCTCAAAATTGATTTGAAACCTGCTTTAGACCACAATAAATTAGATGAAAGATTATTAAGAGACTTTAATGAACATGGAAAGAAGAAATTCGAAACAGTTCTTAAACTATTACTTCCAAAGAAAATGATAGAAGTCTGCTCACAAGAGTTAGAAATCCCTCTCAACACTACTGTTAATCAAATCACAAGCAAGCAGAGGAAAGCTCTTAGATTATGGTTGAAAGAATTAACATTTTGTCTCCATTCTACCAGGTCTTTTAAGGAGGCTATCATAACAATTGGTGGCATATCTACAAATGAAATAAATAAGAATACTTTTGAATCTAAGATTATTCCTAAACTCTATTTCTGTGGAGAAGTGATTGACCTACATGCAAATACTGGAGGCTTTAATTTGCAAATTGCTTTTTCTACAGCTTATTGTTTAGCAAAAAGTATTATATAATACCTTTATAAATCGATTAGTTTTTACTATTCGCCCGAAGTCCCTTGCCTACTGCTGAGGAACTCCGGTCTCCATTTTATTATTACGGGAGTTGCTCACGAAGTAGCGACTTCCGACAACTAATACCAATATTTTCTTGACATCTTTCTAACATGTAAAAAGCTTATCTTGAAATAATCCCAAATAATGCAATAGATCTTTGAAAATAGCACTATATTCTTTTGCAAAAGTAACTTACATAATTCTTCCGAATATATATATTATATGCGTAGTTTATGGTATCACCCCCTGTGTCCCCCTCAAAGAAGGGGATTTTGCTAAAAGAATATGCACTCTTCGCCTGTGATACGTAGCTTTAGCGAAGTATTACTAAAGCTCTATTGCACAATCTGGGATAATAGGAGATAAAATGTCACTAATAGAAGATAGATATAAAGATGTTAATCATTGTCTAAAATGCGGACATAAATTAGAAATAGTAACAGACAGGGAAGGAAAGATTCGGCCTGAATGTCCTGCATGTGGTTGGGTATTTTACAAAAATCCTATTCCAGTGGTTTGTTGCTTAATTATAAATGACAAAGATGAAATAGTATTAATCAAACGCAAGTTTGAGCCTTCTGCAGGTAAATGGGCTTTTCCTAGTGGTTACATGGAAATTGACCAAACGCCTGAAAGTGCAGCAATTGCTGAGATGAAGGAAGAAACAGGTCTTGATGGACAAGTTGTACGTTTGATTGGCTATAAAATGAGTCCAAACCCATTTTATGAGAAAGTTGTATCATTTGGCTTCTTAATGAAAGTGGTAGGAGGTGAGCTGAAGGCAGGTGACGATGCTGAAGACGCTCGCTTAGTCCCTCTAGATCAAATCAAAGAACTACCTTTTATATCACAGAACTATTTTTTGAATTTAGAGTTAGACAGAAGAAAGAAAAAATAATAATTAAATATATAAAAATGAGGAAAAATGGAAATTAATAAAATATATGAACCAAATAAAATAGAAAAGAAGTGGTATCAAGAATGGACTGATAAGGGGTATTTTACACCTGAAATTGATGAAAACAAAAAGCCTTTCACTGTTCTTATCCCACCTCCAAATGTTACTGGTATATTACATATGGGACATGTTCTTAACAATACTATCCAAGATGTATTAATTCGATATAAAAGAATGACAGGTACACCAACACTCTGGTTACCAGGAACTGACCATGCTGGTATAGCTACCCAAAATGTTGTTGAAAAGAATCTTCATAAGGAAGGTACGAATCGCCATGAAATTGGCAGAGAGGCCTTAATCGAAAGAATCTGGGAATTTAAGCAAGAAAAGGGTGGTAGAATAATCGAACAACTAAAGAAACTTGGTTGCTCATGTGATTGGACCAAAGAACGTTTCACAATGGATGAAGGTTTATCTGAAGCTGTTAAGGATGTATTTATTCATCTCTATAACAAGGGCTTAATTTATCGTGGAAAGAGAATAATAAACTGGTGTCCTAGATGTGTAACTGCTTTAGCAAATGATGAAGTGGAACATAACGATGAAGCTGGTAAATTATGGCATATTAAATATCCTTATGCTGATGCTTCTGGTTACATTGAAATTGCAACTACTCGTCCTGAAACTATGCTTGGTGATGTTGCTGTTGCAGTGAATCCTAAAGATGAAAGATATAAAGATTTTATAGGTAGAGAACTGACTCTTCCTTACACAGGAAGAAAGATACCTCTTATTGCAGATGACTATGTAGATAAAGAGTTTGGTTCTGGATGCGTAAAAATAACACCTGCTCATGACCCTAATGATTTTGAAGTTGGTCTAAGACATAATTTAGAGCAAATATTAGTTATTGATGAGCATGGGGTAATGAACGAAAATGCTGGTCAAGATTTCGCTGGATTAGATAGATATGAGTGCAGAGATAAACTATTAAAGATGCTTGAAGCAGACGGATTATTGATAAAAACTCAAGACCATGAACATGCAGTAGGTCATTGTTATCGTTGTGATACTGTTATTGAACCTTACTTATCAGACCAATGGTTTGTTTCTATGAAAGAACTTGCTGAACCAGCAATTGAGGTTGTAAAAAATGGTCAGGTAAAATTCCAACCAGAACGCTGGACTAAGGTTTATATGCATTGGATGGAGAATGTTAGAGATTGGTGTATATCACGTCAGATTTGGTGGGGACATCGTATTCCAGCCTATTACTGTGATGATTGTGGTGAGATTATGGTAACTAAAGAAGAAATTACCCAATGTAGCAAGTGTCAGAGTAAAAATATCAGACAAGAAGAAGATGTTTTAGATACTTGGTTCTCATCTTGGTTATGGCCTTTCTCAACACTCGGATGGCCTGAAAAGACCAAAGAACTTGAATATTTCTTACCTACTGATGTTTTAGTAACTGGTCATGAAATCATCTATCTTTGGGTAGCTAGAATGATAATGGCTACTCTAGAATTCGAGCAAAAGATACCTTTTAATACTGTTTTCTTACATGGTATAGTCCGCGATGAAATTGGTAGAAAGATGTCTAAGTCTCTTGGTAATTCTCCTGATCCAATTAATATCATAGATGAAGTTGGAGCTGATGCTTTAAGATTTTCTATGATTTTTAACACACCAAAGGGTCAAGATTCTTATTATTCTGACTCTCTTCTTGAAACAGGAAGAAACTTTGCTAATAAAATCTGGAATGCTTTTAGATATATAATGATGAATGTTGAAAAGATTGAAGGATTACCTTCTAAAGCTGATTTAAAATTAGAGTTAGCTGATAAATGGATTTACTCTCGACTAAACCAAGTAATTAAAGAAGTTACTGAAAACTATGAAAATCTGAGACAAAATGATTCTGCTCAGACTCTTATGCAGTTTATTTGGAATGACTTCTGTTCTTGGTATATTGAACTTTCAAAAGATAGAATCTATGATGAAAATGACAAAGCCGGTCAGTTAACAGCTAAATATGTTCTCCTTGATGTTCTACAAGAATCAATGAGACTTCTTCACCCATTAATGCCTTTCATTACTGAAGAAGTTTGGCAAAGCGTTAAAGAATACTTCCCTATGGATGATAAGGCTTTAATTATCGCTAAATTCCCTATTGCTGAAGAAGATAAGATTGATTTAGCTATTAATGATAATATGGCCTTTGTTCAAGAAACTATTACTGCTATTAGAAACCTCAGAAAGCAAGTCAATCTCTCTCCTGCTTTAGATATTGAAATAACCGTTAATGTTGCAGACCAGATGCAAGAAGGACTTTTTAATGAATACCAAAATTACTTTGCAAAACTTGCTAAAGTTACTAAGATGAATATCAATATCAATGGTGAAAAAGTCACAGGTGCAATTGCTGGAGTTGTTAGAAATATTGAAATATATCTACCTTTATCTGGTCTGGTTGATTTAGAAAAAGAACAGGCTAAACTTGAAAAACAAATAACTAAATTAGAAAAAGAACTTTCAGGTATTGAAAGAAAACTTGCTAATGAGAAGTTTATTCAGAATGCTAAGCCAGAGGTTGTGGAAAAAGAAAAAGAGAAATATAATGAAGTAAAGAGTAAACTAGATACAGTCAAAGAACTTTATGAATCATTAAAATAATAATTTAATTGAAAATGTAATAGGGCAGAGGAGACTCTGCCTTTTTTTTATGGTTCTCTACAAAGATGTCGCTCCTAGCGGAGCTATTAGGAGTTACCCACTCTACTTTGGAGAGAAGCAAATCTAATTATTATATCTATAAAAAAAAGCCTTCTTATAAGAAGGCTTTTAATCTATGGCTCCGAAAGAGGGATTTGAACCCCCGACCTAATGGTTAACAGCCATCCGCTCTACCGCTGAGCTATTTCGGAATAAAGATCAAAGTGTTGGCTCTCCGAAGAGAGCCTAATATATGGCTCCGAAAGAGGGATTTGAACCCCCGACCTAATGGTTAACAGCCATCCGCTCTACCGCTGAGCTATTTCGGAATAAAAGATCGAAGTGTTGGCTCTCCGAAGAGAGCCTAATTTATGGCTCCGAAAGAGGGATTTGAACCCCCGACCTAATGGTTAACAGCCATCCGCTCTACCGCTGAGCTATTTCGGAATATCTTCATCAATCATTGTTTTTTCATATCATAAAAAAGTGCATTTTATGTCAAGACAAATTTATATTTTTTTTTGATAATTAAAGACACTAATTAATAAAATTATTGTTAATCAATTAATTAAATTAGAAAAATAATTTTATTCCAGCTTTGAATTCGGTATCATTAATGTCATCATCAAGGTAAGAAGTATTGTCTTGATTAAGTAAATTTGTAAGTTCAGACCAGATACTAAGCCAATTATTGAATTTATAATTTGCCTGTAAATCTAAGATATGACAGTTATCCACTTCTATGTTAAAGTCATTGTGCAGTCCTTTCTCAAAGCGATAATCTACAGCTAGTAGCAAGTCTGTAAATTGATAGGATATAGAATTGCTTATTCTAAATTCTGGAGTAAAGGGAAGGTAATCACTATCAAAATTATGATAATCAATATATTCAGCTTTGGAAGATAAGGTAAAAGCCTTATTCTGATAAGATATTTTGCCATAATAAGAGCAATACCAGTAGGAGTCATAGTAGATTCCTTGTCCTGTCTGATTTCCCCTGTAAATAGGAGAATCGACAGCATACAGGTAGTGGTTTCCTAATGACCAGGTGAGAAATTTAAAGTAAGATACTTCGATATTAGCATTTCCTGGCACAAAGTTATCTGTTATAGTATTAGAATAATGGCCATATAGGTGTTTTGAATAGATGTCAGCATAAGTATCATTTTTGATGTAAGGTTTATTAGTTAACTTAAGACTTAGATTATTCTTGTTTAGGTATAAGTTAAGGATCGGAGCTAAGATGATTTTATCTTCATTAATACCAGACCATAGACCAAAGCTAGCAAAGTTTTCATAATATATTCCAATAGCTGTATGGGCATATTTATGATTGTTTAATATAGAAAGGTTAGCATAAATATTTTCCATTGGCTTAATGTCAGCCTGACTTTCAAAGTTAATAAAAGAGTCACTACTAGAGAAGTTTTTACTATCCTCAATTTGACCTTTAATTAAAAATCTTCTTACTAGTTCAGACTTTGTATTCTCAAATTCATAAGCTATAGCAAGGTTTTGAGTCTTGTTTTCTATATCAATTGTATTGGTCACTTTTTTACTTTTCAAGTAATTAGCAGTCAGATAAATTTTATGGTTATTAATTGTATAGTTGTTATCAAAAGATGAGATAAATGCTTTTCTATCCCCCTTATCATTCCTGTAAAGATAGTCAAAAATATGCCTGTAATTCTTTAAGGAAAGATAATTAGTTAGTTCAAATAAGTCTTTATTACCTGAAGAAATATTAAGGAAGTTTGTAAGTTTCTTTTGGGGAAAGAGGATGAAATCACCCTGCAGAGGTCTGCCATGATAAGCATAATTGAATTTTATCAAAGAATCAACTTTCACATCTCTTTGGTATTTGATGGGAAGAAGTTCTAGTTCACTTTGCAAATCAGCCTTAGTCTCGACAACAATAGGTTCTCTTTGGTCATCAAGAATATCTTGGGCAAAGTTAAGAGATGATACTAGGATTATTGCTAATATTAATATATTCTTCATAGTAACCTACTTAAAGAGCTTTTGGCGGAGGTAGGAAGTTTGCCAGTCAGGAAGTTTATTGTGGAAGAGATCAAAGTTCTGTCTTGCTTTATCTTTATGTCCAAGATAATGTTGACTCAATATTAAGTAATAACTTGCTTTGATATTTAGTTCAGAATAATCAGGAAAGAGGTAAACAACTCTCATCATATTAAGGGCAGTATTTTCAAAATCTTGCTTCTTAAAGGAGTTAAGACCTAATAGGTAATAGCTTAGAGAAGCAATTTTATCATCTGATGATTCAGATTGTCTTTGGATGTAATTTATGTCAGCTTCTTGTTTATTGTTAAGTTTCCATTCATTAAAGAGCAATTTACCATAATCTTTGGCTAAGCCCTCAGCAGACTTATCAAACTGATTGTAGGAAGTAACAAAGGAAGTATCATTGCTGGCAACTTTTAATTCTAAACTTTGAAACCAGATGTCAATTTCCTTAGAAACAACTAAAGCATCGTCAAGAACTTTTAGTGCATTAAGGGTATCTTTACGAACTAAGAAAGCATCTGACCAAGCTGAATATAAATCAGCATCCTTGTGCCAGGATGTTAAATTGGAATATAATGAATCTGCTTTTTCGTATAACTTATTTTTAGCATAAGCTTTAGCAAGAGTTTGATTAATTACCTTATTTTGCTTATCTTGTGGATAATCTTTTAATAAGGCTTGAGCTGTTTTAATCACATCATCCCATTTCTCTGTATCATTTTCATAGAGAAGAGTAATCTGACTAAGAGTCTGGGAAATGTTTGAATTTTTGATTTTGTTGGCTAAAGTAGCTAAATCAGAACGATAATCTTTAGTCTTGTCATTTAGAACAGTCCATTTGATACCTAAAAGAGAGTTTTTTAACTCTTTGCTATTAGGATTATTTTGAAGAATTTCAGCATAGGTGTCAAAAGCATCTTTATATTGCTTAAGATTATAGTAGGAATCACCGATGTTAAGTTTAACATAGTTTATTTTTGTTGAAATAGGATAAGTTAATAAGAACTCTTGGAAGAGGTTAATAGCATCATTATATCTTTTTCCATTAAGGGCGGAGTTTCCTGCTAAAATCAGATAATCTTCAGAGGTTGTAGAGAAGTTTGATAAAGACCTAAAAGTCCTTTCAGCCATTTTAAAATCACCTTTTAAATAGTAGGTCCAACCTAATCTACTAGTGATAAGCGAAATATCATCATTTTTAACAGCTTGGTTTGAAGAAAGTTGATAGTATTCAATAGCCTTATCATAATCTTTTAAATTATAATAGATGTTTCCTTTGATTAAGTTTACTCGGAAATTATATAGAGGACTTGCTGGTATATTAGCCAGTCCATCAAAAGATTCTTGCCAGTTACTCAAGAGGTAATTAACTTCAGCTATTCTCATCCAGATAGAAGAAGGGTCAGTCGCATTTGGAAGTGCCATTTGGAACCATTCTAAAGCAGTAGTAAGATTATTATTGATTACATTAATTTCACCTAAGTAGAAATAAACAGTTGAAATATGTTTGTAAGTTGGATAAGTTTTTGAAAGCTCTATCAAACTGGTATTAGCTTTAGTGAAAACTCCTGAATCAAAGTAAGTTAGACCAATTTTATAAAGTACTTCATCATAATATCTTCCTTGAGGATAAAGTTCTTGATAATATTCAAAGAAAGAAATGGCCTTGCTTTTTAGAGAGCTAGTGAAGTAAATATCACCTATTAAGAAAAGAAGTTTCTCTCTTGTGTCATTATCTATATTTGAATTATTAGCTTGTAAAAACCATTCAAGAGATTGCTCATAGTTCTCGTTCAAGTAGAGGATAAAACCTTTAAGATAGTAAGCATTTCCTAAGTAATTACTTTGTGGATTATCTTTTATGAAATTATCTAATTGACTATAATATTTCATATTTTCCTGGATAACCCTGTCTTTTTCTTCAGTGTTTCCTCTTGGGGGAGCAATGGAAGAGTTTATCATTTCAAAGAAACTTAGCTCTTGTATTTTTTGGATGTTAGAGCTTTGGGCAAGTTGAGAAAATATCGTATTAGCAAGTTTAAGGTCACCCTTTGCTTTATAAGCTAAGGCTATATGAAACTGCTTAATATCAGTTGTAGGCTGGATGGTTTTTAAAATATTCAAGGCTTGGTCATATTTTTGTAGTTGATAGTAGGCTTGACCAATAATGATTGCGTAATCACTATGAAGTCTAGAATAGGATGGTATTTGATATTTAGTATCTTGGATAATTGTCTTATAATCTAGTTTTTGATATAAGTAGTCAAACCATTCTAAGACAATTTGATTAACAAATTCATCTGAATACTTTGTGTAAGTAGAATCTAATATACTTCTAGCATCTCTAATTTTATTGCTTTTTAGTTTGATTTGAAAGGCTAAATAGTTCATCATTGAAGAATCTTCTGTTTGATAGGCTAAATCAAGATTAGCTTGGGCTTGCGTGAGGTTATCCCTCTCTAAAGCAATTCTTCCCTTCCAATAATAGGCCTGACCTATGTCTGAATGCTTAGCATAATTTTCTATGAATTTATCAGCATAATTCTCCGCAGAAACATAGTCCTCCAAAAAGAATTTAGTTTGAATTAAGGCCAAAATCACAAGGGGTTTTATATCTTGATCACTATTAACTTCGAGCTTGCTTAGAGAATTATCAGCTTTAGTAATATTGTTTTGTAAAAATGCTATCATCGCATCATAATAGTCGGCTTTTAAGATAAATTCACTGCTGGGATATTTATCTTTAAATCTAATAATCTCTTGCTTGGCAAAATCAAGATTATCCCGTTGATATAGTTCTTCAATAAATCTGAATTCTCTCTTCTCGTTACAAAATAGAGATACGACCATAATGAGAGAAATAGTTAAAACTACTACCTTTTTCATAGATTCTCCATAAAATTTTATTGTAAATATGTGAAATTAATATAAATATACAACTTAATTATGGCTTATTTATCTTGTTAGAGTGTCAAGGAAAAAATCTTTAATCAGAGACTTTGACTTTCATAAACTGGACACCAACTAAATGAATAGGATCTAAAGCAGTTATTAATTATCTTGATTGTTACTATCTCAATTGTTTATTGGAAACTTATTGAGACAGTAACAATCAAGCAAGGGTTATCATGGACTGAGACCATCCTTGGTCTCAGAATAATGTGGATGCAGGGATGCTTCCACTCCATACCCATACCCATACCCATCCCCATACCCATCCCCATACCCATACCCATCCCCATACCCATACCCATACCCATCCCCATACCCATACCCATACCCATCCCTGCTTCTACTCCTTAACAGGTAATAACTGGGAATGCGGATGACCACATCCGCAAAGCTCAGCAGTATATAATCTTGAAAGAAATGCTTCTATTATAAAAAAAGTTCTTGACTCAAATTATAGAAAAATATACAATTATTGTATATAATTTATAAACATAAAAGGATAAATTATGGAAAAACTTAAAATGCAAAGCCCAGATAAAATAGATGAAAATTTAGACAAGATAGCCAAACTCTTTCCCAACGTAATTACGGAAAGTAAAGACCAAGAAGGTAATATCACCAAAGCAATAGACTTTGACCTCCTAAAGCAAAGCCTATCATCTGTCTTAGTAGAAGATGATGCTGAACGCTACAGACTTGACTGGCCTGGGAAAAAAGCTTCCCTGCTAAAAGCTAATAGCCCCATAAATAAAACCTTAAGACCCTGCCGAGAAGAGAGTGTGAATTTTGATACAACTGAAAATCTCTACTTAGAAGGGGATAACTTCCAAGTTCTGAAAATCCTCCAAGAAAGCTACCTCAACAAGGTTAAGATGATTTATATAGACCCTCCTTACAATACAGGCAAAGACTTTGTCTATACAGATAATTTCAAAGTAGCTAAAGAAGATTATGAAGAGGAAATAGGGCTTTATGATGAAGAAGGAGGTAAACTCTTTCGCAATACTGATACTAATGGCAGGTTTCACTCAGACTGGCTGTCTATGATGTATGAAAGACTTATTGTTGCTCGTGATTTGCTTAGAGAAGACGGAGTTATCTTTATTTCTATTGATGATAATGAAGTCCATAATTTAAGAAAGATTTGTGATGAGGTCTTTGGGGAGGAGAATTTTGTTACTGACCTTATTTGGGAAAAAAAGAAAAAAGGTACATTTCTTTCAAATTCAATTACGAATGTAAAAGAAGATATTCTTGTGTATTCAAAAAATTGCTCAAGCTTTAATGGATTAATTGGAGAAATTAATAGTGATGTAGAAACTTATCCTTGTATAAATGCTTCCAACAAAAGAGAACTGAGAACAATCCCTAAAGGAATCATTAGTAAATATAAGTATCCAAATTATAAATTAGAAAAAGGTTCAGAAATTTCAGTAACAACTATGAGTTTAAAACTTCATTCAGATTTAATTATTGAGAATAATATTCTAGCAAAAGATCTAATTATTGAGGGGAACTGGCGTTATAACCAAGAAAGAATGACTGCTTATTCATTAAATCAGGAAATTTATATTACACAAGATTTATATTTAAGAAGAAAAGTGACTGAACCTAGAGAAAAGACATTAAAAGATTTACTTCCTCGAATTGGAACAAATCCTAAATTGAAATATAAGTATTTTAATACTAACAATTTATTTGAAGATGGCTGGGGGTCTAACGAAGATGGAGAGGAAGAAATCCGACTAATCCTTGAATCTAAAGGGATCATGGATTATCCTAAACCTTCAAAACTGCTAAAGAAACTAATAGCTTCAATACGAGATAAAAGATCAATAATCCTCGACTTCTTCTCCGGTTCAGCCACCACAGCCCATGCCGTAATGCAGTTAAATGCTGAAGATGGAGGAAACCGTAAATTCATCATGGTTCAGCTTCCTGAAAAGACAGATGAAAAGTCTGAAGCTTATAAGGCAGGTTATAAAACTATATCTGATATTGGCAAAGAGCGGATTCGTCGAGCCGGTAAGCAGATTATGGATGACTTAAGAGCTGAGCGAGATAAGTTAGCTGAGAAAATCTTTGAAGATGATAAGTTAAAGGAAGTACAGGATAAGCTGGATAATTTGGATATAGGGTTTAGGGTTTATAAGACAGATTCTTCTAATATGAAAGATGTCTTTTATCATCCTAATGATTATGAGCAGATGACAGTAGAGAACTTAGTTTCTAATACTAAAGAAGATAGGAGTCCGGAAGACTTATTAACTCAGGTGATTTTAGATTTAGGTTTGGAGTTAAATTTACCAATAGAAAAGCAGAGAATTAAGAAGAACGATGTTTATTTTGTTTTACATAATTCTTTGGTTGCCTGTTTTGATGATGAATTGGACTTTGAGATAGTAGATGAAATAGCAAAGGTAAAGCCTCTCAAAGTTGTCTTTAAGGACTCAAGTTTTAAGGATGATAAGGATAGGATAAATTTAGAGTCGAGATTTAAGAGATTATCACCTGATACAGCTATTAAGGTACTGTAAGATGATCTATAATAAGAAGAAAAGACTTTCACACGAATTATCACGAATTAAGACGAATTAACACTAATTAAGAAAGAAGAATCCTTAACACAGAGGTAGTTTAAGACAAAGAGAGGGAGTGAGGGAGAGAGGATGAGCGTTTTTTGTATCGCTTACGCGATGAGATTTAGGAGTTTCACAGAGTTTTAAGAAATGAATGAAGACTTCTTCTGTCGGACGGTGGAGATTCTCTCCGCCTTATTTATGAATATAAAATGAATTTCGAACACATGTATTCGAAATTGTAATGGTCGAAATATGGATCGTTAGCAAAGGTATTTTAAAATGATTAATAAATTAGTTACAGAAATTAAAAGTGTTATCAACTCATCGAGAAATGAGGCAATTAGGTCAGTGAACTTTGCCAGAGTCTTGATGTATCATAATATTGGTAGGATAATTGTTACTGAGTTACAGAATAATAATGAGAGAGCTGATTATGGTTCCTACTTGCTTAAAACCATCTCTGACTCTATAACTCCTGAGTTTGGAAGTGGTTTCTCAGTTCGGATTTTAGAAATTGCCAGACAATTCTATAGAGAATTCCCAATTACGAATGCACTGCATTCGCAATTGAACTGGACGCAATATAGACTATTGTTAGCGATTGACAATAATGATAAGAGAGATTTCTATATAGCAGAAGCAGTAAAAAATAATTGGTCATCAAGACAGTTGGAAAGACAGGTTAATAGCCACTTATATGAAAGATTGTTAATGAGTAATGATAAAGAGTCTGTTTTAGCTGTAGCTCGAAATATTAAACATCCAGAGACTGCCAGAGAAATAATAAAAGACCCTATGTTTTTAGAGTTTTTAGGTTTGGAAAAGAAAGCTCATTATTATGAAGTTGAGTTTGAGACAGCAATAATAAGTCATTTACAAGAATTTCTCTTAGAATTAGGTAATGGCTTTTCCTTTGTAGCCAGACAAAAAAGAATACATTTAGAAGATGATAACTTTTTTATTGATTTAGTCTTTTATAATCGTTTATTAAAGTGTTTTGTTTTATTTGAAATTAAAAATCATAAATTAACTCATCAAGATTTAGGGCAATTACAGATGTATGTTAATTATTATGATAGAATAGAAAAATTACCTGAAGAGAATCCAACAATAGGGGTTTTGTTATGTGCTGATAAGAACGATACTATGGTTTCTTTTGCTTTGCCTGAGAACAATAACACTATTCTGGCAAGTTCTTATAAACTTTATTTACCCAGTGAAGAGCAATTAATCAGTGAAATTAAAAAAGAAATTAATGAATTAGAAGAAAAACGAGCAAATTATGAAATTAAAATTTAAGCAAACTCAGTATCAAGCAGATGCTGCTCAAGCAGTAGTAAGATGTTTTCAGGGACAGGAGAAAGGTTTTAGGATAGAAACAGTAGATAGGAGTAATCTCTTTGCCAGAGAGATTTTTTCTAATAAAAAACTGGAACTGAGTGATACTGATATACTCAAGAATGTTCAGGAGCTGCAAAAAGAACAGGGCTTACGGGTAAATCCTTCTTTACAGGGAAGAGAGTTCTCTATTGAAATGGAAACAGGCACAGGTAAGACTTATGTCTATATTAAGACTATGTATGAACTTAATAAGAAATATGGTTGGAGTAAATTCATCATTATGGTGCCTTCTATTGCTATTCGGGAAGGTGTCTATAAGTCTTTTCAGATAACTGAAGACCATTTCCAAGAAGTCTATGGTAAGAGAATAAGATACAATATTTATAATACCCAAAATAAATCTAATTTAACTAATATAAAGTCCTTTGCTGAAACTAGTAATATAGAAGTGATGATTATGAACTATCAAGCCTTTGCTACTACAAGTAAAGAGTCTCGAAAAATCTATCAGAAACTTGATTCCTTACAATCAGAAAAACCCATAGATATTATTAAAAGAGCTCGTCCAATAATCATCATAGATGAACCACAACGCTTTGGAGATAAGGCAGAAAAGATTTTTAAAGAAAGAGTTTTTAACCAACTCTTTATATTACGTTATTCTGCAACTCATAGAGCTGGTAAAGAGTTTAACAAGATTTATAGATTGGATGCTATAGATGCTTTTAACCAGAAGTTAGTTAAAAAAATAAATGTTATAGGTATAGAAGTCTTGGAAAATAAGGGAACTAACTCTTATCTCTTCTTAGATAGAATTCAGGTTAGTAAAACTACAAATCCTTTTGCTTGGTTGGAGATAGAAGTAAAACAAGCTTCGAGAATAACCAAGAAAATAGTTAAAGTGGAGGAGGGAGATAGACTGCTTGATAAGTCTAATAACCTAACCCAGTATGATGGTTATGTAGTGAAAGAGATTAATGCCTTGAAGAATAGTCTAAGCTTTCTAAATGGTATCGAAATATATGTTGGTCAGACTTTTGGGGATGTATCTGAAGAACACCTTCGCAGGATTCAGATTAGAGAAACTATCAAATCTCACCTAGAAAAAGAAAAGATTATGTTCACTAAAGGGATAAAAGTCCTTTCTCTCTTCTTCATAGATGAAGTTAGTAAATATCGTCATTATAATGGTCCTGACGAACTTAAAGGCGAATATGCTAAAATCTTTGAAGAGGAGTATCAACAGGCTATAAGCGAAATAGATGCTTTTACCCCTGAGTATAATAAATATTTAGATAAATTCTCAGCTGGGCAAGTTCATAATGGTTATTTTTCCATTGATAAAAAAGGCAAACTGATTAATTCAAAAGAAAAGAGAGGTCAAGAAGGTTCTGATGATGTTTCTGCTTATGATTTGATTATGAAAGATAAGGAGAGATTGCTTAGCTTGCAAGAACCAACTCGTTTTATCTTTTCTCACTCTGCTTTACGTGAAGGTTGGGATAATCCTAATATCTTTCAAATCTGTACCCTAAAACATAGTCAATCTACTATTAGTAAAAGACAAGAGATAGGACGAGGACTTAGAATCTGTGTTAATTCTCAAGGTGAAAGAATGGATGCGGCAGTCTTAGAAAGTGATTTCTTTAATATCAATACTCTTACTGTAGTTGCCAGTGAATCCTATGATTCCTTTGCTAAAGAACTGCAAAATGAGATAGTAAATTCTCTTTCCGATAGACCTATTAAGTTATCAACTTCAATATTGTTAAATAGGATTATTACCAATGAAAAGGGACAAAAATTTGAGTTTGATAATGATACTGCCATGGATTTCATTTTCAACCTTAAGATGAATGGATATGTTGATGATAAATACTTCATTACTGAAGACTTAATCAAAGATATTGAAGAGGATAAATTTGAAGTTACTGGAGAAATTCAACCTTTCAAAGTTCAAGTAGCAGAGTTGCTTCAAAAGATTTATCAAACTAAAAATTATTCTGCTACTGGAGATGAAAGGAAAAACAATATCAAAGAAGCTATCTTGCAACCTAATGAAAACTTTGCCAAGAAAGAGTTTAAAGACTTATGGAATAAGCTAAAAATTAAGACTGTTTATGAAGTTGATTTTAACAGTCAAGAGTTGATAGAGAAGTGTATTCAAAGGATTGATAATGAATTGGAAGTTAAACTGGTAACTATTAAGGTTACTCAAGGCTCGCAAACTGATAAGTTAGATACTGACTCTTTAAGAAGTGGAACATCTCTTAACAAGGATAAAAAAACTAAGATTGATAAAGCAAGTTCTCTCTTAGGTTCACTAAAGTATGACCTACTTAATGAAATTCTCATGGAGACTAATCTTACCCGTAAGACTATTGCTAAGATTCTCAAAGGGATGCGCCAAGATAAGTTTTATCAATTTAGGGTAAATCCTGAAGACTTTATTCGAAAAATAAGTGACATCATTAACGAAGAGAAATCAACAACTCTTATTAATAACATTACTTACTCCAAAATTGACCAAGTTCATGAAGATAATATCTTTACTATCAATAATTTCCAAGGGTCACTAGAAGAGAATGTCCTAAAAGTTAAAAAACATATCTATGATTATGTAAAAACAGATTCTCAAACAGAAAGAAAATTTGCTCAAGAACTGGAAGCAGGGGAAGTCTCCATCTATGCTAAGTTACCCCGTGGTTTCTCTATTCCAACTCCTATAGGTAATTATAATCCAGACTGGGCAATTGTATTTGATACTGATAAATTTAAATATATCTACTTTATCGCTGAGACTAAAGGCTCGATGAAAACTTTGCAACTTAAGAAAATGGAAGAACTGAAGATTAAGTATGCTAAAGAACATTTTAAAGCACTTAATACTGCTAATCTTAAGTATGATGTGATTTCTAATTATCAGGATTTGATGGATAAGGTGGTGAAGTAGATAACTATTGCTTAACCTTCTTAGAAGGTAATCTTAGATTAAACCCAGATAATATAGTAGACCTTTGTGAATAGCACTATATTATTCTGCAAAAGTAACTTCCATAATTCCTCCGAATATATATATTATATGCGTCAAAATTTTGTAAGCTATTTTGCTAGAATAATCTGCACTCTTCAATAAAGTTCTACTATATTATCTGGGTTAAAGCAAAGATGTTTTATGGACTGAGACCATCCTTGGTCTCAGATTCTTGTGCAAGCAGGGATGCTTCCACTCCATACCCATCCTTGGTCTCAGATTCTTGTGCAAGCAAGGATGCTTCCACTCCATACCCATCCCTGGTCTCAGATTCTTGTGCAAGCAAGGATGCTTCCACTCCATACCCATCCTTGGTCTCAGATTCTTGTGCAAGCAAGGATGCTTCCACTCCATACCCATCCCTGGTCTCAGATTCTTGTGCAAGCAAGGATGCTTCCACTCCATACCCATCCCTGGTCTCAGATTCTTGTGCAAGCAAGGATGCTGTTTAAAACGTAGTAATTCGGGTAGGATGCCCGAGTTCCCAGTTATCATAATAGTACCATCCCTCCATATTTCTACGATAAACATGGGTAAATAGCTAAAAAGTAAATATCATTTGACAATTTCAATATTCACACAGAATTGACCTATCAAAGTATTTTTAAAACCCAATAGTGCTAATATAAAGGTCTCCTGCATTGTTAGGGTTAAAGGTTGAAAAAATGAGAGATGTACTAGTAGCAATAGTGGGTAGGCCCAATGTGGGGAAATCTACCTTATTTAATAGATTATGTAAGCAAAGAAGAGCAATTATAGATTTTGAGGAAGGAATTACTCGAGATAGAAAATATGCAGATGTAGAATGGGATGGAAAGAAGTTTCGCATTGTTGATACAGGTGGACTTGTTTTCAATTCTCAGGATAAAATGGATGACCATATACGTCTTCAAGCAGAAATAGCAATCCAAGAGGCTGATTATATTTTATTCTTAGTTGATGGAATGACAGGTGTTACTGATTTTGATCAGAGAATTGCTAAATTATTGCAACCAATGCATGAAAAGACCATGCTTGTGGTTAACAAAGTTGATAATGAAAAGATTGAAATGGAAATGTATGAGTTTATGAAACTTGGATTTGGAGAACCATTTCCAATAGCAGCTAATTCTGGTAGGAACTCTGGTAATTTTATGGATGAACTTTTAAGTAGAATTCCAGCCAGAGATGTTGATGATTTTGAAGAATTAGTGGATACTAGTATTAAAGTTGCTATTGTTGGTAAGCCAAATGTCGGTAAATCATCAATCACAAATAGATTAATCGGACAAGATACTGTCATAGTAACAGATATTCCTGGAACTACAAGGGATGCAATTGACTCTAAGCTTAAGTATCATGGGGAAGAAATTACCATTATTGATACTGCTGGATTGAGGAAAAAGACTAGAGTTAAGTATGGGGTTGAGTATTTCTCAGCTATGAGAACCATTGATACTATTGATAGGGCAGATATTGTTCTCTTAATAGTTTCAGCTGATGAAGAAATTTCAACCCAAGAAAAGAAGATAGCATCTTATATAAAAAGACACTATAAAAATGTGATTATTGTTGTTAATAAATGGGATTTACCAGAGAAAGATAATCACACTCATAAAGAATTTACTACAAAAGTTTTAGAAGATTTGCAATTTATTAAATATGCACCTGTTCTCTTTGTATCAGCTCTAACTGGTCAAAGGGTGAACAAAATACTTGAGCTTATTTTAAAAGTTAAGGAAGAGAGTGAAAGAAGGGTAGCAACATCTCAACTAAATGATTTTGTTAAGAAAGTTATTGAAAGAAGGCCACCAAGTCATAAAACTGGAGCTCTTTTGAAGATTTACTATATTACTCAACCAGATACAGACCCACCAACTTTTATTTTCTTCTGTAATAGTCCTCGCAAAATATCAGAGGATTACAAGCGATTCTTACATAATCAAATTAGAAAGGTATTTAAGTTTGAAGGTGCTACAATCAAAATGGTCTTCAAAGGAAAAGATGTAGATGAAGCAGATATTATTTATTAGTATTGCCTATTTTATTGCTTATCTAATTGGAGGAATTCCTACTAGTGTAATTGCAGGTAAGATTAAGGGTATTGATATTAGAAAACACGGAAGTGGAAATGCTGGAGCAACAAATGCTTTAAGAGTATTAGGCACTAAAATTGGAGTTAGTGTTATGCTTTTAGATGCTTTCAAGGGTGTAATAGCTATCCTAGCTGGTCGCTGGCTAATTCAATCTTTTGGCATAGAAAGTTCTCAAATTTATGATATTACTTTTGGTGTAACTGCCATAATTGGTCATGTTTTTTCAATCTACTTAAAGTTTAAAGGTGGAAAAGGAGTAGCAACAGCAGCCGGTGTTTATGGTATGTTATCCCCTTGGGCCTTCTTAATAGCTTTAGTAGTTTTTATCATAACAGTAAGTATTACAAGATATGTATCCTTAGGGTCAATTTTTGCAGCTACTTCTTTACTTATAAGTCAATTAATAATTTGTTACTTGCATAATTTTGAAGAAGTGGCAATCTTGATTCTAACATTCTTTGTTGCAACTTTTATCATAGTAAAACATAAGCAGAATATAGGTAGATTGCTAAAGGGAAATGAAAACAAGTTAGAATTTAAAAAAAAATAAAATAAATCGGGTAGGAGTTTTTGCATGTGTGGAATAATTGGAGTATTTAATCATGAAAAAGCGGCTGATTTAGCAGCCTTAGGAATGTTTGCTGAACAGCATAGAGGGCAAGAAAGCTGTGGTATGGCAGTATCTGATGGTAAGGTATTTACTCTTAGAAAGAAAATGGGTTTAGTAAAACAAGTTTTTACACCAGAAATCTTAGAAACTTTAAAGGGTAAAATTGCTATTGGGCATGTAAGATATCCTACCAAGGGATCAGCAACAGCTTATAATTCACAACCACATACAGTTGAATCTTTATATGGTGCAACTTATGCTTTAGCTTCTAATGGTGATGTAGTTAATTATTATGAAGTTAAAGAAGAATTAGAAAAAAAGGGTGTTTATTTTAAGAGTCAGAATGATGGTGAATTAATTCTAAAATACATCATTTATCAAATCCAAAATGAAGGTTTAAGTATTATTGATGCAATTAAAGCTATGATGAAGAGAATCAAAGGTGCTTTTTCAACTGTATTAGCAACACCAGATAAGATGTACATGATAAGAGATCCTTATGCTATAAGACCTATGGTGTGGGGTAAAATGCAAGATGGAACAGTGATTGTAGCTTCTGAATCATGTGCCTTAGATATCTTAGGTGTTGAAAATAGAATGGAGGTTCCACCAGCAGGAATTATTCAGGTGACCGAAAGGGATATTAAAAATATAGAAAATGACCCTAATGAATATCGCCATTATAAAGAAGATAAGCATTGTATTTTTGAGTTAATCTATTTCTCTCGTCCAGACTCATTCCATTTTAATGAAAACGTTTATGAAGTAAGAAAAAAGATTGGGGCAGAGTTAGCTAAGGGTGATGATTTTACTCCTGATGTTGTTGTGCCAGTTCCAGATTCATCAAACTTCATGGCGGTTGGTTATGCAAATGAAAAAAAATGTTACTTTTCTATGGGTTTACTTCGTAATCACTATGTAGGAAGAACTTTTATAAAACCAGAGCAGACAATAAGGGATGAATCTGTATCACAAAAATTCTCTACTTTACCTAACTTCTTTACTGGTAAAAAAGTTGTTTTGATAGATGATTCTATAGTAAGAGGAACTACTATTAAGAAAATAGTTAATATGATTAAGAAAGCTGGTGCTTTGGAAGTTCATTTAAGAATTGGTTCTCCAGCTGTAAAATTCCCTTGTTACTATGGTATTGATACTCCTACACAAACTGAACTAATTGCTAATCAGAAGAGTTTAGAGGAAATTAGAGATTTTGCAGGAGCTGACTCATTACGTTATATTGAATTAGAAGATTTAAAAAAATGTGTTGTAAGCAAAGATAAATTCTGTCATGCTTGCTTCTCAGGTAACTATCCAATAAAGTAAGGTTTTTATGGACATAGATATTAAAAGATTCGATAGTTTTTCTCAAAATGCTAGTGATAAAAAAATCGCAGTCTTAGGTGATATAATGATTGATCACTATATTATTGGTAGAGTTTCAAGAATTTCTCCAGAAGCTCCTGTACCAATTTTGGAATGTATGAAAGATGAATACAGACTTGGTGGAGCAGCTAATGTCGCTTATAATATCTCCTCTTTGAAAGCAAAAACATATCTTATAGGTATTGTGGGTGATGATAGTAACAAAAAGGTTCTCTTAGATTTACTTAAAGACAAAGACATTGATTCATCATTAGTCGTAACTGATGAATCAAGACCTACGACTATTAAATCTAGAATCACTTCTAAAAAACAGCAAATTGTAAGAGTTGATAAAGAAGTTACCACCCCTATTACTAAAGCTATTGAAGATAAAATTATTAGTAATTTTAAGACTATTGTCCATGATATAGATGCAATTATTATCGAAGACTATAACAAGGGTCTCTTAACTGAGAGGGTCATAACTTCAGTTATTGAAATTGCTAAAGCAAATAATATTATCATAACTGTTGATCCGAAAGTAGATAACTTCTTTGCTTATAAGGGCGTTACAGTCTTTAAACCAAATTTGGCTGAATTATCTAGTAATATGAATCATAAGATTGATAATGATAGAGATTTACAGGCTATTGCATGGAAGTTATTTAAAGAAATTAAAGCCCGTTATCTTGTAGTTACTCTTGGGGAAAAGGGTATGTTAATATTCGAACATGATAAGAATATATTTTCCCTTCCAACCTATGCAAGAGAAGTATTTGATGTCTCTGGAGCTGGAGATACAGTCATTTCCACAATTACTTTGGCACTGACACTTACAGATTCAGTTTTGGAATCAGCTATCATTGCTAATCATGCAGCTGGTGTTGTATGTGGAAAACTAGGAACATCTCCAACTAATTGGGAAGAAATCAGAGAATCTGTTGAACAGGAATCAGAATGAAAATACAAGAAAGAATAAAGACCTGGTCTGAAATTTCTCACTTAACCAAGGAATTTAAGAAAGAAGGTAAAAAGATTGTTTTTACCAATGGCTGTTTTGATATAATTCATTTTGGTCATGTAAAATACCTGGAAGAAGCAAAAGAATGTGGAGATATTTTAATTGTTGGACTTAACAGTGACCAGTCTGTTTCTAGATTGAAAGGACCTACAAGACCAGTTAATGGCCAATTTGAAAGAGCTTATGTACTGAGTGGACTAAAGGCTGTAGATTACTTAGTAATTTTCGACCAAGACACACCTTACGAACTTATCCAAAAACTAGAACCAGATGTTCTGGTGAAGGGGGGAGATTGGAAAGCAGACCAAATAGTAGGTTCTGATATTGTCCTAGCTAAGGGTGGTCAAGTAAAGAGTTTGAATTTTCAAAATGGTTTTTCTACAAGTAACATAATTGATAAAATTAATAAGGATAATGAAGATGGCAGTAGATAGTACTCAAATAGGAATAGTTAAAAAGTTTGAGAAGGGCCTGGCAACTGTTGTAATGGATGTGCAGGGTGGTTGCTCTTCTTGTGGTATGCATGGAGTCTGTGGAACTCACAATAATTGTGTTGAACATATAATTCATACAGATATTGATCTTCAAGTTGGAGATAAGGTTATTGTTTATATTGACCCTTCAAAAAGAATCTATTCAGCCTTATTGCTATTTATATTTCCTATTGTTAATTTAGTTATATTTTACTACATAGCCTCAATCTTTGTAGAAGAAACATATTCAATTATATTTGGTTTTATTGGCTTAGTAGTTGCTTTTATTATTAATAGAATAGTAGATAAACTTTGGGGCAAGAAGATTAGTTATATGATAGCTGCTAAATATGAAGAGGATGCACATAATGAAAATAACTCTTAAAGATATGGTCTTCTATGGTTACCATGGGGTGCAAGATGAAGAAAGAACTTTAGGGCAAAGATTCATTGTTACAATAACACTTTCAACAAATGATGCTAAAGACCAGAAGATTCATAAACTTGAAGATACAGTTGATTATACTCAAGTTTATGCTGAAATTAGAAATATCATGGAAATTGAAAAATTTCATTTACTTGAGAATTGTGCTAACGAAATACTAGATAAACTTTTAGCTAGGTTTTCTTTGGTTGAATCTGCCTATGTTAGTATAAAAAAACCATCAGTGCCAATTCAAGGACATCTTAGTTTCTCTGAGATTGAAATGACTAGGGGTAGATGATGGAAGTTATTCTCTCACTTGGTTCAAACCAAGGAGATAGACTAGAATATTTAACTCAAGCTAGAAACAAGCTAGGTCAAATATCTTATCTAAAAAAAGAGAGTAGAGTTATAGAAACATTAGCTTGGGGGAAAACAGATCAAGCTAACTTCTTGAATCAAATTCTTGTTATTGAAACAGATGATTCTGCAAGACATTTGCTAAATAAAATTCTAGAAATTGAAAGAGCTTTAGGAAGAATTAGAGAAGAAAAATGGGGACCAAGAGTAATAGATATAGATATTATCTATTATGGTAATTCAATTATAAAAGAGAAGGATTTACAAGTTCCTCATCCCTTATTACAGGATAGATTATTCGTATTAGAACCATTAAAAGAAATTTATGCAGACAAAATAGACCCGCGCTATAATATTAGTGTAAAGGAAATATATAATAAACTGATTACAGGAGATAAAATGAAAAAGGTTGGAGCTATTGTCCTTGCTGCTGGCAAAGGTACTAGAATGAAATCAAACAAACCAAAGGTTACCTTTGAACTTGCAGGGAAATCATTAGTTGAAAGAGTAGTTGAAACTGCTTCAAAATTAGATTCTAGTCTTACATGCGTTATAGTTGGTTATAAAAAAGAAGAAGTTATAAAATTAGTTGATAAATATGAGAATATAGCTTTTGCAGAACAAAAAGAACAGTTAGGTACAGGTCATGCAGTTAAAATCGCTAAAGAGGTTTTTGCTGATTTTACAGGTGATATCTTTATCCTTTGTGGTGATGTTCCATTAACAAGACAAGAAACTCTCCAAGGTTTATTAGAAAGCCATCGCCAGCAAAACGCAGCTTGTACAGTTCTAACTCATGTTATTGATGATCCAGCAAGATATGGTAGAATAATTAGAGATAGTAAAGGTAATATTGATTCCATAGTTGAATATAAAGATGCTAATGACCAAGAAAGACAAATTAGAGAGATTAATACAGGTATATATTGCTTTAAAAAAGATAAGTTATTCTCTGCCTTAGAGAAGATTACCAATGATAATGCTCAAAATGAATACTACCTACCTGATACTTTGAAGATATTAAATGATGAAAATGAAATTGTAGCTGGTCATATTCTCGAGAACTTTGTAGAAGCTGCTGGGATTAATTCTCAAGAACAGTTAGCCCAGCTAGAAACAGAATACTATAATGACATAAAAAAGTACTGGTTAAATCAAGGTGTGACTATAGAAAATCCAATGTCGGTAATTATCGGCGAGAATGTTATTCTTGAAAAAGATGTTGAAATTTCTGCTAACTGTATTCTCAAAGGAAAAACTCATGTTCAAGAAGCATCAAAAATCGGTCCTAATTCATATATCTTTGATAGTAACATTGGCCATAATTCTAACTTAAAAGGTTATAATATTCTTGTTAATGAGAATCTTGCTGATAATACTTGTCTAGACTTTCAGCAAAGAGTAAAATAGGAGATTTGATGGTAGAAAAATATCTCTATTCACCTTGGCGAATAGATTATATCTTGAGTGAGAAAGAAGATGGCTGTATCTTTTGTCTTAAGCCGGAAGCTAATAAGGATCAAGACAATGGGATTGTTTTTAGATCTTCACATTGTTTTGTAATTCAGAACCTTTATCCTTACAATAACGGACATATTATGGTTGTTCCTTACAGGCATGTATCTTCTCTATTTGAGTTAAATGCAGATGAATTACAGGACTTATTTGCTACAGTCAGATTATCTGAAAAGGCTCTTAAAGATTGTTATCAGTGTGAAGGTCTTAATATTGGAATAAATGAAGGTAAGGCTGCTGGAGCAGGCATAGCCGAACATATTCATGTTCATTTAGTACCAAGATGGATTGGTGATGTTAATTTTATGACAGTTGTAGGTGGGAAAAGAGTCATTCCTGAAGCATTTGACGTGACTTTCATAAAACTAAAAGAACAATTTGACAAATATAAAGAGTAAAATAATTTGACACTTAGGCAAAAAATAATCCTAGCAACAACAGCAATAATAGTGGTTACAATAACTATGATTGCAATAATAAATTATGCTTGGAACAGCAAAGATAAAAAAGATGATATTGATGATAGAGAATTATCAATTAAAATTCTTAATGGTTGCGGTATTCCTGGTCTAGCTAGGGATTATGAGAATTATCTAAAAGAAAAGTTTTCTGGATTTGAAAATTCCTTTTTTAAGTTCTCTGAGCCCTCTAATACTAGAAAATATATCTATAATAAAAGTGTTATAATTGTTTCACAGAAAATAGATATGACTTCAGAACCTAATAATTTAGATATATTGATGCAGAGAACTGGTATAAGCAACTGGACTTATGCTATAGATGACGTAGAATTACCAGATTATCAATTTTTGATAATTGTTGGAAGAGATTTTCAAAACATAATGAAATAAGAGAGATATATTATGCAAGGCAAAGAATTAGTAGAAAAATTAATAGAATGGTCAGCAGGGCGTAAAGCTGAAAATATCAAGTATTATGACCTAAGAGGCAAGACATCATATACCGACTATGTTGTAATAGTTGAAGGTGGTTCAGAATTACACATCAATGCGATTGCAGAAAATATTGTTGATGAATGTAAGGAAAATAAGATACAAGTTAGAGGAAAAGAAGGGATGAAATCTACTTCTTGGATTTTACTTGACTTTGTAGATGTAATTATTCACATACTTACTCCTAGCACAAGAGAATTCTATAAGTTAGATAACTTGTTTGATAAACTTCAGAAAGATGAAAAAGAAGAAGTTCAGGAAGAGGACCTAGATGATTAAAGATATTATTAGAGGGATTATTGACAATACATTAGAAAAATTGAATCTTGAAAATAATAACAAATTTAATATAGAAATACCTAATAATCCAGGACATGGAGATTATGCAACTAATGTTGCTATGGTATTATCAAAATTAAATAAAAAGAAGCCTTTAGCATTAGCTGAAATGATTAAGAAACAGCTGGAAAAAGACAAACACTTTTCTAAAGTAGAAATTGCTGGCCCAGGTTTTATAAATATTACAAATGATATTTCATTATATCAAGATATTGTCTATGATATTTTAAAGAAAAAAGAAGACTATGGTACATCAGAACATGGTCATGGGAAGAGAGTACTTTTAGAATTTGTTTCTGCTAACCCCACAGGACCTTTAAACATAGTCTCAGCTCGAGCTGCTTCTTTTGGTGATACTCTTTATAGGATCTTTACCAAGGTAGGTTATGACGCAAAGCGTGAATTCTATATTAACGATGCAGGTAATCAAGTTGATATTTTAGCTGAATCTATTGAGTTAAGATTAAGAGAAGTTAGAGGAGAAAATATTGGTGAGTTTCCTATGGAAGCTTATCATGGTGACTATTTGATCAAGATGGCTCAGGAACTAAATGCCACTGAGGGAAGTAGATTACTAATGCTTCCTGAAAGAGATAGAATAGAGAACTTGAAAGAATATGCTTTAGGCGTAATTCATGATATGCAGGTTGAAAGTCTTAATAAATTAGGTGTTGAATTTGATAACTGGGTTTCAGAAAGAAAGCTTAGAGAACAAGGTGTTGTTGAAGAAGTTCTTTCTTTCCTAGCTGAAGCTGAATGTACTTATGAAAAAGATGATGCCATTTGGTTCTCTTCAACAAAGTTCGGTGATGATAAAGATAGGGTTTTAATGAAAGCTGATGGAACTATAACCTATTTTGTACCTGATTTAGCTTACCATCTTACAAAGTATCAAAGAGGTTTTGATTATATTATTGATGTGCTTGGTCCTGACCATCATGGCTATGTTCCTAGATTGATGGCTGCTATCGAAGCCCTTAAATATGATAAAGATAAATTAGAGATAGTTTTCTTACAGCAAATCAATTTATTTGATGAAGGTGAAAGAATTAAAATGTCAAAACGTCTTGGTAAAATAATTACCATGGATGACCTAATCAATGAAGTCGGTAAGGATGTTGCAAGATTCTTCTTTATCGATAGAAGAACTAATGCTCATTTGAACTTTGATATGGATTTAGCTCGAAAACAGAGTGATGAAAACCCTGTTTATTATATCCAATATGCTCATGCAAGAATTAATTCTATAATTAAGAAAGCTAGAAAAGATTTCAATATTAGAATTGGAAAGCCTTCAAGAACTGCTCTATCTTATCTTCAAAATGATGAAGATATCGCTATGATGAAGAAGATGATAGATTACCCTCAGTTACTTATTGATGTGGCAGAAACTAGAGAACCTCACAGATTAGCAAATTATGTTTTTGAGCTTGCTAGTCTAGTACATAAATATTACAGTAAGCACAAGGTTATTGATGTAGATGATTTAGAAACAACTAAAGGACGTCTTTTCTTAATATCAGCAGTAAAGAACGTTATTGCTTTAGCACTTGACCTCTTGGGTGTTAGTGCTCCAGAAAAAATGAAATCTAAGACACCTGCTCCTAAGAAAACTAAGAAGGAAGTTCCTAGTGAGAAAGCTGTAAGCAAGAAAACTTCTTCTAAGAAGGAGAACACTACAAAAAAAGAATCTCCGAAGAAAGAAAAGAAAGTAAAAAACGAGTCTGCTACAAGTTCAACAGATAAAGCTAAAGCTAAGAAAACAACAACTAGTAGCAAGAAAAGTGAAAGTAAAAAAGCTACTAGTAAAACTGATAAAGTAAAAAAAGAAACTAGTAAAACTAAGAAGGAAAGTCCTGCTAAAGAGAAAAAAACTACAAAGAAAAGTGCTGATAAAACTACTAAAAAGACAAGTACTAAGAAAAGCACTTCAAGATAAAAAATAATATTATTCATATAATATGTAACGAAATTATTAATCCCGCGTTTAACAACGTGGGATTATATTTATAAGGAGAATAATGAATATTTTAATTGTTTCTGATACTCATAATAATATAGGATTATTTAGGAAAGTTCTACAGAATAATAAATCTGATATTTTGATTCATTTAGGAGATTACTATGATGATTCAATCAAGGCAGATTATTCAAAATGTTGCAGAACTTTATATCGGGTTCCTGGTATCTATCATCCAGGTTATATTAATGGGTCTTTAAGTGCTATTGCTGATTTAGACTTGCAAGGTATTCCTATAAAATTAGTACATAGTATTGATGATATAGATTTCTCTAAAATTTCAAACCAAGTGATTTTCTATGGACATACACATCTTGCGAAAGTAAGCAGAAAAAATGGAAATATTCTTATAAACCCTGGGCATCTCAAAGTTGATGAGGATAGAAATCAACTTGCTTCATTCATTAAGCTAGTTGTTGAAGATAACGAGATAAAGGTCCAGATGCATGAAGTAGCTAATGGACTTACTGATAGTTTTAAAATTATTAAAAATCAAGATAATATATTGGAGTTAGTTTATGGTGGATAATCAATTTATTCCAAAAAGTGAAAACACTTATGATTTAAAAGCTCTTTTGAGCGAAATTAGGAAGGTAATAGTTGGTCAAGATTATATGGTAGAGAGAATATTGATAGGCTTACTAGCTGATGGGCATTTATTAATTGAAGGTGTCCCAGGGCTTGCTAAGACCCTAACTGTCTCTACTATTGCAAAGACTCTCGATGTTGAATTTAAGAGAATTCAGTTTACCCCAGATTTACTTCCTGCTGATATAACAGGAACTCTAATTTATAATCAGAAAACAGCCGATTTTACTGCTAAGAAGGGACCTCTCTTCGCCAACTTTATTCTTGCCGATGAAATTAATCGTGCTCCTTCAAAAGTACAGTCTGCTCTCCTTGAAGCTATGCAGGAAAAACAAGTAACTCTGGGAGACGAAACCTACTCTCTTCCTAAACCTTTCTTAGTCATGGCTACACAAAACCCTCTTGAACAAGAAGGTACTTATCCTCTACCTGAGGCTCAACTAGATAGATTTATGCTTAAATTAAAAGTCCTATATCCTAGTAAAAACGAAGAAAAAGAGATTCTTAAAAGAATGGTGAAAACAACTATTATTAATATAAATTCTATCTTTAAACCTGAAGATATTATGAAGATGAGACAGGAAGTTGAGAATATCTATATGGATGAAAAATTATATGATTACATAGTAGATATTGTTTTCGCTACTAGAACTCCTGGTCTTTACAGAAATTTAAAAGAACTAGAAAACTATATAGATTTTGGGGCTTCTCCCCGTGCTTCTATCTGTTTAGCAAAAGCAGCTAAAGCTCATGCATATCTTGAAAATAGGAACTATGTTATTCCCGATGACATTAAAGCTATTAGTAAAGATGTACTTAGACACAGAATAATTTTGTCTTATGAAGCAGAAGCTGAGCAGTATGATAGCGATATGATAATCAGCAAAATATTTGATGAGGTTGAAGTACCATAGTATGGAAACTAAGGATATTATTAAGAAGATTAAGAAAATTGAGATTTCAACAAAAAACATAGTTGAAGAGCTCTTTGCTGGTGAATATCATTCTTTATTCAAAGGACAGGGTTTAGAATTCTCAGAAGTAAGAGAATATACTCCAGGAGATAACTATAAACTTATTGACTGGAATGTGACTGCTCGTAATCAAAAGCCATTTATTAAGACTTTTGAAGAAACTCGTGAGCTTAATGTCCTCTTTTTAGTTGATTGCTCTGCTTCAAATATATTTGGTACAAGAAATCAATTAAAATCAGAATATATTGCTGAAATCACTGCTGTTCTTTCATTTTCTGCCCTAATGAATCAAGACTTATGTGGCTTACTTATGTTTTCAAATGAAATAGAGAAGTATATTCCTCCACGCAAGGGTAAGAAGTCAGCTCTTCAGATGCTTAGAGAAATCTTATTCTATGAAGCTAAAGAAAAAGGAACTGATATAGCAAAAGCTATTAAATTTATCTCAAAAGTTATTAAAAAGAGAAGTATAGTATTTATCATATCTGACTTTCAAGATTCAGCTTACAAGGATGCTCTTAAGCATTTAAAGAACAAGCATGATGTTATCGCTATAAAAGTTACTGACCCAGCTGAAAGTGATATACCTGCTATGGGTATTGTTCATTTCATAGATCCTGAGACTGGACAACAGATGGTGATAAATACCAATAATCCAAAATTTAGAAAGAACTATATTGCTGAATCAAACAAGTTTGAAATAGAAACGATAAATATCATGAAAGAATGTCAGGTAGATATGCTAAACTTAAATACAGAACAATCTTATGTTAGAGAATTACAAAAGTTCTTTAATAAGAGATTGAAGAGAAAAAGCAAGAGGTAAATATGAAAAAGAAGATATGCCTATTGATTCTATTATTCAGTTTAGCTTTTGCCCATGCTTTCCAACAGGATAATATTCTTCCAGAACCTTTAAAAGTTCTCCAAGTTTTTTCTGTGGATTTAAAATTTGATAAAGCTTTTAATCTTGTTAAGGCTCAATTGGAAGAAAAAGAGAATCTTATTAAGGCAGATGAAGACAAGTGGTCAGCTACTTTAACAGATTCTTTGACTTTGTCGTTAATGGCACTCAGACCTGGACAAATAACTGTTCCTAAAATCCAAATAATCACTTATGATGAATTAGGAGCCGATACACTTTATACAGAAGCTTTTGATATCTTGGTCATGGCAGTTACAGATTCTACCAGTCAATTAACTGATATAAAGACTATCCAGGGAGCTAAAGCACCAATTACTTTAGAATCGCAATATGGCTGGTTTTATACATTGCTAAAATATTTGAGTATCTTAATAATAATTTTCTTAGTCGTTTATTTAATATATAAATATTATCCACTGATAAAAGCTAAGTTATATATGAACAGTATAGCTGAAGATTCCATTCTTCATTTACCATGGGAATATGCTCTAAAAGAACTTAATATTATTAAAAAGAGGATGTTACTAGTTGGGGGGAAAGAATACGAATTTTCTATAGAAATGTCTTTACTAATTAGAAGATTTTTAGAAAAATATTATGAGTTCCCAGCTGCAGAAAGAACTACTTTAGAAATTAAAGCAGCTATTAAAAGTATTAATATTAAAGAACAAGAAAGAATAATTAATATCTTAGTAATGCTTGATGAAATTAAATATACTAAAGGCAAATTAATTAGAGAGTTTAGTCCAGAAGAGGTCTATGATTGGTTTGAAAAATATCTTAAAACAATCAAGGTAGAAGAAGAGAAGAAACTAAAGGAAATGGAGGCTAAGAAATGAGATTCCAAAATCCCTTAATGTTAATATTACTTGCTATTATTCCTCTCTATATTTACTTTCAAATCTGGTTCAAGAAAAGATACTCTAATAAAATAGTTTTTTCAAGGACAAAGCTCTTAGTTAGAGCTAATAATAATAAGA
The DNA here is from genome assembly GCA_963677815.1 of Cloacimonadales bacterium (SeqCode). Taxonomy (GTDB): domain Bacteria; phylum Cloacimonadota; class Cloacimonadia; order Cloacimonadales; family JAFGVF01; genus JAEKNW01. The sequence continues at coordinate 1,982,581 of OY782499.1, forward strand.
AACGTAATTATTCTTTAATTGATTTATTCAGGTACATTGCAATCTTTCTAATGGTATTAGCACTTTCAGAACCTGAAATTAGGAGTGCAAATAAAGTATCTGCAATTTGGGAAAGATCTGACACAGATATTGTTATTTGTTTAGATGTAAGTGGTTCTATGCTTATGGAAACAAGGAATAATAAACTTATTTCTCATGTTTTCTCAAATAGACTTAGAGATGCTAAACTTGTTATAGAAAATTTTGTGAATAAGTTAAGAGGGCAACAGGTATCATTGATTACTTTTTCAAATTCAGCTCAAATATTAACTCCTTTATCTGATGATTATTCAATGGTAATTGATAAAGCGAAAGGTATAGAAATCGACAGAAATAAGCAGTCTCTAACTGCTATAGGTATGGGGATAGCTTTATCTTCGGCTGTTCTAAAAGATTCACCTGCTAAATCAAAGTTCATTATTCTAATTACTGATGGAGTTAATAATACTGGTCTATATCAGCCCATTGAAGCAACAGAATCTTTTGCTGTGCCTTTTGATTTAAAGATCTACCCAATAGGCTTTAATGCTTCTAGACAAGGTCTTATGACTGGTGCTGATGTTGATGTGGAAACTTTAAACAAAATAGCTCAATTAACTGGCTCTGGAAAAGCAGAACTAGCTAATTCTTCTGAAGCCTTAGAAAGGATAATTGATAAGATTGGGGAATCAGAGAATATTCATGAAGACAAAGAATTACCAAACGCTTATTATCCTATTCATCAAATTTTGCTAATTACTGGTTTCATGCTTCTTTTAATAGAGTTTTACTTAAGGAAAATTAGATACTATGAAGTTCAATAAAATTAGACAAATCAATGAAATACGTCTAGCTGATACTAGGAGTCTAGGATGATTTGGGGAAATACTTACTGGAGAATATTAGTCTTTATAATTGCTCCTCTTATTGTTATAGCATCAATAATTATTATGGCGATTACTGAAAAACAGAGAAAGAAGAATTTTAAGAAATTTTCTTCTGAAAGGCTGTTTCCTTTCTGGAATCAAGGTTTTATTCACTTCTACTGGAATTTAAGAACCTTCCTCTTTGCTTTAGCTTTAGTGATGTTAATTATTGCTATAGCCAATCCGAAATGGGGTAAGAAAGAAACTGAATATGCTAGGTCAGGCATAGATATAGTTTATTTATTAGATATTTCAAAAAGTATGGATATAAATGATATTGCACCTTCTCGTTTGCAAAGATCTTTATCATTAATTGGTATATTATCGGAAAGATTATCAGGTGATAGAATAGCTTTAATCACTTTTGCTGGAGATACAAACACTGTTTTCTCTTTTACAGATAATATAAAGATTGCTAATTCTATGATGAATTTGATAAATACAGACGACGTAAAGGTCATGGGAACAAATATCCCTTTAGCATTAATGGAAGCTAATAAGCTAATTGAAAGAGCTGCTAAAAAGAACGCAGTAGTCTTTCTTTTTAGTGATGGAGAGAATCTTGAGAAGGGTCAATCACAGATAATGGAGCAAGTTGAAAAGTTTAGAAAAAGAGGGGTTAGACTTTATTCTATCGGAGTTGGAACTCCTAAAGGTCAATTATTAAAAGATAATACTGATGTGACCTCGAGACTTAATGAAGATCTTCTAACTGAAATAGCTCAAGCTACTGAAGGTAAATATATTGGACTTAATAAAGATACTAATGCTTTACAAGAATTAGAAAAGATTATCGAAGAATATGACAAAAACAGATATTCATCAAATAATCCTCTTTTCTATAAAGAACAATTCTGGTTACCTTTATCAATTGCTTTAGTTCTTTTACTTGTTGAAACTTTTATTCCTTATGTTAGAAAAACTAAACTAAAACGCTATATAGAGAGTTAGTTATGAGAAATATATTTATAATCATTCTTACTATTATAAGTGTAAATTCATTCGCTTTTGGTCTTGTTTCCAAGAATAATAAAGCTGTAGAATCCTTGAATGATACCTTATTATATAATGCTGAAAATCAACTAAAAGAGGGCTTAGAAAAATCACCTAATAATCCAATATTGAATTATAATTATGGTTTAACAAAGCTGAGACAATTTGAAGAGTACAAAGACCAATCTGCTTTGGAAGATGCTATAGAAGGCTTTGAAAAAGCAAAAGCTGATACAAGTAAAACTAATCTACAAGCAATTCACTATAATCAAGCTAATGCCTACTATAACTTAAAAGACTATACTAGGGCTTTACAGAATTATCAAGAGGCAGGGACTTATCTTGATTCTACAAATGTTGATTTAGATCTTATCTATAATTATGCTAATTCAATATACAAGTTTGTTGAAGAAAATACTCAGCACGATTCACTTTTAACAATGGTTGAACAGATGTATAAATCTTCTCTCAGTGGGGGGGATAATCAACTAAAAGAGAAGGTCTTTCATAATTTAGGAAATACTGCCTTTCAACAAGAGAAATATCAAGATGCTTTAGCCTATTACATAGAAGCCTTAAAACTGAATCCTCAATCAGAGAATACTAGAATAAATTACGAAATAGCCTTGAGGAAACTTGACCAACAGAAGGGACAAAATCAGCAGCAGGATAAAAGTGAAGAGGGAAATTCTCAGCAAGAGCAAGATGAATCTACTAGCCAGGAACAAGAACAGCAGAAACAAGATGCACAAGATAAGCAAGAACAATATGATGATTTGACTCAAGAAGAAAAAGAGAAATTAGAAGCTGAAAAGAAGTTAGATGCTCTTCTGCAAGAACAATCTCGCGACGATGACAATGAAGAAAAGAAAAAGATTAGACAACAAAGACCTACTGGTCGCTACTGGTAATAGGGGAAGTAATGGCAAAAACTTGTTTTAAAGATATAAGTAAAAAACTCATCTTTGTTATTTTACTTGCTTTGTTTCTCATACCTAGCTACCTACTAGCAGATGATGTTAAGGTTGCCTCTACAGTATCAGCTGACAAGATTGGTATTGAAGATGCTTTTAATTACACTATTACAGTAGAAACTTCTAGTAATCAGCAGTTAGATGTAGATGTTAAATTTGATAATTTCCCTGCAGATTACCTACGACCAAGTGTCTCAACATCATTTTCAACTTCATTTGTTAATGGTAGAATGTCCTCCTCTAGAACCCAATCTCATAAGTACACTGTCTATCCTAGATCAGAGGGAATACTTAAAATTCCTCAAATAAAGGTAGTCGTTAATGGTAAATCCTATACAACTCAGAGTCATTCTATTGAAGTTGTTGCTGGAAGCCTGCGTCCTAAAACCCAATCTCGAAGTAGAGCTTACTCACCTTTTTCATCTTTCTTTGATTCTGATTTTGATGACTTCGGGGGAAATAGGGTAAGTAGTGATTCTTTCATCGAAGTTGAAGTATCTAATGATACTATTTATGTAGGTCAGAATATCCTTGCCAAATACACCTTCTATACTAGAGATAATAGAAATAATATTAGTTATGATTTACAAGCTTTTGATGGCTATGGTTATGATAGTTCTTCTCAGGATAAAGAGTCTTGGGAGAAAGTAAAATATAAAGGGAAGACTTACTATAGAATAGAAATAACTACATTTACTATTTCTGCTCAAAAATCAGGAATAATAACCCTTCCTTTAGTAACAGTTAATGAGAGTAGATTTCTCTCAAGTAATTCAATTAAGAGTCCTACTAAGAAAGTCTTAGTTAATGATCTTCCCAACAAGGGTAAGGCTATAGATTTCTCTAATGCTATCGGTCATTTCACTATTCAAGCTGAATTAAATCAAAGTGTAATGTTTGAAAATCAACAGAATCAACTTGTTGTAACTATTAAAGGTCAGGGTAATTTCTCTAAAATTTTATATCCTCAAATTCCCAAAGTTGAAGGTTTAGAGATTCTAAAACCTAAGGCAAGTCTTGATTATGATAAAGATGGTGTTGGAAAACTTGTTCTTTATTATGACATTATACCTTATGAATCAGGAAAGTTCAAAATATCACCAGTATCCTTTAATTATTTTGATGATACTGAAAAAGATTATAAAACTATATATACCGAATCATTGTTTTTAACTATTAAGAATACTAGTTCTGAACTCACCAATGATTTTAAAGATGCCTACGAAATCCTCTATAGCAAAAATAAGCCATATTTAGGAAGGATAAAATCTGAGTTCTTACTAATCAATAAACTAGTCTATTGGCTATTCTTATTTGTAATAATTATGGGAATTACCATTTATTTAATAGTTCACAGAATTCAAAACAAGAAGATGAGTAATTCTGCTTATGTAAGAAAACGACAGGCAATTTCCTTATTAAGAACTGCTGTTGATGAATCAGAAGAACTTGTAAAGAATAATGATATAACTTTCTACACTAATGCCCAAAATAACTTGTTGAAGTTTATCTCTATAGTAACTAAATCTTCATTGCAACTTTCTCAAGCTGAACTTATTGATGAACTCAAGAAAAGTTCTATTAATAATGTGACAGTAGATAAAATTAAATCCTTTTTAAATTATTGTGAACAATTGAAATTTAGACCAAACTTTAAAAGCTCTGAGAATATTCAAAATGATTATCAGAAATTCACAGCTATTTATAATGAAATAAAGAAGATGCAAGGATAGATTATGTATATTAATAATTTTACTTTAAAATCAAGTTTACTGATGCTTTTTTTTATAATTTCACTAGCCTTAGTGCCTAATAGATTAAACTCAAATGAATTGAATCTTCTTTTTAATCAAGCAAATAATTTTTTACAAGAAGGTAACTATTATGATGCTATCCAGATATATAAGCAATTAGAAGAACAATCTAATGATACTAACTTATTCTATAATATAGGTAATTGCTATGCAAAGATAAATGAAGAGGGCTATGCTGTTCTCTATTATAAAAGGGCACTTAGAATTGATAGCTCTAATAGGAAAGCTAGAACTGCTTTAGATGAAATTCAGAACAAAATTATTTCAGCTACATTGGCAGAAAGCTCCTTTACTAATAGACTTTTATCCAGCATATACAATTGGCTAAATTTAAATACCTTAGCTCTTATTCTGATAATCTTATCTTTGACCTTAGGTATTTTTATCTATACGTTTTTATCACATACAATTGCTATATCTATCTTTGCTAAAAGATTTTATCTTACTCTGAATATTTTCCTTTTAGGACTTTTTTTGATTTTGTTTATCGGTAAAATCTATCAGTATAACAATAATCTGCAAGCAATTATTGTAAAAGATAACACTATCATTAATAAAGAGGAAGATGGAAGAGTTTTTGCCACTAATAAGAAACTTCAAGCAGGACTAACCCTAAAATTTATTGCTTCCATAGAAGAACTTAAGAATGGTTATTCCCTCTTAGCTCTACCTAATGGCGAATTGGTCGTTATTGCTAATGATAATTTTGAAAGGGTAATTAAGAACAACTTTTAATCAATTTCTTAGATTTGTTATTGCTTGATTGTTACTATCTCATTATTGCATTGGAAAAGTTATGAGAGATTAACAATCAAGCTATAATCAATGCAAATTTTTGGATCTTTCTCTCAAGTAAAGTGGGTCTTCGAAAAATAATGAAGAATATTGAAGACGCATCATTAATACTTTCCCCGGTCTACTCGACCACCCCTCTAACTGGGAACTCGGGCATCCTGCCCGAACTAAGTGTTAATACTCTCCACCTCTAACTGGGAACTCGGGCATCCTGCCCGAACAACATGTGTTAAAATACTCTCTCCCAGGTCTTCTCGACCACCCCTCTCAAACGCTCTTACGAGCTGAAAGGGGATTAATCGGTCGCGGGATTCCAGCTTGCGATTAAGCACTTGTCACAGATAATCTCCATATCCTACAAAAAGAACTTAAAGTTCTTGACATATTGTAAAGATATTATATTTATTATGAAAAATCACTCTTGGAGGAGTTATGGATAAATTTAAGCGAATATTGATTGTTCTTTCAATGATTTTGCTTCTTGTAGCCTGTACAAAAAAAGAAAAGGAAGAGATTAAACAACTTAAATCAGATAAACAAGTTGACCAAACAGACAATGATTTTAATAGTCTTGTTACATCAGATGCAAGAACACAAGGTCTGTCAGCGATACAATCTATCGGAAGTAGGATATCTATGGAAAGAGCTGCTGACAGCTTTGATGACCTTTCTTCTAGCAATACATCTGACATTCAATCAATAGTTTATACAAAAGTTAATACTTGGAATAATGAAAAAGATTATTATGAAATAGCTTTTAATCGTCCTTTAGCAAACAATATCTCGGAAAGGGACTTACTTAAACATATAATAATAACACCTCAATTAGAAGGTGAATTTAAAAAGATTGATGATGAGATTATCAGATTTTATCCTAAAAAAAGATTTTCTGCTGAAACAGAATATAAATTTAAATTAGAACAAAAAGCTCTATTCTCTAATGATATGCCACAAGTTGAGTTATCCTTCTATAATGATTCTCCAAGGATATATTTAAGAGATGTTAATCTTTTTACTACTGAAGATAATAAACACTATTTGACTTTTGTGCTAGAGCATTATAATGGAAGATATTTGGACAGTGATTATCAAAATGGTCTTAATATTAGACTAGGAAGTGAATCAATTGATATTGATAAGATAGAATATGAAAACTCAGGTAGAATGCTTATTACAAGTAATAAATTTCAAGCATCTGAGTCTTCTAGCTTTAGAATTTATCCAAAAAATAAAGTATTCAATCAGCGTAGCGAAAAGCAATTATATTACTCAAACTCAATTTCAGAGATGCTAGAATTTAATCTAAATAATATTGATCCAATCACTGATAAACAGGGTAAAGCAAGAATTGAATTGACTTTTTCAAAAAATCTTAATCACAAGCAATCTTTAGCTGGCTTTATCTCAATCGATGGTCAAGATGTAGATAATTCAGATATCTCACATTACTTGGATAAGGTTATCATTACAGGTGACTTCTCATTAGGAAGAGAATATTTTGTCGAAATTAAATCTGGTATTAGAGCATTTGATAATTCTAAAATGACTGCTGATATTAGTAAAACGATTAAGACTTATAACCGAGATAGATTAATAGAGTTTGTAGATAAGGGAAGCTTCTTGTCCTCAAATGATAACAATTCAATAAATATCAAGGTAATCAACTATCCAGCTTTCGATTATGAACTATGGTCAGTCCAGGTGGAAAATGTAGCTGAAATGATTCATAATCTTAATCTTTTGGAATATAGTGGTAGTGATGGTTCAAATTATTACAGAAATGATAACTTGAATTGGTATGGACATCTAATTAAGAGTGATAAGATTAAGACAGAGGTTGAAACTGATAAAGAAAGTTACATAAAACTTAACCTAGATGATGTTATTGAAGATGACCCTCAAAAGATTTATATATTGAATCTTACTGGTGCAACTTCAAGCAAAGATGAATTGAATCTCCCTAGAAATTACAGGTATTATTATCGTAACAAGAAAGAATCTCGTGTATTAATATCAACTGATTATGCTATCTCAGCTAAAGCTTTCAATAATGCTGTGGCTATAAATATAATCGATGTTTTGAATAAAGAACCTATCAGTCGTGTAAATGTTGAACTAAGGGCATACAACAACACTCTCTTAGCTGAAGGTTCTACAAATCGTAAAGGCTTCCTATTGCTAGATGATTTAGCTACTAGTCTTGCAGGAAAAGATTTCTTTATTATTGCTGAAAAATCTGATAAACTAGGATTCCTTTCTAGCCAATCAATGGAAATCGATAATTCAAAATTCAAAATTGAAAACAATTATTCTAGTACTGAATATAAACTCGAAGCATTCGTAGATAGAGATGTTTATAGGCCTGGTGAGGAAGTTAATCTTATTGTAATGGCTAGAGATAATGATAATGAAATTATTAAAGAAGATTTGCCTCTTTTGGTGACAGTCTATGATGGACAAGGAAGTAAACTAACAAGTGAGAAGATAAAAGACTTTGACCAAGGTTTCGCAAGCTATAAATATTTAACACAAGGAAGCAGTAAGACAGGCTCATGGAGAATGGAAATTGAATATGCTTCTATAATTAAAAGTGTCTATTTCAATCTTGAGACTTTTGTTCCTGAAAGATTTAATACTCGTTTGAAAGCAGATAAAGAGTTTTATCAAGCTGATGATACTAGTATGGATCTACTTATCGAAAACAATTATCTTTTCGGGCAAGCTCTTACTGACGCTAAATGTGAACTTAGTTTATCATTTAGATCAGATTATGGCTTTGCTAATGAGTCATTCTCAGACTATAGTTTTCTTGATGATTACAACTATGTAGATTATTCCAAGTATGACAAAAATATGATTTTAATGCCAAATGAGGACGGTGAAATACAAGTTCAGCTAGATCTGATTAATAAAGAAAATATTAATCATCCTTATTTTATTCAGTTAAACGCTAAGGTTACCGAGAAGGGGGGCAGACCCATTGAGCGTGAACTCCTTTTACCTGTTTCTCCTTTAGATAAATATATTGGTCTATCTAATAATAGATATCTAAAAGCTAAGAATAATGAATTTAAAGTTCCTCTTGTTGTTGTTGATAGCAAAGGAGAAAAAATAGCCGATGGTTGCCAAGTTGATTATGTTGTTTATGCTAAGAGAGGTTCCTGGTGGTGGGATTATGATAACATTGACCAAGCATCTTTCAAGAGTTCTGAATCTACAGTAGTGGTTAAGCAAGGGACATTATCAATAGGACCTGATAAGTATATTGATTTTACTCCTAAATCATCAGATTTTCATGTTTTCATGATAGAAGCTAAAATCAAAGGTCAAGACAATTATGAAATCAATAGGAAATATTATAACTCATATTGGGGGGATAATAGCGAGATAAGCCAAGATACATCTTTAGAATTAAAGTTGGATAAAGCTGAATATGAAATTGGTGATAAGATAAAACTATCGATACCTAGCTCAGAAGATAGTAAAATTTATATCAATCTTATTAAACAAAACGAGATAATCAAGTACGATATAATTGATTCTAAAGATGATAATCATGAAATCTATGAATTTGAAGCTGAAAGAAATATGTTACCTAATATCTATGCTGAAGTTAGACTTGTTCAAGGTATTAATAATAAAAAGAATGATTTGCCTATTCGCTTATATGGTATTATTCCAATTAAGGTAATAGATAAAGATACTCGCTTAAATATATCTCTAGATATTCCTCAAAGAATTTCTTCCAATTCTAAACTGAAAGCCTCTATTGATGTTGGAGTGAATAAGAAAACAAAATACATTGTTTCAATTGTAGATCAAGGACTGGTAAATAGAACAAATTATTATATGCCTAACCCATGGAATCTATTCTATAGAAATGAAGCCTATTACGCTAAGGATTATGATAACTTCAATTTCTTCGTAAATGCTGAGAGTCATGATATCTTTAGGACTATCATGATTGGTGGAGGTATGTATGAAGATGCAGCTTTTGCTTCTATGAGTAAAGCAGGACTTGCTAACATGAGAGAGATGAACAGACTTCAAGAAACAGGAGTTCAAAGATTCAAACCTGTTAGCTACTTCTTAGGTATTTTAGAAACAGATAGAAAGGGTAAGGGAGAATTTGAAATTGAAGTTGGGGATTATGTTGGCTCTTTAAGAGTAAATGTTATAGCCCTCAATGAAGATGCCTTTGGTTCCGAAATCGGATACACTATAGTCAAAGATGATGTTATATTGATGCCCACTCTTCCAAGAGTATTATCTCCTCAAGATGAAATTGAGATTCCTGTTAATGTAATTATTGACCCAATAGTTAAATTACCAGTTACAGTAGAGTTAACTACTAATGATTTAATTGAAATACTATCAGATTCAAAAATCACTATCCCAGCAGGGAAGGTAAGTGAATTACTAACTTATAAGGCAAAGGTCTTAGATAATACAGGAAAAGCTGAATTCACCTTTAAGGCAGTAAGCAAAGATTCCCAGAATCAGCGACATGCAGAAGTGGGGGTGAGATTACCATCTCCTTATACTTTTGAATCTACTGCTTTAGATTTTAAGGATGGCCTTATTAACCTAGAAATACCTAGTCAGGGTTATGAATCTAGTAATCAAGTTTATATGACTTTCACCCAAGGTTTTGAATTCGATGCTCAACAGCTAGTTAGAAGAACATCCTATTATCCTTACGGTGGAGCAGTTATGAAAACTATAATAACCTTCAACCAGCTTCATTTAAGTGAATTCATTGATGATGTTAACATCAAAAACGAACTTGATGAATTCATAAATATATACTTCCGTGAACTAGTAAATTATAATAGAAATGGTTTATATCCTTGGAAGGGTTTTTGGAGAGATGATCCAGATAGAAGAATTCTTAATATTCTTGCTCTGCATACAGCCATTATTGCTAAGAATAAAGGCTATAATATTAATGATTTTGTTTATAATGAAATTCTAAACTATTTGAAGAAAAATAGACCTGAAGGTAAGTTGGTCACTTTTGAAGATGCCTATCAACTATATGTTCTAGCTTTAGCAGATCAGGCTGATATTGCTAAACTTAACTATTATAGTGAATCAAATGGAATAGAAATATTGAGCAGTGCTATAACAATGTTGGCTATTGCTTATGAAGAATCTGGCTATGATTTCCAAGAAGTGAAAGATAATCTTCAAACAGTCAAGGTAGATGATAAGAAAGATTACTATCCGTATTTTTCTTGTCCTAGTAATGATATTCAAGAAGCAATTGCATTATTCTTAAACACTAAATATGAAGGTCAGAACTCACAAGCTAAGACAAAGAATCGTTCCTCGGCCTTAGCAATTGTAAATAAATTGCAAAATAAGAACTACTGGTCATCTTATGATATGGGTTGGAACCTTTGGGGACTAGTCGCTTATATCAAAACATTACCAAAAGATTATAATAAGTATAAGGATGAATCTTTGGAAGTAACTTTAGACGGGAAAAATCAAATCATAAATGTTAATGATTTTTACTCTTTGAACCTAACAGATTATAAAGGAAAAGACCTTAAGATAAAAGCTCTTTCGGATAAAGCAGAAAATATCTCGGTCACACTTTATAACAATTATGTAGCTAAAATACAAGATAGTCAAGATTACTCCAATAATATTGAATTATTTGTTACTTATACTGATTTATATGGTAACTATATTGATGTAACTTCTCTGCAACAAGGTCAAACATTCTTTGCAAAAGTACAAATCCTTCCAGAAATAAAGAATAACGACTTTGCTATATCTTATATTTTACCTTCAGGTTGGGAGTTTGCAGAACAAGATTATGCCAGTACTACTAGTTATAATTCTTATGCTCAAATGCCAAAATATGTTGATATGAGAGATGATAGGGCTATTATTTATGGTAATGTTAATAATTCATCAAGTTTTTCTTATGTATTAAAGATAAATACTATTAGCAAAGGAAGTTTTACTATGCCTGCTACTAGCGTTGAGTACCTCTATCTTCCAGAAATAAGAGCAACTTTGAAAGGAAAAACATTACAGGTGAAGTAAATATTTCATATAAATGAATATAAAATCAAATAAATCAATTGTAATAGTTGTCATTCTGCTAATAATTTTAGTCTTTATAAGTCTAATCTTATTAGCAGATGCTCCTAAAGATACTGACTGGAACTACTCGAAAGTTGTTTTAGATAATAATGACCAATATCTGAGGGTTTATCTAGATAGAAGAGAGCAATGGCATTTGGCTCATCAAGGGGCAGTAGCGGAAAAACTAAAGATTGCTATTCTGACTTTCGAAGATAAACACTTTTATCATCATCCTGGTATTAATCCTGTATCCATTATGAGGGCCTTTATCTCAAATCTAAAAGCTGGAAAAGTTGTTAGTGGTGGCTCTACTATAACTATGCAGTTGGCTAGACTTCATCTAAAGGGAAAAAGAACATTTCTAAATAAATTCAAAGAAGCATTGGTATCTCTAAAACTTGAGCTTTTTCATACTAAAGATGAAATACTTCTCTCTTATCTCAACAATGCACCTTATGGATCAAATATTGTTGGTATTAAAAGTGCTGCTTATAAATATTTCGGGAAAGAATTACAAGAACTAACATGGGCAGAGGCAGCTCTTTTTGCTGTTCTACCAAACAATCCAGGCTACCTTTTCCCAGGCTCTAACTCCAAACAACTCAAGATTAAAAGAGATAGTTTGCTAAGAAAATTGATGAAAGAAGGTTTTCTTACAAAAAGTCAATACCAAAATTCACTCAGAGAAGAAATTCCTAAATCTCAATTTTCATTTCCCTTTATAGCTCCACATTTATCAGATAGATTGCAAGACAACTCTTCTAATGTTTTTCATACTACTATTTATAAAGATTTACAGATTAAGTTAGAAAACATAGCGAAAAGCAAAGGAAACTACCTCAAGGGAATAGGAATAAAAAATCTAGCAATTTTAGTTAGCAATACTAAAACACATGAGGTTAAAGCTTATATTGGTTCGCAAAACTACTTTTCCCAATCTACTAATGGATTTAATGATGGGGTAATGGCTCTTAGGTCATCTGGGTCAATTCTCAAGCCTTTTATTTATGCTTATGCTCTAGATAAAGGAATAGTGACCCCTAATTCTCTTTTAGAAGATGTTAATAAAAATTATGGCATTCTTCTACCTAAAAACTATGATAAAAAGTATCGTGGAATAGTAACACTCAGTGAAGCACTGCAAAAGTCTCTAAATATACCTGCTTATGAGATTACTCAGAAACTTGGTTTGTATGATGCTATCTCTGTCCTAAAAAGTGTTGGAATGAATTCTTTAACTAGAGAAGCTAGTTCTTATGGCTTATCTATCTGTGTGGGAGGTGCGGAAACTAACCTCTGGCAATTGAGCCAAATGTATCAAAGCTTAGCTAGTAAAGGACAATATAATAGTCTAAAAGTCTTAAAAAACCAAGCCATTGAAACTAAGAAAAGCATACTCTCACCAGCAGCTAGCTATCAAATTCTAGATATTTTAAGGGGGGTAAAGCATCCTAATCATTATCAAGGAGTATTTAATGATTTAGCCTGGAAAACAGGTACAAGTAATGGATTTAGAGATGCTTGGGCAGTAGGACTTGATGAAGATTGGACTATTGCAGTTTGGGCAGGTAATTTCACAGGAGAAGGTAATCATCATCTTTCTGGTCGTATTATAGCAGGAGATATCCTCTTTAGAGTAAGGTCTGCTTTAAGTCCAGCACACTCAGAATTCTTTGCTAAACCTTGGTCTGACTTCAAACAAGTAGCTGTTTGTGCTCTTTCTGGTTATTCTCCTACTGATTCTTGTAAAGATACTCTTTGGATTGATGTTCCAAAAAACTCAATCTTACTTGAGAAATGCCCTTACCACCATCAAATAATTGTTAATGAAACTGAAACTATGCAAGTTTGTTCTGAATGCTGGCAAGGAATTGAGCATAAATCAATATCTGTTTTAGACTACCCACCTAGTGTTGATTATCATTTGAAACTCAATGGCATAGAAGTAGCTACTATTCCACCCCATAATCCAGATTGTAGTCTTTTGCATACACAATCTAAGCTGATAATTAAATATCCTATTAATAATTCAACTATATATCTACCTATAGATATTAACGGACAAGTCAACTCTTTTCAAGCAAAAGCAGTTTCTGATGATAAGACAATATATTGGTTCCTAAATGATGAATATCTAGGAATGACTGAAGATATTCATCAAATGGATATTATTACAAATCCAGGTAGAAAAGAACTTAATCTTATCAACTCCGAGGGCATCTCTAAAGAAGTTATATTTCAGATTAAATCAAAAGAAGATTGACACGATTTGCTAAATTCAAATAATTATGACAAAATAATTAAGGATAATAAAAATGAAAGTTAAAATAATTATATTAATTATGTTGCTCCTAGTAACTGCTTTATTCTCTATTCAAGACCAAGAAAGACTTACCTACAATATAAGATATGGTATTGTTTCTGCTGCTGAAGCTGAACTTTTTGCTCGTTATATAATCCATACAGATTCGATTTATACTCAACCAATCGAAGCTTTAAAAGTTACTTCAAAAGCTGAAACTTACTCTTTCTTTGATGTCTTTTTTAAGGTTCGTGATAAAATAACTTCTATCTCAGAACAAGATTCTGGAAGAGCTATTTATTATGAGAAAAACCTTAGAGAAGGTGGATATAAACAAAGAAGACTTCACTATTATGATCGAGAAAATGAAAATTGTATTTACCAAAAATGGTCTTTTGGTAAAAAAGAATTCTCAACTAAAAACATTCCTATTACTAAAGATACCTTTGATTTTTTAGGAGCATTTTATCATGTACGTCAACAGGAACTAAGTGTTGGCGATACTGTTGCAGTTACTTTATCTGGAGATGGAGTGACTTTTGATGCTAATATTGTTGTTCATGAAAGAGAAAAGCTAAAGACTATTTTTGGTAGAAAAGACTGCCTTAAAATTGAACCACAACTTACTCAAGAAACTATCTTTAAAAATTCAGGCAAAATATTCATCTGGATTACTGATGATGAATTTAAAATTCCTGTTAAAATGGAATCTGAAGTTAAATTTGGGTCTTTCATTGCGGACCTTAAAGATGCTGAGAATGTGGGACTGAAGAGGAAGTAGGCTATCACATAAAAGAATAAATTTAAAAACACTTCCTCAATATAGAGGAAGTGTTTTTTTATAGAAGAAGAATTACTACTGAACCGCCTTCACAGAGAAGAATTTAATTTCAGAAGTAATTGTTATTGTCCAACTCTGAGAAGTTCGAGAAAAATCTCTAGTCTTTGATCTTGATAATCCGTTTTCTTTTTTTGATTTAATCTGAGAAAAAGAACGAGCTGTTCCAAAATCTCCATCAGAACTAATATCAATGAATTCTCCATTTGGTGTTTCACAGGCAAATATCTTATACGCAGTAGCTCCAGAAACTTCATCCCAAGTGATAGTTAATTGATTCCCTGTGACTGAAATCGCAACATTAGTTGGCGAATCAACACTTGAAATATGTTGATATCCTTGCCAAGCTAAGAAGGGATAACCACCGTTTTCTTGGGGATTAATACCCCAAAGATCATTAATTCCATTGTTAGTCTCATTGATAAAATCCCATCCGGCATTATAAAAAGTAGAATAATTCTGCATTTCTTCTGTAGTTTTACCTACTCCTCCAGGACTTGTAGATTGATTTGATGTTTCAGTATCCCAGAAAGATGAAATAATTGTCGTATTATTTACATCTCCAATAAAGCCCCCAAAAACCGTTGAGCCCAAGATTAATCCTGTACTGTAGCAATTTGTAATGTTTGCGTGTCTGGACAAACCTAATAAGCCTCCTATTACATATTCTCCTTCGATATTTGCCCTACTATAGCAATTGCTAATATCAGAACTGCTATCTTGTCCGATTAGACCTCCAATGGCACTAGTACCCTGAACACTTCCAGAGCTATGACAGTTAGAAATTGTGTTTTGAATAGATGTTCCAATTAAATGACCTGCCCAGGTAGAGGCAGATACAGTACCTGAACTGCTACAATTAGTGATTAAACAATTTTCTGCATGACCAGCAAGACTTCCCACAAAAGAAAAACCGTTAATATTTACATCTGTCAGTACTATATTTTCACACGTTGCTGTATCTATATATCTAAAAAGCCCAGCAGCCTCTTCAGCACTTGACTGGTCAATATGAAGATTTTGGATTTGGTGATTCAATCCGTTATATGAACCAGTAAAATTAATCGTTGAAGTACCTATTGGATTAAATCCTAAACCATTATTCCAGCTTTGTGTGTCACTTGCATCAATGTTGCTTAGCTGTATGAAGTTGGCGTCCCACAGAGTATGAGTTGCACTTAACCAGCCAAGTTCTTCCAATGTGTTTATTACATAAGGAGAGCTTACAGTGCCATTGCCGGATAAAGTAACAATTAAATTATCATAATCATTTTGGAAAGATAAAAATGGGTAACCTCCATTTTGAGTTAAGTTGATTCCCCAATGGTCGCCTGAACCATTTATAGTTTCATCTTCGAAATCCCAACCTGCATTATAGTATGTATAATAGTTTTTCATCTCAGTGCTTGTTTTACCAACTCCTCCAGCACTAATAATTTGATTTGAACTGTCAATATCCCAAAATGATGATGTTACTGTTGAATCATTTAATTTTCCTATGAATCCACCAGCCCAGATAGTTGCATTAACAAGCCCTATGCTGTAGCATTTACTGATTGTAGAAGAAAAAATCTCTGCAGCAAAACCACCACTTCTTTGATTATCGTCATTATAGTGTCCTTCCTGTGTATTGTCATGAACTTCTCCAGTGCTGTAGCAATTAGCAAAGGATGAATTATAAGAATTTGCAACGAATCCTCCCAAGCAAGTATAACCTGATACATTTCCTGTGCTATAACAATCATTAATACTTGAATCAATTATTTTCCCAGCAAAACCACTAATCATAGACCCCCCAGAAACAGATGAGCTACTATAACAATAACTTAAAGATGAGTTATTTATTATATAACCTGCAAATCCTCCAATATTAAATCCTTGGTAATTATTTCTATCTTGGTCATTTCCCATGCTGTAATCTCCAATAACTGTTCCAGAAGTAGAACAGTGTTCAATGTCTGAATTACTTATGTGACCTATTAATCCTCCAACTGAAGTTAATCCATAAGATACACCTGAAGTACAACAATGATCCACTTGTGAAGAAGATGAATTTCCAATTAATATACCTACATAAGAGGATCCTGAAATTTCAGCATTAATAAGCGTAACATTGCTTATAACTGCATTTTGAGTGGCTCCAAAAAATCCTATATATGCTTCACTGCTATCAATGCTGAAGTTATCGATGGTAAAAAAGTTACCATTGAAATTCCCAGTGAATGGGTGATTGTAATTTCCGATTGGATTGAAACTAATATTCTCATAAGTTAACCAGTTTTCTAATTCAGAAAAATCAATATCTGAAGTTTGTAAAAAGTTCTTGTCCCAGATGGATTGAATTTGGCTTACCCACCAAAGATCATTTACTGTATTAATTTGGTAAGGATTTTCAGCAGTACCATTACCAAAAATTCTCATATGGGAATACCCTTCCCAAGATAGAAAAGGATAACCAGAGTTTTCTAATGAATTTATTCTCCAATAGTTTGAATTACCATTCTCTTCTTCTTGACTAAAATCCCAGCCTTCATCAATGTATGTTTGGTAAGTTCTCATTTCATCTGAAGTCTTACCTATACCACCAGCACTTATTGAGATATTAGAAGCTTCTATATCCCATAGACAATTTTCTATTTGAGTATTAATATTAACAATACCTACTAAACCTCCTGTGTCAAATGAACCTGTTACAACTCCTGTACTATAGCTTGTAGTTATAGAACCATAATAGGCATATCCAACTAATCCTCCGGCACCATCGTAACCTTGAACCTGACCCATATTGTAACAGTTTGAAACGGTGGAACTCAAATATGTGCCTAATATACCTCCCGTTCCTATACCATACCCCACAATATTTCCTGTATTGAAACAACATGTAATGTCAGATGATGAATCAATTCCTGAAAAACCTCCAACAAAATTACTTAAAGCGTTAACGGTACCGGAAGTAGAACAATTAGAAAAAGTTGAATCAGATGATTTCCCAGAAAGAAATGAAACAAAGGAATAGCCGGTAATATTTGCACCTATTATATTAATATTTGTTAAAGTTGCATTAACTATCATACCAAATAACCCAACAGCATTACCTTCAGGTCTATTGATGAAGAGGTTATTTATCGAATACCCATTACCATTATAGGTGCCTTCAAAGCCATTTTCTTGTTCTCCAATCGGAATAAAGCCAGCTCCATTATTCCAATTTTGAGAAGGTGAGGCATCAATATCAGCAATTTGCGAAAAGTATAACTCACTACTCCAAGCCGTTGAGTTACTACTTAGCCAATTCAAATCAAAAATTGAATTTATGATATAAGGATCTTCTAAAGTACCACTACCTTCTATACCATCATGTTGATAATCTTCCCAAGATAAGAAGGGATAACCATTATGTTGAAAATAATTTATTCCCCATATATCATCTGTTCCATTTTCAGTTTCTCCTATAATGTCCCAGCCAGCTACAAGATACATTTGATAATCCTGCATCTCGCTGGTTGTTTTCCCGATTCCTCCAGCACTTATAGCTTGATTAGAATTTTCTGTATTCCAAAATGAGTTAGTTACTGTTGATGAGTCATCATTATAATCATCTCCAATTAGTCCACCTACATTTGTATCTCCAGTTACTAATCCAGTGCTATAGATTCTTTCAACTGTAGAAAAATAAGTATGGCCAATCATTCCGCCAATACTTTGTGTTCCTGATACTTCACCTTGAAAATAAGAGTCTAATAGAGAAGAGTTGTATAGTGCTCCAACTACTCCGCCAGCTCTATCATCTCCATCGATGTCAGCGTTACTAAAGCATTTGTCAATAGTGCTATATTCGCTATAACCTATTAATCCACCAGTATTGATATGATTACCGTGAACATTACCAGAACTTGAACAATTTGAGATCTCTGTATAAGAGGAAAAAGCTAAAACAACACCGACATATGATATTCCAGAAATATTTGCATTAGTTAAAATCAAATTTTTGATTTCTGCATTGAGTGAAAAACCTATAAAACCAATGTAAAATGAAGGCCTATTGATATATAGGTTTTGGATTTGAAAAAATGCTCCATCATATTTACCTGTGAAATGAGTATTATTGTTACCTATAGGAATAAAGCCTGCTCCTTCATTCCAGTTTTGAGTAGCACTTGCATCAATATCAGCAGTCTGAACAAAATGTTTATCCCAACTTAAATTATTTGTACTAACCCATAATAAATTATCTAGAGATGTGATTTGATATGGAGAGCTTTCTGTTCCGTTTCCTAAAGGTTGAATTCCATCTGCTAATAGTAAAACTATAAAGAGTGTAAAAAAAATAACCAAAAAGTTTTTAATTTTCATATTATTCTCCTATTATTAATATGAAACTGTCTGTAGTGTTCTTTTTTATTCAACTATTTTAAGTGAATAAATTAATCTGGGATTAACCTTAATATAATACCCAGATAAAAAATTATAAGACTTTAACAGTATTATAGATATACTATTTCTCTATAACTCAAATTATACCAAAAATTACAAGACATTTTTATCATAAGATTTTTCTTTTGTCAAGAGATTTTGTTGTATATTATTTTAAAAATGAATAATATATATCCGTGATATTCAAACTATTGGCTATTTGTATGAAATCTATGAATAAAAAAAATAAGAAATAAAAATCTGGACTATTTTTCCTTATCATAATAATTTGTTAATCAATCTATTGTTCGGAGGATGTATGAATAGACAAGTTTCTTTAACAGGTATTAAACCTACTGGAATGCCTCACCTTGGTAATTTTGTAGGTTCTATCAGACCTGCCTTAGAATTGGCTAAGGACTTTGATGCACGTTACTTTATTGCAGATTATCATGCTTTAAATCAAATAAAAGACCCCCAAAAATTAAGAGATATGACTTTTGAAGTAGCTTCAGCTTGGTTAGCTTGTGGCTTAGACCCTAATGAAGTTCTTTTCTATCGTCAATCAGATGTCCCTGAAACCTTTGAACTTGCTATTGCTTTAATGGCCTTTACTCCAAAAGGCTTAATGAATAGAGCTCATGCCTATAAAGCAGTTGTACAAAAGAATGAAGAAGAAGGCAATCCGCTTGATGATGGTGTTAATATTGGACTTTTCACTTATCCTGTCTTAATGGCTGCAGATATTCTACTCTTTGATGCTGATGTAGTACCAGTAGGGAAAGATCAACTGCAGCATATAGAAATGGCTAATGATATTGCTCAATCTCTAAACTTCAATTATAAAACTGAAATATTAAAGCTTCCAAAACCTTACACTCACGAGGAAGCAGGAGTTATAGTTGGTTTGGACGGACGTAAAATGAGTAAAAGCTACAACAACGAAATCTCATTATTCTTGCCCGAAAAGAAACTAAGAAAAACTATTATGAAAATCGTAACAAACTCACAAACTATAGAAGAAGTAAAAGACCCAGATACTTGCAATGTCTTTTCTCTATATAAGGTTTTCGCTAGTAAAGAGCAACAAGACCAGCTAAAGCAGAGATATTTAGCTGGTGGAATGGGTTGGGGAGAAGCAAAGCAAGCACTTTTTGAGGCAGTAAACTCTCAGTTGAAAGGACCAAGAGAAAAATATTTTGACCTTTTAGAAAACAGAGATTATGTTGATAAAATACTAGTCGAAGGTGCTGAAAAAGCGAGAGATATAGCTTCTCAAACAATCAAAAGATTGCGTAAATCAATAGGAATAGATTAAGAAATTATTAAATTTATTATAAAATATTCTTGACAAAAAAACTAACATAAATTTATATGATTAAACTTATCGCAAGGGAGAAAAAATGGAAATATTTCTTTTAGTAATACATATACTTATTAGTATAGTCTTGGTGTTACTTATCTTGGCTCAAACCTCTAAAGGTAATGGATTAGATAGTAATTTAGGAGGAGCAGCTTCTAATGTTTTTGGAAGTTCAGCTTCAGAAATGTTAAAAAAATGGACTCAGATTATCGGTGGTCTTTTCTTGATCTCTTGTGTCTTCTTAGCTATTAATGTTAAGTCTGGTAAGTCAGTTGGTAATATTGCACCAGCATCAACAGGTCAAGTCAACACAGAAGAGACTTCACCTGCACAAGAAATGGAACTTCCAGAAGGTGATGTTCAGGAAATTCCTGCAACTGAAACACCTGTAAAATAAAGTTTTTCGCAGGAGTGGTGGAATTGGCAGACACGCAAGACTAAGGATCTTGTGCCCATTGCGGGTGTGCGGGTTCAAGTCCCGCCTTCTGCACCAAACTTAAAAGCCCAACATAATGTTGGGCTTTTTGCTTTCTACTTAGCTGTCATAGTCTTGATTGTTACTCTCACTATAAAAGAACAGTAATTCATACTGAGAGTAACAATCAAGGATTAACCCAAATAATGCAATAGATCTTTGAAAATACTACTATATTCTTCTGCAAAAGTAACTTACATAATTCTTCCGAATATATATATTATATGCGTAGTTAAGGAATCACCCCCTGTATCCCCCTCAAAGAAGGGGATTTTGCTAAGAGAATCTGCACTCTTCGCCTGTGATACGTAGCTTTAGCGAAGTATTACTAAAGCTCTACTGCACCATCTGGGATTAATAATATTATACTTTTAACTAGTAATTCCCTGGTCATCACGATCAGCATTTTGATTAAGGGGTTCCCATAATTCTATCTTATTTCCTTCAATATCAAGAATATGAACAAACTTTCCATAATCATAGACAGCAATTTCATCAAGAATTTTAACTCCATTGGCCTTGAGTTCTTCTAGCAAACCTTCAAGGTCTTCAACACGGTAATTAATCATAAAATCTTTCTCTGAAGGTGAAAAGTAGTCAGTCTTTTCTTCAAAAGGAGACCACTGAGTGTAGGCTATATTTTCTTTATCAGGATATTGACACCATTTAAAACTTGTTCCATAGGCATCAGTGTTTAAACCAAGATTCTTAGCATACCAGTCTTTGACCTTATTAGGGTCTTTACATTTAAAAAATATTCCTCCAATACCTCTAACTTTCTTCAAATTAATCTCCTTATTCTTATTCTTATTCAACCATAAGCATCCAGTTAATACCATATCTATCTGTTAATTGGCCAAAGTAATCTCCCCAAAAAGCTTCTTTTAAAGGTATTTCGATTTGACCACCTTCGGCTAGTTCTTTAAAAAGCCTATCTGCTTCATGTTTAGAATCGGCAGAAATTGAAATAGAAAAATTGTTTCCCAAAATGAAATCTTTATCTTTGGATTGAATATAATCACAACCCATAAGTATGGTGTTTTCACTTATTGGTAAAGATACATGCAAAATTTTTTCTTTATCTTCAGAACTATTGATATAGGAAGAACCACCTTCCGGTGCATCTTTATAACGTCCCAAATATGTATATTCTCCTTTAAAGACAGATTTATAAAAATCGAATGCTTCTTGGCAGTTTCCATTAAAATTTAGATAAATATTTGCTTTATTCATCTTTTCTCCTTTACTTTATTTTAAGAGAATATAAGTGTTATACTTAATCAAACAATATTTAATATAATAAAAAAATTAAAGGAGTGAATATGATGAAAAAGGGACTATTACACCATATTGAGATATATGTATCTGATTTAGTAGAGAGTAGAAGATTTTGGGAGTGGTTTCTTACAAAAATGGGTTACTCCCTTTATCAAGAATGGGATCATGGTTTTAGCTTTAAATTGGGAAATTATTATTTAGTTTTTGTTCAAGTGGAAGCAAAGTATAATGATGTAAAATATCACAGATGTAGAGTTGGTTTAAATCACTTGGCTTTTCATGCAGATAAAAGAAGTGAAGTAGATGAACTAACAGAAGCCCTGAAGAAAAAAAATATTAGAATATTATATGAAGACAGGCATCCTTTTGCTGGAGGTTCTGATTATTACGCAGTCTATTTTGAAGACCCTGATAGGATAAAAGTTGAAGTAGTCGCAAACGAATAAGATACTCTTATGCTCATAAGTCTACTGCATTCATTTAGTTTCAATAAATCACTTAGTATTCATTATTAAAGAACTTGGATAGGTATCAAAACTTTGAGAAATATCATAAAAATCAGCTATCTAATTTAATCTTACGACACAGAAATACTTATAGTAATTAATATTCAAGCAATTATGTCTTGACAATTAATAATTAATAGTTATTCATAGTTTCTTATATGTATAGTAAATTTATTATCTAGTAATTTTATAGAAAAGAGAGTTCTATTAGTAAGTTTTAAATTTTTGCTATAACATAATAAAAAATATAAAGGATGATTTATGACAAAAAAACTTCTACTACTGTTTGTTTTTACTTGCATTTTAACAGGCTTATTTGGATTTGATGGAAATCGTAAAGGTTTTCTTCTAGGATTTGGTGGTGGATTGGCACAAGTTAACTTTAAACAAAAAATCGAAGATGACTATGACTCTATTGAATCAGATGATGAAAGCGAAACAGCCTTTGCAACTGATTTCAAAATTGGTTATGCACCTACTAATCAATTAGAGCTATATTATACTAGCAAAGTTGCTTGGTTTTCGATTAATAATATTAATGATGATGATGTAACAATAGCAGATGGAATTGGTGTAATTGGTTTATCATACTTTTTTGCTCCAGAATTAAAAAGTGGGGCTTGGCATTCATCATTATTTTTAAGTGGAGGATTCGGATTATCTTCTTGGTCAACACCAATGGAAGAGGATGATGACCCGTGGGAAGGAACAGGTTACTTTCTTGGTGTAGGTTATGAATTCACTAAACATTACAGAGTTAGTATTGATTATTTTGCAAATAATCCTTCAATCGATGAAATGGGTCTAACATTTACTACTACTTCCAATGTTATAATGTTAACATTCTCCGGTATGGCTTTTTAATAAATTTTACAAATCAATAAGTGATATCTGGCAACAGCTATCACTTTTTTTTTACTTAAATCAATTGAAAGTCTTTCTATAACAATGATGTTAATATATATGAATAAAATTCTCTTTTTCGTTGACAGCCTAGGCTATGAAAATTAATATGAATTAATGTAATAACCAATAATAGGAGAAGAAATGAGTTCACTCGCCGTATTAGGCTGTATGTTCGGAGATGAGGCAAAAGCCAAAATCGTTGATGTAATGGGTAAAGATGCTGATTTAGTCGTTAGATTTCAGGGTGGAAATAATGCAGGTCATACTATCTGTATAGATGATAAAAAGTATGTTTTTCATTTAGTTCCATCAGGTATTCTTTATCCTAAAATGAGATGCGCTATTGGCGCAGGAACTGTAATCGATCCTTGGTCTCTTAAAGAAGAAATTGAAAAACTACAAGATCAAGGTATTGAATTTGAAGATAGGTTCTTTATCGACCCTAGAGCCAATCTAACATTAGCAATTCATAAATTTCTTGATTCATTAAATGAAAATACTACAAGTAAAATAGGCACAACTAAAAGAGGTATTGGACCTACTTATTCAGATGCTATTGCTAGAAAAGGACTTAAATTTATAGATCTTATTGATGGTACTGACTTAAGAAGCAAAATTATCAACCTCTATGATTATCACAAAATAAAAATTTCTGAATCTGATATCGATACTTTAATTGAAGAATTATATGATGTGAAAAACTTCTATTCTCCATTTATTAAGCAAATTACTTATATGATTGATGAATATTATAAGTCTGGTAAAAACATAATCTTTGAAGGAGCACAGGGTACACTTCTTGATATTACTTATGGTACCTATCCTTTTGTTACCTCTTCAAATACAATTTCTGGAGGCATTACTACAGGCTGTGGTTTTTCACTAAGGAAATTAGACAAAATTATTGGTGTTTATAA
This sequence comes from Cloacimonadales bacterium (SeqCode), assembly GCA_963677815.1. Taxonomy (GTDB): domain Bacteria; phylum Cloacimonadota; class Cloacimonadia; order Cloacimonadales; family JAFGVF01; genus JAEKNW01. The sequence continues at coordinate 2,007,201 of OY782499.1, forward strand.
GGCCTATTATACTAGAGTTGGAGATGGACCTTTCCCTACAGAACTCTTTGATGAAAGAGGAGATCAGATTAGAAAACAAGGCAATGAGTTTGGCTCAACAACTGGCAGACCTAGAAGATGTGGCTGGTTTGATCTCTTTGCATCTTCTTATACTGCTCATTTAAATGATGTAGACGAAGTGGCTTTAACCCTTGTAGATGTTTTGATGAATATTCCTGAAATTAAAGTTTGTACTGGGTATAAATATCAAGGTGAACAACTAACAGAATTTCCTGTAAGCTCACAAGTATTAGCTGAATGTCAGCCTATTTATAAAGTACTTCCAGGTTGGGAAGAAGATATAAGTGGAATTAGAGATTTTGATAAATTACCTGAAAACGCCAAAAGTTATGTTAAATTCATAGAAAAAGAGATTGGTAAAAAAGTATCTATAGTCTCTGTGGGTCCAGGAAGACATCAAACAATATTTAGATAAATTTATAAAATAAGAACCCCGACAGGGGTTCTTATTCTAAATAAATAACTTTTTAATTTGAAGTTATTTAATAAAAGATTATTATGTATTTATTGGGTCAAGTATACCTAAACAGGTATTAAGTTAGAGCATTAAAAAAAATAATCGTTAATGTTAAGGAGAAATAATGAAAAAGTCATTTATTACAATTATATTTTTGCTAACTATTTCTACAGTATTGTTAAGCTCAGAAGTCAATTATAGTGCTCCTGAATTTATGCAAGCTTATTATGATTCATATTCTAGAAACTATATAAATACTTTAGCTTCAGGAAGAGGGAACACAGGAGTATCAAAAATAGAAAATATTGAGAATGTGTTACTTAACCCTGCTGGTTTCGCTACTGACCATTCCGAAATGTATATTGAGTTTTTGATTAAACCTGAACAAAGAGAGATTGGGCATTTAAAAGAGGAGAACTATCATTCAAATAAACCTTTTACCTTTGTAGGATTTGGCTTTAATATCATAAAGAATCTTAGTACAGGTCTATATTATTCTCTTCCAAATAGCATAAAATATGATGGATATGTTATTGATGATTATGGTACTGCTATGACTCAAAACCTAAAACCGCAATATAATCAATATAGGTTTGGACTTGCTAATTCTTATAAGTTTAAGAGATTAAGTATTGGAATAGATAATAGATATAATATTCATTCAGTAAAGAGTATGCTTATAAATGGCTCATCAGCTAAATTTGATTTAACTGAATCAGTTTATAGCTTCTCTGCTGGATTGATTTATCAAGTAAATAATAAACTAAACTTGGGACTGGCTTATAATCATAGTTCTGAAGTTACTTTTGATAGCGAATATTACTCTTGGGAAGTAACTAACCCAGCCTCTATATCAACAGGTTTATCATATTATTATCTAAATGATAGTGTTATCTCTTTTGATTATGAAAAAAGATTCAATAGCCAGATGAGTGATGACTATGCTGATTTAGATATATATAAACTTGGTCTTGAACAACAGATTAGAAATAATATTATAAGATTTGGTGCTATGTACATACCTTCAACCTTCTCTGGTCAGGTAAATCTCCCCATTGCAAATTTAGACTCACAAATAATTCCTCAATATCCTAATAATTTTAATAATGGTACTGAAACAATTTTAAGTAATGAACAAACTTATCTGACTATAGGTTATACATTAAATATGGAAGAGTTAACTTTCAATTTAAGTGGTATGCAAGCAATTGCTTCAGAGATGAAAACAACTCAGTTATCTATGTCTATTGGAGTGAACTTAACAGATTTTGATATCACAAAATATACCCCAAAGAGTAGAGATGAAGAATAAGAATAAAGTACTAATCAAAAGATTAGAAGACTATGATTTAGATAAGATTATTGCTTTCTTTAAGAGAACAGTTTTGAATAAGACAAAGGTCTTGCCAAAACTGACTAACAAGAAGATTCTTTTAAAGCCTAATCTTTTAGGTGCTTTTACTCCTCAACAAGCAGTTACTACTCATCCAAAAATACTTGAAGCTGTAATAGTTATCTTACAGACTATTGATTGCCAAATTCTAATAGGTGATTCTCCTGGAGGGTCTATAAGTTACGATACAGTATTAATGAAAAGAGGCTTAAAAGAAATAGCAGATAAATATAATGTAGAAATTGTAAATTTTAACCACTATAAAGTTGTCAATGTCGAGAGTTCAACTTTTTCTCTAACATATTCTCAAATCTTTGATGATGTTGATTATATTATCAATTTAGCTAAGTATAAAACACATTCTTTGATGCAATTTACAGGTGCTGTGAAAAATCTTTATGGACTAGTTCCTGGCCTAAAAAAAGCTGATTATCATAGAGAGTACCCTAATTCACAGGACTTTGCTCATCTCTTAACAGGTCTATACAACTTGTTCAAAAATAAGATACTTTTTTCTGTGATTGATGGTATTATTGGTATGGAGGGAAAGGGACCAAGCGGAGGTAAACCAAGAAAATTTGGTTTTATCTTTGCTTCAGAAACTGCTTCTTCTTTGGATTATGTTGCTGCTTATATGATGGGATTTAAACCATTTGACATTGATTTAATAAAACTTACCATGCAAGCCGATGGACTTCTACCTTCCAGGATTGCCTCCAACTACCTTTGGCAAGAAAATGTTATTCCCAATGTAGATATCGGTATTGTTAAACTTAGAAATAGGTTGCTAACCACAATTCCAAAATCTTTTTCAAAAATTTTCAGAAGACTATTTTGGTATAAACCTTTCATTACTGAAACTTGTAAAAAATGTAATATCTGTAGAGATTCTTGTCCGGTAGATGCTATTAAAGTTGATACAACTTGGAACTTAAAGATTGATGATAAAATCTGTATAAGGTGCTTATGCTGTCATGAGTTTTGTCCTCATAAAGCTATTGAAATTAGAAAATCTTCAATAGCAAGTAAGATAATTCCATCTTCAAAATAACTATTCAGTAAATTGATTGAAAATTAAGAAAAAAAGTCTTGACTAATATATTATAAGTCCTTTAAATTGTAAATACTAAACAAAGTGAGAGGAATATGGCTAGATTAAAAAGGAGAGTACCACTCTCTAAAAAGATTAAATATTTGTTCATAGTCACTATAACATGTCTTCTCTTTGTAGTTAGTTTTGTAGGTAGGGGTAGCTTTTTAGGAGTTTACCGTAGCAGTTTAAGGGCTAAACAGAATAGACAGCAGTATGAGCAAATAATGGCTAAGATTGAGAAAACAGAAGCCGAAATTGATAAGATAATCCATGATGATGAATATCTGATTAAGATTGCTCGAGAAGAATATGGTATGCAAAGAAAAGATGAACATGTAATAAAGCTCATAAAAACTGATGAAAAAAATCAAACAGGAGAATAATATATTATGGCTCAAGTAGTTGTAAATAATGTCAATAAAATATACGATAATGGATTTCATGCTGTAAAAAAAGCTGATTTCATTGCAAAAGATAAAGAATTTGTGGTCTTAGTAGGTCCTTCAGGTTGCGGAAAAACAACAACTCTAAGAATGATTGCAGGTCTAGAAGATATTACTGACGGACAGATTAAAATAGGGGAGAGAGTAGTAAATAATGTAGCTCCTAAAGATAGAGACATTGCTATGGTTTTTCAGAACTATGCTTTATATCCTCATATGACTATTTATGATAATATGGCTTTTGCCTTAAAACTTCGTAAAGAAGATAAAGCTGAGATTGACCGAAAGGTAAATGAAGCTGCTAAATTATTAGGCATAGAAAATCTTTTAGATAGAAAACCTAAGCAATTATCTGGTGGTCAAAGGCAACGTGTAGCTCTAGGAAGAGCGATAGTCAGAAAACCTGCCGTTTTCTTGTTTGATGAACCTCTATCAAATCTAGATGCTAAACTAAGGGTTCAAATGAGGGCTGAGATTAGTAAACTCCACAAAACTTTAGAAACTACAATGATTTATGTTACTCACGACCAAGTTGAAGCTATGACTATGGCAGATAAAATTGTTGTTATGAAAGATGGTATAATTCATCAGATTGATAGTCCATTAAATTTATACAATCATCCTGTTAACCTCTTTGTTGCTGGCTTTATCGGTTCTCCTGCTATAAACCAATTGCATGGTAAAATAATTAAAAAGGATAATGGTTTCTATTTTACAGATAATGATATTGTTTTAAAAATTGATGAAGAGCATAATAAGATTCTTACCTCTTATGAGAATAAAGAAGTTATTATTGGAATCAGACCTGAAGATATCTATGATTCTGAATATGATGATTTAGCTGAAAATCCAGAGAGAATTGAAGCTTTTTGTGATATTGTAGAGCCAATGGGTAATGAGTTTGTAGTTTTCTTAAAAACAAAGAACTCCAAACTGACAGCTCGTTTTGATCCTAAAAAGATGCCAAAAATTGATGAAAATATTAAAATTACCATTGATATGAAAAAAGTAAAAATCTTTGATAAGGAGAGTGAACTTTCTCTCGTTTAAATTATAAAATTTAGCTCTGACCCTAGTTAATCTAGGGTCTTACTTTTTGAGGTTATATGAAATTGTTTTGGTTTTTTCTTTTCTTGTTTATTTCAACAAGTATTAATTGTCATATTTATCTTAATAATTGTGCAGATAGGGTAGGTCTTGCTAATATTAATCTAATCTCCAAATCACCCTTAACTTCCTACTATAACCCTGCAATATCAAATCAGGGCATTGCTTGTTCAATATCTCAGCCTTTTGGATTTAGTGGAATTGAAAATGGAAGTTTATGTGTTTCCAAAGATGTTAAGACTATAAATATAACTTACGCTACAAATTACTTACTGAGCTCAAATTTTAAGGAATTTGTAAATGAACTTAGCATAAACTATTCATTCAAGGATATGATAATTCTTGGCATAAGCCATAAGCATGTGAGTATTTGTGAAACAAGTAATTACTCTGGACACTTAAGTGATGTTGGGATTTTAATTAAGAATGATGCTATTAAATTTGCTTTTTCATATTCAAACATATTAAACGATAACAATTCTAGAATAGAACTTCCTAAGATACTTACAAGTGAAGTAAGCTATCGTTTCAATGATATAACATCTTTTGCTATAGCTATTGAAAAAGAAATGGAAGAGCAGATTAATTCAAAATTAGGAATAAGATATACTCCTATAAAGTCTATGTCGATTCTTTCAGGTTATTCCTACGAAGCTAATCAAATATTCGCAGGACTTGATGTAGAATATAAAAGATTTATGATTGCTTATGCTATTTCGAATCATGTAGATTTAGGAATAAGTCACTATATATCATTAATATATGACTTGTAAAATATTAATATTTGCTAAGCTCTTTTTGTGTTCAAGTATCTTGTATTGTAATAGTCTGATCTATGAATACTATAATCCTGATGAGTTTATTGATGAAATGAAAAACACAGAATTAGAAAGCTCTTATCAAGAATGGAATGAAAAAGACATATTCATAAATTTTACAACCGATTTGAAAGTAAACTATGATGATAAAATTTTTCTTCAATATAGAACAAGTAATTTTGATTTAAGATTTCACAATCGAGCCAAACAAAATGCCAGACTTTTCACAAGCTATAAGAATAATAAAATAAGATTTGCCTTTGGTAGTTTTATGCCAAGCTTTGCTTTAGGTAATATTTACAAGAAAGACTTGAATGTAAACTTTAAGCAAAAAGTATCTTCTAACTCGCAATTTGATTTATCTGGAGCTTTACTTGAATATTTAGGTGACAATTTATCCTCTATGGTCTTTTATTCTAATAGTAAATTAAACTTTGAGTCTAATCATGAAAATGAGAATTTCCTAGTTTATGAAAAGAATGATAAGAACAATTTTGAGCAATATGGTATATTGGCTTATTATACTTTATCTAATTTTAAGCTAGGACTTATGTACTCTTATTTCGCTAATGAGGTGGAGTTACAGCAATTTTCTAATAGAAAAACGACTTCATTAATATCTACTTATTATCATTATAAATATTCTAGTTTTAATCTTCAGTATGAGAATAATTACCAGTTTAGGAAAATGTGTCATAATATTGAGGCTAAGATAGATGATGAAGAATATAATTTTACTTGTTCTTATAAAAAGATTCCAAGTAAATCTCTTTCCTGGTTAAGCTCAGGTTTAACGAACAAATATAATGCTAATACAGAAATTACTTCTATAAATTTTATCTTTCCTATCTATTCTACTTCATGTAGTCTATTTTCACAACTTAAATCAAATCATAAGATTAATCAATGGTCAAATAGAAGTTATATTGAATTAACTAATAAGTCTTTGCTTAAATATAGACTAACTCAAGAAATATACCAAGATTATCAAGCTCACAAGAATAAGAAAATTACTCATAGGATAAGCACAGAAATAATGTCTTTCAAAAAAACTAAAATTGATTTATCCTATCTTGTAAACAATAAAAAAGAAGTTGGATTTGCCCATAAGTATGTTATCAATTATAGGAGTGATACATTTATCGGAAGATTTAATCTAAGTTGTACATTCCTTGATAATTATCGAAATGAAGAAATACTTGAAGATGTTGACCAGAATATTCTTGCTAGCTTTTATAGCTATTCAGATGATATCATCTTTGCTATAAATTATCAATCAAACACAATTAAAAATACCTATATTAAATGCAAACTTCTTCAATCACTCAATAATAATAAGCTTAACTCGGTTAAAATAGAGTTAAATTATCTTCTTTAATGTAGGCTTTTAAGAGGTCCGGAGAGTTGTTAGAAATTCGGTTAACAGCTTTTGAAACGGGATAAATATCGAATACTTGATTTCTAGATTTGTCGCAATTAATCAACACTTCTTCTACATCTGGATTTGTTAAATAGTCTTTTAAGTATCTAGTATCAATAGAAATAGGCATTCTATGATGAATATCTGAGATTTGACTATTAGCTTCTTGTGTTAAGATAGAAAAAGAAGCTGTTAAAGAACCATCATTCCTATTAAGGATATCATAAATCCCAGCTAAGAAGATTAGCTCATTTGACTTATCTTGAATAAAGAAGGGTTGTTTAGTCTTCTTGTGCCATTCATAGAAACCTGTTATGGGTATAAGACACCTTTTATGTCGAAAGAGTCCTCTCCAGAAAGCTTTTTCTTTAACAGATTCAATTCTAGTGTTAATAATGTTATATTTTGAAGAGTTTTCTGCCCAAGAAGGGATTAATCTCCATTGCATAAGGTCTTGGATTATCTGCCTATCAAATTGAAAAATAACCCCAACATATTGAGTTGGGGCTACATTAAAATTAATTGGAATTGTTAGATCTGGATTTGCAATTTCATCAAGATATTTCTTAAGATAATTATGTTTAATGACTTGAGCAAATCTTCCGCACATCTATTCCGCCCATGCATGAGCTAGATTCACTATTACTTGAACAGCTTTAACCATAGATGAAACAGGAATCCATTCTTTTAATGAATGATATAAAAATCCACCAGTGAAAATATTGGGAGTAGGAAGACCTAAATAACATAATTTAGCTCCATCAGTTCCACCACGAATTGGGCGTTTTAATGGATTAATTCCTAGTTCAAGCATAACTTTCTCTGCTTTAGCAGTTACTTCTGGATATTTATTCAAAACTGTTTTCATATTTTTGTAAGTGTTTGAATGTTGAAGTTCAATAACTATGCCTGAATGTTTCACTCTAAGGAACTCTATCAAATTTTCAATAACTTCAAGACGGTTAACATTTATTTGCTCATCAAAGTCTCTAAGAAGAAGATCTACTGATGCAAAAGATTCATCACCTTTTATATCTCTTACATGGTAAAAGCCTTCTCTTTTCTCGGTATGCTCAGGACTCTCATTAACAGGAAGCAAACTCACAAATTCAGCAGCAATTTTACAGGCGTTTATCATTATGTTTTTAGCTTTACCAGGATGAACATTGTGCCCTTTAAATATAAGTCTAAGACTATGAGCATCAAAACATTCATCTTCAAGCTCTCCAATTTCACCACCATCTATTGTATAAGCAATTTGTCCTAACTTACTTATATCAATATTGGCTGTTCCTGCACCTACTTCTTCGTCAGGAGTGAAACATATCCTTATCTCTGGATGTTTTATTTCGGGATTAGATTGAAGTATTTTTAGAGCCGTCATAATTTCTGCAATTCCAGCTTTATCATCAGCACCTAATAAGGTATCACCAGAGGATGTAATTATGTGTTCTCCTTTGTAATCAAGTAATTTTGGACAGTCAGCAGGACTTAAAATTAGTTTATCATTACAAGGATAAGCAAGATCTTCTCCTTGATATGATTTTCTGAGAAGAGGTTTAACATTTTTTCCAGAAACAGCAGGACTTGTATCAATATGGGCTAAGAAAGTAATCGGTTGACTTTTTACATTTGATGAAGCTGGAAGGCTTGCATAAACATAGCAATTCTTATCTAGTTCAATGTCCGATAGACCTAATTCTTCTAATTCTTTAATCAATATGTTAGCTAAATCCCATTGATTACTAGTTGTTGGATTAGGTTTTCCTTCTTCGTCTGAGCCTGTATCTATTTGAACGTAGTTAAGAAATCTATTAACTACATCATCTTGGAGATAAGTAAATCTTGATAAATCGATCATTATTAATCCTTTCTATTGAATGTTAAAAAAGCGGTCAGATGACCGCTTAAATTTATAAATCAGAATTGATTAGTTGCCTAATTCTTTTTCTAACTCTTCAAATCTTTGTGAAGCTTTAAATTCATTGTAAAGAGCTTCTTCATTTTTGATAGCTGAAAGAGTCTGTTGATTTATCTCACTTTGAGGAATACTAACTCTTACGAAAACTTTAATTTTATTATCTTTTTGTTTAATTGTTTCACTTTTATCAATTCTAGTACCTTTAAATTTGGCATTTGATACAACTTTAACAACTGATGAAGTTAATGCTAATAATTGAGGGTCATTTACGCCAGATTCTTCTTCAAAGTTTTTAATCATACCTTTTACATTTGCTTCTACATAGTTTGCTGCTTGAAGCATTGCTTTTGCATAGGCTGCATCCTTAGCTAGTGAAGATGTCATTTTAATTCCTTCACCATAAGTATAAACAAATTCAGGATTATCTTGCATATCCCACCATTCTGGATAATACATTATAACATGTTCAGGATTTTCTTTTTTAGGGCCCTTATTAGATGAACAAGCAACAGACAATATAACGATCGAAATCAATACTAATACAGTAATACATTTTGAAAATTTCATATTTCCTCCATTTATTTTCATATTTACATTCCTAATTTATGATATTATTAATGATATGTCAAGATAAAAACTTATTAACCAAAAAAAAGTGATTACTATTTTGATAAGTATTAACTTATATTAGACTGTTAAAGTCCTATAATTTAGAATTTTATATATAATTATATGCTTATCTTGATATAAGAAATAGTTATTCTCCTGAAAGCATGATAAATTAATTTCGGCTCTCTCCAAAATAAAGTGAATGACATCATAAATATTGTCATAAAAGATTAACAAAGATAGATTTTATTTAAGTAATGTAATTCACTTTTAATCCCTAAGGGATGCAGAGTGTTGTTGAGACCGGAGTTCCTCAGCCCTAGGCTAGGGACTTCGGACGAAGAAAAAGTTAACTTGGCGGAAGTCCCTAGCCTAGGGCCTAGGGCTGAGGAACTCACGTCTTTAAGAGTGTTAGAAGTCGCTACTGCATGCATAAGCAACTCCCGTCATAAGTTTTAAAAAAAAGTCAACACTCTTAGCCCTGGAAGGGTGCTAACATATTGATGTTTTTTTTGATGATGTTAATACCTCCTTTCAGTAAAAAACAAGTTTCATATAAAAATAACCCACTCTACTTTGAAGAGAGCCCTAATTTCTGCTGAAAATATAGGTTTAGAAAGTAATATTGTGATCTCATATTCATGTTCAAGTTTTCTTCAATGTTAGTCTCTCAAGAGTTTATTGGAAATTTAAAGAGATAGTAACAATCAGCTAACAATGAACTATCCTTATTTTAAGTAGAGTAGAGGAACCTTGTTCCAAAAGTTCTGTTGAAATGAAAATAAAAATTTACTATTTCTCAATTTTAATGAAGCCAGGGACAGTTGCCTTGTATTTTACCAGTTTCCTAATAAAAAAGCTTGTTAAAAGATATAATTCTTGACGTAAAATTACGCAAAATAAATATTAGCTAATAATACAATAATTAAGAAGGGATTATCATGAAGTTGAAAGATATCTTAGAGTTATTAGAGGGTGAGTTATTAACACCTCAAGCTGATTTAGACGTTGATATACCTTGTGCTTTCGGTTCTGATTTAATTTCAGATATTTTGATGTGTACAAAGGAATCAACACTTTTATTAACAGGACTAACTAACCCGCAAGTTATTAGACTATCCGATATGATTGATTTGTTAGGCGTTGTTTTTGTTAGAGGAAAGAGACCTCCACAAGATCTTATTGATATGGCTATCGAAAGGGAATTACCATTAATCACTACCAAAATGACCATGTACAAATCTGCAGGACTTCTCTATAATAAAGACTTAAGAAGTTGTCAGATTTAATATGGCAGAATATTGGAATATAAACGAAGACTTTAAAGAGAGATTTGAAAAATTTCAGCAGGAACAACCACAACCAGCAATCTCTTTAGAGTATCAGGTAACTAAGCACGACTTTAATAATGCGGGGAATGGCTCAGCCGAACTGAAAAGAATGCTCAAAAAACTTGGTGTAGATCCAGTTGTTTTACGCAAAGTAGCAGTAGCATCTTATGAAGCAGAAATTAATCTAGCTGCTCATTCAGAAGGTGGAGTTATGAAAAGTAATGTGCATGGTGATTTAGTACATATAGTTTTTGAAGATACCGGACCTGGTATAGAGGATATCAATAAAGCTCTTGAAGAAGGCTTCTCTACTGCTGTTGAATATGTAAGAGAAATGGGATTTGGAGCTGGACTAGGATTACCTAACATTAAAAAGAATTCAGATGTAATGCATCTAGAATCGGTAAGAGGTAGAAATACTATATTAGAGATTATAACATATTTTAAATAATAGCAGGAATATATGTATCAGGAAAACGAATATTTTCATGCTTTGAGAATAAATCAAGACAATTGTACAGGTTGTACGGCTTGCGTAAAAGTCTGTCCAACTGAGGCAATTAGGATAAGGAACAAAACCGTTATATTAGATGAGCGTAGATGTATAGATTGTGGAAATTGTATTGAAGCCTGCTCATTTAAAGCTATTGTTCCTTATTCGGATGATTTTGATATTATTGATAATTATAAATATAGAATAGCTGTATTCTCCACAGTATATGCAGGGCAGTTTACAGAAGAAAATGATTATGCAACAATCAAAAAAACGATTTTAAAACTTGGCTTTGATGAAGTAGCAGAAGAATCAAGTGTTGTTAATTTTATGACTGACATGATTCAGAAGTATATCCGCGATAATGAAGACATAAGACCAGTATTATCTAGTGGATGTCCAGCTATTGTAAGATTAATTCAAGTTAGATTTCCATCATTATTACCTAATCTTTTTCATATTGAAGCACCAATGAGTATTCTATCTTATTATTTGCGGGAACAAGCTAAAGAGAAGTTTCAATATAATGATGATGAAATTGGTGTTTTCTTGATTGTACCATGTGTTTCACAAGTTACTGCTGTTCATCAACCAGAGGGAACTTACAAAAGTTATCAAGACGGTGCTTTTTCTATAAGGCAAATCTACAGTAAGGCTCAAGAAGTTGTTAAAGCTGCTTGGTATGATGATAAGCCAATAGATACTTATGAAAGTGGATTAACTTATGGTATAGCTGCAAAAGAAGCAGATAAGATTGATTCTAATGACATTAGAGTGTTATCTGTTACAGGAATTGATAATTGCATCGAAATATTATCTAGAATTGAAGACCATCATTTTGATCAGTATCAATATGTAGTTTTACGTTCATGTGATGTAGGCTGTGTTGGTGGTGGACTTAATGTCGAGAATAAGTTTATCGCTATGAGTAGACTAAAGAAATTAGCTCAAAAAGAAGATAAATATAAACTTGATTATGATGAGTTTTGGGCTTTACATAAAAAGGGTAAATTTGCTGTACCAAAACTTAAACCTCGTTCTATAATGGAATTAGATGATAATTTGTTTGCAGCACTTCAAAAGATTCAAAAGATTCAAGAAATCACAAAACAACTTCCTGGCATTAATTGTAGTGCTTGTGGCTGTCCTACATGCTATGCTCTAGCAGAAGATATTGTACAAGGCAAAGCTACTATTAAAGATTGTGTTATTTTATATAAGAGAAATTTAGATAAAACAGAAAAAAAAGGGAATAAATAATGATAAAATTACAAGAATATTTAGATAAAATTGATCATCAAGTACTAAATCCTCAAGTTTCAATAGATAATATTGAATTAGCAACTGGCTATGTTTCAGACCTTTTATCAGATGTTATGGGTTCTGCAAAAGACAATATGGCCTGGTTTACTATAATGCGTCACATGAATGTTATCGCAGTGGCATCTATGGCTGATATTCCTTGTATTATCTTTGGAAAGAATACACCACCAGAAGAAGCTGTTATAAATAAAGCAACAGAAGAAGGTATAGTTCTAATAAAGACATCTTTACCTGTTTTTGATGCTGCTGGTGTTCTTTACCAATTGTTACATCAGGATTAATGCTAAAGAAATACAAGATAGATTTGCATAATCATACAGTACTTTCTCCTTGTGGTGGACTTGAAATGTCTCCCAGTGCATTGATTGCTCGGGCGAAAGAGCTTGGTTTGGATATTATAGCTATAACAGACCATAATACTTGCAAAAATTGTAGAGCCTACTTAGAATACGGCAAAAAATACGATATCACTGTCATTCCAGGAATAGAAATACAGACCATGGAAGAGATTCATGTTGTCGCTCTTTTTCCTGATTTAGAAACTGCAGAGAAATTCGATGAACAAGTATATGACGCTCTTCTACCAATAGAGAATAATCCTGATTACTTTGGAGACCAGGTTATAGTTGATAAAGATGAAAATATTGTAGGAATTGAAGATAGAGCCTTGATTAATTCAGTTGTTTGGGATTTTGAAACAACAGTTAACAAAGTAAAAGAATGGAACTCAATTTGCTTTCCAGCTCATATTGACGCCCAAACAAACTCAGTTATTTCTCAATTAGGTTTCTTACCTTCTGGATTAGCAATTGATGGGGTGGGTATTACTGCAAGATGTAATATATCAGACTTTCTGCAAGCAAACTCATACTTAAAAGACATTACTATAATTAGAAATTCTGATGCGCATTATTTAAATGATATGGGCTCTGGCTCTTGTTTCGCTAGACTAGAAGGAAAGAGTTTCTCTGAACTAAAACTAGCTTTTGCTAAGCAAGAGGGAAGAGAGATTATTCCAGCCTAAGATATATTATACTTATCATATCTTCTTCTTTCTCTTTCTAAATGTGCTTTGAATTTGTGAGGTAATTCTATATCAAAAGTTAATACTTCTTTAGTGATTGGGTGGGAGAAAGATAAGTGAGTTGCTGCTAGAAATAGTCCCTTTCCTTTTAAGAGAAGCTTATCATCGCCATAAAGCTTATCACCTAAAATTGGATGACCTATACTAGCCAAATGAATTCTTAACTGATGAGTTCTACCTGTAAATAATCTTAATTCAACCAAACTTATCTCTTGCGCTTTTAAGGAAGGGCAATACTCAATTACTTTATATTCGGTTAGGGCTTCTGATTTCCCAATTGGACTGGCAATAGAACCTTGCTCAGGTAAGTGTCCCAAAGCAATTGCAGTATATTTCTTGATGATTTGTCGGTTTGAAAATTGTTTAGAAAGTTCTATCAGGGCTTGAGAAGTTTTAGCAATCAAAAGTAAGCCAGAGGTTTGATTATCTAATCTATGTACAGGTCTTAACTTATTTAAACCATCTTGGCTTCTGTTAAGTTTAATATTTGATAGGAGCATATTTTCAATTGTTCTAAACTTATTTCCTGAAACATCTATGCCTGCAGGTTTATTTACTAGAGCTAAGTAATCATCTTCATATATCATATCAAGCTTTCTTTGATAGGCTTTAAATTCAACGTGGTCTTGTTCAGTTAAAGAAATAGTATCACCAGTTTTCACATAATCAGCTGTGAATCCTCTTGAATTATTAATAAAGATACTCCCATCTTTTATTGCTTTTACTAATCCTTTTCTACTATGGATAAAACAAAATCTTCGAAAGTCTATATCACTAAGTCTTTTTTTATTCTCTAAGTCATCGATTATAATTTCTTCAATAATTTTCATTTATCAACCTATATTGCCTTATTATTGTTTATCAATAAGTAATCCTACTATTTCTTTATTGACTTAATTTATCTTATTACAAAAAATGGCAAGATAAATAATAATAAAAAAAAGTAGGTAAAATTATGGATTATAAGAATATTTTCTCTCAAAGCACGAGAAATCAAGGTTCTTCAATGATTAGAGAGCTAGTCGCATCTACACGAGGAATTGAGGGATTGATATCATTTGCTGGTGGTTTCCCTTCTCCAAAAACATTTCCTTGCCAAGAGCTCAGTACTTTATACTCAGAAGTTGTAAAGAATGAAGGCTGTGAAGTCTTGCAATATGGTGCTTCTGAAGGAGATCCAGTTTTTAAACAAGCATTAATTGATTATGAGAAAAAGGCAAAACTTAAACAGTCTGAAATAATTACAAGTGTTGGTTCAACTAATGCAATTTATGCTTATGCAAAGTGTTTTATCGACCAAGATGATTATATCATCTGTGAAGCTCCTAGTTTTTTAGGAACTGTAGTCGCTTTTGAAGCTTTAGGCGCTAAACTACAAGGTGTGGAAGTTGAAGATGATGGAATGAATATGAATCAGCTAGAGTTAGAGATTCAAAAATTAATTGCAGAAAACAAGAAAATTAAATTTATCTATACTATTCCAGAATTTCAAAATCCTACTGGTGTAACTATGAGTAAGGAAAAAAGAGAAAGATTGATCGAAATTGCTGAATTATATGATATTCCAATTTTAGAAGATAATCCTTATGGAGAACTTAGATACTGTGGTGAAAGAATTGATTCAATTTTTGAAATTGCTCGTTCTCAAGATAAAAATATTGTTACAAGTGTTAAGTCATTCTCAAAAGTTTTAGGACCAGGTATGCGTTCAGCTTACATGATGGGAGATGAAATCATTATAGCTAAAGTTGCCCTTTGGTTGCAAAAGATCATAGTTAGTAGTGATTGCGTTACTCAGAGAGTGGTTGCTAGATTACTTGAAAAGGATATGCTTAAAACTCAGATACAAAAAATATCTGATATCTATCAACCTTCTTTAGATGCTATGCTCAATGCTTTAGAAAAGTATATGCCAAAGACTCTTAAATGGACTAAACCTCAAGGTGGTATGTTTATTTGGATTACTCTTCCTGAAGGTATGAGTGGGGATGAACTTTTTGAAGAAGCAAAGGCTGAAAAGGTGTGCTTTATTCCAGGTTCTAAGTTCTACCCAAAAGGACAAGAGAAATATAATGCTATAAGATTAAACTTCACTTTTGCAGATCCAGATACTATTGAAGAAGGTGTTAAGAGACTAGCAAAACTCTTTAAATAATACTAATTAAATAATATATTTTAAGCCCCGCGAGGGGCTTATTTCTTTTAAGGAGTGATAAGTAATGAGAATATCAATTAGAGGCGTATCGTGTTCAGGTAAAACAAGCTTAGCTAAGAGATTATCTAAAGAACTAAATATTCAGCATATAGAATTAGATGAATTGTATTGGCTACCTGAATGGAAAGCAAGAAATTTAACAGAGTTTCTAAAACTGGTTTCTTCTCAATTAGAAAGTGAATCTTGGGTAATGGATGGGAATTACAGCAAGGTCTATAATAATCTAAATCCTCAATATGATTATTTAATCTGGTTAGATTATCCCTTTTTTAAAATTATGTGGAGATATTTTAAAAGGACTTTTGATAGAATTATCTTCAAAAGGAAGATTTGCAATGGTAATATAGAGAATTTGAAAAATTTGTTTTCGTCTGATAGTTTATTAATTTGGATATTCAAAACCTATTGGAAGAGAAAAAGAGAATTAGCTAAATTAATAGAAGAAAATGATAAAAGTCTATTAGTAATAAGAAATACAAATCATATTAAACAAGTTATAAATATGCTGAAAGATAAGAATATACGATGATAAATTAAAGTATTTTAGAGGTAAAATTCATTTGATTTGAACTTGAGTTATAATTAACTATAAGCATTTTCTTAATGATATTCTTATCAGCAAAATATCTTTTATATGTGTTAATTCCCTGTTCGCCAATAAAAGATTCAATTTCAGTCTTAAAAATCATTTTGCTAGCAAGCAATTTTTTAGCAGTTAAATGTAATTCATCTACCTGGCAATCATTTAAAAGTATATCTTTATTGTTTGGATTAACACCTGCTCCTGCCATTATTGATATTCTCTGCTTAGCTTGTAAAACTAGCTTTTTTAATAAATCTTTGCCTAAAATAGCAGTACTTTCTTGTCCTGAAGTTAATAATCTATCAATCCTCAAAGCAATTAAATCTTCAAGAGCTCTGAAGGGATTTTTAGTTAGGTCAAAAGCTCGGTGAAAAGTCACTTGCATAGGTCTAGCCAATTGCACAAGTTGAGAAGTTCTGTCTATATCAATGTGACCATCTCTAGTAAGAATACCAAATACAACACAATTAGTAGCTAACTCTTTAGCCATGAGTATATCTTCTTTCATAACAGAGAAATCTTCATCTGAATAGCAAAAGTCTCCACCTCGAGGTCTTATCATAACAGCAAGGTCGATATTTAGATTCTTGCGTACTGCTTTAATTAATCCATAAGAAGGTGTTATACCTCCCTCTAAGAGGTCAGAACATAACTCTACTCTATCTGCACCAGTTTCTTGGGCAATCAAGGCAGATTCTAAAGAATCAACACAGATTTCTAAGTTAAAATTCTTGTCATGTTTCATAAAGATTTAGCAATAATTATTACTAATCATACCAAGTTTTAGTATTGTATGCATCGTCCATGAACTGTAAGTCAAGTCTGCAAGAATAAGAAAATATCTCACAAAGTTGAGTCATATTTTGCTTACTAATATCTTGACTATAGATATTAACAAATTTCTTTACTTGTTCAGTCTGTTGAATAAAGTCCTCTGAAACATAAGTATCAATCCAATCTTGGTAGGGGTTGTTCTCCACACTATTTTTGGCAATATTTTTACCATTCTCTAGATAGACCCAAAAACATGGAAGAAGTGAGGTCAGTCCTTCAATAAAAGACCCATTTGCGATTGTCGCTAGTAAAAAAGATGAGTAAGCTAAACAGGCAGGTTGCATAAGCTTACTTGCTTTTATCTCATAACGAGAAAATAGGTTTTCTTGGAAGATATGCTCTAACTCATAAGAGTCAATTGCTAGTTTAGCAAAGATGTCTTTAATTTCTCCACTTGGTGCTTTTTCTGAAAGTAGAGTCATAGCTTGAGCATACTTTTTAATGTAAATTGCATCTTGTTGTAGATAAAATTTGAAAACCTTATTAGAAAGTTTACCCGCAGCTAAATCTATAGAAAAAGGGTGGTTAAGATGTTTTTGAATAATTTCTTGTGCAGATTGCCATAAAATGTCAGTGTTTTTCATTGTACTACTTGCCTACCAAAGATTATAAAAATGATTCACAGGACTTTTACCTTTGCCAAGCTTGTAAAAAGCTCCGTCTGAGATGGCTTTAGTAATGTAGTTTTTCGCTTCTTTCACAGCCTCCACAATATTATAACCGTGTCCTATATATGATGCAATTGCTGAAGATAAGGTACAGCCTGTTCCGTGATTGTTAATTGTATCGATTCGTTCAGATTCTAACCAAAAGGCTTCTGACCCTCCAGATAAGAATAAATCAGCTAATAAATCATCTTTATAAAAAGAGCCCTTGAGTAGTACATTTTTACAACCAAAGGAAAGAAGTTTCTTGGCTGCAAGAAGCATTTCTTCTTCATTTGTAATTTTCATTTTAGTTAAAACTTCGGCTTCGCTCAAATTTGGTGTTATGATTAGGGCAAGAGGGAAGAGGTTTTCAATCAGAGATTCTATTGCATTATCTTGTAGAAGTTTATCTCCTGATTTTGCTACCATAACAGGGTCTAGTATTATATTAGTAATCTGATAGTTCTTGAGGCTGGTTGCAACTGATTCAATTACTTGTGGGGAACTTAACATCCCAATCTTAACTGCATCAGCTCCAATATCTGAAAGAACAGCATCAATTTGTTCTTTGACAAAGTCCTTATCAACCGGATAAATGGCTGTTACTCCCTGGGTATTTTGAGCTGTTAGGGCAGTTATAACACTCATGCCATAACAGCCTAAAGCTGAAAAAGTCTTCAAATCTGCTTGGATTCCAGCTCCACCTCCACTATCAGAACCAGCGATAGTTAATAGTTTTGTATATCTTTTCATCTATTCTCCAATAAATCAGCTATTTCTAGCATCAAGTATTTTATCTTTGAGGTCGTAACTAGCTTGTCTTGGTGATTGGGCTGAACATATTGCTGAAACTACGGCAATCCCATCAGCACCAGCTTTTATGATGTCGCTAGTATTTGTTAAATTGATACCACCAATGCCCACTAATTTGTGCTTGGAAAGTTCTTTTATAGCCTTAATACCTTCTAATCCTAAGGGTTTAGCTATATCATTTTTAGTATTAGTTGAGAAAACTGGACTAATTCCAAGGTAATCAACATCTAAAGACTCTGCATCAATTGCATCTTGTATATTTTCTACTGATAAGCCTATGATAGCTTGAGGTCCCAAAATTTCACGAGCAATATCATAAGGAAGATCTGATTGACCAATATGCAAGCCTTGGGCCTTAACTGCTAAGGCTATATCGAGTCTGTCATTGATTATCAAGGGAATTTTATATTTTCTTGTAATCTCTGATACTTCCTTAGCAAGATGATAAAAGTCTCTGGATGAACAATCCTTTTCCCTTAATTGAACTATATTAACTCCACCAAGAATAGCTTCTTCGATAACATAATTTAGCTCTCTTCCTAAAGTTAAGCCTCTATCGGTAACTAAATACAAGGAATAGTCAAGTTGCTTTTTATTCATGGTATTTTAGATTTTGAGAGATCTCTTGAGAAGTAATGTTATATAATTTATCAATAAAATTTGTTTGCAAAGAGGCTGGTCCATTGGAAATTTTAACAGCAAGTTCTCCAGTTATACTCATAGTTGCCATTGCATTAGCACAAGCTTGTAGATAATCACTGTTTACAGCACAAAAAGCACCAGTTATTGCTGTTGCTGTACAGCCTAAACCTGTAACTTTAGGCATCATAGCATGACCATTATCGATGAATATGCTTTGCTTACCATCAGTAATTATATCAGTAGCACCACTAACAACTACAACACAATTATGGTAATTTGCTAGAGCAGTAGCTGCTGATAAGGCATTATCAGAAGAATGGTTACTATCAACCCCCTTAGTCTTAACATTGTCATCTAGTAGGGCCATAATCTCAGAAGCATTTCCTCGGATTACACTTGGTCTAGTTTCCGCAATTAGTTCCTTAACTGTCTGTGTTCTGTATTTAGTTGCACCAACTCCAACTGGATCAATTATTATCGGAATTCCTTTTAATCTAGCTGTTTGCATAGCAATTTTCATAGCCTCAATCCAATGACTACTAAGAGTCCCAATATTTATTACCAAAGCAGAGGCTATGGAGGCCATGTCAGCAACTTCTTCAATAGCATGTGCCATAACAGGTGATGCTCCAATTGAGAGTAGGGCATTAGCTGTATTATTCATCACTACAAAATTAGTTATATTATGAACAAGAGGTGATGTCTCTCTAATCTTTTCAATATCTTTCCATACTTTTAAATGCATTATATCTCCTTAAGTTTAGTAGTTCACAAAATGAACTATTTTATTGCCTTGATAGCAACGTAATCACCACAATCATAACCAGGAATTGGTTTTTCCATTTCATTATCTGAATACGCAGGATGTTTAGTTAAGGTCTGAGCAAATTCTAAGTTTGTGAAACCAGCCTTTTCTAGCATTCTTATCTTTTCTGGTGTTGATCTCCAATTAGACTCATTAATAAAGGAAATTGGATAAGCATTAGGGGCTTTGGCTTCATCGAAATATTTATGTTCCCATGTTCCAATTTCTTTTGCTAGATTATATAAGATGCCATAGCTGGATTCTTTAGGTACATCAATAACTAAGATCATACCACCAGGTTTAAGTGCTTTATAAGCTTTATCAATAGCCTTTTGTAGGTCATTGATATAACTAGGAGTTCCGTTAAACATCACAGTGTCATATAAAGCATCTCCAAAATCAGTATCTTCTGCTGTTCCAATTCTGACTTGCAATCCACGTTTACTAGCTATTTCAGCCATTCCTTCTGCAGGTTCGATACCTTCTGTGATAGTTATATTGTATTCTTTATTAAGAATACTTTCGAATAAACCACTTCCACAACCTATAGATAATGATCTGCCAGGGTTGTCTAAGAAGTGAGCTACAAGGGCTACTTCTGATGCTAAAACATTAATATTTTTTAAAAACCATTCATCGTATTTTGATGCATATTGGTCAAAAGCTCTTTCTATCATTATAATTCCACCTATTTTTATTAGTTGAAATTTAGTAAAATTTCCCTTGCTATATTTGTCAAGAAGGTATTAATATTTTCAAAATATAATGATTTATCAATGATTTTACATGTAAGTAATTTGGGATAGAGAAGAGACTTATATTGCTGATTATATCTTCATTGTTAGTATCACTATAAAAATCCAATGATTAAAAGAGTTAGTAACAATCAAGCTATGTTTTTCCCTAAACAATGCCAATGAAATTACTAGGAAGCTAAATAAAAAAAATACATATTCATTAAAGAATATGTTAGAGTCCATAAATGATATTTAATTTGACAAATTGCTTTAATCCTTTAATTTGGTTAGATAACAAAAAAAAAGTGGTGTAAAATATGTTTGAAAAATTATTAAAGAAGATTTTTGGTGATAAGCACGAGAAATTTTTAAAGACTATATACCCTATAATCAACGATATAAATGATAAATATTCTCAGCTTGAAAGTTTATCAGATGATGAACTTCGAGCAAAAATTCAAGATATTAAAGCTAATCTCAAAGCCGAGTTAGATCCTGAACTTGAGAAGTATGAACAATTACAAAAAGAATATATAACAGAAATAAATGAAAGTAAGAAAGATAAATTAAGTAATGATTTAGATAAACTTAAAAGTGATATTAAAGAGAAGGTTCAGAATTTACTTGATGAACATTTAGTTGAAGTTTTTGCAATTATAAAAGATACTTGCAGAAGATTAGTTGGTCATGAGTATTTGGTAAGGGGAAACCTTACCAAGTGGGATATGATACCTTATGATGTGCAAATGATAGGTGGAATCGTTCTTCATAGAGGTAACATTGCCGAGATGGCAACAGGTGAAGGTAAAACTTTGGTTGCGACTCTTCCTCTCTTTTTAAATGCTCTGATAGGTAAAGGTGCTCATTTAGTTACGGTTAATGAATATCTAGCCCAACGTGATGCTGAATGGATGTCTCCGATTTTCGAATTCCATAATATGAAAGTTGGTTGCATAGTTAATGGTATGTCATTTGAAGAGAAAAAAGCAATCTATCGTTATGATGTAACCTATGGTATGAACAGTGAGTTTGGTTTTGATTATCTTAGAGATAACATGGCGGTTCATTCAGAACAATTAGTGCAAAGAGATTTTTACTATGCGATAGTGGACGAGGTAGATAGTATCTTAATTGATGAGGCTAGAACCCCTTTGATTATATCAGGTTCTGTAGATGATGATAAGAATTTCTATCAGGAGTTAAGACCTTATATTGAGAAACTATCTAAACTTCAAAATAATTTGCTTAGAGAGATTTCTTCTAAGATAAAACAAATGCTAGATGATCCAAATTCTGATAACAATGAAATAGGTCGTTTGCTTTTATTAATGAAACTTGGTTCTCCAAAAAGCAAAGCTTTTAACAAGTATATGAAAGAAGGTGACCTTAAAAAGCTCTGTAATGATGTAGAGGGTTATTATATTCGTGATAAAAAAATGCATGAATTAAATGCAGAATTATATTTTAGCATTGATGAAAAAGCAAATACAGTAGAGTTAAGTGAGTTGGGTCAGGATGTATTGAATGACTACGAAAGAGACCTTTTTATCGCTTCAACTTTAGATGAATTATTAGATGCTGTTGATAATGATGACAGCTTAAACATTGAAGATAGACTTAAGAAAAAAGATAGAGTTACTAAAGAATTCATGGACAAGAGTGAAAAGCAACATGATATAAAACAACTCTTAAAAGCATATTCTTTGTTCGAAAAAGAAAAAGAGTATGTAGTTATGGATAACCAGGTGCAAATTGTTGATGAATTTACTGGTCGTTTAATGCCAGGAAGAAGATTCTCAGATGGTCTTCATCAAGCCTTGGAAGCTAAAGAAAGAGTTAGAATTCAAAAAGCATCACAAACTCTAGCAACTATCACTCTCCAGAACTATTTCAGAATGTTTGATAAGTTAGCAGGAATGACTGGTACTGCTGTAACTGAAGAAAATGAATTTATGGAAATATACAATCTACCAGTTATTGAAATACCTACTAATGTGCCAATCACACGTCTTGATCACGATGACTTCATATATTTAACAAAAAATGAAAAATATAAAGCCATTATTAGAGAAATTATATACTGGCATCAACAAGAAAAACCTGTTCTTGTCGGTACTACAAGCGTAGAAGTATCAGAAACACTTAGTAGAATGCTGAGATTAAACAAAATACCTCATAACATATTAAATGCCAAAAATCATGAAAAAGAAGCTGAGATTATAGCTGGTGCCGGTAGGGCAGGTGCTGTTACTATTGCTACCAATATGGCAGGTAGAGGTACTGATATTAAAATAGCTGAGGCCGTTATTACAAAACAACATGATGATTATTTGAAAGCAAACAATGATGTAAGTAAAGATTTACCTTACGGTGGTCCATTAGATGGACTTCATGTTATTGGTTCGGAAAGGCATGAGAGTAGAAGAATTGATAGACAGTTGCGCGGTAGAGCAGGTAGGCAAGGAGACCCAGGTACTTCAAGATTTTATCTCTCGCTCGAAGATGATCTTATGAGACTCTTTGGTTCAGATAGAATTGCTCCGATGATGATGAAATTAGGTGCCAAAAGTGATGAGCCAATAGTTCATCCATGGATGACTAATGCCGTATCTAAAGCCCAGAAACGTGTTGAGGAACATAATTTTGAAATCAGAAAAAGATTAATAAAATATGATGAAGTAATGACATCTCAAAGAGAAATCATATATAAATACAGAAATAATGTTCTAAAGGGATATGACCTGAAGAATGAAATTTTAAATATGATTACTGATACTATTAATAATGTTATTGACAGAATAGTTGAGAGTAAATCATTCGTAGAAGACCATGAAGTAGAAGAAGTATGTAAATGGGTGAAATTAAATCTTGGTGTTCCTACAGATTATGAAAAGATTATGAATCCTGACTTGGATGTTAATCAGCTTAGAAATGTGATGGAAGAGAGATTATTAAGAGCTTATGAGCAAAAAGAAGAAATTGTAGGTGTCGAGAATCAAAGAGAATTAGAAAGAAGATCTTTACTTGAAGTTGTGGATACTAATTGGAGAGAACATCTTAGAGAAATGGATTTACTTCAAGAGGGAATAAGTTTAAGAGCTTATGGAAATAAAGACCCATTAATAGAATACAAGAAAGAAAGTTTTTATGTTTTTGAAGATATGATTTATAGGATTCAGGAACAAGTTACTCAAAAGGTATTCACAAGAGTTCTCGTAAATCAAGCTAATTTAGAAGACGTACTTGACCGTATCAAAACAATGCATAATGAAGTGAAAGTCTTCAATAATAGTGGACCAGTAGTTGAGGAACAAGCAAAACCACAAATGCCACAAATGAATACACCTCAGCCTCAGACAAAGGTGAAGCCTATTGTCAATACCGAAAAAATTGGTAGAAATGATCCATGTCCTTGTGGATCAGGAAAAAAATACAAGAAATGTTGTGGCAAAAATTTAACGGATGATGAATAAATGAAAAGAAGTACTCAGGACAATAAAAAGCAGACTTCAGGCTTTGATAAGGATGGATTATTGAAAGACTTATCAGAAGAAGAAATAAGGACTTTAATAGATATACTCGAAGAAAAAGGTGATAAAGTCAAGCCATATTATCGTAACTTAGATGTTATAGAATCGCATGCTATCTCAGTAGATGCTTATGGATATATGCTAAGTATGTATAATATTGGATCTTTAAATGAAATTTCATTTGAGAAAGTAATTCAAATATGCTTACATTTGTATTATATCACTCAAGAACAAGTTACAAAGAAGAAGTTAGATAAAATTATAACCATGATTAATTTCTCTGATTTTAATCAAGCCAATATCAAAGAGTTCATAGATACCCTTATTAACGATAATAAATATCAGATGAATGCTCAAAAAATAAAACACTAGAGGGATTATGTCTAAAAGTTTGATAATAGTAGAGTCTCCGGCAAAAGCAAAAACAATAAGTAAATTCTTAGATAATAAATATAATATTGTCGCATCAATGGGGCATATAAGAGATTTACCTAAGAAGTCCTTAGGGATTGATTTAGATAATAATTATACAGCAAAATATGTTAGTGATAGAACTAAGACTAAAATAATCAAAGAGTTAAGAGATAAAGCTAAAGATGCTCCTGAGATATATTTAGCAAGTGACCATGACCGTGAGGGAGAGGCAATTGCTTGGCATTTAACCGAACTCTTAAAGAAAGAGATTAAGGGAAAACCTGTTCATAGAATAACATTTAATGAGATTACTAAAAAAGCAATCGTAGAGTCTCTTAAACATCCTGGCGAAATTGATATAAATAAGGTCAATGCTCAGCAGGCTAGAAGAATTTTAGACCGCATAGTAGGTTATAAAGTTTCCCCAATTTTATGGAAAGTTATAGCTAAAGAACTTAGTGCTGGTAGAGTACAATCTGTAGCTTTAAGACTTGTTTGTGAAAAAGAAGAAGAAATAAATGCTTTTGTTCCAGAAGAATATTGGAAGATTTATGCTAATTTCTGGAAAGATAACTTCCAATCTTTCAAGGGTGAACTGAATAAAATAGATGGTAAAAAGGCAAAGATTTCTACAAAAGAGGAAGCTGAAAAAATTCTTGAGGATGTAAAAAATTCACAAGCTCTCTTACAAGACATAAAGAAGAGTAAGAAAAAAGTAGAACCTCCAACACCTTATATAACTTCAACTCTACAACAAGATGCTTCTAGAATATCTGGCTTTAGTCCTAAAAGAACAATGAAAATAGCTCAAGAATTATATGAGGGTATTTCCATTGCAGGAGAACAATCTGGTTTAATAACCTATATGAGAACAGATTCTTTAAGAATTTCAACCGAAGCACAAGATGCTTGTAGGCAACTCATAAAAGAAAGATTTGGTCAAGATAAGTTGAATCCAAGCGTAAGAAATTTTGCTAACAAAAATAAGGCACAAGATGCCCATGAAGCTATAAGACCAACTGACGTCTTTAAAACACCTGAAAGCATTAAAGACTATTTATCCCCAGAACAGTTTAGAGTTTACTCTTTGATATGGGGAAGATTTGTTGCTACTCAAATGATACCTATGCTTGTGGAAAATGTTCAAGTATTAGTTGAATCAGGTAGAAGCGAATTTATTACTAAAGGAGCAATTATTTTAGATAAAGGTTTTTCTCTTGCCTATAGCTATATTTCTACTTCTATGGGTGAGTTGATTGATAAAGCCTATAAGGTAGGTGATGAATTAGAAAAGAGTGATGTAAATTCTGAACAGAAGTTCACTCAGCCACCAGCTCGTTATTCAGAAGCTTCTCTTATTAAAGAACTTGAGGCAAAAGAAATTGGACGACCTTCAACCTATTCTTCTATTATTTCTACAATTTCAGATAGAAAATATGTTGAATTAATCAAGAAATATCTTCATCCAACCGAATTAGGTATAAAGGTTAATTCTTTTTTAACAAAGAAGTTTGATTCCACTTTCAATGTCTTATTTACTGCTGATATGGAGAAGAAACTTGATCAAGTTGAAGAAGGTAATCAACTTTTTGAAAAAGTCTTAGATGAATATTATCAAGAATTAAAGAAAATGATTGAACAAGTAGATGTTTCAAAAGAAAAAGAGAAATATTTAGAACACACAGATATTCCATGTGAGAAGTGTAAAGAAGGTCATTACATAGTTAGAACAGGAAGACAAGGAGAGTTTCTTGGCTGTTCTGAGTACCCAAAATGTAAGGATATAAAGAACTTTACAAGAGATAAGGATGGAAAGATACGTATTCAAGAAGAAGAAACTCTTGATGAAAAATGTCCAGAATGTGGTAGTCCACTTGTAGTAAAGAATGGTAGATTTGGTAAATTCATAGCTTGTTCTACTTACCCTAAATGTAAATTTACTAAACCGATTGATTTAGGAATCAAATGTCCTGATTGTGAAACAGGTATGATTACAGAAAAGAAATCTAAGAAAGGAAGAGTCTTTTATAGTTGTACAAATTATCCAGAATGTAAATTTTCAACTTGGAATAAACCTGTAAAGGTAACATGTCCTAACTGTGGTAATTATTATATGGAAGAGAAATTTTCTAAAGAAAAAGGTAACCATAAAGTTTGTCCTAAGTGTGGTCAGGAAGTCTTCTAATGTTGTTAGGAAACAATATCCGTAGTAGCTTAACCATAATCCTGTCTCATAAGATAAGAACCCTTCTAACCTTATTAGGTTTGATTATAGGCGTGCTGGCTGTTGTATCAATATTCTCTGCAGTGGATGGTGTTAAAGTAGCAATTAATACTAGTGTTGGAAACATGGGTTGGGATAACTCTTTTGTGATTAACACCAAGACAGATGAAGATACTAATAATAACAACAGTAGAGGAAGACGTTGGTGGAGAAGGCGTACAGAAACTAGAGAAGCAAAGCCTATTAATATAAATGATTTCTATACTTTACAAGAGGAGTTGGATGCTAAGTACATCTATTCTATGTTATCAACAACTTCTCATGATAGAAATAGTAAATATGGGCGTTGGATTCAGATTAAAGCTACTAATGTTGATTACTTTTCATTTAAGAAATACAATATTTTGGAGGGTAGAACCTTCAATAATTTGGACATAAGACAAGAATCTAATGTCTGTCTTATTGGTTCATCTTTTTGGGAAAAGAATATGAACTCCGAAGCAAATATTATTGGTAAAAAATTAACTCTAGGTGATTATAGATATACTATTATTGGAATTATAGGAGATTTACCAAATGCAGAATCTAATGAATTTGATTTTAACCATTGGGAAAGACAATGGGATTTACGTTCAATATTTATTCCTCTGGAAACAGGAGTAAAATATTATTCATCAAATAAGCAAGTAGAGTCAATATATGTCCAATCTTCAAATCCAGAGCTATTTATTTATAATAAAAACAAAGCAAGACAGCTTCTATTAGCTAATCATAATATGACAGAATCTTTCACCTTTGTTTCAGAACCTGAGGATATTCTTAAATTTACCCAACAGTTGAATGAAATGTTAGCTAAATGGAATACCATCCTAATGGCAATAGCTTCTGTATCTCTCTTTGTTGGTGGTATTGGTCTATTTTCTACCTTATTAATCTCTATTAGTGAAAGAATGAATGAAATAGGTATTAGAAAGAGTATTGGTGCATCGGAATTTGATATTTTCTCTCTCCTGCTTTCTGAGGCAATTATTCTTACTCTTATAGGGGCAACAATTGGTATCTCGATAGCTAAAATAATCGTAGTAATCCTGTCGAGTGCCCTAAAAGTACCTTTAGCACTTCCTTTTCAAGGAGTCTTAGTAGGTTTAGGTTTCGCTTTATTAATCGGTATTATTTCTGGTTTATATCCAGCATACAAAGCAGCTAAAGTAAATCCTATAGAGGCTGTTTATTACTTTGATTAGGAGAAAGAATGGCTACTACAAAGAAAAGTACAACACCAAAAACAGGGAAAAAGAAAGCAAGTCCAAAGAAAAAAAGTACTAAAGCAAAGAAGAAAACGACTAGTAAAAGATTTTCATATTCTTCTTTAGTTATTATTTTAATAGCTTTGGCTATGTTTTTCTTTTTAAAAAATAAAAAAGATTCAGATATTATTGAAGAGATAAACACAGAAAATACTACTGATAGCATTCAAAATCTATTATTTGATCAATACAAGTTAGATCATTATTACCCCAAAACTCTTGAGAATAATACTACTCTTGTTGAACACTTGGCTTATAGTCTAGCTTATAATGAAGAACACGAACAAGCAGATTGGGTTCTTTATGAGTTAACAAAAGAAGAAGTTGAAGATAAGAAATTCCCAAGAAAAGATAACTTCAAGGCAGATCCTTCACCAAGTATTTCTTCTGCTTCTCCTCAGGATTATTATAAGTCTGGTTATGATAGAGGACATCTTTGTCCAGCTGCTGATAATCGTTGGTCAGCTCAAGCTATGGACCAATCCTTTTATATGAGTAATATGTCTCCCCAAGCTCCTGAGTTAAATAGAAAAATCTGGAAAGATTTAGAAGAACAAGTACGAGACTGGGCTCTTCAATATGAAAAGCTTTATATCGTAACAGGACCAATTCTAAATGATGGTGTTAGAACGAAAATTGGAGATAACCAAGTTTCAGTACCGAATTATTATTATAAGGTAGTTGCTGATTTAACAGGAGATAACATTAAGGGTGTTGGTTTTATCTTTTCTAATGGACAAAACAATGGTCAATTAAAAAACTTCGCTTTTCCTATTGATATGATAGAAGAAAGAACTAATATAGATTTCTTTTACAAATTAGATGATGATATTGAAAAGAAATTTGAAACAGAATTTAAAATAGAGGACTGGTTTTAATGAAGAAAAAAGCTGTTATTCTGCTAAGTGGAGGAATGGATTCACTTGTTACAACTGCTATAGCAAATCACGAAAATGATGAATTATACTTTCTTCATGCAAATTATGGACAAAAGACACAGAAGAAAGAGCAAGAATGCTTTGATAATCTTGTGCAATATTATTCTCCTAAGGATATTTTGAATGTAGATTTGAGTTATTTAAAGGATATAGGTGGAACAAGTCTTATAGATTCAACTATTATAATAGAGGACCATGACCCAGAAAAAGGTGATATTATTCCATCAACATATGT
The DNA here is from genome assembly GCA_963677815.1 of Cloacimonadales bacterium (SeqCode). Taxonomy (GTDB): domain Bacteria; phylum Cloacimonadota; class Cloacimonadia; order Cloacimonadales; family JAFGVF01; genus JAEKNW01. The sequence continues at coordinate 2,036,677 of OY782499.1, forward strand.
ACCATTTAGGAATGGAAATCTAATAGTAATAGCTACTTCATGGGCAGAAGTCCTGGGCGCACAGTCAATTTACATTGGGGCTGTTGAGGAAGATAGTTCAGGCTATCCTGATTGTCGAGAATCATTTTACCATGCCTTAAATAAGGCAATTGACTTAGGTACTAAGGATGAAACAAAAATCATTATTAAGACTCCTATAATTCATAAAACCAAAGCAGAAATTATTAAATTAGGTAGAGAATTAGAAGCTCCTTTTCAGTATTCCTGGTCTTGTTACAGAAATAATGATTTAGCATGTGGAAAATGTGATTCTTGTTATTTAAGATTAAAAGCTTTTAAAGAAGCAGGCTTAACTGACCCAATTCCTTATGAAAATAATTAAAGAAGAATGTGATTATAAAGTTAGTAGTTGGTCTGGTGGGATTACTAAAGAACTATATATATATCCTCAAAGCTCTTCTTATGTTGCACGGGATTTTTCAATAAGAATATCTTCTGCCACAATTGAACTTGAAGAGTCTATATTTACTTCTCTTCCTGATTATAATCGTGTTTTGATGATTCTAGATGGAAGCTTAGAACTTAATCATCAAGATCATTATACAAAGATATTAGAAAAATACCATTGTGATTATTTTGATGGAGCTTGGACTAGTTCTTCCAAAGGAAAGGTAGTTGATTTCAACTTAATGACCTCGAAAAATTTACAAGGGCAATTAAAATATCAAAAAGTAATCAAGACTTCTAAATATGTTCTAGATAACATGGAAAATACTATCATTAAAGCAGTTTACTTGATTTCAGGAAAAATGACTTTAACTACTACTGATGAGCTAATAAATCCAGGTTCTCTACTGATATTACAAGATGAAAGAAATAATACAAATCTTGAAGCATTAGAAGATACTGAATTTATCTTAATAGAAGTTTGGTTCTTTCCAAAGTTGACCTAGGAGAGTATTAATCCCCTTTCAGCTCGTAAGAGCGCCTGAGAGGGGTGGTCGACTAGACCGGGGAGAGTAAAAACAAAAAAGAGAGGACTAGCCTCTCTTTTTCATATTCAGTTATTTATTAGAAATTGAAAGTCTCATCTGAGATTTCAACATTGAACTTGATTGATTTATAACTTGTTGAATTGATAGGAGTACCATCAATAAGCTCTGTTTTGATATCCATAGGACAAAGTACAGAATCATTCAATTGATAGTTTGAGAAAGTACTTTTTACTTTCATAACACCTTGTGGTGAATCCATTGTTTCAATAGTAAAATCTGGTAAATTAGTTTTATTATTCATCCACACTTTCATGCTGGATTCTTTGTACTCAAGTTTCAATACTTGGTATTCAACATCATCAATAATATCTTCTTGTAAATAACCAATGGTTAGTTTAGATGGATCGTATAACCAGCCAAAATATGAGAAATTAATTTGAGAAAGTACTGAAGCAATCATTTGATTATCTAATGGCATTTCTCTACCTGGCATTGATATTTGGCCTTTAGTACTGTTAATTTTAGTTGTGATGTCTCCCATCGGAGAAGCAACTATATCAGATACTTTATCAGGAAAAATGATATTGGTAGTTTTATCTATATCCATATCTCCCATAGGCGAAGTTTGAGTAATTGTACTCTTTGCAGTTAAAGATGTTATTTCTCTTTTACTCTTCACTTGATTTAAAAACTTAGAGAAGATTTCTTTACCTTTAGCATAATCAAGAACTTCACCTTCTCTTGTTTCTTTGATAGTTATGTCAATCTCTTCAACTTTACCTAAAGTAGATACATCATTGATAAATTCTTCTGAATTACCAACAAATAAGTATAATAAATCATCTGGTTTAAGATATTTTTGAGCTACTCTGTAGATATCATCAATAGTCACTTGTTCAATTTTCTCTTTAAGAATATTAGAGAAATTTCTATCATAACCATAATAATCATAGTATTTAATTCTGTTCAAGGTTGATTCAGGTCTTTCATATTTGAAGACAAATGAGTTAAAATATGAGTCTTTAGCAAACTGTAACTCTTCTTTAGTTACTTTTTCTTGGGTGATAATTCTAACTTCTTCTACTAAAGTCTGGGCAGCTTCTAATGTATTCTCAGTTGCAGTAGGGGCAAGAAGATATAATGCACCAGGTTCTGCAAAATTAACATTTAAAAAGGCTGCTGGGGAATAAGATAAACCTTTTTTTACTCTAACTGATTTATAAACACGACTAGAGAATCCGCCACCTAGAATTTGGTTTAATAGTTGCATTGCAGGGTAATCTTCATCATTTAAAAGAAGATTAGAACGATGACCAATTAATACCCAAGTTTGGCTAGCATCTTTTTTATCAACAACAAAAACTTTAGCATCTGAATCTTGTTTTGGTTCAGGTAGGCTAATATTTTTGTATTTCAAAGGAGAATACCAAGTTGAAAATTTAAGTTCCAAATCAGATTTCATTTCTTCAATATCAAAATCACCAACGACTGTGAGTCTGATGTTTTGAGGATAAAAGTATTCTTGATAGAATTTTATAACATCTTCACGAGTAATTTTGTTGATAGTATAGATTTCGCTTTGATAGTTGAAAGGATAATCACGACCAAAAATTATATGTTGAAATTCTCTGAATGCTATTGAAGAAGCATCATCATTTCTTCGATAAATATTTGAAATAGTTCTTGTCTTTTCTGTTTCAAACTCATTCTCGTCAAAAGTAGGATTTCTTAATACATCTGTGAAAATAGATAAGGCTAAATCTTTATCTTCAACTAGTGAAGAAACAGAAACAAGTGAGTGTTCTCTTGAAGCATAACTGTATAAGGAAATTGCATTATCATTTAGAATCTCCTTAAGTTGATCTGCAGGATATTGCTTTGAACTAGAAGTTATTGTTGAACTAGCAATATCAGCTAAGCCAATTGCATCAATTGGGTCAACTACAGAACCACCATGAGCTTCAGCATCAATAGAAATCATTGGTAATTTATCATCTACCAGAAAATAAACTGTCATTCCATTGCTTAAAGTATCTACTACAACTTCAGGGATTTTAACCTTGCTAAGTGGAGGAAATTTTAATTTATCAACAGGTCTTAAATTATTAGATGAACATCCAGCTAATAAGATTACTGTTAATACTAGTAATAATAATATTTTTTTCATAATTATTCACCTGCCTTTTCTAAAATACCGACACTTCTATTAGTAGATATTAAGTATTTTTTAGCTACTTTAATTATATCATTTGTTTTTAAATTATCAATTTGCTCAAGTGTAGAAAAAAGATCTTTATAATCTCCAGTTGTTACATTAACCATACCAAGTTGAATTGGTAAATAAATTCCTGTGTCTAATCTTGATAGATAACTTTTCTTAGAATTTTTTCTGTAAGAACTTAATTGCTTTTCACTAACTCCTTCGGCTAAGAAAGTTGCTAAGACACTATCAGCTTGGGCGATGCAATCTTCTACATCTACTCCACTATTTGGAGCAAACATTATACTAAAAAGATTATTATATTTTGAACCAGGTAATCCAGTAAAGGAATAGGCATATAAAGCTAATTTCTTATCATAGACTAAAGTTTTCATGAGGGGAGAAGTTTCTGTCTGTCCAAAGATTGAAGCAAATGCTTCAAGGGCAGGAGTATCAGCGTGACTAGCAGCTGGTACATGATAAGAAATCATAACCATAGGAGATGCGTCATAATCAACAGTAAATCTTCTTTCTTCAGTTTGTTGTGGTTCAAGCTCTGTTATAGGATGAGATTTTTCTCTTGAAGGAATAGCATTAAGATATTGCTTGGAAAACTTAATAGCTTGTTCTTGAGAAAAATCACCATATAAGATGAATGTAAGATTCTTTGCACCATAATACTTATTGAAGAAATCTTTTACATCTTGACGAGTGATTTGTTCAATATCTTCTTTTTCACCGATAGTAGTAAATCTGTATGGATGAACTTTATAAGCAGTACTCATCATTCTCTTCATCAACTGACCTTGAGCTGAATTTTCTTCACGCATAAGTCTTTCATCTAAGATAACTTGACGTTCTTTATAAAATTCTCTAAATACAGGATTAGTAAATCTGTCAGACTCTAAAGCAAACCATAGTTCAAGTTTATTAGCAGGAAGACTAATTTGGTACATTGTGTAATCTTTAGAAGTTCCAGCATTAAAGTTTCTACCACCATTTTGAGTATATAACTGGCTAAATTCATTATTTACAACAAACTCAGAAGCTTGCACTTCTAATTCATCTAATTGGGCTTGGTAAGAAGCTACAAGCTCTTCATTACCGTCTTTTTTAGCTAATAAAAGTTTATCAAAGATAGCATCTTCTTGATCTAAGATTACTTTTTCAGCTTGGTAATCAGTTGTTCCAATGGTTTGTGTTCCTTTGAAGGCTAAATGCTCTAAGAAATGAGCAATACCAGTAATACCAGGGACCTCATCAACACCACCTACATTGGCCATTGTGACACAATGAACGATTGGAGCTGAATCATCTTGCAAAAGCAGGACTTTTGCTCCGTTTTCAAGATCAATCTCTTTAATCTGTTCGCCTAAGTTTTCAAATTCAATTGCTGAAAGTGAAACAAGACAAAGTGATAAGAGAAATAGAATAAATCTCTTCATTTTTAATCTCCTTTATTTTTTCAAATTTTCTATTAGTTTTGCTGCTTCATATAAGTCTTCAACTATGAAATGTGGCTTGACTTTATACTTAGCTCTATTCTGAAAGGTCTTGAGTCCATTACCTGTAAGGACTAAGATAGTTGTCAGGTTGAAATTATTACCCAGCATAATATCAGAAATTTTATCTCCAATCATAAAAGATTTAGAGCTTTTGAAGTTACATTTTGCATAATATTTTTTTAAAAGACCAATACCAGGTTTTCTATCCTCATGTACGATATTATAAGGTTCAATTACACCTTCAGGATGATGGGGGGAAATTAGTATATCATCAATAATTGCATCAGAATCAGCTAGTAATTTAATCATCTGCTTGTTAACTTCATCTAACTGTTCAAAAGTAAAATATCCTCGACCTATACCAGATTGATTGGTTACAACAACAACCTTAAATCCCATATCCTTAAACTTCTTTATTGCTTTTCCTGAATTGGGAAAGAGGTTCATATCTTCAGCTTTACTAATGTAACCATGATTATCAATGTTTATTGTGCCATCTCTATCTAAAAAAATTATCTTGTCCATTATCTTCTTGCCTCGAATGGGAATTTCAGGATATCACTTAGTTTATTGTTAGTTAAAACAATTTTATATTCCCAAAATTCATTGGACCTACTATAATCAAAGGTTAAGTTCCAGCAATGCAGGTCTCTCCTTAGGGATAGATTATGGGAAAGTATTTCGTCAGTTTTAATATTTATTCTATTAGAATAACCCATGTGCCAATTTGATGTAAGATGCATATCAAGGGCTATATTTAGACTGTTTGACTGGGGATTCATAAAGTCTTTATCGAAAGATAAAGCATGAGTGAAATTAAGAGTCCAATTTTTTCTTTCTGATGCTGATTGGTAATAATCCCAATCTAGCTCAGCATAATTGATAGTGTCTTTGGCAACTCTCTGGCCTGTTTTTAAAGGATTTTGAGTTTTTGGAAAATAATTGAAATATCTAAAATTCCCAGAAAAACCTAATGTTTGGTTAAATCTCCAGTTTTCAAAATGTAAATTTCCCCATGTCTTTTCATAGAAGTTATGATTAAAACTAATAGAATTGTTATAATTTATCTGAATATTTTTGATAGCCATTGATGTAGGATTGAATTTAAAACTATGATTAATTCTAGACATTTTTTTAGTCTCTTTCTCTAAATCATAAGAGAAAGAGCTATTCATAGAAAAGAGATTATTATTCTTTTTCTCACTTTCAGTAATTCTATCAATATATTTTAATTGCCATATCTGATTTAAACTAAAGTTTAGAGATCTTTTACGTTTTCCACTAGCTAAACTTATCCCAGAGAAAGAATAAAACTTATCATTTTCAGAAAAGTCAGGGGTATAAGAAAAACTTACTCTTGGTGTAACTACATGTCTTATAGCTCTCAGATAGCCCAAATCTAGTCTTCTAAGTCCATATAGTTTAGTAGAAGCTGAAGTGGAAAATGAATATGAATTCCCTCTAGTAAAACCATTATCTTCCTTGTCTCTATCAAACCAAGCTTCCTTGAAACTCATAGACTGGGACAAGGTAAAGTAGTGAGATATATCTGGACTAAAATTAAAAGATAAATTATGCAAACCACCTAGATTATGCTGATTAACAATAATTTCATTACCCAGTGAGTCAATGTAAGATTCATTACTCCATAATAAATCAGAGAAAGTGGCATCTTTATCTTTGATTGTTCCAGAATGACTTGCATTAAAATTATAATTATAAGAAAAAGATTTCCACCAAGCATCTTTTACATCAGAATTTTTTAATCCTAACACTTCATAAATAGGTGTAGTTGATTGAGAATACCTTAAAGATGGCAGGGTAATAGTTTTAGTATCTGTTATAAAGTTTTCAGAATAATAAGAAGAAATGTTTAAAGTTGAATTATCAAATCCTTTAGAATATGTAGCTGATGAGTTTACAGATTCAGTTAATCTATCATCTATATTAGTACTATTATCCCAAATAACCTGACTTGTGGCATAATTAATATTAGCTATAAATGATGAATTATTTTTCAGAGTATGCTTGTGGTTAGCTCTAAGAGACCAGTCTGTAGCAGTGTTGTTATTATAATCTCTTTTTCGATAATTAAAATTAACTCCACCATTAAACAAATATCTAACTACATATCTATTTGTGAAATTTAAATTCCAGCCTTTCTTCTCGTAAAAATCGAAGGCAATTTTATTATCAAGGTAATCTTTGAAAGCAAAGTAGTAGGCAATATTTTTGAGGTATTTTCCATCTGAGGAATTCCAACCTGGTTGAGGTATAAGAAAACCATTATTTCTTCCTCTTTCAATAGAGAAGGTAGCAAATGGAAGAGCCATTACAGGAAAATGATTAACATAATAGATTACTGGTTTGGCTGCTATAGATTTATTTTGATAGATTCTTAATTTTTTAGATTTAATGTAGAAATGAGGATTAATATCATCGCAAGTAGTGAAAATACCATCATCAATGTCAAAAACTTTATCATCAACTTTTCGAATTTGAGAACCATAAATGAAACCTTGTTCAAGGGAACCTGAAGCATTGTCAAGAATGCCAGTTTTTGCTTCTACATCCATTTTTATATCTTGACTTAGAAAGATTTGACCTTGCTGTTTAATCATAGCATTACCATAGGAAAAAGCATTTTTGTTTTCAAGATTTAAGAATAACGAATCTGCTTCAATGAAGATATCTTGATAAGTGATTTTGGCATCACCAGATAAGGATATAGTATCTTCACTAAGGTTTAAAGAACTTCTCTTACCTGAATATCTTAAAGAATCTGTATGATTATATTCTGCGTATTTAATTTCAGTTAATAAACTATCTGAAGCAAGTGACAAGGAATCTTTGACTGCAATAATGTTATCTGATTCTAAATTTTTACTTTTTCTTTGCTCCTGTCCATGGACTATGAAGATAATGCTCAGGATAAAGGATATTAAAATATATTTTTTTATTAAATTTTTTTTTATGTTTTTCATCGAATGTAAATTTATTTAACTTAAAAAAAATGTCAAGTATCATAAAAGAAAAAACATGTTGAAATTTGTTGGTATAAAATATAAAAATTATAAAGTTTAGAAAGAGTAAATTATTCCTTAATTAAATCAATAGGATTTAGGTTTTTAATTCTGTAAATAGGAAAGAGACAGGAAATTAGTGAAAAGATAAATGAGAAAAAGGACACAAGAATAAAATCACTTGCTTGCATTGAAATTGGTAGGTTAGGGAAGATGTGTATAATGTTAGAAGGCATTGATATAAGATTAAACTCTAATTGAATTGCTAAGAGCAAATAAGCCAGAAGGTTTCCAAGTAAAACGCCAAAAAAGGCTAGGCATAGGCCTTGGTAAAGAAATATCTTCATAATATCCTTCTTACTATAGCCGATTGTAGCAAGAATACCTAGTTCTTTCTTTTTGTTAGAGACTTTTTTAAGAAAAGAGCCTGATAAATTGAAAGCAGAAAGAATTATGATAAGACTTAACACGAAAGACATAATATTCTTTTCTAATTTTTGAGCATCATATAGATTGCTATTTTTATCACTCCAAGAAGTAATATTATTATTTAATGATGCAGAGAGTTCTTTTTTATAAATGTTTGCTTTAGAAAAATCTTTACTAAACACTTCAAGCTTATTATATATTTGCTTACTTTTAGTAAGTTTTTGAAGATTAGCATCTGAAACATAGACTATAGACAATTCTAACTCAGGTATTAGATTTGAATAAATCCCTTGCACAATAAATTTACTTGTTAAGGGTATCTGGCCAATAGAAGTATAGTTTGATTTTGAAAGCGAAATTGCAGTAAATTCATCACCTATATTTAGAGAAAATTTCCTGCTAAGCTCATGACCAATAAAGGCACCATTTTTGGAAAAATATTCTGGATTGTTGTGTCCATAAATTAATCCAGGTTGATTGCTAATATAATCTTTGAAGTCCCTTTTAGTTAAAAGATTATTATTTTTAGAGAAATTGATTAAGTCAATACCAATAAATTTAGTGAGGATAGTTTCATTCTTTGATAATATAACTAGATCTTCTTCAGCAATGGGATTAGTATATTCGACAAAGTCATAGTTCTGAACATTGGTGATAAGCTCATGAACGTTATCATCTTGGTTTATTTGAATTTCTAGTTCTGCAGTTGAGGATAAGATTCTTTCAATAACAACTTCTCTCATTCCATTCATAACAGATAAGATTATCAATAAGGCAGACACTCCTATAATGATACCAAAAAGGCTTAGCCAGTGAGAACCGGCTAAGCGAGATTTTTTCCCTTTTAAATATCTTCTACTTATAAAGGTACATTTATTCATTTAACTAAGTTTATTATTCAGGTTTCATTGTAGGGAATAAAATAACTTCCTTAATCGAAGTATTATCAGTAAGCAACATGATAAGTCTATCAATGCCAATACCAAGGCCACCCATAGGAGGCATGCCATATTCTAGTGCTTCTAAGAAGTCTTCATCAACAACATTGGCTTCATCATCGCCCATTTCTCTAAGTTTAGCTTGTTCTTCTAATCTATGACGTTGGTCAATAGGATCATTTAACTCAGAGAAAGCATTTCCGTACTCGTTTCCACAGATGAAAAGTTCAAATCTTTCAACAAATTTTGGATTATCAGATCTCATCTTTGCAAGAGGGGATACTTCAGTTGGGAAGTCAGTTACAAAAGTTGGCTGAATTAATTTAGGCTCAACAAAGTGCTCGAATAATTCTTCTAACAACTTACCAGGTCCAACATTTTCAGGAATATCAATTTTCTTTTCTTTCATAAATGCAGCCATTTTATCATAATCTAAATCATGAGCAGAAAAACCTGAATATTCTTCAACTAGATCTGCCATTGATGCTCTTCTGAATGAGTTGCCAAGGTTTATCTCTTGATTATTGAAAGTGAAAACTGATTTATTGAATACATTCTTAGCAATAGCTTGAATTATACCTTCAGTAATATCCATCATTCCTTCTAAATCAGAGTAAGCTTGATAGAGTTCCATAGCAGTGAATTCTGGATTATGAGTTCTATCCATACCTTCATTACGAAAGTTTTTACCTATTTCATAAACTCGTTCAAAACCACCAATGATAAGGCGTTTTAAATACAACTCGGTAGCAATTCTAAGGTATAAGTCGATATCTAATGAGTTATGATGAGTAGTGAAAGGACGTGCGTTAGCCCCACCATACAGAGGTTGCAAGATCGGAGTTTCCACTTCGATAAAATCGAGAGAGTTCAAGTAATTTCTGATTTCTTGAATTATCCTAGAGCGTTGAATAAAAGTCTCTTTACGATCAGGGTTAAGTAAGAGATCTAGGTATCTTTTTCTATAGCGAAGTTCTATGTCTGAAAATTCATCATAACGAACTTTTTTACCATCAACTTCTTTTTCTTTTACTGCAGGAGTAGGACGGAGATTCTTGGTTAATAGTTTTATATTACTAGCTTTAACAGAGAATTCGCCAGTTTGAGTAATGAAGCAAGTTCCTTTAACTTGGATAAAGTCACCCATATCACATAGTTTAAAGAGTTCATAGTTCTCTTCACCTAATTCATCCTTTTTAACAAAAATCTGAATTTTACCACTAATATCTGCTAAATTACCAAAGCCTATTTTACCTTGACGTCGCATAGCAACAAGTCTTCCAGTAATACTAACTTGAGTATTATTTTCTTGAAAACTTTCTTTGTTATCCCATAATTCTTTGATTTTATGACTTCTTTCTGATTTTACAGGATATGGCTCAATTCCTTTATCTATTATCTTCTGTAATTTTTCTCTTCTTAATTTTAGGATTTGTGTTGTATTATCCACAAGTACCTCCAGAATTTTAATTTATGATATTAAGAAAGCGGGTTATAAAACCCGCTTTCCACATTTATATAATTTGATTATTTGTCAATTATAATTGATTGAATGGGTTGTCTTCAGGAACTTCAGGTTTATCCTCAGCCCATTTTTTCCATTCTGCTGGTTTTCCACCACGTCTTTTATTCTTAAAGTTAGGTTTTCTTTCTTCTTGTTTTGGTAAACTTTCAGGATCTGGTTGGTCTTTAAGTTCTAATGAGATTCTTTTTGAATCTTTATCAATGTTAGTAACTCTTAGTTCGATTTCATCACCTGAGTTTAAGTTCATAGTAATAGGCATTCTTGAACGAGGTAATAAACCAGTAATACCATCAGTAATAGTCACAAAAGCACCAAAATTAGTGTTGTTTTCTACTGTACCATTGATTAATTCACCAATTTGAACTTTATCATCAATTGAATCCCATGGATTTTCAATTAAAGCTTTAAGAGAAAGGTTAATTTTCTTTTCATTTTCGTCTAATTTGAAGATTTGAGCAGAAACAATATCACCTTCTTTTAATACTTCTTTTGGATGACGGATATTTTTACCCCAAGACATTTCTGAAATTGGGATTAAACCTTCAACACCAGGAATAATTTCCACAAAAGCACCGAAATTGTGAAGTCTAAGTACTTTACATTCAACAATGGTACCAGTCTCAAGTTCTTTGATAGCGATATCTAATGGATTCTCTTGTAATGCTTTCATTGAAAGAGAAATCTTTTCTCCATTGATTGCAAGAATTTTTACTTCAACTTCACTACCAACAGTTAATACATCTGAAGGTTTGTTAATGTGAGCCCAAGCAATTTCTGAAACATGAAGAAGACCTTCAATTCCACCAAGGTCAACAAAAGCACCAAAATCAGTTAATCTTCTGATGATACCTGTAACAACTTTTCCAGCTTCTAGAGTGGCAAGAGCCTCTTCTTTCATGATTTTAGCTTCGTCTTGTAGGAGTTTTTTTCTGGAAACGATAATGTTACGACCATTGTCTTCATATTCTGTTACTAAGAATGTGAAGTTACTATTAAGGTAGTGTGAATCTTCCTGTAACATAATATCCATTTGAGATTTAGGACAGAATGCTCTTACACCAAGGACATCAACACTGTAACCACCATTAACTACTTTGAATACCTTTCCTTCAACAGGAATTTTTTCTTCAAAAGCACTTCTAATTTGAGTTTTATCAGCAAATTGTTTTCTTAAACTTTTTGATACTTTAATACCATCATCATTAAATTCAACAATAAAGCCTCTTAATAAATCGCCAACTTGGTACTTTAATTTACCATTTTTATCTTTATAATCAGCAATATCAGCGTAAGCATCATATTTACCATTCATATTAATAAAGATAGATGTTTCTGTGATGTTAATAATTTCGCCTTCAACTACGTCACCCATTTTAGGATCAGAAGTGTTATTGAAGGATTCCTCTAATAATTTTGCATAATTTTCGTTTTCATGTGAAACCATAGACAAAGCTCCTATATTTGATATATATTTTAGTAATTAACTAACACTCTAATAATATTTAGAACCATTTCTTTACTCACTGTTAGATTGTCCAGTAATTTATTAAAATATTTTTTGATAAGAGTTTTGCCAACTTTTCAAAGTATCATAAAGCCCTGTTATAAGTACATTATACTACCATAAGCTATTATTAAAAAAGTAGTTAAGAAATGATATCAAATCATAGCTAACACATAATATATTTAACAATGAATTTTAAAAAATTATATTAATTCATTATCGGAAACTAAAACTCACTGCCAAAACTAAGTAAAGGTATTATCTTTTTATGATTAAAGTAAAAACCAGTCTCTACATGAAATCTTAATACTGAAGCTGCAAAATAATCTGAAACAGTGGATACTTTATAATATGTAATATTAGAGTCTGATTTATAATCATTCTGATATATTCCAAGATTCAAATCTATATCTTTCATTGCGATATTTGGTGTCCAAAAACCATCTCTAATCTTGAATATATTAAAGCTAGCTTGAAGCCCATAATCATGATATGTAGAATTATCATCTTCAATATCCACTTGTGAGAAGTTAGGGGATTCTTCAAAATCTTTTATCTTCTCATAGAAAGCAGTTACTTGAACTTTTTTGAAATTATGATTTATAATAGTTTTATTTGAATATCCAGAATTATCTAAATTCCTCATATACTTATTTATTAAATCGGTATTATATTTCCTAAAATTTAATTGATTACCTATAAAATAATTGTTATCAAAATCTGTCTGTCCTATAAGAGTAAAGTTTTGTAACCAACTAACTTGAGATCGATATAAATCAACTTGACTAGAAATATAAGTATCTAATTGACTATCTGCATAAATATTTACTTGGAAGGGTGAAAAAATCTTGGTTGCTAGGTTTAATCTAAAAATTCCTTTACCATCACTATCCAGATTCCAATGGGCATCTAAATCAAAGTAACCAATACCATCACTAGTAAAAATACCAAATGGATATCTCACATAGGGATTTAAAAGGTTTTTTAATGAATTACTAGTTGCATCTCTTTCTTCATAGTCATCATCTAATATATTTAGTAATCTTGAATCATCTACTAGTACTAAATCACTTGCTGTCTGAGTAATATCACTACTTGATATTCTTTCCCCAGCAGCAGAAATTGACTTATAGTAAAGTGTATTGTTAATTATATGACTATTATCGGCATAGTAATTACCTGAAATCTTATTAGTATTACCATTATTTAGGTCATAAGAATATATCTGAGAAAGATTGTCCTTTATTGATGTGAAAACTAAAGAATCTCCAGTCAAGGACAAGTTTTTTTCTTGAAAAAGTGTTGTTACTATAGGAGTTAAAGAGTTATCTATAATGGATATTTCACCAATATCCCAAGAAGAATTTGGATATTTATAAGTGCAATATATTTTGCTATTAGTTTTATTATAGACCAATTCACCAATCAAGAAAGGAAAATTTTCGATCAATGAATGATGATTTTTAGCAAATTTATAAAGACTTGATGTGCCTGTATTATTATCTTCTATAGTATAGTAAATAGTTTTATTATTAGCAATAGTAAAATCTTTGATTGCTTTCTTAAAGATTATCTTAGTTTTGTGAGTATTCAAATTCATTTTCTTTAGCACAGATGTTCCAGAGTAACCATAATTTGCTAAATTATTACCTGTGAACTGAAGCTCATCTTCTGTAAAATAAATATTATCCTCACAAACTTCCATATTGGTCGTTAACATACTGTTACTTGCATAAATATTCTCGCTCTCTTTATTAATGGTATTATATTTCACAATATTTGACCTATAATGATTAAAGTATTTTTTACTTTCAAAAAAGTAAAGATTATTATCCTTATCTTTTGTAAGGTTATTAACTAGAACAGTATTATCCCAATCATATTCCAGATAGTTACTTTTATATTCTTTGTTAAAATTAGCTGACATCTCTAAATAGTTTTTCCATTGGTCAAATAAACTTGGGAAGGATTTATTAAATATCTTTTTAGCAGATCTATCGAGGGTATATTTAGGAAATAGGGAAGACCAAATTACATTTCTCAAATTGCTACCATAATTATTGTAGAATCTAGTCAACTGTTCTTCTCCATAGACATCAGATAACCATTTAACAAATCCTCCACCATATACATAATAATTTCCTAGGGGAAAATCTTCTAAAGGATAATTAGCACTGATATGATTTTGAAATTTACCTTCTCTTAATTGTGCATTAAGAATTTCTGTATAATAAGAAGAATTTAATCTACCTAGATAAGGTGAGAAATAAGATTCATTTCTAACTGTAATACCTTCAACCATCCACATGGGAGAATAAAGATTAGGTGAGAAGATGTTACCAAAGATTCTAGATAGAAGAAGTGGGGTCTTTCCACTACTAGTAAGATGAGAATGATGAGTGTATTCATGAATAACAAGCATATTTAACCATTCTTGAGAAGTGAATGAACCATTAGTGCTTGGACTATTAATAAATAATTTTAACTTGTTTTCTACAGGGTTTGCTAAACCATTATGATATTCCCCAGTATCTTCTAAAACAATATTCACTTTTTGCCTTCTGTTATTTCCAGTAATGTCATCAATCTTGTCTGCATATTCCAGTAAGTTGTTTAGGGCATACTTAGCGTATAAGTATTGTCCTTGAGGATAATAAATGGTAAATCTATCTTTGTTGATGTATTTCCAGTCACTAATAGAATTATAAGGATATAGATTAGCGCAGGCTAGTAAAATTACAATTAGAAAGGCAAATTTTTTCATAGTTCAATCCATTATCTTATTTTTGACCTAATGCTGTAATAGAGCTTCTAAGAGTATAAGATTTCTCAACAGAGCTAAGGCCTTTGTTAGGTATATTTATTCATATTAACATATTTTAAGGAGCTTTAGTAAGTCAAGTATTTTTAATAGCAATATTTTCCTCTGATATGATTAAGTTTAGATTAAATTAAAAATTGAATATTTTCATTTTAAGTATATCCTTGTTCCTCTAACATTTAATACATGAGTTTTCTGTTTTGCTTTCTGTTAATTTATTAATATTGTTACATCCAATCTTTATAAAGTATATGTCTCAGGATTTTCTCTAAAAGAATCACTTGAGCTATTTAGAGAATCATTGTCCCATAGTAAAGGATTATTTATTATGTAATTTGATATATATAAATATTCTTGTTCATTCCTAATGATATGGTCATGAAACCTTGCTTGCCATTTAAATTGCTTGTTTAGCAATGATGAACGTTTAGTTACTGCTCCTTTAAACAGTTTGATAATGTTTGATACAGAATCCCTAGTTGGTGATATAGAGGACATTTGTTCTTTTCGTAGAGACCTATCGAATAGGTCTCCTGAATCGTTTTGATACGTTTTCGAAACGTCTCTATATGGTTTCAAACATTTAATTCGAGACGTATTCGATACGTCTCTACGGTAGGTATCTTTCAATATAATTATTGCATGGAAATGATTTGGCATTACTACCCATTCAGATAGATCTACATTTTCCCGAATTTGAGCTGTCTTAATCCATTCTTCTTTGACAATTAGACCTATAGGTGAAAATTGCATTTCACCCTTAACTATTTTACCAAAATAGTGTCTTTTCATTCTTGTACAGATTGTAATAAAATATGCACCCTCCGAGGAATAATCATAACCTAATAACCTTGCAGAAGGAATCCTATACTTGTTTTTATATAATAAATTATTTATCAAATCAGCCTCTAATACAGAAATATTTCCCTTATCACAATTCCCCTCCATAATTACACGCCACACAGCAAACCACGTAGAGACCTATCGAATAGGTCTCAGAGACGTTTTCGAAACGTCTCTACAATTACATTTTGTGTAAAGATGATATTTATTAATATTATTGCAAGCTTTTTTTTATAAATTAAAGATACTATTCAAATATTGAGCTTTGCTAACTGACTAAATTTTTATGATCAATATAATATAATTAAATATTCACTAACAGCATTAGTTATAATAGTTCTTGATTGTTAGACACTCAATTAATCATTGTAAAATTATAGAGAGAGTAACAATCAAGGAAGGTAAGTTAAAGCTAAAGTATTACCTAAGTCGATGTAAATTACTACAGAGTAGTGATACAAAAAAATCAGAGATGTTGTGCTTTTGTAGCTTTTTTGGACTCTGTTATATCTTATTCTACAAGGATATCGCTTATCTAGAACTAGAAGAATCTAAAGCTTCTTGATTTACTATTAAATTTAACTTTCCCTCGACTTTGGAGAGAGTCATTGATAATTAATAAGAAGAAAATTATTGACAGCAGAATAAGCTGAAAATAATGTATATAGAATAATATAAATTGTTATTTTGCAACAAAAAAAAGATAAATAACAGGGAGTTAGCTTATGGAAAAGGCTCAAGCTAAGCCAACTGAAAAGTTATTAACTGAATTTATTCCACCAACTTATGAAGAGTGGAAGCAAGCAGTAGAAGCTATGTTGAAAGGTAAGCCGTTTGAAAAAGCAATGTTTACCAAGACATACGAAGATATAGTATTAAAACCTATTTATCGCCAAGAAGATGTTGAAAACTTATCACATCTTAAGGATTTACCTGGCGAAAATGGTTCTGTACGTTCTACAAAAGCTTCTGGATATTTAAAAGAATCTTGGGCTGTTGCTCAAGAACAAACTGACTACTTACCTGAAGATGTAAATGCAACTTTAATGACAGAGTTAAACAGGGGTTTAACTAAAGTTAATTTAAGGGTTGATTATCCTTCAGCTCATGGTAAAAATCCCCAAAAACTGACAGGTAAAGACAGATTTTATGGAACTTCTATTACTACTTTAGAAGATTTAAGAACTGTTTTAAAAGATGTTTCTATCCAACATATCGAAATTGATATTAATGCCGGAATTATGGCTCCTGCATATTTATCAATGCTCAAAGCAATTGCAGAAGAAAGGGAAATTGATTCAAAGCTTTTAAGCGGTTGTGTAGGTTTAGATCCTTTAGCTGTTCTTGTAACTGATGGCAAGTTAGCAACTGATTTAAAACAAGCCTTAAATTATATGGCTTGTATGACTGATTGGGCAGTTAAGCATGCTCCAAACATGAGGACTATCTTAATTGATACTACACCTTATGGAGATAATGGTGCAACAATTACTCAAGAGCTTGCTATAGCATTTAACACTGCTACATATTATGTTAATGAAATGCAAGAACGCGGTTTATCAGTCGAAGATATCTTTAGTCACATGCAGTTCAATATCACTATTGGTTCAAACTTCTTTATGGAAATAGCTAAATTAAGAGCTTTCAGAATAATGTGGCATAACTTTATAACTTCTTATGATGAGAAGTGTCAGGTAAAAGCTTATGTTCATGCTAAAACATCTGTATGGAACAAGACTAAATATGATGCTTATGTTAACATCCTTAGAACTTCAACAGAAACTTTCTCAGCTGTTTTAGGTGGAATCGATTCTTTACAGGTAACCCATTTAGATGAATTGGTTGCTAGACCTTCTCAATTTACTAGAAGAGTTGCTAGAAATCAGCAAATTATTATTAATGAAGAAACAAATATGTATCGTTTAATTGACCCTGCAGGCGGTTCATGGTATATTGAAAGTATGACTGCTGAAATTGCTGAAAAAGCTTGGGAACAGTTCCAAACTTATGAAGCTGAAGGCGGAATTCTCTTATCATTACAAAATGATTTAATTCAAGATGATGTTACTGATGTTGCTGAATTGAAAATGAAAAACGTTGGTTCTAGAAAAGACGTATTTGTTGGTACAAATATGTACGCTAATTTAGAAGAGAAGAAAATTCAATTTGACCAAGCTGATTTAGATTCAAAAATCCAGGCAAGAATTGAAAAGATTTATAATCTTGTTAATAAAGATAAAATTGAAAAAGCTTCTTCTTGCTCATGTTCATGTAATAAACAATGCGATTGTTCATCAGGACATGACAAACATATCTTAGATGAAATAAGTCAATTCTTTATTGAAAATGGCACAATTGCTGAAGTATATGCAAATATGTGGTCTGAAAGTGAAGGAATGACAATTACACCTTTAGTTCAGCAAAGAGCTACAAGTAATATCGAAGATTTACGTGAGAAAATTGAAAATTCTCAAGTAAAACCTTCTATCTTCTTAGCAAACTATGGTCCACTTGCTCAATTCAAACCTAGAGCTGACTTCTCCAAAGGTTTCTTTGAAGTTGGTGCTTATAATGTAATAAACAACTCTGGTTTTACTAGTGTTGATGAAATGGTTAAAGCAAGTCTTGAATCACAAGCAAAAGCTATCTGTATCTGCTCAACTGACGATGCTTATCAAGAGTTTGTAGTTGAATTTGCTAGCAAGCTTAAAGCTAAGAATAATAATTTAACAATTATCTTAGCAGGTTATCCAAAAGACCAAATTGCTAGTTATCAAGAAGCAGGTGTTGATGAATTTATTCATGTCAAAGCAAATTGCTACGCTATATTGAATAGTCTATGGACTAAAATGGGGGTAGAATAATGACTATTAAACCAGATTTCAAAAATATTAAATTACAAGCAAAACAAAAAGAATCAGATCTTTCTAAATGGCAAAAAACTGTGGAAGAAGAAACTGGTAAATCTTTTGCTAAATTATACTGGGATACAAACGAAAAAATAAAAGTAAAGCCACTTTATACACAAGATGATTTAGTTGATATGGAACATCTTGGCTATATGGCAGGTATTGCCCCTAATCTTAGAGGTCCTTATGCATCAATGTATGTAAGCAGACCTTGGACTATTAGACAATATGCTGGCTTCTCTACTGCCGAAGAATCTAATGCCTTCTATCGTAGAAACTTAGCCATGGGACAAAAAGGTCTTTCTATTGCTTTTGACCTTGCTACTCATCGTGGGTATGATTCTGATCATGAAAGAGTTGTTGGTGATGTTGGTAAAGCTGGTGTAGCTGTTGACTCTATTCTAGATATGAAGATTCTTTTTGATAAGATTCCACTTGATAAAATGTCTGTGTCAATGACTATGAATGGTGCTGTTTTACCGATTATGGCCTTCTATATTGTGGCAGCTGAAGAACAAGGTGTCAAATGGGAACAATTAACAGGTACTATTCAAAATGATATCCTCAAAGAGTATATGGTTAGAAATACCTATATATATAAACCTGAAGGTTCAATGAGAATTATTGCAGATATCTTTGAATTTACTTCAAAGTTTATGCCAAAATTCAACTCAATCTCTATATCTGGATATCATATGCAAGAAGCTGGTGCTACTGCTGACTTAGAAATGGCTTATACCATTGCTGATGGTCTTCAATATATTAGAACAGGTATTGACGCCGGTATTGATATTGATAAATTTGCTCCAAGACTTTCATTCTTCTGGGCTGAAGGTATGAATTACTTCATGGAAGTAGCAAAACTTAGAGCTGCTCGTTTACTTTGGGCTAAAATTGTTAAACAGTTTAACCCTAAAAACCCTAAATCTTTAGCTCTTAGAACACATTCTCAGACTTCTGGCTGGTCTTTAACAGAACAAGATCCATACAATAATGTTACTAGAACTTGTATTGAAGCTTTAGCTGCAACTATGGGACACACTCAATCACTTCATACAAATGCTTTGGACGAGGCTATTGCTCTTCCAACTGACTTCTCTGCTAGAATTGCCCGTAATACTCAATTATTCTTGCAAAATGAAGCTGGTATTTGTAATGTTATTGATCCATGGGGTGGCTCATATTATGTTGAATCACTTACTAACGCTCTTCTTCATCTTGGTTGGAATCATATTCAAGAAGTGGAAGAACTTGGTGGAATGGCTAAAGCTATTGAAACTGGCTTACCTAAACTTCGAATCGAAGAAGCTGCTGCTAGAAGACAAGCTAAAATAGATTCTGGTATAGAAACTATCGTGGGAACTAATAAATATCGCTTAGATAAAGAAGAAGCTATTGAAATTCTCGAAGTTGATAACACTTCAGTTAGGGCTTCTCAGTTGAAGAGACTTGAAAAGCTTAAAGCTGAGCGTGATAATGATAAAGTTAAACAAACTCTTGCTGCAATTACTAAATCTGCCGAAACAGGCCAAGGTAATCTTTTAGAGCTTGCTATTGAAGCTGCTCGTGCAAGAGCAACTTTAGGAGAAATATCAGACGCTATGGAAAAAGTATTTGAAAGACATCAAGCAAATAACAAACTTATCTCTAATGTTTATAGCTCTGAATATGCTAAAAAAGACGATGTAGATGAAGTAAGAAAAATGACTGATGAATTTGAAGAAAATGAAGGTCGTCGTCCAAGAATTATGATAGCTAAAATGGGACAAGATGGTCATGACCGTGGAGCAAAAGTAGTGGCTACTGCTTATGCCGATATGGGCTTTGATGTAGATGTTGGACCTTTATTCCAAACTCCTGCTGAAACAGCAAAGCAAGCTGTAGAAAATGACGTGCATGTAATTGGTATGTCTTCTTTAGCTGCTGGTCATAAAGTACTACTACCAACGCTATTTGAAGAACTCAAGAAACTTGGTAGAGAAGATATTATGGTTATTGTTGGTGGTGTTATTCCATCACAAGACTATGATTACTTATATGAACATGGTGCTGCTGCTATCTTTGGTCCTGGAACAGTCTTACCTTACGCAGCTAAGACTATTATGACTAAATTAAATGAACGATTAGGCTACTAATCATAATATATTTAGAGAGAGTCAGCCTAGGCTAACTCTCTCATTTTTATAGTGAGGTAATTATTAATAAGAATAATAAACCAGAATGGGTTCCCGAAGATGGGGGACATGAGTACGCTAGCTCGGTTATGCCCGGTAAAAGTGCAAACCATGATGGCTTACCAAGTACTCATACTATGATAAAGAAATCTTCTACTTTTTCTCCAAGAAAGAACCTTACTATTGATGACTATATAAATGGGATTATTGGTAAAGATAAAACTACTCTTGCACGTGCAATTACTTTGATTGAAAGCAACTCAAAAAAACACATGGCTATTGCTCAAGAAGTAATAAAACAGATTTTACCTAAAACCGGAAAGTCTATTAGAATCGGTATATCTGGTGTTCCAGGTGCTGGTAAGTCTACTTTTATTGAGAAATTTGGACTCTACTTACTTTCTCGAGGTTATAAAGTTGCTGTACTAGCAATCGACCCTTCTTCTAGTGTAACTAGAGGTTCTATTTTAGGTGATAAGACTAGAATGGAACTTCTTTCAAGAGAACAAGACTGCTTCATTAGACCTTCACCATCTGGGGGTTCATTAGGTGGTGTTACTCGAAAAACAAGAGAAAGTATACTTCTCTGTGAGGCTTTCGGATATGATGTAATCCTGGTTGAAACCGTTGGTGTAGGACAAAACGAAGTAACCGTAAGAGATATGGTTGATTTCTTTTTATTGCTACAAATAGCTGGAGCAGGTGACGAACTACAAGGTATCAAAAAAGGTGTAATTGAAATATCTGATGCCATTGTTGTTAATAAGGCTGATGGAGACAATATTCAAAAAGCTAAACTAGCCCAAAGGGAATACCTAACTGCTTTGCATTATCTTTCGCCCTCTACTCCTGGATGGGATTCAAAAGCTTTTACTTGCTCTGCTTTAACAGGTCAAGGACTTCCAGAAATCTGGAAGATTATTATGAGATTCAAAGAAATTACTAGTGAAAATGGCTTCTTTGATAAGAGAAGAAATAACCAGATATTAAGTTGGGTCGATTCAATGATAAAAGAATACTTGATAACTTCCTTCTATCATAATAATGATATCAAAACTATCATGCCTCAACTTCAGTCACAACTCTTAACTGGTAATATTACTCCAACAAATGCTGTTGAGCATTTAATTAATATCTACCATCAGAACTTATAGGAGAAATCTTGGCAAAAAAATACCATCTAATCAGCTTAGGATGCCCTAAGAACTTAATCGATAGCGAAATCTTTTCTTTCCTTAGCGAAGAAGCTAATTATCAAGCTACTGAAGATAGTTTTGAAGCAGATTTGATAATAATAAATACTTGTGGTTTTATCGTTTCAGCCAAAGAAGAAGGAATTGAAACAATCTTAGATGCAATTCGTATGAAAGAAGAAGGCAAATGCCAAACTCTCATTGTAACAGGATGCTTGGTGAAAAGATATTTCGATGAATTACAAAAAGAATTCCCTGAAATTGATTTCCTAATAAACTTGAAAGACTTCAATAAATTTGCTCAAGTTTTAGGATTAAAAGATTTTGCTTATAATAGAAAGCTAATGACTCCAAAACATTATGCTTACCTAAGAATTAGTGATGGTTGTAATAATAACTGTACTTACTGTGCTATTCCTTTAATCAGAGGAAAGCTGACTTCGATACCAATGGAAGAGATAATATTGGAAGCTGAAAGACTAGCTTCCCAAGGTGTCAAAGAAGTAATTATCACAGCCCAAGATACAAGCCAATATGGAAAAGATATATACTCTCAGGGTATGTTAATCCCACTTCTTAGAAAAATCTCTCAAGTTTCAGGTATCAAATGGATTAGGTTACTATATCTTCATCCAGCTCATCTTACTTTTGACTTAATTGACCAGATAGCTACTATTCCTAAGATTTTACCATATTTCGATATTCCTTTTCAGCATATTAGCGATAAAATTCTTAAAAGAATGAATAGAAGAAAATTCTCTGACCATATAAATAAAGTTTTAGATTATCTCTTAGAGAAAATACCTAATTCAATGATTAGAACAACTTTTATAGTAGGTTTTCCAGGCGAAGAGCGTAAGGATTATGAAGAGCTAAAGAAGTTCATTATCCTGAGAAAATTTGCTAGAATGGGTATATTCCTATATTCAAAAGAAGAAGATACTCCTGCTTATGATTTTACTCCCGAAGTAAATAAAAAGACTACTATTAACAGATATAATAAGCTTATGCAAATCCAACAAGATATTTCAGCAGATTTAATGGCTAGCTTTGTTGGAAAAGAAATTGAATGTATAATTGATAAAGAAGCAGAAGACGAAGGTTATGATTACGAAGCTAGATCTTGGTTTGATGCCCCTGATGTTGATGGTATTGTTTACTTGACAGATAATGATTCCTTAGCTGAAATAGGTAATATTGTTAAGGTGAAGATAACTGATGCTTGGGAATATGACCTTGTAGGAGAAATTGTAAGTGTTTTATCCTAATTAATACTTGACATATTTCCATTAGAAATTTTTATATTGTCTTAATAAATTACAGGTTATAGGTGAATATAATGAACATAAAATTTAGAGATGTCTCTCAAGGTATTGTTTTAGCAAGAGCCATTGTAGAAATTACTCCAGGTGTCTATTTAAATGAAATTACAATCTTAAATGATAACACTAATGATGATATTCGCATTGAATTTCCTACAAAGAGCTTTAAAGGTAAAGATGGGCGTGCCCACCATATGAATATCATAATGTTTGCTTCTGAGGATAAGAAAACTCTTTTTGAAATAGAAATTAAAGAAGCATATAGGAATTGGAGGCAGGATACAAAAAAAGTATTAGTCTATGAATCCTAAAGAGCAAACAAAAGAATTTGAAAGGGTTGTTATTGTAGGTAGTTATCAAAAAAATGATAGTCAAAGTGATTTTGAAGAACTCTTAGATGAGACTAAGCTTTTATGCAAAACCGCCAATCTTGATGTGGTGGAAATCTTTACTCAAGCTTTACCAAAATATAAGTCTGATACTTATATTGGTAAAGGTAAAATAGCTGAGATAAATGAGTATTGCCAAGTTTATCATGTTAATAATCTGATTTTTGTTGATAACCTAACTCCTTCACAAGCCCGATATATTAGTGAGTTTACTAGAACCAACGTTGTTGACCGTACTGAATTAATACTCAGTATTTTCGCTATGCATGCTAGAACTAGTATTGCTAAAATTCAGGTTGAATTAGCTCAGTTAGAATATAATTATTCAAAACTAAGAAACTTATGGCAACACTTTTCTCGTATTGTAGGAGGACTAGGTACTAAAGGTCCAGGGGAAAGCCAACTTGAAATAGATAGAAGATTAGTTCAAAAGAGAATAACATTTCTTAAAAATAAGGTAAATAAACTAAAAAAAGTTACCCATGAACAGAGAAAAAATAGGAGTGATTTCTTTAAGATTGCCTTAGTTGGATATACTAACGCAGGTAAATCTACCCTCTTTAATACTCTTACAAAATCAGATATCTATGTGGCTGATGAATTATTTGCAACTCTAGATTCAAAATCCAAACTTCTTTATAATCAATCAGGTAAAATTATAATTACTGATACTATTGGTTTTATTAAGAATATTCCTACTTCCTTAGTTTCATCTTTCTATTCAACTTTAACAGATGTGGTAGATGCTGATTTGCTACTACATGTCGTTGATGCTTCTAAACCAGGACTTGAACGAAGAATCGATGAAGTTAACTCAGTAATAAAAGATATTAATGCTGATAATATTCCTGTTATTATGGTATTTAATAAGGTTGATATTATTGATGGTTTATCTTCTAAATTTCTCTTAAAAGGAATTAGTTTATCTTACAAGAATTCTATCTTTATTTCAGCTAAAGAAAAAACAAATATTACTGCTATAAATGAGAAAATACAAGATGTTATGTTAATGAAAGAACATAAAAAGAGAATAGAGATTCCTCTTGATTTAAAATCTTTAATCTCTTTTCTTGACAAAAAATACACTAGTTCTAAAAAATTGTATATTGATAAAAATAAGAGTTATGAGTATATTTTAGACATCTCTGATGATGAATATGAAGATATTAAAAAACAGGTAGATAAGTACCTTGAACTACAATTCATTAACTCGTGATTATTACAAAACAAAATAAAAATAAATGGGGGAAATTATGATTAAAAATTTAGATTCCGTTCTCTCTACCAATGTTAAACGCATGAAGCGTTCTGCTATTAGAGAATTGCTAAAATTAGTCAATAATCCTGATATTATCTCTTTTGCAGGTGGCTTACCAGCTCCTGAGTCCTTTCCAATTGAAGAACTAAGAGATATCGCAATTGAGGTCTTAGAAAAAGATGGTGCTCAAGTTCTCCAATATGGTGCTACAGAAGGTGACCCACTTTTAAGAGAACAATTAGTAAAAATGTATGTGGAAGAAGGTCACGATGTGACTGTTGATAACCTAATTATTACTACAGCTTCTCAACAGGCTTTAGATTTGTTAGCAAAAGTCTTTATCTCTCCTGGAGATAAAGTAATTGTTGGTTTACCATCATATCTTGGTGGTTTAAGTGCTTTTAATTCTTATGGTGCTGAAATGGTTGGAATTCCTTTAGATGATAAAGGTATGAGTGCTGTTCTCTTAGAAGAAAAGTTAGCAGAATTAAAAGAACTCAATCAATTACCAAAATTTATCTATATTATTCCTGATTTCCAAAATCCAGCTGGTATTACTATGCCTGAAAGTAGAAGATTAGAAATTATTGAAATTGCTCATAAATATGATATTTTGATAATTGAAGATTCTCCTTATCGTGAATTGAGATTTGAAGGGGAACATCAAAGAACTATGTATCAATTAGATGGTACAGAACATGTTATTCTCTTAGGTACCTTCTCAAAAATCTTTGCTCCTGGTTTCAGAATTGGTTGGGTATTAGGTAATCCAGATGTTCTTGATAAAATTGTTGTTGCTAAACAAGCTACTGACCTTTGTACTCCTCCATTCACTCAACGTATTGCTGCAAGATATTTAGAAAAAGGACTTCTAAAAGAAAACGTAAAGAAAATAATCAAGATGTATAGCTCAAAGAAAGATATCATGATGGATGCTCTTGAAGCTAATATGCCAGAAGGTGTTACTTGGACAAAGTCAGAAGGTGGATTATTTACTATGATGACTTTACCAGAATACATTGATACTAACGAATTAATAAAAACCGCTATTAAAGAAGAAAACGTTGCATTTGTTGCAGGTTCATCATTCTTCTGCGATGGAAGTGGAAATAATACATTAAGACTAAACTTCTCTTATGCTACTGAAGAAAAGAACTTAGAAGGTGTAAGAAGATTAGCTAATGTAATAAAAAAAGAAATCAATAAACATAAATAAAGGAGTCGTGCTATGGCAAGAATGACAGTCAATCCTAAATATTGTAAGGGTTGTGGACTATGTATTGCTGCGTGCCCTAAGAAAATCATAAGATTTTCTGTGAATATTAATGAAAAAGGTTATAATTACGCTGAATGTTTTGATCAAGAAGCGTGTATAGCTTGTAAACTATGCTACACTACTTGTCCTGATGTAGCGATAACTATCGAAAAATAAGGAGAAGATAATGGCTAAAGTCTTAATGAAAGGTAATGAAGCTGTTGCTGAAGCTGCTATTAGATCTGGTTGCAGATTATATTTTGCTTACCCTATAACTCCTCAAAGTGAGTTAATTGAATATATGTCAAGAATGCTTCCAAAAGTAAATGGAACATTTCTTCAAGCTGAGAGTGAAGTTGCTGCTATTAATATGGTTTATGGTGCTGCTGGTACTGGTAAAAGAGTGATGACATCTTCTTCTTCTCCTGGAATTTCACTTAAAATGGAAGGTATTTCTTACATTGCAGGTGCAAATCTTCCTGCTGTAATAGTTAATGTTCAACGTGGTGGACCTGGCTTAGGGGATATCCAACCAGCCCAAGGTGATTATTTCCAAGCTACTAAAGGTGGTGGACACGGAGATTATCATACTATCGTTTTAGCTCCTGCTTCAGTACAAGAATTTGCTGATATGGCAAGTGAAGCTTTTGAATTAGCTGATACATATAGAATTCCTGTTATGATTCTTTCAGATGGTATGTTAGGTCAAATGATGGAACCAGTAGAATTCAAAGAACCAGCAACTGACGAAGAGATTGCAGAGATGGGTAACCGTCATAAAGATTGGTGTATTCATCCAAAAGAAGAAGATGAAGCTCCTCATCATAACGAAATTAATTCACTAGAAATTGACCCTAGTGTATTAGAAAAACATGTCGAAGACTTAGATAAAAAATATAAACTTATCGAGTCTAAAGAAATCAAAGTTGAAGAATACAATATAAATGAAGATAATGAAATAGTATGTGTTGCTTTTGGTACAGCTTCTAGAATAGTACGTTCAGCTGTTGACCAACTAAATGCTGAAGGTAAGAATATTGGATTAATTAGACCAATCACAGTATGGCCTTATCCTTATGCAACAATCGCTAATGCTATAACTGACAAAGTTAAGAAAGTGATGGTTTTTGAACTTAACTTAGGTCAAATGGTTGAAGATGTGAAACTCGCAGTTGAAGGAAAAGTACCAGTAGAATTCTTTGGTAAAGTTGGTGGAATAGTCTTCACACCTGAAGAAATCAAAGCAAAAATCGAAGAAAACTTATAGGAGTAAAAATGCAAGTAATCGCAACAAGACCTAAATCATTAACTGATTTACAGTTTACATACTGTCCAGGCTGTCTTCATGGTGTAGCTCACAGATTGATAGCCGAAGCTATAGATGAATTAGAAATTCAAGATACAGCTACTGGTGTAGCCCCTGTTGGTTGCTCAGTCTTTGCTTATAAATTCTTTGATATGGATATGGCCGAAGCTGCTCATGGTAGAGCACCAGCTGTAGCAACAGGTATTAAAAGAGCAAGACCAGAAATGCAAGTTTTCACTTATCAAGGTGATGGTGACTTAGCTGCTATTGGTACTGCTGAAATTATCCACGCTGCAAACAGAGGTGAAAATATCTCAGTATTCTTCGTGAATAATGCAATTTATGGTATGACTGGTGGACAAATGGCTCCAACAACTTTACCTGAAATGAAAACAACTACTTCTCCTTATGGAAGAAAAACTGATGATGTTGGTTTTCCAATCAAAGTATGTGAATTACTAAACACTTTAGAAGCTCCATACTATATCGAAAGAGTTTCTCTACTCTCACCAGCTGATATATTAAAAGCTAAAAAGGCTGTTAAGAAAGCTCTTCAATACAATAAAGAAGGTAAAGGTTTCACTATTGTTGAATTAATTTCTACCTGCCCTACAAACTGGGGTATGACTGCTGTTGATTCATTAAAATGGGCTAAAGAAAAGATGCTTCCATTCTTCCCAGTTGGTAAATTGAGAGATAGAGGGGAGGAATAATCATGAAATATGAAATTATTAGCTCAGGTTTTGGTGGCCAAGGTGCCCTAACTATTGGTAAATTCTTAGCAAAAGCTGGAATGAAAGAAGGTAAAAACGTTTCTTGGCTACCATCTTATGGACCAGAAATGCGTGGTGGAACTGCTAACGTTTCAGCAGTTATATCTGACAAACCAGTTGCTTCACCTATCGTTTCATTCCCAAATGTATTAATAGCTCTTAATCAACCATCTTTAGATAAATTTGCTGCTAGTGTAGTTCAAGGTGGATTCATTATAGCAAATGAAGACCTTTGTCCAAAAATACCAACATTTGAAGGTGTTAAAACAGCATCAGCTCCTTTATCTAAATTAGCTACTGAAATAGGTAGTGATAAAGTGCTTAATATGTTAGCAATTGGTATGGTAATCGGCCTAACCAATATTATCAAGTATGAAACCATTGAAGCAGATTTAACTGCCTTCTTAGAAAAGAAAAATCCTGAATTGTTAAAGATGAACCTTATTGCAATTAAGAAAGGAATTGAGTTAGTAAAATAACTAAACCGATTAAAAGAGAGATTGAGTTTATCCCAGTCTCTCTTTTTTTATTTATCATAGTTACTTACTAACATTATTTGTCTGAAATAAACGATTAAAATATTAAAGACTCTTGACAAATATGTAAGTCTAAAAAAAATAAAAATAAAACCACTGGAGAAAAATGAAAAAGAGAGCGATAGGTATTTTTGATTCAGGTGTTGGTGGCCTCACAGTTTTTAAATCAATCAGAGAGCATTTCCCAAATGAAGATATTATTTATTTTGGAGATACTGCTAGAGTACCTTATGGACCTAAGTCAAAACATACTGTAATTAATTATTCAATTCAAAACACTAGGTTTTTAATTCAACAAAATATTAAAATGCTGATCATTGCTTGTAACACATCATCAGCAGTTGCTATTCCATATTTACAAAAGATGACAGATATTCCAGTCATTGGAGTTATCATTCCTGGGGCTGAAGAGGCGATATCTTTGTCTAAGACAGGGAAGATTGGTATTATTGGAACAGAAGGTACTATCAAGAGTCAAGCTTACGAAAAAGAATTATTATTATTGAATAAAGAATTAGAACTATATTCTCGAGCATGTCCACTTTTTGTTTCACTTGTAGAAGAAGGTTGGCTAGATAAAACAGTTACTGATGAAATTATTAAAGACTACTTAGATTGTTTCAAACAGAAGAACATAGATACTCTTATTTTAGGCTGTACACATTATCCAGTTTTAAAACCTGCTATTGATAAATATTTCCAAGGTGATATTAAACTAGTAGATAGCTCTCTTGCAATAATTAAGCATATTAAAAAATATATTTCAAACTCATCTAGTAATAAAGGGAAAGACATATTCTATGTTAGTGATAATGAAGATAAATTTGTCAAAATTGCTAATATGATTCTAGGAAAAAATGTTTCTAATCTTAAGAAAGTAAGCCTTGGTGAAAGCTGGTTTGTAGATTAATGCCTATGCAAAATATTTATAGATATATTATTGAAGATTTATTAAAGATAAACCAAGAGCAAATCATAGTTCTCTCTGGATTAATAGATTCAAATGAGCCATCTTCAAGTTCTGATTTAAATCATATAGAAGAATTAGCTCAAGAAATTAGAATAAAGGGTGCATTTCCTTCTTTAGACTTGTCTATAAAAACACTAAAATTAAAGATGCTAGAGAAAACTCCTGAAGATAAGTATTTTGTACCTACTGAATTTTATTTAAAATGGGTTGATTTGATTGATGTAATAATAGATCTGACCTTTCCTGAAAATAGAAATATTTTTACAGACAACATATTCACGAATCAAAAAAAAGAACTAATAAACAAATCCCTACAAACAATTTATAAGAACATGCTAATAGCAGAAAAGATTGTTCTTTTACCAAATTTCCCTAAGCAATCCATTGCTGATTATTATGGTATAGAGTTAAATGTTTTAAAAGACTTCTATCAGAATACTTTCGAAGCTCTAGATACAAAAATGAATAACAAGGGAAATAATATTTTAGATAAATTAGTACCTGGCGTAAATTATAACTTGATAAACACCTCAACTAGTGAATCAAGTCTAAAAATAACTTTAGCAGATCAACAAAGTTATTTTATATCTAATAAGATAAACAATTTCTATACAGTTTTACCCTTTGGTTATGTTGCTTGTACTATTGAAAAAAGTTCTTTAGATGGTAAATTCTTTGCTGATAAGTTATATTATAAAAACCACTCTATTAGCAAAGTAGAGATTACCTTTAGTTATGGTAATATTCTATCTATAAAATTCAATGAAAGTAATTCTATTTCTGATATTATTGAAGTAGGAATGATTAATAGTAAAGAACGAGTAGAGTTATTTATTGGTGTAAACAATGGAGTTACTGACCATTGTAATTATAATTATTATGACCGTTGTATAGACGGTAATTTCAGTCTAGTTCTCTATGACGAAATGAACAATACTATTGAAGTATCTTGTAAATCAATAGAACTTGCTAATGAAAATAAGAAAAATTTATTATAAAAGGTGAAAAAAATGGCAAAGCATATTTTTGTTATGGGTGGGGTGTTATCATCCCTTGGGAAAGGAATTGCTGCTGCATCAATCGGACTTCTCTTAAAGAAAATGGGGTATAATGTTGGACTCCAAAAAATGGACCCTTATTTGAATGTAGACCCTGGTACTATGAGCCCTTATCAACATGGTGAAGTTTTTGTTACTGATGATGGAGCAGAAACTGATCTAGATTTAGGACATTATGAGAGATTTATTGATGTCTCACTATCTAAATTATCTAGCGTGTCTTCAGGTCAAATATATGAATCCGTAATCAAAAAAGAGAGAAGAGGTGATTATTTAGGAAAGACTGTACAAGTTATTCCACATGTAACAAATGAAATCATTTCTAAAGTAAAGCAAATAGGGGAGATGTATGATGTTGTGATCACTGAGATAGGTGGAACTGTTGGTGATATCGAATCTTTACCTTTTTTAGAAGCAATTCGACAGTTTAGAATGGAAGTAGGTGCTGAAAACTCTTTGTTTGTTTTGCTAACTTATGTACCATTTATTAAATCAGCTGGTGAATTAAAGACTAAACCTACCCAGCATAGTACTATCAAGCTTAGAGAAATTGGTATTCAACCCGACATACTCTTATGCAGATCAGAGAAACCTTTCTCCCAAGATATTATTAGCAAAATCTCACTTTTTACAAATGTTCCACTAAAATCTGTAGTTAATGCAATTGATGTTAAATCTGTATTCAGTGTACCAAGAAATTACTTTGTAGAAGGTTTGCATGAAACTATATGTAATCAATTACGCTTAGAAACAAAAGATATTGATTTCACTGAATTAGATAATTATTTAAAGAAAATACAAAATCTTAGTTCAGAAGTTAATATTGCAGTTTGTGGTAAATATGTTCAACATCAAGATGCCTATAAGTCAGTTGAACAAGCTATTATTCATGCAGGGATTGCTAATGGGATTAAAACAAATATAGAATGGATAGATTCAGAAATATCTTTTGATTCAGATTTGCAAAAAGAAAAGTTTAGCAAGATAGATGGAATCTTGATACCTGGTGGTTTTGGATTACGAGGAATTGAAGGAAAGGTAAACATAGTTAAATTTGCAAGAGAAAACAATATACCTTTCTTTGGAATATGTTTAGGTATGCAAGTTGCAGTAATAGAATTTGCTAGAAATGTTTGTAATATCAAAGATGCCTTTTCTTCAGAATTTGATACATCATGCGAGAATCCAGTTATTCATTTAATGGATGATCAAACTTATATTGATAAAATGGGAGGAACTATGAGATTAGGGGCTTTCCCATGCCAAGTTGAAGAGGGTAGTCTTGCTTGCGAAGCTTATCAAACAAAGGAAATCACTGAAAGACATAGACATCGTTATGAATTTAATAATGAATATCGTCAAGTGATGCAAGATAATGGATTGTTAATCTCTGGTACATCTCCAGATGGTTTATTGGTTGAAATTGTTGAATATCCTAAAAATGATTTCTTTGTTGCAGTTCAGTTCCATCCTGAATTTTTATCAAGACCACTTAGACCTCATCCTATCTTCAATAAATTTGTCCAAGCTGCTAGTATCAAAAGTAAGAAGTAAATTGTTATAGATTTATAAATAGAAGAGCTTAAGAAACCTTAAGCTCTTTTAATTCTATACTAGCTGATTGTTACTTACTCTAATAATTTCCAATGAAACTAAGAGATAGTAACAATCAAGCAACCCTAAATTAATCTAAAATGATGTCAAAATATATATCATCAGTAACAGCTGATACTTTAATAGATACTATCTGAGCAAGTTTAAATTCTCTTTTCTTCTTCTTACCTCTAGCAATAAGTCTCTCTTCATCAACTACGTAATAGTCACCAGGAATATTACTAAGCTTTAATACTCCAGTAACAGGATACTTGCTAAGTGTGAGGAACATATTAGAAGAATTCATTCCCGAAATTATTGCTTCATATTCCTTACCAATTCTTTCTTTCATAAAGTATTGAACCATCTTATTAAGAATCTCTCTATAAGCTTCATCACTTAACACTTCTTGTTCAGTAGCAATCTCAGCCAGTTTAGTTAGGGTTTTAGAAGTGAATTTCCAGCCGTCATTTCCCAACATATTTTTAAGTTGAAGATGAATAACTAAATCTGATAAACGTCTGATTGGAGATGTGAAATGAGTATAGTTCTGAATCGATAATCCAAAATGAAGATTATGCTGGGTTGTATATTGAGCTTTTTTCATAGCACGTAAAATCATTTTATTAAAAACTTTCTCTTCTACTTTTCCTTCAAAAGATTTCAGAACAGTTTGAATTGAATGATTCAATGTACCATCAAATTTAATTCTATGTCCATAATAACTCAAGAGGTTTGAAACTTTTTCAATCTTCTCCTTATCTGGAAGTTCATGTACCCTATATATTGTAGCTGGAGTATTTTCTTTCAGATAAGTAGCAACATATTCATTGGCTAGCAACATAAAGTTTTCTATAAGTTTATGTGAAGCAGTTTCTTCACTTTCTTCAATTGATTCTAGATGACCTTCTTCATCATATATATAATTTACATCTGGAAGCCTAAAATTAATATAACCATTCTTTTTTAGTTTAGCTGAGAACTTATTAGAAATTCTAAGGCAGTTAGTCAGCATTTCTTTTATATCATCATTTTGGTCTAAAATACCTTCTTCAAAGAACTTATCAACTTCTTCGTAATTCAATCTAGCATCAGAATTAATTAATGATTCACAAGCATATTGATCTTGGATTTCATATCTATCATTTAGTTTTGTAACTACTGATAGGGTTAATTTCTCTTCATTTGGTCTTAAACTACAAATTTTATTTGATATTTGTTCCGGCAACATTGGAATGACCCTTTTAGGAAAATAGAAAGAGTTACCTCGCTTAGATGCTTCTTTAAATAAGAAAGATGATGGTTTAACATAATGACCTACATCAGCGATATGTACATATAAAGTATATCCTGAATCTTCTTTGACTAATGAAATGGCATCATCATAATCTTTAGCACTTATTGGGTCTATAGTTAAAGTCACAATATCTCTAAAATCTTTTCTTCTTTCTTTTTCCTTTAATGGAATAAAATCACTTAATTCACTAGCTTCTGCAATTACATTCTCAGGGAAATCAAGAGGTAGATTAAATTGCTTAATAACACCTAATACTTCAATTTCTGGGTCGTTAGCTTGACCTAAGATACTGAGAACTTTCCCAGTTGGTAGCTTTCCTTTACTTTTGTTACCCCAATTAGTAATTTCAATCTCTACTTTCATATTGTCAATATTTTGTTGAGGACTATCAAGCAATATTGAAGTATGAATTTTATGGTTATCGCAAATAAAGATATATGAAGAACCATACCTAGTAGCATTACCAATCATTATTTTGTTTGCTCTTTCAAGAACATTTTTAACTACGCCATAGAATTTTCCATTCTTCTGCTTAAAGGGTGCAATTTGTATCTTATCTCCATGATATGCATTTAGAAGGTCTTCGGAAGATAAAAAATAATCATTTTCCTCTGTTATAGCAAAACCAAAAGAATATCCTTTAGCTAAAGATGTTGCATCGAAAGTAGCATCAATCAGCTTAATATTCTTATCATCTCTAGTATTTTTACTTACTCGACTAACTTTCTTCTTCTGCTGTGAAGAGTCAGGTTTAATCTTACCTGTAATATACTGACCTTCTTTGATTAAAAGATTATCTTTAATGAGTTTTCTAACTGTATCATTAAGATTCTTGAAATCATGTTTTTTAATTGATAGAATACTTGAAATTTCTTTAATCTTTAATTGGGCTCCAGGATATTGACTAAAAAGTGTAAGGACTTTTTCACCTATTTCTCTAATATACATACTAATATTTATTTCCTATTTTCTTTTCCAAAAAGTTAAGTAGCTCTGCTTTTTCAAGCTGGTCTTTAGAATATCGGATAGACATTCCTCGAAATGGATCTAGTCGTCGTGGAGTTTTAAAAGTACTTAACATAACTCCATGTTTATCAGAATAAAAACAGCCAAAATCTTTATATGGCCTCTGAACCTTCATAAAGATATATTTTGCAATAACCTTACTTTCATAAAAAGTGTATCTACTAGGAATGAAATAAGACCAAATACTGATAAGAATTAATAGCATTCCTACCCAAAACCAAGTTATCGGAAGAAGTAAAGAATTTTGAATAAACCACCTTAATAACAATGATAGAAATACTAAAAATATAACCAGTAGGGCAGAGGTACGTGGTCTATCTACAAAAGGGAAAGAAACAAAATCGAAGTATACTTTCTCAGAGTTAGACTTTGGAATGTTATTCTTCTTAACACTTTTATTGGACATTAAGTATCATCTCCTTACATTTATCAATTTCTTCTTTTATTCTCAAAATATATTCAAAGGTCTCTGGGATGCTAAATTTAGAACCCAAAGTGTTAGCTTCCCTGTGCATTTCCTGTATTATGAAATTGAATGATTTACCAATTGAATTATTTTCTGATTTAAGCAATTTCTTACATTTCTCTACATGATCTAAAAGTCTTACTACTTCTTCTGTAACATCATTTCTATCTACATAAAAAGCAGTTTCTACAACAACCCTTCTTAAAATATCATCAGTAATTTCAGCTTTAAGCATTTCTTTAATATTATCTACTATCTTGTTGTATATTTGGTCTTTATAAGAAGGTATTATTATTTTAATCTTATCAGTTGCTTCTTCAATTGTAGATAGGGAAGACTCGAAGAAGGATAACATATTTCTCCCCTCTTGAACTGCCATCCTTTGATGTTCCTCTAAGGCTTTAGTGATAGCTTCCTTTATATAAGATAGGAGCTCTTCATCATTGTCCTTTTGAGATTTCATTTCTAAAATCCCTTGGTAAAGAAGTAGTCTATCTAATGAAATATCTTCATTTGTTCCTAGAATTTCTTTAGCTTTCTGACTTGCTTGCCAAATAGCTTTTAACTTAGCTTCATTAAGGGATATTTCTGCTTCACCAAGCTCTGTAATGTTAATTCTACATTCTATATTACCACGAACAATTGTTTCCTTAATCAATTTGCTAACAAATGATTCTAAATAAGAATATTCTCTAGCTGAATAAAATCTGAAATCAAAATATTTTGAGTTTAACGATTTGATTTCTACTTCAATATCATATTTTTCATTTACTAAATTATATTTACCATATCCTGTCATACTTTTAAACATTATTTATTTCTCCGTAAGAAAGTTTGTTATAAATGGATGCTAGTTATTAACATAGCTAAGTTTACATAATATACGTTATGCGACTAAAAGTATATTTAACAAATACTTATCTCTCTTGACTAGTCTTTGATATAACAGAGTCCTCTTTTACCATCCATTTTTATAGTCATTTTATTATTAGTTTTTACAAGTTTTATATATTTTCTTTCTTCAACTACTTCTAGAGATTCTAATTTCTCCCAGTTAACAACATTATCTTCTTCAGCAAAAGGTACAGAAACATATCCAATATTCATTGATAAGATATTATGGAAAAAATGAGTTCCTTGGGATGGGTCAACTCTGAAGTTCTCTAAACCAACTTCAACAATAACTTTAGAGTTTGATATATTACTAAAAGCAGTTGGTATTCCTAAGAATCTGTCTCTCGAACCCCAACGTCCTGGTCCAATAAGCACGTAATGTATATCGCTTGCTAGAAGTTTTCTGTTAATTGCATCAATTTCATTCATTATTTCTATAGTCTTTGTATTATCGAAATTCTGAGGTTTAACATACATAATATAATCTAGATCATTAACTACTCCATTTCCCATTGAGTAATTTGAGTAGATAATACATTCCTCTGGTTTTGCTTCAAAGGAATCTATCACAACATCTTCTGCATTTATAGATAAAGGACGTATTTGTAGGATATAAAAAGTTCCTTGTTTTATTTTCTGTTGATTAGGTTGCAGATTGACAGCAAATTCTATCTCAACTGGTACACCCATAGCAACCTCACCAATTGATAAAATGTCTTCGAGAATTTTAGCTAAAGGAAATCTGTTATATTTTACAATATTCTCAAAAGTAACAACTGGCATACCTTCACCAAACATACCTGAAACGAAAGCCCTGCTATTATAATCCCAGTAAGAAACAATATCTTTAAGAGCTGGTTTGATGTTTGGATTACGAATGGAAATCTTTTTGAGACAGACATCTTCCCCACCTAAAAGGTCATAAGAAGCATCCTCTAAATCAATGGCATAAAGGTCTTTTTGCGAATTACCGACAAGATACTCTCCAGATAATAGTTCCTTTTTGGGGTATTTGGGACAGAATCTATAAGTATTTTCACCTTCTACAACTGATTTCCCCATCCCAACAGCTATAGTTGCTATACCATCTGAATTTTCTAAATCCGATGTTGGATAGAAGTTGAAAGATTGTGCTACACCAGAGAAATTAGGGAAATAATAGTTTCCGAATCTAGAACCAGTAACTTCTTGGATTATAACTGCCATTTTCTCTTCAGCTATCATATAGTTAACATTCTCAATATAGTCTCTAGCTTTCTTAACAAAAATTGATGAATATACTAGTTTAATAGCATTTGATAAATCTTGATATCTAGCTAAATCTTTTTCATCATTATTAGGTAACATATAGGTTGAATAAATACCTGCAAATGGCTGTGCTTGAGAATCTTCTAATAAACTTGAAGACCTAACAGCAAGAGGATTCTTTAATTCAAGAATAAGTTGGTATAATCTATGTTCAAGTTCGTCAGATAATTTACATGTTAAAAAATAAGCTTCGATATCTTCATCAGTTTGCTCAGAAAAATCACTAGTAATATTATTAATATCGATAAAGTTATCAAACTCATTTGTACCAATAATACAAGTAGCAGGAATAGAAATATTTACTTCTGGATATGATTCGTCAAATTCCATTGAGTTGAGTAGAGAATTCATGAAAGCTAAACCTCTCCCCTTTCCTCCTAAAGAGCCTTCGGCTATTTTAATTATTTGATCTTCAAGATTGAACTCAGCATTGTCAAAATTAATTATTTTACCTCTAGCTCGAAGTGATCTTACTTCTTTGAAGGTATCCAAGAGGAAACTTCTCAGCTCGTGAATTGAAGTAAATTGATTAGTCTTTATAGGTCTTATTCTTTTTGCGACCAGAAATTCCCCGTGGGCAATTAACCAAGAAGAGAAATGATTCCTTCTTGAATGGTACAAGAGACTAATCTCAGGAATATCAATAAGAATCTGTTCAAATTCTCTAAGTGTATTAGCTTTACCGTATTGATTACCTTTCTCATCTTTAAAAACAAAATCACCATAACCCAGATTTGTTTTGATGAAATGTTTTAATTCTTTTATCAAATTTCTATCATGTTTTCTAATAAAGGCAGCATTCTGGGCTAGAACTCTATCCTTGTAGTCTTTATTAGCAGATTGCATCAAAATAGGTAAATCTGAGTTCAGACTTCTTATTTCTTTCAACAGCTTAATTCCGGCTCCTAAATACTCATCATTGAGAATTGGGAAGTCAATATCTGAAATTAGGCAAACTATGAACTCTTGATATTTCTTATATATTTCTATAGCATCCTCATAATTATTAGCAAGAATGACCTTAGGTCTGGCTCTCATTCTAAGCCTTTTATTCATGTCATTCATTTCAGTATCAATCAAAAGTTGGGTTTGCTTCATTATCTCAGCATAAAGTAGTGGTAGGTAGGTTGAATAAAAATTTATAGAGTCTTCTACTAATAAGATAACTCGAACTAATCCAACAGTAGTATCAAAATCGAGGTTCCATTTATCTTCAACATACTTAATCATAGCTAGAAATAGTTTGCTGTCTCCATTCCAGTAAAAGACATTGTCGATATGAAGCATTTTTTCGGGAAATTTTTTAATAAGATTAATATCACCAGTGTTATTAAGAAGGAGAAGAACTGGTGTATCGGGACAATATTCCTTGATAGATTTTGATAATTCATAAGGAATGGTTTCCCCCACTCTCATCATAGTGATCACTAAATCGTACTTATGAATAGAAATCTTCTTTAAAGCTTCTTCTTTGGTAGGTACAGAAGTTATTCTTGGAATTGTAGTCAGATTTAGATGTTTATATTCACCAAATATTTGTTCTGACAATCTGCCGTCTTGTTCAAAAATATAAGCATCATAAAATGATGAAACCATCAGAATATCTTTAACTCGCTTTTTCATTAAGTAGTGGAAGTTATCTTCACCAAACTTAAATTTATTATAATGATAGTTTAACTGTTTTAGATCCATTATCCCTTCTTTTAAATTTATATATTATATAAGTAATTCCTTTAAAATATTTGTCAATAGTTTTCTCTAATTTCTTCTTCCTGAATATAAATACCATGTGTTTTTATGTTAATTGTGTTTACTTGTGTATATTTTATTGATATTATTAATTCATTAATGTATATTATTGACTTATTAAATCTATGATGATCTTGAATCATTCAACTAATATAAATTTTTTTCACATAAAAAATATAGTAATCTTTAATATTAGGATTGTATGTGCTAAGAGTTTTGAATATTTATTAAAGAAAAAAAATGAAATCAAACGTATATGTTGCTCATTGAATTTGATATAATACTATAGATAAGTAGCTATATTTAAAGAACATCACAATATTACTAAAATTAAACTCATATTACATCGAGAGTTTATAAATCAACACAAGTTTTGTTCAATGTAACTAAAAAATAATTTGGTGATTCATTTTTTTTGATTATTAATATAATATCTTTTGTAAAAATCAAACAACGAGAGACAATAGAGTGAAAAAATAAATAATCTTTAAATTGTAAAAAATGCCCATGATTAGTGACTTTTTTAGTTACGATTAACATGATATTTTTTACATTAAATTATTTATTATTGACATAAATGACAGCATTTCTTAATTTTGAACTGTCATCAAAAATAATGAAGGGAGAAAACATGAATAACAGAAAAACAATATTTAAACTACTTCGTGAAAGTAGTGGAAGATGGGTATCAGGTCAAGCAATTGCAGATGAATTAGAAATTAGTAGAAATGCTGTGTCAAAACATGTTAAATTAATGCGTGACAACGGTGTAAAAATTTTAGCTTCTACTAATAGAGGTTATAGGTTTATGGATGCAGAAGATAAAATATATACTTACGAAATAATCTTAAATGATAAGAAGCAACTTGTAGGTAATAAAATATTCTTGCATAATAAGCTTGATTCAACAAATGCAGAAGTTGCTAGACAAGTAATCAAGAAAGAAATCAAAGAAGGAACAGTTTTAATTGCTGAGAACCAATCAAAAGGTAAAGCCAGAAATGATGCAAACTGGACTTCAATTAAAGGAAAAGGAATCTATTTATCAATCTATCTTAATCCAAGACATGTACTTGACAAAGTTACTTTAGTTAACTTAATTGCAGGTTATAGTTTTGTTGAAGCTATGAAAGATATTACTGGCCTTGATGGTTTTGAATTAACATGGCCTAACAATATAACCTACAAAGGT
The DNA here is from genome assembly GCA_963677815.1 of Cloacimonadales bacterium (SeqCode). Classification (GTDB taxonomy): domain Bacteria; phylum Cloacimonadota; class Cloacimonadia; order Cloacimonadales; family JAFGVF01; genus JAEKNW01. Next base: position 2,077,128 of record OY782499.1, read on the forward strand.
ACCAAATTTGCTGGATTATTAACCGAAAGTTTCACTGATATTGATGGTGTTGGTAAAACTGTTATGGGTCTTGGTGCATACATAAATTTAAGCCCAAAAGAACAAGCTACCATAGCTGAAGAAGGTCTAACTTCTCTTAATGCTATATGTGAAAAAGATTTCAACAGAAACGATATAATCTCTAAATTCTTAAACATCTTCAATGATGAATACATGAAATTTAAGAAAAAAGAAGTAAATGAAAACCTAGACCGTTGGGTACAATATCTAGATATACTTAACAAACATGTTAAAGTAGATATTGATGGTATTATCCATGAAGGTTACGTTAAAGGAATCACTGATAAAGGCAAGTTAATATTCTCTTCAGATGAATATGATAAAGACCTTTATATAAGATATGGTGAATTCATAATAAGTCAATAGACTATAATTTGTTTGACATAATGACACTGTAACCTCTTCTTGAGGTTATAGTGGCATTATCAAACACTTTAAGCATAGCTCTATGAATATGTTTTATATTCTTAGCAACTATGTAAGCTCTTCCCCCTTTCTTAAGATTCTCATAAGCATTATCAATAAACAGATCAGCTATTCTATAATTTGAGAAGTAAGGAGGATTACCAACAAACAAAGTTGCCTTGTTCTTCTTGAGTCCATCATCACTTAAATAAAACTCACAATTGCTTATTTCATTAATTTCCACATTCTTACGAGCACAGTCCAAAGCTCTAACATTTGAATCAACAAAAATAGTTTTCTTAGGTGAGTAATATTTAGCTAAACTAACACCTACTGTACCTATTCCTGATCCCATATCAACTATAATATCATTTTCTTTCACTTCAACTGTGTCTATCAAAGCTAAAGCACCTTCATCAATACGATGATGAGAAAAAACTCCAGGTACTGAATAAAATTCCAGTTCAGGTTTCTCTGGTAAAGAAAGTTTATATGAATCAGCAAAAGTTATGTTTTCAGCTAAATCAACAGATTTTCTTAAAATCATGACATACTCTGTTTTATTATAAGTTTCTAAAGTAAAACCTATACTATTAAATTTTAAAAAATCTTCGAACCATTTAACTCTTTTATCAGTTGATATATATATCTTTCCCTTCTTTTTTAAATTCTTATAATGAAATGTAAAAATATCCTGATAGTATTCTTTACTGAAAGTTGTACTATCAATCTGAAGAAATATTTGACTTAGTTTTTTATCACTAATAAAATTTGATGCACATAGATTATTTAACTTCGCTTTATTTTTATCAATGTTGCTTGCAACTTGTTTAAAATAATGATAGTCAATATTTAATATATTAATAGAAATCTCAGGATATGTTTTTGCCAAATAAATAGGTAGAACTCCAGTTCGATTGTTTATAAATAATGTGTGAGGTAAATCTGTTTCTTTAATATCTTGTTTCAACAAGTTAACTTCTGTTTTATGCAATCCTGAACGGGAAATTACTTCAAGATTTAAGTTAGCAAAATTTTCTATTTTGTTTTGTTTTTTACCTGATTCTGTGATGATTATTTTCATTATATTCCTCTGTATCTTTTATTTGGAAGCAACAATTAGAATGCCATTGCCAATACGATTATCTGTTTTTTGATCTAATTTCATTAAAAGCGCAAATAACGGAAAGGTAATTAGATAATAAAAAGGTAAGATTATAAAAGCAAATTTGCTTTTTCCAAGAAGAGTAAGTGGGGTCTTCATAGCAATTTTCCAATATAATGCTCCGTATTTTCCGTATGAGTATTTAGAGAAGTCAATTTTAAAGCCAGCACTGGTGAGTTTCTCTTTTAATTCACTTAAATCATAGCCTGGTCTAACATGCTCCTCTGTGAATGCTGCAGCTTCATCAAAGGTAGATGGTGTTGATATTATTAGCTTACCTTTTTCTTTGAGTACTTGGTAGAAATTTGCTAGAACGGCTCTATCATCCTCTATATGCTCCATTATATCAATAGCGATAATCAAATCAAATTCATTGTTTGGTTTAAATACCTGTAAATCAGCACAGTAGTGACTAAATCTCTTTTGTTTGTCAGAAGTTCTTATATAGTTATAATACTCTTCAATATAATTATCTTTGATATCAACAGCAAAGACTTCAGCCTTAGGATAATTTGATAAAAGAAAATCTGTGTATTGTAAATATCCACCACCCGCATCATACATTTTAAATGTTTTGTTTCTATCGGGATATAAAGATTTAATTATTTGTAAGACATATTGCTGACGTAAAATCAAACAATTAAGTGTCTTATAAAATAATTTCCTTAGAACAGGAAATAAAGCAATAAAAAAAGCAATTTTATCTTTGACAATATCGTATTTCATTTTTAAGTTCCTTTAGAGAGATTATGCAATTATCAAAATACTAAGATTATTGTCAAATTTAAAAATTAAGGTAAATTAATATGAATATAAAAGGTCTATATGAATTCTTGTTATCTAAAGAATCTCTTGAGTTTTTTTCTTATCTAGAGGGTAAAGATATCACGAATTTAAATCAAATACAAGCAATCAAAAGCAAGTATTCTACTTATCCTGTTTCAGAGTTATTAACCCTTGTTCGCTTAAGAAAAAATGCGATTAAAAGAATTGATAATGCAGATGAATACCTATTTACTACTAAAGGAGTTGAACAGTCATCATCTTCTAAAGTGGCTAGGTATCATGCTAAACTATTCTCAGAATGCCAATATGTTGCTGATCTTTGCTGTGGTAATGGTATTGATTTGATTAATATTGCAAAGGGGAAAGAAAAGGTATATGCTCTTGATTTGTCAAATACAGCCTTATACTGTTCAAGATATAATGCTTACAAAAATGCCTTATCTAATATTGAATTCATCAATAGTAAAGCAGAAGATTTTGATTATGATGTCGATTGTATCTTTATTGATCCTGATAGAAGACCAGAAGAAAGAAGAGTAATACAAGGTGAAGATATTTCACCTTCCTTTTCGCTTATCAAAAAGATAATTAATAAGTATCAGAATGTAGTTGTTAAGCTCTCCCCTGTTTTTAATTACCAGGATGAAGTCATTGATGTAGATTATACTTGGGAATTTATTTCTGAAGGTGGAGTTTTGAAAGAAATATTACTTTGTACAGGGAAATTTGCAAGTCTTGGAATAAGAAGAAAAGCAGTAATTTTACCTAGTACTTCTTTTATTGAAACAGGCAAAACAGCAGATACTTCTTCAATCAAAAGATATATTTATGATTTAGATCCTTCAATTGTTAGAAGTGGCTTAGTTCAAGACTTCTCTAATTCCTTAAATTTATCTCTTATAAATAAACATCTTTCAATCTTAACATCTGATTCACTTGTTCAATCTGCTTTTATTAGAACTTTTGAAGTTATAGAGACATTTCACTATAATAAGAAATCATTACAGAAATATGTGAAAGATAATAAAATTGGTTCATTAGTTGTCAAAGTGAGAGGTTTTCCTGATAGACCTAACCAAGTACTACAGAAAATTAAACTAAAAGGTGTGAACAAGGGTTTAGTTTACTTAATAAGAATGGATGATGAATTTCTTTGTTTAGTATTGAAGAGGTTGTAATTACAGCATCATAGCATATCCTTGATTGCTAGTGTCTCATTAAGTAATTGGAAACTTATTGAGAGAGTAACAATCAAGCAAGCATATTAGACCTTAAAATCTAAGTAATATATATTAGAAAAGAGTTTAATAAAAAGGCGTAAGAAACTCTTACGCCTATATTTATATATTATCTATAACAGATTAATGTTTATCTTTACAAAGTTCGACTAAAACGCCTTTAGTTGATTTAGGATGTAGGAAAGCAATATCTGCACCATGAGCACCTGGTCTAGGTTCCTTATCAATAAGCTTAAATCCTTTATCAGACTTTTCTTGAAGCTCAGCTTTTAAGTCATCCACTCCTAAAGCTATATGTTGAATTCCTTCACCTTTCTTTTCGATGAACTTAGCAATTGGACTATCTTCAGAAGTAGCTGCTAGAAGTTCAATTCTAGTGTCTCCAACTGTAAAAAAGGCAACTTTAAGTTTTTGTGAAGGTACTTCTTCTGTCGAATCTAAAGTAAGACCAAGCTCTTCATACATTTTAATAGCTTCATCAAGGTCTTTAACAGCAATTCCTATATGGCTTAAATTTTTAATCATGCTTTATCCTTTATATTCGTCTGCAAGTTTGAAACCTAATTTCATAGCTTTGATATTCAAGTCAACAAAAGCAGGTTTAATTGAAGAACGAATAGCAGATTCTAGAGATGCTTCAGTAACAACCTGAGTTACTTTAACAACAAAAGCTAAAGATAAGATATTTGTTGGCATTTCTGAACCAAGTTCTTTTTGGGCTATTTCTGTAAAAGGTACTTCATAAGTATTATCATTAACGATTGAGATGTTTTTTACATGGCTAGTATCGCAAATTAAAACACCGTCACGTTTGAGATCAAAGATATATTTATCACACGCTTCTTGAGTTAATGAGAGCAATATGTCAAGGCTTGTAGCTTCTGGGTAATTGATATCATCATTACTGATAACAACATCAGCTCTTGAATAGCCACCACGAGATTCAGGACCATAAGATTGAGTTTGAGTAACGTTTAATCCATCTTCTACTGCTGCCTTAGCCAAAGTAATACCAGCAAGAATTAAACCTTGTCCACCACTACCACTAAAACGGATTTCTTTTACCATTTTTTTCTTACTCATTATTTACCTTCCTTAAGACTGAATTTATCTTGTAATTGCTTATAAGCAGCTGTGTATTCTGGTCTAATTTCTTGAATAAAAGTTCCACGAACAATTTTTCCAGCAACTTGTTCAGCAGGTAATTTTTCAGCAGCTTTTATTGGAATTGAATTATCTCTCATATTTTTCATCATAGCAGGAGCATCACCTTTTTTATTCAATCTTCCATAAATAACAGGGCAAGCTGAAATTGCTTCCACAAGAGAGAAACCTGGATGTTCAATTGCTTCTTTAATATATTTTTGAAGTTCTATTGCATGGAAAGCAGTAGTTCTTGCAACATGAGAAGCCCCAGCACCCATAGCTAATTTACAGATATCAAAATCAGGATCAATATTACCATAAGGTGTTGTGGTTGCTTTATCTCCATGTGGAGTAGCTGGGGAGTATTGTCCACCAGTCATACCATAGATACTATTATTAATAACAATAACAGAAAGATCAAGGTTTCTTCTAGCTGCATGAATGAAATGATTACCACCTATAGCAGTAGCATCTCCATCACCAGTAATAACAATAACTTTCATTCCAGGTTTGTACATTTTAACACCAGTTGCAAAAGCGATAGCTCTTCCATGAAGTGAATGCAAAGTATTAAAATCAACATAAACTGGCATTCTAGAAGAACAACCAATTCCTGAAACCATAACAATATTATCTCTATTTAATTTTAATTCATCTATAGCTCTGATGGTTGCACCTAATACAATACCATTACTGCATCCAGCACACCATACATGGGGGAATTTTTTATCATGTCTTAAGTAGTCATGAATTTTTCTTTGAGGTATTTTAGGCATTATAAACCTCCTTAATCTTGAGTAGAATTTCGGCTGGAGTAATTACTGTTCCATCATTTCTGTTTAATCTATGAAGACTAGAGTCTTTTCTTTCACGAACTAATCTTTCTAATTCATGGAAAAGTTGTCCTTCATTAAGTTCTGGAACAACTACTGCATCAACATTTTTTAACATTTTTGTTACAGCATCATCTGGGAAAGGCCAGATTGTAAGAGGTCTCAATAAACCTACTTTTAATCCTTCAGCTCTAGCCATTTTAACAGCTTCTTTTGAAGCTCTACCCATTATACCAGCAGCAAATACAGCAACTTTAGCATCTTCAATATGCTGAGTTTCTATTTGAACAAGGTCTCTTATATTATGTTTAATTTTCTTATTTAATCTTTCCATCATTTTAGCAGCTTCGTTTGGTTTGTTAGTAGGGAAACCATGATCATCATGTGTCAAACCAGTAACATGGAAACGATAACCTTCGCCGAAAGAAGCAATTGGTGATAGATATTTTTGGTTTTCATCATAGTGTTTATACCATTGTGGAGGAACGGTAGGTTTAATTCTATTGATAACTCTTACAGTAGAAAGGTCTGGTAGTGTAACTGCTTCTCTCATGTGTCCAAGAACTTCGTCAAGAAGTAAGACTACTAAAGAACGATATTTTTCAGCTAAATTAAAAGCTCTAATAGTTAATTGGAAGGCTTCTTTAACTGAATCCGGATAAAGAACTATTGCAGGAGCATCGCCGTGAGAACCCCATCTTGACTGCATAATGTCGCCTTGGCCAGGACTAGTTGGCATACCAGTACTTGGTCCCATTCTTTGAACATTAACAACAACAGTTGGTGTTTCTGTAATCTTGGCAAATCCTATCGCTTCTTGCATTAAAGAAAAACCAGGACCACTAGTTGCAGTAAGAGATTTTGCACCAGCAAGAGATGCGCCAATTATTGCACAAGCACTAGCAATTTCATCTTCCATTTGGATAAATGTTCCACCAACTTTTGGTAATTCATTTGAAAGTATCTCTGCAACTTCTGTTGAAGGAGTTATAGGATATCCAGCGAAGAAATCACAACCTGCTGCTAAAGCACCTTTAGCAACTGCTTCATTACCTTGCATTATGATAGCTTTAGGAGTTTTAGTCTCTACTTTTTTTGCTTCGGTTTTGACGGTTTTTTTAGGGCTTGTTTGTTCTTTACTCATTACATTCCTCCGATTTCTTAACTAATGCACCAGTAATAGCAAAATCAGGACATAATCTGTCACATGTTTCACAGTGAATACATTTTTCTGGATGTGCAACAAATGGAGAACCATCCGCTTGCCTTTCTAAACAACCAGTAGGACAAAATGCAACACAAATGCCACACTTCTTACACCAATTGTAGTAAATATAAACTGGTGAATCTAAATCACCTGCAGTTTTAACTTCGTTATACTCCACTTCCATTTTTTCGGGAGTATCTTCTCCGTGGATAATTGTTCCGACCTTATCTTTTTCAACGTTTTCGGACATTATTTCCTCCAGTATTTTTTCATACTATATCTTATTATTTTTATATTTTTGAAATTATTTAATCTATGATTTATTTGTAAAGAAAAATTTTACTGCATTATTAAAGGTTGTTTCCGCAACTTGAACTGGTGCTTCCATTCTTATCCTAGCAATCTCTTCTATAACTAAAGGAAGGTAATAAGGTGCGTTCCTTTTTCCTCTATGAGGTACAGGAGCTAAATAAGGGGAATCAGTCTCAATAAAGAAAGAATCTTGAGGTAACATTCTTACGACATCCTTTAAGGCATAATTATTCTTGAAAGTCACAGTTCCAGTAATTGATAGTTTCCAGCCTTGGGCTAAAACTTGTTCAGCAAAGACTACATCACCTGAAAAACAGTGAAAAACAACTTGTTTAGCATTATGTTCTTTTAAAATATCAAAAGAATCTTGATGAGCATCACGGTCGTGAACAATAATGGGTAATTTTAATTCTTTAGCAATTTCGATTTGTTGGGCAAAGACTTGTTTTTGAATTTTTTTAGGTGATAGATTTCTATAGTAATCTAAACCTATTTCTCCTATGGCAACAACTTTTCTCTCTCGAGCTAAGTTCCTCACTATATCTGAATCAAATTCAACAGCATCATGAGGATGGTATCCTACTGATGCATATATAAAATCATATTCAGAAGCTAATTTTATCGCGTTTTCAGAAGTTTCTTGATTATATCCAATATTAATTAGATATTCAACTCCAATCTTTTTACACTGTTCAATTACTCTTGCCCTATCCTTATTGAAATCTTTAAGATCCAAATGAGCATGAGTTTCAAATATTTTCATTTTTTCCTCAATATATTTAAGTCATAAATAATTGTGACAAATCTTAATATCTCAAGATAAATGTCAATAGTTTCTGAAACTTTTTTTATTTTAAGTTTCGGTAGCTATTTTGCATAAGTGCAGGAGTCTAATATTGAGCCTGTTAGGAAGCTCTTTTTTAAATTTGCTAAAATAGGAATTTAAGTTATTAATTTAAGAAAAACAATGGAGCTTAATATGAAAACATTAATAATAAAATATCTTCCTTCTGGAGAAAACTCAAATACAAAGAAACTTTTAGACAGATTTATGGAAATGAATATTGATAAAACTGATTTTGAAGAAATAGATCTTCTTTCAAATAAAATACCAATATTTAACCAAGAATCAATTACTGCTTATTATCTTAGGAACTATCTTGGTAAAGCACTTAATGAGAAACAAGCAGCAGCAATCTTACCTTTTGATAAAATTATCAAAAAAGTACAATCAGCTGATGTTTTAGTTTTTGCTTTTCCCATGCATAACTTCTCTCTACCTGGAATTGTTAAGAGTTTCCTAGACTCTTTTATGTTCAATGGAGAATTTTTCAATATAACAGATTCTCAAAAGAAATCTATGATACAGAATAAAAAAATTATAATATTGTATTCTCATGGTGGTTCTTATCCTGAGGGTAGTGAATATGAAAAATATGATTTTGTTAAAAGTTTACTTAATCAAGAATTTTCTTTCATGGGGATTAAGGATGTTATCTATATCTCTTATTCCACAGCAAATCCTGCTCAGAAAGAAGATAATCTCCAAGTTGCTTTGAAAAAACTTGACACTATCTAAGCATAGTTGTTTTAAATTAAGTCTATCTATATTAATTTATAGATAGGCTTTATTTTTATGAAAGGAAAAGAATATGAAATTTGAAATCAGAAAAGCAACTCTTGAAGATACTGTAGGTATAGCTCGCGTGCATGTGAATAGTTGGTTAGAGACATATCAAGGAATAATGCCTCAAAGCAAACTAGATGCATTAACAATTACTGGTTCTACTAAGATTTGGGAATCAAATATTGCTAATGATAATCTGCTTTTTGTTGCACTAGTAGATAAGGAAATTGTTGGTTTTGTGGTAGGAGGTGAGAATCGGATATATCAAGAATGTGAAACAAATGAAGCTAATAAATGTGATTGTGAAATGTCCTGTTTATACCTTTTAAAAAAGTATCAAAGATATGGTATTGGAAAATCATTGTTTGAAACAATAGTAATCCAACTTAGAGAGTTGAAATATAAACAAATGGCGGTTTGGGTAGCAGAGAAAAATAACACTAAAAATTTTTACCTCAAAATGGGAGCAACTTTAATAGATAGAAGAAAATTAAAAATCAACCAGCAAGATATTCCTCTGCTAGCTTATTCTTATGATATTACAGAGAATTAATAATATCTTTTATATCAGCAAAATTGTTAAAGTTGATTATTAGTAGTAGCTCTCCAGTATTCACGGTAATTTCAATATTCTCATTAGTAACTAAATTACTTACTCCTCTAGCTCTATCGCTAGTAAGTTGCTCATCTACTAGTGGATAATATAAGCCTTTTGTTGTAATGCCTCGAACTACATCAGATAAAGGAATTAAAGATACTATTGTATTTATAGGAAGATAAAAATTATTTATGTTTTTGAGAATAATAAATAATTGTTTATTTCCTAGTATAGCTGAAGATGTTTTTCTTGTGTGAAGAAACTTAAGTGAGGCTATGATACCAAAAACGTGGTCAATTCTATCTTGCATATTATTCACGATAATTATCGGAGATAAATGTCTTTCTAGAGCATAATCAATTGCTAACTCGGTATCTGTAAAATCTTTTTCAGGAGGATGAGTAATTTGTTTAATAGACTGTAAGAGGTACCTATTGTTAAGATTTGCAGAATCAAAATCACCTATAATTATATTGGGTTTAATATCTAATTGGTCAAGAGTATTAATTCCACCATCTACTCCAATTATGTAATCATTTTTCTTGATTAACTCTTTAATCCCAGCATTACAGAGGGAATTGGTAAAAAGGAAAGTCCTTATCATTAAATTATACTGTCTTTTTTATCTATTTTTCTATAAGAGGAATTTACATATTTATAAGGATTCAATATTCTTTTATTACGTCTTACCTCATAGTGTAAGTGGACTCCTGTGGTTACTCCGGTTCTTCCCATTTCAGCAATTACCTGTCCAGATTTAACAATCGTGCCAGGTTTAACATAACTTGCATTGAGATGTGCATATTTAGTTTCATAACCATTAGCATGTTTAATAGTTATGTATCTACCATATTTTGAGTCACGAGAAGATTTAACAACAACCCCATCTCCTGTAGCGTAAATAGGTGTTCCTAAATCATTAGCTATATCTACCCCTCTATGGAATATTCGTCTTTTATATACAGGGTGTTTTCTATATCCAAAAGGGGAGGTTAAAACTCCGAAAGTAGGGCTTATCTGTGGAATTTCATTCAAAGAATTAACATAGAAATCATAGTTTCCTTTAGATAATTCATTAAAAAGAACAATCGCTCTTGTTTTATCTTTCAATAAGGATATCATAGTATTAACATGATAATTATCAATATTACCATTTCTTTGAAACAAGATTATTTTGTTCCAGGTTAAAATAGAATCTGGATATGTAAGTTCATATTCTCCTTTATCATAAAGTTGGTTAAACTGATTGATTGAATCTAAGGAAGTTTGGACATTATTAATAATCTGCTGATTTAGATTAGTTAAAGAATCAATCTTATTTTCTAAATTTGAGTAATTATCCAACTTATTCTTGTTATCAACAATATACTTAACTGAATAGAATGATATCCCTGCACTGATTAATACCAGTACTAAAAGAATGTAGATATATTTAATAGAAATATTTTTATTATTAGTCATTGCTTATCTCATTATCATTTATGTAACTTTATTTCATATCAACATAAAAAAACTGCTATATCGAGTCAAGAGTTTTTTTTAATGCTAAAACAACTTACTACTATCTTAGTGAATAATTTAGATGTAACTTTTTCAAAAGAGCTATTTCCATAATTATCTATATCGAAAAATTACTTGACATATTATTAACAATTAATATAATCTTAACAAATATTGAACAGGAGATGAAGTATGAAGAAATTTATTTTTTTAGTTATCATTGCTAGTATGATGTTATTTGCTTGTGGTAAAAAAGAAGCAGCTGTTGAAGAAACTCCAGTTGCAGAAGAAACACCAGTTGTTGAGAAAGTTGTTTCAATGAATTTTACCGTACAAGGTAAAGGTGAAGTAGCTAAAAAGCTCATTGAAGAAGCTGTTATGAATGTTAATGGTGTAACTGCTGCTAATTGGGACATGGATAAAAAGACAATTAAGATTTCTGGTTCTAATGAAGTAGTTTGGGAAGAAGTTCATAAAGCAATATCTGCTGCTGGTTTTGATACTACAGAAATGAAAGCAACTGACGAAGCTTATGAAGCATTACCTGAAGAAGCTAAATATAGACAAGTAATTACAGAAAAGAAAGCTTCTTTGAAAGAAGCAAAAAAAGGTAATAGAGTAAAAGCTAAAAGACAAAAAGCTGAATAAGATTTTTTAAAAAATTTTGGCGTTACTCAGTAACGCCTTTATTTTTATCTAGTCAAAACTATATAGTTTTCCACATGATATGTATTTGGAAACATATCGAAAGGTATTATTCTTTCAATTGAAAAACCAGCAGTAATAAAATCATCTACATCCCGTTTTTGAGTAGTCGGATTACAACTTAAATAGATAATCTTTTTAATAGCACTATCCTTGATTAAGGATCTAATCTTTGAGTCTAAACCTTTTCTAGGAGGGTCAAAAACTATAGTATCAATATTAAATTCAGAAATAATATTCTGAAAATCATCCTGAAGTTTTGCATTAATAATTCTTAAATTATTTAGCTTATTTAAATCAACATTATATAATGCATCTTGGCATGCCCATTCATTACTTTCTACAGAAACAACCTGTTTAGCTTTTTGAGCAAGATAGATTCCTATGGTGGAAACCCCACTATAGGCATCAAGAACGTTTGAATTTTCATCAACATCTTCTTTAATCTGTTCATAAATTATTTCAGTTAATTCTCGATTTACTTGAAAGAAAGATTGGTAATGAATTTTATAAGGCTTGTCAGAGATATAATCTATAAAGTAAGGTTGTCCATAAAGTACTTTATCTGAAGATGCTAATATTCTGTTACTGTCACTTTTGTTAATGTTTTGAATAACAGAAATAATATTTGGGAATTTATCTCTAAGATTGGTCACAAGTGTATTCGTAAATGCTAGTTTGCTTTTATTAGTTACAATTATCACCATAACATCATTGTTTCTATTAATTCTAAAACCGATGTGTCTGATATTACCCTTTTTAGTCTTTTCTTGATATACTTTTTCTTTAGTTGCATTCAGGTGTAGGCAGATTTCTTTAGCAATATCAATAAGCATAGGTTCAACTAATTTACAGTTATTGGCAGATACCACAGAATGTGTCATATTTTTAAACATGCCAAAACTAATTAGACCATTTACATTTGCTAAAGGGAAAAAAACTTTATTACGATAATGAAATTGCTTAGGAGAAGCAACAGTTTCCTTAATTATTGAAGTATGTTGTGAAAATATGTCATTAATAACTTCTTTTTTAAATGAACATTGATCACTGTAAGAAATGTCAAGAGAGTTACAACCACCACATTCTTTGAAAGAAGGACAGTCAACGTCTACTCTTTCTGGACCATAATCATAGAAGGTATGTGGAAGTGCTTTATAATAATCTTTCTTTTCGGATAGAACTCTAGCATCTAAAACATCTCCCGGATAAGTGAAAGGAATGAATACTTTTTTCCCTTGGTAGGAGCCCAACCCAAATCCTTTGAAAATTATTTTATCAATTTTTACATTTTTTAGTATCATAATTTACCTAAGAAAGCCATTAATCTAAGTCGCCATACCATCCAAATAGCTTCCCAAACAATATGTTTAGACATTTTGGACTTACCATCTCGTCTTTCATAAAAAATTATAGGTATTTCTTTAACTCGCAATTTCTTATTATATATTCTATAGTTCATTTCAACCTGGAAAGAATAACCATCAGAGATTATAGAATCTAAGTTAATTTTCTCCAGTACACTACGTCTAAAGCATTTGAAACCACCAGTGGGGTCATCAATTTTCATACCAGTTATAATTTTAACATAGAATGATGCAAAATAACTAAGAATTAACCTAGAGATTGGCCAATTAACAACATTTACACCTGAAACATATCTTGAACCAATTACTAAATCATTATCTTGAATATTTTCAATAAGTCTAGGTATATCATCTGGATTATGAGAAAAATCCGCATCCATTTCTATAACAAAATCATACTTGTTTTGAATTGCAAATTTAAAACCTTCAACATAGGCTGTACCAAGACCCAATTTGCCTTTTCTTTCAATTAGGTGTAGTCTATCAGTTTCTTTCATAATTTCGAGAACAACCTTACCTGTGCCATCAGGTGAATTATCATCGACTATAAGAATTTCAATAGAACTATCTTGGGGTAGAACTTGTTCGATAATTTTCTTTATATTATCTATTTCATTATAAGTTGGAATGATAACTAAACTTCTCACAGAACCCTCTTTATAATAACTATTTATCTAAATTATTCTCTAATTTTTGACTTTCTGGAATATCTTTAAACTTACGAGCAGGAGAACCAGCATAAATAGCTGGATTAGACAAATCTTTAGTAACTAAAGAACCAGCTGCTACAGTAGCATCAGTATCTATTATCTTGCCAGGTAAAACTGTAACATTTACACCTAAACGTGCACCAGTTTTGAGAGTTACACCTTTGAAGTGGTCAAATCTTGCTTTATCTCTCGCCATAAAATTATCATTTGAAGTTGCAACACATGGGGCAACAAAACAATAGTCTTCTACTTCTGAGTAAGCAGTAATATAAGCATTTGTTTCAAACTTATTTCTATTACCTATTTTTGTGAAATTCTCAATAGTAACATTCCGTCCGATAATATTTAGGTCACCAATTTCTACATCTTCTCTAATAGTTGCTAAATCAGCAATTAGATTATTAGAGCCAATTTTAGCTTGAACGTAGATAACTACATTAGCCCCAATTTGACACATATCTCCTATTTCAGCAGCTTTCATATTTTCTTTAACTTTAAAAATACTTCTTGGTGATGATAAAGGTCTTTTTCCAATAATAACATTATCATCTATTCTTACATGGTTTCCAATTATACTATTAGGATAGATAACTACATTGTTGGCAATTTGACAGCCATCACCAATAACAGCATTATCCATAACTACAACATTAAAGCCTAGCTTTACATCTTTACCTATTTTTGCAGTATCTGCTATATGTTGATTCATTATATACCTCATTAAATTTTTCTAAGATTTTTGCTTAGTGAAATTTTGGCAAGAAAAAATACTTTTAGCTAATAATTATTTCACTAATTTGGAAATTTCTCTAAATTTTGGATGTTGAGAAGTAACCATTATTTCGAACAAAATCATCTCTGTAGTAAGTATTTCAACTCCTAAGTTGCCTAATCTTGTTAAAGCATATAGTTTATTGTCTACATGACGAGAAGAAACTGCGTCTGCAATTATACCAACGTTGATATTATTTGCTAATAGTTCTAGTGCTGTTTGTGTTAAACAAACATGAGTTTCCACTCCGTAAATAACAACATTTTTTATAGCATTATCTTTAATAAAGGAATGAATTTCTGGAATAAGAGAGGAAAATTTATTTTTCTCAAAAACTCTAACAGAATTAGGTAAATATATATTAGACATAGTCTTTCCAAGACCTTTAGGGTATTGTTCAGTAACCAATAACGGAATATTCAATATTTCAGCACCCTTGTTCAAGATATTAGTATTCCTTACAACTTCATCCATAGCAAAAATTACATGTTCGAACTTTTCTTGGATATCAATCATCAAAAAAAGTGTATTACTTTCTGTAAAAATCATTAATCCTCCATAATTTTATTGACTTTTATTCAAACAGCTTTATCTTGACGACTAAATGTGACAAGTTTTTTTTCAAAAAACATTGATGGGGTGATAGATGTACATATTAAGTGATAACGAAAAAATCAACAAAGTATTGAATGATGTCGTTAATAGGGTGAATAAGCTTGCAGAAGAACAGCTAGATCATATCAATAGACTTTCTAATATCGGATTAGCATTATCACAAGAAAGAGATGTTGATAAAATATTTGATTTGATTATTGAGGAAGCCCTAGCATATACGCATGCTGATGCTGCAACAATTTATTCAGTATCAGATGATAAAAAGTTTCTTAACTTTGAGGTTATGCAAACTAAGTCAAAAGGTATTAGAGCAGGTGGCTCATTCGGTCCTATTATGCTCCCACCTGTTCCCCTCTACCAAGAAGATAAAAGACCGAATCTTGCTAACATGGCTTCATGCGTGTTTCATTCAAAAGAAATGTTAAATATAGAGGATTGCTATAATGAAACGAGATTTGATTTTTCAGGAACAAAGGCCTGGGATAAATCTAATAATTACCGTTCAAAATCAATGCTAGCTATTCCTTTAAAAAACTATGAAGATGAAATTTTAGGCGTTATCCAAATAATTAATGCACTTGATACTCATTCTAATGAAATTATTTCTTTCAGTAAAGGGTCAATTGTAATGGTCCAATCTCTAGCATCCCAAGCTGCTATTACCTTCACAAATAGAGATTTGATTAAATCATTAGAAAGATTATTTAAGCAGTTTATAAAAGCAATCGCGCTAGCTATTGATAGAAAATCAAAAGATACAGGTGGTCATATTGCAAGAGTTGCTATTATCTCTAAATTAATGGCTAAGAAGATTAATGAAATTGATTTTGGTCATTTTAAAGATTTCTCATTTACTGAAGAAGAACTTGATGAATTATCAGTCGCCTCTTGGTTGCATGATGTTGGAAAAATTGCTACACCCGATGCGATAATGAATAAGGCTACTAAATTAGAAAGGACAACTGATGGAATTGAGCAAATAGAATTGAGAATTGATACTATCTATGCTTTGATGAATCAAGATGAGTATGTAAGAAATTCTTTTGAAAATAAATTAAACTTTGATTATTTGATAAATGATATTGATTCATTGTCTGAATATAAGGAAGAAATTCTAAAACAAATTTCAGAAGATTTAGAATTTCTAAGGAAAACTAATTTTGGAGGTGAGTTTCTTACTAATGAGTTGATATCTAATATTGATAGAATAGGTAAATTCACTTATATCATTAATAAGCAAGAAAAGACATTACTTACAGCTAGTGAAATTGAGAATCTCAAGATAAAACGTGGTACTTTGAATGATAAAGAACGTCAAATAATGAACAATCATGTTAAATATACTTATGAAATTTTGAATCAATTAACTTATCCTAAGAAGTTTAAAAATGTTACCTTGTACGCTTCATCTCATCATGAAAGACTTGACGGTTCAGGTCATCCATGGGGCTTTACTGAGGAACAATTACCAATGCAATCTAGGATATTAGCGATTTCAGATATTTTTGAAGCTTTAACTGCACCTGACAGACCTTATAAAAAAGGTAAAAAACTATCTGAAGCTATGAACATCCTAATGTACAATGTTTTAGATAATCATATTGATAAAGATTTACTAGAGTTTTTACTAGATTCAGGTTTATATAAAGAATATGCTGAAAAGTATGTACCTGCAATCCAAATTGACAATGTTGATATACAAACAATTAAGAAGAAGATAAATAATAAAGATGATAAGTAAAAATAGATTAAAAGAAATAAAGAAATTAACTCAGAAGAAATATCGTAATTCATCACCTGAAATACTTGTGGAAGGTAAAAGAATTATTGAACAGATTATTAATAACGGTGTTTTTCCTTACCTAGTTTTTATAAACGAAGATAATAAAGATTCTAAGTCCATTATTGAAAAAAGCAAAAGAGATGTTATTGAATATGTATCACCTCAGATAATAGCTCAACTAACTGAAACAAAATCTCCACAAGACATAGTTGCACTATTTAAGAAACCACGATTTTCTTTCCCTGAAAAAGGTAATTTTTTATATTTAGATAATTTGCGAGATCCTGGAAATATGGGAACAATTTTCAGAACTGCCCTAGCTTTCAATGTTGATGGTATCTTGATTTCACCCGATTCTTGTGAAGTATTTAGTCCTAAGGTTATCAGGGCTTCTTTGGGGGCTATTTATTCAATCCCTTTTAAGATAATTGATATAGACCAAGTCAATATTCCTTCTTGCGATGTGTTTTCTACAGAGTTAGGAGGGAAATCTATAACTGAAGTTAACCACTTTCAAGATAATATGATTATTGTAATTGGTAATGAAGCAAATGGTGTTTCAAAAAAAGTAAGTGACAAGGCAACAGAGATAGTTACCATTCCTATGTCTGATAAGATGGAGTCTTTAAATGCTTCAGTAGCTTCTAGTATTTGCCTTTTTAATCTCATGTGGAATAAATATGGAAATAAGTTCCTTAACAGAAGGTAAGCTCTGGCTTGCTCCCTTAGCAGGTTATACTGATTTTACTTTTAGAAGTATTGCCAAACAATGCGGAGCAGATGTAATTGTTTCAGAAATGGTGTCAGCTGATGGATTATATTACAACTATGATAATTCTATCGCTTATGCTCAATTTAATGATATTCAACGACCTTTTGGCGTTCAACTTTTTGGTTCAGATCCAGAGATGATGGCTAAAGGTGCAGAGATTATTTCCAGATTAAATCCTGATTTTATAGATATTAATATGGGATGTCCTGTTAAGAAGGTTGTTAACCGAATGGCTGGTTCTGCTCTTATGAAAGATATTGATTTAGCTTGCAGAATTACTGAATCTGTTAAAAAGGTTGCAAGTAAATATAATCTTTTAGTAACAACTAAGTTTAGATCAGGTTGGGATTTTGAAAGCATAAATTATTTAGACTATGGTAAAGCTCTGGAGAATTCAGGCTCAGATGCTTTAATTTTGCATCCTAGAACACGATCTCAAATGTTTTCAGGTCATAGTAATTGGCAACATATAAAGATTTTGAAAGCTAATGTTAAAATACCGGTTGTTGGGAATGGAGATATTAAAAGTATTACTGATGCTAAAGAAATGTTTTCTCAAACCAAATGTGATTCAATAATGATAGGCCGTGGAGCCTTAGGTAAACCTTGGCTTTTTCAAGAGATAAAAAATTTCTATCAAGGAACAAATACAAATATTGATAAATTGAGTATTGTCCTAAATCATTATAAACTTGCTTTAAATAATAAAAAAGAAGATGCTCAGCTTCATGCAATTAGGGAAATGAGATCTCATTTTACCTATTATTCAAAAGGTATTAGAGGGAGCTCTTCTCTTAGAGATAAAATAAATCATACAAGTGAACCAGAAGAAATTTATTCAATAATTAATGAACTTAATTTTGATGATATTAATAAAGTTTAAGGAGTTTGCATGCGTTGTAAACATTGTAACACACAGATAAATAATAGTGATATTTATTGTCCTAAATGTAGAAAGAAAACCCAAAGTATTAAAGAGAATTTTTTGATTTGGAGAAGCTTCAAAGAAAGTTATGAAGAGATGAAAGATCCCAAGAATTATAGTTTTTCCTTTAATTTATTTTTTGGATTAACAACCTTCGTCTTTCTAGTATTGTTAAGTTTCCACTATTTTGTTTTTAATTATTCGAATGATTGGTTAAGATATCTTATTGAAAATGCAATTTATCTTGTTTTTGTACCTGTACTATTAGTTCCCTTTGGAATTCAAAATGTAGTGATGGAAATTGGCTATGGTAAAGAACTGAATTCTTATATAGTTAAACTATTACCAAAATATTTATTCTTTGTATTTGTTAACATCTTAATTTTTGCCTTATTCAAATTTGTGTGCATAGGTGATTCTGTCTTAAGGCTAATTAGAGTAATACTTGTTCTCTGGTGGCTAGCTGTTTTATTACCTATGCCAGTCATGCTTAACAAATATTCAAAGGGTTTATATAAATTGTTTAGAATGTCTTTAAGAGGATTTGAAGATTTAAGATGGCAATTTGTCTTAGGATACATACTTATTTTAGCAGTAAATATACTTATGATAATCCCTGTATTTTTAGGCTATCTAAGATATGGCTCTCTCCCCTATCATGCTATTAATAAATATGTTGAGAAAATAGATGAGAACGATTTACTAGATGATTATCTACATTAAACCTAAATAATGCAATAGACTTTTAGGTAAAGTATAATGACCTTATTAATAGTTGATTGTTACTTACTCAATGAGTTATTGATAATAATATGAGTGAGTAACAATCAAGAAACAAAATAAAAAGAGAGATAGCGATATCTCTCTTTTTTAATCTAAACATATCAGTACGTTTTATGTATATATATGGCGGAGAGTTAGGGATTCGAACCCTAGGTAAGCTTCCACCTACAACGGTTTTCGAGACCGTCCCATTCAACCAGCTCTGGCAACTCTCCTATCTTTTAACTTTAAAGAAATCTCTTAATAAATTTTGCGATTCTTCTGCATAAAGGCCTGATGTAATCTTAGGATTATGATTAAAATGCCTATCTAGAAGAGCATTATATACAGAACCAACAGCTCCAGCTTTCTTATCATAAGCTGCAAAAACAAGTCTTCCAAGTCTTCTCCAGATAATCATACCTGCACACATTAGACATGGCTCTAAGGTAACATAAAGGGTATAATCATACAGATATTTCTCAGGACTATTATTGAGAATTAATTTTTCAGCATGGGCTAAGGGATCAGATAATTCTCTAGTTCGATTATGGTCTTGGAGAATAATCTTATTATCTCTAACCAAAATGGCAGCTATAGGGATTTCATCAGCCTCAGCTGCTTGTTTAGCTAAATCAAGAGCTTTTTGCATGAAATATTTATCTTGAGTTTGATTATATTGCAAAAATTATCTTCCAATACTATAATAAGTAAAGCCTAAAGCTTTCATTTCTACTGGATTATATTGATTTCTACCATCAAATATGATAGGATTCTTTAGTCGTTCTTTAATAGCATTGAAGTCAGGGTTTCTAAACTGATTCCATTCTGTAACTAGAAGTAAAGCATCAGCATCTTTGAGAGCTTCATAATTTCCATCAGCGTAAGATATTGAAGGGTTATCACCGAATATCCTTTTAGCTTCTTCCATAGCAACAGGGTCATAAGCAACAACTTTAGCTCCTGCATCAATGAGCATCTTGATGATTACCCGAGAAGGTGCTTCTCTCATATCATCAGTTTTTGGTTTGAAGGAAAGACCCCAAATTGCAAAAGTTTTTCCTGTCAGATCTTTTCCAAAGTGTTGCATAGTCTTATCAGCAAGGACTCTTTTTTGGTCTTCATTCACATCTTCAACAGCGGTCAAAACTCTAGCAGTCATGCCTTCTTTTTCAGCTATTTTGATTAATGCTTTAACATCTTTTGGGAAACATGAACCGCCATAACCTGCACCTGGATAAATAAACTGGTAGCCAATTCTTGTATCAGAACCAATACCATGTCTTACTTCTGATACATCTGCTCCAACTAATTCACAGAGTCTTGCAATATCATTCATAAAAGAAATCTTAGTAGCAAGCATACAGTTAGCAGCATACTTAGTCATTTCTGCACTCTTGATTGACATTATAATAACCTTTTCTCTAGTACGAGCAAATGGTTGATATAATTCATGCATAATTTCAGCACATTTAGGATTATCAGTACCAACCACAACTCTATCAGGTTTCATACTATCAGAGATAGCATCACCTTCTTTTAAAAATTCAGGATTAGAGACTACGTCAAAAGTTAAATCTAGGCCTCTTTGGTCTAATATTTCTTGGACTGCATTTCTAACTTTGTCAGCTGTACCAATTGGTACAGTGGATTTATCAACAATTATCTTATGATTTTCCATGTGATTGGCAATATCTCTTGCCACAGATAAAACATATTGGAGGTCAGCTGACCCATCCTCATCTGGAGGAGTTCCTACTGCAATAAAACAGATATCTGAATTCTTAACTGCATAGGCTATATCAGTTGTGAAAGTAAGACGTCCCTCTTTAGAGTTGTTTCTCACCATATCTTCTAAGCCTGGTTCCCAAATAGGTATTCCACCATTATTTAAAAGATCGATCTTGTTCTTATCATTATCAACACAAATCACATTGTTTCCCATCTCTGCGAAACAAGTTCCAGTAACTAAACCTACGTAGCCAGTTCCGATAACAGATAATTTCATTTTTACCTCATTTATTTTTAGTTTTTATAACCATTAGGGTTTTTACTTTGCCAATTCCAAGCATCTCTACATATATTAGCAAGGTTATATTCGGCTTTCCAGCCTAATTCTTTATTGGCTTTAGAAGGATCTGCATAGCACATAGCTATATCTCCTTCTCTTCTATCAGTAAATTCATAATTTATTTCAACATTATTTACCTTACTAAAGGCATTGACCATTTCCAGAACAGAGTATCCACAGCCTGTCCCAAGATTATAAGTAGTTAAACCAGAGCCAATTTTAAACTTCTGTAAGGCTGAAACATGTCCCTTAGCTAAATCCACAACATGGATAAAATCTCTTACACCAGTACCATCAGGTGTTGGATAATCATTACCAAAAATCTTTAGTTTATCAAGTTTACCAACAGCTACTTGGCTAATGAAGGGTAATAGATTGTTAGGGATACCATTAGGATCTTCTCCGATTAATCCGCTTGGATGAGCACCAACAGGATTAAAATAACGCAAAAGAACAATATTCCAATTAGAATTAACCTTAGAAAAATCTTTTAATATCTGCTCTATCATTAATTTAGTTCTTCCATAAGGATTGGTAACTGATAAAGGAAAATCTTCTGTAATTGGCAATTTTTCTGGACTTCCATAAACTGTAGCTGAAGATGAGAAAATTAAGTTCTTGCAATCAAACTCTTCCATGACTTTTAGAAGAGCTATGGTACTATTTAAATTATTATCATAATACTCTAAGGGTATTTGATTTGATTCACCAACTGCTTTTAATCCAGCGAAATGAATAGCCCCATCAATTTCATTATTTTTGAAAATATCACGTAAGCGATTTTTATCTCTAACATCTCCCTCAATAAAGGTGATTTTTTTGTTAGTAATACTCTCTACACGTTCTATGGCTTTATATGAGCTATTTGAAAGATTATCAATTACTACTACATCAATATCTAGATTAAGTAATTCAACACAAGTATGACTTCCTATGTAGCCAGCTCCACCAGTAAGTAATAACTTCATTACTGCTCCTTAATTATTTGAATATCATCATTCTTTAGGGTTACTTCTACAGCTTGATTAATAATGTTTGCTGTAATAATTATTTTGTTGGGATTATCTCCTTCAAGAACAAAACCAATTGTCCCTGCAAGAGGACCGCTAGTAATTTTTACTTTAGTGCCTTGTTCAATAATATCAGCCGGAAGAAGCTCATAACCCTTTTCTTTGACATAATAAAATTTTCTTAGCTCATCAACTAATACGTCTTGATGTTTAACTGTTATAATTCTTATTATATAACCTGGTCTAAGTAAAATGTTCTTTTGATCATAGTTCATTTTAACGAAAAGATATCCTGAAAATAGAGGTTTAGTTGTTTCTATTTTTCTGTATTGATACTTTCTCGTGCTTGTATATTGGGGTAAATAATAGTCTATATTATTATCTTTAGCCCACTTAGCTAAAGCTTTTTCACTTTGATATTTTGTTCTAATTACATACCATTTGTATATTTCAGAAGAGTCAACTTCTAGATTTCCAAAAAGTTCATCAACATATACAGGTTTATGTGTAGCCATCAATAATTCCTTGAAAATACGAGGGAAGTATTAAATAACTTCCCTCATATTAATTTTAGTATCTGTAGTGTTCAGGTTTGTAAGGACCTTCTCTTTTAACACCAATATATTTTGCTTGTTTTTCTGTTAATTGTGTAAGTTTGACTCCAATCTTATTAATATGCAAGCGAGCAACTTCTTCATCTAAGACCTTTGATAATCTATAAACTCCAAGTTCATAATCATTGTTCCATAAATCTAATTGAGCTAAAACTTGATTAGTGAAAGAATTGCTCATTACAAAAGATGGATGGCCTGTTGCATTACCTAAATTAACAAGTCTACCTTCTGATAAAAGAATTATACTATGACCATCAGCGAAAGTTATCTTATCAACTTGAGGTTTTATGTTAGTTTTGATAACTCCTTCAAGTTCGTATAATTTTTCTACTTGAATCTCATTATCAAAATGACCTATATTGCAGACAATAGCATTGTTTTTCATTCCTACCATATGGTCAACTCTGATAACATCACAGTTTCCAGTAGCTGTAACAAAAATATCACCTGATATTAATGCATCTTCTAGGGTAGTAACTTCAAAACCCTCCATTGCAGCTTGATAAGCACAAATTGGGTCTATTTCAGTAACAATTACTCTTGCTCCGAATCCTCTCATAGACTGAGCACAACCTTTACCAACATCTCCATAACCGCAGACAACAACAACTTTACCAGCTACCATAATGTCAGTTCCACGTTTGATACCATCTGCTAAAGATTCCCTACAACCATAAAGGTTGTCAAATTTTGATTTAGTAACTGAATCATTAACATTGATAGCAGGGAATTTAAGTTCATTATCTTCAAGCATCTGATATAGTCTGTGAACTCCAGTAGTAGTTTCTTCTGAAACGCCCTTACAGCTAGATGCAATAGTGGTCCATTTCTTTGGGTAAGCTTCAATATCTTCTAAAATAGTTTTTTGTAGCAAACCAAATTCTTTATTATCAGTAGTAATCTCAGGAACTTTACCTGTTCTTGCATATTCTTCTTCAAGTTTAATTCCTTCATGAATCATTAATGTAGCGTCACCACCATCATCAACAATAAGATCAGGACCTTGATTTTCACCCCAAGTAAGAGCCATTTTAGTTGCCCACCAATACTCAGCAAGGCTTTCGCCTTTCCAAGCAAATACAGGGATACCTTCTTTTACCATAGCTGCTGCTGCATGATCTTGAGTTGAATATATATTGCAGGAGCACCATCTGATTTCAGCTCCTAATTCTTTTAAGGTCTCTATTAAGGCTGCTGTCTGAATCGTCATGTGTAAACTACCAGTAATCTTAGCACCTTTTAGAGGCTTTTTTTGTCCATATTTTTCTCTTAAAGCCATTAAACCTGGCATTTCTTCTTCTGCAAGAATAAGCTCTTCTCTTCCATAGTTAGCTAATTCAATATCTTTAATTTTAAATTCCATAATTTACCTTAATCTTCTCTTTTATTATGAGATCTATTATTATTTCTTCTATCTCTATTGTCCCTATTATCACGATTTCTATTGTCTCTGCCTCTGTTATCTCTGTTATTGTCACGTCTGTTATTATCTCTACCATGGTGACTGTTTCTATCATTTCTTCCACCACCATGACTATCTTCTTTAGGTCTGTTAGGGTTAGGTTTATGTTCAGGATTGCCAGGAACACCTTTCATTGAAAGATTGATTTTACCTTGTTCAATTGCCTTTAATTTAACATAAACTGTATCACCAACTGTACAGATATCTTCAGGATGAGCTACTCTGTCTTCGTGCATATTAGATATATGGCAGAGTCCTTCTTTAAATCCATCCATAATTTTAACAAAGACACCATAAGCTTCTACTCTAGAAACTACACCTTCATAGACTGTATCATATTTTGGCATATCAATAATGTTTCTAACCATAGTTTTAGCACTATCTAAAGCAGCTTTATCTGCACAAAGAATATTAACGGTACCATCATCATCAATATTGATATCAACACCTGTTTTCTCAATAATAGATTTTATTGTTTTTCCACCTTGACCAATGATTTCACCTATTTTATCAACAGGTACTTGAAGAGATTCAATCCTTGGTGCATATTTAGAAAGATCCTTACGTGGTTCAGAAATACAAGCTTCCATTCTATCTAAAATATAGTTTCTAGCTACATTCGCTTTTTGTAAAGCTTCTTTCATAATTTCTTCTGTAATACCTTCGATTTTGATATCCATTTGCATAGCTGTAATACCTTCTCTAGTACCAGCAACTTTGAAATCCATATCACCTAAGTGGTCTTCTAATCCCATAATATCAGTAAGAACAACGTAATCATTACCTTCCATGATTAGACCATTAGCAATACCAGCTACAGGAGCTTTGATAGGTACACCAGCTGCCATTAGAGCTAAGGTTCCACTACAAATTGTTGCTTGTGATGATGAACCATTTGATTCTGTGATATCAGAAACTATTCTAATAGTGTAAGGGAAGTCTTCTTTTGCTGGAATAATTGGAATTAAAGCAGTCTCAGCTAGGTTTCCATGTCCAAGTTCTCTTCTACCAGGACCTCTCATGAAACCAGCTTCACCAACAGAATATGGTGGGAAGTTATAGTGTAAATAGAAGTCTTTTTTATACTCTTCAGCTAAACCATCTACAATCTGCATTGAATCAGCACCAGCAAGAGTTACTGTACCTAAACTTTGTGTTTCTCCACGTGTAAATAAAGCCGAGCCATGTACTCTTGATAAGATATCAACTTCACAGGTAATGTCTCTTATATCATCTAATCCTCTACCGTCGACACGGTGGTGTTTGTGAAGAATTGCATGTCTAACACTTTTCTTGATAAGCTCTTCATAAGCATTTTTGTAATCTCTTTCTTTTTCAACAAAAACCTCTTCTCCGAGCTCATTCAAGTAAGTTTCTAGAAGTTCTTCTTTTACAGCTTCAAAAGCATCATCACGATCTAATTTTCCTTTAATTAAGGCTGCTTCAATAACTTTATCTTGATATTTAGCAGTCACATCAGAAAGTATTTCATCAGGAATTACATCATATTCGATTTCAGCCTTATCTTTAGCACAATCTTTAGCAAAATCAACTTGCCACTCAACCAATTCTTTAATCTTCTCTAAACCAGCAAATACAGATTCAATCATTTGTTCTTCTGATAATTCATTTGCTGAGGATTCTATCATGCAAATAGATGTTGCTGAACCAGCTAAACTTAAGTGTAAATCTGATTCATTTTTTAAAACTTCTATTGGAGGATTAACTACCGGTTTTCCATCCACGTAACCAACAGCAACACCAGCTATAGGTCCATGGAAAGGAATATCTGAAATTGTTAAAGCTAGAGAAGCACCAACTAAACCTAGCATAGCAGGGTCATTAATTCCATCAAAAGAAAGAATAGTAACAACTACATGAACAGGATTTCTGAAGCCTTCTGGGAACATAGGTCTGATTGATCTATCGATAACACGAGCGGTTAAAGTAGCATCGTTACTAGGTCTCGCTTCTCTTTTTATAAAGCCACCAGGTATTTTACCTGAAGCATACATTTTTTCAACGTAGTCAACTGTTAATGGGAAAAAGTCAGTACCTTCATTTGGTTTTTTACCCATAGTCGCTGTAACTAAAAGAGTTGTTTCTCCTTGGGAAATAAAAATAGAACCATTAGCTTGTCTAGCTATTTTTCCAGTTTCTGCAGTGATTGTGTAGCCATTAAAATCAAATGACTTTTTAGTAATATTAAAGTTATGCATATTTTCTCCTATTGCATTATATTGTGACCGGAGAAAAGCAATATACTGAATATATTAAGATGTATATATTTAGTGTATTGCTCATAAACCGGTCTATTTTTTCATAAATCTTAAAAGACAAAAGGGGATTTAAATCCCCTTTTTAATTAATTTAAACTATTTTCTGATTCCTAAAGCTTTAATTATTTTACGATATCTTTCAATATCAATTTTAATCAAATAATTAAGTAATCTTCTTCTTTTACCGATAATAACTAAAAGTCCTCTTCTTGAAGAATAATCTTTTTTATGAACTTTTAAATGTTCAGTTAATTCTTGAATTCTCTTAGTCATAATCGCAATTTGCACTTCAGGTGAACCAGTATCTAGATCATGGAGTTTATACTCTGCCATGACAGCCAATTTAGCTTCTGTTGATAAAGCCATTTCAGCCTCCTAATCATATTATTTTCACTTATTATTATAAGTTCTTTCCAATTATTCAGGGATGTAGTTTTTGTAAAGAAAAAACTTTAAATATTCTATTATTGCTTAGGATTTTTTAATGATTCTTGTGTTTTCTTTTTTATACGGCGAATCTTAACTAACTCTAGCATAAATAAGCAAAAGAGAATAAGAATAGATGTTTGCATAATGGTCAAAATTTTATCAGCATTTTCAATATTATTAGAAAGTAAAAGAAATCCCAACAACAATTGCCAAAATGCAGTATCTTTGAATCTTGAATATTGACTTTTAAGCTTAAATCTAAAGTAATAGTTTTCAAAAAGCATTAAGATAAAAACTACTCTAAAACCCCAAAATACGAATATGTTATTCATAAGTTCAACCTCCATTTAATTATCATTTTTTTGTTTCCAATCCATAATATAATTAGTAATATCAAGTCTATCAGTTGCTATGTAATTACTATTCCAGCTATCGGGTAAATATTGCTTATAGCCATAATACAAAAACCTCTTATCCAAAAGAAGTAATATACCACTATCAGTTTCATGTCTAATCAATCTTCCTCCGGCTTGAATAACTTTGCTTAATGCAGGGAATTTATAAGCATAATCAAAGCCATTCTTGCCTTCTTGAGAATAATATTCTTGAATTAACTTCCTTTCAAAGCTTACCATTGGTAAAGAAACGCCAACAAGTATGCATCCTTTTAGCAAGTCTCCTTGCAAATCTATTCCTTCTGCAAAAAAACCACCTGAAACAGCAAATAGAATATTATTATTAATATGGAAATTTGCTAATATTTCTTTTCTTTCTTCACTAGTAAGTTCACTTACTTGCTTCACAAGATTATAGTTACCTAATTGCCCTTGAGCATATTCATAAACACTTTCCAGATATTTATAAGAGGGAAAGAAAACAATGTAATTTCCTGGGTAAGATTCTATCGTTGCTATTATTTTCCCTGCTATTTGTTCATAATATTGGTCTCTTTGCTTGAAGCTAGTATCGATAATTCTATCATAAACCACACACATATTTTCTGGAGGATAAGGTGAATCCAAAGCTAGGAAGTAGTTAGATTTTTTATCAGCTTTCAAAAGATAAGAGAAATAATCATCAGGTTCTAAAGTAGCAGAAAAGTAAACTAAACTTCTAACCTCAGAAGTAAGTTTTGAGATAATTGGTGCTGGATCAAGACAATAAATTTTATAAGATATTCTTTTCTTTTGTTCAACATATAGAACAAAGCTTTTATCTATATTATAATATAGTTTAAGAAAGTCATTGATATAGAAATATAAATCTAAGAGAAATGATTTTGATTCTGTTTGGGGATTATGCGCTAACCATGAATCCATTATCTGCAAGTATTGATTCAATGCTTTTAGTATTTCTTCCTTAAGTTCAGTGATTATCAAGTTACCAAAATCATAGTTTTTCTCCTCTTCTATAAGTAGCTTATTCAAGTTTTTTAAATGATTCTTAATATCTTTGGGAGCAGATTTAGTTTCTCTTCTAATTTCTACTATTTTATCTCTGTTAATCTCAGCTGAATAAGAATTTCTAACTCTTTCAGGTAGATTATGAGCTTCATCACAAAGAAGAGTGTAATTCTCTTTTATTTCAGTAAAATAACGTTGTAGTCTGGCCTTACTATCGAAAAAATAATTGCAGTCTGCAACAATCAAATCACAGTTAAGTGAGAAGTCTAAACTTAATTCAAATGGACACATCTCATATTTATGAGCTATTTCTTCTATAAGCTCTTTAGTAAATAAATTATGATTGAAAACTTCGAATCTCATTTTATCTAGTTTTGTATAATAATCTTTAGCATAAATACAATCTTTACCATCACAAGCTTTTTCTGGATTAAAGCATATTTTAGCTTTAGCAGAGATAAAAATAGATTTGAATTTTGCATTATTATCAATTAAAATTTGACACGAAGATTGGGCTACATCAGATATAGTACCTTTAGTAGTTAAATAAAATATTTTACTATTCAAGTTATATGCTAAAGATTTTAGAGCTGGATAAATAACAGCCATTGTTTTTCCAATACCTGTTGGGGCTTGGATTCTGATGGCTGATGATTTTTCAATATTCTTATAAACAGCAACCATCATTTTTCTTTGGCCAAGTCTTTGACTATTAAAAGGAAATTCCAAACTTTCTAAGGAATTATTTCTTAAAATTAGTGAATCGCTTAGAAGTTTTAGCCATTGTATATATTTGTCTAAAAGTTTATTATAGAATATATTTAAAGTATCTTTTGAATATGTTTTATTAATTATAAGAGTATGCTTCGTTTGAAGATTATAATAAGTAAGATGAGTGATAATCTCATTTTCACTTCTTTCTCTAAGTAGAAGAAATGCATAAAGTTTTACCTGAGCTAAATGATACTTACTAGGACTATCCTTTAAAGAATCTAAATCTAGATAAGTTGATTTGATTTCCTCAACAATTAGTAATTCATCTTTGATAGGATAATAGACACCATCAGCTCTCCCAGATATCTTTAATATGAAGTTTTCTTTTTCAAGAGAATCTTGAAGAAAAACCTCTTTTAGATAATTATCGGGTCTAGAATCTTGAAGTCGTTTATGAACAGAAGTCCCGAGATTAGCTCGAGACTTCCCTAAAAATGTTGAAGAGATGGACCCTTCACAGTAATAAAAAGCAATTAGATCTTTTATAGATACTTGAAAGTTTAACATCTATTTGTCAGAATAAAGTCTCCATAAACTATCAAAATGTTCTTTAAGAGCAACTTTCATTTTATCATCACTATTAGTTATTTCTGGCATATTATCGAGTACTACAAAAGGTACTTCAATATTATTAATTAAGAGGTAGTCTACTTGTTGACCAACAAATTCATGCCAATCAACTTCCTTATAAAGTCTTTCAAGTTTATCATCTGGTAAGCCATGTTCAAGGATTGAGTGTGGCTTATCCGGGTTAAATCTTCTTCTATTCTTACGTAAAGATTCTTCCCAAGGAACATCAACATAGAAGATAACAGCTTTTTTAAGAATATTGCTTGATAAATGCTTAAAAGCAGATTTATAACCACCATGTTCTGAACCACGAGAAAATTCTATAAGCAGTGTTTTCTCAGAAAAAAAGTCACTATTTTCTTTAATTATTTTATCATACTCAATATTGAATCTTTCGATTAATAGATTCCACTGATAATTATGAAGAAAATATCCATCTTTTGTAGAATGGATTCTCTCAACTTTAAGAATATTCTCACGGATATGATCTTCCTCAAACCAAGTCCATAGCATAGGGAAATCATCTAACTCAGATATTTCAGAAATATGATAATTATTATATCTATCAACAAGATGTCTTCTTTTAATAAAATCAATGATTTCAGATTTACCAGATGCAGGTCTACCTAAAAGGATGATTACTTCAAAATGTTTCATATTAAACTTCCTTTATTCACTTAAGTCTAAATACTCTTCTTCAAGAAACTGTAATTGATTGTATTCTTGGTCAAGTAAATCATCAATTTCTTCACTTCTTTCCTTAAGAGTTTTTACTAAGTCATGATTAGAGTAGATAGAAGAATCACTATACATTTCTTCTATTTCAAGTTTTTCATCTTCTAATTCATGAATTTTGTCTTCTTTTTCTTGAATTTGTGACATTAATTTTTCTAGGATGTAAGGATTTACTTTTTTCTTTCTATCTGTATCCTTAACTTTATTCGAAGTGTCTAGATTATCTTTCTTACTTGTTGTTTCGCACAAAAATTCAGATAAGATATCATCCCAATCAGCCTTACTCTCTTTAATTTTTTTATCTTTGAAAAGCCAAAATTTGTTAGCTAATTTTGAGATAAAGTTACGGTCATGAGAAACAAATATAATAGTTCCTTGATAATCTTTTAAAGAAGTTATAAGGTCATCAACCATCATAATATCAAGGTGATTAGTAGGTTCATCTAGTAAGAGGACATTAGGTTGTTGATGGATTAAAAGAGCCAAGTTTAATCTTGCCTTCTCTCCCCCACTCATAAATTCTATTGGCTTATCAACATCATCACCTGTGAACCCATAACGAGCAAGATATTTGAGAACATAACCAATAGGTTCACTTGGGACTAATTGCCAAATAGTTTCTTTAGGAGTTAATTTAGTTTCTAAGCTTGAATGAAACTGGTCAAAATATCCGATATTGATATTACTTCCAATTTTGCATTTGCCGGAAAGAAGCTGTTGCTCTTGAAGAAGAACTTTTATCAAAGTAGTTTTACCACATCCATTTCTACCTATTATAGCGATCCTATCTTGATATTGAGCTCTAACATTTATATCATTAGCTAACTTTAAAGTAGGGAAACCAAGCGATGCATTTTGAAATACAAACACATCATTCCCTGTTCTTTCGGTAGAAGAGAAAGTCAAGTTGAAGCGTTTTTCATTACCAACGGCATCAATTATATCAAGTTTTTCTAATTGCTTTAATCTTGAACGAGCTTGAATAGTTTTTTGCGAGCCAATATTTCTCCTTACAAAATCCATAGTTGTCTCAATATGTTTTTGCTGTTGCTGGTAGGCTTTCTGTTGTTGCTCTTTTCTTAACTTCGATTCAATTTCATAAAAAGAATAATTACCTCCATAAGTCGAAATAGTCTTATTTTCAATTTCGAAGATATTTTTCACTGTTTTATTCAAGAATTCTTTATCATGAGAAATAATTATATAAGGTATTCCAAGGTTAACAAGATAATTTTCTAACCATGAAATCATGTGTAAATCTAAATGATTAGTAGGTTCATCAAGGAGTAATAAGTTAAAATCAGAAAGAAGA
This sequence comes from Cloacimonadales bacterium (SeqCode), assembly GCA_963677815.1. GTDB lineage: Bacteria > Cloacimonadota > Cloacimonadia > Cloacimonadales > JAFGVF01 > JAEKNW01. Next base: position 2,109,075 of record OY782499.1, read on the forward strand.
ATCTTTGCTAATTCAATTCTTGTTTGTTCTCCCCCACTAAATTTATTTATCTGATTAGTCCATGTCCCTTCATTGAATCCCAATGATGTTAGAATAAGTTTGATATTTGTCTCATAATCATAAGCACCAATTGTAAAGAATTCTTCTTCTAGTTTTGATAAAAGATTCAAATTCTCTTGCGAATGGTCACGAGATAACATCTCTCGAACTTCTTGGAGTCTTTTTTGCTTAACTAAGAAGTCGCTTCTACTTTCTAATACAGATTCATATAGTGTTGAAGATAAGTTAAGAGTATTAACTTGTTTTAAATAGGCTATTTTAGTAGAAGATGCATAATTTACTAGACCAGATGAAGCTTGTATTTCTTTGTTAATAATCTTCATCAGGGTAGTTTTACCACATCCATTTCTACCAATTAAACCAATTCTAGAATCATAATTTATATTAAATGAAATGTCCTTTAACAGATTAAAACCTGCGAAGGTCATTTCAATTTCATTTACTTGAATCAAACTCAAGGTATTCTCCTAATTTTGGTGAATAAGTTCACCTTTTTTATATACTTCTTTAATATTATTAGAACCAAAATGATATGGAAGGTATTGGTAGCTTGGCATATCTGTAATTAATATATCAGCATACTTACCGATTTCTAAAGAACCGACTTTATCAGCCATACCAATGGCATGAGCAGCATTAATGGTAGATGCTACAATAGCTTCTGCTGGTGTCATTTTCATTTGTAGACAAGCTAGTGTGATAACAAACTGCATATTATCGCAATTGCATGAACCAGGATTGAAATCGCTGGCTAAGGCAAGTGGTGCATTATTGTCTATCATTAAGCGAGCATTAGCATAAGAGCTTAGACCCAAAGAGAAAATGGTAGCGGGAAGTAAAGTTGCAATTACTCCTTTCTTGGCTAAAGCTTTTATACCCTTTTCTGAAGCAGCACCTAGATGATCTGCTGATACACATCCTAATTCTGCAGCTAATTCAGCACCTCCAATAGGAACGATTTCATCAGCGTGCATTTTAAGTTTAAGTCCATGCTCCTTAGCACATTGAAGTACTTTACGTGATTCTTCAATAGAGTAAACATGGTCTTCAGTGAAGATATCACAATATTCAGCTAGTCCAGATTCTGCAACTTTAGGAATCATTTCATTTATTAAAATATCAATATATCCTTGATGGTTTTCCTTATATTCTTTTGGAAACTCATGAGCACCCATAAAGGTGGCTACAATATCGATATTTTCAGAATTTTTTAGTTTGTCAATAACTCTTAATTGCTTCATTTCAGCTTCTGTTTCTAGACCATAGCCAGATTTAGCTTCTATTGTGGTTGTTCCACATGATATCATTTTTTTAATTCTTTCTTGAGCAAGTTGGTAAAGCAAATCCTGTGAGGCATCTTTTGTAGTTGTGATTGTAGAATTAATTCCACCACCTGCTAAAGATATTTCTACATATCCTTTACCTTCAATTCTCATTTCAAATTCATTTTCACGTGTATGAACAAAAATTGGATGAGTATGTGGATCTACAAAACCTGGCATAACAACTTTGTCCATAGCATCTATAATCTCACTAGGTCTAAAGTTATCAAGAATATTATCTGTAGTATCAACAGCAACTATTATACCATCTTTGATGGCTAAAGCACCATTACTTATGATTCCTAAATTAGACATCTCTCTCCCTACACGAGGTTTATCTCCACCAGCTACAGTGATTAACTGATTGGCATTTATAATTATTTTATCTACAATTTGCATTATCACTCCGTTTATTTTTTTATCTATTATTTGGTTTAGTTTTCTAACATTTCTAAGAAGCTTTCAATTCTTAGTTTAGTTCTTTCATCTAATTTCCCTGGTTTATCTCCCTCAATTAGCAGGATTGGTAATTTAATATTCTCTTTCAAAAGAATATTATCTATTTGTCTGTGACAAAAAGACTGGGTATATGACACTACCGCATCAATTTTTCTTTTTTCTATTTCTCTTAGTATATCTTTAAGTCTAAATTCAATATCATAAGGGTAGGTATATTTTAAATACTGGTCAACTATATCTTTTTCTAAATAAGGCATGGAGAATTGCCTTTGAACTTCATTGAAAACAACACGTGCTCCAAGCTCTTCAAAAGTAGTGTAAATATCAGTCAAAATTGGTGGAACTCCTAGAAAAGCTAACCTTATTTCATTCTTTTTGGGCTCTCGTTTTTCTACCTCGATTAAAAATTCTTTAAGTTCTCTATTAAACTTGTGATAATCGCAATTAAAATCCGATGAAGATACTAACCAAAGATGATTTTCAAAACCAGTAACCTTGTTATCAATGTATGTTAGTTCATCTAATTGTTTTAACTTTAGTCTTATTGAGTCCAATTCTGCTTTAGTTTTATAGACTTCCTCCATAGACACTTCAAAGTGATTAGCAAATCGAATAATCTCGTCTTTAAGATTTTCTCTATTTCTGTTATAGGGAAATGAAAAGGAAGATATCTTGATGCCCTCGCTTTTTATAATAGACATTAGTGAATGTGTGTTAGAACAATCACCCTCAACAACACCAACTAACTCATCTATATTAGACTCTTTTGCTACACTATATAAGCCCTTTATCCAAGCACAAATATTTCTTGGGAATCCTCTTTTTTCAGCTTCTGTAACTTTTTGTAAAGCATTTCCTGAAACTAAAATATTATTCAAATCAATAGGAATATTGTTACTCGCATATATCACTTCTATAGGAAGTGATGTAGTCATTCCAATCTTCATTATTCCTCTTTTATACAAATTTTTTTGTTAATGAGATAAACTCATAACAACGTTGTGTTACTTTTCAAATTTGGATAAAGATGACAAGATTTTTTTTCTTTAAGTAGCAATATTCCTATCTTATTTCCGATTATAAACTTTTAGTAGCAAATTAGATTTATTTATTTTCAGTTTGTTCTTTTACTTCTTCATTATTTACTTGCTTTTCATCTTCTACTTTAATTTCTACTTCAACATCTTCAATTTCTTCTTCAGTATCTCTTTCTTCTTTGACAGCTTGAGTTTCATCCTTTTTACTTTTATCATTGGTAATAGTATTATTACCGAAATTAAAGGAATCCTTAATATTATACCTAAAATCAAAAAGAGCCTTACAAATAAAGTAAAGCATTATAGACTGCCAGTAGGTTATTTTTTTTGTTCCGAATAGTTCAGGGAAAAGTTTGTTCCATAAAAATTTAAGTAAACCTGAAACTGTTATAAGGAAACCTATTCCTTGAATTTGCACATTGCTTTTCATATTTTTCATTTTCATCTCCTGTTGATTTTTATAATTATTGATATTATCTAAAAAGTGTCAACTAATATTTTGTATTTATTTAAATGCAGTGTGTTGATTGTTACTTTCTCAATAAATTTCCTATGAAATATTGAGTAACTAACAATCAAGGAACAAAAAGAAATGGGGTATCAATAATGATACCCCATTCTATTATATTATTTAGTCGTTTAACAAACTAAAAGTTTATACAATACCTTGTTGAAGCATTGCTTCAGCAACTTTCATGAAACCAGCAATATTAGCACCTTTAGCATAGTCGATAAAGCCATCAGCTTCTGTACCATATTTAACACAAGCTTCGTGAATGTCAGCCATAATACGTTTTAACTTTTCATCAACTTCTTCAGCAGTCCAGTTGTATCTTAAAGAGTTTTGAGACATTTCAAGACCAGAAACAGCAACACCACCAGCATTAGCAGCTTTACCAGGACCGAAAGGAACTTTTGCAGTATGGAAAGCATGAGCAGCATCAGCTGTACAAGGCATGTTAGCAACTTCGATAATTGCTTGAACGCCATTAGCGATTAATTTGTCTGCATCTTCTTTGTGAAGTTCGTTTTGAGTAGCACATGGGAATGCGATATCTACTTTAACGCCCCAAGGTTTTTCTCCAGGGAAGAATTTAGCATTAGGGAATGATTTAACATAATCACCAACTCTGTCATTGTTAGAAGCTCTTAAGTCTAACATACATTGCCATTTTTCAGGAGTATTGATACCTTCTTCGTCTAAAACGTAACCGTCAGGACCAGAAAGAGTGATAACTTTAGCACCGAGTTCAGTAGCTTTTTGGCATACGCCCCATGAAACATTACCGAAACCAGAAACTGCAACAGTTTTGCCTTCAAGAGTTTCATTTTTGTCAGCTAACATACCTTTTGCATAATATACGCCACCAAAACCTGTAGCTTCAGGTCTGATTAATGATCCACCCCAAGTTCTACCTTTACCAGTAAGAACGCCAGTGAATTCGTTACGTAATTTTTTATACATACCGAACATGTAACCGATTTCTCTTCCACCAACACCGATGTCACCAGCAGGAACGTCTGTGTTAGGTCCGATATGACGGAATAATTCCATCATGAATGATTGACAGAATCTCATGATTTCAGCATCTGATCTACCTCTAGCGTCGAAGTCAGATCCACCTTTACCACCACCCATAGGAAGAGTAGTTAAACTATTCTTAAAGATTTGTTCGAAACCTAAGAATTTAAGGATAGAAAGATTAACAGAAGGATGGAATCTTAATCCACCTTTATATGGTCCAATAGCACTATTAAACTCAATTCTGTAGCCTTTATTTACATGAACTTCACCTTTGTCATCTGTCCATGGAACACGGAACATGATAACTCTTTCAGGTTCAACAAGTCTGTCTAAAATTTTTGCTTGTACAAAAGCAGGGTTACTTTGATAAGCTTCCCAGATAGTATCAACAACTTCTTTCACAGCTTGAATAAATTCAGGTTGTCCAGGGTTTTTAGCTTCTACTTGAGCTACAAATTCTTGTGCGGTCATTACGAACCTCCATCAATTTTTTTTATTAAATTTATGTCTTATTTAAAATATCACATTTATTTGTCAAGCTTTTCAGAAAAATTTATTTTAAAATATTATAAAAGCCTGTTATAAAATATTTTAAGAAGTCATATATTATTTATTAAATGATTTTTTAAAGATAAAATAAGTTCCGATAAACGTGTTTTTCGATAAAATATTATCTAAAAATTATGTTTCTGACATATTTTACAGAAATAAGTGGACCTTCCCCCTATTTTAATCTTATCTACAATGTGTCCAAATGGACACTTTTCTTTACCATAAACTTGTAAAAAGTTTTGGAATGAACCTTTTTTATCATCAACTCTTCTATAGTCAGATATTGTAGTACCGTTGCAATCAATAGCCTCTTGTAAAACAAGTTTAATTTCTTTCACAAGTTCTTTTATTTGTTTATTGCTGAGTTTATTAGCTGGTAAAAGAGGATGAATTCTTGTTCGGTACAAAACTTCACAGACATAAATATTACCTAATCCAGCGATTTTTTTCTGATTAAGTAAAAATGTCTTAATCGGTGAAGATACTTTAATAGTATGATCTTTTAAGTAGTTATCATTAAAATCATCAGTTAGAGGTTCAACACCTAAATTTTTAAAATAGTCTGGATATTCACTCTTAGGTAAACAGTCGATTGTACCAAAAGTTCGTACATCATCAAATCTCAAATAGCTATTATCTGTGAAATTAATTCTAGCCCTTTCATGTTTTAAAGGTTCTTGCTCTAATTCTTCATAAATAAGTTTGCCTGTCATTCTCAAGTGAACAATTATAGCATAAGAGTTTTGAAGTTCAATCAAGATATATTTACCTCTTCTAATCACATCAGACACTTGACAAATATAAGCAGAATCATCGCAAGTTATTCTTAGTGTATTAGGATAAAACTCTTCAATAGAGTCTATTTCTTTCCCTAAGATAGATGCTTTTAATTCATTAACAACAGTTTGTACTTCTGGTAATTCAGGCATTATTCCTCAATTGGGTCATCTGGTATTATTATTTTTTCTCTAACAATGGAAAAATCAGCAGTATCTTCTCTTTCAATGTGGAAAATTGAAGACAAAATATCGAATATATTAACCCCAATGAGTCTTTTTTCAATAAGTAATCCATTAGGTAAAAGCAGGATTTTTGAGATATTATCTTTAATATTTAACTCAACAGTTTTCTTCTTCTTTTCTTTAGTAATAATCCATTTATCTTGAGCTTCAAAGTTTTTTACTCCTTCAATAATATTACTAGCATATTTTTGATTAGGAAGAATCTGTATAAGTTCAGATGAAATTGAATCTAAGTTTCTTTTATCATTTTTACTTAATGATTTAACAGAAAATACTTGAAGTTCTGGGTAATTTACGAAAGAGAAAGCATCAAGGATTTCAGAACATTTATAGTTGGTATTAGATTGAATTTCAAAGAATTCATTAAGACCTTCAATTCCAAGAGAAAGAGGGGGTGCTAGCTTAATTTTAGGATGATGATTAAAACCTTGAGTGTAGATAACTTTGAGGTTGCTTTTTCTTACAATTCTATATATCATTCTCATTAAATCTAAATGACCTACATATTTTAGGATGCCTGTTTTCTTGTAATATACTCGGAAATAATATCGTGGAGCTGAGTCAGAATAGGGTTCTTGGGAATTGTTTTCTAAAATTAATTCAGAAGGTAATTTAGTAAAGATATTCTTTCCTAAGCTTAATTTATTATCACCATTGCAGACCCCACAGTCTGTGCAGAAACTTAAACAACCTTCAGTCGTTTCGCCAACTTGAGCTCTATTATTTTCTGCAACTAAAAAATCCTTTTTTACACTAAGATCAATGCTATCCCATGGGAAAATATAATCATGAGGATATTCAGAAATATAGGTATGGTAATCTATATTTGCCTCATTAAAGGTCTTTTCCCATTTGCTAAAGTCAAAGAATTCTCTCCATCCATCGAAGTAAACTCCATTTTCATAAGCTTTAATAAGAACATTGTTCAATTGTGAGTCACCTCTAGCAAAAATTGCTTCAAGAAGAGAGGATTCAATCTCATGATATTTAATTTTAATAAATTTGAAACGATTAAAGGCATTTTTAATCTTAATTGCTCTTGCTAGGAGTGTTACTTTATCAAGCATTGCTGCCCATTGGAAAGGTGTATGGGGTTTTGGCACAAAGGGTGAGATTGTGACATTAATACTTAACTTCTTGCCTGCTTTATCTTTGATTTTGTTAATTAAATTAATAATTTCATCTATATCGTCTTCATTTTCATAAGGAAGTCCTATCATGAAATATAATTTTACTAATTGCCAATTGAATCTTAGAGCAGTATCAATTCCTTCAAGTATTTCTTCTTCATCTATGTTCTTATTGATAATGTTTCTCAATCGCTGAGAACCAGCTTCAGGTGCAATAGTAAGTCCTGTTTTCCCTAAATTCTCAACTAGAGTAATTAGAGAATCATCGAGAGTATCAACACGTAATGAGGGAAGTGATACTTTTGTTTCCGAATCACCCAAACGTTTCTTCATTTCAATTAAAAGAGGCTTTATACAAAAATAATCAGATGAGGACAGAGACGATAGATTTACTTCTTCCCAACCATTATTCTTTATTTCTATAAGCATATCTTCAAGAATATCTTGAGCATTTCTTTCTCTTACAGGTCTATAAAAATAACCTGCATGACAAAATCTACACCCACGAGAACATCCTCTCATAATCTCAGCAACATAGCGGTCATGGGTAGCCTGTTGCCAAGCTATCAGTTGATTACTGTGCTTTGCAGTATTATCAGTGAATTTCCAATACTTTCTGATTGAAACACTCTCCTGTTTATGTGATGGGACATACCAACCTTGACACTTAGATAGCTCAAATAATATTTTTTCTTTGTTATCTCTTCCGTACTTGGCAATTAAGTCTTTTATTTCTAAGATAGCTTCTTCACCTTCACCAATCAAGACAGCATCAAATATCTGGTCTAAGGGTGCAGGATTAGTAATAGAAGGACCACCTCCAATTATTAAAGGGAAGTCCTTTCTATCTTTTGAATAGTAGGGTATTTGAGCTAAATCAAGAGCATAAATTATGTTAGAAAAGTTTAATTCAGATTGAATTGTGAAGCCCAAGAGATCAAAATCTTTCAGAGCAACTTTGCTTTCAATAGCAAACAAAGGTTTATTATTTGATTTTAATAAATCACCCATATCTGGCCATGGAACATAAGCTCTATCTGCCATGGAATTAGATTCATTATTCAATACTGTATAGAGAATTTTAAGACCTAAATGGGAAAAACCTACTTCGTAAAGATCAGGAAAAACTAAACAGACATTAACTTTATCATGAGAAGGTTGAGAATTATAAGCATTTAATTCTAAGCCAATATATCTGGAAGGCTTGTTTACAGATGCTAATAGACTAGAAACATCAACTTTGTTAAAAATTTTATTCATTATATATATAAATTTCCTTTAATACTTGCTTCAGTAATAACTAGAATTTATTCAAATTGTGCTAAAAATGACAATTCTCTATTTAGAGCACTATAAGTATTCATTTTTATCGTAAATACATTAATGCCAAAAATAAATTCATTATATTCTTCTGGAACTTCAATATCAATACTATTTTCAGCAGCCTTTAAGGCTTCTTTATCAATTCGACTAATAGCAGTTAGGGCTAAAAATAAAGCATCATAAGATTCAATGAACTGTGTGTGTAAAAACTTAACTTTAACAGTGGTTGGTTTAATCTGAACTATAGCTTTCAGATACTTTTCTAAAGAATTTAAATAATCCCCTTGAAGGTAATCTATAAGTTCATACAGAGCATCAGCTTCTTCTTGAGAAATTCTTTCCAATAAATCTTCTAAAGTTGGATTAGACACTAAGTTTTGATGCTTTTCCATTTCTTGTGCATAAGATTCCAAATCTGCCTTTATACTTTGACCCCATGAGAGAACGACAAAAATTAATAATAAACTTGTAATAAGAGTTTTCTTTAACATTAATATATCCTCATACCCTTTGATAAATAATTTTGTACATAGTCTTTAACACCATCTTCTAAAGAAGTGAAAGGTATATCCCAACCTGCTTCCACTAACTTATTATTATCTGCTTGAGTAAAATATTGATATTTACCTTGCAAATGAGATGGCATATCTATATATTCTATATTTTCTTCTAGTTGAAGAGCTTTGAAAACAGCTCTGGCAAGTTCATTCCAAGACCTTGCTTGTCCTGTACCAATATTGAATATCCCATTTATGGATGGGTTATTTAATAGCCACCAAATGATTTTGGCAATATCTTTAACATATATAAAATCTCGCATTTGTTGTCCATGGTCATATTCATCTTTATAAGATTTAAAAAGTTTAACTTTCCCATTTTCATGAATTTGCTTGAAAGAATTATATATGACGCTGGTCATTGAGCCTTTGTGATATTCATTAGGTCCATAAACATTAAAAAATCTAAGTGAACATACTGAATCAAGAAAGCCCATTCTTAATGCTACTTCATCCATATACTGTTTAGAGTAGCCATACATATTTAAAGGCCTATATCTAAACAAGTCTGAATGGTTATCAGAGTAACCAAGGCTACCATCACCATAAGTGGCTGCTGAACTAGCATAGATAAATCTAACATTGTTTTCAAGAGACCATTCCATTAAAATTCTTGTATATTCTGTATTGTTTTGATAAAGGTAATCCGCATCAAGTTCTGTTGTTGAAGAACAGGCTCCCATGTGAATTATTGCCTCTACCTGTGGAAAAGCACCCTCTAAAAGCTCTTCAATAAATCTATCTTTATGGATATACTCTGAATACTTCTTGCCAACAAGGTTTTTCCATTTTTCTGTTTTACCAAGATTATCAACAACAATAATATCTTCTTTTCCTTTTTTATTTAGGTAAGAAAGTATGACACTTCCAATAAAACCAGCTCCACCAGTTATAATTATCATTTTTAAGCTCCTTTAATCTCAAAAATTAATAGCAAGAAATAAAAAATTGGTGCTGAAACAAATAAACTATCAAATCTATCTATTATTCCACCATGCCCAGGTATGAGATTTGAAGAATCTTTAACTTTTAAATCTCTTTTAATAATTGATTCAATTAAATCACCAAATTGACCAAAGATACCTGCAGAAATAACAGCATACAGGATGTGCCAACCTAAAAACCAATCTGTTGTCAGATAAATAATCAAACCTACAAGACCAGTTAATATAAAACCACCTAAAAAGCCTTCTAGAGATTTCTTTGGACTTGCTTTGAAGATATTTCTATGCTTACCAAATTTCATTCCAACAAAATAAGCAAAAGAATCAGTGGTCCAACAAAATATTTGGAGTAATAAAACAAGTTTGAAAGCTGGAAAATCACTTGAAAGTCTATAAATTGATGCAGGCATTATAACTGTATAAACCATTGCCATTAAAGACAAACTTATAATTGAAGCTGAATGTTCAATTTTATTCATTATAACGTTATGACCAGCAACAAAGATAAATGTTCCTATAATTGCAAAGTTTATATATTCAAATCCTCTTAATGCACAAAGAAGAAAAACTGGTATAGATAATGGGATTAACATTATGGGTATGTAATAATTTTTCCCTTCTTTTATAATATTCCTCATTTCCCACATGGCTGCAAAACTAATTAATCCTAAGAACACTAATAGAGGAATTCCTCCATAAAAATATACTAATAGCAATAAAGGAATAAATATTAGTGAAACAACAACTCGTTTAACTAGTTCCATTATATAGCTCCAAATCGTCGGTCGCGATTCTGATAATCAATAATTGCTTGAATTAAATCTTCTTTAGAGAAATCTGGCCATAAGACTTCTGTAAACAAAAATTCAGTATATGCATTTTGCCATAATAAATAATTGGAAAGTCTCATTTCTCCACTTGTTCTAATGAGTAATTCAGGATCTGGAACTCCTGCTGTGTACAAATAGGAGCTAAAAAGCTCCTCTGTAACGGGATTGTTATCTAACTTACCAATTTCTTTGTCAGCAATAATCTGATTTACTGCATCTAATATTTCTCTTCTAGAACCATAATTTATAGCTGTCATAACTGTTAAACCAGTATTATTTTCAGATTTAGCACAAGCTTTATCAATCTTATTAATAAAGGATTTATCAAGCTCTTTTCTAGAACCAATAAATTTTATCCTCACGTTATTCTGAATCAAATCATCAAATTCTTTGAATAATGTATCTAAAATTAATTGAAATAGACCTTTAATTTCTGTCTTAGGTCTACTCCAATTTTCAGTAGAAAATGTATAAAGTGTAAGATATTGAACTCCAACTTCATGACAAGCTTCAATAGTTCTTCGAACTGCCTCAGCTCCATGTTTATGACCGTAAAGTCTGTTTTGCAATCTTTTCTTTGCCCATCTTCCGTTACCGTCCATAATTATTGCAATATGCTTGGGAATCCTATTTTGATCTAATCGCATCATTAACTCTTTATAATTTTGCATTCTAATTACTCCCTGCATTTAATTTTAAAAAAGCATTCATAAAGTCGTTTAAATCTCCGTCCATTACTTTATCAGTAGAGCCAATCTCAAAATTTGTTCTATGGTCTTTGACCATTTGGTAAGGGTGGAATACATAAGATCTTATTTGATTACCCCAACCAATTTCTGTTTTACCTTGTTCTTCAGCTTCCCTCTCTTTCAATCTTTCTTCTTCATAATGCTCGTATAGGCGTGATTTAAGAATTAGCATAGCTTTCTCACGATTTTGTATCTGAGAGCGTTGGTTTTGACATGAAGCTACAATATTTGTTGGTATATGAGTGATTCTTACGGCAGAATCAGTTGTATTCACATGCTGACCACCTGCCCCACTTGCTCTATAAGTATCAATCTTTAAGTCTTTAGGGTTAATATCTACTTCGATATCATCAGCAATTTCTGCATAAGCATAAACTGAAGCAAAAGAAGTTTGTCTTTTACCTTGAGCATTGAAAGGAGATATTCTTACTAATCTATGTACTCCTATCTCTGACTTAAGATATCCATAAGCAAATTCTCCTTGAATTTCAAGAGAAACAGATTTTATTCCGGCTTCATCACCTGAGATATAATCAACTATTTCATAATTATAATTGTTTTTTTCACACCAACGTGTATACATTCTAAGTAACATATCTGCCCAGTCTTGAGATTCAGTTCCTCCAGCACCAGGATGAATACTTAATATTGCATTATTTTTATCAAACTTACCATTTAATAATAGTTCTACTTCCATTTTATCAATTTGAGGTAAGACTTTTAAGAGATAAGAACTTGTTTCATTTTGAATTTCTGAAGATTCTTCCTCTTCTTCTATCATAAAAAAATAAGTCTCTATATCATCATAAATGGAATTTATTTTCTTTATTCTTTCTAATCGATTTTTAAGGTGAGATAGTTCAATGGTTACTTTTCGAGCTGATTGTTGATCATTCCAAAAATCAGGATTATTCATTAAAGATTCTAATTTATTTATTTCCTCTTCTGTCTCTGCTTGGTCAAAGTAACCTCCGCATGTGTATAATCTTTTCTTGAATATCTTCTTTCATTTTTTTAAGTTCAAATAGTTCCATTAATTCTCCATATTATAGATTTAATACATAATTTTCTTAACATTGAATTAGTCAAGATTTTAAAATTGCCTTTTGTTAGCCAGTTTTCTTAATCATTATTGTTTTGTAACACTTTTTATATGTAAGTCTCTCTGTGGGAAAGGAATCTCAATATTATTTTCTTTAAATGAGTCCCATATTTTTATTAGAAGGTCACTTTTAATATTTAGTACACCTTTTTGTGGGTCATTAATCCAAAATTGCACCTGAAAATTTACTGATGAATCACCAAATTCAACTAATTGAACAACTGATTTAGGCCTTTTTAAGATTCTATCGATACTTTTAGTGGCTTCTTCTAATAAGCCCATAACTAGATGAATATCAGAATTGTAAGAAACCCCAACATTAACTGATTGCCTTACTAACTTATTTGAGTGAGACCAATTAACTACTTCATTACTGATAAAAAACTCGTTTGGAACTAGATGCTCTTTACCTTCAATTGTAACGATTGAAGTATATCTTGAACCCATTACCTTAACTGTACCAAATTGGTCAGCAACTTCTATAATATCTCCTGGTTTTAAAGAATTATCTAACAGTAAAGTAACTCCACTTATCAAGTTTGCAACTACCTTTTGTAGTCCAAAACCAATACCAACACCAAGAGCTGAAGTGAATAATGCAAGTGAACCTAAATCAATACCAAGAACATTTATAAACAATATAGTTGCAAATATAAAGACTAAAACTGTAATAGCTTTAATCATTAAAACTTTAATTGTTGGATTTAAATCTTCAGATTGTTCAATTCTTTGTGTAATAAAAGCCATGAATAATGTAGCTACTTTAAATATCACACCAAAATAGACAATAGACCTAATAATTCCATATATTGATATTTTTAAGCCCGAAATAGTTACGGCTATGGTATCTAAGAGGATTGCTGTGTCAGAATAGAGATTTAATATGTTTAAGATTATTATTATCCAAGCACTCCAAATAATTACCTTCTTGAAGAGTTTATTCTTAATCATTCTTGATACAACTCTTATTCCGACCCATAAGTACAGAATAATGTAAATTTGTTCAATTATCGGAAGTTGAATTTTTGCATATTTGAATGATTCCCCAGCAAAAGATAATACAATCGCTAAAATTAATTTAGGGTAAACAGGGTAAATAGAATCGTATAATATACTTCCTGCTTGGCTTTTCTTAATTCGATAATAGTTGTTTCTAATTACTTTATTGACTAACCTATTTAAGAAAAAAGAACCGATTCCAAGAACAATTATCAATATTATCTGGAGAAGTATATTGGACCCTTTATAAGGTTCAATAACTGATAAAGATTTTTCAGTTAAAAATGTAAAAACCTTGTCTGTAAATTCTTGCATATTATCTAATTCCTACAACAATCCCTTCTGTGCTTAATTTGAAGTTATATTCATATAAAAGCTTATTATTATTGAAAATTTGCTTAGATGTTAAATTATTCTTATTATCATAGCTAAAATTGAATTTTGCATTACTTTCAGACCAATCAATTGATTTGATTTTATTATCTTTATACTCAATTGCTCCTGAATAAACAACTGAATTACCTAACACATTGAAATTATCATAATTAATTTTAAAAGGTATGACATTAAAAGATTTAGGTTCATTATTTTCAGAATAGAGAATGGAGAATTTAATCAAATCTTTATTATTAAGAAATATATATTCAAGATAATTAGCTTTTCTTAAAATATTGATTTCCCTAAAGTCCTTATTAACATTAAAGATATATTTATTCAATTCATAAAATGAATTTGATAAGTCAGAATGACTTTCAATCTTTACTAGTTCATTGTTATCGTAAAAGAAATGAAAATACTCTTTATCTTCCAAATTTTCTTTTTTAATCTCCATAACTCCAGAAAAAGTCAAGTCATTATTAACCTTAATATTCTCATAATACTTTTCATATTTCTCTTTATCTAATCCGCTTTTATCATCAAATTTGCTACATGATAAAGCCAAAAGAATAAAAAGAAACAATAGGACTATTTTGCAATATTTCATAATATCTCCTTTTTAATTAACATATTCAATTATATTAATAAAAGAAAGCCTTGTCAATACAAAAGGTAAATATTATTTTTTCTCCCATTTTGTCCCATCTTTTGTATCAAGTAACTGAATACCTTCTTGTAAGAGAGAATCTCTGATTTTATCTGAGAGGACCCAGTTTTTATTTGCTTTTGCTTCATCTCGAATATTAATTAAAATTGTGAGTAATTTTTCAGATAAAGCACCTAAATCATTAGATAGTTTGCTCTCAATCTCTTGGAAAAAACCTAATACACTACCTAATTCATATAGCAAATCAGCTGCTTCCTTTCTAACAGATTCTTCTTCTTTATTTGATTTAACTATTTTTGCTAGTTCAAACATCACTGACAAAGCTTTAGCTGTATTAAAATCATCATCCATAGCAGTAAAAAAAACATCTTTTAAGGAACTGAAACGACATGAATAATCTTGCCTACCTGCTTGAGGGAGGTAATTAATTGTTTTTATAGCTTTATAGAAGTTTTGGACAGCTGTATCAGATTCTTGCATAATATCACGATTGAAATCAATAGGTGACCGATAGTGTTTTGATAGGAAGAAGAACCTAATAGCTTCAGCATCGTATTCTTCTAAAATGTCTCTAGCGGTAAAGAAATTATTAAGGCTTTTAGACATTTTTTCACCCTCGATATTAATAAAACCATTATGCATCCAGTAATTAGCTAAGGGCTTATGTGAAAGAGATTCCGCTTGAGCGTTTTCATTTTCATGATGTGGGAACACTAAATCAACTCCACCACCATGGATGTCGAAAGACTGACATTCAAGGTATTTTTGAGATAAAACAACACATTCTGAATGCCAACCTGGTCTACCTTGTCCCCAAGGTGATCCCCAAACTGGCTCGCCGGGTTTTGCCTTTTTCCAGAGAGTAAAGTCTGCTGGGTGCTTTTTATTAGTGTTTGCTTCTACTCGTGCACCAGCTTTTTGGTCATCTATTTTTTTCCCTGATAATTTTCCATAATCTTTGAAGCTTTCTACTGAGAAATAAACATCTCCATCCACTTGATAAGCAAAACCCTTATCTTCTAAATCTTTTATAAGCTTAATTATTTCTCCAATTACTTCAGAAGCTTTAGGTTGAAAATCAGGTTTTTTGATGCCAAGTCTTTGAGTATCTTCTTCGAAAGCAGTTATATACTTCTTAGCTATCTTTTTAAAAGTAGAGTTATCTTCAATTGCTTTATTAATTATTTTATCATCAATATCAGTTATGTTTTGAACATAAGTAACTTCAAAGCCTTTATATTCTAAATAATTTCTAACAACATCAAAGAAGACAAAGGGTCTGGCATTCCCAATATGGAAATAATTATAAACGGTAGGCCCACAAGCATACATTTTTACTTTGTTAGCCTCAATAGGCGTAAAGTTCTCTTTTTTCTTTGTTAATGTATTATATATTTTCATCTTTCCCTCTATAAGTCAATTTTAATATCATTCTTAGGTTCTAATATGGTCAAGGTAGCCATTTTTTTATCACAGTGATAGGTAACAATATCTTTATAATCTTCTGGAATTTTTTCTTTCCTGGAATGTTCTATAAGAATTGCACCATTGGGATTCAATAGATTACTATTAATAATTAGTTCTAATGTCTTAGTAATTAGTCCCTTATCGTAAGGTGGATCTAAAATAATTATATCAAAAGTATCTTCTGTTTTCTTTAAATAATTAAGAACATTTCTTTTATGAACCTTGCATATTCCCTTAGTTTTAGTTTTTTCAATATTTGCAAAAAGAGCTTGTAGAGCCTTATTAGACATTTCTACAAAATCAGCTTCAACTGCTCCTCTACTAAGGGCTTCTAATCCTAAAGCACCTGTTCCTGCAAAAAGGTCTAGTACTTTTTTACCCGTCCAATCTTGATATACTGAGAAAATATATTCTCTGAAATAATCAGTTGTTGGCCGTGTACTATTACCAACAACAGAAAAAATATTCATTCCTTTGAATTTTCCAGCTATAATTCTCACTTTTTCCTCCTAGATGTTGAAGGAAACTTGATTTCTAATTGTTCTTCCTTTTGCTTGAAATTTGGGCAGGTTAATAATTCAAGTGTCTTTAATTGCTTACATTTCTTTTTACACTTAAGACACAAAGTGTTGTATTCTATTTTATCTTTCGTTTTCATATTAATTAATTATTTTCTAATTTTATTGATGATAGAAGTAAAAATAAATCTCCTATTTTAATTTCGGAAATCTTAGTATCTTTATTATAATAAGTATAAAGAATATTTATGAAGTCTTCAACCGTAACTTCGGGATTAATATCTTGATTAGATTCGAGTATTTCACTATAATCAAAGTTTGTTTCTTTAGTTTCTTCAAAATTATTTATTGTATCTTTTCCCTCTTCCTTTTCAAAAAATATTGAGACTAGTTCATTTTCTTTATTGAAATAAAATTCTTCTGAAGGAACAATTTGAAAATAACTCTTTTCTTCATCAGTGAATAATAAGTTTATTAGAGAATCATATTCTGCCAAGAGTACTGGTTCTTGCTTACCAATTTCAACAGTTTCATTTGTTCCATGATTTTTTGTTTCATTAACATAAATATCAGGGTTAGTAGCAGATTCTTGGGAGACAAAAACTTCAGATAAAGAAATTTTATCAGTTTCTGAATTAGGCTTTAGCTCATTCATAGACCGCAATTCATTTATCTTGTCTGCAAAGTCATGCTTACCAATTTTATGTAAGTAACTATATACTCTTAGTGCATCTTGAATCAATCCTTGCTGTTCATAAAGTTTAGCAAGAGTTGGTGTTGGATTGAATTTAAATTTCAGTTTATTCTCCCATAAATTAATTTGTACCTATATAAAATAATTCTTCAATTTTAGCAAGAGTTTTTTTACCAATACCCTTGATTTCTAGAAGTTCTTTCATATCTTTAAGTCCATTATTAATCTGAATAAAGTTTTTAATTTGATTAGCTTTCTTTACTCCTATGCCTTTTACTTTCATAAAATCAGTTAGTTCTGCTTGATTTATATTAATTTTATTATTTATATTTTGGGGTCTTGTCTTTGAGGAATATTTTGTTTTGAGAGTGTCATTTTCTAAAGCCTTTAAATAAGGTAACCATTTAGCTAGACTCTTAAGACCTATACCCTTTATTAAAAGTAAATCATTGTTAGACTTCAAATCAAAGGTATCTCTAAAACTAATAATGCTTTTAGCTGTTTTCTCGCCAATCCCTTTTATTTGCATTAGCTCATCCTTACTAGCAGTTTTGATATTCACGCATAATTCATAAGGCTCTTTAATATCAGTAAATAGAGAATCTTGATTTACTTCCTTGGAATATAGGTAATTTGAAGATAAATTAAAAGCTATAATTGAAATGAAGGAAACTAATAAAATTATATATAAAAGTCTCTGTTCATTTGGAGTGAAATATTTTCTCACATAATTTCTCATAATACTTATTTCTTGATTTTTACAAAAGTAGCATATGCTTCTACGCAAAGATGTTCATCAAATTCTATTCTTCCAGAAGTTTTTATTGTTCTACTTTTTTCTTGAATAATCTCTCCAATAATCTTAACTTCTTTATTAGTAGGAATAGGTCTTCTATACTTTATAACTATTTCACCTGTAACAGCCTCAACCCCTTTATAAAGAATTATTTTTGCCATTGCTTCATCAAGTAATGTGGCAACTATTCCACCATGAGTAATACCTTCATAACCTTGAAAATGTTCTGGGACTGTATAATACGTGATAGATTTATTTTCATTATATTCAAAATTCAGCTTTAATCCAATAGGATTATCTTTGCCACAAGCAAAACATTTATTATAGATAGCTTCTGCCATATCAGCTCCTTTAAATATTTTTTTACATTTTAATCTACCTGTAAATTTAGTAAAGAAATTTTTACTATCTCTGGATGATTTTGTTATAACTAGCAAGCAAAATTTTTATGCTTGGACTTGTCCCCAAAATAGTATTGACATTAATTATCTGAAATTTATTATAGTTTTGAATAATATTAAACTGATTTATAAGGATATTACTAAGAAATGAAAATGAAAAGGAAAATCTTTCTGATAATGCTTTCGATTACATTATTTTCCTGTGGTTTGTTTGAACCACGAAATAATGAGGACCCTGAAAATCCTGCTGAATGGATTGATTATCCAATCAATAGAGAGCAAGTTCTTTTAAATTTAAAATTTTCTTACAAGTACCCTGAGAACCAAAATAAATACAACGAAATATTTACTTCCGATTTCATTTTTGAATTTGCAAGTCAAGATATCTCTGAACATTCTACACCTAGTCAGATAGGTTATCAAGAAGAAGCTAATATAATTTTTAATATTCATAAAATATTAGGTGATTATAACGAAAAAGTAAAAATCGATTCACTGGTTTCGATAGCTGATCAGGATGATATAATAGATACTTCGTCAGCAACTTTATTCAGAAATTATTACATCAAAGTAATGGATATAGATTCTGATAATTTGTTAAGAAGTTATAGTGGGAAAGCTCAATTTGAAATCGTTCAAGACCCAGAGACCAGTCTATGGAAAATTAAAAAATGGAAAGATTTCAGAAGAAATACAAACAGAACATGGGGACTTTTTAAAAATGAATACTTATTCTAAAATATGTCTTTTGCTTGGATTAATCATCTTATTAAGTGCTTGTGATAATCCTTTCAATCCAACATCAACCAACTCTCATACAAGTACTGAATTTGAGCCAAATGATGAACCTGCTGATTTATTAAGAAATCTGGAAGACGCTTATAGACAAAAAAATCTTGATTTATACAAGTATTGTTTAACTGAGGACTTTAGATTTCAATTAATATCAAGCGAAGTATCTGATATTGGTATAGATTTAGATAACGACGGTTTTGCAGATGATGAGTGGGGTTTCCAAGAAGAAATTCAATATCATGAAAATCTTTTTGAAAGTGGTTCTTCTGATGGCCAATATCCACCTCCAGATCAAATTGATCTATCTTTTGGTGGAGAACCAATTATCGACGATGATACTGAGGAAGGACATCAAGGCTGGAAGATTCTATCGTCTTATTTTAATTTGAATTTAAGATTCAATGATGGCTCAGATATTTCTGCCTTAGGGTATGTCCGCTTTTACTTACAACCAATTGATGGTGAATGGAAAATTGCTATTTGGCGTGATGAATCAAATATTTACTAGGAAGAAGGTTAATGGATAGATTGATGGCAATTGATTATGGAGAAAAAAGGATTGGAATAGCCTTAACAGATCCTTTAAAAATGTTTTCAAAACCCTATAAAGTTCTTGATAACTCAGGTAAACAAAAGTTTGTTTCCGACTTAAAAGAAATAATAAAAGAACAGAATGTTTCTAAAGTTATCCTTGGTCATCCCTTGGGAGAGGGTGGACAAGAAACGAAAAAGACTTTAGAGGTTCAAAAAATACACAATTTACTTTGTAAAAACTTAGATATTGAAGTTGTTTTGCATGATGAAAGATTTACTACTGTTGATGCAAACAACGAACTTAAAAAGCTTGGTTATAATTATTTAGAAGCTAAGAAAGTTATTGATATGGTTGCGGCTAGTATGATTCTAAAATCCTTTATGGAGAGGTATAATATATGAGATCCTCTTATAAAAAGATTTCAATAGTCTTTAGCTTAGCTATCTTTGTCTTTGCTTTTATTGGCTTTAAAGAGTTAAAGATTCCTACTTTAAAAGATACTTCTACAGTTATAACTTTAAAGATAGAAAGTGGCTCTTCTGTAAATTCAATAGCTGAAAAATTAACTAGAACTGGATTAATTAATAATGCAAATTGGTTTAGACTTTATACAAAAATTACAAGTAAGGATAAGAAATTAAAAAGTGGTACTTATAAAATACGTGGAGGAATGAATCTAATCCAAATCGTAGATTATTTAACTTCTAACAAGCAAGAAGTATATTTTCACCCCAATAAGATATCTATACCTGAAGGATTAACAATAGAAGAAATTAGAAAGAAACTTGTTGAAGCTCAACTGGGGTCAGAAAAAGAGATAAATTCACTCTTTTATGACCAAGATTTTATTTTAGAGCAAACAGGGATTAATGCCACTTCTCTTGAAGGTTTTATTTATCCTAAAACATACTTTTATGAAAATGGTCTTACTTTAAAAGACTTCTTAATTAAATACCCTCTCAAGGAGTTTAAGCAAGAATTTGCAAACTACATTACAGATGATTCATTTTATAATAATTTGATTTTAGCTTCAATAGTAGAAAAAGAATCAGGCTCAAATAATGAAAAAGCTATTGTAGCTTCAGTTTTCAAGAACAGATTAAATAAGGATATGACCCTTTCTTCATGTGCAACACATAATAAAATATTTTTCCAAAAAGGGCAAAAACCACCTAAAATTCTTCGTAACAAACATCTTGAGATTGATTCCCCTTATAATACTTATGTTAATAAAGGCCTACCCCCTACTCCAATCTGTTCTCCAGCTAAAGATTCTTACCTTGCTGTAATATCTGATACCCATACAGACTATCTTTATTTCTTTGCAGACTTCAAAGGAAATAATATCTTCTCTAAAAGCTATCAAGAACATAACCGTAAAAAAAAAAGTTCTTGGAAAAATAATAGTTTAAGATAAAATTTAAGGATATATATGAGAAAAGTAACAATCACTCCAAATGTTAATATGTGGTCTCTAGGCTCTGTACTTATCCAAGTAGGTAATACAAAAGTTTTATGTAATGTTAATATATCAGACTCCTTACCATCTTTTTGTGTGGAAAAAGAACAAGGTTGGTTGTCTGCAGAATATAGTATGCTACCGTCAGCTACTAATCAAAGAACAAGAAGAGAAGTTACTAAAGGTAAGATATCTGGACGAACTGCCGAAATACAACGTTTAATAGGTAGGTCATTAAGAGGAGTAGTTGATTTAAAGAAAATACCAGGCATTAATATAACTATTGACTGTGATGTTATTCAAGCTGATGGTGGTACTAGAACAGCCTCAATTACTGGTTCTTGCGTAGCATTGGAAATAGCTTTTAATAAACTTCTAAGCCAAGGTATGATTCTTTCCAACCCGATGAAAGAGAAAGTTGCTGCCATTAGTGTTGGATTAATAGAAGACCAAGTCTATTTGGATATGGATTATGCTAATGATTCAAATGCACAAGTTGACCTTAATGTTGTAATGACAGAAAATACCAACCTGATTGAAATTCAAGGTACTGCAGAAGGAAGGTCTTTTAGTCGATTGGAACTAGATAATATGTTAAAATCTGCTGAAAAAGGAATCCTAGAATTAGTTAAAATCCAAAAGCAAGTTTTAAATCAAGTTTAAGAGGACATCATGTATAGATCAGATAGAGAAGTAATCGACCCTATTCATATTGAATCAATATTCAAGCTATCCAATATCTGCCGTTTAGCTTTTCATAATGAACCAGTACCTTACATAGTACCCATGAATTATGGATATTATAATAATAAGCTCTACCTTCATTCAGCTAACAAAGGTCTAAAATTGGACTTATTAAAGAAAAATAATAATGTTGCATTTGAAATTGAAAATAAAATTGAAATGGTTCAGATTATCGATGGTACAACCATGAAATACCAATCTATAATAGGACAAGGTATTATCAGAATTTTAGAAAGCGATCAAGATAAACAAGAAGCATTAAAACATTTAATAGAACATTCAGGTGGGCAATTTAGAAGACATGAAGAGAAAACTCTTAACCGTGTTACTATGCTTGAAATTGAAATTACGAAATTAACAGCCAAGGCTAATTTATAATTTAGAGGAATAATGTTTGAATATATAAAAACAGGAAAGTATTTTGCACAAATAGCAGGAGGCTTAGAAGTCCATGCTAAAGAAGAATTAATTTTACTTGGAGCTCAAATAATTCAGGAAGTACCTAGGGGGATTAGGTTTGCCTGTGACAAAGCTACCTTATATAAAATAGTTTATAAAGCTAGACTTATTCAAAGAGTTTTAGCACCAATCATAAGTTTGGAATGTCATAGTGAGAAATATCTTTATTCTCAATTATACAAAAATGTAGATTGGCTTTCAATCTTTAATTTAGATGAAACATTCTCTATTGTTAGCAATGTTAGCGATTCTAAAATTGGAAATTCTCTATATGCAGGGCAGGTTATGAAGGATGCTATATGTGACCAATTTCGAGATAAGTATAATGCAAGGCCATATTTTGAATCTAAAAACCCAGACATTTCTTTTTCCCTCCATATCAGAAAAAACCTGGCAACAGTTTCTTTTGATGTAGCTGGAAAAAGTCTTCACAAAAGAAATTACCGACAAGGTGTAAATGTCGCTCCTATGCAAGAAACTTTAGCAGCAGCTGTTATCAAGCTGACTGAATGGGAAGGTGAAAGAGTGCTTATGGATATTATGTGTGGCTCTGGTACTTTGATAATAGAAGCTCTTATGAAATATTGTAAAATTCCAGCAGGCTATCTAAGAGAGGATAATGGAATCTACTATTTACCAGATTTTGATGAGAAACTTTGGATATCAATCAAAGACCAAGCTAATAGTGAGATTATAGACTTACCTCAGGGTTTAATAGTCGGCTCTGATGTTTCTTCAAAATCACTTTCTTATGCTAGAAAAGCACTTGATTTACTGCCATCAGGAGACAAAGTTAAGCTTCAGGTATCCAAGTTCCAGGATTTACCACTAACAGAGAATAGGACAATAGTCTGTAATCCACCTTATGGAGTGAGAATGGGGAATTTAGAAAGAACAGAAGAACTCTATAATGAAATTGGCGATTTTCTAAAGAAAAAATGTCCTCAAAGTACTGCATTTATATTATGTGGTTCAGCTGATTTAGTACCTAAATTACGACTAAGAGCCCATTGGAAAAAATCATTAAAGAATGGGAATTTAAATACCAAATTAGCTAAAATAATTATTAAATAATGTTTGAATATGCCCTAGAAACAGAAATCAAGCTAGAACGTTATCCTTTATTAACTAATGATAATTTTCTGGCTTGGGATTCTGCTGATGAATATATAATCAATGAAGTAAGCAATAACTATAGCAATTTATCCAGAGTCTTAATTATTGAAGATGACTTTGGAGCAATTTCGCTTGGGATTCAGGCTGAAGAAATCTTTTTAGTCAATGATTCAATTCTTTCTCAAAAAGGTATCAAACATAATTTACAGATTAATAATAAGAAAGTCTCTAACACAACTTTTATTTCCCCTTACGATTCCTTTCCCTCAGATATTGATTTGATAATAATCAAAATTCCGAAAATTAACAAGTATTTAGAATTCTTACTTAACAAAGTAAATAAAACATACAATGCTAAGACTAAGATTATTTTAGGGGCAAGAGTTAAGTACTTAAATTCTACTATATATAGTTATTGCAAACTATACTTATCGGACTTTTGCTATTCACTATCTTGGAAGAAATCAAAAATTATTACAGCTTCTCTTAAAGAAAATGTTGAGAAGAAAGATTTTGTAAAACATCTGGCAGCTTATGATTTGAATTTAATAAACTATCCTAATCTCTTTTCTAGTGATAAAGTTGATATAGGTAGTAGCTTTCTTCTAGATAATCTGAATAAAATAAATTTCACAGATTCAATAAATAACATAATAGATCTTGGCTCTGCTAATGGCATTTTAGGACTTACTATACATAAAATTTTACCAGACTCAAAGCTGTGGTTAACTGATATAACATATTCAGCTCTTGAATCAGCTAAAGCAAGTGTGGAAAGTTCATACTTTGATTCCAACAAAGTTTTTTTTAAGATTGATAACTCCCTTGATTCCTTTGAGGATAACTTTGCAGACCTCATCGTTATAAATCCTCCTTTTCATGAGAATCATAAAGTATCAATCCAAACTACACTAAAAATCTTTGAGGATTGTTTTAGAGTTATGAAGAAATCTGCACAGCTTCTTATAATTGCTAACAAACATCTGGGCTACCATAAACACTTAAAGTCCTATTTCTCAGACATATCTATATTAGATAGCAATCAAAAATTCTATATTCTAACTGCAGTGAAGTAACTATTACTTATCTAAAAAATATTCCTTGATTGTTACTATCTCAAATAATCATTGGGTTTTTATTGAGTAAGTAACAATCAAGAAAGGATAAATAAAACTTAATTTTACTTTTTAAATGAAAAAAAGATTGACTTTATACAGTATCTTTTATAGAATGATTATAAATATGAAAAATGTAATCTTGGAGAAAATATGAAGAAAATTCTTATCATTATAACTATAATTTTCAGTCTATTTCTACTATCTTGTGGGAAGAGTGAGGTAAGTTCTAATAAAACAACATTATTGTTCTGGCATTCTATGGGAGGACCTCTTGGTTCAGCTTTAAATAAATTAATCCAAGAATTTAACGATAGTCAGAAAGAAATAAAGGTTGAAGGTGTTTCAGTTGGAAATTACACAGCTTTAACTCAAAAGCTGACAGCTTCTATACAAGCAGGAAATCAACCTGATCTTGCTCAGT
Source organism: Cloacimonadales bacterium (SeqCode) (assembly GCA_963677815.1). Lineage (GTDB taxonomy): Bacteria > Cloacimonadota > Cloacimonadia > Cloacimonadales > JAFGVF01 > JAEKNW01. The sequence continues at coordinate 2,134,254 of OY782499.1, forward strand.
TATATGAAAACTCAACTGTTGATTATATAAAATCAGGTGTGTTAGTTCCAGTTCAAAAGTTCATTGACCTTGACCAAGACCTTTTAGAAGATATTAATAATGATTTCTTCCTAGTATTTATCTCCAGCAATACCTATGAAGGTAAATTATGGACCTTTCCTTTCAACAAGAGTGTAAGGGTACTCTACTATAACAAAGATATGTTCTTAAGATATGGCTTCGATCCTGAGGATACACCTCAATCCTGGTCAGAATTTATAGAATACTCAAAAATAATCTGTGCAGAAAGAGATGAAAATGGTGACCCTTATGTATATTTAACTAATATTAATAGTTCTGCTACTCAGTTAGTTAATCTTATTCTACAGGCTGGTGGTGAAATTTATGATGGACATAGAGCTAGATTTAATAGTCCAGAAGGTATAGAAGCTTTAAAATACCTTAGAAGTCTTGTTGTTGATTCAAATGTTGCTTATATTTCTGAAGGTTATGAAGGACAAAATGATTTTCTAGCTTCAAAAGTAGCTATGTATGAAGGGTCAAGTGTTTCCATGGCCTTTATGTCTGGTCAAAACAAACTAAAATTTAATGTTGGAATATCTCCAATTCCTAGTTTTCGAACGCAAAAAAACGTTATCAGTGGGACAAATATAGCTATATTCAAGAGTAATCCTAAAAAAGAAGAAGCTGCTTGGAAATTTATCAAATGGTTAACGGATAAAGAACAAACAGCTCAATGGTCTTATGATACCTACTATATGCCATTAAGAAAAAGTGCTTTAGTTGTTTCACCTTTAAAAGAAAGGTTAGAAAATAATTCAAACTTGTTTGATGTTTATGAGCAGTTAAATTATGCAGATACTGAACCGAGTATCTCAGAATGGAGAAAAACTAGAACAGATATAGAAAAATTCGTTTTAGAACCAATATATAATGAAAACAAAAATCTATCGGATTCTGAGCTTAAAGCACTTCTAGATGAAGTTGCTAGAAGCTTAGATGAAAGAATAGCTGAAAATAAAAAAGATTAATTAATGGAGAAAATAGATGAGTTTAAAAATAAAATTACCTGATGGTGCAATAAAAGAATTCGAAGAAAATGTAAAAGTTATTGATGTTGCTAGAAGTATTAGTGATGGACTTGCTAACTCTTCTTTAGCCGGTATTGTTAATGGCAAGAAAGTTGATTTAGATTATGAAATTTGCCAAGATGCAGAAGTTTCTATTATTACTTTTAAGTCTGAAGAAGGACCAGAAATTTACTGGCATTCAACTGCTCATTTAATGGCTCAAGCTGTTAAACAATTATTTCCTGAAGTAAAAGTAACAATTGGACCAGCAATCGATAACGGTTTTTACTATGATTTCGATAGCGAAAAAGCATTTTCTGACTCTGATTTAGAAAAAATTGAACAAAGAATGAAAGAACTCTCAAATGAAAAACTTCCTTATGTTAGAAAAGAAGTTTCTCGTAATGAAGCTATGGAAATTTTTAAAGCAATGGATGAACCATATAAATTAGAAATATTATCAGAAATCCCTGAAGATGAAGTATTATCTTTATACAGTCAAGGAGATTTCACTGATTTATGTAGAGGTCCTCACTTATCACATACTGGTAAAATTAAGGCTTTTAAATTACTTCGTTCTTCTGGAGCTTATTGGAGAGGTAACGAAAACAATAAAATGCTTAAGAGAATATATGGTATCTCTTTCCCTTCAAAAAAAGAATTAAAAGTTTATCTTAATAATTTAGAAGAAGCTAAAAAGAGAGACCATAGAAAAATTGGTAAGGAACTAGATTTATTTTCTATCAATGATGATATTGGACCAGGTTTAGTACTTTGGCATCCAAAAGGTGCTATGATTAGACATCAAATTGAGACTTTCTGGAAAGAACAACATCTTGAGTATGGTTATAACTTAGTTTATACTCCGCATATTGGTAAAGGTCAATTGTGGGAAACTAGTGGTCACTTATCTTTTTATAAAGATGGAATGTATGATTCTATGGAGATGGATGGAATTGACTATTATGTTAAACCTATGAACTGTCCTTTCCATATAATGATTTATAAGTCATCAAAAAGATCTTATCGTGATTTACCAATGAAACTTGCAGAATTAGGTACTGTTTATCGTAATGAATTATCTGGAGCTTTACATGGTTTAATGCGGGTAAGAGGATTTACCCAAGATGATGCTCATATCATTTGTACTCCAGATCAATTAGAAGAGGAAGTTGAAAAATTGTTAGATTTCTCTCTAATGGTTCTAGGCAAATTTGGTTTTGAGAATTTTGAAATTTACCTTTCAACTATGCCTGAGAAATCAGTTGGTGATCCTAATGAATGGCAAGCTGCAACAGAATCTTTGCGTAAAGCTATCGAAAAGCATAATCTAGATTATAAAATTGATGAAGGTGGCGGTGCTTTCTATGGACCAAAAATCGATATTAAGATTAAAGATGCTTTAGATAGATCTTGGCAATGCACAACAATCCAATTCGATTTTAACTTACCTACACGCTTTGATATGGATTATATTGGTAGTGATAACAAACCTCATCGTCCTTATATGATTCATAGAGCTCTATTAGGTTCGATTGAAAGATTCTTCGGTACACTTATTGAATACCATGCAGGCAATTTTCCTGTCTGGCTTTGCCCTGTACAAGTTAAAGTCTTACCTATTTCAGATGCAACATCTGAATACGCTAATGAAGTTTTAGAAGCTCTAAAAAAACGTGGAATTCGTGCTCAAATTGATGAAAGATCAGAAAAAATTAATTTCAAAGTTCGTGAAGCTGAAATGGAAAAAATTCCTTATATGTTTGTTGTCGGTGGTAAAGAAGCAGAGGAAGCTTCAGTATCAGTAAGAAGACACACTAAAGGTAATCTTGGAGTCATCAAATTAGAAGATGCAATAAATTTAGTACTTGAAGATAAAGAATAAAATATTCAGCAATGAAATATGAATAATGCGGGTTTTTATCCCGCATTATTTTCTAATAGGGGTAATTTAATGGATAAGTATATTAACGATTTTAAAAATGAACTATTAAGGCAATCTGATGCTCTAAAGCAAGCCTATAATAGAATTGATGATAGTGTAGTAATTGCTTTGGATATCTTAATATCTTGTAAAGGTAAAGTAGTAGTTACTGGTATGGGAAAGGCTGGTTTAATTGGAAGAAAGATTTCTGCTACCTTGGCAAGCACTGGTACTACTTCAATATTCCTGCATCCAGCAGAAGGCATTCATGGTGATTTAGGTATGCTTCAAAAAAATGATGTAGTTATTGCTATCTCTAATAGTGGAAATACGGAAGAGGTTATTTCTATTATACCTTACATTAAGTTTAACAATATCCCTTTAATAGCCTTAACTGGTAATATGGATTCTAAATTAGCTAAACATGCAGATGTATCATTAGATTGCTCTGTCCCTAAAGATTATGAACAATTAGGTTTAGTTCCAACTGCTTCAACAACGGTAGAGCTTGCCATGGGTGACGCTCTTGCTGTCGCTCTCTTGAAGAAACGTAATTTTGCTCTTGAAGATTATGCTAAGTTTCATCCAGGAGGTTCGATTGGTAAAAAACTATTACTAAAAGTAAGTGATTTAATGCATAAAGGACCTGAGATTCCTCTAACTGACCATACCAAAACAATGGATATTGCTATTATGGAAATGACCAGTAAAAAACTTGGTTGTACTTTGGTAACTCAAGCTGGCCAAGTCATTGGTATTGTTACTGATGGTGATTTGAGAAGGTTCTTACAAAATGGCAATTCCGACATAAAAACATTTCCTGTCCTAGAAGCAATGACCAAGAATCCCAAGTTTATTTTTGCAGACAAGTTAGCTGTTGAAGCTTTAAATTTAATGGAGCAATATAATATAACAGTTTTACCAGTTTTGAATAATGAAAAACAAGCTGCTGGCCTTATCCATCTTCATGATCTAATTAAAGCCGGGGTTGTTTAAGGTGAAGTTATTAATTCAAAGGGTTGCTAGTTCTTCAGTAACTGTTAATAACCAACTAATATCTTCAATAAATAAGGGATTATTAGTTTTTATTGGTGTTTCATCTACAGATGATGGAAGTGAAATAGAATGGTTAGTTAATAAATTACTAAACTTAAGAGTCTTTGAAGATGTCAGTGGTAAAATGAACCTTTCTGTAAATGATTTGGATTTAGATGTTATGATAATTTCACAGTTTACTCTTTATGCAGATTGTAAGAAAGGCCGTCGGCCAGATTTCACTCATGCTGCTAAACCCGAAATTGCTGAAGAACTTTATAATAAATTTTTAGAAGATGTAACTAACAAATATAAAGCACCAAAAACTGGTATTTTTGGTGCTGATATGAAAATTTCATTATTAAACGATGGACCTGTTACTATTATTCTTGAGAAGTAGAGCCTTCTTCTTGACTATCTTTGCTTGAGTCATCTTGGTCATTATCAGATTCTTCTAACTTATATACATCTCTTTCTTCAAGAAGCATATTCTCTTTTTCTAATTTTTTTCTTTCTTTTTTCTCAGCTTTCTCTCTTTCTCTATCTTGCTTTGCTTTCAATTTAGCTAATCTTTTAGCATCTCGCTCAGCTTTTTCAGCTAACTGAGCTTGCAGTTTATCTTTAGCATCATCACCTCGATAGAATTCATCATCAATTTCTTCATAACCTTCATAGTAAATTTCTCTTTTTAAAACAAGTTCCTCAACCCCACCAAAATCATCTGACTTCTCAAAAACTGTTTCTAAAGTTAATCTATTTAGAATATCATATTCGAAATTCTCCACAATTGATTTATTTGTCTTAAAATCAATTGTAGCCTTTTTGATTAAATTATTATTATCATCATAATCATATTCAACAACTGTAATTAATGTATCAAGATAATCAACTTTTCTTTGAGATTCTATATTATTGTTATCATCATAATAAAAGTAGTCAAAATAGACTGGAAAACCATCATAATCGTTAGTAATGATTTTTTCAATTCTTCCATCTGGATACTTGTATTTTACGTCAGTATATAGAGGATAACCAGCATCATTATAATAATTATAAGTAGAAATATTAGTATTAGGATCTGTTGTACTAATAACTCTTCTTAATAACCTTCCACCCCATGCGTAAAGGGTTTCTTCTGTATCACCATGATTTTCTAAATATTTAGTAGTAAATCTTTCAGTAATGACATTATGAGTGCTATAAAATGTTCTAACATCTAAAGAATCAGAATAAGAATAAGTGTAATAACCCTGATAAGAATTATTACCTCCATAACTCTGAATTTCTTCAATTCTGCCTTCATTATCAAACTTATAGAAATTTTTAGTTACGATATAGGTTCTTTTTAAATCATACTCAGGTAAAATTCGATGGGTTTTTACATAACACTCTTCTACATCAGTGAATAATTCTAAGGGTAATTCTTGACTAATCAAAAGCTTAATCAAAATTAAAAACATAGTAACTAAAAATATTTTTTTCATTATTAAGTCCTTTATCAATGACTTTTTTGTAAATACATAATGTATCTTTTAGAATATCTTATATACTCAAATATTCTTTTATTCTACTAAAATATTAAGACTATCAGGATTATTTATAGTATTAAGAGAATCAATGTCACTCTCTAAATCTTCAAACTCAGATTCTATGAATAAGATAACTTCACTGCCCTTTAGAAGTTTAGTACCTACTTCTGGTTCAACTTCCACAACTGTATTCTGTTCATATAATCCATAATTCTTTTTTATAAATTTTACTTCGAGTCCTATTTGCTTTAATTTAGATGATGCATTAATAGCATTATCTTCTATAACTAAAGGCACAACTACCAGTTGTCCTCCACCAGATACTTCTAATTTTATCCTGCTATTGTTTTTTACAATCTTTCCAGCCTTAGGAAATTGTGAAATTATAGTTCTATCAGGATATTTCGGAGTCTTTACCCATTCTATAGCTAAAGAATCGTTAACAATAAATCCACTTTTCTTAAGAATGTTCTTAGCATCAGTCAAATCAAGTTCAACAACATTTGGTACTTTTAAAGATTTACCAATATCTAATTTAACTGGAATTAATATCTTAGTTGTTAAAAGCAAAACAACTATTATAAATATAATAAACAAAATTACTGCAATTGCAAATGCTTTTAAGTGTCTCATATCTTAACTTTTCCTCTTTAATTTAGCTCCAAAAGAACCGTCCATAAGATGGACATGAGGTATGGTTTTTAGATAACCATTGCGAGTATAAGTCGCATCAATGAAATTACTAGCATCAACTAATTCAAAGTTTGGATGTTTTTTGAGAAAAGCTTCTATTTGCTGTTCATTTTCAACAGGGTTCATGGTGCAAGTAGAGTAAATTAAATAACCTTCAAGTCTAACAAATTTAGAAGCATAATTTAGAATCGAGCTTTGTAATTTTAAGAGTTCGTTGTACTTCTGGTGAGATTGCCATCTAAGTTCTGATTTCTTACCTAATACTCCCCAGCCAGAACAAGGTACATCTAACAAGACTTTATCATAAGCTGGAGCAATAGGGCCATACTTAAGAGCATCACTTGTTATCAATTTTATATTGGTTAACTGAAGTCTTTCGACAGCCTGTTTAATTAATTTAACTTTCTTAGGGAACTTATCAATGGCAATAATTTGACCTGTATTGTTTAGTAATTCTGCCATGTAAGTTGATTTACCTCCAGGACCAGCAAACATATCTAAGATATTATCTTCTTTATTTGGAGATATCAAATCAACTACTAAAGCAGCAGCTGCATCTTGAATAGAATAATAACCTTCAGAAAAGGCTACATCATCTAAGATAACTTGAGCTTTATCGGCTTTAAACACATTTTTAACCCCAGGATATGTAGTTAATTTAACACCCCTTTTCTCAAAGTAAGGAATGAGTTTCTCTATAGATGTTGCAGTATTATTAACTCTAATATTGATTTCGGGAAATTCGTTGAAGTACATTGCTAAATATTCAGTGTCTTCAACTCCAAAGATAGGTATCCATTTTTCAATTAATTCTTTAGGATAAGAATGTTCTATTGATATTCTTGTAATATCATCTGTTGGTAATTCTATTTCAGGATTCCTTAGATAATTCCTTAATACTGCATTCACAAAATCTGCTGTATTTTGGCTAAACATGTCCTTAGCTAACTCAACAGTAGTGTCAACCGCAGAATGGTCAGGTACACTATCTAAATATTTTATCTGGAACAAACCTAGATATAATAAAATTTTAATCTTTAAATCTGTCTTTTTATACTTACTTTCATCTGTTAGATGCTGGCAGATATACTCTAAAAGTAATTTTCTCTTAATAACACCTTTAACTAAAGTATAAAAGAACTCATGATTGCCATTATTCTTCTTTATTTTTTTTGCTTCGTTGTTTAATAAACTTGATGACATTTCATTATCTTTCAGAACTTTATTAATAACCTTATAAGCATGTTTTCTTTCTAACATTTTTAACCCTTTTTATAAAGATTTTTGATACTTTTCTTAATTAAATCTTCTAGTCCAATACTTGCATCTTGAGAGATGATATCCTGCAAAGTACTACGTATTTCAAAAGCCTTATAACCAAGTGTTAATAAGGCAATTTCTGCTTCTTTTGCAACATCATTTAACTTTATACTCCCAATGTCACTACTTGGAATCTGAATTTCGCTCACTTTATCTTTAAGTTCAATAATTAATCTTTGTGCTGTTTTCTTACCCAAACCAGGTACTTTAGCAAGTAATGAATAATCATCACTTAAAATTGAATTAACTATTGATATAACCGGTAAGGATGATAGCATAGATAAAGCTATTTTGGGTCCGACTCTAGATATTGATATCAGTTGTCGAAATAAGCTTTTCTCTTCTGGGGATATAAATCCAAATAATCTCGTACCTTCATCATTTTGATAGTAATGTATAAGTAATTTTACATCTTTTAATTCTCGAATTTTCTCATAGGTACTTAAAGGTATTTCAACTTCATAACCAACACCAGAACAATCTATTACACAATATACTGGATTAAGTTCTGTAATTTGACCATGTAGGTAATTAAACATTATTTTTCCTCTTTACTAAGAAGTGAATAACAAGTTGTACAATAAAAGTTCCTTAAATATTTAATCTGCTTGAAAAAATTATTTAGGATTATTGGTTTAAGCTTAAATTTAATTTCATAGTTAGGATTAATCAAATATAAACGTAAATCATTAATTCTCAGTTCACTAGATTTTACAAGCTTTTCAAAATATTCAACTGTTACCCTTGTTTCATGCAAGTCGAGAAGTTCATTTATTACTTGATCCCTCTCTCCAGTTAGCACAAGCAAACCTCGGTAAAAATCTTGAGGTAAGAGATGAATAAAAGGTAGCTTTGATAAGATAGAATTTAACATCTGTTGATGACCACCAAATGGATTTTGCCAAGGTGGAAAAGCAACAAAGATATGGCCATTAGAAGAAAGATGATTATAGCAAAATGATAACAATTTTGCATGGTTATCAACATGTTCTATAACATCTCGAAAAAATATCAAATCAAAATCTCCTATTGAATCTAAATTAAATATATTATCAGCCAGCAATTGACATTGTTTACTTTTAATATAATCCGATAAATACTCTTTGCCATTTGATATTTTATCTTCAGCTAAATCAACACCAAGAACTTGACAACCTTTTTCTAAAAAAGGAAGTAGATTACCACCTTCTCCACAACCTATTTCAAGAACTTTTAGATTCGAAGTACTAAAATATTCTTCCAAGTAAGGAATTACATATTTCTTACTGGTAAAAACTTGTTCATTGAAATATTTCTTTCTATCTTTATGTCTCTTTTGCATATCCTGCTTCTAATAAATTTAGATTACCAAACTTAATTTTGTTATAATGAGTGTATGCAACAGATAAAGCATCTGAAGCATCTTCGGATTTAATTTCTTCTTTCAATCCTATGATTTTCTGAATCATTTGTCTAACTTGCAATTTACTTCCATTACCATTTCCAGTTACAGCCTTTTTCACTTCTCTAGGTGAATATTCATATACTTTTATATGAGATAAAGCACATGCTTGAAGTAAAACACCTCTAGCATGTGCTAAAGTTATAGAAGACTGAATATTCTTGCCATAGAATATTGTTTCTACTACCGCAATATCAGGTTTGTATTCTTTTAAAACACTAGATATTATAGTATATAAATCTGCTAACTTATTGCTTAACTTTTTCTTTTGATCTAACTTGATAACATCACAGCCAGCTGCAATAATTCTCTTATTCTCGATTTGTAAAATCCCATAGCCACAGAATCTGCTACCAGGATCAAAACCAATAATAACCATTTAGTCTTGGTTAAGTTTTTCCATTATCTCATCAGAAATTTCAAAGTTAGCCCAAACTTTTTGTGTATCATCTAAGTCATCAAGATGATCTAGAAGTTTCATAAGTTTTTCTGCTACATCATCAGCATTTACTGTAGTTTTAGGAACTTTGATTAAAGCTGGTTCTAAAGGCTCATAACCTGCATCTTCAAAGTTTTTCATGACAGTATGGAAATCTTGAGAAACAGTATAAACCTCAAACATATCATCTTCTAATTTTACATCTTCAGCACCAGCTTCAAGTGCTTCCATCATAAAGTCATCTTCATCTTTACCTTCTGCTGGAATCATAAAGAAACCCTTAGGTTCAAAATTCCAAGAAACAGCTCCAGATTCTGCCATAGAGCCACCATACTTACCTAAAATATGTCTAACTTCAGCAACTGTTCTATTTTTATTATCAGTAGTACAATCTATTAGAATTGCTACACCACCATGTCCATATCCTTCGTAGGTGATTTCTTCATAGACAACACCTTCAATTTCGCCAGTACCTCTTTTGATAGCACGTTCGATATTGTCTTTTGGCATATTTTGTGAACGAGCAGCTTGAACAGCAGTTCTCAAACGAGGATTATTTTCTAAATCACTTCCTCCCATACGGGCTGCAATAACGATTTCTTTACCTAATTTAGTAAATACTTTACCACGTTTTGCATCAGCTGCACCTTTTTTATGTTTAATCGAACTCCACTTATTATGTCCAGACATTGATATTCCTCTCTATTTTTATTAAGTTTTTAAAAGAGCCGACCTATATAAGTCGGCTCATGATATATAACCTATTTATTAGTTAAATTTATTTTGAATAGTTTTTTTGTCAATTTATTCTTGTTCCTGTTTTGATTCTTCAATTATTTTGTTAGCTTCATCAGTTGGAACTTTTTCATAATGTGAGAAATCTTGAGTGAATTTACCTCTACCTTGAGTTAGAGATTTTAGGGTTGGGAAGTATTTATAAACTTCAGCAAGTGGTAATTCAGCTGTTAAGATTTGCTTTCTTCCAACTTGGTCCATACCGATAATTTTACCTCTTCGAGTAGAGATATCACCCATAACATCACCCATGTATTCAGTAGGTATAGAAATCTTCATACTATGAATAGGTTCTAATAATATTGGATTACATTTCACAAAACCATTTTTAAGAGCCATAGTTGAAGCAAGTTTAAAAGCCATTTCTGAAGAGTCAACATCATGGTAAGAACCGTAATATAGGTCGCAATAGATATCAACTACAGGGTAACCAGCGATAATACCAGTAAGCATAGTTTCATTAATACCTTTTTCAACAGCAGGTATATAACCAGAAGGAATAGTACCACCAACAATCGAGTTGATGAATTCATAGCCTTCACCTCTACCTTTTGGTCCGATTCTCATGAATACATGACCATATTGTCCTTTACCACCTGATTGTTTCTTGTGTTTATATTCAATATCAGTTTTACCTGTAATTGTTTCACGATAAGGAATTCTAGGAGCCTTGAGAACAGCATTTACTTTATAACGATTTTTTAATTTCTTTTGGAGTAAAAGAAGTTGTTGTTCACTAGTACCAGAAATAATATTTTCATGAGTTTCAACATTAAGATTTAGATTTATGGTAGGGTCTTCATTCATTAGTCTTTGAATTGAAACACCTATTTTATCTTCATCATTTTGTGATTCACCAACAATAGATTTCCACATTACAGGATCAGGGAAATTAACAGGTTTGCACTTAATCTTTGAACCGTTTTCAACTACAGAGTCCATTGATCTAGCATATTTAAGTTTAACTAAAGCTCCGATTTCACCTGCTTTAATTTCTCCAGCATCAACTCTATTTTTACCTTGAGCATAATAGATGTTACCAATTTTATCCTTATTGTCTTTTTCAGGTATGAATACATCAGTTCCTGAAATAAGAGAACCTGAATAGAGTCTGATATAAGCAATATCACCCATAGTAGGGTCAGCGTAATTCTTGAAGATGAAGCCTAAGATTTTACCATCAGGAGAGCATACAAAGTCTTGTTTTTCATCATCTTGTAAAACTTCTAAATTCGCATTATCATTTGGACTTGGAAGATATTCAAGAATTGAATCAATTAAAGTTGTTAAGCCTACTTGGCTTCCAGCAGAAACTGCGAATGCAGGCATAAGAGAACCATTTTTAATAGCTTTTTTAGCACCAGCAATCATCTCTTCTTGGCTTAACTCACCAGCATCAAAGAATTTTTCTAAAAGTTCTTCATCTGATTCAGCAACAGCTTCCATTAAAACATTTCTTTTTTCTTCAACTTCATCAGCCATATCAGCAGGAACATCACAAGCTTTTCCATCAACATAAGCTTTATTCTTTAAGATATCAACAACACCTTTGAAAGCACTTTCACTACCGATAGGAATAACAAATGGAGTAGCTGAGAAATCAGAATTTTCAGAAATAGTTTCGATTACTTTATCAAAATCAGAATGTTCTTGGTCTAATTTATTAACGATTAAGCATCTAGATTTATTAGAAGTTTCTAATTGTTCTAAAGTTTTTTCGAGTCCGACCTCAAAACCACCAGCACCATTGGCAACAACACAAATGGTTTCAACAGCAGGGAATACAGAAAGTTGGTCTCCGATATAATCAGGAGTACCAGGAGCATCTAATATATTTATTCTATGATTTTTATAATCGATAAAACCACAGCTTAATGATAGTGAATTTTTTTTGTCAATCTCTTCAGGATCAAAGTCCATAACAGTGTTTCCATCATCGACTTTACCAATACGAGTAATCATTTTAGTTGTGTATAGTAGGTTTTCTGCGAGGGTAGTTTTCCCAGCTCCACTAGAACCTAAAAAGGCTATATTTCGAATGTTTTTCATGTCATAATTCTTCATTAATTTTCCCCCGTTTATGGATTTTTCAATTTAATTGCCATTATTGACAATAAAATATTAGGTGTCAAGAAAATATTAATTTTTTTTGATTATTTTTATTTTTCAAAAGATTAGCTTTTTATAAATATCTTCTTGAGACCTGCTTATTATCAGTTTTGTAAATATTCATATAATTTATTAATAATTTCGTTAACCTTTTGATTATCTTCAATAGGTGCGTGTATTTCTTCTTTTAAAATTATTTCATTTCCTCTTAATTCATTTTCGATATTTTCTATGGTTTTACCAGCAGAACCTCTGTGGGTGCATGTAATGGCAACAGTCTTTTTATCAAAAGAATTATTTGCTAGGAAACTTCTTAGAACTGGGGAAAGAGTCCATGCCCAAACTGGTGTGCCAATAATTATCAGATCATAGTTATCTGGATTAAAATCATAAGCCTTTAAGTTTGGACATTTCTTTTTAAGTGACTCATTTCCTCCTTGAAAAAGTATCTTAATAGAACTATTTGTGTATTCTTTTTCAGGAACTAGTTTCAAAGTTTCACAGTTTATTTTCTTTTGAAGGAGATTAGCTAGTTTATCATTATCTCCAGAATAGGAGAAATAAACAAAAATAGATTTTTTCATGGTTACCTCGTTTTCTTTTTATATACATAAAATTTATGATGTGCCCAAAAGAATTTAAGCACTTTTGGAGCATATTTTTCTAACCAGTAAAACTTGAGCATCTGCTTGGCAAAATTCGGATTCTTATCATTCCAATAATCTAAAATCGTTAGGTCTTCTTTGGATTCACTTTCTTTTAAGAACTTTGTTAAGAAGCTAAGTTTCAATTTTTTCAGAAAATCTTCTTTAGCCATACCAATGTCAGGCCAAGGAGGACAGTCAAAGTAATCCCAAGCAACTTGTTTCCACCCTAAGTTTGTCATAATTTTGTGAAAGTTCTTATGTTTAATATTTGCTTCAATAAGATATTTGTTTAAATCTTCCTTACCAAGATATTTCTGACTTAAATAACCTAAGCCATTAGTATTAGGAACTGCTAGGATGATAATCTTTTTTGTGAGTCTATCAAGTTCAGATAGGAAGGAAGCTAAATCTTCTACAAACCAGAGAGCTGAGAAATTCCAACTTAAGTCGTATTCCTTATCTGCAAGCCCAAGAGAAGAGTATGAATCAGTATAATATGATTTCAGTGGAAGCTGTGATTTATCCCAAACATCTTTAATTAAATTTAATCTTTCTTTGTTGTGGTCTACTAAACTTACTTGTAAGCCTTGTTTTGCAAAACCCATTGAATTAATACCTGATAATCCAGTAAAGCCAAAGGAAGGGGCTTCTAAGATAGTTTTTATATTATAACGCTTAATGATTTCCATTATTCTATTATGAATAATAATTCTTTCATAGCTAGAACCTAATCCTTCATCAGGTTGACTGTAATATTTCTTCCAAAAGTTAATAATAGGTATAGCCATTATTTTCCTTCCTTATACCAATTTATTACCTCTTCAAAGTCCTTTAAAGAATCTCCACTTTCTAAGCTAATATCATTATAAGAATTTGATATATCATAATACCAACTTTGTGAAATCAATTCAAAACGAGAAACGAATATTTCGCTCTTCATGAGTTTAGAAATAAAGCGAGCAAAAGAGAATAAAAAGGAAGGGATTATTCTATATCTAGGGAATTTTTTCCCTTTTAGTTTTTCGGATATAATGTTTACCAGCTCTTCAAGTAGAATTGCATCATGATCAGCAATTATGTATTTTCCTCCACTTTTAGTTGCATTTTCTGCACAAAAAACAAAGGCTTTGGCTAAGGAATGAACATTAGTAAGATGTATTTTCACAGGCTGGGATGAAAGTAACATTAGATTTTTATCAATTAATTTACATAAGGTATAAGGAAAACCATAATCACCTCTCCCATAAGTTATCGCTGGTCTTAAGATGACAGAATTTAAGCCTTTCTTTGTTAAATTATCTATTATTTCTTCAGATCTTATTTTAGTAAAATGATAATAATTATCTTCCTGTCTTTTTGTACTTTCTTTAGCAGGAAGTTCTTGAGGAATAGCACCGAATATACCGACTGATGAACAGTAAACAAGTTTAGTATTATTTTTTAAACAGTGATTAGCTATTAAAGAAGTAGCTTCTATATTGGCTAGATAGTACTTATCTTTTGAATCAGGCCTACCTCCTCTTAAAGCACCAATATGGATAATCACATCAAATGTATTTTCCATCAAATAGTCTCTTAGGCTTGAAATATCACATAAGTCTATTTCTATAAAAGACACTTTGTTTAAGAACTCAGATATTCTATCCTCATCAGTTCCGGGTCTAATCAGACCCACTATGCTATGTTCAGGATTTTTTAATAGGACTCTAGCAGTTTCTTTTCCTACAAAACCACTAATTCCTGTTAGTAATATTTTGGACATTGTTTCTCCTCTTTATCACTTAAAATAAATTTATCAATATCATTTTCAAGTCAAGAAAAAATACCTTGCTTATAATAAAGAATTACGAATAATGACATAAATTTAAGAATGATTAAGGAGTGATTATGGCTAATTCACTAATAAGTAAAACCGAATTACCTTTTTTGAAGCTTCTTTCAGAAAAGTTTCCTACAATAGCAAGAGCAAGCGCTGAAATTATTAACTTGCAAGCCATCCTTAACTTACCTAAAGGTACTGAACATTTTCTTTCAGATATTCACGGGGAATATGATTCTTTTCAACATGTTATAAAGAATGCATCAGGTGTTATTAAGGGTAAGATTAAGAATCTATTCGAAATCGCTTTAACAACTCAAGAAAGAGAAGAACTTACATTTCTTATCTACTATCCTGAAGAAATACTCCAAATTAAAAAAAATGAAGATAAAAATTTGAATGATTGGTATGCTGTAACTCTTTTCAGATTAATTCAATTATGTAGAGAGTCAGCTTCAAAATATACTAGATCTAAAGTGAGAAAGGCCTTACCAAAGGAATTTGCTTACATTATAGATGAATTACTTAATGAACAGGGTGAGAATAAACACGAATACTATAATCAAATTATTAAAACTATCATTGAACTAAGAAGAGCTGAATCATTTATTATTGAAATTTCTAAATTAATCCAAAGATTTTCTGTTGATCACCTTCACATTCTAGGAGATATTTTCGATAGAGGTTCTTCCCCACATTTAATTATGGATTTATTAGAAAAGCATCATAGTTTTGACATTCAATGGGGTAATCATGATATATTATGGATGGGAGCTGGTGCTGGTTCCTTAGCTTGTATTACAAATTTATTGCGAATTTCTTTCCGGTATGGCAATATTGATACCATTGAAGATGGTTACGGAATCAATCTACGACCTCTGTGGAAATTTGCCTTAGATACATATAAAGATGACCCTTGCTTAGAATTTTTACCAAAAGAAAATAGTAATTCAGAAAATTTGAGTAATTTAGCTAAGATATCTAAAGCTGTAGCAGTCTTACAATTCAAACTTGAAGCTGAAGTCATAAAGAGAAGACCAGCTTTTGAAATGGAGGATAGACTTCTGCTTGAAAAAATAGATTATAAAAAAGCTATTATTAATTTAGAAGGAAAAGAATATAACTTATCTTCATGTAATTTTCCTACAATAGACCCAAAAAATCCTAATCAATTATCTAAAGAAGAGAAAGTTATCGTTAATCAATTAAAGGAAACTTTTATAACTAATGAGAAATTACAAAAGCATATAAAATTGTTATTGGCAAAGGGTTCCTTGTACAAAACTCACAACAACAACCTTCTCTTTCATGGCTGTATTCTGCTAAATTCAGATGGTTCTTTAAAGAAATTACCTGTACAAGGTAAAGAATATACTGGTAAAGACCTAATGGATAAATTTGATAGAATCGTTAGACAAGGCTGTATGAGTAAAG
Organism: Cloacimonadales bacterium (SeqCode); assembly: GCA_963677815.1. Classification (GTDB taxonomy): domain Bacteria; phylum Cloacimonadota; class Cloacimonadia; order Cloacimonadales; family JAFGVF01; genus JAEKNW01. Next base: position 2,150,509 of record OY782499.1, read on the forward strand.
ATATAAGTGTAAAAAAATATGGTGAAGATATAATGTGGTATTTGTGGTCTGGTGTAGATTCACCCTTATTTGGTAAGAAGAAAATGGCTACATTTGAAAGATTATTTATTGAAGATAAAACTACTCATCAAGAAGAAAAGAATCCTTACTATAAGTTTAGAAACGATGAAGCTACCTGCAAAATGCTTCTAGAGGAATTTGGTTTAAATCCTGAAAAGTCTCACATCTTCAATGGTCATGTGCCAGTAAAGACAAGTAAAGGTGAATCTCCTGTTAAGGCTAATGGTAGATTGATTGTTATTGATGGAGGTTTCTCTAGAGCATATCAAAAGGTTACAGGAATTGCTGGTTATACTCTAATAGCCAACTCCCATGGTCTTACTTTAACAGCTCATCAACCATTTGTTTCGAAGACTGAAGCTATAGAAAAAAGAATTGATATTGACTCCCAACGCTCTATACTTGAGACTTCTCATGAAAGGATAAGAGTTAAAGATACTGATACTGGAATCATACTTAAGCAACAAATAACTGATTTGAAAAGACTTCTTTATGCCTACTCACATGGTGATATTAAAGAAAAAATTTAAGACAAGGAGATAACAATATGTCTGGAATTATATTCTTCAAAACAAAATCTTTAGAAACTATTCATCACTTCTATCATAATACTTTAAAGATGGAAGTTTGGCTTGAACAAGAAAATTGCTTCATCTATAAGAAAGGGAATTTGCTTCTAGGATTTCTTGAATCTCAAAATGCAGAAACCCAAGGCATAATAACTATCTTTGAGCAGGACAAACAAGCAATAGAAGCTTATTATCAGGAATACTCTAATTTAGTTACTCAAGATTTAAAGGTAAATGAGAAATATAAGATATATCATTTCTATATATGTGACCCTGAAGGTAGAAAAATTGAGTTTCAGACTTTTCTTCATCCTCTAAAAGCATATCATTCTTTAGAGAATGGATTAAAATATAGAAGGTCTATTCGTTCTTTTCTTGATAAAAAAGTAGATAAAAGAACACTAAATCAAATTTTTGAGACTTGCAGATATAGTCCGACCTCCAGAAATAGTCAGGGTTATTATTATTTAGTTATAGATAATAGTGAAGATTTGAAGTGGTTAGCGAACAACCGTGGTCCTGCTGGAAACCCTATTAAGAATGCTCCTTTAGCAGTCCTTGTCATTGCAGATGATACTAAAACTATCAGACTGGCCCAGGATGCTGATATTGCAGCTACTTATTTTATGTTATCAGCTTATGCTTATGATCTAGCAACTTGTTGGATTACAGATATGGATAAAGATGCTGTTAAAGAGTATTTTAATATTCCCAAAGACTTTCATGTTTCTTGTGCTATTGCTACTGGTTATGCTAATGAAAGCAAGGATTTACCAGAAAGAAGGCAGATTGAAGAGTTTGTTTTCTATAATAGATTAAGATAAATGCATTCTTGATTGTTACTCTCTCTTATAATTTCCAATGATTATATGAGAGAGTGTCAATCAAGACTTTTCGAACTTAAGACATCAAGCTAATCATTACTTTTTGCCTTAATCCTGTTTATTTGTTGTTCAGTGAAATCTGCATAATTGATGTCACCTGCAGAATCAAATAAGTCATAAGCTGATTTTAGTTTTTGTAATGCGAGAGTATCATCGCCCAATATTTCATGAGTGATTGCCCAGTTAAACAAGGCTTTACCTTGGCCTATTTTATCCCCGATTTCAGTAAGAGACTCGTATTGAGTTTTATAATATTCTAATGCTTTATCATATTTTTTTTCTTCTCTTAGAATATTAGCAAGATTACCAATTGTATGGGCAACACCTTCTTTATCACCAAGTTTCTTTTGTAGATCAAGATTTGCTTGATAAATATCTTTAGCTGTATTGAAATCCTGCTTATTGAAATAGGCATCTCCCATACCGTCATTAGCATAAGTGATACCAACCTTGTCTGAGATAATTTCGGCAATTTCTTTAGCTTGTTGGAAGTAAGCTATAGCCTTATCAAAATCCTGTAAGATACTATAAATATAACCAAAGTTATATAACACAGTTTGTTCTTGTTGCTTATCACCGATATATTTAGCCATATATAAACACTTTTCTAAGGAAGAAATTGCCTCATCATCCTTTCCTTGGGCAAAAAGTATCATGGCAATTTCAGTGTTGACTTTTGCATAACCATGCTTATCCCCTATATTCTCTGCAATTGCCAAAGCTTTATTAAAGTATTCTAGAGCATTATCTTGATTACCTTTTCTTATTTCAATTATTCCTAAAGAAGTATAAGATATTCTCAAGAAAATTCTTTTGTTGTTCTCTTGAGCTATTTTTAATAAATTTGAATAAATTTGGTGAGCTTGCTTATAGTCTGCTTTGTCCAAAGTATGTTGACCAGATATAGAGTAAAAAATAATTTTAAGAGTTATAGATAATTTATCAAAAATACTAGTAATATTATCTTGTAACTCATTGAAAAGTTCTACTTTATTAGTCATTCTATAATAATCCAACATTATCAAGTCAATTCTCATTTTCACATCAAATGATTGAATTTTATCTTTAAGCTTTTTTGCTAGTTTTATTAATTTATCATAGTCCTTTTGAATATCCAAGAGTCTTATATGAGCTAAATGTAGGAGGTCTCTGTCTTTTTGTTCAAGAAAATCTAGATTAATTAATGAAATATGTTCTTTGACTTCCATAATCTTGTTTCTCTCTAAATCACTATTTATTATCTGCAAGAGAATCTTATTTCTTTGTTTATCATCTTTAGAAAAAGAAAGAGCTTCTTTATAATAAAAAGATGAGATAGCAAAGGAAGCTAATTTAAAGTTCTTTGAAGCTGCTAGTAAAGACCACTTAATAGCCTGAGTAGGAGATTTAGCAGAGATGTAATGATTGGCAATTACTTCATAAAAAGAATCAAGACTATCTTTGTATTCGTTAATAAAATACTTAGCTATTGTTAAATGGATTTTCTTTTTTTCTTTAAAAAGAATAGTATTATAGATAGCATCTCTCATTAGTGAATTATTAAAAAAGTACTCAATTTCAGGTAGAATAACTTTTTTGAAAATGTGTCTATTGTTTGTTAACTTTTCCAAAACTTTTTCAATTTGAATCTGAATAAAATCTTCTGAAAATATTTCGCTAATTTGATTACTAAAGGAGATCCCCATGATAGATGCATATTTTAATAACTGTTTAGTTTCATCATCTAATGATTCAAACTCGTTCAATAATAGGGTTTCGAATTTATTAGGTAGTTTACCAGCTCTAACTAATTGTTTAAAATCACTCACATCAAAAGTAGTGTCTGAATTATTAGTGAAGTCTTTTATTATTGAACATATTTCTTTAATATAAGCTGGATTTTTATTGGCTAGTTTTAGTATTTCTCTCAGAGCTGCAGATGTTATGTTTAAGTTTTTACAGAGGATATATTGCCTAATTATCTTCTCATCAAATTCTAAGCTGGAGACTACTAAGGGAAGATAAATATTATATTCTTCTGAAGTTTCCGAGTCTGAAGATGTTAGACAAACATTCTTATTGTTAGTAAGAAGTTTGGGAATAAGAGCTTTCATTAAAGATGAAGATTTATAATCTAGGCAAGACATATTTTCTACAACAAAGTACTTATGTTCAGCTAGTACAAGAACAAGAATATCTGATAAGATATCTAAAACCATAGGAAGTGACTTCAATTTAATTTCTAGGTCTTTTTCTGTAAAAAATTCTTTGACTGGAGATAAATCAATATTTGATTCTATCTCTTTAAGATAATCTTTTATAATAGGTAAATCATCGAATATATCATCAATGTTTTTAACCAATGCAAATACTTTATTGAACAAATTAAAAGATTTTAGTTTATCATATTCACTCAAAATAAGAATATTTATCTTCTGATTTAATATTTTATCTTTCAAATAGGTATAAAGTAAATGTGATTTACCTGAACCAGATGGGCCTTGAATAATTGTGAAATGATGCTTTTCCATCATAGATAATTCTTGTTCATAACCAATAAGCTGAGCATCTTGGAAATTTTCTTCGTAAGCAGACCAAAAATCTGAATATTCATTACTAACATGGTAGATATCTATTTTATCTGAAATTCCTTTTACTTGAACATTTTTAACAAAATTTACTTGATAACGCCCTTTTATATAGGGTAGAATTTCCGAGCTGAATGCAAAATCAGATTCTTTAGATTCAGCCATTAATCTAGCAGCAATATTAACACCATTACCAATAATTCCATATTCATACCTATTTTTCGCACCAAGGATACCACTATAAATATAGTTGTAAGTTAGACCTATTCTTGTTTTAATTCCAGCAACTTTAATTTTAGAAATCTTTAAGCAAGATGCAAAGGCTCTTTCTATATCATCCTTATGGATAAATGGTACACCAAAAGTGATTAAGATGAGATAACCTTTATCTGTGAAATCAATTTTGTTCAAGGTTCCATCATAAAAATAGATTATATCTTGTAGTTTAGTGAAGAATTTATTATATTCAGCAAGATCAATTTCTACTTGGTTTTCATCAGCATTTTTTAAGTGAATAAATATTACAGCCGACTTCTTTAGTTCGCCTGTAAACTTACCATTTCTTAGCCAGTTTGCTACCTTCTGAGGTATAAATTTTTCATTACAACCATTGCTTTCATTAATAGGAAAACTTTCTTGTTTGGTTAACAAAGAGCTACTACTTGTTTTAAGAGGCTTATCACCTTCTTTAAATAGTGATTCTAAAGCTGGACCACTTATGAAATAATCAAGATGATGTTTTACATTTCCCACTATGTTAATCTTTACTTCCCCCCAAGTCGCATTACCATGAAAATCTATTGTTAAATTATGCTGTTCTTTAAATTTTATATTTAATTGTTCTAGAGAAGTCTCCATCTCATAAAGACAAGCTGAAATACGCTCTTGAGCCTCAGATTTACTGCCAGGAAAAATTGCTAAGATTGAATCTCCTCCAAATTTAAATAAATCGCCATTATACTTATCAATAGACTTATACATTTCATCAAAATATGAATTTAATAAATCAGTTATAATTTCTACTGAATAATGACCAGATTTGCTTACTTGTTCAGTCATTTTAGTAAAAGCTTTTACATCTGTAAATAAAACACCAGCATCTAATGTAAGGGTAAAGGGTATTTTATCAATACAGAAATCTTGAGTATCAACAATCTTATTAATGTTTTTTGGTAGAAGTTTCCAATAATTTAGCATGACATATTGCTCCATGTTTGGCTTATTATTAATTTACATACATATTCTTGTTTTTAATTATTTATGGCAAGACTTTTTCTTAAAAGCAAGCAAAAAACAAAGAGAGGAATTTGAAAATCCCTCTCTTTATATATTCAGTTAGTATTTATTATTTATTTGTTTTTGAAGTAATGGGTTTAATCAATTTTCCATCTCTACGTAAATATCTATGAGTATTTATAAATTCTTGAAGACTAGTTCTACCATCATTAACAAAACCGAGGATGAAATAGAATTGTCTTTGGGAATTTAAAGCAATATTTACATCAGTCCAAGTTAAGCTTGTAACATTATCTCTATATTCAAAGACACCTTCAGGGTCTTCAGAAGAATATATCAGATATTGAACATTTTCAACAGGATTTCCAGCTATTGAAGCTGTAATCTCTTGCCAGCTTAAATTCATACTTGGACCAGTCATTGATAGCATAGGATTTTGTGGTGCTGTTAAAGCATCATCTTGAGTAACAACAAAGGCTTCTCTTGTAACAACGTCAGTATATGAACCAGTTGTCATAGTTAACGTTACTGTATAGATACCAGCTTCAGCATAAGTATGTTCTGTATGTCTCTCTGTAGTTGAGTGACCATCACCAAATTCCCACAAGATTGAAGTTGTTGGCTCATCATGTCCTTCAGCTTTATTATCGAAGTAAATTGGAATACCTGGAGTATTAAATCTACCACTTGCATTGAAATTACATAAGTGATGATGGTAATTCATACCTAAATCAGCAACAGAACCATCAGGGTCAAGTTCTAATAAAGGATTACCTGCATCAATACAAGTTGAGTTTATACTCAAATGTAAATCATAACTTGGATAATCTGAGAATAATGGGTCACTATTCATATTTCCTATACCTGGAGCTATATCCGAAGCCATTGATATATTATTGTATTCAAAACTAGCATTCATTTGTTCTCCTGAAGCAAGATCTGATTCAGCAATATTTGCACCCCAGATAATATTTTGTGATAGATATGGGCTTGCATTAGAACCACTAACAATCTTAGAGAAGCCTAAGATGTTGTTGTTTAGAATCTGAACTTGGCCGACATCACTAGCATTTAAGAAATTAGAATCAGCTCCTAAGTTATTTTCTACATGATTATGATGAATTTGACTTGTACATTCTTGACCAGATAAATCAAATGCTACTAGGTTATCAATTAGAGTGTTCCTTTCAATTTCAGCATTATTATTGCCAATAATTTTTATACCAGTTCCACAAGCTTGAATTTCAGAATTTCTAATCCATGCATTAGCAAGACTATTGAGTGAAATACCAACTGTGTTATCTCTAGTATTAGTAGTGTGTCTTACTCTAATATTTGTTAGAACAGGTCTAGTTTCATCAGTTGAATAAAGACTTATTCCAGTGTTTACATCTTCAGATTCAAAATCAGATAAAGCAAGTTCAACTAAACCAATAGATTTTAGAGCAATAGAACCAATTCTAGTGCTATTAGTTGTATGTCTTACTCTGATGTTGGTTAAGGTAGGTCTTACTATGTCTGTTCTGTTTAGATTTTCAATTACTATTCCTTCATCAAAGTCTTCCACTAAGACAGAATCTAAGCTTGCTACAACCATACCAGACAGATAAATAGCTTTAGTAGAAGGTAATCTGGAAGTATTAGTTGTATGTCTTACCCTGATGTTGGTTAAAACAGGTGCTGAAGAAGCTGAAGAATATATTGAAATACCTTGGTCAATATTTTCAGATTCAAAATCATATACAATCAAATCAACATCACCTCTTGACGATAAAGCAACAGCACTTTCTCTTGAAGTATTAGTTGTATGACGTACTCTTATGTTTGTTAAGACAGGGCTTGTTTCAGAATTCCTGTTTTCATTATCAAAATCAAGTCCAGTAAGATAGTCTTCAATCTCGACATCATTGAGATTAGGTGAAACATTGCCATTAAAAGCAAGAGCAGTTCCGCCTATAGTTCTAGAAGTGTTTGTTGTATGCCTTACTCTGATGTTTGTTAGAGTTGGTGTTAATGAATCACTTGCATCGTATTGAATACCATCATAGACATTTTCTGCTACAAAGTTGTTAAGATTAAGATTAACATTACCAATAACTCTTAAGGCAAGGGCATCTGTTCTAGAAGTATTTGTTGTATGTCTTACTCTGATGTTGGTTAAGGTAGGAGTAGAAGTCTCTACCCTATCTGAATTATTGAAATACAAACCAGTAAGATAATTCTCAACTTCTAGAGAATCAATTTCTACATCAATCTGTCCAACAAATTCAAGGGCTGTGTCTGCTAACTCTCTTGATGTATTAGTAGTATGTCTTACTCTGATATTTGTAAGGACAGGTGTAGGTGATGAATTAAGGGCATCAAAAATAATAGCTTTAGAGAAATCATCAATTTCAACTTGGCTAATATTTGGAGATGAGTTACCTTCAATACGAAGAGCAAAAGCATCTTCATTTCTAGAAGTATTAGTTGCATGTCTTACTCTAATATTTGTTAATACAGGACTTGTGTTTCCTTGATCTGATTTGATTTCAATACCATAATCAAAATCTTCTATATCAATATCATCAAGTAGAACATTAGAGTTTTGAATCTTAAGAGCTCTCATTTCAGCTTCATTTCTTGAAGTATTTGTTGTATGTCTTACTCTGATATTTGTTAAAACAGGAACATCAGAAGATGAGTCGCCAAGTATCTCAATACCGGTATCATATTTATCAATATCAATATCTTCAATTATAGCTTGAGAAGAACCCATAATCTTTATGGCAGAATATTGGCTATTAGCACCTTCAATGTTTAATGAAGATAAGTTTGGTGAAGCACCATTAATTTCAATTGCTTTACGTGCATTTTTGATAGATGAGTTTGTGAGACTGGAGTTAACACTTGCTGAATTGAATTTAAGACCTTCCCACTCAGAAGTTTGTCTTTCATCATTTGTAACTGTATTAAAGATAACACCATCAGCAATTAAACCTCCATTTACAACAAAACCAGTATCTTCCATAATGTTAATTACACTTCCTTCTTCAATAGTTAATGTTGTTCCGGTTTCTACAGAAACTTGTCCATAAACATTGTAAGGAGAGAAAGCGACTTCCCAAGAACCGAAGTAATTACCACCCGGAATTGAAGTACCTTGTACATTTATATAATCAACATAACGAACACTATCAGAAGCAACAACTAAGTCATTTTCATCAATATATGATACTACAAGACTAATTGAATAATCACCACCAATATTATAGTTTATGCTTGGGTTCTGTTCATAAGAATCGGCTACATCATCATTGTCAAGATACCAAGTCCAGTGGTTTGGATTACCTTGAGTTAAATCAGTAAACTGAACAGATTGACCACTAAGAACTTCAGTATTATCAGCAACAAATTCAGCGGTAAAGGAATCGGTAATGATAATGTTTATATCTTGAGAAGTTACTAAACGACCTGACCCATCATTGACATTAACAGTAATTATCTCACTGCCAACCCAATCTACAGGTGCAAAGAGGGTTACTTCTAAACCAAGGATATTATAGTTTATATGTACATTATTCTCGATAGTCAAAGTGAGTAATGATAATGATTGTTCAGGATCATAAACATGATTTGAGAAATCAATTACTTGTCTAGTGGTTTGTAAAAGAGTTAACTCTTCTGGTAAGTCTATAAAGTATGGAGCATCTGCAACATCGATAACAGTTACAGTAATTTGATCACTAACTTGTCCTTGATAATTATCACTGGCAGTAAATGTAATTTCTTCAATACCAACCCAATCTTGTTCAGGACTAATCCTAACGATACCATTTATGATTGATACATAAATATGATCATTTCCAGAAATAGAGTAATTTAGATTGTCATTATCAGCATCAGCAAAATAATTTCTAATATCTATTTCTTCATTAATTGAATCTTCATCCATAACAATATCAGGTAGGCTAGCAATTAACTCAGGTTGAGTATTAACTATACTTATGTAATTTTCTCTAAGCAGAGAATGAGATTCTGAGTTTTCATTAATTACAGTAAGTTTTACTGAATAGATTCCTCTATTTTCATAAATAAATTCTGGATTAACTTCATTACTATCTATAATTCCATCATTTTGGAAATCCCATAGATATTGAGTTATCTCTGAGTCATCTGAAGTTTGAGCTAAACTTGTAAAACTTACAGATAAGTTCTTAGGACCTGTAAGAGGTGTAGCTGAGAAATTAGCAGTTATTAATCTTTCAGTCACAATCATATTAACATTAACTAAACTAGTTAAATGTTCAGGGTCATTTGACTCAATTTCAATGATTGCATTATAATTACCTTCAGTCATATCAAAAGAAGATAATTCAATAGTAAGAGTCTCACTATTACCAGCTGTAATAGTCATAGAACTTTCAGATATTTCTAACCATGCTACTCCATTTGCACTTATAGAAGATATTATCAAATCACTATTACCAAGATTGCTTATATCAAATTCAACTGAGTCCGTTGCAAATCTAGGAATAGAAGAAGTAATTTGTTCAACAGAAATAGCTATCTCTGGAGGGGCAATTGAAGAAGCAATTAAAGAAACACTAACTTCTTGATTATCTGGATCATTAGATTCAATAATCAAATCTCCGGTTTGTTGACCTTCTTGACTACTATCATAAGTAACTGTTATGGATTCACTTTCTCCATTTTGAAGAACAAAAGCTCTGTTTACTACAGAGAAAACAGGATTACTTGAGCTAATCGAACTAATAGTAAGTGGAGCATAACCCTGATTAGTCACTTGAATATTTTTAACTTTTGCATAACCAATATAGGTCTGACCAAAGTTTAACTGGTCATTGATTGATATTACAGGATCTCCAGACATCATTGTTAATGAAGTTGTTCTTTGACCTTGAAGAATATTACTATCCTCATCATAAATTGATAATTTTACACTATAATCACCAAGCTGGCTATCTGTAGGGAACTGTAAGCTAGCACTTGCTTGATAATTTGATGTTACAGATAAGTCATAATTTTCTTCATAAGAATCAACAAGTGTGTTATCTACAGAATACAATTCATAAAGAGCTCTTACTTCATGATTATACAGTTGAGTTGTAAGAAGAGCAGTAACTTCAATTTCTTCACCTGGATAGAAACTTGTTCTATCTAAAGTAAGAGAATTTATTGAAGCATATATAGGCTCTTGATTGAATACAAATTGTCCCCACATAACTTTTGATGTTCCAGTATCGTTTCCGTTAACATCTAAAGATATTTCTATTTCATTAGCTACATTATTTCCTAAATTAATCAGTTGAGGGTCAATCATAAATTCTGTAATCGAATAGTTATTGCTTGAACCAATTAATTGTCCGACCCATGAGCCATTAACAAAGACATAATTTACTTCGTTTGTATCAATATCATAAACTCTAATTCTTAGTTTAGCATAATCAATAGCTTCTTCATTTGTATAAATAAAGAATTCAACAGGAGCATTAGCATAATTTTCATTAATTGCTACCCCTAAATCATTATCTGCTTGTTCAACAAAGTCATTACCAGCATTATCAGTTTCAGTGAAATTGAAGTTAGAGTGATTTAAGGTAACTGGTATTGAAATTTGACTATTATCTGGATCATTAGAATTTATTCTAAGGTAACCAAAATAAGTACCATAATCAATATCTCTTGTATCAACAGTGATAATGATATTTTGGCTTTGACCAACAGCTATCAATCCCTCTGAATGTGAAAGTGATAACCATGGGATTTGCATACTTTCTGAAGTGAAAGAATAGTCTAAATCTGATTGACCATTATTGCTTAACTGAATTTCGTCATAGATTAGAGTGTTATCAAGAATGAACCAATCTAAGCTATTCTTATCAACTTCTATCTGAGGAACATAGACTCCTGAACCAGACATTTGAATTTCTAATTCATCAGTATTAACAGCATTTGAGCTGATAGTTAATATCGCAGAATCAATATTGTTTCCACTAGGACTATAACGTACGGTAATATCCTTATTAGCTCCAGGCTGAACATTTATTGGACGATCTTGACTAGGATTAGAAAGAGACAAGAAATCAGGGTGATCAGAATAAATATTTGTTATCCTAAGAAGTCCTGTACCTTGATTATAGATAGTGAAAGAAATTTCAGAACTATCTCCTACATTAACTGTTGAAAAATCGAGAGTAGAAGTAGAAGCATATATTTCTGCACTAGCCTCCATTCCGTAACCAGTAAGATTTATAACATTATCATCATCTGAGCTATTGGAAACTATAGTGAGTTCAGCATTTTTTGTACCTTGATTTATTGGTGTGAATGACACTGTAACAAGTCTAGAAGCTTCTGGTGCTAAAGTAAATGATGGAGGATAAACCATAAATACTTGATCACTAGTGGTTAAGGAAGAGACTTGCAAGTTAGCAGAACCAGTATTAGAAATAGTAATTGTTTCAGTTGATGAATTACCAATTAAAACTGAGCCCAAATCTATTTCTGAAACTTCATAAGATATTTGAGGACTTCCAGAAACTGACAGATTTACAGGTATTTCCTGACTGCCTCTTGGGTCATTACTATCAATCATAATTGCAGCTGAATATGATCCTGCATAAACATTCAAGGCTGATACATTGATTGTTATTGATTCATTCATACCAGATTGAATAGTTCCTGTCAGAGGATTTGCACTTAACCAATCTGCTACAGCTCTTGAAGAATTTCTAGTATTAATCTCTCTTGAAGAACTTGTTAATCTGATATCATAAGTCAAATCCCTGTCACCAGTGTTTGATATATTCAAATCGAATTCTTCTTCATTGCCATAGACCAGTGAGGAAACTATATTTTCAAGAGAAAGATTAATTATTGGAGGATTATAACCCTGTCCGTTTAGATTAACACTTTCTGATCCAATACTTGTTTGGATTGTCATAAGAGCATCAAATTCTGTGTTAGCTGTAGGACTAAAATCTACAACTATATCAAGCTCTTCATTTGGTGAAAGCCAGGTTGGTGCTGTTTGACTGCTAAATACATCTGCAGGGTCAAATGAAATTTCTTGGATTTCTAAATCATCTGTTCCTGTGTTAACTAAAGTTATGATTTCTTCATCACTATAAGCAACAGCAACCTCACCAAAGTTAATCATGTTAGTAGATATTTCATAGGCTGGATAACCTTGAACTCGCATACTTATAGGAATACTTGTATTAAGGTTATCAGGGTCATTTGTAGTTAATAGTAGACTAGCACTATAATCTCCCCCATAAATGCCTGTTGGATCAAAAGTAATTTCAATATCTTGGTAATCGCTTGCTGCAATAGTACCTGCAATTGTATCAGATGATAACCAACGGCCATCATCAAGTTGGAATAAAGGACCTGCAGAATCACTTATCCAGAGATCTTTTCCATTACTAGTGAAAGAGTAAATTACTGTATTATCCCAGAAGACTTGCTCTTCTTGCACAATAATTGTTCCATTAGCTAGCTGGAGCTGTAATATCTTACCACCCACAATTACATCATCTTCAACTAAGTTTTGGAAAGCCCAAAGTTCATTGTTATGATATTCTTCAATCCAAGTTAGTTGACTGATATTATTTCCAAGATAAGCACTATAAGTTTGAAGAACTTCACCATCATGAGCAACCCTATACATCTCAGTGATTGGGCTATCATCAAAGGCAACATTAATCAAGAAGCTATCACCAATATATGTTATTGCAGGGAAATAATCAACTGGTGAAGAGAAGGATGCAATTGGTGGATTAGAACTAGTATTCAAAGTTGTTGGGTCATATCCATACACATTACCAGCCTGATTACCAATCCAAAGATAAGTTCCATCATAAGTAATTCCATAAGGTTCTGTATGAATTGGATAACTTTCACTGATTTGATTTGAATCAAGGTCATATGTATGTAAAAGACCAGTCTGTTGATTTTCATTATCTTTATTGAAATCAACAATATATAGTTCATTATCTAACCAATACATACCAGCATTCCAGGTTGGCATATTAGGATAAGTATTAATTTGGTCTCCTAAGAACCTAGAAGATTGATTACTTGAGATGTCATAGAGAGGCATTTCATTATTTAGTTGATTTCTTGATTCATCTGCATAGAAGGCAATATCTCTAATTTCATAATCATTATCAAAACTTTCAACTCTAGAATTGCTTTCATCAAGTTCTAAGGAATAAATTAAATCAGAACCACCTGTATTTGTAATTCTAAGCATCTGAGTTTCTTCATTATCTGTTGTTAAATTGGCAGTTAAACTACTTGGATTTACTTGAATAGTAGGTTGTCCTTCTCCAATTCCTGTTAAGTCGATAATGTATTCATTATTATTGCTAGCATTAGACTGTATGAATAATTGACCTGTCTTAACTCCTCCGCTTAATGGAGTGAAATAAACAGTAAGCACTTCAGAAGTCAAAGGCTCAATAATAAATGAATTCGCATCAACAGAGAAGTCACTATTATCACAAGTAATATCAGTAATTTCTAAATTTGCAGTTCCAGTATTTGAAATAGTTATTTCTTGGCTCAAAGTTTGACCAATATAACCAGTAGAAAATTCAATTTCATCATCTGAAACTAAAATAGTTGGATTACCAGTTACCTCTAAAGTTACATCAAGCTCTTGGTAAGGGTTTTCTGCATCATTTGATTCAACAATAATATTTGCTAAATAAGTTCCATCATTAAGATTTCTAGCATCATATTGTAATGTGATTACTTGGTTTTCTCCTTCCAATAATGTCCCTGAATTAGGGTTTAGAGTCAACCAATTAAATTCATCCATATTATCGTCAATTCTAAATAGTTGAGGATTTGACATAACATCTGGAGCAATCCATAAATCTCTACCATTATGAGCAAGTCCATAAGAAATATCATCGAAGTTATCATATTCCAGATAATTCACTACTTGTCCAGACTCATAATTTAATTGCCTAATCATTTGAGCACTATAATCAAGAGTCCAAATTTGGCCTTGCTCATGTTCCTCAACCCAAACCATTTGATTAATCTTACCATTGAAGTTTGTATTTATTGCTGAGCCAATAATATTACCATCATAATCAACTGTATATATTTGAGGATTAATAGTTCCTGAAGATGAAACTAAGAAATACTCACCATTCCAAGTAAGTGCTGGAGTTGCAAGTAAAGGATTATTAAACTGATCAAATTGATTTCCAACTAAATCATAAGAGTAGAAAGAACCATTAGTTGAACCTATCCAAAGTCTATTTCCATCATAAGTAATACCAAACGGTGAATTATGAATTACATATTCTTCTATAATACTTTCTGTAGAAATATCATATTTGAACAACTTATTTTGAGTATAAGATACAATATATAAATATCCATCAACCCAAGTCATTCCCTTATTACTTACAGGTAGATTATTGAATTCACCATTAATAACATTTCTCTGACTTGCTTCTTGGATTCGAAGATTAAAGACTAACTCTTGTCCTTGAATATTACTAATAATCAAATCTTGGTTAGTAAGATTACCACTATTGACGGTGGCAATAAATGTCTCTTGAGACAAATCAATATGAGGAGTGTAAACTCCATTTCCTGATAAAGCAATACTTTGAATGCTATTACCTGGTAAATTGCTTGTGAAGGTTAAGTTAGCATTATATTCAGTTTCACTTTCTGGTGCAAAATTAATTACTAAGCGAGCACTTTGTTGAGCTTGAATTGTCATTTCATTAGTTTGACTTGAGAAGACTGGATTATCGAAACTGAAATCATTTAACTCTAATATGTCTGTACCAGGATTTGAAATCACTAGAGAAAGAGTATCAGAATATCCAATAAAGGAATTACCGAAATCTAAGTTATCAGATGAAACTAAAAGTTCTGGAATACCTGTAACTAATATGTTAAGAGGTATTTCTAGATATGATTCATCAGGGTCATTCGAGGATAACTCTATTAGCTGTTGATATTCTCCTCCTAGTATATCAGAAGTGTTAATTTGAATATCTAATGTGCTATTACTTCCTGGTGTAAGTTCACCTGAAGTATTTGAGAATGATATCCATTCAGGAATTGTCGAAACATTACTTTGGATAATTGTTGCATTACCATAAATTAATCCTTCAGTTTGATATGTAGAAGCATCTCTCATATCAGCTTGATCAAAATTCCAATATCCGACTAGATTATCTTCACTTCCGTTCATTCTTACATTTCTATAATTATCAATCTCTTCTATGCTTCTAGAATTTTCCCAAATTCTTATTTCATCCATTGCACCGTCAAACTTATACCAACTAGCAGTAGTTTGTCCCATTTTACCAAGTATCCATGGGTCATAATTACCATTGAAATCAAGGACTTCGGCTTGGGTTTGCAAGTTTCCATTTAAGTAAACAGATAATACATCTTCATCATAATTTACTGCGATATGATTCCATTCTTCTAAGACAATATTATCTGATATTAGGAAATCTCTGTAAGTACCATTATTCAGAGCAACTTTTAGATTCTTGTTGCTAACTTGGTTGGAAATACCATCTGTATAAATAGCAAAAGAACCATTTTGAGAAGGGGTAGATTTGCTAATAATATACTGTTTACCACCATCAAGAATACTTCCATTGCTATTTTGGCCTAAATTTGAATCAACCCTGAACCACATCTCAAGACAGAATGAACCACCATAAAGTTGAATTGGAGCTCTATTTCTTATATATCCATAATCAGTAGTTTCAGAATTAAATCCGTTTGTTTTAAACATCTTGCCAAAGTTGTCTTTGATGTTCCAGGTAAGATTATTTCCACCAGTATTACCGATATTAATTGTTTCAGTCAGGCTTTGACCAACATTCATAGCAATATCATAAGAAGTTGGATTATAAGTTACTTGAGGAGCAATTGAGCCCTGTCCAGTAAGATTTATGATATATGTAGCTTGATTGTCTGCATTACTTGTAATCGTAATATTTCCATTGTATTCTTCTAGAGCATCAGGCTGGAAAGTAACCATGAAATCAATAGATTCATTAGTCATTAATTCTGTAGCTGAATAATCATTATCAATTAAGAAATATGGATTATTACTTATAATACTTGCTATATTCAGTGGTGCAGGTCCCACATTGCTAACAGAAATATTTACAGATGAAGGAACTATAGTATAAACATTTCCAAAATCAATTTCACTATGAGATACTTCAATATATGGTACATTGGCTATTCCAATACCTGTAAGTTGGACAAGATAAGCTGGTGTATTTGTAGCATTACTCATAATAGTAAGATTAGCGTCTACTTGACCTAGACTTGTAGGAGTGAAAGCAATCTGAATATCTTGAGTCTGATTATAAGAAATACTAGCTGTATTAACATCACTTGAGAAGTTTTCTAGATTACTAGATATCTCAGTAATAACTAAATCAGCATGACCTATATTTGTGATAGAAAGGGTTTGATAAGCAGTTTGATTTTCCAAAACTGCTCCAAAGTCTATTTCGGTATTCCTTATCAATATCTCAGCTTCGTAAGGTTTTACCTGGAAATTACCACTATACATTTCTTGTTGTATATTGCTATTATTATCATATACTATAACTTGTATCTCATAAACACCAGGGGTATAGTGGTCAGGTATTTCTAGATTTTCTATGAAAGCATCTGAATCATTTCCTGTAATTGTAAGCACTCGAGAAGTACCTGTTACGATGGTATCCCAAGGTGAATAAATAGTAGTCTCTACTCTTACTTCTTGAGAAGATAGATTAGTATCTATTTCTTCTGTAATACTTAGGATAGAACCAGCATAATAAGATGTTTGGTCAAGAATTACAGATCTAATAGATGCATTTAAACTTGTATTATCATAAGTTAATTGTCCCCAATCTACTTTTATAGAATTACCTACGAAATCAGAATCTACATCTATTTCAACAAGATTCTTTAAGTTTGCAGATAGATATTCAGGCTCTACTTCAAATAAGGTACTTGTCCAGGCATCAGCTAAACCTCTTAGTGTGCCTAATACATAGCCATTTAATGATACTGTATGAACTCCACCGTTTGAGCTATCGACATTCCAAGCCCTTATTGATAAATTCACCATTTGAGGATTTGGATTATTACTAAATATATTAAATTCGATAGGTCCATTGTTACTATTATAACTAACTAATTCATCAAGGTCATTATCAGCTACACCTTCTAATTCATTATTTTCATTATCGAAGTTAGTAACATTATATACTTCTCTAATTAATTCAAGATCAATTATGTTTGCAGGACTATTAGGAACATTACTTGTTATTTGAAAACTAGTATTATAAATACCTGCAAGTAAATTTGTAGGATTAACATTTAAGGTAACCACTTGTTCCTCACCTGCAGCTAATTGTCCCATGAATGGATTGAAGTTAATCCATGATTCTTGTGAATCAATATTAAACTCAAGAGTTGATGCACCATTATTCTGAATTAAAATAGTTTTTGAATCAACACCATTACCTAGAACATAGAAGTTTAGATCCTGAGCAATAACTTCTATTTCTGGAGGTGCAATTGCTTCAGCAAATAAGGATACAGTCATAGGATTATGAAGATAATCATTTGAGTTTATGCTTAAAGTTCCATCATCATTACCAATTGCATCAGGACTAAAGGTTATTTCAATACTTCTACTTTGATTTACTGGAACTGTAAAATTACTATAATTTACATTATAATAATTTCCACTAGTAGCAATATTGCTTATGATCAAAGGTGATGAACCTGTATTACTAATAACTAAAGGCATTGTTTCTGTACTATTAACAAATACATCGCCAAAGTTTAGAGAATTTGTAGAAAGACTTATTTCAGGCAAACCTAAAACGTTTAATATTACAGGTATGATTATATAATCTTGATGTGGATTATCATGATTGATTATAATATCAGCTTGATATTGCCCTGCACTTAAACTTTGGGCAGAAAAGCTTAAGGAAACTTCTTGCTGACCATCCACTTCTATAGTACCATAATCAATTATTAGATTAACCCAATCCTGGTTATCATCATTATAGACTATTTCTTCTAATCCCCAATTTAATACACCTAATCCTGTGTTCGAAACAATAAAGCTAGCAGGATAATCTTCGCCTGTCATTACCGATACTTCAAATGATTCAGGAGCAATACTTATTTCTGGGGTAGGATAGATTTCTACTTGAAATGCAAAACTAGCGTTATCATCAATATCATTATAAGCTCTTACTCCAATTAAAGCAGTACCAAAGGTATTGTCCGGAATATCTAAAAGTAATAAGTTACCATCTATTGAAGCATCAATAAGCTCTGGATTACTATTACCAATTACTTCGAATGAAACAATTTCATTATCAATATCAATAAATCTATTATCCATAGATATTTGGATTAAACCACTATTCATAGGTTCATACATATCGTCAATAGGATTTTGAACATAGATTGGGTCGTCGGAAGGAGTCACTATTACTAAGACACTATCAGTGGCACTAGCTCTGTTTCTACGAGAATCAAATCTTATAATTCTTTGTTCGAATTGGTCATCTACTGTGAAATATAAGGTTTCTGAACCATTCCAATCTTCTTGGGCACTGAAAGTACAAACTAATCCATTAATAATTGATGTTATATACTGGCCATTATCTTGTGTTAATACAAGTTGGTCATTAGCATCGACGTCTTCAACATAGTTTGCAAAGTCAACCATTAAGTGACCGTCTTCTGCAAATGTGAATGAGTGTGGAAGACTTATTGATGGGGCATTATTTATTGCATTAACAGTAATATAGTTTTCTTTGGTTTCTGTAACTTGTTCATTATCATTACTAATAGTTAAAGAGACAGTATAGTTTCCAGCTTCTTGATAAACATGATATGGATTTTCTTCAACAGAGGAGCTTCCATCTCCGAAATCCCATAAGTAGGAAGATATATATCCAACTGATTGATTAATAAACTGAAGTTCTTGCATTTGATCACAAGATGTTTCTTCTGCATAGAAATTAGGTATAATAGATTGACTTCTTACATAAACTTCCAAGTCATCAATAAATATCTCACTACTAGAAGTAATATCTCTTATTTTTATCATTAGTTCAGTTACTTCTTGATTTACAACAAAATTATGTGTTCTATAATTTGAGTCAGAATTATGATCATTACTAGGTATTCTACCAATATAGGTATTTTGTATTTGGTTACCATCAACAAATATAGCTCCTGACGAACCCCAGTTACCATATAATTCCATTTCTTTAAAACTAATTTCACTCACATAAGTTGGATTGTTAAAATCTATTATAAATTTAGTAACATAATTATCAAATGCACTTGAGCTTCGGGTAGAACGTCCAAAGCCATAAGCCTTTTGACTTCCAAAGTTTGTAATAGACTTAATACCTGGTGCATAGTTGAAAGTACCCACCGTCTCAATTCTTATTAGATTATCTAAAGAATTATCTTCGAAATCTTCAGTCAATAAAATCATTTCATAGAAAACATTTATATAGTCTTCTTTCAATTCAGTATAACTATCATCTCCTTCATAAAGAGTTAGTGAAACACTATAAGTGCCAGCTTGATTATAGATATGAAGAGGATTAGTCTCATAAGAAAAGTTTCCATCACCAAAATCCCAATAATAAGTAAAATCGCCTTCCGTAGAAAGATTATTAAATTGAATTTCTTGTCCGGCTATATCTTCAAGACTTGAAGCTTCAAAATCAACTAAAACCTGATGGACATCCACATTAACTCTATTTGAAGGATTAGAATCCACTGCACCATAAACTTGAGTAACATAATACTCATAAGAACCATTAGGAAGGTCATAATCCACATAAGTTGTTGTTTCAGGTTCTAAAGTAACAATCATGCTATCATCACGATATACTTTATAAGCAGTTAAATCTCTTGTTGCTCTAAGATAATCAGTAGAATTTTGATTAGGTTCATTATACATAGCCACAAGTGCTTGTCTGGAGTTATTATTATGCTTTGAAAGTTCTATTTGTGGTTGATAGTCTTGAACAATCCTGTCTTGTCCTTGGCGTGTAAGGAAAGCTTTAATATTGAAATTTACTGTTAGTGATGAATTGAGATTATGAAGATAAGACCAGTCGCTTGAATCACTAAATCTTATCATATTTCCACCTTCTACGACAGGTCCATTATCTGCACCTGCAGGAAGTCCTAACGGTGTATCAATTTTGTATCCTACATAGAAGTGTCCGCTTGATGGTATTGGGATGGTAGAATCTAACACAAACTCATTCCATTGTTCATTTTCAAAAGAAGCAATATTTTGTGAATAAAGTTCATCCATTCCATTTGCTCCACCCCACACTTTTAAAGTATAAGTAGCCTCTTCAACCCTTGGGAACATTTTTATTGAGCTTAGATACATACCTTGATATGCAGAGAGTTCTTCCTGAGTATATCTTATTGCAACTGAAAATTCTGCTTCATTATTGGTACCAATTCCATTGTAGCTAGTGTCATTACACTTCTGTAACCAGATACCATCTTCTTCTTGCCAATTAAGAATTACATCATTTTCATTGTCCTCAACATAAGCTGTCAAGCCACTTGGTGACGTTACATATACGGTTATATAATCAAACTTATATTCAATATCACTTGTATCTTCATTATAAATAGTTAATTTAACACTATATGTACCAGGATTATAATAAGTATGACTAGGATTAACTTCATTTGAATAAGAATCATCGCCAAAGTCCCACTCATAAGTTTCAATTTCTCCAATAGATAAATTAGTAAAAGTAACTTCACTATTAGCAGAAATTGTCTGTTGTGAAACAGTAAATTCTGCAACAAACTTATCTTCCCAAGTCAAATATGGATAATGACCTGAAGAGAAAGTCCAAATATCTTGGCTACCATTTGTATCTTCTCCAAGGAAATCCCAACCTAAATTAGTGAAATTAGCTTGGTTTAAAAATTCTAGATTACTTAAGCCTGTAAAATTGTTTAAGTTGCCTGTATTTCCACCTGCTCCTAATTCAATATCACAAGTATCACTATTCCAGGTAGAATTACTAATTGTAGAACCATTATTAAATCCGATAAAGGCACCTATAGAATTAGTTCCAGAAACATTACCAGTAGAATAGCAGTTAGTAATTTGTCCAGTTTCAGAAGAAAGACCAACCAAGCCTCCTACATAGTCGTCTAAGCATTCAACATCACCACTAGCATAGGAATCAGAAATGCTACCATTATTATCAGCTACTAGACCTCCACCATAAGAACCAGCACCATTTACACTTGCAGTAGAATATGATTCACTAATAGTTGAACCAGCCATATTCTTAGCTACAAGACCACCAGTGTAAGCTCCAATCGAAGAGACTTGACCCTGACTATATGATTTTGAGATATATGAGCCATCATTAAAAGCAACTAAACCACCCACATTTTCAACTCCATGTACATTACACAAAGCATAAGAGTTTTCAATAGATGATTCACTTTGATTGTAGCCCACAAGGCCACCCACAAAGTGTCCAGAACAATTTATATTTTCTAAGGCATAAGAATTATCAATATTAGATGCAATATTATATCCAACTAGTCCGCCTACTATATAAGTTCCATTTACAACAGTTTCTGTATAACAGTTATTTATTGTTGATTCATAGTTGTTACCTACTAATCCCCCAACCATGGTATTACTGCCTTCTGTGCCTGTGACAACACCAGTAACTGAACAGTTTTCAATTAGGGTACTTGCATAAGTCCTACCTACTAAACCACCAACTTTTTCGTTTCCATAAACTTGAATATCTTGGATGTTAAGATTTGAAATTGTAGCTCCATAAGTATAACCAAATAGTCCTACATATTCAGATTCAGGTAAATTAACATAGAAATGACTAATAGTGTGATTATTACCATTGTAGTTACCTCTGAAGAAATTTCCCCACTCATAACCAATAGGACTAAAACCACTACCTTGAACATATTGGCTTGCTTCAGCATCTATATCAGCTGTTTGTTCTATATATATTCCTTGTCCCCAATATTCATTATTTACGGTCAAGATGTAGAGGTCCTCTAGATCATTAATTAGATATGGGTCTTCTTGAGTTCCTTGACCTTGTAAAATCAATTCATTAATTTCTACTGCGACAATATTTGATGGAAGGGATTCAATATCCCCATACACAGCAGTAACATAATAATAAGATTGAGTATTGAAGATTGGAGTGATATCTTGATAGTTTCCTTCAAAGACAGATGCTATCAAATAATAAGAATCATTATCATCTGACCTGTAAACACTATAGGAATCTGGACTTTGACTTACTTGAGAATTAGTTATTACTTCTGCTCTTAGGGCAATATTTGAACATGAATAAGTTTCTTGACAACTATACCATTGTTCATTTTGATATGTGAATGAATGTGCTGGACTACTAGTTGTTTCCATCAAAATCCCTAAACTAGATGAGTTATCAAAATTAGCTATACCAATAAATACGTTTGTATTAGCTGGAATAGTCCAATTCTGTTCTGATACATCTATATTACACCAATCTGGATATATTAGATCTATTGTTGTTGCTAAGGAGTATAACTCATTCCCAGGTAGTCCTTCATTGTCAGACCAGACTTTAACATCAATATTATTATCAGATACTGTACCATACAACATAAACCCAATTGTTGTTATCTGTTTAGCAGAATCTGTATTATTCTCCGCTAAGATAGCGAAAGTGTTCTCACTATTTGTATAATAAGCCCAACTTTCGTCAGTCCATTTAACTTCCTCTGTGCTAGCTTCGATTATCTCATCCCAAGCTAGGTTTATGTTCGGATAATCTACTTCAGCAGTTAAGTTTGTTGGTGCAGGACAATCATCAGGGATTTCAATTTCTACAACATTAGAAGGCTGTGATTCTTCTTCATCATAAAGAGCGGTAACATAATAAGAGTAAGTATTACCAGCTTCAATAGTTGTATCGTTATAAAGGGTATCTGCAATAACAGAATCAGATATTTCTATACCATCTCTGAATACTTTATAACCCTGAAATGCTCTTGTGCTTCTTGCTAATCCTTGATAAGGTGACCAAGTTAATTCAACAGTGCCATCTACTAGATTAGCTTGTAGATTATCTGGAGGATAAGAAAGAACTTGCTCATAACCTTCCCATGCTAAATGAGGATAATCATTTGCTACAAATGTCCAGATATCTTCATCACCATTAGCTGTTTCATTTGTGAAATCCCAACCTGCATCAAGATAAGTTGAGAGAGT
The DNA here is from genome assembly GCA_963677815.1 of Cloacimonadales bacterium (SeqCode). Lineage (GTDB taxonomy): Bacteria > Cloacimonadota > Cloacimonadia > Cloacimonadales > JAFGVF01 > JAEKNW01. Next base: position 2,174,162 of record OY782499.1, read on the forward strand.
TTGCATTTCTGCTGTTGTTAGACCTGTACCCCCTGCACTTGTTGTTTGCCCTGAAGTTTGTGTGTCCCAGAAGGAGTTTGTAATGTTTGATGTAAAATTTCTACCAACAAGTCCTCCAATATCTGAACCTGTACCACTAACACTACCATTAGCATAACAATTGTTAATTTCTGAAGCATTTAGTAAACTTATTAAGCCTCCTAAACGGTATACCCCACTAACACTAGTATTAGCATAACTGTTACTAATTGTTGATTGATTAGCTGAGCCTACCAAACTACCAATATCACTATTCCCAGTTACAGCACCAGAAGAAACAATATTACTGATAGTCGAAAACACACTATTACCAGCTAATGTCCCTACTGCAGAATAACCTGTTATACTAGCATTTTCTATTTTTAAATCTTTGACTGTACCAAATAGGACACCAAATAATCCTACATTAGATGTCTCAGGTCTATCAATAAACAGATTTAAAATTTTGTGATGATCTCCGAAATAATAACCATTAAATCTAAAACTGCTTTGCATTTGTGTCCCAATCGGACTAAACCCTGCCCCTTCATTCCAATTCTGAGTATCAGAAGCATCAATATCAGTAGTTTGCTCAAAACTACTAGACCACAAAGTTTGATTTTCACTTAATATTCTTAAGTCCATCAAGTTTTCAATTAAATAAGGGCTTTCTTCATTACCTTCTCCTGTGAAATTATAAGCTAATACTTCTTGAACATTAGATTCTTGTGATTGGTTGTAACTATATAAAGCAATCACATAATATTCATACGATTCTCCATGTTGAATGTCATTATCTGTAAAGACTGTGTCAACAACTACTGTCGCACTAATTCTTGTAGTATCTCTATAGACATAGTATCCAAGAGGGTTATGTTCTGTGTGTTCTAAATCTGGAGGAGACCAAGTCAAGTTAACTAGTCCATTTGCAGGAACACTACTAAGATTCCTAGCAGGAGGATATTCATCAAATACCTCTTCTCCATCTAAAATAATTTCGATATTTGGATATGTATTTTTTAATGTTCCACTTGGAGGATTTGCAGGGTCTGGATTAGTTGAGTCACTTTTGTATAACAATGATACATTTCCATCAGCAAGGGAATTAAAAAATTCATCACCAGATGAATGATAGCCGTGGGTATTCTCATCCCAAGCTATGACTAAATTATCGACATTGTTATAATTAAAAGGTGTATCTAAGCTAAAGGTAAGCCATTGATCTTGGTCAGTAACAGTAATAGTTCCTGCATATACCTGGATGAGGTCATTTAGGGAAAGCCATGCTGTTGAACTATCAAAACTTTCTAATTGAGTATGTCCCATATAGATGTTTAAATCTTCTGGTCCCCAAGCAGAATTACCATTATAATGTATCTTTACTGAGATTATATTACCTTGTGAATTAATCTGCTCTTGTTTATAAATAGTCTGTGAATAGCTATAACCAAAATAAGGTTCTATAGGTAAGCCAATGTTAGTAACTTCTTCATCTCCAATATTTACACTAACTAGATTGCCACCTAATTCTGTTGTGAACTGTCTTATTTCACTATGAACTGCTAGACTGCTAATATTATTTAGAGATGAAACTCTCCAATAATAGCTTGTGGTATTGTCTAATTCCAAGCACTCATAAAAGTCTACTAACTCATTTGCTATAACCAAAGCAGAAGTTTCAAGATTTTCCACTTCCTGAAGATTACTAGAAAGATAGAGATTAATCCCTGTTGTATTATCTCCTATTTCCCATTCTAATAGAGTATTTACTGATACATTTGTAGCTTGGTCTTCTGGACTAATCAAATTTACAACTGTAGGTTCATTTTCAGGAATTTCTTCTATAATAAAATCATCTATATAGATATTTTGATATTGAGAAAGCATTGAGTGTTTGAAGGAGAAATTTTTTACTGCGTAGTCTGCAGAAAATGAATATGTATAATTTTCAAACTCATCACTTAAAGAAATAGTGTCAATTGCTGTAAAAGATTCTACATTATTTGGATTATCCATTGTTCCAATAACAACTTCTATTGGAAAGTTATCTTGACCAATTATAGATAATTTTACCCTCTTTCCCTGAGTCTCAAATCTTGGTGATGACAATATATAGTCACCACTTGTTGTTCCACTGTTATGAAGTCTCATTGATGCAGGTGCTGAAAGAGCTAGCTCATAATCAACTTGGCAGAGATTATAGCTATTTCCTGTATTATCCAAGACATACCAACCATTTGGATGATCACCTTGATTGTAAGAATCAAAATTTTGAGTAAATGGCGTTTGAATAATACCATAATCCGTAGTATATTTATATATTTGACTTTGGGTAGAATTACCTGTTGATGAAAAAGCTTCTAGTTGCCAATAGTAACTTGTATTATATTGATGTTCAAAGAAGAATGGTGATTGAACATTAGTATAAGTTTCCCCTTCAGATAAATCAGATGAAGTAGCAATAGTTAGGTTAACATAATCAGTATTTTCACCGTTAGTCCATTCCAAAGGATATTCAAGTTCATAATTTAACTCATTGTCTTCTGGAGCAATAACAATAGGTAAACTTGGGGAAATTTCATTAGATTCTGTTAATCTTAAGATTACATTTGGAATTGCTGTTTTTTCTCTTCCTGCAGGTGGACCTTGAGGATCAGGATTTGTACCATCATTATAATATACAAGAGATTGTACTGTCGGAGTTGCTGTATTATAAAAATCATCACTAGACCCATGATAACCTGGAGTATTTTCATCTACTGCAATAATTAGATTATCTACATTATTATAGGTAAAACTATTATCTAATTCTAAAGTAATCCAAGCTTCATCATCACTAACACTTAGCAAACCACTATAAACTTCTTGTAAGTTTGCATAATCTTCCCAATCATTTGCATCTGAGAATGTTTCTTTACTTGTATGCCCCATATATATTACAATTTCATCAGGACCCCAAGCAGAGTTTCCATTATAGTGCCAAGCTATCGAATGAATATTTCCAGAATAATTTATCTGTTCTTGGGAATAAATAGATTGAGAATATGTATAACCATAAAATGGTTCAATAGGCAAGTTGTGGTTTTCTCGCCCTTCATCAATAATAATTACACCTGGTTCAATTTGTGTTTTAAAGCTATAAATGTTACTAAAAATTTCTGAACCTTCAATATTTAGAGAACCAACACACCAATAATAATCTGTATATCCTTCAAGTAAAGGCTGAAAGCTGGTTATCATCTCATTAGATACTATTTTACAACTATCATTATGATTAATAACTTGGTCAATATCTTCAGATAAATATAGATTAATTCCTGAAGTACTTACTCCTAACTCCCATGACAAAGAAGCATCTAAATCAATATCTATGCTACCATCTTGTGGGGACATATTGACAACAGGACTAGCCTCATTATCAGGTATTTCTTCAACAACAAAATCATCAATATAAATGATTTGATAATAAGAAAGCATTGAATGTTTAAAAGAAATGTGTTGTTCTTCTCTGTTGTTTGGTAAATTGTATGAATAATCAAGAAAATAATTGCTTACATTAATTGTATCTAAAACTGTAAAAGTAGCAATATCAAGTGCATCACTCATGGTTCCCAAAATTACTTCTATGGGAAAATTATCTTCACCAATAAGAGAAAATTTAACTCTATTACCAGCATTTTCAATTTTTGGAGATGATAATATATAGTCCCCACTTGTTGTGCCACTATTATTTAGCCTCATTGATGCAGGAGCTGAACTAGCCTGACCATAATCTATTTGACAAAGATTAAAACTATTTCCGCTATTATCCAAAACTATCCAACCATTAGGATGGTCTTCTTCTTGATATGAATCAAAATTTTCACTAAAAGGTAGTTCAGCTATACCATAATCAGAATAAAATTCATAAACTTGACTTGTTGTAGATTCTCCTTGAGGACTATATGCTACAATCTTCCAATAATAGTGAGTATTGTATTCAGTATCATAATAGTAGGGAGCAGAAGCTGGGTTAACAATATGGGCATCATAAAATAGATCATTATCTGCTATATAAAGTGCTACATAACTTGTATTGACTCCATTATTCCACATAAACTCCGTGTGTGTAGCAACATTAATTGCATCCATTACAGGTTCAACAAGGTATGGGACACCTGGAAGACTATCATCTAAAATATGGAATCTTGTATTAGGAACGAATCTATTAATAGTTCCACTTGATGCAGGGAAAGAACCATCAGAATACCTATAAATTGTTCTATTTACATCACTATTGAAGCCATAAAAATATGGATATCCTGAGTTATAGGAACCATCATTATTTATAAAAACAACTTCAATATTATCATTTCCATTATAATCAAAAGTAGTATCCAAAAAATAATCGTTCCATCCTGTTTCCAAGACCACATTTCCTGAAAAGACCAATTGAAAAGAATCATCTGAAGCTGGATCTATATAGTCTGTAGAACTTATTGTAGAAGCATCTGTATGTCTGATATAGATAGATTGATTATTCATCTCATAGCTATTAATTTCATTAGACACATTGTATGAAATCTTATTAATAGTCATTTCTTGTAATAACTCAGATTGTAAATATATTGTTCTGGTCCAACTGTAGTCATAATAACCATAAGTTGGTATATACCTAATTGTAACATCTTGATTACCAATCTCAATATATTGTCCAAAAAGTGTCATGCTAGCAAGCATCACGAAAAATAAAACTAATCCAATTTTCTTCATTTAATCCTCCCTCAAAGGCTTTTTACTATTTTTTTAATTCTAAGCAAATTCAAATGTGTTGATTATTTTCAACAATAACATTATATTTTCTTGTAAAATAACTTGAATAATCAAAAGAAGTGTTTGGTGGTTCTTTTTGATCTCGTGCTTCATCCAAGTCTCTAACATATAAATATTAAGAAAAACCTTATTATAAGTAGCATTGTCCTACTTTTAGTAAAATTACTACTTATTTAATAATATTTTCATAATAGAAATATTTACCATTTAGAAACATCAATTCTATTTTTACTATATCTTATTGAAGTAATTTGTCAATTTTTATTTCATTAAGTTTGTTTATCAGCAATGAGAACATCTGAGAGGGGTGGTCGAGTAAACCGGGAAGTATTTTAACACGTAGTTCGGGCAGGATGCCCGAGTTCCCAGTTAGAGGAGTGGTCGAGTAAACCGGGGAGAGCATTTTAACACGTAGTTCGGGCAGGATGCCCGAGTTCCCAGTTAGAGGGGTGGTCGAGTAGACCAGAAGAGTCTCTACATCAAAAAGATTTGTTGAAAACTTAAACCCAGATGGTGCAGTAGAGCTTTAGTAATACTTCGCTAAAGCTACGTATCACAGGCGAAGAGTGCAGATTCTTTTAGCAAAATCCCCTTCTTTGAGGGGGATACAGGGGGTGATTCCTTAACTACGCATATAATATATATATTCGGAAGAATTATGTAAGTTACTTTTGTAAAAGAATATAGTGCTATTCTCAAAGATCTATTGCATTATTTGGGTTAAACTTGAACCAAAAATATATAGACTTATAAAGTAGTTAAAATTTTCTTGTAAAAAACTAACATTTGGAGATAAAATGGAAGAAAATAAAGTAATATACTCAATGAATAGAGTTGGAAAGGTCATTGATGGAAATAAACAAATTCTAAAAGACATCTATCTTGGTTTTTATTATGGAGCTAAGATTGGTATTGTCGGACTTAATGGTTCAGGTAAATCTACTTTACTTAAAATCATGGCAGGTATTGATCAAGATTATCTCGGTGAAGTAGCTATGTCCAAAGGCTATACTGTTGGCTACCTTGAACAGGATCCACAACTTGACCCAGATAAAACTGTCTTAGACATAGTCAAAGAAGGTGCTGGAGAAGCTGTAGAACTTTTAGAAAGATTTGAAGAAATCAATCTTAAATTTGCTGAGCCAATGACTGATGACGAAATGGATGCTCTCTTGAAAGAGCAAGGTCAGGTTCAAGATAAATTAGATGCTTTAAATGCTTGGGATTTAGACAGTAGATTAGACTTAGCAATGGATGCTTTGAGATGTCCTCCTAGTGATTTAAAGTGTGGAGTAATATCTGGTGGTGAAAAACGTCGTGTTGCTTTGTGTCGCTTACTTCTTCAAGAACCAGACATTTTATTATTAGATGAGCCTACCAACCATCTTGATGCAGAAACTATTCTGTGGTTAGAACACCATCTTCAAAGATATAAAGGTACTGTGATTGCCATAACTCATGATAGATATTTTTTGGATAATGTCGCTGGCTGGATACTTGAATTAGATAGAGGCGAAGGTATTCCATGGGAAGGTAACTATTCTTCTTGGCTTGATCAGAAACAGAAGAGATTGGCAAATGAAGCAAAAGGACAATCAAAACGTCAAAAAGCTCTTCAACAAGAATTAGAATGGATAAGGTCTTCACCAAAAGCTAGACATGCAAAATCAAAAGCCAGAATAACTAATTATGAGAAAATGGCTTCTGAAGAATACCAAAAGGAAAATTCAACTGATCAACTTTATATTCCTACTGGTCCAAAATTAGGTAATAATGTTATCAAAGCTGAAGGTGTTTCCAAGGGTTTTGATGAAAAACTTTTATATGAAGACTTAACTTTCGATCTTCCTGCAGGTGGTATAATTGGTGTAATTGGTGCTAATGGCGCAGGTAAAACTACACTTTTTAACATGATAACAGGTAATATTACACCAGATAAGGGTACTTTCTCTATTGGTGAAACAGTAAAGCTTTCCTATGTTGATCAAGCTAGAGTCGTTGATTCAGACAAAACAATCCTGGAGTTAATCGGTGATGGACTTGATGTAATGCAGGTTGGTGATAAAGAAGTTAATGTTAGACAATATTTATCAAGATTTAATTTCTCAAGTAAAGAGCATGGTAAAGCTATAAAAGTTCTTTCTGGTGGTGAAAAGAACAGAGCTTATCTCGCCCTAACATTGCAGACTGGTGGAAATGTTCTTCTTCTTGATGAACCAACAAATGATCTTGATATTAATACTATTAGAGCTTTAGAGGAGGCTTTAATGACCTTTGCTGGTTGTGCTGTTGTAATTTCTCATGATAGATATTTCTTAGATAGAATCTGTACCCATATTTTAGCCTTCGAAGGTGATTCTAAGGTTAAATGGTTTGATGGTAACTTCTCTGAATATGAAGAAGATAAATTAAATAGACTTGGAGAAAAAGCCCTAGTACCTAAAAGAATTACTTATAGGAAATTAACTAGAGACTAAAGATAGTTTTATATAGAATTGAAATTCCCTTTCTATGATTATTTAGAGAGGGACTTTTCTTTATTTCACCTTTGAAGTTCCTTGATTGTTACTATCTCATTAATTCTTTGGAAATCTATAGAGATAGTAACAATCGAGGAACAAGACAAAACTAATTTTTCTCATTTTACAAAATTATCCATATTTAAGTTTTTTTAAACCCAGATTGTGCTATTCACAAAGGTCTACTGCATTATTTAGGTTAAATTATTGACATCTAAAACAATTATTTTATTATAGTACTAAGATATGATATAGAGAGGAGCTTGACTATGAAAAATAAGTCTATCATTTTAATTTTATTCTTGTTAACAACACTAACAAGTATTTTTGCCCAAAAGTATGTTGAGTATTATTTTAGAGTACCATTTGAAAATCAGAAGAAAACTAAAGAACTAAATGAAATATGTTCTATTGATAAAATTCAAGGACAAGATATTTACGCTTATGCAAACCCTAAAGAATTTGCCAAGGTGATAATAAATTTCCCCAAATATCAACTATTAACAAACCCTTCAAAAGAATTGGAAATCCCTCTTGCTCAAAGTATTGATGAAATGAGAGAATGGGATTCATATCCTACTTATTCAACGTATATATCTATGATGGAAGATTTTGCTACTAATTATCCTAACCTATGTTCAGTTGAAAGTATTGGTACTTCAGTAGATAATAGAGAAATTTTAGTTGCTAAGATTTCAGATAATGTAGGTCTAGAAGAAGCTGAACCTAAATTCTTTTATTCAGGTCAAATGCATGGTGATGAGATAGTTTGTTCAATTCTCTTTTTAAGATTAATAGATTATTTACTTGAAAATTATTCCACAGATACAGAAATTGCCCAAATAATCAACAACACTCAGATTTATATTAATCCTCTATCAAATCCTGATGGTTTATATACTGATGATGATAATAGTATTTATGGTGCTACCAGATATAATGCTAATGGTGTTGATTTGAATCGAAATTTCCCTACTCCAACCGGAGATAATCATCCTGATGATAACCCTTGGCAAGTTGAAAATATTGCTATGATGGATTTTGCAGCTCAGCATAATTTCGTTATGTCTTCAAATTCACATAGTGGAGCAGTTGTCGTTAATTACCCTTGGGATACTTGGTCAAGACTTCACACTGATGATGCTTGGTTACAGTTTGTAAGCAGAATATATGCAGATACAGTTCATGAAAATGCACCATCACCATATATGACTGATTTTGATGATGGTATTACAAATGGTTATGCTTGGTATCAAACATTAGGAAGTAGACAAGATTGGTTTACCTATGATAGAAATTGTAAAGAAATAACAATTGAACTTTCTTTTAATAAAACAGTCCCTGCTAATCAACTAAACGATCATTGGAATTACAATTATCAGTCTATGATTGAATGGTTAAAACAAGTTAATTATGGAATTCAAGGTCTTATATCAGACCAGGCAGGTAATCCTGTGGAAGCAAAAATAGAAATCTTAAATCATGACCTTGAAGCTGATAGATCTTTTGTTTATAGCTCTCCCCTCTATGGAGATTACTATAGGCCTATTATTGCTGGTAACTATGATATGAAAGTTTCGGCTGAAGGTTTTGAGACCCAAATTATTGAAGCTATTCAAGTTGAAAATAACTCAGCAACTGAAATTAATGTTACCCTTACCCAAGCTACTCTCACCTCTCTAGAAGGTTACGTTTATAATGAAAATTCTGAAGCTATTAGTCAGGCAAGTATTTCTTTAGTGGGTTCATCAACCTATAACGCAAGCTCAAACTCATCTGGATATTTCACCTTAGATAATATCTATACTGGACAATATACTATAACTATATCAGCCAATGGTTACCAAACATATATCCAAGACTTACAAGTTACAGCAGATTCTGAGCCTTTAGATATATATATGAATGAATCAACTGCTATTTCTTTTGAGAATGAGTTAACAGAAGACTGGGTTTCTACTAGTGGGATTTCTTGGACTCGTACATCAGACCAAGCTTACGATGGTAACTTTAGTTTAAAATCTTCTCCAATTGGTAATGATGCTACTTCCGATATTCAAATCACTATAGAAAGTCAACAAGCAATGATTTCTTTCTATTATCGAGTTTCATCAGAAGAAGATTATGACTTTTTAAATTTCTATATCAATGGAAATTTACAGGCAGCTTGGAGTGGAGAGATAGATTGGACTTATGCTGAGTTTCCTGTTCCGGCTGGAGAAAATAACTATCGATGGGTTTATGAAAAAGATGGTTATGTACAAGAAGGTAGTGACTGTGCCTGGATTGACTTTGTTCAACTTCCTAGTTCTACAGGCAATGAATCTTCTGATATGATTGCCGTTCATGATTATCTCTCGTGTTACCCAAACCCATTTAACCCTCAAGTAAATATATCTTTCTATCAATCTAAAGATTATCCAGTTAACAAGATATCAATTTATAATTTAAAAGGTCAAAAAGTTACTGATTTATCCACTAAAGACTTAGATAAGGGTTATCAATCTCTAGTTTGGAATGGGATTGATTCAAAGATGAAACAAGTATCATCAGGTATTTATTTTGTCGTTATCGATAATGGTAATACTACTTTATCAAGAAAAATTATTCTAATGAAATAAAATGACAAATCTTAATAGTACTGAAGAAGAGATTATAAGGCAAATTATTGAAGAAGCTCCTAATTTAAATATAGAGCTTTTTAACAAAGCTGTGCTTATTGCTTCAGAAGCACATGGCCAACAGAAGAGATTATCAGGGGAGAATTATATAATTCATCCCCTGAATGTTGCTTTGATATTGGCCAAAATGAAATCAGATAATGATACTATCTGTGCTGCGGTATTACATGATACCTTAGAAGATACGAATCTAACAGACCAGGATATTATCAAGGACTTTGGTGATACTATCTTTAGATTAGTGGAAGGTGTAACTAAATTAGATACTTTTCATTACGTAAGAAATAAAAATAGAATTATTAAACAAGCTGAGAATTTTAGGAAACTTCTTCTCTATACTATCAAGGATGTTAGAGTATTATTGATCAAACTAGCTGACAGACTCCATAACATAAGGACTCTCGACTTTATGGATAAAGAAAAACAGGAGAAGATAGCCCAAGAGACAATTGAAATCTATGCTCCTTTGGCAAATCGCTTTGGTTTATCAATAATCAAAAGTGAACTGGAAAATACTTCTTTTAAAGTTCTAAATCCTATAGATTTTGAAGCAATTTCTTCTATGATTGAAGCCAACAGTGTTAATCATAACATTTATATCAAAAACATTATCAAGGCTACTGTAGAAGTTCTGGCAAAGTATGATATTGATTTTGATATTAGTGGTAGAACTAAGGATTATTATTCCATATATCAAAAGCACTTAAGAAAGAATATTTCCTACCAAGAAATATATGATTTAATTGCAATAAGAATAGTCACAACTTCTGTAGAGATGTGTTATAGAGTTTTGGGAATAATCCATTCGATTTTTCAACCTATTGATAAAAGATTTAAAGATTACATTTCAAATCCTAAGGAAAATAATTACCAATCTCTCCATACATTGGTAATTGGTCCAGATGCTAGGAAAATAGAATTTCAAATACGTACTAATGAAATGCATCTTATCGCAGAAGAAGGTATTGCTGCCCATTGGAGATATAAAGAAAATCATTTAAATTTCAATCATGATTTTGTAAAACAAATTGAAAAGATAAGATCTTTTATTAGTTTAACTAATGTTGAAGAAGATTTTCTTGAATCATTTAAGAGTAACTTCCTGTTAGATGAAGTCATTGTCGTTACCCCTAGAGGAGATTATATAAAGCTTCCTAAAGATTCAACTGCTATTGATTTTGCCTTTGCTTTACATACTGATATTGGACTTACTTGTACAGCAGCAAGAATAAATTCTGAGTTTGTGCCTTTAAGAACCATCCTCCACAATGGAGATACAGTTTCTATTATTACCTCGGTAAATGCAAATCCAAGTTATGATTGGCTGAGATTTGTTAAATCAGCAAAGGCAAAATCAAATATTAAAGCTTATTTCAAGAAAAAGCAGTTAGCTGACTCAATTCTTCTAGGAAAAGAAATCTTTAATAAAAGAATTAGAAAGAGTCCTTTCAAAATAAAAGAAGAATGTGATATTTTAAAACTAGCTCAACATTTCAAATACCCTAATATTCCAGAATTTTATGCTGGTTTAGGTTCAGGGCAACTTGATTTTTCTGACGTATTAAATTATTTCGCAGATGATAAAGAAAAAGTTCTTGAAAATAACCATACAGAAGAAAAGACAATAAATAATAGTCAATCTTTGCAAGACACTATATACTTAGATGACATCAACAATCTCATGGTTAATTTTGCTAAATGCTGTAATCCTCATTTTGGTGATGATATTTTAGGTTATGTAACTCGCGGAAGAGGAATAACTATTCATAGAGCAGATTGTCATAACAAGAATTTTCAAAAGATATTGGAAAATGAAGGAGACCGTGTCTTTAAAATATCCTGGGATAAGGAAAAGATAATCAGAAGGCCTAAAACAATTGAAATAGCTGGTTATAATAACAAAATTATTTTTTATGATATTGTGCAGATAATTAATAACTTTAATATTGATGTTTTAGAAAATAATTATTCTACTAAGGGAGATACTTTTAAATATACTTTAGTGTTTGATAGTAATCATTTTAAAAATTTAAGTATTTTGATTCAAGCTCTTAAAAGAATTGATGGTGTGAATAAAGTGAAATACTTTGATAGTTAAAAATTGAAGCAAATCTAGCTAACGATGTGGATGTTTTGTCTGACTTCTAAAGACAACAATTCCTCCAATAATAGCAATAACGATTATAAAAGCTATGGTTACAGCCACTAAAGGATGAATTACTCCAGCATTAAAAACAGGAACATTCCAAGACTTATCAACTGATTTTTTCTTCCATTTACTCTTATCAACAGGACCAACATCACTTCCAGGTTCAGAAGTATAACCACCTTGATAAGTAACATACTGGACACCTCGAGATTCAAAGGTCTTTTGAAAAAAATATTCTACTAGAAAATAGATAACAAATATTCCTACTACAGCTGCTACACCGTAAACTGTCCAGCTAATTATTTTTTTGTAATAAAACCAATTATTATCTTCTCTAATCATCTTTTCTCCAGTATCTTGATACATCTTTGATAATCAATCTAATCATTCTAATATAATCTTCACCAATTCCTGAATAATTAATCAATCCAGAACTTAAAACTTCAGCATCTAGTTTTTCACCCTGCTTTCTAAGTTGGCACCTTAAATCTCTAAAATAAGTATAAGCTTTGTTCGTATTTAAGTTAAGCATATATTTCTTTACTGAATCATTAACTGAATCAAATACAGCTATTTCATGTGTCTGTCCCTCATCTCTTTTAGTCGGAACAAGCCCAGTGCCTACTTTATAAGTCCAATGTCCAAACATATTATTAGCTTTCTTGGCAAAAACAGATGTTCCCCAACCCGATTCCACAGCAGTTTGAGATATTGCTAACTCTTTAGGAACTATATCAACACGTTTTAGCATTCTATCCCAGTCTATCTGACTTATGTATTCAGAAATATCTAGCTTATAAACTTTTTCTATATTATTAATAAAATTAACTTGTTCTTGTGTCAAACTTTTTTTTTCACGAAGAGCTAATATCTTTTCTCGATTACTAATAATTTCCTTATTTTCTGATTCAATTATCAAATACATAAAATCGCAGAAAAGTTTCTTTCTATCTCTTATTCTGTTAATCTTGGAAAAATCATAAACTTGATTAGCATAATACCTATCATTTTCATAATCATAAATAATATTATCTTTATATACAATAATAGAAGATAAATGATTTAAACCCAAGATTAAGACTAATGCAAGAAGTTTAACTTTGGAAATATACCTTTTCATAGTGCTTCTGGATTATTTTAATATTCTGTGTGTTTGGTATCTCTATTTCATTTACAAGCTTCCAATTTGATAAATCAACCTGTGGAAAATAGGTATCACCTTCAAATTCTTTATCTATTTCACTAATTATCATCTTTCCAGCTAGGGGTAAATACAAATCAAATAATGTTCTCCCTCCAATAACATAGAAGTTCTCTTGACTTTTTTCTAATAAATGAAACATCATTTCGCCAAAACCATTTATTATTGTAGCATTAGGTATTTTAAGGTCTTTATCATGACTAAAAATGTAATTGTTTCGATTTGGTAATAGTTTTCCAATTGATTTATAGGTATTCATCCCCATGATAATGTTATTATTAAGGGTAATTTCTTTGAATTTGGCAAGTTCCTCTGGAATATTCCAGGGCATCTGGTTGTTTAAGCCAATAACTCTATTTTTAGCCATAGCAACCATTATTATCACATTACTTTTCATTAGTTTTCTTATCCTCTTTCTTATCACTTGCTTTGGCGGAAACGATAATTGTTGACATAAATTCATCATATTTTGCATTAATAGCTAACTCGCCAATACTATTTAGTATCTCCATCATATTCTTAAAAACTAGCATCAAATTATACTGTCGCTTTTTATTTTTACTATCAATGTAAGATAAGATAACATATCTTTTTTTACTCTTACTTATACTGATTTTTGTAATGCCCTCAAAGGGTATTTCTCTTTTAACACCTAGCAAAGACTTAGCAATCAAGGAGTCTTTAGTTAATGTTAAGGTATGAATATTCAATAAATTTTGCATAATAGTATTAAGGCCAGCAAAGAAGATTATGATTGGAATCAATTTAGCTATCATAGTGGCATCAGGAGAAATAGCCACCTTTGTAAAAAGGTAATACACAGCATAAAGACATACTAGAATAGCGAATGTCAATATAGTCAAACGGGTAGCTAAACTAAACTTATAAGTTCTTGGTAAGCCTTTTTTGTCATTAATATTGATTAATTCAGCAGGATCAATTAAATTATTCTTAGTCATTATTAACCTCAATTTTTTCTTTTAATAAGTGGTTTATACTCTCAAATATTTTGATATTACCTTGATATGAACCTAAATCTTCACGCTTGCCATATCCATGAAAATCACTTCCACCAGTACATATAAGATTAAGATCACGACATATAGCTTCTAATCTTTTGATTTGAGAAGGTGAATGATCATAGTAATATGTTTCAATTCCATCTATTCCAGCCTTGTTAAAATAATGAATATCTTCAATATTGATTGACTTATAAGGATGGGCTAAAACTGCAAAGCCTCCAGCTTTATGAATTGCTTCAATTACTTCTTCAGGGGAAATATCTATTTTAGCAACATAAGCATAACCTTGGTCACCAATAAATTTATCAAAAGCTTGTTGCTGATATTTCACAATCCCTTTATTTACTAAGGCTTGTGCTATATGAGGTCTACCAACAATATTTTCATTACCTACTAAAGCATGAACTTCATCAAAAGTAAGTTCTATACCATTATCTTGTAGAATTTTTATTATTTTTTTAGCCCTTTCAATTCTTGAATTTTTTATTCTATTCAATAAATTTACTAAATCTACATTCTTATAATCAACATCATAAGCTAAAATATGTACTTCTCTTCCCGCAAATCTACTAGATATCTCAGTTCCTTTAATTACCCGCATTCCCTTGTAATAATCATTAGTGAAATTTTCAAAAGCATCTACTGTATCATGATCTGTGATAGCTATAGCTCGAAAATTCTTTTGAAAGTACCCTTCCAAGATTTCCTCTAGCGAATAAGTTCCATCTGAGGCTGTAGTATGAATATGTAGATCTATATAATTATTCATAGGACATTTTTTTCCTTTCAACTAAGATATGTTTCAATCTAGAGGTAATCATATCAATAGCTATTTGATTATGTCCACCCTCTGGTACTATAATATCAGCATATCTCTTAGTTGGTTCTACAAATCTGATATGCATGGGACGTACCATTGCTCTATATCTATGAATTATAGAATCTAATGACCTTCCCCTCTCTGCCATATCTCTCTGAATTCTTCTTAAGATTCTGATATCTGAATCAGTATCTACATATATTTTAATATCTAAGAGTTTCCTAATTTCTTCATTCTCAAAAATAAGTATTCCCTCAATAACGATGATAGAATTAGGATAAACTTTGACTGTTTCTTCTGAACGACTATGAGTTTTGAAATCATATATTGGTTGATTAACTGGAACTGAATCTTTCAAGGCCCTTATATGATTTATCAATAAATCGCTGTCTATAGCATTTGGGTGGTCATAGTTTATTGCATTTCTTTGTTCAAAATTTAAGTCTGTAAAATTCTTATAATATGCATCTTGAGGTATAACAGTTATATGGTCAGAAATACTCTCTTGGATAGCATTAGTAACGCAAGTTTTTCCAGAACCGGTTCCACCGGCTATACCAATAATAATAGGATTCATCTTACTCCTTAATTTTTCCATTTATATTTCATAATAGCACCTCTTAAAGAAAATATTATGAAAATAAGTACATATACTAGTGTAAATATAAAATAGTATATAATATATTTTTTTCTTCTTATTTTAATACAAAAATAAGACATCATTGTTAATTCTACTAATATCCTGACTGCAAATAAAGTTAAAAATACTGGTAACATTTCCTGATAATAAGGTAATGATAGCAGAAGGGCAAAGAAATAGATGTAATACAAGAATACAGCTATACTAAATGTTTTCAAGGCCCATGGGAAATACTTAAATTTTGATGCCCTTCTTGTGTCAAGATTAACATGGGAAGAGAAGGATTCTTTTTCCATAGTTATTACAGAGGCCTGAGGTGAAAACAAATACTTTTTCTTCCTCAAATGTACCCACAGATTAAATAACTGCAAGTCATCATCACCTGATTTTATATTCTTATATCTACCAAAACCATTTGCTTCAAGATAACAGGATTTCCGGTAAGACATATTCGAAGCTGATGCTGTCATGGGGGTTTCATTACCTAAACCACTAGCAGCTATCACCCTATACAAGATAGCTTCAAAGGTCTTAATTCTATTTAGTAAATTATTTTTTTTAAACTGAACATGAGTATAAGCTAAAACATAATCAGTATCATCATCGTAAGCATTAGCAAAAGATTCAATCCAATTTGGATTAGCAATACAATCAGAATCAGTAAAAAGTAGAATATCATGTCCTGATTGTTCTATACCTTTGGCTATGGCATACTTTTTCCCATTTCTGCGTCCCTTGTCTGGAAGTTGAAAGAGTTTTAAATCCAGCTTAGAAGTTTTCATATAGTCTAAAATCATCTTGTTAGTGTTATCATAAGACCTATCATCAACTATAATCACTTCAAAATACGCCTTGGGGTAAGTTTGATTTTCCAAAGAATCTAAGAGTGCATGAACATTGTTTTCTTCATTTCTAGCTGCAATAATTACAGAGATATATTTCTTATCATCACTTCCTTTTCCTGATTTATAAGAAATCCTAACAAGACCAATGATTAGATATATCATTAACAAAATATAAATAATTGAAAAGACAAAGAAACTAATTGAAATCATCTAAAAATCTTTTTTCCTTACTATTCGATTAATAATCTTTGAATTAGTATCTTTAATCAACTTGGCTAATTCAGGAACTTCTTTCTGAATTGTCTCCATTGTTAATTCTTTTTCCTTCTTTTCTTCTATATCGGTGAAATCTATATCAATAAGCAAATCTCTTTGGAAAAAGTCTTTTAATAAATTTGCTAGTTTTTCTTTATTTTTTTGCAATATCTCAGCAGACATCTTTTTCTCTGTGTTAATTCTAATACTTCGATTTGATACAGAAGTAATTGTTACAAAATTAAGCATGCTTGCCAACATAGAATCTTTTTTTGCTATTGCTTTGATGAATTTATCCCAGTGTTCATTAACAAATTCAAGATCAAAGTTACTAGTTTCTACTTTTAAAGGGGTAAGACCTTCTTTCTTTTTAGCTACTGGTGCTTTGCTAGTTTCAAAAGACTTATTACTAAATTCTTGTTCAAATCTTTCTTTTAGATTATTCTTTTCTTTTGTTAGCTCATCTTTTTTAACTGAAACTTCAACTTCTTCTTTTGGTCTAACTATTGGCTTATTTAGTTTATTTTCCACTTTAGCAATATCTATGTCTTTCTTTTTTACTTGTCCTATGCTTATGTTTTCACTGCTTTGGGGAATGCCATTATTTTGAATAATAATTGGCTTGATAGGATTATTAACCTCTTCAATGTTTACTAAATCTTTAAGTTTTGAGAGTTTTATTAAGACTATTTCAAACAATATTGCCGGATTATCTCCTGTTTTCATATCGACTTTAGTCTTCATGAGTATTGAAATAATATATAATAAATCTTGATCATCAAATTTAGTAACTAGATTTTTAATAGCTTCTAACTGTGCTTTAGAGATTTCGCCAGTATCAACTTCATAATATGCTAATAAACAGAGTCTTAGGTAATCTAGAAATCCATTAACTATTTCTATAATATCATTCCCCATTTCTATTATAGAGTGGAGATTTCTAATTACTTGAGCTGCATTCCCTGAATTGATAGCTAATAATATATTCTCATAAATTTCAAAAGGTAGGATTCCGAAAACATCTCTGACAATAGCTTCACTGATAACTTCATTACCTGTCGAGATTACCTGGTCCATTAAAGATAGGGCATCTCGCATCCCCCCGTCTGCCTTTTTGGCAATTTGAAAGAGTGCCTCTTCTTCATACTTAAGATTCTCTTGACCACAGATATTCTTTAAGTTTTTCACGATTAAGTCTATAGGTATTCTCTTGAAATCAAACCTTTGACATCTGGAGATTATAGTAGGAATCACTTTATGAGGTTCTGTTGTAGCAAAGATGAAAATAACATTTTCAGGAGGTTCTTCTAGAGTTTTCAAAAGTGCATTGAAAGCATTTTTTGAAAGCATGTGAACTTCATCAATTATATATATCTTATATTTCCCAGAATTAGTTGTATAAAGCAAATCTCTTTGCAAATCTCTAATATCATCGACACCAGTGTTAGAAGCACCATCTATTTCCACAACATCAGTAGAAGTACCGTTTGTAATCTCAATGCAAGTTGAACATGTATTACATGGATGCCCCTTTTCTCCAACCTCGCAGTTGAGACTTTTAGCTAAGATTCTAGCCATAGAAGTTTTACCAACCCCTCTTGGTCCAGTAAACAAATAAGCGTGGGCGATTCTTCCCTGTTCTAGAGCATTGATTAATATCTTAGTTACATGATCTTGAGCATATACGTCTGCAAATGTTTGGGGTCTATATTTTCTAGCTAACACAATGTATGACATCTAAAACCTCATATTAAATTTTTCTTAGTTATTATTCTTTTTTCATCCTGTCTCTGAGTAATACCTAATTTATCAAATAACTCTAAATAGTAAAGAGCAATTTTCCTATTGCTGCCTAATAAATCTCTAAAGTCAGCTATTCTAAAAGCTTGGTCATCAAAAGAGGTAATCATCTCCTTCAGTATTTGATTTAAATCTTTCACTGAAATGTAATTATTCTCATGAAATAGTATCTGTTTATTTTCGATAAGTGAATTTATCACAGAATTATATTCTTGATTTTTTAAAGAGAACTTTTTAATAATGAAATCTTTTGTAACTTCTTCCGGTATATTTTTAGTAAAAGAATCGACATAAGCCAATATTTTGTCTCTTTTTTGAATCAATTCAGAATTAATACTTGAATCGTGATCTACCAAAGTATATGTATCTTCGACACATTTAATTTTCCCCTTGTAAATCATATCATCTAGAATTACTTTTATTGAAGCTTTATTCAATTTTTGATTACTTGCTACAAGATATTTTGCGATATCATTAATTGTCATACCAAAGTCAGAAAGAGAATTATTAACCTGGAAATGCTTAATCATTCTTAAAATTTCTTTATTAATCTGTTCAAGTTGTTGTGAGACAATATATATTTCTCTATCTTTTTGCTTTATAGATGAGATATTGCTTGATAATGATTTTGCTAATAGTTTAACTTGTTCTTGTTTGATGTTTAACCTATAACTTAGTTCTTCACTATCAATAATATCAATACTTTTTTCTATTTCATGCAGAAGCACATAAGCTAAATTATCTTGAGAAAGTTTTTTTAAGTCATCTATTAATTTCTGAGGCCTTTTACGGTGATTCAAAGGATTAGCATCGATTATTTTTCCACCACCAATAGTAAGATTATTTGATGAATCTCTAAGTATATACTTGTCATTATAATAGAAGAAGCCGGCTTTATCAAGAGTAATCTGAACAATCGCATTCTTCCCAGAATCTAGTTCATCACAATCAATTAAATGTACCTTAGCCTTGCTTTTGAAAGTTCCCGAAAGAAATATTACAGTAGTCCATAATTTAATTTTATTAGGAGAAAAATTATTAAAAAGACAGTCAAGCTGATTAGAAGCATCCTTCTCATAATTTGTTATTAACATACCCTGTTTAAACTCACTCTTCTTAAGACCTACAACATTTAGAGAAGCTCTATCCCCAGCTTTCAATTCATCTACTTCTTGATAGAATTTCTGCATACTTCTAATTCTAAGCTTTTTTCTAAGAGGTAATAGGGTTAATTTATCTTCTTTGCCTAGTTGACCACTCAAAACAGAACCATTAATTATAGTCCCATGCCCTTCTGAAATAAAAATTCTATCAATATACATCCTAAAAATAAGCCCTAAGTCTCTTTCATCAGTAGTATCAATTTGATGTATAATCTCTTGTCTAATCTCATCAAGACCTTGACCTGTTTTATTGGAAACATTTATTATATTGCAATCCTCTAGAAAACTACCTTGAATAAATTCCTGAATTTCAGCTATAGCTAATTCCAAGAGTTCCTCATCTACCAAATCAGTTTTTGTTAAGGCAATGAAACCTGACTTAATGTTCAATAATTGCATAATTTTCAAGTGTTCAATTGTCTGAGGCATAATACCACTATCAGCAGCAATCACAAGCATAACAAAGTCTATACCCGAAGCACCAGAAATCATAGTATTAACAAAATCTTTATGACCAGGAACATCAATAACACCAACTTGATGGTCTTGATCTAAAGCTATATTAGTGAAACCTAAATGTATTGTTATTCCCCGGGCTTGCTCATCTTTATGGGTATCACAATCATAACCTGTTAAAGCTCTTATTAAAGAAGTCTTACCATGGTCCACATGACCAGCAGTTCCAAGTATTAAATGTTTCATAATTTCTTAAAGATGTTGTTAATTTCTTCTGCTATATATTCTATATCAGACTCTTCAACAGCTATTATATCAAGAATTAATTTACCTTGTTGAAGATAAGAGACTATTGGTTTTTCTGCTTCCATTAGACCTAGATATAGAAGTGTAATATTGCGTTCAGTCTCGCTGATTTCTATGGCAAAAGAATCAAGTCTTTCTCCTGGCATAGAACCACCTCCAGTTCTTGCAAGAGACTTTATAATTTTATGATTTATCTTATTGTTTAAAAAGGAACTTAATGTCTTGGCTTTATTTAGAAGACTATCATTACCTTGACTTAAGATTTTAAAGAAAGGTATTTCTTGAAAATCTTTTTGAAAATTTAGATAATTCTTAAGAGTATAATAAAGAACTGCATCAGTTAACTTACCTACTCTTAATATTCTATAAAGGGGGTTTTTCTTGAGTCTATCAATATATTTCTTCTTACCAACAATTATCCCTGCTTGGGTGGAACCAAGTAATTTATCTCCACTAAAACTAACTAAATCTATATCTAAATCTATCATTTCTCTTACAGTGTGGTCCCATTTTATGGAAATATCTTCTTTTCTCGAAATCAAACCAGACCCTAAATCATAATATGATAATAAAGAAGTTTTCTTTGCAAGCTCAATAAGTTGGTCTATTGCTGTTTCATGGGTAAAACCAACTATTTGGAAATTAGATTGATGGACCTTCATAATCATAGAAGTGTTATCATCAATAGCAGCTTGATAATCAGAAAGTTTTGTTTTGTTAGTCGTACCGACTTCTTTAAGATTTGCACCACTCAGAGACATAATATCAGGTACTCTAAAAGAACCACCAATCTCGACTAATTCTCCCCGAGAGACTAAAACATCTGTATTTTTCGAGAACTCATTAAGTATGAGAAAGGTAGCTGAAGCATTATTATTAACCACAAGTCCTGCTTCTGCATTTGTAAGATTACATAAGAGTTGATTTATGTAGTCTCCCCTCTTTCCCCTTCTGCCAGTTCTTAGGTCAAACTCTACATTTACATAATTAGTTAGCAGTTCAGAAACTTGGTCCATTACTTTCTTACTAAGAACAGCTCTGCCTAAATTTGTATGAAGAATAGTTCCAGTACAGTTGATAACAGCCTTTAACTCCAGGGGTTTATATTTCTGTAAATCACTTTTAATCATTTCCATAACTTGCTCTTTCTCAAGAATCGTACCTGCTTTAATCTGCTTTCTAATATTAGAAATTGAATTAACCATCAATTCTTTAGCTTTATCTCTTCCAATCTGAGAGATTAGATACTTCAAGTCATTATTATCTAGTAGGTTATTAATAGAAGGAATTACAGAAAAATCTTTCATTGAATAAATCCTTTATATTTAAAAGATGAGTCGGATTTCTCCGACTCAAATTTGGCTGAGAGGGCAGGAATCGAACCTGCCAAAGACGGTTTTATCCGCCTCTTATCGGTTTTGAAGACCGACTGAACCACCAGATCCATCCTCCCGTTATTCTATATTAATAGATATCTTTTTTCTTTTCTTGGATAGCATTAAGTGTTTCATAGTGCATACCAGGAATGATATTCACTGCATGAACTGGACAAACATCTGCACAGTTTCCACATTTAACACAATCTAATTGATGGATAGTATATTTGTCTTCTCTGCTACCTGTAATACAATTAACAGGGCATTTTCTAGCACATAGTGAACAACCAATACATTTTTCTTTATCAATATCAAAATGAATAAGAGAAGTACATACTTTAGCAGGACAAGACTTGTCTTTAATATGAGCATCATATTCTTCTCTGAAATATCTGATTGTACTTAGAACAGGATTTGGAGCTGTTTGACCAAGTCCACATAAAGAAGATTTTTTAATATCATTACCTAATCTGATAAGTTCCTCAATATCACCTTCTTTACCTTTTCCACTTGTAATATTTTCCATTATACCATACATTTGTTTAAGACCTAAACGACATGGGAAACATTTACCACATGATTCTTCAACAGAGAAGTCTAAGAAGAATTTAGCAACATTTACCATACAGTTAGAATCATTCATAACAATAACACCACCAGAACCCATCATTGCTCCTTTTTCAAGGAGTGATTCGTAGGTAATTGGAGTATCTAAATCTTTTTCAGTAAGACATCCACCTGAAGGTCCACCAAGCTGAACAGCTTTAAATTTTCTACCATTAGTGATACCACCACCAACTTCAAAAATTAAATCTCTAAGAGTAATACCCATTGGTACTTCTACCAAACCAGTGTTTTTTACATCACCAGTTAAAGCAAAAACTTTGGTTCCTTTTGATTTTCCAACACCCATTGATGCAAACCATTCAGCACCTTTAGTGTAGATTGATGTTAAGTTAGCTAATGTTTCAACATTATTAACTACTGTTGGTTTTTCCCATAAACCTTTTTCAGCTGGGAATGGTGGTTTAGGAGTTGGTTGTCCTCTCATACCTTCGATTGAATGGATAAGAGCAGTTTCTTCACCACAAACAAAAGCACCAGCACCAGTTCTAACTTCAGCATCAAAGTCAAAGCCACTTTCAAAGATATTTTCACCTAAAAGACCAACTTTTCTCATTTCTTCCATTGCCAAATTGATACGTTTAATAGCAAGTGGATATTCAGCTCTAATATAGAAGTAACCTTTTGTAGCACCAATAGCATAACCTGCTATCATCATACCTTCGATAACTCTATAAGGGTCACCTTCTAGAAGAGATCTATCCATGAATGCACCAGGGTCACCTTCATCAGCATTACAGATTATGTATTTTTGGTCTGCATGATTGTTTAAACCAAATTGCCATTTAAGACCAGTAGGGAAACCTCCGCCACCACGTCCTCTAAGACCTGATTCTTTAACAACATCAATAGTCTCTTGTTGGTTCATTTCAGATAATACTTTACCTATAGCTTCAAAGCCACCAGTTGCAATGTATTCATCCATTGATTCTGGGTCAATGTGTCCACAATTTTCTAAAGCTACCTTAACTTGTTTTTGATAGAAAGGAATTTCTTTTTTTGTAGCTTTTAATTGTTGGTCTTCGCTTACCATAAGACGTTGTACAGGTCTTCCTTTTAAGAAATGTTCAGTAACAATTTCTTCAACATCATCAACAGTAACTTTTTGATAGAAAACCCCTTCAGGATACACCATCATAACAGGACCGAAATCACAAGGGCCCATACAACCAGTTTCAATAATGTTTACTTCAGAACGTAAGTCATTTTTTTCTAATAATTCAATAAATTTATTTTTAATTTTCAATGATCCAGCTGATACACATCCTGAACCACAACAGATTAGTAAATCAATTCTTTTCATCTCTACCTCGTTAGTCTCTACTTATAATATAATCGTTTACAGGTTGGCCGTTAACTATATGTTCTGAAATAACCTTTTTTGCTTTTTCAGAATTCATATTTCCATAAGTAATAGTCTCTTTACCTTCTTCAATAACATCAACTACAGGTTCCATGGAAGAAAGACCTTTTTCTCCTGTTTGAGTTACTACTACATCTACAATTTTTCTTGTAGCTATTTCATCTAAGAAAGTTTTCATCACTTCACGGGCACCCATTGCAATACCAGAAGTTCCCATTCCAACAACGATTTTTATTCTTGAACCAGCATTTCTTAATTTCATATCTTGCTGAGCTTTCTCGCGTATTTTTCTGAGGTCAGCTAATGTTTTCATCAGATTTCTCCCATTTTTGTATTTTTAATTCCATTATTTACATCTTCTGTGATAAATTGAATAACGTCCGGATAAGTCAAAGGAATGTCTCCCAACTCCTCTTTAATCAATCTTGTATCAAACTCATATTCAAACTTTTCTTCCAGCGTATTATGAGTAATTTTCAAGTAAAAGTCTGTTTCCGAATGTCCTATCAAGGAACCGATAATGGTATCTGCCAAACTTCCAACTGGCATTCTGTCAATATGACTCTTTTTAAATGAAGCTTCAAGTTCAGTACCTTGTCCTAGTTTACTCTTTACATCAAATTGACCTTCACATAATTCTGCATTCTGCATAAAAAGAGGAATACCTAGTCCTACTTTCTTTTCACGTGAAGCTTTTGAAGTATAGAAAGGATTTAAAGCATTCTTGAGAGTTTCTTCATCCATCCCACTTCCATTATCTATTATTCTAAATTTCAAAATATCACTCTTCTCATTAGCATCTATATATATCTGTATTAAAGAAGCCCCAGCTCTAGCTGAATTTTCAATAATATCTAATAGATGTAGTGATAAATCTTGCATATTAATTAACGATATTGGTTAAGAATTTCCACAACTTGTGCTTTGGTTTCGATTCTTCCATAAGTTTCTTCACCAATTACAAAAACAGGAGCTAGTGAACATGCTCCAACACATCTTACAGCACTTAAAGTAAAGTTACCATCAGCAGTTGTTTCACCCATTTCAATATTAAGTTCTTCACCAATCATTTGAATGATTCTTGGAGCACCTTTAACATAGCAGGCAGTTCCTGTACAAACATTAATAACATATTTTCCTCTTGGTTTCATAGAGAAAAAGTTGTAGAAAGTTACTACACCATAAATCTTGTTTAAAGGTACATCAAGTTCCATAGAAATGAACTGTTGAACCTCTATTGGTAAGTAACCAAAAATGGCTTGAGCTTCCCTCAATACTTCAATCAAAGGGTTTCTGAGTTTTTTCTTTTCAGAAATAATCTCTTTCAACTCTCTGTACATTTGGTTGTCGTAATTAGCTATTTGCGACATTTTTCCTCCAATAATATATATTTTTCATTGAAATTCATCTTTTCTTTGTTAATCTTAATCTAGGACAAAAATACATCTATTTACTTGAATATAAACAAGATACTTATGCCTTTAAATTAATATTGGCATGTGCATTATATATATTTATCCTATTATTTACTCTTTAAGAATTATTTTTATAAAAGTCTCAGATTAGTCAACTATCTTTTTAAAAATCTTACTTTTTCTCGAAATTGATATAATTAAATAGTATTTCAGCTCTACAACAATACTACTTTCACTGACAAGGTAACATGTCTTTTCTTAAAGAAAATCTCAACCATTACTTGGGGATTAATTACTTTGCTCAAGATTATTGGAAAAGTTAAGAAAGTAATTACCATTATTATATGACAAATACTAAATATCTGGCTCTCTCAAGTAGAGTGGATCCTAGAACAATTTCACTCTTCTTGCAGCTCCAGAGAAGCGACATTTTGTAGATTTAAATGTTAAGCAAACCCTAAAAGCTCCAGAGGAGCGACATCTTTGTAGATTTAAATGTTAAGTTTCCTTATGGTTTATTAGCAATTTTACTTAATACTATATATGGAATATATTTTGCATAAATTTTAATAGACAAATATTATAAATAAATATAGATAAATTAAACTAAACAGGATGGCTTAAATGAAAAAACTATTTTTAATGTTTTTTGTTTTAACTTGTTTCATTTCAGTTAATGCACTTGTTGTTGAAACTGGAAGTTTACGTGAGTTTCTTTATGGGCAAGAACCTGAACTTGAGTATGATAACTTCGTTTCTCATGTTGCAGAAGGTATTGCATCTCCAAATTACAACTATTATGCCCCATTTGACCCTCAAACAAATGGTTTTGGTGACTTTTTAACCCCTACAGCAACCCACCTAAGTGCTTGGCAACAAATTTCTCAAGCCTTTGTAGATCAAGATTGGGATGGTGTTGAAGCTTATCTAACTTCAAATAATTTCCCTTATCATCTAGTACAATTTAATGATACCGATTATGATAGAACTTACTATATGTTAAGAGAAGTATTAAATGACGATACTGACAATAATATTGATTCAGACCCAGATGATGACGTTACTGGTTCATTTGAATATGGTTGGGGATTATATATTTTTAATCCTGAAGCAACAAACCCTATCATAGTAACTGTTCCTCATCCTACTGATGATTATCCTACAATTGTTCTTGGTTACCATACCTTTACAAAATGGGATTCAGCTTTTTTATTAGTATCAGGTGCTGGAAGAGAAGTTAAATGGACAAATGTTAATCCATACTATAATTCTAAATCAATTAGCGATCCAACAAGAAATGCTAACCACCCTTATAACAAAAGTTACCAAGCTTTCGCTGATTATATTCGCGACACTTATGGTAGATTAGAGTTTTCTGCTCAAATGCATAGCTATGACTGGAATGACCGTCACACCGGCTATTCTAACACACAAATATCTGCTGGTAATTCTCGACCAAATGTTAATTTACCAATTTTTGATCAATCAAATAGTGGACAAGACTTATTGCATTGGTCTGATGAGATTATCTTCCCTGCTAATACTTTTGGTATTCACAGAGAAGTTGATAGAAATGAATATTATGGTATTCATAACACAGTTCATGAATTATACTATGACAACAATCCTGAAACTCCTATAAATACTTATATTGATTTACCAGGTTATAGTCAAAATAAGCAAATGGAATATACACTTTCAGGTACTACTGATAATGATGTAGTTGATCCTTTCTTCCACATTGAAATTGATGAACTTCCAGAAGTCTATGATCAAACAGAAGCTAACTACTGGTGGTTCTATGGTTATGACCCTACACTTGCAAAATTTATCCCTGAAAATATCTATCTTATGACTGAAAACTTCTATACCTATTGGATAGATAGAATTGCTGAAAATATTGATACTTTCATTGGTATTGATAATGATTCACCTGCTCCTGCAATGCCTGAAAACTTTACTATGCTTGCAGGAAATTATAATGATATTTTATTATCTTGGGAACCTATCTCAGATCATAACTTTGAGACTTATCAGATTCTTTATTCAACTGAACCTATCACAGGTCTTAATTATAGTATCTTCGATAGAAATAATAATAGTGATTTAGCTGATCAAAAGACTAATCAAATTAATGTAACTGGTCTTACTCCTGACACAGATTATTATTTCCAAATTAGAGCTAAAGATTATTCTGGAAACTATTCAGAGGTTCATGAAGAAATAACTGCCTATACTACTCCATTTAAAGTTATTAGTATCACTACAACAGCAGATGATCCATATATTGAAGTAGAATGGAAAACCATGTATGAATCTAATCTGTCACTTTATAAAGTCTTAAGACGAGAAGTTGGAGACCAGGATTGGGATATTGTATCAGGAAATATTTTAGCTAATAATTCTGCTTCTTTAAATACTTACACATGGCAAGATGACACTGCCGAATATGACCATTATTATGAATACAAACTTCAAATATTCAATCAAGCTGGAGCAAGCTATCTACATGATGATATCGTTAGTGCTCATTTCTCTGATTTCATTACTTTAATAGCTTCAAGTGATGATGGTACAGTATCTGATGCTGTAATATTTGGCATTAATGAAGAAGCAAGTGATGGTTATGAAAGTAAATATGATGTTACAACTTCTACTTCTGGTTCTGGAAGCTATGTTCTAGCTGCTTTCTACGAACAATATTACCAAAGTAACCAAAGATATTTAGAAAAGAATATTTATGGTAATATTGACTTAAATCAAGACTACAAAACATATAAATTACAAGTTAAATCAAGTCTTTATAATCAACAGTTAAAGATTACTTTAGATGATTTTGCTCAAGATAGATTCTCTAGAAAAGTATGGCTAAAAGAATCAAATAACAACTATGTAGATTTGACTCAAGCCCCATTATATTTCACAGTATCTAACTCTAGTTTTAAAACATTCACTCTTTACTATGGTAACATTAATCCTACTCTTATAATGGCTAGTGCACCAGCTGAAGAAATTTATCACCCAAATGATATAATTAACTTCCAATGGTCTTATGATAATAATGAAATGCTTGACCATTATAGATTAGATTTGATTTCTGCTACTGATTCCTTAAACATTGAAGATAATGTAGCTTCAAATACCTATTTCTTCCCATGGGTAGTTCCTTTTGGAACTAGAATTGAAGACGCAAAACTTGTTATTACTGCTTTTGCTAATGATGGTGAAGTAAGACGTTTTGAATCATCCTGGAATCTTGGTATATTACCTCAAGAAATGCCTTATGAGTTTGATGCAGGCTGGCAAATGGTATCACATGTATGGGAAGCAGATGCTCCTTCAGCAAATGAAATTTTTGGTACAGGAACCTCATTAGTTGCTCACATGCCAACCCAAGTCTATGAACCAACCCTATTTTATAACTTTGGTTCTGGTTATTGGGCTAATCTTCCTCAAGCTAATCAAACAACATATAGTGGTGATATCTATAATGAAGAAGTTACCGTGGAAATTCACCAAGGTTGGAATCTTCTAGGAAATCCTTATCCAACAGAAATAGACTTGTCTTCACTAATCTTTAATATTGATGGTGTTGATTATACTATTGGCGAAATGATTACTTATGGCTATGTTTCAAGAGCTATTTATACTCATGATGAAAATGGCTATAAGCTCACAACTACAGTTCCTGCTATGGAAGGATTCTTCTTACATAGTGCTCTTGGAGAATTTAATTACATAACATTAACTTATACTCCTTACAGACACCATTATGGACTTGAGAGTTTACCTGTAAATTGGTCAGCTAAAATTATTGCTTCAGCTAATGGCGATAAAGATAATATAATTATTGGAACAGCAAATCTAGCTACTGAAGTTTTAGATGCTAATTATGACTTACCAAAAGCTCCTAATAAACCATACGATGGTGTTGATATTTATCATCATTACCCTAGTGATACATATCATAATAGACAAGAAAGAGATCTTAAACTTCACCAAAGCATCAAAGCTCCTGTAGTTACAGATGAAATCAAAGACTGGTCTTTCATTGTTAATGCCAGAAGCCTTGATCCAATTACCCTTAGCTTCCAATCTGAAGATTTCCCAATTGGAACACTTTATACTGCAATTGAGTTCAATGACAATATGCATTACTTTGATTTTGACCATGATTTTGAATTTACACCTACTGAAATTGGAGAACATCTGTTAACATTAAAAGTTGCTTATAATCCTCTTGATAACGAGAATGGTGATATTGAACCTGTTACTTCTGTCTTTAATGTTTATCCAAATCCATTCAATCCTGAAACTACTATTTCATTTGACCTTAAGAAAGAAGGTAAGGTTAACCTATCAGTCTACAACTTAAGAGGACAAAAAGTTAAAACACTTTGCAATGATGTCTTAGAAGTAGGTAGAAAATCATTTGTATGGAATGGTAAAAACTCTGATGGTAAACAAACCGCTTCCGGTATTTACTTTATGAAATTAGATGCACAAGGACAAAAATCTAAGATTAGAAAAGTAATGTTAATGAAGTAATTTAACCATATATATTACAACAGGTAGCTTTGCTACCTGTTTTTTTTGTTTATGGACTGGTGGCATCCTTGCTACCCGAAAGATGTGGAAGCAGGGATGCTTATGGACTGATGGCATCCTTGCCACCAGATAAGATGTGGAAGCAGGGATGCTTATGGACTGATGGCATCCTGCCATCAGAAAGATGTGGATGCAGGGATGCATCCACTCCATACCTTTTCTTTGTCTCAGAGTATTGTGGATGCAAGGTTGCTTATGGACTGGTGGCATCCTTGCCACCAGAAAAGATGTGGAAGCAGGGATGCTTATGGACTGGTGGCATCCTGCCACCAGATTAATATGGATGCAGGGATGCATCCACTCCATACCCTTCCTTGATTGTTACTCACTCTTATAATTCCCAATGAAAAATAGAGTAAGTAACAATCAAGCAACTTAAAATCAAAGTATTATTCACTAATTACAAATATTTTTTAAGCAGTTCTGCTCCAATTATTAATTGTTCTTGTGGTAAAGCATAAGAAATTCTTATCCAATTTGTTAGCTTTTGAGAAAAAGCTTGCCCTGGTATAACAATGACTTTATATTCCAGCATCTTCATAGCAAAATCATATCCATCTTTCAGGATATTGATAAATATATAAGGAGCTGCCTGGGTTTTACTTATATAAATATTGGACATAATGTCACAAAGCAAACGATAGTTAAGACGTAATTGAGCTCTTAGTTGGCGTTGATATAAGTCTGCTTGGTCATTGAAGGCATATTGGCACAATCTCTGGCTAAGATAATTAGCACAGGTTGTTAAATACTGGTGAGTTACTGTTATCTCTTGAGCTAATTCTTGGGGAGCAAGCACCCAGCCTAATCTCCAGCCTGTCATACAATGTGATTTAGATAAACCTGATATAACAAGAGTCTTTTCATAAAAAGAATGAGCAGAATCTGGTAATTTTTCTAGATAGAGACTTCTATAAATCTCATCAGAAATTAGATAAAGATTATGCATTTTACAACAATTAGCAATAGTATTTAATTCATTAGCTGATAGACAGGTTGAAGTTGGATTACCTGGTGTATTAATTAAAATTGCTTTTGTTTTAGGGCTTATCTGAGAATATAAAGAATCATTATCAAGAGCAAAATTATGTCTTTCATCAAGAGTATAATATTTAGCTACACCACCAACCATATCAACGATAGTTTTATAGGCAGAGAATCCCGGTTGGGGAAGCAGTATTTCATCACCTGCTTTAATGATAGTCTTGATACTGGCATAAAGAGCTTCTTGAGCTCCATTTGTTAAAACTACTTGTTGATAAGTAGCGTTAGGGTATTGACTAGAAACAGCTTTTCGAGAATCAATCAATCCTGCATTTGGAGTATAAGACAGCTTTTCATTGAAAAGAATCTTTACTGCTTCACTGTGAAGATATTCAGGCATAGGAAACTGTAATTCCCCAAGTCCTAAGTTAATTGAGTCTTTAGGTGCAGCATCGAAAATCTGTCGAATAAGAGATTTCTTCATTAGATTATTTTACCTTAGGAGTGATTCAAGCTCTACAGAAGCAGAAGATTTATCATTTCTATATTTAACAATTACTGGACAATACAAATGAATTTCCGGATTAGTCTTGAGAGGTCTAGAACCAGGAACAACAACAGCGTTTTCTGGAATAATGGGACTAGCCTTGAAGTCTAAAAATTTGTTTAGGGTGGCATCAAAGATAGGTGTACCTTTAGTAATGATTGTGCCAGGAGCTATTATGGCTTTACTCTTAACTATTACCCCTTCATACAAACCAGTATTACCTCCGATAAAGGCATTATCTTCAACAATTACAGGATTAGCATTAATGGGTTCTAGAACACCTCCAATCATGGCTCCTGCTGAAAGGTGAACACCTTTTCCTATTTGAGCACAAGAACCAACTAAAGCATGTGAATCAACCATGGAAGCCTCATCTACATAAGCACCCACATTAATGTAGGCTGGTGGCATTATAGTAACACCTTTGGCAACATAGGACCCTGTTCTTATTGAAGAACCTCCTGGAACTAATCTTATACCAGAACTTGCATTCAAGTATTTCTCAGGATAAGTAGATTTATCTGTAAAATTCTTCTTATCAGAATAAGGCATATCAATTATTTCACCTAATCTAAAACCAAGTAATATCCCTTTTTTGACCCATTCATTAACAAGCCATTCTCCATCAGATTTTTCAGCAGCTCTAATTTGTCCGCTATTTAGAAGATTTATAAATTCATAAAATACTTCAAGAGCTTCCTCTTTACTATAACTACTAATATCATAATATTCAATGATTTTATCTTTGATATTCATCTTATAAATCCTTAAGAGCTTTTTCAAGATTATCCATAGCTTGGACTATTATCTGTCTTGGACAGGCAAAGTTAAGTCTCATAAAGCCAGAACCTGCTTGACCAAATGAGTTTCCGGCATTTAGGGCTAAGAGAGCTTTGTTCTTACAAAAATCTGCCAACTCTTCATCAGTCAGACCAGTTTCTCTGAAATCAATCCAAGCTAAGTAGGTAGCTTGAGCTTTTTTCATTTTAACCTTGGGCATTCCCTTTATTCTATCATAAATATAATCACGGTTTCCTTGAAGGTAAAGCAAGAGCTCTTTAAGCCACTCTTCCCCATCTTCATAGGCAGATTTAAAGGCAATTGTTCCGATTGCATTGGAACCATAAACATGAATATCAAACAAGTATTTTCTAATCCTATCAAACAGATTAATATTTGGAGCAATTATTACAGATGATTGAAGTCCGGCTATATTGAAGCTTTTAGCTGGAGACATCATAGTAATAGCAAAATCAGAAAAATCTTCTAATGAAGCGATTGGTATATGTTTAGCTTCTGGATAAATCAAATCATTATGGATCTCATCTGAGAAAATAAGTACATTATGCTTCTTACATAAATTTCCTATTTTAAGTAACTCTTGTCTTGTCCAAACTCTTCCGACAGGGTTGTGAGGAGAACAGAAAATAAAAACTTTACTTCTTTCTAGTTTTTCCTCTAAATCATCAAAATCAATAGTATAATCGCCATCATTTTCAATTAAGTTGTTCACTAATAAATCACGATTATGTGCTTGGACTGCTTGACCAAAAGGAGCATAAACTGGTTGTTGGATTGTTATAAAATCTCCAGGACTTGTGAAAATCTTTACCATGAAGTTTATAGCTGGAACAATACCAGGACTCATCTGTAACCAATCAAATTTTACCTTCCAAGCATGGTGTTTTTCAACATAATTAATAAAGCCATCAAAATGATCAGCTTTTTTAAAATTATATCCAAATATTGGATGTTGAAGTCTTTCTTGGATTTTAGCTAGTATTTCTGGTGCAACTGCAAAATCCATGTCAGCTACCCAAAGAGCTAGCAGATCATCTCTACCATAAACTGCTTGCATAGCATCATACTTGAAGCAACCAGAAGACTTTCTATTATATATCTTATCGAAATCATATTTCATATTATTCTCCTTTTTCTATTAAATATCCAAACTCTAAACCTAAAGGGTTAACAACTAGTTTATCTGTGTGTAAGACATTGTTTAAAGCTTGTAAGATTGCTAATGATATGTAAAATATAGTATCATTAAGTTTCTTACCATTATAGTCATGATAATTATATTTTGATTTATGATTTATCATATCATGTAAAGCAAACATAAAATCCTGTAAATCAAAGTGTTTTAAATTATAAAAATGTTGATAGTGGTCTTTACCTTCATAAATACATGCAAGATTTTGGAAGACCTTTCCAATCCCATACATACAAGAACCTTTTTTCAAAGGAAAATCTTTGTCATCTATCATTTCTTCTATCTCTTGTTGAATTAACTCTGATATTTGTTCAAAGTTAAGTCTGGTTTTCTCAAACTTCTGGTAATAAAGCAGGATTCCTATGGGTAAACTAATTAAGTTTTCAATTCTCCCCTTTCTTATCAAAGATATTTCAGTACTTGAGCCACCAATATCAATGTTATAAAAGTCGCATTCTATATTTTCACTATTCAATGATGAAACCACACCTAATTTAGCTTCTCTTTCTGGAGAGATAACCTCCCAAATTACTTTGTACTTTCTGTTTATGAGATCTTCAAAAGTATGAAAATTTGATGATATTCTACCAATATTTGTGACTAATATATGAGGTATAAGATTAAGTTTTTTGCATAATTCAAGTTGAATTGCTAGTTCTTTAAAGGCCTTATCAATAGATTTTGTATTAAGAATACCATTATTGATATTCATACCAATTCCTGTAATTCTAATATCATAATAGGCAATCTGAGCTTGTTTCTCTGCCTGAGAATAAATCAGAAGTGTTGAATTGTTTGTCCCAAAATCAATAACTGCCCCAAGATGGTCGTATTTAAATTTGATAAAAGAGCTAATAATTTCTAAAGCGATTTCTCTATTATGAAGAGTAAATCTCGGGATGATTTCCTTATTTATTTGACCTTTAGGTAAATCAATCTCTATTTTATTATCTAATAATTTGAAATGTTGGCTATTAGGATAGTGTTTTAGTTCTTCAACTAAGGGAACATCTTCAGGGAAATTATCCCTTGTTGCATAGCATAAGTAAGTACCGACTGCACATGTTTCAGCCAAGGTACTATAACCAACTTTTGTAATCACTACATCGCAAGAAGAAATAAGTAAAGAATAATCATAGTCACGAGGTAAAAGAACAATATTATCTGCTTTGCCAATAGGAGAATTTGTCAGAAATACATAATCTTTATTATTAGTTAGATTAGAGAAGTAAGAAATATCTGACATTATACCACCAAAAGTAATTAAAGCTAATTTCTTGTTAGGGTCAATATCAAACTGCTGACATACCTTATCTCTTTGAGAAATACTTGATTTGGCTAAATTACCACATTTCTTTTGTCTTGGAAGAGCCTCAACACTATCTTTATTCGAGAATGGAAGAATGTAAGATTCATCACACTTACTATAGATTTGTTTAATTTCTTCAATAATACTTAGGATTTCAGGGTCAGTGTTATTATCAGTCAATTTCACATAATTGAAATACCAATCAAAATTTGTTATAGCGAAAACTGGAATATCAAGTCTTTTTGCTGCTTCAATTGGAAGAAAAGGAATATCAACAATTACTAAGTCTATCGCTTTCTCTTTTAAGAAAGAGCTTTCTCTTTGGATAATAGATTCTTTGTTCTGCCAAAGATTTCTTAGTTCAGTAAAAGTTTTTTTCACAGAGGGTACTTTCCAAGTATCCTGAATCATACCCGTATCAGTTGCTCTTGAGAAAATATGACAGAATGATGTTTCCTTAGGGAAGAGAAACTTGGGTCTATCAGTAACAATATAACAATCACAGCCTAGTTTAATTAATTCTTGACTGAGGGCTGAAACCCTGCTAGCATGTCCAAAGCCATGAGAAGTAACATATAGGGCTATTCTCATATTCTTTTCAACTCTTTAGCAATTTGGCAGGCTAATTTTACATTATTTTTTACTAATTCAATATTAGTCTTTAAAGAATCTCCCTTTGTAAGTTCATATAATCGTTGTAAAAGATAAGGAGTGACATCTTTACTTCTTATTTTTAGCTTTTCAACTTCATCTAGAGCTTTTGCTATTTCATTTTCTATATCTTCAGAAGGTATTTCATATTGACTATCAATAGGATTTCCTACTAAGAAACCTGAAGATAGATTAATTTCTTTATGCTTTTTCCACATCAAAGCTATGTCTTTTGCCTCATCTATTTTTCTAACTTTATTACCACTTTTTGAGCTGTAAAAAGCCGGAAAATCATCTGTTCTATATGCAAAAACTGGTACAGAGTAAGAATCTAAAACTTCTAATGTTTTAGGAATGTCCAAAATTGCTTTTGCTCCAGCAGAAACGACAATAACAGGATTTTCTTTTAAGGATATTAAGTCTGCAGAGATATCCCAAGTGTGCTCCACCCCACGATGAACTCCCCCTATTCCTCCAGTAGCGAATACTTCTAAACCAGCAAGACTTGCAAGATAAGAAGTCGCGGCAACAGTTGTTCCGCCAGTCTTGTTAAAGGCTAAACAATAACTAATATCACGTACTGAGACCTTCTCAAGATTAGAAGTTAGCTTGCTTAAAGAGGTTAAATTCTCCTGACTCAATCCGATTTGAATTTTACCATTAATAATTGCAATAGTTGCAGGAACAACATCATTTTCTCTACATAAGTTTTCCAGCATTTCAGCAGTTTCTAAATTCTGGGGAAATGGCATACCATGTGTAATTATGGTAGATTCTAAAACTAAGATTGCTTTATTATCTCTTAGTGCTTGTTTAACTTCTGGTGAAAACTCAATAAAAGGCTTATAATTATTTTCTTGCATTATCTACGACCTCTAACCTTTAAATTAACTTTTGTAGGAAATAGAACTTCATCTATAAGATTCCCTTTGTCTATTTCTTTAAATTTATTCCCGTCATATTCAAGTATTACCCAGGAAGGACTAGTGTAATCAAATATAGCTTGAATATTGTCTATTGATTTATCTCCATTCCATAGCCACATTGAAACTGATTTGCTTATGTTAAAAGGGTTCTGAGTATTGATTATCAGAGAGTATTTGTCATTATCATAACTTTTACCTTGGTAAGAGAACTTATTCTTGCCAAATTCAAAATCTGGAGGAAGATAGGGCTCAATTTCATTAAAAACTGGATTTCTATAAAACTCTCCAATAAATAAAATAGATCTATCTTTCCAAGATATTTCATTCATACTTGATAAAGGCATCATGTCCATCATAACACCATTGCTTTTGAGAGTATTTCCGATATTATAGATTTCAGAGAATAGTTCATTATCTGTAGGAACTAAGAGAATTGGTTTTTCTAAAAAAGTTCTTTTTAAATTGAAGATATGCTCACTTTTATCTAAATACCTGTAAAGCTTATATTCTGGATCCAATTCTATCACATCTGCATCAAAATTAAACTCTAACTGAGTCTCCTCTTTATTGATTTTATAAGATGTTCTAACAAAATTCTTATCATTTGAAAGTCTGATATCTAGATTAAAATCACTCTTATCACCCAGAGAAGATATGATTTTGAAAGTAGTTTTTCCTGAATTAACCTCAGCATTTCTTATATACACTTTTGCAGGTTCTAATGCTTCAATCATGCTTAATATTTCAGGAACTTGTGTCTTATTACTTAACTCTGTAAAAAAATCATAACCAGATAAAGTCTTATGACTGGATAAAATTGATTTAATACTTGAAAAAAAGACATCTTCACCAGCCTTATTATATACATAGTAAAGTAACATACTACCAGCTTTAAATCCATTAACAGCCTTGTATTTATCACTTGGGAATGAAAAATCATGTAAGGATGTTAATTCTTCCTTAGGCATAGAAGAAATATCCTCAAGAGCATCTTTCCTCCATAAGTAAGCATCAGCAGACTTATTCTTTTCTAGCCACAGATAATTAGCAACAAAGTTAGCTAATATTTCCTGCCAGTTTGCTCCTTCCTCATTCCAGGTACACAATGAGTTTAACCAGATTTTAGCTAAGTCATGGCCAAATACACCAGGAGTAATGAAAATATCTTTTACCTTGAAAACATTATTAGATACTAATAACATATTATCAAATGATTTATAATTATGGTTTGCTGATTGGATTACTGAAAAAGAATCAAAAGCAAAATCACCAAAATAATCCTTATATACAGCAAAGTATTGCTCTGTAAAATATAGATAATCCTCTAAAAGATAATAATCATCTTCAAAAGAATAATAGGAAACTAGAACATCATCAATATCTTGACTTTTAGTATAATAGAGATCACCTATTATAGAAAAACCGTATTCTTTATCAAAACTTTGCCATGTATAAAGAATTGCATCTTTCTTTTGAGGTGTAATTGAAACTTCTGCAGGTGCTATAAATTTCATTCTGCTAGGACCCAGAGCATTAACTTTGAAATGAGATTTCTCTCCAAGTTTTGCTACAGGATGCCATTTATATTCTTGAAGATTAAAATGATAAGGTCTATTACTAATTTCAGGATAATCATAAATATAAACAAATTTTAATTCTTTTGCCTTGGTATCTATTCTTATCTGATTATAATCTATCTTGCCTTCACTAACTTCATATTCCAATACTTCTTGACCATGATAAATCGTTAATTCTTTCATTTCTTTACTTATTAACAACTTATTATTTCTGTCTAAGCTCTGGTTAAAAGTAACAAGGTCAGAAACAGTTAAAACTTTAGCACTAGGCTCAAAAATAAAAGATATATTATGCTCAACTATATTAAGATATTCTTGACTATCAGCTTTATCGTTACTAGGGGTTGATTCCTCTTCCCTATGATAAATAATAATATATTCACCTCTTCCATAATACTGAGAATCCCATTCTAAAGGGCTTTCTTCTGAGATAGCTAAAGGGGAAATTGATGCTAATGCAAGATTAGGATTCAGTAATTCTAACTTCTGATATAAACCATAATGATTTCTAGTGTGAAAGTCACCATTTATATGTATTAGTTTAGCATTGATATTATCTTCTAAATAATCAAAGATGCTTTCAGCCATTGTATCATCTTTTAAAGAATGCGCTTGATACAAACGTTCTAAGATTAGATTATTAACTTCCGATCTATCTACATCTGTCAAAGCACTGACTTCTTCCATAAACATTCTTTTATAATCATTATCAAATTCTTTTAATAATCTGGCGTAATAAGGTCTTTCTGCTTCGCTAAGACTTCTCAATCCCTGATAACCTTGCCTAGCAACAAGTCCAGAAATGTATATAGGAGCATTAGTAGCTAGCACTTTTAAGGAGTCTTGGATAGCCAGTTCCATAATAGCAGAATAAGCTTCTTGATAGTTTGACCATAAATCAGCATGAGCATCAAATTGTTCAAAGGAAAATTCACCACTTAAATACTTATCAAGAGATTCTTGATCATTTCTAGCAAAAGATTCCATTCCTAGAACAAAATTTGTATCTACTCGTGTTAGTTCTTGGATAAGTTCTTTTTGTATGGAATGAAGTAAAGAGTCGTCATGTAATTCACCAAAAAAGACTACATCTTTAAATTGCAATTCATTTACTAATTGTGATAAATCAATTTCACTTCCAGTCTCAGCTTTGAATATTTTATACTCTTGTCCAAAAAGACACATTTCTAACATTAATATTGTTATTATTACTAAAATCTTCTTCATTAATTTATTAAGTCCTTATCTATCATTTCTTCTGATTAACATTAAATAATCACCAGCATCTGAATATTTTGGATCCCATTCTAATTTATCTTCCATAGAAAAGGCTACTGGAGCTAAAACAGCAATTTTCAAATCACTATCTAATAAAGCTAATTTTTGGGCTGTTCCTAAATAGTATCTAGAATGAAAATCACCATTGATATGAA
The DNA here is from genome assembly GCA_963677815.1 of Cloacimonadales bacterium (SeqCode). Classification (GTDB taxonomy): domain Bacteria; phylum Cloacimonadota; class Cloacimonadia; order Cloacimonadales; family JAFGVF01; genus JAEKNW01. The sequence goes on from OY782499.1 coordinate 2,213,655, forward strand.
GTACTTTATGACTATTATTATCTAATAAATAATTATGTATTGATTCAGCCATAGTATCGTCTTTAAGACATTGTGCTTTGTAGATATTAGCTATCATATCATGTCCAGACTTTTCAGGCATCCCTTGTTTCATCATTCCCTGCATAGTTTTATAAAACTCGCTTTTATATCTATCATCTAAAACAACTAACTTGTTAGCTACATACTTTTTCTCATTATCTGGAATTTCCTTCAATGCATCTTGGCCGTTTTTAGCAAGTAGAGAAGCGTATTTTCTTGGAACATTAGCAGCAATAACATGGCGGTTATATTTCTTGGCTATTTGTAGTAAGGGCTCATAATCACTTTCATGATTTGGCCAAAGCCTTGCTTGTTGAGAAAAATCCTGGTAAGATATTTTACCTGAGATGTAGTTGTTTAAAACTTCTTGATTATCTCTTTCAAACATTTCCATTGATAAAACAAGATTGGTATTAGATTTTGCAAGTAGTTCAAACAAATCTTTTTCTAACTTATGTAGTGTTGCATCATCGTGAAGTTCACCAAAAAATATAACATCATAATTAGACAACTCTTCAGCCATATTCTCAAGACTGTAAGGCTTACCACTTTCTGATTCTACAATTATATAATCTTCTGCATTAATAGAAGTTAATCCTATCAATAAAAATGTTATTAATATCAAGCTTAGATAGTTCATTTTTCCTCTTTTATATATTTTATTTTGTTATTATTTTCTAGATCTTTTAAAAGAAAACTAATTTCTTCAAGTAGGTGTTGAGATACTTTTATATGGCTAGTAACATCAACTGCAAAATCTGTAGCAGTTATCTCTATATCAAATTGTTTTAATTTATACTGTAGAATATTATTGTAATCGTAAGAAGTGATAATTTTGAAATGATGATAATCAACTAATTCTTGAGTTTGATTAATTTCAATAGCTTTTTCAGAGACTCCTCCATAAGCATCTATTAGTCCACGAATACCTAATTTAACACCGCCAAAATAGCGAGTTACAACTATAACAATATTTGTTAAATCATGTTTATTTATAGCATTTAGAATAGGTTTACCTGCAGTACCTGAGGGTTCTCCATTATCAGAACTATGAGCCCAATCACCATTCTTACCAATAACATAAGCCCAACAATTATGATTAGCAGTTTTATTATCTTTACTAACCTGACTTATGAATTCTTTAGCTTGGTTAATATCTTCTACATATTTAAGACTTACAATAAACCTACTTCTTTCTATTTTTTCCTCATAAACTTCTTCATTAGTAATTCTTTGCACATTTTCCTCGATTGAACAATTTCTAGTCACAATAAAAATGACTAGCAATTAAGTCAACTTTAATGTGATTTCTTATCTGAAAAAAAGCTAGTATCAAAAATATATACTGAACAGTCATCATCTTCCCAAGTAAATGATGGTAAACCTGCTTTGTGGCATACTTCGTTCAAGAATATTGTTCTATCAAAACCTCTATCAACAGCTTGGTCTGGAAAAATTAAACCTTGTCCATCAGAATGATTTACATATAATCCATGTTTACCAATTTCAATTTCTTGTTTGGTGTATATTTGCTTTAATGGTGAAAGGATATTAATTTGAATATTTAGATAAGGAAGTTCAAATTTTTCAATTTTTGGATATTTATCATTTCCTTGACATACAGCTTTAGCTAGTTCATGAACACTGTCCATTATACAGTCTTCGCTATCAACGAACCCTAGTGAGCCTCTTAACTCATTATCTACAAATACTGTAAGAAATACTCCGTGTTTTTCATTTAATATTGGATCACAAACTTCTTCATACTTATAATCTTGCTCATAAAGATAGCTTTCAATAGATTTTCTTGCATGCTCTAAAAGCAGTTCTTGATTCTCTTTTTTTAATTCCATATTCAATCCTTTTATATCAGTTTTGTTAAACTATCTGGTGTTTGCTTGTGAAATTAAGAATCCTATATAAGGTAAGAGTGCAACTAGTTATCTAATTGCACTCTGATTTTTTAAAGTATTTTATCTGCTCTAGGAACTCTCAAACGGTGGGCTTGTTTAAAACCAGAACCTATTAGAGGACGACAATAGAAGAGGAAGTCTTGAGTGATATTATTTCCTTCAGAATTAATAAAATTATCTGGCATCACTCTAGTTTTGCCAGCAATATCTTCAAGTTTCTCTAAGGAATAATTCACAGAATAATTACCAGTTCTTTTTATTGAAATAGAACCATCTAAATTATGCCAAATCGCATAATGAGCTGCTTTTTCACCGACTTCTCTAGCTTCTTGTTGATCAACATCAGATACACAATCCAAAAATGACCTTTGTAAATAGCCAAAAGTATCAGATCTAACTCGTGATATTTTTAATTTAGATCTAATTTCTTCTGCTAATAAATCACCTAAAGCTCCTGTTCCTGATAACTGAACATTACCATGAGCATCTGTTTCTTGGGTCTTTGTTAATTTGGTTATAATCGGAATACCTTTGGCATCGGATATTCCTTCAGATACTGCAATAACACAGCGTCCATATTGACTATAAACCTTCTTCACATCCTCTAAAAACTTGCTTATAACAAATTTCTTCTCAGGGAGATAAATTAAATGTGGACCATCATCTGGATATTTCTTAGCAAGAGCTGATGCTGCAGTTAGGAATCCAGCATGACGTCCCATAACAACACCTATATACACTCCTGGAAGTGCTCTATTGTCTAAGTTTGCACCGGAAAAGGCATTGGCGACAAATCTTGCTGCTGAACCAAAACCAGGTGTGTGGTCATTTAAAACTAAATCGTTATCAATTGTTTTGGGAATATGGATAGCTCTAAACTCATAGGAAGCTTTTGAAGCTTCGTCATTAACTATTCTCACTGTATCAGATGAATCATTACCACCGATATAAAAGAAATAGCGAACATCATGAGCTTTTAGAACCTTGAACATTTCCTGACAATATTTAACATCAGGTTTCACTCTTGTTGATAACAGAGCGGAAGAAGGTGTTTGAGCAACTTTCTCTAGATTATTAGTTGTTTCTTGACTAAGATCAAAGAAATTCTCATTTAAAATACCATCAACACCATGTTCAGCACCATAAACTCGGGTTACCTGTTGAAATTTACGTGACTCTAAGACAACACCAACTAGTGATTGATTTATCACAGCAGTAGGTCCACCACCTTGAGCCACAACAACTTTTCCTTCTAATTTCATTTATCCTCCATCATAATTTGCATTATAATTTATTTTAAACACATTATTTACTTTTATTTAAGTCTAGAATTAATGGCATTCCTGAAGCTCCTGGATCTGTTGGGGCAATAACAAATGTTGTGTTGTTGCTTTCAGCAAGTTCCTTATAAGCTTGAACAGCCTCATATTGAATATATAAAGGAGTTAGTTTATCCTGAATAATTTCTTGAGCATCTGCAATACCTTGAGCAGTAACTTTTCTAATTTCAGCATCTTTTGCAGCTTTTTGTAATTCTAAACTCTTAGTTTCTAGATTTTGTTCCTGGACTAATTTGTTTTCGATTGAATTCTTAACTGATTTTGGAGGGTCAACTTTTCTAATTAATACTCTATCAGTCGTAATACCTTTTGTATCGATAATTTCTTTTAAACCTTGTTCCATCTCTTGAGAAAATTGCTCTCTCTTCTCGATTGTTTCTCTAAAAGAATATTTCGTTGCAACATTTCTAGTGATATTTCTCACAGAAGGTCTGATAATTTTTGCTTTCAAATCATAATTATTCTTAGCAATATTCTTATAGATTTCAGTTACTAAATCTGCATTAACTGTGTACCAAACTGACAAGTCTATTGTTAACTCTAAATTATCTCGAGTAATTACCTTAATCGCATCATCTCCATAGACATCTCCCTCATTTGGTAATGAAGACAAGGTATATTCTTGAAGTCTTACTTCAAATCTAACAATTTCGATAAAAGGACTTTTTAGATTAAAACCATCAGATAAGGTATTGTCTAGAACCTTACCAAATAAAACTTGTACACCAACTTCTCCTGGATTAATGATAGTAAAACTCTGTGAGAGAATAAGGATAATACCTATTAAGGTTATTATATTCCCTGCAATTTTAACATCTTTTTTTACTTGTGACCTACCAACAAAAAACATTATTATGCCTATAGCAATTCCGACTATTCCAATTAAAGCAATCATTATTATTCTCCTATCATTTTTAGAACTTAACTATTATGGAAGCTTGAGGAACATAAGTATCAATTTTTGAATCAGATGAAATTGATATTGGAAGTTCTAAATTCAAATTTATATATCTACTCATTTCAAATTCAATACCTATCCCAGGCCCAACATAATAAGCATTATTATTTATTACTTTTTTTTCAATTGAACCGCTCTGATTACCAGCTATGTATTCTTGAGTATATTTCTTCTTGTAATCAATATTGATACTTGCTCCAACAAAACAATAAAACTTAGTTAATTCACTCTCTCTTAAGACTCTAAGATACATAGCACTCAACCACCCATCAACTTCCCAACCTGTTTTAGTGTAAGAATCATCATAATGGGATTCTGGAAATTTGGGAACCTTATCAGCATTAGAAAGCAAGCCTACAGTAAATTGTAAGCCATTCTTGGCAAAATATTGCCTATAGGCAAGTCCGATACCTGAAACTTTACCTGCAGTAAAACCTAACCCCCTGTCTAATGTTTCAGCAGAAAAACTAAGTGTTAACATTACTAAAACAATAACCATTAAAATTTCTTTTTTCATAGAAGCTCCTTTTGTACAATTTTATTTAAAATATCTTTAATATCATCTAATTTAACAGGTTTAGGAAGAAAACCTTGCATACCTGCATCGATACACTTCTCTTTATCTTCAGGAAGAACATTCGCTGTTAAAGCAATAATTACTGGTGCTTCATCTTTCAACTTACTTCTTATCATTTCAGTAGATTTAAGTCCATCTAAGACTGGCATTTGAATATCCATAAATATAACATCATAGTTTTTCTGTAGAGTCTTATCAAAAGCCACTTGACCATTTTCAGCCAAATCTACAGCTAAATCCAATTTTTTAAATAATCTGTTCATTAGTTTTTGATTAATTAAGTTATCTTCAGCAACAAGCACATTTAGGTTTTTTAATTTTTCTTGATTAACTTCTTCTATAATCTGTTGAGAATTACTTCTAACAAAGCCTAGTACTTTGAGAATGCCATCAAGTAATTTTTCTTTGTGAACTGGATAATTAACGAATTGAATTGATGTATTTTTAATGTCAATCAAATCTCTTTTTTCTTGAATATTCTTTAGGAATATTAAGCTATTTTTTTCCTTATTCAAATTCTCTATAAATCTCTTTATATTATCATTATAAGATTTATATATAAGATAATCTAGAATTATGACATCCCAATCATCAATAAATAACTCAATATTGTCTAGAGAATCACTATCTGCTATCTGTTCGATATTTGTCGAAGTTTTTTTCAAAATCCCCTTGATATTATCAAAAACATCTAGGCTTGCAATAACACCAATTTTAATATTTTCTAACTGCTTAAACTGATTTTTATCTTGAGTAATTAATATTCTTGAAGATGTTCTAATAGTAAAACAAACCTTTGTCCCCACACCTAGACGTGATTCAACCCATATACGACCATTAAGGTTGTTAACAATAGCTTGAGAAATTGCTAGCCCAAGCCCAGTTCCAGTAATTTTACTTGAATTTTCTGACTCTACTTGAGAGAATGAGTCAAATATACTAGATACTTTGTCTTTTGGTATTCCTATCCCTGTATCTGAAACGACAAATTTCAAGACTAAATCATTATTTATACTAGGTTCTTTACTAACTCTTATCTGAATCATACCTTGATGAGTAAACTTATAAGCGTTATTAAGTAAGTTGATTAGAACTTGTTTCAATCTTTCAAAATCAGAATTGATATAAGTAGGAATATCTTCTTCAATTTTATAGGTGAGTTTAATGCCCTTTCCTTGAACTTTCAAAGCAATCACATCAAGAGATTTTTCAATACAATTTGAGAGTTCAAAATCTGTAAAGCTAAAGTTATTTTTACCAGCTTCAAGTTTTGAAAAATCTAGGATGTCATTAATTATTCGGAGTAGACTTTCTCCAGACATTTTAATTGTCTCAACATAATCTTCTTGTTCTTCACTAAGTTTGGTTTTAGATAATAAATCTGCCATACCAATTACTCCATTCATTGGAGTTCTAATCTCATGACTCATGTTCGCTAGAAATTGTGATTTTGTTTTTGCAGTTTTAAGAGCTTGTTCTGATGCTACTTTAAGGGCGATATCATGTTCTATCATTTCTGTTTTATCTTGATATATTGCAAAAACAGCTTCAATCGATTTTCTGTAAATGACAGGTATTCCAGTTATATACATGTTCATTACAGCCTTATTCTTAGATACTCTGTTAGCATAGAACCTTACAGTATTACCTAAAGAAACTTTATTAGTATTAGCCCGAGCTTGCTGAATCTCCTCGTTAGGACACAGAAGATTATCTATATTCTTTCCTTTACATTCATCAATTGTATAACCAAATGTTTTTGTAAATGCAGGATTAATTTTCATTATAATACTTGATTTATCCACAAGAGCTATTGCCTCAGGATTCTCAATCATTAATTGATCTACGTAAAGTTTATCTTTAATAAGTTTATCTGATATGTCTTTCTTAGACATTAGCATTTTATTTACTAAACTTGAAATATTCTTGAATTCATCATACTGTAATTTATCAGTATCCATTAATTCATCTCTTTCAAATGAGTTTTTAACAAAGTCACCTAAAGTATCAAATTGCTTCTTTAGTAAATGCAATATTCTTCCATTAATAAACAAAAATATTAATAATACGATAATAATTATTATTGTTATTATTGTGAGATTTGTGATAAGTTTTTTTCTAAACTGTCTTCTATCATCTTGATGGAAAGAATTTATATAATCCTCATAAACTCCAGATGCAACAATCCAATTCATTTCAGAGATTTTATCGATTCTTACAAGTGCTTTCCTTATTTGGTCAGGTTTTTCTTTTGAAAAATGATAATTAATATAACCATATCCATCTTTTTGGGTTACTTTGATTGCATCTTCTAAAATCTTGTTGTCATATATTGTTTTAGTTTCTAAAATACTTTGATTTTCTAGATTGATATCATTATCAATGATAATAAATTTATTTGTCAGAATATCAATAATATAGAAAAATCCATAGGTGGTATTTTTTAAAGTTAAAATATCTCCCAATATTTCATTCTTATATTCATCAAGGAAATCATAATAATAATCACCTGTTCCAATGTACCATTCAGCACCTTCAATCTTGGAAATATATGACCATTTTAAATATTTTTCATTACCTTCTGTATAAGGTTTCCTCATCATACCTTTAAAAAATCCTTGATTTGCCGTATTCATGATGTTTTTAGCTTGAGCTAAATATAAATCATCTTCTACTGACTTATTTTCTAAATCAGCAAATGCAGAGTTGAATAATAATTGACCATCTTTATGATAGATGAAGTAATAACCTCTTCCCTGGAAAAATTTAGAAGCTCTAAAAGCATTATCAATGTATTCTAAGATTTTCTTTTGTGAAGCTGTTTTATTGTTTAATAATATTTTCTCGACAATTTCTTTACCTTGATTAGTTTTTTCTACAATATTCGATTTTAGTTTATCATCAAGATCATCATAGGATACTTTTGTGAATCTAACTATTCTTTCATTGATATTAGTAAGATTTCTTTTAGCATTATTTATACTTTTTCCCAATAAGAAATCTAAATTAGATGAATAAAAATAAAAATCTACTAATATAGAAACAGTAGCAACTAATATCAAACTAGAAACTATAATGTAGAGATTAAGCTTTTTAATTTTACTGGAAATTTCATTATTTTTATTCATATATCCTCTTTTACTAAATTATATTCAAGTAATTTTACTGTCAACTAATATAATAATTTTTTAATTTTTATAGCGAATAGTTCAGTAGAACTTTAGTAATACTTCGCTAAAGCTACTTATCACAAGTGAAGATTGCAGATTATTTTACATGACACCTTTGCAACCGCGGGCTGGAATCCCGCGTTCCCAGTTAAATTAATCCGGGGAACCTGTGTATGTGACACCTGCGTAACCGCGGGCTGGAATCCCGCGTTCCCAGTTAGTTTAATCCGGGGAACCTGTGTATGTGACACCTGCGTAACCGCGGGCTGGAATCCCGCGTTCCCAGTTAGAGGGGTGGTCGTGTAGAACGGGGAGATTATTTGTTCCCATTAACCCAGATAGTGTAGTAGAGCTTTAGTGAAGATTGCAGATTATTCTAGCAAAATAGCTTACAGAATTTTGACGCATATATTTTATATATTCGGAGAAATTATGGAAGTTATTTTGCAGAAGAATATAGTGCTATTCACAAAGGTCTACTGCACTATTTGGGTTTAAGCAGATACTTCAAAATAATCCTTAAGCCTAGTATTGATTGTTAGTCTCCCTATAAGTTTCCAATGATTAATTGAGTAACTAACAATCAAGATACTGTTAGGATATTGTAGCTAAGCAGATTATCAAAAGATTTTACTTAGAGTTTCTGTTATTAATAATCTCTCCAGCAATACTGACAGCAATTTCATAAGGAGTATGAGATTTTATTGGAATGCCGATAGGACAGGATATTTTATCAATCAAAGAAGTTTCGAACTTGCTACTTAGATGCTTTTTCAAATCGATAGCCTTACTTTTACTTCCCATAACACCAAGATATGCATAGTTCTTTGAAATAAGTTGTTCAGCTACTAGATTATCAAATTCATGCCCATAAGTCATTACAATAAGATAATCGGAATCTTTTATTGTAAGATTTTGGTCAATATTGGTAAACTCAGCATGAATAAAAGAAGTTGTTTCAGAAAATTTATCTGAATCTAGCCACTCTTTACGATTATCAAAAACGACTATATCGAAGTTTAGCTTTGTTAAAATTGATTCTAAAGCTTGAGCACAATGCCCAGCTCCAAAGATAACCACCCTTTCCTTGACATTAATTGGTTCAATTATAATTTCTATATCTCCCCCACACACCATCCCCAGTTCTTCTTGGGCTGATAAGGGGAAGAATAAACTTACAAACTTTCTTGGTTGTTCTTTCTTGATCTTATTTATTATGTAATATTCTAGATTTCCCCCGCCTATAGTTCCTGATATTTCGTCACTATCTCTTTCGATTAGCATTTTCTGACCTAAACTACCAGGTGATGAGCCCTTTACTTTGGTAACAGTCACAGACCACCCGCTTGCATTATTTGCTAATAAATCTAATAAATGTCTATAATAATTATTCATAAGTTAAGTCCTTTTTTGTGTTTATATTCTTCAATATACCTTCATCTTCAACAACTACAAGTTTCCGACCAATTCTTAGGGTAAGTTCTTTTAAATTATTACATAAAGGAATATCTTTTAGAGCAGATTTAGGAAATAAGATGGGATGCCCTAAACGACTTTGGTAAGAAGGAATGATAAAGTTATCTTTGTCATGATATTTTATAATTTCTTCAACTGTAGAAACTTTAACAAGAGGGTGGTCAATGGGCCAGATTAAGACATAGGAGAAGTCCTTAATGAAATTTAGAGCCCTAATTAAGGAATGGTACATATCGCATCTACTATCACCAATAATTGTAGTAAAAGGTCTATCAAAAGATATCTTCTTATCTAGGTTTGGATTCAAAACGGTATAAATCGATAAGTCAAGGGAGAGACACTTAGACACAATAATATCTAAAAATGTCTCTCCATTATATTTAGCTAATGCTTTCGGTGAACCAAATCTAGAACTTGCTCCACCAGACAGAATAAGAACTATTGGTTTATTTGAGTGCATCCAATAGCCCTGTTCGAGCATTAAATTCTTTTATATATTCGTCCCATTGATTTGCTTGAGCATACTGTGAGGTCCAGTAATCTTTTTGATACCATTGAGCATTCAATTCTTCAACTGTTTTACCTTGTTGTTCAATCCAAGTAAAATATTTAAGATTATGCATTCTTCGTTTATCATAATATGTCATCTCAATCATATCATCAGTTTTAATTCCCATGATATTCTTTTCATAATGAATATTAGCCATAACATTATTGTATAAACCTTGCTTTTCTCTGTATTCTAAGACTCTTGATTGATACATTTCCATGGAATCAGTTGCAACTGTAAATACATAATCATTCTCATCATATTCATAGTATTTAGCCATTTTGATACAACCCAAGAGATTAGCAATTGAAGATACACCAAGTAAATGAAGCTTTCCAATCAATTCTTCATCAATACCTTTAGCTCTCAAAAGCTTATGTCCATCTTCTTCATTAAATAATCTCATCACATTTATAACATCGTTATCATCAACAGCAATTGCCATATCCATATTCTTGATATTATGAATCCATGGTACATGCTTATCACCAATACCTTCAATTCTATGACCACCATAGCCATTATAAAGAAGTGTAGGACATTGGGTAGCTTCTCCAGCTGCAATTTTCATATTTGGATATTTTTCTTTTAAATAATCACCAGAACCTAGAGTTCCAGCTGATCCTTGAGTTAAGAACAAACCTGAGAATGTATCATTTTCACCTTTAAGATTCTCGAAAACTTCTTGCATGGCAGGTCCGGTAACAGCATAATGCCAGAGAGGGTTACCAATTTCAGCGAATTGGTTCAAATTAACAATAGTATCACCTCTTTCATGAAGTAATTCTTTAGCTTTATCATAAATTTCTTTTACATTAGATTCACAGCCAGGAGTTGCAAATACTTCAGCCCCTATTTCTTTTAACCAGTTAAATCTTTCAGCAGACATTTCTTCAGGTAATACTGCGATAGCTTCACAACCTAGAAGTGATGAATTATAGGCTCCTCCTCGACAATAATTACCAGTAGAAGGCCATAAAGCTTTCTGAGTTGTAGGGTCGAATCTTCCAGTAACAAGCTTTTCTACTAAAGGACCAAAAGTAGCACCAACCTTGTGAGCTCCTGTAGGGAAATATTTTCCAATCAAGATAACTATTGGACTCTTCACTCCGCTTAATTCAGGTGGAATAACGATATGATTAACATCTGAATAGCCACCACCAAACTTAGTTGGTTCATTTTTCCAGGTAATTCTAAACAGATTAAGAGGATTAAGATCCCATAGACCTACATTTTTCAATTTATCAACTATTTTACCAGGAATGAGTTCAGGATTTCTCATTTGCTCATAAGTTGGAATAATAATGTTTCTTTCTTTACACCTCTGAATAGTATTTTCAAGTACTTTATTTTGTTTTGCTGTTAAGTTTTTCATTTAATCTCCTAAAAACGATAGTTTAAGTTATTTTGAATTTTGCTGATAATTTGCTCTGGCGAGTCAAATCTTGTTAAAATAGCCATTGCTGCTATTACAAAAGGTTTAAAGGAAGCTTGATGATATGTCTCTCTTCTATATTCATCAAATACTTCTTTAGAGACTTCACCTTGAGCACAACTTACATCAGTGATGTCTGCTGGTAAACAGTGCATATATAGAGCTTTTTTATTCTTAGTTAGATTCATTTTCTCTCTATTGCATTCCCAATTTATATATTTTTTATTATTTTCTAAACATGACTTTTCTAATTCATCCAATCCAAGTTTATCCTTAGCCATTAAAAGTTCGGTTCTTTGTTGCATAACTTGCATAGGAGCCCATGATTTAGGATAAACAATATCAGCACCTTGGAAAGCTTCTTCCATAGAGTTTGTCATTGAAAAACTACTATTTGATTCAGAAGCTACTTTTTTTGCATATTCTATTTCTTCATCCAAAAGATTATAGCCTTCTGGATGTGCTAAAGTTACGTCCATACCAAGACGAGGTAAAAGACTGATTATACCTTGTGGAACAGACAATGGCTTTCCATAACTTGGAGAATAAGCCCATGTCATAGCTACTTTCTTGCCTCTTAAGTTTTCAAAACCACCAAAATAGTCCCTAAGTTTTGCTAAATCTGCCATAGTTTGAGTAGGGTGGTCAATATCACATTGAAGGTTGATTAAACCTGGTCTCTGGTGAAGAACACCTTCTTCGTAACCCATATCCAAAGCATCTGAAACTTCTTTCATATAAGTATGGCCTTCTCCTAAATACATATCATCTCTGATACCAATCATCTCTGCTAAGAAGGAAATCATATTTGCAGTTTCTCTTACTGTCTCACCATGAGCTATTTGTGACTTTACTTCATCTAAATCTTGAACACCTAAACCGAGAGCATTTGCAGCAGAAGAAAAACTGAATCTAGTCCTAGTTGAATTATCTCTAAAAATTGATATAGCAAGTCCATTATCAAAGACTCTAAAAGATTTATGGTTTTGATGAATAAGCTTTAACCAATCAGCTAAAAGAACACTTGCTTTAATATGGTCAAATGACTTATCTTTAGTTAATAAGAAGTTTCTTCCGTAATTATCAAAATTAAAATTCATAATTTTTTCAAATAATTTAGTCATATTCTCTTTCATATACGCTCCTATTTATAAAATTTCGCAGCAGCTAAGATAGAATCAACAATTTGCTGATATCCGGTACATCTGCACAGGTTAACTTTTATTGCTTGGCGAACTTGCTCTTCTGTCGGATTATTATTTTGCAATAATAATGCATGACCAGTTAAGACCATCCCAGGTGTACAAAAACCACATTGAACAGCATCATGGTCTAAGAATGATTTTTGTAAGGGGTGAAGTTCATTATTATTTGACATTCCTTCTATTGTCAATACTTCTTTATCAATAATTTCAGAAACCTTCATTTTACAGGACCTTTTAGGTAAATTATCTACTAGTATTGTGCATGCCCCACATACACCAATATTACAACCATTTTTAGTCCCTGTTAGGTTCAAATCTTCTCTAATAAAAGTCAGTAATTGTTTATCTAAATCTTCTTGTTTTATTTCTATAGTTTTATTATTTATATTAGCTTGCATATATCCTCCATAAGCATAGGTAGCTTTTTAAGTCTTTTTCCTGTTGCCCGATAGATGGCATTAGCTACTGCTGGAGAAATAATTTCTAAAGCTGGTTCACCAATACCTTTAGCTCCAGAAGGAGTATTTGGGTCGGGATTTTCTATCACAAAATCATGAATTCTCGGAAGTTCATTAGCACGATAGATTCTATATCTGTTAAAATTATCACTTTCAAGATGACCATTTTTAATTACGATATTCTCTTTTAATGCCATTCCTAAACCTTGAACAACACCTCCATATATTTGTCCTGAAAGTAGACCATTGTTAATTGCTTTACCTATATCATGAACTGCATAAATATTTGTTACATCCAGTTTCTTTTTTTCAATATCTATTTCTATTTCGGCAACTTGAGCACTATAAACATAGGTGAAGTAAGCTTTTCCCGCTCCACATTCTTCATCCCAGGTAACTGCTGGAGCTTCAAATGAACCAAAAGCATAAGGGTAAGTGCAGTTTAGAAACATTACATTCATAGCCTTTTCCCAAGATATACTTTTTCCAGAAGGGGAAACTAAATTATTATTCTTATAAATTATATCTTCAGCTTTACAGTCTAATTCTGGAGCAAGAACTTTGTTAATGATTTGCTTAAGTTTAACAATGGCATCCATTAAAGCCCCACCCCCCATTAAAGTTCCTCTAGAAGCTACAGTTGTGCCTCCATCAGGAATCTGAGATGTAGATGAACGTCTGTATCTTATTTTATCAAAAGAAACACCTAGTTCTTTAGCTAATATGTTCATCATTGCAGTCTCTGAACCTTGTCCATTTTCATGGATAGAAACTTCCAATAAAATTGAACCATCAAACTGGACATTTATGATAGCAGATGTAAAATCTTTTCCTTCAGCTCCTAAACTACATCCTCGATAAGACATTGCTAAACCTATTCCATATAACTTAGATGTATCAGTTTTACCATAAGAAGCTTTCTTCAATTTGGCAAAGTAATCACTTTCTTTAACAACTTTTTCTAAAACTTGATCTAAAGAGACTATATGATTATCGAGTTTTTGCTGTGAAACAGTTATCGAGTCTTGTCTAAGCATATTATTCTGTCTAAATTCAATAGCGTCTATATTTAATTTCTCAGCTATAATTTCCACTATTTGTTCTATTGCAAAATTTACTTGAGGAGAACCAAATCCCCTAAAAGCACCTGTATAGACGTTATTGGTATAGTAGGATTTAACATCTGTATAAACATTTGGAATAACGTAAGGGCCTCCACATTGAACAGTTGAACGCCATGTAACCCAAGGTGATACAGATGTGTAAGCTCCACCATCAGCTATAATGTCACATTCTAAGGCATGAAACTTACCTTTCTTTAAACCAACCTTGTATTTCATTTTGTAAGGATGTCTTTTATAACTTTCTTTCATTGACCACTCTCTAGTGTAAGTCATTTTCACTGGTTTATTACATAGCAAGGATGCTAAAGCAGTTCTAGCACAAACAATAGCAGCAGTGTCATCTTTTCCCCCAAAACCACCGCCCATAGGAATAGTTATAACTTCAATTTCAGAAAGTGCTTTACCTAATAAGGCAGATGTAAATCTTCTAGTAGAAAAAGGATGTTGCATAGAACCATATATTTCTATAACACCATCATCACGGACTTGACATACAGCAGATTCAGGCTCTAAGTAAGCGTGTTCAACAAAATTGGTTTCATAATAATCTTCTAGGATTGTATCACATTCAGAGAAAGCAAGAGATGTATCTCCTTTTCTAACCTTGTGGTGATTTATTAAATTGGAATCATATATTTCATGAATTAAAAGCTCATCTTTACTCGCTTCCTCTGGAGAAAGTATTGCCTTTAGTTGGGTATAATTTGCTTCAATTTTTTCTACAGCATCTAAAGCATTTTGTAGAGTGTTTGCTACTATCAAAGCTATAACATCACCTTCATATCTAATTTTATCTTCAGCTAGCAAGGAATAATCTTTTCTTATCTGACCAAATTTTTTTACACCAGGGATATCTTTAGCAGTAATAACTTTAACAACACCAGGGCTTTTTTCAGCTTCTTCAATATATATTGAATTTATTAGGGCATGTACTTGATTTGAATATACAGGTACACAGTGCAACATGTCGTAAAATTTAATATCATCAGCATATTTAGCCTTCCCAGTTACTTTAGCAATTCCATCATTTCGCCAATTTGTCATATTGCCACCCCACTAGGTTTGTCAATTAGTAGTTCTCCATTTTCCACAACAAATTTACCACTTTTCATCACTTTATATATGTTTAATGAACTTGTGAGATTCTCATATGGATTATAAATCCCCTCTCTTCCAATAATTGCATGTTCTTTGTCAAAATCAATAACTAGTAAATCTGCTAGTGCTCCTTCTTTTATAATCCCTTTATCTGGATACAAGCCGGATAAATGAGCTGGTTCTGCAGATAATTTTGTTTGAAGAAATTTAGCCTTATCAAAATCTCTTTCGAAAATATTAGCAGTTAAGTAAGGAATAAACTCTAATCCATTAAGTCCACCAGGAGCTTTTTTAAAATTAGTTTTCCCAATATCTTTTTGTTCAATAGTAAATGGACAATGATCTGAAGCCATTATATTAAAATAGTTCAGCTTGAAACCTTCAGCTAATTTCTGAGTATTATCGATATCCCGAAGTGGTGGTGAGCAAATAAGTTGTTCCCCTTTCTCTTGAGTGTACATTGAATGATCTAAATAAATATATTGGGGACAAGTTTCACAGGAGACATAAGAGCTATATTTCAAACGATTTATCAATTCCATAGATTCAACTGATGAAACGTGTACTATATGAAAATGAGCTCCAGTTGAACGAGCAATTCTCAGGATTTTATTTACAGCTGTAACTTCAACAGACTTAGATTTAACTCTAGAAACATTATCCAGCGTAATTTTATTTAATTTTGTCGCTTTTGTTTTTATTAAATTATCATCTTCACAATGAACAAGAATTAATATTTGCTTATCAACATATTTTTTTGCAAATTCTTCTATTTCATAGTAAGTAGAATAAAGACCAGCTGGCTTGTAGGTTGTATATAGTTTAAAAGTATTAAAACCTTCATCTATTAATTCGCTTATAGTCTGATGACTTTCTTGGTCAAAAGTTGTAGGAGTAAGGTGCCAGCCAACATCACACCAAAGATTACCTTCAGCTTTTTTATGAGTTCTATCAACAGCTCCACGCAGACTTTCTCCCTTTCTTTGGGTTATAAAAGAAAAGAGAGTTGTTATACCATTTTTCAAGGCAACTTTTGTACCGGAATCATAGTTATCAGCAATTGGAACTCCGTTAATGATATCATCTAAATGTACATGAAAATCTATAAAACCTGGTAAAACAAACTTAAAATCAACATCTATAACTTCCCAAGATTTTTTTACTTCAATTTTATCTGCAATTTGAACAATTGTATCATCTTCTATCAATATATCTTGATTTAATATACTATCATCTTTTATTAAGCTACAGTTTTGTAATAATTTCATGTCATCCCCCATAATTTAAAATTGAGTTAATATCTTTTAGACCATGACCTGTTAATAAGAGAACAATTTGAGCATTATGTGGAAACAGGCTTTCATTTTCTAATATAGCCGCCACAACTGCTGAAGAGGGTTCACAGAAAATACCACTATTTCTAGCAATTACAAATTGATAATCAACTATCTTGTTTTCAGGAACTTCCAACATAAAACCACCACTTTCTTTAACAGCTCTTACTGCAAAATCAGCACAGGCTGGACTCTTTACTGATATTGAGTCAGCTAGGGTATCTGCCTTATCCAAGGATTTATATGTTCCACTGGCCCAATAGTTATAAATTGCATTTGAATTTTCACTCTGAACACCAATTAGTTTTGGTAGTTTATCAATAATGCCTAAATCAAGTAAATCTTTAAATCCTTTATAAACTCCAGATATAATTACTCCATCACCTACAGGAATTACTATATAATCTGGAACTTTTTTATTATTCTGTTTATAAATTTCAATTGATGAAGATTTCTTTCCTTCGATTGTGATTGGATTATAACCTGTATTCCTGTTTAAGCATATATTCTCTTTTGAGTAGGCTATTGACTTTTCATAAGCATCATCATAAGTTCCATCAACAAGTTCTAAATCAGCACCATAAGCTATATTCTGAGCTCTTTTACCTAAAGGGGCTTTAGCAGGAATGAATATTTTTGCTTTTACATCACTAGATGCACATATACCAGCTAGAGATGAGCCTGCATTACCTGTTGAAGCACAAACTATCTTATCAATATTATGATGCTTAGCTTGTGCTAAAACCCAATAAGATGCTCTATCCTTATATGAACCTGTTGGATTGACTGTATCATTCTTTATCCAAATGTTTAGCTTGTATTTATTGCTTAATTTATGACTCTGGTAAAATGGTGTGTTCCCTACTTCAATATTAGGTAAATCTTCCTGGGAATAGGGAAAAAAGTTGTTAATGTTTAAGTGTTCTTTGATTTTTTCTTTATCTTGCTCGTTGTAGCTAATTTCTAAAAGTCCTTCTAACTTGTTACCAGGAGTCCAGTCATGCCCGCATTCATCACATAAGCATTTAATTTGGTCAATTTCGTATTCTTTCTTGCATTTATTACATATATATTTCATATTTCCTTCATTGTGCTTGAATAATGTCTTGTTTTGCTAAAGAGTAAATCTCAAGTATAGTAACCTGAAAATACTGTTACATCATTCGTGCTTAAATATTTCTCTCATAAAAGATTGAGGACTAGGGATAGTCCTCAATCAAATATATTATCAATTATAGATTTGTCAATATCTTTAGAATAATTTATATGTTAAAGATAGACCTGAAGTTTGTTTGAATCTTCCAGTACGATCAATTTCTTTATCATAAAGAAGTTGAGTATATACATTAAATGAAAGATATTTATAGAGTTGAACACTGATTTCATTGGTCCATTCTATATCTAATTGCTTCCAATCATCAATTTTATCTCCATTAAAATCTACTAAATCATCTTCTTCTGAATTAAAGAAAGCCTGGAATAAGAATAAGTTCGAAGTGAATTTTGTTTTATCATAAGGACAAACCCACATGAATTCAGTCACAGATTCAGCACCCCCATCAATCATTGGAGCAACACCATAAACATAATTTTCTCTCATAAGAAGACCTAATCGAGTGTTTAAACCAAGACGTGGTTGATCAATAAATATTTTAGCAGCACCAAGACCTTGTGAGAAACGAGCAGGATCTAATGCTCTTTTTGTTACACCTTCAAATACAGTTTCTAATCTTAATGATACATAAGGGTCAACCCAGCCATGGAAGGTGAGTAAACCTAGTGATAAGAAATCAATCTCATCATCAGATTTTCTTGGAGCTTGCCAGCCTGGAGCCTGCATACCTTGATCATCTTTTTCAGTATCATATATTTGACCAAACTTCATTTTCAATGTATTCATAGATCTAAACCAGTCTAATAATTGCTTATTAGCAGTCATATTACCTTGAACCAACCAATTAATATTGGATTCTTCCTCACCATCCCAGTTATCTGTATAATAACTTTGAGATAAAGTACCTTTAACATCAAAAGAATATTCCCAATTGTCTTGAGCAACAAGACTTCCTAACATCAATGTGACGATTGCAATTAAAAGAATTTTTTTCATTACTTACTCCTTTAGTGTTTTAATATAAGAAGTATAGAAGGCAGTTGCTTTCCATAAATCTTCTCTTTTCACCTTCTCGTTGGGAGCATGTGCTTGATCTTCATCTCCAGGACCAAATCCTAAACACTTGATTTCAGGATGTTTACCCATAATGAAAACACAGTTTGTAGAAAAAGTCCACTTATCAACAAGAGGCTCGCTATTAAATATAGATAAATATCCTTCTTTTGCAACTTTTAAATACTTAGAGTCTTCTCTAAGTACCCAAGTTGGGTAATATTTCTCCACTGGATATACTTTTCCAGTATAGGCTTTCTCTTTGTATTCTAAGACTTTAACTTCAGCATCAGGATATCCAGCTAAACGGCAACATTCTTTTAGTTCGTTAACAGCAATCTCTTTTGTTTCACCATCAGTTAATCTTCTATCACATTGAAGATAAACATAATCAGATACTGCACATTGGGATGGTGAGTCTGATTTCATTACAGACACAGTAATAGTTCCTTTTCCTAGGAAATCATCATGTTTTAATCTATCATTTAGTTTTTCGATTTCCAAAGCAATTCTAGACATCTTATAAATTGCATTATCACCTCTTTCAGGGGCAGAACCATGACAAGAGATTCCTTTAACTTCAATAGAGATTTCCATGCGCCCTCTATGCCCTCTATAAATATTGCAACTTGTAGGTTCTGTGCTGATTACAAGCTCTGGCTTAATATTATCTTCAAGTATCATGTGCTCCCAGGCAATACCATCACAATCTTCTTCCATAACAGTACCTGTAATTAAGACAGTGAAGTCATTTAGTAAATCAAACTCTTTCATTAACCAGCCTGCATAAACCATGGAAGCCAAACCTGCTTTTTGGTCTGAAGTACCTCTTCCATAAACATATTTATCATCAATTTCGCCACTATATGGTTCTTTATCCCAGTTTGCAAGATTTCCCTCATAAACTGTATCAATATGTGCATCAATTGCTATAACACGTGGTCCTGAGCCAATACGACCAATAATTGAACCTAAGGCATCAACTCTAATATCATCATAGTTCAATTTTTCCATTTCACTTTTAATTAATTCAACTACTTCTTTTTCAGTACCTGAATGAGATCTGCACTTGATTAATCTACTTAAAAAATCTGCTATTTTTGGTTCAATTTCTTTTGATTTATTTAGAATATTTTCGTAACTTACCATTTTATAGTCTCTCCCATAGTTTTTTTGCTAAATCGCGTGAATGTTTATTAATTTGATGTTGGTCAATAAAGTCTTCAAATTGATTATTATGCCATAGAATTTTACCATTAGAAATTGTTGTAGAAACATTAGCTTCGGCGATACCAAAGACTATATGTCCAAAGACATTATCCTTGGTAAGAGGAGTAATTGGATCATAGTCAAGCATAATTATATCAGCAAAATTGCCTTCTTTAATTTTGCCAAATTTATCGGTCTCCCATAATCTATTTGCTATCTCAGCATTATTTTCTAATAGTGTCGATGCTATTTCCATAAAAGCACAAGAAGGATTATTTTGCTTGATATGTTGTAACCAAAGAGCTATTCTCATTTCATTACCCATATTATTTGTCATGGCATCAGTACCAAGACCTACAAGTATTCCATCATTAATTTGCTTGAAAACATCTGAAATACCAACGGCATTATTAAGATTAGATTCAGGATTATGAACAATTATTCCCTGATTGTCTTTGATTATCTTTCTATCATTTTCGGAGATATTCACACAATGAGCTAAGATTGATTTATCATTAACTATACCAAACTTTGCTAATCTTTCTACAACAGAAGTATTGTATTTTTCTTGAGCATCTTTCTCATCAGCTCTATCTTCTGATACATGAATATGATATCCATAACCTTTCGTATTCTTACTTGTTATTTCTTTAAGTGTTTCATCAGACAAAGTAAAGGAAGCATGAAGACCAATTAGTCCTGTAATATCAGGATTTTTGTTCTCTTCAATGAAAGAGAAGTTTTCTAAAATCCCAGCATCCTTGATACTAGCTCCATCTCTATCCGAAACTTCATAACAGAGTGATGCTTTAACGCCCATTCTTTCAACAGCTTTAGCTATCTCAGGTAAAGAGTTTGTTACAGCATAAGGACTAGAATGATGGTCTATAAAGGTTGTTACCCCCTTTTTAACGCCATCCATAATTGCAGTTAATGCACTATAATGACAATCTTCTAGAATAAGTTTTTTATCTAAACGCCACCACATGTTTTCTAGAACTTCAACAAAGTTATCTGAAGCAGCAATGCCTCCAATACCTTTAGCAAATGAACTATAAAAATGAGTATGAGCATTAATATAACCAGGCATAATTATTTTATGTTTTCCATCAAGAACTCTATCAAATTCTTCATCTTTGTAGTCATTTTTGTTGACAGACTTGATATATTTGCCTTCTATCTCTATATTGCTATTTTCCAACAAGATATTACTATTATCTAAAGTAATTATTGTAGCATTTTTTATTAGAATTTTCATTAGTTTCTAGCCTCCTTTGAATTTCTTTCTCTCATGAATAAAGCTCCACTAAAGCATTTTTGCACACAGATTGAACAGCCAATACACTTACTTGCATCTGTTACAGGTATCAGGTCTTCATTTAAAGATATTGCCAAATAAGGGCATCTAGTACAGTTACCACAATGTTCACATAAATCAGGATTAACATCTGAAATTCTCTTAACTGGCGATATATCCATAAAATCTAAGATTGGTTCAGGTAAAGCTATCCCGATCAAATCATTGATATCTTTTAAATTTCTTTCCTTCATCAGGTAAGCTAAACCTTGTTCTAAATCTTGTATGACTTTTACACCATCCTTCATAACTGCAGTACAGAATTGAACAGTAGAACAACCTAAAGCTAAGAAGTCAGCAGCATCTTTATAATTCATTGTTCCTCCGTTACCAGAGATAGTTAAACCAACTGATGCAGCTTTTGAAAGTGTTAAGTTTGATATATATTTCACAGCATCACCAGACATACCAACCATTATTCCATCTTCCCATTCCTTTTTTACATCATTTCTGAAAGCCACAGAAGGGAATGAATTTGCTAAGGTTATTCCAGCTTTTTTATGAGAATATTTGTTAAAAACCTCTTTTATTGCTTCAAGAATTGGAACAATTGACGTTACAGCTCCTGTAAGCTTGAATAATTTAGGTATATTTGCTTCTGATACTTCTAAAACCCAATCGATAACTTTAGCAGTTAATTCGGCATTTTGGGAAACAATATCTCCTTCAGTTCCATCTCCCCCTTGAGGGCAAGATAAAGAGTATTCTACTCCATGAACACCTGCTTGGTCAATAAGTTTAGTATTTGCCTGCCAAACTTTTTTATCTTCTTGATCATTTCCAGTAACTGGTCCACCCGTAGAGACAATAGTTAATCTATCTGAAAATTCCTTAATCACTCTTCGAGCATTATCAATGACCTTACGTAGAGGTACTTCTGAGACATTATCACAGTTTGCATAAGTTTCTTGATTAAACTCAAACATATAATCATGTGGAATATGAATATCTAAGTCATCAAAAGCTGTTTTCATAACAGCACCTGCCCATCCTGCTTCATAAGCTTTGATTACTTGTTCATAACCATCAGAAGGAGGAGCAGCAGAAAGAATAAATGGTGATTTCATTTCTCTACCAAAGAAATTTCCTTTAATAGATATATCTTCAGTGTAAATATCTGTTAAACCAATATGAGATTTGGTATGTTTTTCTCCAAGCTCACTATCAATATTTATGTCAAAATTCTTAATAATTTCAACTGCACAATTACGTCCACTTGCTACAGCTTCAACTACTGTTGTTGCATTATTCCTAAAATCGCCACACCTGAATACCTTCTCTTGATTAATATCTTGCTTAATACTTGTTCTTGAACCAACAGCAAATACTACATAATCATAAAAATCTGAGTGAAATTCTGTATTGGCAATCTTTTCTATCTTTGCTAAATCAAAATCTTTTCCAAGTAGTTTAACTCTCTGACAGTGAAGCTTCAAACCATTTTCATCAGATTCTATTTCTTTAACAATAGTTCTGAAGTAATTACCAAAATTATTATTAAGTAATTCTTTTTGTTCTCTGGCATCTAACCTCATTTCAGATAGGTTTTCTAAAGTGAAGAAGTCAACTGCTTGAGCGCCACTGTTCAAGGCTTTCATGCCACAGTCCATGGCAACAGCTCCTCCACCAATGATAGCAAACTTTGAGTCATCTTCTAGTTTATCTAAACTTAAAAATGATTTCCAATCGTGAGCTAGTTCTTTTCCATGAACATTTAGTTTTATTGCTTGGTCTTGACCTGTTGCTAAAACAACTGCATCATACATTTTTGAGAATTTATCTAAGTCCATGATATTAGTTTTATTATAGACTCGTATATTGTCGTGGTCAACGGCATTATTCAAATCACTAGCTAAAACTTGTTTATCTAATCTATACTCAGGAATAAAATCACACATACCACCAAGTTCATCTTCTCTTTCAAAGATATCAACATTAATACCATATTGAGCTAAAACATTTGCACAAGCTATACCTGCAGGTCCTCCCCCAATTATACCAACCTTTTTCTTAGTGTTTTCATATTGTTTAAATTCAGGTTTAAATCCTAAATCTTTACTTTTTTGGATTATTTTTGCTTGCACATCTGGGATTTTAATTGGATTATCAAAGGTTTCCCTGGAACAGGCTGCCATACAATGATAATCAGGACAGACTGAACCACAAATACCACCTAGAATATTTTTAGACAAAATAATTGAAGCAGCTCTTTTAAAATCACTATCTTTACCATTCTTGACTGCTTTAATAAATTCAGCGGGAGAACAAGAAACTGGGCAAGCATTCATGCAAGGCATTTCTTCACAAAATAAACATCTATCAACTTCTGTTTGGAACTGAGCATCAGTTAAAAATTTATACATATAAACCTCTCTTTTTAATATCTTCTATAGCCAATAACACAGCTTCTGGTGTTGCTGGCATTTTTAAGTTAATGTTTTCTGGGGATTTAGTTATATAGCTGAGGGCATTCATAATTGAGAACCAGCCTGCTAAACCGTAAAGGAATGGTGGTTCTCCAACTGCTTTTGAGCCAAGCACACTAGCTTGTGATCTTTCTTTATTTACTTGCTTAACTACAAAGTTAGAACAAACATCATGCATTGCAGGAATCTTATAGGTAGATGGAGTAGAAGCCATACTTTCGCCTTTGTCATTATACCTAACTTCTTCCATAGTACAATAACCCAAACCTTGAATTGTAGCTCCATAGATTTGGCCTTTATCAATTTCTTTATTCAAAGGAATACCATTATCATGAACAACATAAATTGATTTAAAGCTATAATCTCCTGTTAATAAGTCAACTTCACTAACCATAAGAGAAGCACCATAAACAAAGTAATAGAAAGGTCTTCCCTTATTACTTGTTTTATCGAATTGAATCTCAGGAGTTTTATAAAAACTATGTTGCCCTAAATCAATCCTATTCATATAGGCATAATGGGCTAATTCTTTGAATGGAATCTTTAGCTGAGCATTCTTATTACTATAGACATAGTTATCTTGGAAAATAATATCTTCAATATCATACTTTTCTTGATGATTCTCAGCAAAATACGATATTGCAGCTGAGGTTAATCTTTCTTTTAGTTTTAGACTTGCTTCTCTGGCAGCATTTCCATTAAGATCAGAACCTGATGAAGCAGCAGTTGGAGAAGAATTACCTACTCTTTTAGTATTAGTGCTCTCACTTCTCACATTATCCATAGTAATTCCTAAGGTTTGACATACAATAGTTGCAACTTTAGTGTAAAGCTGTTGCCCCATCTCAATTCCACCATGGCTTAATGAAATAGAGCCATCTGAATAAATCCAGATTAGGGCAGAACCTTGGTTTAAAAATGTTGCAGTGAAAGAGATACCGAATTTACCAGTAACAATACCTATACCTCTTTTCTTAAATTGATGTTTACTATTATATTTTTGCACCTGTGCTTTTAGTTTTTGATATTCTGAAATCTGTTCGAGTTCTTCTAACATCTCTAATCCTAAAGCTTCATTCACTTGCATACCATACTGAGTAGTTTGCCCCTGCTGATAAACATTCTTTTTTCTGATTTCCAATAAATCCATCTTTAAGCTATAAGCGACTCTTTCCAAAGCAAGTTCAGTAGTAATTATGGCTTGGGGGGCACCAAAACCTCTGAAAGCAGTATTTGAAGGAAGATTAGTCCTATAGGCGGTTCCTGTAATGTTCATCTTGGGAATATAGAATCCACTGTCTGAATGAAGTAATCCTCTTTCTAGTATAGCAAATGATAAGTCTATATAAGCCCCACCATTAGCCTTTAAATCTAAATCATATTCTAATAATTTTCCTTGGTCATTGTAGCTAATCTTATAACTATTAACAAACTCATGTCTCTTACCAGTCCAACTTATATCATCTTTTCTTTCCAAAGCTAAATATACAGGTTTTTTAAGACAGTAGGAAGCA
Organism: Cloacimonadales bacterium (SeqCode); assembly: GCA_963677815.1. Taxonomy (GTDB): domain Bacteria; phylum Cloacimonadota; class Cloacimonadia; order Cloacimonadales; family JAFGVF01; genus JAEKNW01. The sequence continues at coordinate 2,239,026 of OY782499.1, forward strand.
AGACAGGTAATCCCTGCCCATAAGGTAGCTTGGGCCTCTTTCCCACCAAATGCTCCCCCTAGTCTTCTAACATCAACTGTTATATAATTTGCAGAAATACCTAATACTCTTGCACATATCTCCTGCACTTCTGAAACTGCCTGGGTAGAACTATAGACAGTAAAATAGCCATTTTCTTCAGGAACTACAAAAGACCTTTGGGTTTCGAAATAAAAATGTTCTTGAGCTCCTACAGTAAGTTTACCACTTAATTCTTTTATCGGCATACCATCATTTGGATATTCATCAAGTCTTTGGAATAATCTAGTTGGGCCATATTCAGTTTTGGCTTCAACAGCTTCATCAACAGTTAAAATAGCTGGAAGATCTTGGTAGGTAACTTTAACTTTCCTTGATAAAGTGATGGCATCTTCTAAAGTTTTGGCAACAATTATTCCGATTGGATGCCCTACATAAGTAACTATCTCTTGGGCCAAAAGCGGTTGATTATCGCCATTACCATGAGCAATATTGTTTTGGCCTGGTATATCCTTATAACTAATGAATTTTATAAAACTCTCATCATTAATTACAGCTTCTAAGTCAATAGACTTAATTTTAGCCTTAGCTTTGGAACTAACAAGAGGATAGGCATATAAGCAATCAGCTGACTGTTGAGCTATATTTTCCACAAAAGTAGATTTACCAGTAACATGTAACTTTCCTGAGAGATGTTTAGAATTTACTTTCATTAGTTACCTCCTCTTTGAGTTTATATAAATGTTTGAAGACATGATTCCTTATTAGGATGTTACGATATTCTGCCGAACCTCTAATATCACTTAGAGGGGTAAACTCTTCTGCTACTTTATCAGCTACATCATATATATCTATATCTTTTATATGTTTACCCCTAATTTCTAAAGCAATACTTAAAGCTAATTTCGGATAAGCAGCAACCCCTCCAAAAGAAAATCTACTATAATTTATGAGTCCATTTTCGTGCCCTATATAGCAAAATGAACAAACTGAAGAAATATCTAAAGTCTTTCGCTTGGCAGATTTTTCAAAATTATAAAACCCTTGGATATTTACAGGAATAACTATTTGTTTGATAAATTCATGTTTTAATAAGACTGTTTCTTTATAGCCTTTATAGAATTGATCAATAGATACTTCACGTTGTCCCTCACTGCCAAAGAGAATCAGTCTTGCATTAAGACCTATCAACGCTGTGGCACTATCACCAACAGGAGATGCATTTCCTATATTCCCACCAATTGAGGCTATATTCCTAATTTGCTTACTTGCCATTTTACCAATAACCCCAGCTAATGCTGGTAAATACTTATTGATTAATTGATTAGTTCTTACTTCTTCTAAAGGACATGATGCACCAATAATGATTTGATTATCAGCAAATGATATTTTACTTAGCTCAGGAATAAATGAAATATCAAGATAATTCTTAAAGTAGGTTCTTCTTAAATTACCAACAACATAAAGATCTGTTCCACCAGAAATGACCTTAATAGTTCCCTTACCTTCTAATTTATTGATTATTTCTTGATACTTATCAAAGCTCTTGATTAAATAATATCCTTCAACCCCTCGCTTAGATGTCTCCCTTTGCCCATTAGTGACATTGTCTTTTTCAGCTAAGTCTTTAATTATCTCATTCCCTGCTAATAAGTGCTTGTTAATTAATTTGTCCTTATTATTAGTGAAGTAGTCTAATATTTCTAATCCACCTTGCAAGATATGAACATAGCCTGTACAGCGGCATAAATTACCGTTTAAAGATTCTTTTAATTCATCTTCGTTGTATTCTGAGTTTTCAGCCAAGTAAGCAAAAATCGACATTACTATCCCTGGAGTACAGAAACCACATTGGGTACTATAGTTATTGTATAAAATCTCTTGAATTGGATGAAGTTCTTTAGCTTCTTCACTCAAGCCTTCTACAGTTATAAGATGCTTGTTAACTATTTTTTCTGCTGGGTAAAGGCAAGAATTGACTGCTCTGTATTTTATGTCACCATTTATATATTCAGCAATAGTCACAGTACAAGCACCACAATCTCCTTCATTACAAACACTTTTTGTCCCATTCAATTTATATGTATCTCTGATAACTTCTAGTAAGGTAGTACTTGGTGTAACTTCTAAAGTCTTTAATTCTCCATTCAAGACAAAATTAATATTATTTGTTTGCATAAATTCTCTCTTTTAATTTTATGATTTTAGTCTTTTCCCTTGTATATAAACTTCTTTTACAGCATTAGCACCCTCTACAAATATAAGCTGAGATAATAGTTCCTCTATACTTGCCTGAGGATTTAGGTCTAATACTAGATAATCAGCTGATTTCCCTATATCTATACTTCCAATGATATTTTCCTTTGAAAGAACTTTGGCTGACCCCAAAGTTGCTAAATAGAATAATTCTTGAACTTCAATAGAATGATTAACCTGCATATAATTTGCCATCTTCATGTGATAAAACATATCTAAACAAGTTCCCCCAGCTACATCTGAGCCCAAACCAATATCAAGATTATGATCAGTTAGTTTCTGATAAGGGAAAATACCTGATTTTAAAAAGAAGTTAGAGTCTGGACAATGTGCCAGTTTCGTTTCTGTATTTTTGAGCATATCAATCTCAGCATCAGTTAAATGAATTGTGTGAGCCATTATGGTCTTTGAGCCTAAAATATGTGTTCTTCTATAGACATCAGTATAAGAGCTAGCTTGAGGAAACAACTTCTTTACAAGTGCTATTTCATTCTTATTCTCTGAAAGATGTGATTGAATATACTTATCGTTTTCTTGAGCATACTTGCCAATCATAGTCATAAGTTCTTGACTACATACTGGCGCAAACCTTGGAGTAAAGATATAATCAAGAAGTTCTGACTCATCCCACTGTTGACATAATTCTACAGATTCTTGAAAAGATGTATCAGTTTTTTCTATTAAGGAATCAGGGGCATTCGTGTCCATACAAACCTTACCTATTAAAGCCCTATAATTTAGTTTTTCAGCCTCTTCGAAAGCAATATTGCTAGCTTCCTGAGAGACAGTAACATAAATTGAGGCACAGGTCGTTCCTGATTTTATTAGATTTTTAAAGAAATCTTCAGCCACTTCCCTTGCATATACTTTATCATTGAATTTAGCCTCTTCTGGAAAAGTATAAGTGTTTAGCCAGTCTAATAAATCGCTCTTGTAAGAACCTCTAATACGCCATTGTGATAGATGAACATGGGTGTCAATCAAACCAGGAATTATAACTTTATCTCTTTTATCAATGATTGTTTTATTAGCTATATCAAATTGTGTAACAGCTTGAATATCATCAATTTTCTCATTGTTAATAGTAAGTATAACATCTTTATGAAAATCAGCTTTAGTTCGTGAAACCGGATTTAGTATGTTACATCTGATATATTCCATATTTTCCTTCCTTTAGTCAATCATTCCATTTTTAGTATCTTTATTTATTATGTAAAGTTTTTTTTCATAAGATCTTTGATTAATGAGCAAGAGACATTCTAAATTTGGGCAACCCTACCAAGTAGCTTATCCTTAAAGAAGTCTATTAATTTGACATCTTTGTAGTTTTATATGACAAATTCCCTCATAGCTCCAGAGGAGCCGAGCTAAAGCTTGCTAATTTGAAAAATCCCAGAGGGATGCAAATATAATAGACAGTGCTCGAAGACACTGTTTAAGATACTATCGAAAACTTAACCCTAGAGGGGCTACCATATTCTTTTTTTTCAGATTCATTTTCATAATACTTATTATTAGATTGATAAAAGCCATAAAATGAGCTTAACACTTTTTACATAATCAGTAAGAGGTATTATCGCCCCTCCGGGGCTTCGGTTTATGGGAGACTACTTGTACAGGGTCTTCGAACCCTGCCTATTATATCTGCATCCTTCCAGGATTAAAGAGGTTTAATTCAATTCTACAGATATTAATCTTAATATAAAATGGCTCTCTCCAAAGTAGAGTGGGTTGATGTTATCATGAAACTTGTTTGTTTTTACTGTGAAAGGAGATGTTAACATCATCAAATAAATCAATATGTTATCGCCCTTCCAGGGCTAAGATATTTTTTGGATTCATATATACAGGGTCTAACGAACCCTGCCTATTAGATGGCATCCCTTCGGGATTAAAAGTGAATTTCATTACTAAAATAGAGTCTATATTTGTTAATCTTTTACGACAATATTCCTGATGTTACCCACTCTACTTTGGAGAGAGTCATATAAAATAATATAAGCAAGCAATAAAACTATTAATTCTCAAAGTAAAGGAGAATTAATAAGACTCAAGTTCATATCTCTGATTATCTCTTCATTGTTACTCTCTCAATACATTTCCAATTATTATTTGAGAGACTAACAATCAAGACATAAGCGACAAAGAAAATAGCCCTGTAAACAGGGCTATAGCTTAATTATATATTCAGCTAATAACTATTGATTATCAGCTTGGAATTTTCTCATAAAGTCGCCTAAAGCTTTAGCACTTTCAAGAGGACATGAGTTATAAACAGAAGCACGGCAACCACCAACTGATCTATGACCTTTAAGACCAATCATGCCATTAGCTTTAGCTTCAGCAATAAATTTCTTTTCAAGTTCTTCAGTTGCTAATCTGAAAGGAATATTCATTAAAGATCTATCTTCTTTAACAACTGTTCCTTTATAGAAACCATTAGAGTTATCGATAGCATCATAAATGTAATTAGCTTTCTTAACATTATGTGCATGAAGTTTATCTAAACCACCAAAATTATCAATCCATTTTAAAACTTCACCAACAACATAGATGTTGAATGCTGGAGGAGTATTGAACATAGAACCTTTGTCAATATGAGTTTTATAATCTAACATGGTAGGAAGATTTTTATTCATTTGGTCGATAATTGCTTTTTTGATAGCTACAACAGTTACACCTGAAGGTCCAACATTCTTTTGAGCACCAGCATAAATTAAGTCATACTTCTTAAAATCATAAGGTCTGCTTAAGAAATTAGAAGACATATCAGCAACTAATTTAACACCTTCGGGAACTTGAGGAGTTTCAGCATATTCAGTTCCACGAATTGTATTGTTAGTAGTAATGTGTAAGAAAGCAGGATTTTCTGAAAGTTTGAATTCTTTAGGAATATAAGTGAAGTCTTTATCTTCAGAAGTAGCAGCAATGTGCATACCTTTACCGATTTTTTTAGCTTCTTTAAGAGCTTTAGTAGCCCATGTACCAGTATTGATGTAGTTACCTTCTTGGCCATCACCAATGAGGTTCATAGCAACCATTAAGAACTGAGTTGAAGCACCGCCACCAAGGAAAAGAACTTCATAGTCATCACCTAAATCCATAATTTTTTTTACATTAGCCATAGCTTCATCAATAATTTGTTGATATTCAGCTGAACGATGAGACATTTCCATTACTGAAAGACCGTAACCTTTATAACTAATTAAATTAGCTTGAACATCTTTTAATACTTCCACTGGTAAAACTGATGGACCAGCGTTAAAATTGTGAATTCTGTTTTCCATTTTAATACTCCGTAATTTTATTTTTGGTGTCAAATTATCATCTGCTGATTTCTTTGGCAAGTAAATTTATTATAACCCAAAAAAAGAGTAGATTTTTGTCTTTTTCTCTTAGATAAAGGATAATTCAAGTTAAGAAAAGAAAACAGGCAAAAATAAAAAAAATATAGACAAAATATCTAGCTAATTTAAGATGATTAAAACATTTTAATTATTAACTAAATTATTATGTTATAGATAATAAAGGGATTATACTTATGATTGCAGAGTTATTGAAAGGGAAGAAAGTTGTTTTAGCTTCAGCTTCCCCAAGGCGAAAAGAAATATTTAAAAATATTGGATTAAATCCATTACATATACCAGCTAACATTGAAGAAGAGATGTTTGATATTCCACCTTACAAACTTGTGATGATGCATTCTGCTAATAAGGCTAAAGCAGTAGCACAACATCTTGATCACAAGTGCATTGTTATTGGTGCAGATACAGTGGTTGCTCTTGATGGTAAGATTTTAGGAAAACCTAGTAGTAAGTATCAAGCTTTTGATTACCTAGAGAAGCTGTCTGGAAAGAAACATTATGTTTATACAGGTGTCACGATTTGCTACAAAAAGATAGTAAAAACTTTTTATGAAAAGACCAGTGTTGAATTTGATGATTTGAGTCAATTCGATATCGAAAATTACATTGAAACAGGTGAATCTTTTGATAAAGCTGGAGCTTATGGTATTCAAGGCTATGGTAGCCAGTTTATAAAAAAAATATCAGGTTGCTACTTTAATGTTATGGGGTTCCCTGCTAACAGGTTTTATAGAGAAATTAAGAAAATTATCCTTAAAGAGGTTAAAAAATGAAGTTATACTACAATGCTAAATTCTTTTCTATGGATGAAGAAGGCAATGTTTATCAAGCAATTTTAATAAACAAAGATACTATCCAAGAGTGTTATTTTGATACCCCCAAATTAGATGGAGTTGAGAAAATAGATTTAGAAGGGGCAAGTGTATTTCCAGGTTTTACCGATTCACACACTCATTCTTTTGAAGGAGGATTATATAGTTTGGGAGCTGACCTCCACCAAGCAAATTCCTTAGCGGATGTCTTTGAAATCATTAAAGAATCACCTGTAATAGGAAATTATAAATTTGCCTTTGGTCTTGATGAAAATCAACTTAAAGAAAAAAGATTTCCTAGCATTTCAGAGCTTGATAAAGTAGAAGCAGACCACCCCTTACTTCTCAGAAGAGTTGACGGGCATTCCTGCGTAATCAATAGTAAAGCTCTTTCTCTTATTAACTTTCCTTACTCTTTACCTGGTGATTTCAATGGACTTCTAACTAAAGAACTAAACGATGTCGCTGCCCATACTTTTCATAACACTTTAACTGATGAAGCTATCTTACAAGCTTATCAAGCAGCCGATAAAATAGCAAGCAAATCTGGTTTAACTTGTGTACATACAATGATAGGTGATGCCCAATATTCTTACAATCATTTCCCTTTGATTAAAGATAATTTAGGAAATTTCACAACAGATTTTGTTATATATCCGCAGTTCTTTGACGTAGAAAAAGCTTTAGATATTGGATCTAAAAGAATAGGAGGATGCATTTTAGCTGATGGTTCTTTTGGATCTCATACTGCTGCCTTGAATCAAGCTTACACTGATGACCCTAAAGCTTATGGAAGCCTTTATCAAACCGATGAGTTTTGGGATAACTTTGTTTGGAAAGCACATCAGAACAATCTACAAGTAGGGGTTCACTGTATCGGAGATAAAGCTATAGCTCAGATTGTAGGAGCTTATGCAAAAGCTCAAGCTAGGCAAGAAAAAGATCTTAAGCATCAGATAATTCATAATGAATTGATGAGTGACCAATCATTAGCCTTAATGAAAAAATATAATATTTCAGCTGTTATGCAACCTATGTTTGATCGTTTATGGGGTGGTGATAATCTCTTTTATTCAAAAGTTCTTGGTCTTGAAAGAACAAGAAAAACAAACAGGTTTAAAACTATATTTGATAGTGGTGTCTTGCTAGCAGGTTCTTCAGACTGGTATATTACAAGCTTGAACATACTTGAGCAATTGCAAGCAGCAATTGACCATCATAATGTTAAAGAAAGACTTTCCCTCAAAGAGGCTATCCAAATATATACTATAAATGCTGCAAAATTGCAAGGGGCTAACAACAAAGGTCTTATTGCTAAGAATTATTTAGCAAACATGACAGTCCTCCGAGATGACCCATTTATTAGAAAGGATTTTATTAGCAATAAAGTCTTAGCTTTGATTTCTCAGGGAAAATATATACATGTATAATAAATCTCAAGCAACATCTCTTATAGAACAAGAATTAAACTTATTCCCAAAATCAACTTTAACTGACATTTATAAACTCTTTTTTCAAAATTCATGCGGTTCAAATCATTTCTTTAAAAGTATAACAGAGATTAAGAGCTCGATGGAAAAGGAAATTACTAAAATGAAAAAGTTATCTTTCTCTTATCCGACTTATGATATTTCCTATATTTTGCCAGTAAAAAGATTTTCTTTGAAAGATATTTATTATAACAAATTTGACGTAAATTTTGTTGCAGACAGATTCTTTGCCTTATCAATTAATGAAATGAGTCTGAATAGTAGTCAGTGGGAAAAAGAATGGTCTGAAATTAGTTTATTAATCCTTACCATAAAAAAAGATATAGTTAATGATCTTAATGAAACTAATCTAGATTATTCACAAGCAACCCATCACAGTTCTATCTATAAAGAGAACTATCATCCTCACTATAGAATTGGTCAATTATAATTATGCGATTAGAAGAACATGTAAACCTACTTTCCCAAAAATGGAAAAAACAATATCACTGTAAGGTTATGAAGGTAGGTTTAAGTCTGGGCTTAACATGTCCTAATCGAGCAAGAGGTGCCTGTGTATTCTGTTTACCAAGAACATTTACAGATAAGTCTAGCGATAATAAAAATATAACTATAAATGAACAAATTGAATTACTAGTCCCTAAAATAGCTAGTAAAACACAGGCTAGTAAGTATATAGCTTATCTACAAGATGAGACTTCAACAGCCTGTAGTTTAAAATATTTACATAAGTCTCTTGCAGAGATAAGAAAAAGCAATATATTTGAAGAAGTAATCATCTCTACTAGACCTGACTACCTTGACTGTGATATTTTAGATATAATAAAGAGTGTTAACATGCCCATAACTATAGAATTAGGGATGCAGACTATCCATGATGAATCTTTAAAGTTTTTAAACAGGAACCATAGTCATCTTGATACTATCAAGGCTATAGACCTATGTTCAGAATACCAGATTCCTGTTGGAGTTCATTTAATATTAGGCATTCCTAATGAGAATTGGGAAATGAATTTGGCGACATTAAGATTTATTAATCAGCAAAAAATCATTGAAGATATAAAGATTCATAATTTAGTGATTTATAAGACGACAAAACTCGCAGAGATATATCAAAATTATAATTTCGTAAACTACACAGAATATCTCGATTTACTTGCAAAAGTTGTCGGTTATTTATCTAAAGACAAAACTATTTCTCGTCTTTTCACTTCTAATTTACGAAAAGAAGAAATAGCAATAAATCCATTTCCAGGATTTAAACAAAAATGGTTAAAAGATTTATGGTTAATTCTTAAAGAAAGTAAAATTAAGCAAGGAATATTTTTGAATAATGAGCTGTAAAGTCTTTAATAATAAATAACTGCAAGCAAAGATGAAAGATAGCAAAATAAATTACTTTACAAATTTAAGAATGTCATATATAATGTTATATAAATATGAAAAATAATATAATAGGGTACCATATGAAAAAAATATTGATCGTATTATTAGTAATATTTGCTTGGTCGTTCGCACAAGCTCTTATTGATTTAAACACAGCGACACTAGAGGAGCTAAAAACTCTTCCAATCACAGAAGAACAGGCTCAAGATATTTTTGAATATCGCGAATTTGTATCTTTTTTTGCTTCTATTTTTGATTTAAGAAAGATAGATTCTATTGATCAGAAAACTATGTTAAGAATCAGAGAAGAAGTTAAAATTTCTCGCTACACTGATACTGACGAAGTTGATGAAAGACGGGAAGAGATTGGCTACTTACTTGAGAGATTAGGAGAAAGTGAAGGTTCGTCAGAAGGAATGAATGATGTTTGGCAAGACTATTTAATGTCTCCTCAAAATATCAATTATATGCTTTATGAAGACTTAATTTCCATTCCAAATGTTTCAGCAGTTGATGCTGTATCAATCCTAAAAAAACGTAAAAATGGTGATAAGTTTGGTAACATTAGAGATATCAGAACTACTCAAGGTATGTCATATTATGGCTATTCTAATTTAAGAAGATATGTTTTCTTTGATGACGCCAAAGCACTAAATCGTGTTTTTCTCGACTATCAATTCAAGATGGAATCTCAAGATTTTGAAGAAGGTTCAACTGATATGTATAAAGAACCTCAAATTAGAGATACATACAATGTTGACTATGATGAACTTCCTGCCATCTTCAATGAAATCAGGAAAAGAGATAATTCTTATTATGGTTACTTTAATCTCGATGGATATAATCCAGCTGTTTCCCATAAATTTAGAGCACGATATGGTAACACCTATAAATTTGGCCTTATGGATTTTTCAGACAAAACAATTACTCCTTCTATTGATAAAGGTTGGAAAGATCTCAGAGATGATGCAAAATATTATGCAGGCTATGAAGATAAATTTAAAGCTTTCGAAGGCTTTGGTGGTACCTACTTTGTAAAAGCCTACGCCGGACACTACAGAGCGACTTATGGTGAAGGTCTTACCATGGAAAATACTGATTTTTATTCTCCACGAAAGACTGGTTTAGGTTTCTCAAAGAGAATTATGGGTATTACTCCTGACTTATCTAAGAGTCAATCTACTGCCTTAAGAGGTGGTGCTGTAGAAGTTAAGAATGACTACTTTACATCTTCTTTCTTCTATTCTAAGGAAAAGAAAGATGCTCTAGTCTATATGGAAAAATATGTTGATGCTAATGGTAAAACTTGGTCTGTACCTATGAAAGATGAAAATGGAAATTATCAAGTATTATCATACATAAACTCAACTATCCGCTTTGATAATGATGATTTAGCAGATGCTGAAGCCCATTTTAACGAAGAATTAGGGATCAAAGAAGAGCAACATACAGGGGATTTTGCTGGATACGATGTAGATTACATGAGTTTAGCACCTAGAAAGAATATCATTGATGAGCAAATTATTGGTGGGCATATTCAATATAACCCTATTATAGGAACTCGTCTTGGAATGACCACTTATACTGCAACTTATGATAATGCAGAATTTGTTGTTCCTGAAAGCAATGATTTAATGCGATTGCTAATTCGTAACAATAATAACTACAATAAGTGGAAACAACCTAATAGCTCATTAACTGCTATGTATTCAACCAAAACAGATTCTTATGACCGCGATTATCGAAGAGTCATTGGTTTTGATGGTGGTACTGTAATAAATAATGTTTCGATTGATGGTGAATATGCTGAGTTAAGCGTTGAGGGCGATGATATGAAATTAGGTGATGATCCAAAAGCATATTTAGTTAAAGCTCACACTCAGTATAATAACTTCTATTTCCTAACTCTTTATAGGAACTATGATTTAGACTTTGATAATCCTTATTCTAATGCTTTTGGTGAACAACCAAAATATGATGATACTATTCTTGATAAAAATATCTATGCTTTAGTTAATCCATTAGTATCTGATCTTTATCAGAACTCATCTCAAGCTCAAGCTGAAAAAGGCTTTTACTTTGAAACTCGTTATCAATTCCATAGAAATTTTATCTTAGGTAGAACTTACCTTGATATTTTTGAAAGGGTTGCAGATAGTAGAAATACTGTAAGATTCCAAAGTGAATTAGAATACCGAGCCTTTCATCAACTTAGATTTAAGCTAAAGTATAAAAACCAAGTTAACAGATATGCAGATGATGCAGAAAGAGGTGTTTCTAATACTCAAGAATACACACTCAATGCTCGTATGCTTTTATCAAATAGAAATTTCTTTGAAATTGAATATCGTTATAATACAGTTAAATCTCCCCCATATGTATCTTTAACAAACCCTGTTGAAGAAGGAGATAATTCTTATGCCCAATCAATGTCCTATATGAATGGCGACTATATTGCGGCTAATTATACTCACTATTTCAGTCCAAAACTTAAAGTAAAAGGTTCTGTTTGCTTCTGGAATGGATATGATATCTCTCACTGGGATTGGGAAGATATTGAACTTGATTTTATGGGAGACAGAGGATTTAAGTATTGGTTCTCAGTCCAAAATAATATTTCTAAGAATATCTACTTAACTTTTAAATACAAAACTAAGATTTATAGAACTCAAGAACTCTTCATCAGAAAATATAATACTACTGATGACCCAGGATTCCAAGAGATGCCAACCTATTATGATAGAGTTGAAAAGAAAGATAACACATTTAGATTACAAATTGATTATAGATTTTAATTGGAGGATTTAATGTATAGAAAAATTATATTTTTATTACTAACAGTGATGGCTGTTGGAACTTTAAGTAGTTATTCGTTAAATGAGTTTCATTACGGATATAGATTGAACACATTTGATGCTACAGCTGTCAGTATGGGAAATACAGGAACTGCTGGTTCTTCAAACCCATTAGGCATTACCCTTAATGCTATCAATAGTCTTAATGGTGAAAAAGCTTACGGATTTGAATCTTCTATTAATGCTAGCAAGGTTGAAGATAAAAGATCAATTCCTATGTATAATTCCTTTAACGCTTACATTAATGAATCTACCTACACCGCCCAAGAAGATATCTTCTATAATGCAGGTGTTGCAATTACTTCGAAATACATGATTACAGAAAATAATACTTTAGGCTTTGGTCTGTATATGACACCAAAATTTAGTTTCGCAGGAAACTATGATGAAGAAGTAAGAAACAATGATAATTCTAATGATGATTCTTTCCCTGCTAAAATAGCGGTAAATAAAATTGAAAATGAAGGTGCCTTATACGCTTATGGTTTAGCCTTAGCTTATAAATATTCTTTTGACAACCTCAAGTATTTAAGAAGTTTAGCTCTTGGAGCTAACCTTGAAATGCTTGATGGAAATGCAAAATCTACTAAAACTATAAGATTTACTGATTGGGCACATACAACCATAGGTTACGGAATTCTTCCTGATTATGAAGAAAAATATGATAGGGACTTAAAAGGTAAATCCATGCAGTTCAGTATGAATTATGAGATGAACCACAGAGCCACTTTCTCATTTGTATTTACTCCTAAAACTACTATTGAAGTTGATGCAGATAATAACTTTAATCAATATTTAACCTATGCAGATTCTACTCTTATGCTTGATTATCAAATTGATGGAATGGACTCTCAGAAAAGAGATATTTTGGTTAGTGATTATGATTTACCATCTTCATATAAATTAGCTTTTCAATTAAAACCAAGAAATGTTCTAAAAACTACTTTTAATGTAGAAGCTGAATTAGTTAATTGGTCAGATACCAATAAACTTTTCGAAGATAAATTTAACTACTATTTAGGTGTTGAACATAAAATTATTGAAACTGTTCCTGTAAGATTAGGTTTCAATTCAACTCATAGCTACGACATAGCATATGATGAAGAATTTGCCTATGCTGTTGAAATTATGACTCCTTCAGTTGCTTTAGGTACTGGTTTTGGAATTACTAATTCTCTAAGGGCTGACTTAGGTTTCACCTATTCTTTCAGAAAGTTTGAAACTCTAGACCTCTTTATGGATGAGTATTATGACTATTCATCACTTTGGCCAAATACTCACATCAATCTTCAAAATCGTGATTGGTCAAATCCTGACACTGTAAAAGAGAATATTTTTGACTTTATGTTCTCCCTAACTTTAGATATTTAACCTTTTTAAACTCTAACAAGGTAAATTATGAAGAAAATACTTATACTTATATCATTGCTAAGTTTAATTCTCCTTAATGGAGAAAATCTTAGACTTGATATCATGTTCTCCAATGATGTGCATGGTGGAATATCTCGTGACCAAGCTACATTCATGAACCCTGAATTCCCACCCCGCCTAGGTGGTGGTGCCTCTCATGCAACCTTAATTAAACATGTACGTTCTTTATCTAATGCAAAGAGAGATAATCTTCTCTTAGATGCTGGAGATTTCTGGCAAGGTAAACCAATAGGTACTGTTACTAATGGTGAAGCCATCATTGAATACTACAATATGATTGGATATGATGCTCTTACTATAGGTAACCATGAGTATGATATCAAAGAAGCTGATATTGTTGAGACTCTTAAGATGGCTAATTTCCCTATTCTGTCTTGTAATATCGTAGATAAAGCAACAGGAGAACTTGTTGACTATGTCCAACCTTACGTCATGATGGAAAAAATGGGCGTTAAAATAGCCCTTATTGGTGTTACAACTATTGATACAAAACTTATGTCTTTCCCTGATAATATCGAAGGGATAGACTTTTTAGATGAAATTGAAACCCTTAACCATTATGTACCTTTGGTTCGAGAAGAAGAAGGTGCAGATATTGTTATAGTTTTAGGTCATATGGGCCTTCCTTATGATCCAGCTGCTTCTTATGAAAAAAGATTCGTTCAAGATTCTATGGAAAAGAAGCAAAGATACTATGGTTGGGATTCTCAAGAAATCTTACATTTCGTTCCGGGCATTGACCTCCTTGTTGGTGGTCATATGCATAAAGGTTTCTCTGAACCTTGGGTTGACCCAGTAACACAAGGTATGGCTGTTCAAGGTTATGCTTTTGGTTCAAATTTAGGTTGGATTACCTTAACCATCGATGAAGAAACAAAAACTCTTTCTGGCTATGAACTTCCTTCTTTATCGAACGGTCTTATGATTACTATGTTTGAAGATGAGTTTCCATTAGATGAAGAAATAAATGAAGCTATCGAAAAAAATAGAAAAATAGCTGAAGCTGGAATGGATGATGTAATCGGTACTGCAGGTGTTCACTTACATAGACAAAATGTTGAAGCCCAGTCTCCTATGGGAAATACTGTTGCTGATGCTATGAGATTACAGACTAATGCTGATTTCTCTTTCTTAAACCTTGGTGGTATTAGAGCAGAAATCGGAGCTGGTCCTGTAACCTATAGAGATATATTTGCTGTGATGCCTTTTGATAATCAACTAATTAGCTTTGAGTGTGATGGCAGATTCTTAAAGCAAATTATCGAAACGCGTATTGAAGGTTCTAGAGCTGGTATGATTTGTTCTGGAGCTCAAGTAAGATTCAGTAGAACACGTGAAAATTTTGATAGAATAACTGAGCTAATAATTGGTGGTGAGGAATGGGACCCAGATAAAATTTATGTGGTTGCCACAACTGACTTCTTAATGGAAGGCAATGCTGGTTTAGCTCTTTTAACCAAAGTTCCTGAAAATAAGATTTCTAATAATTATCTTAATCTTAGAGATGCTATTTCAAGTCACTTTAAGCAAAATTCACCAATTGAAACTAAAATTGATGATCGTTGGATTAGAGATGATAACTCTATCCCAAAAGACTATCTAAGGAAATAAGTAATGATAATTTTAGCTATAGATACCTCTAATAGCTCTGGTAGCATTGCTATCTTAAAAAATAGAGAAGTCCTTTTTAGTAGCTTCTTCAACATAAAGATTACTCATTCAGAGACTTTAATGCCCGAAATTGATCGGGCATTAAGTCTGTGTAATCTTGATACTGCTAATCTGGATGCAATTGCCTTTGCTCAAGGTCCTGGTTCTTTTACAGGACTAAGAATTGGTTTATCTACTGCCAAAGGAATAGCTTTTGCCCACAAAATCCCTCTAATTCCTATAAGTTCAATAAAAATAGTTGCAATGAACTATTATAATTGTGGTAAAGATATTCTGGTGATGCAAGATGCTAAAATGAAAGAAGTCTATGTAGCTTTATATACTTCAGATTTACAGGAAATCTCTGCACCTGCATGTATTAATCCATCTCAAGTAACTGAACTTATTAAAAATCCAACTATTGTTGTTGGTTCTGGTTTAGAAATTTATAAAAAATATCTGCTAGACAACCCTAATGCTGAGATAAATTACTTGATAGAAAAAAATCAAGCTAAAGCAGAATCAATGTTTTCAATAATTGAAATTGAAGATATTCATCCTTCTTTTGATTTCGATTTTAATTCTAGTCTTCAACCCTATTATATTAGAAAATCTCAAGCAGAAGTTAATCGAAATCATTCTTAATCAGATTCAGGGAATCTGATAAATGATAATGTGGAGAAAATATGTTATTACAAAGATTATTTAGTAGATTATCAAATGATATAGCTATTGATTTAGGTACCGCTAATACTCTAGTTTATAAAAAAAATGCAGGTATAGTTATAAACGAACCATCTGTTGTATCTTTAGCAACAGATACTAAAAAAGTACTTGCAATCGGAGCGGATGCTAAAGAAATGTTAGGAAGAAATCCTAATGAGGTTACTGTTATTAAGCCACTTAAAGATGGTGTTATTGCAGACTTTCAAGTTACTGAAATAATGCTGAGAAATTTAATTCTCAGAGCACAGAAAAATAAATTTCATATTAGGCCTAGAGTAATTGTATGTGTTCCTTCTGGTATTACTGAAGTTGAAAAAAGAGCTGTTAGGGATTCAGCCCTCCATGCAGGTTCTCGAGAAGTATACCTTGTATCAGAACCAATTGCTGCTGCTATTGGTGCAGACTTAATGATTCATAAACCTTATGGTAACTTAGTTATGGATATAGGTGGTGGAACTTCTGAAATTGCTGTTATTTCACTTTCTCATATAGTAGTTCACAACTCAATTAGAGTTGGGGGTGATTCTATAGATAGGGATATTGTTAATCATTTAAGGAAAAAGAATAATCTTCATGTAGGAATTCAAACTGCTGAAGATATAAAAAAGAAGATAGGTTCATGTGTACCCCTTAAAGAAGAGTTAATCATGAACGTATCTGGTAGAGACATTGTTAGTGGCTATCCTGTTACTATAGAAATTTCTTCTGAGGAAATTAGAGAAGCTATAAGCGATACAGTAGATATGATGATTGATGCTATCAAAAAGTTATTTGAAAAGACAGCTCCTGAGTTAGCTTCTGATATAGCCGAAAGAGGCGTTTTCCTAACTGGAGGAGGTGCTCTTCTCAGAGGTTTAGATACTAAAATTCAAACTACTGTAGATTTACCAGTGCATGTTGTACCAGACCCACTAACTTGTGTTGTTAAAGGTTCAGGAAAAATCTTGGATAACATCGAAACCTACAGAGAAGTATTGATAAAGAAAATTGAAGACTAATAATTGTGAAGAAAGTAGCATTCATACGAATTACTCTTCTCATACTATCTATTATATTATTGATAGGAAGTGAAGAAAATAAAATTAAAAAAGCTAATTTTTTCTCTTCCTATCTGCTTTATCCCTACAGCAAGAGCATGAACTATTTTCAATCTCTTAAAAGAAAAGAACTTGAAGTAGAACATTTAAAGGAATTATTATACAAAGAGAAGACATATACTGGTCTTCTTAAAACTGAATTGATAAATACTAAATCTGAATTAGGACTGAAAGATAGATGGTTTTCTGAGTCTGATTCTCTCTTTAAAAGTTTAGAGATTATCTCAGCTAAGGTTATTACAAATTCATTTCCTAATTATTCAAAAGTTTTAACCTTAGATAAAGGGAAAAAAGACAATATCCATATCAATGATGCTGTACTTAGTCAATATGGAATTGTTGGAAAAGTTATCAATGTTGGTTTCAATTACTCTACTGTTCTCCCTATAGTTAATTATAATGCAAAATTCTCAATAATGAATAATAAGAATGTTCAAGGAATTCTAAATGCAGATTATCTTGGTAATCTTAAAATGAGTTTTATAGAAAAAAACTCAGATATTAGCATCGGAGACACTTTGTACACATCTAATTTATCTGAAGTTTTTACTGATTATTTTGCTCCTGTCGGAAGAGTTGATTCCATATTTATGGCTGAGAATGAGCTTTACTTAGAATGCTATGTTTCCTCATTCACTCAGATAAATAACCTAACCAACGTTTTTATTATTAAAAGGAAAAATTAATATGAGAAATTTTACACCTGTTGTTAAAATTAATAATGTAAATTATAGAAGAATACCTATTAAAACCAGAATACTTAGTCCTAATGACAACATAATAGACCTTATCAATGAGTATGTTCTCCCCCACTACAAATCCGGAGATATCGTGACTTTGAGTGAATCACCTGTTGCAATTACTCAAGGAAGAGCAGTTCCTGTTAGCCAATTAAAAATAGGTTTCTTAGCTAAATTTATGTGGAGATTTGTGGCGAAGGTCCCTTACGGTGTAGGCTTAAGAGCTCCAGAAAGCATGCAGTGTGCTATTGATGAAGTAGGAGGATTGAGAATAATTTTTGCTGCTGCCATAGGTGCTATAACCAAACTTTTTGGAATAAAAGGCATGTTTTATAGGGTTGCAGGAATGCAAGCAGCCCTAATCGATGCAGCAACTACATCTCCTGTTCCTCCTTATGACAAGTGTGTGATAAAAGGACCAAAAAATCCACAGAAAGTTACTGATGACATTTTAAATGCTACAAATATTAATACTGTGATAATGGATATTAATGACATCGGTGGTTCTTGGGCTATTGGAGCTTCTAAGAATGTTGATAAAAAATTAGTTGAAAAAATAATGAAAGATAATCCTCAAGGTCAAGGAGATGAACTCACTCCATTTTGTATCATTAGGAAGGAATAATGACAGCCTTTCTCTTAACTTGTCTGACTCTTATAAGCCTATACTATCAGTCATTAATTCTTAATGAGCTAACAATATTGAGTTATGTGCCAAGCATCATTCTACCGCTGATGATTTACAGTCACTTTTATGTTAATATTAGTTATCATTCAGTATTATTTTTCCTTGTTGGTCTTGCTTTAGATGTCAATAACCCTCAACTGTTTGGAATAAATACATTTGCTTTTATGGTACTTTCATACCTTATTACATTGATTAAAAATCATCTTGATATGAATATTTCTGCAAATAAATTAGCAATGATATCTCTTTGCAATGGTGCATACTATCTATTATATTATCTTGTATCCATGCTAGTTTTCAAGCAAGCATTATTACACATATCACTCAGTTTTATTATAAGCTTGATCCTAAATACAGTGCTATCTTTGATACTCATATCAGTATTGGACTTTCTAAGAATGTTAAAGTTCTCACCAAACAATGAATAAATTTTCTATTTCTCAAATTCTATATCTCTTCTTGATATTAGGATTCTCACTTTTAATTTTCTCTTTAGCTAAACTTCAATTAATTGATGGTGATAAATATAGCGACTATGCCTTAAATAATTATGTTAAGAAGAGTAGAATTGAAGCTAATCGAGGAGAAATCTATGATCGAAATGGTTTACCAATAGCTCAAAATTACCCAGCAATTCATTTAGCAATTATTCCTGGATTTGTAAGTAATGAAGATTCCCTAAAGACTTTCTTAAAGGAAAAACTAGCTGTAAGTGAAGAAGATTACGAGAATTTTATTCATGAAACAAGATTTAGAAAGTACAGAGAAAACCTCTTCTATGAGAATTTAGATAAGAAACAAGTTGCGAAAATAGCTGAATACGTTAATTATTTTCCAGAAATGCGATTTTCCATTAGCAATACTAGAAAATATCATATTCCTAATCATTTTACTGGTTATATAGGACGTATCAATCAAGAAGAATATGAAGTCCTTAAAGATAAAGGATACCATTATAATAGTTTTTTAGGTAAGACAGGAATTGAAAAAGAATATGAATCTATTCTTAAAGGATATGATGGAATTCAGTTAAATCTTGTTGATGCAAAGGGTAGAAACCTAGACCTTTTCAACAGTATTTCACAACATAGGGATAAAATAAACATTCCACCTGTCAATGGAATGAATTTATACTTAACTATAGATTTAAAGTTACAAGAATTTATAGACAACACCTTTCCAGCCGATTTAAGAGGGGCAGTTGTGGTAATGGATTACGAAAGTGGTGAAGTCTTAGCTTATGTATCAAGACCGGAATTTGACCAGAATATATTCATGTCCAGAATACCTACTACCATGTGGGATTCTATAAGGGCTGATACAACAAAACCCTTCTTAGACAGAGTAACTAAAGCTGTTTACCCACCAGGTTCTGTTTTTAAAGTTGTTCCTGCAGCAATGGGTTTAGAGAAAAATCTTGTTAGTAAATGGACTAAATTGGCTTATTGTGATGGAGGCTTACAGGTAGGTAATAAATATGTCAAATGCTGGAATCATTATGGCCATGGTAGTCTCAATGTAAGTGATGCCCTGAAAGTTTCATGTGACGTTTACTTCTATGATTTGTCTTTTAGATTTGACTTAGATGATTTTTGTTATTTTGTTAAAGATTCTATGTTAAGTGAAAGAACCGGCATAGACATTCCTGATGAAGCTAAAGGCTTCTTCCCTACAAGTAAGTGGTATAAAAATACCTATGGGAAATACACTTCAATTACTGGTCACAAAGTTAATTTATCAATTGGACAAGGTGAGATGTTTATGACACCTATGCAAATCTGTGCCTTATATGCTGGTATTGCTAATGAGGGACTTTGGATAAAACCTCATCTACTTAAAGAAGCTACTAGAAATGATACCCTTCTTACCTTTAATGATTTTCAAGAAAATACTCAAGTACAACTTCCTTATTCTGAAGAAACAATTTCCATACTAGAAGATGGTTTAAGAAAAGTAATTACTAAAGCTGATGGAACAGCCCACTCTCTAAATAGAAAAGATAGGTTAATTTATGGAAAAACAGGTTCTGCTGAGCACAAATTAGGACGATTAACCCATGCTTGGTTTGCAGGTTATGATAAAAATACAAAAATTGCTATTACTGTTTTCGTACAAGAAGCTGGTGGAGGAGGCAGTATTGCAGCCCCTATAGCAGGAAGAATACTTGATTATTATTATGAATCTATAGAGGATAAGCATGCTCAAAAATAGAAAATTTGATTTTGCTTTGTTTTTCACTTGGTTCCTACTTGTATCAATTGGTATTATTACTATTTATACTGCTTCTATTACATCTTATGGAGAGTATACTCAAGTTAATAATTATTATTTGAAACAACTGCTCTTTTTTCTCCTAATAATACCCATCTTCTATTTGATTCAAAAAATACCCTATTTTATTATTGATACATTAATAATTCCTGGTTATATTCTCTCGCTTATTCTCTTAATTGTAGTTCTATTTACTCCTGAGATAAATGGTTCTCACAGATGGATTTCTATAGCGTCTTTTAGATTACAGCCATCTGAGATTGCTAAAATTATGACCATCCTAGTAATCAGTAAATTCTTAGCAAAACCTCATCAGGGAGATGGAAAAAAGATTTTTATCGGTTTTTCTTTAGCTATATTACCAATATTCTTAATCATGATAGAACCAGATTTTGGAACTACTTTAGTATTTTGGGTTGTATTGTTTGCCATGTTATTAGCAGCTAAGGTACCTGTTATCTATCTATTAATTCTAGTATCTCCCATAATAGCTATTTCTCTAGTTATCTTTTCTTTCTATTGGTCATTAGCTTTTATGGTTTTGATAGCTATCCTTCTCTTCAAGCTTAAATTCCACTGGGTAATTCAAGCTACTTCTTTTTTAACTAATGTATTTGGTTCCTTAATCTTTTGGCAAATATTAAAACCTTATCAAATTAACAGGATTTTAACTTTTATGGACCCAACTCGTGACCCACTCGGAGCCGGTTATCAAGTTATTCAATCTAAAATTGCTATAGGTTCAGGTCGTCTTTGGGGGAAAGGCTTTCTTAAAGGAAGCCAGAAGAATCTTGATTTCCTTCCTGAGCATCATACAGATTTTATTTTTTCTGTTTATGGTGAAGAGTTAGGCTTCCTTCTATCCTTACTTCTGCTTGGTCTATTTTTCTTTCTTTTAATAAAAATAATAAAATCAATTGACAAAATATATGTACTTGAGCGTAAAATAGCAACAGTGGGAATTTTTACTTTTATATTCTTTCAGCTTTTCGTTAATATTGGAATGAATATTGGTATTGTTCCTACAACAGGTGTTCCTCTCCCTTTTATAAGTTATGGAGGATCTAATTTAGTAATTAATTCTGTAGCAATCGCTTTGATACAAAAGTTTCTTATAGAAAAAGGATTTATGAAATGATTAAAAAAAGCTTATTATTATTCTCACTAGTATTTATGTTACTTGCTTGTTCTAACTTTGCAAAGTTAAGAGAAGAAAATTTTTCCAAAAAATTATCAGAAAATTTAGTAGAAAACGGTTCCTTTGAAATTTATCAAAATCCAATATCTACTGATTATCCAGGTTGGGTCTTTGATAAACTATCAACTGACAAAGTTGATATTGATACAACTAGAAGTATTTCTGGAAAAAACTGTTTAAAAATCAGTCAACCAAGCAAGGATATGCAACTTATCTCCAAACCATTTTTAATAAATTATAGGAATGTTTATGGTATTAAGATTAATGCTAAATCAGTCTTAAGAAAAATACCAATAGCTATACATTTTTTATCTTTTTCAGATAATGGTAAAATAGTATCGAAATACTATGAAAATATTACTGTTGATACTGAATGGCAAGCTTATAGTCTTTTTTCAGATTACCTTAAAGTTAACTCTGAGTTTGGTAGGATATTTATAACTATTCCAGCAAATAATTCAGTTCTCTTACTTGATGACATTTCATGTTATGTAATTGATTCTTATCAAAAGAAATGATGTAACCTGCTTTAAGTTTTCCGTTATACATTAAAAAAATGATGGAGAAAAAAAATGAAGAAATCTTTTAAACACTTATTCGTATTAGTTATTGTTCTCATAATGACTAATGCACTATTAGCTAAGGAAAAATCTCCTTTTGTAGATATTATCAGAAATAGTCGTGATGCAGTTGTTCAAATTAAGGTTGAAGGGACGATAACCAATCAATACAGAAGC
Source organism: Cloacimonadales bacterium (SeqCode) (assembly GCA_963677815.1). GTDB lineage: Bacteria > Cloacimonadota > Cloacimonadia > Cloacimonadales > JAFGVF01 > JAEKNW01. The sequence continues at coordinate 2,261,746 of OY782499.1, forward strand.
CCTTTTCAAAATGATGATTTTTTTAAATTCTTTTTCCCACAACAACCTCAAGTAAGACCTTATGTATCATTAGGTTCAGGCTTCATCTTTGATTATGATAAAGATGAAGATATTGCTTATATCCTAACGAATAATCATGTAGTTGAGCTTGGTGCTAAAGGAACAATTACTGTTACTTTAGCAGATAAGAATTCAGTTACTGCTGAAATTGTGGGATTAGATCCTTCTACTGATTTAGCTGTAATTAAGATTGAAGTACCAGAAAATGAAAAGATTACTGTTCTGTCTTTTGGAAATTCATCAGCTTTGGAAATAGGTGAATGGGCAATCGCAATTGGTAATCCTTTTGGTGATTCTGGATTAGATAGAACTGTAACAGTTGGTGTAATCTCAGCTTTAGGAAGAGCTGGAATGAATTTTGGTAATAATTCACCAGTTTTCCAAGACTATGTGCAAACAGATGCTGCTATTAATCCAGGAAACAGTGGTGGTCCTCTGCTAGATATTGATGGAAAAGTAGTTGGTATTAATGCTGCGATAACAAGTACTAGTGGTGGAAATGTAGGTATTGGTTTTGCTATTCCATCAAACTTGGCCCAAAAGGTATCTTCTGATCTAATGGAATATGGATATGTAAGAAGAGCATATCTTGGTATAATGCCTCAAGAGATTAATGAAGATTTAAGAATTAACTTTGATTTAGAAGAACTAGCAGGTGTTTTGGTAGCTAATGTTGTTGAAGATACCCCTGCTGACGATGCTGGTCTCAAAAAGGGTGATATAATTAAAGCTTTAAATGGTACTAAGATCCATAATATTCATAAATTTAGAAGTGAAATAGCTCATAGTCCCATTGGTTCTCCAGTTGATATTTCGATAATAAGAGATAAAAAACAGAAAACTCTACATGCAACATTAACAGAACATCCTGAATTCAATCAAGAAAAAGGTTATAATTCTGGAAAGAAACAAGAAGAAGTTGGAATAGTGGTTGCTGAAAGAGATAGTGATTTTGCTCAAAAATTTAATAATGACTCTCAAAAAGGTGTGATTGTTAAGTCAATCTTACCTTCATCACATGCTAGTACTACTAATTTGCAAATCGGAGATGTAATTCTTGAAGTTAATAATGTTCAAGTAAATTCTGTTGAGGATTTCCAAGATGAAATCAGGAAATCTTTAGACAGTGATGACGAAATTAAAAGAATACTATTATTAGTAGCTTCTAAAAATAGAAATAATATTATTTCTTATATAGCTATAAACATAATGGATTAAGATATTGTTTTTTCTCAAATTGAAAAGAGCATGATATCATGCTCTTTTCTTTAACCCTAATGATGCAACAGAGCTATAGAAATCAGTGATAAACCCAAATAATGCAATAGATCTTTGAGAATCTGCACTCTTCACTTGTGATACTTAGCTTTAGCGCAGTATTACTAAAGTTCTACAGCACAACGCGGGATAAACTAGATAATTTTTTTAAAGTATTTGCATCTAGTTGCAATTAGCTTATATTTTAGTAAATTTAATGTTAAATAAAAGGTGGAAACAGATGAAAACGTATGATGTTATAATCGTTGGTGGTGGACCTGCCGGACTTAGTGCAGCTATTTATGCTGCTAGAGGCAACCTTTCTACAGGAGTGTTTGAAAAATCTTTAATTGGTGGTCAAATTAACGTTACTTATGAAGTTGAAAACTACCCAGGCATTCCTGAGGTATTGAGTGGTTTTGAACTATCTGATAGAATAAAACAACAAGCTGATAAATTTGGACCTGAATTTGTTGATGAAGAAATTATAAAAATTGATTTTGAGACTAAAGATGGATACAAAAAAGTTTACACCGAAGATGATGAGTATTTAGCAAAGGCTATTATTATTGCAAGTGGAGCTCAACCACGTTACTTAAATTGTCCTGGAGAAAAAGAATATACAGGTAAAGGTGTATCTTACTGTGCAACTTGTGATGGAGCTCTTTATAGAGATAAAGTAGTTGCCGTTATTGGTGGTGGTGATTCAGCAGTTGAAGAAGGAATGTTCTTAACTAAGTTTGCTAAAAAAGTATATGTTGTTCATCGCAGAGATGAATTAAGAGCTGTTAAATCAATTCAAGACAGAGCCTTTAAGAATGAAAAAATGGAGTTTATCTGGGATTCTGTAGTTGAAGAAGTTCAAGGTGATAATTTCGTAACTAGCATAAAACTAAAAAATAGGAAAACTGATGAAATAAGCGACTTAGCTGTTGATGGTATTTTCATTTATGTTGGAATTTTACCAAATAATCAACTTCTTCAAGACTCAATTAACTTAGACCAATCTGGATTTGTTATAACTAATGAAATTATGGAAACAAATATAAAAGGTGTTTATGCAGTTGGTGATTTGCGTAATACTCCGCTCAGACAGGTTATAACTGCTTGTAGTGATGGAGCAATTGCAGCTTTTTATGCTGAAAAATATATTAGTGAAATGGAATAACTTAGAGAACAGACAATTTTATAGCTGATTTATTTTTATGGTAAATCAGCTATTATTTCTAAATTTCTATAATTATCTTGACTGTTTGTTTAGCTATATTGAATAAAGATATATGATAAAATTTAAAATAATAGTCTTATTGATTACTTTTAACATCTGGCAAATTTTTGGATGCGATATGTTTATGTTGCAATCCATCAATAATAATCCATTTCTTACTTTACCTAGTCAAGCCCATATGTTTGATGACCCTTACGATTACTTTGAGAATTTTAAGACCTTATCAACATCTTCTGTAAATAGAGATGGTTATGGCATAATCGCTTATACCTTTCAGAGTAATTTGGTAAATAGAGATAATATTTGGTATAAGACAGGCATTGGTAATCATTTTGATGAAAACAATCTAGATGAACCTCTTTATCAAGCCATTCATTATTTATATGATAATCCAAATATAGAAAGAGTATTAGTCCATGCTAGAAGTGGAACCGGAGGCATTGGGAGTCATCCTTTTTTATTTGATTATGATAACCACACTTATTCTTTTATGCACAACGGCTATGTCTTTAGCAATGTCAAAAGAGCTATAATGAATTTTCTTGGACCTGATTGGTTCCAGGAACATCCATCTCAATGGCAAGGTAATTACGGAGATGCTTATTCTTTCATAGATAGTGAATTAATCTTTCATTACCTTATGTATTATATTAAGCAATACCCTGATGATATTCCAAGAGCTTTACGTCTTGCATTTAACAATAAAAATGTAGAAGATGTTGATATGGAATATGTTTTCAAGTATCATAATAATTCTATTGTGAATATTGTCTTCTCTGATGGGAATGACACGTATGTTTATCGTTCTTCCCCACTTGCAGGTGAAACATATAATCTTTCTTATCAAGTATATCCTGATGAATTTATTGCTGTAAAAACTTCAAGTAATCTAGAGAATGTTATCACAAAAAATCAGTTATTGAAAATAACAAGTCAGGGCCATATTGACTCATTAGATATATCTCCCCTGCTCTCAACTAATTTTCTTGAGAAATATGTAGAAAAGATTTCGGAAAATCAACTAAGATTAAATTGGAAAATTCAAAGTAACTCCAATATCAATTATTTTAACATCTATCGTTCAAGTAATCAAAATTTTACTAATGCTCAAAAGATAACTAAGGTTATGCTTGAAACATCCATTCAAACTGATTTTAATATCTATGATAGTATTGATTCACAAGTAGAACAATATTATTGGATTGAAATAGTCTATCTTGATAATAGTTCAGAGATAACATCTAACATACCATCAAGTCAACCATATAATCCACCAGATGTTGAGCCTGCCTCTGAAATTATCTCATTATACCCTAATCCTTTTAGTAAAGAACTAAACATTGCCATAGATTCTCATAATAACTATGAAATAAAGATTTATAATTTACGAGGTCAGCTTGTAAAAACTTTATCTATAATGCCTGGGAATGAAGTAACTAAGTGGAATAGTTCTAATGGACTAAGCTCAGAAATTGCAAATGGGATTTATATCATAAAACTTAAGAGTCCAACAAAATCCTATACCAAGAAAATCATCCGCCTAAACTAATTACCTCAGCTAGTTTTTTTATGGCAGATATATAAAATTACAATACAAATATTAATATTTGATATTAACTCTTGACATTAATTTATCCTATACTATATTTTGGTTAAACACAGATTGTGCAATAGAGCTTTAGAAAAGAGTGCAGATTCTTTTAGCAAAATAGCTTACAGAATTCCGACGCATATAATATATATATTCGGAAGAATTATGTAAGTTACTTTTGCAAAAGAATATAGTGCTATTTTCAAAGATCTATTGCATTATTTGGGTTAAATATAAACTAAATATGGAGGTCTTTATGTCTAGGATTAAGAAAATACTCGTTATTACAATACTTTTAGGTTTAAGTATTCCACTCATTGCCTCAACTTTAAGTGATAAGAGAGCTAATATATCTGAAAATTACCAAGCCTATCTTCTAACTGAAACTTTTCCAAGTCAATACATGGAATTACAAAGAGATTATTTTTATCGACTTAATGTAACCTCTAACTTCTATAGGACTAGTCAATATAATGAAGAAGAAGAATTTGCTCTTATGTCACGTACTGAACATTCTTATGCTAATGATGGAAAATTGCAGACAATATCCAACTACTACCAGCATCAAGATGGACAACTCATTATTTATTCAATGTATCATTATTATTATGATGAAGACTTATTAATGACTATTGCACTTGAATCTTATGAAGAGTTCGAAATACTCACGAATACTACTTATTATAACTATTATTATGATGAAAATAATCTAATTGATTATATTACAAGGGCTATGGATAACCAGGAAGTATTTGAAATTGATGATTATACACACAATAGTGACGGTCTTTTAACAAGAATAGATTTTGTTGATAATAACAACCAGTACATAGCTGATAATTATTCAGATTATTATATATATGAATATGATGATAATTCAAAACTATATTCCAGAAAATCATACAAAGTTAATAGCAATCATCAGCCTATACTTTTTAGTCAAAGTTCTTATACTTACAACGATAATGGCAATCTAGCAACTGCAACTAATGGGGATGTGACTAGTGATTATTATACTGTTAATTATTACTTCTATGATGATAACTGTTTTCTTACACGGATTGAGAGAGATGAAGTCGAAGACTATATGAGTTTTCTTGTTAATTATGTAGAGATAACTAATGATGAGAATGGTAATAATATTAGACAAGAAAATTTTCGAACATCATATCCTTTTGATTATGGGTATTTTTGTACTGATTATACTGTCAGTTCCTATCTAACTTTCGTAGATAATAATGATATTGATATTATTAAGGAAAATAATCTAAATAATTATCCAAATCCCTTTAACCCTCAAACTACTATTTCCTTCAATCTAAAAACATTAAAAAAACCATCATTGACGATTTATAACCTTAAGGGACAACTTGTTAAGTCATTCAATGCTGATAATTTCATAATAGGTGAAAATAAAGTTGTATGGGATGGTAAAGATAATAAGGGTAATGATGTAGTTTCAGGTCTATACCTATATAAATTAAAAACTGACTCTTTTACTAAAACAAACAAAATGGTCTTAATCAAATAGATTAAAAAAAGCTTGTCTAAATCTCTCTGTAAAATTTCTATACTAAAAAAATTATTTTATGGAGAGATTTTTATGTGCACTAAAACAACTCTTGTTTTGGACCCTATGCCAAGTTTATTTTGGCAACTAGTAGATGAGGCAGGATATAGAGAATATTTTACAAGTGATAATCTTCTATTTTCTGAAGATATTGAGATTATTATTCTCAGAACTAAATCTACAATAACAGAATCTCATTATAAGAGATTTCCTAACCTTAAATGCGTAATCAGAGCTGGTTCTGGATATGACAATATTGATGTTTCTAAAGCTAAAGAATACGGTATTCAAGTCCAAAATACACCACAAGCTAACGTAAATTCTGCTTATGAACATACTATTAGCATGATTTCAGCCTTGATAAAAAATCATAAGGCTCATAACTCAAATGTATTAAATAATAAATGGAGAGAAGGTATAGAATCTAATCTTGAATTTTCTGACCTAAAAGCTTTAATCGTTGGTTTTGGCAGAGTTGGTTCAAGAGTAGGTAATCTCTTAAAAGTACTTGGGGCTCAAGTGAAATTCGTTGACCCATATATCGATGCTGAATCTGTTCAAAAACAATATTCTATCGAAGCTATAAGTTATCAAGATGGTTTATCTTGGGCTAATCTTGTTACTTTCCATTGCCCCCTTTACAGCCAAACTCAACATTATTTCAACAAGGCGTCCTTATCTTTAATTTCCAAAGTTTACCTTATAAATGTTGCTCGAGGTGGCATTGTAGAGACTGATGCCTTAACTAAAGGACTTGATGATGGTAAAATTATTGCTGCAGGAATAGATGTCATGGAGTCTGAACCATGGCAATGTGAAGGTTGGGAAAATAGCGACAAAGTTATTATAACACCCCATGCAGGTGCAATGACAGAAAAAGCTAAGGATAGATTATCCCAAGAGACCTTCAATGTTTGGTCTAAGTTTAATTTTGAGAAAAAGGCTATATCATTAATCAAAGTATGGTAGATTATTTTCTTGACTGATTAAATTAATTCATAAATTTTAGTAGCAAACTCTTAAAGGAGACTAAATGAAAAAACTTTTGTTATCATCTTTGTTAATTATAATGATATCAATGATAGGGGCACAATCTTACTTTTTTGATATGCGAGTTGGGGACTTTGGCTGTATTACTCGTCTAGTTTTTGAATTTACAGGTAAAGTAAACTACACTAGCCTTGAGAATGTTAATAATCTTGAAATAAATATTACCTCTCTGAATGAAAGTAAAATTCAACTTCCCCTTGAAGAGTCAAAGAATATCTTAGAAATCCATTTAACCGAAAGTAGTAACACTGCTAAGTTAAATTTTGATTTCATTTTTCCCATAGAAACTAATTCCTACGCTTATTATAAAGAGAATAAGAATTATATAATAGTATTTGATATCTATGACAAGGATTACTTAACAGATAAAGAGAAAGGGCTAACCACTCTTTTGTTTAAAGGGCAAAAGTTCTCACTAGAAAAGATTAGATCTGAAATTGAAGATTTCTCTGCTAAATATCCGAATGATGACTTAGTTAATTTCTATTTAGCTAGATTGTTTTCTACTGAAAAAGACATGAAATCTAAAGCAATTGATTATTATTCCAGAATTCATCCATCTTCTAGTTTCTACTTCACAGCGACCGCTTATATTAGTAATTTAGAAAAAAATAAGTTCCCTACTGAAGAGATTAAACCCGACTTTTTAGCTAAAAATGAACTAATTGTTTCCACCAGTGATAGCTTAGCTAATCAAGCCAAAGAAAACATTAGTAATAAAATTATTGACAACAAAACCACTAATAAAGAAGAAAAGAAGAAAATTAATATAGAAGATAACACTAAAGATAAGGCATCAACAAAAAATAATCTCCAACAAAATGATAAAAATGATATTAAAATCAATACATTGATGCTTACAATTATGATTGTCAGTATTTTAACAGTTCTTTTCCAGTTTTTTAAGAATCTTAAAAAGAACATTATGATAAAAGAGTTAAATGCTAAATTAGAAAATAAGGAATACGAGCTCAAAGCCCTTGCAAACAAACTAGAAAAGGGGATAATTGAAAACAGTAAAACTAAAGACAGAATGATTATTAAATTGTATAACAACGGTTGGAAAGCTGAAGATATTGCTCAGGAACTAAATACTCCACTTGAAATTATAAATGCCACTATCAACAAAGAAGGACGTCTATAATGCTGAGAAAAATCCTGATCCTATCTTTGCTTACATCTTGTCTATTTATCTGGGCTTTTGATGATCTAAATAGTAAATTTGTTTCTTCAGATTATTCAAAAACATTTACTGCTGATAATTACCAAGCTGTTTATTCTGAGATAGAACAAGCTGATTCATACGACTTTCCTCTTAAAAAACCTCTCTACTCTTCTCTAAAAAGAACTCTTGTTAATTATCTTACTTCTAAAGAGAAAAAACAGGCTCTTATTAACTACCAAGAACAAGGTAAACAACTAGAAGGTCATGTTTTAGGAGGACTTGAATATTATAGGAATAATGATTCACAAGCCTATTTATTCCCCTACTACGGATTTGAAGTAAAGGCTCAATATGATAATTTCTACTTAGCAGGGAAATGGTGGAAAGGGCATACTAGTAAGAATAATGACTATGCTAAAACAAATCATCTTATCAATTCATGGGTTCAAGACGATGATAATATGATTTATATTGATAAAATTCAAGGACAAATCAAATATGAATTCCCAGACTTCGGTTACATATCACTTAATCGAGGAAAACTCAATATTGCCAGCAATATAGGTGGTTCTATTATTCTTGATGACAGCAAAACTAATGACTATGCCTATTTGAGTTACCATTATAAGTTTGGTGATTTTTTACTGGACTTCGCTCATGCTTCTTTAATTGCTGACAGCATAAACACTGACGGTAGCCAAGCTGGTTCTATCTCTAAAATTAACGCTCCAGATAAGTACTTAGCCCTCCATAGAATAGCATGGAAACCTTCTGATAATTTTATGCTCTTTGTAGGAGAGGAAATATTTTATGGTAACCGAGAAATTGATTTGAATTACTTCTTCCCTCTTGCCTTTTGGCGAATTACTGAACATAATCAAGCTGATAGAGATAATATCTTGATTTTTGCTGGTCTTGACTATTCTCTATTAAAGAATACTAAATTCTACACTAATATCATCTTTGATGAACTGTCCAAAAGTAAACTGTTTACTTCATGGTGGGGAAATAAATATGCTATTCAAACTGGTTTGATGCAAAGCAATATTTATAGTTCACCTCTCTTTACTTGGCAAAAGGTTGGATTTGAGTTTACTGCCATCAGACCTTGGATATATACTCATAAATTTTTATACAGTAAAGCATCAAATGATAATCAAGCCTTAGGTTTTCCTCATGGGGCAAATCTTTTAAAATACACTGCAGAAACATCCTTATCTTTCTTTAATAATCGTTTTACATGGCTTGCTAATGCTTCTTATATGCGCCAAGGTTCTACTGGTAACGATTTTTCAATGAACTATAATTATCTTATTGATGATCTGGATAATGCTAAGGCATCATGGTTAGATGGCGATATTACAGATACCTATAGTCTCAAGCAAGAATTTGATATCTCCCTTTTGTATAGTCATAGATTAAAACTATCTTATGAATTTATGAAAGAAAGAAGTGGAGATTCTGTTTCAGAATTTGCAATAGCATATCAGACAAGATTTTAATATTAAATGACCCTAATTTCCCTTATTTTTCTTATCATCTCCTTTGGACATATTTTATTAGGATTGATTTTGGTAAAAAGATATCCCAGAAATAACAATAAACTTCATAGTTTTTCTGTTATAGTTGTATCCCATAATGAGGAAAAGATGATCATTCCCCTCATTGAAAGTCTATTAAAGTTGGATTACCCTCAAGATATGCTTGAGGTTATTCTAGTTGATGATAATTCAACTGATAAAACTTGGGATATTATTAATGATTATGCTCTCAAGTTCTCTAATATTAAAGCTATTAGAACAAATGCTAAATACCAAAAATTTAAAGGTAAAAAAGCAGGACTACAGTCTGCTATTGATATTGCACAGAATGATATTATAGCCCTTACTGATGCTGATGCAAGCCTTCCAGCCAATTGGTTAAAGAGTCATAATTCTCTTTTTAACCATGATACTGGGTTGGTCATTGGTTATATCCGAGGAATAAACATCAAAGGCATAAGTAGATACAAGAGAATTTTTTCTTCCGGTTTATTTGCTTCCTTTTGTGCCTTAGGGAATCCCTTCTCTTGTAGCGGTGGTAATTTAGCCATTAGAAAAGAAGCTCTCCATGAAGTTGGTGGCTACTCTAGTATAAAAGATTTCCCTTCTGGTGATGATAAGCAAATGTTAAATCTTATTAAAAAGTCAAATTACCGGATAGTCTATAATTCTCAAGTAAAGGTTATTGAAAGAGAGAGAAGGCTATCTAAAGACCAACTTTACCAACAAGCAATAAGGCACTATGGGAAGGCTTCTATTTCTAGTCTATCCTACCAAATTGGCTTTATTATCATAATATTATTCTATCTTGCTTTACCAATAATATCCTTCTTCAATCCTTTTATTCTACTATATTTTTGGTTGGGTAATATAATATTCTATTCCTCATCTCTACTTTATCACAAAGAAAAACTTTATCTTAATGATATTTTTCTTGCAATAATCTATCCCTATTACATGCTCTATTTCTCCCTAATGGGAACATTTAAAGAGGCTAAATGGAAAAAATAAAGAAACGCATTAGTTTTATTATAAAAATCGTAATTTCCCTGCTTATTCTTGTTTTTATATATTCAAGAATTGATATGTCTATGTTTTTAACAAACATTAAGCAATTATCTTTTCTAACTGTTTCCTTACTAGTTATTACAGCTATATTGAAACACATTACTCAAGGGGTAAACTGGTATTATGCTCTTTCTATCAATAAAAACTATAAACCTAACTTGCATGAAATTATTAAGACTTATCTGATAGGCTTGTCTTTAGGCTTTGTATTACCAGGAGGACATGCTACTTATGGAAAAATGTACTTTATCGAGAATTCTAAGAAAGCCACTTTTGTTTCTGTACTTATAGAAAAGTTTTTTCAGACTTGGGGAAATCTTTTTTATGCATCTTTTGCTGTGATATATTTCTTTAATGAAATTGATCTTTGGATTAGATTATCTATTCCATTTTTAGTAACACTTTCACCCTTGTTACTTCTCGGTATTATCTATTTTATTCCTAAGTTTCGCATTCATCTGCCAATCCTGAAAAAAGTGTTTCCAAAAATAATAATTTCTCAGATGATTTACATACCTCTCACAGTTGTGCAATATTGGTTAATCCTAATTTCTTTCACTGATATTAGCTTCTTTCAAACCTGCATAGCCACCACCTTAATATTGTCATCAAATGTAATACCTATCACTTTTTCAGGGCTTGGACTGCGAGAGTTCTTTGCTATAAAAGTCTTAGCCAATTATGGAATTACTAATACTTCAGCAGTCACTGTAGCTTTATTAATTTTCTTTATCAATATGCTTGTACCAGCCCTAATTGGAGTATTCTATATATTTAGGCACAAAAAAAATGTTTCTCTTGTTAACAAATAAACAGACTTTTATCTTATATAGTTCTTTGATTGTTACTATCTCTATAATTTTCCAATGTTTTATTGAGAGAGTAACAATCAAGTAACAAGAGCTGAGTTTTAACTCTCCCCGGTCTGCTCGACCACCCCTCTCTAACTGGGAACTCGGGCATCCTGCCCGAATTAGGTTAAGTAGTAACTGAAAGGGGAATGTTTACTCTCCCCGGTCTACTCGACCACCCCTCTCAAGCGCTCCAAGGAGCTGAAAGGGGATTAATCTAACTGGGAACGCGGGATTCCAGCCCGCGATTACGCAGGTGTCATTTAGATGGCGGAGAAAATCTCCCCAGTAGGAGCGACATCTTTGTAGTTTAAATTATCACATAGACCTAAAAAGCTCCGCTAAGACCGACACCTTTGTAGAATAAAATATCAGAGAAAGCTTAACAGATAAGAGGGGCCAGAGAATTTTAAACATCTTAGCTCCCAGACTAATTAAGAGATAAGCTAATTTATCAATAATCCATGCTCGGGCCCTTTATAGTGTTTTAGCTTGACAGATTAATCCCTCTAAATTAATTAAATTACAAAAGAAATTATTTAATTTGGAGAAAAAATGTATAACACTATTCAAGGTGAACTAGTAGTTCAAGATACATCATTTTGTATAATTGTTAGTAGATTTAATGAATTTATTAGCAACAAGCTTTTATCAGGAGCAATTGACTGTCTTACCAGACATGGAGCTAGAGAAGAAGATATTACTGTAGTTTGGGTTCCTGGAGCATTTGAGATACCTGTAACAGCTAAAAAAATTGCTAAAACAAATAGCTACCAAGCAGTTATCTGTTTAGGAGCTGTAATTAGGGGGGCTACACCTCATTTTGACTATGTAAGCAACGAAGTAGCCAAAGGTATAGGAGTAGTTAGTTTAGAACTTGAAACTCCTGTAGTATTTGGAATACTTACAACTGATTCTATTGAACAAGCTATTGAGAGAGCTGGTACTAAAGCTGGTAATAAGGGCTGGGATAGTGCCTTAACAGCTATTGAAATGACAAATTTATTCCAAAGGATTTAAGATAAATAATGGGAATGCGTAGAAAAGCTAGAGAAATCTCTCTTCAAGTATTATATGCTTTAGACTTTCCGGACAAGACAGAAAGCATTGATTCTTATAGAGCCTTAAATAATTATGTTGAACAGTTAGATGGCCTATGTTTAGAAGCAGATATAAAAAACACATCTAGAGTTTATGAGTTTGCTCTTGAACTAACCAAAAATACTCTTCTAAATGTTGAGGAAATAGATGAATTAATCAAAGAGCAATCTGAGAACTGGGAGTTTAGTAGGCTAGCCTTAGTAGATAAAAACATCTTACGTATGGCTACTTATGAAATTGTTTTCAAAAGAGTTCATCCAGCAATTATTATTAATGAAGCGATTGAAATTTCTAAGAAATATTCTACTGAAAATTCAGGAAGGTTCATTAATGGTATTTTAGATTCTATTTATAAAAAGGTTAAAGATAACTTTAATGAATAAACTTTCTTGTAGTTTAGGAATTATGGCCTATAATGAAGGGCAAAATATTGGAAATCTACTTGAAAGAGTTACTTCTGAAGAATATCCAGATGTAGTTATTGATGAAATTATTGTTGTTTCTAGTGGTTCTACTGATGCAACTAATGAAATAGTTGATTACTATGTAAAACATGATAGAAGAGTCTCCCTGTTTACTGAGAAAGAGAGATCTGGTAAATCTTCAGCAATAAATATCTTCATTAAAAATTCACATAATGACCTGTTAATCATTGAATCTGGTGATACAATTCCTGCAAAAGGAACTATTAGAAAACTAATTTTACCATTTGAAAATCCTCAAGTAGGTATGACAGGTGGACGTCCAGTACCAGTTAACACAAGTATTACTTTCTCAGGGTATGCTGTTAATTTACTTTGGAAACTCCATCATAAAATGGCCCTAAAATCTCCCAAATTAGGAGAAATGATAGCATTCAGAAAAGTTTTTGCTGCTATACCTGCAGAAAGTGCTGTTGATGAAGCTTCTATTGAAGCTCTTATTAATGAACAAAATCTAGAAAAAGTTTATCTCCCTGATGCGATTATTCATAACAAAGGACCTGAAGATATCCAGGGTTTTATCAAGCAAAGAAAAAGAATAGAAACTGGCCATTTATGGCTTATAAAAAAGCACAAATACCAAGTAATTTCTCAAGATAAGTCTGTTTTGTTTGATATTATGCTTAGTGAAATTAGGGAAAACCCACAGGATAGCTTTAGAATATTCTTAGTTATGCTTGTGGAAATGTATGCTAGGCTATTAGGACGTATAGATTATTACATAAAAGGTAAAAATCCAACTAAATGGGAGATAATTTCTTCTACAAAAGATCTTAAGAAGGGTTAAGTTATGTTATCACTTCTACCAAGAATTATTGGTTATAAACTATTTAAATCTATAGGTATTCCTCACATGATGCCTATGAATTATACAGTGAGTTTACTCTACGAGTGCAACTCAAGATGTTCCACATGCAATATTTGGAAGAAAAGAAGCAAGAGGTTAACAGCTGATGAATATAGGAAAATCTTCAAAAAAATAGGTCATTCTCCTTATTGGATAACTTTTTCTGGTGGAGAGCCTTTCCTAAGAGAAGATATCTCTGAAGTAGTTAACAATATCTACGATGTTTCTAAACCAAAAATTATTAACATTCCTACCAATGGTATTCTAACAAAGAAAATTGTTGATAATGTAAAAAACATTTCTAAACACTGTAAGAAAAGTCAGCTTGTTATAAATTTATCAATTGATGGCATAGGTAAGGAACACGATGAAATTAGAAATGTTCCAGGTAATTATGAAAAAGTTATCCGAACCTATAAAACACTAAGAAAGCTAAAACTTAAGAATCTATCACTTGGTATTCATACTGTTATATCTAATTTCAATGTAGGTAATTTCAGTAATATAGCTAGGGAATTAATGGATTTGAATCCAGATTCTTATATAACAGAAATAGCCGAAGAAAGACATGAATTAGATACCATAAACACTAACATCACACCAAACATGATAAAATATAGGTCAGCCATAGATTATCTAATTCATAAAATTAAGAATTCGCAATTTACAGGATTTCAGAAAATAACCATGGCCTTTAGAATTGAATATTATGATTTAGTTAAGAAAATATTAAGAGATAAAACTCAAATTATCCCTTGTTATTCCGGCATTGCATCCTGTCAAATTGCCCCTAATGGTGATGTTTGGTCTTGTTGTATAAAAGCAAAATCTTTAGGGAATTTAGTTGAACATAATTATAACTTTAAGAAAATCTGGAATTCACCTGAGATGGCTTTAGAAAGGCTGTCCATTCATAAAAAAGAATGCTATTGTCCTTTGGCTAATGCTTCTTATACAAATATGCTTATGGATATACCAACCTTGAGAAGAGTTTTTTACAGAAGCTTTATGAAATGGTGGAGATAAACTTTTGATTAAACAAATAGCGATATCAAAATCACACAACAATAAAATTGTTTTCTCTGATTATTACCCAAATAGAACAAAGTTCTTTACTCTTTTTATTCATTACTACGAAGATACACCTATTATTTATGATACTTTAGGTGAAATTATGGAATTAGTTCTAAAGTTTATCAATAATAAACAAGATATAAAATCTGATGAATTGTTAAGCTTTATGAATGACCTCAACTGGATTTCTGCTGGAAAATTACGTAATCTTCCCTTAAATAATCAAGGTATATCTTTGGGATTAGTATTTGTTGATGAAAATAAGATTAAAGCTCTCAGGTATGGTAGAATACTCATGGGAAAAGTCTTAGCCAATAAACTAGAATTTCTAGGTCCTGATTGGAGCAATTTCAGTGTAAAATCTCTGGAACACCTTTCGCTACTGGGTCTTATATCTGAAGATAAATACCCTGAGTTATTTGACTTTGAGTTAAAAAATAATCAGCAATTCGTTATTTTAGAAAGCGATGCAAGTGATTTATTTAAATCAAACATAAATAAAACAAGTGAGCTTTCAAACACAAAATATGTTTATCAAATCTTAGAATGTCACAGAAAGGATAATAAAAAAAATTGCTTAGAATTATCTAATACTAAGCAATTTATCTAATCTATTAACTAACTTTTCTAAATTCCTTTATATACAAGTTTTTGTTCCCAAGGTTTATTAAGAAAATAATTGAGAACAACTCTCTTTTTACCAAGAATATCTTTAGGTATAATATCAGAGAATTTATCTAAAACTAGATATTTATTAAAAGGAATCTTTAATTCTTCTGCAAGTTCTGATACTATCTTAACACCTTCAGTAACAACTTTTTCATCTGTAAATTCCATCAAATTAGAATTACACACAAATTCAGTAACTTTGAGAGTAGATAAAGATTCAATCATTTCCATCATCTGTTTGATTTCAGCGATATTACTAGTAAAAGGTCTGTTGGTATTAACAACAAAATGTAACTCATATCCTCTTTTCTTAATTTCAGGAACAAATCTACCTAAAGTTCTTGCTCCTGCAGGATCACCTCCTACATCTAAGATGACTGTTCTATCTGTTTTTAGTATCATCCCTCTGATTCTTGGAGAAATCATAGGTAAATCAGCATGTTTAAACTCACCTTCAGGTGCAACAACTTGGATACCAATTTCTTCAAATTGCTCACGAACATCTCTACTACGGAAATAAGGATTTACAACATCCATGTCACATAAAACTACATCGTGATCTTTATCATTAAAATCTTTTGCTAAATTAATTGAATATTCGCTTTTACCAGAGCCATAAGCTCCTATTACTACTATTAATTTATGATCAGTCATTAAAACTCCTATTAATCTTTTATAAAGAATATAATATTTATTTGTTGAAAAGCAAAGTATCTAGTTCTGAAAAATTATCTACATAAGCATTTGCTTTTTTAATTAGCTTATCTTTGTCTGACTTAGAATAATCATTATAAATCGCTACAACTTTCATTCTTGCATTCTGAGCAGCTTGAACCCCATGAAGGGTATCCTCAATAACAAGGCACTCTTCTGGTTTAACATTTAGCTCTTTAGCTACCTGTAAATAAATATCTGGAAATGGTTTCCCTCTTTGAATTTTGCAACCAGTAATAATACTTAAAAATAAATGACTAATTTTATTATAGTCTAAAACAGCTTTAGTTAATACTTCTGAATTAGAAGTACCTATGGCTAATTTATATCCTAGTTTAGTCAGTTTATCTAGCATTTCTTTGGCACCAGTAATTAAGTCTAAATTAGAATAAAAATCTAGTACCATTGAATTCCATTCTGCAATAATATCATTAATATTGTCTTCTAAGTTAAATTTTTCTTTGAAATAAATTGCTATTGCTAATAATCCATCACCTGAAGGTAAATCTGTAAATAAATCAGCAGGTACCTCTTTTCCCCTCTTTTTAAGGAAATCAATATCTACCTGATCCCAAACATGCATGGAATCAATCAAAGTACCATCTAAATCGAAGATTATTGCCTTGATTTTTTCTAACATAACTATATAATACTTTGATTAAAAAACTTTTTGACCATCTCAGCACTTTGATACTTTCCAAATAATGCCATAAGTTTTATTCTAGCTTTAGGACCTTGTAAATCTCCACCTAAAATACATCCCATTTCTTGAAGACTCTTTCCCCCACCTTCATATCCATATTCAGGTAGCACTCTACCTGTAATTGTTCTTGAGACAATAATAATTAAGACCCCGGCTTCAACAGCCTCTTTTATTATTGGTAATAAACTTTCTGGGAGATTTCCTCTACCAAAGGCTTCGATAACAATAGCCTTAGCTCCATTATCTAAAGATGCTTTAATATATTTTCCATCCATACCAGCTACGGCCTTGATAAGATCTACTTTGTGTTCTATCACATTAGTCCATACTGATTCTCTTAAATAATTATTTCTATGATATATAACCATATCTGGATCTATAGTACCAATAGGACCATATTTAGGTGATCTAAAAGCATCAACAGTTCCTGAATCAAATTTTAAAACATCTCTTGCAGTATGAATATCATCATTCATAACAACCAATACACCTTTATCAACTGTTTCTGGATGACTAGCCACTCTTACAGCATCAATAATGTTTCTAGGACCATCTAAACCTAGTTCAGAACCACTTCTCATAGCAGCAGTCAAAACAATTGGCTTTCTACTTGTAGTAACTAGGTCCAAAAAATAAGCTGTTTCTTCCAAAGTATCTGTTCCGTGAGTTATGACAATCCCATCATAATCTAATAAATAACTATCAACCCTTTGACAGAGTTCTAGCATTATTTCAGGTGTCATATATGGACTAGGAATATTCAAATACTCAATTACATCTATGTTTGCTATATCTGTTAACTGAGGAAAAGAATTTAAGAAATCAATAAACTCAGAGGTAGGAACTACACCTTCATTTTCTGTTCTTTTCATCCCTATTGTGCCACCAGTTGTTAAAATCAAGATATCTTTTTTCATTAATCATTTCCTTTATATAAGTCCCTCATAGTGAACCATTTTTTTACTTTGGCTTTAGCTATTTCTTCATCAATCCATACAGAAAAATAATTATTTAAAGCATCTTCTCGATACTGACCTTGGAGAATGTAATAATTCTTTTTAAAATAATCTCTATCAGCATCATTATGCTTAAGGAGGATAGCTAAATATACTTTATCATCATCATGGAAACTATTAGTATATTCCCCTTCTTTAGATAATGTAAATATATCTGAAATTAGATTCTGATTATTTTTATTCATAATTTCATAATTCTTATCAAGATTGTCTATTCTCTGATAATTTACATCTAAAAGATTTGCAATATCAATATTTTCATAATCATCAGCTAAACTTTTTAATCTGTTTGTTGCTAAATTAAACTGTTTTTCTTTCTGTATTTCATCATTAATCTGGGCAAAGACTTCATCTAATTTCTTCTTCTTATTTAAGTGGTTCTTCTCGATTTGAACCATGACTAAAAAACGTTCACCTTTATTGTATATTGGCGGATAAATATAGCCATCTGCCTTGTCACTAGCATCTTTTATTAAGTCTGCTAAATCTCCTAAATTATCAACAAAAGTGTTGTTATAATTAAGGTTTGTAGCACTATAAACTTCCCAATTATATTCAAAAGCTGTCTGTTCAATTCCAATTTGCTTTATTAATTCATCTACTTGCATGAATTCTTCTCTTCTCTTGATTATTGTAGATTGACTAATTTGAACAGGATGCTTTAGTTCTTGAAGTTTAACCATATTCTTTGTTTTTTCTAGTACTTTATAAATATACCATACATTCTTTTTAATTACTGGAGAAATCACATCTCCAACCTCTGCTGAGGCTACATAGGACTTGATGATTTCAGGAACATTTTCTGTTTTTAAAAAAGGCATTTTCCCCATGGGATAAAGACCTAAATTAGATGAATATTCTAAAACAGCAGAATCAAAATCGCCACCTTGAGATAGTTTGAAATAGAGAGAATCAATTGTATTTCGTGTTCTATTAATCTCGTTTTGTGTTGGTTCAATGTTCTGAATAAGATACTTGATATCCAGAGCAGGTTCATAATAATATTTGCTGTTATCTTCTTTCCAGCGTAATTCTACTTCAGTATTAGTGATAGTTGGCTGGAAACTTTCTAAATCCATATCTAGCAGAATAATATCAGCAGTTGAAAAATTCTTTTCATAAAACTTTTCTACATCTGCTCGAGAGATATCAGCATTTCTCACTAATTCATGTTGTATTTTTTGAAAAGTAATCTTCTGATTATAATTGAACTTTATATAGTCTGTGTTTACCGGGTCATTATTGATCAGAGAATTCTTGAATTTCTCTTTATCAAATTTACCCTGACTTGCAAAATAGCTAGATTCTTGGAGAACTTGAGGAGGATTATTTAATAGAGAATCTATTATTTCTCCCTGACTGACCTCAATTTTATGTTCAGCAATGAATTGGTTAATAATCACATTTCTTGTGAGTTCTTTCCAGGTTTTATCTTCTAATCTGTTAATCTCTTTTGTAGTAGGTTTATAATTCTTATTGCCCTTTATAAAGTTATTATAATTGTAAAGAAAGCTTGTTGTAAAAAGCGATCTTTCAATCAATTGCCCATTAATTTCACCAGCATACTGTCCTTGCTTTTGACTATTAGAAGAACATGCAACTATTAGAAATGTTGCCAATATGAGCAGTCCAGCTGTTTTGAGTATTATCTTCATTTGAACCCCTGTAGAATTTAATCTTTATTATCTATTTTATCTTGTAAATCCTTTAATGTTTGCCATGCTTGCAAAGGAGATAAATTATTCATGTCTAAACTACTAATTTCTTGCAAGAGACTAGAACTTTCTTTATTCTTCTCATCAATAAAATCAAAAATCGTTATCTGATCATCCATAGTACCCAATTGCTTCTTAATTTTACCTACAAGACCTTGAGGAGATAGTTCGTGTTCTTCAAGATTTTTTAAAATTTGCTTTGCTCTCTTCAGGACAGCTTTCGGCATTCCTGCTAAATGAGCAACTTGAATACCATAGGATTGGTCTGCCCCTCCCCTTTCTATTTTCCTGAGAAATATTAAATCTTGCTTCCATGTTTTAACTACAATATTATAATTTTTTACAGAATCTAGAACATTTTCTAGTTCTGTTAATTCATGATAATGAGTTGCAAAGAGGGTCTTAGCTCCTTTATTATTATGAATATATTCCACAATTGACCAGGCCAGACTTAACCCATCAAAAGTAGAAGTACCTCTTCCGATTTCATCTAGTAAAATTAATGAATTGGCTGTTGCTGAGTTCAAGATATTGGCTGTTTCAATCATCTCCACCAAGAAAGTTGATTGTCCCTGGGCAAGGTTATCAGATGCTCCTACTCTCGTGAAAACTTTATCAAATATTGGTAAAACAGCCTCTTTGGCTGGGATAAATGAACCAATCTGAGCCATAATAGCAATTAAGCCTATCTGTCTTAGATAGGTTGATTTACCTGCCATATTGGGACCTGTTATTATTGCAATCTTGTTAGCTTCATTGTCTAAACTTACATCATTGGGTATGTACTGTTCATCAACTAAAAGTTGTTCAATAACAGGGTGGCGGCACTCTATTATTTCCATCTTGCCATCACTAGAAAATCTTGGTCTAACATATCTATTCTTATGAGCAATATAAGCGAAAGAAGACAAGACATCTAATATTGATATCACTTCAACAAATTTTTGAATTTCTTGAATATAGTCTTGAACTTGGGACCTAACCTGGCAATATAACTCGTATTCAAGTGATTTAATCCTTTCTTCAGCCCCTAAAACTTTTGTTTCATATTCTTTAAGTTGAGGTGAAATATATCTTTCACTATTAACCAAAGTTTGCTTTCTAATATAGTGGTCAGGTATTTTATCTTTGTGAGTTTTTGTCACCTCTAAGTAATAGCCAAATACTCTATTATAACCTATCTTAAGAGAATTAATACCTGTTTGTTCTTTCTCTGAATCTTCAAGTTTGGCAATCCAAGCTTTTCCATCTCTACTTAAATCCCTTAAATCATCAAGTTCTTCATTAAAATTATCATTTATTATATTTCCATCTTTTATATTTTGAGGAGGATTATCTTTAATTGCTAAATCAATTATTTGTATTAACTTAGAATAATCTACAATATTTTCCGACACAAGGTTTAGTAGAGTAGAATCAAAATTCTCTAAGTAATATTTAAGTTTAGGAGCATAGTTTAAATAATTACGTAACGCTATTAACTCTCGTGGATTTACTTTTAAAGTTCCAACTTTTGAAATAATTCTGCTTATATCACCTATTTCATTCAAAATATCTCTTATTGCATTATTATCTTCTATTTTATCTTTTAATTGCTGAACTGATTTTTGTCTTTCACATATCTCAGATTCATCTAATAGAGGGTGAGTTATCCAATTGTTTAACAATCTAGTACCCATCGGAGTTAAAGTATTATCTAAGATGGAAAGTAAGGAACCAAACTTATTCCCATAACGGATAGATTTAGTTAATTCTAGATTTCTTCTGGAAATTTCATCCAAGAGCATATATGATTCTATGGAGTAAAATACTAAATGATTAATATGAACTAAATCATCATTCTTTAGTTCTTTCAAATAAGCTAAGGTAATACCTGCTGCTGTTGCACCTACTTTTTTCCTATTTGCCCCTAATGATTCTAAAGACTTAGTATGAAAATGTTCTTTTAAGAAAGTAAGTGATTCATTAGTTTCATTATGCCAAGAATCAAAAACAGTTATAACGGGTGAATAGTCAGGAATAAGAGCTAAGACTTCTTCTTTAGTCTTATCATCTTTGACAATTATTTCTGCTGGTAAAAGTCTTAGGATTTCACCTTTTAGATTAGTCTTATGAATTTCAGTAAAAATAAAATCACCTGTAGAAACATCAATTGAAGCTAAACCAACTAAATCCTTTTTGGCAATATTTATTGTAGTAAGAAAATTGTTTTCAGCCTTTGAGATTAGATTACTGTCCATCAAAGAACCTGGAGTTATAATATCTACAATATCTCTTTTTACAATTCCCTTAGCTTCCTTAGGATCTTCTACTTGCTCACAAATAGCTACTTTTTTACCTGCTGCAACAAGTTTATTTAAATAATTATCCAAGGCATGGTAAGGAAATCCAGCTAAAGGAACAGGATCATCATCACTTTTATTTCTAGCAGTTAAGGTAATTCCTAATACTTTTGAGGTGATTTTAGCATCATCAAAGAATGTTTCGTAAAAATCTCCCATTCTAAATAAAAGGATTTTATCTGGATGTAAATCTTTGAATCTCCAATATTGTTCTAACATTGGAGTTGTTTTTTTCTTGTTACTCATTGGCAATTAAAAAACAATCTACTTTTTTAGATTTGAAATATGCAATATCTCTTTTTGCAAGGGTAGCTGTTTCATATGGTTGACTCCAGATAACATAGGATATATTGTTATCTTGAACATCTCTAATAATATTCCAGTTTCTATCCAGATAAAATAATTCTTTTACCCTATTAATAGCGTACTCTTTTTTAGAGAACCTACCAATTTGAATATAATATTTACCCTTTGGTTTATTCATCAAATAGATATAATCTTCAGTCTGAATATTATTTGGCCTATCTATCATAGTTCCATTATCAATATTATTTAGTCTATCAATAAAAGATCCATTATCGTTAATATTATCTTTAGGTGTGTTACTTAAAGGAAGATCTTCTCTTCTTCCTCGTGTTTCTTGATTAAGAGCATCATGACTAACAACTACTTCTTGAATTGGCAAATCATGAACTTCTTCACGATTGTTATTTTCATTAAATTGCTGGTTATCAAGATTAGTATTGTTAAACTTTTCAGGATTATTAGGCTCTAAAGGAATTTTATCTGTAGGACTTACTTCATAATCATTTGCAAAAAATTTACTAAGTACCGAACTTGTATCAGTTCTTACTAAATCTACAATATTAAAAGATTTGGTAGTAGTTTTACTTTTTTCTAGATTATTCACATCATCTGATGCATAATTTTTAGTATATAAGAAAGCAATATCTAAGTTACTATCTACACTTTTCTTAAGTTCAAAAAGATTTTCTTCTATTATAGATGCGTATTGTCCGTAAGGGTCTTCAATAAAAGAAATTCTATAATTCTCTAAAGCTAAAGGTAGATTATCAACTTTTTGATATGAATAACCAATTCTGTAATATAAATATGCTTTATTAATTCCTTCTGGCTTATTTCTAATTAGTTCTTCAGCTAAGACAATAGCTTTTTGAAAGTTACCTTGACTAATGCTGTTTTCTATTAACATGTAATAACTTAATTCAAACTTATGATCGGTTTTATCACATTGTTCTATAAACATTGAGGCATAACTTGAACTCTGTTTGTGCTCTTGTTTCATAAAATACAAACGAGATAACCAATAATGATATTCAGGAATCTGACTGCTTTTTTCAATTTTGCTAAAATAAAATTCAGATTGAGAGTATCTTCTTTTAAAGAAATTGATTATAGCTAATTTGAAGTTAACTTGATCCTTATATTCCATTTCTGGAAATCTTTCTATCAGCTCTTGCAAAGTTTGATCAAAGTCCTTACTCGTAACAAGTGATTCATAATAGGCTGCTCTGGGTAACTCTGATTTTTCAAAATATGCTTTTGAATAAATATCATCTCTTAACTGAGCGATTTCTCCATTATTATATAATTCTTGATACTGGTCAGCTAAAACTAGGGTAACATGAAAAATAAATAAAAATACTATAAATATCTTTTTCATTCTTTCTTCCTTACTAATCCATGGTTAGGTATCTTGTCCTTATACTCTATATAAGCATTAGTATTAGGTTTAGTGAAGTCAATTTTTTGTTTATCCTCACTATAGATATTTTCTACTTGAACAACAATGTCGTCATTAATTTCAGGGAATATTATTTCAATTTCATCCCCAATCTCAAACTTGTTTAATATTTGAATTTTTACAAGATTATCTTCTTGAGATATAACTTTTCCAATAAATTTATAATCTCTGATATAAGCTGAGTTTTCATAGAATTGAGTGTCTGAATCATCAAATCCCTCATAAAAAGCTTCTGTATAAACTCTATGTGAGATGTTATTTAACTCTTGATAGTATTTATCAGGGATTTCCTGTCCACTAACTATCTTGTTTAAAACATTTCGATAAACTCTTGTTACATTGCTTACGTAATGCAAACTTTTCATTCTACCTTCAATTTTTATTGAAGCTATACCAGCTTGAAGGATTTCTTGAAGTCTGTGAACTAAATTAAGATCCTTAGAGTTCATAATATAAGTTCCAAACTCATCTTCAGTTACAGGGAAATACTCATTTGGACGTGTTTCTTCAACTAGAGAATACTTCCACCTACATGGTTGAGTACATTCTCCAAGATTTGCATTCCGATTATTAAAAAAAGCAGAAAGTAAACAACGGCCAGAATAGGCAATGCACATAGCACCATGCACAAACATTTCCAATTCTACTGCAGGGACTAATTTACTCATTTCACAAATCTCTTTGAAAGTTAGCTCCCTGGCAATAATAACCCTTTCCGCTCCCAACTTATGCCAAAATTCTGCAGATTTCCAAGATACAACATTAGCTTGAGTACTTATATGTATTGCCAAGTTAGTATTCTCTTTCACAAGCTGGAAAACACCAGGATCAGAAACTATAACAGCATCAACTCCAATCTTTTCTAAACTCTTAAGGTATTCAGGTAAGTCTTGAAAATGCCTATTGTGGGCGAATATATTTACTGTGACATAGATCTTTTTATTCAAAGAATGACAGAAGTCAGTAGCTTCCTGCAATTCTTCTAGTGTAAGATTACCAGCTTTAGCTCTTAAGCCAAATCTTGATGTTGCTGTATAAACAGCATCTGCACCATAATAAATAGCATACTTTAATTTTTCTAAATTTCCTGCAGGAGCTAAAATTTCCATTTAATTACTCATTGACTTCAAGAAGTCTTGGTTATTTTTTGTAGTTAACATTCTCTTTCTTAAAGTTTCAATTCCTTGAGCTGGACTCATTGTCTTGAGGAAATTTCTTAAGATATACATTCTATTTCTTTCGATTTCTGTTAAGAGTAGTTCTTCTCTTCTAGTACCTGATTTTACTAAATCAATAGCAGGATATAATCTCATATCACTAATTGAACGATCTAGAACTAGTTCCATATTACCAGTACCTTTAAATTCTTCAAAAATAACTTGATCCATACGTGAGCCTGTATCCACTAAGGCTGTTGAGATAATTGTTAAACTACCTGATTCTATGGTATCACGGGCTGCACCAAAGAATTTCTTAGGTTTTGTAAGTCCATTAGCATCAATACCACCACTAAGAACTTTTCCTGAAGAAGGTTGTACATTGTTGTAAGCACGGGCTAATCTAGTAATTGAATCTAAGACAATAATCACATCTCTTCCTAATTCACATAATCTTTTAGCTTTATTTAAAACCATTTCAGCAACTGCTATATGATTTCTTGGAGATTCATCAAAAGTCGAAGAAACAACTTCTTGATTACCTTCTTTTAAAATCTTCTTCATATCAGTAACTTCCTCAGGACGTTCATCAATTAATAGAACTAATAAGTAAGCATCTGGATGATTAGTTAATATCGCATTAGCAATGTTTTGGAGTAAGACTGTTTTACCAGTTCTTGGAGAAGCTACAATGAGACCTCTTTGTCCCATTCCTATAGGAGTGAATAAATCAATAATTCTTGTGGAAATAATATCTTTTTCTGTTTCTAGATTAATTTTCTTTGTTGGATAATAAGGAGTTAAATTATCAAAATGTTTTGATTCAAAGGCTTTTTGAGGTGATTCATCATTAACAGCATCAACCCTAAGCAAAGCATAATATTTCTCACCTTCTTTTGGTGATCTAACAGGTCCAGAAATCATATGACCATGTTTTAGGTTGAATCTTTTGATTTGTGTGAGAGATACATATACATCGTCTCTTCCTGGTAAGTAGTTATTATGTTGGAAACGTAAGAATCCGTAACCATCAGGCATAAGTTCTAAACAACCTGTGATAAAAGCTAAACCTTCTTGAGAAGCATTAAACTCTAGGATTGCATAGATTAATTCTAATTTTTTCATTTGGCTAAAACCTGTTAAACCCAAATCTTTAGCTATTTGATTAAGCTCCTGAACAGTAAGTTCAAAGATATTATCATAAGTATTCATGGAAACTCCTAAATGGAAAATTTGTTTGTAAATTTGAAAGATTAAAAAAGATGGTACACCCGTAGGGATTCGAACCCTAGACCCGCTGATTAAGAGTCAGCTGCTCTACCAACTGAGCTACGGATGCACTACATGTTCTTAAAAATATAAACCCTTAAATTGTGTCAACTATTTTCCATATTGAATTTAATTTTTTTATGTTATAGATAATTTTTTATGATTATAATAAATAATAATCAAAGCTCTTTTCTTTCGATATTTGTTTATTAATCAGTATCTTAAGTAATTTATTTTTTCTTTATTATTATTATTACTCAAAAAAGTATTTTGTCAATTATCTTTTATAATTCTTAACTATATCTTTATAGATTTGGTAATCTTTTATAGAAAAACAACAAAAGATTACCTTCTTTGGATAGGTATTCGTCTGAGTAAAGACCTTTACTTGCTGAAATGCGATTTTACTTGCTTCAATGATGGGATAGTTATAAACACCAGTAGAAATTGAAGGAAAAGCAATAGAATCTAATTCATATTCATTAGCAATTTTTAAGGAATTTATATAACAGTCAGCTAATTCTTTTTCCTGTCCCTGTTTTTCTTTATCATATATTGGACCTACTGTGTGAATAACATACTTAGCAGGTAAATCATAGCCTTGAGTTATTTTTGCCTGTCCAACTTTGCATCCATTTAATTGTTTGCATTCTTGAAGTAGTTTACTACCTGCTGCTGCATGAATAGCTCCATCAACACCACCTCCACCTAAAAGACTACTATTAGCAGCATTAACAATTGCATCGACCTCTAGTGTAGTGATATCACCTAGAAATATTTCTATTCTCTTATCCATTATTATTATCTTTCCATGAAATAGCTGTTTCTTGCCCTCTTCTTTCATTAACCCTTTGCAAAAGAATTAAGCCAAAAAGAAAGAAGGGTATGACAGTTAAGATTGAATATTTAATATCACCAGTCCATTTACTAACTAAGCCAAATAGGATTGGTCCAAGTACAGAAGACATTCTTCCTGTAACAGTATAGAATCCAAAAAACTCCGCATTTTTACTCTTGGGGGTTAAAGAGGCTATCATTGCCCTACTATTTGCTTGGGTAGAGCCTATTGCAAATCCTGCTAACAGTATTACTGCATAATAGTCTTTTTTGGCAGGTGAAAGAAAGGCCCATACTATAACAGTTAACCATATCAAAAGACAAATTGATAAGGTCTTTTTATGACCAATTTTATCTGCAATAATACCAAAGGTAAAAGCCCCCAATATTGAAGTTAATTGTGCAAAAATAAACACTTTGATAGATTCAGAAGTTGTCATTCCATATCGAGCTTGTCCATAAATCATTGTGAAACCTATTGCAGTTGAAATTGCATCATTATAGAGGAAAAAACTCAAGAGAAAGTTTCCTAAATCTTTGAAAGACGTGATAGATTTGAATGATGATGAAATTCTTGTATAAGCAATTCTAAAATAATTTGATCGTTTGGATGGTCTTCTAAATTCCTTTAACATAATAAATGTTATTATTGCAAAGAATCCATAGAAAATCCCTACCATTGGAAAAACCCACCTAATTTTTTCTATATTTACTAACCATAAAGCTATAACAAGCGAGACAAGACCTCCAGCATATCCAAAGGCCCAACCAAAACCAGAAATTCGTCCTAACTCAGCTTTACCAGCTATATCAGATAGAAATGAATCATAAAAAACTATAGCTGAATGATATCCAAAATTAGCAATTATGAAAAATAGCATACCCTTATTGATTGCCCCTGGACCTACAAATGCTAATAGTATAGTAAAAATTACTGATAAATAGGTATTGTAAAAAAGAAATTTTTTCTTTGCTCGAGAATAATCAGCAACTGCACCAAAAACTGGAGCTGTTAAGGCTACTAGAAACATGGAAATAGCAAGCGATAAGCCCCATAGAAAAGCACCATCCCCCCTATTACCAACTACAACATTTTTAAAATATACACTATATACAACAGTTACTATAATTGTTGTAAATGAAGAGTTAGCGAAATCGTATGCCATCCAACCAAAAATACTTTTACTTAATTTCATCAAGTTCCTTTCTAGATAAATCGATAACTGGAAAATCAAAATTACGATAATTATCAATGTTTGGGGAAGCAATTAAAATCTGGTGCTCCCCATTTAGAAGTCTCAAAATTTTATCAACCCTATTTTTATCAAGTTCAGATAAGGCATCATCAAAAATAATGATTGGTGATGTCTTTAAGCTTTCAGTAATCATCTTGATTTGTGCAAACCTTAAGGAAATAACAAGTGAACGTCTTTGTCCTTGAGATGAATATCTTTTTACAGAATAGCCATTTATCTTAAAGTTGTATTCATCTAAATGTGGTCCTAGCAAAGTTCTATTGTTCTCAAACTCTTGTTCTTGAATCTTATCCAAATATTCATACAGGCAATCTTGTTCATATTTCACCTTGCCATGTGTTTCGTATTCAATCTCTAAAGCTTCAAAAGAATTTGTTATATCATTTAAGATATTCTCTGCATAACTCATAAATTTTTCTAAATACTGTTTTCTATATTCTACAAGTTCAATGGCTTTTTTGATAAAAATATCATTCCATTGCTTTAGTTGTGAATCATATTTTTCTTTTTTTAAGATGGAATTTCTTTGTTCTAGTATACGATAATACTCTCGTAAAATATCGGAATATAAGACTGATGTCTGAGTAATTGCTTGATCAAAAAAACTTCTTCTTTTCTGCCTATTTCCATTTACTAGCCAGATATCATCAGCAGAGAAATAAACCACTTTTAGATAGTTATAAAGATCACTTATGCGACTAATTGGCTTGTTATTTAGTTTTATCGTTTTTTTATTTTTTGCGTATGTAATCTTATAATTATAAGTCCTATTACTATCTTGGTAATTTGCTACTATAGAAAAATCTGATTGGTCAAAATTAACTAAGTCTGCATCTGCATACTGTCTTATAGATTTTCCAAAAGCTGAATAAGAAATTGCCTCAAGTAAGTTAGTCTTACCAACGCCATTCTTGCCGGTGATAAGACTACCTTGTTCTTCAAACAAAAACTTCTTACAATTGTAATTTCGGAAGTTAAAAAGTGTTATATCTTTTATATACACTATTTATCTAGCAACCCTCAAAGGCATTAATAAGTAGCGGAGTAAAGTACCTTCAGGATCCTTTTCATTATAGAATAAAGCGGGGTTCTTGGCTTCCCCCATAGATATTTTAACATTATCTGTGTCAATACTGTCCAAAATGGTTGTAAGGAATTTGAAATTAAAAGCAATACTAATGTCTTCTCCATTATATTTTATATCATTAATGAATTCTTTTGCCCCACCCTTTTCATCGTTACTAGTTGCTAGTTCGAGCTGACTACCTTTAATGTTAAACATAATCTTGAAACTATCTTCTGGAGCTAAAAGTGAAATTCTCTTAACAGCAGATTTAAGTTGGTTTTTGTCTAACATTAATTCTTTAGGTAATGATTCTGGAAACACCTTATTATAGTCAGGGAATTTTGTTGTCATTAGATGAGAAAAGACAACAAAGTTTCTGTATTTAAATACAACCTTATTCTTTCCTATTTCAGCTTCCAATATATCAGATTCATCAGTAATAATTTTCTGTAAAAATGATATACCCCCTGTTGGAAGAACAATTTTCATTATTTCTTCATCTTCATCTATTGTATTTACAAAATCGTTAGTAACTGAATCAATAGCAATGTGTGCTATTTTTTTACTATCTGTTGCAACCATAGCTTGTTTGTTAGCTGATATTTCCCATAAAATTCCTGAGAAAATTGAATTGTGTTGGTCTTTTTGAACTGCAACAATTGTTTTATTTATCATTTTATCAAATTCTGAAGCTTTAAATTTAATTGAGTTTTCAAAAGTTGCTTCTGGAATAAGTGGGAAGTTAGAATAATCAGAAAGATTTAGGTTGAAATCGATATTCTCACAATGAATCTTTAAAAGTTCATCATCTTTTGTGAAAGTTATTTGGGAATCTGGTAATGATGAAATAATTTCATTAAAATCTCTAGCTGTAACGGCTATTGTACCTGATTCCATAACAGTAGCATTGAAAGTTACAATGACAGTTATTTTAAGATCTGTTGTTGTAATCTTAATTAAATTATCTATTTCTATTGCTTCAATTAAATAATTTGTGAGAATCGGCATTGTATTTTTACTTGGAACAACTTGAGAGAGATGTTGGATATTGTGTAATAAGTCACCCTTATCTATAAAAAATTTCATTTTTTCCCCTTATTTATCATAATAATTTGAATTTCTATTAGGTTCAATTTGTTCTTACTAAATCATTCGTCAAGTAAAATATCTATTAACTTTACATTTTAAAATATTTCTTAATCTTTGTTTCCTGCTGTTTATCCAAATATTAGTTGAAGACCGGAGTTCCTCAGCTCTAGGCAAGGGACTTCGGGCTAAGGCTAAGTTATCGGAAGTCGCTACTCCGTGAGCAACTCCCGTCATACTTTACTAAAAAAAGCAGGGGGGCAAAGATGGCCAGCCTGATTTAGTTTGGACAAGAGAACTCTTCTGTCGGATGGTGGACTTGTTGTAGTCCGCCAACTTCTTCAGTCAACTGACTGAAGAAGTTAATTAATCAAGCTTCGCTTGAAGCGGAGAGAATCTCCACCGTCCGACAGAAGAGGATGTTAACCAAGCTTAGTAGCTTGGAAGCGGGCTGGAAGCCCGCATTCCCAGTTAAGGATGCCCGCGTTCCCAGTTAAAAATACAACAGGGGTCAAAGATGGCCAGCCTGATGTAGTTCATCTTTGTCCCCTGCTGAAATATATCAACATCATTGCTAAGCAATACCACAACTTTTCACTCTTCACTTTTCATTTTTCACTAAAAAAGCAGGGGTCAAAGATGGCGGCTATCTACTTTCCCACACCGTTGCCAGTGCAGTATCATCGACGTGAGTGAACTTAACTTCTGTGTTCGGAATGGGAACAGGTGTAGCCTCACTGCAATTACCACCATCTTTGACCCCTGTCAAAAATGTTTATTTTACTTTCTTTCTTGTGCTTGAATAATTAACTTTCTAAGTGATTCATAATCTCTTTTTTATATTTTTCACTTTTAATTATTAATTCTTCATTCTCTTACTGTGTTAACAGTAAGAGATTATAGAGTGTATATAAAAAATATTAAGTAAGACGATCGAGTTATTAGTATCACTCGGCTGAACATGTTGCCATGCGTACACCTGTGACCTATATACATTGTAGTCTCCAATGACTCTAAGGGGAGATCTAATCTTGAGGTTGGCTTCCCGCTTAGATGCTTTCAGCGGTTATCCATTCCGAACTTAGCTACTCGGCAATGCAGCTGGCGCCACAACCGATACACCAGAGGTTCGTCCACACCGGTCCTCTCGTACTAAATGAAGATCCTCTCAAATCTCCTGCGCCCACGAAGGATAGGGACCGAACTGTCTCACGACGTTCTGAACCCAGCTCGCGTAACTCTTTAATCGGCGAACAGCCGAACCCTTGGGACCTTCTTCAGCCCCAGGATGAGTTGAGCCGACATCGAGGTGCCAAACACCGCCGTCGATATGAACTCTTGGGCGGTATCAGCCTGTTATCCCCGGAGTACCTTTTATCCTTTGAGCAACGGCCCTTCCATTCAGAACCGCCGGATCACTAAGACCTAGTTTCCTACCTGCTCGACCCGTCAGTCTCGCAGTCAAGCTCCCTTATACCTTTATGCTCTGCAGATGATTACCAACCATCTTGAGGGAACCTTGGTAAGCCTCCGTTACTTTTTCGGAGGCGACCGCCCCAGTCAAACTGCCCACCTGGCAATGTCCAATATGTTTTCATATCGTTAGTAAATCAATTTAATAAGGGTGGTATTTCAACAACGGCTCAGCACAATCTAGCGACCATGCTTCATAGCCTCCCACCTATCCTACACATACTAAACCAAGTTACAATGCCAAGATACAGTAAAGGTTCACGGGGTCTTTCCGTCCTTTCGCGGGTAAGCGGTATCTTCACCGCTATTACAATTTCACCGAGTTCCTGGTTGAGACAGTGCCCAAATCGTTACACCATTCGTGCAGGTCGGAACTTACCCGACAAGGAATTTCGCTACCTTAGGACCGTTATAGTTACGGCCGCCGTTTACTGGGGCTTCATTTCAAAGCTTCGCCTTACAGCTAACCTCTCCATTTAACCTTCCAGCACCGGGCAGGTGTCAGTCTGTATACTTCGAATTACTTCTTCGCACAGACCTGTGTTTTTGATAAACAGTCGCTTGGGCCTCTTCACTGCGGCTACTTCATGCTCTGCATTGCACATGCTCACACTAATGTAGCACCCCTTCTCCCGAAGTTACGGGGTCATTTTGCCTAGTTCCTTAACCAGAATTCTCTCGAACGCCTGAGGATACTCTCCTCGTCCACCTGTGTCGGTTTGCAGTACGGTCTGATATACTTCATCGCTTAGAAGCTATTTCTTGGCAACCTTATAAACACACTTTATCAGCTAAGCTGTCGTCCTCTACCTCGGATTGAAAATACGGATTTGCCTGTATTCTCTCCTACATAGACTCAACTACTATTCCAACAGTAGTCTGTGCTGCATAGTTGCGTCACTCCATCACTCTATATCTCAGGCCCAGGATTATTAACCTGGTTCCCATCAGCTGCGCCATTCGGCATCGCCTTAGGGGCCGGCTTACCCTCAGCAGATTATCTTTACTGAGGAAACTTCGGACTTGCGGCGTGTGAGTTTCTCACTCACATTATCGTTACTCATGCCAACATCGTCTCTTCTAAACGCTCCAGCATGACTCACATCACACCTTCATCGCTGTTTAGAATGCTCTTCTACCACAGTCTTACGACTGTCCACGGCTTCGGTTCTATGCTTTAGTCCCGATCATCTTCGGTGCATTACCACTCGACCAGTGAGCTATTACGCACTCTTTAAATGGTGGCTGCTTCTAAGCCAACATCCTGGCTGTCTATGCAATTAAACATCCTTAATCACTTAGCATAAAATTGGGGACCTTAGCCGGTGGTCTGGGTTCTTTCCCTCTCGTCCGTGAAGCTTATCCCTCACGGGCTGTCTCCTAGACATCATTTATAGGCATTCGGAGTTTGGTTGGGTTCAGTAAACTGGTGAGTCCCCTAGCCCATTCAGTGCTCTACCTCCTATAAATTAATCTAAGGCCATACCTAAATATGTTTCGAAGAGAACCAGCTATCTCCGGGTTTGTTTGGCCTTTCACCCCTACCCACATCTCATCCACTGATTTTTTAACATCAGTTGGTTCGGTCCTTCAGTAAGTGTTACCTCACCTTCAACCTGGACATGGGTAGATCACCCGGTTTCGGGTCTAATCCAATCAACTTAGTGCACTATTAATACTCGCTTTCGCTTCGGCTCCGTATCTGTAATACTTAACCTCGCTGATTAGATTAACTCGTTGGCTCATTATGCAAAAGGCACGCCATCGCTATTAAGCTCTGACTGCTTGTAAACACACGGTTTCAGGTTCTATTTCACTCCCCTTCCGGGGTCCTTTTCACCTTTCCCTCACGGTACTGTTTCACTATCGGTCACCAAACGTATTTAGCCTTACGAGATGGTCCTCGCTGATTCAATCGGAATTTCTCGTGTTCCGACCTACTCGGGATACTACTAAGATGGTAAACAATTTTAACTACAGGACTTTCACCTTCTGCGGTCCAACTTCCCAGATGGGTTCGTCTATCATTTACTTCTCTACATTATAGTCCCACTACCCCGATTATTCAACCGGTTTAGGCTCTTCCCCGTTCGCTCGCCGCTACTTAGGAAATCGTTTTTACTTTCTCTTCCTGAGGGTACTAAGATGTTTCAGTTCCCCTCGTTAGCCTCCTTTCGGATGACACAACATTACTTGTGCCGGGTTGCCCCATTCGGATACCCCCGGGTCGAAGCTTGCTTACAGCTCTCCGAGGATTTTCGCAGTTAACCACGTCCTTCTTCGCCATTTGGTGCCAAGGCATCCACCATGTGCTCTTTTGCTCTTACAAAAAATTAATTATACACACTCTATTGCACTCTATTTACTGTAAAATTTTATATCAAGTTTAGTCTGATTCTTTATAAAAAGATGGTGGAGAATAACGGGCTCGAACCGTTGACCCCCTGCTTGCAAAGCAGGTGCTCTCCCAACTGAGCTAATCCCCCACGAATTTCTTTATGGTGGGCCTGGGCTGATTTGAACAGCCGACCTCACGCTTATCAGGCGTGCGCTCTAACCAACTGAGCTACAAGCCCCCTTACTTAGAACTAAACTCTTTTTTCGCTATAGAATGAAAAAGTAAACTTATCAAGAAACTATTTCTCCTTTAAAAGGAGGTGATCCAGCCGCACCTTCCGGTACGGCTACCTTGTTACGACTTAGTCCTCCTCGCTAACCACACCTTCGTAAGCTGCTCCCATTGCTGGTTAGCCCACCTCCTTCGGGTGCAATCAACTCGGCTGACTTGACGGGCGGTGTGTACAAGGTCCGGGAACGTATTCACCGCGTTATGCTGACACGCGATTACTAGCGATTCCAGCTTCATATAGTCGAGTTGCAGACTATAATCCGAACTGTGATCGGCTTTTTGTGATTCGCTTAACCTCGCGGTCTCGCAACACTTTGTACCGACCATTGTAGCACGTGTGTAGCCCTGGACATAAGGACCATGATGACTTGACGTCGTCCCCACCTTCCTCCATATTGTTACTATGGCAGTCTTTCTAGAGTGCCCAACTTAATGATGGCAACTAAAAATAAGGGTTGCGCTCGTTGCGGGACTTAACCCAACACCTCACGGCACGAGCTGACGACAGCCATGCAGCACCTGTATCCCGGTTCCCCGAAGGGCACAGCTCTATCTCTAAAGCCTCCCGAGTATGTCAAGCCCAGGTAAGGTTCTTCGCGTTGCATCGAATTAAACCACATGCTCCACCGCTTGTGCGGACCCCCGTCAATTCCTTTGAGTTTCAACCTTGCGATCGTACTCCCCAGGCGATACACTTAGCGCGTTAACTACGACACCGAAGGATTTACCCCCGACATCTAGTGTATATCGTTTACTGTGTGGACTACCAGGGTATCTAATCCTGTTTGATACCCACACCTTCGCAGTTTAGCGTCAGTCATGGCCCAGTAGATTGCCTTCGCCTTTGGTGTTCTTCCTAATCTCTGCGCATTCCACCGCTACACTAGGAATTCCATCTACCTCTACCTGACTCTAGATATCCAGTTTCAAATGCCGTACACCAGTTGAGCTGATGCCTTTAACACCTGACTTGAATATCCGCCTACCTGCCCTTTACGCCTAGTAATTCCGGACAACGCTTGCCACCCCCGTATTACCGCGGCTGCTGGCACGGAGTTAGCCGTGGCTTATTCCTGTACTAATATCTCTCTTCATTATATCTTATACAATAAAGCATTGCTCATACAGAAAAGAACTTTACACTCCGAAAAGCTTCTTCGTTCACGCGGCGTCGCACTATCAGGGTTTCCCCCATTGTAGACTATTCTCGACTGCTGCCTCCCGTAGGAGTCTGGGCCGTATCTCAATCCCAGTGTGGGCGACCACTCGTTAAAGCCGCCTACCAATCATCGCCATGGTGAGCCATTACCCCACCATCTAGCTAATTGGACGCAGACTCATCTCTAAGCGGGAGCAAAAGCCCCCTTTAGCCTTGCAGCCACATTCGGTATTAGCTCAGGTTTCCCTGAGTTGTCCCCAACTTAAAGGTAGATATCTACGCGTTACTCACCCGTCCGCCACTGTACTAATCTCCCGAAGGAGACTTTCTCGTCCGACTTGCATGCCTAATCCACGCCGCCAGCGTTCGTCCTGAGCCAGGATCAAACTCTCCATTATTATTATAAATCGTGTTCCTGTCTCTCGCAAGTTTACTTCATTCATTCACTCTATAACTTTTAACTTTTAAAATTATTCAAAGATCTTTCCAACGTCTCCAAGAAAACTTTCGCTCCCTCGCATTGGTTTCGTCAAACTACTGGAGACCTATTTCTTGTCAATAGCTTTTTTTCATAATGCAAGTATTTCCCCCTAAAACATATGACAAATATATATTGTTATACACTGCATTAAAATATTTTAGATTCTTAGATATTTTTACTATATTTTTTTCAGCTTATCTAATATTAGTTTTGTTTTCTGTGTTTTTGATTCTTCAAAATGTTAAAAACTTAATATAAAATCAGGGTATTGAAGAATCAACACCCTGAAAAGTTTTAGTATGAAATATTAACTGTATAATTTCTACATAAATTATTAATGTCTAAAATGTCTTGTTGAGGTCATGACCATAGCAATCCCATGTTCATTGCAAGCTTCGATAACCTCAGGGTCCCCTTTTGAACCTCCAGGTTGGATAACTGCTGTAACCCCATATTTCACTAGTTGATCAATTGAATCTCTGAAGGGGAAGAAACCATCAGATGCACAAATTGAGTTGTCTAATGACAGAGAGAACTTCTTAGCTTTTGATATTGCTATTTCAGTTGAATCAATTCTTGATGTTTGTCCGATTCCAAGCCCCAGTGTTTGGTCATTACTGGTAAAAGCTACAGCATTAGACTTCAATGAAGCTACACACTTCCAGCCAAATTTAAGAGCTTCCCATTCTTTTTCAGTGGGTTGTCTTTTTGTTACAACTTGCCATTGATCTAGATCATCTTTATTAATATCATTATCTTGTACTAAATAACCATTCATACAAGAGAGAACATTGAATCTACTTTTTAGTTGTTCTAATTTGTTTAGATCATAAGAAAGAATCCTTCTATTCTTCTTTCTTTGCAAGAAATCTATAACGCCATCCTCATATCCAGGGGCTATGATAATTTCTGTAAAAATCTTATTAATAGCTTTAGCAGTTTCTAAATCAAGTGATTTATTAACAATTACAATACCACCGAATGGTGAAAGAGTATCTGTAGCAAAAGCTTTTTCATAGGCTTCTAACAGAGATTTACTAGAAGCAATTCCACATGGATTAGTATGTTTGAAGATAGCTACTGTAGGCATATCTTTAAATTTTAAGATTGTTTTTAAAGCAGAGTCTATATCAAGTAAATTATTATAAGAAAGTTGTTTACCATGGAGGATATCAATTATACTCTCTTCTTGGTAGAAATGAGCAAATTGGTGAGGATTTTCCCCATAGCGTAAAGTACTACTAAGGGGCATAGAGAGATTAAGTTGAGAATAATTATTTTCTATTTTCATGAAATAATTTGCAATTGCAGAATCATAATCTGCTGTATGCATGAAGGCTTTTTGGGCTAAATATTGTCTGAATTTTTTACTGTCAGTATCACTTGTTAGAACTTCAATAGTTTTATCATAGTCTGCAATATCAGTTATCACATATACAGAATCATAGTTCTTGGCAGCTGATCTAATAAGAGTTGGACCACCGATATCTATATTTTCGATAATCTGTTGGTGACTTGAATCCTTATCATTCACCGTTTTCTTGAAAGGATAAAGATTAACACAAACAACATCAATTAAGTGAATATCAAGTTCATTAGCTTGTTCTAGGTGTTTAGGAACTTGCCTATTAGCTAGGATACCCCCATGAATTAGAGGATTTAAAGTTTTAACTCGGCCATCCATAATTTCTGGAAATTTAGTTACATCGCTGACATAAATAACTTCCACACCATTATCATTTAGATATTTTGCAGTACCACCACTTGAAATAATTTCATAACCAAGTTCTTTTAAGCTTTTAGCGAAGGGTAAAATATTACTTTTGTCTGAAAGACTAATCAGAGCTCTCTTCTTCATTCATATCTCCATTTTTATCATTATTTATACTAGTTTTTAAAGCATCAAAAATAGAATTAAGTTGATTTTCTTTTATATCAGATTTTAGGTTTGCGTATTCTTGGGCATCTAAAAGAACTCTAATATCTATCTGTAACTTATGGAATTTCTGACTTTGAGATATTTCAAAAGTTTCACCATAGGACGACTTTCTATACATGGAAATAATCAGAATGCCACATAAAATTAAAAGCCAATTAAGATAGAGCCAAAGAACAGTAATAGGAATGGTTGCTAACAAACCAAAATCAGAATTAAAATTTATTGAATTTCTTACATAGATATCAAAAGCGAATTTTGCGATATACCAAGCTAAAGTTGTTATTAATGTTCCTTTTATTAAATCATTTTTACTGATTCTAATACTTGGCATGAATAGATAGAGAATAGTTAGTAGGGTAAATTGCAGAATAATCGGAATGAAGTAAGAAATTATCCTAGCAAACGTAGAAATAACAGGAATTTCTTGAATAACTGAAGCTGATACTAAGGTAAAAATCAGTAACATGAGTAAAAATCCAAAAAAAATGGAACCGATAAACTTAGTTAATTTAGCGAATATATCTATCTTATGCGTTTGATGTATATCAAGGATTCTATCAAATGTTTTATTAAGTATATTAAACATTGAAAAAGAACCAAACCCCACAAAAATAAAGGAATAGACATTTAAACTCACTTTTTTATTTAGGGCAAGCTCAATCAACTCCTTTACTTTTGCAGCGGTTTCAGGTATAAAGTTATCCAATATTCTAGCAATATAAACTCCTTTATCGACATTTAAAATATTAGGAAGGATTAAGAAAGCGAATGATAACATGGGAATAATTGCCACCATAGAGATGAAAGTTAAGTTTGCTGCTTCTTTCATCAAACCCAATTCAAAAATCTTGAGGATAAACAATTTAACAGTTTTGAAACTTGCATTAATCATCCTCTTTAATGTTATCATTATTCAGTCCTAAGAGCTGTTACTGGATTTAGCGAACAGGCTTTCCAGGAAGGAATTACACCGAAAACAAGTCCAACTCCTGAAGACATTAGCAGGGCAATAATTACTAATTGCGAGGTAATGGCAATACTCACATTAACATAGTCTGCTACTATATTTGCTAGGCTCATGCCTACAAGAATACCAATAATCCCACCCAGTGTTGTGATAATCACAGTCTGAATAAGGAACTGTAGGAAGATATCAAACTTTGAACCTCCAACAGACATTCTTACACCTATTTCACGGGTCCTTTCTTTGATAGTAGCTAGCATTATATTCATAATCACGATTCCACCTACTAAAAGGGAAATTGCTGATATGAAATAGAAAATTATATTAAATTTTGATGAGTTAGCAAGAATTTCCTCTCTTCTTTCTAGATTTGAGCTAGTAGTATAGACAGGTTTATTATTGAATTGAGCATTCAAGGTTTTTTCTACCTTGGCTTGGACAGACTCAGTGAGAGATTCATCAGTAGTAATAATGCTAAAACTATTGATTCTACTGTAGCGAGGGTTTAGCTTCAAAGAAGTTGTCATAGGTACTAAAATCATATCATTCTTCCATTCCAGCCAGTTACCTTGACCCAAATCTGATTGTCCTATAAATTCTCTATAATCAAGAATACCAATAACTGTTAAAAAGTCACTGCCAACTTTAATTTTCTTTCCGATGGGATTAACTGAACCAAAAAGATTCATTCTAGCATTAGTCCCAATAAGAGCTACATTATTTCTAGCCACATAGTCATAGTTAGTAAACATACGCCCTTCTTGGACACCCCATTCCTCTATAGCAAAAAAATCATCATCAACTGCTCTATACCAAGGTGCTACATCATTTTTACCAAATTTAATTGAGTTATTCCAAACAGTCAGATTAAAATCTATGTGTTCAATACCTTGGATTGGTCTAAGTAAGTTTTTAATTTCATCGTATTCAAATCTTTTATTTCTATTTACTTGACCATTGAATTCCCAGTTCATGTAAACTTCAATTTTTTTGAAGCCACCAGTTTCTTCAATCCAGCTAGTTGTCTGTTTAATAGAACCTTGAACAATACTCATAACAATGATTATTGATGCTGTTCCCAAGATAATGCCCATTACTGTAACCATGGTTCTTATCTTTTTTGCCCAAAAATCTTGCAAGCTTTGATTAACTACTTCTCTAAAGGAAATCGCCATTATGTATCTTCCCATCTACTATTGTTATAACTCTATCAGCTTTTTCAGCAATAGATTTATCATGTGTAACTACGATTACAGTATTTCCAGCGGCATGTAATTCTTTGAAAATTGACATAATATCTGAACCAGAAGTGGTATCAAGATTTCCAGTAGGTTCATCGGCAAGAATTATTGAAGGTGAGTTAACAATAGCTCTAGCTATAGCAACTCTTTGTCTTTGTCCCCCAGAAAGTTCAGATGGTTTATGTTTTAATCTATCACCCAGACCAACTGATTTAAGAACTTGAATAGCTTTTTCTTCTCTTTTTGATTTTGAAATTCCCCCATAAAGAAGTGGGAGTTCAACATTCTTTTGAATATTTATGTGAGGTAATAAATTGAAGGTTTGAAAAACGAAACCAATTTTACTATTACGAATTTTTGCTAGCTTCCCTTTGCTTAGTTTTTCAACATTAATGCCATCTAGGATGTAAGAACCTTTAGTTGGAGAGTCTAAGCAACCCAAAATATGCATTAGAGTTGATTTGCCTGAACCTGAAGGTCCAATAATAGCAACAAACTCACCTTTTTGGATGTTTATCTCAACCCCTTGTAAGGCATTAACTTCTACCTTACCCATGTTATAAGTTTTAATTAATTCTTCAGTTTTAATAATTTCCATATCTGCCTACATTTATTTATTTTGTTCAATTAGTAATATTTTCCTCACCCTAGCCGCTAAAGAGCTGTTAGGATATAGTGTTAAAAAGTTTCTAGCCATATTTTGTGCAAGCTTTGATTTTTTATCTTCAAGCAGAACAAGTTGAAGGGATGCAAAATCTCGAGCAAACGTATCTTCAAAAGGCCTAGAAAGTAATTTCTGAGCTCTTATTTTATTAGAGTTTTCTATATTCATAAGAGCATTTTTGATAATGAAATATTCATTTTTGCTTGATTCAAATAATTGATTATATAATGAATCAGCTTCTTCAAGTAAGAATAGTTTTTCCTTACGATATGCGTCAAGAAAAAGATTTCTATCTTGCCCACTAAGAGATTTTAAGAGGAATTTTATATTTAGCATTTCACTTGTATTATCAGATTCAGGAGCTTGAATAATTAGTTCTGTTGCTAAAGAATCTGCAAATGAACCGTTTTGAAATACTTCATACAAATAATAATTAAAGAAGTAATCTGAGTTTCTCCCATACTGTTCTAATTCGTCTAAATAATCTTTTGCTTGAGGATATTCTTGTGTTAAAATTTTATAATAACTCAATCTAGATTTCAGAGTAGTTTTCTGGTTGTTATTATAAGCATACTTCTCGGCTTTCTGCAAATAGCTCTCATAATGATTTGATAAATCTTTTTGCCGGAAAGTGATATCTGCTTTCAAGAGATAAGTGTTGAAGAGTACATTTCTTTTATTATTCATAT
The DNA here is from genome assembly GCA_963677815.1 of Cloacimonadales bacterium (SeqCode). Lineage (GTDB taxonomy): Bacteria > Cloacimonadota > Cloacimonadia > Cloacimonadales > JAFGVF01 > JAEKNW01. The sequence goes on from OY782499.1 coordinate 2,303,465, forward strand.
CAGAATCATCATCAATAATAATGTTTATTAAAGAGTCTGCCCTTGAATAAGCTGAACTTTCAAAAAGCATTTTGGCGTAGTTAAAAGTGTACATATAGTAATTTCTAGTATCTTGAACTTTTGAAAGAGCTAAATCATATAAAGTTGAGCTAATCTCATATTCCTTCAATCTTTTAAATTGTTCAGCCTTGTTATAGATATCTTGAGCCTGGTATTTATCAAGGATTGCTAGAGCGATATCTCCTTTACCTGTTGTTAATAAGGCTTGAGCATAAACATCAATGATTGATTTATTATCCTTAGTAATAACAATATGTTCTGGATCTGTACCAAAGTGTTTCATAAGTACAGAAATTGAATTAGGATCTTGTTTAATAATACTTCCTATCCTAGAGTTTATTAGATTCTTACTTGAAATATCATGCTCTAAGGCTTGTAAATAATAAGTCAAAGCTTGTGGATAATTTCTATCAAAATAATAAGAATCTGCAAGTTCAAATGAGAACTTGAAAGGAAACAGTTCATTAGCTCTAGTATAGATATTAACAGCTTGTTGATAAGCCCTATAGCGCTGAAACAAATCTCCAATATTCTTATATTGACTTTCTTGAGGATTAATTTCTAAATAAGAATTAGCTTTTTCTTCTGCTAACTCAAAAGTCCTTTCGATTAACATAAAAGTAATTTCATATCTACTTTTATCTGAATTAGATAAGGAATTACCTTCTTCTTTTAAAAGATTAAGTCCTTCCTGCCCTTTAGATGTTTTAATAAAGAGTTCTAAGTAGGACACAATAACATCTTGAGCACCAGGAAATTTGGTAAGGGCTTCTTCGTAAAGTTCTTGAGCAAGTGAGTATTTTCTCACTTGCACCATATCGCTAGCATTCTTTAACAGAATTTCCTTTTCATCATATTTTGCGAAGAGACTAGTAGTAAAAAATACAATAATCAGTATTAATAATAATTTTATCTTCATTTTAATCTCGATTAATTCTTTTTAAGTATTCTAGAATAATTTTCTGATATTCTTTGGAATAGGTCTTATACTCTTCTTCAAGAAGAGCATTTTTTTCAAGTTCTTTGAATCTCTCTTCTAAGTCTTCAGGAGCATCCCAGAGTTTATCTCCTGCTTCTTCTCCCTTTCTTTTTTTGCTTTGATCCTTTTTATTAATTGATTTAGTTGCTTCTAGCATTCTGGATAGAATATTCTCTTGTTGCTTCAACAATTCTTGATCTAGCTTATTGAAGCGAAGCTTCTTGGAAACATCATCTAATTCTTCAATTAATCTGTTTAAACCATTTGCTTGCTTTTGAGCCTGAGGATTAGTTTGTATCATTCTTTTAAGATTTTCTGCAAGTTGATTTTCATCAGCAGACATTTGTCTCATCTGCCCCCTCATCTCATTTGATATCTGTGGCTTTCCTTGTCCTAACTGTTGCATCATTTGCTGAGCCAACATATTCATTGCCATCTGTTGCTGCCCCATTTGTTGCATCTGCTTCATAAAGTCTTGCATCCCGCCTGAGCCACCCGACTGTTGATTTCCATCTTCATTTAGAAGGGAAAATATCATTAGATTAAAGCCACTTTGAATATCTTTCATATAGTTCTTGGCAGTATAGATTTTCTTATCGCTAACATCGGTAAAGAAAGAATTAAAGGCATTCATAGTATTTGATAAATCAAACATGAATTTTGGACTCAAGGAAAGCATTACTTCAGGAATAGAGAAGAATATTCTTAGTGATTTATCTAGCATGTCATGTTGAATAATCATATCATCAAAGATTAAGAAAGGGTCATTATCCATCAAGAGTGTTAGTTCCCTATGCTCTTTACTATAATAGATCAATTCCTTAATAAGTTTATTTTTAGCAGCTTCAGCTTCTTTACTCTTGATAGAAGACATCATACTCTGCATACTCATCATGGATTGTGACATCTTTTTCATTTGAGACAACATCTGTTCTTGAGAGTTAGTAGTTTGACTAGCCTTATTATCCTGCATTTGCTGGCTGACATTCTGCATTTGTTCAGACATCTTATCCATATCAACATCATTCTTCATTTGATTTAATTCATCTTTAATTGCTTGATCTGAAGGTGAATTTAACATATCTGAAAGTTTATCCATCTCCTCTTTGACAGCATCTAGTTTATCTTTAATATCATCTTGTTGTTTAGCTAAATCTTGTCCATCCTTGTTTTGTTGGCTTTCTTCTAGCAAAGATTCTTGCATTTCCTGCATTTCTTTTGTAAGTCCTAGCATCTTTTCTAAGCTTTGATTCTTTTTTAGTTCTTCCAACATTTTCAGTGTTTGTTCTAATTTTTCATTAAAATCTTCCATAGAAAATTTCATTTCTTCTAGAGCTTTTTTGAAGTCTTCAGATTTTAGTTCAGACATCTTATCCTTCATCTTCTGCATCATTTCCTGCATTTCAGAAGTGTTTATTTCTTCCATTAACTCTTTAATTTTTTCCATTTTAGCAAGTGTTTCTTGAGTTAATGCTTCATTTTTTGTAGCTTCTTGAATCATTTCTTGCATTTTTTCAATTGATTGTTCAACATTATCTGCAAGTTCTTCCTGCTGAGAAATGAGATTTTTAACTTCTTCTTTATCCTTCCATTCAAGTTGGTCTTTTTTAAGAAGCTCTCTTCTTTTCTTTTCAAAGTCTTCTTGAAGCTGGTCAGATTCTTTCAAGGTCTTTGTCATAAGTTCTTTTTGCTGATTTTCTGTGTTTTCTATTTCTTGAAAGATTTCTTGTAAAGTTGGTATTCTAAGATTTATTTTTTCACTCTCCACTCTATGCTTTTTCCCTAAGTTATCTTCAATAGATGCCCAAAAAGTGACTTGATCGCCAGGGTACATCTTATAAGATGAAAGGTCCAAAATCATAGAATAGTTATAAATCTTATTATTGATTGAAGAGAACAAGAGACTATCTACCTCAATACCACTGGTAAGTTCATAAAATAAGTGTAAATTCTGTAGCCCATAATCATCACTAAGTTTGATAGTCAGAGGGAGAAGTTGATTCTTGGCTATTTTACCATCTTCAGGATAATCTGTCAGTTGAATTTCAGGTTTTAAGTCAGGAATCAAAGTTATTCTTTTAAACGGTGAAAGGTACTGATCATCATAGCTGTTAATTAGTTTAAATTGGTAATCACGATTAGCTGTTAACTTAAAATCCCAAAGAATAACATTGTCAGCAACTAAAGAGCCTTGTTGAGCTTGACCATCCTTAAATACCATCCAAGCCTGTTTAATATTGCTGTTTGTGGTAACAAGAACTTTTATCTGACTCCCCTCAATAGCAGAAATATTACCGAGAAGTAGAGTATCTTGTTCGCTTGCAAGCCTAGTGTATGGAGGATAATTATAGATTACCTTTATTTGATTCACAGCTAATTTATCATAAACTTCAACTCGATATATTTTTGTTTTAAACTTTTCATTAGAGACATAATAATCAAAGGAATAATCTAAAGATTCGAAGCGATAAGAATCTTTATCAAAAGCTAGATTACGCCATTTGTCTTGCCTTTTAAGAGATAATTGATAAGATAAATTAGGGTCATAGTTCTTAATTTTTATAAGAAGGTCTTGATTGGTGACCATTGTTGTATCACCAGGGCTCAGATGGATAGTATAATCCCTCTCTTCTTTAGGTAATGAATTTAAATAAAAAGATTTCCAGGTATCAGGAAAATTACTTGAAAAGAAGGAGAATAGTATTATATGACCTAGTGATAAACATAGATAGAAAATTATGTTCTTTTTACTTAGCAAAGAAGGATAAAATAGTTTTGTTTTCTCTACTTTAGCATTTGTTCTTTCAATTATCTTCTTAATAAATGGGTCATTTTGCTTATAATCTTTAGCTTGGGTAAGCTCTAGAGAAGATAAGAAAGTGTCATTGTTATCTTCATTTATCTTATCAATAAGTTTTGCAGCATTATGAGAATTTAAGAAATTATCTTTAGCAGTAAAAATTATATATATAAGCAATAAGGCTGCTGTAACCCTTATGGTTAAAGCAGTATAAAACAACTCTAAACTATGTCCTTCAACTAGGTTATACACCACATTGAAAACTTGAAAAAGAGTTATTAAGAGAAAGATTATTTCGATAGTTAATCTTCCTGCTAAAATCAAGTTAAATCTATTTTTATATTCTTCAATTATTTTTTTAAATTTCTGCATTTTAAGCCTTTTCTTTTTCTAACTAATATCACGACTGGTGAAATTATGTCAAGCACTTAACGTAAACATAGCTATCTTTTATAGTTGATTATCCAATTAAATTTGAAACAAGAAAGAAAGAACCTAAGGAAATCAATAAAAGTGACCCTAAGATAGTCATTATTCTGGATATTTTTAACATTTTATCTTGCTTTTTGATAGATAAACTAGCAAGTGACTTTACAAAAAGTGTTAGACTATTTAGTACTATCAAAGTAAAAGCCATTCCTAAAGCCATAGCAAGAACCATGAAGACACCTGTAGAATAAACTCCCATTTTCATCGCATATACTGCTATAATTATTGAACCAGGACAAGGCACAAAACCAATCATGATTGCTGTAATAAATAAGTTCTTACCCTCATGACTATGCTCTTTTACTCCCTTATTCAAAATCCCCTTAATAAGGATATAGAAGCCCAAAAGAATAATTATTCCGAAAGAAATATTCTGAGCTATTATGGAAAATCGAGTTGAATCTTTAAAAAGACTCATAGAAAGTAGTTTTAGGATAGCCACCAAAGTTAATCCTGATAATGAATGAAGAAAAGCAAACAAGAGTGACGAAGTTATTATTGATGTATATTTTACTCTTGAACCAATTACTTGACTTACCAAAAATACTTTGCCATGGCCAGGACCTAATGAGTGAATAACCCCATAAAGAAAGGCTATTCCTAAAGCAATAAGTAAAACTCTTCCACTTCTATTAGCTTTATATTCCCTCATAGTCTTGGAAATATTTCTCCTAATTTCTCTTTGTTGTTCTGTATTCTTTTCCAAAAAAGACTGCTGGCTAGCTTGCTTTGCTTCCTTTTTTATACTATTTTCAGCAGGTCCAGTGGTTCTAGATCTGTTAAACTGCCCACCCAAACTAAGAGTAATCATTATAAACAGAATAATAAATAAAGGTCTTAATTTCATTTAATCAACCTTCTTAAGAGTAACCTTAACTTCTAAAGGACTCAACTGTCCAAAATAATAGGATTTATCTTCATTTTCATATACATCAATTGTCTTTTCGATGCCATCACCAGTGATTACTTCTAGTCCAGAAGCTGTATTTACATAAAACTTGGTATAAAATTCTCTATCATATACATTAAGCTTTATCTCTTGCTCTTGGTCACTCATAGTAACAGGAAGTTTAATGTCAAATTTGTAATATACATAAATATCCTGACTTCCAACAGAGAAATTATGAACTTCTTTAATGAAAAACTTTTCCTCATTAACTTCTAAATCTGTATAGAAATTCACCTCTTCTAAACCAGGAATAACAGTTTCTTTTAACTCTGCTAACTCTTGGTCATTGATTTCTGAGTCGCCATCTAAATCAAAATCTTCCAAAATTATCATACTTGTTAAATCATCAAACATCCAGCGTTGACTGATAACTAGAGTATCACAGCAAGTAGCATCAATATCTAAGTCAACTCCTGCAAATAAATGCGGATGAGCATTAGCTAGTCCTAAGCTAATTAGAAATATAATTATTATTATTGTTGGTTTTATTTTCTTCATAGATACCTCTTTTAGGTAAAATATTATAGTTGGATATTAGGTCAAGTTTTTGTTTAGAAAAAACCTATGGACTTATGGACTGATGGCATCCTGCCATCAGAATAATGTGGACGCAGAGATGCATCCACTCCATACTCATCCTGCCATCAGAAAGATGTGGATGCAGGGATACTTATGGACTTATGGACTGAGACCATCCTTGGTCTCAGAATAATGTGGATGCAAGGATGCATCCACTCCATACCTATCCTGCCATCAGAAAGATGTGGATGCAGGGATGCATCCACTCCACACTATACTTCACCTATCTCACTTCTTCACTCCATTTTGTCTAATATAATCAACCGTATATTCAAAATGTTTTTCACTTCTAATGTAACGATCAAAATAGTCTTTCATCCAAAAATCTCCTTTCCGAGCTAGTAGTTTATTTGCCATAGTTGCTGTATAGGATTTCCAACTATGTACAATTTTTGGCAAACTATACCCAACATAGGGCTTTATAAGTACATGTACATGATTCGGCATAATAATCCATTCAATTAAATCATATCTTTCCTTATCAAAATATTTCAAAGCGCCTTCAACAATTTGACTAACCTTCTGGTTTTTAAGATAACATTCACCATACCCATTATCCTCGTAATCAAGAATTTTCCTCTGTAGTAAAATATATTCTTTGCTATCCTTATCAACATCTCCATGTAATCCGAGCTTATCAGACCATCTGTCTATTTGCTGTTTAGGTACAGAATCATGAGTCCTGAAGGTAATAAACTGATAAACTTCATCATTATCATAGTGAGGTAATTTACCACTTTTGTAGTAGCCTTTAATTTCATCCTCAAAAAACCAAACCATTTTTCCTCCTAATGTTAAGTAATTTTTTCGTATATCTGTGAACACAGAAATTTGCTTATGGACTTATGGATTGATGGCATCCTGCCATCAGAAAGATGTGGATGCAGAGATGCTTATGGACTGATGGCATCCTGCCATCAGAATAATGTGGATGCAGAGATGCATCCACTCCATACTCATCCTGCCATCAGAAAGATGTGGATGCAAGGATGCTTATGGACTGATGGCATCCTGCCATCAGAAAGATGTGGATGCAGGGATGCTTATGGACTGATGGCATCCTGCCATCAGAAAGATGTGGATGCAGAGATGCATCCACTCCATACCCATACCCATACCCATACCCATACCCATCTTGCCATCAGAATAATGTGGAATCAAGGATGCTTCCACTCCATACAAAATTTCTTCACTCTTTGCTTGGGTGGGCTTTTTTATTTCGCCCACCCTCGCATTTCTTTCAGAAATTTCTTTGTTGTTTATAGCTCAAAAGCTAATTTGAACTACGAGCAAGGCGGAAGCCTATACCGGAGTTGCTGCTATACGTCGGGTTGCTGCTGATACGAAAAGCCACCCGGCAATAAGCAGCACTGTAGATCCAGCTACCACCCCGTTTCACACGGTTAGAACCCGAATTAGGACCCAGAGGATCAGTTTGAGCAGAGGATGAATAATCGCCATACCAATCCCAGCACCATTCCCAAACATTACCAGACATATCATAGATACCTAATTCATTAGGTTTCTTACCACCCACAGCTTTAGTAGATTTATTATTATTTCCTTCATATTCAGCAACTTCATCTATATTGTTACTGCCACTGTAGGTATAACCTTTAGACTTGTTTCCACCTCGTGCAGCAAATTCCCATTCGGCTTCGGTAGGAAGTCGGTAGCCGTTTTTACTAAAATCACATTTTATATTTTTTCCAGAACCTGAATAAACAGGTTCTAAGCCATCTTTAAGTGATTTCTTATTACAAAAATCTACTGCATCATACCAGCTTACTTTTTCTACCGGATTATTGTTTCCTTTAAAATGTGAAGGATCATTTTCCATAATTTCTTGCCATTCAGCTTGAGTTACTTCGTATTTACTGATAAAGAAATCAGATAAAGTTACACTATGAACAGGTTTCTCATCACTATCTCCAGATTTTGAGCCCATTTGAAAAGTGCCACCTTGGACATAAACAAAGCCATCAGGCACATCAGAGCCTTCTTCCAAAGAAAACTGTTTCTGGACAGTATTATCAGCTGTCAGCTTAATTGTCTCTTTATGAGTTTTGTAGCCATCATTAGAAATGATTAGTTCATAGTTACCCACAGGTATATCAGTAAAACTTTTTCTTCCAATGGCAGTATAATGTTCACCAGCATCTCCCATAAGTTCTATTGAGGCAGTAGTCGGAATTGTTACCACACTAATATTTCCTCTCTCAATTTCAGGAAAAAGATCAAGAGTAAGAGTCTCTTTTTGTTTCAAAGTTACTAGACGTTTTATGCTTTTAGCTTTAGCTTGGGAAATCTCAATTTCAACCACTGATGCAGGCATTTTCATATCTTTAACAAGCTTATATTCATTTCCATTTAGACTTATTCTAGCTTGTGGAGAAGTATTAATTGTTAAGCTTGCCCTAAGATCTTTCAAATTATAACTTTTACTAACCTCTGGCTCTATGACATTTATTATATCTTCTATAGTTTCGAAACTTTCCTTCTCTATCCTAATTGGATAAGTACCTTCATTAAAGAAAGAAGATTTTGGAGTTATACCAAAAAGAACATTATCAATATAGACTCTTGCCCCTTCAGGCTGACTATTTATCGTTACTGCCACAGGGAGAGAAGCTTGCAGATTAATCTCTAATCTATTATTTTCAGGTGAGAGTTGATGAGTAATTTTTTGATTTTTATAACCAGATTTTCTTAATTCAATCTCATTAGCCCCTAGCGGTAGTTCTATAGTAAAAATCTTATTTTCTGTTTTACCAACTAACTTGTCATCCACATAAACAGAAGAATTATCTTGATTAGAAGTGATAACTAAAGTTGTTGAATCTGCTTGTTTATTTTTTTCATCAAGAGTCATTTTATATACCTTCCCACTTACTAGAGGATATGGGAAGTCGTAACGGTGGTCAGCAAAACCATCTTTAGCAAGGATAATATACTTGGCTCTTTCTTTAAGTACCACCCAGTAAGAACCACCTTTATTAATCTGGGATATTTTGCTATTCATGTTTTTAAAGAATACATCTTTCAAGCCACAGTTAATAATTACCAAGGCTCCTAATTTATTTCGATTATCTAGTTTTAAATTGTTATCAAGATCATACAAGCCCATGTGTAAAGGCTCTTCTTCTAAATCCGATACTATTTCAAACTGAGCTCCTAGAAGAAGTGTCGTCTGAATAACCAATAAGAAAAATACTACAAACTGTTTCATTTATTCCTCGTTTTAACTTAATAGTAAATTTTATTCATTATTTTCTTCTTGTTTATGTAGTCAAGAATTTAATTTGTTTGAACCTTAAAAAATCTTGATAGTAGTCTCCTTTCAGCTCAATAACCGGGAATTAGGATGACGACATCCGCATCTTCTTCTGTTGGACGGTTGTAGTAGGGATACTTTTGGACTTATGGATTGATGGCATCCTGCCATCCGAAAGATGTGGAAGCAGAGATGCTTATGGACTTATGGCATCCTGCCATCAGAAAGATGTGGATGCAGGATGCCTCCACTCCATACCCATACCCATCTCGAAAAACCTCTACAATCCAACAAAAAACTTGACTAATTATCAATATCATTAATTATTAATTATAAATAATAAACATAATTCTAAGGAGGATTAATGAGAAGCTGGTTATTTTTATTTTTCTTTTTAATCTTATTAAATCTCAATGCATCTAATATAGATAAGCAACTTAAAGAAATACAAAAGAACAATCCTAATTTAATAATAGGTAAAGCTAGTGCAGATACAGCTCAAGAAGCAGATAAACTCGCTTTACAAGATCTAACCTCCCAGATAATAGTTAAAGTTGAAAGCAGTTTTGAAGATTCAGCTATTGAGAATGGTCAATCTGTGAATGAATATTGTAAAAGAATTGTAAAAACATACTCTAATGTTGACTTATTTAGTGCTAAAAAGCTTGAAGAACAAGTAGGTAATTCTTTTAAAGTCTATCGATACATAACAGAGAAAGATAAAGATAACCTATTTGCTCAAAGAAAGACCCAAATAATCAATTTCCTAATTGAGGGTGAAATAGCCTTAGCTAATTATAATATTGCAGATTTTCTCAGAAATTATTATTGGGCTTTAATGCTCTTAAAATCCCATCCTCAAGAAAAGACAATGACCTATTATTTTGGAACAAGTGAAAGATTAATCCATATAGCTGTACCTTCTGAAATGGAAAGGGTTTTAAAAGATATTAATATTGAACTAATTAACATAATTTCAGAGAAGGATGCTAATTTTTCTGAACTGGTTGTTGAAGCTAAATATAAGAATAAAACAGTAAATGGACTCCTAGTTTCTTACCATGATGGCATGTCCTGGACTCCAGCTTCAAAATGGACAAATGGTCTTGAGTATCTCAATATCAGTAAGTTGGCTCTTGAAAAACAGAAAGAGATTCTATTTAAGATTGATTATACCTATGCGAACCATTCTTTTGCAGGTCCTATAGACTTATCAATTGAAAATTTCCCTCCTATAAATCTCTTATATGCAGATAAGAAAGTGAAGCTATCAAACAAATCACTTAAAAATAATAAAGTAAAAGAAGATTTATTCTCTTTTGATAAGACTATTGAAGAAGACAATAAAATGCTTATTAGAGATGTTATTACTGCCATAAATCAGAAGGATTTAGTTAGTGTGAGAAAGCACTTTACTAATCAAGGCTTCAAAGAGTTTAATGCTCTTTTAGGCTATGGTAATGCTGTTATCATTCCCAGAAAAAGCCTTCTAAAACAAATCCAAGTCGCTGATAATAAAATCATTAGGTCTCTTCCTATGAAGTTCAAATTTCCTACTAGCCAGGAAGAGTTTTCTGAAAGAGTTAATTTCATTTTAGATAATGATAACAAGATTAGTGGGATTTCTTTTGCTCTTTCTCAGAAAGCCTGTAAAGATATTATTGATAAAGATTTTGCCAGTGATAAAGAGAAAGCAATTATTATTAACTTCATGGAACAGTACAAAACAGCTTACTGTCTAAAAGATCTAGATTTTATTAAAAATGTATTTTCCAATGATGCACTCATTATCATTGGAAGAGTAGTCAAGAGCCAACCAGACCAGGTTAATGACATGTTGTATGGTCAATTAAATAAGGCTACAGTCGAGTATGTAAAACTAAATAAAAAGCAATATGTTGAAAGATTATCTAATCAGTTTAATAATAAAGAGTTCATCAATATCCATTTTACCGAAAATATCGTTGATAAAGTAATGCATGATAACAAAAGGATTTTTGGAATACAAATAGCTCAATACTATTATTCTTCAAATTATGCTGACCAGGGCTATCTCTTTTTAATGTTCGACTTGAATGATCTTGAACACCCCAAAATAATGGTTCGCTCCTGGCAACCACAGAAGAACGAAGATGGGTCAATAATCGGTTTAGAAGATTTTTCTTGGGAATAAAACTTCATTATTTCCAGCACTTTCCGACTTATCTTTCTACCCTGACATTAACTTGATTGTTACTCTCTCAATAATTTATTGGAAATCTATTGAGTGAGTAACAATCAAGATAGCTTATGGACTTATGGACTGATGGACTGATGGACTTATGGACTTATGGACTGATGGCATCCTGCCATCAGAATAATGTGGATGCAAGGATGCATCCACTCCATACCCATCTTGGTCTCAGAATCTTGTGGATGCAGGGATGCTTATGGACTTATGGACTGATGGCATCCTGCCATCAGAAAGATGTGGATGCAGGGATGCATCCACTCCATACATCAAAACAAAACTTACCCTAGCAAAAAGTCTTCCATCGCTTCAATAGATCTTTGGGCATACATTTCCTTCTTCTTCTTCTTGTCTCTGATGTCAATAGTCGGAAGTAAGCCAAAGTTAGCATTCATAGGTTGGAAATTCTTTTGAGCTGTCTGTAAATGCTTCCATAGCTGACCAGCAATAGTAACATTAGGTAATTCTTTTAAACCATTATGGATAATATGGAAAACTAATAAACCAATAAATATTGATTCAACATAGCCTTCAACTCCTGAAAGTTGTCCTGCAATATACACATTGTTTTTCTCTTTAAGTGACAGATTAGGGTTTAAAACTTGAGGTGCATTCATATATGTATTACGATGGATAGATCCATATCTCAAAAAGTTTGCTTGTTCTAGGCCAGGTATTAGTCTAAAAACTTCTTTCTGTTCTCCATACTTGAGCATTGTTTGACATCCCACAAGATTATAAGCATTTTTCCCTGAATTTTCAATCCTAAGTTGCAGGGCAGCAAAAGGTCTTTTATCAGTTACAGGGTCTTCTAAGCCTACAGGTCTTAAGACACCGAATCTTAGGGTATCTTTACCTCTTCGAGCTAATTCTTCTATAGGAGTACAGTTTTCATAAAATTTGAATTTAATGTCATTAAAATACTTATTTTCAAATTCTTTAGCTTGGTGCTTTTCAGCTTTATTTAATGCTTCAACAAAATTATAATATTCATCTTTAGTAAAGGGACAGTTTATGTAGTCTGCCTCACCTTTATCATATCTAGACTTATAGTAAGCTCTTTCAAAATTTATTGAATCTCTTTCCACAATAGGGGCTATCGCATCAAAGAAGTAGAGAGAAGATTCAGGTAAATAGGGACTTAATCCATCAATAATCTTATCAGAAGACAAGGGACCTGTAGCGATAATAGTTAATTCATCATCAAGTTGACTGTACTCTTGGTTAATTACTTGAATATTATCATGATTCATGATTTTTTCAGAAACTAAGGCAGAGAATTTATCTCTATCTACAGCTAGGGCATTTCCTGCAGGAACAGCACATTCTTCAGCTAAGGGAATTAGTTTAGTCCCAAGAAATTTCATTTCCTCTTTGAGCAGTCCTGACCCTGTTGTTTTCAAGAGGGATTTTAGAGAATTAGAACAGACCAGTTCAGCTAGACCTGGCATCTTATGGGCTGGTGAATACTTTTCTGGTTTCATTTCATATAGTTTCACCTGCCAACCAGCTTGAGCAAAATTTAATGCTGCTTCACAACCTGCTAAACCACCACCGACAATATTTATTTTATTCATATTTTTTTACCTTTAACCCAAATAATGCAGTAGACCTTTGTGAATAGCACTATATTATCTGGGTTTAATTTTTTGCAAAAATATTTCATTGGCAAGGATGGGCAAGAATTATTTATGATAAATTTAATTGACAGCAATTTATTCCCTTAATATTTTACTAAAAATGAGGTTCAGATGAAAAATAAAACAAAATTCTTATTACTTCTGTTGTTACTAGTTATTATTGCCTGTTCTAATCAAAGAAATATCCCAAGAGATTTGACTTTATACTCTCAAGATCCCTTTTCCTATGTTGACCCTATAAAAGGTGATACTCTTTTAGTAACAAAAGAAATTCAAGCTAGCATTGATTCTCTTTCAATGAAGAGATATTATTATTGTTGGAGTGATTCTTTAATAGCAGACACTTTAGCAAGTAAGAATCTCCTCAACTATTATCAAGATAAAATTGAAAAGTTAAAATTATACCCTGGTATTGGTGAAAATAAACTTAAAAGAGATTCTACTTTTTATTATGAGATGAGAGATAAAGCTAAGCTTAGTACAACTTTCAACAAATTTAAGAAAGGTATTATGCTAGAAAAAGCTAATATACGTGTCCTGCCAACTAATAAACCTTATTTCTTAGATTTTGATAAAGCTGGTGAAGGATATCCTTTTGATTATTGGCAAAACTCAACCATACCTATGGCTAGTCCTGTTTTCATCTACCACGAAATAGATAATTGGCTTTTAATTAGCTGTCATCTGTGTTCAGGCTGGGTTGAAAAAGATAAAATAGCTTATCTGAATAATGAACAGATTAAAGAATTAACCAAGCCTAATAGAATAGCAATAAGCAAAGATGATACACCTATATATAGTAAAGAAGGTGAGTATTTGGGCTCTGCAGATATTGGAACTTTCTTCACATACTTATTTTCTGATGGAATAAATCACAAATGTTCCTTTGTTAAACGTAATGAATGGGGCTTTGGTCAAGTAATTGTGATTAACATACCTGTTGCTAATGGTAAAAAAATGCCTATCCCTCTTACTCAGAATAACATAGCATCCATTATGTCTGAAATGATTAATCAGAATTATGGTTGGGGTGGAATGTACTTTAATAGAGATTGCTCTCAAATGACTCTTGACACTTTCACTCCTTTTGGTTTAATCTTACCTAGGAATGGTAATCATCAAGCTTCTAAAGGAGGTAACTTCATATCTAGTCAGGAAATTGATAAAAAAGATTTTAACGATTTTATAATTAAAAATGCAAGACCTTTTACATCTTTAGTTAGAATACCAGGGCATATCATGGTTTATCTTGGGCATAAAGATGGAAAAGCTCTTGTAATGCATAATATCTGGGGATTAAGAACAAAGAGTTTTTGGGGAAAAGAAGGCAGATACATAATAGGTAAAACAATCATTTCTTCCCTTGAATTAGGCAAAGACATAAGAGGTATTGATAAGAATAGATTAATGTTGCAAAAGCTTTCAGGCCTTGTTAATCTATTTGAACTGGAAAGAAATAGTCATAACTAAATCTTTCAATCCTTACAAAATATTTCTTGTTTAGGTTCATTTTTTGCTTTATATAATTAGTATGAAAAAGAAAATTATTTTATTAATACTTTTATATATACTAGTAAGGGATATTTTCCCCTGCACAATTGGAGTAGCTAATCCAAGTATTACTACATCAGGCAGGCCTATCCTCTGGAAATCGAGAGATATAAATCCCAACACAGTTAACACTATCCGTAAGGTTGATGATTTAACCTATGATTTTATTGGGGTTACAAGTCCTGGAGAAAACAGAATGTGGATGGGAGTTAATGAAGAAGGTTTTGCTCTAGCTAACTCCTTATCAAACGATTTAACTGTTGCAGAAGGAAATTTTAATAATGGTAATTTAATCTTCAATGCCTTGGGTAATTGTTCTGATTTAGATGATTTTGAGAATTACTTAGATTACTTAACTTCTTCAACCTTAGATCTTGAATTACGAGGTAATTTTGTAGCCTTTGACGGAGATGGACAAACAAAGCTTTACGAAGTTAATAATTCAGCCTACTGGATATTCCCCGCTACAACAACTACTAGTCCTTTTCAAATCAGAACTAATCATTCTATTAATGGCGGAGGATTAGAAGGATTTGAGAGATTTATTCGTTCCCAAGACATTGTTGCATCTATGGTCTTTAATAATGAATTGAATGTGAATAATCTTCTAATGCACCATATCAGAGATGTTTCAGATTCTCAATCGCAAGCATATCAACTACCATGGACTTATGGCGATCCTAGTCCTTTATTAGACACTAACTTTAGTATTAATAGACGTAACACTATTTCAGCAGTAGTTATTGAAGGGGCTTCTAGTAACCAAGATACAGATCTAACTACTATGTGGTTGATAATGGGAAATCCTTTCACAAGCTATGCTCTTCCCCTTGTTCCCAAACATCAACCCAACTATTCTACTTATAACAATCTGTCAGAAAATTCATCAGAATTGGTAAATATCCTATGGAATAGTGAAAATAACTATCTACTAGATACTTCAAAATTTGTTAATCCAAACTTCTCTCTTATGGGCGAGTTTCAGACTCTGGAAAGTCTAATTTATCAAACTTTTGAAGATTTAAAAGAAGATTATGAAGATGATGAAATAAGTGAATCTTATCTCATAAATTATATGAATGAAAAGGCTAGTCAAGCTTTAGCTTTTTCTAATCAAGTACTTTATAACTTTACACCCAACAATGATGTGGAAATTAGTCAAACTTCTCACCTACATCTTAATCCTAATCCCTTTACAGAATCTTTATCAATTAGTTTTACTAATGAAAAGAAAACACCAACAAGCATTAAAATATATAATCTAAAAGGACAATTAGTAAAAGAATATACTAGCAATGATAAAACTGGAAGAATAAAGTGGAATGGTGATAGTATAGATAAAAAGAAATTGCCTTCAGGAATTTACCTAGTTAGATATGAAAATTCTAAAGAGGTAATTACTAAAAAAGTTCTTTTGATGAAGTAAAACATTATTTGATAGACAACAAGTAATCCCCTTTCAGCTCCTTGGAGCGCCTGAGAGGGGTGGTCGAGTAGACCGGGGAGAGTATTTGTCGGACGGTGGAGATTTTCTCCGCCATCTGCGTAACCGCTGGCTGGAATCCCACGACCCTATGGACTGAGACCATCTCTGGTCTCAGCTGGCAGTAAGGATACTTCCACTTCATATACACCAGCATAACCACGATTTTAAACAAGCTGAAAGCTTATTATTTACTTCTGGAAAATTTTATTTCCTGGTACATAGCATCCATATCAAGTTTTAGTTGCTCTTTAATTCTTGGATAGTCTTCTTTATTTTCAACCTGATAACTTTTCCCATACTTCATTCTTATTGTTGAGAAAGGTTTAGGGAATCTGAATTTATCCCAAGAGTTAAAAGTCCATTCTCTTGAAACATCAATTGCTACAGGCATGATTGGTCTTTTAGAGAGATAAGAAGCTGTTAGTAAACCATCTTTTATAGTATAAATAGGCCCTCTTGGCCCATCTGGGGTAATAGCAACAGATGATGTCTTGAGATGGGATATCAAAGCTCTGAGGGCAGAAGTTCCTCCTCGAGTAGATGAACCTCTAACTGGTACATATCCTAGTTTAGAAATTGGACCTGCTATGAGTTGTCCATCTTTGGATTGCGAAACTAAAACACCTATATTTCTATTTTTATTTAGGAGGGTTAAAGGGATTTGGTCTCTATGCCAAATCATAAATACTTTTGCTTCTTGAGGATAGTTTCCGTAAATTTCTTTTCTAATAGTGAGGTTGATAGCTCTGAGAAGAAAAGAGCCTAGGTACTTTTCACAATTTAATAGGAATTTATTCATTGTTTATTAAATCTCTTATCTTTTCTGCACAGTTGTTAGAAGCTGATTTATCACCAAGAAGATGCTTAATTTGCTCAAGTCTGAGGATGAACTTTTCTTTCTGTTTTGGATTGTCTAAATAGTAGTTTATTTCTTTTAAGATATTATCAGCTGTCATGTCTTCTTGAATTAATTCTTTTACAATCATATCATTAGATATTAAGTTTGGTAAGCCTATATATTTCACTTTTGAGATCTTTCTTGCTAAAGCTACAGTTATCGGATTCGCTCGATAGACAATAACAAATGGAGTTGCGAAGAGAGTTGTTTCAAGAGTAGTAGTTCCTGATTTAGCAATTACGAAATCGCAATGTTTCATAATGTCGTAGTTGAAATCTTTTATCACATAGACATTGTTGGGTAATCCCTTTTCTTGTAGCAAAGGCAAAAAAATATCATCTGCTAATGATAGCAAATATTCCCTTTTTGAATCTCTTCTAGCAAGTTCTAAATAAATATCTAAATGTCTATCTAATTCTGCTTTGCGAGAGCCAGGAAATAAGCCGATCCATTCCTTATTTTCAGCAATGGAAAATCTATTAGCAAAAGACTTCTTATCAAATTGAGGAGCAATTTCTTCAGCTACAGGATGACCTACATAAGAATTTGCTACTCCATATTGGTCAAGCAATTGTGGTTCAAAAGGATTTATACAACAAACGAAATCAGTATATTTCTTTATTTTATATACTCTTTTGTGCTTCCAAGCCCAAAATTGGGGACAAATATAATATAGAACTTTTATTCCAAGTTCTTTAGCTATTTTGGCAATTCTTAAGTTAAGTCCAGGATAATCTACTAAGACCAGTAAATCTGGTTTTGTTGAAATCATTAGATTTCTCACATCTTTTTCTACTTTAGCAAAAAAAGCAAGATGCTTAATAACTTCAACAAAACCCATTACATTAAATCTCTTAAAATCAAAAGAAGTGTTTAGTCCCTCTTTTTGCATTAAAGGGCCACCAATTCCCAAATGACAATATTTATCTTCGGAATTCAACGACTTCATTACAAAAGATGCATGTAAATCACCCGACTTCTCTCCAGCAAGCCAAAATATCTTCTTCATGTTAATCTAATAAATTTAAAAATGGAGGTAGCTCTGAATCAATCCTTGTTTTTGGTTCTGATTCCTTCTCAGGACTTTCTTCAAGAGGAGTATCATCGGCTTTTTCTAAGTTGTTATGCAAAGAACCGAAACCTTTCAATCCTTTTTGCAAGCCGTAGCCATCAAGTTCTGAATACTCAGTTTTCTTAGCATATTTCTTCATTGCTGGAGTACTTTCTATCTTCTCTTCATCTAATTCTAAGCCTGTGGCTAGAACAGTAACTCTTATTCTACCATCATATTCAGGGTCACAGAATAAGCCGTTGATACAAATAATGTTATTACCAGTTCTATCAGTTATGGCATTACAAGCATGTTCAAGCTCATTCATTTTCATATCTGTACCAGCAAAAATATTTATCAAAAGAGCCTTACAACCTGCAATTGAGATATCGCCCAAGAGAGGATTTGTTATTGCTTCTTGCGCAGCTACTATTGCTCTATCTTCACCTTCGGCTTCACCAGAACCTATTAAAGCATAACCCATGTCTGTCATAATTGTTTTGATATCAGAAAATTCAACATTGATATAACCTGTCTTAGTTATTATATCGGATAAAGACTTAACACCATTATGAATTATCATATCAGATTTTTTAAAACCATCGAAAACACCAATCTCTGGGAAATGTTCTAAAATCTTCTTATTAGGAATGACAAGTAAAGTATCTACAAATTGCTTTAAATTCTTTAATCCTATTTCTGCATTTTCTAATCTAATTTTTCCTTCATAAGGGAATGGCTTGGAAACAACTGCCATTGTGAGGATATTCATTTCTTTAGCAGCCCTTGCTACAATAGGAATAGCACCAGTACCTGTTCCTCCTCCCATTCCAGCTACAAGAAAGATTAAGTCAGCACCAGAAAGAGCTTCTTTGATTTCTTGATATGACTCTTCGGCTGCTTTCTCACCCATTTCAGGTAAAGCTCCTGCCCCTCTTCCATTAGTCGCTTTTGGACCAATCTGAATTAAATTTGGAGCTAAAGACTTCTTTAAATCTTGAACATCACTATTTATGGCTATGAACTCTACATTCTCTAATTTATTATTTATCATAGTGTTGATAGCATTGCCACCTGCACCACCAATTCCAACTATCTTAATTTGGGTTAAAACAAAATCTGAAGCTTCATTAATTTCAAACATCTCTATACCTCTTTATCAGAAAAGAATTTTTTAATTTCATCAATCACAATCTTTATATTAAATGATTTTACACTCTTGGAAGTTTTTACATCACATGTTGATGCGCAATGACGCAACATTCCGATAATAGTTGCGTCTTCTAATTTAGTTAATGTCTCTTTTTTACCTGTAATA
This sequence comes from Cloacimonadales bacterium (SeqCode), assembly GCA_963677815.1. Taxonomy (GTDB): domain Bacteria; phylum Cloacimonadota; class Cloacimonadia; order Cloacimonadales; family JAFGVF01; genus JAEKNW01. Next base: position 2,322,769 of record OY782499.1, read on the forward strand.
TTATCCATTATAGGTTGGGAAGTTTTTAAAGGAAGATTAAAGGTTTCTCTAGCTATATCTCCATAGGATTGAAGATTGCAAGCACCACCTGTGAGTACTAAACCTGCAGATATCATCTCAGGTTTATAGTTCTTTACTAAATCTTTATAACATTCTTCTAAAGAATCTTGAATACGTCTTTCAATGATTTCTTTGACTACTTCTAATTTAATCTTTTTTGTAACATTTCTGTCAAAAGTTCTATATTCAATTTCTTTTGAAAAATCTTGATTTGCAACATCTAGTTGAGCAAAACCTAGTTTTAAATCATAGGCGGTTTTTGGTAAAGTTCTTAGCACTTTGTAAAGGTCTTTAGTAATCTCTTCACTTCCTACTAAGTTAACAGAAATACCTCGAATATACTTTTTACTAAATATGATAGCATCAGAAATACCTTCACCAATATCTATCATGATACAGCCAAGTTCTCTTTCTTGTTCAGATAAAACGGCTAAAGCGGAAGCGTAAGAAGCCAAGACAAATGAATCAACCTGATAACCATTAATTTCAAAGCATTTGTTAATGTTTTGCAAAACAGATTTTTGAGCTAAGATTGTTGTAATCTCTCCAGATAATTTCGTTCCAGAAAACATTAGGGGAAGCTTGTAATGTTCGCTGTTATTGTCAATTAAGAAGTATTTTGGAATAGTATGAATTATATCATAATCTTCTAATCCTGTTTGTTTCAATACACTATTCTTAGCATCTTCTAGTACTTCATTAATATGACTTTGTTTGATTTCAGTAGATTTCCCTTCAGTAGAAAGAGTAACCTTTCCTACAGCATCAAGGTATTTCACAAAATCACCAGAGACACTAACATATAATGTTCTTATATCGCTATTTGTATTTTTCTTTAGCTGGTCAAAAGCTTCCTTTATTGCTGCAGAAAGGTCTTTAATATCTATGACCTTCCCTTTTAGTAAACCGAAAGTCTGAGCTTGACCAACTCCTTTTATATCAATTCTTTTATCAGAAAATATCTCAGCAGTTACTGCTAGAATCTTTGAAGTTCCTAAATCTACAACTGTTACTATCTTACTTCCCATTATATCTCCGTTAAAAATCTGCTCTTCTTGTTACAATTTGATTTTTGTAACTTAAATCAATATATAAACCAGCAGTGAAAGAGTTATTATGACTTAAAAACAAATCTATCTTTTCACTGATATTTTCTTGTCCTAAATAAATTATGTTACCACGGTAAATTTCTCTAAAATATACTTTATTATCTTGCAGGAATACATCTGATATTTTTTCCTGAAAATCAGGTCTAATATCCAGTATATTAATCAGATAATTATTCATCATATTAGTCAAACTATCCTGAACTACTTTGCCATTCTCAAAATTCTTAGATTTTAATTTTGTTGATATTATAGGTAATGACTCTTTTAAGTAGCCATAACTAACACGTTCTAATATTTTTAGTTCTCTAGTTACATAATAATTTTTCCCATCTGTAAAATTTAAAATTGCAAATGGGCTTTCCAGAGAATACTTAACTTTTAATTTACTAAGTATTCTTCGCTTAATAGAAATATCATCAATTATGGGATATGAGTTTTTTAAACTATCCGACATTTCTTCTAAGTTTAACTGGTATAAATTTATACCAAAATAAGCTGTTAAATCTTGCTCAAGATGAAAGTTGAGTTTTTCAGAATTACCAATTATATTTACTTTCTCTAATTTTAAGATGTCAGTCCTTTTGATAACTTCAAAAGATATTAGCACTGTTAGTACAATTAATACAATCGAAATAAAGAAATAGATAAAATATCTTCTAGTACCTCTTACCAGAGTACTTGATGAAGTTTTCCTCATTGACTATTCCTCGTTCAATTTGGATATTATCCTTTCTCCGAATTCATATATTCTTCCAGCACCCATTGTAATGAATATATCACCATCTTCTAAAGTTTCAAGAACTCTTTCAACAATTTCATCTTCATTATCTATAAAAGTTACATTCTTATGGCCAGAGTGTCTAGCTTCATCAACTATGAGTTGGCCAGTAATACCTTCTATCGGCTTTTCTCTAGCTGGATAAATTGGAGCTATTAATAACTTATCACAGGAGAAAAAAGCTCTTCCAAATTCTTCTGCAAAATCTCTTGTTCTAGAATATAAATGAGGTTGAAAAAGAACTACTATTCTTCTATTAGTTGAATCTCTAAAACCATCTAAAGTAGCCATAATTTCAGTTGGATGATGGGCATAATCATCGAAAAATGAAATACCTTTATAAGTACCTTTGTTCTCGAATCTCCGATATACACCCTTATATTCAAATAATCCATCTTGAATTAAATTGAAGGGAATATCTAATTCTAATCCAACAGAACAAGCTAGTAATGAGTTTAAGATGTTATGTTTACCTGTAACTTGGAGTTTTATTCTTCCTAACTTGTAGTTTTTATAAATAAGATCATAGGCTGATGTAAAATCTATCATTTCAATGTTTTCCGCTCTTACATCCGCTTGTTTGGAATAGCCATAGGTAATAATATTTTTACTTATCTCAGGTAAGACAGACTGAACACCTTTATCATCTAAACAGGCTATTACAGAACCAAAAAAAGGTACTTTATCAGCATAAGTCAGAAAAGCTGATTTGATATCATCTAAATTTCTATAACAATCTAAATGGTCAGCATCGATATTTGTTATCCCAGCTATAATAGGGCTTAAAGTTAGAAAAGAATGATCATATTCATCTGCCTCAACTACAATATACTTACCTGATCCCATAAGGTTATTTGAACCGAAATTCTTTACTTTGCCACCAACAATAATAGTAGGCTCTAACTTTGCTTTTTCTAGCATTATACCAACCATTGATGTTGTTGTTGTTTTACCATGAGTTCCTGCTATTCCTATTGAAAAACTCATTCTTGTAATCTCAGCTAACATTTCTGCTCTTCTGATAACAGGGATTCTTAACTTTTTAGCTGTTATTACTTCAAGATTATCGTCTTTAACAGCTGAAGACCTTACAACTACATCCACTTCACCAATATTTTCTGGTGCATGACCTTCAACTATTTTTATTCCGATATCTTCTAAATGTTGGGTAATTTCTGTCTTTTTCATATCTGAACCAGATATAGTCAAACCTTGATTGTGAAGGAGTTCGGCTATACTACTCATACCGATTCCACCTATTCCTACGAAATGTATTTTTTTTGTTCTTCCCAGCATTATAGTTCCTTATTCATTCTTTCAATTATTTTATCAACAATTGTATCCACAGCTTGTAAATGGAGACAATTATTAAATCTTGATTTATAGTTTTTTAAATTATCACTCAGCTTATCAATTTCCTCAATAAGACTTTTACAGTCAAGCTTATTTTGCTCTAAAGTTATAGCTATTTCTTTTGCACTTTGTTCCATTGCATTCTTATATTGATGATTCTCTGCTGCACTTGGTAAAGGAACTAAAATTGCAGGTATTTTTTTGGCTTCTAATTCTGCAATTGTTATAGCCCCTGACCTACAAATTGCGATATCTGCCATGTTATATAAAGCATCTATATCATAAGAAAATCCAAACATAAAGAGTCCTTTTTTATCTTTGTGGATATTTTCAAATTCTGCTATATTCTTCTTTCCTAATTGCCAAATAATATTATATCTTTTTAACAAGTTGTCAATTACTTGACTCATTACTTTGTTCAAAAACTGTGAGCCTTGACTGCCACCTATCAGAAATAAAGTTTTTTTATCCTTGTTAAATGAATATTCTTCCATATCAGCTAATCTTTGTGATTCTACTAACCTCTTGTTAATTGGGTTTCCGCTGTAAATAATGTTAGTATTTTTGAGATAGTTCTTAGCATCACTTTGACCTATAAAAATAGTTTCAGCCTCTTTATCAAGAGCTCTAGTAGTTAATCCAGGATAGCTGTTTTGTTCTTGCAAGAAATAGGGTATCTTCTTGCCTCTTGCAACAAAGCCTGAAGGACCACTTACAAAGCCTCCACATCCGACATAAGCATCAGGTTTATATCTGCTAAATATTCTTTTAACTTTTGTTATACTAGCAAATAACTTAAATGGGAATAGAATATGTTTTATAGTAAATGATCTGTATAGTTTTTGGACATTAATCTCTTCGAAGTCTATAGATTTATTCTTAACAATCTTCTCTTCCATACTATTTTTATTCCCAATATAAAGTACTTGATGCCCCCTAGTTATTAATTCTTGAGCAATACTAACTGCTGGCATAATATGCCCACCTGTTCCACCTGCTGATATTATAAACTTCATTTTGCTAATCCTTCACGGGCTATGATATTTAAAATTATTGCTAAAGAGAATGATTCCATCAAAAAGGCTGACCCACCATAAGAGATGAAAGGAAGAGAAACTCCTGTTGATGGTAAAGTAGATATAGCAACACCAATATTAACTATTACTGTTAAGATGAAATTTAGACTCAAGCCCATTGCTAAATACTTTTTATAAGGGTCTTGAACCTTACTAGATAAGATGAATAATCTAAAAAAGAGGGCAAAGAAAATTGCTACAATTACTGAAGAAATAACAAATCCATATTCTTCTCCTATGAAAGAAAATATATAGTCGGTTACAGCTTCAGGAACAAAATTACGTGCTGCAGAACCAAAATCTGATTTTGTTCCCCACATTCCACCAGCAGATAAAGCTCCCAAACTTTCAACAATCTGCATTTCCTTATCAGGATTAACCTGCACTTCATTTCTTTTAGGATTTAGTAAAGAATATTTAGAATAAACTTTCAATCTTTCAAAGCGATAACTCTGTCCGAAGGCGAAAATACCTGTAATTATAATCAAGCCTATTACAAAGGCAGATAATATTACTTTAAGCTTGAGTTCTGCTAAGAATAACATTATAAACATTGCTGATAAAGTTATTAGAATCACACTTAAATGAGGTTCTTTGAGAATTAGATACATAGAAAGAAGAAAAAATATAATGAATTTAGATGACTTCTTAGCAAAATCAACTAATTTATTTTCAACTATCAAATCTCTGTACTTAGCAATATAAAGAGCAAGTGAACTAATAATTATGATTCTAGTATAATATGATGGTTGATAAGTAAATAAGATTAAATTTAAAGACCTCTTAGCTCCTAAAATTTCACTACCAAAAACTAGAACAGCTATTAAAAGTGCTGTAGAAATTATATAGTGAAGCATCTCGTATTTTTTAAAAACTTCTACATTACCCCTTCTCACAAAAGTAACAAGAATTGCCCAGGAAAGTGGTGCAAAAATAAAACCTTGTTTCTTCAATGAACTTAAGCTATTGGCTTTGGAATAATACATCAAAGTTAATAAACCTATTACTGTTAGAAGAATATATAAAATTCCAACGTATTTATCAATTTTCTTATATTTATATAAATCAGGCATTGCTAATTAATCTCTTTACGATAGCTTTAAAAGTATTTCCGCGTTCTTCATAATTTTTAAAAGAATCATAGGATGCACAAGCCGGTGATAATAAGATTATATCACCTACTCTAGAGTCATTAAAAGCTTTAGTAACTGCGTCTTCTAGATTATCACAAGCAACAAGAGGAGTAAAATCTCTTAGTTGTACTAACATTTTATCTTTAGTTTGGCCAATTAGATAGACTTTTTTTGCATAGATATTCAGATGTTCTAATAATATTGAGAAGTCTTCACCTTTATCAGAACCACCAAGAATTATCCTGACTTTCTGTTTATAGGCACTAAGAGCATATTTTACTGAATCTGTATTAGTTGCTTTTGAATCATTCACAAAGGTTATTCCGTCATAATCTGCAACAAACTCCAGCCTATGGGCTAAACCTTTGAAGGTTGAAAAAGCTTTTTGTACTTTATCATTATCAAGTTTTAATTCTAGACTCTCTAAAACTAACATAGTTGCCATAATGTTTAAAATGTTATGTTGGCCTTGAAGTGATGTTTTATTTACATCAATCAAAAGTCTTGATGACTTGAGTAAATTACTGTTTTGAGTAACTTGGCTGTTCTTCTTTAAAGAAAATCTTTTAATATGTGAAGGAATTAAATTTATGAAATTCTTAATCTGGTTATCTGTATCAAAAATAATTGCTACATCATCTTGTTTCTGTTCTTTAAAAATATTAAATTTTGCTAAAGAGTAAGCATCAAAAGACTCATATCGATTTAAGTGGTCAGGAGTTATATTCAATAAAACTGCTATGTCTGGTCTGAAGCTACTTACTAAATCTAATTGGAAGCTACTCAGTTCTAAGATTACATATTCATAAGCGTATTTTTCTATAGGTAAACTTGTAAAAGCAATACCAATATTACCTCCAAGAGCAACTTTAATATTTAGTTCATTAAGAATGTGATAAATTAAAGAAACAGTCGTACTTTTCCCATTTGAACCTGTGACTGCTATAATCTTAGTTGCTGGATGTTTTATTCTGAATCCAAATTCTATTTCACTCATGAGCTCATTACCATTAGCTTGCAATCTCTTGATAATAGGAACTGTCAAAGGTATTCCAGGAGAAACTATCACTTGAGGATATTCTAGTATTTTATCAGAATGACCACCAAATTCATAAGCAAGACCATCCAATTCAGACTCTTGAACATCGCATTCTTCAAGTGATTTATATTCAGATATAAAGACTTCATATCCTAATTCTTTAGCTTTTAAGGCTGCAGAAATTCCACTTCTAGCTATTCCTAATATTCCAATCTTTTTCATATCTAACCTACCTTAGTTTTATAGTGCTCAAACCAATAACAAGTAACAAGATAGTTATAATCCAAAATCGTACAACAATTTTAGATTCTGCAAAACCTTTCAACTCATAATGATGATGTAAGGGGGCCATTTTAAAAATTCTTTTACCAACTCCAAATTTATTTTTAGTATATTTAAAATACCTAACTTGGATTATAACTGACATTGCTTCTGCAATAAACATAAATCCCACAATTGCTAAGAATATCTGTTCTCTAAGAAGTATTGATAACATAGCTAAGATACCACCTAGTGGCAAAGAACCTGTATCTCCCATGAATATCTCAGCAGGACGGCAGTTATACCAAAGAAAACCTATCAACGTGCCTACTAATGCAGCGATAAAAACTGTTAATTCACCTGCTTTAGGGATAAAACCTAAATTAAGATAATCTGCATAATTGATATTACCTTTCAAGTAAGACATAGCCCCTAAGCCAAAAGCAACAATGGCACTGATTCCTTCTGCTAAACCATCAAGACCATTAGTTAAATTCACCGCATTTGATGTTCCTACTACAATAAATATAACTACTGGGATAAAGCTTATACCAAGATAAAGAGCAGTATGTTTTAGGAAGGGTAAATCTATATAAGCTAGATATTTAAAGTCATTGCTAAAATACAAAAACATAGCTATCATCAAAGAAAGACTTATTTGAGCCATCAACTTATATTTAGGGATTAGACCCTTTTTAGCTTTAGCAAAGTTTTTTAGATAATCATCAACAAAACCAAAAATACCTAGCCAAATAGTAGTCAAATACATAATCCAAATATAAGAGTTATCCCATCGACACCATAGAAAAGATGAACCCAGCAAGCCGGCCAGAATAATCAATCCACCCATTGTTGGAGTTCCTTGTTTAGCATGATGTCTATCAGGCATATCTTCATCAATAGTTTCAACTGCTAAATGTTTTTTTAATATACCAATTATAGCTGGTCCAAAAAGATAAGAAAAGACTAATGCTGTTATAAAAGCACCAGCTGAGCGAAATGTAACATAATTAAAAACCCGTAAAGGATTAAAGACATCAATATATTGACCTAATAAATGATATAGCACTACACAATCTCCAATATTTTTTCTAAATGTATTCCATGAGAACCTTTGATAAGAATAACACCTTCTGATAGCTCACTAATAATATCGGATTTTATTAAATCTTCTATTTTGTCAAAATGAGCCTGTCCATTATATAATTTTGTAAGTTTACCAACAGTATAAAGTCTTATATTTGTCAATTTTTCTAATTTATTTTTTACATCAAGATGAAGTTTCTCTTCATTTTCACCTAATTCTAACATATCCCCTAACACTGCAATATGTTTTCTTTCTGCTAGGTAATTTATCCAAAAATCAATAGCAGCTTTGGTTGATCTAGGATTAGCATTATAACAATCAGCTATTATAATTCTATTTTTCCCTTTAATAATATTCATCCGATTAGAAATATTCAACTTTTTCAAAAGTCCATAGATAACATCATTAATATTTACTTCAAGTAGCTTAGCTAATGATATCGCCAAAGCATAATTAAGTCCAAAATATGGTATTAAGTTATTAACTTCATAATGAGAATTATTAATTTCAATAGTCATCCTCTCATCAGAGATATCTTTAATGTGATAAACAAAGCTATTATCAGCATTCAAACCAACCGAGTAGGCAGTCCCTCTGAATTCTTGTGATTTGAATTCGGCAAACAAAGCATTATCTCCAGGGAAAAGAAACTTGTTTAGTTTCCTCCTAAACAGACTAGTCTTTTCTTTATAAACACCTTCAAGAGATTGTAGTTTTTCTAAATGAGCTTCGTCTACTGAAGTTATCAAAGCATAATCAGGCTCGATAATGTCACTCAAATAAGCTATTTCTCCAAAACTATTAGTACCAATCTCAAATACTGCATAAACATCAGTATCTTTAATTCTAAAAATAGTTCTAGGAAGTCCTATATAATTATTTTCATTGCCATGAGTTTTTAAAACCTGATGACTTTCTTCTAAAATATTAGTAAGAATTTCTTTCGTTGTTGTTTTTCCAGTCGAACCAGTTAAAGCAATTTTCTTAATATCAAATAGTTTCAAGTATCTTTTAGCCATATAGCCATAATAATGCAGAGCATTATTAACTTGCAGGTGAAGATTAGATTGATTAGCTATTTCCCCAATAGTAAAACAATTAGATGAACTTTCATGTAATTTTTCTATGTAATCATTACCGTCAAAATTATCCCCTTTAAGTGCTATAAATAGAGAATTTTCTTCAATATTTCTTGAATCAGTGGATATCTGTTTTAGAACTAGATTGGGAATATCTTCAAATTTACTTCTATCGAATAAACCTTCATATTTGAATTTCAAGTCAAGTAGATTTATTATATCATAAGGAAGAGCAAGTTGCCTTTTATCATTCCTTGGAATATAATTAGATACTTCTTCTGAGTCAGACAAATGGTGTTTAATCCCATCAACTTCCTGATAATTTTCGTGTCCCTTACCTAAGATTATAACAATATCTTCTTTACGAGATAATTTTAAAGCTGTTTCTATTGCTATTTTTCTATCTCTAATAATGAAATAATTATCAAAATATAATTTCTCGACCATATCAGCTATAATTAGATTTCTATTTTCTCTTCTTGGATTATCATCTGTGAAGATAACTAAGTCAGACCTCTTACAAGCAATTTGGGCCATTGGACTTCTCTTTTCTCTGTCTCTATCTCCACCACAGCCAACAACAGTAATTAATCTATCATGCTGAGTCTTATCTAAAGTCTTTAGAACCTGTTCAATAGCATCAGGTGTGTGGGCATAATCAATAAATACTTTTCCTAGGGCTTGGCTTGTTATAGGTTCTAATCTTCCATTTGTACGTTTCAAATTTTTTAAAATATCTTCCTTTATTTCCAACTCGGGAAAGACTTCTTTGCATAAAGTAACCGCTAGCATCAAATTATAAACATTAAACTCTCCAATATAGTTTGTAGTTATATTATAAGTTAGGTTACTATAATGTAGTTTAAATCCTGTAGAATCAGTCCTGTTTTCCATTTCTGAAGCATAAACATCCCTTGTTAAATCAAATCCATAAGCTAATTTTCTCTGTTTATAATCTTGGAAATACTTTTTGCCATATTTATCATCAGTATTTATTACAGCTAAAGCACCCATTTTTTCGGCAGTATCAAACAATATCTTTTTTGCTAGGAAATAGTTTTCGAAAGTAGAATGAAAGTCTAGATGGTCTTGAGTTAAATTTGTAAAACCAATTGCAGAGAATTTCTGTCCATAAACTCTATCTAGAACTAATGAATGGGAAGAGACTTCCATTACAACAGCTTGACACTTTTCTTTTACCATCTCTGCTAATATTCTATTAAGTTCAGAAATATCTGGAGTAGTTCTATTTAATGGAATTATTTCTTTTCCAAAAGAGTAACCAAGAGTCCCAATAACCCCACACTTAATTCCCATTTTATTTAGAATATCGTAAACCAAAGTAGAACTTGTTGTTTTACCATTTGTGCCAGTTATTCCAATCAATTTTAGTTTTTCAGAAGGCCTATCGTAAATCTCTGATGCTATTAAAGCTCCTGCTTTTCTGGAATTACTTACCAGAATTGAGTTTGCATTAACATCTTCATCTTTAGTATGGATAATAAGTCTAGCCCCTGATTCAATTGCTTTATTAATAAATTTATGACCATCTACTTCAAATCCTTCAATGGCTACAAAAACATCATTTGCTTGAACATGCCTTGAATCAATAGTTATATCATTTATTTCAATAATATCTTTTTCGATTTTTGAGTTAATATATAATTTATGTTTTTTTAACAGATTGATTATTTTTCTTATATCTAAATTCATCTTATCTCCTAACGACATTTGATTATAAGTTTCATACCTTCAGTAATCTTTGTACCTGCTGGTATATTCTGTTGATAGACTATTCCTTCACCTTGAGTATCGACTTTAATATTTTTTCTAATACAAAATTCTAAAGCTCTCCTAAGAGTTGATTTTCTAAAATCTGGCATCACATCAGTATTGGTATTCTCGGCAATTGTGCTATAAAAAATGACCTTATTTTCTTTATCTTTTTTAAACATAAAACCGGCTTCAGGATACTGGTGATTCACTATTGCATCCATATTAGTCTTGTTTGTATAATATTCTACACCTAATTCTTGAACAGTTTTTTCAGCTTGAGATATCTTCATCCCTGTTAAATCTGGCATTATTAACATATCACTATTCTTTAAGATATAATCGAATTTAACATTACTATTTGTAGAAGATAACAATCTTTCATAGACTTTTTCAAATGTTGGAAGAGCAGATGTAGCAGCAAATCTATACTTTCTGGCAGGTTTATCAAAAGTAACCACAATAACATATTTAGGGTCATCTTTGGGCAAATAACCAACAAATGTGGATGTATATTCCCATTTATTAGTGCCTCTAGTCTTTGCTGATTTCACCTCAGCAGTACCAGTTTTACCTGCTAAACCTAAGACATCATTATCATAATATTTACCAGTACCATATTCAAAAACTTTGCCTAAATAGGCCTTTATTGTATCTATTGAGGATTGACTAGCAATCTTTCTCGTTACCTTTCTTTGGGTTTCTTCAACCAAAGTGCCACTTTTATCGGTAATTCTACTGATTATTCTCGGTTCTAAAAGCTCTCCCCCATTTGCTATAGCACAATAAGCATTTGCTAATTGTAATTGTGTAACCCCAATTTCCTGTCCGAATGAAATGGAATGAAGAGAGAATTGAGACCATTTGTAGGTTGGATTTAACTGACCTTTCTTTAATCCATATAATCTTGTTGCCGTTGTTAATCCAAACCCTAAGCGTCTAAGCTGTTGATAAAATTTACCCTCACCTAGTTTCTCAGCTATTTTTGCTATTCCAACATTCGAAGAATAAGCGATAATCTCTTCTCCCGATAAAGGGTAATCTAATGGGTGGTCATCAACAATCTTACGTTCTTTATTTTTTTTCTGCCCTGTATAGTCAGGATAATAAGTTCTACAATCAATTCTTTCTTGTGGGTTATACACACCATTTTCAATTGCTCCCAACATGGTAAATGGTTTGAATGTTGAACCTGGTTCAAACAAGTAACTTACAGGGAAATTACTAGATGACCTCAATAGAGCTGGATCTTTTCCAATATCATCCTTCTCAAAACCTGCCATAACAATTATTTCTCCAGTCTGTGGGTCCATAACGGTGCACATACCTACATTTGCTTCGTATTCTGCTATTTTATCTTTTAAGAGTTTTTCAACCTCAAACTGCATTTCACTATCGATAGTCAAATAAAGATTGTATCCATCTACTACTTCTTTACTCTGCAAACCAAGAGCAGGAATATTTGTGCCATTGGCATATTTAATTACTTCCTTCCAACCAAACTTACCAGATAACTCTTCATTAAAAGAAGCTTCAATACCTGTTTCACCCTCTATAGAATACTTAGATTTGTTTATCCTAGTTTTTGATATTGTTTCTCTACTCTCTTTAACATGACCGATTAACCTTGAAGCAACATGCTCTGACATGTACTTTCTTTTAAATCCAATAAACTCTGTTATATAACCATTAATCTTATTATTATTAAATGATTCTAACATCTTATCTAATTTAAGTTCATTAAGAGAGTAAAACAATATTGGACTTTTAGAATCTAATCGTTTCTTCAAGATAGAATATGATTCTCCAGTAGCGTTTTCAGCTAATCTTGCAATTTTTTCTTTAACTTCTTCTAGACTGCGAGAATCATCATTACGAATCAGGTACTTCCGAATTGAATTCAAATCAATATCAACTTGAAAGTACTTTTCAGTTGTAACTAGCAGATTTCCATTTCTATCGTAAATACTACCACGTATAGGATTAATGAATTCCTTCACAGGCCTATTTCTCCTAAGTCTTAACTCCTTGAGATTATAGACATCCTTTACTTGAATTAAAAATAGCTGTACTATCCAGAGTACAGCTATTCCTAATAATAGAATTAATAAGAAATAATATCTTCTAACATTCATAAGGGGAGATTAATATGAATAAATTGATTTTATTTCGTCTGCACTCAAAGATGTTGAGAATAAATCTAATATAACTGTAAATGAAACATTTTTCTCATTTGTTATAATTTTACTATATGTTACTAAAGATGATTCATCATTTGGTTCAATGAATCCAAATCTGTCAGCAGCTACACGCTTGATATACAAACCTGATTTATAGTATGATAAATCCGATTTCTTGCTTGTATAAGCAGTAACCTTTTTATTGTATAGTTTTTCATATTTTAAAGCTTCTTTATTATATTTAACACTATAATGATTTAGTATTCCTGTTACTAGGACATACACTGAGATAATAATAGATAAAGTAATAATAATTTTAATATAGTTTTTCATCCCAACTCCTTAAGATGTTTTATAGTTTTTCAGCGATTCTTAACTTGGCACTTCGTGAACGGCTATTGTCACTAAGTTCCTCTTTACCAGCGATTATTGGTTTTTTGGTAATAAGTTTGAGTGTAGATTTTTTCCCACAAATGCAAATTGGGAAATGAGGAGGACACTCACAATCTAATGATTCATATTTCATAAAATCTTTTACTATCTTATCTTCTAAACTGTGATAAGATTCCACGACTAACCTACCGCCTGGATTTAGAATGTTCAATGCATCTTTCAGAACTGATTTTAATACTTCCATTTCTTGATTAACTTCAATTCTTAATGCTTGATATACCCTTGATAACATTTTTGTAAGAAACTTTGGATTAATCTGGAAATTATCTTGGATTAGCTTATTCAAATCTAAAGATGTTTTAAAGGCTTGATTACTTCGTTTATCTACAATTAATCGAGCTATCTTTCTAGCTGATTTCTCTTCTCCAAAATCTCTGATAATTCTTGTGAGTTCGTTTAAATCATATTCATTTAGAATAATTTCAGCTGTTAAATCACCTTTCTTATCCATTCGCATATCTAATGGTGATTCTTGGGAAAAAGTGAATCCCCTGTCGGCTTCATCAATCTGAAAGGAAGATACCCCTAAATCAAAAAGAATTCCGTCAACTCTGTTAACCTCTTGAAAAGCAAGTCTTGTTCTCATATTAACAAAATTATCTTGAATGATAGTTATTCTGTCTCCGAAGTTTTCTAATCTCTTACTAGCAAAGGCTACTGCATCAGGATCTTGATCAAAAGCATAAAGCTTAACACTGGCATTAGACTGCAATATTGCTTGAGAATGTCCACCACCTCCCATTGTAGAATCAACTATTATTGAGCCATCTTTAATCTTTAAAGCATCAATACATTCTTGTAACATAACAGGTTTGTGATACATCATAGTCTTACCACCGGCATTTCATTGCTTTGTCTAATTTGATCTCTAATCATTTTTTGATGGTCTTCAAACTCTTCAATTGACCAGATAGCGATATAATTACCTCTGCCAATAAACTTAATCTTATCTTTTACCTTAGCTTCGGTTAGTAATTCGGGAGAGATTCGAAATCGACCTGCAGAACCTTCCAAAGTTTGTATCCCCATAGACCAATTTTCTAAATAGGACAAAGTGTAGCGATTTACTTTATCAACTCCTTTAGCTAATTGATCACAGACACTATCAAATTCGACTTTTGGATACAATAATAGTCCGCCATAAGGGCTTAAGGTAACAACTATCTTATCTGACTGATAAGAGTTCAATACATCTTTGAACTGCTTAGGTAATACAACTCTGTTTTGAGTTATAGAACTAATATGTGTTCCATTGAACTTTCCTGTTATTGCCATTCCTTATTTCTCCCATTTTTGACTTAAAATGAATATATTTACCGAACAATGACAGAATATGACTTTAGTTAATCTATGTCAAATATTTTTTTACTTTTTTTATTATTTTGTCCAGAAGTGGCTTAAATAACTGATTAATAGTGATTTGTTAAGTATATTTAATTAATATTGCATTTCGTTTTTTATTTGTTTTTTAACCCAGATGGTGCAGTAGAGCTTTAGAGAAGAGTGCAGATTCTTTTAGCAAAATAGCTTACAGAATTCGGACGCATATAATATATATATTCGGTAGAATTATGTAAGTTACTTTTGCAAAAGAATATAGTGCTATTATCAAAGATCTATTGCATTATTTGGGTTTAAAATCATAAAGATGCTTTTTGCCGAAAAATGACTTTTCATTTTTTGTCATAAAATGGCAAAATTTAAAAATTTAGAACTAAAATCATTTATCCTATTTTCTATTTTCCCAGGATAATACTCTCTTGATTGTTAGTCACCCTATAAATCATTGGATTTTTAAAGAGAGAGTAACAATCAAGGAAATATAACTAGGTAAGAGGAAAAAAGCTATAGATTGATTTTCAGGTTGTTTAACCAAAAATTTACAAAATTAAGAAAGCCTCGCAAACGCGAGGCTTAAGCATAATCTAACATCCTTGTCAGATAGTTTATTTTATTATAAATTACTTCATTAGAATCATCTTATTAGTTTTACTATAGCTGTTTGAAATTAATTTATATAGATATACTCCTGAAGATACATCTTGATTATTATTATCTGTAGCATTCCAGACTATTACATGTTGACCAGGTAAGAATTTTGGATATGATTTAATAATCTGTCCTTTTAAGTTATAAATTATCAATTGAGCAGAATCACTGGCTTTAACGCTAAACTTAATTGTTGTTTGAGGATTAAATGGATTAGGATAAGCTGAAGATAAATTTGTTACTGTTGGAAGAACATTATTATTATCTTGAGATTCAAATTTTACTGTAACAGGTCCGTATAGAGTATTTTCATTACTTAACTCTAAGCTTTCTAACCAATAGTAATATGTTGTTTGGTTTTCAACTTCTTGATCAAGATAAGAATAACTTGCACCAGTTGCAGTATTATTAGCAGTGATAATCTTAGGATTTACTCTTTGAGCTGATTGAGAGTCTTCATTTTCATTCCTATAGATATTATAGCCTAATAAGTTTGATTCAGAAGCTGTTTCCCAATTTATTTGCGCATAATTTTCGCTAGTAGTAAGAGCTGTAAATGAAGATAACTCAACTGGGAGTGTTTCAACTGGTATAGCAGGAGTAAATTCTGAGAAGGAATCTAAACCTGTAACAGTAACCTTACTTTCATTATATGATAATTCTACTCCAGGTATAGAGGAAACATCAAACCAAGCTTGACTTGAATCACTTCTTTTAAGTATCCTATATTCGATATCTCCATTATAACCTTCTATTGTTGCTAAATCAAAAGTTATAGTATAATTATGACCTTGACCTGTAACAGTATTAATAGTCCAATAAACAGGTAACAAGCTTGAAACTGTATCAGGAAGATCATCTACTATTGTAGGAGCATCTTCATTGAGCAGGATAGAAATATTAATATCAGGATGATCATTTTCAGTAAAGGCAATTTCAATTAAAGAGCCAGCTGTTTCATAAACATCAGTATTTCCAGCTGGGATATCTACACTTTCAGGCAGACTTAATGAGTCATCTGTTAGGAAACGGGTGTTTGCTTTATAATACACTATATTTCCATTCACATCATCTGGAAATGAGTTATCCCGATATTTATAACATACAGTATTTTGAATTGATTTATAGTACCATCTTGGGTAACCACTGGCATAAGAGCCATCCCTATTTTCCCAATAGACTATAATATTACTTGTACCATTATATTCAAAATCATTAACATTAAAATCTAAGGTAAACCATTCTCCTTGACTACCATTAAATGTTATATTCCCCTCATAAACTTTAGTGGCGCCAGCAGTTAGGGGATTAACATAAGCAGTTGAAGAAAATACATCCAAATCTGTATACCCAATATAAACACTTTGGTTTAACATTTCATAGTTGTTTGGATTATTGTAGTATTGATATTCAAGTCCAGTGATTGTAAAGGACTGATTAGTTAATTCTTCAGCAGTATAGATTACTCTTGTCCAGTTATAATCATAAAAACCATAGACAGGTACATAGGAAGTTCCACTTGTACCACCCCCAACCTCAATAAAATCTGCAAAAAGCCCAAAACACATAATTAACATAGAAATTAAAAGTAGTTTTCTCATTTCTTTCTCCTTTTTCTTTTATTATACCATTATACTGCAGAAAATATTCCAAATGTAATGACACAGTTTGTATTTAAAGATAAATCATTGTTTAACATGAATATACATCTTCATAAACAAATAATAAAAAGGGGAAAGTAGAATGATTAATCCATTCTTATTGCATTTTTGCAAAAATGACTGCAATTTATTGCGCTTTTACAAATCATGCAAAATTAACTCGAATGGTGCAGTAGAAATAAAGCCCTGAAGTCAGGGCTTTATTATGTATCAGATTAATAAGTCGTTTATTTATCTACAATCTATTTCATTAAGATCATCTTTTGGGTTTTGGTTAAGGATTTTGAAGTCATTTTTGCAAAATAAATTCCTGAAGCGACTTTACGATTATTTTGATCAGTACCATTCCAAACATACTTATGATTACCTGCTTGCAAGTTATCATTGCATAAGGTTTTTACTTTTTGGCCAAGCACGTTATATATTTCAAGTTTAACATTTTGATTCCTATTTAAATCAAATGATATAGTTGTTTCTGGGTTAAATGGATTTGGATAGTTCTTGTTCAATCTAGTGATTGTAGGAGTAACATTATTATCATCATTAGAAACTATCCCATTAGTTATTTCGAAAGTAATTTCATCGCTGAATGCTGAGCCTAGATAAGAATTATCAATTGTTTGTACGGAAACATAATATGTACCATTTTGCAAGTTATTTATAGAACAAGCAAGACTATTGAGCATATTACCCTTATGTGGTCTGAGTAAGAATCCATCATCAGTGGACATAGAAGCAAATATTTCATTACCACCTGAAGAGGTGCCGACTTTGATATTATAGGTAAGTCCTAACTGAGGAGTCTCTGCATCAGAGCCCATACCCCATTCTAAAGCAACGAGATCGTCATTTACTTGAGCAGATAGCATACTAGGTGCTTGTGGAGCAGTATTAGTTAACTCAGTTTGATTTTCATATAAGTTACAGTAATAATCTAGATAATCATATCTTCCTGTTAATAAAACATCAGAATTACCATCACCATTATAATCAATCATAGTTAACTCACCATATTTTAGAGCATCTAAACTATCTGCATAGACGAAGGTATCATTACCTTGATAGAAGTGAACTTGCCCTGTCCACCATTCTTGATTTTGAACACCATTAACTATAACATCAAGTAAGCCATCAGAGTTGAGGTCATGAATCTTCATATCCCCTTGTCTAATACCTGCAATATAGGTATCATTTTCTGGAAGATTGATATTAGTAAAAGTATCATCGCCATTGTTTCTCAAAATATAAAGTACTGATGGGATTTCTAGTTGAACAGATCCAGTCACAAAGAGGTCCATGAGACCATCATTATTATAGTCACCCCATTCAACTACTGTGTAACGAACACCATCAATTCCTAGGTCTATTTCAGTAAATTCATCATTACCTTCATTTTTCCAGACAGCTACTCTCCAATCCCAAGAATCAACTCTACCAGCAGTTGCAATATCAAGTAAACCATCGTTATTATAATCAGCGAATTTTGCATCACCAGCTGAAATTTGATGAATCTCTGGAGCAAACATTTCGAATTGATAGTTACCTTGATTAAGATAAATTCGTGTATAATCAACATCACCAAATTCTAAATCTAGTACACCATTATAAAGAACATCTAAAAGCCCATCGCCATTATAGTCTTTCCAATCTGTATTTGAACCTTTGAGTGGTGGTAAATTAGTTTCAACTTCTGTATAAGTACCATTTTCATTAATATAAGCTCTAGAGATATAGTTGTTTTGCTGGTATTGTCCTGAAGTATAGATATCTAAATCGTTATCATTATCAAGATCAATCCAATCCACACAACCGAATCCTGTACCTTCAAGGCCTAGTTCGATTCTTTGGAAATCTCCATTGCCATTGTTTTTATAAATAGTAATAGCAGATGTATTAGAGTCTAAAACATAACCAGTGGCTAAAATATCATAATCTCCATCATTATCATAGTCTCCAGCTTCAGTTTCACTTTGCCAGAAACCTTCCATTCCTGCTTCGATATCCTGGAAACTAAAGGAATAAGTTTCACCAAATAGGTCAATGATTTGTCCTGTATCATCATCATGTAAAAGCTGACTGTGTATTTCTAATTGACCTGAGTGATTTCCACTTTCAGGGAAATTCATAGCAAGACTAAGAGTCAATGTATCTTCTAAAACAAGGTTATTAAGAGTTTGACCAGTGACCTCTCCATCAAGTCCTAATAAGAAATTATCTGATACTGTTACAAATTCAAAATTAATTGGCATATCATTGAGATTAATAATCTGCATAGAGATTAGAGCTGATTGGCTACCATTAATTGTGGCAGGGAAAGTAATTGATTCAGTAGAGTATTCAACTTCAGCAGGAATAGAGTTAGCAAGTAAATCAACATAGACTTGAGGTTCTGCAATAGAATTAGATGAAATCATAAGACTATCAGTCACTGTGCCAGGAACATTGTTGGCATATTTAACTTGAATAACAGCAGTCTCTGCTGGTTGGATAGTAATATTTGTGAGAATAGATAACCACTGTTCACTATCATATTGAAGATTAAAATATTGAGGAGCTACAATTTCATCAACAATCAAAGGCATTATACCTGAGTTAAGAATATTAAAATTCATTATACTTTCCCCATTCCCATGATACATAGTGCCAAAATCAAGAGATAATGGACTTACTGTAATTGAATATTGGTCTTCAGGATTAAGAGGATTCTCTAAGTTTTCATCAGCTCCTTTATAAGGATTTACAAGATGTCTTAAATCTCCATCTATATCATATTCAATACCTTGGATAGGATTACCAGCTAAAGCGAAGTCACCTAATGATGAACCTATAAGATGTAAATCATAATTTGAAACAAACTCTGCATTAATAATAGTAGTGTTCATATCTGTTGCTGAAGTAGCTTGCCATGTTTCTAAATCTGGGCAATCTGTATTAAGCCATGAACCAATTGAACCATTTTCGCAATAATAGGCATTGTCATCAGCATTCCAAGTTCCACTACCGAAGGTATAATCAATAACATAGTGATCATTATCACCACTTCTTCTATTTATAAAGATATTGTTCTGCAAATTAATAACACCATCTGTTCCAGTTTTTTGAACACAGAAATCATCATCTGTTCCTTGTCCTGATAAAAGTACAGTATTATAGTAAACATTAAGTGTCATAGCAGAATTACCCGCATCTAATCTAAGTCCAAACACTTTATCATTATTGTCTTCTGTTACAGATATGAAATTATTAATAATATCAGCTGATACCTTCTGAACTCTAATTCCATAAACATTTGCCGAAGCTTCTTTTAAACCATATATATGATTATTTGTGATTACAGCATTATCCGCTTCAGAATTATACTGAACATAAACGCCATAAACTGTAGCTTCAGGTGTATAATATTCTGAAGTATAGAAGATATTATTATTGTGGATTGTGTTGTTTTGAGAAGCATCTCTAACATGAAATCCATAATTACCAAAGTTTGAGACATTACAATTCTTTATTGTGATATTATTAGAAGCATAGATATAATAGGCTCTATCATATTTGATATCATCATCACTTGTATCCGTTATATCAATTCCATCAAAAGTAACAAAAGATGCACCATTAAATTCAACTACAGAACCTTCAAGATAATTATAATCTATAATTGGATTTTCACCTTGACCACTTTTCTGGAAAATAATTGGGTTTGTTTCATCAGCTTGTACTGTAATTGCAGAAAGAGAATCTGTAAAAATCTGACCTGCAAGAATATTATAGATTATGCCACCATCTGGAATAATACCTGAATTTAAAGCAGTGATTGCTTCTTCTAAAGATGAGTAATCGCCATTACCTGTATTATCAATCACATATTCTGTTTCAAGTAAACTAACTAAAGGATTTTCAACATTTTCATCAGCACCTATATAAGGATAAGAAGCATGACGCATCTCACTATCATAGTCATCTTGAACATTTTCTAAAGGACTAGCAATAAATATCTGATTCCCAAGAGATGAAGCAATAAGGTGTAAATCCCCAGTAATAGTTTCTGCAAATTCGGGCATAATTACTTGAGACAATTCGTCCATTGATATTTCATTTCTCCATAGGTCAAAATCAGTATATTCTGCTGTCACAAGTCTTCCAAAGAAACCTTCATAAGTAGAAGTATAATATATATTGCTATCTAACTGTACTTGTGGTTGTTGGAAACTATACCAAACAGCATACTGCTCAATCCCACTTCTGTTGTTAACAAAGATGTTGTTTTTAATAATCACATCACCTGCTCCACCAGAGATACCTATACCATAGCCTGCATCTGTTGAAGTTCCTTCTAAATATACACTATTATAGTAACATTCTATAGTTCTATCGGCACGACCTACAAGACGGATTCCGAAAACTTTATCATTATTATCATGAGTTAATGAAATCATGTTGTTAGCACAAATACCGGTAACCTGATTAAAATCAATACCATAAATTGTAGAAGTTGCTTCTTTGATTCCATAGATTTTGTTCTTTATAACTTCGGCATTCTCCGCTCCAGAATTGTAGGCTATTTGAATACCATATACTGTTGATTCAGATGTGTAAAAATTATCACTATAAAAAAGTTCATTATTAACTATACTTGTATTAGTTGTTGCACTTGAAGCTTTAATCCCATACTTACCAAAATCTTGAATAATACAATTTTTTATAATTATATTATCACTTGAATCAAGAAAAAATCCAGCTTCATACTTATCTTCATTAGTAATATTTGGGTCTTGAATATGAAGTCCATCAACAGTAATATAGGCTGCTGAAATAAAATTAAAGACATAATTATCAGTAGTTTCGTTATTGATTATTGGATTTGCTCCTTCCCCATTTTTCTGGATTATAATTGGAGCATTTTCACTTGCTACAGCAGTGATTCCAGGGATAGTTTCTGTGAAAGTTTGTCCAGCTGTAATATTCATTACAATTCCACCAGCTGGCATTTCAGTTAATCCATTGATGTAGTTAATGCCTTCAGTAATTGTTATATAATCACCAGTACCGCTATTATCAACAGTAATTACTTCTTGTCCAAAAGCTAAAGAAAGTAATAATAACATAAATAATACAATAGTCACTCTTTTCATTTTTGTTCTCCTTTAATTGATTTCAAATATTCTTTTAGAGGTGTTCCTTCATCAAAATAAGAATGGAAGGTCTTAACATACATTTTTGCCAATTGAGCATTATCGATAAACATTGAAGTATGACTTGTCATAATCATATCTTTATTTGCTATACTTAGTATTACTCGAGTCCTATCTAATACAATAAGCTTAGTATGAACTTCATCAACTACCCTTACTTCAGCACCAATATCTTCCCAAAGTTCTAGAAAATGCACAAAATCTGGATTTGCGATATCAGCTTTTTCTGTTACAAACTTATACTTTAATCCGGGAAAATAAGCGACTTTACCCCTCTTCTGGACTGCTGAGAAATCAATCACATAAGGAGCTTTGTTCATAGTAAGAATTTCTTGCTTAACATCTTTACCATATTCATTGATTTTTTCTAGAATTTCATTATTTCCCACAATTACTTCAATGTGCTTACTAGGGTCATCATCTTGCTTTTGTGATAATTCAAATACAGGTTCTAGTTCTTCAGATATGAGATGAATACTTTTCACTTTGTTTTCATACTCAATTTTATTCTTTTCTAATAAATTGTTAAAAGCAAAGCGTGGATTGATTGCATTGAATTTCTTGATTTTGTCTTCATCCGATTTTTTACAAAAGCCCTTATCGTAGAGCAAATTTATGACCTCATAAACTCTTGTTCTAGGGACATTAGCTAAGTTAGCTAACTCTGTTGCAGAGAGATCAGGTTTTTGTAGTAAGACATGATATACACTTGCTTCATATTTGGTTAATCCAATATTAACTAACCTTTCAATAATATCAGGCATTTTGAACTCCCATTAATCCATTAATGTTTTTGTTTTTTTGAAATCGCTATCTAATGGTCAAATTTTATTACTTAATAAATTCTAGTCAATATTTATTTGTAACTCTCTAGTTACAAATTCTTATTTTATTAAAATATTCCTTTATTTATGCTGTTTTATATCAGGAAATTATTTTTATAAAAATAGAAAAAGCCTCGCAAAATGCGAGGCTTGATTAAGGTTTATTATTTATCCCTAACAGGGATTAATTTTATTTCATTAAGATCATTTTCTTAGTTGAACTAAATTTGCCATTTCTCATTTTGTAGAAATAGACACCTGAAGCAACAGCTTTATTATTATCATCTTTACCATTCCAAACTACACTATGACTTCCAGCTTTTCTATAATCATTAAGAAGAGTTTTAACTTTTTGTCCTCTTACATTATAGATTTCAATAGCAACATTACCAGATTCTTTAGTAGTGAAAGCTATTGAGGTTTCTGGATTAAATGGATTAGGATAGTTCTGAGCTAATGAATTAATCTGTGGAATATTTTCTACATTTTCATTATCAACACCATCATCTGTAGAGTCAATTCTGAAGTTATCCATCATGAAGATAAAAGCATCATCACTAACACATTGGATAGCAAATCTAACAGTTGTTCCTGTTAACTCACTTACGTTGAAGTTATAAAGAGTCCATTCTGTTGGAGCTTCTAAATAATCAATACCTTGATGGAGTGAGAATTCGAAATCTTCAGGTTCTGTTCCACCAAGAGACATTTTAGCTCTGAATCTTTCAAGACCGAACTCATCTGTATAAGACTTAGCATAGAAGGAAACTACTGAAGTTGTTCCTATAGTAAATCTAGGAGTAATTATCCAATCATCATTTGGTCCTTCTGTAGCAGCAAAAGATGTTAAGTACTTGTCTCCACTTTGAGGAAGCATATCTTGGATTGGTGGTACTGTAGCTGATGGATTGAATACCATGTAAGACATAGCTTCGCCAGCATTAGCATAATCAACATTACTGATAGTGTAGGTATTTGAACCATCAACATCATGTTGGAGCCATCCTGGTAAGTTAAGAGCAAAATCATTATGTTCTTCAAAATCATCACCCCACATTGGTTCACCAATGTTATAATAGATGATTATTGCAGTATTTGATGGTAATGAGAAACCTTCAGGGTCATCATACATACCAACTACATGATAGTGATACTCTGTACCAACAACAACATTTGCATCATGATAAAGATTAGTTCCAATAGGAATCATATCTTCAGTAATAACTTCACCATCTCTATAAACATTATAACCTGTAAGATATCTTTCGTAAGGTGGTTCTTCCCAGGTAAGAGCAACATAACCAGATTGATTTGATGCTTCTAAGTTAAGAGGAGCATTGAAGTCATAGTTATAATTAGCATCAACATAGAGGTTATACAAACCAGTATCGTCTCTAGTTAATCTTTCATTTTCTCCATTTTCATTCTTTCTAGTATGAGGAGGGGTTGCACCTTCAGGATAAACATTTGATTTAGCAACTCTAAGATAATAATCACCACTTTGAGGTAATACAAATTCAATATTTGAACCATTATCTAGATAGACAGCAGGGTCAATTTCATTAGCATCACTTGCTGGACCATATAACCACATTGAAGGGTTAACAGCTGAACCACCAGCATCTTCTACTGAGCAAAGCAGAGTATCACTAATACCCATAGCAGGGATTTTATACCAATCAATATCACCGATAGGCATAATTGCATAAGTGTCACCTTCTACAGGAAGAGTTAGTGTTGCAGCATCTTCTGGAACATCATTATTATCATCAGCATAAGCATAACCAGAAATCATAACTTCATGAGTTTCTCTAGTTGCATTATCTACTATTTGGATGGTAGCAGATTTATTTCCCTCAGAATCAGGTGTAAATGATACACCGATAGTAGCTATATCATTAAATGGTAATACTAAAGGATAAGTATTATTATCTGTTGTGATAGTAAATTGGTCTGCATCAGCCCCAGTAATAGTAGGAGCATTTGCAACTGTAACATCTTGAAGACCGATTGATCGCATAGTTATAGTCTTTTCTAATGAAGTACCGTCAACAGGAGTCATTTCAAAAAGAGTATTAGTAGGATAAACAGTTAAATCTGGAGCATTAGGAATATCTCCAAACTCAAGTTGCACGTTTGCATAGGAATTACGTTGATAGTTAGCTGTAGGTGGTGCTGCAGGGTCTGGAACTGTAGAATCACTATAGAAAACGAGAGATCTTGTTACATCACTTGCAGTACAATAGAATTCATCACCAGAAGCATGATATTGAGGAACAGTATGGAATACACCAACTACTAGGTTTTGAGTGTTATCATAAATAAATGGAATATCTAATTCAAATTCAACCCAACCATCTTCAGCTGGAACTGTAATAGTTCCATCAAAAACTTCCATTAATGATTCAGCACTTATCCAAGAATCACCATCAGCAAAATCAACTTCTGAAGTTAAGCCCATATATATTTTCATATCATCTGGACCCCAAGCAGAGTTACCATTATAATGCCAAGAAATCTTTTCAATTCTTTGATCTGCAATACCAATCTCACCTGCATAGTAAATAGTTTGAGACCAGGTATGTCTGTACCAAGGTTCGAACGGAATGCTTTGTCCGACTAATTCTCCATTGCCAATAATAGCAATGTTATCAGGAAGAGCAGGTAAGATATAAGCTGTTGTAGCTATTTCTAAAGAAGGAATATTAGTATCATTAGAATTAATTGTGAAAGAACCTGAATAATCTCCTTCAGCTATTGGGGTTAAACTAACTGCAACAGTTTGACTTTCATTAGGTTGAACAGTAATTTCATTAGGAGTAAAAGCTAATTCATCACCATCTTGTGAGAAATCAACTTCTAGAGGAGCTATACCCCAGTTTTCAATATTTAACTGAGCTACACCTGTTCTATTTAAGTAAACTTCTCCAAAGTTAAGTGTGTCTTGAGTAACTACAATAGCAGGACCAGTTGGAATGCTTTCGATGAAGAAATTATCTATATAAACTGAAAGATAAGTAGCACCAGTACCTAAATATTGAAGTGCAATAAATTGATCATTTTCAGGAGCATTAACAAAGGCATGCTGGAACTGTTGATATGCAGTTGTAGTATAGACTGTATCACGAGCAGTGAAGTTAATATCACCACTATTATTTGTAGAAGTTCCAATAATTATACCAGCACCAGCAGTTGATGATTTAGCCATGAAACGAATTCTTTTAGTAGCTAAATCACTTACAGGAGGTGTAATAGCAGTCATTTCAGCTTCAGCATCAGCAGAATTATAGAATCTAAGGCTACCTTCACCTTCATAAGCAGAAGTATTAATACTTGCATTTGCATAATCTGAAGTGCTGTTAACAAGAGTGCTCCAATCTGCCGGAAGAGAACCAGTTTCATATCCTTCAAATCCTTCGAAATGAGGGAATTCTGTAATCATCGCATCATAACCTGTACCTGTTAAAGGAATAACAGTTTGGTTAGATTGATCATCAGTGATAGTAAGGTTAGCAGTGAAATCACCTTCAGTTAATGGGTGAAAATTCACTCCGATATTAATTGTTTCATTAGTAATGCTCAAAGGATAGTCGTTATCATCAACTAAGATAAAGTCGGTATCTTGGTCTAAGGTAATACTATTAATTATCAAAGTTCCTAAACCGATATTACGGATAGTAAATTCAGCTTGAGAAGATGTATTTAGAATAGTATTAGGATAAGTCCATTCTTGAGGAGTAATCAGAGCAAGAGGTCCAGTAGGCATTTCTTCAATTGTAACCTCATCAATATAGACGTAGTCATAAGTATTTAAGAAAGAATCTGCTTGGAAAACGATGAATTGATTAGTTTGGTCATCAACATTCAAATTAACATAGAATTCTTGATATTCTGTTGTTAAAGTAACAGTATCTATGAGTTCAAAGTCTTCCATGCTATTATTACTATTGTTAACACCTATTTTAAGTTGAGTATCTACATCTGAAGATTTAGCATATAATCTAACTCTTTTAGTGGTTAAGCCAGAGATAGGAGGAGTAACAGCTATAAGATCAGCTTCAAGGTCTCCAGAGTTATAGAATCTAAATGAACTTTCACCTTCATAAGGATTTGATAATATTACACCGGCATTAGCATAATTATTTGCTGAGTTTATGATTGAATTCCAATCTTGAGGTAGTGTATTGGCTTCAAGTCCTTCAAAGCCTTCTGTATGAGGGAAATCATAGATCATTGCATCATAGCCACTACCACTTAAAGGTATCACAGTATCACCAATTTCTGCATCATTGATAGTTATGTTACCAGTGAAGTCTCCAACAGTTAAAGGATGGAAAGTTACAGTAAACTGAGCAAAGTCGTCAGTTATGCTAAGAGGATAAGTATTATCATCACTAATAATGAAATCTGTATTTTGATCAAGACTTACACTATTAATAGTTAGACTACCTAAACCAGTATTTCGCATAGTAAAGGTAACAGTATTTGCTGACGAGTTGATAATTGTATTTTCCCAGCTATATTCTTCAGGAGTTACCATAAGTTGAGGAGTAGTAGGCACATCACCCATAGTTAATAAGACATTAGGAATGAAGGCTAAGATTGTACCGTCAGCAGGAGTAATGAAGTCACTGTTAACAGAATCAGAATAATAATAAATACTCTTATTACCATTTGTAGCTGTACAGAAGAATTCATCACTAGAAGATGTATAACCTTGAGTATTTGATTCAAAAGCAATCACTAAATTGTCTTCATTGTTATAGTTAAAAGGAACTGTTAAAGGAATAGTTACCCAACCTTCTTCAGCTGGAACTGTTAAAGGACCATCATAAGCTAAAACGAAAGTATCAATTGGTAACCATGAAGTACCATCTGTAAATTCATCAAGTTCAGTATGACCAAGATACAATTGAACATTATCTTCTGTCCATGAAGTATTACCATTATAATAATATGATACTTGTTCAATTCTCTGATTTTCAACATCAATCGCAGATTGGTCATAAATTGATTGAGAAATTGTATAGCCATAGTATGGTTCCATAGGTAGATGTTGGTTTGTCTCAGTTCCGTTACCAAGGACAATAGATCCGTCTTCAGCACTAGTTCCAAAAGACCAAATAGGACTGGACACTAGATATTGTGAAATATTATTACCTGAAACCACTTTCCAGTAATATGTTGTTAAAGATTCTAGTTCATCAACTGAGTAAGTCTCTTGATTGTAGTTATCAACAAGAAGTGCTGTTTCACTCATACTTGAAACTTCTTCTAATACATCACTAAGATAAACTTTAACCCAGTCTGTATCTTCACCATTAGTCCATGCTAGTTCAACAGGTGGTTCAAGACCAAATTCTCCATTTTCAGGAGCTGTTAAAGTAGCCATACTTGGTTCATTTTCAGCAGCAAAATGGAATCTTGTATTTGGAAAAACTGCGGACAAAGTACCAGTTGTAGCTGGGAAAGTATTATCTGCATATTTGTATACTGCTTGTTCAGGACTTGCATTAGTAGCCATAAAACTTGGTTGTCCACTAACATAAGAACCATCATTATTAACAAAATAAAGTTCTAGATTATCTGTTCCATTATAATCAAAAGCAGTATCTAGAGCGATATCAATCCAACCTTGACCTGTAAAAGTTAAATCTCCAGAGAATACTAACTCATAAGAATCATCAGTTGCAGGATCAATATAATCTGTAGATGCTATTGAAGTTGCTGTAGTATGTTTTAGATAAATTGATTGTCCAACCATACTATAATTGTTTGGTGTGTTTGAAACATTATATGAAATTGAGTTAATCTCCATTTCATTTAATAAATCAGTTTGTAAATAAATAGTTCTTGACCAGCCATAATCATAAAAGCCATAAGCTGGAATATAGCTAGTTGTTTCAGTACCTGTTCCAACTTCTACATAGATAGCATTTACTGATACCATGAGAAGCATAAGAATTGTTACGAAAAGTAATTTTTTTCGCATAGTCACTCCTTTTTCTTTTTTCCTTAATTTTGAGTTGTGCTTATATTTCATTTTTTAAGAATTCGAAGTTATTTGTGCTTAGTTAATTTCTACATTAGAACTTTACCTATATACGAAATATTGATTGTAAGAAAAATTTGGCAAGAACTTTTTTAATTATTTTTTAACAAATAAAAAGCCTCGCAAAATGCGAGGCTTGATTAAGTATTATTATTTATCCCAGAAGGGATTAATATTATTTCATTAAGATCATTTTCTTAGTTGAACTAAATTTGCCATTTCTCATTTTGTAGAAATAGACACCTGAAGCAACAGCTTTATTATTATCATCTTTACCATTCCAAACTACACTATGACTTCCAGCTTTTCTATAATCATTAAGAAGAGTTTTAACTTTTTGTCCTCTTACATTATAGATTTCAATAGCAACATTACCAGATTCTTTAGTAGTGAAAGCTATTGAGGTTTCTGGATTAAATGGATTAGGATAGTTCTGAGCTAATGAATTAATCTGTGGAATATTTTCTACATTTTCATTATCAACACCATCATCTGTAGAGTCAATTCTGAAGTTATCCATCATGAAGATAAAAGCATCATCACTAACACATTGGATAGCAAATCTAACAGTTGTTCCTGTTAACTCACTTACATTGAAGTTATAAAGAGTCCATTCTGTTGGAGCTTCTAAATAATCAATACCTTGATGGAGTGAGAATTCGAAATCTGCAGGTTCTGTTCCACCAAGAGACATTTTAACTCTGAATCTTTCAAGACCGAACTCATCTGTATAAGACTTAGCATAGAAAGAAACTACTGAAGTTGTTCCTATAGTAAATCTTGGAGTAATTATCCAATCATCATTTGGTCCTTCTGTAGCAGCAAAAGATGTTAAGTACTTGTCTCCACTTTGAGGAAGCATATCTTGGATTGGTGGTACTGTAGCTGATGGATTGAATACCATGTAAGACATAGCTTCGCCAGCATTAGCATAATCAACATTACTGATAGTGTAGGTATTTGAACCATCAACATCATGTTGGAGCCATCCTGGTAAGTTAAGAGCAAAATCATTATGTTCTTCAAAATCATCACCCCACATTGGTTCACCAATGTTATAATAGATGATTATTGCAGTATTTGATGGTAATGAGAAACCTTCAGGGTCATCATACATACCAACTACATGATAGTGATACTCTGTACCAACAACAACATTTGCATCATGATAAAGATTAGTTCCAATAGGAATCATATCTTCAGTAATAACTTCACCATCTCTATAAACATTATAACCTGTAAGATATCTTTCGTAAGGTGGTTCTTCCCAGGTAAGAGCAACATAACCAGATTGATTTGATGCTTCTAAGTTAAGAGGAGCATTGAAATCATAGTTATAATTAGCATCAACATAGAGGTTATACAAACCAGTATCGTCTCTAGTTAATCTTTCATTTTCTCCATTTTCATTCTTTCTAGTATGAGGAGGGGTTGCCCCTTCAGGATAAACATTTGATTTAGCAACTCTGAGATAATAATCACCACTTTGAGGTAATACAAACTCAATATTTGAGCCATTATCTAAATAGACAGCAGGGTCAATTTCATTAGCATCACTTGCTGGACCATATAACCACATTGAAGGGTTAACAGCTGAACCACCAGCATCTTCTACTGAGCAAAGCAGAGTATCACTAATACCCATAGCAGGGATTTTATACCAATCAATATCACCGATAGGCATAATTGCATAAGTGTCACCTTCTACAGGAAGAGTTAGTGTTGCAGCATCTTCTGGAACATCATTATTATCATCAGCATAAGCATAACCAGAAATCATAACTTCATGAGTTTCTCTAGTTGCATCATCTACTATTTGGATGGTAGCAGATTTATTTCCCTCAGAATCAGGTGTAAATGATACACCGATAGTAGCTATATCATTAAATGGTAATACTAAAGGATAAGTATTATTATCTGTTGTGATAGTAAATTGGTCTGCATCAGCCCCAGTAATAGTAGGAGCATTTGCAACTGTTACATCTTGAAGACCGATTGATCGCATAGTTACATTTCTTTCAATAGAAGAACCATTAACTGGAGACATTTCAAAAAGAGTATTAGTAGGATAAACAGTTAAATCTGGAGCATTTGGAATATCTCCAAACTCAAGTTTAAGATTAGCAAAAGCATTTCTAAGATAGTTTGCAGTAGGTGGTGCTACAGGATCTGGGTTAGTAGAATCACTATAATAAATAATACCTCTTGTAGAGTTAGAAAGGGTACAATAGAAGTCATTATCACTTGAGTGATAACCAGGTGTATCTTCTTCAACAGCTACAACAAGATTTTGAGTATTATCATAAACAAAAGGAATATCTAACTCAAACTCAATCCATCCGTCTTCTGCTGGAGCTTCAATACTGCCAGAATATACTTGCATAAATTCACCAATATCAATCCAATCTTCGTTATTAGCAAATTCAGTCATATCTGTATGAGCCATATATATTTTGAAATCATCAGGACCAAAAGCACCTGTACCATTGTAATGCCAAGAAATTTTTTCAATTCTTTGATCTGCAATACCAATTTCTCCAGCATAATAGATAACTTGTGAATAGGTATAACCGTAATAAGGTTCTATAGGCATACTTAAATTTGTTTGAGTACCTGTACCAATTACTGCAAGGTTATCTGGAAGTGCAGGAAGGATAAAAGCGTCAGTTGCAACAGAAATTGCAGGGTTGTTTGTATCATTAGAATTTATTGTGAATGAACCTGAATAATCTCCTTCAGCATTTGGAGTTAAAGTAACTGTAATAATTTGACTAGTTTCAGCTTCGATTGTTGCTGTTTCAGGAGAGAAAGATAACTCAGTTCCTGCTGAACTAAAACTAACTTCTAAGTCAGATACACCCCAGTTTTCTATGGTTAAATGACTAACTCCTGTTCTGTTTAGATAAACATCACCAAAATGAAGTGAATCTTGGGTAACAACTATTGCAGGACCTGTAGGAATAGCTTCAATAAAGAAATTATCTATATAGATAGTTACATAGTTAGCACCTGTACCTAAATATTTTAAGGCTATAAAATCTCTACCATCAGCAACGCTATCAAAGTTTTGAACATATTGTAGCCAGTCAGTAGTACATGTAATAGTATCAATAGCAGTAAAATTAATTTCACCAGTATTATTTTCGGCAGAACCTATTATGAGTTGACCACCTTCTGAAGAAGATTTTGCCATAAAACGGATACGTTTACTAGCTAAATCATCAATTGGTGGAGTAATTGCATAAAGGTCTGGACTAGCTGCGTCAGCATTGTAAAGTCTTAAAGTACTTGGGCTTTCATAACCACCATAAGTATTGACTCCAACTGCAGAATAAGTAGCTGTATTTTCAAGGATAGAAGTCCAATCTTGAGGCAATAATCCACTAGTGACACCTTCGAAATCTTCAAAGTGAGGGAAATCATAAATCATAGCATCATAACCTGAACCAGTAAGAGGTATAATAGTGTCTCCTGCCTCAGAATCATTGATAGTGATATTAGCTTGGAAATCTCCTACACTTTGTGGATTAAATGCTACAGTAAACTGTCCTACATTATCAGAAATTTCTAAAGGATAAGTGTTTTCATCAGTGAAGATGAAATCTGTTGTTTGATCTATTGTTACACTATTAATTGTTAAAGTACCTAAACCTGTATTTCTCATAGAAAATGTAACAGGCATAGTTGCTGTATTCATAATAGTGGCATCCCAGCTATATTCTTCAGGATTTACCATAAGCTGAGGAGTTGTAGGAATATCACCCATAGTAAGAAGAATATTAGCTATATATGATTGGGTTGTTCCTGTTGGTGGAGTTATAAAATCATAGTTTGTCGTATCATTATAGTGATAAATACTTTTGTTACCATTAGCTGGAGTTCCGAAGAATTCATCACCTGAAGCAGTATAACCGACAGTATTTGCTTCGAATGCTATTACTAAATTATCACTGTTGTTATAGTTAAAAGGCACTGTCAAAACAATAGTAACCCAGCCTTCTTCTTCAGGAACAGTAAATGGGCCGTCATAACAGAGAACAAAATCATCGATATCTAACCATGAGTCACCATCTGCAAATTCATCAAGGTCAGTGTGACTTAAATAAAGTTGAACATTATCTTCTGTCCAAGCAGAATTACCATTATAATAGAAGGAGATTTCTTCAATTCTTTGATTTTCAACATTAATCCATTCTTGATTATAAATTGTCTGTGTTAGAGAATATCCATACCAAGGTTCCATTGGTAGGTGAGTTTCTGTTGCTTGACCATTACCAATTACTATAGAGCCCTCTTCAGCACTGGTGGTAAATGACCACACATTTGAAGATGATGTATAATCAACTAAATTATTACCTGCTTCAATTCTCCAATAATATGTTGTTAGTGGAGATAAATCATCAACAGAAATTGATTCTAGAGCATATTCTTCAGATAATAGAGCTGTTTCTGACATAGCAGTTACGTCACTAAGCATATCACTGAAATAAACATTTACCCAATCAGTATCTGAGCCATTATTCCAAGTTAATTCAACTGGAGGGCTAAGATTAAAGCTACCATTTTCAGGTGTTACTAAAGCAGGAACTCCTGGTTCATTTTCAACAGTAAAATGAAATCTTGTATTTGGAAAAACAGCAGATAAAGAACCATCAACAGCTGGGAAAGAGCCGTCTTGATATTTAAAACAAGCTCTTTCTGGACTAGCTGAAGTAGCGGTAAATACAGGAGATCCTCCCACATAAGATCCATCATTATTTATTACCAAAACTTCAATATTATCTGTTCCATTATAAGGAAAAATTGCATCAAGAACAATTTCATGCCAACCAGATGCATTGTATGTTAAACTACCACTAAATACTTCTTGGTATGTATCATCAGTAAGTGGATCAATATAGGTTGGACTTGTGAAGTTTTCATCAGTCGTGTGTTTGATATAATAAGTTTGTTCAATCATTTCATAGTTATTTGGTGTGTTATTGACATGATAAGATATTTTATTAATCTCCATAGCATTCTCTAAATCTGATGCTAAGTAAATCGTTCTGGACCAACCATAGTCATAATAACCATAAGCAGGTATATAATTTGTAGTCTCGGTTCCATCTCCGATTTCAACATAAACAGCACTTAAAGACATTATTAAAGTTAATAATGTTAAAACAACAATCATCTTCTTTTGCATAGTCACTCCTTAATCGTGTTTAGTAGTTCCTTAATTTTGGGTTGTGCTTATCAAACTTGAATTTTTCAAGTATCTTTGCTATGGTGGTAGCAAAGTATTTCAATACAAATCAAATAAAGCAAATTATTTTTTTCTTGGCAAGATTTTTTTTATTTTTTTCTTAATATTCTTAAAGAAATAATTTTCTCTAGAAACCTTAACATTGTTAATCTTATACTTTGTAACACCCTCAGTTTTTCACATCACTGAGTGGGAATAGAAGACACTATGGACTGGCAGTATCTTGCTGCCAGATTAACTGGCTTTCAAAGCCTGTTGTAAATGCAAGATGCATCCCCTCCATACAATCTAGCTCCATTTTATACACATTTTTATTTTTATAGCTAAGTTTTTCAAATTGACTTATAAATGTATTTATGTCTAGATCTCAGATATTGAAATTAGGCTTCTTAAATCCTGACTTGTGAGGGCGAAACTTTTAGGCGAAGACCCAAAGGATGCAGAGTGTTGTTGAGGGCTGAGGAACTCCCGTCATAAGTTAAAATGTAAAAAAAAAAGTCAAGCCCCAGAGGGCGATAATACCTCTTACTGATTATGTAAATAAGGGATTAAGCTTTTTTTTATCATGTTTTTTTTATGAATAATAAGTACTATAAAAATAAATCTAGAAAAATGAATATTGTCGCCCCTCCAGGGCTTTGCTTGATTTTTTTAAATAATTAAGGCTCCAGTTCAAGTCTGGTGGAAAAAATTTAATAAAATATAAAATTTTATCATTAGTGTGATTATCCAAAGTATCTCTGAAAGGGATTAATAATTTAGCCTGGGGTAAGATCCTATAAGGATCGTCACCCCAGGAACAATATCCAAAATTACGACCTAACCCTGTAAGGGTTTAATATAATGGCAACTAATTATAATATTAAATCATTGGTATATATGTTTTTATTAAACCCTTACAGGGTTAGGCTTTTTATATACATCATTACCCAGGGTTGCAATCCCTTCAGGATTTTACCCTGGGCTAAACTATTAATCCCCTTTAGGGATATAAGACCTATCCTTTCAGGATTATGTCTTATTCTGCTAAAATAATACTATCAATAGTAACTTATAATCCGTAAACTACTGTAATACAATATCTAGTGCAAAATAATGCAACATAATTTCCACCAGACTTGAACTTGAGCCATAATTAATACAGGGTCTTCGATCCCTGCCTATTATATCTGCATCTCTCCGAGATTATTAAGAATATCCTTACTACAGCTTGAAAAAAGATGTGTCTTATCGTAAATCCAACCCAATGTAGAGTATATGTTACTAATCATAGTTTGTCACCAAAGTCAAGAAAAGGTAAATATGTGCAATATTATCGACTTATTTGAAAAAAAGCTATTAGAAAGAATAACTTGAGGATTGAACAGTCTCTTCCCTTCTTTAAATTAAAAAGTAAATTTTAGCTTGACATCTTTAGTTTAAAGTTTACATATTGGATATGTTAATGTCTATAAATAAAGGAGATGTATAATGAAAAGATTTGTAGGACTTATTACTTTATTACTTCTATTGCTAAACATCCCATCTTTGGGAGCTTATGAACTTATTATTAATGCTAGCAGTGATGTTGAAGAGATTAACAATGAATATAATGCAAGACTTTGGAATTTAGATACTTATCAATATACTCCAATCTCAGGCACAGTTTCTCAACCCACAACATTTCAGATAAATCCGGGCAATTATGTCATTCAAGGTTACTCTTCTGACCCTAATTCTCCGCAATACGCAGGCCATTTTTTCTATGGTCCAGCAGACGAGTTAACAATTATCACTATATCAGATGAAAATCCTAGCCAAACAATTGATATCCATATTGAAGCAGGTTTCACTCCTCAACACTTTATAACTTACGACATTATTGAAATCAATGGACATGATGTAATCCCAATCTTTCATGACCTCGCTGTTAGTATCTTCACAAAACAACTAGTTTATGAAAACGACGATAATGACATTATGTTGGTAGGCTATCAAAAATATACAGCAAATGGTTGGGAAACAACTATCTTTGATGAAGAATATCTCTTTCTAGATAATGATGCCCAGCCTGGCGATAGTTTCTTATCTCATAATGTCCTATTTTGGTATGATCTCGATGAACCCTACCTATCAAATTCTACAATGTACATTGTCGGACCTCATGAACTCGATATTGAAGGTAATACCTTTACAAGTACTGCAGTTGATGTGATGTATAATTCTTGTTATGATAATGGAAGTAGATATTGGTATGAGTTCACAGGAAATGAAGCTCCCCTCTTGAGATCTTTTAGACAAAGTGGTTCGATAAGTACTATGTATGATTTAGAATATAATAGTGAATACGATAACAATAAACTTTTGGATTTAACCCCTAATGTTGAAGTAACCTATTTTAGATTTGTGGAACTAGATAGTTTTCCCAAAAATCTAATTTGCTCTGATACTACTTTTTGGTGGTTCCCACCTAGCTTTATTGCAGTAAGCTATGAGTATTGCACAAATCAAATTTTTTACTGGCAGTATGATTTTAACAATGAAACAATAATAGACTCTCTAATTTTAGATCGAGGTGAAGATTTTATTAATTTTGAAGAAACAAATATACTTCATACAAATTATTCTTTCTGGTTGAAAGCCTTACTCAGTGATGGTAGCCTGTCTGAATCAACAAATGTTGTAAGTTGGCCAACAAACGTAAACAATAATGATTCCGATATTCCTTATTTAGTTCACCTCGAAGATAACTACCCTAATCCCTTTAATCCTGAAACGACAATCTCTTTTTATATTCCTACAAGTGGAAATCTTTCATTGGATATCTTCAATCTTAGAGGACAAAAAATTAAAAGTCTTGTTAATGAGCATAAAAATGCAGGTCAGCACAAGATAGTCTGGGATGGTAGAGATGATAACAATAAAAGACTTGCATCAGGAATATATCTTTACAAATTAAAAAGTGGAAATTATACTAGAAGTAAGAAGATGATTTTACTGAAATAGGATTTTGTTAATATAGTAGATAATTTATAATTATTTGAGGCATGAATAAGAGGATTTATTGAAGATTAAGTCTGGTAGCGAGAGGAGGATTTGAACCTCCGGCCTTCGGGTTATGAGCCCGACGAGCTACCAAGCTGCTCCATCTCGCGCCAATTTGAATTTTTAAAAAATGGGGTGGCTGATGGGGCTCGAACCCACGACACCAGGAACCACAATCCTGTGCTCTGCCAATTGAACTACAGCCACCATGATATTTTTTGTTAATTAAGTGTATATGTTTTATATAAAAGAATGGCACGCCGCAAGGGATTCGAACCCCTGACCCACGCCTTAGAAGGGCGTTGCTCTATCCAGCTGAGCTAGCGGCGCACATTAAAATGGTAGCGGCACAGGGACTCGAACCCCGGACACTCGGATTATGATTCCGATGCTCTAACCAACTGAGCTATGCCGCCATCTTTATGGTAGCGAGAGGAGGATTTGAACCTCCGGCCTTCGGGTTATGAGCCCGACGAGCTACCAAGCTGCTCCATCTCGCGTCAATGTTTTATCAATTTATAAAACAGTGTTTTTCTGTCAAGTAAATTTTAAAATTATTTTTGACACACCTGCTAATCTAAAGGGATTAGCTAACACTTACACTCTATAAAAATGGCACGCCCAAGAGGAGTCGAACCCCTAACCTTCTGATCCGTAGTCAGACACTCTATCCAATTGAGCTATGGGCGCACATCGTTTTTGCATAAAAAAACTAGGGGCTTTTATGTCAAGCATATTTTTTTACTTTTTTATTATCGCTTCGCTATATGATTGATTAATTGAATGTTAATATATCTTTTTATTTCTTCTTCTCTTTTATTTCTCCCTTCTCTATTGTTAGTTGATTGTTAGTCTCTCATAAAAAATTCATTTACTTATAGGGTAAGTAACAATCATAATGGTGTATATCAGTAGAGACGTATTGAATAGGTCTCCGCCACATATTCAATATGTCTACACCTAGTAAATTTACTTGCCTAATCAAATTTTATAATTAATATAAAAGTATTATGAATTTTATAGGAGAAAACATGAAAACAATAGTAGTAGGAATTAATCATGCAGGAACATCAGCTATAAGAACGCTAATGGCTCAAAATAAAGATATGGAAATAATTGCTTATGATAGAAATGATAATATTTCATTTTTAGGTTGTGGAATTGCTTTAACTGTGAGTGGGGTTGTTAAAGACCCAAATTCTCTATTTTACTGCAATCCAGAAAAGCTCATGGATAAGGGTGCATCTATTAATATGAATCATGAGGTGGTTGCAATAGACCCACAGGCTAAGAAGGTTAAAGTTAAGAACCTAGCTAATGGTCAAGTCTTTGAAGAAACTTATGATAATTTAATTTACGCAGCTGGTTCATGGCCAATAGACATACCAGGCATACCTGAAGAAAATGCAAATTTAGAGAATGTTGAAGTGTGCAAATTGTTTCAACATGCTCAAGAGTTAATTCGAAAAGCAGATGATCCAGATATTAAGAAAGTAACAATTGTTGGTTCTGGCTATATAGGTGTTGAACTTGCTGAAGCCTATCATATTAAAGGAAAGCAAGTTACTTTGATAGATTTTGAAGATAGAATTTTACCTAGTTATTTTGATGAAGAGTTTACCAGTTCAGTTGAAGCAGACCTAAGAAAAGATGGTTTAACTTTGGCCTTAGGAGAAAAGGTTGTTGATTTAGTTGGGGAAAATGGAAAGGTAAAAAGGGTAATAACTAACAAAGGCGAATATGAAGCAGATTTAGTTATTAAGTGTATAGGATTTAAACCTAATACTGAGCTTCTTCCAACAGCAGAAAAGACATCTGGTGGAGCTTTGATTGTTGATAAGCACATGAGGACTTCCTTGCCAAGTATTTGGGCTATCGGTGATTCAGTAGCCATGTATCATGCTGCTTATGAACGAAATATACAGGTGTCCTTAGCTACTAATGCTGTAAAATCAGGCATTGTGGCAGCATCTAATATTAATGGTAATGAAGCAGTAAAAGTGGATTCAATTGTAGGCACCAATGCTATTCATGTCTTTGGCCACAAAATGGCATCTACTGGTATTAGTGAAGAAGCTGCTAAAAGACAGGGTATTCCTGTTGCAGTAAATTATGTTGAAGAGAATGATAGACCTGAATGGATGGAAGAATATACAACTACAAAATTCAAAATAGTATATGAAAAAGATACTCTTAGACTCTTAGGAGCTCAAGTTGCTTCTTCTCATGGTGAGAGCCATACAGAGACTATTTATTATTTGGCCTTAGCTATTCAAAGGAATCTGACTCTTCTTGATTTAGCTTTTACTGATGTCTATTTTTTACCACACTTTAACAAACCTTTTAACTTTGTCCTGGCTGCTGTTATGGAAGCTTTAGGTTTGGACTACTATAAAGAATAAGTTAATAAATAAACGGATGATAGGCTGTGTAATGAGGAAAACTATCTACTAATTTCACTAATACACTAAGATGTGGATTAGACCCAGGGTAAAAGTCTGACTTGTGAGGCAAAGCTTTAGCGAAAAACTAAAAGTCTTGCCCCCTGGGTAATGATGGTAGAGATAATAAGCCCTGTAAGGTTATTTACACAGCCTGTGAAAACATGCACATATTTTCATAAGAAAAAGAGAAAGCATCATCACAATCGTAAGGTCGTTGGGAAGTTAAGAATTTCTGTAATACCTGCGTAAACTCGGGTTAGAATCCCGCGACCCTAATACAGGTAACTTAGATTATCCCAAATAATGCAGTAGACCTTTGTGAATAGCACTATATTATTCTGCACTCTTCAATAAAGTTCTACTACACAATCTGGGATTATTGATAACAGGAAAATTACTTTAATTTCTCAGTTAAGGCTATTCTATTTCCTTCAGAGTCCTTAAATTCTGCGACAAAGCCATATTGACCAACTGATGTTTTGGGATAAAGCTCTTCCCCACCTTGACAAATTACTTTTTTCATTATAGAATCAATATCATCAGTATTGAAATAGATAAATATACCTGAAAGACTTGGTTTATATACTTGTCCCTGGACTAAGGCTCCTGTAATACCTTCTTTATTGCTATCAAATGGGAAAAAGGCCATTTCAAGATTATCAAGTGTTTCCTTAAAAAATTCATATCCAAAAACATTAGTGTAGAAGGAAATTGCTCTTTCTAAGTCTACAACTGGAATTTCAAAATATCCAACTGGGTTCATAATCATCATCCTTTTATTATTTTTATTTATATTTTCAAAATTATAAATGATGTAAAGATATTTCTGACAAATACTCTCCTCGGTCTAGACGACCACCACTCTAACTGGGAACTCGGGCATCCTGCCCGAACTACGTGTTAAAATACTCTCCCCGGTCTACTCGACCACCACTCTAACTGGGAACTCGGGCATCCTGCCCGAACTACGTGTTAAAATACTCTCCCCATTCTAATGAAAAAGATGCGGATGTGGTCATCCGCACTACCAGTTATTGAGCTGAAAGGGGATTTATTTTGGGATGGTGATATTCCTGATTTATTCCTAATCGATTATTAGATTAAATTTTCCTTGCCAAATATTCGTGATAATTTTATCTAAACACAAACTAAAATTTGGAGAAACAAATGATAGCCTTAGGTGTAAATATTGATCATATTGCAACAGTGCGACAAGCTAGAAGAGGTATTGAACCAGACCCTGTTCACGGAGCTTATATAGCTGAACTGAACGGAGCTGATCAAATTACTGTTCACCTTAGAGAGGATAGACGTCATATTCAATTTAGAGATGTTCAGATCTTAAGAGAAACAGTCCAAACTAAGCTAAATTTAGAAATGGCTCCAATTCCAGAAATGGTTACCATAGCTAAGCAGATAAAACCAGACACAGTAACTTTAGTTCCTGAAAAAAGAGAAGAAGTTACTACTGAAGGTGGACTTCTTATTACTAATGAAGTAAAGGAAGTAGTTGCTCAATTGAAAGAAGCAAACATTGAAGTTAGTCTTTTTATTGAGGCAGACCTTGACATGATTAAGTTAGCTGCTAAATGTTCTGCAGATGCTGTTGAATTACACACAGGAAAATATGCTGAAAAGTTTCAAGAAGGTGATTATGATGATGAGCTAAAAAGACTTCTTAAAGGAGCTAAGGCTATCAAATCTGCAGGAATGAGAGTTGTTGCAGGTCATGGTTTAAACTATAAAAATATTTATCCCTTGCTTGAACTTGATATATTTACAGAATATAATATTGGTCATTCCATTATTTCTAGGTCTATTTTTACAGGCTTAGCAGAAGCAGTAAATCAAATGAAAAAAATTATAAATAATAAATAAATTAAAGAGTGGAGGAAGTAACATGTTCAAACAAATGAAAACCGATTTACAAAAGTTATTTGTTGAATTAAAGGAACAAGGTTTATATAAAGAAGAGAGAATAATTGCATCTCCTCAAGGTGGAAGCATTAAACTTCAAAATGGACAAGAAGTATTAAACTTTTGTGCAAATAATTATCTAGGTTTAGCAAATCATCCTGAAGTTGTTAAAGCTTCTCAAGAAGTTATGGACCAACGTGGTTATGGTTTATCTTCAGTTAGATTTATTTGTGGAACTCAAGATATTCATAAAGAACTTGAAGCTAAAGTTTCTGAGTTTTTAGGAACAGAAGATACTATTCTTTATGTTGCAGCTTTTGATGCAAACGGTGGAATTTTTGAACCACTTCTTGATGAATCATGTGCTATTATCTCTGACGAATTAAACCATGCCTCAATTATTGATGGTGTAAGACTTTGTAAAGCTCAAAGATATAGATACAAACACTCTAATATGGAAGAGTTAGAAGCTAGATTAATAGAAGCTAAAGATGCTAAATACAGATTAATCTGTACAGATGGTGTTTTCTCTATGGATGGAGACATTGCTAAATTAAAAGAAATTTGTGATTTAGCAGATAAGTATGATTCTTTAGTAATGGTTGATGATTCACATGCTACTGGCTACATTGGTAAAGGCGGTAGAGGAACTCATTACGCTTGTGGTGTTGAAGGTAGAGTTGATATCATCACAACAACCTTTGGTAAAGCCTTAGGTGGTGCTAATGGTGGTTGTACTTCAGGTAGAAAAGAAATTATTGACTTATTAAGACAAAGATCACGTCCTTATCTCTTCTCAAACACTGTAAGCCCTTCAGTTGTTGGTGGAACTCTTAAAGTTATTGAATTACTTGAAAAAGACCCTTCTATCATTCAAAAAACATGGGATAATGCCAATTATTTCAGAAACAAAATGATTGAAGCTGGTTTTGATATTGTTAAAGGTGATACAGCTATTGTCCCTGTTATGCTTTATGATGCACCTAAAGCTGTTGAAATGGCAAACAGACTCTTAGCTAAAGGTATTTATGTTATTGGATTTGTATATCCTGTTGTACCTAAAGGCAAAGCTAGAATCAGAGTTCAATTATCAGCTGCTCATAGTCAAGAGATGCTTGATAAAGCAATCAATGCTTTCATTGAAATTGGCAAAGAAATGGAAATAATCTAATAAAATAAATTATGGCTGAGGTTCATTACCTCAGCCATTTTTTTCAGGAAATTATGTTATATATTGTACCTACACCTATCGGCAACTTAGAAGATATTACACTTAGAGCATTAAAAATATTGAAAGAAGCTGATTTAATAGCATGTGAAGATACCAGAACATCTATGAAATTACTGCAACATTATGATATAAAAACACCGACTGTTTCATATCATAAGTTCAATGAAAAACAAAGGTCTCAAGAGCTTATTATCAGATTAAAAGAAGGCAAAAATATTGCAGTCATATCAGATGCAGGTTCACCAGGGATTTCAGACCCAAGCTCTTATATTATTAAACAAGCAATTGAGGATGATATTGAAATTGATGTCCTGCCTGGAGCAAGTGCTACTATTCCTGCCTTAGTAATATCAGGACTTAATACTGATTCATTTACCTTCTTAGGATTTCTTCCTGATAAAAAGAAGGATAAAGACTTATTATTTGCTGAAGTGGCTAGTTATTCATCAACCCTAATTTTCTATGTATCTCCCCACAGTTTAGAAAAAACTCTCCATGAGTTTAAAGACAAGCTAGGTGATAGGAACTTGGCTATAGTAAGAGAAATCAGCAAGTTATACCAGACTGTTTATAGGGGAAAAATATCTTACTTTATAGATAACTTTGAAGATATAACCTTAAAAGGTGAATTTGTTGTTGTAATTGAAGGCTATGCAAAAGAAGACTTAAGTGATGAGGAAATACTCAAAAAAGCTAAATATCTATTTGCTCAAGGCAAATCAGTGAGTCAGATTGCTAAAGAAATGAGTAAAGAATATGACTTAAAAAAAAACCAGCTTTATCAATTCTTGTTAGAAAATAATCTAGAACAATAAAACTGGTTAATATTTATAATATTTTGGTTCTCTCAAGTAGAGTGGTTTGTTTCTATATCATGTAATTTGCTTTTACAGAAAGGAGGGATTAACAGCCTTATAAAATCAACATATTATCGCCCCTCCAGGGCTAAGATAATTATTGGTTTCATATATACAG
This sequence comes from Cloacimonadales bacterium (SeqCode), assembly GCA_963677815.1. Classification (GTDB taxonomy): domain Bacteria; phylum Cloacimonadota; class Cloacimonadia; order Cloacimonadales; family JAFGVF01; genus JAEKNW01. The sequence goes on from OY782499.1 coordinate 2,366,704, forward strand.
GGTCTAACGAACCCTGCCTTTTAGATAAACATCCCTTCGGGATTCAGGCTGTTGACAAACCACTTATATTTAAGCCCAAATAATGCAATAGATCTTTGATAATAGCAATATATTCTTTTAATCTTCTACAACAACATTTACATATTATCCTCTCTATTTTGAAAAAAGCAATATTTTAGGCTCAAGTTCAAGTCTGGTGGAAATTATGTTGCATTATTTTGCACTAGATATTGTATTACAGTAGTTTACGGATTATAAGTTACTATTAATAGTATTATTTTAGCAGAATAAGACATAATCCTGAAAGGATAGGTCTTATATCCCTAAAGGGGATTAATAGTTTAGCCCAGGGTAAAATCCTGAAGGGATTGCAACCCTGGGTAATGATGTATATAAAAAGCCTAACCCTGTAAGGGTTTAACCCAGATAGTGTAGTAGAGCTTTAATGAAGAGTGCAGATTATTCTAGCAAAATAGCTTACATAATTTTGACGCATATAATTAATATATTCGGAGAAATTATGAAAGTTACTTTTGCAGAATAATATAGTGCTATTCACAAAGGTCTACTGCATTATTTGGGTTTAATAAAAACATATATACCAATGATTTAATATTATAATTAGTTACCATTATATTAAACCCTTACAGGGTTAGGTCGTAATTTTGGATATTGTTCCTGGGGTGACGATCCTCATAGGATCTTACCCCAGGCTAAATTATTAATCCCTTTCAGGGATACTTTGGATAATCACACTAATGATAAAATTTTATATTTTATTAATTTTTTTCCACCAGACTTGAACTTGAGCCACAACATTTACATATTATCCTCTCTATTTTGAAAAAAGCAATATTTTACTATATCTCTGGAAAAGCAACTTAACTCAATTTCTTAATTTCTCCAGCCTTTTTAAGACCATATTTAGCAGATGATGGACCAGCTAACATAATTAGGAAAGTTGTTGCTACCATGATTGACACTAATTGTCCAGCTTCAGTTTGATAACCTGCATTTATCAGATAATGTGCTGTTGCCAAAGTAAGACCAATTGCTACACCCGCCTGTGATAATAAGGTAAAGCCTAGATACCTAGTAGTTAGTTTAGGTGCTTTAGATATTTTACAACCTAAAAATGCTCCAGACCATTTGCCTAGACTTCTAGTAAGAATATAAATTCCTATCATCACCCAGTTAGCATAAATCATGTGAAAATCAAGCTTTGTACCAATCAAGACAAAGAAAATTACATATATAGGAGGTGACCAGGTAGAGAGCGAAGCGTTCATTTTCCTAGATAATAGACTTCCTCTATTAACAAGAACAATTCCTACGCACATATTTAGTAAAATCGGAGATATTTCTAAGCCAATAGCTATTGAACAGTTTAAAAAGAGCATTCCTAAAGCAAATAATAGCATTATTAAATTATCATGAATTTTCTTAACTATCCAGACAATGAAGAAGCCAGAAGCTACACCTATTGATATAGCTAAAATTAACTCAATACCTGCTTTTATAAGAGCCTGCGATACTGTAATTTCATGTGATCCCAAAAGAATAATTGCTACAGGTATTGCTACTGAATATATCAATAGGGCATAAATATCATCTAATCCCATAACCGCATAAAGTGTCTTTGTTAAATTTCCAGATGCCTTGTACTGATTTATAACATCAGTAGTTCCAGCTGGTGCAGTAGCAGATGCTAAAGCACCATAAATAATTCCTAAAGAGATGTTGTGAGTAACTAAATATACAATTGAACCAACGACTAAAAATGTCATTGTGGCTTCAAAAATAACTATAACAATAATACCAGAGCCTAACTTTTTCAAATCCTTAAGTTTTAATTCAGTTCCTATACCAAAACCTAAAAGAGAAAGAGTAATTGAATTAATCAAATCAAAAGTATCATATTCTACATCTAAACCAAAGAGATATATTGCTTGTCCAATAACAGCACCAGCAAAAATATAACCTAGAACCATAGGGGCATGAAAGAGAGATACCCCTTTTGCCATTAAAATAGACATTAGAATAGAAACACCTAAAAACCCTAAAAAAAGATATTGTTCCATAATGCTACCCGTAAATCTTATGAGATTCGATTAAAATAATCTTCCCTAACTCTTCTCCAATTATGTCAATACCGGCGTGTTTCAATTCTTCAAGAATGAACTCTACTTGTTCTTCATCAGCAAAGCCCATTATTACTTTTCCATAATCACGTTGAGTTCCATAAGTGTCTCTAAAAGAAGCAAAGAGAGGGTTATCAAAAATTAATTTATGTCCTGTTGCCTCACCAGAGAGAACAATTGTATCTTCTACTCCAGCTTCAGCTATTGCCATTAAAACATCTGAGATGTACTTTTCGTAAAATAGTTGAAAAATCATGTACATAGCTACTCCTATATATTTATTATTTATCGTTGTTTTGCTTCACCTGATTTTATTAGACCATACTTAACAAAGTTGGGGGCTATCAGCATAATCAAAAAAGTTGTTATTGTCATTACGGAAGTTACAAGTTTGGCTTCTTCATCGTAACCAGCAAGCATTAAGTACTTACTAGCTGCAATGGAAAGGCCTATAGCAACACCTGCTTGAGAAAGTAGGGTAAAACCCAGATACTTTCTGATTTTTATGGGTGCCTTAGAAACAAGAGCTCCTAAATAAGCACCATTATATTTTCCAAACATAGTAGAAATAATATATATTACTATTAATAACCAGAATTTTTGAATTAACATAATATCTAATCTAGTTCCAATTAAAACGAAGAACCATACATATATAGGGGGAGACCATTCAGTCAAGGCCATATTCAACTTTCTAGCTATTAATTTACTACGATTAACTACAATTATTCCTGCAAACATGTTTATTAATATTGGAGATAACTCTAATTGCTCAGCAATGGCACACATTAATAATATTGATCCTAATGAGAGATAAGTAAGCATGAATTTTTCATGTACTTTCTTGCCAAAATAAGCTAAGCCATACCCCACTGCTGAACCAATTCCTATAGATAATAGAACTTCAATTAACGAATGGATTAATGCTTGTCCTACACTTAATTGATTAGAGCCTAGGAGCATAATTGAGATTGGTAAAGTAATAGTGAAAATTAGGAGGGCAAAGATATCATCTAATCCTAGAACTGCATAGAGTGTTGTTACCAGATTACCAGAAGCCTTATATTGTTTAATAACATCAACTGTACCAGCTGGAGCAGTTGCAGAAGCAAAAGAGCCAAATAACAAACCCAGTGGTATTGATATCTTCCAGCCCATTGAGAAATGAAGTAAAAAAGAAATCACAAATGAGACTACAATAAAAGTTAGTGTTGCTTCGAAAAGGGTAATCCAAAATACTGTTTTACCTACTTTTTTTAGCTCCTTATATTCCAATTCAGTACCAATACCAAAACCAATCAAAGATAAAGTTATGATATTTACAATTTCATAATCATCTACCCTAAATTGCCAAGGGTTACTTACAGGAATACTTAAATCTAGGACTATACCTACTATAGCACCAGTAATAATATAACCTAAAAGTAATGGAGCTTTAAGAAGAGAGACCCCTCTACTTGTTAAGATTGATAGAAGTAGAGATACTGCTAGAAAAAAAAAGATTAATGCTATTTCTGACATAATACTATCTACTTAGTTGAAGTAATGATAGAGTATATTTCGCATTTATCCTTTGCTTTTAGGAGTTCCTTTTGTACTTGGCTATCTTTTAATCTAAGAACTAATCTTGATAAAAGTCTGATATACTCTTTATCCTGTTTATCAGAAGCACCAATCATGAAAATAAGTTTTACTGGTTTGTCGTCTAGAGATTCGTATTCAATACCCTTTTTTAATCTTCCAATAGCAATAACAAAATCTTGGCATTCTGGGATTTTAGCATGAGGAATAGCAATACCCAAACCTATACCTGTACTCATCAAGGATTCTCTTTTGAAAATTGCTTTCTTAAAGGCAGAAATATTGTTGATATTGCTTGAAGTAGATATTAAATCAATCATTTCATTCAAAGCATCATCTTTATTGTCAGCCTCCAAGTCTTTAATTCTTGTTTCATCAATAAAATCACTTATTTGTAGTATTCTCATAAGAACCACCTTTTAAAAAACTTGTGGCTATATAATTATTCTTAGTAATTTTGTCAATAACTAAGATTTTAATATTAATTTTTAAAACTTATTCCTTGCTTAACATATCTTTAAATCAGCTTAAACATAGTCATAGAAGAGGCTTTTAATAGCTCTATATAACTTACTAATATCAAAATCATACATCATTAGCAAAATAGTAAAAACTACTAAAGCAACAAAAAGAATTACCCATAAGAAATTGGCATAAAGCATGTGAATACTAGCCCAAAAATGGACTTTTGGAACAGAAACAGAATTACTAGAACTTTTATCAATTTGATCATAAATAACTTGGGATTCAGTACCCCATAATATTTCTTGTTCGGTATCTTCATCATCAATGTAGGGAATAAATCCCATTTTATTGTACTTTTCTAAGAGATTTTTAGGTATCTTAGTAATTTCTTCTTTGGTTAGCATTCTTTTTGCCATACAAGCTCCTTCTATTCAAATTTCCTATAGAGAAATGTCATTACACCTATCAATGCACAATCAGCATGGTCTTCAGGTTCAACAACTATTGTTTCAAATCCTTCGTTCAGTGGTATTAATAATAACTGTTGTGTATTCTTGTCAAGTTTCATTTTCTTCAATGTTACTTCTCCATCAAGTCTTACAGCACAAATCTTTCCATTACTTTTTTCCCAATCGTTAGATTTTTCAATAAGAATGACGTCACCATTCTTTATTACAGGTTCCATTGAAGACCCATTTACTTTAAGGCAGAGATAGTTTTCAGCTCTACCATGAATCTGGTCTCTACTAAATTTTACATCGCCATAATCAACCTGTCTGCTTTCAATTGGCATTCCTGCAGAAATTTCACCTGAAATAGGAATTGTTATCATTGAATCATCAAAAAACTTCATTTTAGCTTCAATAACTTTATGAATGTGGTTATCTAAAACTTTTTCTAGTTGATCGATTTCCTTAACTTTAGAACCTTCAACTACCATGTTTCCTTTACCTGTAATTAACCAATGAAGATTAATTCCGTAGAGATTGCAGAGTTTATTCATGGTATCAATGGAAGGTTTTATCTTACCAGATTCCATTTGGGAGAGAGCAGAAGCCTTCAGATCAAGTCTTGAGGCAAGTTCTATCTGCTTGATATTACGGGTTTTTCTTATTTCTTTAATTCTAGCACCAATCATTTAAAGAGCTCCTAATCATTTTTAGAGTTAGATTAAGTAATGATTAATATTTTGTCAAGGCTTAATTTATACTTATAGAATATTATGACTAAAGTTTCTAATAATATGACTTCTCTACAAGCTACTTCTTTTAATCAAATACTTCATCAAATTATCTTCTAAAGCTGTCTTTGTAGTAAAAGTTACATATTCAATTTTTGAATGAAGACAGTTTTCTTTGATGTAACTAAAGAAATCACTATAAGAAGCTTGATAATTGTCTTTAATTTGCCAAGGAAAGACTCTTACTTCTGATTTAGTTTCTGAATCAATAAAAATAGTTTCTTTCTTGTAATTGAAGTCAATTTCTTGCTTGTCAACAATATGAAAAACGATAACATCATGCTTTAGATAGCGAAAATGTTTAAAGCCTTTGACTAGTTCATCAGCATTATCTAAAAGATCTGAGATGATTATTATCAGACTTCTTTTCTTGATTTTCTCAGCTATTTGGTGCAAAATTCTTATAGAATTAGTTTTCTTATCAGACTCTAATTCATAGAGTTTCTTATAAATACCAGCAATGAAAGCCTGATTGGTTTTAGGTGGTTGAAAATAGGATATGTCTTCATTATAAGTAACTAATCCAACTGCGTCATTCTGTTTACTTATCAAATAAGTAAGTGCAGCTGCAAGAGTTTTGGCATAATCTAATTTTCTAACATTTTGGGAAGAGAAGGCCATAGACTTACTATGGTCTAGTAAAATATAGGCATTTACATTTGTTTCATCTTCAAACCTTCTCACATAATAGCGGTCTGTCTTTGCATACTGCTTCCAATCAATATCTTTGATTTGGTCACCTGGTATATACTGTCTATAATCAGCAAACTCGACACTATAACCATGGTAAGGTGACTTATGAAGTCCTACCATAAAGCCTTCCACAATTTCTTTTACATTTAGGTGAAAAGCATCCAGAGTATTAACAACTTTCTCAGTTAATAAGTTATTCATCTAGTCCTTTTTCTTATAGAATAAAGCAAGTGGAACTAATACAAGATAACCAATTGTGAGCACTATAGGAGATATTGTTTTATCACCTAAGTCATCTCCTGCGTATTTCATAATGACATATCCAGCAACAATCACCAATGTAGCAATAATTAGCAAAATATAATTAATTTTTGTTAGATTTAATTTATTCGTATATTTCTTTTTCATTTTTCCTCTCAAAACTTAGTAGTATAAATAATTTGGAAAGCTCTATCAAGAGTTATTTTTTCTCCAGCATTGAAATTAGGTGCATTCTCTAATAAATCATATATAGTGAACTTAAACTGTAAATCTGGAATTATGAACCAACCAGCTGAGATATTCAAGTAGCCTTTTCCATCTCCATAATGTTCAAAATTATTAGATGAATCTTGATTATCATTGAAGGCAAAATTATATTCTAAGAGAAAATTCAAATCCTCTCCTAAACTATAACCAAGGGTAAGGAATGAATTTATATCCTTATCATTATCATCATTTTCTGTAGATTTATTGATACCCAAAATGACTTTTGAGCCTCTTAGAAAAAGGTCACTTTTACCAAGAGCAGCATAGAAACCAGGTGATTTCATTTCATATCGATTTTGTCCTTCAACCCATTTTCCATGACCTTCTGAATCAAAACCAACACTTAAAGCCGGAATATTTACTGTTTCTTTTAGTAATTGAAATTTAGCTTTGAAATCTATATGGTCATACCAATCAGGTTCGTTATTACCAACAAAATTTTCAGCACCATAAGAAAAACCTATTGATAGTCTGTCAAAAAGACCGATATCAGAACCTAATCTCATACTAGAATCGCCATAGAATTTAGTTGCAAAACTATAATCTCCCCTATTTAGAACACTGGCACTCGGTGTGGTAATGGAATTAAATTCATTTATTCCAAGTACCATAGTAAACACAGATAATAAGAAAACTATCAAACTTAACTTCTTCATTTCTACTCCTTTATAATAAATGATTTAGCAATACCTTCAAGCTCTGTAATAAATGGAATCTTTGTTCCAGCAGGATAATAAACTGCTGTATCTATCAGATATGCTTTCATGCCTTTAGCGTCATAGATAGCATAACTCTTAAATGTTCCACCCATTTTATTAGTTTTGTTTTCCCAAGCTCCTTGTAAGACAAAGCCATCATATTGCAGACCTTGCCAAGTGATAAATGACTTAGGCATAATCTTGCTTCTTAACCAGTCTATTGTATCACCATCTAAAATTTCTTGTCCAATAATAGACCTTGCTTTACGAATCCAGTCTTCAGAAAAAGCATCATAAGCTATATCTTCTGTATATATAGTTACAAATTTATCTGGTAAAACAGTATTTTTCTTCTTGTATCTATAAATATATGATATTAAATTCTTATCTTTATATTCCTTATATAATTGGAATGTAGAAGGTATTTCAAGACTGTAAGAATAGTCCTCAAATTGCTGGTCTAGACTGCCTCTATAATAGACTCTTTTTGTCATACGGGCTAGAAATCTTTTTTCATAATCTAAATATAAATCAGCAATTCTTGATAGAATAATATTTTCTAGGGTTTCTTTATTACTACCTAGAACAAAAGTCACTAATTGATCATCAGACCATTCATTTTGATAGGTTAAGATTGCAGGTTGCCCACTTATAATTTTTTCAAGTTTAGACTTGGGAAGTTTATCATTAATAAAAGCACTCAATCTACCAGGAATATCTAAGTTACAAATAAATATAATATTCTTAGCTTTTTTATATTCTTCAAAATCATCAAAGTTTTTACTAAACAGTTCGAATGCTCTCTCTTTCTGTGCTCCTTGAAAAGGATATCCAAATTGTTGTTTCATAATTTTATCAGTGTTCTTATCTAAAATTTGATTAGAAAATAGATAAACATCTTGATGATTACCATAGGATACTGCTTTTGAGTTATCAGTGAATTCTGTCATAGGCATATAAGTATCTTCAGCCTTATTACAAGAAATCAAAACACAAGATAATAGCAAAATATAGATTATATGCTTCACGCAAAAATTTCCTTTATGTTTTTAAAATATGATGCCCCTGAAAGTATTGTTACAAGAGCTACTAGCCAGAAATATATATTTAAGTAGAGAGAATATTCACTTAGGTTGAAGTTTAATCCTAAGAGAAAAAGTGATAAAGTTAAGCCTACCATTTGGGTAACAGTTTTAATTTTCCCCCAGTAATTAGCTGCTAAGTAAATTTTCTTTTTCTTATAAATATCTCTCAAAATTGTAATCATTAGTTCTCTTCCAGCAATAATTATGAAAATCCAAATTGAGAGGTAGCCATGTTTACCAAAAGTTAGCAAGGCAAGAGCAGAAAGAACAAGAAGCTTATCAGCTAAGGGGTCCATAATCTTACCAAAGTTAGATATTACTTGGAATTTTCTAGCCAAATAGCCATCGAAATAATCAGTAACAGAGGCTATTATGAATAAAGTGAAGGCTAGCATAAGTTCATTTTGAGTAAAGTAATAGATGAAGAAGGGAATTATTATCACCCTCAACATGGTTAATATATTAGGTATATGTTTCATTTAAATTTCAATCCTTTCTTTTTTTATACTGAATAGTGTAATATTTAGCAGAAGCAAGAAAACACTACAAATTGAATTTTTTATATCAATATCAGTTTGCAAAACATTTTTTACTTGGGGAACTAAATAAAGTCCATGAACAACAAGTAAAATGAATAGAGCAATAGATTTATTCCAGAATAGTTTATTATGATATTTTCTGGGAGAAATATGACCTTTTAATAGGAAGTTTATTCTCTCAAGATATTTATTCTTCAAGTAATAATCTACTAGTTGAATGAAGAGTGTTAAGATAAGAAGTATTATAAAAAGATTTATAGCCTCAAAATAGTTTTGAAACTGGTTTCTATTTCTATAATCTTCTTTCTTTTCTAATAAGATTTTAAAATCATTCATTAAAGAAGAAAATTTTTCTTTATTAAAATAGTAATGTTTAATATTAGATTTTACCGAGGGTATTTTATCGCTTTCTAAAAAGACATAATCATTTTCTTGCAAATAGTCTTGAATAGAAATAATCTGATCTATAGTTTTTAATTCAGGTGAAAATGATATAAGCAGTTCATTAGGTAAATAAAGTTTCATTTTGCTAAGCAGAGATTTATTTGATTTATTTAAGCTAGAATTATTCATAAAATCTTTCAATTTACTATCAAACAGAAGAGTGTCAATAAATGAAGCTTGAGGTTGAACAGTTATACTTCTGAAATCTGCTTCAGAATACTGAGTCATGATATCATTTCTCACTTGATTTAATTCACTTGTCTGAGTGCTATATATAGAAAATTCTAAAGTAGATAAGTCATTTATTAGAACTTGCTCATGGTCTGATAAGATTTTGTAAGCTGCTTGCCCAAATGCCTGACTTCTAATATCAAGATAATTCTGATAAGCGAAATTAAAGATAAGTATAATGACAATTATTATTATGTTTAGGAGAAGGAATCTCTTTTTCATATTTGAACAACTCCTTCTTCATCTATGATGTATGTAAAATCCATTTCTGGGATTCTTAATCTAGAAGTTAGCAAAACTGTTCCCCCATCACTCTTATATTTTGATAAGATTTTGCCAACCAAAGTTAAGTCATCTTTTGTGAAACATTGATCAAAATCATCTATAATAAGAAGACTTGGATACATACCACAGGCAATGGCTAACTCAAGTAGTTTTTTCTTTCTTAAAGCTAGCTCTGAAACTAATCTTTCAAGATCATTTTCTAATTCAGCTAGCATTGCATAATCGAGAATTGACTCTCTTTTGAGTTTTCCACTAAAGAAAATATTTTCATTTATGCTTTTCTCTGATAATAGATGTACTTCATTTGTTAATAGATAAGTATCAATTCTCATTTTATCAATATTCTGGAAATCGATTAGCCCCCTATAATCTCTATAGAGACCATGAAGTGTTCTAGCTAATAAGCTTTTTCCTGCAAACTCTGGACCTACTAAAGCATTTATAGTAGCATCAGGTAGCAACATTTCCGGAAGGCGTAAGACTACTCTCTTATTACTAATTACTTCTAAATCATTTACTTGCAACATATTCAAATCCACTAATTATAATCTGGTTAATTTTAATCTGTTCTATCAATTTTATCTTTTTATTTTCTAAGTAAGCTTTTAAATCCTCTTCCCTATCACTTGCATAAAGTAACCATGCTTGGCCCCTATCATTAATATTTCTTTCCACACAAGCAAAGACATCTTCCATAGTGCAAGTTACTTCAAACTTAGCCTGGTTTCTTCTTGCTACTGGACTCATTCTTCCTTGCCCCATTTTAACATAAGGAGGATTTGCGATTATCAAGTCGTATTTATTCTGACTAGTATATTTTCTCAAATCTTCCTGAATAACATCAATTTTTAGCTTGAGCAAATTGCAGTTATATTGTGCTAAAAGGACCTGCTCTAAATCAATCTCGATTCCTGTAAAAGCCCAAGAAGGAAATCTTTTCTTTAGCATTATTGTATTTATGCCACTACCTAATCCCAATTCTAGAACGTGTAATTTTTGTTCATTCTTTGGGCTTAATCTATTTATCAGAATCTGATTAAAAAGCTCATTATCAGTAGATATTCTCTGTCCTTCTTTATGCTGAAACATCATTGTTCCATCAGGCAAGATAACTCTTGAACCATTAACTTCAAGCCAAAAACTATCAATAAGCATATTTATTATATGTTAAGATAGTTTTAACATTGCATCAATACTCTTTTTTGCTTCTTTAGCTAAGTCATTAGGAAGCACGATTTCAAATTCTTCCTTCTGCAAGCTTGTTAATACATCCTCAAGATGTATTTTTTTCATATTCACACATATGGCCTTGTTTGCTAATGGAACAATTGATTTATCAGGATTATCTCTTTTAATTTGTTCGTATAAGCCAACTTCTGTTCCAATAATTAAATTATCATGTTCTTTAGCATAATCAGCCATGCCTTTTGTTGAAGCTACAAGATCAGCATATTTTACTATTTCTGTTGGGCATTCAGGGTGTACTAATAATTTGTGTTTAGGATACTCTCTTTTTGCATTAAGAACATCCTGCTTGGTCATTTTTATATGATGAACAGGACAGTAGCCATCCCAAACTATAATATGTCTTTTAGTTTGATGAGCTGCATAAGTTCCCAAATTCTGATCTGGTACAAAAAGAATTTTTTGATCTTTTGGGAAAGATTCGATTATTTTCACTGCATTTGATGAGGTACAGCAAATATCACTTTCCGCTTTAACTTCTGCAGTTGAATTTACATAACACATAACAATTGCATTAGGATGATTATTTTTGAACTGCTTTAGCTGTTCTCTAGTAATCATCTCAGCCATAGGGCATCCAGCATCTTCTACTGGAAGAAGTACCTTAGTCTTAGGTGAGAGAATCTTGGCTGTCTCTGCCATAAACTTCACACCACAAAAAAGAATTATATCAGCTTTAACTTTACTAGCTTCAATAGATAACTGCAAAGAATCACCCACAAAATCAGCAATATCTTGAACATCTAAAGTTACATAGTTATGAGCCAATATCACAACATTTTTTTCTTTCTTTAATCTATCAATTTCCTTTAATAATTCCTGCTTCTCCATTTTATCCTCTATATTAATTTTATTAATTTTCTCGCCAATTTATAATATACTTCTACATTAGTATGATTGAAGCATTTTAATCATCCCTTTCCTTGCAGAATCTTATGTAAGTCTATCAAAGGTTATAGTTTTGTATGTCCAAAACCACCCTGACCGCGCCCAGTCTCTGATAATTCTTCAACAAGCACCCAATCGGGACTTTCATACTTACTAACAACTATTTGAGCTATTCGCATCTTATTGCTGATAGTAAAGTTTTCATCTGAAAAGTTATAAAGAATTACCTTAACCTCGCCTCTATAATCAGGGTCAATAGTTCCTGGGGAATTCAAAACACCTATTTGGTGCTTAAGGGCTAAACCACTTCTTGGTCTAACTTGAACTTCATAACCTTCATCAATAGCAATAGCCAACCCTGTTGGAATAAGAGCTATACTCTTAGGTGCCAGAGTCATATCTTTATCTAAGCAAGCACAGATATCATAGCCTGCTGCATGTTCCGAATATCTCTTAGGCAGTAAGGCTTTTTCATTTAGCTTTTTAATTTGGATTATCATTAGAATTTTCTTGTTAGAATGAAGTCAGTCAATAATTCTAATTTTTCAGCTTTATCTCCATAGTGGGAAAGAATTTTCTTAGCACTAGTAATGAGTTTCTCTGCCATTTCATGAGATTTATCTAATCCATAAACTGCAGGGAAGGTAGCTTTTTGTACTTCTGCATCTTTGCCAATTGTCTTTCCGAGTATAGCTGAATTACCCTCGATATCTAATATATCATCAACAATTTGAAAAGCTAAACCAATTTTGGAAGCATACTTATCTAATCTTTCAATATCTTCCTGGGGAGCATTAGCTGCTAAGCAACCAAATCTAACTGCTAAGTTAAGTAATTTAGCTGTTTTATTCTCATGAATATATTCTAAAGTTTTCTTAGTTGTCTTCTTATTTTCATAAGCAATATCGTTCATCTGTCCGGAAATAATCCCATCTGAACCAGCAGTCACAGCTAATTCTTTAATATACATAAGTTTTTCTTCATCACTGAAAGGAGAATTAGCTAACAAATCAAAAGCTGATACTAAGAGAGCATCACCAGCTAACAAGGCGATATCTGAGCCATAAACTACATGACATGATTGTTTTCCACGACGCATATCATCATTATCTATCTCAGGTAAATCATCATGTATTAGAGTATATGTATGTAAAAGTTCAATAGCACCTGCTAAATACTTGACTTTTGAATAATCAGTATCGAAAAGAGAGTATATAGAAAGAGTTAAGTATGGTCTAATTCTCTTTCCACCAGCAAACAATGTATGTCTAATTGCTTTATGTATTTGCTTAGGGTATTCATCTTTTCTCGGCAAAAACCTGTCTAAAACAATATTTACTATTTCTCTCTTTTCTCTAATATCTCTTTTAATCATCATTGACTTTTGATTAGACATTTAATTACTTCTCCTGGTTCTTTCGGTTAATTACTTGTATTTTTTCTTCAAATTTATTTAATTGCTTTTCACAAAAAGCTAATAAGTATTTCCCTCTTTCATAGAGTTCCATCATCTTTTCTAATGATATTTCTGCTTCTTCAAGTTTAACTACTATTTCATTCAACTCTTTCACAGCTGATTCATAGTTTTTGGGTTCAATATTTTTCTTTTCCATCTCTAAACCTAAGTAAACATTGCTTCCACAAATTCTTTAGCATCAAAATCTTGTAAGTCCTCAATTCCCTCACCAACACCGATTAGTTTTACGGGAACATTTAAAACTTTTTTAATATTTAAAATTATACCACCTTTGGCAGTTCCATCGAGTTTTGTCAATACTAAACCTGTAAGAGGAACAATTCCATTGAAAGTTTTAGCTTGGTTAACAGCATTCTGTCCTGTAGTAGAATCTAAGACCAAAAATACTTCATGAGGTCCATCTGGGGAAACCTTTTGAATTGTTCTATATATTTTATCTAACTCTTTCATTAAGTTAGCCCTGTTGTGCTGTCTACCAGCAGTATCTATCATTACCACATCTTTATTTTTTGCTATTGCTGATTTAATTCCATCAAAAACAACTGCTGAAGGGTCTGCACCTTGATCTTGTTTGACAATATCCACATCTGCTCTATCTGACCAAATAGTTAGTTGTTCAACAGCTGCTGCTCTAAAAGTATCACCAGCAATCATTAACACAGACTTCCCTTCATCGTGAAATCTTTTAGCAAGTTTTCCAATAGTTGTGGTTTTACCTACTCCATTAACACCAATAAATAGTATAATGTATGGCTTTTTATCAGTCATTACAAAGACTTCTTCATTCTCTTGATAATCAGACATCAATTCTTGAGTCATTATATCTTTGATAATCTCTTGAACTTGTTCAGTTTCTTTTATTTTATTTATTCTTATTTCATCACGTAGTTTATCAATAATTTTTGTGGTCATCTCTACCCCAGTATCACCCTGGAGTAAAATCTCTTCTAACTGTTCTAAAAGTTCTTCATCAACTACGCCTCTAAGCTTTACTGCTTCGGCAATTTTACCTATGAAATTATTTTTAGTAGTAGCTAATTTATCTTTCAGCTTTTTCACAAATTTAAACATTACTCTGCTCCTAAAGTAAATAACTATTATTTTATGTCATTATAAGTGAACTTAAATAAAAGTCAATAGAAAATATTTTTTTATTTTCTCTCAGTAAAATAGGAACTGTTCAACCATCAAGCCACTTGTTCCAATTGCTTATTCTGAAACAAGTCTATAATATTGCCCTCTTAGTTTTTTTGTCATTAAATCTATAAAAGCTCCGCTAGGAGCGACATCTTTGTAGTTTAAAATATCACAAAAACCTTAAAAGCTCCGCTAGGAGCGACATCTTTGTAGTTTAAAATATCACAAAAACCTTAAAAGCTCCAGGGGAGCGACATCTTTGTAGATAACAGAAATCTTGCTTTCATAAAGTTTTTTTTATTCAAGTGCCCTAGCTTATAGGACTCAAAAACAAGATTTTCATTGACTAAATAAGCTTTAAATAATTAGCTTGCAAAAAATCATAATAATAGGAGTCAAAATGGCAAAAGTTATTACTTCTAAACAAGCTGCTGAGATGATTAAACCCAATGATAGACTAATGATTGGTGGATTCTTAGCTGTAGGTGCACCCGAATCAATTATTGATGAACTAGTAAAAACAAATGTTAAAGATTTACATGCAATAGTTATTGCCTCAGACTATGAAAATAGAGGAATCGGCAAATTAGTTGCAAATAAACAATTAAAATCTGCTCAAGTATCCCATTTAGGAACAAATAGAGAAATCCAAGCTCAAATGAATTCAGGTCTTATGCAAATTGAATTAGTTCCACAAGGAACATTGATGGAAAGAGTAAGAGCTGCTGGAGCTGGTTTAGGTGGTATTCTCACTCAGACAGGTCTTGGTACTTTAGCTCAAGAAGGTAAGGCTGTTATTGAATCTGACGGTAAACTCTATATTTTAGAAAAACCAATCCATGCAGATTATGCTTTGATCAGAGCTCATAAGGCAGATAAACTTGGTAATCTAACCTATAATAAAACAGCTCGTAATAGCAATCCTAATATGGCTATGGCAGGTAAAATTACTATTGCTGAAGTTGATGAGCTTGTTGAGGTTGGTCAAATAGACCCTGAAGCAGTTGTTACACCTGGTGTTTTCGTTGACTACATTGTAATAAGGGAGGCATAATGGATAGAAATGATAAACAATATAAAAGAGCTCTTATAGCTAACAGAATTGCCCAAGAACTTCATGATGGTGACTTTGTTAATTTAGGTATTGGACTCCCTACACTTGTAGCTAATTATATTCCTGAAGGTATTACAGTTCATTTCCAAAGTGAAAATGGCATTATGGGTGTTGGTCCTGCTCCATCTCCAGATAATCAAGACGAAGAATTAATCAATGCAGGTGGAGGACATATAACTGCCCTCCCTGGTGCTTCATATTTTGATTCAGCTACTTCCTTTGCTATTATCAGAGGTGGACATCTTAATATGACTGTTCTAGGTGCCTTGCAAGTTGATGGCAAGGGTAACTTAGCTAACTGGATGATACCAGGTAAAATGGTTCCTGGTATGGGTGGTGCTATGGATTTAGTTACTGGGGCTAAAAATGTGGTTGTTGCTATGGAACATTGTGACAAACATGGTAATTCTAAGATTCTTAAGGAATGCACCTTACCACTGACAGCTAAGGGAAAAGTAACTCTTATTGTTACAGATATGGCTTTGATTAGAATTACAGACAAAGGGGCAGTACTTGAAGAAATTGCTGCTGGATTAACTGTTGAGGAAGTGCTTAAGCACACTGAAGCTGAATTAATAGTTGCTGATAATATTAAAGAATTTGATGTTTAAAGCTTGAAAATTGATAAAATAAATTAAAGCGGGTGCAATACCCGCTTTTTTGTCGTTAAGCAAGAAAGCTGGAGATTGGAATTCCTCAGCCCATGCCATGTGACTTTGCTTGGAAGGGATCTTGTCAAAAGTCCCTATTCCATTGGCAAGCCCAATCATAAAGATTCTTTGATTGTTAGTCTCTCAATAAACCATTGGATTTTTATTGAGAGACTAACAATCAAGCAAGCATCTTCCTTTAGAATTTATGGAAGTTTCTTATCTAAAATAATCTGCATTCTTCACCTGTGATACGAAGCTTTAGCGAAGTATTACTAAAGCTCTACTACACCATTGAGGATTATTTGAGATAACAGTATAAGCAGCTGTTTGATTTTTCAATTGACTTGAATTTAGTCTTAATTTAATTTGTAAAAAAAATTCTAAGGAGTCGCTTATGTTCCCAGGTGGAAATATGAAACAGCTTATGAAAAAAGCTCAAAAAATGCAAAAAGATTTATTAAAAGCTCAAGAAGAGATGGAAAATAAAATATTCAATGCTAGCTCAGGTGGTGGCATGGTTAAGATTGAAATGAATGGTAAATACGAAGTTAAGTCAATAAACATCGATCCAGAAGTCATTGATCCTGATGATGTTGAAATGTTAGAAGATTTAATATTAGCAGCCTTAAAAGATGGTTTTGAACAAGTAAGTAAGAATAATGAATCTTCAATGTCAGATGTTACAGGTGGCATGAAAATACCTGGTTTATTCTAATTAAAACATAATGATAAAAGCTATTGAAGACCTAAAAGATTCTTTGAAAACTTTGCCAGGTATTGGCGAAAAGAGTGCCC
This sequence comes from Cloacimonadales bacterium (SeqCode), assembly GCA_963677815.1. Taxonomy (GTDB): domain Bacteria; phylum Cloacimonadota; class Cloacimonadia; order Cloacimonadales; family JAFGVF01; genus JAEKNW01. Next base: position 2,383,943 of record OY782499.1, read on the forward strand.
AACGCCTGGCTCTTCATATCTTATCCCAGGATAAAGTAAATTCTCAACAATTAGGTAATTCTATTTTAGAAGCAGTTGCTAAGATTACTAATTGCGATATTTGTAATATGCTCACAGATGAGAATCCCTGTAGATTTTGCAATGATCTTAAGAGAAATGACAAACAACTCTGTATTGTTGAACATACTGCAGATGTATTTATGTTAGAATCTACTGGAGAATTTTATGGTAAGTACTTTGTTTTAGGCAATTTACTATCTCCAATTGATGGTATTGGCCCCGAAGAAATTCACATTGACCAACTACTAGCAAGAATTTATGATTATGATGTTGAAGAAGTAATTATTGCTTTAAGTCCATCAGTAGAGGGAGAAACAACTATCTCTTACATTGCAGATAGAATAAAAGATTGGCAGGGAAAGATTTCCAGATTATCAACAGGATTGCCTTTTGGTGGAGATTTGGAATATTCTAATAAAATTACAATAGCAAACGCTTTAAAGCATAGATTTAATATGAAGTAGTAGGGTAAATGTTCACAGGAATTATTGAAGAGATAGGTAGAGTTTCCCAAATAGATAATTGTGGTGGTAAGAGAAATTATACAATTGAATGCTATCAGATAAATGATAGTTTGAAAATTGGTGATTCTGTAGCTTGTAATGGTATTTGTTTAACACTTGTAAGTTTTAGTGATAAGTCTATAATTATAGAAGCTATGAATGAGACTATTTCGAAAACTACAGCTAAGACTTGGGCTATAGGAAGCAAAATCAATTTAGAGAGAGCTATGAAGCTATCTAGTAGATTAGATGGGCATATTGTTCAAGGGCATGTAGATACGACATCAAGAGTTTTAGCTGTTAAAGATCTAAATAAGACTAAATATCTAGAAATTGACTTACCCAAACAATATGCTGATTTAGTAGTAGCCCAGGGTTCGATAGCTATTAATGGGGTAAGTTTAACCCTTGCTAGATTAGATAATTGCTCATTCCAAGTAGCCCTTATAAGTCTAACAGAAGACCTTACAAATCTTTCTAATCTCAAAGTTGGAGAAAGTGTTAACCTAGAGTTCGATATTATCGGCAAATATGTTCTGAGAAGTAAACAGATTGCTGAACATTCTACCAAGTCTAAAATCTCCCAAGAGTGGCTAAATGAACAAGGTTTTTAGTCTACTATTACTCTCAAGTATAATAATTTTTGGCTGCGGAAAAGCTAAAAGTCCTACTGGAGGACCTCAAGATAAAGAAGCTTTGAAGATTGTCTCAATTTTCCCTGATCATTATGGTTCATTATCAGACAAAGAAATTGAAATTACCTTCAATAAAGAAGTTGATAAGGCTTCATCACTATCTGCATTCAGATTCTATCCACCGCTCGAATCTTTTGATGTTAAAACTGATGATAATGTGATTACTTTATTAATCAAGGAACAACTTTTACCAGATAGAAACTATTTCTTAACAATTTCAAGCATTCTCAAAGATACTCGAAACAATCTACTTGAGAATAATATTACATATACCTATTCTAATGGAAAATTACAAGATTCACGACTATTTGGAGATATAATATATACTGAAGAAGAAGATAAGGCATTAGAAAAGAAATTTATTCTTCTAGACCAAGACTCAGTTACTGTTTTTGTCAGGAATTTCACCAATGACTATTATGATATAGATGGTTTGGAATACAGACCATATATTCTTAGATCCTATATTGATAAAAATAATAATGGTAGATATGATATTGAAAAAGAGCCGTATTTCGAGAAAAATATTGATTCTTTAAAAACTGCAAAGGTGGATATCTTACTTAGCTATGCTGATACTTCAAGAGTCCTAAGTCAAAGAGCTTCTGCTATTAATAATAGTTTAGTTGAAATAAGCCTTTCTGAAGAACTAATCAAATGGGATTCTTTATCAGTTAGAAATGAAGCAGATTCTACTAGTTTTCCTTATACCAGCAGTATCCTAGAAAATGATAAATTATACATTATCACTCCTGTGCAAGATACCCTTGAGTACAGAGTTTCCATTTTTGGTCTAAGAGATAAAAATGAAAATCTTACACAAGTTTCAAGAATAAACTTTAAAGGTTCCACTAAAATTGATAGTCTTGCATTAGAGCTAACCGAATTTACCCCCAAGAATGGTTCTACTGTAACAGATAGTAAACCTCAAATTAGCCTTAGATTTAATAAAATAGTTTTGAGTAAAGACATCAAAGCTTCCTTAAAAGAAAATGAAACTAATAAAGAAATAGACTTTGATATCATAGCTAGCAATTCCTTTATTGCTAATATAATACCTAAGAATAAACTAAAGAACTTTAATAGTTACACCTTTACTCTCAAAGAAGAAACACAGGATTTCTTAGGAAACAAATTAAAGGAAGCCCTTGAAATAAACTTTATGGTTACTGAACTTAGTGAAAATTAATTTTCCCTCTAGCTTTTAACCCATTAACCCAAACTATGAAATAGACCTTTAAGAATATCACTATTTGGGTTAAACCCAAATAATGCATTAGAACTTTGAAAATAGCACTATATTATTCTTGTGAGGGCGTAGCTATAGCGAAGACTCATTGCAAAAGTAACTTACATAATTCATCCGAATATATATATATATTATGCGTAGTTAAGGAATCACCCCCTGTATCCCCCTCAAAGAAGGGGATTTTGCTAAAAGAATATGCACTCTTCACCTGTGATACGTAGCTTTAGCGAAGTATTACTAAAGCTCTATTGCACCATCTGGGTTAAAAAGAAATAATAATCTCTCTCTGCCTTGGGCCATCAAACTCACAAAAATATATTCCCTGCCATGTTCCTAGGAGAAGTTCATTAGCTTCATAAGGGATATTGATAGACGCTCCAACAATACTTGATAGAAAATGAGCATCAGAGTTTCCTTCCTGATGAAGATACTCTCTTAGCTTTGGACTAATCCTCTTAAAAGCAAATTTTAAATCATAGACTACGTCTGGGTCTGCTGCTTCATTAATAGTAACCCCTGCTGTTGTATGAGGAATGTAAATATTGACAAGTCCATTATGATGAGGAGAATCTTCAAGTAATTCTTGAACTATTTTAGTAATCTCTATCATATCAATTTTGGAGCTAGTGTTTACTTTAATTCTTTTAATAATCATAATATCCTCCACCTTTTTAGATAAAATAATTGGATAGCTAGAATTTCAAACTATTATTTTCTAGGTGGAGAAAATCTCCATCTCCCTTCGCTAATACATTCTACATAGCTTAAGCGTAGTAGAAAGCTTCGGAAGAAAAACCGTCCGACAAATACTCTCCCCGGTCTACACGACCACCCCTCTAACTCGGAACTCGGGCATCCTGCCCGAACTACAGTCTACACGACCACCACTCTAACTGGGAACTTAGGCATCCTGCCCGAACTACTTGTTAAAATACTCTTCACGGCATCTTATTCTCAAGAAAAAGAGGGAGCATTAGCAAGGTAATTTGGAAAAATTACCTTGCTATAACTTGGCTTTACCAAAAGCCAAAAGCGGATGTGGTCATCCGCGTTCCCAGTTATTGAGCTGGAAGGAAATTATTTACTTTCCCCAATATAATAACCATATTGATTTATTATATTACCTGTCATACTCTTGAGTATGGCTTTAGGATATCTACTGATAAATTGGCTTATATCTAGACTTTTACCACTATTGTTAATAATGATGATTATTTCATCACTGACTTTTGGATTCAATCTTTTATAGATTAGTAGTTTATCATGACCGATAAAGTTTAGGTATCCTTCTGATAAAAGCTGATAACTTTTTCTCATATTTATTAAAGTCTTATAGAAGTTTAGCAAATCAATTGAAGTACTATCTTTGGCATAATCCCAGGGAAAAGGCCTTCTATTATCTGGATCTTTGTTACCAGCTAAGAAAATTTCATCACCGTAATATATATGAGGTATTCCAACATAAGTGAACTGGAAAATCAAAGTTAAATGCACTTTATCAAGATTGTCATTTGCTAGACTTCTTAGTCTGATAGTATCATGACTTCCAAGTAGATTCATTTGAATTTTACTTGCTGACCAGGGTAAGTGGATTAAGCCTTGAGACAACTTGTTGATAAAATCATGTAAAGATATCTTATTAGTTAGAAAGTAGTCAATAGCTGGGTCTTTAAAATTATGGTAATTCATTATGCCATCAAAGTATTTTCCTTGTAACCAGTCTTTTGGGTCATTCCAAATCTCTCCAACTAAATAGATATCTTCCTTTATTCTCTTTAAGCTAGCCCTAAATAACTGCCAAAACCAGAAAGGAACTTCTTCTGGAACATCAAGTCTGAAGCCGTCTATATCATATTCATCAATCCACATTTTCATTGATTCCAAAAGATAATTTACTAAAGGAACATTTACTTGAGCTAGCTCAATATCGGCAATTTTATTCTCATCTTTGGGACCTCTAGCTAAGTCATAATTAAATTCTGGTAAATCTTTCACTCCCCACCAGCATTGATAATAATCTTCAGCTGAAAAGTTTGCATCTATTTTGTTTGGCAGAGGCCATTTATACCAATCAAACCAGGTCCAGTAATCTGATTTATTCCCATTTTCTAAACAATCCTTAAAAGCAAAGAAATCTATACCACAATGATTTAAAGCAATATCAAGAATTACCTTGATGTTATTCTTATGAAGGTCAGAAATTAAATCCCTGAATAGCTTTTTATCTCCTAAATGATGGTCAATCTCTCTAAAATCTATGGTATCATACCTATGAGGAGATTTACTCCTAAAAATAGGATTTAAATATATTAAAGATATTCCTAAGTCTTTCAAGTAAGGAATTTTATCTTTTATACCTTTTAAATCACCACCATAGAAGGCAAACCAATCTGGGTCATTATTAGCAGAATAGGGGTTTTTCCTTAGAATATCAATATCTTCCCATTTGGCTAAATGATAGTATTCTTGATTCTTTTCCATGCTAGCTTTTTCTGGTTCTATACTAGAGGACAAATAGTATTCTTCCTCAAAATTTGGATTTATTGCTAGGTTTCCATTAGCAAAACGGTCTGGCATTATCTGATAAATAATTCTCTTAGATAAAGTTAAATCAAGATGAAAAATATCAAAAGCATTAGGAACAAATAAAGAAGTCAGATTTTGTTGATTAGACATTTCCTTGAAATTTGCATATAATAAAATATCATTCAGCTTAATTTGCAATTGAAGATTATATAATTTATCAGGTTCCTGAATTTCGATAATTTGATGATAAGAGGTATTATAATTACTTGAAGCAATAAAATTCATTTTATATGCTTTGCTGTTTAAGTAAAGAGTGATGTTTGCTTGAGGAAAGTTAGGAATAATTACCATGCATTCAAAAAGATTATTAGAATATCTATAAAACTTTATTATATCATTTTTAAAGACTAGCTTATTAGTTGAAATAGACTTTAAAAGGAGTTTATTAATGGATAGATAATCATTAATCCTGGTTTTTATAACAGAATTAGGGGATAGTTTTTTATTAACTTTTATAATTTTATTTCTATCAATTTCACTTTGATTAAACCATCTATCCCCATTTGCCAGAAACTTATATTGATACTGACCTTTGTCTAAAAAAAGACAAGTTTTCAAGTATTTATTTTCAGCGATTAGCTTATTCACATTAGGTAGCCAACCATTAAAATCACCTACAATTGAAACTTCACTGAACTGATTATTATTGGGAATTTTAAAAGGTACAAGAAATATAAAGTCTTCTTCTGCTAATACTTCAATAACAGAGTAGAGTTTGTTATCTAGGATTTCTGTTGCAGTATCAGGATCTAAGATAAGCTTATCATTACAAAGAAAATAATAATGATAACGACCTGGTTCAAGGGATATATCAAGTCTATAAACTCCTCCCTCTTCTTTCATTGGATGAGATTTATCATTCCAATTATTAAAGTCTCCGACTAAGAATACTTCAAAGTCTCCCGATATTGGTGGTTGATAAGTAAATTTAATTATATTCATAAGTCTTAAAAGTTAATACTATGAAATAACATTATCTCATGAGAATTATCACCACTTGGTCTATACTTATATGTATAAGACATCTTAGTTTTGAAATTAATATTAGTCCTTATCTGAAAATCTTGGTCATAGATAATTTTTGTTTTTCTATTCAAGTCTGTTATCTCCTGGAAGAATCCTTCATAGTTGAAATACAATCTCTTATAGATAGGTCTTCCGAAATTAATTGTTAGATTATTCAATAATATAGATGAAGAGAACTGAGCTAATTCTGAATCTGATACATCTTGACTTTGATTTGTAGTTAATTCAGGATTGGAATCATTTATAACATAGTTATTTACCATATTCTTAACAAAACCAGGTTTAATATAAAAGTAATCTAAAGCAAGTCTTCTTCTAAAAAATGTTTCAACTGGTCTTAAGAAACTATTAATAAAAGTATTATCTACATTAGAGCCTAGCATTAGAATAGTTTCATTTTGCAGGGCATTTTGATCTTCTTGTTCTACATCAAAGGAGCTATCTGATTTCCTTAATCTATTAATTGCCTGGGCTTGAGTTTTATCATCTGGATTATCACTAGCTAAGGTCAAAACTAAATCATCAATACCCAGCTGATTACTTTGCCCATTAGAAACTTGTAAAGTAACTGTTGAGCCATCTTGAACTTTTTTAATAAAAGTACCATTGATAGAAAAATCGATTTCGTTTATCAGAATTTCTACTAAATTAACTTCAAAATCTGTATCTAGGAAAGTTATAGTACCCTCTTCAGCCACAAATCTAGCATCAGGAACAGACCATTCATTATTCTTGTATTCTAAATTAAGATAACTATTTGGTGTCACAGAAATATCAGTAGGATAAGTAACATATTTCATATTTTCTCCTACCACTAGTCTAGATTCTAAGATAAAAGGAAGAGGATTAGAAGTCTTTTTTTCCTCTTCAGCTTTCTTTTCTTTTTTAGAGAATGTACTTTGTGAAGCTGAGGTGATTATTGATAAAAGGTTCTCAGTATTAGGAGGATAGATGATTGAAGCATTAGAAACATTTACTTCTACATCTATCTTCATGTCATCAAAAGGACCTTTTATCGTAGCAAAATCGCTAGTTAAACCTGATATTTTAATCAAAGCAGACTCATTAGCTGGCATATATTGAGGGATATGAGCAAGTATTCCTTTTTGCGAAGTATATAACTTAAACTGCCCTAATATAAGGTTTCCAATGAAGAAGTTATCATTATCTTCAGAAATTTCATTAGCCAATGTTAGAAATCCATCTCCCAATTTTAGCTTAAATCTATCTAGTTCTAATTGATTTTCTTTGAATTCAGCTGTAATATCTATATCTTCAATTACTTCTGTTTGTCCAACAATCTTGAGAAAAGAATCTTGAGTATTAATATAACCCTCGTGGACTTGAAGTCCTTCTTCATTTACTCCAACTATCAATTCACTTGCTAGATTAAATTCTCCAGTTTCCAATAATTCAGGAGATAATTTATTCAATATATTATAAATGTCGGCATCCAATTTTACATATAATCTTTCTTCGGAAGGAATGAATTCATTTTTAAAGAGATCATAGGAGAAATCACCAATAACATTAACATCAGCATAATTATGAGAATTAAGATATAAATTATCTACATGGATTTTTTGAGGTAGATAGAGAAGATTAAAATAGACATCATTTAAAGTGAAATCCTCTATCTGAAAGTCTGAACCAACCCCCTTTAATCTAATTCTATATTTTTCTTCATCTCGGGAATCGTATCTAAAAGTTAGGTCTCCATTTACGAAACCTTCTAATGGAATAATATTCTGATAATCTTTAAAATCAATTTCATTAATAAGAGCATCTATATTCGCTTGAATTCCATCCCCAGTTTCTACTGAACCTGAAGCTGAGATTAATATTTGTCTTTCATTATATACCAAAATTTCATTTATTACTATACTTTCAGGAATACCTTTAAATGAGCTTTTCAATCCATATCCAGAAAAACCTGCAACTTCTATACCTGTTATATTGATATCACCTTTCACTAGTTCATTCGTCCAGAAATAATCAATATTTAGAGTAACAAAGCCATTTGGATATTTCTTAGTCAAATCATGTGGTAAAAAGCTTTTAATCTCTTGGAGAGATAATTGATTAAGTTCAAGTTTCAAGGCTCTACTTGGATTAAGAAGGTCCCTCCCCTTGATAATAATATCATTATTGATTCGAACATCAGCATTTAGTTCATCGAATTTATTAATATCAATCTTTGCCAATATTTCCAAGGGGCTATTATATATTTTACCTTGAATTGTATTATTACTTATATCTAGTTCATTTTTATTCAAATCCCATTTGACATCTGTGTTTAGCGGTATATAGATATTATCATTCATTGCAGTAATATCAATATCCACCCCTGCTTCTAACATCATATTATCTTTTAATATAGAGATTTTACCATTGAGAAGTGGGTTTAGCTTAGCTAGTTCTTCATCTTTAAGGGTTGTATAGGAAGAATGAGCCTGAAAATCTAGGAATGAAATCTCAGCCTGAGAATCAGTTAAGGCCAAATCTGTTTCAACTTTCATTTTTAGATTTTCATTTTCTAAATTACCAGTTAGCATGTCTTTATCAAGAGATATTAGACCAGATACTGGGGGTAAAAGAGCTTCATTATAACCAATCGTGAAATCCGAAACAGCAAGTCTAAAATAAGAATCACCTTCAATGATAATGCCTTTAGTTAGTAAATCACCCTGAAGAGTGATATTACTATCTTCTTTATTCTTAATCTTTAAATCTGCTGTAATAAAGTTCTGATGTAAAACACCATGCCCTTTAATAACATTCTGATCAAGTTCTGTATTTAATAGATATAATTCTAATTGGTCTTGATAATCTAAAGTTGCATCAATATTTGTTAAAGCAAGAGAGTTAAAATCTAAAGAATCAGACTTCACTTTTCCTCTGATTAACAAGTCAGAAGCAAAACCACTTACATCTACTTTAGCATTAACAATACCCTTCATAAAATTGTATGTTTTTCCAATTTGATAATTAATTATATCAGCTCTGGCTTCAATCTCTAGTTTATCAAATAAATTTATTAGATTTCCTTGAACAAGTACGGGTATATTCATAAAGCTACTTGTAGTAGGCTTGATATACAAATCTTTACTATCTCCGATAATGATTAAATCACCTAAAGCAAGCTCCATATCAAAGAGATTAGCCCTAGCTTCTTGGCTTTTTAAATCTAAAGCCATATACAAACCTTGGGGGCTATCAAAATCAAGTTTAGCTCTACCCTGTAAATCTAATTCAATATCTTCTGCAACCGGCACATATAAAGAGTCAGGATTATAACCAGATAAATCTAGTGATATTGACTTTAATCCAGAATCTGCAAACTCTAGAGCTAAATCAAAATTCCTATCTCTGTTATCTAACATTCTCGCTTGAAGAGTTTCAGCTCGCTTATTATCAAAAGTAATATTTGCTTGAGAAAAATTATCCCTAATTCCAAAATACTCATGATATACAACTTCAGCTTCTAGTTCAGCTTCTTCTATGTTCACCTTTCTTACATAATGTCTTATATCAAAAGGATTTGATTTATCTGAGTCGTCTTTTTCTTCTTCTTTAAGATTAGTAGTTTCTTCATTGTTATCAAGAAACTTTTGTGTGTATTTAATTATTGGTTTTTCTATATAGAGAGAATCTACAACTTCTATAAGCCAATTAGACCGAGAAAATAAGGAAGAATAATTAAGATCAAGATTAAGTTTTGCTGTATCAAGATAATAATATAAATCAGATTTTGATTCAACTTTTAAATTATCAAAGTAGATACCTTGAGAATTAATATCAATCTTAGACATGGTAATTTCAGTATCAACTAAAGCAGACAGCCTGTTTTCTAGTAGATATTTTGCAATATCATTCCTTTTCCAAGTAAGGATTAGAATAATAGTTAGAAAAATTAAGAGTATAATGCTTATAACATATCTCTTCTTTAGTCTTTTTCTTACTTTTGGCATCTTTTTTAGTAGAACTTTACCCTTGCTCATAGTTCGGTTAATTTACCCTCTTTTATGGTATAATGCCTATCTGTTTCAGAAACTAAGCTTAAGTCATGAGTAACAAATATTACAGTCAATCCATCTTTGTTTAAATCTCTTAGAATTTTCATAACAATCTTAGTAGTTTCATTATCAAGATTACCTGAAGGTTCGTCAGCTAGAAGGATTTTAGGTTTTGTAACTATAGCCCTAGCTATTGCAATTCTTTGTTCTTCCCCACCACTCAATTGTCGAGGTAAATGATTCATTCTTTCTTGCAAACCTAGTGCTTCTATATATTCTTGTGCTTTTTTATAAGCTTCTTTTTTCTTCATCCCTTGTACTAAAAGTGGTATAGCAACATTTTCTAAAGCAGTGAAGTCCTCTAACAAATAATGGAATTGAAAAATAAAGCCAATATTCTTATTTCTAAAAGACTCCATATGTGAAATTTGATTATGAATAGTGCCATCCAAAATTATCTGACCTGAATCTGGACTATCCAAGAGGCCTATCATGTGAAGAAGAGTACTTTTACCACAACCTGAAGCACCTGTAATAGCAACAAATTCGCCTTTTTGTACAGATAAGTCTATTTCATTTAAAACTCTAAGTTTATGATTAGCATCTGAATAACTCTTACTAATCTTATTTAATTTTATAATTTCCATTTTATCTTCTTAATATATTGATGATTTGTAGTTTATTTATTGATCTTAAAGAAATTAAGATAGTTAAAGATATAATTAGCAGACTTGTTCCATAGATTAAAAACATGGATGCAAAGGAAGGACTAATCATTATCTTATCGATAAAATAAACATCTGCTTTTAAAGAGAAATAATCTTGATGAGTTAAGATATAGGCTAAGAGATAACCTAATCCCAAACCCATAAAAATACCTATATGAGTCAAAAGTAATGAGAAGATATAGTAAAGTAATTTTACTTGCTTTCTAGTGAGTCCTAAAGTCATTAAAATCCCAATTTCTTCTATCTTTTCATTTATGATTGAACTAATTGTAGAAATTACATTAAAACCAGCTACTATGACTATAATACACAAGATTAGAAAAATCATTATTTTCTGCAGAGTCAAAGCTGAAAAGATTGCAGAATCATAAGATAAAATATCCTGAGCATACATTATTGGTAATTCAGCTCTAAATTCAAGATTCAGTTTATTAGCTATTTCTCGACTTTTCTCTGAAGTCCTCTTTGACAGAATAAGTGAGTAACTAACTTGACCTAACTTTTTTTCACTTAAACTTGCTAACTTCTTACTTGATAAGATTCCCCTAGCAACATCAACTTCGTATAAACCTGTTTTATAAATATCTTTAACAAGGAACTTTTCACTCTTTTTTACTAAACCAAAAATTGAATATCTTATAGAAGATGGTAGAACAAGCTGAATACTGTCCCCAATTTTTACATCAAGTTCTTTGGCTAAGTAGTGACCTAAGATAATATCATTATCTTGCACATCAAAAGTGTCTCTTCTAGCAAATGAATATACAGATTCATTGTAGGATTTATTTTCATGATGATAACCTTGCAAATAAGCAGGTTTATTAATCCCTTTGTTGTTTATCATCACCGATACTTTTCTATCAGGAGTATAGGCTAAAACATCTTCTCTATAACCATCCAAAATTTCTTTAAGTTTTGCTTCCTGCTGTGAAGTTAATTCACTTTGATTACTTATAATTGAAATATCTGGTTGGGAGACCTTAAAAGCTTTACTTAAACTATCTTCATAGCTCTCAAAAAGAATCATTGATAGAGTTAAGGCACTAACAGCTATTATGATACCCAGTATCATAAAAACTGAGTTTTTCCCCCAAGATGATTTGTTTAATCTCTTTAGACTAGACCAATATAAGGGAATTAATCTCTTCACTAATTTCCTCTTTCTGAAGGAGGTGGTAATTCAATTATTATCCTTTCAGCTTCTGGTTCAGCTTCTGCTTCTTTAATTTCGCTATGAGCTTTAAAGATAGTGAACTCATTATTTTTAAACATATCAACAACATATCCTATTAGGAAAATAGTTACTGTTATTATGATTATGGCATAAATTAAATTATAGGATATCAAGAATTTATGTTCTTGTTTATATTCAAGAGATTTGAAATTATTTACCTTATATTCGGGGTATTTACTTTCGATTATTGAAATTATCTTTGCTTGATTTATATTTAATTTTCTAACAATAGTATAAGCATAACTCTTGACAACTCCAAAGCCACCTAAATCCTCTATTCGATCTTCTTCTAATAATTCTAAGTACTCTTTTTTAATTAAAGTTATTTCTGCTAATTCATCTATAGATAGATTCCTCTCATCCCTTATACTTTTAATATATTGTCCAATACTATCCATTATTCACTCCAATAAAAGTTTCCTGTGCAAACTTGTCTGACTTCACCTTTTAAAATTACCTTATTTTTCTGATATGAAACTCTTAAGTCTCCTCCATCTAATCCAATTACTACATTTTTATCAACTAATTTTTGTAGGTAAGAATCCCAAAATAGAGCAGTAGCCCCACTCCCACATGCATAAGTTAAACCTGAACCTCTTTCATATACTATTGCTTTGATTTTCTTTTTAGAAATAATATCAACTAGTTCGACATTTATTCCATCTGGGAAATCTGATGAATTTTGCAATTCTTTTGCAGCTTGTAGAAACTCTTGGCGACTCATACCTAATTCTTGATTATTTACTACTAAATGTTTATTGCCAATATCAACTATATGACCCGACAAGCTTGATGATTTATATACACCTTTTATGATGGGACAGCCCATATCAACTTTGACAATTGATTTATTTATATCAACTGTTGCTTGTTTAATACCACTTAAAGTGTTAATCTTAATACTCTCATTTCCAGATTCTTTAGCTAGAAGATAAGCTATTGATCTTAAGGCATTTCCACACATATTAGCCTCTGAACCATCACTATTAAAAATTCTCATGAAACAATCTGCTTCTTGGTCTTGATTATAGACTACTAAGCCATCTGAGCCTATTCCGAATCTTATATCAGAGACTGATTTACTTAAATCATTTAAGTTGATGTTATTATACTTGCCAGCTCTATTATCAAGATATATATAATTATTACCTTGAGCAGTAACTTTTGTAAATTCAATAATTTTATTCATCTAAGGCAAATATCTCCCTAAAATAGTCGCTGAAATTATAAAAACCCTTCTTTCCATTAATCCACGCAAGTGACTTAACAGCCCCTGATACAAAAGCTGCTCTATCTCTAGCTAAATGTTTTAGTTCTATAAAATCATAATCACCGTCGAAACCAACCAAATGAGTGCCTGGTTTTCTCCCAGCTCTGATTGCTTCAAAATCAAAATCATCTCTTAAGTCAGAATATTCCTTTCTTATTAGTGATGTTATATATTTTGCTGTACCAGAAGGTTTATCTTTCTTCTCATTATGATGTTCTTCATAAGCATAAATATCATAATCAGGAATTTTATCCATCATTTTTGCTAAGTAGGAAATAGTTTGAAAGTAAATGTTCATACCGATTGAGAAGTTTGCTCCATAAATGATTCCAACATTATATTTCTCAGCTATAGCTGCTACTTGTTCGAGTTGCTCATACCAACCTGAAGTACCAATAACAATATTTACACCACATTTAGCTAAGGCTTCCACCCTGGAAACTAAAGCTTGAGGTTGAGTAAATTCGAGTGCAAGCTCTGCTCCATTAAGATTTTCAAGACAAATTTCTTTATTATATTCAGCTTGCTTAGGATCAATTATGCAAGCTAACTCATGACCGCTTTTTTCACATAAAGAGTGGAGTAATTTCCCCATTTTTCCGTACCCAATAATAGCTATTTTCATTATTATACCTCTTTTATTCATATTAAAATACGTAATAAAATTTGTCAATTAGATATTTTATATTTAACTCAAGTAGTGAAGTATAATATTCAAACTCAAGCTACCCCACTAAATTATCAACAAAACAATTGACATATTCCTTGTAAGTTTTTTAATTGAAATAAATACAAAAAATTATTATTTAAGGAGTTAAAATGCCTGTATTTAGACCTTTTAAAGCAGTTAGACCTGTGCCTGAAAAAGCTAAAGATATTGCTTCTTTACCTTATGATGTAATGGATTCTGAGGAAGCTCGTTTAGAAGTTAAAAAGAACCCTCTTTCTTTTATTCATGTTGAAAAAGCTGAAGTTGACCTTCCTGAAGCTACCAACCTCTACAGTGATGAAGTTTATAACAAAGCCAAAGAAAATCTTTATAACTATATTAAAAATGGTGACATGATTCAAGATGAAAAACCAGCTTTCTACGTTTATCGTCAAATCATGGATGGTAGAACTCAAACTGGTTTAGTTGGTTGTGCTGCAACTGAAGATTACATGAATGATATTATTAAAAAACACGAACTTACTCGTGCAGCTAAAGAAGCTGATAGAATCAAACATGTTGATACTTGTGATGCTCACTCTTCTCCTGTTTTCTTTACTTACAGAAACAGAAAAGACATCAATGAAGTTGTTAACAAGACTGTGACTACTAAGCCAGAATATGATTTCGTTGCTGATGATGGCATCTCTCATACTTTATGGGTAATCTCAGATGATAATGACATCGCTGTTATCTCTAAAGCTTTCGCTGATATGGATTATCTCTATGTCGCTGATGGTCATCACAGAACTGCTTCTGCTGCTAAAGTTGGTTTATTAAGAAAAGAAGCTAATCCAAATCATACAGGTCAAGAAGAATATAATTTCTTTATGACTGTTATCTTCCCTGATAATGATTTATATATCATGGACTATAATCGTGTAGTTAAAGACTTAAATAATCATTCTCAAGAAGAATTCTTTGCTCTTGTTCAAGAAAAATTTGACCTCGAAGCTTTTGACGGTCAAGGCCCTTGCCACCCTCAAGCAAGACATGACTTTGGTATGTATATTGATGGTAAATGGTACAAACTTACTGCTAAAGCTGGAACATTTGATGAAAATAGTCCAACTAAGTCTCTTGATGTATCTATCTTACAAGAAAACCTTCTTCACCCAATCTTAAACATTGGTGATCCTAGAACTGATGAAAGAATTGATTTTATCGGTGGTATCAGAGGCTTAGGTGAATTAGAAAAAAGAGTTAACTCAGGTAGAGAAGTTGTTGCTTTCGCTATGTTCCCAACCTCAATCGAAGAACTAATGAACATTGCTGATGCTGGAGAAATTATGCCTCCTAAATCTACTTGGTTCGAACCAAAACTTAGATCTGGTTTATTTATTCATTTATTGAAATAATAATAAAGAAATATAAAATTATTAGAGTGTTAGTATTTACTGACACTCTTTTTCTGTTTTTCTTGAACAATGATTTCATTATATAAGGAATTAATATAGTGACTAACCCCAAAAACACCTTTGCCAATAAGACATATAAAGAGATTAAACTAATTAGAATTTCTACTATCGGAAACTTAACTTTTGGCTTAATCGGAATTGCCTTTGCTATTATTACCCATTCAAGATCTATCCTTTTTGATGGTCTATATTCCTTTGTTTTAAGCCTCTTTACCTTAATTTCAGCTAAAGTAGTAAGACTTGTTACCAAAGGTCAAACTGTTCAATACCAATTTGGATATGGAGCTTATGAACCTCTCTTGATAATAGTAAAATCGATTTTCCTTTTTGCTTTGTATCTCACTCTAGGTTATGAAGCTTTGAAATATCTCTTTACAGGTGGCTATAATGTTAGTACATCTTACGCCTTAATCTATTCCCTATTTTCCACTATAGCCTGTTTCTTTATTTGGCTAATTCTTAGAAAATCTGCTCGTAAGAACATCTCCCCTGTGCTTAAAGCTGAATCTTATGGTTGGTTCCTTGATACTATCCTCAGTGGAGCAGTTTTATTAGCTTTTGTAGTTATCAATATCTTGAATAAAATAGGTGCTTATACTATTGCAAACTTTATTGACCCTTTCATTACTTTATGTTTAGTAATTCTCATGCTCCCAGCCCTCTACAAAATGTTCTTAACTAATTTTAGAGATCTTGTATCAGCTGCACCTCCTCTTGAAATGCAAGAAGAACTTAGGGCTATCATGGATACATTTCAGAACAAATATGATTTTACTAACATAGAAAACTTTTCTGAGAAAAGGGGAAGAAGTCTCTATCTTATCTCTCATGTCTATCTTGACCATGATATTCCGATGAAAACTCTTGATAAGATAAGAAAGGAAATGGTTAAAGAAATAAAAAAATGGTGGCTTTACTCTGACATAGATATTTTATTCACTCTTAATCCTGCTTGGATTAAGATGTCTAATATAGACTCTGAGCTAGACTTTAATCCAAAAACGGAACCTAACAAGCAGGACTAAGTCTAGCATTAAGTTCCTTGATTGTTACTATCTCAATAGATTCCCAATAATCATTAGAGTGACTAACAATGAAGCTAATGAAATATGGCTCTCTCTCATTTGAAATGGATAATTGAAAAATAATAAAAGCTCTCTCCAGAGTAGAGTGGAGCATAATATAATAGTAAATGAAGAAGCTTAATATCCTCATAGCTCCAGAGATGTCGATTCCTACAAAGATGTCGCTTCTAACGGAGCTTTTAGAATCTTCTGACATTTTAATCTACAAAGATGTCGCTCCTAACCGAGCTTTTAGAATCTTCTGACATTTTAATCTACAAAGATGTCGCTCCTAACCGAGCTTTTAGAATCTTCTGACATTTTGATCTACAAAAATGTCACTACTCTGTAGCTGCAAGAAGAGTGAATTCCGGCGCATATAATCCCAGATTGTGCAATAGAGCTTTAGTAATACTTCGCTAAAGCTACGTATCACAGGCGAAGAGTGCATATTCTTTTAGCAAAATCCCCTTCTTAGAGGGGGACACAGGGGGTGATTCCTTAAAGTCCGCATATAATATATATAATCGGAAGAATTATGGAAGTTACTTTTGCAGAATAATATAGTGCTATTCACAAAGATCTATTGCATTAATTGGGTTTAACAGTCTCGAAATTTTGGACTAACAAAAAGGGACTTCCAAGAAAGTCCCTCTATATTTTCTTAGCGAATACATCTTTATAAGAGTATTCTCATTTCTAATTATTTTATAAGTCCATCTCTTCTAAGCATTGCGTCAGGATCTGGTTTTCTACCTCTAAACTTAACAAATAAGTCCATAGGATGTTCTGAATTACCCTTAGATAAGATGTTTTCTCTAAATGATTTTGCAGTTTCTTTATTAAAAATACCATCTTCTTTGAATTTTGAGAAGGCATCAGCATCGAGTACTTCAGCCCATTTGTATGAATAGTAACCAGAAGAATAGCCACCATGGAAGATATGTGAGAAAGAACATGATGTATTCACACAATCAACTTTCGGATAAAGTCTAGTTCTTTCTGAAACTTGACTTTCAAATTCAGCTACATCCTTAATATCAGATGGGTCAGCTGCATGCCAAGCCATATCAATTAATCCAAGAGAAACTTGTCTTACATTGAAGATACCCTTGTTGAAGGTTTCTGCCTTTTTTACTTTATTAACTAATTCTTCAGGAATAAGTTGTCCATTTTCATAATGATGAGCAAATAGTTTTAAAGTATCCATTTCAAGAACCCAGTTTTCCATAACTTGAGAAGGAAGTTCAACAAAATCCCAATATACATTAGGACTTGCTAATGATTTGTAATGAACATCTGAAAGAAGTCCGTGTAAAGCATGACCGAATTCATGGAAAATAGTTGTAACTTCACCAAGAGATAATAATGAAGGTTTGTCTTCTGATGGAGGTGTTAAAGAACCAACGATAGAGATGAAAGGCCTCTTAACTTCGCCTTCTTGGAAACCTTGAGAACGATAACCAGTCATCCAAGCACCAGCTCTCTTAGTATCACGTGGGTATAAATCAACATAGAAAAGTCCCATATATCTACCATCTTCTTCTTGAGTAACTTCAAAAACTCTAACATCTTTATGGTATTTAGGAATATCAGTATGTTCTGTGAATTTTAATCCGTATAATTTATTAGCAACTGTAAAGATACCATTTATTACATTTTCAGCTTTAAAGTATGGTCTAAGTTCTTCAGAGTCAAAGTTAAACTTTTTCTTCTTAAGAATTTCAGAATAATATGATACATCCCAAGGCATAAGTTCGTCAATTCCATCTTCTTTGGCAATAGCTTGGATTTCTTTAACTTCTTCTTTAGCTACAGGAAGAGCAACATTTAGAATCTTATCCAAGAATTCATGAACTGTTTTAGGATTTTCTGCCATTCTTTCAGCAAGAGTAAAATCAGCATGAGTATCAAAGCCTAATAATTGAGCTCTTTTATGTCTCAAGTTGGCAATTTGCTTAACTAACTCTTGATTATCAAAATCATCACGGAAAGCTCTTGAACCCCAAGCTTTTGAGAATTTTTCTCTTAATTCTCTATTCTTAGCATATTGAAGGATTGGCATAAACATTGAAGGCTGAAGTAAGAACATCCACTTGCCTTCGTGACCTTTTTGTTTAGCCATGTAAGCAGCTTGAGCTTTAGCATTTTCAGGAAGACCATCTAATTCAGCTTCATCTTCAATTATATATTCAAACTTGTTGGTTGAATTTAAAACATTTTGAGAGAATTTAGGTCCTAATTGAGACATTTCCATATTGATTTTCATCAATTCTTTTTTCTTATCTTCTGGTAATAAAGCACCATTGCGGATAAATGATTTATAAATCTTTTCTAAAAGACGAGTTTGTTCAGCATTAAGATTTTCAAGTTCTTTGTGATCATAAACATATTTTAATTTCTCAAACATCTTTGGATTCATCATTGTTTCATTTCCAAATTCTGCTAATTTCTGAGAGATTTCACCTGCTAATGCAGAAAATTCTTGGTCTGCATTACAGCTTAGAAGATTAAAATAGATTCCTGTTATGTAATCTAATTCTACACCTGTTTCTGCTTCGATTGTATTTGCGAAATTAGGAGTTTCTTTACTTTCTATAAATTCGTTAAACTCTTTTCTAGCAATTTCAAGAGCCCAATCTACAGCTGGCATAAAGTGTTCAGTTTTAAATTTGTCAAAAGGGATAGCCTCAAATTTTGAGTATCTCTCTCCTGTCATTAAAGGATTATTTTTTAGTTCAGACATAATTTACTCCTCTGATTAATATTAATTTAATACAAAGATAATCACTTCCGTTTAATTGTCAATAAATATTTTTCTACCGAGGGTTTAATTGTGTTTATCTTCATACTAAAGACATATTTTTTCCTTTTATGATGGGCTCCCTCAGTCCCACTCAAAGAAGGTGGTTTTTCTATAATATTCTAATTTTCTTAATCAAAGCTCACTGCACCATTTGGGTTAAACGATTGACTTTTGTGAGTAACACTCTATTCTTTTACACTCGTCATTAAAGCTCTACTAGACTATCTGGGATAATAATTTCAATAAATTGTTTTGACAGGATTATTAGATTTAAATTTTTGTATAAATTCATTAAATAATTTGGGAGATAATTTGGAAAAAACATTAAAAGCTAATCCTGCACCAATAGGTTTAATTGGTTTCGGGATGACCACTATTTTGCTTAACATTCATAATGCAGGATTCTTTCCTTTGAATGTAGTAATTATGGCTATGGGAATTACCATTGGTGGACTTGCACAGATTATTGCTGGTATTTTAGAATACAACAATAATAAAACTTTTGGAACTGTAGCTTTTGTAGCCTATGGTTTCTTTTGGTTATCATTAGTCTTGATTTGGACTTTACCTAAAATGGGTATTGGACAAGCTGCATCTTCCCTATCACTTGGGTTATATCTCTTACTTTGGGGAATTTTCACTTTAGGAATGTTTATTGGAACTTTCAAATCTGTTTTAGTATCAAAAATGGTTTTTGGAAGTTTGTTCTTACTTTTCATGCTTTTAGCATTAGCTAATTTTACGTCAAGTCATTTGATTCATACTATTGCTGGTTATGAAGGAATTGTATGTGGCAGTCTAGCTATGTATGAAGCTATTGCTCAAGTGGTCAATGAAGCCCACGGGAAGAAATTACTTCCTTTATAATATTTTCTATTTCTAGAACCCCCTTCATGGGGGTTTTTTTTTATTCAAATTTTGATTGCCTATTATTGTTCATTAAAATACTTGGCACTAGAGGAAAATTATGAAAAGAAAAAGTGTCTATCAAACTACTGTATTTATGCTACTCTTGTCTGCTCTTTTTAATGGGGTTTTTAATGGATTCACTGGAATTCAAGATATTATAGCAAGAAAGGCCTTTAATGCTCTTGATTGGCAGTTAATGGTCTTAACTATGATTTGGCCTGTAACTAACTTTTTGTCAATTTGGTGGGGCAAAATTCTAGAGCAATCATCCAGCAAAGCCAAGTTTTTCTGGGCAGTTGCAGTCTTAGGAAGACTTTCTTTATTATTAGCCTACTTTACAACGTCTATGAATATTTATCTTTTGATATTTGGCCTGGTTTCTTTCTTTAATGGTATCTTATCTCCTGCATCTAATTCCATATATCAGAGTAACTTACCAAATAATAGAGCAAAAATATTTGGTTACACCATGAGTATTGCTTCTTTTGTAAGTATGGTTTTTGCTTTCATATCAGGAAGATACCTTGATTCTTCTGAAGCAAACTTAAAACTAATTTTTATCTTTGTATCTCTAGCTGGCTTCATTTCAGCGTCTGTACTTTCATTTATCAAAATACAAGATAATAAAGTGAAGTATCAAAAAAAAATGTTAAGAACAGAATTCTTCTTAACACCTTTAAAAAGGGCTTTACAGCTACTTAAAACCAACAAGCCCTATGCTCATTTTCAAAGAGATTTTACTCTATATGGCTTTGGTTTTCTCTCTCTTGCTCCAGTAATACCTATATTTATGGTTGATTATCTCAATTTAAACTATACTCATTCTTTTATATCTAAAGGAATACTAGCCCAAATTGGTTTTCTAATCCTTTCTCCGATTTTTGGTAGACTTCACGACAATTTCCACCCTTTCAAGTTTGCAAGTTATTCATTTGGAGCAATAGCAATCTTCCCTATCCTCTTATTAGTAACCGGTCAATATGCAGAAACATCTTTTAGTTTATTTGCTATTTACTTCTCATTTCTCATTTATGGATTCGCTATGTCAGGGGTCAATATGGCCTGGAACATGTCTTCTATTCATTTTGCAGGAGATGAAGATGCCTCAATGTACCAAAGCTTACACATTACTATTACAGGTATTAGGGGACTATTTGCCCCAGTCTTAGGAATCTTAGCTAAAAATATTCTAGGAATATATGGAGCTTTTCTTATGTCTTTTTCTTTCTTTGTTCTCGCTTCAATCTTCAGTTACAGAGATTATAAAGCTTACTCCTCAGGAAAACTAAAATAAAGCGACTTAAAAGTTAACTCTATTAGAATTTTGGAACGATAAATGTATAATACTATTAAAAACAATATTATCGAGGTAATATGAAAACAAAAATATTTGTTCTCCTTTTCTCTTTGTTCATTATTATTAATTGTTATTCTGAAAACAATTTAATTGAAAGAATTAATCGCTATTCTGGTAAAAATGCAAATGATTTAATTACTTACTTAGATAGTCTATCTGGTTTGAAATCATATTATGCTGATTATATTTTCAATCACATGAGTGATAATGATTTAGCTTCTATCCAAGTTAATTATATTGACCATCAGCTTAATTATGCTATTAAAACTATTGATTTACCTTACACTAAGCAAATACCTGAAGAGTATTTCCTTCATTTTGTTCTACCAATCCGAGTTTCTCAAGAACCTTTTGAAAATTGGAGAGGAGTTTTTTATGAAGAATTATATTCTCAAGTCTCACAAGTTGAAACTATTAACGAAGCTATCTTAATTGCTGACCTATATTACCAAGAAGGAATATATTTCAAACAAACATCTGGAAGAGACCAAGGACCAATTACCTCCATAAAAAGAGGATATGGAAGATGTGAAGAAATGATGATTCTGCAAATGGCAATTTTAAGATCATTAGGTATTCCTTGTAGACCAGCCTCAGCCCCCTATTGGTCTTTTACGGATAGTAATCATGTTTGGACTGAAGTTTGGACTCCTCAAGGTTGGAAAATTGTTCCTGAGGCTTATCCAGAAAAATACAAAAAATCATCTTGGGAAGTCGATAGAGCTAAAAAAGCACCCCTTATTACAACAGAAGCTTTCGGAACTTATGATTCACCGCTTAGCCTTGCTCAATCACAATTTGATACTAAGCTTAATATTTCAGATGTCTACGGTGAAACAGTCTCAACTCTAGTTACAGTTATTGACCAAGATAATTTACCAGTTGAAGATGCTGAAATCGTTTATTATGCAACATCTTTTGGTGGTCTCTTCAACTTATTAGATACAAATAGTGATGAAAATGGCCAAGCTAGAGTTGATTTTAGACCAACTTCTCTTTTTGTAACAGCTGGAAAAGATGGAAAATCAGGTTATGGACTAATAAATTCTTTTGAAGATAATAATTCTATTACTATTCAAATTTCTGAAAATCAAATTATTGATGCTAACTATGTACTTAATTTCCCCTTAGATTCTTCAAGTTCAAAAGATTTTGGAGTTAAAGCTAAAGATAAAGACTATATTGATAAACTGACAGATCTAGCAAATAAGAAAAGAGATAATAGACTGCTTAAAAATTCAAAAGGAATTGCTTTCTTGAAGAACTATCCACTCCCAGACAAAAATGAAAACAAGGAAGATTACCTAACAAGAAGAGACAAATTTCTTGAGAAGTGTCAAGACTTAGCAGGAAATGCTGATAATTGGCTTTATATAGATGATAAAATCTCTTCTTACTCCAACCACGAGCTTGTAAGAAAGCTAATGATAGATTTAGTGCTTAACTGGGATATTAAAGATCTTATTGAGCTTCCAGATACTACAGCAATCGAGGACCTATTACTAACTCTCTCAGATAGCTATACTTATTATTCAAAAGATATCGATTATGACCTCTTTGTTTCTAATGTTATAAATAATCCATTCGGTTCAGCTCCCTTCCCCCAAACTGCTTGGCAAAGCGATTTAGCTAAAGTAACTAAGGAACTTAGAGCTCCAGATATTGCTCAAACTATGAAAAATATTGATTTATGGTTAAAAGAGAATATAATTTTTGACCAAAATCCAGGATGGTCATATTTCGGTGGTAGTCTTACTCCTATCCAGTTGATTAATAAGAAATACCTCACTAAGAGTCAACAAATATACTTACGTTGGGCTTTAATGCAAAATGTAGGGATAGCATCAAGATGGCAGGGATTTTTAGAATATTATGATGGTAATGAATGGATAGAAGTTATCTTAGAAGATAAAAATGAAAATAATGATACTCCACCTGTTAAAAGAGAATTAATTGAGTTTGAATTAGAGGTAATTTCAGATGGGAAAAAAATTCAAGCTCAACCATGGGGAAATTTCTTAATCAGTTCTAAATCTCAAAATGGTTATCTTACTTATGATTGGTTTGATGTTGAAGAAACAGAAGAAAAATATTTAGTCAAATTTTATGCTGAAACAGGTGTAGACAAATATATTCAAGGCTACATAAGAAACAAAAATGGTGACGCTAACTTGATTATTAAACCTTTAAGTCAGAATACTAAAAAACTTACTCTTAGTTTTGTAACACCAAAAAGTTCTCATGAAAACAAAATTGACTGGTCTGAGAATACCTTAGCAAATATTAATCAGCTTCTAAGCCAAAACAAAGTCAGTGAGGGAAAAACTCTAGTTATGATTTTACACAATCAAGGGAATGAACCTCAAGAAAGAATGCTCGAACAATTGCTAGCGAAAGCTCCTGACTTTGCTAAAAAAGAAGTAAATATTCTAGTCTATTCTCAAGAAAGATTAATCTCAAAACTAGCCCAAGTTACTCAAGAGAATTTAATATATATTAACGGAGAACAAATAATCACAGAAGATATTTCTTTAGATAATTATCCTGTTTTATTTCTTCTTGATTCAGACAAAATTATCTCTTCAGCTAATGGATTTGATTTAGACTTGATTAACTATTTACATAGATTAGTTGATTAATTTTTATAGAATTACAGGCTTAGCATTATCATGTTAAGCCTTTTTTATTGACAGTTATTAGCTAGTTAATAATTTGGAAATAATTAATGGAGATGTGTCCGAGTGGTTGAAGGAGCACGGTTGGAAACCGTGTATAGGTGCAAGCCTATCTAGAGTTCGAATCTCTACATCTCCGCCATTTTTTTTTGACTTCTAAACATTGGAATTATACTATGAAATCTAAGGAAGGCAATCTAATTTATACCATTCTGATAAGCCTCGATGATATTAGTCCTCAAATTTGGAGAAAATTCAAAGTTAACTAACCCCAGCCAATTTCAGCGAGAAATCTCGCCAAACTCCCCCAAAAGTGTCCACCTTACAAAGGTTTTATAAAAAATCTCGCCAAACTATTAGACAAAAAAATCTCGCCAACCGTACACAAATTTGCAAAAAATCTCGCCAAGTTTTAGAATTTTAGCCTTTTAAAATAACTTTCCTAAAAAAATCTCGCCAAACTATTAGACAAAAAAAGCCACATACTTTATGCTTGTATGTGGCCAATATATAACAGAGATCAACAAGGGGGTCATATACCTATAGGGTCCACTTTTCTTGTTTTGGTGCATTATTATATAAATAGATAAAAAAAGAGCATCACCAAACTGATGTATGCTCATTTCCTGGGAGGAATCAATTGTAATTTGAGTTGTTTTCCGACTTGTTAATCTATGTAAGCACTTACTCTAAAGTACTTGAGTTTATTTTCTAATATGGCGTAATTATAGCTTGTAGCATCGACTTCTATTACCTCTGTTTCTATTACCTCGAATTCTGGAGCATCGCACACAAAGAGCTTATACTTGACGTTCTTGGTGCTGATATTATTACCTTCTACATCCAATAACACAGGAGACCAGGAAATAGTCATTAGTGTATCATTTCTAGCTATAGCTACATTGTTAGGAGGTAATGGGTCATAGTCTTGCATCTGGAAAGAACCATCATAGAAAGCTATTACCCGAAAGAAATTAAGCGTTTCTCCTAATGCTGGTATATAAGTATAAGAAGTAGTAGAGACTGTATCTCTGTCGGCATAAGCGATCTCAAAATCTGGAGAATCTCCACGTAACACTATATATTGTATAGGGAGTGATGATATGTTATTCCCTTCTATATCAAGCAATACAGGAGACCAGGAAAGCACTAAAGTAGTATCTACCTGTGTTATTTGCAGGTTTTGAGGTGGTATAGGTTTGCTGTAGCTATTTTCATACTCTAAATAGAAATCTAAATCAAGCTTTCTCCCTGGAAGTCCTGAACCACTACCTCTAGATAATAAAGTTCCTGCTTCAGTAGTAAATGTCCATGATGCCTCGTTTCCTTTTGTTCCTTTTTCAATAAATGAATAGGTATAAGTAGAATCAGGGTCTAAATTGAAGGTAATCAAAGAATCTGCTGTATCAACCAAGCTATATTGTCTATTGAAAATATTAATCCCTGCATATCCGTTAATATCAGACCAACCATCACCCCAAGAATCGTGTAAATGAAGATTTACTTGCATTTCTCCAGTCGGCAAACTATCAAGCTTAGTAGGGTGGATAACTCCAATTCCATAATGTCTATAACCAGAATAAGTACCACCCCAAGGCATTGAGTGCATATAATGATCCCACGTATTATGAAGATACATTTCTCTGGTTTTTCGATTATATCCCACACCAACCATACTATGGCCATAAGTATGAATAATAACAGGATGGCCAGCATCTATCTCTCTCATATATTCACCCCAAGTAAAACCATCAGGACCATCACTAAGAGGATTCCCTGATTCATTGATAGCTCCATATATATTTTGAGAATACACAAGGTCTACCGCATATCCACGAGACTCAAAGAACAGCTTGAGTCCGTGCATGGCATCTCTTTGGGGAGGTTGATTATATTCCCGATCATCAAAATCATAAAGTTTTTGCATTCTGGAAACAACAAAAGACATTCCATCCCTGTTTTGCCAGTTGTGCCATTGGTTCGTACCTATATAGTCAGCTACACAATTAGGCTCATGTTCTTCCCAAAGCAAAGAGTCACCCACGCTATCATAATATGGATCCTCATAACTCATAAAAGTATACCAATAATCATCAACATGGCCTTTTGTTTGGAGTCCATCAAGCCCTTGTCTAGACGCGGCAAGAGGATTAAGCCAAGACCCTGCTTCTCCAGAAAAACCACTAGGTCCCCAATCATCATTAATGGGCATCACACCTCCATGAGAAGGGCCTGTATAGATATTATCATAGCCGTTTCTATCGTAGTAAGCTGCAATCATTGTAGCAGAGGTTGCTGTACATCCAAAAGACCACTCATAAGCAGGCACTCCCTCGATAATCACAATATCATCTAATTCTACACTACCTCTAGCCTTATTAAATCTTACAGCCGTTTTCCTACCATCCCACCCTTTTGGAGGTGGAGAACCAGGTACATATTGTGCAACCAACCCATCACTCCAGAGGAAGCCAATAAAGATCATCATCCCCACACACAACCAAACTCTTTTCACTACTCCTCCTTTTGGTATTTTCCGATGAAATGATCATCAACGAAGATGCTATCATTAGAGATGTAGTAATCTATATCAGTAGCAATTCCCACAAGTGAACCGTCATCTTCAGCAAAGACAAAATACGGCTCTAAATCTTCGATTGTTGGGCTTGTTTTTTCTTCCTGGACACAAGACATCAGTAGCATAATTAACACGATTAAAAGCAGGTTTTTCATTATATTTCTCCTTGATTTAGTTAGATATTTGAGAGGTACCATCGAAGCACCATGTTCTTAAGAAATTGCTATCATTAACATGGTAGAAAGCACCCTTGATAAGATTTGCATTTGGTTCTTTCGCTGGGAGCAAGCCAAGATACAAAGCTTTAAAAGGGACCTGAAAAGTCATTTGATAAAACCCTGCCCATTGAGAGGTAGTACCAGGAGTGAAAGCAGGAAAGGCCACAGGATCTAGTTCCCCACCAAATACAGAAACAAAGTGATGAGTGATACTGTAATCTGTAGTTGGGAAGTAAGCCAAAGACTCAACGTCTCCTGTGCCTGAGAAGTAATATCTACCTGCAGGGAGAAGAACCCCTAAAGAGATGATGTTCTCATTGGCTACCAATGCGAAAGATTCCTCATATATCACTACATCATTTTCATAATTATATAGCTGTACCAGCACATTATCGGCTTCTTTCATATAGAGCTTAGTTTGGGAAAGCCAGACAGGAGTCTTAATCTCCAAAAAAAGGCCTAATTCAGTGCAAAAGGCAGTAGCTGTTGAATATGCAGGCCCTATAATGAAAGACTGGAGATTTGCATTAGAGTAGATGTCCATGTGGGTAGTTCTGGCTAATGCAGAGAGCGAAGCCTTATTATCTACTTCATCAGAAAGAGTGTTAAGTGCTGTTTGGTTTGCTTTAGTATTTACCACTCCCTCCAGGTTTGATAGGGCTGTTTTATCTGCCTTGGAAGTCTGCAGAGCTGTAACATTAGCATTAGTATCATCCAGATCATCATTGCTTGCCTTTTCTGCTATGTCAGTTGAAAGGTCTGCTACTGCTGTTGAAAGAGCTGAACTAGAGGCTTTAGATGCTAAGTCTGTTGTTAGGTTGGTTATTTTGGATTGAGAAAGAGAACCATCTAATATATTAGAATTGTCACTATATTCAAACATTCTAATACCAGAGATATATTGGGTGCTATCCCACCCAACATTATCTCTACCTGGTAGCTTACGATAATTCATATATAAATTTAGTTTAATATACGCACATGCCAATGGTATCATATTATTATAAATACCAGGTGCTGCAGTAGATAATTTTCTGGCACCCTTATCTAAAATCTTTTCATAAAAGACCCACTCAGTTGTAGGCTTCACATAACCTAAAGACCAGCCATTACCATTAAAGGCGTGCTGAGAGACAGAAGTACCTGCTAGTATTGTAGGCCCGGAATAAACAGAACTCAGTGTTATTATATTTCCATTGATTGCTGTAAATATTATAGGTGCTGTCCTAGAATAAACTTCTTCTGGGTATTTATACCCATATGTATTAGACCAATTCCATACTATCATTTGTCTAAAAGTGTATGTAGGGTTACTTGCATCCCAGTTTGTAGAATCTGCGACTTCAAAAGTTGTGTCGCCAGCAACTAAATCATTTATAAGGGTAGTAGTAGTTCCTTCAACGAATCCGCAGTGTTTAGGCCTAATACTAAGACCATCGACATCAAAAAAATCAAGCCTAGGATAAAACAAATCCTCTCTCGGAAGGTTAGGATCTGAAATATGTTTTGCCCAAAGAGTAAGAGCTATTTTTTTGGATAAATCAACAGTAATCCGTTCAGAAGTAACATATTGCCCACCTTCAGAAGTTCTTAAAGAACCATTGAAACCAGTAGGAGAATCAGAACCATCATAAGTAAGCCCTGGGAAGTTGTAATTATTTCCCAATAGTAGATTGCCATTCGTTATTAAATTTGTGCCAATTGACTCTCTTTTTTCTTCTACAAATGCCACCTCCTCCTTCGTAGCACTTTCACTTTCTAACGTCCCAATCCTACCAGTAGCAGTATCTAAATCTGCTTGGTCAGCCTTATTGTTAACAGTGTTGCTCAAAGAATTAAGTGCAGACTGACTTGCTTTAGTTCCAACCTCATTTGCAAGATCAGTCAAATCAGCTTGACTAGCCTTATCTGCCACATCAGAAGCCAATGAATCAACTTGAGATTGTTCTGCTTTCCCATCAACCACACCAGAGAGAGAATCCAAATCGTCTTGACTTGCCTTACCTGCCAAAGTCTCATTAATAGTAGTAATATCAGAAGCATCAGCTTTATCTGCAATAGCAGTTTCTAATTCTGTTTTTGCAGAAGTTAGTTCTTCTTTAGTAGCTTTCTGATCTGAAGCTTTCCAGATATTATCCTGATTCCCTTTGAGAAAATCAATTCTCTTAGTATTAAGCTTCTTTTCGCCTTTGAGATACTCTAGCATAGTAACTGGTTTCTTAATATCTATCATTGTGCTGAAGCCTCTGATATATTTCGTGCTAAAGTGACAGAGTTCTGAAGCTCATTACTTAGTAAGGTAATCAGAGCTGGGTCATTTTTAGCCTGCTCCACAAAAGCAGCAATTGTGATATTCTCCTCTATGTTTCGAACCCTTTCTGCTATTGGAGTCTCATACCCCTGGTAAGTAAGTGATTGCTCATTAGCCTCCACAAACTCGCTTTCAGAAAAATAAGCATAGCACTTCACGTACAGAACATCTCCCACATCCACACCAGAGAGAATGTCAAAAGGTATAGTGGTTCTGGATGCGGTGAAATCTTGAGTTAGCACCTCAACTACGGTAGAAAGGAGTCCTGTACCTTCCTTTTTCGACACAACGGCTCTCCAGAAACGAGGAGCTACATCTGCTGGGGAAATAGAGCAATCAATCTCAACATAACCAGGTATTTCTCTAGCACGTGCAGAGATAACCACATTCTCAGTATTGGTGGTAAGAATAGCCTGTATTTCAGCTAGTTTTTCGTATATATCAGAAAGAGCTGATGCTACTGGAACCACACGAGTGCCATCATCATAATCCACATTAACAGCATTCCCAAGATCCGAAATACTGGAAGCAAGAGCAGAGATAGCATCTTCCACAGAAGAAGCATCAGGCATTTCGATTTGATTGGCTTGGTGTTTATATCCCTCACCTGTGGTGTGGCCTGCGTGATTGCTTTCGTTGGCATCAACAGCAGACTTGATATTATCAAGATTAGTATTCATTGTAGGACCCCAACCGTTGGAACCTACAGCAGGTTTTGTTATTGTTAATGGCATTTTTCCTCCTTAGAAACCATAATTCTCGCCATAGCTATTGCCATAGCCATAAACATTTGCTAAATCTATTGGTGT
This sequence comes from Cloacimonadales bacterium (SeqCode), assembly GCA_963677815.1. Taxonomy (GTDB): domain Bacteria; phylum Cloacimonadota; class Cloacimonadia; order Cloacimonadales; family JAFGVF01; genus JAEKNW01. Next base: position 2,414,164 of record OY782499.1, read on the forward strand.
ATAGTTTTCATATATGGCCACAAAACTATATTTCACCTCTTCATCTACAAAACGACTATCATCAGGAGAAGGAGGTAGTTCATCTACAACAACAGAAAACTGAACAACCTCTTCATCTCTTTCAAACTCTATAAAGAATATCGCACCTTCAAGCCCGTTACCTACTGGGGAGTTAAGTCTATTATACAGTGTTTTCCATTCAGCAGGGGAAACTACAGAACTTACTTCAAAAATATCTTCATGATAAGGATATTTCTTGATTCTGACTGTTGGATTGATAGCCGAAACCCTATCTATTTTATACTTAAGTTTAGGCTTATACTCGATTTTTGACTCAAACTGATCTATTGAAAATACACCATCTATTATACTGATTATCTTAAGCATATAACCTCCATGCTTTGATTTTATACTCCCTTTTAATAGGATTGGGAGTGAACTCCACAACCCTAGAGCTTTCACCATCGAAAAGAAGTGTATCAAACAAACTAATTTCATAATCTCCTGCTAGTACTATATCTAATAGCATTGTCTGTGAGATATCTTGAGAATGAAACTCAGATACCACTTCTGCTAAAGCTCTACTATCCCCCATTAAAGTATTAAGACTACTTTCCTGTAACTTCTCAGGGAAAATATGAGATTCTTCCATTTCTACAATATCATCGGAAGAAATGCTTATTGTATTTCCATTACTTGTTTTTGGGGTGAGCTTTAGAGTTCCCTCATTATCACACCACAAAGCCATTCTTTTAACGATCATGGTTTGTCTTAGAACATCCTTTTGCACTAGTAAAGCCTGGTCTTCATAAGGAGAAAAACCACTATTCAGCCTATATGATGAAGATACAGGGCCACTATAAGACACTTCTATAGGCACAGGAGCATTAAGAAATCCATAATCTAGTTGCCCATAAGCAACAGAATGAGAATAGCTTTTAGAGCCTATAGTTATGTTATTATTAGCGGGTATAACACTGCCTTGATAAAACAGTGGATATTTAATTGAGAATTTTTCCTTTACCTTATATTCCCAGTCAGAGCTTCCATCAGCATCAATATACTCATCTACATCTAGACTTTCGACAGGTGCTAAACATAGATTATTGAACACTTCCCAAACTTTACCATAGAAATGCCCACCCTGAACCTTGCCTCCACTAGTTTTACCTTTAGGCTGATAAGCTAAATATATCAGTTTAAGTCCGTTATAATTTCTAAAATATATATATTGGGACAAGAAATCCAAATCTCCCTGGGAGTCATTCTTGATCTCTAAGACTCTATTTACTATACTGGTGAAATCACATCTATAAATTACTTTATTTGTTGTATTTATCATAGTTGATGGTGTTTGTATGTCACTTGATAATCCTACATTTAGGCCTAGCCTTAATCTGATATCATCATTATACATCCAAAATATGTCAGATATAGTATAATAGTAAGGCCAATACCTTCTTTTTAAATCTGAATATATGTAATAAAGCTTGAGCATATCATAAGAAGTAACCTCTATATTTGAGTTAGCTTTATTGCGTGAAACACCTGCCAAATCTATCAATCCTGTGAATTTTAAGCTATCATCAATATAAAAGCGTATCTTATATAATGAGATACCTCTATCAAGGATTTGACCAGGAGTAAGTAAGGCACCCTCAATCCACTCATCAGCTATAAAAGTAAGTTTTAATCGCATAGGTTCCATAGCAAAATAGCTAACCGATGCCATTTTCTTGGCTGAGAAAGAAAAATCAATTAAACTTGTACTTTCTGAAGTAGTATAAGCTATATCTCCTGAAACCCAATTGATGAACTCAACCTTACATCTCATCGGGTAACACTCCTTACAATATCCCCTTTTTCCGATTTTTCCGAGAATATCTCATCATCTCCATACTCTAATACTTCATTAGCTGATATCTTGTTGATTACAGTCATTTTCTTGTTTTTAAGTTCTTGTCTAAGAAGCTTAACCTCTGATATTAAAGAATCTATCATACTGTTACTATTAGAAGAAACCTGACCACCAGAAGCATAAGCGAAGCTTGGAGCTGAAACAGGAGCAGGTAAGTTCGGCATTGATAATCCCGAGAAAGAACGTTTGATAGCTTCTAATGGAGCATTATTGATGAAATCCATGAAGTTAACGCCGAGCTCTTTCACTCTTTGTTTTCGAGTAATATATTCATCACCTTCAGCTTCTATTAAGATACCTCCATTAGAATGAGAAGGACCAGCCAAAAGACCTGTAAGACCACCCTTTTCAGCTTTGTTGTATTTAGTAGCTTCGATTCTCTTAACGTTTGCCAAACCAGATACTATAGCAGCTGCAGCTGCAGCAGTACCAAGTGCAGGCCCAACAATTGGAATACCTGCAAGAGATTTAAAGGCAGAAACAGCAGAAGCATAAGTATCTACTAGAGCTTGAGCTTGTGCCATTCTTTTCCAAGCCATAAAACCATCTTTCCCAAACCCTTCTGCCACAGTTGCCATATTACCAAAGAAACCAGAAGCTAAAGCTAATTGTCTTTGATTCTTTTCTTCCTCTATCTGCACCAAAGCATCAGCTCTAAGCTGAGCAATACGTTCCTCTTCCATACCGGAAACAATCAAAGCATCATGCTTTTTATCGAAGAAGTCATTGACTGCTTGCATCTGAGCATCATAAGGCCAAACATCATCTTGATATCTCTTTTCAGCACTTTCAATAGTAGCCTGGTTAATTATGGCGAGATATTTTTCATACTCTGCAGAACCTTCAGCATAGTGCTTTTTAAGTTCCTTAAGAAGATTATTTCTTTCTTCAATCTCTCTATCAACACCATCTTTGCTCATTCCTGCCACTTTCGCAGTAAATGCTCCTTTCTCCTGGATTAGCTTCATATTAGCAGACTTTTCTATACTAGTTAGTTCATCTTTGGCTTTTTGATATTCTTCGCTTTCAGCACCGTATGTATCAGCTACTTTGGCGAGATATTTCTCGAAGTCTTCTTTCATCTGCTCTATGCTTACAGTGCTAAGTTGAGATATATCAGCGTAATATTGAATTAGAGACATCTTTTCTTCATTCAAATTTTGTTTATTTTGATTAATAGAAGCAACCTCAATAGCCTTTTCTTTATCAGCTAATTGCTTTCTTAGTTCCAAAACTTGAGTATATACTTCTTTCTTTCTCTCAATATTATCTTTATCTAATTCACCAATAGCATCATATTCTTTCTCTGCTTCAGCTAATCTTTGCCTTATTAGACCAACCTCATCAAGTTTAGCTGTCTCATCTGCTCTCTTTTTCCATTCATAATAAGTCTCTTGAGCTTCTTTCTTGTTCTGGTAGTGAGTTTTAATTTCATTCTCGATATCTTGATTATTAGCAATCAAAGCATCTCTTTCAGCTATCAATCTTCTTATTTCTGCATTTTTAGAAGGAATAAAGCTGTCCTGAGAAGGGTCGTCTTTCATTCTTTGTCGTTCTTCTTGAGCTTCTTCGATGAGCTTTTCTAACTGATCTATTTCATCAAGATTCTTAGCCTTGCTAGCTTTCAATGCGTTCTCGTTAAAGACCTTTATTTCTTCATTATAGTCTTTTAGTTCTTCTGTGCCTTCAACTAATTTACTGTTTAGGTCTGACTGTTTATCAGTCATTTCCTTGCTACTCATAGCCCAAACACCAATACCAATTGAAGCAGCAGTAGCTAAGCCAACCCAATTACCCATAAGAGCTGCACCTACAGCCTGTGCTGTATTTAAAGCTACTTGCTGTACTTTAAGATATACTATCCACCCAGCAATAGCACTAATACCAGCAATTACGCTTTTTGTTAGACGTGGGTAGTCGTTCATGAAAGATACTATGCTATTCAGAACTTTAACCAAAGGAAGAAGCACACCTTTAATCATATCTCCAAGCTTTTCTTTCAAGTCTCCCACCTGATTAGAGAACTGCACCATAGCCCCTGCACCTGTCTTAGTCTTATCTTTTGCCATTTCAAAACCATTAGCCATTGCTTCTTGTAATATAGCCATCTTTTCAGTTTCGTCTTTGGCTGTTTTCAAAGCTGGGATGTATCTCTGAAGTTGATTGAAATCTCCTTCATAAGCTAAGGCTATGCCTTTCATAGCAGTCTCTTGAGATAGACCTGCTTTTGCGTAAGCTTCTGCAAGACCGATAGAACCGCGGAGAGCTTCTTCTCTTTTCTCCTGTACTATTCCCATATTGGTAGCAAGTGTGAGAAGTCCAAGAGTCTGCTCATCTCCTACAGTTGTTACCTTCTGGATAGCTGAAGCATAGTCTTTTAATCTAGAAATCTCTTGTTGAGTAGCTTGCCCCTTCACCTCTAATGCAGACACCAAAGATTGTTCTGCTATCTCTTGTTCATTGGATAGGCCTAACAGCTCACCAACTGCACCAGATGCCATTTGATAAGCTCTTGAAACTGCTTCTACTGCCAAACCTAACTTGGCAACTTGACCTACAATATCATCAGCATTAGAATCAAATATTACGTCCTTATTATCAGGTACTTCATCAATAGCACCTTCAACTTCATCAGCACCAGCAACAGCTCCTGAAGTATCAGCATCAATGGTGATGGTTTCAGAAGTCACTCCAAATAACTCGTTAAGCTTAACATTAACTGCATTAAGCCCTTTCATCACTTCCTGCAGATCTAATTTGATTTGCATTTCTAGCTTACTTGCCACCATTCCTCCTCATTGATGCTAACTCCATTTCTTGCACTTCGATACAGAACCTAAGATACATCTCACTTAAAGACATATCTGCAAAATCCATTGAGTTAAGTCCTATCTTCCGAAGTGCCATTTCTAACCTTTCTAACGAGTACTTCTTGCTTCTTTGTTTTGAGCCTGAGATATGGAATTCGCTAGCAATGGACTCAATTTCTGCCAGCTCTTTTTGATAGTGATAAAAAAATTTGTGATTGCCTCCACTCCTTCAAGAGTATCAACGTCATCAATAGCTTTCCCTGTAAGTGTTTCAATTACTTCAATATCTGTTTCAGCTTCTTCCAATATGCTCAAGAACTCCACAGGACTAATTTCAGATCCTTTCTTGCCAACCCTAGCAAGAGCATCTTTAACTTTCTGATTCTTAACAATAGTACTTAAAACCTTTCTAGTTGTAGTATAAGGTATCATTATAACCTTCCTTTTTCCATAATTTCTGATAATTCAATAGCTCTCTGGCCTACTTGTTTTGCCCAATTACTATCAAGCATTTCTGATGCGGCTTCTTTAAATAACCCCTTGGCGAGATTTTTTCTCATCTTCTTAAAACCGTGAAATCCACCCATACCAAGATTGTAGGCCATATTGATACATACTATCTGGCGTGCAGGTGAAAGACACTCAAACCATTCATACCTGGAAGATAGAAGCGGGATTGTTATAGCGACATCATGGTCAAGCATCATTTGAGCTTCTAGGGGTGTTATCCCCCTATCTTCAAGGTTCCTGCCATAACCAATAGACAACTTCCCAGAAGTACATTTATAGGGCTTTATTTCTAATCCCTCATGTCTTTTTAGTTGCTCAACACAAGCTTGTTTGACAAATTCGTTTTTATCTTGTGGATACCATCTTCCTACCATGTTAGCTCCTTGTTATAGGGCAGGCTTTCGCCCACCCATGTTAAATTTACACTTTTTTCACTATGTCATCAGATGCTGAGATAATGAAGCCAACCAAAGTATCTTTGATATCCTCAAAAGTCTCAACAAATGCGTCATCAACTTTGTTTTCAGTTTTTGCAGCAAGTGCTTTTAAAGCCACGATAACCATATCAATGATAGGACCAGCGAGCGACTTAATAGCTTGTTTCAATAACCATTTCCACATAATTCCTCCTATTTTATTCTTAGTAAAACAACCCTTATAGTAGTGTGGTGACTTCTAATGATTTAGCTGTTTTACTCTTACGTTTCCTTTTTTCTTATATTCAGTGAACCTTTCCATTGCCCCAGCTAAAGCATCAGGTCCATCATCATAACCTTGAGGATATGAGCATAGCTGACTTGTTAAAACATTGATATAAGGATTTCTACAGAAAAGAAGCTTCCCGTATTCTATAACAGTGTCTAGATTCTCTATTCTAGCGTTCTTGTTTTGCTTGTTATTGATACGTTTGATTAAGTGAGAAATGACAGGATAGCCATTTTGTTTGCAGTATATATCCATATCAGAGAGATGCTTTTTTTGACCATATACAGTCTCAAAAGCAGCTTTACATCCTTTCTTTCTATATCGAAAAAACATATCAATAAATATCTGATAAAACTTAGGATTTGAGCACTGTTCAGCCCAGAAATCCACAAGATAGAATCTGTCATCACCTGCCATACTAATTACAGCAATGGCTTTAAAGCAACCCTTCTCACCCCAAGAAGGATCAGCGTAAAGCCACATCTTGTTAAACTTCTTAGGTAAGACTTCCCAAAACTTAAACCAGTCGTATTTGAAGTAATTACCCTCGATTATTGGTTGTCCTCTCATCTCCCTAAGATAGCTTACATACCCCATATCTTCTCGTATTTTAGCTAATGTGTCGTTAGAATATTGCTCTGGCCACCTACTATTTCCATTCTTATCTTCGATATCAAAACGAAGAAAAACCCTATCACCTTTTACGATATGGCCAGTTTTCTTTTGAGGATCTAATTCAAAAGCTAATACAGAAATTGCATAGTTAGGATGTACTTCATTACCAAGCACAATCACACGTCCACCTGAAGGAGCTAAAGCTCCTATACCATCACCTTTAATTTGATCAGCTCTCTTTTTACCTATTGACTGATTGCCAATATTTTGCGAACTGTCAATATCATCATAGACTATGATATCAGGTCTTTTAGCAGTTCTCGGATTGATTGACCCACGACAATCTTGTCTAATAGATTTTGTTTCAATTAAGCTGTTATCAGCTAAATAAAAGCTTGAAAAATCATCACCAGTTGGCTTACACCTTGGAAAATCTTCTAATATCCTTGGATTAGTTGAAAGCTCATTATGTATCCAAGAGCTTCTTTTCTCTGCCTTTTTCTCATCTGAAGCTACTTGAATATTATACTGGTCACCTTGGGTAGTAAGTCTCCATATAACATAAGCAATGCCCATTTCAGCAGTCTTACCTAACCCACGATAACCAGTATTCACCACCATACCACGATATGATTTTTGAGCATATTCAAACATTTCTCTATGGTCTTGATTAAACTTCAGCGTGAAGATATGGCCAAGATAGAGATAGCAGAATGATGAAAAACCTTTCCAATTAGACTGTGATACTGATGCTATTCTCTTTGTCTTTTCTGCGGGGGTATTGTTCTTAAAAGGCTTGGCAAGTGGTATTCTACTTGCTACTTCATCAAGTCTTTTTAGCTGTATCTTGGTAAACTTAGCCATTGTTCCGAGTCCTCAAATATTCAGCTAAACCATGTAGATTAGCTTGAAATAGCTCTCTTTCCTGGTCCATTCCTTGCTGAATGAAGTAATCAACCACCTGCTCGCAAAACATTAAGATATAATTATTTAGTTCTTTAGCAGGACTAAGCTGTTTTTGAAAGTGTTTTATCAGGAAAACCAAACTCTGTTTTTCTTTATCGGTAGGATTTTCTGTATAGTCCTCAAATGCCTTGATAGATGCTTCCATCATTACTTTGTCTAACTTTTGTTTGAGTTGTGCTTCAGTAACTTCAGCATCAACCCAGTTGTCCTCACGTCTCCACTTTTCAATAGTCCTAGGAGAAACTCTATACATAGATGCTATTACAGATAAGTCTTTCTCACCATCTCTCCACATACTATGAGCCTGTTCCTTGATTAGCTTGTAGTTTCTCTTTTCTCTAGGCATCTCAACCCACCTTAACAATAGTGGAAATGATAGTCCCTAGCAAAGCCAGTGTTAACCAGTTGTTCAAATTCATCTTAGCCTTAAGACTCTTAATGCTTTCCTCCATTCTTACCATTTTAGCCTTAATTCCTTCTGTGCCATTTCCATTTATAGCAGATTCTAAGTTATCCAATCTTTTCTCTTGTTTGCATTCTTCCATATAACCCTCTCCTTGTGTTGGGCTTTGCCACCCCCATGACAAAGCCCGTAATCATCTATGCTTCAGGACAAGGCACAGGAACTATCCTGTTCTTTGTGTGCCCTGAAAACTCTGTTTTTACTGTAACATTCCAGAATCCATCAGCTTCACCCTTCCAATCTACTGCCCATTTGTGTTTATTGAAAACTAGGACTTTATCCTGGTCATCAGAAACAATGGTAATAGACATGATTGTTTTAGGCATTACTGATTCTAACCAACCCTTTTGCTCTGCAGACAAACCTGTAATATTTAGACTCACCACAGTTGTTCTTTTACCTTGCCTACTGGTGTGATAGGTTTTCTTCACTTCAACAGTAGAGTCTATGGAGAACGGAGTCTCCTGAAACTCCCCAAGTTCTTCATACTTAGCAAGTTCGGTAGCTAAAGCTGCCTGGTCTACAAAAGCTGTTTTAATAGCAGCTTCATCTGCATACTCTCCCTCAGCAATATGGACACTTCCACCATCCATACCATCCATTAGGGAATCAAAGTCTAAATCAACTCCTGTAGGTAATGTAGGTTTTGTTATAGCAGTCATGAACTACCTCCTTATTCGTTAGTGCATGGACCAACAGCATCTGAAAGAACTGCTGTACCTGCAACACCGTTAGCATCTTTAGGAGTTACTTCGAACTTGATGAACTTGGTAGCATCACCAGCGACGATAGTATAGCTATCGCTTGTTGCACCTGCAATAGCTGAATAACTGCCACCTTCAGTAGCTGAAATTAACCATCTATAAGTAGAAGTACCTTCCGCATCCCCGTAAGAGTCATGATAATCATACAAACCAGAGAGAACATCACCAGTGTTAAGTCCCTCAGGGTCTATCTCCACCCCATGAGCTGTAGGAGGTTGGTTTGATACAGTCTTAAACACTTTCACAAAACCACCAGGGATATAAGTAGCATCAACAGTAAGACGTGGGTACCAATGGTATTTATGGTCAGAACCAGAATGTTCGACCTTGATTTTACCATCGTTGATATAACCAACTACGATAAACTTTGGAAGACCAATAATCATATAACCACTAGGAATTGGGCGAGATTTGACAGGAATGCCATCGAGATAAAGCTTTTTACCTTCTCTAACCAAACGACCTTGGTCAGTTCTATCTAAATCTCTTAGCTGTGCTAAAGCTAATCTATCAGCAGGCGAAAGATAAATAACAAAGCTATCAATATAACCCAAAACAACCTCTGAGAAGCTTCTAAGAGCATTGTCAATACGAGCTAAAACATTAGCACCATCAACATTAGTTACATCACTTGCTACAGTTGCTTTTTTCACGACACCATTGATAGCCTTGAAGTTGGTTGAACCAGACTTATCACCCTTGAAAATAAGAGCTTTAACAGCATTCTTAACTCCATTAGAAACCTTAGTTTCCATGTAAGCACCAAACTGATCAACTCCAAGAGCATCACGGTATTCTTCAGCAGTGGACTCTTTTAGAGAAATATCAGCATCAAGTTCTTCTAAAGAGAACTGAATATCTGTGTGAGAATGCTCTTGTGCAACTCTTTCATCATCTGTGTTATAAAGGATAACATCTTCAATGAGACCTTTATCGATCTTGCCAGAAGCACCGATAGGAGCAACAGTAATATCACTCAAGGTATCATCTTCAGGATCCTGAAGTGTTTGGTCGATAAACTGCTTTCCGAGGTTGTCTGAAAACAGGCCTAAAGCTTTACCAGTGTCTAACTCAGCAAAGCCCTTATATAATTCTTTCTTAGCAGGGTCTATTGTGATATTTGCACCTGCAATACTCTTCTTAACTATTTTATTCACATCCCCTCCTTCTTCCTTGATACTCACTGAAACAGCCTTGTTCAAGGATTCAATTGCCTTTTCTAATGACTTAACTACTTCTGCCACTCCTTCACTTTCTGGAGCTTTCTCTTTTCCCTTCAAGTTCTCCAGTTGTTGGGTTAGCGAAGCTATTGAATCAGCTAAATCTTTGTTATCTTTTGCATCTTCTTGAGCCTTCTGCATCTTTTTCAATACTTCTTCCATACTCTTAATAAGCTCTGGATTACTATTACCTAAATCAACTGCTTCACCAGCTAAAGAAACGCCGTTAAATTTACCCTTCTTAACTTTCTTCCATAGTTCGCTTTCCAAGTTTTCACACTTGATTACCTGGACCCATGAACCTATTTTAGTTTCAGGGAAATGATCTTTATCTTCAGCCTTGAGAATATAGTTCTCAGGAATGAAAAAATCTTTAACTGGTGTGCCATTATGATTCACATCATTCTTGTTCAGCATGCCTTTTTTGGCAAAGTTTTCACAAGCCTTTTGGATTTGCTCTGCATTAGCAATATCCCCTTGAGTGTCTTCAACACCAGGCTCCATTACAGTAACATACAAGTAACCTGTATCTCCCTTTTCTTCAGACTTGTATTTCTTAGAAATACCCTTAACTACACGCTTTTTGCCATCTGTACTCTTATACACATAACCCTTACGATTAGCAGGATTCATATCATCAAAAAGTAAAGAAACAAGATCTACATCAATATCTCTTAGCTCTCCCTTTTTGAGTTTTTTCCTGAACCACTTCATATTAGCTCCTTATTAGCTATTTGCTTGTTTGAGCATCTTCATATCATCAGACTCAAACAAATCTGTTAAATTTCCAAAATTCCAATCATCCAGGCTAACATCCCAACCAAACTCATCTCTGAAATTTCGGTTTAAAATCTCGCCTACTTCTCTCTGAATTGGCTTGATTACTAAGTTATAAAATAGTATCATATCTGAGTTGTTATCACCACCAAGTTGACCTGCTGTTGCCTGGGCAACAATACGCTTAGGTACTCTGTGGTAAGCAAACATTTCATTTCTAATATCTTCTTTCAATTTCTGAAATTCACCATCCCTTAAAGACTGTCTCATAGGAATAAGCTGTATATTTACTCCAGGTTCATCTGATTCTAGAACTATAGTAGAATGCCCACCCTTAGTACCTGAAGCCCTCCGAAGTGCTTCTTCCAATGCAGAATATTCTGTAGAACCTTCTTCGACATCTTCAGATTCATTCAAAGAACCACCATTAACAACAATGATGTAATCAATCAGAAGACCTGACTTGAAATTGTTATAATCGAATTGTTTAATCTCTTTAAGTGTCTCAATTCCTTGAGCTACTGGCAAAGAAGAAAGGCCCCACACATTGCTTTTGTAAGTAGGTTTTGCAAGATGTATAATATCAGAATGAAGAAATGGCTGTGCTTTTCCACTCTTGTACTGGACATAATTAGGTTTTAAGAATCCACTATCATCATAGTTTTCTTTTAAACTAATTTCTTGAGGAAGCAAAGACTCCAACCCAACCCACTTACCAACCTTATTGCGTATCTTAAGCACAAAACCATTGCCACAAGCTTGATAATGATGAACCATTGACCTGATTATTCTGATAATATTCCCTTGATTTTGGCTCTCTTTCATCCAATTACTAACAAGTTTATTCTTACATACTACATCCATTACACTACCATCAGCAATAGCAGCTACACATCCAGAATGATATCCATCCACATCGAGCAAAGCTAAAAGCTTACCCATACTGGCTGGTGGCATTATGGCTCTTGCTTCAAGCACCTTGTGCAAATCTGTTTTATCTGACTTTGCTATACTTTTGATTTGAGGCTTATATTCGCCAGCAAACTCATCAGCCTGTGTGTAATCCTTCAAGAGTTGAGAACTGCTTATAATAGCTACTTTATGCTTTCCTATTGTTCTAATCTTCATATAGAACCCCTTGCCTTAAGATCTAATCTACCAATCAGCAAATCTCTACCACCATCAGCTTGACCTGGATAAACATCATATCCTTCAAATATCATCCTCTTACCCATTATCTCTTTGGCGAGATTTTCCAACTTCTCTTTCAAAAGCAATTCCATAGTATCTGCATCATTACCCCTAACCCAAACATCACCTTGATTAGAGTAATCGCTGACATCTTCTAAAATGAAAAGAGAAAACTTGAGATAACCTTTACAGCCTCTGGAATCCATCTTTTCACTTGGTTCAAAACCTCGATACTGGTATGTTGCACTGGGATAACTAGCAGGTATAGTAGTTGTTTTTAAATATACTTCACCTTCTGAAACAGAAGCTAGTGTACTTAAAAGAAAGCTTTTTACATCTCTGTAATTCATGATATCCCCTTCACTGGGAACGCTGACATCCTGTCGGCATTAAATTTCTCATATTTCATCTATATCTCCACACTATTGAGTTGTTTTTCTATCCAGGACTTGCCCTTTTCAATTACTTGAGCAGGGATATTACGTTCTGGTATTCCAACCTTGCTGTGCTTTCTGGAAATCATAAAAGCCATTTGCTTGGCTTTCATCTTCTTGTCATTCTTGTCATACCAAACTATACGACGTGTTTTTATCCACTCAACAAGGGGCTCAATAGGTGTCCAAGAAGGAACCTTACCACCCAAAACATATTGTGCATGCTCCACATTACTACCTAGCTTCAACCCTAAATAATTACCCTCCTGGACTACTTCATGATCCATATTTCTAACAAAATCTCCACTAGCCCATATATGCTGTTGTCTAGCTTCTTTCTTCATCTGACCCTGGAGAACAACTCCAATTTTGTCCAACCTAAGCATATAAGCCTGAGTAACAAAATCTAACATCTTCTTAGCTGTGAAGTTTGAATCACTAGACATCTTCAATATCTCCTATTATGCCAACCCTATACTTAGATTTCTTCTTAGCTGATACCAGTCTTAACCTTTCCAAACCTACAGTATTTAAGAAGTCTTTAATACCTGATAAAGCCATTTCTTCTAGGCTATTACGGTATTTAGTAAGTTCATCATGCTTTAATATCTCTGTTGAGTTTTCTTCTATACCAGTCTTGACAACAAAGCCTTTACCTATTGAGTTTAAATTCATCAAAGGCATTGCTTGAACATAAGTGAACAATCCTCCAGCTACTTCACCTGAAGTAACTTGGCCAGGTGTAAAATCACCTTCACCAGTTGTAAGCTTAAGCCAAAAATCAGACTTAACATACTTCTGAAGTCTCTCCAAAGCTACTGTATGTTGCTCAGACCAAATAGAATTAGTCCGCATATTAGCTGGAAGATTGTTAACACTTAACACCCTTTCCACACTCATCGGAAACACACCCGACATAGAATTACCTCTCTTTAATCTTTATTCTATATCCAATATGCAGAAATTTAATTGATTGTCAAACACGCTAGTACACTACTGGCACAGTTGGCACAGTATATTTTTTAAGCGAAAAAAAACCTACCCGGAGAGGGGTAGGTAGTCATATTTTTTTTTAGAAAATTTCCGTTATATATTTTAGTATTACAGATTATCTATTTTCTGTATCTTCCTTTTAACGGTAGCCTTAGGGTTGTATTCTATAGCTAATAAGTAATTTTTTTTTGCATCTTCATACTTATTGTATTTGAAATAAATATCACCAATTTTAATATGTATTTGGGATTTATAGTTGTTTGAAGGTATGCGTTCTAAAGCTTTCATAAAATGCTCAAAATAAACCTGATAGTCATTAATGCTGTTTAGGTCTAATTCTTTTTCTGATATCTCTTTTGATATCATGTGATACAAATCGTACCCCGAGCATTTATCGACCCATTTAGGGTTTTGCAAGTTCATTCCAAGTAGGCACTTACCATCAAAAGAGTATATTATATTTAGGTTTTTTTCATCAATATGGATGGTTTTGCTTACCTCATCGATTCTTATATCAAACGAAGTAGCATTAATAACCAGAATTTGTTCTTTGTTTAATATATCAAATAAAAAGGTTTTATTACTATGCTCCTCAAAATCGCTTGATAATGTGGAACACAAACCATATCTGCCAGACAAGGAAATTTCATTGTTAGCCAGATTGGCTTTAAAGTTTTGGTTAATGAGCATATCTCCCAAGTTGTTAAAAACATAAAATATTCCTATAGTATCATTGCTCTCTAACCAGTCATTAACAACTACAGTTCCATTATTGCTTACTTTTCCATCATTTGGCCTCTCTAACTCTTTCGAAAAAACTATTTTTCCATTATATATTAAAACTATGCATCCGTTATATTTAATATCATCCATATAGTAAGAGTCGCTACAAGCAATAATGTATTTTCCATTAGGAGATTTTTCATATTTACCATAAAAAGCTAAAGATCGTATTCTTATAAACTCTTCGTGAAATGAGATATCATCGTTGATATTGATACTATCCTGTGTTAGTTTTTCTTTTGCAAGACTTTCATCGCTAATTTTTCCTTTATTTTTTTGATTATAAACTATAAAAGCAACAACTACTATGATTAAAATAATAAGAAAAACTCCCATAATCTCTCCTTTATGTTACTAAATGTTATAGGCTTTAATAAATATTCTCTTCCATAAAATATGGTTTGTAGTCCCTGAACAAATCAGGGAAATTTTCAATAAATCTCTGTTCAACTATCTTATCTGTTCTAAAGATTTTTGGTTTAAAGTATTCATTTACTTCTTTTTTTACTAGATATACACCCTGTTTATCTTTAACCCTATATATGTCCTCTTTACACTCTGGACATTTGCGTTTGCGATTAACTGGTTGTTCGAATAAATAGCCACAATGTGGGCATGTAACATCAGAATTGTTTAGGTGTACGTGCTCAAAAACCTGTTTTCTTCTTTCTTCAAGAACAGAACATTTTTCAAACATTTCAATATAATAAGAGAAATATGTATTTAGGTTACCTGTAGTAAATACGTCAAACTTCTTCATTAATTTTAGCATAACTCCGAGCCTAGAATAAAATGTCTCGTAATTGCTTGTGTTCTCTACTATTTTGGCAGATTCGTAGATGATTCTAAGATCATTTCCTATCATTTTCTTCACCATCAAAGCTTTTGAGGATGATACTTTTTTGGTTTGAGTTATGGTAGGCTTATTATCTCTATTTTGTGGTCCTCCAACCTTTGAAGCAATAACAAAAAAAACAATAATTACAACCAAAACAACAAAAATTTCCATAACATCTCCTTTGTATTTTGTAGTTTATTTTCCACACTTCTTAAATAAAGTGCATTATAATCTTATATATAATATTCCCCAAAATTGCCGTTAACAAGCCTAAAACGAAACATAAAACGCCCATTAGACTAACTGGATACTTACCACAAGAAGTACAAACCTTACTCCCTTTAGGTAACTTAGTCCCACAAAACTTACATATAATCATTTTAGATGCCATAACCACCCCCTATTTTATTTACTGCCTAACAGTTTACCCTGCAACCCTATAATCTCTCTAAACCTTTCTTTTATCTCTTCATTAAGCTCTTGATTTTCTTCCCTAAGCTTAGAGTTACGTTCACGTAACCGCACTAGCTCCTCTTGGGCTTTCTTAAGTTCTTCCTCTAATTGCTTGCGGTATGTGTCGCTTACTTCTTCTTTCTTTGACTTATCCCCTTTCGGCTTACATGGTTCATCTTCTCCCATAAACATGTTGCCCTCTCCAGTGATGAGCCAGTTCAAATTAATATTATAGGTTTTACTTATAATTTGAAGAGCTGAAATAGGAACAGAAACCTTCCCTTTTTCATAGTCTGAGATGTTAGGTTGGCTACATTTTAGTAACTTAGCTAACGCTATTTGGGATAATTTCAGTTTTTTTCTCATCAATATAAGTCTTTCATTCATAAGCATTTCCTATACTTTAATTAATTATATATAATTATTTTCTATATTTTTCTTGACACTATAGCTATTTCCTATAGCTTTGTATTATACATATACACTAAAACATAAAAGAAAGTTTTAGTCAAGAAAATAAAATAAAGGAGTTAAAAATGACTTTTTACAAAATAGGAGACAAAGTTGAGTTAATTACCCCTTTCAAGGGTTATCGCTATGGCGAAATTCAAGAAATACTAGATTATAAATTCCTTATCAAATTAGATAATGGACCTACATTAACCTGCTATGAAGATGAGTTTGAAGTTTTAGACTAGGAGGCCCAATGCAAAAATGTACTAAAGCAGAAATCAAATTAGCGATGAAATCTAACAATATCTCTGTAGAAACACTTCGAAACTACATTATAGAACAAACTAAAGAGCCAATATCAACATCTTACGTATATCACCTTATCAGTGGTATCAGACAATCAGAGAAAATCGAAAACATCATCTGGGGTTTATTAGGTTCATGGATTGAACACAATAGACAACATTCACCCCAGGCAATAAAACTTCCAAACCATCTCTACGACCCAGCAACAACACATAAATCATAACATTAAATAAATAGATCTTTTTAGCCTCATAGAGTGATTATTAGTGTAAATGTCGAACGGTGGAGATATTCTCCGCCAACATAAAAATACAACAAGACTAAAACACTTATTATATCATGATTGTTACTATCCCAATGAAATCTTAATAATTCATTGAGTAACTAACAATCAAGAAACTTAAAAACAAATAAAAGGAAAACAATATGAAACACACCAAAGAATTAAAACCCCTAGCTTTTACCTATCTTAGTTGCAAACCAATAGACATAAGATTTTATCAGATGAACCAGGATATCTATATAAGTACAGAAGATTTAGTACCTGCCCTAGATTCAACCCAACTGCTCACTTGTTCCCTGTTAGCATTAAAAAAAGAGTTTTTAAAACCGTACTTAATTGAATATCATACAACAACAGGGGGTATCCACTTCTATCTTGATGTATTTGGACTAGTATCCTTTGTGGCATTATTATCCGAACTAGACTCTTATGATAAGAAAAGACTATTTTGTTTGAGAGATGCAATCATTCTTCACTTAGCAAACTTATCCCAACCAATGTTAAGAGAGGTGGCTAATGGCTAGAACAAGAGAAGAAATCCTTATGGAAACAATACGACTCAACCAGCTAAACATAGACAAATACAAGAGATTAGTGGTTATACACCAAAGAAACTTAAATGAAGCTCAAGCAGTGCTGAAAAGACTTAATGAAGAAAAGGAGAAGCCAACCAATGAATAAAATCTTCCTTGAAATAGACCAAGAAACCTACAACTTCCTAATGCAACTATCTCATGAAATGAATATACAAGATAACTTAGCCACTGCTCCACCTTATGGCTATATAGTAATTTACGATGAGGATAGAGTATGTCAAGAAGGTGATGAAGAAAAGATCCTCTATTATAATCCTGATGATTGTGAAGATTACGAAGAAGAAGAACTTTATGTGAAGTATGCAGAGTTTGTCCATGAAGCTCTTGAGACTAATGATGAAATCTTTTCATTTCCTGATTGGCTTGCCCTGAAGTTTAGAGAAATACCAGTCAGAGAAGCCAAAGAAGTATGCCATTGGGCTAATGTTAACTACTTCCTAACCAGGAAAGCATTTGATCAACACATGCAAATCAACAAACATAATCTACCTCGGAACTCAAGGCCTTTCCTCATCCACAACTACCGAAATCAGGAAATGGAAAGGCTCCAAGAGTTTATACGAAATCTAACAATAAACCAAGATGAAACACCTAAATTTGATGTCAAGGACAAAGGAGAGAATGATGAGTAATATGGCTGCAGCTGCTGAGCAAGATATGAAAAATGCAATAGGTAAAAAAGGCGAAAGGCGTTGTCAAAACTGCGAGTATTATTTGAATGAAGGAACCCCTGTCTGCAAAAGATATCCTCCTAGGGTTGTTCACTATGGATATATACATGGTTCCTATGAAAATGAGATAAAACATGAATGGGTTTTTGCAAGGACATCACCTTTAAATTGGTGTGGAGAATGGAGAAGATTAGTAAGGAGCGAAAGATGATACTATTTTTTGCAGACTATATAGATTTCGATAAAGATAAAGAGTTAATTGATAGGTTATTAAAGCCTTTAGGAGTTAAATATAAGGTAACAGAGGACCCTGAAGATTTAATGAGATTAAGTGCTTATTCTGATGTATTTTTAGATTTTGGTGGGTTAGTATATATCCCTGGACACATGACAATTTTTGAATCATATGCCAGAAATTTAGAGAATTTGGTAAACAATAATCCATCTATCAATTTCTATGTTACATCAATCATTGGAATGTCTTATTACAAGGATGTTATGGAAAGGATAGAATATCCTAATTTACGATTTATCAGTCATATTAATAAAGATATTCTTCAGTATCTATAACGAGGTATCACTATGAAAGAAATCAAAAAATACATCTGGAAAGTGAAATATAAAGGCACTGATGCCCACATAACAGAGAAGGAAATTATAACCGAAAGTTACTCTACCTTAGCATTCTGGCTTAAAAACAGAATATGGGTAGAAACCATTACCCAAATAACCCTGGATAGAACAATTACAGAACTTATCCCAGAAAGCAAGGAGTTAATCCTATGACAGGACTGATTATATCAATATCCCTTATTGTTATCATATTCATCTATGCCCTTGGTAATACCAAAATCAAGAAATTAGAAGAAAAACTCTATTATGAGAGACAAGAAAACTATAGACTTTACCAAAGGCTACACGATAAACAGCTAGATGATTACATAACCCAAGAACTATCACAAAACAAATAACCTCCAATAAAACAGCATTCCCTTAGCCCCTCATCTGAGGGGTTTTATAGGGGGTGTCTCTAATCCCCTTCCACGAGGGGGAATTAAAGGGGGTGTAAGGAGCATTAATGAAATCTAACCGAGACCTATATATTGAAGCATCTGCTCTCATCGGCAAGGAGACTATGGAGCATAAGCAAAGACAATTCTTACAAAGACTAATCAAAAAACACTCTGGAACCAAAACTAAAAAGACTCCAGATAACTTCCAATCAACATGTGATATCATAATCAGACACCTCAACTATATGACTGGGTATCAATTCCGTTCTAATACAGCTGAAACAAAAGCTCTCATCAGAGCAAGATTAAAAGATGGCTTCACTATTGATGATTTCAAAGAAGTCGTCAATATTAAGGCTAAACAGTGGCTACATGATGAAAACTATAAGTACCTAAGACCTAAAACCCTTTTCGGTACAAAATTTGAGGGGTACCTGCAAGAAGCTATTGCAGTTAAACCAAAACAATCCCCCTCCCCGAGGGGGAATACAGGGGGTGCTTCTTCTAATGAATACAAACCTCCTGAACCAACTCCAGAAGAAGTAGCCAAAGCCAAGAAATGGAAAGAAGAAGGTGAAAAACTAATCGAGCAATCCACTAATGAAGATTGGGCTGATTTCTTCCAACAACTCAAGATTTTTAAAAAGGAAGCCTATAGTCTAGGTCTTAAACACAACCTAGTTAAAGGCCTTTTCATTGAATACCTAACAAAAAAACACAACAATAATCAATAAAGGAGATCATTATGTTTTATTGGAAGATGAATATCTCCACGAAAGGAGGTGCTGATGTGGCTGACAGTAAAAGACGCTGCTTTGTATTTGAACGTAGCACCTAAAACAATTAGAAGACGAATTAAGAAAGGAGAATGGAAAACTAAAGAAGAACAAATAGGACCAGGAAGCCCAACAACCTTCATTAAATTAGATGAGCCTAAGGTGGACACATCTCCTGAAGATAAACCTAAGGTGGACACCCCTAAGGTGGACACTTCTAAGTTGGACACTTTTGAAGAAAACTCCAAAAAATCTTCTAAGGTGGACACCTTGAAAAAAGAAATTTCTAAGTTGGACATTTCACCTAAAAATCAACCTAAGGTGGACACCCCTAAGGTGGACACTTCTAAGTTGGACATTTCTAAGGTGGACACCCCCGAAAAACCTATCGAAAATCAAGCAATTTCTAACCCAGAACCAAACCCTCTTGCCCTCCTTCCTGCAGAGCAAGAAGAAAGATCTCTCTTCATGGAAGCGACAGAGGAGGAACGTAAGATTGCATTTGCCAGACAAAGAATAGTAGATGCCTTTAATACCTTTAGAAGTGAGAGAGTCAGACAAGGTAAGTCTAAAGCTCAAGCTAATAAAGCCTGGGATGCTAACAATATGATATTAGTTCCCAGTGAGTTGAAGATACTAAAACTATCTAATATAAGTAGTAAGAGCGTAATGAAATGGATTAAAGAACTCAAAGTAAGCCATTCATTAAACTATCCTTTAGCTTTACTTCCTCATTCAAGGACTCCTAAAGACTCACTACCTAAAGAAGTAATGACTAGGCTAAGAATTCTCTGTGCAAACCCTAACGAATGGCGAAAACTGGCTATTCATAGACAGCTTATCAAAGAGTTTCCTAAAGAATACAACATCTCATACCGTTCTGCCTGTAGATTGATTCAAGACCTTCAAAAAGATCCAGTAACCAAAGTACATGGGAAAGAGAGCTACAAAAATAAGATAAAACCACATCTTAAAAGACTTCTTGATGCTGAGACAGGTCAATATGCCGTTTCAGATGGAAGAACTTGTGATTTCTTTGTGTATTCTCCTTTCCCTGGCCACTCAATCAATCAACTTCAGAAGATCTTAAGACCTGTATATGTATTCTTTATAGATATAGCTACCGGCCTTTGCTTAGGTTATGCTGCATCCTGGGGAGAGACAACCCACCTAGTCTGCACAGCCATGAAGATGATGGCAATGAATTGGGGTATTCCTGAACGTCTCTATCTGGATAACGGTAAATCTTACCAAAACTATCAAATGGACCCTCATTACTTCTATAACAAAAGAAAGAAAAACTCTGACCCTTGGAAGAAAGCTAAAAGAATTATAGCCTCTGGTGATGATGGAATCTATCGCAAGATAGGTGTTAAGAGAATAACTTATTCTATCCCTGGCAATGCTGAATCTAAGACTATTGAGCCCCTCTGGAATCATCTCTTTGAAGATATGGAAAGAAAGCAGGTTGCCTTTGCAGGTAAAACACCTGATAAGAGACCTGAGCACATGGATGGACTAACTATCAATAACATCATTAAAGAGTATGGCCACCTAATACCAACTTGGGATGAATTCATTCAAATGCTGAACCATAGAGTAAATGAATGGAATACAACACCTCGTGATTGCTTGAAAGATGCCTTTGGGAAACCTATGTCTCCTGCTCAAGTCTATAAAGCTGAAGCTAACATAGTAATTCCTCCAAAGTCTCTTATAGATGAGGTGCTTAATGTACCAGAAGAAGCAACTGTTTCCAGAGATAGCATCTATGTACAAGGTACTCATTATGTACATCCTCTTATGCTTACCTACTTAGGCCACAAATGCCAGGTTAAGTTTGATGAATTTAACCTTGAAACTGCTGAAGTATTAACTGAGAAAGGTGAGCGTTGGGCTATGCCTGCCACAAGGAAGGTGATATCATCTTTTGTTGATGAGGTCCAGTTCCAAAAGGCTCTAGTCCAGAATAAACACCTTGAAAAAGCTGAACAAGCTGTCTACATCAATGCTCGTAATGAAATGCCTGGTAAAATAGACCAAAGAAAACTTAATAAAATCGCAACCACAACCATTGAAGAAGCTGATTTTAAAGCTCATCAAACCAGAGAATTAATCAAACATAAACAAACAGAAAAAAGACCTCGCCTAAAAACTAACACTAAGTTATTAACCTCTGAGGTTAATTATGACCCTGAAAATATCGATTATCTAATTGAGCAAGACCTTGCTTCACAAAACCCTACAAACACTGAAACACAAACCAAACCAAAACCACAAAAAGAATCCGAACCTAAACTTGATCTAGATTTCTTAGGTCTCGGAGAAAGGAGTTAGAAATGAAATCTAATTTAATGGCAAGCACAAGAAACGTAGTTAAAGCACTTAACGGAATGAAGTATCTTATTAATAGACCTATTACCGAAATGGTTGGCTTAGGCCTTATTTGGGGCCCTCCTGGTACAGGTAAAACTAGGTTCGCTCGTAGAGTAGCAATACAAAATCAGCATTGTTACTTGAGACTAGAAGGAAACAACACACCCAAACGCTTTGCTATCAATCTCTACAACATGCTTTGCACTACTTATAATATGTCACCTGCTCTTGGTAGACAGACCACTGATGAAATCTTTGAAAGCATTAAAACCATTATCCTAGATGTAGAAGAACCTATCATATTCATAGATGAAATAGACTATGCTTTCAAATCACGGAAAATACTTGATGCTATTCGTGATATAGTTGATGAAACCCATGCCATAATCATTTTAATAGGAATGCAATCAGCTAAACACTCACTTCTCAAATCAAATGCCCACTACTTCGATAGATGCAACTTCTTCGTAGAGTTTAAAGAACTAAATCCTGATGATACTAAAAGAGTATGCGACGAAATATCAGATATTGAACTTGAGCAAGGTGTTATAGACTATATCTATAAAGTCTCTCATGGCACCCTTAGAAAAATAATCAAAACCTTATACTACCTTGAAGGCATCGCAAAAAACAAACAACTTAAAAAACTAACTAAAGGAGACTTAGATGCAATACAATCTTAGAGAGAAACACACACCTTACAAAGACCAGGTGTTACAGTATATTAACATCCAAAACAAACCATTCAATATTAAGATGGTAGCTTCTGAAACTAATATCGAACTTGCAACTATAAGATGTTATCTTGCTGAGCTTCTCCATAAGGGAACTATCCTCAAGATTAAAAGCAAAGGAAGATATGCAACTTATATCAGAAACAGAAACATCAAACCTAAGCGTAGATACACCACCAGGATACCAGGTAATATCTATAAGGAGGATGTTATTAAGTTTATTGATACCCTACAACATTTCAAGCTTGCTGACATCCAGAAGGGTTTAAATTGCACATATCCACAAGCCCGTCGTCATATTCTTCAACTCCAAAAAGAAAAGAAAGTTAAAGCAGTAGCTCAAGACGGGCATGTGTGGATATACTCCACCAATCTTAGAGAATCTAAATCAAAAATAACTAAAATCAAACAAGCAGCTAAGAAGCTGATGAGAGACAAGGTGTTGATTACTAAGAAGAATCTCTTAGCATACAGTGACCTTTCTCTTTCCACAGTAAAAGAAGCTATCCAGATTCTAATAGAGGACAACTTCTTAGAATTAGACTACATTAGAGACCACGAGAAGATATATAAGATAAACAACCATACACTGGGAACGCCTTCATCCCTGAAGGCGAAGAGAGAAAAAGGAGAAGAAGAAGATGACAGCCAATGAGTATGCTAAAAAGCTTAGATCATCAATAGTTGTAACTATTAAAACAAATTACCCTGGCCATGATTATAGAGAGTTATTACAAGACTGGGGATATCAATGCAGATTATCACATATTAAAGATATTGATTTATTAATCGAAATTATGAATGTTGCTAAAGGACTGCCAGTTCATAACGCAAACATCGGTGGACTTGATGCTCAAGGTAAATACTTGTTATCTCTCATGCACAAAGCTGGGTGGAACATTAAAAGACTGCGAGCACTTCTCATTAAAACCACAGGATGTGCTCGCTGGCTAAAGCTCACCCAGCAACAACAAAGACAAATTATTAAAATACTAAAATCTTACAAGGAAAAAAATCAAATGGAGGACAGAAATGCCACAAATTAAGAAGATTAAAAACAAAGTGTTTTGGGTTGATGGTTCAGGAGTACCAGTAGAAAGGTCACGTATTAAAAAAGAAGAAAAGATGCGAGAGAAAGTAGTTAATAAGGCTATTAAACAAGCAGTAAAAGTATCAGAATCAATGATTAAGTTCAATGAAGAAGTAGTTCAACTGGTAGATGATTACCTCGAAATGGTAGCAGATCAGTATGGTGAACATTGGCAAGGATCAGCATCAATTACTAATTTTGATCAGAGCGAAAGAATAGATATTAAAATCTCTAAGTTAATTGATTTTAATGAACATTTTGCTATAGCTGAAAAGAAAATATTTGATTATATTGAGAATCTCACTGAAAATCTCTCAGGTGATATAGTCTCTATTATAAGAGTTGCCTTCTCTCGCAACAAAAAGGGATTTATCGACCCTAAGAAAATTTTAGAGCTTAAAAAGCTTAACATTAAGAATAAAGTCTGGAAAGAAGCAATGGATCTTATTGATAAGTCAATCTATGTTAAGAAAACTAATAGATATATTACCTTCTGGATCCGAAACAAAAAGGGAGATTGGGTCAGCATACCTCTCAATTTCTCAAAACTCTAGGAGAGGTGATGTCTGATATTAAATTATTTGAAGATAAGCTTTATCGTGTGGATGAAGTAGCTCTCAAGCTTAAAATATCTAAGCGTTCTGTATATAGATTGCTTGAGGATCCTTTGTCCAATATAGATTGTATTAGAATACGTTCTTCTATCAGAGTACAGGGGAAATCTCTTAATCAATACTTAGAAGACAACCAGATAGAGGTTTAAAATGGCTAATAAAAGCAAATATGATAGATTAATGGCTAAACTATACTCTATCCTACTTAATACCTCTAAAAAGCAAATAAAAGCAGCTACAAAAGATGCTATGTTAGAGTTATCTGCTCTCCCTAAAGCTGATAAAATAGATGATGACTTCATTGAGGGTGTAATTAAAAATACAAACAATCTCTTAGGGCCTATGCTCCAAGACAAATTGTCTGCTGATGTTAGAGAGTTAAATAAAACTCTCTACATCTACACCCAAAACGACGTTGCCAAACAAATAGGTGCCTCCATAGGCACCTATGGCAACAAGCAAAAAGTAACAGTTGAAACATTATCTAAGCAAAATCTCTTTTGGATTGGGAAGCATTATGGACCAGAGATAGACAATAAACTGAAGCCAAAGCTTATTGATGCTATGAATGAGGGATGGACCAACAAGCAACTCGCTGATGAACTGCTTGGTATGTTCAATAACCTTAATAGAAATCCTAAATACTGGGAGGGTTTCGCAGAAAACGCTATGACTAGGACAAAATCAATAGCATCTGTAGAAGCTTTTGAGAAACATCAGATAGAAACAGCCCAAATTGTAGCTATAATGGATGAAAGAACAACCGAGATATGTCAAGAGCTTAATGGGAGAATAATCAGCGTAGAGAAGATGATAGAGGTTAAGAATAAGCTTTTAGATGTTCAGACGGATGGAAAGTCCTCCGACGAAGTTAGAGCCGAATTTGAATCTATAGTACCTTTCTGGAAAGATGCTGAAGATATTAAAGGTCAATCTACGGCACAAATCCAAAAAGAGCATACTGGTATAGGATTACCTCCATATCATTGGAGATGTAGAACTGAAGTAATTGCTTATATTGAAGAATTTGAATCTGAGGGAGAGATCTCTATCGGTGAAAATGCTACACCAGATAAAGCTATCGAAAATCTAACGAAACCAGAGATATTAGACAAGCTTAATAGTGTTATCCATGATAGATATCAAAAGTATAATGAAGAAGATTTACTTGACGACTATCAAAAGCATGGATACCGTGAATTTGGTCTTAATAATAAGTCTGAATTTATACAGAAAGCTAGAGATATTGTACAAGAACGAGATAAAATCCTAATAAAGTCTTATAAAGGTAATATTCAATTCAATATTTATAGTTTTAAACACAAGGGATACACAGTTCTAGATATTAATGGTGTAATAAGAGGTTGTTATGGACACCCTAAAAGAGGTGCAACTAATAAAGCATTTGATTCTCGTAAAAGCAAACTTTATGAAGTGAAAGGAGTTTAAAATGAATGAATTTTTTGAGATATTTACTAAATATGTTAACAGACCTGAGCATCCAGAAAGCTATATCACAATGTGTTGGAGAATGTCTTATCCTGAAAACGCTAAAGACCTTGCAAATAATGAGGATTTCAAAAAGTTATTACTCTCAAAGAGGCACTTTATCATTGATTCTGAAGACCCAAATTATTTAATTGATTCAATTAAATATATTCGCGAATCTGAGAACTACCCTAAATCTCATTTTTGGTGGTGGATTGATGAACTTAAATGATATATCAAATAACGTCAAAATAATGATATAAAAAAAATCTCGCCAAACTCTAAAAACAAGTAAAAAAATCTCGCCAAACTAACATAACAGTGAACTTGGCGAGATTTTTTATTTCAAGCTAAAACACTTAAAAAACCCACTAATAACAACATTCTTCTTTTAAACTTCCCAATTATTCTCACTATTTCTCAACGTCTATCACAATTTCTCGCCAACTTTTAGCACTTTAAAAGCCCAATAAACCTACTAATAACAATAAAAAAACGACTTTATTAAATATCTCTCTGTTCATGTCCCCCCTTACCTCTTGATAAATTCCATGAAGTTATCCAGATTGTTATGGGTTGGGATAATAGTCATCTCCAATTTGTACAAAGCCAATAAAAAATTGTATCAAGATCTATCTGATGCTGATTTCATCGGAAGCCGAGATATTGATTATGCTGGTCTAAAATTATGCGATATTTTGAATGAAAAAAATAAAAAAATTCAATATGAATATGATTTTGGAGATAGTTGGATTCATACTCTAGTTTTAGAAGAATCTCAAGACAATGCAATCCTCTTACTGCCTATCTGTCTAGCTGGTGAAAGAGCTTGCCCACCTGAAGATTGTGGTGGCCCTTGGGGTTATCAAGATAAATTAGATATTTTGAAAGATAAGAATCATGAAGAATATTGGGATGTACTTGATTGGATGGGAGAAGAATTTGACCCAGAAGAATTTGACCTTGAACTCATAAATTTGTATTTGACAAATTGTCTTTCTTGATTATGTGATAATTAATCTTCTTTATTTACTTCAAAGATAAAGTCTTCTACTTCTACTCCAGCATCCTTAGCAATTACAGGACATTTAGCCTTCAAAAGAAGAAATACTTCCCTTTTCTCATCAGATAAGGCTTCATAATTACCTTGTCCTTTTGCAATGATTAAATCTGCATTAGCAAAAACATCTTTAAACCCCTGAGTGAAAAACTTGCTTATAGCCCCAGGTGAACTTACACCTGAAGAGATTATTTTAGCATAATCATTTATTCCTATCTCTTCAGCTTCATGAATAGTCACATCATTAAGCACTGGATTTCCCCTGGTAGCAAAGACGACTTCTGCTTTAAATTGTTTAATCAGGATTTTGTCAAAAACAGCTTCACCACTATTGTCTCCAATATAAAGAATATTCTTAGCACTTTTCAACTTAGAATAAAATAAATCAAAATCCCATATCTTGAAATCAGTATTTATGGCTTCATTTATATCCCTTTCTAAATCAAAGACTCTTTCCACACCAAGGTCAATAACATTACCAGCAGCAGCTATTCTAATAGCCATTTCTATTCTTTTCTTCTCATCCTTAATGCTTTCAACTTGTGATAGATATTTTGGATAGAGAGCTTGAGCCTGCTTTATATTGTGTTTTTTTATAGCTCTATAGGGATCAAGATTATTTGTTATATCAGAAACTATCCTATAAATTAAAGCTCCTGTTTCTGGAGGTGTATTATCTAAAGGAATATCTTTGATTACTTGTCCAACCTTATCTAAGATTTCTTTTATTAGATATTCATCCTTCGTGGCAATTCTTCCCGCATTCAACGCTTGTTTCATAAAACAGGGAATACAATCTAAAAAAGTCTTCATCTGCTTTCCTATTTTTCAGAATAGATCTGATTATAAATATGATCAAGGGATATTTTGTTTTCTGAAATTGAGAGAATATGATTATTTTCTAGTTCTTTCAACTTATTATAAAGTTCTTTTTCATCCTTAACAATGACCATTTTCTCATGTGAGTTATCTAAATAAGAGACATTAAAAGACTTATCAATTTTATATTTATCAACTAAATTCTTTAAGGAATCAGAAACTATTAATTTACCATCTTTCATAATAGTAATCTTTTCTGAGACAGCCTCTATCTCACTAAGGTTGTGGGAAGATAGAATAATTGTTTTATTTCCTTCTTGAATATAATTTTTCATTATAGCAGAAATTTCTTTAACAATTACAGGATCTAAACCTGCAAAAGGTTCATCTAAAAAGAGAATATCTGGATCATTTAGGAAGGTGGTACAAATTACTGTTTTTTTATACATACCTGTTGATAATTTAGAAATTTTTTTCTTTAAAAATTCACCTAAATCAAATTGTTCTATTAAAGTAGCTATCTTCTTCTTTTTATCCTTAATTCCATAAATATCGCCAAAAAAAGATAGTGTTTCTATAACATTTAACTCATCATATAGCTTTAATTTTTCAGTGAGAAAACCTGTCTTTTGAATTTGACTTTTTGACATCTTTTTAATGTCTTTATCTCTAAAAAACACCTTTCCTTCGTTAAAGGGGATTACCTTATTAGCAATCATAAATGCTGTTGTTTTACCAGCCCCATTATGACCTAATAATGCTTGTATTTTACCTTCTTCTATTTCCCAAGTGAAATCATCTAAAGCTTTCTGTTTTTTATATGATTTACTGACATTTTCAAATTTATATAAAGCCATAACACCTCCTACATTGACCTAATAATTGTTCTCTTCATAAAGAAGATGCTTAAGAAGAAGAATACTATAGTAATTGCTGATATCGTACTTAACAAGACAAATGAAACATCATTTCTAATAATCTGCTCTATTAATTCTGAAACTAGTATAAGGGGATTGAGTTTGAGAATATTTGTAGTCAGAGGGGAAATTGTATCTTTTAATGCTCCATAAAAAATTGATGGAAACCAGAAGAGCATGGGTAAAATACTCTTAACACTTTCATTTGCCGTCATAGAAGAGAAGAATATCCCTAGCATAGCTGTTGGGAAAATAATGAAAGGTAGATACCAGATCATTGTGATATTTAAACTTAATTGCTTTGTCAAGATAGCAACTCCATAAAAGACAGTGAAGGTAAGAATCTGCATAACAAATACACCAAGTAATTTACTAACTATTAGTTCAGCCTTACTTATCCCTGATTTTAAGAGTATCAAAATATTATGTTTTTTTATCTCAAGATTCAATAAAGCTGAACCATAATTTAAGGAAGAGAAAACTAAGAGAAAGTTGAATACCATTGACAATAAAGCATAGTTCATAGAAAACTTTTTCTTTAGATTAAAATGTTTCGTTTCAATGGGGTTAAACTTGCTCCTGATTAAATGATAGCCAAAAGTAGCTTTATTCTTGTTCATATTCAAATATAGTGTTCTCTGACCATCTTCTAAATAATAGATGACTGGTAATTGTCCCTTTTCAAAATCTATTAACATGTCTTCTTTATTCATATACTCTATTTTCACAGGAATCTTTTCTTCTAAGTACTCAAAATAATCAACATCTTTGTTTTCAAATTCATAAGCCAACTCTTTATCTACCCATACCTTTAAATTATCTGCTGAAGATTTCTCCATATAGCCAAATAAAAATAGATAGAGTAAGGGCAAACCTAAAGAAAATATCAACATAAAAGGGCTTTTATATTGAATCTTAAAATCTTTAACTATCAATGCTATAAACTTTTTCATTTTACCTCACTTTTTATTAAACATAATCCCGAATTGGCGGTAGAGCTTTAGAGAAGATTGCATATACTTTACTAAAGATACTGCCTTATTCTGCTTTAATTATAAATTCCTGTCCATTAATCTCCCAACCATAATTGCCGTCAAACTTTATTCTTGTTGCTGAGGAATCGAAAGTATAAGTTATCTTAGTGGGAAAGGCTGATAGTTGGAAAGTATCTTGCTTAGTTGGAATTAGTAGAATCTTGTTAAACCAGGAGAAATGTAGAAAAAGACGATTATTTTCTTTGCTGATAGTAACAGATGTCTTATCACCCTCTTTGGTGAACATCCTGCCACAATATTTATCAGCATGGTCAACTCTACTATCATTTTCTCCCATGTAAGAAAGAGCAAAATGTTCAGCTATTTTCTTATGATGAGCTTGCCATTGATTTTCTTCAGGATTAATTTTTAAGATTAACTTGTCAATAGTAAGATTATCAAAAATAGCTTTCGATAAATCACGACAATCAGTCCACATAGCATAAATACTTTCATCTCCCTTGTAGCCATTTATTTTGTAATAAAGCTCATCTCCAGGATCTAATATTATCTTCTTCCAGCTTTCTCCTCTAGTTATAAACGCTTTTTCCAGTGTTTTTTGAGGACTAGTTGAATAGAGAAATACAAAAGTACTATCAACTTGACTAATTATTTCAAATAACTTATGATAAAAATTCTTAATCAGTTCATGTTTATAAGCAGCTGGAAAAAAATAACGTACTATGTTCTGGAAAATACAGCCTTCCATAACATGTACTTTATCAGATGATTTAATGGACTCTATGAAGACTCTCCATCTACTTAAAAGATCTTCAATGTTTAGTTTCATTCCTTGCTCAGTTCTATAATCAGCTACTTTGAACTCTCCCCCATCCTTCCATCTGATAGGGTGATTATCCATTTCTTCATGATACCAAATATTATCAATCCCATTGTCTTTGTATAATTTAGATATATATTGGGAAGTAGTAGATTTACCAGCACCACTCATACCACTTGCTATGATTAGTTTTGTTTTCATCTAAACATCTCCTTTATTATACTATGATTATAATATCAATTATGTAAGTATATTTTTTTTAATATGTTCAAAATATAATTTGACACTGTATTAGTCAATTTTTTTATAGAATGAAGGAGTAAATATGGAAAATTATAAAAAATATACAGAATCTAATCGACAAGCATGGAATGAAGCTACCCCCTATCATAAAGAAGCAATGGATGAGAAGTGGGATAAAATGTTTTCTGATCCTACTTTTATCTTTCAGAAAGATCCAGAACTAGCAGAGCTAAACAGGATTGGAATTAAAGACAAAGACATTGCTCATCTATCTTGTAACAATGGAGTTGAACTAATGTCCTTAAAAAGATTAGGAGCAGGTTATTGTCTAGGATTTGATATTAGTGATTTAGCAATTGAAGAAGCACAAAAGCGAGCAACTAAATATTCAATTGATTGCCAATTTATTAGAAGCGATGTCTTAGAGATTCCTGCAGACCACTATGGTAAATTTGATTTGGTATATATAACTGTGGGAGCTTTGGCTTGGATACCTGATAAAAGAAAGTACTTCGAGACTGCATATAATCTTCTTAGACCTCAAGGCAAAATTTTTATATATGAACACCACCCCTTTGGAGACGTCTTCCCTTATGATGATGAATATAAAGGAGTCTTGGAAGCTAAATATAAATACTTCAATAAGGAGATTTATTCTGATAACCAAGGAATTGATTATTATGGGGGTAAAAGATATGAATCTACTAGATGCTATGAATTTACTTACACTATCTCTGACTTAATTAATATACTGGCTGATTTAGGCTTCAGAATAAGTAAATTCAATGAATATACCCATGATATAGCTTTATGTAGAACTTATTTAGACTCTAAAGATGGTAAGATACCTTTGAGCTATATTATGGTTGCAGAGAAATAAAATCAGCTAAGATAAAAAAGCTACTTTCATAATTTGCCAAATAGCTTTTATGGATTATCTTCTGTTATATCCCGAATGGTGCAGTAGAACTTTGATGAAGAGTGCTAGATTCTTTTAGCAAAATAAGTTACAGAATTTGAAGGCATATAATATATATATTCCTGAAAATTATGTAGCTTACTTTTGCAAAAGAAGATAGTGCTATTCGCAAAGGTCTACTGCATTATTTGGGATTATATTAAAAAAAGGAGATTAATAATGGAAAAAAGATTATCTGTAATAGTTTTCACTACCCCAACTTGTTCCTGGTGTAAGAAAGTGAAGACTTATTTAAAGGAAAAGCAAATCAGATATAAAGAAGTAGATGTTTCAAAAGATGAGAGAGCAATGAAAGATATGGTCAGAAAATCTGGACAAATGGGCGTCCCTCAATTATGGATAAACAATAGACCTGTAGTTGGTTTTGATAAAGCAAAGATTGATAGGTTAATAAATAGTTAGAGGTAAATTATTCATTTAAGCAAAGCAAAATGGTTCTCTCCAAAGTAGAGTAGGAAATGTGATTAATAATTTTTAACCCTTCTGTTTTTTTAGGGAAATCAATATCTATCTAATCCTCATGGGATGTCATTTAATAGGCAGGGTTCGCTACCCCCAGTATATATTTGACCAAGAAATACCTTAGTCCTGTAATGGCGACATTATTATTGATTTTGCTGATGTTAACAGAATCTCCATCTGAAGCCCCTTACCTAGGGTTGAGGAAGTCTAGTATACTTAAGAGAGAGCCTTCAATTAAGAAATTATACGAGATAAATATCCTTATTAGCATAATCCTAAAGCTGTTTCTTCAAAAATCTATCCAAGTCTATCAAAGAGAGAAAAGGAATATCTTGATTTGCAAGCTGGTAAAATTGATAATCTCATCTAAATTGATTATTTGAGCATTATCATTTTTCGTCTAGCCAACTCTCGCTCCTTACTTTTCAGTAGATAAAGATAGATTCCGCTAGCTACCTCTACTCCCCTTTTATCTTTGCCATCCCAATGAATAATATGATTATCTGATTTTCTAGCATCTATCAAAAAACTGTTAACTAATTGACCTTTAAGATTATAAATCTGAAGTTGCAAATCTGGGTAATTTCTATCTAACTCAAAGCTAATATTTGTGTTAGGATTAAAAGGATTTGGATAATTAATCAGTTTTATCTGACAAGGGTGAAGGGTGTCTTGATCAAAAGCACTTACATTATTTGTTAAATTATATTCAATCTGACCACTATTTTGATAATCAGAAAGTAAATTCTCAAAATCAGCCTGACCATTACTATTCCCTGTTAAAGCATAATCAATAAAGGCTTTAGCTAAATTATAAGCCAGATTATTATCAGTGATACCTAGATGATTCTCTCCTAGCAAAGAAACTATACTTTTATAATCAGCAGATATATTCTGATATATTGGTATTTGATTACTATTTTCTGGGGTAATATTATCATTAGAAGCTGAAAAGATTAGTGAGGGAACATAAATATCACTTGCATTATCAATGGCAGAAGGGGAAGTCTCTGCTGCAGCAAAGTTAACCAAAGCTGAGAAGATATTTGATTGAGAGGCTGCTAAAACAGAAACACCACCTCCCATAGAATGACCTGAAACAATAGATTGGTTAGCGACTGTTTGATAAAGAGGTGAGTTGTCATTTTCTCCTTCTCCATCTAGAGCTGAAACCAGAAATGTTAAATCAAGAGCAAATTCACTGTGACTAGGGTAAAAACCACTTTCAGTATATGGTAAGGCTACAATAAATCCCTGACTAGCAAAGAATTGAGCTAATTGGGAATAACTAGCTGGTGTCATTAACCAACCATGACCAAATATTAGCTTAGGAAATGAATCTAGTCTACCACTAGCTTTGTCTTCACTAATTGGATAGTATATCTTGGTATTGATTTCTCGATTATTACGAGAACTATCTATGAATACTTTTTCGTAACTATCTACTTCATAAGCAGATATTCCAATTGCTAGCATTAAAATGGCTATTAATAGAATACTTTTCATCATTAACCTCATTTATTTAACTTATATTATTATAATAATAGCTTTTGTAAATTAGTCAAGCTATATCTTTCAACCCAGGTAGTGTAGTAGAACTTTAGTAAAACTTTGTTAATGCTAGGTATCACAGGTGAAGAGTGCAGATTCTTCTAGCAAAAAAGCTTACAGAATTTTGACCTAGATAATATATATGTTAGGAGAAATTATGGATGATACTTTTGCAGAATAATATTCTCCTAATCACAAAGAACTACTGGATTTTCTAAGTTTAAAACGTAAACTACTGCTACACTTTAACTACTAGATATATTGTTACATAATGTCTACCAAATATGATCTTGATTCAAAACTTTCTAGTATTTTATAAGAACAAAGCCCTGTCTAAGCAGGGCTATCTATTTTATACTTACCTATTTTACCGTATTAATCTAGATTTTACTTCATCAAAATCATTTTATGACTTTCACTTTTACTATCAGTAATAATCTTAGTAAAATATATTCCAGATACTACTTTTTTATTATTATCATCTTTACCATTCCAGCTAAAGTTATGCTGTCCTAAAGGTAATTTTCCTTGATGAAGAGTTCTTACTTTCTGCCCCTTAAGATTATAGATATATAAAG
Source organism: Cloacimonadales bacterium (SeqCode) (assembly GCA_963677815.1). GTDB lineage: Bacteria > Cloacimonadota > Cloacimonadia > Cloacimonadales > JAFGVF01 > JAEKNW01. Next base: position 2,448,428 of record OY782499.1, read on the forward strand.
CTACATTTTCTTCAGCTATTAAAGTGAAGGAAATCCTTGTCTGAGGATTAAATGGATTAGGATAGTTTTCTAGGTTAAGAGAAATACATGCAACTTCATTAGAGTCATTTGCTACTTCACTATTAGATTGCAAATAAGGATAACCACCATTGAGCATTTGTGAATCTTGACTCCAATCTACTTGAAAATCCCATCCTACATAAGTATTATCACTATAAGGGAATGTCATCTCATCACTGCTTCTTCCCTGACCACCATCACTAGTAGGATATTCAGAAGCATCAATATCCCAATAACTGCTGATAATCTGAGCATTAACATGATTCTCACCAGCAAATCCACCTACCAAATAATTATTTTCAACAATAACTTTTCCTATAGAATAGCAGTTTTGAATAATAGCATCATTCATTTCAGCGACAATTTTGGCATTATAACCGATAAAACCACCAACTAAACCATCAATTTCAGAAGTCACATCACCTAAAGAATAGCAATTTATGATAGCAGAATCTCTGTTCACACCAACAAAACCACCAGCCCTTACGTAAGAACCATATTCCCCACTAGCGTTAACATCTACATTGGTAAAGCAAGATTCTATATGACTGTTACCAACATTACCACCTAATAAACCACCTACCCAATATTCCGCATTAATAGAACCTATTGCAAAACAGTTTGTTATGGTACAGCCAGTAGAATATCCAGCCAAAGAACCTGCATAACCTTGAGCTGTAATATCAAGATTGATTAATCCTAAATCACTTACACTTGCAGAGTTTAATTCTCCGAAGAAGCCAACATTTTCTGTGTTTGGTCTATTAATATAAATACCTGAGATAATATGATTATTACCGTTATAAGCACCTGTAAATCTTTCAAAATCCGTCTCTGAATGCCAGTAACCTAATGGAGACCAACCTTGACCATTATTGATACTTTGACTCTGGGAAGCATCAATATCTGCTGTTTGAATAAAATTACTTGTCCAAGAACCTGTATTTTCACTTATCCATAATAAATTTTCAAAAGAAGCTATCTGATATGGATCACTAGCAGAGCCAGACCCCTGAGGCATTAATGCCTGAGCAAAAAGTGATAAAACTACAACATTAAATAAAATAATAATCCCTACAATTTTAATCTTCATCTTTTCTCCTAAGTCTTAATTCATTAACACTGTTAATAAATGCAAACTTCCTTAGTAACTTAAAAGTGTCAAGAATGAATCAATGTCTTATAAAAAAACTTGGTTTCCTTTGCCAGCTTGAAGTCACATGCTTGATAAAACTTAAAAGCCGGAACAGTTGATTCAGTTAATAGCCAAATTGCTGTAATTTCCTCTTTTATTAAAAACTCTTCTAATTTCTTAATGAATATCTTTCCATTGCCTTGATTTTGCATCTCATTAATTATAAAAAACTCCTTAATAAAATACTCTTTCCCCTGCCACCAGTCGAAGAGATATCCTAATGAACCTCCAATTATAGTGTTATGGTCATCTTCAAGCAACAGACTTATAGAATTAGGGTTATCAACAAGTTGTGTAAAATAACTATCTAATTTACCATTCTTATCCCAGTTATCATTCCAAGGTGGTCTAGAAAAAACATCCTGAAACAACTCTTTAACCAGTTCATAATCTTCTTTTTCAATCTTTCTTACTTTCATATAATTTCCCCCATTTTATAATTTCTTCAGGTAATTTAGGCAAGCCCTCCTCTCTTTCAGAAAGCTGGTGATATACTTCAATGAAAGAGGAGAAACCTTTTTCTAAGCAAAGCTCAATTCCCTCTCTACCCTGATATTTTTCAATGTGATAGGCCATGAAGATGCCTGTTATACAGAGGTATTTATCCCAAAATTGCCCATAAGTACCTTGTAAGGCAAGCTCTCTTTTCTTAGTAATATCTTCATCATCTGAGAAAATAACTTTCGCCTTATCTCTAAGTGTTTCAAAGGCCTTTTTTTCCTTATCTTTAATATTCTGGCTTTGATCATAAATTTCAGCTATTTCTTTTCCATTGGCAATATAATGGGCCAAGCCTTCATTAAACATTAGAATAATAACTTCATCAGCAAAGCTTTTATTACAATCACCTTTCCATTTTTCCTTATTAAAATCAGCAAAAAGTGCATGAAATACTTCATGAGACATAACATTTTGTAGAGTCTTAATCTTTTGATCTATACTTTGCCCATAAGTAGTGTTAACAAGAGTAAGATTAAAGATTATTGCAGATTTACCACTTTGTGAAAGCTGATATTTGTTATTCTTGCATTCATATTTGAAAGTCATAGCATCCCCCCATTTCCACCCTGTCACAGAAAAAAATACTTCATAGCTTGAATTAGGTTGCCATGTTTTGGGAAAATAGTAACCTGCTCTTTCATATACTTGGTCTAAGAAGTCAGCCTTGCTAATGTGTTGAATTAATTCAGTGATTTCTTCCTTCTGTGTACAAGCATCTTTTATCAGATAATCAACTTCTGGTAAAGAATCACCTTGAACAAGTATACTTAAGATAGTTTCAAAAGTCACTGCATGCTCTTCATTTTGTAATAATAATTGCTCCATCAGCTGATTAGCTGGTAGCATTGCAATTCTTGATACAAAAGGAGACTTGTTATCTAGATTCAGCCATTCAAGTGTTTGCTGGGCATCTTCAATCTTAATATCAAGTCTGTTAGTTCCTGCAAGACTGGTTATCATACAAGAAGACATAATAAGTATAATTATTACTAGCATAAAATATCCTTTTATTTAGGTTTAAGCTTTTCAATGAATTATTAAGTAGTTTTTTGAATTTCTTCTATCAAGTGTCAGAGTCATATATTTTAAAATATCACTGCCAATATAAATGCCTAATGGATATTCTGAATCTATGTCTCTTTGCATATGTTTAACTCTGGGATATTCAATAGAAAAATGCTTATTTCCTAGCTGAATGTCAATAAGTCCTGGATAAAATCTACCACTTTTATCCTCAACAAGTTCATCCTTATCAAGTAAAGCAGAATTAATTTCAGTATGACTCTTCCCTGTATCAAGATAAATTATTGCATCCTTCCCATTAACTTTACCAATAAAATGAATACCATAAGGATGATAAGGTAAATCTAATAGGTGGATTTTTTCACCTTCTAAGTTAATATCTTCCTGACTAAGAGCTAGTATTCTTGCTTCATAATCAAGGGTAAAGATGCAATTCTGCAAATACTTTAAACCTATCAAACCATTCATAGGGCTTGTTGAAAAGATTGACCAATCAACCAGGGTTGACTTCTCTTTCTCATAGGTCTTGTTCAAGAGTTTGAAAGTTGAAAGCTCTATTTCTACAGCTTCACCTCTAATTTCTCCATTAGGAGTATAAGTATAAGACTTTTTAATCTCTTTATAATCTATCTTATCAGAAATGGCATTTGAAATAATAATGTTTCCATTGTTTCCAAAATCAAGAATGAAAGGATAAGAACTTTCTCCAAAAACAAGATCAAGATGTGGCATACCAAAGTCTTTATCTAAGCTAATCTTATAAGTATCTGCTTCTTGATAATGCTTAAAAATTTCTTCTTTATAAAGACATTTCAGTCTTTCAAAATCAACTAATCTAGTTCTATCTCTAAAATATTGTGTTAAGGCTTGGACCTCTACAAATGATACTAAAGATAATATTCCTAAGAATGGTAGTAATCTTAGCATTAAGCCTCCTTATTCTTGATTTTTCTAAGCATCAACCAAGAAAATATAATTGAAATTATGTTTATGCTAGGAATAATAAATATCACAGGAATTACATTATAACCTTGCAATTTCATACCGATTATTTTAGCAGATAGAGCAGTCATTAAAATTGCTAAAAAGACTAGATAAATAGTCCCAAATACATAAGCAAAATGATGTTTTTTAATCATTAGATATCCACATACAATGGCCATAGGCAAGAGTAGAGCTAAATCAAAACCTTGCACAATCATTGTTGTGTAATGGTCAATACCTTTAGGATAAATTTGCCCTGAAATAAGCGGAGGAAGAATAATGCTTAGCCATAGTAATGCTATCAATAAAGCATTAATGATTAAGAATATTCCAGATGATTTAAGAGGAGTATTGTCTGTAAAACCTTTATTTACTTCTGCATAATCAATAGACATCAGATGGAGGATAAGAGCAAAGAAAGAAACTCCTAAAAGGATAACATAGACTAAAAACATCTTATTGTACATACCCATTGCTAAATAAAAGAGATATGTTACAAAGAAGTAGAAAAGACTACCCCCTAAGATGACTGAAGACTTAGGTGATTTCCTGATATACATAATCAAAGAAAAAATGACTAGTGGAATCGCAACAAACAGAGTTACATAGTCTTGAGCTATCCCTTGAATTGCCACTTCTGCAGACATGTCTTTGTAAAGACCAAGGCCATGAATCTTAATTTCTTGGCCTCTTATTGACTGATATGTAAATCTACCTGGTCCTGATTTATCCAAAATTCCTAAAAGCGAGGCAAGTAGTGAAAATATTATTATTATTATAGATAAACTTATGATTTGCTTTTTCATTGCCTTTTCTCCTCTCTTTTTATGTAATAATCAATAATTTCCATTGCTGTTCTTATAACTCTCTGCTTTAGTTCCATTAAATCAGGGAAGAAAGACCTTCCTGTCACATACTTAGCCATTTGCCCATGTATATAAGAATGAATGGTATCGGTAATTTCCTCACCTATTCCAGTAAGTTTATGCTTAGGATAACATTCACTTAAAAAGAGACAAAACTTCTGCCTAGGCATAACTATCACTTCTTTAATTTTATCGGGTATTGGGCCTCCAATATTATCAAACCAAATTAAACTATACCACCCCTTATTAGCTAGATAGAAATCAAGTAGATGTTCAAAGAAATACTCCATCTTATTATCTTCATTTTTTACCTGAGATACCTGATCCATTACCCTATTGACCATCCTAATCATTACTGCTTCTAGACAATCCCACCTCAACATATCCAAACTCTGATAATAATTATAAATGTTAGGGTGTGAACACCCCATTCTAGTCGCAATATCTCTAATTGTAACAGAATTACTAGACCCTCTCTCATTTATTATAGTTAGAGTTTCTTCAATAATATTATCTTTACTTATCTTCTTTCTCGTTTGCCTCATATTAGGACCTTTTATTTTATTACCTTTGGTAATTTTTTATGTATAAGTTATTATGTCAAGCTTTTTTATAAAATACATTCTCTTTCTTGAAAACTATATTATACCCTCTTTCATTTAAGCTAGTCTAGTAGAGTCTAACAATTAATTTGACACAAGATTGACCTTAAATAGTCTGGTCCAAAAGGGTAAGGAGTCAATATGCAAGAAACTATAAAATTATTTGAAGAATTAATCGAAGAAAAGAAATGGATTACGATTAGACATCTTATTGACGATATGAATTTTGTTGACCTTGCTGAGATTATTGATGAGTTTTCTGAGCCTGAAGATATAATCCTATTTAGATTATTACCCCGTGAATTAGCCAAAGATACTTTCCAAGAACTCCCCCTTTATAAACAAGAGCTAATTATTGAAAGACTGGCATCTAATGTTAATAAACTCTCTAATTTACTCAATGACTTAGATCCTGACGATAGAACAGCTATCCTTGAAGAGTTACCTGGTATGGTGGCCCAACGACTCATCCAACTTCTTGCTCCTGAAGAAAGAAAAATTGCAACTACCCTCTTAGGCTACCCTGAAGATTCTATCGGTCGTCTCATGACTCCTGAATTCATTGCCATTAAATCACATATGACTGTTGCCCAAGCTCTAGAACACATTAGAAAATATGGTCAAGATTCAGAGACACTTAATGTTATCTATGTCGTTGATAATCAATGGAAACTTCTTGATGACATTAGAATCAGAGAATTAATTCTTGCTTCTCCAGAAGAAAAAGTTGAGGACCTTATGGATGGCAAATTTGTTACTTTATCAGCTTTCGATGATGAAGAAGAAGCTATCCGTGTTTTTCAAGACCATGATAAAGTTGCTCTTCCTGTTGTAGATAAAGAGGGCACTCTTATTGGTATTGTTACTTTTGATGATATTATGGACTTGGTTGAAGAAGAAACAACTGAAGACTTCCATCGTTTTGGTGCTATGCAAGATGCAGTTGAAGACCCTCTTAATGCTACAATAGGATTTCTTTATAAAAGAAGAATTATGTGGCTGTTTGCCTTAGTCTTTATGAACGTATTTTCTGGAGCAGCTATTGCCCAATTTGATAATATAATTCAAAAAGTTGTTTCCTTAATCTTCTTCCTGCCTCTTCTTATTGGTAGTGGAGGTAATGCAGGAGCTCAATCTGCTACCCTAATGATTCGTTCCTTGGCTACTGGTGATGTGGAAATGAAAGACTGGTTTTATCTTATAGGGAAAGAGTTCTTAGTCTCATTATTACTAGGCTTAACAATGGCAGTGGGGGTAGGATTGATAGCCTCTTACAGGGCACCTCAAATTATTTTGGTAGTAACTTCCACCATGGTCTTAACTGTAATGACAGGTAGCCTTATCGGCCTATCTCTTCCCTTTGTCTTTACTAAGTTTAAACTAGACCCTGCAACTGCAAGTGCCCCACTAATTACCTCTATTTCCGATATTTTAGGTGTTGTTATCTATTTTTCTATAGCCACTTGGGTATTTGGGTTTTAACCATCCAAACCTGGAATAGTAATTTGGCTACAAGGTCCATATGACAACCTGTGATGTTTACATACACCATGCCTATTTATCGCTTGAACATGCTCCTTAGTAGGATAACCTTTATTTCTTAACCAGTTATAGTGAGGGAAATCATTATGTAATTTTTGCATAATCCTGTCTCTAGTAACCTTGGCTAAAACAGAAGCACCAGCAATAGAAAAGTAGTTAGAATCGCCCTTTATAACAAACCTAGCTTTCTCCTGATTACGAGGTGGAAGTTTATTTCCATCAATGAGAGCAATCTCCCACTTCTTAGCGAGTGATTCAAGAGCTCTATCCATTCCTTCCAAAGTAGCATTGAGTATATTGAGTTTATCAATCTCCACAGGCTCAATTTGGACTATTGAATAAGCTGTTGCATATTTTATGATATAGGGGTAAAGTTTGTCTCTTTTCTTCTCAGAAATAGCTTTTGAGTCATTCAAACTTGATAGGAGGTAATCAACTTCTGGATTTGCTATCTTGGTAAGCTCTTCAAGGTCGAAGATTACTGCAGAGCAGACTACTGGACCAGCCAATGGGCCACGTCCAGCTTCATCTACTCCACAAATACTTTTATATTCTTGATACAGTTCAAGTTCATTGCTTATCAGTTTATTCATTTTTGCTACATCTCTTCAGTTTTTGGTCTCTTTTTTTAAAAAGAGATTGGATAAATAGATAAGGACTTTAAAAGTTTCAACTTTCTTATATGCAATGTTCATAAAAAAGTTGCTTTATAAAGTTAGCTTTTGTCTCCAGCTTGAACAATAAAATAGATACGAGCAAATCTCTCATCTAAGTCTTCTGGATAGTAATTTAGTAAGTTTAAGTTATCTGTACCATTATAAATAGCCAATATTTCTAAACCAGATTCTTCAATTAGTGCTCTTATCTTCCTAACAGGATATATTTTCTGATAATGTGTCTCTGAGAAATTTTGATAAAAACTCTTATTCTTCTTAAAGATATCTAAGTAAGATTTCTGAGTTTCATTATCTGGATCCCAGTCACTTGTATGTAAGACTTTATACTTATCATACTCTTCATAATTAATAAAGCCATCAAGATTTTCTTCACTATTGAAGATTGTAGAAATATCAAAGATGAAGAGTCCTTTAGGATTTAAAGCAGAATAGACATTTTGCAAAAGATTCAGAAGAAATTTCTCTTCTAAAAGATAGTTGATACTATCAAACACACAGACAGCTAAATCCAGCTTATCAACAGGAAGAGGATCTAGCATATTATGTCTAAAGAGCGTAATATCTCGAGATTTCTTTTCAGCTATATGCAGCATTATCTCAGAAATATCTCCTCCCATTACTTGTCTTTGGTCACGAACTAATCTCCGACATATCTCACCAGTTCCACAAGCTATTTCAAATACTCTCTTAACATCCTGCTTTGCATATTGATCTATCCAGACATTTATCTTAGCAGCCCATTGATCATAATTAACATGTGCCATATAATGGTCATAAAAATTACTAAACTCACCATATTCTTTGCTTATCGTATGATGCTGTGAAAGTTTCTCTTCCACCCAATAAAGAGCTGACTGCATAGAAGAGAAGTCAGCACAATCATTGCCAGCAATATCAAAGGCAGTTCCATGTTCAGCAGAAGCCCTATAAACAGGTAAACCTAGAGTTACATTAACTCCTTTTCCCCCTGCCAACATTTTAAAAGGAATCAAACCTTGATCATGATAAGCTGAAATTATGAAATCATATTCTTGTCTATTATAAGAAAAGAAAGTATCTGCTGGGAAGGGACCATCTATTTTAATATCCTCTTGACCAAGCTCATCTAGAATTTCTTTAAACATAAGATCAGTATTACCAAAAGCTCCATTCTCACCCGCATGGGGATTTTTAGCTAACAAAGCTATCTTAGGTCTATCCATCAATTTATGAACTTCTCGGTAGATAAGCTTGAGTTTATCTAAGCAATATTGAGGGGTCAAAACTTTTTCCAGTTGATGAAGGGGTAAATGAGTTGTCAAAAGGCCTAGCTTGATATCATCAGACCAGAAAGTCATCGCTACATTCTCTGCATCTAATTTACTTTGCAAAAACTCAGTATGACCTATGAAGTCATAACCTGCTTCTCTAATATGTTTTTTGGAAACAGGGGCTGTAACAATGCCATGCAGACTTTTGTTGTTCACATCTTCAGCAAGTCTCTCCAAAATTTCTATAGCCAGCCTACCACTTTCTGCACAAGGCTTTCCTAAGGATAACTCAGGATTATCAATCTCAATATGATATATTCTCCCACCTTCATTTACTTGTGAGACATGGCTTATCTTGGTAACTTGATGACCATTAGGACATGCTAAGACTTTGCCATAAACAAGCAAGGCCGTATCTGCAAGAAGATTATGATAACGCAGTGATTTGCTAGTAACTTCAGGTCCAATCCCTGTCGGATCACCTGTTGAGATACCAATAATTTTCACTATTTATCGCTCCTGCCAGGTTTAGTTAAAGGGATAGCTTGCTTACAAAGAGGACATTCTTCAGGCTCCCAGCTCTTAGCATCAACAGTAAGCATGGCTTCCACTGGAACACCAAAATCAATAGTCCCATTAGACCTATCAACTAGCAATCCCACACCTATACACTGCATTCCCTTTTCTTTGAGAAGATCCATAACTTCAAAAATAGAACCACCTGTAGTGGTAACATCTTCTATGATAAGAGCCTTCATTCCTGCTTTTACATCAAAACCAGAACGGAAGGTCATTTTACCTTCATTACGTTGTGAAAAAGCGAATGGTTTCTTGAGATATTTTGCAACTTCAAAACCTAAGACAATAGCACCATAAGCAGGTCCTATCACGATATCCACATCTTCATCTGCAAATCGTTCTGCTAAAGCCTTACAAATTGTAGAACACTTTTCTGGGTCTTGAATTATTTTAATCTTTTCAAAATACTGGTTACTATGCTTTCCCGAGGTTAGAAGAAAGTGTCCATCAAGCTTTGCCCCAGCTTCTGTTAACATCCTATCAGTGATATAAGCATCGCCAATATCTTCAATAAATTCTTCAGCACCTTCAAACTCTTCTTCAGGAACTTGCAATTCAATCATCATATAGTCATTACCAGCAATGCCAGGTAAGTTGGAAGCTGTGTATTCATTAAGTAAATTAACAGTAAAATCATTCTCTTCTAATAATTCTTTAACCAATTCAGCTTCAAACAAACTGGAAAAACTTTTTAAAGTCTTGAAATTGTTACTCATCTTTCCTCCTAAACTCGTTTTAAAGTTCTTATTTATCTAAAAATATGGGGACTAATCAAAGTCCCCACTCTCTACTTATATTATATACATTTATTACTATTTTGCAAGTTTCTTATACTCTGCAAGTCCACTTTTAAAAATAGCCATTGCTTTTTTAAGATCATTTTCATTTAAGATATAAGCAAAACGTACTTCATTAAGTCCCATATTTGGTGTTGCATAGAAGCCTGTAGCAGGAGCGAACATAACAGTTTCACCATCAACACTATATTCTTCAAGCATCCATTGAGTGAAGTCTTCAGCATTTTCAATAGGAAGCTTGGCTACAATATAGAATGCACCTTCAGGTTTGATACAAACCAGGCCATCAATAGTTTGTAATTCATTAAAAACAATGTCTCTTCTCTTGCAATATTCATCTTTGATATCATTGATATATTTTTCATCTAAATGAACACATGCTTCACCAGCTTTCTGGTCAATTGTTGGAGGACAAAGTCTTGCTTGTGCTAATTTAAGTACAGCTTTCATTAAGTCTTTGTTCCTTGAAACAATACAACCAATTCTTGCACCGCAAGCACTATATCTTTTAGATATAGAGTCAACCATTATAGCATTTTCTTCCATACCCTCAATTTCAAGGATAGAAGTAGCTTTCAAGCCATCATAAACAAATTCACGATATACTTCATCAGAAATCACAAATAAATTATGCTTTTTTGCGATATCTGCAACCATTTCTACAGTCTCACGAGAATAAACTTTTCCAGTTGGATTACCAGGATTACATATCATAAAGGCTTTAGTTTTTGGGGTAATAAGTTCTTCTATTTCCTCTCTACTAGGTAATGCAAAACCAGTTTCAGCGTAAGTAGTAATAGGATTAAGCTTAACTCCAGCAATTGATGCAAATCCATTATAATTTGTATAGAATGGTTCTGGAACTAATATTTCCTCTCCTGGATTACAGACAGCAAGCATAGCAAAAATAATTGCCTCTGAACCAGCAGTTGTAACTATTAAATCATCGACTGCAATTTCAATATTATTCTTACAGTAATAACTTACTAAAGCCTGTCTGTAAGAAGCTAAACCCTGAGAAGGCCCATAACTTAAAATCTTATCACCAAAACTGTGATAAACATCCATCATCTCTTTAGGAGTCTCAATATCAGGTTGTCCGATGTTCAAATGATAAATCTTTATTCCTCTAGCTTTTGCAGCATCAGAATAAGGCAAGAATTTCCTAATTGGAGAAGCTTGCATAGAATCAACACGATGTGAAATATTCATCATTCACCTCTATAATATTATTTTTAAGGTCATGAAATTTAATTCGATAAATATGGCAAGAAAAATCGCTAGTATTTATGGTTATCTCTCAAGGAGGTTTGGAACTTGTCGGACGGTTTTTCTTCCGAAGCTTCCTACTACGCTTAAGCTATGTAGAATGTATTAGTGAAGGGAGATGGAGATTTTCAGATGGAGCAAGGGTGTATGGAGTGGATGCATCTTGCATCCACAACAGGCTCTGAAAGCCTGTTTAATCTGGAGGCAAGATGCATCCAGTCCATAGATCCACCTTCCCAGTTAAGGTTAAGGTATTCTTTTATCCCAGATGGTGCAATAGAGCTTTAGTAATACTTCGCTAAAGCTACGTATCACAGGCGAAGAGTGCAGATTCTTTTAGTAAAATCCCCTTCTTTGAGGGGGATACAGGGGGTGATTCCTTTGATACGCATATAATATATATATTCGGAAGAATTATGTAAGTTACTTTTGTAAAAGAATATAGTGCTATTATCAAAGATCTATTGCATTATTTGGGTTTATGCATTACTCGTCTTTATTTTCCTCTTCAAGCTTGCGTTTAATCATTCTAGCTTCTTTCCAGTCTAAAGCATTATGCAATGCCACAGCTATCTCTTCCCTATCCTTATCAGTCCATGGTTCAAATTTAGACTCTTTATAAATCTTTAAAAAATCATCTGATAAATTTTGCCACGTATTAATATCCATACCTATCTCGTGAAGATACTCACCAGACTTATCATATACAAAGAGTCTTTTCTTTTTACTATCATAATAGAGGGTATTCCCCTCAGTTGTAATCATCTTATCAGCTTCATATTTGTTCATGCTAGCTCCCAAATTTATATTGATTATCTCGATTACTCTCAGACCATTTGCCCGATGTCAGGTAATGGTCTATTTTATTTGACATTAATTATTTAAAGGACTTCATGCTTTTCAGCAAATTAATATAATCTGCAATAAGCTGCTATTTTATTTTTTCTAATTCTGACGACAGTGTTGGCAGAATTTGCTTTCCATAATCAGTTCATTTATTCTGAAGAATTTCAAGATTATTTTAGCCTGGGGTAAAACCCTGACCTATGATACGAAGCTTTAGTGAAGTATCAAAGGATTGACACCCCAGGATAAATGATTCCACCAACAGCCAAACCCTCAAAAGGATATCTTCTTTTACTCCCTGAAAGGGATGCATACTTTAGCCTGGGGTAAAATCTTGTAAGGATTGCCACCCCAGGTACAATGATCCCACCCAAGAAAGTATAACCCTGAAAGGGTTTAATACAAAACTATATTTAATTGATATGATTGAATAATATTAATTTAATTTTGAGATCCACCTTCTTAATTCCCTGAAAGGGATACATACTTTAGCTTGGGGTAAAATCCTGTAAGGATTGCCACCCCAGGTACAATGACCTAAACAAAACCGTAACCCTGTAAGGGTTTAATACAAAACTATATTTAATTGATATGATTGAATAATATTAATTTAATTTGAGATCCACCTTCTTAATTCCCTGAAAGGGATACATACTTTAGCCTGGGGTAAAATCCTGACTTGTGATACGAAACTTTAGTGAAGTATCAAAGGATTGCCACCCCAGGTATTGGATACCAACAAAACCGTAACCCTGTAAGGGTTTAATAAATTCAATCCCATATATATTTTTCATTATATTCCATATTGTTTTTATCCATGAATAATCTTAATTCATCTTGGAAAGAAATCTTTTTATGGTGTTCTTCTTGTTGATTTATGTAATTAATAGTTTTTTCTTTTTGGGCTTGACCTACAGAAAATGCCCCATATCCTGTTTGCCAATAAAAGTTTGAATATTCATCTCCTTTAGTTTTTATCCATTTAGAAGAGCTCTTTTTAATGATTCTTATCATATCTTTTAAGCATATATTTTTGGATAAATTAAGAAATATATGAACATGGTCATAGTAACCACCAATTTTTAGAGGAATTGAATCATTTTCATAGATTGTTTTTGCTATATAGGCAAATAATTGTTCTCGTATATTTGGATCTTTCAAAAACAATAACCTGTTTTTAGTTGAAAAAACTATATGCATATATATTTTAGACAAAGATTGCGACATATAACCCCCTTTAATTATGTTCAAGACAATCTAATATTTTGTAATAAAATTGTCAAATATAATTTATTAAACCCTTTCAGGGTTTGGGGGATGACGTGATAATTGTACCTGGGGTGGCAATCCTTACAGGATTTTACCCCAGGCTAAAGTATGTATCCCTTTCAGGGAGTTAAAGATATATCCACCTAAGGGAATAAAAGAACATATCCATTTCAGGGATTTATGCAAATCTATTGTGATCTATACTAATACAATTTCTTTGAAATTCCAAACAATGTTGCCAAAAGCAATATCTTCCCCTTTTACTTTGAAACTAACTAATTGATCTTCTTTCATCCTCTCTAAATCTTTTTGTAAAGCATAACCAGTATAGCTATGATAAAATTGGTCAAAAATATCATGTGTAGCAACATTTATTTTTACTAATTTATGCTTCACCCATTTTTGGCAAGTGTAGAATAATTAATTTCTGCAGATTCACAGCCTTCTTTTCTCAAAATATCAATTTGCTATTCTATCATCCTAATAAACCCTACATCATAAATTTCTTTAAATTGAGGAAAAACTTTTCTAATCTCTTTGTTTTCTCTTCGATAAAGTTGTTTTTTCCTAAACTTACTCCTATCATGTAAATGTTTTTGTTCATGTTCTCTTCTTTCTTCTATAGTCTGATTATTTTCTGAATATTCAATTTCATTAAAATCAAAGTCATTAGCTAAATCAAAATCAAGTTCAAGTTCTGCTTTCTCCTGGATGAACTCATCTAGTTTTGCGTTTAAGTCATCTATAATGGAATCATCTAAATCTCTCTGCCTAGTAGAATAACATCCACATTCATGTATGGGCCATGGTTTACCTAACTCATCGAAGAATACTTTGCTCCCGAAAGAATTCTCATAATAAAATACATCCTGTCCACAATATTGACATTTAGTAGGTCCTAAAGGAAAAGATGCGGATGTGGTCATCCGCACTCCCAGTTAATTACTTTTTCACAAAAGCTCCTTCATACATTTCTATAAAGTCATAAACACTAATCTTGCTACAAAGCTTTCCTATTAAATCATAAGGAATATCATCCATTCTTTTAAGATTTACACAAGATTTCCCCATACTCAGCTTATACTTAGCTTCTATTGCATATTGGCTTTGAAACCACTCTAATAATTCTTTGTTAATATATATGCCCCAATGACTAAATGATATATGATTCTTCCAATTGGAAAGTCCTATAAAAGGTAAGGGAGTATTAGCTTCAACATGGTAGCCCTTGGGATATACTTCCAAAGGAACCACATAGCCAATAGAACCATAAGAGATTGTTTCAACAAAACCAGGAGGAAGATTTTCTTTGATTACCTGTCTTAATTTATTTATAACTTGTCTTCTTTCTTCAGGTAGTTTGTCTAAATATTCACTTATTGTATTTATTTTATCATTCATAATTACCTCAATTTCTTTTTTCAGATATAATAAATTTTTCTTGACCACAGACAATTATTATTTGAAATTTGCTTTTATAAAACTTTTACTAAAAAAACATTTGGAGAAAAAAGAATGAAAAAGATTTCGCTACTAATATTATTACTTGCTAGTTTTATGACCCTCTTCGGACAAGGTTTTAGTTTTTCAGCTAATGAAGACGGCTTTTCAATGTCTTTAACAGGGGAGGAAGGTTCTACCACTGAAACAAAAGTAACAGTCAATAATTCAGGTCAAGTGATTGATCAAATTGTTGTTAAGCTAGAGGAATTACAAGCAAAATACAATGCTAAACTTAACAAGCTTGATGGCAAAAGAGTCAACAACATTATTGATGATATTTATACCTTACTTTCACTTCTACCAGATAATTCTGATTTAGTTAAACCTGAAACAAGCACTTCTACTCAAACAGGTCAAGCTGGAGGTGGAACTGTAAATATTAATATCAATACTAATGAAAGTCAGACTAGCCAAACAGTTGCTGAAACTACACCTGTTTCTAATAAGAATCCGATGTCTGCCAGTGATTTCTCTAATCTGATTAATCGTATTAATGGTGAATCTTTTGCTGATGACCAAATCCGCGTTTTAAGAACTGCTGCAAAGAATCATGACTTTTCTGTTAATCAAATCGTTAGAATTATTGATTGCTTTGATTTTAGTGAAGATCAAATTTCTGCTCTTGAATTAGCTTATCCTGGTTGTGTTGACCCTGAAAATAATTATGAGATTCTTGATGCTTTCACCTTTTCTGAGGATAAATCACAAGCTGAAAGAATAATAAATGCTGATTAATTTTCTGTCAGTTTTATCTTAGTAATTAGAATTATATTAGCTTGATTGTTACTATCTCTATAAGTTTCCAATGAAACATTGAGAGAGTAACAATCAAGCTTTATTATTAGAAGGGAACTTGCCTAGGAACCACCCCTCTCTAACTGGGAACTCGGGCATCCTGCCCGAATTAGGTTAAGTAGTAGCTGAAAGGGGGATTTGAAAACCCTATGGACTAACCCCAGCTAAGTCAGCCATTCAAATTCATAAGCACTTATATCAAATTTACGTTTTAAGCCTTGATAATTCATATACCTAACCTTGCCAAAGATATCTCTTTCCTTCCAGGCTGTATCATGATTCCCAAAGCACCAAGCAATACCAGTAAAAGCATTAGGGTCTCTACCATCTAATTCATATTTATTGTTAAGATATAACATATTAGAGAAGGCTTGCCGAGGTGATTCAGACCATTCAATAATCTTCTTTCCCCAGTACATTCGCATATAATTATGCATATAACCTGTCCTAGTCATCTGCAATTGAGCAGCATTCCAAGCTGGATCATGGGTATCAGCCTTTTCCAAGACATCTAAATCATAAATGTAAGGTCTCTTATCAAGGGTATGGAAGTCTAAGCTATCAGCTGCCCACTTAGGATTTATGAAGTCAAAATCATCATATTTAAGGTTATAATAGCAGAAGTTAATAGCGAGTTCACGTCTAATAATAATTTGTTCTAAGAAAGCCTTTTGGCCTTCAGGATTGGCAGAAGAGTTCTTAACCTTATCTACTATTTCAAGAACAGAAATCTGACCGAAATGCAGGTATGGACTTAGCTCAGAATAGTTTGAGTTAACTAAATCCTTATTATGAAGATGATATGAATCAAGTCTTTGACTTATAAAAGACTTTAACTTACTTTCTGCCTGGGAATAACCACCATTTAGTCCAAGCTTACCACTAACTGGAGTTACACTGGCATCTAGCAAAGTAAGAATATGGTCAGGATTAACCGATTCATACTTATCTATAAATTCGTTTTCATATTTTGTTGGAATAAAAGGTATCAAGTAATCATCCAATTGCTTATCTATCTTTGGTCTAATTGTCCTCGCCATATACTCTTGTTTATCAGAAGCTTGTTCTACAGGAACTACAATATCACTTTCTAAGCAATAAAAAGGAACATCAATAACTTTAGCTAAATCATGTCGCCACTTCCTTTGAATCTTTAAGTAACCGAAATCACTTATGATAAATGAAGCATTTTTAGCAATTTTACTAACCTCAGTTACCATATCACCCTGCTTGAAAATCAGCGATATTCCAAGTTCCTTTAAATCTTGCTGAACTTCTTTTAATCCTTGAATCATAAAAGTAAAATGTCTAAGATTTGCCTCAGGAAAATTAATATCAAGAACACACAAGACTAATAAGGGAAGCTTAGACTTGTTAGCTAATTGAATGGAATACTCTAGGGCATGATTATAAGAAACTCTCTGACTTTGTTGCATCCAATAGAGGATAAAGCCCTGGTTTTTTACTTGACCTTGTCGGTATACTCTTAAACGATTATGAAACATATAATCTCCTTGGTTTATTCGACAACTACTCTAACTGGGAACTCGGGAATCCTGCCCGAACTATGTTTACTCTCCCCGGTCTACTTGACCACACCTCTAACTGGGAACTCGGGCATCTTGCCCGAACTACGTGTTAAAATACCCTAGGGACTGAGACCATCTCTGGTCTCAGGTGGAAGTAGGATACTTCCACTCCATACCCCCCTGTCTTCCCCCTCTCAAAGGGGGATTTAAGACACTATCTATCAATCAAAAATAGCCCTGTAGAGCATTTCAGGTTCTATTCTGAACCTAGACCCCTTTCCTTCAAAAAAGCCGTAATCCCTAATAAAATGGACATGAAGAGGAGTCCATTCCACACTCATATTATTCTTCATATTAGTAACTTTGATTATAGCCTTACCAAATCTTCCTGCTTTAGGAAAAGGACTAAGCAAGACGCCTCGATAGGACTTATATTCCACCTCATAATCCTTATCGACAACAATGGAACCATCATAAGATAAGAAAGACTTTTCCATTAAATATTGCATTCTATCAGCTATTTCATCAAGTGACCTAGCAAAGGTATTTACTATCTTCATATCCTCAGAAATGATCTCTCTAAAAGACCGTTTATCATTTCCTAAAAAACCTTCAGCAGTTAAGACACCTGCTTTCATTTTATCTTGTATAATTTTGTCGTTTGGACTTAACTTCATTTTTCCTCCTAAGCAAAAGAATCATAATAGATTTTATCTTCTGGTATTCCTAATTCAATAAGACCTTTAGTTACTGCTGCAATCATACCAGGTGAACCACACAAATAAGCTTCAGTGTTCTTTGGGTCCCTTATAGCATCAGGGAAATATGGCATAACATAACCTGTTCTTCCTTCCCATTTCTCCTCTGGAGTAGAATGAGAAAGAATTGGATAATAGGTAAAATCAGGGAAGACATCTTTAAATGCATCTATGTATTCTGTTAGATAAAGATCCTTAGTGGTTCTAGCACCAAAGAAATAGCTCATTTTCCTCTCACATCCCTTCTCTGCTAAATCTTCTAGCATAGATTTAATTGGTGCTTTTCCAGAACCACCAGCTACAAAGATTATATCGGCTTGAGTATCCCGAATAAAGAAATCACCATAAGGACCTGTGAGTTCAACCTCCTGTCCTTCTTGCAAATGTTCATGAACCCAAGTTGTGCAAATTCCATCAGGAACTTTTCTGATAATGAGTTGAACTTGATTTTTGAGACTTGGTTTTGAAGAAATAGAATAAGCTCTTGTTACAGATTCTCTCACTTTAGCATACTTAGGAGAACGTAACTGCATATATTGTCCAGCTTGAAAATCTATATCATTAGGACTTAACAGATCGAATGTAATCCCTTTTATATCATAGGTATAATCTTCAATTTTAGCCACTTTAGCTTTGAACTTTCTAATATTGAATATTTCTTCAGGTATTTGAATTTTAATATCATTCTTTACCTTTACTTGGCAAGCCAATCTATTATTATCAGCTAGTTCTTGGGCTGTAAAAAATGGCTTTTCTGTCGGTAAAATTGGTCCGCCACCCTCGATAACTTTACACTTACATGCTCCACAAGAACCTCTTCCCCCACATGCAGATGGGATAAAAATATTCTCTTCAGCTAAGGAGGTTAGCAACGAAGAACCACCTTTTACAGTAACCTTTCTCTTACCATTTATATCAATTTCACAATCACCATAATTTTGCAGTATAGCCTTTGCAAAAACAATTAAAGTTGCCAAAATACCACTGATAGCTGCTAAAATTAATATTTCATAAATTATTTTTTGATAGTCCATACTTCTCCCTACTGAACGTTAACAATACCAGAAAAACCGATAAAAGCCAAAGCCATGATTCCGGTAATTAACAAACTCATTCCTGCTCCCTGCAGACCGCTAGGAATAAACTTTTCTTTCAAGCGTGTTCTGATTCCAGCTAAAAGTAAGATAGCTAGTAACCAACCTAGGCCAGAACCTGCTCCAAATCCAACAGACTGGATAAAGGAGTAATTTCTTATTACCATAAATAAACTTATACCTAGAATAGCACAGTTCACTGTAATCAAGGGTAAGAAAATACCTAAGGAATAATATAATACTGGTGAAAATCTCTCTACCACGATTTCTGTTAATTGAACAAAAGCGGCTATCACTATAATAAATATAATATATTGCAGATAGATGATGTCCGCAGGTACTATAATATAATGATAAACTGCCCAGTTAATTGCAGTTGTGGCAGTTGTTACAAAAAAGACAGCTGTTCCTAATCCAAAAGAAGACTCAACCTCCCTAGATACAGAAAGATAAGAACACATTCCTAAAAAATTGGTAAGCAATATATTACTAGTAAATATCGAAGCCCAAAAAAGAACCCAAGGACTAATTTCCATTATTTACTCCCTTATTGTTTGTTTTGATAAAATTTAGTGTTAATAATCCATATTAGGATAGCTAATAAAAAGAAGGCTGAAGGTGCCATTACCATAATAGACCAATTTACCCACCAATCACCTAATACTTTGATTCCGAATAAGCTTCCTTGTCCCATCAACTCCCTAACAAAAGCTATGATTAACAAGACTAGGGTATAACCAACACCAGCTCCTATTCCATCAACAAATGACTCAATAGGTGGATTCTTAGAAGCAAAAGCCTCAGCTCTACCCATAAGAATACAGTTTGTTATTATCAATCCTACATAAGGTCCTAAGCTCTTACTAATCACTGGATAATAAGCTTTTAGGAAAATATCTACGATAATAACATAGGCTGCTATGATTAACACTTGAACCATCATTCTTACTGAACGTGGAGTATAATTTCTAATTAATGAAATAGAAAAAGAAGCTAAACCGATGGCAAAAATAACACCCAAGCCCATAACTAGACTGTTTATAAGGAGGTTAGTGACTGCCAATGAAGAACAAATTCCCAAGACCTGTTTCCAAATGGAATTTTCAGTAAAAGCACTATTCATAAATATTTGTTTCTTTGTCATTCTTATTCTCCTTTTGCCATCTCTTCTTTAAAAAGTGGAATAATCATTTCCATCTCTTGGTCTAACATTTTAAGAAAACTTGAGGAAGTGATTGTAGCACCTGTGATTTGTCTAATTTCCTTAGCTTGACTAGGTGATGAACTTTCAGAAATTAACTTATATTGAGTTATCTGTCCATCTTGTAAGAATCTTGTACCTTTCATATCAGCCCTAAGATTTAACTTCTCAGCTGGTTCAGCTATTCTACCACCTAAACCTGGAGTTTCAACCTGTTCATAAACATTGAAGTCTATTAAAGTCTCTAAATTAGGTTCGAAACCAACTACAGCCTTCATTGTTCCCCATAGTCCAGCTCCAATAATATCGAAACAATAGCCTATTATTGAACCATTATTAACAATTTTGAAAAATCTTCTCTCCCCCTTCTTACTTTCTACAGTAAAAGGAATCAAAAACTCTTCTTTATACTTTAAAACTTCATCATCTGAAATGAGATAAAAGTCAATATCTGCAATTTTATCATTAAATATTTCGAGTATCTGTCTGTAGTATAGAATCTCTTGATTATCTTCAATTCTACCCTTCTCTGAGTTATAGAATACTGATAAAATTCCAACAAACACAACAGTTACTAAAACCATAAAAATGACTTGATAAATTTGAGTTTCTCTAAATAAAACCTTTTCTTTAGCCATCTATTTACCCCCTTTCTTCTTAGGTTTTAAATAGAATTCTATAATTGGCATAAATGTGTTAGCTAATAAAATAGCAAACATAAAACCCTCATTAAAAAGCGAATATTTACGGATAAAGACGGTTAAGAAACCAATCATTATTCCATAAATCCATAAGCCATTCTTAGTTTTAGCTTGAGAAACTGGGTCAGTGACCATATAAGCAATACCAAACATAGCTCCACCTGAAAGAACATAATATAGGGCATCATTAAAACCATAAAAAATTATATTGAAGATATAAAGAGATACTAATGTAGCTAACATTGCTTGCCACTTAGCTGTCTTAGTCATAATCAGATAAATAGCTCCAATCAAAATTAGCAAAGCTGATGTTTCACCAATTGAACCAGGTATAATACCAAACAAGGCATCAATGAAAGAATAATCTGTAGTTTGCCCTAGTTTGGAAGATGAAAGGATTGTTGCCGATGTTCGCATATCCATAAGATTCATATATTTAGTAAAACCACCTGGCAGTGAAGTAAAAGGTTGAATCCAATCAATGGTCATCTGTTGTGGGAATGAAACATAAATAAAGGTCCTTCCAACTATAGCAGGATTGAATACATTCATTCCAAAACCACCAAATACCATTTTACCAAAAGCAACTGCTATGACTGCTCCAACTCCTGCTATCCAAAGAGGTATGGTAGGTGGAAGAGTCATTGCTAATAGGGTTCCAGTAACAAAAACAGCCATTGAAACTTTGCCATTTGGTTTTTTACGTGCGAATAAGTACTCAGTCAGAAAAGCAATTGCGTTAGTAAATAAAATCACTACTAAAGATCGCCAGCCAAATAAGAAAATTGAAAATATGATGGATGGTATTAAGGCGTATAATACCTTGTTCATCATTGCTTGCTTTAATATGATGTTCTTCATAAGCCCCTTTCTTCTTTATTTAATATTAATTATTTATTTTATTATAAGTGCTTTTTAGTCTATTACAAGATAAAATGTGAAAAAGATTAGAATTAGTCAATGAATATTTTGTATTTAATCCCTTTCAGCTCAATAACTGGGAAAGCGGATGACCACATCCGCATCTTTTTCATAAATCCCCTTTCAGCTCAATAACTGGGAAAGCGGATGTCCACATCCGCATCTTTTTCATAAATCCCCTTTCAGCTCCTTGGAGCGAGAAAAGTAGTTCGGGCAGGATGCCCGAGTTCCCAGTTAGAGGGTTGGTCGAGAAGACCGGGGAGAGTATTTTAACACTTAGTTCGGGCAGGATGACCGAGTTCCCAGTTAGAGGGGTGGTCGAGTAGACCGGGGAGAAGAAATCCTCCCCAGTCAAGTCAAGTAAACTATAATCTATTGTCTAACAATTATTTTATCACGATAAGTCTGAATATTCGAGACTTCACCCGCATTCATATCAAGAACTAATTGGTCATCAAGCTCTATCTTCTGTAAGAAGTCATCCGCTCGATTATTCCAATTTGATACTTCTGCCATAGAGATTGGGATTAATCCAGCTTCTGCAAAAGTGTTAATCAATAAATCTTGCAAAACACTTCCTTTAGCATTACTGAAGACTTTGACTCTCATATCATCAGCTAAGGCAAGTCCATCTATTTCTAGATAGGATGCTTTAGGGATAAAGACATCAATATCAAGATTCTTATCAAAACTATCTGAAATCAAAATTGTATATTTACTATTCTGATAATTATCTGGTAAATCACCATAATATAAATCTGTTGGAACATCAGCATAAGAATCTTGGAAATCAAAGAAGGCTAAAGAACGATAATTATTCCATTTAGATGTAGGATAAATATAAGAGCCCTTATTGAAATCAGGTTGAACTGCTGCAAAACTATGAACTAGCATTCTTGTTTCAGCATCAAGGTTAACAATATCATAAATCAGAATAGATTTTTCTTTATCTATTTCTTCTATATCCTTTATATTCTTATATTTATAATCAGCAAACTTAACAAAATTATCTTGTGGATAATCAACTAAAATTATCTTCTTGCCTTTACGTTGTTCTAATCTAATTAACGTTCTCAGTGTTTGAGAAATCTGACCAATTATTATATAGTTTTCAGCTTGTGCAAATCTCTCTTTATCAACAATAGTATAGCTTTTCTTAAGAATTTTACTATGTAGCTTATCCAGTTTCTGAAGCCAACTAAGAGCTTGCTTATTATGCTTAGCAATTTCCTGGCCTAAGAGCATCTCTTCCAAGGTAAGATTTGGAGATAAAATAGTATTAAAACCAGCAGCTAGTTTATCTTTGAGTAAGGCTTGTAAATCAACATAAGAAATTTCCTGCCAAGAGCCATTACTCTTAATCATAGCTTGCTGTGGTTTTCCATCAAGCTTTTGCCAGCCGAAGCGACCTTTATAACAGAGATTTCTACCATTGAATGAACTTGCTAAATCATACTTCATTGGTAAAAACTCTTCAGGAGTTTCTGCAGGAGTAGAGATAGAAGTTACTTTATCAGAATGAATATCTACAAGAATATCACAGCCTGTTCCACACATACCACAAGACTGAATAACTTTCTTATTCTCTAAAGGATTTTGCTTATAATTGATATTTTTCGGTAGTAAAGCACCTGTTGGACATACAGCAATACATTTACCACAAGATTCACAGCTTGTGTTATTTAAGCTTTCACCAAATTCAGGAGCTACTAGAGTTTTGAAACCACGATATATATAACCAAGAACACCTGCTCCTTGAATTTCAGCACAAGTTCTTACACATCTTCCACAATTAACACACTTATTAGCATCTCGTAAGATAAATTCATGACTATCATCAATAGGATGTTCATTTTTACTTCCTATGAAGATATCTTGACTTACATCATACTCAGAGGCATACTTGCGTAAAGCACATGTTTCATTTACCTGACAACCACACTCTAGACAACGTTTAGCTTCAGCTATAGCTTGTTCTTCACTAAAGCCTGTCTCTACTTCAGCAAAAGAAGATTGAGCTTTAGAAATAGGGATTTCAGGCATCTTAGCCCTTGGGATTTCGTCTATATCGGCATAAAGCTCTTTTCTAATATTCTCAACTTTATGAGCTTTAACTGAATTAAATATATATTTAGATGATTGTATATTCTCACCTTTCAAGAATTTATCAATACTTTCACTAGCTATTTTACCATCTGCAATTGCTTCTACTGCTGTTGCAGGACCTCTTCTTACATCTCCACCGGCAAAAACATTTCCTAAACCTGTGTACATTGTTTTTTCAGCTGAATCAAGAGTATTCCAACGTGTAAATGGTAGTTCTTTACCATCAATGAAATTATCCTGACCTAGCATAAAATCAAGTTGTGGTTTCTGAGATATAGCTGCTATAACAGAATCAAATTCTATTGTTTCAAACTCGCCAGTTGCTTGAGGTGACCTTCTGCCTGAAGCATCAGGCTGACCTAAAATCATTTTCTCTAGTTTAATAGACTTAAGTTTGCCATTTTCACCAAAATATTCTACAGGGTTAGTAAGGAGTTTAAATTCAACACCCTCTTTCTCTGCTGCTTCAATTTCAAAAGCTTCTGCAGGCATTTGTTCCTTAGCCCTACGGTAAACAATAGTAGCTTGTGCTCCCAGTCTAGTAGCAGTTCTTACACAATCAATAGCAGTATTTCCACCACCAATTACAGCTACTTTCTTGCCTAATTCAGGTGGATTATCTAAAGCACATTCTTTAAGAAAATCAACTCCTAGATAACATCCTTTTAAGTTAGAACCTGCTACAGGCATGGCAACTGCTTCTGAAGCTCCATTAGCCACATAAACAGCGTCATATTCTTCTCTAATTTGTTGGAAAGTAATGTCTTTACCAACTTGCACATTACATTCTATTTCCATACCATTAGTACACATAATTTCTATCTCTGTGTCTAAAATTTCTTTTGGAAGTCTATATTCTGGAATACCATAACGTAACCAACCACCAGCTTTAGGCATTGCTTCAAAGACCTTTACTTGATAGCCCTTTGTTGATAGATAATACCCACATGATAAGCCAGAAGGTCCGCCACCAATAATTGCTATCTTCTTATCTTTATTTTCTTCTCTTTCAGGAACATAAGACCAATAATCTTGAGCATCATAATCTGCAGCAAATCTTTTTAATTGCCTAATTGCTATTGATTCGTCAATTACCTGCCTTCTGCATTCTTCTTCACAAAATGCTGGACATACTCTACCTATGGAAAGAGGCATTGGTAATTGTTCTTTAATTATTTTTACTGCTTCATGATATTGTTTATTAGCTATTAGTGATACATAGGATTGAACATCTATCTTAGCTGGACATGCAGTTTTACATGGTGCTTCACAGTCAGCATAGTGGTCTGAAACTAATAATTCTAAAGCCATTTTACGAGCTTGTTTAACTTCTTTAGTTTCTGTTTCAATTTCCATTCCTTCTGTAATAGTGGTTCCACAAGAGGTAACAAAACCCCTTCTTCCCTTTACTTTTACAGCACATACCCAGCAAGAACCATAAGGTTTAAGTTCTTCATCATGACATAAAGTTGGTATTTGATAACCCTCTTTTCTTGCGACATCTAGTATTGTTGAACCCTCTTGGGCTAAGACTTCTTTATTATTTAAGATAATTTTTATCATTATTCCTCCTATCTAATCTCTATAGCTGAAAACTTACAAGCTTTATAGCATGAACCACACTTTATACAGCTATCTTGATCAATTAGATGAGGTTTCTTTACCTCGCCACTAATACAGTTTACCGGACACACTCTAGCACAGGCAGTACAGCCAATACATTTATCTTCAATGATATGATAAGATAAGAGGTCTGTACACACATGAGCAGGACATACTTTATCAATGATATGTGCTTGATATTCATCCTTGAAGTACTTTAAAGTTGTCAGAACAGGATTTGGAGCAGTTTGACCTAAACCACATAGAGAGGTAGTGATGATTTTTTCTGAAAGCTCTTCTAAAGTTTGAATATCTTGCTCTTGGCCTTTACCAGATGTTATCTTCTCTAAGATTTCTAACATTCTTTTTGTTCCTATACGACAGAATGTACATTTCCCACAAGATTCATTTTGCGTAAAATTCAAGAAAAACTTAGCAACATCAACCATACAAGTTTCATAATCCATTACAACCATTCCACCTGAACCCATAATAGCACCAGTTTTACTAATAGAATCATAATCAACAATAGTGTCCAAGAGGGAAGCTGGAACACAGCCACCTGATGGTCCACCTAACTGAACAGCTTTGAAAGGTGAATCTGTCTTCATCCCACCACCGACCTTATAGATAACATCATGGAGGCTTATTCCCATTGGGACTTCTATTAGACCAGAGTTCTTTATTTTTCCTGCAAGAGCAAACACTTTAGTACCCTTAGATTTTTCTGTTCCTAACTTAGCAAACTCATCAGCTCCATTAAGAATAATCCAAGTAATATTTGCCCATGTTTCAACATTATTGATGTTGGTAGGATATTGCCATAAGCCTGATTCTGCTGGGAAAGGAGGTCTAAGATTTGGCATTCCTCTCTTTCCTTCTACAGAAGCCATGAGAGCTGTTTCTTCTCCACAGACAAAAGCTCCAGCTCCTTCTTTTATATGCAGATCAAAATTAAAGCCACTAGCTAGAATATTATTACCGAGAAAGCCCTTCTCTTTAGCCTGTTTAATTGCAATGTTTAAATGTTTAATTGCTAGAGGATATTCAGCTCTGACATAGAGATAACCTTCATCAGCACCGATAGCATAAGCTCCAATAATCATTCCTTCAATAATAGCATGAGGATCACCTTCTAATACTGAACGATCCATAAAGGCACCAGGGTCACCTTCATCAGCATTACAAATAACATATTTCTTATCGCTTTTGTTATCGTAAGCAAACTTCCATTTAAGTCCTGTTGGGAAGCCTGCGCCTCCTCTACCTCTTAAACCAGACTTAGTAATCTCATCTATAATATCTTTACCAGTCATACTTAATGCTTTCTTGAGGGCAGAGTAACCATCTCTTTGGATATATTCATCAATTATCACAGGGTCTATAATCCCGCAATTACGCATTACAATACGAGTTTGAGATTCTAACAGATAGTTTTCTTCAGCATCTATCTTATTAGAATAAACTAATTTATCATGAGCTATTTCTTTCTTTTTCAAGACTTCAAATATAGATTTTAAATCTTGAGGAAGTAAGTTTCCATAGACTGAATCACTTCCGTCATCAGTGATTACTTCAATAAGAGGTTCTGCATGACACATACCATTACAAGCTGTATGTTTAAGTTCAAAGTTGTAGTCACCATTTGAAAGCAAGTTTTTTGCTTCATCATAAATACCTTGAGCTCCTGCAGCTAAACCACAAGAAGCCATTCCAACTTTAATTTGAATATTAGCCATTAATCACCTCTTTCTTAAAATTCTCGATAATTTCTGGAATCTTTGCCGAAGTTAATTTCCCATAAGTTTTATCTTCAATCATAATCACAGGAGCTAAAGAGCAACATCCTAAACATGCTACTTCTAAGATAGTGAATAAATTATCAGCTGTAGTATCTTCATCGCCCTTTAAGTCTAAAGTTTCTCTAAGAGCTTGAAGAATTGTTTTTGCTCCAGAAACATGACAAGCGGTACCTTTACAGATTCTAATTGTATATTTACCTTGAGCTTTTAAACGAAACATTGAATAAAATGTAGCTACTCCGTAAATTTCAGCAACTGCAATATTTGTTAATTTTGAGACTTCTTTAATTGTTTCTTTGGAAAGAAAACCTTCTTCCCTTTGAATATCCTGTAAAATAGGGATTAAACTACCCTTTTTATTATCATATTTAGTGATAATATCTTTAATTTTAGCAGACATTTATCAGTTCCTCTATAATTTCTTTTTAAATTTTTCAATTAATTCCTTTGCTTCTGGGTTTCTTTCAATAAATTCAACAAAAGCAAACATTCTATTAAAAGTTTCAATACTAATATCATGCTCAACTAAGCAAGCATCAGCATCTGCTTGAGCATGTTCAATTCCAAGGATTTCATTAAAAAAACGGGTAAGAGTCAAGTGTCTTCTGTAAATCTTACCTGCTAATTCTCTACCCTTATCAGTTAAAATAATATCTTTATATTTTTCGTAGATTATCAATTCTTCTTCTGCTAATTTACGGAGGGCTGAAACAACAGAAGGTTTCTTAACTCCCAGTTTAATAGCTAAGTCAGTTACTCTAATTTTCTCATTTGAAAGACCTAACAATAATATTCTCTCTAAATAATCTTCTAAGCTCTTTCCAAGGTTGATAAATTCACTGCTCATCTTCCATCCTTCATGATTTTCAAATCGTATTCAAAGTTTATAAATAAAATATGACAGAATATCATCTACTCTGTCATATCTTACTTTCCATAATTGATTTACTTCCTACTTTATCTTGAGAATTTGGGCTAGTTTGCCACCCATAACTGAGACATTTTGGTTAGAATCTTTTTTCCATTCTTTAACAGTTCTTGTAGTTACTTTAACAAATTCAGCTGATTTGTCTCGATTGCTTTGCTGAGTAATGATATTAGCCAACTTCTTCATAGATACCCATATAGTCTTAATTCTTTTTTCATCTGCATCATGAAGCCATTCTTTAACTACTGGATAGCATTTATTTGGTTTTGAACGCCCAACTTGTGTAAGAATATGAGTAATTTTCTTTTGAACTTCTAGAGATTCATCATCAATCATATTT
The DNA here is from genome assembly GCA_963677815.1 of Cloacimonadales bacterium (SeqCode). Classification (GTDB taxonomy): domain Bacteria; phylum Cloacimonadota; class Cloacimonadia; order Cloacimonadales; family JAFGVF01; genus JAEKNW01. Next base: position 2,477,168 of record OY782499.1, read on the forward strand.
CCAATAAATGACATAATGAACTTTGGATCACTTGAAGCTATATTTTCCATACCATGTAGAGATAATGATCTTTTAACCTCATCACTATCTTTTTGCCATTGTGGCATATACTTTTTCATTGTTTTGGGATGTTTTTTCCACATATTAAGTGCTATTGTTTCAGCTTCCCAAGGAACTTTATTATAATATTTGTCTAATACTAAAATCACATCTTCTGCATTAGTTGTATTTTTATAGTAGAAATAGAAAAGTGCAGTTGCCCTAATCCCGTAAATCTTATGCTTGAGCATTTTATGACAAATTTCATCCATATATTCTAAATCTTCACAATCTGCTAAAAGTTTACCCAACTCTTCTCTGACAAAGTAGTTTGCGGTGTTTGCGATTAGATTGATTCTTCTTGTTACAGAGGTTGCTTTTTTCAGTTTGACTTGCTCAAAAATTTCCTCTACTTTTAGTCGTAATTCCTTCATATCTTCTGGTGTTAAACGACCTACTTGTCTAAACATATATTTTCTCCTGTAGAAATTTACATCAATTATTAGATTCGATACAAATTATTGTTATTTCTTTTATTGGTATTTTTGATTAGTTAGCTTATACTAAAAGTAGTTATAAGTTCTCCTATCTATATTTAGTTATACATCTAACATAACCGACTATTTATATTGAATAATTTTGTGTCAAGTATTTTATTAACAGAATAGCTTATTGAAAAAGCATTTAGCTAATAGTCTATTATTTATCTCATATTTACTGAAGTATAATTACATTTAAATAATTAGTCTAAGTTCAACATGTAGTATGCCTTAGCTCTAAAATCTTTTATAGCAGTTTTATTAACTACCTTGCTTGCATATTTATCAGCTATTTTTATTACTTCTTCATATTCATTTAGCTTGTATAATGCTTCTAAATAAAGTAAGATAGAAGTACTAGGGAAATACCCCTTACTTTCCAATTCTTGATAGCATTCTACAGCCTTTCTATATTGTTTTATATTGCTATATGAATTTGCTAACTTATCTAAATATATTGTTCTATCAATTGAACTATCATCTATTCTAGATAAATGATAGGCAGATTCAAGATAATTCTTCTTTGAGAAAGCTAACAAACCTACAACATAATGATAATAGTCATCTTCTCCATACTTATCTTTATAATCATTTATATCTGAAGAAGAATCTGTTAATAGCTCTGTGTAGAGGAGAATATCTATAACTAATCTGCTAGCTGATTTTCCCATTTTTTCATTTTTCACTAGTTTCCTTGCTTCGGCAAGAGCCTTATTAGTCTCAAATTTCCTAAGATAACAAATAGCAGTGTTATAGCTTGCTTCTGGATATAGTTCAGCAACATCACCAAAGTTCTTAATCGCTAAAGTGTAGTCTTTTAACCTCATATAAGATAAGGCAAGAAGAAAACTATGATTACTTTCTAATTGTTGAATCTTCTTAGCTCTCTCTAGATATCTTACAGCCTCAGTGTCCTTCTCTTCTTTAGCTAAATAAGAACCCAAAACTGTTAAATATTCATAGTTGTAAGGTTGTTCAGCTATTTGCTTTTTTAATAGATGAACTGCTTTAATTGGATTCTTTTTCAATAAATGTTCAAATCTTAGGAGTATTTCATTCATATTTTTAGATATAGCTATTTATAAAACTCCAGTACATACCAAATAATTGATAACCCCAAAGAATATATAACCAAGAAGATATCACCAGAAAAGGTCCAAATGGGAAAAGCTTATCCTTACTGTACTTCATGAAAATTGACATAACAACTAGGCCTAAGATACTAGCTATAGCAACCACCATTATAAGATTTAATCCACCTACAAAAAAACCAATTGCAGAGATTAAAAGAACATCTCCAAAACCTAAACCTTCCCTACCTCTTATATAATAGTAAGCCATCATCATTATCATAAAGAAAACAAAAGAACCAGCCCCACCGGCAAGTCCACTTATAATACTAGTATCATTGCCTGGGATAAAAAGAGAACCCAAGCCCAAGATATTTAAAGGAATTGATAATTTAAAAGGTATCCTCATATGATATAAGTCGATGAATATAATAATGATACCGTATGAAAAGAAAATTAAATATTTGAATAATATAAGAGGACTATCCATCCCAAAACGCCAATAAACAAACATATATATTATTGGTGTCAAAAGCTCAACTATCACATAGTGCCATGAAATTTTAGCCCCACAATTACGACATTTACCCCTTAGGAATATCCATGAAAAAATGGGTACATTCAACCAAAATGGTATTGAATAATTACATTTAGGGCATTTAGATGATGGGATTAATGATTTATTAATAGGTAAACGGTAAATTACTACATTAAAAAAAGACCCAAAAGCCATTCCTAACATGAATAAGAAGGCTATAACAAGCGGTTCTAGACTCAACTAATCCCTCCAAATATTATTTCTTCTGAAATATGGATTTTCTGACCCTCCACGAAAAACAAAGTGAATTGAAGTATTTTCTGTAGGACGATAATTCACTGAAAAATCTGGTACTATGTCTGTGGAATTATCATCATTTCCTTCAATATTGAAGCCCTTACTAATATTGGCAGACCCAAAATTAGTTAAATGCAAATCTACATTTATATCCAGCTTATCATTAACTTGGTAGGAAATATGATTTGTGTAACGTGACTGGTAGAGTGAAAGTCCTGAGCTATAAGAAGTAGAGAAAGACATAGAATGACTCATAGTATAATTGTTAGGATTTAGTAAGGAATAATTACTCGGATTCCAAGTCCATGAATCTGGATTCCAATTATTAGCCATAAAATTTGTTCCATTTGCTCCAAACTTAAGTTGGGCATTTGCAAAGGTTAGCATCAAAACTAACATAGCAATTAAAGCTGTTCTTTTCATTTTAATCTCCTTAAAGATTTCATCAGTAATGTTTTCACTCTCACTAAGACAAATTTAATCATATTTAATTTTATGTCAAATTTTATTCTAAAAAGGTCTCTTATCTTAAGCTTATCCCAGATTGTGCAATAGAGCTTTAGAGAAGAGTGCATATTCTTTTAGCAAAATAGCTTACAGAATTCCGACGCATATAATATATATATTCGGAAGAATTATGTAAGTTACTTTTGCAAAAGAATATAGTGCTATTCTCAAAGATCTATTGCATTATTTGGGATTATATATCTTACCAACCAGCCTTGGAAACCTTCCACTTACCCTGAGAATACAAGAAGATTGCTATCAATACTCCTGCACTATTACTAACAACCATAGCCCACCATAAAGATTCATATTGATATGGGGCAAGAAAGTTACCCAGACTTACTAGCTTGTCTTCTAAGAAAGCAAACCAACCTAAATCCCTACCTATGAAATAACCTGAAAAAATATAAGCTAAAGGTATCCTAAACAACCATAATCTACTCACATTGAAGGCCATAGTAGATTTTGAATGACCAGCACCATTAAAGACACCCATGAAAACCATTAATATTCCAAAAATCCAGGTTGCATAGGCAGTAATCTTGAACATTCTTTGCCCAACCTCTATAACACTTTGCTCATTCACAAAAAATCTTACTAGCTCTGCACCATAATTATATATGAAGATGCAACCCAGTGTCATAATTGCCATTACCAAGAACATAGCATAGTGAACACTCTTGACTGCTCTATCTTTTTCTTGAGCACCTAAATTTTGACCTACAAATGAAGAGAGGGCATTACTAATCCCCATAGCTGGTAACATAAAAATCCCCACCATTCTATTTCCGATTGAGTTTGCCGAGATTACTGTTGTTCCAAATGAATTTACCAAACCTTGAACTAAAAGAAAACCTAATGAAGTAGTAGATTGACCTATTGATGCTGGAAGGCCTATCTGGAATATATTTGATAAGACTTCCTTTTTAGGAATCATATCCTCCAAGGAAGGAATCAAATCATGATACTTTTTGCTAAAGATTATTAATGCTATTATTGAGGCAAGTATCCTACTGATTAATGTAGCTATTGCAGCTCCTTTTATCCCCATTTCAGGAAAAATACCAATCCCAAAAATCATGAGAGGGTCTAGTATTAAGTTGAATACTACTGTTATCACCTGAACAATCATAGGAGTTACACTATCTCCAAAAGCAGTAGTAATACTCTGATAAACCATAAACAACATCATAGCTATCATACCATAAAGTATATAAGTAATATAAGTATGGGCATCATTAATAATTTCAGGAGGTGTTTGTAATAATTTGAGAAAAGTTGGTATCATCGTCTGAGTAATAATAATGAGCATTAAAGCAAAGACTATAAGAATTGGAACAAATTGACCAATAGCAATTTTTATCTTTTTAGTATCATTCATTCCTTTAAATTTTGATACTATTGCAGTTCCAGCTACGGTAAAACCTGCAGCAAATGACATAATAAAGAAACTTAAAGGGAAGGTCATTCCTGTTACAGCTACGGCTTCTTTAGCACCAGAAGTGATTTTTCCCAACCAATAAGTATCAACTAAATTATAGAGAGTTCCCATAAAATTGGATAACATAATAGGTAAAGATAAGAGAATTAAGTTTTTTAGAATATTACCCTGGACTAGATTTATATTTTTTTTCATTATTTTTCCTCTACTTCATATTTTTTAAACCCACGTTATAGTGTCAATAAATTTATTGACATTATTCAATGACAAGCAGGAATTGAAACATAAATTTAAAAAGGACTTTCATCTATGACTGTTAAAAAAGTTTTATTAGTATTATCATTAACTTTGCTTTTTTCTTCTTTATCTGCTCTTGAAATTGGGAAAGATATCACCTTATATCTTCAAGAACAAGGCATTCCTAAACAATTAATTATCATATTAATATCAATGTTACCTATTGTTGAACTTAGAGGAGCAATTCCTGTTGCTATTGGTCTATTGGGTATGACTTGGTGGGAATCAATAATTTTTGCAGTTATTGGTAATATGATTCCAATTCCTTTTGTTTTACTTTTCATGGAAAAAATTACAGCAATTTTAAATAAATGGTCCTTTACTAGGAAGCTTTTAGCAAAAATCTTTGCAAGAACAAGATCTAAGAGCAAAGTTATAGAAAAGTACGAAGAAATTGGCTTAACTCTCTTTGTTGCTATTCCCCTGCCAGTAACTGGAGCTTGGACTGGTTCATTAGCAGCCTATCTTTTAGGCTTAAAATTTTGGAAATCAATTCTTTGTGCCTTAGCAGGTGTTATTATTGCTGGTATTGTGATGACCCTTTTATCATTAGGCGTTTTATCAATTTTTTAATGTAATAAATAAGCTTGATTGTCACTCTCTCATATAATCATTGGAATATCATAGAGACAGTAACAATCAAGCTATGATAAAGAAGAAATTAATTTTAAGACTTACTGCATTATTTGGGCTAAATAATATCGTATTTTTTAAGACTTGAATACAACTCTTTTGAAATCTCAGAGACAATATAAACGATAGGAACAGAAAGAATCATACCAAGCACTCCAAAGAGGTAGCCCCCTGCAACAACGGTCAAAAATACGTAAAGTGGATGGATATTTGTACTTTTGCCAATCACAATAGGATAGACTATATTGTTATCAAGAACTTGTACTCCCCACATACTAAAAATGACATAAAGAATCATAGATAAATCTTGGCCAGTTAGGATTATTGAGCTAATAGCAAAAACAACCCCAAAGAAAGGTCCAAAGTAAGGGACCATATTGGCAAAACCGGCTAGTAGTCCTATTAAAATAGCATAATTAACACCAATAATAGACAGAACTAAAGCGGTTAAAACTCCCACAATAATGATTTCTATAACTAAAGCTCTGAGAAAAGACGATACTAATTCACTTATCTTATGGGTTATGGTAATATAAAGCTCAAATATCCTATTAGGAATGAATGAGTTAAACATTTTTGAGAATAAATTCTTATCTTTTAAGATGAAAAAAGATATAAAAGGTATCATAAAGACAAAAGCAAAAGTTGAAGCAATCTTATTGACATTAGAAATAATAATTCCAGGCACTTCAATAATCTGGTCCTTTAAACCTTCTGTCATTTTCTTAAATTCATCCGTGATATCAATGAAAGTAATTTTATCATCTATATAGTTGATATATTCAGTCAGTTGAGCCAATATAGGTATTTCCATAATTTTCTTCAATGACTCTTGTGATAAAGAATCTGCTATTGTTGGATTCTCAGAAAGTTTAGCTTGTTGGGGTTCTGTTATAATTGTTGTCAGAGAATCATCAAGCAATTTCCCTGCTTCATTTATAACGAACTTATCTGTTTCCTGATTATAGTTTAGATGAATATGAATTTCTCTATGATTTTCTTCTTTTGCTTCAGAATCTTTATTTTGTGCCTTTCCCATGGCTTTTTGAACCATTTCAGATTTGTTAAGATAAGAGAAGATACTTTCTCCCTGACTAATAACTTTAGGTACCACAAAAATCATGGTTATCACTAGTGATAAAGCAATTAGGAAGTAAATTGCAATAATTGATAAGGTTCTGCTTACCCCAAAACTCTGGATATAACTTACTGCTGGATTTAGGATGAAAGCAAAGATAATACCTGCAATTACACTGGATAAAATATTCCAATAAAATACTGCAGCTACTCCTAAGATAAGAAATACAAATAAATTAAATATAAGTCTACTATTTCTCTTCTGCATTCTCTTTTTCCTCAACTATCTTGGCATAGAGTGAGTTTGCATATCGTTCACTAAAAGCATAGAGTATCTTTGACCCAACTCGAGGAGAATTCTTAATCATATTCCTAAAATCATATTTCGACATTGCTAACATCTTGCATTTATTCTTAGCAACAGCTGTAGAAACTCTTGTAGAACCAGTAAATATTTCTATAGACCCAACTAAGCCACCTTTCCCTATTGTCATATCTGGCTTATCAGCATCTTCTGAATCATAAAGTTCTACTTCTCCTTCCAAAATAAAATACATAACAATATTTGGATGTCCTATCTGATAAATAATCTCACCAGCTTTAAAAGTTCTCTCATAAATAATATTATTGATTGTCTTTATTTGAGACTTTCCTAAAGACTCAAATACGCTAAAGTGCTGAAGTTGCTTTTCGCTATCTGTAAGATTTATTAGCGCTTCCCTTTTCTTCTTAAACCACTTCCAGCTCATTACTAAGAAATCAATAACTATGTTTAGTTTTCTTCCCATCCTAATTCTCCCACTAATGGAACAAAGCTACAGGTAACACTATACTTTTCTTGGAAACCTGTTTCTGTTCTAATAATTGTTAACAACCTTTGTTGGTCTAAGTTTCCTACAGGAATTACTATTTTGCCACCTATTTTTAGTTGATTAAGTAATGATTCTGAGACTTGGGGAGCTCCAGCACATACTATTATCTTATCAAACTCCTTAATCGGAGGATAAGTATTAAGCCAACCTTTAGTCCCATCTCCAATCTTAAAATAGATATTCTTGAAATCATATTCCAAAAGTTTTTCTTTAGCTTTTTTTGATAGCTTCTCATGTCTTTCAATAGTACAGACCTTGCTTACAATACTTGCTAAAAGAGCAGTTTGATAACCAGAACCTGTACCAATTTCTAAGACCACATCATCGGGATCTAACTTTAGTTCTTGCATCATGTAAGCGATAATAAAAGGTTGAGAAATTGTTTGCTCATCTTCAATTGGAAGTGCTTGATTTCTATAAGAAAATTCTTTAAAATGTTCTAAAACAAAATCTTCGCGTTTTATTCTTCTGAAAGCTGAGACTACAAGGGCATCTCTAATCCCCATTTGTCCCAGTTCAGTTAATAAAGCTTCTCTTTGATCTTCAAATCTCATAATTGTTTATTTTATCTAACTTTTCTAAATCAAAATGTGAATCAGATTTTCTCAATAAATGAGTAATTGAAACATAGTTATTAGATATTGCACAATAATCACTTTGTTCATCCTGTACATATTCAGGTATATCACCACCTACGCGATAAACTACTTTATCATCACTTTTTTCTACATAATGAATAAAGTTTTTATACCTTCTCTCACCAATCTTGGTGATTTTAAAGCCTTTAATCTCATCAATTTTAACATTTGGAATATTTATGTTTAACAACTCATTCTTTTTTAATTGTTCATGAAGTTTCATAGAAATAACTTTTACTACTATTTCAACACCAGTTTCATAAATTTGCTCTTGATAAGCACACATTGAAAATGCTAAGGCTGGATAACCTAAAAAGCAGGCTTCTGTAGCTGCAGCAACTGTACCAGAATAAAAAATATCTTCCCCCATATTTTGCCCAGCATTAATACCAGATACTACTAAATCAAAATCATTTGCTATTTCATGAATGGCATAAATAACACAATCTGCAGGGGTTCCGCTTACACTGTATATTTTATCATCAATTTTCTTAGCTACTAAATCCCTATGAAGAGTTATCGAATGCGAAGCACCACTCTTTTCGGTTTCAGGTGCAACTAAAGTTGTATCAAAACCTAGTTGGGTTAAAGTGTTAAATAATAAAGTTATTCCTCTCGCAGAATAGCCATCATCATTAGTTAATAGAATTTTCAAAATAGCTCTCCTAATTAGTTTTGTATAATTATTTTGATTTTAGACTCACTTGTCAAGAAAAAACAATTTTTTTATTCTTAAGACATGCAGAGTATTAAATCTCTGATAATCACATAAAAATACCTTGCCCAATTGCTAGTAAAGGAATATTTTATCTTTATAAGAAAACTAGGGGTAATAATGAAATATAAAATAACACTCTGCTTTTTGCTATTTGCTTTATTTATAAACGCTTATGAATGGGTTAATTTAATGAATGAAGAAAGTGATACCAATGATTTATTAAATTCTCTTGCTGATGGGAAAATCTATTATGCTACAAGTCAAGGAGTAAAAGTTTTTTCTAATAACCAAGCAAATCTTTATACTAATGGTGGTCTAGAAGCGGTTGGTCTAGCAGAGAATTGGTCAGATAGATATGTAGCCTTTGGTTATGGTTCCTACAGTGATGGGCTTTATACAATTGATGATTTAGGTAACATTGAATTAGTTGATTGGTATATTAATCCTAGATTTCTAACAAGTGGTCAACATAGCCAAAACATCTATTTTGCCAGTGAAAACACCTTCCAAATTAACCAAAACAACCAGTGGTCAATTCCAGGGGAGTTTTACTTTAAAGAAGTATATGATGTTACAGAATCACCTTGTTACCAGTTCGCTACAACAAATGATGGCTTTTATCACAGGCTAGCTAGTGATACAGGACTTTTTGCTAACAGGCAAAACTTCGGAACTGTTCAATCTAATGAGATAAATGAAGCATCTGGTTTAGTAGCGTCTAGAAGTAATCCAGGTGTATTATGGACCCATAATGATTCTGGGGGAGGAGCCTTCCTTTTTGCCATGAATGAACTTGGTCACCACCTTGGAATATATACTATAAATAACGCTGAGAACAGAGACTGGGAAGACATGGCTATTGGAAACAATCCAAACACAGGCAGTCCTGAAATATATCTTGCAGATATTGGTGATAATCAATTAGCTAATGATATTAAATATATTTATATTGTGCCTGAAACTCTAGTTTCGCCTAACCAGAATCCTGTCGCAGAAACTCTTACTTGCTCAAATACAATTTCTTTCACTTATCCCGATAATATCAATTATGATGCCGAGACTTTCCTTTTTGATCAGAGAAGTAATAAATTCTATATCATTACCAAAAGACATTCTGGTGATAATGAAAACTACGAAAAAATATTCTCTTTAGATTATATAATTAGTGACCAGCCACAAGTTGCAAGTTATGAAGGGCAAGTAAATATCCCTGTAGATGAAATAGTAAATCAAGGCGCTACAGGAGGAGATATATCACCTGATGGGAACTTCATTATAATCAAAAACTATCAAAATGTCTATATGTGGGAAAGAAGAGATATGACTATTTCCCAGGCCCTCAATCAGCCTTTTATTGAAGTTCCTTATATCATGGAACCACAAGGAGAAGCTATTGCCTGGAGATATGATAATAATGGTTATTTCACAGTTAGTGAAGAATATGGAAATATGCCTGCTATTCTGTATTTCTATTCTAAACTAGGCTGGAGAAAAGCTTCCCCCCTACCTTTCAAGAAAAGTGAATTTAATCAAAACGATGGTTATCTTTATGGAATCATAAACAACCATGATGAATATAACGGACTTTGGAAAAGCTCTGATTTTGGAATTAACTGGCAACAAATCAATAACTATCCTAATTACAGTGATATAGCTGTTGATGCTTTAGGCGTAATATTTCTATCTCATATTCCCACTGTGATACCTGAAGATTGGGAGAGAGTGACGGCCTATTATAATGATACCTTCATAGATTTAACAAATGGCTTGGAAGGTGTCTATATCAATAAACTTGTTAATAATACCTTGATGGATATTCCAACAGTTTTGGTTTGTAGCAATGCAGGAGTATTCTATCTTCAAAATTATCAAAATGTTGCTATTCATGACAATGATGTCCCCTTAGCACAAAGAATCCAAGCCTATCCAAATCCCTTTAGAGATCATGTGACTTTCTCTTCAAACAAAAGTAATCTAAGCTCAGCTAGAATATATAATCTTAAAGGACAATTAGTTGCGGACTTGAGTGATAACATAAAAAAAGGGAGTGAACAAGTGGTTTGGCAACCTCATAGTTCAATCCCTAACGGTATATATATTATCAAGTTTACTAGTATGAAAGCTACTTATACCTCTAAACTACTAAAACTTAAATAATTATTTTGCTATTTCAATACGAACACTACTCTTTCCGTATTTAACACCCTTCTTAAATTTCTTCAACAATTCTTTTTCATAAATACTTTCTACTTCAAAGAAAGAGAAACCATCTTTGATATCTATCTTACCAATGTTTAATCTTGGGGCTACTTTTAAATCATTCAAGATTCCGATTAATTTAGGAGGAGTCAAGTCTTGGTTTCTACCAATATTCATAAAGAACCTTGTAAAACCAGCTTCAGCTTTACGAGAACGACTTCTTTTACCTCTATCACTAAATCTAGAATTTCTATCAGAAGCAAGATGGTTGTCAAAATCACTGTGTTCTTTGCGATAATTTATATCACCAGCATCTTTATAATAATCCAAGAACTTATTGAACTCCACAGCTACAAAGTGCTTGATAAGGTCTTCCCTATCTAGCCAAGCTAGTTTCTTAAAAATCACATCCATAAATGGATCGATTTCTTGGTCATTAACTTCAACTTTTTCAACATTATCTATGAGATTAAATAATTGTCTCTGGCATATTTCTCTTCCTGAAGGAAGTTCTTTAAACTCTAAAGCCTTACCTAATCTACGTTCGATAAATTTAAGTTTTCTTCCATCTTTGGAATGAGCAATAGTAATACAAATACCTGTTTTACCAGCTCTTCCTGTTCTACCTGATCTATGAATATAGACATCTTCATCATCAGGAAGACCAAAATTTATAACATGAGTTAAATCATCTATATCTATACCACGGGCAGCAACATCAGTAGCTACTAACATTTGCACATGCTTGTTTCTAAATTTACCCATTACAGATTCTCTAATAGCTTGTGATAAATCACCATGTAAAGAATCAGCATTATAACCATCAAATTGAAGTTTTTCTGCTATTTCCTGAGTTTCTCTCTTAGTTCTACAAAAAACAATACCATAAATGTTTGGATTCATATCTGCTACACGTTTTAAAGCTAAATATTTATCTCTAGCTCTTACAGTATAAACATGATGAGATACTGTTTCAGCACCAGTATTCTTTGAACCAACTGCTATTTCATGTGGTTCATGCATATAGTTTTTAGATATCTGTTGAATTTCTCTTGGCATTGTTGCTGAAAATAACAAAGTTTGCTTTTCTTTAGGAGTATTTGCTAAAATTGAATCTAATTCTTCTTTGAATCCCATATTGAGCATTTCATCTGCTTCATCTAATACTAACCACTTAATATTTGAAACATCTAAATTCCCACGCTTTACGAAGTCGTTTACACGACCTGGTGTCCCCACCACGATATTTGCTCCTCTTCTTAAATCTCTTAATTGATTAGAGATTGACGCACCACCATATACAGCTACTATATTTACTCCTCTCATTTGAGAAGCAAAAGACATTAAGTCCTTGGTAATCTGTAAACAAAGCTCTCTAGTCGGACATAGAATAAAAGCTTGAACATTCTTAGACCCTGTATCTAACATATTTAACAAAGGTAGTCCAAAAGCTGCAGTTTTTCCTGTTCCTGTTTGAGCTAACGCAATTAAATCCTGATTATTCTCTAATATATAGGGAATAGTTTTCTCCTGAATTGGAGTAGGATTGACAAAATTAATTGTCTCTAGGGCTGACTGAATTTCACTATTCAGAGCCATTTCTTTAAAGTAGATCATAGTCTTCCTTTAACTTGTTTGAATTTTTGTACTTGGCTATTATAATCACATCTGCAATTGTATTTTTACTCAGTTGTACAAATCAATTCCAAGATTCTCAAGTAGATAACCATGTCAAGTATGATTAATTATTTTTTTCTGTTTAGGGGTTGGGAATCTAGCCTTGGGGTTAGGATGTTGTAAATAGTATCTGTGGATTTACAGCATTTCTGCTACTAACAGCAAATCCCCTTTCAGCTCGTAAGAGCGTCTGAGAGGGGTGGTCGAGTAGACCGGGGAGAGTAAACAATCCCCTTTCTGCCATTACAGGATAAAAGACTCACCACAAAGACACGAAGACACGAAGACACGAAGACACGAAGACACGAAGGAATGGAAAATTGAGAATTGAGAATTGAGAATTGAGCCCAAATCCCCTTTCAGTTCTTCAGAACGTTTGAGAGGGGTGCTTGATAAGGCGGGGAGAGTAAATAATCCCCTTTCCGCCATGAAAAATAACTGGGAAAGTGAGCCTAATCCCCTTTCAGTTCTTCAGAACGTTTGAGAGGGGTGCCTGATAAGGCGGGGAGAGTAAAAAATCCCCTTTCCGCCACTCATAATAACTGGGAAAGTGAGCCTAATCCCCTTTCAGTTCTTCAGAACGTTTGAGAGGGGTGCCTGATAAGGCGGGGAGAGTAAAAAATCCCCTTTCCGCCACTCATAATAACTGGGAAAGTGAGCCCAATCCCCTTTCAGTTCTTCAGAACGTTTGAGAGGGGTGCCTGATAAGGCGGGGAGAGTAAATAATCCCCTTTCCGCCACTAAAATTAACTGGGAATGTGGACATCTTGCCTCTTCAGTCGGACGGTGGAGATTTTCTCCGCCACTAAAATAACTGGGAAAGTGGGATTCCAGCCCGCAAATAATAATAATAAAAAAATACCTAATAATAAAAACCCCTTCTAATTACAGAGGGGGTTGTTTTTTTATTCTTTTTTTAAGATAATCCCGAATGGTGCAGTAGAACTTTGATGAAGAGTGCTAGATTCTTTTAGCAAAATAAGTTACAGAATTTGAAGGCATATAATATATATATTCCTGAAAATTATGTAGCTTACTTTTGCAAAAGAAGATAGTGCTATTCGCAAAGGTCTACTGCATTATTGGGTTTAAGATGCCTGCAAGGATGCAAGCGTTCCCAGTAATCGGTGACTAAAGTTCTTTCTGGTGGCGGACTAAAAGTCCATCTCCCTTCGCTAACACATTCTACATGGAAGTCAGACCGTCAGACAAATACTCTCCCCGGTCTACACGACCACCCCTCTCAAACGCTCTTACGAGCTGAAAGGGGATTTAGGCCGTCTGACAGAAGAAAGAAAGTAATTTTCGAAATTACCTCAATCATTACTTGGGGGCTTTTTTTATTTGCCCTCTCGCAATCTATTTTTCACTTTTCATTTTTATTTTTTCAGTCTTGCATAGCAAGATAGTAGCTCAAAAGTTATTCTGAACTACGAGCAAGGCGGAAGCCTACAATGCCGGTGCTAGACGTCGGGTAGTCTGCGTCACGAAGAGCTACCCTGCAAAAAGTAGCTCTGTAGTAACAGCTGCCACCCCGATACACACGGTAAGAGCCCGTAGCAGGTCACACCGGATCAGTCTGGGCAGATGAAGAATAAGAGCCATACCAATCATTACACCACTCATAAACATTACCGGACATGTCATATATACCTAAACCATTAGGAGCCTTAGTTCCTACATTGTGTGTCGTGGAACTGGAATTATCACCATACCAAGCCACACTATTGATATCATTAGAACCTGCATAAAGATAATCAGGATTATTGCTTGCACCTCGCGCTGCATATTCCCATTCTGCTTCTGTTGGTAACCTGTAGCCATTAGCAGAAAAATCACATGCCCAAGTACTAGTATTATAACATGGAGTTAAACCTTCTTGAATACTTCTGGCATTACAATATTCAACTGCATTGTACCATGTTACTTGTTCCACAGGTTTATCAGAACCGGAGAAGTAAGATGGATTAGTACCCATCACAGCTTGATATTCGCCTTGAGTTACTTCATATTTTCCAATATAAAATGAAGAGAGAGTTACTTGATGAGTGGGGAGTTCCCTTGAATATCCTACTCCTCTAGTATCCCCCATAGTGAAAGTACCAGCCGGTACCAAGACAAGGTCACTATTAATTACATACTCAGCTGTAGCAATTTCCGATTCTTGCCAATCTACTTTATAGGCTCTGACTTTTACAGTTGCATTAGTTTCTAAAGTGAAAGCTCCTGTATAAAGAGTAGAGCTTTGATCAGGGTCGCTATTATCTATAGTATAATAGATTTCTACATCGGGAGTTTCACAAGTAATTGTGATAGTCTGAACCCCATCAAAACTTCCACCTGTGGGAGAAACCACGGGATCAGCTACGACCTGAGGAGCAGATACTGAGATACTACGAGCAAGGCGGAAGCCTACAGAGTTGCCGCTATTCGTCGGGTAGTGGTAGTCACGATATGCTACCCGGCAATAAGTAGCACTGATGAACCAGCTGCCACCCCGAAAAACACGGTTAGAGCCCAAATCAGGACCCATCGGATCAGTCTGTGGAGAAGAAGAATAAGAGCCATACCAATCATTACACCACTCATCAACATTACCGGACATATCATAAAGTCCAAGTTGGTTTGGTAACTTAGTACCTACAACATGCGTAATGTTTGCTGAGTTTGAGCCATACCAAGCATAGTTACTTAGTTGACCCTCAACATTTGTTCCTGCCCATTGATTATATCCGCTGGCAGGTTGTTGATTACCCCCCTTAGCTGCATACATCCACTCCATTTCTGTAGGTAAGCGATAACCATTAGCATTGATGTTACAAGTCCATTCTGTTGTATCATAGCACGGAGTTAAGCCTTCTTGAATACTTCTGGCATTACAATATTCAACTGCATTAATCCATGATAATTGTTCTACAGGTTTATCTGAACCAGAGAAATATGATGGATTGGATCCCATCACAGCTTCATACTCAGCCTGAGTTACTTCATACTTAGACATATAGAAATCACTTATAGTTACATCAGCTGTGCCATTGTTAAATGTCCCACCTGTGATTTTTACAAAAGAAACAACTTCTTCCGCACCAAGTGGATTTGTCGGAATTTCAGGGTTATCCCTGGCAATAACTTTAATTTTGTATTGATCTCCAACTTCAACATTATCTGAAGCTGGATGCCAGATAATCTCATTTCCTATTCCAGGTAGAACATTATCACCGTAATGACCTGTTAAAGCAGAAGGATAAATATCATAAGTAGTTCCACCATCAGCAGAAACAAGTACCATAACTTGGCATTGTCCATCAGCTACTAAATCATAAGAAATGACAACTTGTCCAGTTTCTGGAGTGACTATTATATTTGAAACAACAGGGGATGCTGAAAAAAGACAGCTTACAGCTAAGATTATTAAAGCTAAGATATAATATTTTTTCATGTTACCCCCCTATTTCATTAAGAGAACTTTAGCAGTTTTGTTATAGCTGGCTGATTTCATTTGCACAAAATAAATACCATTAGAGCATCTCTTGCCTGTCTTATCTAAGCCATTCCAACTGATAGTATGTTCCCCGGTTGTTAAATTCTCTGTTTGGACTAATTGCCCTTTAAGATTATAGATAGAGAGCTGACTTGTCTCATTCTCTTTAACTCTAACATCTATATTTGTAGCAATATTTCCAGAAAATGGATTAGGATAAATAGAAATTAATTCACTTGTTTTAGGAAGATTTGGCACATCATTGTTATCTGATATTTTACCAGATACTGGACCATAGAAGTTATTTGCTCCATATTCCACAGATTGAAGCCAGTAATAGTAGATGGTTTCCGCTTCAACTTCTTCATCTTGGTAGGAGTAGTTAGTGGTTAAACTAGTATTATGAGCTGAAATGATATTTGAAGTTACGATTAAAGCAGCTGCTAAATCAGAAGTCTCTGCCCTGTGAATGTGATAACCAATTAAGTTTGACTCACTTTGAGTAGTCCAATTGATAGAAATAGCATCATTGCTTACATTAGGACTTGCCATAAATGATGAAAGCGTTACTGGAAGAGTTTGATCACTTATTTCAAAAACAGATGATTCACCAAAACCTGTTAATGAAAATAGCATGCCAGTAGTTAGTGACATAAGTATAACAAAAATGGAAATTTTTCTCATTTTTCCTCCTCTTGAATTATAAGTTCATGAAACTTATAATATTTTATTTTGTCAAATTATTTTTGTTTATTATCTATATTTTCTCATATTATTTGACTACTTTACATTATACAATATTTTCAATAGTTAAATATGTTTCTATTTAGAGTAAATTGGGGCTAATGTAAAGAAAACATAAGACTATAAAAATTAAATTCCTTTAAACCCAAATGGTGCAGTAGAATTTTAGGGAAGAGTGCAGATTCTTCCAGCAAAATAAGTTACAGAATTTGAAGGCATATAATATATATATTCATGAAAATTATGTAGCTTACTTTTGCAGAAGAATATAGTGCTATTCACAAAAGTCTACTGCATTATTTGGGTTAAATGCGAAATGAAGCCTCTTCTGACGGACGATTGACTTTTTTGTCGGACGGTGGACTTGTAGTTCGCCATCTTCTGTCGCCTGACTGACTGAAGAAGTGGCGGAGAAAATCTCCACCGTCCGACTGAAGAGGCTTTCATTATGTAGTGGCGGACTAAAAGTCTATCTCCCTTCGCTAATACATTCTACATAGCTTAAGCGTAGTAGAAAGCTTCGGAAGACTGGCCGTCCGACAGAAGAGGCTATTTATCTCTTATCTCTTCTTCCTGTAATCAGCAGATAGATTCTCTTAATATATTTAAGATGCCTGCAGGATGCAAGTGTTCCCAGTAATTCTCAATTCTCAATTTTCCATTCCTTTGTGTCTTCGTGTCTTCGTGGTTAGTCTTTCTTATGTCTGCAAGATGCAAGCATTCCCAGTTAGGCTAATGAACATTAACAAAAAATAGTTCTTGTCAGAAAAACTAACTATTTAAATAAGTATTTTAGATTATTATAAAGAAGGGAAATGTGGAAAAAGAACATAAATTATCAGATACAAATATACCAAGACTTTTATTAAAATTAACTATTCCTGCAACTATTGGAATGCTTGTGATGGCTTTTTACAACATAGTAGATACCATGTTTATTGGACATGGAGTAGGACCTAATGGCATAGCAGGACTATCAATAGTATTCCCCATCCAGCTCATCGTAATGGGCTTTGGACAAATGTTTGGTATGGGTGGTGCTTCAATCATCTCAAGAGCTCTTGGCTCTAAAGACTATGATAAAGCTAACCTAACATTCGGTAATCAGATTTTCTCTGTAATTGTTTTCACTCTTTTAGTAATGATTCCAGGTCTTTTTTTCCCAAGACAGATATTAAGTTTATTTGGAGCAACAGAAGCAATTATGCCTTATGCTCTTGAATATTATAAAATTATAGTCTTTGGTTCTGGGCTGTTTATGTTTGCTATGATGAGTAATAATGTTCTAAGAGCAGAGGGACATGCAAAAATAGCAATGTCTAATATGATGATATCTGCTGGTCTGAATATAATCCTAGACCCAATCTTTATTTTCTGGTTAGATATGGGAATTAGAGGAGCTGCCTTAGCAACTGTAATATCTCAAGGTCTTGTAGTATTCTATTTAATATATCATTTTACTAAAGGACAGAGTTTTTTCAAGATTAAACTTAAATCAATCAGACCAAAATTAGCAATCCAAAAAGAAATGTTTGCTATCGGTTTATCAGCTTTTTCGAGACAGGTTGCTGGTTCATTTATAGTTGTCATAATTAACAACAAGCTGGGTTCATTTAGTCTTGGAGACACTTATATAGCTGTTTATGGTATTATCAACAGACTTTTCTCACTATTCTTCATGCCAATGTTTGGAATTGCTCAAGGTCTTCAGCCAGTCCTTGGTTATAACTGGGGAGCTAAGAGAATAGATTTAGCAAAGAAAGCTATCAGATTAGCTTTCACATGGGCTACCATAATATCTGTCTCTGCTTTTATTATAATACAGCTATTTCCATCTTCTTTAATGAGCTGGTTTACTACTGATAGTCAGGTAATTAAAGAAGGTGCTTATGCTATTAGAAGAATGACCCTTCTCTTCCCTATCTTAGGTTTTCAAATTATTGGTACAATAATATTCCAAGCTCTTGGTCATGCTACAGAATCTCTAATCTTATCTTTATCAAGACAGATACTCTTTTTTATACCCATCTTCTATATTATGACATCATTCTATGGATTCTTTGGCGTATTAATAACTTTCCCTATGTCTGACATCTTGGCTTTTGCTGTTACTACATTCCTCTTAGTTAGGGAATTCAGAAAATGGAAGCTAGCATAGTATATGAATTGTTTCCCTCTCAAGTAGAATGGGGTTTAGAAAGAAAAAGAAGAATATTTAAAAGTATCTGTTGAAAGGGGATTGTTTACTCTCCCCGGTCTACACGACCACCCCTCTCAAACGCTCTTACGAACTGAAAGGGGATTGTTTACTCTCCCCAGTCTACACGAACACCCCTCTCAAGCGCTCTTACGAGCTGAAAGGGGATTGTTTACTCTCCCCGGTCTAGACGACCACCCCTCTCAAGCGCTCTTACGAGCTGAAAGGGGATTGTTTACTCTCCCCGGTTACTTTTCAAGATATGGTTTTAAGTACTTGCCAGTATATGATTCTGGAACTTCAGCTACTTCTTCAGGACTTCCTTTAGCAATAATAGTCCCTCCATTTTCGCCACCCTCAGGGCCAACATCAATAAGATAGTCAGCTGTTTTGATTACATCCATATTATGTTCTATAATTACAACTGAGTTCCCCATAGCTACCAGTTTCTTAAGAACTTTTAAGAGTTTTTGTACATCGTCAAAGTGAAGACCTGTTGTAGGTTCATCAAGAAGATAGAGAGTTTTACCGGTAGATCTTTTACTAAGTTCCTTAGCTAATTTAATCCTTTGAGCTTCACCTCCAGAAAGAGTTGTTGAGGGTTGCCCTAGTTTAACATAATCCATACCAACATCGACTAGAGTCTTTAGTTTGTTAGAAATCGCTGGAACTTTTTCAAAGAAAGTATAGGCTTCTTGAACATCCATATCCAGCACTTCAGAGATATTTTTTCCTTTATATTTAATCTGCAAAGTCTCGTTATTGAAGCGTTTGCCCTTACATACTTCACAAGTCACATAAATATCCGCCATGAAGTGCATTTCTATAAGATTAACCCCTGCTCCACCACAGTTTTCACAGCGACCACCTTTGACATTGAAAGAGAATCTTCCTTGTTTATAGCCTCTTAATTTGGAAGCTGGTAATTCTGAGAATAGTTTTCTAATAGCGTCAAAAGCTTTTATATAAGTAATAGGGTTGGAACGAGGAGTTCTACCAATAGGTTGCTGGTCAATAGTAATAATCTTATCAATATTATCCAGGCCACTAATAGAATCTACCTTTCCCCAATTTGATTTAGCCTTAAAGAAATGATTATGCAGATAAGGAGAGAGGGTTTGGTTAATTAATGATGATTTACCAGAACCAGATACTCCAGTAACACATACTAGCATACCGAGTGGGATATCCACATCAATATTTTTAAGATTATTATGTTGAGCCCCTCTAATTTTAATAAGATTATCATCTACTTTAAGTCTCTTTTTAGGCACTTCAATCTTTAATTCACCTCTCAGATATTTAGCAGTCAGGGAATTTTTCGATTTGAGAACTTGTTTTAGAGTGCCTTGAGCAACAACTTGTCCCCCATAAACTCCTGCATTAGGTCCAAAATCAATAACTTCATCAGCATTTCTAATGGTATCTTCATCATGTTCAACAACAATAACGGTGTTTCCTAAATCTCTAAGATGTTTGAGCATCTCGATAAGTCTATCATTATCTCTTTGGTGAAGACCTATACTTGGTTCATCAAGAATATACATAACCCCAACTAGTTGAGAACCAATCTGACTTGCTAGTCTTATTCTCTGTGATTCTCCACCAGAAAGACTTGGGGCCCTTCTATCGAGAGTAAGGTAGTGTAAACCAACACTCATAAGAAAAGAAAGTCTATTAATTATTTCTTTAAGAACTTCTTCAGCAATGATTTTATCATTTCCAGAAAGTTTCATTTCAGAGAAGAAGTTATAAGCATCTTCCACACTCATACTTGTTATCTCTACTATATTGAGGCCATTGACTAAAACAGCTAATGATGCTGCTTTTAGTTTGTGACCATTACAAGTTGGACAGGCTTTATTAGAAATATATTGGGCATAATATCTTTTAGCAGCTTCTGAAGTTGTTTCTCTCATTCTTCTATCTAAAACTCTTAATATTCCCTCGAAGGAAGTTTCATATTCTCCTGAAGAAGATTTAGTCTTCCACTGAACTGTAAATTTCTTTCCTTTAGAGCCATATAAGATTAAGTCTTGTATTTTCTTAGGCAAATCTTTCCAAGGTGTTTTTAAGTCAAAATCAAAAGCTTTAGCTAGTTGAACAATTGTATTTTTGGTGTGTGATTTACTTTTAGACAGGTCTCCGTAAGGTACAATTGCCCCTTTGTAGATGGAAATATTTGGGTCTGGAACAATCAAATCGGGGTCCATTTCTAAGGTATAGCCAAGTCCTTTACAGGTTGGACAAGCACCAATAGGACTATTAAAGGAAAAACTCTGAGGCGAAAGTTCTTCAAATCCTATCCCACAACGAGCACAGGCATTAGATTCAGATAGAATTTCTTCTCTTTCCTCTGAAACATAATCAATCTTGACTTTACCTTCAGATAGTTTTAGAGCTGTTTCAACTGAATCAGTAATTCTAGATCTTGCTTCTTCTTTAATAACAATTCTATCAACAACTACATCAATGGTATGTTTACTTTTCTTATCAAGCTTAATATCTTCTTCCAGCTCTCTTACTTGACCATTAATTTTAACTCTTGTAAATCCTTCTGATTTAATCATATCGAGTTCATTAGCATGACTTCCCTTTCTATTTTGAACCAAGGGAGAAAGTATCTGAATCTTTGTTTTCTCAGGATTTTCCATAATATGGTCCACAATCTGATCAATAGTTAATGAAGTAACTAAATCTCCGCATTGATGACAGTGTTGTTTACCTATTCTAGCATAAAGAACTCTGAGATAATCATATATTTCTGTTACAGTACCAACAGTCGAACGAGGATTTTTACTTGCTGATTTTTGTTCGATTGATATAGCAGGGCTCAACCCTTCAATATAATCGACTTTGGGTTTTTCCATTTGACCAAGAAATTGACGGGCATAGGAAGATAATGATTCTACATATCTACGTTGTCCTTCTGCATAAAGAGTATCGAAAGCTAGAGATGATTTTCCTGAACCAGAAACTCCTGTTACTACCACGAGTTGATTTCTATTAAATTCTAAATCTATGGACTTCAAATTATGCTCACTAGCACCTTTGATTATAATTTTATCTTTCATATTTACCTCAATTAGGTCAATCGTGCAGATTGCTTAAATTAAGTCAAGCTTATTTTTTATTTAATTTATAATTAATTATTAAGTAATCTTAAACAAATAACTTCCCCTAGAATCTTAACCCAAGAAGAGTATTTATGGTATATACAAAGTCATGATTATCAGCTTCATACCTAGGCTTAAAGCTAATACTCAAATTAGTATCTTCTGATTGTTCATAGGTAAATACTGATTCGATTTCATATATAGTAGTGTTACCCCAGGCTGCTTTTGGTTTAACAGAAAGCGATATAGGGCCATAAGATTTTTCTGCTTGGACATAAACATCATGCTTTTCACTTTCTCCAGTGGTTTCATAGATATCACTTCTTTTATCCCCTGTTTCATTGGCAAAGTATTTATAACTAAAGATAATATTGATATTATCACGCATGAAATAAATATTGTTTGGCCTTTTCCAAATACTAGTGTTTAATCTGGATCTGACAGGAGAATTATCATATCTTAGCTTGAATTCGGCTGAAACCTGCCGATAAAATCTATCATAAACTGTCAGAGTAGCATTGCTATTAGTAAGACTATCATAGATATAGTCATCATAGTTAATTCTCAGGGAATAAAGTTGAGATATAAGAAGATTATCTCCTAGCAGAATATCAATATCAGGTTGATAATTATAAGAAGTTCTAATATTATTACTGGCAGAATATGATGAATTAATATAGATATCTTGAATCTTAGTATAGGAAAATTGATTATTAAGATTTACTATTTCAGCAAAGAGCTTTCTAGCAGTCAACCAAGTGACCTCAGAGACATAGTCATTATCAAAGCCATTGATTGCATTTGGGAAATTGGTGCTAGTCTTCTCTAGGGTTTGGGTAACAGAAAGAGAATCGAAAAATACATTATCAAATATTAATCCCATTTTTATCTTCTTAGTATCAATTTCTCTGTTATTTGTTTTAAGTGATAAGCTCTTATTAGATATACTGTAATGATTTTCCATAAGAAGACTAATTCTATCAAATAGTTGATAATTTAGATTTAGATTGAGGTCATAGTTGTTATCTTTACTTGTTCTATTCAGTGATTGATCTAGTCTGTTGTTATTATTGCTATAAATACTTTCAAGCAATCCTGTGAATCTATCACCATAATTATTGGCTAATTGACTTACTATTCTAAAATTATCTCTTTTTTGTGTATCTGTTTGTTGGTAAGAAGAATCTTTGAGTTTAAAGATATCATCTTGAGAAGCTTGATAATAGATTTGATTATAAAAATATAGTAAGTAATTATCGAGATTATGGGTCATAACAAGATTGAACTGATTCTTGAAATTCCTTGTTCTATTATCATGATTATAGCTTAAATCCAGATGAAAGTTATTATCCAATATTTCAAAACCATAATTACTGGTAATATTGGAAAGATAACCTTTGTTGGTTAAATCATCATTAGTTATATTTGGATTATCTTCCTGACTGAAGGCATACTGAATTTTTGCTGAAGTAGTCAGACTATCAGTTAAAGAAGCATTAATGAAATAGCCTGTTAAATATTGATCTTCAGTAACATCACCAACAATTTGATACTGGGGATAATGGTCATATTTTCTTTTATAGGTTAATAATGCACCATAATTTATCTTTTTATAACTTGTAGATAAATTGGTATTAAAAGTGTTGATTGAATTTATCTGATCAAAAATCTTATTGTTTGATTTTTGCAGACTATTATCAAAATGAATGTTAATCCTAGAAATATTTTTTACATATTTAAACTGATAGTTTAATTGATGATTATCATTGTATTCTTGATAATCTGATGTAAAGCTAACTTCAGATTTTAAACTCAAGAATATCATTAAGGTAAGAATAGAGATTAAGATACTCTTCTTCACTTAAAGTTTCTCCCCTACGAGATAAATCAATTATCTTCTCACTATCTAATTTCTTTAAATTATCTGAACCAATAAAAGCTTTTAGGTTATTTCTTAATGTCTTTCTTCTCATTGCAAAAGCAGCATCCACTAATTTATTGAATAAAGGTAAATTTTCAATATCTGGAATATCTTGGCGAAGAGTTAATTGAATGACTGCTGAATCAACGCGTGGAGGCGGATAAAAAAGATGAGCAGGAACCTTGAAAAGTTGTTTTACATTATAGAAGAATTGGGTCTTTAAAGTTAAGGCAGCATATTCCTTAGTGTTAGGCTTAGCCTTGAGTCTATCTGCAAATTCTTTTTGAACCATAATGGTTACACTGGTAATTTTACTTGAATTTCTGCAGACCTTATATAAGAGTGGTGAAGTAATTTGATAAGGAATATTAGCAACTATTTTGATTGGCTGACTTAAAAGAGGTTCCCAGTCTATTTTTATTGCATCACCTTGATGTATTACTATATCCGGGCCAAACTTTTCTCTAATAATCTCCACTACATCAGAGTCAATCTCGAATAGTTCTAAATTTGGACTTACTGCCAATATTTCCTGTGTTAGGATACCTTTACCTGGGCCTATTTCCCAGACTTTATCCTCTTTGTTTATTCCTGATTCAGAAACAATCTTTCTTACAATATTATGATCTTTAAGAAAGTTCTGTCCCCATTTCTTCTTATGTCTAAAGTTATCATTCATCTATTTTTTTACCACTCATTCTTAATAATATATCTAATTAATTATAATTTTAAAATAAGGGCTTTTCATGTCAATTGTTATTTATCTTTTTCCAAATTAGGATATTTCTGAATATCTCATATTATTGGTAATTGTCCTTATAACCTAAAAAATCTCATGCTAGGCTAATCCCTTTAGCTTGATTGTTAGTCACCCATTAAAGCATTGGAATTTTATAGAGTAACTAACAATCAAGGAAGGGAAAAAATACTCTATTAGTTAAAATAATAATAAAAACTAATATTATTTTCGACAACTTATATTATTGTTAAACTATAACTTACCCTAGCATAATAAAAGAAATTTCATAAAAAACAAAGAAATATCTTTACAGTTTTGAACCAATGTTCATTATGACATCATAAAGATTAGGAGTAAATATGCCGAGACCAAAAATCAAACGCATGGTGGCAAGTCCACCTCGATTCAACTCTTTCAAACCTGTTGGAGTTAGGAGAAATAATTTAGAACGAATCATTCTTAGCCTAGATGAAATAGAAGCGATCAAGTTAGCTAACTATGATAAACTTGGCCAGCAAGAAGCTTCAGAAGAAATGAGTGTTTCTCGTCCGACATTTACCCGATTATTAGATAGTGCACAACAGAAAATTGCTGATTTTTTAATAAATGGGAAAGAATTAATAATTGAAGGTGGAAACATTCACTTTAGAGAGAATTTTTACGAATGCCTTGATTGTGGGCATAAGTTCAAAATAGATATTGAAATTGATGTAAAACAATGTCCTTCTTGTAGTTCAACCAACTTACTTGATTTTGCAGGCAGGTACGGTCATGGCCGTTGTTGTCGCAGGAGAGGACGAAAATAGGAGGAAAAATGCCTTTTAGAGATGGATCTGGTCCTAATGGAAATGGACCAATGACAGGAAGAAGAATGGGAAATTGCAATCCAGACCGCGACTTTGCAGATGACTATGGCTATAGAGGAAGAGGATATGGCAGAGGCTGTGGCATGGGAAGAAGAAACGGCGGTAGAGGTTTAGGTTACCGCCGAGGAAATGGATTTGATAATTTTGAAGACAGTCCAGCTTCATACAACAAATCCTATTTAGAAAGTGTAGTAAATTATCTATCAGACAAGTTAGATTCTTACAAGAAAAGATTAACTGAACTAGATAACAAATAAGCAACTTTAGACCCGCAATCGAGGTATTACTTATGTATAAAATCGCAGTAGCCAGTGGGAAAGGTGGAACAGGTAAAACTACAGTATCAACCAATCTTTCTCACTATATAGCTCAGAATCAATCTGTTTTACTCGCAGATATGGATGTAGAAGAACCTGATTCACATATTTTCGTTAAAGGCCAATTATGGCAAGAAAAAAAAGTATATAAAGAAGTTCCAGCCTTAATAGAAGATAAGTGCATTGGCTGTGGTAAGTGTAAGAAAGTTTGTGCTTTCAATGCAATAACCATGCTAGGGAAAAAAGTACTATTTTTTAATGAGTTATGCCATAGTTGCTATTCTTGTATAGAGCTATGTCCCCAAGATGCTATAGAGATGAAACCACAGCTATTAGGAAATTTCACTGAAATACGTAACAATGACTTAAGCTTTTTAGAAGCCAGGTTAGATATAGGTCAAGAACAAGCTGTTCCCTTAATAAAGCAAGGATTCGATTATATTGATGAAAATATTCCTACAAACTTGGCGATTATAGATTCACCTCCTGGTTCATCTTGTCCTGTTGTCGAAACCATAAAAAATTGTGATTATGTATTTTTAGTAACCGAGCCATCTCCATTTGGTCTGAATGATTTAAAAATTGCTGTTGAAACAGTGAAATTATTAAAAAAAGATTTTTCAATAATAATTAATAAAGATGATGGAGAAGAAAATATAATCAGAGAATTTTGTTCTAAAGATGGATTAGACCTGCTTGCAGCAATACCAGAAAAGCAATCTATAGCCGAGTTGTATTCAAGTGGTCAATTAATCTACCCAAAAGATGAAGATTTTATGAACGAAATTAAGAAGATTCATGAAAAAATCACAAAATTAGTGAGGAGTAAGTAATGAAAGAGATAGTTGTAATTTCTGGTAAAGGTGGAACAGGTAAAACCACCATAACAGCTGCCCTTGCTTATCACCTTAAAGATAAATGTATAGTAGCGGACTGTGATGTTGATGCTGCGGATATGCATTTGATTTTTTCTAATAAAACAGTTGAAAAGAGAAAATTTTACAGTGGCAAAGAAGCTATAATCAATAGAGAATTATGTAAGAATTGTGGTTTATGTCAAGAGAAATGTCGCTTTGATGCTATAGTATCTCTAAGCAATTATAAAAAGATAGATAGTTTAAGCTGTGAAGGTTGTGGCTTATGTTCCTATATCTGCCCTCATAATGCAATCACAATGGTTGATAGATTTGTAGGAGATTTTTATATATCTGATATAAGAACTAACACTAAGATGGTTCATGCTAAATTATTGCCAGGTGGTGAAAATTCTGGAAAACTAGTAGCTGAAGTTAAAAAAGAATCAAGAGTTCAAGCAGAAAAAGACCAGAAAGACTACATTATTGTAGATGGCTCCCCTGGAATAGGATGTCCAGTAATATCATCACTTAGTGGAGCAAATCTTGCCCTCTTAGTAACCGAACCAACCATGTCAGCCCTACACGATTTAAGAAGAGTGGTTGAGCTTTTGGATAAATTTCAGATTCCAGCAGCTTGTGTTATTAATAAAGCAGATTTAAATAGTGAGATTTCAGCAGAAATCAAAGACTTCTTACAAGGAAATAATATCCAACTTTTGACAGAATTTAATTATAGCAAGAACTTTATTCATGCCGTTAAGAGTGGTCAGGCAATCAATGAATATGACCCATATTATACCAAAGAGCAAATTGCTCAAGTATGGGATAAATTAGAAAATCTAGTAAACAATAAATAATGGAGTAAATTATGAAAATCGCAGTAAGTACAAAAGGAAGAAATAAAGAAGACCTACTAGAAGCTCGTTTTGGTAGAGCTAACTTCTTCGTAGTATTTGATACAGATACTAAAGAATATTCTTTTATTGATAACCAAGAAATCCAAGAAGCAGCTCACGGAGCAGGACCTCAGACATCACAAAAAATCTATGATGCTGGAGTAAATGTCGTTCTTACAGGAAATGGCCCTGGAAAAAATGCTTTCCAAGTTCTAGAAGCTGGTAATATTAAAATGTATATTTGTAAAGAAGAGATTTCTGCTCAAGAAGTAATTGACAAATATCTAAATAATGAATTAGTTTCCTTTCAAAATTAAAAAATAAATGTAATTAGGAGAAATTATGAAAATAGTCGTAGCATTACCAACAGAAAATAAGCAAATTTGTGCTCATTTTGGTCACTGTGAAGAGTTTGCTTTTGTAACAACAGAAGATGGTAAAATCACTAACATTGAATGGATTACACCTCCTGAACATGTGCCAGGTTTATACCCAAAATTCGTTGCTGAAAAAGGTGCAAATATTGTTATCGCAGGGGGGATGGGTAACAAGGCACAAGAACTTTTTAAACAAAATAATGTAGATGTTTATTATGGTGTTGAAACAAACACTCCAGAAAATATTGTTAATACATATCTTAAAGGTGAACTTGTAGCAGGTAAAAACCTCTGCGATCACTAAAATGTCTAATAATTACTCTCCAAACAAAGAGCGGGTGTTAAAAGCACCCGCTAATTTATTGGTTAAGAGTTACATCTTATAAAATTCAGTCTTTCCAGAGGGATAGATTAATTCAACAGTTTCGCCATGAAATTTAGCTACTACTTTACTTTCTCCATCTTTTTCTAATACCCATTCTTCTTCTTGGGGATTGTAAATAAAGCTCATATAGTCACCTATGTTTTCTCCATCAAGAGTGACTAAGTCAAATCTATTTTGACTGGCTGTTAGTTCATATTTGCCTTTTTTGGTAGTAATAATCCTAGTATCAATTTCTCCAATATTCATTGTTAAGGGATTATCACCTGTCCAAAATTCGACTAAATTGAGAAATGCAGCATCAATTATAGTTGCAGAGATGTAAACAGGGATAATTACCATACCCCACCCAACAGCAGATTGGATATACTTATCACCCACGGTTCCATTCCAGTTATAAATTTTCTTTGTTAAAGTAAAATTACCATAACAACCAGTTAATAGAATTGTCCCAATTACCAACATTATGATAAGTGAATTTCTTTTCATTGTTCATCTCCTTTATTTATTTTTTGATATAATGATTGTTTTTAGCAAATATGCAATTTTTTGTTTTTAAAATTGATTTAATAATTTACTTGACTTATCATCAAGTCTATTTTTTTAATTAGAGAAAAGATTTCATAGGAGATATTTATGCAAAAAAGCTTGAAAATTCTTTGTATTTTAGGTATATTGATGTTGTTTTTTACTGCTTGCCAGAACAAGGGTGACCAAAATCAGACTAGTACTGAGATAGACAAAGTGGAAAATCTTACCTTTAGTGAAAATTATAGACCTGATTGGTGGGAAAACTTAAAAGACTCTAACTATATTTACACCTATGAATATATTGATGGAACTGATAAAGCTAGTATCAAAAACCAAGCAATAAGTCAAGCCCAAGCTCAACTTCTCCATCATCAAAAGAACTATATAGTTGGTTTATCCTCTTTAATTTTAGATGAAAGTAAATCTAAAAATAGACTAAAATCTAATCAGGTAAATGCCAATAATGAAATCATTTATAAGAAAGATTATAGTGAATTTGCAACAACTATTAAAAGCGAATACGCAACTAAAGAAGATGGTTTTAGATGTTTTGTAGCTATTGCTTTACCAATTGAAAAATTACAGTTAGCCTATGTGAGGCAATACCATAAAAACAAGACTTACAGACTATCTTTCTTAGAATCTAAGACCTATAGACATCTCTTAGAAATGGCTGGAATTGACTTCAAATACAATCAAGAAACTAGTACTTCAAAAAATAATAATAAGCAAGAAATTAAGAAAATAGATAACAAAACTACACAAAATTCTAAATATGATAAAGATGTAGTTCCTGCTTGGTTCAAGGTTAGTTATAATAACAAGAAAGTAATGATTAATGAAAGTGCTCAAGCTGAAGTAGAAAAAGCAGCAATCCAGAAAGCTTATCAAATGTGTGAAAGAAAGAAACAAATTATAGCTAACAACTATGCCAGATCTGAAGCAGAAAAATACAGAAAATTATCGGAATATGATGAAGTTAGATTCGCTAAATTCAAGAATCAAATTTCTAAGCAAATTATGAAACAAGATTTTCCTATGAGTAAAGAATTTGTAAAAACAATTCAACTTAATGAAAATAGTTTTAAGACTTATGCTCAATATTCAATAGATAAACAATTAATCCAGAAGACCTTAATCAATGTCCTTAAAGAAGATGAAGTTCTTTATTCACGACTTAGGGCTAGTATGGAATTTGAAGAATTAGAGAATGAGGATTTCTAGTTTAAAATTAAAAGGGAATAATTAATGAATGTTATAAAAGTTCTATCTGAAAATGTAACTAATCGGATAGCTGCTGGGGAGGTCATTGAAAGACCTGTATCAGTTGTTAAAGAACTAGTAGAAAACTCTTTAGATGCAGGAGCAAAATCAATATATATCAAAGTTGATAAGGGTGGTAAAGAGTTAATTCAGGTAACTGATGATGGTAAAGGTATGTCCAGTGACGATGCTTTACTTTGTTTGGAAAGACACGCCACAAGCAAAATTAGAAATGTAGATGACATAGTTCATATTTCTTCTCTGGGTTTCAGAGGCGAGGCAATTCCATCTATTGCTTCTATCAGCAGATTCAATCTGATAACTAAAGATGAGGATTCTGATGTAGCAGTGGATATATATGTCGATGGTGGTAAGCTAAAAGATGTAAGAAAGACAGCTGCAAATACAGGTACCACGATTACAGTAAAAAAGATATTTTTTAATGTTCCAGCAAGAAGAAAGTTCTTGAAAAGTGATATAGTTGAATTTAAACATATCCTAAACTACGTTCATTATCAGTCTATTTTATACCCCAATGTGTCTTTTATTTTAATATCAAACGATAGAGAAAAGCTTAATTATCCTGCAGTATCTAACTACAATAGAAGAATTAAAGAAGTTTTTGGCAAATCTTTTCAAGAACAGCAATTTGTAGAACTTGATTATCACACTAATCAACTTTCTATCAAAGGTTATATTGCAGGACTTGAAGAATATCACAAAGGATTTGAACGCTATAAATATCTTTTTATCAATGGACGTTATATTAATGATAAGATTGTTATTAAAGCGATCAAAACTGCATATCAACCCTTTATTGCTAAAGAAAGATATATGCAACAAGGCACTCTCCCACCCTATATTTTATTTATCGAAATAGATCCAGAATTAATAGACATTAACGTTCATCCAGCTAAAAGGGAAGTCCGTTTTAGAGAATCTCACTTAGTTTATAATGCTGTAAAGGAATCTATCACAAACAGACTTAACAAACTACAGGATGAAAAATTTAAGTCTATTAAAAATCAATTTGGTGAAGGATTTGCCCGCTCTAATAGAGAGTTTGAAGAAAGGCAAAGCCATCACCAATCACATAAGATTCAACAGACTACTCATTTCTCAAGTCCGCAAAGAGAGCCTATAAATAATATCAGTTCCAACAATGCACCAACTTATCAATCATCTAATAATTATACTAAAGCTGAAGTACCTAGATTCTCAACCTATAAAAAAGAATTTAGTGAAATTGTTCAGCCTAGTATTTTTGACCAGAATGATGATAAGAATGAGGAAAGAGCAAATTTATCTGATAACACAAATAGTAAGCATGAAACTAGAATTGACTTACCTGTTATTAGCGAGATTGAAGCAGTTAAACCTTGGCAATTCCAGGATACTTTCATATTTATTCAAGTAGGTGAAGGATTAATGGTCATTGACCAACATGCTGCTCATGAAAGAATTCTCTATGAAAAATTAATCTCTCGCATGAAAGGTGCTGAAGCAGAAGTACAAAAACTTCTCTTCCCAATTGTTATTGACCTTCCCAACTATATCTCCGAAAGTCTTAAAGACTTAATAGAAGAGAATATTCAAGATTTTCATAATATAGGTTTCTCAATTAAAACATTCAGTGGTAATTCGATAGTCATTGATGAAATACCAGTTGAGTTAGAAGAATGGTCAGGAGGGGATATTTTCTTGGAAATACTTCAAACCTTAGAAGTAGAATTTGAAGAAACAGAAGATTTTAGGGATAGTATAGCTAAGTCTGTTTCTTGTAAAGCAGCAATAAAAGCTGGAAAAGCTCTCACTCCAAGAGAAATGATTAAACTAATCAGTGATCTCTTCGGTTGCAAAGTTCCTTATTATTGTCCGCATGGACGACCATTGATTATTAACTATTCTCTTGAAGATTTTAAGAAGAAATTTAAAAGAATTATCTAATGAAACCAGTAATAATTATTCAAGGACCTACTGCAGTAGGAAAATCTTCCTTAGCTTTAGAAATTGCTCAAAAATTTAAACTTGAGATAATCTCAGCAGATTCAAGACAGGTCTATAAATATATGGACCTAGCTACTGCTAAACCAACTAAAAAAGAGCAAGACTTAGTTAAGCACCATTTAATTGATATTATTACTCCAGACCAAGCTTATAATGCTGGTCGATTTGCCAGAGAAGCTAGTGAACTAGTGGACCATACTCAGCTTGAGTTTCCGATTATCTGTGGTGGTACTGGATTCTATATTTCTGCCTTTTTAGAGGGCTTATGCAAGATTCCCGACATAGAAGATAATGTTAGAGAATCTCTAGTTAAAGATTGGAATAATCTTGGTAATGAAAGCATGTATCAGCTATTAGTAGATATTGACCCCCTTGTTGCCCAAAAAGTATCAGATAAAGACAAGCAAAGAATTATTAGGGGGTTAGAAGTCTTTTATTCAACTAATAAGAAACTTTCTGACTATTGGGCTGAACAGGGTATGTTGGAAACTAGAAAAATATTAAATATTCTTATTCTTGATGAAAGAGAAGAAATTTATTCCAGAATTAATAAAAGATATGATGAAATGGTAAAATCTGGTTTATTAGATGAAATTAGAGAATTATTAAGAATGGGCTATGATTCAGAATCACCAGGCCTGAGTGCAGTTGGTTATAAAGAATTGTTACCCTTTATTATACAAGATGCTAAGCTTAAAGACTGTATAGAATTAGCCAAACAGCATTCAAGAAATTATGCCAAAAGACAATTGACATGGTACAAAAGAAATTATTTTAATCTTGTTTTTTTCAGAAAATCGATTAATTATAATACTATAGATACTTATATTAAGCACTTTATTGAAAATTATTAAATATTGAGGATTTTGATGGATATTATTGCAAATGTATATGACTATAAAATAACAAAAGAAGATTATGACTGTGCTAAAGTTATTTACACAGAATGTGATTGTGGACAAGATGTTTCTAAGAAAAAAGCCCTAGACTACTTAATAGATAGATACTTACTTCTCGTTGAAGCAAATAAATTTGGACTAGAAGTATCTGATGAAGAGTGGAATGATAAATTATTCGAAACTTGCCAAAATTTTGAAGATGAAAAGCACTATTTCCAATATTTAGATAAACATAATTTGAGCAGACCCCGTTATGAGGAATTTCTAAAAGAAAGCTTATTAATAAATAAATTTTTAGACAAATTTAGTGAATTTATTAAAGATAGAGTAACTAAAGATGTAGAAAAATTTGCAGATAAGCATAATGAACTATTTTCCTGCTGTCCTCAAGCCCATGTATATAACATCTTACTTCAAGGGGCTTGTGATGATAACTTTAAGAAATTGATGACTATTAGAAAAGAAATTCACACCTTAGAAGATTTTAAAAAAATGGCTGATTTACATTCTCAGTGTCCTGCCGGAGTTAAATGTGGTGATATGGGTTTTGTTTCTGCTAATACTTTCATTGATGAATTAAACGATGTTATTTTTTCACTTGAACTAAATGAAGTCAGCCTTCCTGTTAAATCTAAATTCGGTTATCATCTTATTCTAGTTACTGAAAGATCTGATAATAATAAGCTTACAGAAATTGAAAAGAAAGATTTTATGTTAAACTGCCTTATTGATAACAAATCAGAGTTATATCTTCATACGTATGTAGAAGAGTTACGCAAAGAAGCAGAAGATAAGGGTAAAATAAAGATTTTATAAAACTAATATTTATAAAGCTCTGATAATAGTTATAATACTTCATATCAGAGCTTTTTAAGTTATTAAAGCTATTTAATCTTTGCTCATAAAATATTCAATTGTATATTTTACATCTGGGTCTAAATCAGTAAGTTTGTTGAGCATCCATTCTAAGTAAGGTCTATCAGTCTTGATTACATTAGATATCAATTGACCTCTATATTTTCCAAATCTTAATTTATTCATTAAATTTGGTTTCTTAGTTAGTTCAACTAATTGGTCTGGAGTTCTTCCTTCAAGTAATCTTTTAAGTAGCAAATATAGAACAACAATATCTCCCATAGCATCATGAGCTTTAATCTCTAGATTGAGTAATTCTTCTATCTCTGCCTCTTCTTTATATAATCCACGGTGATATCTAAGATACTGCATAGCATGTGATTCAAGGTTAGGAGCTAGATGCTTAGTAACTTTTAGAGTATCGATAAGTTTCATCTTATTGATAAAACCTTCTTTTTCCAGCATTGCTAAATCAAAAGGAGCATTATGAATCACTAGATAATTGTCTTCAGTATTTAATTCTTCAAGAAATTTATAAACTTCTGTATCAACTAGTTTAGGTTTTCCAGCAATCATCTCTGGCGTGATATGATGGACTGCCATGGCCGAGAAATTAATCACTCTGTCAGTATGACAAAATGTTTCAAATGCCTCTAAATTCATCCCATCATAAACAATATAAGCTAATTGAATTATTCTATCCTCTTGGGCAAAACCAGTTGTCTCTGTATCTAGTATGATAAAGTTCATCTTTTACTCCACTTATTATTCTTATACCAAGTTAAAAAGCTTGCCAAAATTTGACAAGCTTTATTATTTTCTTAGTGGATTAGTTTAAGATTTTGTAGTCTTCTCTTGTAACAATCTGGGTTACATATATCTTTTTAAAAACAAGACTAATTACTATGTTTGTTTCTAATTTATCAGTAACAAGATAACCTTGAGGATTTAATGAAAAGTAAGTATCTACCCTAAGTTCTTTGACAACCATTTTATTAGGGTCGACATCTAGTGACATCTTCAGAGGAACTCCAGTTTCCTTATCTAGCCAAACGAAACCTTCAGATTCTATTTTTTCATCATTCTCCCTAGAAATCATATCTATCTTATACTTTGCATATTCCTTATCATCAATGAATTCATTGTTAATTCTTGTTACTTGAAAATCATCACTCAATTCACTTATAAATATACCCTCATCATCAGATAAGACGTCCATACTAAGATATCTTTTTACAGATTCGTTTTCTTCATCTAATTTCCCTTGATTATTACTAGCATCTTTCAAGGTGTTAATTACCTTACCTTCTGATTCATGATGGGAAATAATAATAGTTTCAGCCATGTCGACCTCACCTTTTTTGTTCTTGGTCAATGATTGGTAAGTAGTCTGAGACGGATAAAGATTCTTTGATTTCTCATTTAACTTAACAGCTTTTAGCCATAATTCATCTTGTATTTCTTCACTTAATACTAATAGACTAGTAAGCAGTATGAGGCAAGTAAGCATTATTTTTTTCATATATTTTCCTTTATATTTTTAACAGATTTTATATTATCAAAGACATTCTTATCAAGAAGTTTATAAAGAGGGTCTACCCCAGCTTCACTTGGTTTTGTATTAGTATAAAAAGATAGAACATTCTTACCACTTTTTAACTTGAACCATCTATTATCAGGATTAGCAATAACCTTTTCTTTCTTTCCATCTTGATAAAGCTCACTAAATGCCAATACTTCAATCCAATCATCAAGAGGAACTTCTGTTTCATTTCCTATAGAATCGGCTTTGATTTTATAACATTCAACTTCCATATCAACTCGATAGAGGTCATCTTCTTTGGTAACTTCAATTGAATTAACATTGTTACTATATAAGATAATATCTTCAAACATTTCTTTAGCAAGATATTGGAGGGAATCAGGCACTTGTTTATAAATTTCAGTTAGAAACTCCTCAGAATTTATATATGGTGGATTTTGATAACCATACTTATCTACAACAGATTTTAAAGCTGTATTTACTGCATCTTCACCTATATATTTCTTAAGTCCGTACATAACTACTGAACCTTTATTATAGTGAATATACTGTTGATTCTCAACTTGAGATAAAGGCATTTCCTTAGATGATTCAGAAGACCTTCCTGTTACATAAGAGTGTAATTCATGCTTTAAGAAATCTCCCATTCTAACTTCTCCATATTCTTGTTCCATAATAGATAGAGCAGAGTATTGCGCTAAGGCTTCACTCATAAGCACAGCACCTTTAACATCAGCTCCAATTACAACATGAGCCCACCATTGATGTGCTAGTTCATGAGCAGTAACAAAGAAAGGATAATCTTGTTTTTCCTTACCATCAAGTTTGGCTATGAAACCTATACCTTCAGAGTAAGGAACTGTATTTGGGAAAGACTGAGCAAAAGTTGCATATCTCGGAAACTCTAAGATTCGCATTTGTCTGTGAGGATATTCCATGTAATTTTCTGAGTAATAGGAAAGTCCCATTTTAAGAGCTTTCATCATAGAGTTTAAGTTATAGTCGTGACCAGGATGATAATATATTTCTAAGGAAACTTCTTTACCTGAATCTGCTATCCATTTGTCCTTAGCTATTTCATAACGAGCAGATGAGAAGGAGAAGAACTTCAAGATTGGGTGGTCCATTTCATACCTATATTGCTTACGTCCATCTTCCTCCCAACTATCGATAAGATAACCTGGTGCGACAGCTATTTGGTCAGCAGAAGTACCAAGGGTTGCAGAGAAGTTTACCCAGTCTGAATCTTTTGAAATATAATGGTTACCTCTCGCTTCAATATTATCTCTTGCAGCCATTCTTTCTTTAGGAGCTAGTCCATACTTTTTTCTTAATTCATTTGAAGATAATTCATAATAATCTACATAACCAAATTCAGGCATAAAAGCGCTGGAATTAAAGAAAGATCCGTTCTCACAGATATTAGTATCAACTTCATATCCTTTGTGGGGATAGTAGTCACTAAAAGTATAAAGCAAAGAATCTTGTGGAAGTAAGGGTTGCTTCAATCTGATTAAGTATAAATTGAAATCTGTATCATTTTTTATTAACTCAAACTCTCTATCTAACTGATAAGTAAAGTTTTCTTTAGATTGATTAGTGAAAAAAAGAAGACTATCAATCGGGTTTTTCGTTTTATTCTTGAGAATTAAAGATCCTTTAACCCCTAGTTCCAACTTCTTAGGGTAAATTTGAACATCTAAATCCACATCAACAACTCTTGCTTGTTCAAGATTGGCAAGATACTTATATTCATTCTCAAAGTTCACACTCATTTCTCGCTGTTCTTTATTAGTTCTATAGGTGTTTAAGATATTAGTATTATGATATATATAAGATCCAGAGAGAATAAAGACTAAGCCCATGAGGATAAATCCTACAAGTTCACCTGTTGACCAATTTTTATATAGATTTTTTAACCTATTCTTAAGATTATAATCGGAACCTGTTCTATATATTCTAATTCCGAAGATAAATAGCATCAAGGCGAAACTTAACCAGTAGATAACATGTGTGAAATACTTAGGCAAGAAAGAGCCAAAACCATTCATATCAGAATAAGTAATCCTAGGATTGTTAAACATTTGCCAAAGAGGATGTTCTAAACCAAGATATGGAAGATATTCAACAAGAGTAAAAAATCCAAAGAAGATGAAGATACCTGCCATACGATTTGGAGATATATTTTGAATAAATATAGCTACGGTAGAATACATAATAGCAGGTAAAAGAAGTATTCCTCCATAAATAAGATAAAGAGAAAAATCAATTTTATAGAATCCATTAACAAGTTGATAACCGATACCTATAACTGAGCCAACAAACCATAAAATTGCAATTGATAAAGTGAGAGTAATGACATGAGAAATTGCTTTTATGGAGTTTCTTAAAGGGGCAGAATCTTCAAAGAAATAACAGTTAGAATTTCTTGATTTCCAAACTAACTCGCTTGAAAATATAGCAATGAAAAGAAGAGAAAAACCAACTACTAATCCTAGTAAATTTTCAGTAATAATGTAGGTTACTGGATGAACAGGAGTATCATAGATAACACTGTAGTTAGCTAAAGAACTTAAAGCAAATAGGATATATATAACCGCAAAGACCTTGAAAATAACTGATTTTGTCAGGATTTTGAATTCAATCTTAAAGAAATGATGGAACTGTTTTAAATAGGTAAAAATATTCCATTTAAAAGTGATTAGACCATAATGAATATAATGGGGAGTTTCATTATTAGATATTACTTCTTTGTTTTTCCTTTGCTTTCTATCTAGAGGATATGTAAAATTGTAGAATTTGAAGGCTACTAAATAAATTATCAAAGCAAGCCCTAACCAGAGCAATCTATTGTATAAGAAATAAGAAGAAAAAGTTAATAAATCGGTATTTCTCTGAGCAATAGTCCAATTCTCTGTCATTAGACCTATTGTTGATAGACCAAACATATCGAATAAGGCTGATATTTCTTTTAGTTCTAATTTAGAATTAAATGCCATTACACCAGTATATACTAAATACATCAAGACTGCCCCCATATTTACATAGAGTTTTTTTCTGCTCAGTACAGCTACAAGTGTATAAATCGATGAAGCAATTAATATGTTAGTCAGGGATACTTTTAGAAAGGGGTTCAAATAAATTAAAAGATTGAAATCTTGGAACTGCTTATTATCAAGCCAAGGTGAGAATTGTGCTAAGATTAATCCAAGCTGTAAGAAGAAGAATATAAAGACAACTGTAGAAATTCCTACAAACAACCTTGTAAACAAGAGTTTATATTTACCTATTTGCTTAGTATATACTAGCTGGAATGAGTTGTGACTGAAATCTTTTAACAGAATATCACTAAGATATCCCCCCATGAAGAGGATTAGCAAGAGATTAAGGGCAGAAGAAATCATCATAATATTTATGGAACTATTAGTAAAACTTTGTTCAGCTCCAGAGTTCATTGTTTGTACTCTCACACCTGTAAAAGCACCTGAGAAAGCATTCATTATAAGGAAACCTAAAGCAAAAAATATTAGAGCGTAGATATAAGTTGAAATTCTTTTGAAAAGATATTTATATTCATAAAACAGAAGGCTAATAAACATTATTGACCTCCAAACTTATCACCTTGGTGAGGAATATTTTTGAAATAGACATCTTCTAAATCTGGTTCTTTTTGTTCAAATCCTGATAATTGACTATCGCAATAGACTATTATTCTAATATCCCCCATGTAGAGATGTGAGGAAATAACATCGAATTCGTTACTATACCAATCTAGTTCATCCTTTTTAATTAATTTTCTCCAGATTTTTCCTTTGAGTTTTTCAGTTTCTTCTAATGGTGAACCTTTTAGGATTACTTGTCCTAAGTTGATGATTGCCATATCAGTACATAAGTCACTAACATCATCGACAATATGAGTAGATAAAATCACTATTTTGTCTTCTCCAATTTCAGATAAAATATTATGAAAATGATTCCTCTCTTTAGGGTCAAGTCCTGCGGTAGGTTCATCAACGATAACAATTTCAGGATTAGCAATAAGAGCTTGAGCAATACCAAGTCTTTGTTTCATACCCCCTGAAAAGCCACCTACTCGCTTCTTTCTTTGGTCATAGAGATTTACCTTTGTTAACCATTCAGTAACTAAGTTTTTCCTTTCTTTATTGTTAGAAATACCCTTCAACACCGCATAATAATTTAAGGTATCCCAGGCTGTTAGGTTAGGATAAAAGTCAAAATTCTGGGGTAAAAATCCTAGTTTCTTCTTTAATTCGTTTTGATTTTTATTAATATCAATTGTATCAAAATGGATAGAACCTAAATCACTTGCTTGAAGAGTTGCTATTGTTCTCATTAAAGTTGATTTACCCGCACCGTTAGGTCCTAATAGTCCGAACATACCTTGATTAATTTCAAGATCAATGTTTTTTAAAGCATGAGTTCCATTTGAGTAAGTTTTGCTCAAGCCTTTAATTGTAAGTTTTTTCATTTAAACTCCTATTTATCATATATTTATTATTTTATAAATAGAAGTCGTATTAGTATTCTTTTCCCTTTGTTATTACCAATATATAAATATGCAAATGTTGGTCAAGTTTTTTAATAAATAAAAGTGGTCGGGATGACTGGATTTGAACCAGCGACCACCTGAACCCCATTCAGGTACGCTATCCTGACTGCGCTACATCCCGACATTTTACACTAAAGGTAATGTAATATTAATCTTTGTTCCAATATTTAGTTGGCTTTCTACTTCTAGTTGCCCCTTATGGTAATCTATAAGTTCTTTGCACAATATTAATCCTAGACCAGTACCTTTTTCATTTTGAGTGCCAATCTGACTAGTGATAGAATTTTTGTCAAATATATTGTCAATTTGCTCTTGAGTCATCCCTACTCCATCATCTTCTAAAATTATCTTAAGAGAAGAGTCATCAGACTTTACTTTAATTGAAATTTCTCCATTCATATTAGAAAATTTAATTGAGTTTGATAAGATATTCCTCATAATTGTTGAGAACATTCTTGAATCAGCAGAAGCATAAATATTTGTAGAACAATCAACGAAAATCTTTATTTTTTTAAGTTTAATTTGAGCACTCAAGAGAGATATGGTTTCTTGAATACTTTCATAAACTCTGATCTTAGTAGGATTAAAGCTTAATTGTTTTGTTTGGATCCTAGCCCAATCTAGCAAGTTTTCTAGCAGAGTATGGGCTGAGATTGATGATTCATTAATCATAGCAATCATTTCATCAATCTCACTAGGGTCCATTTCTTTCCATGAATCTTTCATAAGATTAGTAAAGCCAATAATAGCGTTAAATGGATTCTTTAAATCATGTGCTATGATGGAAAATAATCTATCCTTTGTTGCATTAAGTACTCTTAATTCAGCTTCAGCATCTTTTATAGTTTTTATTATTTCATTTAGCTTAGTGGTATCTTGAATAACAGCGACTCTAACTTCTTTGCGTTTATAGATATAAGGTCTAGAACTAATTTTGACGTCGATTAATTCATTATTAGCATTAATGAGATGACTTTCTAGCACTACTTTTTCATCAGCAAAGAGAAGTTCTTGAATATCATCTTTAGATTCTTTGGGAGTTAGATCAAGAATATTACTAACTCTTTGCTTAGAATCTTTTGAGAAAAACATGCGTTTAAATTGATTGTTTGTATCAATAATAGAGCCTCTATCATGAACAACTATTCCTTCAGATGAGGCATTAGCTAATTTTCTTATCTTATCAAGGGTTTTCTTATCCTTGATATAGATTAAAATTATCAAGATAATTATGATAAGCATGGAAACAGTCGAGAGAGTTAATAATCTGCTATTATATAAACTTTTCGCTTTCAAATGGTTATTTTCAACCTCTTTTACATGATTCTGTACAACAGAATGAAGTTTAACTAAATTCTGAGAAGTTCTATTCATAATAATAGAATCAGTTAGAGCTACATAAGTATTGAAATATTTTTTTGCATCAAGCAAATTGTTTTCCCAGTAGTTTAGTCTAACCAACATTTGCGAATAATAGTGGGCATTTTCAATAATACCATGCTTGTA
The DNA here is from genome assembly GCA_963677815.1 of Cloacimonadales bacterium (SeqCode). Taxonomy (GTDB): domain Bacteria; phylum Cloacimonadota; class Cloacimonadia; order Cloacimonadales; family JAFGVF01; genus JAEKNW01. The sequence goes on from OY782499.1 coordinate 2,518,777, forward strand.
AGAATATTCAAATATCTCTGTAAAAATCTCTTTAGCCTCTTGAGGTTTCCCATGAGAAATATAGTAATGAGCTTTCTGGTTTAAAGCAGAGCTTAATGATAAATAATCTCCCACTTCTTCAATTAAGGCTATACTATTGTTGAGATAATCTAGAGCTAATTCATTTTGGCCTTTTTCTCCATTGACTTGAAATAAGCCTAGACCAGCGGAAGCTCTTAAGATTTTAGCCTCATCACTGAATTCTTCATCAATTTGATAATTATCCCAAATATCTTTTAGGTATCTTTCAGCCTTAGTAAACTCTTGAATATTGAGGTAATTCCTTGAAATTAGAAGCTTTGAATGATACACTGCATAAGTATGATTAATTTCTTGTCTGAGCCTAAGTCCAATTTCTAAATGTTTGAATGCTTCCTCATGTTGCTTATTGGAAGCTTTGCACAAAGCAATATTATTATGCATAACAGATTGACCGTACTTATCATCAAGTTCTATCATATATTCAAGCCCATCTTCATAGTAAGGTTGAGCGATATCGTATTGTCCCATGGCATAATAGACATTACCAATATCAGAATGTAACCAAGCTAAACTGTAGTCATCATCAATTGTTAGAAAATATCCACTTGCCTTAAAAAGATATTCTAAGGCAAAATTCGCCATACCCATTTGTTGATATAGTTGCCCAATTCTGATATATCGGTGATACATTTCATCAATATCACCTTGTTCCTCTTTGTAGCTAGCTATCTTTTTTAAATAGTTAATAGCTTTCAAAGGATCACTTACTTTATAACTATTATATGCTTCTTCCCATAAATTCACTAAGACAGAATCGGGTGGATTATTCGCTTGAATAGCTAGAATCTTTTCCTCAATCATGTGGTGGTCTTCTAAGGCAAAGACACTTACAACTAAACTAACCAATAAAAGAACAAGCAAGATGGCTTTATTCATAATCTTCTCTCAAATTTCTATAAATCTTTAATTTATTATTCTTCTTTCTTTAAACTTTTGTGAACAGCAACAAGTAAATCTTCAGATGAGAATGGTTTACGAAGGAATAGAATTCCTTCAGATATTAATTTTCTAAGTTCTTCTTTCTCTTTTGAATAACCACTAGTTATGATGAAAGGTACTTGGCTATGAATGTTTTTTAGTGATTTATACAAAGAATAACCATCACCATCTGGTAAGATTAAATCTGAGATTATTAAATCAATTCTATTGATTTGTTCTTTAACTATCTCTGATGCTGAAGCTATATCTTTACAGGCGATAACAGAGAAATTATTCTTCCTGAGAATTTTTAAAATCACATTACAAATCAAATCATCATCTTCTATCAAAAGTACTTTCTCCTGACTACCCATAACTCTTTTCTTCTTTTCTTTCAATTCTGGAATATTACCTATAACATTTTCTTTATAAATTGGTAAATAGATCTTGAATACTGTACCAAAACCTATATTACTCTCAATATCAATAAAACCGCTATACTGCTTAACAATTCCTTGAACATTCGATAAACCAAGGCCTGTTCCTTTGCCTTGCTCTTTAGTAGTGAAGAATGGCTCAAAAATCTTCTCAATATGTTCTTGAGATATGCCCACTCCTGTATCAGCTACTGACAACTTTAGATAATTTCCTGCACGTCTATCAAAATTATCTTTGAAATCTTCAGCTTTAATTTCAATTTCTTCAGTTGAGATCTTTATAGTTCCACCACTTTCCATAGCATCTCTGGCGTTCAAACACAGATTAAGAATAATTTGCTCAAATTGAATTTCGTCTGCTTTAATTTTAATAGGATTTCTGGATAGATTCAGATCTATCTTGATATTTTCGCCTATAAGCCGGGAAATCATTTTTCTCATGTAAGTCAAAGATTCATTAATATCTAACAAGACAAATTCTACTTCCTGTTTGCGAGTAAAAATTAGTAATTGTTTAGTTAGAGAAGAAGCCTTATTTGCAGCTTGTATAATTGTTTCAATATTTTCAACATAGACTTCATTACTTTCACCGTAATCTAAACAAAGCTCGGCATTACCAATTACTACCTGCAAGATATTATTGAAATCATGGGCCATACCCATAGAAAGATGTCCAATAGTTTCCAATTTAGATCTTTGCTCTTTACTCTTTCTGAGCTCTTCTAATTCAGTAATATCAGTAAAGATTTCATAAAAACCATCAATATTGCTATGATGATAAATAGGGATTATTTTCATTTCATATTGTTTCTGTGCCAGCATCAACTTTTTGGTCACAATTTCTCTTTTAATAAAAGCTTCCTTGAATGGAAGTTGAGGTTCATAAGATGAAATTATCAAATCAGGCTCAGAAGTTTTGCCTATTTCTATATTAGGGATTAGGTCTTTAGCTTTATAATTATATTCTTCTATTAAGCCTTCTAAATTGATTCTGATTGCCGGTAGGTGAAGCCTGAAAAGTAGATTATTATCTTTTTCAGTTTTAAATAAAGGATTTACCTTTTCTTCAGACACTTTTACTTGAGTAACTACCTGCTTGTTGTTTTTCACAAGCAGGTAAATTACTACTAAAAACAGTAAAGAATTTATTACTATTAGATAAATTTCCATAAACTCAACTTAGAATTTGAACTCAACAGTAAAAGAGAAGGTCTTGGCTATTTCATCATCACCTTTAATTTTACCATCATTGTTAATATCATCATATCTTTCTTGATAGTTACCTACTAGAAAAGAATTTCCACCCAACTCGTAAGAAATCTTACCAGTAACAGTAGCATTTTCATTTCTAAATTGCTTGAAGTTTATATACTTTTTATTTGTTTGGGCATATTCAATTGATGCTTCATTAATCTTTGGAATCATGCTTGTATCTGCTCTTAATCCAGCCCATAATGATTTACCTGTTACCACATCTTGGCCATACATATCTTGATAAGCTAAATCAAAAAAGAATAACTGACCAATATTAGCTGTAACAGAACCATACCAACCTGTTGATGCTTTCACACCATCAAGAATTGATGTCTTTGTATAGATTTCTTGACCTCTTACAAAAGCTCTTTGGTCATCATATAAATAATCAAAGAAAGCAGGTATAAATTCATCTTCAAATCTTCGTCCTTCTAGTTTCATGTCAAAAATAGCAAATTTTGCACCAAAACCTGGGAAGATAAAACCTTGTCCGTAATCTATAATTTTAGCATATTCAGCATAGTGATAAAGCTTGAAATAATCATAATCAACTAATGGTAGAGTATAATCTGTTCCAACTATAGTTACATCTTCTTCTTTGTCATATATAGGTTTTTCGTCTAATATAATTTCTCCATCTTCAGGGTCATAAATATTATCACCATCAGCATCAATATCAATTTCATCAGGGAATCCATCACCATCAGTATCTACGGCATAGTCATCATCGTCTGGAAAAGCATCAAAGATATCTGGAACATTATCATTATCATCATCATCGAATCTCTTATATTGATCGACATCGTGTGCAAATGAAACTCCAAGGTCTAATTGACTCAATAGTGGAAAATTAGAGACTTCTAGTGGCTTAAAATGGGCTCTAGTAGCAAAGATATCCATCTTTGTGAAATCAGCAGCAAACATTTCCATTCCAAAACCACTAATTTCAGTATTAAAACCGAAATAACCACCAATTTTTTTACTATCAGGATAGTTAAGCATATTTGTGTAACCATTAACAATCAAGCCATTTGCTAAAGTATAAGATCTAAATGAGCCAACTAAAGCATAGAAAGGATCTCCACGATGGGCAAAGCGTAAATAAAGTATTTTATTAACATAATCTTGCCAATCATCCCAATCTTCTTCTCTAATATCACCTTCTCCTGTAATGAGAAAATCTATATCTAAACCAAGACCGAACTTCCACATGACCAATTCGGGATTTAATCTAATTCTTGTATAAGTTTCTCCATTAATTGTTGTTGCTCCTACTGAACCACCCATTTGAAAACCTTCATCCTGGGAGACATCCATTCCCCCTTGTTGAGCTACAAGAACGAGGGGTAACATTAATAAGAAAAGAACTATTATCTTTTTCATCACATCTCCTTTGTTAAATAAATTTTTATTAACCATATTTTTAATTATTATTATTTTTAAGTCAAGTAAAAATTATGATTTAACCCATATAGTGCTATTCTTAAAGATCTATGGCATTATTTGGGTTTAACCATATTGTTATACGTCTAAAAGCTCTATTCCCAGTTCTTTTTTCATTATTTGAATATTTTTAAGTAGAGCAGGAGTGATAGGAACTCCTTCTTCTCTAATCTCTTTATCTTTATAGTATTCTTTTTCCCCTGCAATCCAAATTCTATCTTTGTTAGGAGCAACTTGAGATTCTTGTAATGTTTTCATTATATTTCCGGTAATTTGTTTAAAGTCATCAATCTCTGTAAAGAAATCAATATTTATAGCTAAGAAGAAATGACCAAGCTTATAAGGTACCCTGTTTCCTTCTTTGTCAAAGCCATGTAATTCTTGAAGATAAGCTCCATTTTGTAAAGCAGCACAGAGAATTTCTACCATAACCCCCAAACTATAACCCTTGTGGGAACCAGTCTCTTCATCTGCCCCACCAATTGGGAGCATAGCTGCCTGTTTGGATATTAAATCTTTGAGTAATTGTGTGGTATCAGTAAAAGGCTTTCCCTTTCTATCAATAGCCCAGCCAAGAGGTGTTTCTTTTCCTTCTCTATCAAGAACTTCTATTTTTCCTCTTTGTGATATCGAAGTTGCACCGTCAAAAAGAAATGGATATTCTAAGTTTGAAGGTGCTCCAAAGCATATAGGATTAGTTCCTAACATAGGGTCAACTCCATTAGTAGGGGCAATTGAGGGCCTAGCATTAGTAAAAGTTATACCAATCATATCTTGCTGAGTTGCCATAGATGCATAATAACCTGCAATTCCATAATGGGTAGAGTTTCTAACAACCACACAACCTAATCCATACTGTTTTGCTTTATCAATTGCTGTTTGCATGGCTCTGTGGGAAATCACATGCCCCATGCCATGATTACCATCCCAGACTGCTGTAGCATATTTATCTCTGATAACATCTATCTTTGTTGTTGGAAATTGAATACCTGCTTTAATTCTATCATAATACATCTTACAACGGCCAATTCCGTGAGATTCAATCCCTCTTAAATCTGATTCAATCAGAACATCTGCACATATTTTAGCCTCAGCTTCTGGAACTTGCAGTTTTGTGAATACCTCAACCATAAACTTGTGTAATTCATCAACTGATATTCTTAACATATCTCCCCCTAATTTTTGTAACTTAATATTACGAATTTAACTAGTGAAATGAATGGTGTCAAGGAGTTTTTACTTTATTAATATTCCTTGATTGTTACTCTCTCTATATTTTTCCAATAATATAAAGAGATAGTAACAATCAAGAAAAGGAAATCACTATTCTTAGAGGATTTAAAAATGATTTTTATACTACTGATTTATATTGATTATTTAGGATAATTCATTCAAATGATAAATATCAACACCTTTATTTTTCCCTTTAACATACTCATTGCAGATAAAATCAACTTGTGCCCTTTCTTTGATATGCTCTAGAGTAAATTCAGAAATAATTATCTTTTTATCACTAGGGTATTTCTTATTGGAAGCCTCTAGTCTAGCTCCTAAGTTTATCACATCCCCAATTGCAGTGTAATCAAAGACTTGTTCAGAACCAAGATTCCCGACAACTGCTATCCCAGAATTAACTCCTATACCAATTTCAATAACATCCTTTCCTTCACTGGCCCATTTAGCCTGGAGTTCAGTTAATCTTTCCCTCATAACAATAGCAGTTTTACAGGCATTATAGGCATGATTTTCATCATAAAGTGGGGTTCCAAAGAGAGCCATTATTTCATCGCCAACAAATTTATCAATAATTCCTTTGTTCTCAATAACGACTCTAGTCATCTCTGTTAGATACTCTCTCAACATAGCTACAGTATCTTCCATAGGATGAGATTCGGTATAGGTAGTAAAAGAGCGGATATCAGAGAATAGAACGGATATTTCCTTATTAGCCCCCCCATATTGCAATTGCTTAGGGTCAGAGATAAGTTGATTTACTAATTCAGGGGCCATATAGTGTTGAAAAGCTGTTTTAATTTCCTTCTTTGCTCTGGCTTCCTGCAGGTATTTTTCGATTAAGTTATAAAGGTAAAGAAGAGTAATTGGCAAAATAAAATCTAGCTTAGGCAGAATAATATTGGAATACTTCAATAATAAAAGAGTAGTCCAATAATGAACAAAAGATATTAACAGCAAAAAAAGTAGTGATTTATAAGCATTAAATCTGTGGAAAAGATAGCTAAGCAAGATTAAAATAATGAATAATAAGGCATAGAAAATATAATGATTAAGATAACTTATTAAATCATTAGCTAAAAGAGAATCTAAGAAATTAGCATGAATTTCAACTCCAGGCATTATACCAAAAGGTGTATGAAAGCTATCATGGTGTTCTTTTAAAGTAGAGCCAATCAAGACAACTTTATCTTTAAAGGCTTGTTTATCAATAAGTTTTTCAAGATTAGTCTTAATAACTTCTTGAGTATCTATTCCCATTTCTTCTAATTGTTGACTTAATTGGTCATCTAATTCAATATCTGAAAAAAAGTCTAGTTCTTCAGATGACATGCCAAAATTTAAGTCAATTAAATCAATAAAAGAGTAATAAATTGAAGCTGAGTTGACAGTCTTGTCCCCAGAAAAAGTACCTGCCCCAGCCCGATAATTAATAGGAGATATATAATTTAAGTAATATGGAAACTCCAGATTATCTACTTTAACTAGTTTATGTTTTTCATCAAGATGGATTTGAGAGTTTGTATAAAGTGAATAGGCTTTAAGAGCTAAAGAGTAGATTTCTTTCTCATTTAATTTATCCATGACTTGGTATTTGCGTAAAAAATTATCAGTATCTGTGAAATTAGAAACGAGTCCAATTTTAGGACTTGCTTGCATTATTCTCCTGTTAGGTAAAAGCAAGAAACGATTATTAGCTTCTTGCTCAATTTTGCTAGCATGAATAACTTTATTGTTTGCCGAGATTAAACCCAGCTCTATATCGTCTTTTTCTAATTTTTGATTAACTAATTCAACTAAACCTTGATTATCTTGTCCCATTAAGGCTATTTGAGCCGTTTCAGGAAATTGTACATCAAAAACCACAACTTGAGCACCAGCTTTCAGAATATTATTAACTAGTTGGACATAGAGACTTCGAGGAAGAGGCCATTGAATGTTCAAAGTTCTCATAGTTTCTTCATCAATGGCAACTATTGCAACTTTATCCGTAGTAGAGATATGACCTCTTTTTTGCATAAAGAGGTCATATAATTTTGCTTCTAATTGAAGAAATATATTTGTAAAGGAGCTAAAGAAAGTTATTAGAAAAACTAATAAAGCTACAATAACAAATTTATATCTATTTATTTTCATCTTCTAGAATTTCTGGATAATATTTAAATACCAGTTAACTGCTGAATAATCAGCATCACCTGTTTCATAAGTTCTATCTTTCAAAGTTAAGCTTGTTGTTAAGGAGGTTAACCTGTATGGATAATAACTTAAGCCAAAGGAGGTTGCAGAGTAAGAATTATCTTCACTATCATCAAGTTGATTTTCATTATTGGTAAGCCTGTAATCAAAGAATGGAGTTAGCTTGAGAAAATCTATATCGTATTCAAATTTAACTCTCATTGAGCTTCTTTTCCATTCCTGATCATCATAATAAAAGTTATCTTCCTTAGCACTTGTAACAAAAGCTTGGAAACCTTCACTTTTAGTATAATTGTAAGAAAATTGACTTGTTAATGGGATAAAAGCTAATTTAGATTTATATCTTATAAAGAAACTATTATTCTCAAATTCATACAAATCTCTAAGGTCATCCTCATCAAGGGAATATTGATAATCGAAATCTAAGGAGAATGGGATGTAAGGAACTTTATCAAAAGTATAACCTATACCACCTCCGTAAGCTCTTGTTCTATATTCTTGAGCTTCATCAACTATTTCAGTTAATGGGTCTTCCTCATTGATTTCAAAAATATCATTATTCTCAATACTTGTTCTGCCAATATTGGCATTTGCTCTCAGAACTGGATACTTTTCTTTACGAAAGATGGTGTTTACTTGATAATTGCTATTAACATTGGTTGTTGCTAAGTTTTCGGAGATATTATCACTTGTTCTATTAAATGAGAAATCTACGAACACTGTATTATGGAAATTGATATTATCAGCAAAGGTAAACTCATGAGTATCCTTATTTATATTTCTAGCTGTTAATGAATTAAAAGCAGAACCAACTCTTGAATAGTTAACAGAGAAGAGGTTACCAGCGATATACAAAGAAGAGTACATCTTATAAGCCAAATTAGCTGTAGTTAAACTAAGGGGCTCGGTATTTTTATTTATCACAAAGAAGCCATCAATAGATTCTGGGTCAAATGGCAAATCGCCACCTACATCTTCTTCCAATTCATCTTCTGAAATAGCACCATCAATGATATTTGAGTTGTAAGCACTAATTGCAAGCTCACCACCAAAGGAGAATAGCTTTCGTGGTGTTGATAATTTGAAATCAGTTGAAAAGACAAGATTATCAATAGGATTAATTATTTGCTTGTCTTCCGAGTCTTCTTTTCCATTAAGATGAGCAATATAGTAATCATCATAATCTAAAGAACTTATTCTATCTTTGTTTTTAGAAAGATTAATTCCAAATTGGAAAGCATTTTTATTACCTAAAGCTAGTCTGATTACCCCTGATTCTCTCTTAAAAGTACCAGGGATATACAAAGCACCATCCTCTTTGGTAGATAATGCACGAGCAGTAGAGCCCCAATAACTTTCAAGTAAGAAGTATTTGAAATGTAATTTACCACCTAAGCCCCTGATATTGGAAGAATTAGTGGTAAATTCAGAGATATAAGGAGTTTTATCTCCAAGATATAAGTCAAAATGAGGAACTTTAAGATCAAAACTATATCTATTTACAGCTTGCTTTTCCGAGCTTTCAAGAGAGGACAAGTAAATCCTTGAGTTTATCTTGCTATATCTGTTATGTCCGCTAACCTGTAATATAGCAGAGTGGGAACTTGAAGTAGATTCTGAAGACGAGTTATTTGAGTTATCATAAGAAAATGAATTTGTATTTCCTTTATAATTGACATTTCCTCTAAGGTTATAAGGTAACTCATAGGTAAACATTTTTTGTTTAACAGAGACTTTTTGAATTCCTGAATCAAGGACATCACCTGTAAGAGTTTTAGCCTTTAACTGGAAGTTGAAAGAATCTTGGATATTTTCAACATTATACACTAAAAGGGTAGGTGTAATAATTAGTTTTTTAGTTCTAATTCTCCCATTTACATAGAAGTCGATAGATTCATAATCAATTTCATCTTTAATGCTAAACAAAGAAACTGAAAGAGAAAAGTCTTCCCCTTGTTCTAAATCATTCATATCATTAAGAATAACGAAATCGCTTGTTCTTTCCTCAGAAATAACCTGAACTAAGACTGGATTTAACGTTGCTTGTTCAGCTGGATAAGTTATTGTTTCGTTAGAAGCAGTTTTGCCTTCTATATAATATTCCAGTCCTCTGGCATACTGAGAAATTGGAATTCCTACGTTATATTCACCATTTAGTCCTGACTGAACATCTACATTTATAAGATTATAAGCTACCTCTCCTCTTTCTCGGTAGAAGATATTTAGCTCTGTTACTTCCTGCCAGTTACCATCAATTAAAATATTGAGACTTAAAACTGAATCTTTATAGGCGACATAGGATTGGTTATGTTCAATTATTATCTCAGAATATAATGTTGAGCATAAAACAATTATTAAGAATATTATTATCTTTTTTTGCATCTCTTACCTCCTAATATTCTAAGATAATGGTCTTTATTTCACCCTCTTCGTTTTCGAATTGGATTTTCATTGTATTCTCATATTCAATAGTTTCAAGCTCTTGATCAACTTCTTCAGGTACACTTTCAGTCTTTCTTCTATCGATTTGACCATCTTCAGTTGAAGTAACTGTATTACCTTTAGTCACTAGAGATTTTTCTTTTGACTTTTTATTCTCGACTTCTACTTTTCCTGAGAAACCTGTTACCTTAGTAACACCATCTATTAATTCAACTAAGAATTCTGTTCCTCGTACTGAAGCTATTGTTGAAGTAGTCGAAACAGAGTATTTACCAGCTATTTTATTATTAACAGTTGATAAAATAGAGCCAGTTTCTAATTTTAATTCTTTGTTAAGAAGCTCATTATCTACACTGGCACTTATTAAAACTTGACTATTAGAGAATACTCTGATTTTACTTGAATTATCAACCATTTTTATTAAAGCTAACGATTGGTCGTCTGTGCGAACTATATCACTATTTCGTAAAAGTGTACCAACAGGGCATTCAAGTGTTTCCTGACCTCTAAGCAAAGTTAAGTTTCCTTTAATCTTCAAAACAACAGCAATTGGAGTATCCTCATTAGGTGCTTCCCCTCTTAATCTTTTTGGACTGAGATCAGCAGCTTCTTTCTTTTCAACTACAACAGCTGGTTTTCCAGAACTAGTTTCCTTGTCTTCAATAGGGATTGCTACACTTGCAGAGTAAGAATCTTGAATTCTATCAAAGATTCTTGGATCTGGAGAAAAACCGGGTTCTAAACTTACTATATCTTCTTGAGAGTGAACCATTAAATCTGAAATAGGTCCAACATCAATAGACCGACTACCACTTTCTTGTTTGCCTTGCTCTTGATTTCTGTCTGGAAGAGTTTTTTCGATAGCTTTTTCAATGATTTGACCATCATCTGAAGATATTAAAGACTGATTAGCTGATAAACTATGTGTCTTTCCAGATATCTTATTTAAAACATCTACATTACCTTGAATCACACTTACTTGAGTTCCTTGATTAGTAAGAGAAACCTCAAATTTAGTACCTCTTACCGAAGCAACTGTAGAATTAGTTTCAATAGTGTAAGAACCAGTGATTTTATCTTTAAGGTCATTTAAAATTTTACCTTTAGCAAGATTAACCTTGGTATTTAAGCTATCTAAAGACGTGATTGTGATAGTGGAATTAGGAAAAACTCTCAAAGTACCATTAGTAAACTTATAATGAAGTAAGGCATAAGAATCAATATCAGTCATAATCTGTGTATTATTAACTAAAGTATTACCTGTTCTGTAAAACACACGGATTGAATCTATATCGGAATAAATCGCACCTTGTATTTTTGTAAAGATAGCTATTTCTTGTGCTAGTAAGAAAGTGGAAAGTGTAAGTAATAAAACTATTAGTAGTATTTTCTTCATGATATGCTCCTTTACTCTACACTTATTTCTATATCATAAGTTGAATATAGTTCTCTAATTTTATCTACAGCTTCTTTACCATAGTACTTTTTGCCATTTAGCAGAATACCGTCTTTGGGTAGATATCCTGCTTCAAGTAAGGCATTAATTTCTGCAATATTCAGGTTCATTAAGTTGTTCTCTAGTTCTTCTTGATATGCATTGATAACTTCAACACTTGGTGAACAGCCAAACTGGAAAACATAATAAGAACTTGCTAAATATTGGTCATATTCAGATTGGTTAAGTGTTTCTTCCCCTATATACTTTACTTTAGCTCGCCAGGCATAGTATTTATTTTCTTGGAAATTATATTGAGGAGTATAGACAGAAATATTACTCACTTGTTCTTGCTCAACTATTCTTCCATTATATTCTATATTGCTAGGGTCAAGTTCATAAGCTTGGTCAAACTCTTTAATTTCAATAACATATAAATTATTAAAACCAGAAGCATTCCAGTTAAATATTATTGGCTTATTTTCTATTGGAATATTAGCAGAACCAGGTAAAACACCTGGAGAGATAACACGCACTGATTGGATACCTCTTACAGAGAAAGTTATTATAGTAGAGTCTCCTTGATAAAGAGAGTTTTTAGGTTCCAAAGCTATTTCAATTCTATATTGGCCATCTGGGAAGAGTCCAGTTTCTAAGAGAAAGTCTTCAAACTGACTATTGTTTTCCATAATATCATCAAAGGAGAAGTTACTTTCAGCCTCAAAGAATCTATTATCCTCTGAAGTAATAAGGTCTCGGTTAGTAACTATGAAGTGGGAATCATATTGATTAGATGGACTAGGACTCTCAATTGGATTAAGAGTTGTGCAAGTAAGTAAATTACCATTCCAATATAAATCAATATTCAAGTCATAATCTGCTTGCCTATCAGTATCAGAAGCATCTTGAGCTGGAATAGTGATATCCAAATTAAATATGATTGGTTGAGAATAAGGTTGGGTTGGGTCGAAGTAGGAAACTTTTAAGATATTCAAGCTCGGTTGTCGTACTGAACCAGAAATCTGATATGCCGTATTAGCATAAATCAAACAGGTAAAAACAATTAGGGAAAGAAAAGTGATAATTTTCTTCATAACTCCTCCTTAGAAAGAGATAAATCAATTATGTTTAGTAAAAGTTTTTCAAAAGTTATTCCTTTAGCTTGAACCGCCATAGGAGTTAAACTTAGTGATGTCATTCCAGGCAGGGTATTAACTTCCAAGAAATAGAAAGTAGAACCATCATATCTAAAATCTACTCGTCCATAGACTTTGCCAGACATTCTTTTAAATAAATTATAAGCCATTTGCTGTACTATGCTAGAATTTTCTTCAGATAAGTCAGCTGGACAGATATATTCTGTATTACCTTTAGTATATTTATTTTTATAATCATACCATCCGCTTCTAGGTCGGACCTCAATTACTGGATAAGTTTGATTACCAAGTATAGTTACAGTCAGCTCTTTTCCAGGAATAAATTCTTCAATTAACACTTTTTCATCATATTGGAAAGCATCCTCCAAGGCTGGGAGCAGTTGTTCTAAGCTCTCAACCTTAGATATACCAACGGAAGAACCACCATTATTTGGTTTAACTATATAAGGAAGTGGAAAATCTACTTGTAATGACTCCAGTCCTGTAGTTTTGTCAACTAAAATACCTTTTGCAACTGGAATACCAAGGTCTTTAGCAATTAATTTGGAAAGATATTTATCCATAGCTATTGTACTAGCGTAGGAATCTGAACCTGTGAAAGGTATTTTAGCTAATTCTAAAAGAGCTTGAATATTTCCATTTTCACCATCACCACCATGGAGTCCGTTGAAAACAAGGTCAGGTTTGTGTTGTCTGATTGTTTTGATAAAGTCTTCAGTATTAGGAAAATCAGATGGGTCAATTTTCACACATTGACACTTAGCTCCAGTGAGACATTTATATATTTCATTAGAGCTATTAAGAGATACTTCTCTTTCACTAGAACTTCCCCCTTCAATAATAACTATCTTTTTCATATATCCTCTTATGTTTAGTGTATTATATTAAACAAATTATAGGATGAATATAAAAATAGTCAATATTTAAAGTTTAATTCTATAAAATACTTTTAATTGTGCTCCCATGGATGCTTTAAATCTAGCTATTGTGTTTGTATTTGCACCACATAAATCAAAAGTTTGATACTTGTCTTTAAGATGTTGACTAATGGTATGGATAAGTAAGGTTGATGCCCCATTAGCTAGGTCTTCAATAGCTGTTGATTGTAGCCATGCATAGGCTATTTTATTATTATTATCAAGTAAGCAGAACATTGTGGAAGCAACTTCTCCGTTTTCTTTGATGAGAGAAAATTGTTTAACATACTCTAAATCTATTAGTTTTTTTAAAAAGTTAGGGAAAACATTTTCATCAATTTTAACCTTCCAGTCTTGTCTATCTTTAGTGTCTTTTACCAGCCTTAAATAACTTTTAATATCTTCTTCTTGGGAAAATTGGTAGGATAAGTTTTGGGCTTTTCTTAAGGATGCTCTTTGTCTTTTGAAAAAAGTATCAGAGCTGTAGGAATTTAAATCAAACACATAAGTGTATAAAGGGCTAGCAGTCATACCAGACCAGATAAATCCTCTGATATCTTGAGTTTCAGGAGAAAGATTCTTTTCTACTTTGAAATAGTATTTTTGATAATATTCGCTAATTCTTTGATAAATTTCTAGTTCTTGTAATTGATTTTCATTTTTGTATTTTCTTTGGATAAGAAAAAGTTCAATTGGCTGATAATAGGCCACAGAAGGATTAATGATAGTAGGTATGCCAAGTATTTTTTTTTCATAAGATACTGTTAAGGCAAGTAAATTATTATTATCTCTGTTCGTGACAACTAAATATTTTACATCTATACCGAACAAATCCTTTATTAGCAATAAATATTTTGGATAGAGAAAAACATTAGTAATAAGTTGAGGGTGAGCAAAATCGCTTATCCTACATGATTTGACCTCGATATTCATTCTAGCCGATCAATTTTTGGACTACCTCTAACAACTCTTTCATTCTAAATGGTTTGATAATGTATTCAAAAACGCCATCAACCATAGCTTTATAAGCACTATCTACTGTAGGGTAACCTGTCATAATCACCATTTTTAGATTTGGGTCTTTTGAAAGAAGAGATTCCATTAATTCAATTCCCCCAATATCAGGCATAACTAAATCTATTATTGCTAGTGAATAATTTCCTGGTTTAAAAGTTTCTATTGTTTCAAGAGCAGTATCTGGTATTTCTACATCATAGCCATTTTTTACTAAATATTGACCTACTACATCTCGTAATAACTGATCATCATCAACTATCAAAATTTTTTTACTCATCTGAATCTCCATTATGTGACTTAAGCTAATTATAAAATAATTAACATTGTTAGATTTGTCAAGATTTTATATTGATCTTATTCATAATCTAATTTAAGAATTACAGGTCTATGATCTGAAATAGTAGAATTATAATTACTTATTGAGGTATCTAACTTAATAGTATAACAGGATGAATTTTCTTTTCCAAAGGCTTCAAACAGATTTTGATTAATAATTATGTGGTCTAAGTGTGAAGGCCAATTAGGATAGGAGTAGTCATCGGAATTAAGTGACATTTCATAGTCAGCAAACATAAAATCATCATCATCTAGGAAAGCTGTAAACACGTTTGTTTGAGGAATTTCGTGGGATTGGTCATTAAAGTCACCTAACAAAATTACATTTTCGTCATCATAATTTTCAACAATATATGCATGTAATTCATTTAGGGCTTCTAAGCGTCTAACTTCTTGGTCCCATTCATCATTATAGTCAATTTCATTATCTCCCCCTGCCTTCAAGTGGTTATTGATAATAACAAAATCTTCATCTCTCCAGGTTATTTCTAAGACAAAGGGTTCTCTTGGAAAGAGGCGACTATCATACTTCAAAATCTCATAGGCACTTTTAACACTTACCCTGTCTTTATGATATATAAAACCTAGAATTGGATTATAATAAGAATCTTCATCTGTGCTATCATAAATATAGTCTTCTGAGGCAATAGATTCATAATCATTAAGATAGGAATCTAGTTGATCAAAAGCATCAGTATTGGCAATTTCTTGAACAGCAATTACATCAGCATTAAGACTAGGAATCAGATATTGAAGTTCATTTATAGTATTTTCATTTTGGTAAGGGAACTCTTTCAAGTTCCAAGTCATGACAGAAATAATATTTTCATTAAATTCACTATTAATGCTATTATTATTAATAGGATTATTAGTACCGCAAGACATCAAGACTAAAGTTGCCATTAAGATAATGACAACTTTAGCACTTAAAACAATATTATTTAATTTCATCAAGTATTTTTCTCTCAATACTAGCTGGATCTAAGCCACACAAAGCAAACACTTCATTTGAGTTTCCGGAGTACGCATAGTTATCAACACCTAGTTTTATAAGTTTTGATTGAAGTTGATTTTCCACTAAAGCTTCAGCAATCGAAAGACCTAATCCTGATTTTGTATTATGATCTTCAAGGGTAAAGATTAGTCCTGTTTTACTAGCTTCTTTTAAGGCTTCGATATCAATTTCCAAAGGTGAAGATATGTTCCAAACTTGAAGATTTATACCATTAGCTTTTAAAGAATCTGCAACCTTCACAGCAGTATTAGCAAGGGTACCAGTAACAAAGATAGAGCACTTATCTCCATTTCTTAATCTGTCAGCTTTGCCATATTCAAATTTATAATTTTGGTCAAAGAAAACTTGCCCATTTTCATCTTTGATAATATCTAATTTAGATCTACCCATAGCAATTACCTTGTTTCCTGCTTTAGTCGCCATATAACGAACAGCTCTATCAGTTTGATTTGGATCAGCTGGAACAATAACTTCAAAGCCAAAGATATTTCTCATAGCTCCAATATAATCAATACATTGATGGGTTTTTCCATCTTCCCCAACATCTAATCCAACATGAGTAACTACTACATTTAGATTACCTTGATTAATATCAGTTAATCTATGCATATTATAGACTTCATCAATACCAAAGACACCAAAATCAGCCCAGAAAGTCTGGAAATTACAAGTAGATAAAGTAGCAGAAACAACAGATGTATTGTGTTCCATTATACCAGATTGGATAAATCTTTCAGGAGCAATTTTAGCAAAGTCAGAAGTTTTAACAGAACCAGCTAAGTCACAATCAAAAACAACTAAAGGAGTATTGGAATTCTTGTTAGCATTTTCTAAATCAACTAAGGCATTTCCCCAAGCAGAGCGATTATCAGTTTTGCTAGTATAAAGTCTGTTTTCCCCTGGTGATAATTCGGGAATAAAGTTATTTACTTGTGGATGTTTTTCTATTTGGAATGATTTTCTTAAAGTATTTAAATCAGCCATATCATTTTCTAGTTTTAATTCTTGAAGAGCTTCAACTAATTGTTGGTCATTGAGAGGAGCACCATGGAAACCAGCTTTATTCTCCATAAATGAAACACCCTTACCCATGACAGTGTTAGCTAAAATCATTACAGGAGCTTCATTGTCCCTAGTATCATACAATGCATTACTAATATCAGTAAAATCATGACCATCTATTTCCATTACTTCCCAACCATCAGAAAGGAAATTATCTCTAATATCTTGAGGCATCACTTCAGAAATATCACCTGATATTTGCAATTGGTTATAATCAACAATAACAGTAAGATTGTTCAAGCCGTATTTAACAGCAAAACGTCTAGCTTCACCAATCTGTCCTTTTTGTTGTTCACCATCACCCATAAAGACGTAAGTATGATTATCAATACCTTTTAGTTTGGATGCTAAAGCAAATCCACAAGCTGCTGATAAACCTTGACCGAGATTACCTGTCCCCCATTCTACTCCTGGAACAGTTCTTTCAATATGACCTTCAAAGATTGAACCAGCTAATCTGAATTGAGAGATAGCTTCATCAATTTTGAAGAAATTCTTGTAAGCTAAGGCAGAATACACAGCTGGTGAAATATGACCATTACTTACAACAATGAAATCTCTTTCATCACTTTTGTAATTTTGAGGGTTTATATTAGCTAGTTCATAGACTGCCATTAGTAAGTCAATTGTAGACATTGAGCCACCAGGATGTCCTGATTTAGCTATTGTTGTCATTTTTAAGATTGAGCCACGTGCCTGGTTACTTGCCTTTTGCAATTTTTCTATTGTTGCGTTGCTAAAAGTGCCTTCCATAAAGTTCTCCTACTTTATAATATTTTTTCTTAAACCACGTTGATTTTAACTACATACTTGTCAACACTTAATCTTTCTTAGAAAAGTCATACTAAGAGAAACTGTTTAATAGTCAGTTACTCTTCTTACTATAGCCTATCCTTAAAGAAGTCGATATTATTGAACATCTTTAGGTTTTATTATCATTTTACTATAATTGTTTATTGGCAATATTGCCTTTTTGTCAGTAAGATGTTAGCCTCTTCAGTCGGACGGTCTGTCTTCCATAGCTTTCTACTACGCTTAAGCTATGTAGAATGTATTAGCGAAGGGAAATGTAGATTCTCTCCGTCAAAAGCCAAGCTTGGAATTTCTTAAAATCCCAGAGGGATGCAGATCTAATAGGCAGGGTTCGTTAGACCCTGTACTAATTCAATAAATCAAGCAAAGCCCTAGAGGGGCGACAATATTTCTTTTAGATCGTATATTATCGCCCCTTCGGGGCTTAGTCATGTGGAGGATTATTATACAGGGTCTTCGAACCCTGCCTATTATATCTCCATCCTTCCAGGATTAAACCAAAATAATACAATAGATCTTTGAAAAATCACTAAATTCTTTTACTAATTATTTAATACTAATGAATTTTAACATTTCTGTATGATTATCAGCATCAATTTTAACTAAGTATAGACCAGAAGAATGGTCAGCAATTTCATCCCAATTTAATCTATGATTTCCAGAAGATAGTCTTTGATGATCTAATAATTGAGCTACTTTCTGACCTTTAATATTATAGATATTAACTGATACTTGAGCATTGTTTGTAAGGTCAAAAGAAATTGATGTTTGGCCTTTCATATTAGAAGTTCTGTAAGGATTTGGATAGACTCTTGCATTGTCTATAATAGTTTTCAGAGCTAGCACATCTGCAGCGTTTGAAGTATTCATCACTAGAGAAACTTCAGCTACAGAATTTGCCTGTACTTGGCTTTTTACGTAAACAACTCTCTTATTGTTGAAATAAGCATCTTGAACAATAGTACCATTAGTCACATCTACTGGAACATTAAGGTTTGGCATTTGAAACTTAAGCATGATATCAGAGAAATCAATATTATGTAGATTTACTATTTCTGCTCTATTCTCGGTAACACTTCCATTGTTCGGATAATCATAATTAACCTGCAAATTTTCTCCTGAATAGCCTGCTGTGACAGAAGAAAGTGGTTGCAGTACTCCATTAGATACTTTGATTATTCTATATTTTCTATTTCCATCACAAATAGCTCCAGTAGCTAAATCATATGGGGCTTGGTTAATATTACCATCATCATAATGAATGTGTCCACTAAGTGCCATATCAGCATTAAGACTGTATAGATTTATCTGATCTGAAAAGTCATAATGATAGAATAAGACTTTAGAGTCTTCACTTGAAGCTAGTTCAGAATTTAGCCAATTCATTTGATTACTGGTAAAACTTTCATCTCCGAAGATATTTGGTAAAAAGTTATCATAATTTATATATGCTTCAAGTCCAATAAACTTAATATTATCATAGGTAAAAGAGTAGTTTTGAGTTCTATAAGGATAAGAGCCATTAGGATTTTCTAAAATATCCCAACCGAAGAAGTTATGCCAATTTGTTCGTGAATTACCATCCGGCATAGGAGTATCATCCCAACCACCGATATCGTGATTTCCTGTAACTAAATATACAGGAGCTTCTAGTAAGTTTAACATATTCTTAGCTATGGAATAATATCTAGCATCCAAATAGTCTTCAAGCTCACCTTCATTGACGATATCGCCTGTGAAGAGGACAAATTTAGGATTAAGAATATTAATATCTTCTATCACTGTTAAAAAGTCTTCTACTTCTGTCATATCATTAAAATAGTTACTATCATGAGAGAAGAGGTGAGTTGGTAAATGGCTATCAGTAATATGAATAAAGTACCAATCATCTTCAGGAGAAGCTTCTATCTTAACTGCATTTTTAACATAATCCACTTCTAAACCAGGAGCTGAAAGAACTAAATCGAAGAGTTCATAGAAAGCTGTTTGAGGTGTTTCAACTGTTAAAATATGCCAATCTCTTACTGAATCATAGTAAGTTGATTGAATAGTTAATGCAAGAGAATAATCTTCATATTCAAGAGAAGCTTCCCAACCACTTGTAGTCACAGGTGCTGAAGCCCATATTTCAAAACTCTCTCCGGGATGAGTAATTTCTGGAATAGATATAATTGGTCTTTGAACAGTTGTCAGAATATCTCCCTGCTCTGATGAAGCAATGGATATATTTAGATTACCAAAGTTGAAGGAATCAACCTCCTGCCCATTCAAAGAGCATTCAAAAGCATAGAAAGATGTATTTCCCATACCAATTGGATTAAAGATTAGATTCAAGAGTGTAGAAGAGGAAAATGATGTTACATCTCCGCTATAATCAATTGTAATAGTGTTACTTGTTGAAGAGTAATTACAATCAGATAGTATAGCAGAGGAGTAGTTCAAGCCTGTGAAATCAATCATATTATTATTATAGGAAAGTTCAATATGAAAAGAATTGATAGTGATATTATCTTGATGAAAAATCTCAAGAGGAATATAAAATTCTTCGTCTTGAGTAACAAAGACATCATCAGTTGCTATAGTTATCGGCATATCACCTTGTACTAAATCACTCAAACTTCTTGGATTAAGATAGTAATTCCCATAAGAATAACTTACTACACCTGTAATAGAAGCTAACTCACTACCAACTATAGCATCATAGCCGTTATTCATTAAGGAGATTGCACCTGTGCCTACTCGGCAAGTACCAGTGCCATCATTAATCTTTATATTACCATATTGGTCATAAGATTCAGTAATCTGAGCATTTTGGATTCTTACTAAAACGCCTTCATAAGCTTCGTTAGTATTTAGCTGTCCTGTAGTGATATTTGTAGCCTGAACCTGGTTGTTACTTGATAAGATAGTAACATTTGAGATATCAGATAATTCAGTAAAGCCCCAGTATTCAGTGACTTCTCCTGTAACTGATACTTCATCACCTACATTCAAGGAATAATTATGGTATATATAAATTCCTTTCCAAGCTCCACCCTCAGGCATACTTAAGAAGAATCTATTATTGCTATAATTATCTGCTGTTACAATTCCTGTTAAGGTAACAGTTTGCCCTTCATAAGGGGATGGGTAGGTTCCATCTTGTCCAGGGTTATCTGTATACTGTATATCATAGATAGTAAGTCCATAAAGGCCTGTACTTAATATCAATAGCATTATTAGTAAATATTTGTACATAAAATTCTCCAACTTTTTTTGACAGTTTAAAATAAGTTAAGATTTAGTCAATACATGATTAAAATTTCTTCTGATAAGAATGACAGTAAGGTAGTGAACCTTTTTTTTCATAGTAATCTTGATGGTAGTTTTCTGCAGGATAGAATTCTTCAGCTGCTTGAACCTTTGTTACAACATCATAGCCTTTATTTTTAAGTATGTTAATTAACTTCTCAGCTGTAATTTTTTCTTCCTCTGAAGAATAAAATATCACAGACCTATATTGCTCACCGATATCAGGTCCTTGCCTATCTAGCTGAGTAGGGTCATGAATTTCGAAGAAATATTTAGCTAATTGTTCATAAGAGAGTTTGTTAGGATTATAGATAACTTCTGTTGTTTCAATATGACCAGTGTTTCCTCTAACAACTTCATAATAACCTGGATTTTTGACATCTCCACCCATAAAACCAACACTTGAAGAAATAACACCCTCTAACTGTTGAAGATAATATTCTACTCCCCAAAAACATCCTCCGGCAAAATAAGCTCTTGCTTGGCTTTCTTTTTCTTGAAAAGTTAAAGAAACCGAATTTACACAATGGCGGATATTCTTATCTGTAAATCCTTCACCCTCAAAAACATGACCTAAATGACCTCCACAGTTGGCACAAACTATTTCTGTTCTGATACCATCTTTATCAGGGATTTCTTTGACTTTTCCTGGAATTGCTTGATCAAAAGAAGGCCAGCCACAAGAAGAATGGAATTTTGTTGAAGATTCAAAAAGTTCGCTTCCACATTTCTTACAGTGGTAAGTCCCATCTTCGAAGTGGTCAACATACTTACCTGTAAAGGGGGCCTCTGTTCCTTTTTCTTCTATCACATATTTCTCTAAGTCTGTCAGTTTATTATCTTTACTATACATAATTAATACTCCTATTATCATGAGTAATATTAAAAGTAACTTTTTCATATTTACCTCACTTTTTAGTGTATAATATATTGTAATAATTATAAATTGCAAGCTTTATCCTGAATTGGTATAGAATTTTAGTAGGCTCAAGTTCAAGTCTGGTGGAAATTATGTTGCATTATTTTGCACTAGATATTGTATTACAGTAGTTTACGGATTATAAGTTACTATTGATAGTATTATTTTAACAGTATAAGACATAATCCTGAAAGGATAGGTCTTATATCCCTAAAGGGGATTAATAGTTTAGCCCAGGGTAAAATCCTGAAGGGATTGCAACCCTGGGTAATGATGTATATAAAAAGCCTAACCCTGTAAGGGTTTAATAAAAACATATATACCAATGATTTAATATTATAATTAGTTACCATTATATTAAACCCTTACAGGGTTAGGTCGTAATTTTGGATATTGTTCCTGGGGTGACGATCCTTATAGGATCTTACCCCAGGCTAAATTATTAATCCCTTTCAGGGATACTTTGGATAATCACACTAATGATAAAATCTTATATTTTATTAAATTTTTTCCACCAAACTTGAACTTGAGCCTTTTAGTAATACTTCGCTAAAGCTACGTATCACAAGTTAAGAGGGCAGATTCTTTTGGCAAATCCCATTCTTTGAGGGGGATACAGGGGGTGACTCCTTAAAGATGCGGATGTGGTCATCCACACTCCCAGTTATAAAGCTGAAAGGGGAATGTTTACTCTCCCCGGTCTACTCGACCACCCCTCTCAAACGCTCTAAAGAGCTGAAAGGGGATTGTTTACTCTCCCCGGTCTACTCGCCCCCCCTCTCAAACTCTCTAAAGAGCTGAAAGGGGATTGTTTACTCTCCCCGGTCTACTCGACCACCCCTCTCAAACGCTCTAAAGAGCTGAAAGGGGAATGTTTACTCTCCCCGGTCTACTCGACCACCCCTCTCAGGCGCTCCAAGGAGCTGAAAGGGGATTGTTTACTCTCCCAATCTACTTAAGAGTAATGCTTCTTTACTTCTGAAGGCAAGGATGCATTCAGTCCATACCTATTCAATTGCTTGATTGTTACTCTCTCTATAAATTCCCAATAATCAATTGAGAGACTAACAATCAAGCCAGATTAATCAAGTTTATCTTATAGATAAAAGCTAAATTCAGGAATTCTCTACAAGATTATTCCGCTGTTGCTTTTCAACACTTTTCCAGCGTTTATGCACCCAAAACCAGAGATGGGGATAAGCCTCAATCATATCAGCTAAGGATTTATTTAATATAGTCATTACATCATAATCTGTCAAATTTTCCTGACTTGGATAGAAAATCTTCTCAAATTTAATGATATGTTTTCCTTCTTTTGTCCTTATATGATAAGCAGGCATAATGGGTAGATTAGCCTTAAGAGCGATTCTAGCAACCCCCATAAAGACAGAGGCATCATGATTCATAAAAGGCATTATTTCCCCAGTTTTACGAGCATCTTGGTCATGAATAAAGAATATCATTCTTTTATCTTTTATAGCTTTTAGAATTCCTCTAAGAGCTCTCTTTTGATAAATAACATCTAAACCATATTTAGCTCTAAAATCAACAAAGTATTGGTCAAAAAAAGGGTTTCTTTGTTTTTTAGCAATTGCTGAGAGTTTAATTTTCTTATTTAAGAGATAATATCCTAAAATTTCCCAATTTCCGAAATGTCCGGTTGCGATTAGAACACTTTCTCCTAGTTCGATTGCTTGTTGGAGATTTTCAATACCTTGAATTTCAGTTTCCTCTACTAATTTATCCTTATCTTGCTTAAATATCTCATAAACCATCAAACCATAATGTTGATACATAGCTTTTGTATTAGCGAGGACTTCTTTATGGGATAATTTAGGTAATGCTCTTTTCATTTGCTTAATAACCAAATCTTTACGAATACCAATTCGATACCCGATATTGACAGCTAGAAAATTCATTAAGCTCTTGACTGTCTTGTCATTTAGGACCTTAAACAACCACAAAAAGAAAGATAAGGCGATTTTTTCCCAAAAGTTTTTTCTTTCCTTACTCTTCTTCAAGATTACATACCTCTTGAATAGAAATTGAGTTTCCCTTAGTTTGCTTCCTTGTTTGATTTACTATGAGCTCTCCAAGAAGTCCGATTGAAAAGAATTGAATACCAGCTAAAATTAGTAGTATAGAGAGGAAGAGTGCTGGTCTATTGGACAGAGGCATTCCCATAAGATATTTCATAACAGAGAGATAAAGACCTAAGATAGTACCTAAAATAGTTAAGATAGAGCCTATTCCCCCAAAGAGATAAAGGGGGGAACGGTTGAATTTGGTAATAAGCTTAACAGTTAATAAGTCTAAAAATCCTCTTAAATAACGTTCAAATCCATATTTAGATTTCCCAAATTCTCTAGCTCGATGATGTACAGGTATCTGACCTACTTTAAAGCCCTTAGCATCTGCTAAGGCAGGCACATATCTATGCATTTCTCCATAAATATCTAATTCTTTGACTAAACTTTTACTATAAGCCTTAAAACCACAATTATAATCATTTAATTTAAGTTTAAAGGTTCTGGATGTTACCCAGTTAAAAAACTTCGAAGGTAATCGTTTATTCAAAGGATCACGTCTTTTAACTTTCCAACCTGTAACTAGATCATAACCTTCTTGCATTTTATCTAAGAAATTTTTAATTTCAATCGGATTATCTTGTAAATCTGCATCCATAGTGAAAATGATATCCCCTGACACTTTAGAAAAGCCAACATTTAAGGCATAAGCCTTACCAAAATTCTTTCTAAACTTAATAACTTTAACACCTTTATCTTTAGCAGCAATGTTTTTCATTACTTGGAAAGTATTATCATTACTACCATCATCAACAAAAATAATTTCATATTCATGACTTTCAACATTTTCAACAATCTCACGATAAAGCTGTTCTAAAGATTCTTCTTCATTAAGAGCTGGAATTACAAAAGATAAGATCATTACTTCTCCTATTTTAAGAAATCAAAAAAAACTTTAGTTGAGAGTTTAGCAAATAGGGCTGGTCTCTTCAAGATTAAAGTTTTAAATATATTTAAGACATTTAGCTGATCAAGTGATATATCTCTAAGATAGTCAAAATATTTATCTAATTTATCATTAGAAGCATTAGTAAGCTTCTCTTTGATGATTTGTTCAATACTTTCTTTATTCTTGTTTTTTGAGTGCCACTTATCTTGATAGGCCATTAATTTCTTATCATTTATTCCTTTATCACTAAAAGATTTAACTATGGTCTGTCCGCAAAGATATCCAGCTTCAATAGCAGTATCAATGCCACCTCCGCTAATAGCATTGGTCTGGTAAGCTGAATCGCCAACAAGCATTACTCTATCTTTCACCAAGATAGGGTTTGTCTTTCTAATTGGAACTCCACCACAGGTAGCTCTTAAGGAGTTTGCTTGAGGGAAATAATCTTTAATATAGGCATCAAGATAATCTTTTGCACTTTTCTCAGCTTTTGGTGGATTAACTCCTAAACCGACATTAGCAGTTTTATTACCTTTGGGAAATATCCAGATATAGCCTCCTGGAGCATAATTATTATCAAAAATAAAAGAACATTCTCCATCGATGAGACTTTCATGATAGAGCAGATATTGGGCACAAGAATCAATATCATTCAAGGTTAATTGTTCAGACATAGAAAACCATCTTCCTACTTGAGAATCTATACCATCTGCCCCAACAATTAATTTAGCCTTAATTACTTGGTTTGAATTTCTAATATTCAGATAAAATAGTTCTTCTTTGTCATCATAATTAATACTTATGACATCATGTTTGAGAAGTAACTCTGCTCCTTGATCAAGAGCTTTTTTTGTTAGAAATTTATCAAACAACTCACGGTTTAAGATTAGTCCTTGACCTGGACTATTAATAGTAATAATTTCTTTATTGGGAGGAATTATCTTAATCTTTTCTATATGAGAAGCGATTACAGAAGTGGGGATTTGTCCAAAATCTTTGAGCACCTTGGTCATAATACCCTCAGCACAACGAACAGGTAAACCAATTTCTCTGTCTCTTTCTAAAATTACTGTCTTCAGTCCGCCTTTAGCACACTGATAAGCCGTAACTGAACCAGCTGGTCCTCCCCCAATTACAGCAACTTGATAAATTTTATTTGTCTGCGACATTTATTATTGCTCCTAAAGGACATGCAGGAAGGCAAGTAAGACACTTGCTGCACTTAGATTGGTTAATCTCAACGATATTTTCACTTATATCGATGGCAAGGTTAGGACAAATAGACACACAAGAGCCACATTTGTCACATAAATTATGTTCAATTAAGACTTTCATTAGCTTCTCTAAAATCAATAACTTTGGCTTGACCACTATTGGAAATCTGGACAACAAGTTCATAATCAATATTTTCTTTAAGTTTTCCTTTAGAACTTGCATCAAAATTCAGCTTGTGATGTTTCTCATTTAGGTCATAATTCTTAACCAAAAAGAGAGGTTCAGGATTATCATGACCAAAAGGTAACATAAACTCAAGTTGTTCAATGACATTATTATCTAATTGGCTTACGTCAATCACGGCATCAATATCTATTGTTTTGTTCTCGTCAATTGTCTGTTTTTGAAGCTGGAAGTATTCTTTGTATAATTTTAAAAAGTTATCTAAATTTTCTTTTTGCATAGTAAAGCCACCTGCTCGAACATGACCACCATATTGAATAAGAGTTTCTTCACAATACTTGAAGGCATCAAGAATGCTAAAACCTTGGCTACATCTTCCTTCACAGATAATTACACCATCTCTTTCTTTTAGCATAATTACAGGCTCATAAAGGGTGTTAACTAAGAAGGTAGCACATGTACCTAGCAATGGATTAGGCACTCTATCATCAGCGTCAAAGTAAACAAGTCCCTTACCTTCATAAGACCCCAATAATTCGGCTATAAGCTCATTAAGAGCAAAGAGATTATGCTCATTTGCTTTCTTTTCGTTTTGGATTAGAGAGAACTCATCATATTTTTCTCGATCATTGGCAATAATGAAGCTCAAACCATGATGTTTCCCATCTAGGTCTCTACCATTCGCTATCATTCTATAGGTATAAGTTAAAAAATTCAATTTATCGAAATGATTATCTATAGGATTACAGATTGATTTAAGCATATCAATAGTATTATCTTTCATCTCTTGCCAATTATCTAACACATGACGAACTATAATCCAATTCACCTGAGCCATAGGTACTCTGTCTGCTAAAGACCCAACAGCAGTCCAAAAATAATAAGCAGGTTTAATTTTCTTATCCAGCTTCTTAGCTAATCCTCTAACTAACATTAAAGAAACCCCTACCCCTGCAATCATATCGTAAGGATAAGAGCAGTCTTGACGTTTTGGATTAACTACAGCACTTGCTAAAGGGATATTCTCCTGGTCGAAGAGATGATGGTCAGTAATAATTACATCAATACCATGAGATTTTATTTCTTCAACCTTATCTTTTGAAGAAATTCCATTATCAACAGTAATTAATAAATCAGCACTAAGGTCTTTAAGATAAGAGACAAAACTATCTTGAATACCATGATGATCTACAAGTCTGTTAGGAATATAATAATAATGATTCTGAAAGCCACAAGATTCAAAGAAATCATAAAGCAGGTAGGTAGCAGTTACACCATCTGGGTCATCATGACCAAATATCACTATCCGTTCATTACTGTAAAGAGCCTTCAAAATCCTATCAACTGCTACATCTAAATCTTTAAGTAAAAAATCATCTGGTAAGTCTTCAATAGTTTGTGAATATTGGTCCTTCCCACCTTGACGATTCTTTAAAATCTGATCAATAAAATTTTCCTCATTATCACTATATAACCATTTCAGTTTCATTATGTATCCTTAATTAGTTTAAAGCTTCCTTGATTGGTATTTCTCTAGGTTCTTTTCTTGTATAGACTTTTCGGAAAATATCAAAGCCAGAAACACCTATCATGAACATACTTGATCTATCTTCAATACCATGGGTATCAACATCACCTCTTATCATATATTCAAAAGCGAAATCAAGTTTGTCTATTCTAGATTTAAGTGGAATAGAAAAACCTACAGTCGCTGTTTTTTCATATATCTTTTCGTTATTATAATCAAAAGGTAATTCTCTCAAAGAGAATCCTGTTCTTATTGGAATTTGTTCATAAAATTCTTTTCTACCTAATTTCGGTTCATAGGCAAAACCAATACCTGTTTTCCAAGAATTATGATAGTCTTGACCTAGGAAAGTGTCCCATACTTCATAGTTGAAATCACTAGAAATCTTAAAGATTCCAGCCCATTTTTTGGCAAAGCCAAAGCCGATTTTATGTGGTAAATTTATCTCTACATCTTCTAATTCTTCACTGGAATGAATTGTAAAAAATTCTTTATCTGCATCAATCTGGCGACCATACTCATAGTTGGCCCCTAAAGACCAATTTGATCCTTGTTTTAAAACACCTAAGCTAAATCCCATATCAGTGAATGAAAGTTTAGATTTATTTTTAGTATTAAAAACTCCATTCCCAGAATCTTGAATAAGTTCTTGTTCACGGTGTCCGATGAATACATTGGGACCAAGAGCAAGACTCCATCCATTAGTAAATCTATAGCCGTAGTATGCATCAAGTTTGTAAATATAAGAAGAAAATAAATTGCTTTCAATTAAATCGATTTCTTCACCATCAATTATATAGGTACTTTCTATTTGGTTTTCAAAATTTCCTGATTTCCAAGAGTTGAATTGAAAGGCAAATTTATGTTTGTCATAAGGAACTACGATAGAAAAAAATGGAAAATCCACGGCATCATCAGTATAAGAAGAAGATGCATCAGTATTATATTTAACATAGCCTAACTTAACACCGGTATAAAAGTTAACCGTATTAGCAGTATTGACTAATGCTGGATTTCCAAAACCATGAGCCAAGCGTAATCCATCTCCAATCCCTACATCTCCCATTCCTTGACTGTAAATATCATTACCAGAGTATTGGTAAGGTAAGCCTGTAATTGAAAAGATTGAGTTTCCAGCTACTAGATAAGAAGCCTGCAAGCTAATTATTAATATCAATAGGGTAGAATACCACTTATTTTTATACATTTTTTCTCCATATTAAGTTATTCTATTAAGAAAATAAAATCATTGGTCATTTGTCAATAATCTTTTTTTTTATCAGATAAAAGTTGTTATAAATAGAGTCAATAGAATCTAAGTCTTGAGAAAAACTACTGAGCTAAAGAATCAAAATATTGTTCAATACGAACTTGTAGTTTTTTCTTTAAAGTTCTCACTATAGCTGACTTTGATTTAGCTATTGCTTCATCTTTATTGATTCCACCAGAACGTGATTTTTCATTTAGTGAAACTACAGTTCTTTTGTTAAAATCATTTATACTCAAATCATATTCAAATTTAATAAATTCTTCTTTCCTATCAAGCTGAACTTCTTGAAATTGATAATTACTAATAATATTCAGAAGCCCATCTGATTCAACAATAGAAAAATTCATTTCATTAATGATTTCTTTGATTGAATTAGCAATTATTCCCTGGTCATCATTATCAACCTTTATAGAAAAACTAATCTTGGAAGCTATATCCCTTTGCAGAGAGTTTATTTTAGGATATCTGTTTTCTACACCAACAATTTCATAATCCATTGGAGAGATAATAGCTAATTGATCTAGAAGAATTTGATTTTGATAAGCAAAGATAGAAGCTAATCCCAAATAAGAATAGCGTTGTAAATCATCATCAGCAAGCTGATATTTATCCATATAGAATTCTATCATTTGCTCTGTTTCAGTGATTTTCTCATCATAAATATCTGCAGTTCTAGATCTATGGATATAGGCTAGGCAATAAACTTTTCCTAAATTATCAGTAAAAGATTCACCAATTTCTATATTGATTAAATTTTGTTCAGCACTTATAAATACATCTTTAGTATTTTCTGCGAACAAGGACACTTGGTCCTCATCAATATTTGATTCTAATTCAGACCATCTTTCAGAATAATGACTGTTAGCCTTAACATCAGTTTTAAATATTCTAGCAACACTACCCATAGCGTCAGCTTCAGCAGACCTTCTTGTTGAGCCATAGCCAACTGCGGCTAAGTACATTCCTTCTGGATACTTACTTTTTGGATTATCTATCCATTCTGGTTTATCACCTGGTCTTACAGGTTTGTTAGCAGAACATCCTATAAGTAAAATAAATATTATTAGTAAAAAAAATAACTTTCTCATAATCCCTCCTATTTCAACAAATATGATTCAATCAGATTTAACTCGTTTTCATTAATTTCGTAGTTTGCTTTTAAATCACTAGCTATTAAAAAACCTGATTGATTATAATAATTAACTTTTATATCGTAAGTTCCAGGAGCAATATCAAAATCTCCTACATAGGCATAAGCAGGAAAAACAAGACAAGAACGTAAATCTGCAGCCTCACTAGCTTCAGTAAGAGCAGCGGTTCCTATTTTAGCTAAGAAACCTCCAAATTCGTTAGTCCTTTTTTCTATTTCCTTTTGTGCAGCAATAGAAGCTATGCCTTTTATTACTGTTCTTGTTATGGCCCTGACATAAGCCATCCCTTCTTTAACTGCGAATGTTTCTTCAGCAATTCTGCTTACAGATTCTAATTTCTCTAGTTGACCTACTTCTGTTCCATTAATCTCAATTCCAATTTTGTGAATTTGGCTCTGCTTTGCTCTCATCTCAGCTACAGCAAATTTAAAATAGTATCCAGGTTCTATTCCTGGGAATAAGAAATTCTCTCCATTGCTCTCACTACCGTTATCAACAAAAACAGTTATCATGTTTTCTAAAGTGGCAACTCTGTAAGTTACAGGATATTTTTCTGGAGCTAAACCGGTAAAAGAGATAAAAGACAATTTTGCACTTCCTCTTTTAACTTCACTAAATTCAGAAAGATTTGGTTTAGAAAAATTATAAATATGGGCTTGAAGTTTGAATGCCTCTTCAAGGTATCTATTATCTATTCTCACATCATCAAATTTATTATCTACTCTATAAAGAAGCATACCTAGGAATCTAGCCAAAGCAGAATTATTAAATTGAATACTCTTAACTTTTACTTGAATTTTATTGTCATCTGATTCATTAAGTTCCTGTGCATATTCTTTATACTTATCTTCAAGTAAGTTTAATTTTGTATTCAGTCTTCTTATTTCTACAAAAGCAGATTCTTCTTGGTCTAAATTAAGATAATTAAGTGCTTTAAAAATATTTATATAAAGATCTTCATAATCCTCACCTGAGTAAGCAAGAGTATTGTCGTTTAATAGCATGGAAGAAGCTGCCCTAGATACAGATTTAGTAAAAAGTTCACTAATGGCATCTTCAGCTTTAGTAAGGTGAAAATTACTCTTATTATAATCTTGACCATAATGTAAAATCATCCCCATATAAAGGTGATAAAGAACCCTATCTTTTTCAGGAAAACATGTATCTTTATTATCTTGAATTATTTGGAGAGAGCCTTGAAAGTTACCATTTTGAATATTAGTTAACAAGCTATCCTTATACATGTCTCTTGTTCTAAGGTTTGAACAGGATGTTAGTGAAAAAAGGACCAATAAGATAATTATTATTTTTATTTGCTTCATAAAACTCCTTAATAAGATAGCAGAGAAAGAAGTAGGTGACATTAAGCCACCTACAGAGTAATTAAAACTTGTATTTACCTTGAGAAACCACTTTCTTGAGTTTCTTCTCACCTATCCAGACAGTTTCATTAGATTCTGTATTAACCAACTGAAGGTTAACTTGATAATAGACGACTCTTTGACCTTCTATTGCATCAATTATTGATTTTATAGAACCTTGAAGAACGAAATCTGCACCTAACTCTTCAGCTAAGTTTTTAGCAGTTTCTTCAGATGCATATGATTGCTGTTGTAATCTTTCGTCTCTTATTTCTTGGCGTTCGTCCTTACCAGCAACAAATCTAACCTTACCTGAATTTATCAGTTCTCTTTGCATATCTTTGATAAAAGTAGAAGTCTCGATATGTTCATCTGTAAGATTTCTAATAGTTCCTACTGTTACTACTGGTTTTTCAGAATTATCTGAAACAAAGTTCATCAACCAGTTCTGCGAAACAACATCCTTAACCATTTCTTCTGATACTTGACGTGAATCAACATCATTCCATCTTCCACTTAAGTCAATTTGTTCGTCCACTCCTCTTCTAGAAACTTCTCTAGTAGAAGAACAGCCTACCGCAAGAAGAAGGATTATTAGAATCGATATTACGTAAATTTTCTTCATTATTTCCTCCGTTAAGTCTTTTATAAACTATTTTAGCTATTATATTGATTAAGAATATTCTCGTCAATATCTTTTTTGTTTTTGTTTTTAATATATTGCTGTTTAAAAAAATTATATTGGGAATTTATTAATGCTTTATGGATAAAAATCACTATTGGTGAAAATAACAGATTACTTAACATGAATAGTAGGATAAAAGAAGGAATTGAGACCAAAACATCACCCCTATTTACTATCAAAGGAAAGTTAATTAAGAAGATATTCGGAAGAGTATTCCTGATAAGTATAAAAATATTGATTAAGGCATGTTTGTAGATTAAAAGAGAGAAAGTAATCATAAGTAAGTTAACTAACCAAGTTTTAAAATAGTAAGATTTCATTAATACCAGTGAGGAAAAGAACTGTTTGACAGCCTTTTGTTCATTTCCTCCTGAATAAAAGAAGAGAAGTTGTAGTCTTATTATCATTGTTATGCTACAAGTTACTAAAATCACCAAGATATAGATTGGTTCTTGAAACTTGTTTAAGCCAGTAATATCATAAAAGAGATTAGTTAGAAAATTTAAATCCCACAAAGGAAGCAAATAGATTATTAAAAAAGCAAGCATCCAGATAAATAAAGTGATGAAAGTTAGAAAAACATTGATATTATCTTTATCTTTATAAGGAATTACATTTATATTGTCTTTCTTTTTATAAGAATTAACAATTTCTTGATCTATAGTGATAGATATATAAATCCAGATAACTGCCACTGCTATCAACAAGGTTGTTAATAAGGGGATATTCTGCCAGGAGTATGACATAGTAAAGAAATAGTTATCTAACCACATTCTATCTGCTATGAAAATTGAAAGGTCTTGTGGTTGAAGTAACAATTGAGCTCCATTCCAACCCCCGAAAAATACCATCTGTAATAACAAAATTATTCTTGAAAACAAGAACTTTTCTTCTTTTATTCCTGTATTCTCATTACTATAAAGCAAAAAGATCTCCTCTAAATATTAATTTAGCAAATGTAAATCAACTAATAATTGAAAACAAAATTTATAAACACCCTATATTAGGCAGTATATTCTAATATCATTATATTACTAAGATAAGTTTCTATCTAAGTTTGTCAATTATTTAATCTTTTTTTTTGTTATTGACAGCTTACTTTATTATTATATAATAACTTTACACCAAATAAAAGGAGATTTTATGGAAAGAACTGGATTCCAAAAGGTAGGCATCTATGTTGATGTGGCAAACATAGCTCAGAATGGTGGTTATGGTATTGCTTACGATGTTTTACGAGAGTTTGCCTGTCGTAATCATGGTACAGCAGTTAGACTTAACGCTTACTTAGCTTATGATGAAGAAAGAGCAAAAAATGATGCTGAATATCGTCGACACTCACTTAACTTCCATGCTAACTTGCGTGATTATGGTTATAAAGTAATTGTTAAATCTGTTAGGTTTTTCTTTGATGAATTAGGTCACCGTTATGCCAAAGCTAACGCTGATTTAGATTTAGCAGTTGATGCATTGCTTCAATCAAATCACTTAGATTATGTACTTTTAGTAACAGGAGATGGGGATTTCCTCCAAGTAATACGAGCATTACAGAATAAAGGTTGTCGAGTAGATGTTCTTGGTTTTAAGAATGTTTCCTACTTATTGAAAAATGAAGCTGATATTTTTGTTTCAGGATTTCTTGTTCCTGATTTACTACCAGTACAAGATGAATATGGTATTCCACTAAATAAGGAACATTGGGGAGAAATTGGTTCTTATGTACGAGGAGTATGTTATACATATAATAAAGAAAAGAATTTCGGATTTTTTAGAGTATTAAATTCAATTAATGAAGGCTTGTGGATTACTGATTCTCGTAAAGATAACTCACCTTACAAGTCAATCTTCTTCCATTCTTCTAATTTACCAGAAGGTATTGATATTGAGCTTCCAAATCGTAATCAAATATTTGAATTCAAACTTGCTCAGGGCGAGAAAGGCTTTCAAGCTGTTGATATAAGAGTTGGATACAAGTATAGTTTTAAATAAATGTTATATTATGAAAATGAAAATATTAAATATTGAATTGTGTTAAAGTATTATCCAGAGCCTATTTTTTTAGGCTCTTTTTTGTGGGTCATAGTACACAGAGAAGTAGGAGGGCAGAGAAAATCTGCATCGTCTGACAGAAATTTAAAAAAAATTGCAGGATATTTATTACTCCTTAGTCTTAAAGGGTGAAGTTAAGAAATTTAACAAAACAAAAGGAGATAACGATGTCTAAAAAAACTTTATTAATAATTGCTCTAATGGCAATTCTGATTGGAACACTTGTCGCTCAACCTATGATGCACCAAGCAAAGAGAAAAATGGTAGAGGGTAACGAAATGAGTTATCAGTATAAGAATCATCACCCAAGGATGCAAGGACAAGGGCATAAAGCTGGAAGAAACATGCATAAAATGATGCCAGGTAGAATGGTATTAGCAATGGCTGAGGAAATAGAACTTACAGAAAATCAAGTTGATAAGATTAAAGAAATTCAAGCTGCATTCACTAAAATGAGTAATCTTAAAAAGGCTGAAATCGAAAATTTACTTATAGATAAAAGGAATGCAATGCAGGAGCAAAACTACAAAGAAGCAAAAAATGTAATTAAAGACATTTATGAATTACGTGAAGATTTAGCTTTATCACATGTTACTGCAATGGAGAATATTCATGAAGAATTAACAGATACTCAAATTGAAAAACTTAAAGATTGTCGATTTAATAATCAAAAATAGTACTCTCTCTT
Organism: Cloacimonadales bacterium (SeqCode); assembly: GCA_963677815.1. Taxonomy (GTDB): domain Bacteria; phylum Cloacimonadota; class Cloacimonadia; order Cloacimonadales; family JAFGVF01; genus JAEKNW01. The sequence continues at coordinate 2,553,849 of OY782499.1, forward strand.
AAGAAAAAAGGAATGATTAAGTTCCTATTTTCAGAGTGTTGGTAATGCCAACACTCTTTTTTTTAACCCAGATGGTGCAGTAGAGCTTTAGTAATACTTCGCTAAAGCTACGTATCACAGGCGAAGAGTGCAGATTCTTTTAGCAAAATCCCCTTCTTTGAGGGGGATACAGGGGGTGATTCCTTTGATACGCATATAATATATATATTCGGTAGAATTATGTAAGTTACTTTTGCAAAAGAATATAGTGCTATTATCAAAGATCTATTGCATTATTGGGGTTTAACCAGAATGGTGCAGTATATCTTCGATAATATCATCTATAACTTTTAATAAATCTTTTTCTTGTTGTAGTTTTTTTTCTACATTTCCAATTAACTGAAGAGGATTTATTAGATCTCTTAATCTAGCTAATAAGTACCAGTTGCTTGGAATTTTATGTTCAGCTTCTTGGTTATAAACGGAAGCAAATAAGTCCCTATCACAGTTTGTAAAACATTCCTTATAACGAAAGAACTGGCCCATATCAGCTAAGATATGCCCATAGGTAGCATATTCCCAATCAACATAGTAGATTTGATTATTTTCAGTCACAATCATATTCGCAGGGCGAAAATCAGAATGGATAAGGCCATTAAATTTGGTAATTTCCTCTAGTAACAATTGATTATCTTTTAAGAATTTTTTAATTTTATTTGTTCTTTGAAATGTTATGATTTTTTTAGTTTTAGTATTACTTAAAAACAAATCATACCAGGTGTTAAAAGGAGGTAAATCATGTTTCTTTAGAGATATCATTGGTCTCAGATAATTTATTTTAGCTAAAGAGGAACTTATTTGACGTAAATGCTCTTTCTTAATTTTATTTTTACTTAAATAGTAGGAAAAATTACAACCTTTAATATATTCATAAAGAATAAAATACCTCTTATCATAGATTTTATAATCTAGCAATTTTGGGATATTAATAATTGGGGTTAGAAGTTTGTTTAAGGCTAGCTCATTTTCAACTAAAGCATGGTCTTGACTAGTTACTCGTAAGAGAAAATTATCTTTCTTAGTTTTGAGAATATAATTGCTATTGCGACATCCAATTTTGATTAACTCAGTAGCAATTATTTCTCTATTTCCCAGAAAAGAGAATAAAGCTTTCAGGCAATCTAAATTAATTTGGTAATAAGGGTAAGTTCTTTCCCAGCAGATATCCATGAGAGGAGAAAAAGGCTGAGAAAACTCAGCCTTTAATTATTATTATAAATGTACTTTTAATGATTTTAAGAGGTCAGCTAGAAGTTCAGGTTTAGTATTAACATCAGATTGCCTGATAAAATCAATTCTTTGTCTGAATCTATCTGCTACTACTTCTTTGTAACTATCAATATTTTCTCTCTTAGTAGGGTCATAACGGTCATAATAACCAGGTAGAATCTTTTCTATTGATTCGCGAGTAGGAATTTGAGCTCCATTTAATAAAGGCCAATCTTCCCATTCTATTTGGTCCATTAGGATACCTGTTTGCAAAGTAAGAGAGGTAGCAAGAGGTATTTTTTCTAAATCATCATCTGAAGATTTCCAATAGCCTATTGAATTGAAACAATACACATCTGCTCCACCTTCGATTACATTAATAAAAGCTTTAACGTCTTTCCATAATTCATAAACTCGGAAAGGATTAGCAAAAGGTTCAAAAACTAATTTGTTTAATTCTTCTTCAGTTACATTTTCAGCTCTGTTTCTTTTTGTCATTAAAGCAGTTCCCATAGAAACAGCTAAATGCTTATTTGTAAATCTAATAACAGGAGGAAGAATAGTATCTTTCATCAACCATGCTAAGGCTTTAGGGAAAGAACACTTGTTTACCCATTCGCCCAAAAGATCTCTATCGAATAAAGCTCTACCATTAGAGTTTCTTAAATCTAAGCCAACTGGAGTTTTAACACCTTCTATTTCAATTATTGCATGGTTCATTAGTGATAAGCAATATTTCCAATCCTTATGATCTGGTTTTCGGCTATCGGTTTTATCAAAAAGACTTGGTTCCCAGACACGACATACTTGCTCTTCAACATCAATTTGGAAAGCATCATCATGAAGAACAACTTTACCGAAACCTTTAGGTAAAGTTTCACAATTATTTTCACTATTAGTGTGTGATGATTTACCTGTACCAGATAAACCATAAAAAGCTATTGATCTTTTCCCTAGTTCATGATAAACTTCTTCATCGCAGCTTGTGAAATCAATTTCTTTTATACCACCATGACAAGCAGCCATACCAAGTCTCATACCAGAGGTCCAAGCTAAAGTAAGTGTACCTTTTTTTCTTTCACCAAAATATTTCATTCCAAAATTAAAAATAACATTTTCTTTCTCATCAACTAGAGCTAGTTGAGGTGCTCCTACATTGTGGTAGAAAGGGTCATCGCTTTTCCAATCATTGTAAGCAATAATAATTATATCTTGAATTGGAAGCTCTTTACTTTTTTTATATTGTTCTTCAAGACATTCAAAGGGCATGAAATTAGTTAGCCAATTGAACATATTTGCTGCATCTGATTCAGTAGTAACATAGGTGGCTTTAATCATTAAATCAGAATCTAAACCAATAATAGCTTCACCTTTAATAAGATTTTGATTTTGCATATCAAAGATAGCTTCTCTTAAATCGCCTTCGACCTTATTCTTCTTTGATATATCCAGTCTATGATAAAATTTTCTAGCTTTAGCAGTTCTTCCAATGATTTTTCCATGACAGTCATTGAGAATTTTAGCACCTTTAGGTAAACCAACCTTTTGCGCATATTCTGGATAAATTAAAAAATCAGTTTCTGATACTCCAGCTTGGGTTTTAGCCATTTCATAAGCTTCAGCTATGGTGATTTTTCTCACTCGAGAATTATTAACTACTGTTTCTGCAAGAGCTCTAATTTTTGACATATCTTGCAAATTACTATAATACTTTGCACTAGGTTTACTAGCCATTGTTCCTCCCGAACTCTATTTAATTTATATTATTATTTATCTATGTAATAAACATACGGGGCATTAAATGGTTTTACAAATGACTTGTCAAGGATACAAAATATTTATCTGATAATTTTACACATAACATTATATTTAACAATATATTAACAATTTCTTAACAAAATCTACTTTTTTTCAATATTGCTTATTAACCTATTTTTTGGCAAAAAATAAGAGGACTAACTTTTAAAAGCTAGTCCTCAAAATTATTAATTTAATGATTTATGCAGGAACTACATTTATAAATTTTCTACCGTTCTTTTTAGTAACGAATTGAACTTTACCTTCAGTTACAGCAAAGATAGTATGATCTTTACCAATACCTGTTCCTGTACCAGGATGGAATTTTGTTCCTCTTTGTCTAACAATGATATTGCCAGAAATCACAAATTCATTTCCATATTTTTTTACACCGAGATATTGAGGATTACTATCTCTACCATTTCTACTCGATCCGACACCTTTCTTATGAGCCATTAGTTCCTCCTATCTTTTTATCTCTGTAATTTTAATTTCTGTGAAATTTTGTCTATGACCATTCTTTTTCTTATAACCTTGTCTTCTTTTCTTTTTAAAAACAATGATTTTTTTATCTTTTTTATGGCCTAAAACTTCTGCTGTTACAACAGCACCTGCAACATTTGGAGTACCAAATGTTATATCCTTCTCATCCCTAAGGACAAGTACGTCTTCTATGCTAACTTTATCGCCAGCATTTTGATCAGCAAGGTAAGGCACTTTAACTATAGCATCTTTTTCGACCTTAAACTGATATCCTTTAAAATGAACTATTGCGTACATTTTTTCTCCTTTATTTATATAAAAAATAAGTTATTTAACTATAAATTTAATTATCTTTTTTTTGTCAAGCACTATATTGGTCAGTGATATCTTCATGATTTTTTCCTTGATAGACTTTAAAATCATGGCGATGAAGTTTTTCATTACTTACAAACTCTACTTTAAACTTGTAGTTGGAATAAATATAGTCTGGATTATCAAGAATAAATGCCCTAATATCAGGATTAACTTCAACTCTAAGAGAATCTTCTTTAATAAAATATTCAGCTCGATTAAGCCAACGACTGATGTTAACAAGAACAGCATCGCAAGATAAAATTCTTCCAGTTCCAAAGCAATAGGGACAAGATTCTGAGTATGATGAAATTATTGAAGGTCTGATTCTTTTTCTAGTAATTTGAACCAAACCAAGAGGACCAAATGGATAGGCTTTATTACGGGCTCTGTCTCTCTTTAGTTCTCTTTTTAGAACCTCGAGAACCTCTTCCCTACTTTTGTCTTCCCCCATATCAATAAAATCAACGATTATTATGCCAGATAAATCTCTAAGCCTAATTTGTCTTGCTACCTCTTTTGCAGCTTCTTTATTAGTTTTTGTGATAGTATCTTCATATTTTGATTTACCTGTAAAAGAGCCTGTATTTACATCTATGGCAACAAGTGCTTCTGTTTGATCTATCTGGATATTTCCACCAGAAGGTAAGTATGATTTTGAATTGAAAATTGTTTTTATTTTCTTCTCAATTCCAAAAGCATCAAAAATAGGAGTATCTTCATTATACCATTCAATTCTATCAAGTAGATCTGGAGCAATATCAGATATTTCACTTTTTATTTCCTTCAGGAAATTGGCATCATCAACCACTACTCTAGATACATCATCTCGAAAAAGATCTCTGATAAGGGTATTTTGAATCTTATTTTCATCAAAAATACATAGAGGAGGCTTAGCAAATTTAATTTGTTTTTCTATAACTCTCCAAGTCTTGGTTAAAGCCTTGTATTCTGCTGTAAGTTCTTCATCTGTACAGCCTTCTGCTTCGGTTCTCACGATTAGACCATGATTCTTTTCTTTTAAATCATAGAGAAAAGTTTTCAATCTCTTTTTTTCTTTGAAAGATTGGATTTTTCGAGATACAGATATTTTTGTTTTGTTAGGAAAGAATACTAAAAATTTCCCGGGAATTGATATTTGTCCTGTAAGACGAGCCCCTTTTTTATTGATTGGCCCCTTTTGTACTTGAACAATTATTTCTTGCCCTGGATGTAAATATTTACCAATCTTTGATGAGTCGTTGGACTTATTAGTAACTTTTCCATCTCCTTCTACTTCATCAAGATAATCAACCATAATGTCAGTATAATGAAGGAAAGCAGTACGTTCTAATCCTAGGTCTATAAAGGCAGCCCCCATACCTGGTAAAACATCTTTCACAAGTCCTTTATAGATGTTGCCAACAATATTAGAATTGTTTGGTTTTTCTACTATAAATTCTAAGAGTTTGCCATTCTCTAATACAGCTATTCTCTTTTCTAAAGGTGTAACATTTGCTACTATTTCTAAATTCATTGTAATCCTTTCACAGAATTACATCTTGGCTAATTTTCAAACTCCATTGGAAGAATTGTTTGAAGAGGAGACTGTTTAAAGTTATCTAAGAGAATTTTTTGTTGATATATTGTTTCAGATGTATTCTTTAGTAGAATATTTTTAACTTCTGTAACACCTAATCTTTCGCTAAGCATATACTTAAACAAGTCCTTTCTTTTTGGAAAATTTTCTCTTACATACTGTCCTTGAACATTAGCTATTTTAAGAGCCTCAACTATAGCATCATTCAAAGAACCTACTTCGTCAATCAAGCCATTCTCTTTGGCTGATAAAGCATCCCAAATCTGACCTTGGGCAACTTGCTCGACTTCATCAAGTGTAGAGAATTTTCCATTTCTTCCTTCTAAAACAATCTTCTTAAATGATTCATAAACTGTATCTGCAGATCCTTTTAGAGCAATTAATTGCTCTTCAGAAACACCATTGAGGGTATTTAACCAGTTTGCTTTTTTACCATACTCAATTTTGTCATGAGTAATCCCTATTTTTTCTTGAAGATTTTTTGCATCAGGAACCATCTGGACAACACCGATAGATCCAGTAATAGAGTAAGGGTCTGCAAATATTTTGTTACTTGCCATGCTTATCATATAGCCACCAGAAGCTGCTACATCACCCATTGATACAACAACAGGCATTCTCTTGTTAAGTCTTTTTAAAGTTTGTAAAATTTCTTCAGATTCTAAAGCACTTCCACCCGGACTATTTACTCTAATTACACAGGCCTTGATTGATCTGTCTTTCATAATATCTTCCACTTCATTTTCTATCCATTTTGAAGTGAGTACTGAAAAATTGCCTTCTAATGGCATAATTGAGCCATTAAGATATAAAACTGCTATTTTATCATATAATTCTTTTTCTATTTTTGATTTAAATCCTGCTAAATATCGATTATAATCGATTAATTTTCCATATTTCTTTTCTTGAGTTTTAATGAAATCTGTTTCAAAAGATTTATCTTGAATCAAACCAGTCATGATTGTTTCATCTGGTTCAAGAAACATATATTTTTCGTTATTAATAATACTTTCAATGACTATAGAAGACACTTTTAGTTCTTGAGAAATTTGATTAATGAATAATTCATATCTTGCTTTTAAAACTCTATCTAAATTTTCTCTAGTTTCATCAGACATAGAATCTTTAGAATACTGTGTTCCATAATCTTTATACTTACCAGCCGAGATTACATGCATCTTAAGTCCTACATTATCAAATAAATTCTTGTAGTAGGCCATATTTACACCAAACCCCTTGAGGAAAACACCAGCTGATGAAGATGCTGATATTGTTATATGGTCTGCTGTAGAAGCTAATAACATATCAGTATTGCTTGCTATAGTTAAAAAAGCTAATACTGGCTTTCCAGAAGTCTTGAAATCTTCTAATGCATCAATAATTTCATTTAATGATGCATAACCAAGATTAGCCAACTGTGGTCTAATTAAAATACCGTTGATTCTTGGGTCTGTTTTTGCTTTTTTAACTGCATCAATAATATCAAAAGCTGTTGCAGGAGTTTCAAAAAAAGTGCTGTTGGCAAAACGAGAATATTCTGCGACTGGACCTTGAATATCAATCGATAAAAGAGAGTCATCTTTAATATTAACAATATCCTTTGAAGAAACTTTAGTTAATCCAAAAATGATTAATCCTATAAATCCAACAAATATCAAGAGGGATGTTAAACATCCAAAGCCAAAATATGCACCTTTTTTCATTTAGACTCCTATAGTCATGTAATTATACTTATTTTTCAATAAATCTATTATAATATTTTACATAGCTATGTCAAGTAAAATTATTTTAGCTACTCAGGAGATTATTTTTTTCTCAAATAGCACAATAGACTTTTGTGGTGGAAGTAAATACTTATGGACTGACAGCATCCTTGCGGTCAGGTTTTTGTGGAAGTAAGGATACTTCCACTCCATAACTTCTTGCTGTGCAAAGATGACCTACGATTAACAGTAAACTGCTAAGTAAAAAACCCCTCACAAGGAGGGGTCTAGTATATTTTGTTAAACTATTCTAATGACTTAGAAGCTAGTTTCTAATCTTTCATTTAATTCTCTGAGACGAGCTCTACGGCTTTCTACAATATTAAGAACTTTAGGAACGCTAGTAACTTTAGTAGCTTGCTTTAAGTTTTCTTCAGCTTCTCTATAAAGTTGGCTAGCTTGTTCTTTAGCTTGATCTCTTTGGTCAGCTAAAGATTGAGCTTTAGAACCAGTAGCTTTTGGAATTTCGCTGTTAAGTTTAGCAGCAGCTTGGAATTTTTCAATACCTAAAGTTTGTTTGATTTGAGCTGATAATAAGAATGGTGCATAGTTATTTGGACTAAAGACCATAGCTTTTTCAATGTTTTGAGTAGCTTTTGCATAGTTTTCATCTTCAAAATAAAGATTAGCCAAACGAGTATAAACAACTCCATTTGTATCATCAATTTTAACAACATCGTTATAAGCTTTAGTAGCTTTTTGTTTGTAAGACTTAGCAGTTTTAGCTTGTCCTGCTTTTTCAGCATCTTTAGCAGCTGAAAGATACATATTAGCTAGATTAAGTTTAGCATTAATATTCTTATTATCTTTTTTAACGATTTCTTCATAATTTTTGATAGCTTGTTCAATTTGACCTGTTTGTTGATAAGCTGAAACTAAGTTTGAGACAATGATATCATCTTCTGGGAAGAGAAGAACAGCTTGTTCTAAATAAGGAATAGCATCTTCATAGTTTTGCATATCATAAAGAACGTTAGCATAACGATAAATCGCGTCTTGGTCTTCAGGATCAATTTCAATAGCTCTAGAAACAGCATCTCTCATATTATTAAGGTCATTAGCTCTTGCATATAAGTCAGCAAGTAATAACCAATCATCTTTAGTATTTCTAATTTCAACAATTGCTCTTGTAGGAACTGTTGCTTCTCTGTACATACCTTGTCTTAAATAAACTTGGGCTTGTTTATCAAGATAGTCGATATTACCAGTAGTATCTTGTTCTACAAGATAATCAAATTGGGCGAGAGCATCATCATAATTTTCTTCATTTAAATCAATTAAGCCAAGGTAATAGTATGGTTCATTTAGTGAAGGATCGATTTGAGAAATATTTTCAAATGACTCTCTAGCTACATCATAACGTCTAGTATTATAAGCTTGTTTAGCAATATCAATGAGTTTAAGCATTTCAGTAGTAACAAAATCATCAACTTTACCCATGAAGTTTTCTTCTAAGGCAGGTAAACGTTGTTCTTTATTTTTAAGAACATTTACTCTACCAGCAGAAACATCACCTGTTCTCATTGAATAAAGGGTATAAACTACCTTATACTGAGGATTTCTGATTTCTTCAACTGTCATTGTAATAACTAAATCAGCAGCTAATTCCTTACCGATATCAAGAATTTCTTCTTTATCTAATTCATCAACAGCAACATCACCATAATCGAAGAAAACATCTTGAATCTTTTCTTGATCGATTAAATTAAAGTTTTCTGTGTAATCAAATAATAACTGAATATCTCTAAACTCTAACATTTTTTTGATGTATTCACTACGGTTATCTAATTTTTCTATTGGTAGTACAGCTACATTTAAAGCTCCGTCAACTTTTTCTGGTTTAGCACGGTCTTCAAATGAATCAACATTCATACTACAAGCAAATAGAAATGCACTCAATATTAGTACTATGAGTTTTCTCATATATCCTCCACGATAATATTCTTTTATCTAAAAAAAAATAATTTTCTATTATAAGTCAATACTTTTCTTTATTTTTTTTATTATTTATCTATTTCAACTATAGTTCCTTGATAGAAAGGTTGAATTAAATTTTCATCTAATTCTAGAATTAAAGCCCCATTTTTGTTGGTTTTAATAACTCTTCCCCTAAAGACTTGGAATTCTGTATCCAGAGTAATGAATCTGTCTTTTAAATAGTCATTTCTATTATAGTAGTCTTGATATTCTATGAAGCCATATTCTATAAAATTAGGTAGTTGTTGATATAGTTTGTCAAGGAAGACTTTTAGAAGATAGTAGTTACTAACTTCAATCTTCAAGTAATCCCTCAGGGAAACAGCAATGTTTGCTAATTCTAGAGGCATTTCTTCAATATTAGAATCTATCCCAATCCCACAGATTAAGTATTTAGCCCATGAATAGTAAGATGTCAATATACCACATATCTTTTTATCTTCTAGCATAATATCATTAGGCCATTTGATTTTAAGTTTATCATTTAAAGAAGGATATATTTCTGTGATAGTTTGATGAATCAAACAGGCCATAAAGAGAGTTATTGAGCTATCTTGAACTATATTATAAAGTCCTAGACTAAACCATAAACCTCCTTTAGGAGAAAACCAGAGGTTTTTTCTTCTACCGCTTCCTGAAGATTGTTGGTCTGCGATTACTAGAAAATTGCCTTTAGCAAGATTATCTTTTATCATAGATAAAGCAAAGGTTGAAGTAGAGTTTACTTTATTTTTATGAATAATTTCGTCAAACAGAGGATGTTCATCAATTATCACAAGGACTCCTTTATAAGATTAACATGGCATCGCCATAAGAAAAGAACCTATATTTTTCTATAACAGCAGACTTGTAAGCATTCATCACATTATCATAGCCTGCAAAAGCAGAAATCATCATTATTAGAGTTGATTCAGGCATATGAAAATTTGTTACCATACCATCGATTATATTAAATTTTTTACCTGGGTAAATAAAAATACTAGTCCATTTATCCCCCGAAAGAACCTTGTTACCTTCAGCGAAACTCTCTAAAGTTCTAGTAGAGGTTGTACCTACGGCAATAATTCTTCTACCAGTATCTTTCGCTTGATTAATTTTATCAGCAGATTCTTGGCTTATGCTACAGTATTCTGAATGCATGTTGTGGTCTTGGATATTTTCACTTTTTACTGGTCTGAATGTTCCTAAACCTACGTGTAAAAGAACTTCAACTATTTCAACACCTTTATTTTTTAACTCTTCAAAAATTTGGTCTGTAAAATGAAGTCCGGCAGTAGGAGCAGCAACTGACCCTTTTATTTTGGCATAAATTGTTTGATATGTTGTTGAATCTGACTGTTCAGCTTCTCTTTTTATGTATGGAGGTAAAGGAATATTACCTGCCTGACTAAGAGCAGACCAGAATTCGCCTTCATAATCGAATTTAACTACTCTAGCACCTTCCGTAGCTAAATCCATGATTTTTGCTGAGAAATTATCTGTTATTTTTACTTCAGTACCAATAGGACACTTTCTTCCTGGTTTCACTAAACATCTCCAAGTATCATTAATAATATGATTTAGGAGGAATATTTCGATTTTTGCTCCAGTACTTTTAGTCCCTATCAATCTTGCAGGAATAACCTTAGTTGAATTAACAACTAAAACATCACCTGCTTTGAAGAAATCAATGATTTCCGAAAATTGTTTGTGTTTGATAGCACCATTATCTTTATTTAACACTAGCAATCTTGAGCTAGATCTTTGTTGCAAAGGATACTGAGCTATTAAGTCTTCTGGCAAGTCATAGTGATATGAGCTTTTCTGTAAGAGATCTACTTCTTTCATAAATTATAGTTTTCCGCCTGTTATAAAAATTTCTTCACCTGTGATAACTCTATTTTTTTCTGATAAGAGAAATTCACATGTTGTAAATATATCCTGAGCTTCAACCAACTTCTTAAGAGGAGTATTTTCCAGTTCTTTGGCAAAATAATCCTGTCTAAACTTCTGATATTCTTTAGTGAAATGAGACTGGTCAACGTTGACTGGTCCAGGTGAAATAACATTAATCATAATATTATCTCCCCCACATTCAAGAGCTAGTGTTCTAGCTAAATTTCCTAAAGCCCCTTTGGAAACAGCATAAGCAGAGCCAAATTTTAATCCTGTCCTAGAAATATTAGAACCAAGAAGAATAATCCTACCCTCCTTCTTACTCATATAGATAGGGATTAAGTTTCTCAAGAGATTATAGGTTGAAAAGAGGTTGGTATTAACTACAGAGTACCATTTATCTGGATCAGTTTCAGCTAAGGGGAGAAAATCACTTGATCTAACAGCAGAAGTATGAATCAATTTTGTTGGAATTTCTATGCTTTTAGCTTTGAATGTAGCCAAAAGTTCACTTATTTGATTGAAATCCATTAAATCACATTTTTCTACAAGAAGATTTTCTTGATACTTTTGCATTAGAGAGTCTAATCTCCAAGTGTTTTGATGAATTAGTGCAATCACCTTATAGCCCATAGCTAAATATTGAGCAGTTAATTCAGCTGCAATAGCTCCATTAGCTCCAGTTATTAAAATTGCATTTTCATTCATAGCTAAACCCTTAATATATTTTCGTAATTCTAGTTAATCCCAGTTAGTGCAGTAGAGCTTTATGATAAGTACTACTTTATTTGTGTTAACTATCATAAACACTTTTTTTTATGTCTTCAATTGTGTCAATAATCTTGTTAGCTAAGGCAAGTTTTGAACCTTGGAACTTAACAACATAATCTTGTCTAATCAAGTAAGCCTCACTATAATCCTTTTGAGATACAGAAATATTATTTGCAATAATCAAATCTAAATTCTTTTTTATTAATTTCTTTTTAGCATTTTCAATAATATTTTCTGATTCTGCAGCAAAGCCAACTAATATTTGACCTGGAAGCTTATTCTCACCTAAATAATGCAATATATCTTGAGTTCTTTTTAACTCAAGAGTTAAATCACCAGACTTCTTAATCTTACTCTTTTGCTTTTCAAGAGGAGTATAATCTGCAACAGCCGCAGACATTATTACAACTTTAGCTTTTCCAACTTCTTCTTTAACTTTAATGAACATATCTTCAGCAGATAATGCTTGCTGATAATTATCTACAAAATAAGGTAATTCTTGAGAAATTCTTGCATATACTAAGCTTAACTCACCACCTCTATGATGAATAGCTCTTGCTAGGGCTATTCCCATTTTGCCAGACGAATGGTTAGTTATGAAACGCATAGGATCAATATCTTCTTGGCAAGCACCAAGAGTTAGTAAATATCTGTCAGTAATAACCGATGAGTTTCCTAGATGAGTTATAATGGCTGGAATAACTTCCTCATTAGGGGGATATTTTCCTGGACCTTCATATCCACAAGCGAGCATGCCCTTCTCAGGAAGCATTATCTTGATTCCTCTGCTCTGCAAGACTTGTAGATTAGATTGAAGAGCTGGATTATGATACATATTAACATTCATAGCAGGAACTATTAATATAGGTCTATGAAATGCTAAAAAAGTTGAAGAAGCAAGATCATCTGCTATTCCATTTGCCAACTTACCAATAATATTTGCTGTAGCCGGTGCAACTACCATTATATCTGCCCAGTCAGCTAGTGTTATATGAGCTATAGGCTCATTTAAATCAAATTGGTCTGTGTAAGTAGCTTGTCCTGAAATTGCTCTGAAATTAATTTCACTCACAAATTCTAAAGCATTTTTTGTAAGAATTGTTCTTACAATTGCTCCGCTTTTTTTAAGCCTACTAACTAAGTCAATAGCTTTGTAGGCTGCAATTCCTCCAGTTACTACTAAGAGGATTTTTTTATCTTTTAACATTTAACTTCCTTTTTTAGTTTATGTTTTAAGATAAAATAACTTAATCTAGTGTCAAGAATAATCACATGACTTTTTAGCAAAATCCCCTTCTTTGAGGGGGAAACAGGGGGTGATTCCAGAAAGACGTATAATATATATATATATATTCAGAGAAATTATGGAATTTACTTTTGCAGAATAATATTGTGCTATTCACAAAGATCTACTGCACTATTTTGCGTTTAAAGGAAACTGTTCAATTAACAAGTTACTCTTCCTAACAGCTTATTTCTTTATTGTTAATATCTCTTTAAAATTCCAATGTTTTATAGAGTAATTAACAATCAAGGAAGCAGGAAGCCTGACTACAACTCAATAGAATACATATCCAAACTTGGGTAAAACATAAGTATTGACAAATATCCTAAAGGATAAGAAACTGAAAAAAATAAAAGGTTTTAATAGAGAATGACAAATATAAAACAGATTGAAAAAGAGATTAACAGATTAAAAAAGGAAATTGAGTATCATAATAATTTATACTATCATGATAACGATCCTGAGATTACGGACTTTGAATACGATAGTTTGGTAATTCGCTTCAAAGAGCTTTTGGATGAGTATCCACAATTCTCTAAGCAAGCTGAAATACTAGAGAAAGTAGGTAATGACCTGCTTCAAGATGGACAAACAATCACTCACAAAGAAAGAATGTATAGTTTATCCAATGCTTATTCCCTTGAAGAAGTAGTAGCATTCTTTAATAAAATATATTTAACCTATCCTCAATATAAATTTGACCTTGTTATGGAACAGAAAATTGATGGTTTTTCCATAAATCTTTTTTATGAAGATGGAAAACTAAAATATGCTACAACAAGAGGAGATGGTTATAAAGGAGAAGTAATAACAGCTAATGCTCTGACAATATCAGATATCCCTCATACAATTAAGTATAAAAATAAAGTAGAAGTTAGAGGGGAAGTATATCTTTCACTATCTGAATTTCTTAGGATAAATAAGGAAAGACAAGAAAATTCTCTTAAAGAATTTGCGAATCCAAGAAATGCTGCTGCTGGAACAATCAAGCTAAAAGACTCTTCAGAAGTTAAAAAGCGGAAGTTAGCATCATTTATGTATTCTCTTGGAGCTCATGAATCTGATTTAAATCTTAATCAAGATGAATTACTTGATTTTTTGCAAAAGCAAGGTTTTTCTGTCAATCCTCATTTTAAGCGAGTTCATTCACTAGAAGAGGTTAAAAGTTATTGTAATGACTGGGATAAGCAAAGAACTGAGCTTAACTATGAAATTGATGGTATTGTCATTAAAATCAATGATATTGATTTACAGAAAGAATTAGCTTTCACACTCAAATCTCCCAAATGGGCAATCGCCTATAAATTTAAAGCTGAAGAGAAAGAAACAAAGCTACTAGACGTTGAGTTTCAGGTAGGTAGAACAGGAGCTGTAACCCCAAGAGCTATCCTTGAACCAGTATTTTTAGCAGGGACAACTGTAAGTCATGCTACACTACATAACGCTGATGAACTTAACAGATTAGATATTCATCTAAATGACACTGTAAGGGTAATTAAATCTGGAGAAATAATTCCTAAGATTCTGAGTGTTAATCTGGAAAAAAGAGAGAAATCTGCCCAAAAGGTAATCTTCCCTGATAAATGTCCTGTTTGTAAAAGCGACTTAGAAAAAACTCCCGGTGAAGCTATTTGGTATTGTATTAACATATCATGCCCGGCTAAAATTCAGAAAAATATTGAGCACTTTGTTTCAAGAGAAACCATGGACATTGAAGGTTTTGGAGAAGCTGTAGTTGCCATCTTCTTAGAAAAATCAATAATATCATCTATTGCTGACATTTATCGTCTAGATTATGATAAAATCAGAAACTTAGAAGGGTTTGGAGAGAAGTCAGTCACAAATCTAGCAAAAGCAATTGAAAAATCTAAAAATCAGAATTTAGATAAGTTAATTTTTGCTTTAGGAATTAGATTTGTAGGTGCAAAAATTGCAACTATTCTTGCTGAGAATTTTGGTTCTTTAGAGAAGTTGAGTTTAGCTGATAGTGTTGAATTAGAAGGAATTGCAGATATTGGAGAGAAAATAGCTGCTTCTGTATATGACTTCTTTCATGAGCCAAAGAATATTTCTTTACTCCAAGAGTTGAAAGAACTTGGGTTAAACTTTACATATCAGCAAAATATTCAAGAATCTGATAGCTTGCAAGGTAAATCATTTTTAGTAACAGGAACTCTAGAAAATTATAGTAGAAAAGAAATTCAAGAACTTATCTTGGCTAATGGTGGAAAAATTCTGTCTTCTGTCAGTAAAAAATTAGATTACTTGGTTATTGGGGCAAATCCTGGTTCAAAGCTTGACAAAGCTCAGGCCTTAAAAAGTATTACTATTCTAAATGAAAATGAATTATTAGGAATGATTAATAAATGAATGTTTTAGAGTTTTTCTCACAGATTTTAAAGAATGTGAATGATAAATTGATGGGAATTCCCTACATATCTCATTATCTAAATGAAATATTGTTTGCAGTGATTATCATCTTAATCTTGTTTATGTATTATAAATCAAGAATCTTACAAAAGTATTTAATGAAAGAGATGTTATCACCTTTTGTTATAACCTTGGTAACAATTACTTTTGTGCTTCTACTTGACGAAATTATTAAATTACTTAATCTAATCATTGAAAAAGATTTAGACTTTATTACTACGCTAAATATCTTTTCCCTAGCTCTTCCCTTCCTCTTAGCCTTATCTATACCAATGTCAGTTTTAATGGCAACAATATTAGCTTTTGGAAGACTTTCGGTAGATAGTGAAATTGTAGCAATCAAATCTGGCGGGATAAATATATTTAAACTAGTTCGGCCTATTTATTTCTTAGCTGTTTTACTCTCCCTATTTATGGTTTATTTCAATAACAGAATTCTTCCTGAAACTAATCATAAATTTAGTAATTTGAGAATGCAAATTTCTATGAAAAAGCCAATGAAAATCATCAGTCCAGGTGAATATATAGATTTTGGGAAATACACAGTTATAGTAAATTCCTCTACTGAAGAAGAAATGCAGGGAATAATAATCTATGATAGAAGTAATACTCAGTTCCCCAAAACTATCGTTGCTAATAGAGGTGTCTTAATTCCTATCAACACTTCGGCAAGTTTAAAAGCTATACTGTATGATGGAGAGATGCATGAACGTGATGCTAAAGACCCTGCTAAATACACTGTAACCTCTTTTAAAGAATTTACCTTAAATATTTTTGGGTTAGATGAGCAAATGGAAATCGGAGAAAGAGAGTTTCGTTCTGATAGAGAGATGTCTTCTGAACAGCTTGTGCTAGCCATAAAGAAAGATCAAGAAAACATTGAAAGATATAGCCAAGCTATTGAGAAATTACAAAATGATATTGCTAAATTACAGGATGAAATCAAAAGTGACCCTGATAATAGAGTTCTTTCTCAAAAGATTTCTTCAAATAAAAATAAGCTAAATGTTAATCAACAAGAATCAAATTATTCTTTGGAAAGAATTAGAAGCTATAAAGTTGAATACCACAAGAAATATGCCCTAGCTTTTGCCTGTTTAGTCTTTACTTTAATGGGCATCCCAATTGGTATAATGACAAAAAGTAGTGGTATAGGAACATCATTTTCAGTTTCCTCTCTAATCTTCTTAATATATTATGTGTCTCTTATTGGTGGTGAAAGGTTAGCCGATAAAGGTATGCTATCTCCCTGGCTTTCAATGTGGATATCAAATATTATTTTCTTAATTACTGCCATATTTTTAACTTATACAGCCAAATTTGAAAGGTCTTTCCTTGATTTCTCAAGACTTAACATAAGACATTTATTTAGAAAAAAACAGGATATAAAATGAGAACCTTAGATAAATATTTGATAAAAGAGTTCTTGAAAACATTTATTGTAATGTTCTTAGCTTCATCAGTTCTTTTTATCGTTATTGATATAATTGATCAATTATCAAAAATGCTAAAACATGGAGCTAGTCTTGAACAAGCAAGTCTCTATTATATACTTAGATTACCATATTTACTCACCTTGACTTCACCTGTTATTATGCTACTAACTGGACTGTTCTTAATGAATAATCTGGCGAAATACAATGAATCTATTGCTGTTAGAGCAGCAGGTATTAGTATTAAGAGAATGTTACTACCTTTAATATTCATAGGCTTGATTGTAAGTGGTATAATTGGTTGGTTCGGTGATTATGTTCTACCTAAAGCTGAAGAAAGAAGACAAATTCTTTACCAAGTGGAGATTAAAGGTGGAGATTTAAGAGATAAAATGCTTAGAACTAAGATCTTCTTCCAAGAAGGCCAGGATACCCATAATTATGTAGCCTTCTTTAATGGTCATACTCAAGAAATGAAAGTCATTGATAAAACTATTATCTCACCTGATTTTTCTTCTATCATATCAAGAAGTGAGGCTGCTAGTGCTAAATGGGATAAAGATGAATGGTCTTATAATAATCTTTATCAACGTACTTTTTCCCAAGGCAAGCTTACAGAATATATTCATGACAAAGAGTATAAAGGAAAAATAATGACTATTACACCTCTAGAATTTATTCGTTCAGGGAAAAAAACTATGTCAATGAACTATAGAGAACTCAGTGCTTATATTGATAGATTAAAAAAGCTTAATGATAATTATTCAGAGGAATTAGTTGATTTATATATGAAGATATCCTTTCCTTTTGCAAATCTGATTATTTTATTCTTCTCCTTCCCTATTGTATCAAGTTCAACTAGAAGTAAAAATAGAGGTTATATCTTCATGCTAGGTTTATTAGTTTGCTTTACTTTTTTGATAACTCTTGAAATATCAAGGTCTCTAGGTTATAGTGAAGTGATTAGTCCTTTAACAGCTGCTTGGGCTCCTAATATACTATTTGGATTGATTGGCCTTTATTTCCTACATAAAGCTGAGGTTTAGATGAGAATAATTGTTAAGAAATTTGGTGGTACATCAGTTGGTGATATTGACAAAATACGCAATATTGCTTTAAGGTTGAATCAAGAAATGGAAAGTGATTGTAGATATGTTATTGTAGTATCTGCTATGGGAAATACTACTGACGAGTTAACAGACATGGCTTATCAGCTTAGCAAAAAGCCATGTAAAAGAGAACTTGATATGTTGCTAACTGCAGGAGAAAGGATTTCAATGTCTCTTCTCTCTATTGCTTTGCAAGAATTCGGTATTATTTCTATATCATTTACTGGTTCTCAATCAGGTATTATAACAAATTCTACGCATGGGAATGCTAGAATTATTGATGTGACTGCTTTTCGAATTAGAGAAGAATTAGAGAAACATAAAGTAGTAATCGTTGCTGGATTTCAAGGTGTGAGTAGAGAGAAAGAAGTTACTACTCTAGGTAGAGGTGGTTCTGATACTTCTGCTGTCGCCTTAGCTTCCTATTTGAATGCAGAAAAATGTGAAATATATACTGATGTTGATGGTATTTATAGTGGAGACCCAAGAATTATTAAAGATTATCTTAAACTTGATGAGATAAGTTATGATACTGTCTTAGAGATGGCTTATGGGGGAGCAAAAGTTATCCATCCTAGAGCTGTTGAATTTGCCAAAAAATATAATATACCATTAGAAGTTAAATCTTCTTTTACTTTTAATACAGGTACTTTTATTATTAAGGAAACAAGAATTATGGAAGAAAAGAAAATTACATCTTTAGCACAAAAAACTGATTTAATAAGATTTATTGTTCAAGCAGATTCTATTAAGCTTTTGCAAAGTCTTAACCATGCAAATATAGATATATATGATTTTACGATTAATGGTAATAATACTATTATAATTCAGCAAGAATATTATGAAGATACTAAATCAGCTTTAGCCAGCTATAAAATTATTGAAGAATGCGAGGTGCAGTCAATATCTTTAATAGGACATAGAATTATTAATGATATTGACTTCTTAATGCAACTCATTAGTGATATAAAAGAGCTTGACACAGAGGTTAAAGATATTAAGAAAAATGCTGTTGGAATTAATTTAATTGTTTCAAGTAAAAGCATTGATAAATTATTAAACAAATTACATAAAAATTATATAAATTAATGGAGAAATAGATTAATGAGTAAATATATAGTTACTAGTGCTTTGCCTTATGCGAACGGGAAACTTCACATAGGGCATGTTGCAGGTGCATATTTACCTGCAGATATCTTTGTTAGATATTTAAGATTAAAAGAAGAAGATGTTATCTACATTTGTGGTACAGATGAGCATGGAGCTCCAATTTCTATTAAAGCTGAAAAAGAAGGTGTTTCACCTCAAGTTATAGTTGATAGATACCATAAATCTATTAAAGAAAGCTTCGATGGTTTGAACATAGAATTTGATAATTTCTCAGGAACTTCAAGAAAACCTCACTATAAATTAGCCCAAGAGTTTTTTACAGATTTATTAGATAATGGTTTTATTACAAGCAAGATAACTAAGCAATTCTATGATGAACAAGAATCCCGTTTCTTACCAGACAGATATGTAGAGGGCACTTGTCCTCATTGTGGGGCTGATGGAGCTAGAGGAGACCAGTGTGACACCTGTGGGAAATTAATAGATTCTATTACATTAATTAATCCAATAAGCAAAGTATCTGGTTCAAGTCCTGTAATAAAAGAAACTAAACAATGGTATCTAGACCTGCCGAAATTCACCCAAGAACTAAAAGAATGGTTAGACACTAAGACTTACTGGAAGGAAAATGTACGTAATTTTATCTTAAGTTGGCTTAATGAAGGCTTGATTGAAAGAGCTATTACTCGTGATATTAACTGGGGAGTACCTGTACCTTTAGAAGAAGCTGAAGGGAAAGTTCTCTATGTTTGGTTTGATGCCCCTATTGGTTATATTTCGTCTACTATAGAATGGGCTGAAAAATTAGGGCAAGCAGACCTTTGGAAGGATTACTGGCTAAACCCAGATACCAAATTAATACATTTCATTGGAAAAGATAACATACCTTTCCATACTATCATGTGGCCATCCTTTGTTATGGGACAAAACAAAGACTATGTTCTACCTCATGATGTCCCCGCTAATGAATATTTGAACCTTGAAGGAGAAAAAATATCTACAAGTAGAAATTGGGCCATCTGGGTTGATGAATTTATCAAGTACTTTGATGGTGAATATTTGCGCTATGTTCTAGCTGTTAATGCACCGGAAAAACAAGATAATGATTTCTTATGGAAAGATTTTCAGAATAAAATCAATACTGAATTGAATAATGTTTTAGGCAACCTTGCTAATAGAGTTTTCTCATTCTCTATGAAACATTTCTCTGGACTAGTTGAAAAGCCAAGCCAACTATCAGAATTATCACAATCAAGCTTACAAGAAGCCCATGATTTAACTAAAGAAATTGATAACTGCTATCAAAATTATCAAGTTAGGAAAGCAGTTAAAACCATTATGGATATTGCTAGACTAGGCAATAAGTATTTTGATGAAAGAGAACCTTGGAAAGCTATTAAAGAAGACAAAGAATCCGTCCAAGAGACCATTTACACTTGTTGTGAAATATTAAGAATCATTTCTGTTGTAATGACTCCAATACTTCCAAACTTCATGACTGAACTAAGAAGTATCATGTCTATTAGTCAAAAAGCTTCTTGGCAAGAGTTAAATCAAAACCCTTATCCTATTCAATTAAATGAAGTTAGAAGAATCTTCCAGAAGGTAGAAGATAGTCAGATTGAAGAGCAAATCAAACTTCTCCAAGAAAATGCCAAGGCAAATAAAGAGACTAAAAAAGCTGAATTTAAAGAAATCAAAGCTGAGATTGAGTTTGATGATTTCATGAAGCTTGATTTAAGAATTGCTAAAATTCTTACAGCTGAGAAAGTCAAAAAGACAGATAAATTACTCAGAATAACTGCTGATATTGGTGGCAAAGAAATCGAATTAATTGCTGGACTAGCTAAGGCTTATTCTCCAGAAGATGTTATTAATAAAAAAGTTGTGATGCTACTAAATTTGAAGCCGAGAAAGATTAAGGGTATCCTTTCTCAAGGCATGATCTTAGCTGCTGATGACGGTGAAAATTTATCTGTATTATTGGCTGACAAGAGCATCAAAACAGGTGCTGAAATAGGTTAACAAAGTAATCTTTATGAATATCCTAATGATTTTAGAAACTCCTTTCCCTCCTGATTTGAGGGTGGAAAATGAGATAGATGCTCTGCTTAAAGCAGGTCATAAGCTTTCTATTATTGCTGGTTTTAGAGAAAAGGTTAGTAAAACTTCTTCCTATGGAAAAGCAAATATCATTAGGGTATTCATCCCAAAATTTATCTATAAATCCTCAATCGGATGCTTAAACTTCCCTTTTTATTTTAATTTTTGGAAAAAGGTAATTAAACAAGAACTACTAGCGAAGAAATATGATGTTGTTCATGTCCATGACCTACCCCTTTGCCAGGTAATAGTTAACTTAAGAAGAGAAATATCTGCAAGTTATTCTATTACTCTTGATTTACACGAAAACTACCCAGATATGCTTAAAATAGCTAAGCACACTAATAGCTTCTTAGGTAAATTATTCTTTAATTATCAGCAATGGTTATCCTATGAAGCAAAAATGGTAAAACAAGTTGATAATGTAATCACTGTTGTCGAAGAGATGCAGGATAGAATAATTTCTTTAGGGGT
The DNA here is from genome assembly GCA_963677815.1 of Cloacimonadales bacterium (SeqCode). Taxonomy (GTDB): domain Bacteria; phylum Cloacimonadota; class Cloacimonadia; order Cloacimonadales; family JAFGVF01; genus JAEKNW01. The sequence continues at coordinate 2,575,637 of OY782499.1, forward strand.
TGATAGTAAAAAAGTGACTGTCGTTTCTAATACTTTTAATTCTGCCAAGTTCACTAAAGTTCCTAGGCAAATAAGCAAAGATAAGTTTATTCTCTTTTATGGTGGAGGTGTCACAATTGATAGAGGCCTTCAGTATGTTATTCCAGCCTTGCCTAAACTTGTTAATGAAATACCAAACATAGAACTTTGGATTGTAGGCAATGGCTCTTATTTAGAAGAGCTGAAGTTATTAGCAAGGAAACACAAAGTTGAGCATCTAGTAAGTTTTTGGGGAAGACAAAGTTTTCCCAAGCTTCTTGACTTCTTAAGTAAGGCAAATATTGCCCTCATACCTCATCTAAAATCACCCCAAACAGAATCAGGTTTACCACATAAACTCTTTCAATATATGATAACTGGTATACCAATTGTGGCATCGAACTGCTCCCCATTCATTAGAGTTCTTGGGAATAATAATGCAGGACTTATCTATGAGTATGATAATTACTGTGATTTTACCCAAACTATCATCAAGCTATATTCTAATCCTGAATTGCAAGATAAGCTTGTAGCTAAGGCTAAACAGGTCTTGTATGACAAATACTTATGGGAATATGATGCTGAAAGATTAATTAAGATTTATGAGGCTGATACTTACCTTTAAAGAATAATATCAAAGCATATAAAGCATAATCAAATTTTCTGATTTTAATATTCTCCCACATAACTTTAAAAAGATTTCCTTTAGAAAACTTCCAGCTTAATCTACAATCAATACAAGCTGGATTATTACAAAAGAAGAATGATGGGTTTTTCTTACCTTCACTTATTTCCCACTCAAGTGTTTTCTTCATATCAGAGACGATAATATCAGCATTTCCAACTTTCCCTTCGTATAGAAATGCCCCTATTTCCTTATATTTAGGTAGAAGTTTATTAAACCCAGCGACACATCCGCCAGCCCAGTTCACTAAAAATAGTTTTGTATTCCCTTCTGATTTGTAATGGACACCATAATCTAATCTCTTCTGTTGAAAGCCTAATAGTCCTATAGCGACATGGGTTGTGCCAACTCCGACTACTTTGTCTGCCTGGCCTAAGCGAATATTTTTAGCCCCCATTTCAGCCATTCTTCTTAGTACATCATAAGCATAAGATTTTGCTGTATGATTATCGGCAAATTCATCAGCAAGTTTTCCAATAATAGCAAACTTTTGGATAGGATGTTGACTTCTTCTAACCTGTGGGTTTTTAAGCATAGCATTTGCAACAGCCCCAGCATAAGAAGGTGTTGAGTCATCAGTAATATAAACATTCTTTTTTAGGGTTTTTAAAGATTTTACGCTCACAAAACTGTCTGTTACGATGGTACCTTGGCTTCCTATTACGTCTAAAAATGCTTCTATAACAGTACTAGCACCACCATCCACCCAACCTATCGATTTCAGTGAAATCTTCAAATTGAGAATATCACCTTCTTTGATTCCAGCTTTTCTAATATCTGCTAATAATTGATTCTTTGTTATCATATTTTTCCTTTCCATAATTATCCGTAAAAGCTATTATTCATTAGAAGATGTATTATTACTTTTTGCTTTTTCAATCAGTTTCTGTTTCGCCAGAAGATTCTTAGCCATTTCTACCATGGGAGGACCAATAAATTTATTATTTTTTACAGCTACCCCTTGATTATTCTCTTTGGCCTGTTTATAAAGACTCAGCATTTCTTCAGAAGCAGTAATTTCTTCATCAGTTGGGGAAAAATACTTATGAACTAAAGGAATTTCCTTGGGATTTAGTACTAACATACCTTCAAAACCTAGTTTTCTAGCAACTTTTAAATTCCTTTCTAAATCATCAAGGTCATGGACTTTGATATGTACAGTATCTATGGGAACTACATTATTTGCTCTAGCTGACATAGCAATCATCGCTCTAGGGGTTAAAATACTTAATCCTTCTGTATCATGTACACCTTGCAGGTCAGTAACAAAATCTTCACAACCAAATGCTAGAGCAACTACTCTTTTAGAAGCCTGACATATAGCTTGGGCATTTAGCACAGCAGCTGTAGTTTCTATTAAAGCTATAATTTTAAAAGTGCCAATAGTAATACCTTTCTCATATTCTATAGTTTCCAGCAATTTATCAAAGAAATAAATATCTTCTCCAGTGTGAGCTTTTGGATACATAAATCCACTGACACCAGGGATTGTTAACTGGTAAATATCCTTTAACAAGTAGCCACTTTCTCTATCATTTACGCGAGGAAATACTTTGTAGTTCTTAAACTTTCCTTGTTCAATATAATCTTTAATAGTATCTCTAGCTTTCTGTTTATTAGACGCAGGTCTTACAGAATCTTCTAAGTCTAACAAAAGAACATCTGCATTTGATTTTGAAGCACTAGTCAAGAGTCTTTCATTATGCCCAGGAACAAACATTAATGACCGCATCAAATAATCTGATATCATATATCCCTCTTAGGAATTAAAACATTTCTTCTAAAAGTTAGAACAAGGTCATTATTCTGGTTATAAGCTTTTGTCTCAACATAAACAATTCCTCTATCAGCCTTTGATTTAGATTCTCTAGTTTCTAAAACTTCTGTTTGGGCATAAAGAGTATCTCCGATAAATACTGGTCCATTATGCATTATATTTTCGTAATTTAGATTAGCAATAGCTTTGCCTGAGATGTCAGGAACTGTCATTCCTACTACTAAAGAAAAAACCAAAGTACCAACTACAAGAGTTTTACCATGTTGTTTAGCTTCAGCATAATCTATATTGAGATGAACTGGATGATGGTTCATAGTTAAAAGAGAGAACAAGTTATTATCTGATTCAAAAATAGTTTTTGATAAAGCATGTCTGATTACGTTACCTTTCTCAAAGTCTTCAAAATAGTTACCAAATTTTGATTCTATCATTTTTTACCTCAATTTTAATTAATAACCAATTATAAAATGTTAGTAAAAGGATTCAAGGAAAAAGTTATATTTTATTTCAAGATATACATAACATAGTTGTTTAACCCAGATTGTGCAATAGAGCTTTAGTAATACTTCGCTAAAGCTACGTATCACAGGCGAAGAGTGCAGATTCTTTTAGCAAAATCCCCTTCTTTGAGGGGGATACAGGGGGTGATTCCATAAATTAAATAATATATATTCAGAGAAATTATGGAAGTTACTTTTGCAGAAGAATATAGTGCTATTCACAAAGGTCTACTGCATTATTTGGGTTTAATCAATTTCTTAAAGAAAAAGGGAGCTTTTTCAAGCTCCCTAATATATCTATCATCTATATTTTCTATGCAAGCCAACCTCTAAAGGTATCAGCTAAGAATTGCAATCTACCTATGAGAAGTGAAATACGAGCCATAACAGTATAACCGAAAGAAGCACCGAAACCAATCATCATGTACCAGATACCAATTCTTGAGAATTTTCCATAAGCACCAGTGTGGGCTTTTGAAAAGAAGAAGTAGAACAATACAGTAATAGTACCTAAGAAAATCAAGAAGATGTTGAAGTTTTCAATAGGAATCATAGCTTGTCTAACTTGCACAAGCACCATAGAGTTCATACTCATAGTAACACCAGCACCGACCATACCCATTGAGATAGCGATTGGATATCTTGTGAGCCAGCCGTAGTTTCTAGAGAATCTAAACCAATAGAGAACACCAAATAATACTGGAATTATAAATATATATTTATGTTCAACAAATATTCTTTGAAGAACAAAAGGTTCAAAAGCATTTTTATATACTAGTGGTAGTGCATATCCTAAGGAAACACCTACAAGTAAATATTCAGCAAATCTGTATGCAGGATTATCTTTATACAGAAAGGAAAATATTGATAAGGTCAAAAGTACTGCAACTATTTCGCCTAATAATGTCATGTTTCCTCCTATAAGTTTTTATTTTGATTTCTTTTTTCTATGAAGTAACCAATGTTACCAAGAATAATGAAAACAATAATTAGAATGTGAGCAACAGATTGAGCATTCATACCCAAACGAGCCATTTTGAATGCTTTAGGTACATTATCAGTAGTAATATCAAGGTTTGCTAACATTTCTTCAGTTGGGTTATCCAATTGACCTTTAGAGAAAGTAATATTGTTCATAGCGAACATATCTACTAATTTCTCATATTCAGCAGCACCTTTCAATCCAGCAGTCATACCAATACACTGTCCTGATTGAATATATGGATATTGGTCGGCAGCCATAACAGCTGTAAGACCAACTCCTACGTTAACACCAAAACGTGGTCTAGCATAAATCATCCATGATCCACCTTGGTCATTACCAGATGTTTCATACACTAAGTTCATTTGAGTATAGTTTCTGATAGCTGTATCTCTGTACATAGGCAGATTTTCGATTCTATTACCATCTGAATCAGTTTCAACAGCAGCAGCAATATCATCCCCCATACCAAGTAAGATAGGAAGATAAAGAGCAGCAGGTTTATAACCAATATTGATATAATCCTTACCTCTTTCAATAATTCTACCAGTCTTTTCAATTTCATCAGTAACAACAGAAAGAGCTTCTTCAATAAGAGGCACAGCAGTTGCAAGAATAGTGAAAGTGAAGAAAGGCACTTTTCTATAGATACAGTGTCTCATCACTGCAACTTCCATAGGGAAAAGTTCTGGCATAGTAGCTGCATCATGGTAAACGTCGATAAATATAGCTCTATCAAGTTTAAAAGCATCAACTTCTTCATCAGAGATAATACCATCGTTATTAAGATCATCAGCCCTCACATAAGGAGAGTAAGAGTCAATTATTTGATATAGACTCTCCACAGGAGAAGTTGTATAAGTAACAGATTTAAACGGGAAAGCAAGTGGTATAATAATAGCAACAGCTATGAATACAAACACATATCTTCTGTCTAAGCCTTGTAAGTTTTTTATAAAATTCATAATTCCTCCTATTAATCTCCACCACCGAGGTAGGTTCTTTCGATACCTAACAAGATTTTAAGTGATGTTGCCACAGAACCAAGACCTACACCAAGTAAGATACCTCTTTTAGAAGCAAGGTTTGGTACGTCCATAATCCATTGTGAAATATCTAAAATATTGATTGGCCAGCTTTTTGAAATCGCCATACCAAGTGGAACTTGGCCTAACATAACAATAATAGCAGCAATCAAAAGCACAGTAGCTTCAATAGATCTTGCACGGAATGATTTATAAGCAGCAGTAGCCATGTAAAATGCCAAGAGAGAGAACATTGTAGAACTCATAGGCATCATTAAGTTTCTGAAAATCCATTGTGATGGAGTTCCTGATTGAGTACCCCAAATAAAACCAACAGTTGATGTAACAACAAGACCAGCTAAGGTAATAATTGAGTAACCCCATTTAGGAGCTTTCATTTTAATTTTATTATAGTGAACATTTACCAAACTATATACACCTAGGAAAACAGCCAAAGGAGACATAGTTTTAACAAATTCTTGGTAAGCCATATATACGTCATCTTGCATCCATTTAGCAGGAATAAAAGTCCATCCTACGAAAAGGAAACCAAGAAGCATAACAATTGCAATAGGTATATTTTTTTTCATCGTAACTCCTATTTATCTGGGAATACATCAAGTAAGAATGTAATTTTCGAAGTGGAAAGAACAGTTCCCACGATAATGAAAAATAGAACAAGGAATTTGAAATAGTCTTGAGCTTTCAAAGTTCCAAGTATCATCGGTTCTTTAGACATATAAGCTGAAGCAGCATAAAGTTCTTCACCAATAAGTGTGTAGTCACAAGTTGTAATGAAGAAAGGTATTTGTGTAACTGAGTCTGTACCAGCAATCTGGATAGCACCGGTAATATTACCTGTTTCAGTCATAAGAAGTGATTCAGCAAAATATGAACCCATATAGAAGTTTGTAGCAGTTTTTTCACGAATCATAATACCATTAACACCAGCAACATAAGCAAATTGATCAGTTGTCACGAAGAAAACTGAGTTTTTATCATAAGTATCTGGTCTTCCAGCTTCAATATGAGATTCTTTAACAATCTCTTGAGCAATAGGCATTAAGATGTAGTCACGAGTAGGAACAAGAATTCTTGTATCGTACTCAGCAGCTTTTTTAGCAACTTTTCCTAGAATAGAAAGAGCAGCCAAAGTAGCAACAACACCAATAGATGACATACCAGGAACGAAAAGAATAGGTCTTCCCATTTCAGTTGCACGACCAATAGCATTATCAATTTCTTGAATACCAGCGATAGGTCTAATGTATAAGTCTCTACCTTTTTTAGCAAGATTAACCATAATAGCAACTAATGCAGCAAATATGATTGATGCTATAAGAGCAGCCCATTTTTTATGGTCAAACTGGTTAGATATTGGAGTAAAGTATTGGTAAGAGCCATCTTCATTTCTTGGTAATTCATAAGATACAAAAAGACCTTTATTATTAGTAGTAAATACCTTATATGAACGCTGTCTAAGAGTTTCATTTCTGAATTTCTTGACTAGTTTAATCCATTTTGAATTTGAAATTCCAGCATCCAACTTAGCTTGTAAATCATTTAATGAATTTAGGTATGTAGATAATAATGCTTTGTATTGAGCATCTTCTTCAGCATTCATTTCTTCAGTAATAGTCTCGATTTCACTAGCAAGAAGTTCTTTAGATTTTTCTGGGAATCTATCAAGTGCAAGTGATTTTTCAACATTAGCATTGTACCAAACGTCTATAGCTGAATTTACAATTATTTTTCCTGATTGAGGGTCAAAGGCAACAACACCTTCATATAATGATCTTTCATAAGAAATAACATCACTATAATTATTCATTTTACCAACGACTTTAGGAGCAATTGAATTGTATAATGGAGATGTGCTCTTAGCATAAACTTCATAGTTAAATGAATTTAACTTCACACCATCTTTTTGGATAGCTTGAGGTATAAGAGCTTTTAGGATGTTATCAAATTTAAGCTCTTGAGTAAAAGTATAAGCTTGAGTATCTTTATTTTTTGTTCTAACAGTAACTTGAGAAATTATTGTTTCATTATTATAACCTTCAGGAAGTTCAGCTTTAATAATGTTGTTTAAATAGAACTCTTTCTGAGAGAAGAAAGGTTCAGATTGACCTTTAACAGTTAACTCAAGAGTAAAATCTTTTAGTCTTTCTGATTCGTTATCAAAGAAATCATAGTTAACAATTAATTTATTTCCAAGTTTGTTATCAAAAGAGGTTTTAGTAACTTCAACAGTTGGTTTTTCCCAAACTATTACCTGGGTATCACCTTTATCATTTGGAAGGTCATATACATTAAAGACTGGAGTTCTAGGAGTATCTTTAACATCTTGTACAAAAATTGTTTGATATTTTTCAAATTTGTTATCAGCAATAAAAGCTAAATGACCAGTATCAGTTTGAATTGCTACAGTATAATTTCCTAATTGATTTAGGTCTAAAAGGAATTTATCTTCACCATTAATCAAGTAAGCTTGGTCAGCTTCCATAGTTATATCATATGAAGTTTTACCATAAACATTAGTTTGTTGATCTAATTGGATAACAAATGGTTGGCTTCCTTCGTATGGAGCTTCTTCACTAGCTTGGAAATAAGTGTTAGCAATTTCTTGATTTTCTGCAAAGATATAAATTGCTTGTTGACTAGCATATGAACCTGATGCATCTTCCCAATCGAAATTTAATGAAAGAGCTTTATTACCATCAATGATTAATGATGCATAAATTTCTTTAGCAGGTGCTAAAAGAGGATCATATACTGGTGTACCACTAACAACTTCAGATGGTTTTAAATAACGTCTGTTTTCATTAATTGGTACAACACTATAATAGTATGTTTGGTCAGCTTTAATACTAGCAAGAACAGAAACATTACCAACAGGATACCCTGCTAATGTTTCGCCTTGGTATTCAACAGCATCAAATCTCTTATAATAGGAACTTTTTTCGATTTGAGCAACAAATGAGAACTTTCCATTTGCCTGTTTTAAAACATCTAAATCGCGTGGATAACCATTATTAACAGTACCAAAGTATTGAGTTCCCTCAGTCATACCTTTTACATTACTATCAATTTTAAGACTTCCTGGAGAAGATTTGTCTACAAATGGTTTGTAGCCACTATCACTATAAGTGATTTCTTCGCCTGCAAATCCAACAACTGGGTTTAACACAACGCTTCCTAAATAGAATAAAGAATCAGCAGTAATACCACGATAGACTCTGTATTCTAAAATTTTTAGTTCATTTGGTAAAGGCTTCCATTTAAGGGTAAGTCCATTACCTAAATCGCCAGCAATATCTTCGATAACTAAATTTTCAATTTTAGCTGATTCTGCTGTAACTTTTTCAGCAAAAAGACTAAAAGAAAAACTCAAAATTATCAAGCATAGTACAACTGACAACCATGACTTGTTTCGGTTTTTGTGCATAGATTTCTCCTTATCATTATAAATAAGCTTTATATTAACAAATTCAACAGATATTAAATTTCTGTTAAATCTTAATTAATAACGATATTTAAGTAAAAACTAACAATTATAACAAATTGAGCAATAGTCACAATTTGTCAAACACTTTTTTCTGAATTTTAGCATACCATGGGTATAGTTTCAATCTAATATTTTCTTATTTATTTATTTCCAGTAACTAACATCATAAAACTAGTCCCTTTCAAGAATGTTGATGAAAGGGTAATCTTATTTCCAAGTCTTATTTCTTCAATTATATTAAGTTTTTTTTGCTTGTTAACAGAAGATATTTTTGCTTTAGACATTGTAATTTTTTTTGTTGTTTGTATAGCCTTGATTGTTACTCACTCTTTTAGTAAATGGCTTTTAATTGAGAGTGTAACAATCAAGCAATAATAATTTCAGAATAATTGCTTATAATGCTGTCTAAAATCTAGTTGAGAAGTAGAATTTGTAAATAACGCAGTTTAGAGTAAAATATAATTCTTAACGAGAGTGTTCAATCTAAACAATTGATATATAGCATGTACTTGTGCTAACTAAAGCATTTTATGCACATTTTAATTTTATAGCTAAGTTTTTCAAATTGACTTATAAATCGATTCATGTCCACATCTCAGATATTGAAATATAGCCTCATTAATCCTGGAAGGATGCAGATATAATAGGCAGGGTTCGAAGACCCTGTACAAATCTATCCAGGGGTCTTCTTTTGGAGATTTTCTCCGCCCCAGGCAAAGCTTGATTAATTATCTTCTTCAGTCTGTAGACTAACTGAAGATGGCTGACTAAAAGTCAACCGTCCGACTGAAGAGGCTGTTCTTTTCTGTGTATTCTGTGTTATCCGTGGCTAATATCTTATTTCTTCTTTGTGTCTTCGTGTCTTTGTGGTGAGTCTTTTATTATGTAGTAGCGGAGGAAATCTCCACCGTCCGACAGAAGAGGCTAATATCTCACTGACAAAAGGTTATTTTACCAATAAACAATTGTTGTAAAATGAAAAGAAATTTAATGATGTGCAATATTATCGACTTCTTTAAGGATAAGCTACTGAGGAGGGTGGCTTGAGGATTGAACAGTCTCTTATCGACTTACCTCTATTCTTAAAAAAAATGAATGGACATATATCTCATGTTTTTAAAATAATATCATGATATAAAATTCTAGTTAATAATAATGATAAGACATCGAGAAGAAGCAAGCACAAAAGATATTAGTTCGATGAAAAATCTAGAAAATTATTATAAGTTTCATAGATAAATATAACAAAACTTAAGTTAAAAGGAATATTATGAGTAATTCATGTTTATATGTTGTTGCTACCCATATAGGAAATTGGGATGATATTACTTTAAGAGCTTTAAAAGTTCTTAAAGATGTAGATTTTGTGGTTTGTGAAGAAAGAAAATCAGGAAGTAGATTATTACGTCATTATGAAATCAAACAAGAGATTATGTTATTGAATGAACATAGTAATAAAGAGGATGAAGATGAAATTTTTAACAAGATATTTTTAGAAGGTAAGAAGGTAGCTTTAATTTCTGATGCAGGTACTCCTCTTTTTGCTGATCCAGGTAATAGATTGGTTCACCGCTGTAATGATAACGGTGTTCCAGTACATCCAATTCCTGGTCCTTCTTCTCTGATGGCTATGTTAATGATAAGTGGACTTAGACTGAACTCTTTTCAATATTGTGGATTCCTTCCTGCTAACAGAGAAGAAAGAGGAAATGCTCTTAGACGATATCAAAAGCTGACCAATTTAGATTTAATTTTCTTAGAAGCCCCTTATAGGTTAAAGCAAGTCCTTAGGGATATGGAAATTGTTTTAGGTGGACAGAGAAAAATAATGCTAGGTTATAAGTTAACCCAACCTGAAGAAAAATTTCTTGAAGGAACTATTAAAGAGATGAGAATTATGACTTCTGAATTACCTAAGGGAGAATTTGTAATAATCTTACCTTCGGATAAAGAAAGATACTATCACAAAAGTGCAAAAAGAAATCAAGATTCTGATGATGAAATATGAAGAAGCAAGGGATTGATTACCTAATTCATCTAGAAAGAATCTTTACCGAGGGTAATATCCTTTTACATGACTTGCACCAAAAGAAAGAATATCCTAATTTGGTTCAAAGAATGATTGACCAAGAATGGAAGAAAGTTTCATTGAATAAAGATATCTTCATTTTCAATGGTCCTGTTTCATGTTTGGAATCTTATAAATTAGAAGGAAATAAACTCAAGATTTATTATTATGAAAGCGATTATAAATCTTATTATGGGACTAATATAAGAAATGCTTCTATTCTAGCTAAAGCAGATTTAGCTAACACTCTTGCAGTTTGCACCATAGTTCATACTTCTGATGACATGATTATTGTTGGTAAAAGAGCTAGTCATTTGGCTGAAGGCACTTGCCAATGGCATATCCCTGGTGGAACTCTTGAGTATTTTAAAGATAAAGTTAACCATCCTTTTCAAGTAATGAGAAGAGAACTAGAAGAAGAGCTAAATTTAACCTGTATTGATAAAATGTTATGTCTCGGTTTAGGAGAAAATTTGACTTTCAAGAAGCCAGAATTTCTTCTTTATACTACAACTGAGCTGACATCAACAGAAATTAAAGAAAACTTGCACTTAGCATGCGACTATAACGAACATTCAGAAATAAGATTCATTCCTAGTAAGGAAATAGAAAGTTTCATAAGAAATAATAATTTTACTGAAATTGGAACTGCCGCTATTTCTTGTTACCTTAGAATGAAGAAAGAGTTATTAAATGTATAAGAAATTAGCAGAAATCACTAACTTCAGTGAAAATCAGATAAGAACTGTTATTAGCTTAACAGAAGAAGGCTATACAATTCCTTTTATAGCTAGGTATCGGAAAGAACAGACTTCTTATTTAAATGAAATTGATATTAAGGCTATTTTAGAAGGATATGAGAAACTTGTAAAACTAGACAACCGACGAGACGAGATAATAGGAATTTTAATAGAAAGACAGCTTCTAAATCCTAAAATCAAACTTCTCTTAGAAGAAGCTGATAAGATTTCCACTTTAGAAGAGCTCTATAAACCATATAAGAAAAAACAAAAAACAAAGGCTATGATTGCACGTGAAAACGGCCTGGAAGAAGTAGCAGATCAGCTTAGATATTTCAAACAAAAACGGGATGGAGATTTCAGTAGATTTATTGGTAATAAATATTCAAACAAAACTGAAATCATTAATGATGCTTTACATATTATTATTGAGGATATTAGCAACAATCAATATCTTCGCAAAGCTTTAATTGATATCTACAAGCAAAAAGCAGTTATTATTGTAGAAAGAGTTAAAGCTGAACAAGTAGATGCTGAAAAAATCTATGAAAATTACTATAATTTTAGGAAACCAATCAAATATTTAGAATCATTTCAAATCTTAGCAATTAATCGTGGGATCAAAGAAAAGGTCCTTACTGCATCCCTTGAATTGGATATTGATATCAATTATAAGATAGAAAGAATCCTTAGAATTAATCCCAATCTTGCCTATTATCAAGAACTTATTCAAGCAAGTAAAAAAGCTTATTCTAGCAATCTAAAACCTTCATTATATCGTGAGATAATGAATGAACTTACAGACCAGGCAGAGAATCGGTCGATTGAGGTTTTTGCTAATAATCTCAAATCACTATTGCTAAGAAAACCATTTAAAGCAAAATCTGTTATGGGCATAGACCCTGGTTTTAGAACAGGCTGTAAAATTGCTGTTATTGATGAAACTGGCAACTATTTAGCCAAAGATGTAATTTTCCCTGTTCCACCTCAGAACAAAGTTAAGGAAAGTAAGGAAATTTTACTTAATCTCATTCAGAAATTTAAAGTCGATGTAATAGCTATTGGAGATGGTACTGCTTCCTATGAAACAACACAGGTAGTTGCAGAGTTAATTCATGACCATAATCTACCCACACGATTTACTATAATCTCTGAGTCAGGAGCATCAGTTTACTCAGCATCTGAAATCGCGCAAGAGGAGTTTCCTAATTTAGATTTAACCATAAGATCTGCTATCTCAATTGCAAGAAGAGTTCTTTCTTTCCTAGATGAGATGATTAAAGTACCACCTGAATCTATCGGAGTGGGTATGTATCAACATGATATCAATGCTAAGAAACTCTCAGAAGCACTAGCCTTTGAAGTTACTTCTCTCGTGCATCATGTAGGGGTTGATTTAAACACAGCTTCTCCCTACTTGCTAAAATTTGTTTCAGGAATCTCGCCCTCTGTAGCTAAAAATATAGTAGAATATAGAAAAGAACTTGGTAGATTTACTAGTAGGAAAGAGCTTATGAAGGTTAAAGGTTTCGGTCCAAAAGCCTTTGAGCTTGCTTCAGGTTTCTGTCGAGTTAGTAATTCAAAAAATCCTCTAGATAATACAATTATTCATCCTGATGATTACCCTAAAGCATATAAACTCCTAGCTTCCCTAGGATTCAAACAAAAAATAACAGATATCTCCTATAGAGAACTTAGAAGTATTTTTCATAAAGTCCCTAAGCAAAATTTAACATGTCCAGGCTTATCAAAACATGATATTGATTTTATATACTCTGCTATTGCAGAAAGAGATATTGACCCAAGAGAATCACTACCAAGTGTAAAACTTGAGAATAAATTACCTTCGATTGAAGATTTCCATGTAGGTTCACATTGGCAGGGTCAAGTTAAGAATGTAACAGACTTTGGTTTATTTGTCAGTTTAGGAGGTAAAACTGACGGACTTGTACATGTTTCGAATTTTAATTCCAAGAATGAGATGTTTAAGAAATATCCACCTGGACAATTAATTGAAGTAACTGTAAAAAATCTTGATATTGAGAAAAATAGGATTCAGCTGATATTAACAAAAGAATAACAAAAGAGCTCTTTTTCAAGAGCTCTTTTCAACAAACAAGGAGTTACGTTAAGGTTGTTGGTAAATTAATTGGTCATCTCTGTAGCCAGGTAAGTTGAGATACCAATCTGGATAAGATTGACCAGAAGATTCAGCCCAGGCTTGGAATTTATGGTAAGCATGGTTAATCTTCTTTGTTTCATAAGGATATTCAAAACTTTCAGCAATATTCAAAGCCCACGGATGATTATTTACTGTTTTATAGTATCTATTTTGATTAATATTAGAACTATCATCGTTAAGTCCAAAAAGAGCTAAATTTGCTAAATCACTTGGTGGATAATCAGAAAGGTGAACTTCGTGTTCCCTAACCCTATCCACAAAAATAAAAGGATTGAATGGAATAGACCACTGCCAATTGTTCAAATTTTGTGGATTCTCAAAAACTATATTTAAAGCAATTTTAACTGGTTCAATATAACTTGCACCTGATTCTGTATTTATAAATCCACTTTGGTTTTGAGAAATTAGGTCATTAGTATTATTGATAAATCTAATCACTGCATTATCTCCATCTTCTAGTGCAGGACTAAAGTTTGCATCAGATATAACATTGGAGTATGATAAAGTATCAGAACCGTCAATTATGACAAGTTCTGCAATAGCATCTGATGAAAATGGGAACTCTACAGCAAAACCGTTTTGCTTTCGTGCTCCTACAGCTCTTAGTTCAAATTCAGTAATTAAATTTGTAACTTCGCCATTAACATTTTTATGGAAAAACATATTATAATCAACTACCATATCATTGAAATCATAATCCCCTTTTTGAGGCCATAAATCTTCAAATACTAGAGTTGAGTTAGCATAATCATTGGTATGGAAAGCCTTGCTTGGATCTTGAGGGAAATCATCAAATGTATCAGATATTCCATCCTCATCTTCATCATCTGGGGTATCAATAGGTTGTATATCTGACTGATCGATAGATTCGATAGGATTAGCAGTTGCATAAAAAACAGCATCATTAAAATCATCATCTCCTTCACTAAAGACCAAATCTTCAAAAGCAAAGAGTAATTTCTCATATTCAGCATCATAAACTAAAATACTTTGTTGATTATTATCAGGATTGAGATTTGTATTAGAGAACCATGAATTAGTTACTAAATGAGCTCCACCACTGAACCAACCATTATCCATTAAAACCCAACCAATTACTGTACCAGGTTCAAAAACTCCAAGATATATCTTATCACCAGGAACTAGACCACCTCCACTATTAACCATAGAAACATTTGGGAAAAGAATCTTAATCTCATCAATATCATCTCTACTTTGAGGAGGATTACCTTCTTGATAAGTATAATATCCTAAAGAATTTTTATGTCCTGCACCTTCATGAACAAAGGTTACCCACACATCTGCTGCTTGGTCTATAACTAATACATTTAGCTGATTTCCATCTTCTAAATAAGTAGGATGAAATTGTGGAACTGGCATGTTCTCAGGTAAAGTAGCATCAACTTTAGCTAAAAATTCACTTGGAATATTATCTCTTTCCATACCTATTGGAACACCTTCAGCATTATAAGGAAGAACATATTCTAAATCAGTCTTTGCTGGACTTATTGCTTTCTTATCCATTCTTGATTTATCATAAAGCCCATCACCAAAAGTATAATTAACACTACTATTAATTATTGGCAATTCCAGTGAAGACATATAACCCATAACGTAGACACTTGTAAGATAGGTTGGTAATGTTGTTTTAAAAACTGCAGAACCAGAGATGTTTGTAGCTCCAGAATCTAATAGTTTACCGCCTTCTTCAGGAGATTTATCATATATTTTAAAAGGTATATTAGCAACTCCTTCTCCTTCCCCATTTTGAACTTTAATATCGATTGTTACTAGTTCAGTAGTTGAATAATTAAAATCTTCTTGGATTTGAAGTTCTTCAAAATCTACTGGGGTTTTGCTATTATTGTCATCACTACAGCCAAAACTCAATAGTAGCAAACCAGCTACTAATATACTAAGTATTAGTTTAATTTTCATACTTTATCTCCTATGTGCGTGTTTATTTATATAATTTAATCAAGTTTTTACTAATTACAAAATATTTTCTCATAAAAAAATAGGGGACTGTAAGTCCCCCATCTTCTCTCACATTAATTAATCTTCATCATATATTCTTTCAGGATTTCTATAGCCTGGTAGGTCCTTATACCAATCAGGATAAAGAGCACCTGAAGATTCTGCCCATTCTTTAAATAGAAGATAAGCACCTGTTACTTTGTTTTTCTCGTAAGGATAGTCCCAACTTTCAGCAATATTAAGAGCCCATGGATGGTTTTCTACAGACTTATAATATCTGTTTTGACTAACAACAGAAGAGTCATCATCAAGTCCAAATAAAGATAAATCTGCAGTTGGAGTTGGAGGGTAATCAGCTAGATGAATCTCATGCTCTCTTACTCTATCAACATAAATGAATGGATTAAAAGGAGCATTCCATTGCCATGTTGAAATATCTTCTGCATTAGTAAGTTTGATATCTAAAGCTATTTTCACTGAACCTTGATAAGGGACATTTCTTTCAGTATTGATAAAGTTGTCACCAACTGCCTGAATTAAATCTTGAGTATTATCAATATAGACAACTGTAGCATTTAAGCCAGCTTCTAATTGTGGGTCAAAGTTTTCATCTGATATGTAACTTGAGTAAGTAAGTGGGTCGTTACCATCGATAATAGTGATAGATTCAACATTAGAAGTTAGGAAAGGAAATTCTATAGCAAAACCATTTCTATATCTAGCACCGACAGCTCTTAATTCGAACTCAGTTATAACATTCTTAATCTCATTATCTGCATTCTTATGATAGAAGATATTATAATCAACAATCATATCATTAAAGTCATAATCACCTTTTTGAGGCCATAAATCTTCAAAAGCCAAGGTAGACATACTATGGTCATTAGTTTGGAAAGCTCTTTCAGGGTCTTGAGGGAAATCATCAAACATATTAGGTACGCCATCACCATCATCATCACTTGGTACACCTATTGGGGTAATTTCAGATGTATCTATTGAAGAACTTGGTCCAGCTGTTACGAAGAATAAAGCATCATTAAAGTCATCATCACCATAATTGAACATTAAATCTTCAAAGCCTACAACAAGTTTATCATATTCATCATCCCAGAAAAGAACACTTTGTTGGTAACCTGTGTAGTTTAACTCTTTATCAGAATACCAAGTATTTGTTACGATATGAGGAGAACCATTATACCAACCATTCGCCATTAAGACCCAAGCTACAACGGTACCAGGCTCAAATTCACCAATATGTACTTTATCACCAGGAACCAATCCTCCACCGCTTCCTACCATAGAAACATTAGGGAATACAACTGTGATTTCATCTATATCATCTGGTGATTGAGGTGGATTATTTATATCAAAAGTATAGAAACCAAAGACATTTTTGTGACCTGCACCTTCATGAACAAAAGTAATCCATAAATCAGCAGTTTCATTAATGATAACAGCATTAAATTGATTTGCTGGATATAGATAATGTGGTTTATTATCTGGAACTGAAACTCTTTCAGGAAGAGCATCATTCACTTTTGTTAAGAAACCAGCAGGGACTGCTTCAAAAGTCATATTATTTGGAACACCATCAACATTGTAGGTATCAAGATAAACGAGAGTAGATTTCTCAGGACTAACAACTTCTTTGTTAGCTCTAGAAGAGTTGAAAGCATTTGAGCCATATTCATGACTAGCATATCCATCTCTGATTGGTATTTCTATAGTGTTCATATAACCGACAACAAATAATGTCTTAAGATATGATGGGACAACTACTTTTGAACTAAGTACTCCATTACTACTAGTAATACCTGAATCCAATAATCTACCACCATCTTGTGGATCTTTATCATATATCTTGAACGGTATTTTAGCGACGCCATCATTATTTCCATTGGAAACTCTTAATTCAACATTGACGTTTTCAATGGTAGAAAAGTCAAAATTATCTTCAATCTGTAAATCAGCAAATTCTGCTTCTTGAGCATTGTTGTTATTGTTCTTTGCTGAATTTTCACAACCAAAGGTTATGAGCAATAATGTAAGCAAAACAATTAAAACATAATTTTTGTATTTCATATCTCTCTCCAATCTTAGTTTTTATCTATGCACATAATAGCTAGATTGGGTATTTAGTCAAATAAAATTTTCATAATAAAAATATAATCTCTTGAAAAGGTCAGAATAAGCTTATGATTACTACTAAAACTAGATTTATTTTTTTTTGTTCAAAGAAAATAAAAAGCACAAAAATTAGATATTTAATTAATGACTTTCAATTGAAACTCTTTAAATATCAGTTTTTTGTGCTATAGAAATGTCTTGAAAAAACTATTCTTTTGTTTCTAGATTTTTTAGTCCTTTAGCTACAAAGATTAAAGCAATACCTAGAAGTATTAAGGAAACTTGTTTTCCTGAAGAAGTAACAATATTGTCCCACATGCCTGATTTGAGGTCAGTAAGACCTTTTTCATACTCACTTTCTAATTCTATGCTATAAGAAGCAATAGTGGAATCTGAAAGAGATTCTAAGTACATTAAGTCTTCTGGAGACAAGTCTTCTGTTCCAATCCCATTTTTATAATCAAGTGTTTGTTGAATCATGTCTTTACTTTGTTGATACTGACTATTATAAGAATCTTTTTCCATATTATAAGAATCTAAATCTGTTTTAATAGATGTAAAGGTTAAGAATACCCCTAGAAGAAGAGCAAGCAATCCTATAGAATTCACGACATTTGAGTAACTTTTACTATTCATTTTATATCTCCTAAATATTATTTGTAATTAATGAAGCACCTAGAGCTCCGGTTATTATTGGTGTTTGGTATGTGTAGATGGGAGCATCTAACATTTCTTCTAAAATAGATTTCATAGATTTATTAAATGAAACACCTCCAGTGAAGGCAAGAGGCTTATTCCAGTTTAGAGAATGTACTTGATTAACTATTCTTCTGGCAATTGATTTATGTACAGCTTTAATAATTGTATTTCTGGAATAACCTTTGGCAATCATCCCAATAATTTCTGATTCTGCAAAAACAACACATGTAGAGTTGATATCCACCTCTTCTTGGGCTTGAAAAGCTAAATCAGATAATTCTTCTACAGAAGTTTCTAATATTGTAGCTAAAACCTCTAAGAATCTTCCTGTACCTGCAGCACACTTATCATTCATCACAAAATCTACAACCTTCTGATTATCATCAAGAACTATAACTTTTGAATCTTGCCCACCTATATCGATAACTGTTCTTACCTCAGGATTTAAGAAAGCTAAACCTTTGGCATGACAAATTATTTCTGAGGAAATTTTATCTCTAAAATCAACAAGTTTCCTCCCGTATCCAGTAGAAACAAGATAATCAACTTTGTTCAAAGAATTTTTTACTAAGATATCTGAGTATAATTTTTCTGCTGTTTTTTTAGGGTTTACACCTGTTGCTGTATAGTTCCAATCAACAATCTTATTAGCAACATGGTCAAAAAGAACTATTTTACTGGTTGTAGATCCTATATCAAGGCCTATTGTTAACATACTATTACCTATAAATTTGAGTATAGAGGTTAGAGTTAGTAAAATAAGTTTCAGCTAATTCAGCAATATCGTCAAAAGTAACATTTTGCAGACGTTTTTCTCTGTTTAGATAAAAGTCATAGCTATAACCCAAAGACGAAAGAATACCTAGGGATGAAGCTTGCGATGAAACACTTTCATCATCAAGAAGTCTTTGCCCATTTATATAATTCTTAGTCAGTTCTAATTCTTCTTTACTGACATTATTCATAATAATATCTTTCATGATTTGCTTCATAGATGCAATAGCTTCATCTTCCCTATTTCTATCAACTATTGCATAATTAGCAAAGAAACCAAGTTCGGATAGGGCTGTAAAATCAAATCCTACACTATAGGCTAAACCTAGTCTTTCTCTTAATTCATTAAATAGACGAGAACTAATATCTCCCCCAATAATTTGTGATAGAACATGAAAAGCTACATTCAGACGGTAGTCATTAGCTTTACAGGCAAATCCTCCAATATGAATAATTGATTGATCATTATCATAATCAAAAACATGCTTCTTCTTCAGAGGAGTATTGAAAATGATATTTTCTTCAAGCTCAGAGTGGTAGGATTGAAAATTGAAGGTATTCTCAACACTTCTAATAATATTATCAAAATGAATGTCACCAATAACAACTAATGACATTTTAGATAGATCTAAAAATTCTTGATGCCAAGATTTTATTCTTTTTCTAGTAATCTTTCTAACATCAGAAAGTTCCCCAGTTTTATTAATCAAGTTAGAATTTCTTCCAAATAGAAATTGATTGAACTTTTTAACAGCATCTTTGGTAGGAAAGTCATGAATTCTTCTTAAATTTGATTTTACTGATTGTTTTATATTGTTCAAATGGTGCATTGGAAATTGAGGTTGGCTTATCAAATCAGCTAGGAGTTCCAGAGCTTCAGAAATATAATCACCAAAACATTTCAATTTGAAACCTGAAGTTTCGATACCATTATGAACATGGAGATTAATTCCTCTTTGATTGCAATAATCAACTATTTCCTCATAAGATAACTTCTTTGTCCCAAATTGCATCAAAGCGAGGGTGAAGAAATTGATTCCCCTTAAATCTAGAGGTTCACAAAGCTGTGATATTTTCCTGGTAAGAGAGATTCCAACAGTTGGCTTACCAATAACTTTCTTCATGATTAGTTTAAGTCCATTACTGCAAGTATACTCCATATAATTATTATTCTCATTTGAGACAATCTCTTCATGAACCCTATTTTTTATATCTTTCTCTATCTTATCAAGAAAGTGATTCTTTGTTCCAAGATGCATAATTTTCAAATTATCTAAAGTATAAAAATTATTAGCAACTCCTAAGATATGTTGAATATCTAGAGAAGCTAATCTTACAGGATAACGAAGTATACTTTCATAACCTGAATCTAATTCTTCAATACCTAGAACAGATGCCAAGTTCTCTACATATTCGAAAGCATATTTCCAACCATTTTCTTGTTCAACCTTTATCTTTCTCAGTTCTTCATAGGTCAAGCCTTGGACTCTCATAAGATTATATTCTTCAATAAATATTCTACATATTTCTTCTAAACAGGTATTAGATTTTGGCACTATTAGAATAGTTGAAAGACCATCATAGTGACCTGAGATTGATTGAACTTGAATACTTGTGACAAGCTGTTCTTTGATATATAATCTTTTATAAAGTCTGGAATTTTTACCAATAGCAAAACCCTTTGTAAGTAATGATAAACCTAAACCATCTTTAGTCTTTTCACTTATTTCAGGAATAACAAAAGCTAGGATTTCTTGACTCAATTCTTTATTAACCACAGTATGGGTAGAAAATCCTTTGCTATAGATATTAGGACTTGTATTAAATTCTAACTTAGCATTAGCCTGCATGTCACCAAAGTACTTTTCGACTATACTTCTTATAGAATTAAATTTACAGTCACCACTGATGACCAAGAAACAATTATTTGCTCTATAATATTTTTGATAGAAGCTTCGCAAGTCATCTGGATTAGATTTTTCTAAATTATCTAAATGGCCAATTATTGGATTATGGTAAGGTGATTCTGCAAAATAGTAGAGAGGTATTTTCTCAACAAAGTCTTCTTCTGGGTCATTTGCATATTGTTTAAGCTCTTCGATTACTACTTTCTTTTCCGTAGTAAATTCTTCATCAGAAAAGTTTGCTTTCATAGCCAATTCTGACAGCAATTCTAAGCCGTTTTCCAGATATTTCGCAGGAAGGGTTAAGTAATGACAAGTAGAGTCATACTCAGTATAAGCATTAATGTTAGCACCTAAAAATGAAGCTCTTTCCATTAACTTATTATCTGGGTATTTACTTGTGGACTTAAAGACTAAATGTTCCATCAAATGGGAATAACCTGATTCACTAGCCTTCTCGTGTACTGAACCTACTTTGACATAAAGTTGTAGACTAACAATGGGATTAGATTTATCCTTTGCTACAATTATTTTCAGTCCGTTATCAAGAAAATAATGTTTTACCTGACTTTTAATCATCTCTTATTCTCTCCCTCCAGTAACTGAAGCGTAAGCACTATGATTATGAATAGATTCAAAATTCTCTGATTCAACACTATATTCAAGGATTCTTTGGTCTTTCTTCAATTCAACAACAATATCTCTCACAATGTCTTCAACAAACTTAGGATTATCATATCCTTTTTCAGTAACATATTTCTCATCAGAACGCTTCAAAAGAGAATAAACTTCACATGAAGCTGCTGCCTCAACAATATCAATTATTTCTTCAAGCCATACATATTCTGAATACTTAATTATTACTGTAACAATAGAGCGTTGATTATGTGCTCCATATTCACTAATTTCTTTGGAACAAGGGCAGACAGTTGTTATAGGAACTTTGACACCTATTTTCATCTCAAAATCATCCTGATGCGAAGCCATAAAAAAGCAATCATAAGACATCAATGATGTAATTCCCGATACCGGTGCTGCCTTACTAATGAAATAAGGGAAATTTATGTTAACAAAAGCAGAATCTGCATCTAGCCTTTTCTTGATCTCTTGGACAAAGTTCTCTATTTCTGAAATTACATTTCTCTGGTGATATTCATTTAATACTTCGATAAATCTAGACATGTGAGTACCTCTGTGTTGGTGAGGTAACTCTACAAATATATCAAGATCAGCAATTGTATGCTGAGTTTCATTAGCTCTATCTTCAACTATTATTGGGTATTTTACCCCTTTAACACCAACTTTATCAATTGTTACTTTACGTGTATCATTTAAATTTTGTATATCAATTGTATTTTTCATTATTCACCATCAATAAATTCGTTATATAAGTAGTAATCTATTCCCTTGGAATTTTTATTTTTTTGGGTCTTAATCGAAGTAGCTTCCCAAGTTTTCCCTACTTCATCATAAGTATCTGTATAAATTATCGCTTCAGTTGTATCAAGAGTTTTTAAGTATTGTATTGATGTATCACTATCTAGAACAAAGATAGCTGTGGATAATGCATCTGCTTCAAAAGCACTTTTTGCTAGGATAGTTACAGAAGCATTTTGATGACAAGGAAAGCCAGTTTTAGCATTCAAGATATGATGGTAACGGACATTGCCTACATCAAAGAATTGTTGGTAATCACCAGATGTAGCTATAGCCATACCATTTAAATTAGTTAGTTCAGCAATAACATCAGATGATTTACGTGGATGTTGAACTCCTAAAACTATTTTTCGTGAAATGTCACCGAAATATTTTATTGAGGAAATTTGGTCCACATAACCTGCTTTAGCACCTTTTTCAAGAATGAAGTTAACTGTTTTATCTATGATATAACCTTTTGAAATTGCTCCAAAAGTTATCTGCATATTTGCTGGAAGTTTTATGTATTCTTGAGTATATTCAATTTTCGAGAAATCTACTAAGGCTAAGTTTTCTCGAATCATCATAGAATCTGGAATTAAACTAGCATTAAAATCTGAATTTCCCCTCTCAACTTTATCAAAATCCCATAAATCATAAACAGGTTTTATGCTTATGTCAAACTGTCCTTGAGTAAGTCTATACATTTTCTCAGCTTCAACAAGAAGCTTATAAACATCCTCATCAATTGTAACTTGTTCACCATTAGCATGATTTATTCGATATACAATACTTTGGCCATAGTCTTCTGAAAATTTATAAATAAGGTCCTGCATATATTCAAAGGCTTGATTAGTAATCTCTTGTCCATTCTTCTTATCACTTAAAACATATATTTCTGTTCGTAAGCTTTTTCCTTGAGTGGTCGGAGTATAGTTCAAATACTTACTATCAACAAATTCGTATTCAACAGTGGCAAATTTATATATGGCTATAATAATAACTAAAGCTAATAATATCAATGATGTAATTTCTTTTCTTGTCATAAATTTTATTCCCTAATTTTGATATTTAACAACTTCAATATTAAGAGGATATTTGTCAATCTAAACATCATTTTTCTGGATATTATGGAAGGATAAGGCAGGTTTGTTGCCCTACCTTTCTTATATTATTAAATCTTTTTGTTTTCCTTAGAATTGTCTGTGTAAGCTAGAATACTAAGGAATATAAGATGTTATTTCAAAACCATTATTTTACCTGTAGCATTATATCTTCCAGCTATTACTTGAACAATATATAATCCACTGGCAACTTGCTTATTATTCTCATTTCGTAAGTTCCAGTTGCTAGAATATAATTGACCATTATCGTAACTTGTTTTAAGACCTGCATGTCTTTGCAGATCTTGATAACTATTCTCCAGGGATATCTTTTTAACTTTTTGCCCTTTTAGGTTATATATTGTTAGAACAGGTTTTTCTTTAATAGATTTTGGTAAAACAAATTCAATATTACTCATGCAACTCCCCTTACTATTGCTTTGAGAAACAGGGTTTGGATAAACTAAAATTTGTGGCTCAGATATAGATGATACCTCATTGTCTTCATTATGAACTGGCTCAGAGTTGTATTCAAATGCTCCTATATCAACAGCATTTCCCCATATTCGATAATTACCTAATAAGTCTGTACTATTGAGAAAACTTGTGTCTGCGTATCCTGCATCTATACATGGTGAATTTTCTGAGAGTCTATAATAATCAACATCTGATACATCTAAAGAGTCAACATATTCACCTAAAAAGTGAGGATTTGTGCTAAAGAGGTTATCTCCTTGCTCCACTTGCTCCTCAACCCAGATATAGGGAGATTCAACATAGAAGAGATTATTGTAGAAACTACTTTCAACAGTCACCCATTCCCAATTAGGTCCTAAAATAAAATTACTCAAATCGAAATCACCTGTGCTGTTAGGATTATAAAATATTGAGTTGTAAATTTTAGCATTACCTACTGTCCCAGCGAAGTGTCGATTCCCATAATTATTAGCAATAGTAGAGTTTGATATTAAAATACTAAAATCTTCATTAAAGGACTGATTAATACGAACAGGTCTGATAGTCCCGGGACCAGTAAAAACATTATTATCAAAAATAAGAGCATTATGCATCTCAAAGGTACAATCGCTATAAAGTTCTTGGTTTATATAGTAGTTTAAGAGAGTTGCATCCTCGCCTTGGCAATCTGTGATAATTAGATTTCTGATATCTAAGTTACTATTAACTGCGTATATTCCCAGCTCATAATTATCTCCATGGAACATTTTGTTGTTACGAATGATGATATTAGTTAGGGAATAAGTTCCTTCGCTTAAAAGCATGGCTTGAAGATCAGAATAAGTGTGAGAGTTATTATTTTGGATGATTATGTTTTCTATCTGATAATCACCTCCTCCACCCCAAAGAGGAGCATAACTATAACCGCTACTATTCTGAAAAGTCATTCCACCAAATTCTAAATTGTTAGTATATGCTACACCAATATTAACTAAACCATTCTCGCCTTCAATAATAGTCTGATCTATTCCTGCTCCTAAGAGCTTTGTGTTAGACTTTAAACTAAAAGGAAATCTTTGGTTATTTTGGCTCCAGGAATAAGTTCCTGGAGCTACATGAACAGTATTAGGATTATCTGGATTTGATTTTATCATCTGCATAGCTCTAACCAGAGTCTGCAAAGGTTCTGATGGTGAAAGACCAGAGTTAGCATTAGAACCTAAGGGAGATACATAGACATCTTGATCTATTTCAGGAAAAAAAGCTTCTTGAACTGAGATTGTTACATTGCCAATACCTGCTTCGTAAGGTGGAGATGAATTACCTGCATCTAAGACATAATAATTATCAATCTCATTTATAAGAGCTGAACCAAGACTTAGTTCAATATGAGTTCCAGCATAATCATTATAATTGCCAGCAATTATATCCATAGCGTATATTGCGAAATTATTGTATATTCTAAGGTCATTACACTCAATTTGAGAACCAGAGGTTAATTGCATTCCAGCACCACAAAGTCCTCTATTTTGTGTAATCAAGACATTATTAAATGTTACATGGGTATTCTGTCCTCTTATATAAACACCACTACCTGAACGCGAAACATTCTTTATTAATTTTGAATTATTTATATTGACCTGTGCCTCTTCTAAAATCCTTAGTCCTCCCCCTGAAGTATCAATTTGATGTGTATCTACGACATTCAAATCATCATAATTATTAGAAAAAGTAAAACCATTTACTGTAACATCTTCTCCATTTTCAATGCGTAAACATACTTGCCTGTTTCCATCAACAATGGTAGAATCGATATATTCTTGCAAAGGCTCTAGTGCATAGAGACTTTGTAAGGTTAAATCCTTGCCATTGGTATTTAATCTTTCTATGTAGTGCCCTGGATGAACTAAGATTACATCATTATCGTTGGCAGAATTAATTGCTGATTGGATGGAAGTATAATCTGCAGTGCCATCTAAATTTACTTCTAACTGAGCACAATCTAACTTACTCATTAATAGTAGAACTATAATAAACAATGTTAATCTTAATTTCATAATGTATCCTTTTTTGATTGCAGAGCCTCATGCGAAGCTCTGCAATGTAATGGTTATTTTATCAATTTTATTTCATCAAAATCATTTTTCTTGTCAATTTCTTTTTATCAGTCACTAATCTGTAGAAGTATAGACCAGAAGCAACTTCTCGGTTTTCAGAGTTCTTTCCATCCCAAACAAGCTTATGATTACCTGCTAAAAATAAAATAGCAAAATTAATCCAAACAGAAAATGATTTTTAGATAAAAGATATTGTTTTGACTGAGTCTTTATCCGAGATAATGTAGTAAAACTTTAACAATATTTCGCTAAAGCTGCGTATCTCAGGTGAAGATTGCAGAATAATATAGTGCTATTCACAAAGGTCTACTGCATTATTCAGGTTTAAGGGATACTTATTCCTTGATTGTTACTATCTCTATGATTAATTGAGAATTTATTGAGAGAGTAACAATCAAGCAATATTGAACCTAAATATTAAGGTTACATCTTAGATATCTGTGACATCTTAATCTACAAAGATGTCGTTCCTCTGGAGCTTGATTGATAGAGTATTCTAATAATCCAGTATCTCTTGTCAATCTGGTAGAGCAAACAATCCCCTTTCAGCTCGTAAGAGCGTTTGAGAGGGGTGGTCGAGTAGACCGGGGAGAGTATTTTAACACGTAGTTCGGGCAGGATTCCCGAGTTCCCAGTTAGGGAGAGTATTTTAACACGTTGTTCGGGCAGGATTCCCGAGTTCCCAGTTAGGGAGAGTATTAGTTCTCCTTAAATGGTAACATAACTTCAAAGATACTTCATTAGTTTTTCAATTCCCCACTTCCTTGAGATTGAAGATAACAAAGAGGGACTGATTTCTCAGTCCCTCTTTCTATATATTATTTAAGATTAAACTATCTAGGATTTTTAACCGCAGCTTGAGCAGCAGCTAATCTAGCGATAGGCACACGGAAAGGTGAACATGAAACATAGTTCATACCAACACCGTGACAGAATTCAACTGAAGAAGGTTCTCCACCGTGTTCACCACAGATACCAACTTTGAGGTCAGGTCTTGAAGCTCTACCTTTTTCAGTACCCATTTGAACTAATTGACCAACACCAGTTTGATCTAATTTTTGGAAAGGATCGTCTTTTAAGATACCTTTTTCAAGATAGATAGGTAAGAATTTACCAGCATCATCACGTGAATAACCAAATGTCATTTGAGTTAAGTCATTAGTACCAAATGAGAAGAATTCAGCATTCTTTGCAATTTCATCAGCTGTTAAAGCAGCTCTAGGAATTTCAATCATAGTACCAACCATATAATCTACTTTACTTCCTTTTTCTGCAAATACTGTTTCAGCTGTTTCTCTGATAATTTCTTCTTGAAGTTTGAATTCAGCTACTGTTCCAATAAGAGGAACCATGATTTCAGGATGTACATCAACACCTTCTTTCTTCACATTAACAGCAGCTTCAATGATAGCTCTTGCTTGCATAGCAGTGATTTCTGGATAAGTATTACCTAAACGACAACCTCTGTGACCAAGCATTGGGTTAAATTCAGATAATTCTTCAACCTTATCTTTAACAGCTTGCACTGAAATACCCATTTCATCAGCCATGATTTTTTGATTTTCATCTTCATGAGGAACAAACTCATGTAGAGGTGGATCTAATAATCTGATAGTAACACCAAAACCGTCCATTGCTCTGAAGATACCCTCAAAGTCTTCTCTTTGATAAGGAAGAATCTTAGCAAGTGCAACTTCTCTTCCTGCTCTATCGTTGGCAAGAATCATTTCACGAACAGCTTTAATTCTTTCACCTTCGAAGAACATGTGTTCTGTACGGCATAGACCTATTCCTTGTGCACCAAAGTTACGAGCTACAAGAGCATCATTAGGTGTATCAGCATTAGTTCTCACATACATATTTGAATATTTGTCAGCAATAGCCATTAACTTACCGAATGTACCTGATAATTCAGGATCGATTGTTTTGATTTTGCCATTATAAACTTCGCCAGTAGAACCATTAAGAGAGATATAATCATCTTCTTTATATACTTTACCGTCAATAGTTAAGGTTCTTTCACGGTAGTTGATTTTTAAAGCACCAACACCTGATACACAGCATTTACCCATACCACGAGCAACAACTGCAGCGTGAGAAGTCATACCACCACGAGCAGTTAAGATACCTTCAGCTGAATCCATACCTGATAAGTCTTCAGGAGATGTTTCAATTCTAACTAAGATAATCTTTTCACCAGCAGCATATCTTTTTACAGCTTCGTCTGAGAAGAAACAGATTTTTCCTGTAGCAGCACCTGGAGATGCAGGTAAACCTTTAGCTAAAGTTTTAGCACTTGCAAGGGCTTCTTTATCAAAAACAGGGTGAAGAAGTTCATCTAATTTGTTAGGTTCAACTCTTAATAAAGCTGTTTTTTCATCAATGAAGCCTTCTTCAACCATTTCAACAGCCATTCTTACCATAGCTGCACCGGTTCTCTTACCATTTCTTGTTTGAAGTAACCATAATTTACCATCTTGAATAGTAAATTCAAGGTCTTGCATATCTTTATAATGATTTTCAAGTTTCTCTTGAATTGCATTTAACTCTTTATAAACAGTAGGCATAGTTTCTTCTAAAGAAGGGAAGTTAGCTTTTCTATCTTCTTCAGTAACACCAGCTAATTTAGCCCATCTGTGTGAACCTTCTAGAGTAATTTCTTGAGGAGTTCTAACACCAGCAACAACATCTTCACCTTGAGCATTAATTAAATACTCACCATTAAAGATATTTTCACCAGTTGCAGCATCACGTGTGAAAGCAACACCAGTAGCAGAGTTTTCACCCATGTTACCATAAACCATAGCTTGTACGTTAACAGCTGTTCCCCATTCACCAGGGATAGAATTCATTTTTCTATAGTAGATAGCTCTATCATTATTCCAGCTACCAAACACAGCAAATATTGCACCCCATAATTGATCCCATGGATCGTTAGGGAATTCTTTACCTGTATTTTCTTTAACAGCAACTTTGAATTTAGCAACAAGTTCTTTTAAATCTTCAACAGTTAAATCTAAGTCACTATCAATATTCTTTGCTTCTTTTACAGATTCAATGATTTCTTCAAATGGGTCGATATCTTCTTTTGATTTTGGTTTCATATCCATAACCACATCGCCATACATTTGTACAAAACGACGGTAAGAATCCCATGCGAATCTATCATTACCTGTTCTTTTTGCAATGCCTTCTACAGCATCATCATTTAATCCTAAGTTTAAAACAGTGTCCATCATACCTGGCATAGAAATTCTTGCACCAGAGCGAACTGAAAGTAAAAGTGGGTTTTCACTTGAACCAAATTTTGTTCCAAGAATGTTTTCTAAATTTTCAATAGCTTTTTGAACTTCAGCTGTTAATAATTCTTTAGATTTGTCTTGGCCAACTTGATTGTATTCAGTACATACATCAGTTGTGATAGTGAATCCTGGAGGTACTGGAACACCTATCAAGTTCATCTCTGCTAAGTTAGCACCCTTTCCACCTAAAAGGTTTTTCATTGTGCTATTACCTTCTGCTTTTCCATCGCCAAATAAATAAACGCGCTTCATGTCGGACATTATTCCTCCCAATTATTTTAGGTTTATTCTCTTATCTATTAATACTTTATATTTGTATTTTATCACCTAAACATAAGTATTAAAGCTTGCGAATCTGTCAATGATTTATTTTGCTCCTTTACCAATAGTAAATGAAGATTTATAATAGGATTCTTTGATTTTTTGAGAATTCTCTAAAAAATAATCTATACCATAACCTTTAATTACTGATAAATTGAAGACTTTTAAATTATGAGGATAGATATCTGCCCCTTGAGCTAGAGGTTGCAATTTACTACAAGGGAAATCAAAACATTCAAAACAATAGCGCACATCCTTGTCTTTAGCACAATCATATGTCTCACATTTATCTTTCATTATTGAACATTTACCGCCATTTGCATTACATCCAGGACAAGGTAGGTTGTCTTTTGGGATACCTTTAGAAATTAGGTAATCAAATAATTTGGGTTCATCTTTACATAAATATAGTTCGCAGATACTGCAATCTAGTCCGCATTTAGCGACCATTCCTTCTCTTTTGTTTGAATACATTTGCTTCTCCTTCTCAACATGAAGATTTCTTAAAATAAATAATATCACTAGTTTATGAGCACTATTAAAATATAATTTTATAGCTATTAAATTTATAGAATTATTTATGTCAAGTTAAATAATTTTCACATTTTTGCCCCAATTAAAATAATTTGCTTGCTGAACCTTCTATAATCATAAATGAAATTTTTTAATTTAATTCTTGACAAGTAAATCATCATCTGCATTATTAAACCATAAGTATAGTTGATGATATCAAAAGTAAAGGAATTGTTATGTTTTTAGCTTTTTGGAGATTGAAAGATAGATTCTTTTTCGCTGTTAGAGATTTGTTTATAACTAAGAAGAAGAATTGCGAAATTAATTATGATGATGATTTACAAAGATATCGAGATGAACAACATATATGGTATTGATAAAAGGAAAATCTTTTGATACATCAACTATTTTTTTAGATAAGAGGAAGTATTATGGAAATCTCAAATTTATATATTAAGAAGATTCTTGATTTAGCAACTGGTCTTGGTCAATTTATCCCATATTTATTAGACCAAATCCAAGATCTTGAAGAAATTATTGGAGTAGATACTTGTCAAAGAAGTATAGAAGCAGCAGAAAAGAACTTTAAAAATGACAAAAGAGTCTCTTTCCTCAATTTAGATGCTAAAGAACTTCCATTTGCTGACCACTACTTTGATGGTATTTCTCTTAATAATTCTCTACATCATTTTGAAGATATTCCTGGGGTATTTAAAGAAGCCAAGCGTATTCTTTCTCCTAAGGGATATTTAATCTTCAATGAAATGACAAGTGATTCTGGGCAAAGTCAGTCTCAGCAAAGTCACATATTGCTCCACCATTGGTTTGCTGATATTGATAGATTATTAAAGAGATATCATGATCATACTTATTCAAGTGAAAAGATCATAGAATTAATTACTGCAAATGGTTTTGATATTATTGAGAAGGAGATTTATAATCATGAAATCCCTAACCCGAAAGATGCAAAAATGATTGAATCATATATTAATACTATTAGGATAACAAGAGATAGACTTACACAAAAAATCCCTCATAGTATTCTTGACGAAGCAGAGAATATAGTTAATCATTTGAGTGAACATGGTTATTCACCTGCTCGAGCTATTATGATTATTGCCCAAAAATCTAAGGAGCAAATATGACATTAAGAATAAATAAACTATCAAAGAAGAATTACGAAGCTACTTATAGAATTTTAGGAAATTCTTATCCCGACATGAAAATTCCTAAAGACAGAGCTTTCGAATGGTTTGACAGGATAAATGATCCTAATGAGAGCAGATGTCTTTGGGGAGGGTTCCTACAAGGTCAACAAGTTTCTGTTTTTGTAACTAATGACTTTACTATGAACTTTCGTGGACAAATGCTGTCTGCAGGAGGAATTGGTATGGTAGCAGTTGATTTATTACATAAAAAAGAGAAAATATGCAAGCAAATGATTGAATTTTATGAGAGCTACTATGAGGAAAAAGATACTTATTTATTAGTTCTTTATCCATTTAGACCTGACTTCTATCATAAGATGGGTTTTGGTATGGGAACATGCCTTCACACTTATTGTCTTGAACCAAAATATTTCCCCAAATATAAAAAAACTCATGCTTTAACTTTTGCCGACATGTCAAACTTATCAGAAATAACCGATTTTTATAACCAGATTACCAAATCTCAGCATGGAGCAATGTATCGTAGAGAAGGTGAATTTGAAGGATGGTTAAGGAATCCTCAATTAAAGTGTATAATTTATAAAGAAGATAATGAAATTCAGGGATACATGTTTTTTTCTTTTAGGGAGAGAAACCCTCATGACAAGGGCTCTTTTGATATGATAGTTAAAGAAATCTTTTTTCAAAGTGTTGACGTTTGGAAACAGTTTTCAACTTTCTTTAATTCCCAATCTGACCAGATAAAACGAATCGAAATAACTACTTATGATACAGATTTCTATCATTATATCAGCAATCCTGTTAGTGAATCAAAAGAATCTTATCAACTGATTAGGCATAACATAGCTTATGAAAAATCTGGGCTAATGTATAAAATATCTAACCCTCTTAAATTCATGGAAAGTTTGGAAGAAAATGCTTTTGAGAATAATGAAGTAATCATTAGATTAATCCTAACAAATGAGTTATTTCCTAAAAAAGAAAAATATATATTGACTTATAATTTAGAAAATAGCAAATTTGTTATTAATGAAACTAAGAGGGTTGATGTTAGTATAAAAATGAATTTAGCACAATTCTCTTCAATCCTTATGGGAGCTTTATCATTTTCTTCAGCCTATAAGCATGGATTAATTGATATCGATAATAAAAAATACATTGATTGTGTTGATAAGTTATTTAGAACTAATAATAAGCCTGTTGGCTATAATGAATTTTAATAGCTTATCCTCCTCTCATATATCTAAATCACATCCAAGAAAGCCGAAGCCATTCGGCTTTTCTTTATTTACTAAAGGATATTAAATGGATACGCAAGAAATAATTGATGAATATTTACATTACCTTAAAGCTTTAGGGAAAAGTCTCAACACCCTAGAATCTTACCAACGTGATTTAAAGCAATTCCAAGAGTTTATCCATGATAGGTATGATAATGAATTATTATTAAAGGATGTAGATAGGCATATAATTAGGGATTTTATGGGATACTTGTATGAAGTTCATAATAATTCTAATCGTACTATTTCCAGAAAATTAGCTGCCTTGAAAGGCTTATTCAAATATTGTGTTACCAAAAACTATATTCCTGAAAATCCTTCTTTAACCATGAAGAATCCGAAGTTTGAGAAAAAGATTCCTAACTATTATTCTGAAAAAGATATGGAATATCTCTTATCACTACCAGACCTTTCTTCAAAGTTTGGAGTGCGAAACTTGGCTATTCTTGAATTATTCTATTCTTCAGGCTTAAGAATATCTGAAATGATTATTCTAACTATGAAAAGTATTGATTTCCCCCAAAAAATAGTCAGAGTTATTGGTAAGGGTAACAAAAGTAGGTTAGTCCCTATCGGTAATAAAGCAATTGAAGCTTTGAAAAACTACCTTTCTCTCAGACATTCCTTTATATCAAAATATAGTAAGGATATCTTGTTTTTATCTAAGTCAGGAAGACCACTTTCTAGGTTAGAACTAGCTGACATTCTGAAACAATATTTGCAACTTGTAGGACATAAAAAAGGTTATTCACCACACACATTGAGGCATACTTTTGCAACTCATATGCTAAGCAATGGTGCCGATTTGAGAGCTATTCAAGAAATGCTAGGTCACGCTAATCTCTCAACCACAGAAATATATACTCATGTTTCTTTGACAGATTTAACTAAAACAGTTAATAATTTACATCCTAGGAGTAGAAATAGTAAAAAAGATGAAGATGATTAGGAATTAATTTTCCCAAACATTTATGATCATCGCAACTTCTCTTGAACTGATTTTACTTTTCCTCTTATTCTATCTTGTTTAGAAGCTCTGAAATCTATTTTAATTGTAATTCCCAATCTTTCATAATCAGGAGCAAATTTATAGAAAATATCTCTTACTAGTTCCATGACATCATCGTATTGCCCTTCAAGAACTGATCCCATGGGAGTTAGAAGATGGTCCACTTTGGTATTTTGATTAATGAAATCAATAACTTGAGCCACGAAAGGAGACAGACTAGGTCCTATATCGTAAGTTACAACCACTAGCTCGCAGATAATATTTGTATTCATCTTAAACCTCTTATTGATAAATAAGTTAGCCCTATATCCATCTCAAAAGAGACGGATATAGGGGAATATTTATGTTCTAAATAATTTTATTTAAATGCTTCCATTCCTGAGAATTCACGATAAAGGTCAAAAGACTTTAATTGTTTTTCATCGTCAGCGGTAACTTCATTTAAAACTATTTTAGTAAGAAGTTCACCTAGACCTGGACCTAACATAAAGCCTTGTCCACACATACCAACTGCATTAATGAAGTTAGGATATTCTTTAGTTCTACCCACAATCGGGAAACCATCAGGAGTCATTGGATATTGTCCTCTCCAAGTTCTTCTTAGCTTAAGATATTTAAGACGTGGATAGATATCCAGCATTCTTTTAGTTACCAAAGGTAAAAACTCGGAAGTAGATAGATTATCAACACCAACAATTGGAGGGTCAGGGGTGATACAGAAAACAACTTGACCTTCATGGTTTTGATAGAAATAATAGTTTGCTGAACCAGGAGCTTTTCTCATATCAATAACCATTGGTTCGAAGAATCTTTTTACAGGTTCTGTAATACCAGCTTCATGATTATCTGGAAATACTGGTAAATCTAAGTTCAATTTCTTACCGATTTCACGAGCATTATTACCTGAAGCATTTATTACATCTTGGCAAGAATATTTACCTTTATTAGTTATAACAGCCATTATTTTACCATTTTCAATTTCGAAGTCTTCAACTTTTTCATTAAAATGAAATTCAGCACCTAACTCTCTTGCTCTTTTATGAAAAGCCGACATTGCCATGAGGGGGGAACAAGATCCATCTTCAGGAGAAAATGTAGAGCCTCTTAGTCCTTCCATTTTAATACCAGGAACTAACTTATTATATTCTTCTGCTGGAATCCACATGATATTTAAACCCATTGCCTGCAAGTTTCTTACCATTGCTTGCAGAGTTTCTGAATCTTTATCATTCCAGGCAGGATAAGAATAGCCATTAGATCTCCAGCCAATATCATAATTGTGTTTTTCTTTCCAAGTTGAGAAAATCTCAATAGATCTTTTACAAACTGAGAGTTTTCCATAATCTGAATGCGTGGCTCTAACTCCACCAATAGCTTTCTTATTGTTTGATTGTCCTGGACCTGTTAATTCATCTAAAACAAGGACTTTCTTTCCTTTTTCACAGAGAGAAACAGCTGTAGGAACACCAACGGAACCAGCACCAATAATTATTACATCATAATTTTTATCCATTTATTCCTCCCTTTTTCCACCAGCAAAAACACTTAACTGAGCTTCAATAAATACTGGCCTTTTAGTATTTGGAACAACATGGTCAGCTGGTACACCTTCTTGTCTCATAACTTGTTTGATAAGTACATCACAGGTTTTTGCTCCACATGGGCCCATTCCAGCACGAGTTATAGCCTTGATTTGATTGATATCATAGATACCTTGCTTGATTAAATTCCTAACATCCTTCACTTTAACACGTTCGCACAAACAGACCATTCCATCATCTTCCATGTTTGGAACAAGAGCCTCATCTAATGGAGCTGTAATTGCTTCTTCTTGGATTCTAAAAGAAGCAACTTTCTTTGCAATCTCTCTATCTACTTGTATTTTTACAATCTGAGTTTTTTGTTTTGGGAACATCTGTACACTTATGACTGGGAAATGGCCTAGAGATAGTCCATCAATATTGTTTACTTCAACAATGTCGCCCTCTTTAATCATAAAGTTTCCTACTTCATAAGGAAGAGAAACAAGTGGTTGTTCTTTATCTTTTCGGTAATCTACTAAAGTTATGGCTAGACCTGGGCAAATGGTAACACACTTTCCACATCCAATACAATTTTCAGTATAATATGGGGTTCCCATTAGACCACCATCATCAATTTTGATAGCGTTTACTGGGCAAACCGTAGTACATGGATTACATGGTATTTCTTGTAAACAGTGAATAATAGGCATCACACCTTCTTCTTTATCACTATAATTATATCCTTTAATCTCTCCAGGGTGAGACTTGAGTAAATCTGCTTTATCATACCATTCTTGTGGAACGTCTTCTACATCAGCGCCCATTTCTTTACATATTTTTAAACCAACAATCTTACCATTGAACATAGCAGAAGAAGCTTCAGCTATCTCAAAAGCATCACCAGCAGCCATTACAGGAAGTCCTGCCTGTACTGCTTCTTGAGTAAATTCATCAAGAGAATCTAAGCCAACTGCCATTAAGATGGTATCGCAGGCAAATGACTTTTCAGTTCCTGGAATCTGTTGAAATTTATCATCAACTTCAACTATGGTAATGCCTTCTACAGTCTCTGTTCCATTAGCACTTAAGATACTATGTGATGTATAAATAGGAACACCTAATCTCTGTAATTTATCAGCGTGTACTTTATAACCACCACAGGAAGGAGCAGCTTCAACAAGTCCAACAACATTTATTCCTGCTTGTAGAGCATGATAACCAGCTATTAAACCAACATTACCACCACCAACAATGAATAATCTTTCAGTAGGTTTTACTAAGTCCCTATTTACAAGGGTTTGGAAAGCCCCAGCACCATATATACCTGCTAAGGTGTTTCCATTAAATCTTAAAAACTTTTCTCTTGCACCTGCTGCATTTAAAATGAATTTAGGAGTTATGATTTTGTATTCATCTTTTTTTAAAACACCAACTTTTTTATCACTAAAGACAAATAAAACTGTACTTTCTGTCCAGATATCTATTGATTCATACTGAGCTACTTCTTCAGCTAAAATTTTACCAATATCGTTGCCACGGGTACCTGCTCTCGAATCAGCTTGCGAACCGAAGAACTTATGAGTCTGAAGAACTAATTTTCCTCCTAACTCTTCTTTATCATCTATCAAAAGAGCTTTGATATTTCTTTTACCCATTTCAATGGCAGCTGATAGACCAGCTGGTCCTCCTCCGATAATTAAAACTTCTGCTGGAAGTTCTTCAATATCAGCCATTTCTACAGGTTTGATATCTGTTGGTAAATCTGGTAAACCTTCAGCACTTTCTACTATCATGTTTTCTTTAACAGCAGTCATACAAGATTTTACTGGAATTCCATTGGCTATAACAGTACATTTTGCACACTGTCCGTTAGCACAAAAAATTCCTTGAGCAGTATTGTCTGCATGGTGATGTCCAAAGACGCGGATGCCGTTTGCCATGAGAGCTGAAGCAATCATTTCTCCCCTACGAGCACTAAGTGGTTGTTTATTCCAATAAAAAGTAACAAAATCGTTTATTTCCGGCATATCAAGGACCGGATGGTTTCTAATACGTTGTTCAACCATAAAATTTCTCCTAAAATTGGATTCTTAGGCAAAAATTAGTAAAACTTTACAAAGTGTCAAGCGGAAAACTGATTTTATTATTATTTATTAAAAATATTGATTAGACTAGAAGTTAATAGAATTATTACTTGACCAAAAAGACCTTTATGCAATAGTCAATTCAAAAGTAATAATAAAAGAAATATTCGTTTAGGAGGTATAGTGGTACGTAAGATAGTTGATAACTTGGTACTAGTCCTTGCTGGACAAGCAGGTCAGGGTATTCAATCAATTGAAACTATTTTGTCAAATCTTTTAAAGAGAAGTGGTTACAACTATTTCTCTACATCCGAGCTGATGTCCCGAGTTAGAGGAGGAATAAATTCAACTGAAATCCGAATATCATCAAGTTCAAAACCTGCTTTTGTTGACCATATTGATATTCTTATCCCCCTTCACAATGATGGAATAAAGCACTTAGAAAAGAGATTTTCCTCTGATACAATAGTTATTGGAGAGAAAGATAAAATAGACTATGATTCAATTATAGATGTTCAGTTTACTCAGCTAGCTAAAGATATAGGAAGTGCAATCTTTTCTAATAGTGTTGCAGCTGGCTTTATTTGTGGACTTCTCAAAGTAGAACTTGAGTCCTGTCAAAAATATATGTTAGAGTATTTTTCCAAGAAGAGCAAAGATATTCAAGAGAAAAACAAAGAAGCAATAACTAAAGGATATTCTTTAGCTCAGAGTTTTTCTTCACTTGATATTGACATTGAAAAATCTAACAATATCAAAGAGCATTTCATAATGGATGGTGCTACTGCTATCTCTCTTGGAGCTTTAGCTGGAGGCTGTAATTATGTATGTGGTTATCCTATGTCACCAGCAACAGGTGTTTTGCAGAACATGGCTTGTTATTCAGAAAATTATGATTTAATAGTTGAGCAAGTAGAAGATGAAGTTGGAGTAATCAATATGGCTCTTGGTGCTTGGTACGCCGGGGCTAGAGCAATGACAACAACCTCTGGTGGTGGTTTAGCCTTAATGAGTGAAGGCATTTCCTTATGTGGTATGATGGAATCACCTATGGTTATCCATTTAGCACAGAGACCAGGACCTGCAACTGGACTTGCTACTCGTACTGAACAAGGGGATTTAAACCTAGTCTTATATTCAGGACATGGAGACTTTCCTAGAATAATCCTAGCTCCAGCATCTTTAGAAGACGGATTTATCTTAACTCAGAATGCTTTCAATTTAGCAGAAAAATATCAAGTACCTGTTTTTATTCTAACAGATCAATACTTTATGAATAGCAAATATAATTGTCCTGCCTTTGCTACTGATTCTCTTAAGATTGAAAGCCATATTATCGAAACATCAAAAGAATATCAAAGATATGCTTTTACCGAAAATGGTATCTCTCCGAGAGGTGTTCCAGGTTATGGACAAGGAAAAGTTTGCTCTGGCTCAAATGAGCATGACCAAAGTGGGCATATTACTGAAGATGCTGAGCTTAGAGTTAAGATGACTAAGAAAAGATTAAATAAGCTAGAGCTTATCAAGGAAGATATTGTAAAACCTAAATTAATTGGTCCTGAAAACTACAAGTTTCTAATTGTAGCTTGGGGTTCAACCTTTAACATAATCAAAGAAGCTATTAATGATTTAGAAAGAGATGATATTAGCCTCTTACACTTCTCTTGGATTTATCCACTAGCCGAAAATCTAATTGATTATCTACAAACTGCTGACAAAGTTATTGTTATTGAAAACAATGTTACAGGTCATTTTGCTCAGTTGATTCAACTTTCTACTGATTTCAAAATTACTGACAAAATCTTGAAATATAATGGGAGATGCTTCTCAGTAGAAGAAGTTAGCAAAGAGATTAAGGCAATAATTGATGGAGGAGAAAATGACTAATAAATTTGATTTTGATAAGAAGATTGATTTTTCTTGGTGTCCAGGCTGTGGTAATTTCTCTATCCGGAATGAGCTAATTTCTGCCTTAGAAGAATTAGGACTTGATGAGAATAAAGTCACCTTAGTTTCAGGTATTGGCCAAGCTGCTAAAATGCCTGAATTTGTTAATACTTCTTTCTTCCACGGACTCCACGGTCGAGGATTACCTCCAGCTACAGCAATAAAAGCTTGTAATCCAGAATTAACAGTTATAGCTTTTGGTGGCGATGGTGATATGTATGGTGAAGGTGGAAACCATTTTCTGCATATTACTAGAAAGAATCCGGATATCACTCTCTTTGTTAATGATAATATGATTTATGGGTTAACTAAGGGACAAGCCTCACCTACATCAGGTCTAGGAATGAAAACTCCTTTGCAAATTTTTGGTGTTAGCGATAAACCTCTGAATCCTTTAGCATTAGCCATATCTTTAGATGTTACCTTTGTCGCTAGAGCCTTCTCTGGACATATTGAACAAACAAAAGAAATTATGAAACAAGCTATCCAACATAAAGGTTTTGCCCTAGTTGATATCTTCCAACCCTGTGTATCATTTAATAAGATTAATACTTTTAAATGGTTCAATGACAATACATATTATCTACCTGATGATTTTGATAATTCTGATAGAGTTAAATCCTTTGAAAAAGCTCTTGAAGAAGGACCATATCCTTTAGGAGTTATTTATAAAAGTAATCACAGGAAAACTTTTGAAGATAATCTTAATGTGTATAAGAATAATAAACAAGCCTTGTATAAAAGGAAGACAGATCTAAATAAAATAATTGAAGATATTCATACTAGAATCTAATAATCATGTAGAGACGTATCGCAATACGTCTCTACATTAATTTTTCCTAATCTTTTACAGCAGTAACCTTGAAGAATACTGGATTAAAGGATAAGTCTTGGACTTGAATAGTGAGAAAATCTTCTGTAACAGATTGGTAAATTTCATATTCCTCTTCTGAAACTTCTCCAGCTATATAAATTTGATAATAATCTGGAGTTAATGGATTGTTATCAGTATCCTGCGTAACTGCGTCCCAAGCCAGCATTATAGAGCCTTCAAGATAAATTATCTCTAAATTTTCCACAGCTTTAGGTTGAGGGATATAGATATCTCCTGTAATATTGAGGACATAATTACCATTATTTGCAGAAAAACCTTCAATACAGATAAAATAATCTGTG
This sequence comes from Cloacimonadales bacterium (SeqCode), assembly GCA_963677815.1. Lineage (GTDB taxonomy): Bacteria > Cloacimonadota > Cloacimonadia > Cloacimonadales > JAFGVF01 > JAEKNW01. The sequence continues at coordinate 2,616,022 of OY782499.1, forward strand.
TTTGCTTCAAAGCTTATTCCTGTAAGTTGAGCATTTGTTCCATAGCCACCATCATCATTATAAAGAATTTGAGTTTGATCAACATTATAAACTCTTAAGTAAGAATCATAATCTGAACCATTCAAACTAATAGTGACATTATTATAAGAATTTTGACTATTATATTTGTAGAAAACATCGTTAGCATTATTTCCAATATCATTAGCATAGTAATTAGTATTTCCTGATGCATTATATGGAATAGAATTTATTGCTATAGCCGAGTTAAAGCTATCTCCAGGTAAGAACACATTTAATTCATATTGTCCATTATTGCTTGAATACCCTTCAACACATATATAGTAGGTTGTATTAGCTAAGAAGTTGATATTAGTAAGCTCAGCTCTAGTTCCCTCACCTCCATCATCATCAGAGTAAATTTGGTTTTGAGAGCTATCAAATACTCGCAAGTAAGTATCATAAGCAGACCCATTAGTAGAAATAGTCACATTATTTACATTATCAGCAAAAACTACTTGGTAAAATACATCATTAGAATTATTTCCAATTGTATTAGTAAAATTATTAGTATTCTTTAAGTCTGAATATGGCAAGCTTGTTATGGATATAGGATTAGAAAAACTATCTCCAAGTACTTCCTCTTGTCCAGCTTGAAGATTTAATACTGTAACTGAATAGTGAGTCATTCCTTCATAACTTCCACCCCAAGTCATTGTATGAGTTGAATAATCCCAAGTATTTTTAATATAGATTGTTTGATTGGATGAATCATAACCAAAGCCTACCATAGTATGACCTGTTACATGAATCAATACAGGTCTATTAGCATCAATTTCAGCCATATATTGTGTGAAAGTAAAACCTAGGGTGTTACCCTCAAACCCGTATATCTTTTGATTATAAGCTACATTAACTTCATATCCTCTCGATTCCATAAACTGTTCAAAACCATAACCTCCATCTTTTTTAGGAGGAGAATACCCTTCACATTCTGAGAAGCTATACAAAGGAGCTCCATTATTATAAGTATAGAAATTAGTACTTCCATCACTATTACTCCAATATGATTGGTTAGTCCCCATGAAATCACCTGTACAATCTGCGTTTGCATGAGGTGTCCATCCATTAGTGATATAGGGGTCTTGATCATCTGAGCCATACTCAATCCAGTAATTATCAACATGACCTCTGCTAGTTCTACCGTCTATACCTTGATGAGTTGCACTAAGAGGACATTCACCATCACCACCTTCACCACCTGATGAATCATTCCAAACAGAATTATCCAAGGGCATAATCCCCCCATTAGTAGCTCCAGTGTAAATATTAGGATAACCATTTCTATCATAATAAGCAGCAATCATAGCTGCTGAAGTTGCAGAACAACCATAAGACCAGTCATAGGCAGGTACATCATCAATAATTACTATTGACCTATTTGTTCTTAAAGAATTAATATCTATAGCTTCTTTTCTTACATAATTTTCTGGTGGTCTTCCTCCAGGAATTCTAATACCAATAATTTCCAAACCTTTGGGATCTGTGAATCTATCAACAATATCAAGATTATTTATTGCCCACATTGTTGAGCAAGTTAACAGTAACAAAAAAATGACAATCATCCTATTCATAAATACTCCTTTATAGTATCTACATTTTAGATGCTTGTCATTAATCTGTCAATTATTTTATATGTAGAGACGTATTAATTACGCCTCTACTAATTAATCAGCGTAAGCTTGAACCTTAAAGAATATCTTAGGAAGAATATCACCTATACCATAGAAAATATATTGATTATCATAAGTAGAATCATAATAATTAGAACCATCAAGTTCAAACTGTGGAACTTCTGAGACATAGATATCATAAATGACATTTTCAATCGTGTTACCAGCTGTATCTTGAGTAACACTATCCCAGGAAAGAATTAAATCACCATTTTGGAAAGTAATTTGGATATTTTCGGGTCTATTAGGTTTTGCATCACTAGTAGTAGCAAATGTTACTTCTTCTGAGAAAGTTATATTCCCTGCAATATCAACAGCAGCAATCTTGAGGTAGTATTGTGAATTAGCTTGGAGGCCTGTAACATCAAAGATATTCAAGTCATTGCCAAGATTAGCTAAGACTGGATAATCAAGCCAGGAGATATAATCATCATCACTTCCTATAGGAGATTGATTACCATAATAAATTCTATAGCCTAAGAAATTATTATCTGCAGAAGGAGACCAACCAATTTGAGCAGTTGAAGTAGTAACCAGGCCAACTAGAGCACTTGTAATTTCTTGAGGAAAGATTGAATCAATATTTAATGTCCAGTCATCAGCAATACCTTGGCTACTAGCAGAGCCACTATAGGAATAACCATAGCCATTAACATCTTTTGCTCTGAATTCAAAGGCTAGGTCTTCCCCATCTTCAAGATAGTTTGCCTGAACCATTATTTCAAGCACATAATCACCGTCATCATTCATGCTTTGTTGATTATTTCTTGTGTTTCTTAGGTTCTCAGTAATTGCATCAATCCACTCTTCATCAGGATCATACAAGCCATTTCCATTTGCATCAATCCGGTATTGAACAGTAGAAGAATCTACCCCATAGGCATCACTTATTCTACACGACAATTCTACATGTCTGCTATTAAAGAAATAATCTGCTTGGTCTTGATTAGGAAGGATATCATAGATTAGTGGTTGCTGTGAAGCTAAAACATTAGTAACAATGTTAGAAAGCTCTGATTGATTTCCAGCTTTATCCATAACTACAATAGCAAACCAATACCTTTGGCCTGTTTCTAACTCTGGAATTATTACAGAGTTTGTTGAAGATATTCCCAGATTAGGCTCATTTTCCTGAGAATATAAATTATCTTGAAAATCTATATCTGGATTTATTGAATAATAGATTTGATAAGCCATGAAATCAGCTTCAGAATAAGCTTCCCATTGAAGGATAACTGAATCATCGGTTACTTGGTTAGTGACAAGAGATTCTAGGTTATTAGGATTTTGACTATCAACATTGAAGCTAAAGTCATCTTCTATCCCCTCTTCAGCAAGAGAACCAGAATAAGCATATAGTAGGTTTTGAGCATCACTGCATCTAACTTCTATATTATATGCAAGTCCATCGTTGGCAATTTCTAGAGGTATATCTATCTGGATTTGAGAACTATTCTGGTAATTATCAAGAGAAGTCCAGTCTTCATTAGTGTCATATTGATTATTATTATTTGCATCAAGTCTATAGCTTATTGTCGATGCATCAATCATTAAATCATCAGTAATAACTAAAGATATTATTGGATTTCTATTAGCAAACCAGTAATCTTCTTCTGTAGTGAAAGTTATCACTGGAGCTTGACTAGGTGTAGCTGAAATTATCTCAGACCAGTCAGACACATTGCCTGAAACATCAGAAGATCTAATAGCAAAGTAATATGTTTGATTTGAAGTGAGACCTGAAATATTTGTTGAAGATGTTTCTTGGGAAAACATCTCTTCATCATTAGTTCCATTCCAAAGAGAAATTTGATCATTCAGATTAGGAGTGTTCATGATAGAAATCTCATATTGATTAAAGAAATTATTTTCAATAGAACTCCATTGCAAAGTAACTTGATTACTAGTCACTTCCAATAATGCTAAATTTGAGACAGAAGCTGGAGGAAGATAATTTCCTACAATACCTGATAACTGCAAATTATCTATTTTCCAGTAATTAGAAGCAAGAGTAGTAGAAGTATATTGCCATCTAAATCTTACATTTGAATTATTTTCGACCTGAGGTAAATCCACTGTATATCGTCCAATGAAAGAATTAGTAAAACTCTCAATATTATAGTAAGTGAAGCCATTCAAACTATATTGTAGAACAGCAGTAACTCCTGTAGGAACATCCATTTCTTGATCAAAAGCAAGCTCAACTTCATAAATACCTGACAAATCGAAAGACTGTGAGTTTAATCTCTGGATTCTTGATATCCTAGGATTCAATACTCTCATTGAATAATCATCTGTAAAATAATTCACTGCTTGCCATGAACCACCAGTTTGATTCCAACCGCTAGGAAGACTTCCTGAATGATCAAAGTTCTCAGTAAAAAGAAAACCTGCCTGGACTCTTATTTCTAAGACCTGTGTTACAGATTCATTGAAATCATCTCTTGCTGTTACTGTGACTCGCTCTACACCGACCCATCCTTGATTAGGAGTAATGATAAATGAATCATTCTGATGCGAAATAGCTATATTATTATTTCCACTGAAAGAATAAGTTAAATCTGAATCTACATCAGTGAAATAATTGCTAATACCTTCAAGAATCTTACTTTCATTCATCAAAACTTGAACTTCTGTGAAAGAGTTAACTATCTGAGGTTGGTCATTTATAGGATTAACTAATACTTCCAAATCTAGGAATATTGATGAATTCATACTTGTGTGGTCTGCTAAGACTTGACCATCTAAATCAATTACTCCTTCTTCCCTAACTTGTAAAATCAGGCTTTCAGAACCAAACCAGTCTGGGTTCGGAGTTAAATTTAAGATTCCTGCATTAACTTGATAACTGATGTTTAGATTATTTTGTATGGAATAAGATAGAAGATTATCTATATCAGAAAAATATTCTGATAAATCTAAGGAATACCCTTGATAATCTTCATCAATTTCAACAATAGGAAGTTCTTGTAACTGGATTGTTTCATCATTAATGTTTTGAACTTGGATATTAATTTCTTGACTAGCCTCAAAACCATAGGTATCTGAAATTAGCAGACTGACTGTCTGATTTCCAAACCAATTATCTTGAGAAGTGAATGAAACAAGACCATTCTCATAAGTAAGAAAAATCTTATCTTCTTGAGCTAATGATACAAATAAGCTATCACCCTGATTCAAATCTCCATCAGAGACATAATCAAGTAAAGTATATGCTACATATACCTGGTCTTCATCAAAAATTAAATCTTCAAACTCGACATCAATTTGTGGAGCTTGAGGTGTATTCTCAATCTGCAGAGTCCATACTAAAGAAGAAGATAAATTATCTTCATTAGTAGCTGACAAATTCATAATATAAGTGCCAGCTGAATAATAATCAGTTAGCCAACTAAAGTTAGCAAGTCCATCTCCACTATCTTGAAAACTAGCTCCAAGAGGGAGATTGTCTAATTCTATAGCTAGCTCTCTATCCAAAGGATCTAAAACTTGAATATTTATATTTAGATTATCACTTTCCACAAAAAGACTATCTGAAATTGCTTGTATTTGTGGGCTAGGGGTTCCTAAATATACTCTACCATCATTGAAAGTTGCTGCTGGTTGACCTTCATTTAAAGCTCCAGCAGCAAAAATAATTTCAGATAAATCATCTTCTTGACCAAGAGCAATCACTGATATTTTCAAGATTGTTCCATCATCTGTGAATGCTGATACCCCATAATGAGAAATTCTTAACTCATTATTTACAACATTCCAAATTGGATTATTCCAATCTTCAGTTACTTCAGCTTTTGTAACATCAATAATGTTTATTACTTGAGGGTCAAAGGCTAACCTAAAATAGGCAGAATAAACTTCCTGATTAGATAAGCCAGTCACATCTAGATCTACTGTGAGAGTATCTGTAAGATTCATAGCAACTTTCGGTAAGGAAAGTTCTACAGAAGAATCTAAAGATTGCATCTCATATTTCTCCTGACTTTGTAAAGCATGACTCAGATTAGTCCAGAGTAAGATTAACAGAATCAGTTGAAATACTGATTTTTTTCGTGTCATCATAACTCCTATTTCATCAAGATCATTTTTATAGTCTTCTCAAAACCATCAGCCATTTTGATTTTGGTAAAATAGATTCCACTTGATAGTTTCTCTGCATTCCAAGAAATATTGTGAGGTCCTGAAGCAAGTTCATCATTAAGTAAACTCTTCACTTTTTGTCCTTTTAAGTTATAAATATCAATCTTAACGCTTTGTTGTTTGCTATTGTAGAAAGAAATTGTTGTTGATGGGTTGAAAGGATTAGGATAATTTTGATATACTTGAGAATTAACCTGATCAACATCATTTAAGTTTTCTGTTATTGTAGAATTATCTTCATCAACAATTATGCTAAGCACTTGAATATCTTCTAAACTAGCATTTACTAACTTTCTAAACTTAGCACTAATAGCTTGAGTAGGCTCTTGTAAATCTATTGAATAAGAAGCTGTTCGTAAAAGTCCTGCTTGAGCATTAGCAAATGAAGTTAAAGCATTTTGAGGATTAGGAGTAGTAAAGTCTACAAACTCTACATTTTGGTCGTTAAAGTTAATTTTAGTAGCTAAGGAATAGAAGTTTTGGCTAATAGCTATATTAACGAATATATAATCCTCATCTTCTGTAAGGTCATAAGCCACACACTCTGAAATAGAAGTATTTCTTTCATTTTCCCAGTTTCCAGAAACATCACCAATAGCGATTCCTGTGAATGTTCTAGGTGTAAAAGCTGGTGAAAGTAAGAAAGCATGGCTTTCAGGAGTAAATCTCATAACTCCAGCAGGTAAATCTTCTATCATTCCTACACTGTAACGGGCAATTTGAGCTGCATCATAAATATCTACATCACCATCGCCATCAACATTACCTGCTACAATTTGATTACCATCAAAGTTAATCAAACCAAGAGCATAACGTGCAACCATAGATGCATCAAGAGGACTTACCAACATTTCTGGGATATTTCCAGTAAATTCTGCAGTCATAGTGTAATCACCATAGAAGTAATCTTCAAATAAAAATTCACCTAAATCATTTGTAGTATTCTCACCTTGAGAAAAACCTACTGTTGAGATATTAACCTCAGATATTGGTCCATTATTGCTATAATAGTTTGTCCAACCTGAAATATCATACAGATTTCTTAGTGTAAAGATACCTGCATCAATGGTAGGTTCAGGAGACCCATTATTATACTGGAAGTTGTTGATTGTTAGATTTGTGGTCTCTAGATCATCACTAGTTTCGTTTACTAGGAATTTAATAAGGAATAAATTTCCAGAACCATTGAGATTATCAACACTATAACCATTCACAGCTACTTCACCCATTATCTGTCCGTTAGTATTTACTGTCCAGTTTTCAGTTAAGCAATCACTTGTAACAGTTTCAAGATAAGTGAGAAGTGATGGAGTGAAGCCAATAGTAATCTGGAAAGAATTTAAATCAAAGTTTTCATAAGCATTTAAAGCTTCAACAGCAAGGGTTAGAGTATCTCCTGCAGCAGCATAATAATCATCAATCACAATTTTTAGTTCTCCAACCATAACTTGACCAGGTGCAAAAGATGTAACAGGGTCATTTATACCATCATCTATTATAGCATAAATATAGTATTTACCATAAGGAGTATCTGTAAAATCCCATTCATAAGAGAAATCACTATCTTCAAGCAAGTTATCTACTATAAGTGTACCATTTTCATCATTCACACTATTATAATAGAGGCTAATAAGAGCATCGTTATCATAATCAGAAGCTATCCATTCAATAAGAGTGGAAGTAGGATTGATTTCTAAGCTAGCTGGACTTGTTAAAGTAATACTTGCTGGTGTATTTACTAAATCACAACCTGCTTCTTCAATTCTTGCTACCATTGCTCCTTCATAATTTGCAGTAGCGGAAACATCTTGAGTTATAAGGCTATCAACTCCAGTAACTTGTCCCCACCAGTTATTTTGTAAAATAGCTGTTGTTCCACTTAAATTTACAACTGAAACAAAATATTCAAATCTATATTGAAGATTATCTATCCAAGCTCTAGCACCAGGACAGTTTTGGGTATAATACATATCTAAAGTTAAATCTGTTCTCTTAGAAATCAATTCATTAATTTCACCTGTAACTGTCTGTGTATTCATATCATAATAAGTATAGTATGAAGAGAAGTAATAAGTGAATTCATCTGTTAAATAGTTAGTGTTGTTAGCTTCAATTCTTGTATAATTTCTATAGTATCTATAAGAACTTGAACTGGTTGAGCAATAGTAATTATCACCATCTTTTTTATAAGTTATCCTTTCAAGATACATTGGAGCATTGGAAGGATTTATTTTGTTATATAAATCTAGAGGGAAAGTTGTAGAACCTGATGTAGTTTCCCATTCATTTTCATCTTCAGTATCATAAGAGAAGATACCAGGCTCATAACCATTATTTGTTATGTTTGAATATGTTATTGATGGCTCTGCATGATAAACAGAAATACCACCATAACGATTATTTTCTATATTACAATAAGAGAATTCTGCTGGAACATTGGAAATACTTATTCCAAATTTATTGTTTGAAATTGTTGTATTTACAAAACTAGGAATACCAGTTGAAGAAGAAATATTAACACCTGCTCCTTCATTATTATTAATCTGGCAGTTATCAAAAGAAGGACTCATATTTTCAATAGTAACCCCATTCCCAGTATTACTATTAAACTTTGAGTCTATTAAAGTCACAGATTCAGTATTATATAACCATAATCCATGGAAACCACTTCTTGCAATATTAACTCTTGTTCCAGTGATAGTTACAGGTGCTAAAGCTTTCATACCATAGTTCCCTGAATTACCAATTGAGATATCTGTCATGTTAACTGTTCCAGACTCAATTAAAAGACCATATTCGTTTGTGTTTTCAATTATCACATCAATAAGTCTTGTCATGTTGATAGTATCAGTAATCTTAATACCATACTGGTCTGAATTGATTATTTTAAGATTATTCACCTGAAGACCAATTCCGTCAACATACACAGCTCTGTTTGCATTATAAATTTCAACATGAGTCAAATTAGATTGAGATTGACTGCTTGCAGATGTGAAGTTGATACCAGCCCAATCTTTATGACTTGCTTGGTCTTCTAGAGAGATAAAGACAACTTTTTCATTAGCATTTCCTAAAGCTATCATTCTTCCTAAGACATTAATATCTATATCTCCTATACCATCCGCATCTTGATCGATTTTCGGGATTGTAATGGTCACACCTGAAGCGATAGTTAGGGTGACGTTTTCATCAATCCATAAATCGCCAGTAACTGTTAAATCCTCATTCCAAGTAGTATTGCTAGTAATATGCCCATTAATAGCCAAAAGTGCAAATAAAGTATTTAAAGTAATAATTATCAACAATAATCTTTTTTTCAAAAGCATGTTTAATAAGTTGTAAGTAAATGAATTTTGTTCAAATCTCATAGTTATCTCCCATTTGTTAATTTTTCTACTTAGCAAATTTATTAAGTTATTTGATAAGTGTCAAGTATTATTCAAGAAAAATAAACACACCTGAAATAATTTTAAATGTAGCTTATACATATATTTATGATTATTATTCAATCATTTTCTTAATTGTCAGATTATAAACAAATCCTCTTTTTGATTACAGAAATATTAACTTTAGATATTAATAATCCCAAGTAGTGCAATAGAATTTGATAAGATTCCGGTTCTTTTAGTAAAATACTCTTTCAACTCAATAACTGGGAAAGCGGATGACCACATCCGCATCTGTCGGACGGTGGAGATTTTCTCCGCCATCGGCATAACCGCTGGCTGGAATCCCACGACCCGATATTAATCCCCTTTCAGCTCGTAAGAGCGTTTGAGAGGGGTGGTCGAGTAGACCGGGGAGAGTATTTGTCTGACCTTGGAGAATTTGTCATCTTATGGTGGTAAGTTGATTGTTACTATCTCTATAATTTCCCAATGTTATATAGAGAGAGTAACAATCAAGGAATAAGATAGAAAATATTTTCTGCAACATAGTGTAAAAAAAGGATCTCTCCAAAGTAGAGTGGGTAGCATGATAAATATGGCAATAAAAGGTTAGCAAATATAGAGCCTATTTAAGTAATTTAATTCACTCTAACTGGGAACTCGGGCATCCTGTCCGAACTAAGTACTCTCCCCGGTCTACTCGACCACCCCTCTCAAGCGCTCCAAGGAGCTGAAAGGGGAATATTCACTCTGCCAGCTACAGAGGAGCGACATCTTTGTAGATAACCGCACTTAAGACAAGTTAAGGCTAAACCTAGTCAGGTTTAGCCTTATTCATTTGATTGAATCAAAATCTACATCAGCAATTATTGCTTAGCAAATTTATCTAATTTTTCTTCAAATAATTCTTTAATTTCATTCATTCTCTTTTCAGTTTCAGCTTCATAGCGAAGAACTAAAACAGGGGTTGTATTAGAGGCACGGCATAGTCCCCAACCATCTTTAAAAGTAATTCTGACACCATCGATAGCTATAGCTTCATAACCTTCAGCAATAAAGGCATCTCTTATTTGGTCAACAATAGCAAACTTCTTTTCTTCTGGAACATGATAGTGAATTTCAGGAGTATTAAACATAATAGGTTGATCTTCTAAGAATCTACTTACAGGTATATCTTTTTTAGAAGCAATTTCAGCAAAACGGCAGCACACATAGATAGCATCATCAAAGCCTAAATATCTATCGCCCAGGAAGACATGACCAGACATTTCACCACCGACTTTAATTCCGCGATTTTTCATCTCATTTTTAATATTAGCATGTCCTGTTTTGTACATTACAGGTTGGCCACCATGTTTAGCAATATCATCATAAAGGTTCTTAGAACACTTAACATCTGCAAGAACAGTTGCTCCAGGATTGTTTTCTAGATAATCTCGTGCTATAATGTTAAGAATTTGGTCTCCATAGAGCATGTTACCTTTTTCATCAATAACCCCAATTCTATCGGCATCGCCATCTAATCCAAAACCTAAATCAGCTCCAATTTCTTTAACTTTAGCGATTAAATCTGTATTATTCTTGAGAACAGTAGGATCTGGATGATGATTTGGGAAAGTTCCGTCTGGTTCGCAATAGAGTTCAGTTACTTGGCAACCTAAGTCTCTTAAAATACCTGGCAAGAATGGTCCACCAGCACCATTTCCACCATCAACAACAACTTTAAGAGGTCTTTCCATTTTAATATTATTAACAATATACTTGTGATACTCAGGAATAACTTGTCTATCTTCTGTCAAAGTTCCCTGACCTGTTGCAAATTGTTTCTTATCGATTATATCATAGATATCTTGGATTTCTTGACCATAAACGCTGGCAAGTCCAAGATTGAGTTTAATACCATTATACTCAGATGGGTTATGACTAGCAGTAATCATAGTTCCTGCATCAACCTTATAATACCATATTGAGAAATAGAGAATTGGAGTAGCAGCAAAGCCAACATCAATCACATCGATACCAGTTTCTCTTGCTCCTTTAATAAAAGCTGCTTTATAATCAGGAGTAGTAAGTCTTGCATCACCTGCTATTACTAGGGTCTTTTTATCTAGATTTCTTAAATAAGAACCAAATCCTTTACCTATAAGATATAAATTTTCAACACTTAAATCTTTATCAACAAGTCCACGAATATCATATTGTCTAAAAATACTTCTGTTAAGCATACTTATTTCTCCTTTGATGTTTGATAATATTTCTCAATATCTTGCTTTATTAAACTAAAAGCTTTAGCTCTATGGCTAATTGTATTTTTTTCTGAATCACTCATTTGAGCGTAAGTTTTGTTTGTTTCATTAACTTTGAAAATTGGGTCATAGCCAAAACCAGATTCACCAATTTCTTGGTTAGTTATTTCTCCGGGGACAATTCCAGTAGCAATAGCAATAAGACCTGTCTTATCAGCTAAAGCAACAACTGTTCTAAATTCAGCATAACGGTCTTGTAGGCCTTGCATTTCTTGTAACATTTTATTTCGGTTATCTTCATAAGAGCAATCTTCTCCAGCATAACGGGCAGAATATACTCCAGGTCTATTATCTAAGGCACGCACGAAAAGGCCTGTATCATCAGCAACTGTTAAGATTCCTGTGAATTGAGCATTTTCAACAGCCTTTTTAATGGCATTATCCTTGATAGTATCTTTATCTTCAATTACTTCAGGTAGATTAGGAAATTCTTTTAATGAGAGAATTTCATAACCTGCAAGAATATCAGATATTTCTTTAATTTTATCTAAATTTTTTGAACCTATAAATATTTTCATTAAGCTTTTTTCCATATCCATTTTCTAATTTTCTTTAAAACATTTTTATCTAAGAATTGGTCTGATTTTTCTAGGAGGGTTCTGACAAGGTCAATTATATTTTCTTTGCCAGACCAGTTTTCAATTATTACATGGTCTTTAACATTATTAAGAAGATTATCTAAGGCAAAGATAACTAGAAAGAGGTCATCTGTGTAACCTACAAAAGGAATGAAGTCTGGAATAATATCTATTGGAGATATTAGGTAAGTTAACACAGCAGCTAAAAATACCTTTTTACCAGCAGGAACCCTTTTATCAACAATAAGTCTACTGACCAGAATAAATAGATCAGGAAGAAGCATTAGATATTGAGCTACTTCATAACCAGCTTTACCAGCCCTTTTCTTTGTCCATTTATCAATAGTAGTTCTCATTTTCTCATAAAATTTAAACTTCCTATCTCCTAGTAGTTTTACTTCTTCAAAGTCTTTTTGATTAAACTCACTTTCGTGACATTCTACTACATCTTCAAAATCTTCCACTTCTTGTTTTTCATTCATTTTATCATCTTGCATATTTCTTCCTTAAAGATTAATCAATGTTTGTTAAATCATCTTTTAGCTTTGAAATCAATTGGTCATCTTCAAGATCTGGATGCCAGTCATCATAATCATCGATAATCTTTGCACCACGAGTATGGTCTTTCATTTTTGAATTTATTACCAAGGTTAATATTTCCTTAGCTAATCTTTTGAATTCATTTTTAAGGCTATTTTCACTTATGTCAAGTGCTAAGAAATTAATAATTTGAGTTATTTGTTGTGATTCATCCCCTTTTATTAATTCTCTATATGTATAGTATTCAAGGAATAACTTATAGGCTGAAATCGCTTTTATCCGATTATTATCGGTCATAAAGTTTTTCCCTAGCTGAGGTATGTCTTTATCAGTATAAATATCTTTTATAGCAACATTAATAAGTAAGGTATAAGCCTCTAAAATCATTTCAATAATATCAGGTCTGAAAATTCTAAAATCTGCCTGTAATCTTTTAGCTTTATTGCGTTGTAGATACTTGGCTTCATTCCTTAAAACTGCATAAGAATTATCAGATAAAACCCAAGCAGGTATGATTTCATTATAAGCTGGAGATATTCCTTGAGGTTGACTAAAGGGCTGACTTATAAGAGAAAAAGGAAATCCTATTTTTTGAGGAAGAGTTGTAACACCAGTAGCTATTATGGAATAGGCGGCCTTTCTATAATCTGCCGGAAATTTGATATTACACCCAAGTCCATAGAAAAGACCTTCACCTGCAAAGAGTTCTTGGTCTGGAAGTTTAGAAGTATGATTAGAACCAACATTAGCTCCATAACCTACATTTCCTCTTCCTTCAAACCAAAGAGTTCCTATCAACATAGACTGATGATGGAAACCAATAAATGGACCAAGGATAGATGCAGTTACTTCTCCTTCACCAATTACAGAATTAGGTCCAATAATAGAGTTTTGGACTTTCCCATGTCTTTCGACTCCAGAATATTCACAAAGAAGACTATTCTCTACTAAAGCCATTGATTCAACTTTACTTCCCCACTGACAAAGAACATTTTCTAAAATTACTCCATCTTGAATGTGAGTAATCTCATCATTTTCAGAGAGAATAGTAGAATTTGCAATCTTATAAGTATTATCTATCCTAGCCGAATAACCAATATAGGAAGAAATTATTTTCTTATTATTTATCACCCTAGCATGTGAGGAAATAATCCCAAATGAAGATGAAACACTCTTGGCATAATCTGAGACTAATTCCAAGTATTTGTTATAAATTCCATCTTCACGAGAACCAGTTATTAGTTCACTAATATAATTTACATCCTGTTCTGCATAAAGAGGAATATCTCTTCCTCCTATCTCTGATCCAACAGAAATCATTTTTCCATTACCAAAATTATTAGTTTTTTCAGCATAAATATAATCATTACCTAGAAGTATAACATTCTCGCTGATATAATATCTATGTATTAATTTATTATCTTTTACTAGTGAGTTAGAATCAATAAATACATCATCAAGATTAGAATTATAGATTCCATTAGGATGATAAAAACTATCTAAAACTTTAACTGGTTGCCCAGAGTAATTTCCTAAGAATATCTTTCCTGAAAAGTGATTATTCTTGATAAAATTAGGATTGAAAACTGGCTCAACATAGACCTTGGACCAATCTTCACAAGTATTCCCCTGACTTTCTAATTTTGCAATTTCAGTCTTAGAAATAGGCCTAACTATTTTTGCCAACTCATTAGTAGATAAGTTATTTTCTGCTAGTTCTTCTACGATGTTAGGTAAGTAATATTTATCTCTAAAATTTCCAATTAATTTGCTTAGTTCCATTATTCTTCCTATCTAGCCCAATATTTGTTCAATCTCTTTTCTCTCTTTATCATAACCTTTTTTTCCCATCAAAGCATAAGTAGCTATCTTACCTTCTTCAACTCCTGGTTGGTCTAAAGGATTGATGTCTAATAATGCCCCTGTAAAGACAGTCATAATCTCGTAAAGCATAATAAATTCACCTAGATTCTTCTCATTAATCTTTGGGAAGGTAATATTGCAGTTAGGTCTATCTGATTTTGCTAAGGCAATTTCTGTAGCCAATCTTTCTGTATTAAGAAGGGTTGAAAGAGCTTGACCACCTAGATAGTTAACTTCATCACGATCTGGATAAATTAGAGGAATGTCATAATCATGTTTAAAAGTGTCAACAGTCAAGAAAGTAGTAACTTTATCATTAGGTCCTTCTCGGTATAATTGAACTTGAGAATGTTGGTCAGTAGTACCAAGTGCTTTAACTGGTGTTTGACCAACATAAACTTCTTGACCTTGAAGATTGAACTTTTTACCTAATGATTCAGCCCAAAGTTGGCGGTACCAATCAGCCATATCATATAAAGCATTAGCATAAGGCATCATTACAGAGATATTCTTACCCTCAGTCATATAGAGATAATGACTTAAACCCAGCAGATAAGCTGGATTCATACTTATATCAGGACTTGCGCATAAATCCCTCATTGCTCCTGCACCAGCTAATAAATCATCAATATTTATACCAACAAAAGCTGAACTTAACAAACCTACATCAGTTAATACAGAGAATCTTCCACCCACATTATCTGGAACTTCAAAATCATAGTAACCTTCTTTGCGGATTATTTGACGTAAAAAACCCTTATCTTTATCTGTAGTAACTACAATATGTTTCTTATAATCGTTAGGAAAAGCCTCTTTGAGAATTTGTAAGATTATCAGAAAAACTGACATTGTTTCAGCAGTAGTTCCAGATTTGGTAACAACATTGAAAAGACTTCTTTTTAGTTCGATTTTCGATAGGATATCATAAAGTAAGGTAGGGTCAACATTATCTGCAACATAGAGATTCTTAGACAAGCCTTTTTCAATCTTAAGTGCTGAATAAAGAGCCTTATTACCTAAAGCAGAACCTCCAATTCCAAGAACTACTATATTATCAAAATCATTTTGAATACTTGCCACATAATTGTTAATTCTTTCTGTATTTTTTTCAGGTAAGTTATAAAAACCTAGAATATCAGCTTCTCTTTGTTTCAAAATTGATTGGTGTGCACGATCTATCAAGTCTTGGTAAATTGTTAAATCACTGTTTAATCCTGATTTGATTAAATCATTCTTAAACAAATTTGTGAAATTAAAACTTAAACTCATGGTGTTACCTTCCTTATGATTTTTTCAATATTTTCAACATTTTTAAATAATTCATAGTTTCTAATTTCTATAATATCTTCTTCTTTTAAATCTAGAATTCTCTTCTTTACATCAAGAAAAGCACTCGGAGCAATACTAAAATTATTGATACCTAAAGCAATTAGTAAAGGTATATATTTGGGTACTGACGCCATTGCACCACAAACCGAAATAGGAATATTGTGATTTAAGGCAGAATCAGCTGTTCTCTTAATAAGCTGAAGTACTGCAGGATGATGAGGAATGTAATAATCCGATAACATTTCGTTTGTTCTATCAACAGATAAAGTATATTGGATTAAATCGTTGGTTCCTATACTAAAGAAATCTACTTCTTTAGCCAATTGACTAGAACATATTGCAGCAGATGGAATTTCTATCATTACACCAATTTCAATATTCTCATCAATTTCATAACCTTTATTTATCAGATTCTTCATAATCTTCTTCACAAAAGTCTTAGCCTTTAAAAAGTCTGTAACCCCCATAACCATTGGAAACATGATTTTAACTTTTCCATAGATACTTGCTCGCAAAATAGCATTAATCTGGGTCCGAAAGATATTAGGATGACTTAAGGAAAATCTTAGCCCTCTATTGCCTAAGAAAGGATTGCTTTCTTTAGCAGAAGTAACAATATTAGAAAACTTATCGCCCCCGAGGTCAAAAGTCCTTATTACAATAGCTTTATTACCCATCTTTTCAGCCATAGCTTTGTATATTCTAAATTGTTCTTCTTCAGAAGGCAACTTATCCTTATCCATGAAAAGAAACTCTGTTCTAAAAAGTCCAATACCATCAGGTGAAAGTGTAGCTGTATGATTAATTTCCTCTGGAACTTCTATATTAATATTTAATTCAATTCTGTTTCCTAAAATCTTATTTGGAATCACATCTATTAAAGAAAGAAGCTCTTCTTTATGTTTGTTTAAATTATCTAGTTTTTCTTTAAACTGACTCAGGATATCTGGCTCAGGATTAATATATATATTACCTCCATCACCATCAATAATTATCAAATCATTATTCTCAATTTGAGAAAACAAGTTAGGAATCCCTACTACACAGGTTAAGTCAAATGATCTTGCAATAATAGCATTATGCGATGTTTCTGACCCTTTTTCTAAGTAAAAACCTTTTACTCCTTCTCTAGCTAGATGAATTATTTGACTGGGAGTTGTTGTATAAAATATTGGAATATCATCGCGGTTAAATCTATTTTGTTTAAATCCTTTTCGGCCAATTAATATATTTAAAATTCGGTGGCTAACATCATTATAATCTATAGCCTTCTGGGCAAAAAAGTCATTATCAAGACTTTCAAAATAGGCTGCAACCTTATTAAAATGTTGATGTATTGCTTGTTCAAGTCCAATCAAGTTCTCTTG
Source organism: Cloacimonadales bacterium (SeqCode) (assembly GCA_963677815.1). Classification (GTDB taxonomy): domain Bacteria; phylum Cloacimonadota; class Cloacimonadia; order Cloacimonadales; family JAFGVF01; genus JAEKNW01. The sequence continues at coordinate 2,633,264 of OY782499.1, forward strand.
CATTAATTTAACTACTTCATTTTTCATTTCTGGGTCTTGAAGTATCATCTTATGAGAATCAAAAATTTCCTGATTTTCTTGATTTACAGAATACTCATCAATCAACTTATCTGTATCATTGATTACCTCTGTAAGAACTTGTTCAAACCTTGCAACCTCTTCTTGTAACTCTACTTCTTTAATATCTCTTTTTTTTATTTCTAATCTTTTTTGTTTAATAATTTTAGCTCTACCAATGGCAATACCAGGGGCAACAGCTATACCTTTCAATATTTTCATTCTGTTTCACCAAACCGTTCAATAAATAACTTTTCGATTTCTTTCAATAAATATTCTTCATCGGGTCCATCTATAAGAAGATTCAATTCAGCCCCACATTCTGCAGCAAGCATCATTACACCCATAATACTCTTGCCATTAACCTTCATCCCTTCTTTTTCAATATGAAACTCTGAACGATATTTTGTAGCAGCTTTTACCAACATAGCTGATGGTCTAGCATGTAAACCTAACTTATTCTCTACTTGTATTGTCTTTTCTATCATCTTGGAATCCTTTTATCTGCTTATTACTTTTGACTAATATTGATCTTGCGCAATAGGGATTTTCTCTTAATCTCTTCTTGGATTTTACTAGTATAATCTTCTGCAGCATCATATCCATAGTTCTTTAAAATGAAGTTCATAGCTGCCACTTCAACAATCACTGATACATTCTTTCCTGGAGAAACTGGCAAATAGATAATCGGAATATTTACCCCTAAATGTTCAACAAAATTATTAATTAAACCAATTCTTTCATAGTCCATATTCTCTCTCCAGGGCATTAACTCGATTTGCATATCAATTTTAAGATTTTGTCTTACCCTCTGAATGCCAAACATTCTTTCAACATTGACTAAACCTACCCCTCTAATCTCCATGAAATGACCAAAGTCCTTTGCTGGATACCCCCAGAGGTTATCATCAATAACTGTAATCTTCACTGTATCATCGGAAACTAAGCTATGCCCTCTATGAACAAGGTCTAAGGCACATTCACTTTTACCTATACCACTCTTACCTGTTAGCATGATTCCTATTCCATAGACTTCTATTAAAGTCGCATGAATAGTCATCTCTGGTGCAAATAGTTTGTCTAAGTACTTTGATAGTGCATGATAGAAATTAATAGTAGACAAACGAGTAGAAAATACAGTAATATTCATTTCATTTGCTAGATATTCTACAATATAAGGTAAAGTGAGTCCTTTAGTTACAATTAGACATGGTATTCTAAAAGTAAACATATTCTTAACCCTTTCATAGACTTCATCTTCAGAAAGAGATTGTAAGTATCTAATTTCAGTCTCACCTAAAACTTGGATTCTATCAGCAGAGAATCTATTCATAAATCCAGCTAAAGCTAATCCTGGCCTGTTGATATGAGGAGATGTAATACTATTATTTAGGGACTTTTCATCTGTAATTAGAGAAAGGGCAAATCTATTCTTATTCAAATCAAAAAAATCTTTAAGGGTTATCTCTTTCATTAGCTTATTTCCGTATTAATGAGGGTGTACTCATTTTTTAGAAAAGTACACCCTCAGATTTAAAGTTTATGGTTGTAAAAGTTTAAAATGAGTATCATCTTTTTTAACTAAAACGTTGATTCTATCTGTTTCAACATTTTTAAAGATATAATACTCTTTCTTCTGGGCTTCAAATTGTTGTAACGCTTCATCAACTGTAAGTGTATCTGGGACAACTCTCTTAGTTTTCACAAGTTTATGAGATTCTTCTTCCCCACCTTTTTTGTAAAGAGCAGCTCTGGAAAAATATGGATCAAAGTTATCTTTCAAACCTTTTTTGTGATGGTCAGTTACTTTATCTTTAAGTTTCTTGATTTGGGCTTCCATCTTCTCAACTGTTTCATCAATAGCAATATACATGTCCATAGCTTCGCTATTACTTTGCAATGTAAATTTAGAAGCGTGCAGAACTACCTCGCACTGATTTCTACTAGACTCTACCGCAAGGGTAACATGAATTGTAATTATATGATCAAAATATCTTTTAAGTTTGATCAAACTTTCTTCAACATAGTCTCTTATTGCATTAGTTAATTCGAAATGGCGAGCAGATATTGTAATATGCATAAAGCCTCCTACTTTGTTAAATATTGTTGTATTCTTTCAGCATGGTAAGAACTTCTTACTAAAGGACCAGATTCAACAAACATGAATCCAAGTTCTTCACCATATTTTCTATAATTATCAAAAACATCAGGATGTACATATTCTTTTACAGGAATATGTTGACGGCTAGGTTGAAGATATTGACCTATTGTAACTACTTGAACTTTATGTTCATATAAATCTCTAAGAAGTTTTTTAACCTCTTCTTGATCCTCACCTAGTCCAACCATAAAACCACTTTTTGTTATGATATTAGGATTAATCTCTTTAACCCTTTTAAGTAGTTCTAATGATCTTTTATAATCAGCCATTGGCCTAACTTCTGGATAAAGTCTTTCAATTGTTTCAACATTATGATTAAGAACAGTTGGTTTTGCTTTAAGAATTGATTCTAAAGCCTCCCAATTGCCCTCTAAATCCGAAATAAGTGTCTCAGTAGTAACCTCTGGAGAGCACTTATCATGGATAGCATCAAGAACTTTGACAAATTGCGAAGCTCCTCCATCTGGTAAATCGTCTCTTGTTACTGTAGTAACAACTATATGTTTCAAATTCATTTCTTTAGATAAATCTGCTATATGGATTGGTTCTAAAGGATCTGGTGGAAGCAAGGCTTGTATTTTATCAACAGCACAAAATCTGCAATTTCGAGTACAGACTTCACCTAAAATCATAAATGTAGCTGTACCTCTATTGAAACATTCACCTTGGTTTGGACACCTAGCAGAATTGCAGACTGTGTGGAGATTGAATTTTGACAAATATTGTCTAACTATGTTTGCTTGTTCATTACCTAATCTATTAGCTTTTAACCAGTCAGGTTTTCTAAGTTTATTCATCGACATTACCAACCTCTAATTTATATTTATATTATAATCAAATTTTATGAACTGACAAAGAAATTGTATCTTCAATTGATTCCATAACAATTTCAGATAAAGTAGGATGAGCAAAGACAATCTTTTCAAGGTCATGAATAGTAGCCTTTTTGCCTATCAAAATGCCACCTTGAGCAATAAGTTCAGAAGCCTGTAATCCAATGATATGCATACCAACAATTTTCTGACTTTTAGCATCTGCAATAGTTTTAGCAAAGCCAAAAGTATTACCCATACCCATAGCTTTTCCACTCGCAGTATAAGGGAATTTGCCTACTAATATCTCACCATACTCTTCTTTTGCCTGTTCTTCAGTCAAACCTACAGAAGCAACTTCTGGGTTTGTGAAAGTACAACGTGGCACATTGATATAATTTATTGCTTCAAGTTCATGAGGGTTTTCTTCTAACTCGCTTTTGATTATTTCAGCTACAAGTAAACCCTGCTTTGATGCAGTATGAGCTAGAAGCTGTTTACCATTGAGATCACCAATAGCATAAAGGTTTTCTACACCTGTTCTCATAAAGTCATCAACCACAACTGAGCCTTTATTTCTTTCAAGTTCAATGTCAACAAAATCTATTTCACAAGCAGGTGAACGTCCGATACTAACCAGAACTTTCTCTGCTTCAACTGTTTTATCATCATTAAGGATTAGCTTAACACCACTTTCTGTTTCTTCATAAGATTTAACGCCCTTATTAAGAATAAGTTTCATTTTATTTCGTTTAAAAGCCATAGCTGCTCTTTTTGAAACTTCTTCATCTTCTCCAGCTAGGAGTCTTGGAAGAAATTCTATTATAGTTACCTGGCTACCCAGTTGTTGAAAAATTGAAGCAAATTCACAACCGATTACTCCACCACCAACAACTGCAAGACTTTTAGGAAGTTCTTTTAATTGAAGAATATCTTTTGAGGAGAGTATCTTTTCATGGTCAAACTTCATAAAAGGCAATTCTGTAGGTTTTGAACCTGTAGCTAAGATAACATAATCTGCAGTAACTTCTTCTTCTTCAGAGCTTATATAGAATTTGTCTTCTCTTTTACTAATCTTAGTTACTAATGAATTTACTAAAGGAAGTTTCAATTTTTTGAACATAAATTCAATACCACCAACTAACTTTTCTACAACTTCGTCCTTTCTTGTATATATCTGAGTAAAATCTATTTCTGGGTCTTTTAAGTTAATCCCAAAGTCTTTAGCTTCTTTAATTTCAGTAAAAAGTTCAGCTGTTTTAACTAGTGTTTTTGTAGGAATACAACCCCAATTAAGGCAAACACCACCTAATCTCTCTTTTTCAAAAACAACTGTTTCAATATTATATTGATTCAATCTTAAAGCAGTTACATAACCGCCAGGTCCACCACCAATAATTGCTACTTTATAGTGCTTCATTAGTTTCTCCTTAATCTACTGTTTAAAATGTTCAACTCATCACGATACTTTGCCACAATTCTTCTAGAGACATTTAAGCCATCACCCTTAAGCATTTTAACAATATCTTGATCAGTATAAGGTTTTGATTTATCTTCTGCATCTACATATTTTTGTATGAAAGTCTTGACCTTCTGTCTGGAAATCGATTCAAAATTATTATCTAAGCCTGCAGTTGAAGTAAAAAACTTCTTCAAAGGATAGATACCAAAAGGAGTATCAGCATATTTATCCTTAACAACTCTGGAAATTGTAGATTCACTTACTCCAATATCTTCAGCAATAGAAGAATAATTTAAAGGAAGCAAAACACCTGATTGGTTATAGAAAAAATCATACTGATGTTTTATAATTGATGTCATAACTCTTTCTAGAGTTCTAACTCGCATATACATTGATTTTATGAGGAATTTAGCAGAATTAATTTTATCTCTAACATAATGAACTGTTTCTTTATCCACACTTGATGAGTTTATCAATTTTCTATATCTTGAATTAATTACTAAGTTTGGAGAATATGAGTCATTAACAATAACTTGAAATTCATCGCCAACCTCTCGAACAATAACATCTGGGGTAATGTATTTATCATTACTTTGTACCAGACGTAAACCAGGTTTAGGGTCTAATTTAGAAATCTGGTCTCTTAAGAAAATAATATATTCTAATGAAACCTGATATTTTGCTGCAAGTTTTTGATATCTTCGGTGTATTAAATCCTCAAAATCCTCTTTTAAAATAGTTACAAGTATTTTATTGTTCTTTTGATCTTCTTCCAACTGAGAAATAAGGCATTCAGATATATCACAAGCAGTCAAACCCCTAGGATTTAATGACATAATAATTTGATGAATCTCCTCAGCTCTCTCAAGTGTAAGTTCGTAAATATCTGCAACTTCTTGAATAAAATCCCTGTCTCTAATAAAACCGTAAAGGTCAACAGAATCAATTAGATAAGTAGCAAAATCATATTCATCATCCGTCATAGGATAGGAATAAAGTTGCATGAGATATTCTGACATTCTATCTTCAGGAGCCTTAAGATATTTTTCATATAAAGGCCCTTCATCATCGTCTTTCGAATAAGAATAATCTTTGTTATTGCTAGTCATTTGATGAAATTCATTCCAAGAATCTAATATCTCTGTTAACTCTTGAGCCTCTTCAAGGGTTTTAGAAACTTCTTCATTTTCCTCCCCCATTTCTTTCTCTTCAACAACTTCTTCATCTCTTATAATATCATCATCAGAGTTTGAATCATCAATATCGCGCATTTCCAACAAAGGATTTTTCATTATCTCTTGCTTAAGATGAAGTTCAAGTTCCATCAATGGCAGAGTAAGCATCTGCAAAGATTGAAGCATTTTTGGTTTTAATGCTAATTCTTGTTTTTGTTTTATCGTTAATATTTGATCTAACATGTTTTATCTTACCAAATTATTGCTTTGAAATCTATCGCCTAAATAGAGCTCCCTAGCTTTAGGATTATTTATCAATTCGTCAGAGGTACCTGTTACCATTATCTGACCTTCAAAAGTGATATAAGCTCTATCAACGATTTTAAGAGTTTCTGTTACATTATGATCCGTTATCATTATTCCGATATTTTTGGATTTAAGTTTAAGAATAATATCCTGTATATCGTTGATTGAAATTGGATCTACACCTGCAAAAGGTTCATCCATAAAGAGGAAGGAGGGATTAGTAACAAGAGAACGAGTTATTTCTAATTTCCTGCGTTCTCCACCAGAAAGAGTATATGCTTTTTGTTTAGCAACCTTAGTTAAGTTTAATTCAGCTAAATAATCATCAAGCATTTTTCTTCTATTCTTCTTAGGAACATCTACAGTTTCTAAAATCGCTAAAATGTTTTGTTCCACAGTCAATTTATGGAAGATTGATGGTGCTTGAGCAAGATAGCCAATACCTAGCTGAGCTCTTTTATACATGGGCTTATGAGTAATGTCAGTTTCGTTAAAGAGAACTTTGCCCTTATTAGGCTTTGTTAAGCCTAATATCATATAAAAAGTAGTGGTTTTACCAGCACCATTAGGTCCTAATATACCCACAACTTCCCCTTGGGCTATATTTAAACTCAAGTCATTGACAACTCTTCGCTTACCATATATCTTAACTAAATTTTTTGCTTCAATATGATTTTTTGTTTTATCCATATACATAAAATAATGATTTTGGACTTACTTGTCAAGAAATTTAAGCAATTTATTTTCCAAAAACAGAAAAATATTTATTTATTTTTATTTAAGTGTCAATTTAGTAAGAAAATAAGCCATTTATTGCCTTTAAAATTTTCTATTTTCTTTTAAGAAATGAGATTTTTTATATTCAAAATCCTCATAGGTCAAGAGGAGCAAATTCTTTGTGCCTTAAAACATCTCAGAAACTAAAGAAGCTCCTGAAAATCGCCATCTCTGAATCAAGAATTTGTCTTAGGTTTTGTTGGAGTGACACTGTGTTGATTTTAGTCAGAGAGAATCTCCAAAGTCCGACAGAAAGGCTAAGAGTAAATCAAAAACTGATAGAAAGTCGCAATTCAAGTAGAGCAAATTCTAGCTTGATTGTTACTCTCCCAATACAAATCCAATGATTAATAGAGTCAGTAACAATCAAGAATACAGTTAATCCCAGATGGTGCAGTAGAGCCTTAGAGAATAGGACTATGTTCTCTTAAGATCTACTGCATTATTGGGTTTAAACTGAGCTATCTATTAATTATTTATCACAATCTTATTTACTTTTATTGAATTGATCTTTTCCCATCATCAAGGAAGCAGACAAAGGAGCTACTGCCTGGATTTTTTCAATAATAAAATCTGATAATTCTTGAATTTCCCATTGAGCATGGCTATCACTTCTTAAGCGACTAAAATGATAAAGTTCTCTTAAGTTTGCTTTCATTACTACTCTTACCTTATGAGCATTAGTAAGAATATATGGGGCGATATCATCGTCCAATTTATTATAGAGACTTGCGATTTTCTCATAAGCTTTTTGAAAAACCTCAGTTTGTCCTAGATTCCTCATTTGAGGAGGTATTATATAACCATCAGATAGCTTGTATTGAGATTTTAAAATAGTAGCCATTCTATGTCTTTTTAACTGAGCATAGCAAGAAGCAGAAATATCAAATTGAAATTCAAATTCAGCAGACTCAAAAGCCTTGATAGGTAGATGATAGGATTTCATATCCTCAAAAATTGATGAAAACATCATCTTCAGTTCATACTGACTTAAACTAGATAAATACTTCTCTATTTTATCTAGTGATTCACCAGAGTTTTCAAATATATAATAAGCTAAGATCTTTACATCAGGATTGGTAGAAAAATAATTTAATTTCCAATTATAGTCATCATCTATTTGTGTTAATATAGGTATATTAGCTTGAAACTTTTCATAATCTTCAGCTTCAGTATATTTTATCACAGATGGTGCAATACCTTTAACTTGCTCAACTATCATTTCTTTCAAATCTTTTGCTTCAACTAAACCTGAACTATCTAAACGTCTGAGAAGTCTTTCAAGACTTCTTGCATTAATAGTTGCTCCCATTTGAGTTAAGGTTGCTAAAGGTAAAATATAGCGAGCATCTTCTTTGGCTTTTCCTTCTAAATCGCGTTTTGAGCCTGAAAAGTTGTTATTAATTAGATTAGCTTTTGCTACTTCAAACATAGATTCATAGTTGGAGAATAAATAATCCATTAAATCAATATATTCATCTTTAAGTTGACCTTGCAGTGTTTGAGGAAGATAATAAGTTGAGTTAAAGGTAACATATCTTTGAGATTTTTCCGTGAAGGAAGCTAAACGAGATTTTTGAATAAATTCTGTAAGATAACGTGAAACATCCAGGATATCAAGATTAAAGACAACATGTTCTGCTATTGAGCTATGTCCCATTTCAAAAATAATGTTATTATTGGACTCCCTAGCTTTTTCAACTTCACCAAGAGCTTGTTTTCTAAGACTTGACACATCCTTTTTACTCCTAGAAATTCTGGCATAAGCCGCAGAAATAACCTCAGGAGTAGCATGTTTTGGATCCAATGTATCTATCAAGCTTTTATCAATATTATAGCCAGCAACATTAATTTTCATATTCTTCCTTCAAGATTTCAATAGTTGCACTTGCCCCAATACGATTAGCACCTGACTTCAACATACTTATAGCTGTTTGTCTATCTCTAATTCCACCAGCAGCTTTAACACCAAGCTTAGGGCCTACTACTTTTCTCATTAGTTCAACATCTTGGATTTTAGCTCCACTCTTGTTAAATCCTGTTGAAGTTTTAACAAACTCTGCTCCAGCTTTTTTAGATAAAAGAGCTGCAATTATAATTTCTTCATCTGTTAGAAGACAATTTTCAAAAATTACTTTTAGAATTGCACCATTTTCTTGACAAGCTGTTGATATAGCAGTTATTTCATCTAAAATACTTGAATATTGCTTATCTTTAAGGAGATTAACTTTAATTACCATGTCTATTTCTTTAGCTCCATCTTGGATGGCTTGTTTAGTTTCAGCAACAATTGTTTCAGTTAAAGAATTTGAGAGAGGAAAACCTACTACAGAACAAGTCATGACCTTCTTTAAGTTAGCAGAAGCAAATTTAACATATAAAGGATTTACACAGACAGATTTAGTAAGATAATAATCAGCTTCCTCACAGATAGCCTTTACTGCTTCTTCTTGTGCTTCAGGTTTCAAAATCGTATGGTCAATATATTGGGCTAAATGTTCAAAATCTTCAGCTATTTGATTTTGTCCTTGGGCTCTACAAACTCTACAATTTAGACATACTTGGTGTCCCCCTCTACATTTACAAGGCTTTTGGTCTTTTATACCAAAAACATCAACAGCTATTTTTTTTATATCTTCCATATCTCCTTCCTTTATTTATTTTTAATAGAGCCTGCAAGTTGCCCACATGCTCCGTTAATATCATTACCACGACTGTCTCTTTGAATAATTGGACACTGGAGTTGATCTAGTCGCCCTCTGAATTCTTCTATCTCTTTTGGACTTGGAGCTTCATAATCAAGTCCTTCTACCGGATTCCAAGCTATTAGATTTAGCTTACATGATTGGTCCCCAAGAAACTTGAGCAAGGCTCGCACATCATCTCTCCCCATGTTAAAATTCTTAATCATGACATATTCAAAGGTTACCTTATATGATGTTTCATGTCTGAAATCTAATAAAGCTTTCTTTAAATCTGATAAGGGAAACACTTTATTAATAGGCATAATTTGGTCTCTTTTGCTATCAAGCACAGCATTAAGAGAAACTGCTAGTTTAACTTTTATATCTTCTTTTGCTAGAAGTTTTATTTTGGGAATAACTCCGCAAGTAGAAATAGTAATTTTACGAGAGCTTAAATTAAGGGCTTTTTCATCAGTAAAGATTCTAACAGCTTGAACCACATTCTCATAGTTATCAAGTGGCTCTCCCATCCCCATAAATACAACATTAGTAAGTTTTCTATGCTTTATGTATTTCTTTGCCAGTAATAACTGACCTACTATTTCAGCTGTTTGGAGATTTCTTTTTAGACCAAGCTTAGCAGTAGCACAAAATTTGCATTTGCGAGCACAACCCACCTGCGAGGATAGACAAAGAGTTGCTGATTTCTCAGAAGGCATTAAAATCATTTCAATAAGAGAATGATCCCAGAGCTCTAATAAAAATTTTACAGAACCATCTTCAGATTTATAAGACTCTTTAACTTGAGGTAAATTCAATCTAAATATTGTCTTAAGTTTAGCCCTGAAATCTTTTGAAAGATTTGACATCTCTGCAAAATCATATACTTGTTTGTCATATACCCAGTCTAATATTTGACTTGCTCTAAACTTACTCTCACCTAAGTCCTTTATTTTTTGATAAAATTCTTTAGGACTTAGATCTAGAAAGTTAATAAGTTCCTGGGATTGAGCTGATATCTTCATCATCTGGGACATACTTGATTTTCGCCTTCTTTTTAAAGTCTTCTAAACTAACAACTTCCATAGATTGATCTTCAGCTGAAAGATAGACTTTTTTGTTATAGTAATCATTTTTAAAGACATACCACATTTGCTTATGTAATAAAGCTTTAGTTCCAATCACAGGGAAGTCTTTAGCTATTTCTTCATAATAATCTTCTTCAAATTGCAGGCAACATAAAAGTCTGCCACAAGGTCCAGATATTTTTGATAGATTACCTGCTAAATTTTGATCCTTAGCCATCTTAATAGTAACTTGATTAAACTTTCGCATAAAGGAAGCACAGCAGTAAATATTACCGCACATGCCATAGCCACCTAATAGCTTAGCTTCATCACGACCAGTGGTTTGATGAAGTTCTATTCGCGTCTTAAAAATATTAGCCAATTCCCTTACAAACATACGGAAATCAATTCTTCCATCAGCAGTAAAATTGAAAGTTAGCTTATTTCCATCATATTGATAAACTGTAGAGATAAGTTTCATTTCGAAATCATATTTAGCAAGAATTTCTAGGAAAGTAGCAGATGCTTTTTCTTCTTTATTTTGGATTATACTTAGAGCACTAAGGTCAGTGTCTTCCACCATTCTTACATATTTATACTCTTTATATTCACTTTTTAATTTATCAATTTGTTCTTGAGGTATATTTGTACTCAGAATATTACAAAAATCTATTCCTCTTTCAACTTCTATGATTATTGAATCATCAGGTCTAAGTTCTAAATCTTTATCTACTTTGATATAAGCTATCTTCCCTGATCTAAATTCAATCTCAATATATTTTGTCATTAAGCATCCTCATTTAAATATTGTTTTAAGAGTTCATTTTCTATTTTGCTAAAGTCAACGTTTTTGTCAATTTTCATGTTCTTTAATTTTGGTCCTCTCATTTCTTGATATTGACAAATATTTTCATCTGTATGGTTATTAAAAGAGAAGGAAAGAGAATAATCTCTAATTTTAGTAATTCTATTAGCTTGGAAAAAGTCTGATTCAATAGACAGTCCAGCTTCTATCTTGGTCCATTCTCCAAGATAACATTTATTTAAAGTTCCTTTATAAGGTTTCATTGCATAAGCTTGAACTATAGAAGAAACAATTTCGCCGCCAATGGAACATTTGTTACCGATAGAAACACCTTCTCTCATATTTGAAGATGCTTGAATAATCGTATCTTTTCCAATATATGCAGGACCTTGGATTGTTGAATTTATACCAATTACAGCTCCTTCATCAATAACTACTGGTCCCTCTGAAGCATCAATCACTAAGCCATGCTTAAGATTTGCTCCCTCTCCTATCCAGACATTATACGGATTGATGATAGTTACACCTTGTTCAGTCTCTGAATAATTATCCCTATCATAGAAAAAATCAGCATAGTCTTCTTTGATAGATTTCCCAACCTCGAGAACTATCTGGTCAAGAGATTGCCAAAGTTCAACATCAGTTTCTACTTGTTTAAACTCTTTAAAGTCTGTTTGTAAAAACTCGATTGAATCCAAGCCTTTAGCCTCATCATTCTCAAGCTTTAACGAAACGAAATCCCCTTCTGGAGTTAGCAAAATAGATTTTCTCTCTTGCTTTTCAATAAGGTCTGCTATTTTTTCATTTATTTTTATTCTACCATTTACCAAACAAAGACTACCCTGTGGAAGATAATTAATTGTCTTTTCTGGGTGTCTCTCTTTATACAAGTTCTCTAGATTCCTATCTATAATTAAGGATACTTCTTCAATACCGAGATATCCTTCTATCTTTTGACGCAACTTCAAAATCCCGGCTCTTATATCTAATTGACTTCTTAAAGGAGCAATTTTAGAGAATTTTAAGGCTAAATCATCTACTATCAAATACTTCATTATCATTCCTCTTGGCAACTTTCTGTTTTTTACCGTGCCATACAAACCAGTTGAACTGGCCAATAAATATTGTTAATATATTAAAAATTGTTTGAATAGCCATCCAGATTGGATAAAACCAAATCAATCTTCTATTTGTTTTAAAAATAGGGTAAGCAAAATAAAACATTTGCAATTCACCTACAAATTTTAAGGAAGCTGCAATTATAAAAATTCTCCAATCTATAAATAGAGTCAAGACGATTCCCACATAAAAGATAAAAAGTCCAGCAAGTATTAAGAAAAACTCAGTATTCATTTTGAACATGAGTTTCATATTGGAGAACCAGCGACTATGCTGATTAAAGAGCTTTTTCCAACTTAGAATTGGCTTTGTCTTCACAAAACTATCTTCTGAAAAATTGAACTTTATTTTCATTCCTTCTTTTCTGACTAACTGCAAGAAATTACAATCATCTCCAGAAATTAAATGATTAATTTTAGTAAATCCACCTACTCTATCGTAGGCTTCTCTAGTATATGCTAAGTTCTGTCCGATAGCAGTAAACTGCTTGCCTAAGGCAAAACCGCCTGCTAAACCTATGTATAAGCATAATAAGTCAATATGTTCAAACTTTTGCACGAAAGAAGCTTTTTTCCAGTCTATTTCTGTTGCTGAATAACCTGCAACCATGGAAACATCATCAGTAAAAGCTTGAACCATTGATTCTATCCAGGTTGATTTAGGAAAGCAATCAGCATCTGTTAAAAGTAATATCTCACCCTTAGACCTTGCAATCGCTTGAGTTAGTGCATTTTTTTTAGGGCTTATAGCTTGGTCTCTATTTACAACATTGAAATATCTTATGAAGGAATATTTATCTGCAAAAGAGATTAATATTTCTTCAGATCTATCATCAGAACCATCATTAGCAATAATAACTTCGAATAAATCATTTGGATAAGTTTGATTAACTAACAGAGTTAATAATCTTGTTAGAGTTGCTTCTTCATTTCTATTTGCAATAATAACTGATACTAGTCTCTTCTTAAAAGATCTTTTCCTCTTTAAGTTTGAGAATGACCAAGAGTAAGAAACAGATAATAGAAAATAGAGAGAACCAAAGATAAGTGTAACAAGAATAACTACTGTTGTTAACATTAATTCTCCTAATTATTTAATTCATCGACAATTAAAGGACTTGGGTCATCATAACGGTACAAAGGAGGGAAGTTATACTTCAAACCAGGTCGTTTTAACTGTGGAAGTCTTAGCCTGCTGGAGAAAACTTCTTTAACACCGACTTCTTTATTTAATGTTCTAAAGCCTGTTTGTGGGTCAATATATTCTTCAACTATAGATTCTGGTCTAATAAATTTATACCTAATATCATCTGCTGGAGGCATTTCTCCCCCATTATCATTCACTATTAGTCTAGATAAAATTCGAGCAGCAATAGGAGCACAAGCATAACCACCCCCAATTCCATCTCCAATACCATCAATTTTATGACCTAAAGAATCAAATTTTACAGCTAAAGTATCGCCAGTTAATACTGAATAATTATCAAAACCAGTCCAGATACCGACAACATATTTTCCGTTCATACCAATGAACCAAGCATCTCTATAATCATCAGTTGTACCAGTTTTTCCTGCAGATTCCCAAGGGTAGATTGCTCTGTTTTCCGGACTATGGAAGGATGAACCAGCAGTACCTCCAGGTCTAGTAACTGACTTCATTAAATCTGACATAATATAGGCAACATCAGGTTCACAGACTTGGATTGTCTCAGTAGTCGCAGATTCCAGTAGGTTTCCATACTTGTCATAAACCCTGTCAATGAATATTGGTTTTACTCTTCTACCTTGGTTAGGAAAAGCAGTATAAGCTGTAATCATATCTATAGGCTTTAATTCTGGAGTACCTAGAGCTGAGGAATAATAAGGAGGTACTTTAATCCCAAATTTATCAGCTTTTTTGGCAACAGTCATTTTACCAATATCGTACATTGTTTTGACTGCATATATATTGAAAGAATTCTTGATAGCCTTCCTTAGCGTAATATACCCCCCCTGAGTCTTAGTATAATTGAGAGGTTTATATAGATATTTTCTTTCTAATTTCTTTAAAGAATCCACATAAGTTGAATCAGCTAATAATGAATCTGGAGCATCTTCAAGATGAGGAATTTTATCCCAACCGAACATTCTAATCCTGATATCATCATCTCTGATAACTGTTGAAGCAGTATAACCATTTTCAATAGCAGCAGTATAGAGAATGGGTTTTATCGCTGAACCAACTTGTCTGCGTGACTGCATAATTCTGTTTAGTTTAGAATGCTTAAAATTTCTTCCACCTAGCATGGTTCGTACATGACCAGTATGGGCATCTAAGAGTAAGATTCCACCTTGGATATAAGGAGTTTTAATATCAGTTAAGTCAGGGTCATAATCAGAATATTTAATTTCATAGCCTAATTTATCCTCAATACTAGTTAACTGTTCATTTAACAAAGTATCAGCATACTGAGTTAAATCCCAATCTAAAGAAAGGTGAATAGATAAACCATCTTCATAGAGAGCTTTTTTACCATATTTCTTAGCTATTTCATTTCCTATATAATAAAGATAGAAAGAATCAAGTTCGTCGTAGTTACGATCAATACAAACCAAAGGACTTGCCTTCTCAGCTAAATATTCTTTCTTACTGATTTTATTAGTCTTGTACATTCTGTTCAAAACTATATTTCTTCTTTCAGTAGTTCTCTCAACTCTCTTTCTAGGATTGAAATAGTTAGGTCTTTGTAACATTCCTACAAGGGTAGCAGATTGAGCTATAGTCAAATCTTGAACATCTTTCCCAAAGTAATATTTTGCAGCTCTACCAACCCCATAAACACCTTCTCCAATATAAACCTTATTGAAATAAATTTCCATAATTTCTTCTTTGGAGAATTCTTTTTCAATAAGAAGAGTAACCATAGCTTCTTTTATTTTTCTTATCCAAGAGCGTTCATGGCTCAAGAATAAGTTTCTTGCTAATTGCTGAGATAAAGTAGAAGCACCTTGTGAAGCAGAACCTCTTTTTAAGTTTGTAATTGCAGCTCTCAGAGTACCAACTAAATCTATACCGAAGTGATTGTAGAAATTACTATCTTCAGTTGAAGTTATAGCATCTTTGAGGTGCTGTGGTAAATCTCTATATTCCACTAAAGCCCTTTGTTCAGTCGCAAAGGTATGAATTAATTGACCTCGACAATCATATACTTTGGAAGGTAGAGAAATATCATAGTTTATTAGTTCAGAAGGAGATGGTAAGTTATTAGCATTAATCTTAAAAAGATGATATACTCCTAAGGCTATACCTGTTGATAAAATACACAGGATAGTGAAGTACATTAAGACTAGTTTTAAAAACTTATTTTTCTTGATCTCATTTCTTTTCATTGAAGCTCCATGTTAATCTTTGCTTTAAGATAATAGCTATTAATCCTGTAATAGTACCAGTTCCAACAGCTAATATCAGCAAAAGTGGTATTAATTCAAATATAGAATTTGAATAAATAATAAGTAATCTAACAATAATAATTTGCATCATATTATGAGCTAAAGCACCCAAAATACTTATCCCTATCCAACTCAAACCAAATGTCATTTTTCTGGCACTAAGCATTACAAGAATTGACATTAGTCCACTTCCTAAACCAATAATAGTAGTAGGCATAAGGATTGTTCCAGTAAAGAAACCTGAAAGTAAAACCTTACCAACAACAACTAAAAATGCAGATAAATCTTTATGTTTCATCAATAAAAGAATTATCACAACATTAGCTAAACCTATTTTCAGAAAAGGAAATGGCTTTGGTATCAAAGATTCAGCTAAAGCTATTGTACCTGCACAGGCAGTATAAAAACTTAATTCTAGTAAATTTTCTTTTAAATTAGTGTCTTTATGATTATCAATACCTTCAGCTTTATCAAAATTCATTAGTATCTTATTCCGATATTCTATCTAGTCAAATCTTTTAATCTT
Organism: Cloacimonadales bacterium (SeqCode); assembly: GCA_963677815.1. GTDB lineage: Bacteria > Cloacimonadota > Cloacimonadia > Cloacimonadales > JAFGVF01 > JAEKNW01. Next base: position 2,649,643 of record OY782499.1, read on the forward strand.
AACATTATAATCTAGGATTAAGGATAGATTCTATAAATCATTCTTGGGAATGGAATTACTTCTCTAATATGCTTAGTACCTGTCATCCATTGAACAAGCCTTTCAAGTCCTATACCAAATCCGCTATGAGGAACAGAGCCATACTTACGCATATCCAAATACCATTCATAAGTTTGAATATCTAGTTTTTCCTCTTCCATTCTTGCTAATAAGACGTCATAGTCATCTTCACGTTGAGAACCACCAATTATTTCTCCAAAACCTTCAGGAGCAATAAGGTCAGAACCTAATACGATATCTGGATTTTCTGGGTCTTGCTTCATGTAGAAAGCTTTAATTTTCTTAGGCCACTTTTCAATAAATAAGGCTACATCAGAACCTTCTGTTAATAAGGCTTCTTCGTTAGCTCCAAAATCTTGGCCATGCTCGATATCACATCCTTTTGCTTTTAAAAATTCAATAGCTTCATAATGGGTCATAACTTTGAAAGGGGCATCTGCTTTCTTGAGTTGTTCTACATCTCTTTCTAATATTTCCAGTTCTTTTGAACATTTTTCTAAAACGCTTCTAATAACATGTCTTACTAAACCTTCTTGGATTTCCATATTTTCTTTATGGTCAACAAAAGCAGCTTCAGCATCCATCATCCAAAATTCTGTTAAATGTTTTCTGGTCTTAGATTTTTCTGCTCTGAAAACAGGGCCAAAGTCATAAACTCTTCCAAGAGTCATGATAGCTGGTTCAAGATATAATTGACCAGATTGTGATAAATATGCAGAACCTTGGTCAAAATACTCAACTTCGAAAAGGGTAGTAGAACCCTCACAAGGATTTGGAGTTAATATAGGTGAATCAAACCTAGTGAAAGCATTTTCATTAAGATATTCACTGATAGCATGATAAACAGTGTGTCTAACTTTTAAGTTAGCCCATTGTTTTGGTGCTCTAATCCATAAGTGTCTATTAGATAATAAGAAATCTGGCCCGTGCTCTTTCTTTCCGATAGGGTATTCTGGTGAAATACATACTGGTTTAAGGTCAGTAACATCTAACTCGTAAACACCTTCTTTTTTAGGATGTTCTTTAGGAATCCCCCAGATTTCCACTGATGATTCTATGGTAAGTGTTTTTGAAAGCTCAAACTTTTCTTCACCAATACTTGGTTTATAAACTACTGTTTGAAGTGCTCCTGTTCCATCTCTAAAGATTATGAACATCAATTTTCCACTTTTTCTAATATTTCTAACCCAACCACGAAGATGAATTTCTTCACCTAAATAGTCTTTTATATCTTTAACAAATATTGTTTTCATAAGTATTTAACTCCTCAAAAAATATAAATTTATACAAGATAATTATAATTTTTGATTTAAGAGATTATGTCAATACTTTTATTAGATGGACTCCTTTACTCTACGTTAAGATTGCTGATAAGATAAATCTTTCCCCAATTGTAGTTAAACCCAAATGGTGCAACTACACCATTTGGGTTAAAGAAGATTTATTTCAAGTTTATTGATATTAACATAAATTCAAATATTGAATATCAATTATTTAATTCGAACAGTCTCATTTATTTTTCTTCTTAAAGCACTATTTATTAAGTCTCTGGTCTAATTCACTTTTTGTCCAAACTCCTTTTTCAGATAAAATTCTGTTAATCCTTCCTAATTCCCCACCATATGCTGTAACTATATAATATAATCTATTAGCAGGTTGGAAGTATAGGGCCCAGTTATGAATAAATTCCGGACTTTCCGAAATGGCTAAGAAATCATAATCAGATAAGGGTGAAGGGTACTGACTCTTATAAATTATATAACAGGAAGGTGTTCCTGATATTCCAGCTATTGTCTGTGTAACTGGAGTCCATGTTAACTGAATATCACGGTTATTTAAGTTAGTAATTTGTAAATTTTCAGGAGCACGATATCGTTCCAAGGATGCTATAACTGGTTCAGACATTTGACTTTGATTCCCCACCCAATCTTCAGCTTGTAAAGCATAATATACATAAGTGGTATCTAGAGGTGTAAAGTTATTATCAATAAAGTAATTCTGATTACCATCTACTTGACCCATTTCAGTCCAATCGCTTTCATACCTTCCTTTTCTGAAGATAAAATAAGTAATTACCTGATCTTGGCTTGAATGAGCAGTCCATGTTAAACCAATTTGATTAGCATCAGTCCTAGTAGCATCAACTCTAAAATCTTGAATTTGACTAGGAGGATTAAAATCTACATTTATAGAAATTGGATAGTAAAAAGCTTCAGAAATACCCGCAACATTAAGCTTAATAGCCGATTCATAGAGTCCATCTTCTAAATGAGAAGCTTGGATAAATATTGAAAAATCCTGAGATTGACCAGCCGGAATCGTACCTGAGTTATCATCGAAAAGGAGAATAGATAAGGGGAAAAGGAAATCAAATTCTAATAATGCATAAGGATTATCTGAATTATTTGCTGAAGAATTACTTCTATCATTCCATTGTTCTATCGGTAATGTGTGTCCTAGATGGACATAGTCTTCTCCAGAACCTGAATTATTTGGTTCACCTGGCAACCAATTATCATATTCGAAAATTTCGCCAGTAACCCATTGCCACTGACCTTCTAGAAGTTCATCTGTCAGACCAATCCAACTTGATTCTGAAATGTTATCAGCTATGAAATCATTTTCTTCCTGACTAGTAATTGTGATTAAATGACCTCCCTCTTCTTCACAGAGAGCTTTGGCATCAAACCAAGACATTCTTTCATTACTCATATAGTAACTATGACCTTGGAATATCCCTACTGGTGTAAAACCATTGATGCCAACCATTTGATCTTCATCTAATAAATCATCAACCCCAGATAGATTAAAATTAAGTTGATAAGCACCTGTATTTTCAATAGTCATTGCTATTGTAGGAGTTGGATTTGCTTGTCCAATATTTATCACATCTGTTTCTATGGTAAAATTGGGGTGTGGGAGTAAATGTCCTGCAATTTCTTCTGAAAATCCACTTTCAAGGGAATTCATAGCAATAGCTTTGATTCTGTAAAAGTAATCTGTGTTTGCTTGAGCACTAGTATCAATAAATTCATTATACTCTCCACTTACTTGATCCAAGAAATCAAGGGCTGGACTTGTTGTGCTCCGATATATTTCGTAAATTAGAAAGTCATTATTACTTACTTGATCCCACTGGAGAATGATGTCTGTAGGAGAAGCATTCAAGCTTAAGCCAGTTGGAGTTTCTGGAGCTGTATCGTCATAGATTAAGAAGTTATCTACAAACTGAGTTCCAAATGAGCCATTTGATGTGCGAAAGTTGAAGGAAGTAAAATCATTTATATTGTTATTTGTAGCTTCTTCCACAAGAAGATTATCATTAATCCAGATAGAATAATGATTATTATCTAAATTTATCATCCATTTTACACTTACCCATGTATTAACATTGTAGTTCCCTAGTAAAGAAGGATTACTATAAAATCCCGAAGCATCAGTATAAATTGAACCAGTGTTTTCCCAGAGTAAATATACAGGAACATCGCTAGGAAATGATGAAACAAACCAATCACTTGTCGAGAATTTCCAGTCGTATTGGATATAGATAACATTAGTATTAATTTCATCAAAGGATTTACTAATACCTCTATTAAAACCTGCTTCTACCTTCATTACACTTGATTCTATGACTGAATTTACTGATGGCCCTACGTTATTCCAGCCATTCCCAACAGCTCCATCTTCCCTATTGAAGTCATCGTAAAATAATACATCCGCTCCTAATAGACAAGTTAATAATAACAATATAATTAAAAATTTTACTTTCATAAAAACTCCTAAACAACATAAACTTTGCTTGTGATATTATGCATTATACACTATTAATTGTCACTCTCTCATTAAATCACTGGAATTTTATTGAGAGAGTAACAATCAAGGAACAATTAAGGTTAAGAAAATGAGAGTGACTGTCTTAATCACCCAAGTTAATATCTAGACCTCTTGCTGTTGCTATTATATCACTATCTAAATCTATTAAATTATACTCTTTTATTGCTTTTTTGATTTTCACCCTAGTTAGATTTGGATGAGAATAGCAAACCATTTCCCCAAATTGCTTATTCAAGACCATTTCAAAAGCTTTTGTTCCAAATTGTGCTGCGAGAATACGATCAAAAGCATTTGGAATACCTCCCCTTTGTAAATGGCCTAGCACTAAGAGTCGAGTTTCAACCCCTAATTCTAGTGCATCTATTTCCCCTACCAATCTTTCACCAGCTCCTTTGAGGTGGACTTCATGAGATTCAACACTTTTAAACCCTTCATTAGCCATTTGACCACCTATAGGTTTAGCTCCTTCAGCAATAATTATGACTGCAAAGCCTGGTCCATCCTTTATTCTATCAACTAAACTTTCTTTAATCTTTTCTAAATCGTAGGGAATTTCAGGTATAAGACATACTTCTGCACCACCTGCAATTGCAGCATGAAGAGCTATCCAACCAGCATATCTTCCCATTACTTCCAAGACAAATATTCTATGATGTGACGCTGCAGTAGTAACTAGCTTATCAATAGCATCTGTTGCAATTTCAACTGCTGTTTGAAATCCGAAAGTAAAATCTGTAAATGAAAGATCATTATCTATGGTTTTGGGAATACCAATGATGGGACATCCTTTTTCAAATAATTTCTGTGAAATACGCTGAGAACCATCTCCACCGATATTAATCACTCCATCAAATCCTTCGTATTGGATTCTTTTGATTAAGTCATTAGAACGATCTATGGTTGTGATTTTCCCTTTTATATCTTTCACTGGCCAAGCGAAAGGACCACCCTTATTAGTAGTTCCAATAATAGTACCCCCTTGGACATGAATGCCAGCAACTCGTTCAGGAGTAAGTTCAACAAGTTTCATTGGGTCTTGTAAGATACCATTAAAAGCATCTATTGAACCTATTACTTCCCAATCATCATTCTCTAGTTTAGACCTCTTAACAATGGCTCTGATAACAGCATTTAAGCCTGGGCAATCCCCACCACCAGTAGCAACTAATAATCTCTTTTTCATAACTACCTCCGATTAATTTATCTTTGAAAAACGACTCTCAAAAGTCAAGTTTTATTTCACTTTTGCAAAATACTTGACACATTTAGCTAATCTAAAAGTATAAGCTCATGAAAATTATACCTATCTACTATCATTTAGTAAGTAACAAAAGAAATCCTTTAGTTGAAAATCTATATTCTTATAAAGATATAGCTTCTTTCCGAAAGGATCTAGATGTGCTTGTTAAAAAATATGATATTTTAGACCTTAACGCAATTAAAACTAATAAAAGAGGACTTGTTTTATCATTCGATGATGGTTTTTCTGAATGTTATGATACAATATTTCCACTTCTGAAAGAATATTCTGTTCCAGCCCTATTCTTTTTAAATAATGATTTTATAGATAATAAGAATATGTTTTATAGAGCTAAAATATCACTGCTTATCTCAAAATTAGACTACTTAAGTCCCGTTATTCACAAGCAACTAGCCTATATCTTAGAATGTAAGGTTACCAGCATTAAGGAAAATCTTTTGAGTATTTTAGAAGAAGATAAGCATAAGATTGATACACTAATGACTACTGCTGAAATTGATATAGATTCTTACTTAGCAAAGAATAAACCTTATTTAACAAGTCTTCAGATTCAAGAAATGGTCAAGGCAGGTTATTATTTTGGTGGACATACATCAGACCACAAAAGATTGAAATTTCTCACTTCAGAAGAACAAGAAGCAAGAATAATAGATTCAGCCCTTGATATTAAGAAGAGATTCGATTTAGATTATTCAATCTGTTCTTTACCCCATAATGACCAAGGTTTGAGAAAAGAAGTTTTTCAAAATGTTAGCAAATGGATTGATTATCTTTTTGGTGGATATGGGTTAAATCATCAAATAGAAAATAGATATCTTCAAAGAATTTCTAATGAACATTCATCTTTAAGGATTGATAAATTCATTAATAGGTGGAAAGTATTTCATCATATAAAAAGAATTATCACATAGTTAAAAAGAAATAATGCAGTAGATCTTTGTGAATATCACTACTGCACCATTTTAGTAAAAAAAATCTTGAATCTTTATAAGACATATTTATAGTGTCTTCAATCATAAATTTAGAGGAGTAATAATGCTCGATTTATTAGCAGGAAAAAGAAGAAGTCATTTTGCGACAGACTTAAATAAAAGTAATTGTGGTGAAAAGGTAACCCTCATGGGTTGGGTTCATCGCCGTAGAGATTTAGGTGGTTTAATCTTTGTAGATTTAAGAGATCACTCTGGTGTAATTCAAATAGTTTTTAATCCTGAAAACGAAAAAGTAATTAGCAAGGCCCACAAACTTAGGAATGAGTATGTCATAAGTGTTAGTGGTACAATTGCAGAAAGAGACAAAGGAAATCCTAACCTAAAAACTGGTGAAATTGAAGTAATTGCTGAAGATTTAGATTTATTGAATGTTTCAGAGCCACTCCCAGTTCAAGTTAATGAAAATCAGCTTGCTGATGAGGATTTAAGATTAGAATATAGATTCCTTGATCTAAGAAGAAAAGTTTTAAACAATAATATCATCTTAAGACACAAGATTGTTTGGAAGATAAGGGAATTCCTTTCAAGTCGTGGGTTCTTCGAAATAGAAACACCTATTTTAATGAAATCCACTCCTGAAGGAGCAAGAGACTATCTCGTTCCCTCAAGAGTACATCCAGGTAATTTCTTTGCTTTACCTCAATCTCCTCAAATCTATAAGCAACTTCTTATGATTTCAGGATTTGACCGTTATTTTCAAATAGCCCGTTGTTTCAGGGATGAAGATTTACGAGCAGATAGACAACCTGAATTTACTCAACTAGATATGGAAATGAGCTTTGTTACACAAGATGAGATATTTGAGATTAATGAAGAATTATTCAAATACATCTTTAAAGAAGCTATTGATGTTGATATTGACATTCCATTCAAAAGAATCCCTTACCAAGAATCTATGGACAAATACGGCTGTGATAAACCTGATTTAAGATTTGGTATGGAAATCAATGATTTATCAGAAATTCTCATAAACTCAGATTTCAAAGTATTCCAAAATGCCTTTGCTAATAAAGGTTCAGTTAGATGTATTGTAGCTCCTGACTGTGCTTCATATTCAAGAAAGATGATTGATAATCTAACAGATATAGCAAAACACCTCGGAGCACAGGGACTTCCATTCTGTAAAGTTACTGATTCTGGTTTAGATGCCGGTATTAGTAAATTCTTAACAGATAAGGAAAAAGACGATATTCTTACTAAAACTAAAGCAAAATCAGGTGATTTAATTCTATTTGGTGCAGATAAAAACAACCTTGTTTATAAAGTACTTGCTGGTTTAAGAAATCACTTTGGCAAAGAACTTAAGTTATATGATCCCAAAGAGTTTAATTTCTGTTGGATTACTGACTTCCCAATGTTTGAGTATAACGAAGACGCTAACAAATGGGAAACAATGCATCACATGTTCACAATGCCAAAAGAAGAACATCTTCCTTACTTTGATGACCCAAGCAAAATTGGGGAAATTCAAGGTCAATTATATGACTTAGTTTGTAATGGTATGGAACTTTCTTCTGGCTCTATTCGTTGCCATTTAGCTGATATCCAACAAAAGATTTTCAATCTTGCTGGTTTTGACCAAGAAGAAATAGAAAAAAGATTTGGTTTCTTTGTTAAAGCTCTTAAATTCGGTACTCCTCCTCATGGTGGTATTGCACCTGGTATTGATAGACTTGTTATGATTATGACTGGTGCTGAATCAATTAGAGATGTTATTGCTTTCCCAAAAACTTTAAAAGCTGTAGATTTGATGAGTCAAGCTCCTTCGCAAGTTGATCAAAAGCAATTAGAAGAGTTAGCTATTAAAATAGATATCAAAAATCAAGAAAAATAAACAAGCTTACCCCTTGGTTAACTAATCAGGGGGTTACTATTTTGCTAGGAGTAGAGATTGAAGAAATTTAATATTGTGATTTTGACTTCCGGAAAAAGTAGAGGTTCTAATTTTGTTGCTATAGCAAATTATATCAAGAAAAAAGGTCTTCCTATAAATATTCAAGCTGTTATAGTTACAAGTCAGAAAGCCCCAATCATTGAAAGATGCAATTTATTAGATATCCCTGTTGAGTTTATTAGTTGCAAAGACCTGCTTTCTTATCAGAATAAGCTTCATGATTATGTTGCATCTAACAAGACACATCTTATTGTTCTTGCGGGATTTATGAAGCTACTTAGTCAAGATTTCATATCAAAAGTTAATATTCCTATCCTTAACATTCATCCTGCCCTCCTACCCAAATATGGAGGCAAGGGTATGTATGGAATGAATGTCCATAAAGAAGTATTTGCTGCAAGAGAAGGATTCTCGGGAATAACTATTCATAAGGTAAATGGAGAGTATGATAAGGGAGATATTATTTTTCAGAAAAAAATAAGAGTACTTAGATCAAAAAGTGCTGAAATCATTGCTAGCAAAGTTTTAAAACAAGAACATAAATATTATGGAAGAGTAATCTTCAACTTCTTAAAAGAGTATTATGAATAAAATAGCTGTAGCCACTTTTGGATGTAAGATAAATCAATACGAATCAGCAGGAATTATAGCCCAATTTGAGGCAAATGGATTTGAGCATGTCACTTTTCATGAAGAAGCAGAGGTCTATGTAGTTAACTCCTGTACTGTAACCAATAGAACTGATTTTAAGTCAAGAAATGCCATTCGTAAAGTCTTGAAAAGAAAAGAAATTAATCCCAATATAGTACTGATTATTACTGGTTGTTTTGTCCAGAGAAATAAAGATGAAATCATGAAACTTGGTGATATAGATATAGTTGTTGATAATCAACACAAAAACGTAATTTATGATCTTTATGTTGCCCGTAGAAGCTCATTTCATGACATTATGAAGTATAATGATTTTAGTGAAATGAAAGCAACTGAAATGTATGATAGGTCAAGAGCTTTTGTTAAAATTCAGGATGGTTGTAATTTCTTCTGTACTTATTGTGCTATTCCTTATGCTCGAGGTAAATCTAGATCAAGAAAAAAAGAAGATGTTATAGACCAAATAAAGATTTTAGTTGATAATGGCTATCATGAAATTGTACTTGGTGGGATAAATATGGGACTTTATGGAAATGACCTATATGATAATTATGATTTAGCAGACTTGTTAGCCGATATTGAAAATATCCCAGGTTTAGATAATTATCGACTTTCTTCTATAGAACCACAATTATTTACACCTCAACTCCTTAACTTCTTCAAAAAGAGCAAGAAGTTAAGTCCTCACTTTCATATTCCTATCCAAAGTGGTTCTGACTCAATTCTTAAATTAATGAATAGACATTATGATACTGCTGAATTTAGAGAAACCATAGATAGTTTAGTAAGTATATTCCCTAATGCGGCCTTTGGAATAGATGTTATTGTTGGTTTTCCTGGTGAAACTCAACAACTATTCCAAGAAACTTATGACTTTCTTTCTTCTTTACCAATAACTTATCTTCATGTATTTACCTATTCTAGAAGAAAAGGAACTCCTGCTGATAAGATGAAAAATCAGATAAATGGTCAGATTAAAAAAGAGAGAACAAATAAATTAATAGATTTATCAAAAAAACTTACAGATAATTACATAGACACTATTCTTAGTAAAAATCTTGAGTTAACAGCAGTTGTTGAAGAAAAAGCAGATGATTTCTGGACCTCTCTATCAGATCATTTCATCAGAATTTTTTACCAAGGTGATAATCTTAAGAAAAAACAGAAAATTAGAGTTTTGCCTGTTGCGAAATACAAAGAAGGGTTGAAGGTAAAGATAGTTGATTAAAGTAAATGACTTTAATATTTCTTTTGAGAATAACCCTGTTTTACAGGATATAAGCATAGAAATACCAAATGATAAATTTACTATTATCTTAGGTCATAGTGGTTCTGGTAAAAGTGTTCTAACTAAATCAATTATTGGTCTCTTTAAGCACTTTTCTGGAAGAATTTTACTAGATAATAATCCTATTGATTATAGTAGTAATGAAGAAATTTATTCCCTTCGTAAACAAGTAGGTATGCTCTTCCAATCAGGAGCTCTTTTTGATTCCATGGACGTTTATCAAAATATAGCTTTTCCCCTATTTGAACATTCTAATTTAAATGAAAAAGCTATTGAAAATAAAGTAACTAACTTACTAGCTCAGGTTAACTTACCAGATATTGCGAGTAAATATCCATCCGAGTTATCTGGGGGTATGAAAAGACGTGTTGCCCTTGCGAGAGCTATTAGTATGGAACCAAATTATCTAATCTATGATGAACCAACAACCGGATTAGACCCTGTTACCACTAAAGGTATTGTTAACTTAATCGACCAACTTCATGCTTCTGTAATAAAATCAACCTGTGTTATTACTCATGATTTTATGTCATTTGTTGATTTATGCCAACACTTAATTGTCTTAGATAAAGGTAAATGTTTATACTCTGGACCTTTCACACCTGATATTATCGAAAGAGAAGACATCGCACCTTTAATAAATTTCTAGTTATTAATCTTGTAAGTATTTTTTAAGTACACTAGCAAGATTTTTAACATTAATTGGTTTAGTTAAGAAATCAACCATTCCAGCCTTCAAACACTTTTCCTTATCATCTGAAAAAGCACCTGCAGTTAAAGCAATAATTGGAGTATTACTAGAGATTTTCTTTTCTATTCGTTTGATAGCTTTAGTCGCTTCTAAACCATCTAGTTCTGGCATTTGGACATCCATTAATACTAAATCTGGACATTCTTGTTTAAAGATATGAACCGCTTCCATACCGTTCTTTGCTTGTTTAATATCAACATCTTTCACCAGTTTTTTTACTAGAGTTGTAATTAGTATCATATTCATTTCTACATCTTCAGCAACTAAAACTGTTTTCCTCTTAACCGATTGAATACTTTCAAATAATACTTCACTTGTGGTTAATTTGCTTTCAATTTCTTTCTCTTCAGATGTTATACCTGACAAAACCCCCAATAATTCAGAATAAAGAACTGGCCTAGTCATAATATGATTTGCTTGAATTTTTCTTGAAATACTCACAATATCTTTATTATCATTCGGACAATAATTAATTATTACAGAACTTTGGCTTTCTTGTGAATTATCCTTAACAATTCTACTAATTAGTTCATAATCATTACTTGTAATTAAACTTTCATCCAGGAGCATGATATCAAAATTCTGTTCAGACGTTTTTTTAATTAAATCATCAATACTTCTTATAGCAGTAACTTCTAAACCCCAATATTCCATCTTGTAGTTAAGGATTTCTAATTGATTTGAATTCCTTTCTAGAAGCAAGATTTTCTTATCCTTAAACTTATTTCTACTAGTAGAAGGTACCTCTGTGTATTCTGTATCAATAGCAAAATAGAACTCACTACCCTCCCCTTCTGTGCTATCAAAATCTATGTGAGAACCCATTTGAGCAGCAAAGAAATTAGAAATTACAAGACCTAGACCTGTACCTCCATATCTTCTAGTAATCGAACCATCAGCTTGTGAAAAAGCTTTGAATAGCCTTTTTGAATCTTCCTCTGTTATACCTATTCCTGTATCTTTAACAGAGAAGATAAATCTACCCGATTGACCCTCTTGAGCAATAAATTTACTACTTAACTGAATTTCTCCCTTTGTTGTAAATTTCACAGCATTATTCAAGAGATTTACTAATATTTGTTTCAATCTTAAAGGATCAACCATTGCTTTTTCTGGGAAATGATTAGGTATATTAAGAATAACTTCCAGACCTTTCTTACAAGCAGCAAACTTTATGATATTTACAGCTTCTTCTAGTATATTTATGATTGAAGAATTTACGATATCAAGTTCCATTTTACCAGCTTCAATTTTGGAGAAATCAAGAATATCACTAATAATGCCTAATAAGGCTTTACCGGAAGTATTAGCATTTATTGCAAACTGCTTCTGACTTTCAGATAATTGTGTTGAGAGTAAAAGATCAGTAAAACCAATCACACCATTCAGAGGTGTCCTGATTTCATGACTCATATTTGCTAAAAACTCTGATTTAGCCTTGGTAGCTGCTTGAGCTATTTCTTTTTCATCTTCTAATTCTTTTAGTACTTTTACTCTTTCAGTAGAATCAGAAAAAATAACAGCAAATTCATCTTGTTCAGAACTAAAAGCCTTTACTTCAAAATACTTACCAAGCGCACCTGAGAAGTTCTCATAATTGAGCGATTGACGTGTTTTTGCTACTTTACCATAAGTTTCTATCCAATATTTTTCTGTTTCTGGTAGAACTTCAGTTATTCTTTTCCCTATCACCTCCTTTGCTTTAAGACCAGTAAATTCTTCAAAAGCAGGATTTGCATCTAGGAATATATAATCTATTGGCTTACCTTCTTCATCATATACCATCTTATGGTTGGCAAAACCTGTTGTCATATTTTCAAAAAGTAATCTGTATTTCTTTTCTGATTCCCTTAGTTTGTTATCTAATTTTTTAATATCAGTTATATCAGTCATCACAGTTAAAAAATATTTGTTTCCATTAGATTCTATCAACTCTCCTGAGAATAGACCTTCAATAATTTCACCCTCACGTGGTATTACTTTCATATGAATATTTTTAAAATTACCTTGACCCACTAACTTAGCTGTTGCTAAATCTAATTTATCTACTTCCATAGTAAGTTTTAATTCTGTAGTAGTTTTTCCTAGAACTTCTTCTTTTTGATAACCTAAAGCCTTACAAAAACTTTCATTGACATCTAAGAATTTTCTATCAGGATATGATGATAAAGCCATTAATGATGGATTACTATCAAATATCTTGTTAAATTTTTCTAGAGCTTCTTGCTCTTTTGTTATATCCTTACTTACAGCAAAAAGACAGTCCTGTCCATCCCATTTTCCCACCCATGATTGAGTCTCTACTGGTACTAACTTATCATCTTTCGTTTTGAGTGGGATAGGACAATAGTTGCCGTTTGTATTTATAAAGTAATCAACCACAGCTTGAAGTTCATAGCCTTCTGAGTTTTCGTGTAAATCAATAATAGTCATTTCTTTTAGTTCTTCAGATTGATAATTTAATTTTTCTACTACTGCCTTATTTGTATATCTGATATTGCCCTGTAAATCAGCTATGAAAACCATATCCTGCAGAGATTCAAAGAACAATCTAAAATTCTCTTCGCTAGTCCTTAATTTCTCTGCCATTTCCTCTTCTTGGGTAATATCTCTCCAGATAGCAAGAATTCTATCTTTTGCCTTTAGCCTAATTTTTATTAATGAAATTTCGGCAGGAAATTCTGTTCCATCGTAACGAAGGTGAATCCACCTAAATGTTTGTTTCTTATCTTGTAAGGCAAGTTGTATGTATTTATTTGCTTTTTCCTCAGATAATGAACCATCAGGTTGGTATTTAGGAGATATTTCTTTAGGAGTTTTGCCCAGTAACCAATTAGAAGGAGAGCCTAATATTGATGTAGCCGCTTCGTTAACATCTACAAAAACACCATCTTCCATAATACAATAGGCATCAACAGTTTGTGTGAACATTACCCTATGCTTTTCTTCACTGTCTCTGAGTTGGATTTCAGATTTCTTTAACTCTGTTATATCACGATATCTCCAAACTCTACCCACTATTTCTCCCTCTACTTCTTGAGGGAAAGAATATCTTTCAACAAAAGAACCATTTTTGAACTCAATCATGTCAAAAGTGGGCATTTGTGGATTTTCATTTGCTTGTTCTATGATTGCAAAAAATTGTTCTGTGTTGACAATTTTATCTTTGATATTGGGAAAATGTCTGGCATCATTTCGAATAGCAAGATCCTTTTCATCAATATCCCAAATATCTAAAAACCTGGAATTCCATTTATTAATCAAACCATTATTGTTAATAATCATTATACCATCATCGGTCGATTCCAAGGATGCATTAAGTAAGGATAAGGAATATGATAAATCTGCTTTTGTTTCTTGCAATTCATTAATGTCTGCTTTTAATATTTGAATAGTTTCAAGAAAAGAATTAAAGCTCTTAGCCATGGTTCCGATTTCGTTTTTTGGGTATTTCTGGATTGCAGAAACATTTAGATTTCCTTTAGCCAATTTATGTAAGGCTGAAGAAACTTCAATTACAGGGCGAGCAATAATCCTTCCTAGAACAAGAGCATAAACCTTTGAGATTATTAAACTAACTATTAACATAATTCCTAAGAAAATCGCCAATCTAGGTATGATTGGTCCGATAACTTCCTTATAATCTACTAAGGAGATTAGATACCAGTTTTCTTCATTTAATTTGTGTGATTGAATTAAATACTTTTTGGGAAATTCTTCATGTTGCAAATGTAATTTTTGATTATAAAAGATATCCCTATGGCCATTTACAATATTCAAATGCAACTGTTTAGGGTCTGGAGTAATCAATGCCTGGTACTTTTCATTTACCAAGATAAGTTCCTTGCTTTTATACATAGATCGAGTTTCCAACCAAGAGTATAATGAATCCAATCTACAATCGACTCCAACAACACCAACTAGGGCATCTTGAGAAAAAACAGACTTACTCATTATAAATCTGGTAGAATCACCTTGTTGTAAAGAAGTAAAGTTCACACTGTATTGACCTTTATTTAATAGTGTTCCATCTTTATACCATTTATCTTCTTTAAAATTCTTATCAGCATAATTCTCTGCAAAGATTAAACTATCATTCTCATAACCTACGAATAACTTATTAACACTCGTTTTATTTCTTTGAATATCTATGAAGATTTTTGAAAGTTCCTTTCTAGCCACTAGTGATTCTGACGCAGTAGTTAATGCCGGGTTATAGGATAACATATCAACTAAAGAAGAAATATCTCGAAATAAATGTTCAGTTTTGGTAGAAATATTTTTATTTTCTTCTTCTAGCATTCTAAGTGAATAGTTGATGTTCCTTTTATAGATATAAACACCTAAGATAAGAGAGAATATGATAAAGGCAACAAATGTACATAATAATACTGAATTAAAGATATCCCCCATAATTGTACTTTTCTTGATTTCTTTTCTCATTTTCTTTTTATGTACTCTTTTTTTAGATGGTCTTCTCTTTAATGAAGTCATATTTTCTCCCCTGTGTTCATCATAAAGTCAGTATATTATTGTTTTATAAACTTGTCAATTTTATTTTAAGGGATTTTCTCTGTTTTTTTATCTGAAAACTGTAAAATTCTTGACAAATATTAATCATGTCATAAATAGCAGTTTGTGTCCCCGTAGCTCAGCTGGATAGAGTGTTTGTCTCCGGAACAAAAGGCCGTGCGTTCAAATCGCATCGGGGACACCATTTGAATTAATAATTAGCAATTAAAAATGAAAAATTAAACAGATAATACAGATTTAACTGATAACAAGTCTAACAAAAAAAACCTCTATAAATATAATGGGCGCACTTTTCTTAAATTTGGTACACTTTTCATGTTTTTTTCTGTTAATCCCAGATTGTGCAATAGAGCTTTAGTAATACTTCGCTAAAGCTACGTATCACAGGCGAAGAGTGCATATTCTTTTAGCAAAATAACTTACAGAATTCCGATGCATATAATATATATATTCGGAAGAATTATGTAAGTTACTTTTGCAAAAGAATATAGTGCTATTCTCAAAGATCTATTGCATTGTTTGGGTTAATTTTAAGAATCAGATCAGAAGCAGAGATTTACTTTTGTATAATAAGTAATTTTGAGACTGTTCAATCTAAACAATTGAAAGATAACATGTACCTGTGCTAACTAAAGCAATTTATGCACATTTTTAAGTTTATAGCTAAGTTTTTCAAATTGACTTATAAATACATTCTTGTCTAAATTTCGGATATTGAAATATATCCTCATTAATCCTGGAAGGATGCAGATATTATAGGCAGGGCTCGAAGACCCTGTACAAGGAGTCTCCCACAAACCTAAGCCCCGGAGGGGCGATAATACCTCTTACTGATTATGTAAATAAGGATTAAGTAGAGTAGAGGCAGGGTAACCTGCCTCTACTCTACTTAAACTACGAATATAATCCCCTACTTTGAGGTGGATACAGGGGGTGGTTCAATATAGTCTGCATATAGCCCCTTCTTTGAGGGGGATACAGGGGGTGGTTCAATACAAACGCTATATATATATATATTCGGAAGAATTATGTAAGTTCCTTTTGCAATGAATGAGTCTTCGCTAAAGCTACGCCCTCACAAGAATAATATAGTGATATTATCAAAGTTCTATTGCATTATTGGGTTAAAAGTGAGGACTTATAAAAATACAGCCTTTACCTATTTGAATTGGTAGTGATGCCATAATCATTAGTTCAGAAAAACATTGACAAATAAATATCGTAAGATAAGGTAAATTTATTAATAATTTGAGAGAGAATTATGCAAAGAAATTTTCTAATTATCATCATCTTCTGCTTATGTTCATTCATCATTATTAGTTGTGAGTCAAGCTCAACAAAAGCCTCAGACAAAGGGTATATGTATGGTAAAGTTAAGAATGCAGAAAATGAAATTATTGAAGGTGCAAGGATTGTTTTTAATTACGGTTTGGAGGAAGTATCTCGACCTACATCAGAAGTGAGATTTGACTTAGCTAAAGTTAGTAATGTTAAAATTTGGATAAGTAAATTTGCTCAAACTGATACTATAAGAGTTCTTTTAGATGGAGTAATGTCTGCAGGTTCTCATGCCATTGTATGGGATGGTAAAAATGATCTGGGGCAATATGTTTACAACTATGCTTATGATATCCACTTTGAAACTGACGATGTTAATAGAGTTTCTACTGTTATTTATTCTATAGATTATAGTGATGTAACAGGAAATATTGTTGAGGATTATGAAGCTTATTCAATAACAGATAGCTCAGGAGAATTTACTATACCTCTAGAAAATCTTTTAGTATTTGATGATTTAGATGATATTCAACAAATAGATGAGGCAGGAAATCAAACAGGAAACCTACTGCAGATTTCTCATTATATTAAAGTTTGGGCACTACATCCAGATTATGAAGCAACTTTTGTTGATTCAATTTATGTAAGAGAAGACAAGAATGTGAATGTAAATATCAATTTCGAAGATTAAAATTATAATAATTTTCAATTACATGTTTAATATTTTTTGGAATGGTAGATTGCAACTAAAAATATTATGAAACTAAGATAAAGTAAATTTCATTCAGTTGTTTTGAAGGAAGTTTGAATAAACTTCCTTCTTTTTTGGGCTTTCTCCAAATAGAATGGGTGATGAAAAATTTTATTATATCGATATTTACGTTAAGTATTATTGAATTAATGGAAATTATGACTTCACTTTTTCCATACAATTGTTATGGAAAAACCTGTGTCACAAATTTAGAAGGTTGAAATCTTGTATTTGTTTAATAATTAATACTTTATGGTTTTGGATAGAGTAGAGCACCCAAATGACTGCAATATTTCCTTAATCGAGGATGAACTCATAAAAGTGGAAAAAACTCCGTCACTTTTATTTTTTGACAGTGTTGGAGCTTATGTGTTTAATATATTTATTAAAAAGCGGTGTAGGTTCTCAAACCTTCCTGCAATACCATCATCAGTTTTCGCCCTACACTCGGAGGCTCAACATTATTAGCTGCCGAATCGAGTTCACTTATGTTACGGACTGGTATTTCACTTCCTGTTACTCCCCACCCAACCTTACGATTACGCAGTTACTTTCAGTTACAGAACTTTTGATGTAAGTTCTGAGTAGGACTTTCACCTACCTGATAGTTATCTATCACTATCGTACGAGTGGATGCATCCTTGCATCAACAAGATTCTGACACCAGGATGGTCTCAGTCCATAAGTATCCTTACTTCCACCTACTGACACCATTTGGTTTTAATCTTCTCTAAAAAGCACTACTTTATCCTTTTGAGTAAAAAACATCAGTAAATACTTGTCACAATTCGATAAATGATTATAATTTTATAAAAAAAATAGGATGCGAATTATGATAAAAAAAATACTATTCTCGTTAACAATCTTAGCTATGCTCCTAAGTCTACAATCTCAAGAATGGAATCTAGATTTTTCAACTGCTCTAGAAAAAGCTAAAAGTGAGGACAAAAATCTATTGCTAGTTTTTCAGGGTTCTGATTGGTGCATACCTTGTATGAAATTAGAAAAGAATGTTTGGAGTTCTGCTGAGTTTATTGATTTTGCCAGTAAAAATTTAATTTTAGTTAAAGCTGATTTTCCTAAGAGGAAAAATAATAAGCTTTCCAAAGAACAAGAAGAAAAAAATGAACTTCTTTTTGAGAAATACAATGCTCCTGGTAGTTTTCCATATGTTGTAATTTTTGACCAGAGAGGAGAAATTATAGCTACAACAGGTTATAAAGATATTAGTGCTAAAGAATATGTTGTGCATCTTCAATCATTATTACCTCAATCAACAAATAAAAAAAATAATTATAGCCGTAAATTATCTTTGATGGGTAGCTCATTTAGTATTACAGTTGTTGCTGAAAGTCAGTTAAAAGCTGATACATATATTGATCTTGCCGTAAATGAAATTTCTCGCATAGAAAATCTAATATCATCTTGGAAAGAAAGCTCTGAAACAACAGAAATTAATAAAGCTGCTGGAATAAAGGCAATAAAAGTAGATAATGAACTTCTTATGCTAATAAAACGTTCTCTTATGATATCTAAATTAACTAGTGGAGCCTTTGATATAAGTTATGCTTCCATGGATAAAATTTGGAAATATGATGGTTCAATGACTCAGCTTCCATCAAAAGATGAAATTGCAGAGTCAATTGCCAAAGTAGGCTACAACAATATCATAATTGACGAAGAAAAATCAACAGTCTTTTTAAAACTTAAAGGGATGAAAATAGGTTTTGGAGGAATAGGTAAGGGTTATGCAGCAGATCAGGCAAAGAAGTTACTCATAGCTCAAGGTGTTTCCGGAGGTATTATTAATGCTTCTGGTGATATGAATACTTGGGGAAAGCAAGCTAACGGAGAAGATTGGCTAGTAGCTATTACTAATCCTCTTAATAAAGAACATGCTTTTGGCTTGTTTCCCATTTCTAACAGAGCTGTTGTGACTTCTGGAGATTATGAGAAATTTGTTGAATTTGCAGGGAAAAAATACTCTCATATTATTGATCCAAGAACTGGTTATCCTGCTAGCGGGATAATTAGTACAACAGTATTTGCTGATTCTGCTGAGATGGCTGATGCTTTAGCTACCTCAATGATAGTTTTGGGGCAAGAAGTTGGTCTTAACCTAATAAATCAGCTACCTAATACTGAGTGTATCTTAGTTGATAATGAAGGAAATGTCTTTAAATCACATAATATAAGGATAAACGAAAAATGAAAGTACACCTAATTGTGAAAATCCTCTTACTAATAGCAGTATTAAACATATTAGTAGCATGTACAGCAGTGAAGAATTATCAGAAGGTTAATCTAAATGATCCAGATATGGAACTATCGGAAAGATTTATTAAAAAGTTTGAAACTAGTGCACAAGTGTATAGGGAAGGAGCATCTGGAGCCAATGGCGGAAAATCAGGAGGTGGATGTGGCTGTAATTAATAAAACACTAATGATAATACTTCTAGTTATGAGCAGTTCTATGATTTTAGCCCAAGAAACACTAGTTTCTCAAACAAATTTAGAATATAAAAAAAGAGTATTAGAAAAGACAGAGATTGATCTTCTATCAAGTTTCTACTCTCAGGATGGAGACAATGCTGCTGTCACAGGCGGTATCGGTACAGAGCAACTGAGTGATTTTGCCCAAAATATTAAAATTATGATTCCCTTGAACGACGATGATGTCTTGAGTATTGACGCTACTATCTCTGCTTATACATCTGCCTCATCAAGTAATCTCAATCCTTTCTCTGGTGCATCAACTTATGATGATGACGATGACGATGACGACGATGATGATGATGATAAGACATCTTACAATGGTACTATTGGTAGTCCTTGGGTAGAATCTTCAGGAGCTTCTAAGCAAGATGTTTGGTCTAGTTTGAATGTTGCTTATTCCCACACAACAAATGACAGGAATAATATATGGAGCTTTAATCTTAATTTTGCTAACGAGTATGATTACTCTTCACTGGGTTTTGGCTCTAGTTTTGCCAGACTCTTTAATGAACAGAATACAGAGCTAAATTTTAAAGCAAATGTTTTTCTAGATAAATGGAGACCCAAATATCCAACTGAGATATCTGAATATGTAAAAAATGAAGGAGATTTTTCTTCTGGTTTCTTTGCTGGAATTGATATCTTAGATCAGAGTGGGGAAGTAACAAGTACTGAAGACAACTGGAGTCCAGTTTCTAACATTTTAATTAAAGATAAAGGCAGAAATTCATATTCTTTATCTTTAAATTTCTCTCAGATTTTAACTACTAATGCTCAAGTATCTATCTTCGCAGATCTTATAATGCAGAGTGGTTGGTTAGCAAACCCTATGCAAAGAGTCTATTTCTCTGATCGTGATAATTATTATATAGGAAATCCTGAAGCAATTCCAATTTATACTACTGATTCTAATAAGGAAGTTTTTCATTTGGCTGATGATATAGAACGATTACCTAAGAAGAGAATTAAGACCCCCTTGGGAATACGTTTCAATTATTATCTAAATGAGTTTTTTGTTCTTCGTAATTATTATCGTTACTATCGCGATGATTGGGGAATGGATTCTCATACAGCTGAACTTGAAATTCCGATAAAGATAAGTCAGACTCTCACTCTTTATCCATCTTATAGATTTTATAAGCAAACAAAAATCGATTACTTCAATGCTTATGAAGAAAATCTTTCAACAAGTGAATTCTATACTTCTGATGATGATTTATCTGATTTCAATTCATCTCAGTTTGGTTTTGGTATACAGTACACTGACCTTTTCTCAGAGAACAAATTATGGAATTTAGGACTGAAAAATATCAATTTATCATATAGTTATGGGAAAAGAAATACAGGACTTTACTACCATATAATCTCTTTAGGTACAAAATTCAACCTGAACAATAGAATAAAATAAAGATTAGTATTTTAATGAGAAAGATTGTTTCTAACTTCTGTAGGGTAAATTGGAGGAAAGATGGACTATCAAAAGGCTTTTGATGAGTTAAATGAATATTTAAAAACTAAAGACAGAAAAAGATATTTACAAAGATATCAAGAGTTAATGAAGTCTATAGTTCCTAATAGCGAAGAATATGTTGAAATGATAATGATTCAATTTACTTATTCTTTGATTTTCGAATCAGACTATAATCAGATTCTTACTGAAATAGATAATATTGAATCAATTGTTTTTACCTTTGGTTCCAAAGTACAGAAGATTCGTTTCTCTATTAATAAAGGTATAACTTTTGGAAGAATAAATCGCTATGAGTCAGCTGTGAAAGTCTATAATGAGGTTTTAAGATTGTGTGATAATGTGGATTATAGACCTTATAAGATTAGTGTTTTGATTAATTTAGGTGTTGTGTTTACTAAGAAATATGAATATTTTAAGGCCCTAAGATATTTTCTTGATGCATATAAACTTAATCAAGAGAGTTCAATTCCTATTAAACATACTTCCATTTTAACAAACTTAGGTGTTCTTTATTTGAATATTCAAGATTACCAGAAGTCTGTTTATTACTTTGAACTTTGCCTCAAGACTTTACCCAAATCAAAACAATATTCTCTTGCATCAGTTTATAATAATTTGCTCTACGCATACTCTAAAGTAGGAAAATTTGACCATGTCAAAGAAATAATTACTAAAGTTGAAAAGGACCTATCTACTTACAATCAAGTTAATTTGCACTATTATAACAAAGCTTTAGCAGAATATTATGTTGATTCAGGGCAAATTGATTTAGCAATTGATAAGTATAAGCAACTCATAAATGACTTCCATAATCAGCACAGTAGTATTCTGGCGGATTATCGAATATCTTTAGCAGATCTATACCTGCAAAAGAAAGAGTTAAAGGATTGCAAATCTTTGATTGATGATGTTGAAGAAATGGGAGACTTTTCTCAAATAAGTAGCGAGAAAATTCAGTTTTTAAGATTAAAATCCAATTATTATAATGAGATTGCTGATTATAAGTCTGCTTATTTATTGGTAAATCAGATTACTGAAATTGGTAATGAGAATTTAATAAATGTCCAAAGAGAGTTAGTAAATGAGTTGACTCAGCCAATGCAAATAGATGTAAAAAATATCAGTAATGTTGCTTATAATGAGAAGATTAGTGAGTTAGAGACATTAAATAATGATTTAAAAACCAAAGAGAAATTACTTATAGATTCTTTAAATGAACTGGAGAGAGAGTCTCAATTACGCGAGAGATTAATTTCAATTATTTCTCATGATATTCGCTCTCCCATTGGTAATATCATTCAGCTATTAGAAATGCTAGATGATTTTGAAGATGAACAAGAGAAAGAAGGAACTATCAATGAAATTATTGAGGCAATGAAACAAACTCTTGGATTGACTAATGAATTAGTCTCATGGGCTAAAGATATAATAGCAAAAAAAGATGCAACTTCAAACCCTATAAATATTTGTGAGCTTATTGATAATTGTGAGTTATTTTTAAAGCAACAACTCTCTAAAAAACACTTATCTATCAATAATATGATTGATCCAGAAATTGAACTTTATGCTCATAAAGCTACTATTGAGACAATCTTTAGAAATATTATATCAAATGCTATCAAGTATTCAAATGAATATTCTCACATAGATATAGCTTCAGAGATTAGTGATGAGGAAGTTGTATTTACTATAAAGGATTATGGTAGAGGAATGAGTCAAGATGAAGTTGCCAATATTTTTAATTCTGTCAAGATTTCTACTCTTGGTACCAACGCAGAAGATGGTATTGGTATTGGTTTATTACTAGCGCAAGAACTTGTCCATAAAAGTAATGGAAGGATTGAGTGTGAATCAATCTTAGGACATGGGACAAGCTTCAAGATTTTCTTTGGTAGCAATTCATTAATATAAAAATGAAGCAAGATATTGTTAATGAAGTTAAAGTAGAGTAGAGGCAGGTTACCCTGCCCCCCTCTTCAAACCGTGCATGCGGTTTTCCCGCACACGGCTTACCGACAAAGTTCATTCTAAGCATTCACAAGTTTGTCAAGAGGACCTGTATGCTAAGTTATATAAACCAAAATGTATAATTAACTTATCATGGCATTTTGACGATAAAGCTTACAGCTCCTTTGACTCTTGCGCTTATAATACCTCTTTAGACTAAAAAAGAGATATGAATTAACACTATCCTTAGCCTTTGCAGGGTAGCTTACTTTAGGTATTGTAAAATAGTTAGTCCAACCTCTTAGTATTGGATTGAGCTTCTTTACTATCGTATAGTTTGATGAGTGTCCATTATTCATAAGACATTTCTTAATATTTGCCTTAAACTTTTTGACACTCTTTTTACTTGGAATCACATTCCAGTAATAACCATAGGAGTTGTACAATGATTTATCAAACCTAAAAGTAAAACCTAAAAAGTCAAAAGATAGTTTTGTTGCATTCAAGTGTTTCGTTTTTTCCAGATTAACAGTTAACTCCATTCTTTCCAGTATTCTGTGCAAATACGCTAAGCACTCTTGAGGTATTTGCTTTCCCATCAGGATAAAGTCATCAGCATAACGTACTATTTTTATGCCTCTTTTAGCGAAAAAATCCATCTTCTCTATTGACAGCTTTATCAACTAGATTTAAGTATATATTTGCCAGTAAAGGGGAAATAACGCCTCCTTGAGGTGTTCACTGTAACAATAGACGAAAAACTTCTACTTGTAATAGACGTTGCTAAAGGTCCACAATCTCCCTACTTCTACAATAAAACATCCAAAGAGCGAAATGCCTATGTGCGTTTAGGTACTTCTAATAGGATTGCTGATAATGCTATTATTCAAGAGTTAATCAGACAAAGTAGAAATATCAGTTTTGATGAAGAAACTGAATACGACTATGAATTAAATGACTTAGACTTAGCACCAATAAATAGTAGATTTAGCAAGCTTGGTTTAGAATTAAATGAATCAAGTCTAATCAATCTAGGTTTAGCAACAAAAGTAAATGACAAGCTACACCCTAGTAAAGGTCTATTACTCTTACTCGGTACCTATGAACATTGTTCTATCAAGTGTGCTAGGTTCAAAGTGATGATATGAGAACTTTCATAGACAAGAAAGAATATTCTTCAGATATATTCACTCAACTTGAACAAGCTGAAACTTTCTGTTATAACCATATCAATGTTGGTGCTGAGATAAACGGACTTCAACGAGTTGATATCCCTGAAATTCCTTTAGATGCTATTAGAGAAGCTCTGCTTAACGCCCTGGTACATAGGGATTATACTAATTCAGGTAGAGATATAAAAGTCAGTATCTTTGATTCTTATATCAGAATATTATCTCCTGGAGCTCTTCCTCCAAACATTAGATATGAAGATATATTTGATGGTAGAAGTGAAATAAGAAACAAGGTTTTAGCTAAAGTTATGAATAAACTAGACTTCATTGAAAAATGGGGTACTGGAATAAATAGAATTATCAAAGCCTGTGAATCCATGGAACTAAGACAACCTGATATAATTGAAAAGAACGACTTCTTTGAAGTGAAATTGTATCGTTCAGCTAAAGAAAATAATAATACTGCTGTGAATGAAAACAAGCATGACCGGACAATAACGGACGATAAGAGGACAATTACCGGACATGACACCGGACATGATACCGGACATGATACCGGACATGATACCGGACATGATATAGATGAACTAATTAATAAAATCAATAAGTCAATTATTAAGTTGATTAGTAAAGTGAATGGAGAAATGTCTAGAGATCAACTCCAAAATGAAGTCAATATGAAGCACAGAGAAACCTTTTATAAAAACTATTTAACTCCAGCACTGGAACAAGGTTTTATAGAAAGAACACTACCTAATAAACCTACTAGCAAAAATCAACGCTATAGACTTAGTCCTTTAGGTATAAAAATTAGAAATATGATTAATAAATAATATATACTAAAAAGAGTGGAATAACATTTTTATAGCTTATCATACTATACTTTATATAGCTCTCTATACCATTCAATCCACTTGTTAATATCTGGGGTTTTAACTGTTTTAGCTTTATCAATGACATCTTTTGAAGTAAAGGAAGAGAATTTAGGATTATTATCAATTAGTTGCTTGTATTCATTTATAGTTCCGATTAGTTCATGATTATCTGGATGATAAACAACTGAGAAATATACATGCTTATACACGTTTTCATCTTCTAAAGCGAAACCTAATAACTGATTTCTCCATAGTTGATTCATACCTCCCTTAAATGGGCAAGTTTTCCAAACTTTTGCATTTACAAAAAAGCTATTATGTTTCTCAGTAAGATTCCAATATTCATAGCTACACTTATCATGATAATGACATAGTTTTTTATTTTTTAAGATGTTATTAAATGAGCTTTCACAATTTTTTTTATTCTTATTCCTATCACTATTAAAACCACCACAAGTTGTAAACTCAAGTTCTGTTAGTTTATGTTCAATAAGCCATAAGCATAGTTCATTGTTACAATTATAATATGCTATTGCAGTATCTGAGTCTGTCCCTGCCCTATCATTGTGATCTCTTAATAAGCCGGTACTACGTGTTTTATCCCAAAACTCGAAGCAAAATCCTTTATACAACTTTTCTGTAGCAATTCTATCGAAATCACCTTTTAATAATTGTAAAACTGAATTAACTGCAGGAGATAGAAGTAATGGGGCAAATAAATTGATATTAGCTACTTGAGAACTCGCCATGTGGTAAAAATGAATATGCTCTTTAAAAGGGAACTTTTTCTTTAACTTACTTAATTCAGATAATATTGGAGAATATAAATGCGGATATTGTGGAATTCGAATATCATATTCATTGCCAGCATATTTACCTGGCACTTTAGTAATATGACTCCATTTGTAATTTATAAGATGAACATACATTTCTTCTTGAAACTTAGTGAGAGACTTTGGTAGTTTATATACCACACCATTAATAGTTCTATTTGCCATTTATCCTCCCGAAATATTCTTCTTTATACTAAACTAAAAACAACTTTTCAATCTGTCAACCACAATCTCAACTTTAATTATTTATATAGTAAAATGTGCCATTTCTGCACTCCCCTCGTCCCACCAACGCCATGCATAGTATTATTAAATTTATTAAATCACTATCATACAATACCTTAATAACTGTCCAAATATTCCGGAACACAAGGCCGTGAGTTCAAATTGCATCGGGGACACCATTTGAATTAATAATTAGCAATTAAAAATGAAAAATTAAACAGATAATACAGATTTAACTGATAACAAGTCTAACAAAAAAACCTCTATAAATATAATGGGCACACTTTTCTTAAATTAGGCACACTTTTCATATTTATTTTAATATCAGAATATAAAATATACTTTTCATTACACATTTAACTCAACCTGAGATTATGAAGAAAAACGATTTCTTTGAAGTAAAACTATATAGATCAACTTTGGAAGAAGAAAAAAACCTTTCACGGTCAATTACGGTCGAAAACGGTCGATTACCGGACGATTATGAACGATTAAGTAAAGAGCAAAAAACGATTATTCTTTATATTCTTGATAATAATAAAATAGCAAGAAAAGAAGCTAGTAACATAATTAATCTGGCTAATACCAAAACATATCTTATTCTTACTGTAATGACTAATGAAGGGCTTATAATTCGAAAAGGCTCTGGCAGGACTACCTATTAGGTGTTGAAAAAATTATAATTTATTTAAGAACTTCCTTATCCATCTATCCATAAATTTTATTTGATCTGCAATAGGGATTTTCGTTTTGCTAGTGTATCCAAGTTCTTTCTCAAAATAATCATTCATTTCTGCATGATAATCGTTGTATAAATACCATATCTGAATTGGTGCCTTTACTTTTATTAAATCATCTTCTGTAACAAACCAATCTCTAACACATTCAATAATCTTTTCAGGTTCATTGTTATGAGCTTTTATATCTGACCCTGATAGATCTGATAATGATTGTTGAAATCTATATCTTTTTTCTTCAAGAATCAGTATTTTTTTATTAATCCATTTTCCATCTTTAAGTCTTTTACACCCATAATCAATACCTAACTCAAAGGGCATATTCATACGAAAATGTTCATTAACTTCTTTGGAAACAAGTCTTGATAAATCGTGAATACCAAACCTGGATGTGTTTATCAATTCTACAATCTTATCTATTCTGGTTTGAGCAGAATCGGCTTTCAATAGCGATAGTTGAGGCTTGTATCCAAGATATTGAACAGTAAAAACTAAAGGCAGTAATAAATTATAAGTAAAATCATCATCAAAAGGACAGTTTATAAAAACATTTTTATCAAATTCTATCATAAACTATTTCTTATCTTTTGGGGGACAAGGATCATTACCATAACTACTCTTTTCCCTTATTCTACCATTTTCTCTATGAATATATAGTTCTGTATGCTGGTTTTTAGCAACATCTTTTCCATAAGCAATAGCTTTTTTTTGTGTATCAAAATTCTTTGTTGCCTTAGTTGCTCCACTTTTTTTAACACTCCAACCACCATTAGGATTTTTCACTACATGTTGTGAGTTTTTACTCATAATACACTCCTCTTCTAAAATACGTGTTATACATTCAAAATCCATCTAGTTTATTTGATGTCAATATTTTTTTACACTGATAATATATTTAAATTCAGTGCTTATGCAATAGATGTATAATTAAAATTACAACTTTGATTTATATTATGAATAGGTAATGCTAGTGCTACTTATTACGAGCTAAATTATAAATAGGATATAACAAAATAAGCTCAAGCGACCTGGTCTCTCTGTAGAATATTTATTTTCACAGTTCATATAAACATTACCTGAATTATTATCTATAGTAATGACATTGTTTATAAAATAAATTTCAATCATTTTGAGACCTTCCTCGTTTGGTTGTAGGTTAGTTAAAATAAGATAAATCAATAAATTTTTCATTATATTTTTTATCAACATCTTTATACTTCTTCTAGAGGAACCAGGTTCTCGCCTTTCGGTCACTCGAGCCTACATCCCCATTTAGTATTTTTTGGTTAAGTGGTAAGTTTATACATTTATGACATTAAACTTGTGTTTACTACCCAGTAAAAAACTGAATATATACAGCTTTACTTGTCAGTTTCCTTATACATGTTTAAATCTTTTTCAGCTTTACTTACTCTCTCTAATTGATTGTAATAATTTTCTATAGCCATTTGCATACAAGCATTTCGATTTTTCATAGACCTTTCAACTGTATATCTTCTATTGAAATATATAGTAAGATTGTGTATACATGCATACAATGAGTGACATTCCTGATCATAATCTTTAACTTCTTTAGTAGGTAAATTAATATCACTACTCTCAAAATAATTTTCATCAATTATCTCAATTACACCTTCGAATTTAAGATATAATTCTTCTTCGTTAATTGTACCATTCAAAAATTCGTTATATATTTTAATCAATTTTTCAGCAGATGTTATCATATGCCTAAGAATACACCTATTCTGTTCGATAACAGATGGTTGAATACATGTATTCGCTGTATTAAAATTCTTCAATGTATCATAGTAAGAATGAATATCGAAATGAATATCATGTAAAAGAAAACTAGTTGTTCCATTTTCTTTATACCAGTATTTTTTATCCTGTGAAGAATCTACCCAAGTTGTATGACAAATAAAATTTTTATTAACTATATCACTTTCATCATTAGCAAAGTAACACCATATTATATTAGCTGGTTTATCTTTGAAAAATTCCTCAGCCATTTTGTTTTGATGAATCTCAGTATATTTTACTTCTTCAATAATTGAATTAGTAATCGAACTAATATCTTCAAGTGATACGGGTTCTTTCAGAAGAACTTCAACAGATAATCTTTTTGCTAAACTATGATGATATGGTTCAATGCTTGTAATAATATACTTATCATACTCTTTAAAATAATTTAATGGCTTATATTCTACACAAGCAGCTACTTTGAACTGAATAGTGCCACCAATGTTTCCTCTATAAATCGGAAATTGTTGCGAATTAGGATTCTCTTTATTCCATAATTCAATATATAATAATACAAATTTAACAATATCATGAAGGGTAACAATCCCATTTCTTCTAACTACGCTCGATGACATAGCTTCACACAAGATATTTGTAAAGACACTTATTAGTTTGTCTGGGTGCCCATTTGATGTTTGATTAGCATTACTTGATGTAAATACCACTATACCTTTACTAATAAAGTCATTGATTGATTCTTTAAAGTCTAATCGACTATGACCTAGTAGTTCAAATTGACCTGAATAACAAGTGTCCAGAAATATTATTTTGGTCTTTGCTTTAATATTCTCAACAAACTTAATAATTGATTGAGTTTTTATTAGCTTATCGCTAAAAGCAAGAAAGTGCACTTCTTTAAGAGTTGCACCATGTCCGGAATAGTAAAGAACGAAAGTATCATCAGGTTCAATACTTTTAGATACTTCTTTCATGCTTGTGATGAAATCTACTTCTGAGACATGATTATCCAAACCAAGAGATCTAATATTATCTGGTTTAAACTTCAATCCATCAGTCAAAGAATTTCTTATTGCTAAAATATCATTCCTACAAAAAGGTAAGTTTGGAAATTCTTCTTGCTCATAATTACTAACTCCCACCAATATAGCATAATTAACTGCCATACGTCCTCCTTCCTAATTTTCTAATAGTTAATATCATAATAAGACATTTTTATTTGTCAACAATAATCTTTAATTTATTAGGCTCAAGTTCAAGTCTGGTGGAAAAAATTTAATAAAATATAAAATTTTATCATTAGTGTGATTATCCAAAGTATCCCTGAAAGGGATTAATAATTTAGCCTGGGGTAAGATCCTATAAGGATCGTCACCCCAGGAACAATATCCAAAATTACGACCTAACCCTGTAAGGGTTTAATATAATGGTAACTAATTATAATATTAAATCATTGGTATATATGTTTTTATTAAACCCTTACAGGGTTAGGCTTTTTATATACATCATTACCCAGGGTTGCAATCCCTTCAGGATTTTACCCTGGGCTAAACTATTAATCCCCTTTAGGGATATAAAACCTATCCTTTCAGGATTATGTCTTATTCTGCTAAAATAATACTATCAATAGTAACTTATAATCCGTAAACTACTGTAATACAATATCTAGTGCAAAATAATGCAACATAATTTCCACCAGACTTGAACTTGTGCCATTTATTATATACATTGGGTAGTTCCATCTTTGTTTCCACCCTCTGATGCAAATTCTCTTGACAGATGAAAGCAGATTTCTTTCCCATAATGTAAGTTTTTGAATAGGACAAATTATGGAAATATTAAACACTAGTAGGTGCATCCTAAAGCAAATTGAGCTTGAGAATGTTCAAGCGATTTATGACATATATTCTGATGAAAAAGCAATGAAATATATGCAAAGGAATACTATACAATCTTTGGACCAAGCTAAGGACTTGCTTATTGAATGGAATAAACTAAACAACACTAATCAAGCTTATAGATGGGGTGTATTTTACAAGGATAAACCTGATAAATTAATCGGTACAATTGCTCTCCACTACTGGAATAAAAAATCTAATACCATAGAACTTGGAGCGGATTTACTTAGAAAGCACTGGAATAAAGGATTAGCTTATGAATTTACAAGACCCATTATAACTTTTGCTTTTAATAAATTGAAAATCAATCGTTTAGAATTACGCTGTGATCCGAGAAATATTGCTTCAGTAAAAATTGCCAATAAATTCTCTTTTACTTTTGAAGGAACTTTAAGAGATTACGTTTATGTAGAAGGCAAAGGATATCTGGATGAATCTGTTTATTCGCTTTTAAGCACGGAGTTTTTTAAAGCTAAATAGTGCTGTTAAGCTTTAGTAATACTTCGCTAAAGCTACGTATCACAGGCGAATAGTGCAAATTCTTTGGGATTGATTTATTGCTTGCATTAAGGTTAATATCTATTATATTTCCATCTCTCAGAGATTTTTAAGGTTTCCCAACTACAGCCTGAAAAAGATTTGTCTTATCAGCAATCCAAACTTATAGTGAATATTACTAATCATAATTATTCAACAAAATCAAGTAAATTTGCAATTAGATTATATCATCAACATCTTCAAGGATAAGCTATTAGGAAGATTAAACCCAAATAATGCAATAGATCTTTGATAATAGCACTATATTCTTTTGCAAAAGTAACTTACATAATTCTTCCGAATATATATATTATATGCGTCGGAATTCTGTAAGCTATTTTGCTAAAAGAATCTGCACTCTTCTCTAAAGCTCTACTGCACCATCTGGGTTAAATTGTTGATTGAACAGTTTTGTTCAAAGATTTTATATAAGAGACAAATCTAGTAATCAGGGAATAATTGATCTAGCCAATGACAATAAAGGGTAAAGTCTTTACCCACATTTCTAGCATACCCTTTAGGAATGGAAAAACGCTTTTGTTTTTTGACTTCGTTTTGCTCGATTTTAATGTATTCTGATTCAGTTAATTGAATCACACTACAATCACAATCAAAATTATTGAGAGGATAGTACTTATTCCAAAATTTATCATCAACAGATCTAACCACCCCATCTAGTTTAATATCGAGCCCTTGAGACCGGCACTTTTCCCCAGTATGATATTGTAAATAAGGATAGATATCTTTTTGAATTTGATAATTCTGCCACAGACCAGCTAATTTGCTTTGTTTAAGGGAGAACTTTAGAGAGTGAATGATATAATATAAGTTATCTGTTTCATATTCATTGAGGTTAAATGTAGCGATAAATTTAGCAAAAGGAATATTCTTAGCTTTAGCATCTTCAACCTTTTGCTTCACCATATCAATCATTGTTTGGGTATGCATAGCAGAGAAGACAGCGTTATCTCCCCTAAATCTAAACAAAGCTTTTATATCTTCTCTGTTATAATAATAATCTGTATCAGGACTATAATTTATTGATTTGTCCTTTATAAAATAATCTTTTCTCACATCTATATAGGCTAATCTGATAATTTCCATAAGTTCGTTGAAAAGTCCTAAGTATAAATCAGTCGGATAGTCCATATTTAATATTTCTTTATAATCTTTAGCATTTATAACTTGATTCTTATATTTTTCTAATCCAGCTATAGTCTTTACGAATTTTTCTTTATACATATAAATCACCTTATACTCATCTATGAGGCACAGGCTTAGAACCTTCCCAAACAACTCTTCTGAAATTAATTGGATCTGTATTACCCTCAGAATTAATTAATAAAACTCTTGAATTAGCATCTAATTTTAACTTGTTTTTTAAGTCCTCTAATTGAGGGTCCAGCATTATATGTTTTAAGGTTGCTAAGGTTACTGCACCAGATTCTCCACTAACCACAAAAGGGTCACTTTTTAAAGGAACTGCATACATTCTCATGCCTTCAGCAGCTATGAAATCTTGAGCAGAAATAAAAACATCTGCAGACTCTAATAAAACATCCCAAGCAATTGGAGAAGGGTCTCCACAAGCCAAGCCAGCCATAATAGAATCCAAATCTCCTGGGAAATTATGAGCTTTACCATCGCCGATTCTCATACTCTCATATAAACAGGCTGCTTTATCTGGTTCAACAACTATACAGATTGGTGAATTTTCTCCTAGAATAGCGTGATAATGCCCAAGAATAGCTGCCGCTAAAGCCCCAACCCCTGCTTGAACAAATATATGACTTGGATATAATATTCCTTGAGCCCCAAATTGTTCTTGAGTTTCTGAAACTATTGTTGTATAACCTTGCATAATCCATTTTGGTATTTCCTCATAACCATCCCAAGAGGTATCTGAGATTATTTCCCAGCCATTCTTCTTAGCATCTATACTCACTTGTAAGACAGCATCATCATAATTTCCATCAACCACTTTGACACTTGCTCCGTATGATTTTATGGCATCAATCCTAGCCTGAGATGTGTTTTTGTGGACATAAATTACAGACTTATGTCCAAGCTTACTCGCAGCCCAAGCTACACCTCGTCCATGATTACCATCAGTAGCAGTTGCAAAAGTTATTTGACCTGTCAATTCTCTAACTTTTTCTGAAACTAATTCTTCGTAGGTAAAATCGTCCTTCCATTCCAGGCGTTTCTTGAGAAAACGATAAATTGCATAAGAACCACCTAGAACTTTGAATGAGTTGAGATGAAGACGACATGATTCATCTTTTACCCAAATCCCTTCAACACCTATATAGTTAGCCATTCTTCTGAGACATTTTAAAGGACTCATTTCAAAGGCAGGAATACTATCATGAAATTTCCTAGTCTGATTACTAATTTCCTTGGGAAATAGTTTTTCTGAATAAAAAACTTTATTGTGATTTGGATGGGTATTTTCTATCCATTTAATCTCTTGCATTATTCCTCCGATATTTATCTTTTTATTACTAGATTAGAATTATCTTTAAAGAAGTCAATATAAAGTTCAAGTTTTCAGTTTCATTTGAAAAATCAAGGAACTGTTAATACAAGAAGCCTATCAAGTAGCCTAACTAATCATAAGTTAATCCTTTCTTGATTGTTACTCTCTCAATAAGTTCCCAATGTTTAATTGAGAGAGTAACAATTAAGAAACTGTTGAAAGACTAACCTACAAATATGTCGCTCCTAGCGGAGCTTTTAAGGTTTCTGTGACATTTTATTCTACAAAGATGTCATTCCTCTGGAGCTTTTAAGGTTGCATTGACATCTTAGAGAATTAAAAACTAGTTTCCAGACCAAAATGAATTAAGCCATCATAGAATGAGTTCCAGCCATTATGATAGCCTAAAGCGTATTCAAATGTTAGATTACCTAATCTAGTTGCTAATCTAAGCCCCAAGCCTAGCGAGTAGAGATGACCAAGCTTAGTTGTTTCTTGTCCATTGAATGTCTCCAAATATGCAAGATCTCCTAAAATGAAAAGATTGTTTTCTAATCCGAATAAATAACGGAGTTCAAGATTGTTCCATGATGTGAAATATCCAGAAAACTGTTCTTCTTGAAAACCTCTTAAAGAAGTAAAACCACCTAGTTTAAAAGTATTATATGATGAGAGCTTTTTCTTAGTAGAATAGTTAGCATTAAATTTATTATAAACAACAAAGCGATTATTCAATGAGTAGGCATAGGCCAGATAACCCTGACTAATATTATAGTTCTTTTCATCTTGGGATGTCATGTTATAATCAATAGAGAATCTTGCTTGATAACCAGATCTAGGATTAGATGAATAATCGAAGAAATTCTGTTGCCAGAAAAGTCCAATAGCTGAAATTTCTTCTGAGTCTTCTTGGCTTGAGCCTGCAATAACATCATAGTTAATATATTTGGCATATATTCCAATATCTTGACTTACAAATTCATAATTCAGAGATAGGCCTAATTCTGATAAGGTTGCAAGAGTATCATATTCAGTTCTTTTGACATGTATATCTCCTGAGAAGTAATAATCTTTTAAGCCTGAATCATGGTAAGCAAGAGCTAAGTCTGTTCTGTTTTCTTGCAATTTGTTCCATTTAAATTCTAAGTTTCTATCAGAGCCAAAGAGATTAGCAAAAGTAAAATCTAAAAATCCGGTAAAAGGATAATCTGAATTCTTACTATTATAGCCTGCAATTCCAGAGATAGTTGTCATCCTTCCTTCTTTTACATCAATAAGCAGAGTTTCATAGTCTATAGGATTGATAGTTACTTCTTTGATATAGTCCTTGGCAAGTATCCTAGCTTGTCCTTGAGCAATTAGTTTGGGAGTTAAATCAGCTTCTCTGTTGAGTCTAGAAATTTTAATTAGTGAATAGTCATTGCTTACCTTATTACCCAAAAATTTGAAATACTTGTGTTTGAATGGTTTATTTTCAACTATCTTGAAATTTACTTGAGCACCTTGAGGGCTTTCAGTAATTTCATCAACAGAAACTTCAGTAAAGAAATAAGAGCGGGTTGAGTATTGGTCAATTATAAAGGTCATTATTTTAGTAATATCGTCAATAACTAAATCTTGCTGGGCAAAGTAGTCTTGAAAGATCTGGTCTTTAATAGCATAATTACCAGAAAAAGTAAGCTTATTGATTTTATTAATGCTGGCTTCTTCAATAGATATAACTACCTTAACTTGATCGTGACTAACTGGAATTGCCTCAATTGGTTTCACATCAACAAATCTGTAACCTCTTGAAGAGTATAAATCATGGATAGTCTTAATAGACTGATTAGCTGTTTGGTAATCAAATTCATAGCCCTTCTGAAAAGTTATTACTTGGTAGAGTTCTTTGTCAGAAAGAAGTTTATTCCCCTGGAAGATGATTTCAGTTATTGTAATAGATTCTAGACTTGTAGAAAATAAGCACAAGATAAAAAGAATTAAAAGTAATAAACTTCTCTTCATTTTAGAAATCAGCTTTGATCAAGCGATAAAGCTCTTCAACTAAGTCCTTCTCTGCTACCTTTTTTATCACTTGCCCTTTTTTAAACAAAAGACCTTCTTCTTTTCCACCAGCTAAGCCATAGTCAGCTTCTCTTGCTTCCCCTGGGCCATTAACAATACAGCCCATTACTGCAACAGTGATTGACTCATTTTTAAATTCTGCAAGTCTTTTTTCAACTTCATCTGCTAAAGTGATTAAATCTATCTTAGTTCTACCACAAGTTGGACAGGAAATTATCTCCATACCCTTTTTCAAGCCTAGTGCAAGTAAAATCTCTCTCGCAACAAGAACTTCATCGAGCGGAGAAGAAGTTAATGAAACTCTAATAGTATCACCTATTCCTTGATAAAGAAGCATACCAATACCCATAGCTGATTTGACTGTTCCTCTAGTAAAAGTTCCTGCTTCAGTAACTCCAAGATGAAGCGGGTAATCAACTCGATTACTCAGATTTTGATAACACTTCACCATTAGATCTAAGTTTGAGGATTTGACTGAAATCTTAATATCTGTAAAATTATTATCTTCTAAAATATGGACATGTTCTAGAGCTGATTGAACAATTGCTTCTTCCCCAAAACCGTACTTTGCAATAATTTTCTTAGAAAGAGAACCACCATTAACCCCAATTCTAATAGGTATCCCTCTATCTTTGGCAGCTTTAATTACTTCTTTAACTTTCCATACTTCTCCAATATTACCTGGATTTAATCTGAGACCATCAATACCATTCTTGATTGATTCTAAAGCAAGCTTGTAATCAAAATGAATATCTGCTATGGTAGGTATCTTTACTTGTGGAAGAATTTCTTTCAAAGCATGAGCTGCCTCCATATCTGGAACAGCTAGTCTGATTATATCACAAGCAACTTCTTCTAATTCCTTAATCTGCTTGAGTGTACTTTTCACATCTGCAGTATTTGTATTTGTCATTGACTGTATTGAAATTGGTGCATTACCACCGATAAACAAATTGCCTAATTTTATTTGTTTAGTTTTTTTTCTAACATGCATTTTCCCTCCCAGAAAGTATATAATGATTTTGCTAGAATTTAGATAAGTCCCCAACGCCTTCTAAGAAAAAGTTCTATTGAAAAAGATAAGATTACTAATAATAAAAAATAGTTGTTGAATAATATCTTATACTCTGAATATAAATCTTGAGAAATTCTTTCTCTTACTAAAGAACTTTTGATCTGTTCAATCTGTTGTGGTGGAAAGTGTTTTCCTCCTGTTAGGTTAGAAATTTCTCTAAGTGCAACATTATTGAAATCAAGATGAGACATTTCAAGGGAGTTATCGAAAATTATAAAGTTTCCCTCTTTTTGATTATTACTAGTTACATCTGTAACTTTATAAGAATAGTTTCCTGCTGGAAGATTGGAGACTTCATAAGTATATTGGTCTCTTTCCCATAAGAAGAAATCATTTTTTATGGACTTCTTTTCATTATCCAATAGCTCCAATTTCAGACTCTTTTGAGCAATGAAATCACCTTTTTCATCTAAGATTGAAGCAGAGAATTTTACGTTTTGGCCAAAATAATAGCCATCTTTATCAGTTGAAACGATAAAATCCTGACCAGTCTTAGAACTAAGCCATTGAACAATATTTATTATCAAAGTGTTAAATTCATTCCTATCTGATCTCGTTGCAAATCTCCAGAAATCACTAAAAGTAAAATAAAGAACTTTTGCATTATTAAAAGATATTAAAGCTATGGCAGGAGATCGATCCATATTATCCAATGTTGCAATCTCTTGACCTGTATTCTTTAAACTATAATACTTATATTTAACAGGAGGCAAGTCTGTTACATTAGCAAAGTAATTTGAGAAAGTAGTATAATTTTTGGAAGTAAAGCCAGGGATTACCTTTGCCTCATAGTTTCTATCAATCTTTGTTGAAGCAACAGGATATAAATCTTCCATACCTAAAACTATATCTCCCAAAAGAAATAAGCCTAAGCCATTATTAACCTTGTTTTTAATAAGTTGACCATCTTCTGAACTAAAGATTAATCTAGATTTATTGTTTATAATTAACAGCTGACAATCAGCCAAAAGGTCTTTTAATGAAACTTCTTCATTGGCCTGCCAAAACAATCTGTCTTTTGCAACAACATAAGTGTAGGAGAAGTTATTATCTAGTTTAATGGCATCTTTGATAAATTTCAAATCCCAATCAGGAGAATCTGTAATAATAAGTATCTTTTTCTTATTATCACTTACTTTGATTACTAAATTAGTGGAATCATAAGTCTGATTGTCATCTAGCAGTTTAATATCTAAATTATGTAATCCTAGCTTATCAAATTTAAGATAGATTGAACTTTTAATAATATTATCTTGATTTGTACCAAGATTCTGCTTCTTCAGTAGTTGATTATTTTCGGATATTTCAAGTCGCAGTTTAGAATTATCATGACTATTTATTGTAATTTCAATAGGACTATCCTCATTTAGATATGCTTGTCTATTTGCCCTTAGGTTAATTATCTTAGCTTGCAAATCAACTTGAGGATTAGCTACATGGAAAGTATTAATACTGAAAGGATAATCTTTGAGTCTGGACAAGTTATTATCAGAAAAATAACCATCAGATAGAAGAAAAATTTCATCAGGACTTTGCCCTTGCTTAGCATATAAATTTTCTATACTAGCAAGTAAATCAGTAGAATTAGGATTTCCCTTAATAGTAGAAGCGAAATCATAATATTCAGTGTCAAAATTCTTATCTAAATCATTTCTTATTTGATTCAAGATGTTATTTACCTTTACAGATTTCTCTTGTCCAGCCTGTTTAAGTTGCATACTAAGAGAATTATCTGTCATAATTACAGCCTTAGGTTTGACCAGTATTTCTCTTGAAATCTTATAAAGCGGCATGGTAAGAAACAATAACACAAGCCAGACAGTAATAAGTCTCAAAGTAAACAAGAAAGCCCTTTGTCTAAAGGCAATTTCAGGTTTTGTTTTTCTATATAAGATATAAGAATATAAAGCTGCAATAATGAGAGATAAAAAAATCATTCTTTAATAGGTTACCTTAATTTAAGAAAAGCTGAGTATGAATACCAAAGGATAGAGATTTAGAGCTAGGACCAGGAATTACAGTATCAGCAACTTGGAGTGAGATACCTGTTTGAAAATAATCGCCCTTATATGCTACTCCGTAAGAAGTTGAAACTTCATTATCGCCATCACCAAACTTAATTCCTAGTTGGAAAGGAACTTTTTTTAACCATTTTAGTTCAGTTGCTAAGGCTATACTATTTCTTCCAAGATTATAGTTATTATCATTGAAAGTATGACTATAATCTAAAGAAAAATCAATATCTCCAAAATCGTATAATCCACCAAACCTATAAATAAGTGGTAGATTAGTAGTATAACCATCTATATCAGTTAATCTATCTTCATCAGAAAGAATATCTTCTTCTAAGTCAGAAATATACACATCCTCTATCCAATAGTTGTTTGCTCTGACTCTTGTTTTACCAGTCCAAGTGATAAATGCTAGAATATTATCAAAACCCATCCCTGCAGACAGATTTTCATTAATCTGAGAGTTTAAGGATAGATTAAATTTCAATCCAAAACCACCAAAAGCTTCTTTTTGTTTGAGATGTGCTTGAGTATCCAATCCTGTATCAATATCAGCTCGATAAAAAGCAGTAAAGTGGGATGATTTAACATTCGCAATACCTGTTAAAAAACTAGCAGAAAATCCATAATCAATCTCTGGTAGTGAATAATCAGCTAAAGCAGGAAGCAGTTTATCCAATTTGAAACCACCCATGCCTGTCGATATGTCAACATAAGAAAGCAAATTATAAGCTAAATCATTATTATTAAAATAATAATTATCTGATTCAGTACCATAAAGACTAATTCTGATAAATTCTTCAGAAATCTTTGCTGTAGATAGGACATTAAGTCCAATCGAAAAAGCTTTATTGTTATCAGAAATACCAAAGATTAAAGTTCTAAAGGAACCATCCATAACAAAAGCACCATCGATTTCTGCTAAGAGGTCTTCTTTATCTTTATCTGTAAGATATTTACCAGAAATACCATTCATATCTAAATCAAAGAGATTATTTGTTACATTGATGTTAGTGTTTAAGAAAGGAATATCTAGATAAGCACCCTTCCCTATATTTGCAGGGTTCCAGTTGATAGCTTGAGATGCTTTAGCCCTAGAAAAATAACTATCAGCAAAAGCTAATGAAAAAGAATCTGTTAATGCAAATAAATTTGTTACAGCTAAGAAAGATACAAGCAAGATTATAATATAAGACTTTTTCATTAATCTATCCTCACTGAAAGGTTCAATTTGCCTTTGACTATTAAATTATCATTAGGCAAAATTGTTACTACTTCATTACTATTATGAAATCTCACCTTTGTTCTCATATATATTGTATCATTTAAGAAAATATCCAAATCTTCTTGGCTTAAAGTAATGTCATAAAGCTGGTCTTCATTAGTAACAGAAATATCATAATCAGTGAATTTTAATTCTGCTAATTCTAAGGATTCAGCATCAGCTTCCAAAGGTTGGGAAGCAAGATAAACATCTAATATTCCTCCAATTGGAAAGGAGTTGGTAACTGTTAGATTAAGACTTGCTTCATTAACTCTTTCATCAATCATATCTTGATTATCAGAGCTGATTTCAATATCATAAAGCTTATCAGGATAGATAATATAATCATCATTGAAGGTTGCCTTAAAAGGAATCCTTATATTATATTCACTTCTGATAGTATGTTGGTTGGAAACAAAACCAGGTTCTTCATCATTAATATTGGAAACTCTATAAGTAGGATTCAAGAATGCGATATTATCTGGCATTAACCTTAACATCTGATTAACTCTTTCATTATTATTGATATCTATACTTGTAATAGTTTCTTGTCCTTGACTAGAACTTGCTTGAATAACAAATTCTACTCCTTCAAGCTCAGCTAGAATGATTCTATCAATCTCAAGACCATCTCTATAAGCTACTAAATCACCGGTTAACTCAAATTCAAAACCAATCTTATTATAAACATCAAAATGAATGGAAATCACATCTAAGACAACTGCATTCTCAACATTGGCTGGATATTCAATATCCACATCAGTCTGACTATCTAAAGTCTGCACATCATCAATAAAACCTGTAAATGATTTAAAATATATATCATCATCCAAGACTAGTCTAACTTGTCCTAAGTTACTGCCAACAGTCTGATTAGATTCAGCATTTACATCAATATCAATTAACCAAAATTCACCATCAATATTTTGATCTGTAATACTTAAACCAGCTAAATCTATTATGTAAAGATTGTTATTAAAATCACTTGGTTGAAGAGCTAAATTCAAGGCTTGTCCTGTTTGATCAATAAGTTGATTAAAATTTATATATAAAGTAGTAAAATTATTAACATCACCAGTATAGTGAATATCCATCTGGCCTGATTCAAATTCACCATCAACTATTCTAAAAGAAGTATTAGTATTAACAGATTGAATTTCAAAGACAATATCTACTGGAGTATCACTCAAAACTGTTACATCAGGTGTGGAGTCTAAGATAGTTTTGGATAGTTCAGGAGTAGCTTCTTCTAAGTCATCTTCCACAACTGCGAAAAGACTATCATTTTCAATTATAACATTTTGCCCTTCTAAATCATAAGCAGGGAATTCTTCATTCATTAAAGGGATACTAAGGAGTTCAACATCCCAGGACGGCATTTCAAAATCAGTAATTCCACATGAAAACAGAAATAGTGATAGAAGAACTAATAAAATTATATGTTTCATCTTACCTCTCTTATTTAGTCTTTATACTAATAATAAAGGAGTTTGAATGATTGTCAATAGTTAATTTCAATAATTTATTAGGTATTTGCTTTTCTAGGAGCTTAAAGCCATATTCTTTGTGTCCTTTAAGTTTTGATAAATCTTTTTTTGTTAAGATTATTTCATTTCTAGTCGGATTAATTTGTAGATCCTTAATAATTTTTTTGACTAATAAATGTGATCCGACTAATTCTCCAAAGGCTTTATGATAAGGTCCAGCAATTATAGCTTGGTCATCTAAACTATCAATCTGAACTCCCATTTTGATAACTTTAATATCATATTCTTGGAAATACTGGAATAAGTCTGCAGAGATTTCAATAGCTTCTTCTAAGCTTAATGCTTGATATTGACCAGCCCGATAAAGGTCCTCTAATTTAGTAGCTTTCAATACTAAAGTTGGATATATTCTCACAAATTCTGGTTTCAATTCAGAAGTGATTTTCTTTACTTCTTCTAAGCTTTCAGCAGAGAAACCCGGCAAGCCAGGCATGATTTGGATTCCCAGATTTAGGTTATTTTCTTTAATTAACTTGCAAGCACTTATTGCTTTAGCTTGATTATAGCCTCTTCTCGAGGCTTGTAAAACCTTGTTATTAAAATCTTGAATCCCAAGTTCTATTGTTCTAACACCATATTGCTTTGCTAGATTTATGTCATCTTGAGTTAAACAGTCAGGTCTTGTAGAATATCTAATTCCTGTTTTATCGTCTATAAAAGAAGCTAGTTTCTTAAATTGTTCTTCCTGCCAGCCTAGA
Source organism: Cloacimonadales bacterium (SeqCode) (assembly GCA_963677815.1). Classification (GTDB taxonomy): domain Bacteria; phylum Cloacimonadota; class Cloacimonadia; order Cloacimonadales; family JAFGVF01; genus JAEKNW01. The sequence goes on from OY782499.1 coordinate 2,692,024, forward strand.
TCAAGAGCTGTAAAAGTTCCCCCGAAGAAAGCAATTTCTTTAACTTTATCAAAGTTTTTCTTACAGAAGTTCGCTATGTCATCAAGATGCTCATCCAACGAAAAATGATTAGTCCCTGTGATTAGATATTGGTCACAATAAATACATCTAAACGGACAACCCTTTAGAGGTAGAAATACAGGATATACTTTCACTATTTCAGCTTAAGCTTAGTACAAGCAACCATCGCTGCCTTTTGTTGGGCACCCTTCTTGTTAGCACCATTGCCCTTTCCAAAAGATTCTTCATTAATAAAGACTTCTACGGTAAAGACCTTTTGGTGGTCTGGACCGTTTTCAGAAACTACTTTATAAATTGGTGGCTTTTGATATTTTCCTTGAGTATATTCTTGCAAAATACTCTTATAATTAATTAGCTCTTCCCTATTTACATAGTTTTCAAACTTATGTAAAATAAACTTTCTAATAAACTTACGGGCAGCATACATTCCTCCATCCAAATAAATAGCACAGATTAAGGATTCCATAGAATCTGAGACAATTGAAGGTTTCAATCTCCCCCCTGACCTTGCTTCCTCAGCACTTAATAGCAGATAATCGCCCAAAGATATTTCGTTAGACCTAAGAGTTAAGAATTTTTCTGATACTATCTTGGATTTTAGTTTTGACAAGTTTCCCTCTTGTTTTTTAGGAAATAAAACAAATAATTCTTCTGCAGTAACTAAACCAAGTACAGAATCACCCAAAAATTCCATTCTTTCAAAAGGGGATAATTGAGTATTTTCTCTTTCTTCTTTCTTATAATAAGAATCATGAGTTAAAGCATTTCTTAATAAGATAATATTCTTGAATTTGTATTGTATTACTGATTGTAGTTCCTCTAATTTATTATCCCAGCCTTCTACACACCTTTTATCTACTTTTACGAAGTGATCTATTAAGGATTTAATAAGTTGTTTCATAAATCTCCTTATTCAAAAGAGACTCTGAAAAAAGTAGTAATGCTACTTTTTTCACAGTATCTAAATGAAAGGGGGAATAAAATCCCCCAAATATATATTTTATTTTACAAATTTCTTAATTACTATGGCAGAGTTATGACCTCCAAAGCCAAGTGAATTACTTACAGCTGCTCTAACTTCTCTATCTATAGCCTTGTTTGGAGTATAATTAAGATCACAATCAGGATCTTGATTCTCATAATTCAATGTTCCATGAATTTTGCTGTCTCTGATAGATAGACAACAAACTATAGCTTCAATACCAGCTGCTGCACCTAACATGTGTCCAACCATTGATTTAGTTGAACTAATTGCTAGATTTGCACTATGAGCTCCGAATACAGTCTTTATAGCCGCAGTTTCATTCTTGTCATTCAATGGAGTTGATGTTCCGTGAGCATTTACATAATCAATATCTTCAGGAACAAGTCCACCATCTTTAATAGCAAAGTCTATTGCCCTAGCAGAACCTTCACCACCGTCAGCTGGAGCTGTTACATGATAAGCATCACATGATGCACCATAACCTACTAGTTCAGCATAGATTTTTGCACCCCTAGCAAGTGCATGTTCCATTTCTTCTAGAACTATCATTCCAGAACCTTCAGACATAACAAAGCCATCTCTTTCATTATCAAAAGGACGACTTGCTTTAGTTGGTTGGTCATTTCTGGTTGAAAGTGCTTTCATAGCACAGAATCCAGCCATAGCCATAGGATTAACTGCTCCCTCTGCTCCACCACTAACTATAATATCTGCATCACCATATTGAATTGATCTAAAGGAAGTTCCGATAGCATGATTTGCACTAGCACAGGCAGAAACCACATTGAAGTTTATTGCTTTAAGATTATTCTCAATTGCAATATGTCCTGCAGCAATATTTGAAATCATTTTTGGAATGAAAAATGGTCCAACTCTTCTAGCACCTTTATTGAAGTATTTTTCAGTCTCATCTTGGAAAGTCCAAATACCACCAATACCAGCACCCATAACACAACCAGCCCTATTTGGGTCAAATGTTCCAGGTGTTAATCCAGCATCTTTTATAGCCTCTCTTGCAGCTACAAGAGCAAATTGGGTATATAGATCTAACTTCTTAATCTCTTTCTTTTCAAAATAATCTTCTGCTGTGAAGTCTTTTATTTCACCAGCAATTTTAGATGTAAAATCGGTTGTATCAAATTTCTCTATCAAACTGATTCCTGATTTACCTGCTAGCAAGTTTTCCCATAAACTAGCAACATTCAACCCTACAGGAGTTACAGCACCCAGTCCAGTAATTACAACTCTTCTTTTCATAAATTTTCCTTAGATTTTATTAAACAATTTTGAGTTAAGCCTTCTCTTTTATAGAAAAGCCTTAACTCAAATTAATCATGCTATAATTATGCTAATCTTTCTTTTAGATAATTAACAGCTTCACCAACAGATCTTAATTTCTCTTGATCTTCATCTGGAATTTCGATATCGAATTCTTCTTCAAACTTCATTACAAGTTCTACTGTGTCTAATGAATCAGCACCTAAATCTTCAATAAATTTAGCTTCATTAGTTACTTGACTCTCTTCAACACTCAATTCGTCAACAATAATTTGTTTTACTTTTGCTTCAATATCCATTATTTCCTCCATGGTTATTTTTTCTTTTTCTTATTATCAATTTACATGATAAGTCCACCATCAACATTGATGGTCTGACCGGTTATATATTTAGCTCCATCAGAAGCTAAGAATAAGCATACATTAGCGATGTCTTCTGCTTGCCCCATCTTTCCTAAAGGAATGGCTTTAGCATAACTTTCAACAACATCTTGGCCTAAACTGGCAGTCATGTCAGTTTCAATAAATCCTGGTGCAATTGCATTAGCTCTAATATTACGAGAAGCTAACTCCTTTGCTGTAGATTTTGTAAAGGCAATTATACCACCTTTTGAAGCAGCATAATTAGCTTGACCAGCATTACCCATAATGCCAATCACTGAAGCAATATTTATTATAACACCACTTTTTTGTTTCATCATATATCGACAAATCTTTTGAGTACAATTATAGGTTCCTTTTAAGTTAACATTAATAACTGCATCCCATTCAGATTCTTTCATTCGCATTAAGAGATTATCCTTAGTAATACCTGCATTGTTAATCAAAACATCTAAACTCCCAAGATCATTATTAATATCTTTAAAGACTGATGTGACTAAATCGGCATTGGTAACATCTAAGGCATAACCATAGGCTTCAAGATTTTCTTTCTTAAGCTCAGCAATAGCCTTATCTACAACTTCCTGATTTATATCAAGAATTACTGTCTTTGCTTGCATTTCAGCAAATTTCTTGGCTATACCGAATCCTATTCCTCTTCCTGAACCAGTGACTAATACTACTTTATCTTTCATATTATACATATTCTTTAATTACCTCAATAGCATTTTCAATATCATCAAGCTTATCAATATTTACAACTGATGCATTTTTGTCAATCTTCTTTATCATTCCACTAAGAACTTTTTGCGGACCAAACTCTACAAAAAGCTCTACTCCATTGTTAATCATATACTCAACTGATTCAATCCAACGAACAGAAGATGTAACTTGCTTAGCTAAATTTTCTTTTATACTTGTAGCTGAAGTGTGAGCTTGAGCATCAACATTTGAAACAAGAGGAATCTTAGCATCTTGGAAATTAATCCTATCCATTTCTTCTTTCAACCATTGGCCAGCTTTTTCAATAAGTGGAGAATGAAATGGGCCTCCCACATTCAAAGGAATAGCTCTTTTTGCTCCATTTTCTTTAGCTAATTTCATAGCCTTTTCTACACCTGCTTTAGAACCAGAAATTACTGTTTGAACAGGTGAGTTGAAATTAGCAGGTATTACTATCCCAGCATCTTCAGCTTCTTTACATACTTTGGTAACTGTTTGACTATCAATACCCATAATTGCCGCCATAGCAAAAGGTTTACCCTCATTAGCTTCAATCATAAATTGTCCTCTACGATGAACTAAATACATAGCATCAGACAAGGATAAAACACCATTAGCAACTAAAGATGTAAATTCACCTAAAGAATGACCAGCTACAAATTTTGGATTAACTTCCATTTTATTTGTCAGAGTTTTCCAAGCTGAAATTGAATGAAAAAGAATTGCTGGTTGAGTGAATTTTGTATCTGTAAGATCAGTATCAGGACCTTCAGACATTATTCTATAAAGGTCAACTTTATTATCATTATCAAATTTATTAATTACTTCTTTTAATTCTTGGTCAACAGCAAGAAAATCCATTGCCATACCAACATATTGGGCTCCTTGCCCTGGGAACACAAAAGCTATTTTTTCGTTCATTTTTTCTCCCATAATTAATTTATCTTAATAAATGAATATTATTCATTTTCTGATAAAAAAAATATTTTTCTAGTATCTTATTAAGGCTGAACCCCAAGTAAGTCCTGCACCAAATGAGACCATAAGAAGAAGATCTCCGCGTTTAATTTTCCCCATTTCTATAGCTTCAGAAATAGCAATAGGGATAGTCGCTGCAGAAGTATTAGCATATCTTTCTATATTAACAATAACATGGTCTTTTTCAATCTTTAGTTTTTTTCCTAAAGCTTCGATTATTCTCATATTAGCTTGGTGAGAAATCAACCAGTCAATTTCTGAAATTCTAATATTATTTCTTTTAATCAATTTTTCACATGAAGACTGCATAGATTTAACAGCTAATTTAAATACTTTATTTCCATTCATGTGAACAGTATGAAGATTTTGTTTAACAGTTTCTTCTGAAGCTGGCATAGCAGAACCACCTGCTGGTTGCACAAGAATATCATCATGTGAGCCATCAGCCTCTAAGTCACCATCGATAAATTCAGAAACACCGCCGCGTTCGTTACGAGAAACAATTGCTGAACCAGCACCATCTCCAAAGAGAACGCAAGTATTACGATCATTCCAGTTTAGGAAGCGAGAAAGCAGTTCAACGCCAACCACGAGAATGTTTTTATAAGTACCATTTTCTATGAATTGTTTTGCTACATTTATTCCGTAGATAAATCCAGTACAGCCTGCAGATAAGTCAAAAGCAGGAATACCTTTAAGTCCAAGTTTTTTTTGGACTAAACAAGAAGTTGAAGGATAAGAGTGGTCTCCAGAAATTGTAGCAACAATAATCAATTCAATATCTTTATATTTCACAGAAGATTTTTCAATAGCATTCAAGGCTGCTTTATATGCTAAATCACTTGTATTTTCATCATCAGCAGCGATTCTTCTTTCGAACATACCAGTTCTGCTTCTAATCCATTCATCAGAAGTATCAACAATTTTTTCTAGATCAAAATTATTAACAATTTTCTCAGGAACGTAATGTCCAAAAGAACTAATTTTAGCTTTATACTTCATCTTTTTTCCTCTCAAAATATTCGCTTGAACGTTGAATAAAATCGGTAGCAGCTAATCTACTAGCTAATTTGATAGCATTTTTGATAGCCTTACTATTTGATCTTCCGTGAGAAACGATTGGAATACCTCTTAAACCGATTAACAGTGCTCCACCATATTCTGTATGATCTAATTTCTTTTTAAGATAATTGAAAACAGGTAGAGAGAGAAGAGCACCAATTTTAGCAACCCAGTCTTTAGCGAATTGTTCTTTTAAAATCTCGAAGATAGCAAGAGCAGCACCTTCGACAGTTTTGAGCATGACATTTCCAGTAAAGCCATCACAAACTATTACATCTGTAACACCTTTAAGAACGTCTTTGCCTTCAATATTACCGATAAAGTTAACATCAGAATCAGCAGCAAGAAGTTTATGAACTTCTTTAGTAAGTTCATTACCCTTTTTATCTTCTTCTCCAATGTTGAGTAGAGAAACACGGGGATTATCAATTTTATCAATAAATTGAGAGTACATACTACCTAGTTCAGCAAATTGAACTAGATGTTTTGCATCACAATCTGTGTTTGCTCCGACATCAAGGATAATTTCACTTCCTGATTTTGTAGGAAATGTGATAGCAATTGCAGGTCTAAGAACACCTTTAATTCTCCCTAATACAAAGAGAGAAGTTGCCATCATAGCACCTGAATTTCCAGCAGAAACTACTGCATCTGCTAGTCCTTCTTTGTGCAGTTGCATAGCTCTGACCATTGAAGAGTCTTTTTTCTTACGAGCTGCAACCGAAGGGGCATCAGTCATTTCAATCACTTCAGAAGCGTGAACAATCTCTATTCTTTTTTTATCGTAATAGTATTTTGAAAGTTCTTTATTTAGGATTTCTTCATTTCCTACTAAAAAAACTTTCTCACAAAGATTTTCTTTGATAGCTAAGACAGCACCTTCCACTTCCGGGAAAGGTGCCTTGTCACTACCAAAAGCGTCTAAAGCTATTTTCATTTATTCAGCTACTATTACTTCTCTTTTATTATAGTTTCCACAATTTTTGCAAATATGATGTGGTCTAGTAGGTTCGCCACAACTTGAGCAAGTTGTCCAAGTAGGCATTACAGCCTTGTAATGAGTTCTTCTTTTATCTCTATTACACTTAGATGTTTTTCGTTTAGGTACAGGCATTTTTTAGCTCCTTATCTATTTAATTTTTTATTTATATTTATATTTTTTCTTTACGAAATGACAAATTATTTTCTAATATCATAGTGTCAAGCATAATCTTAATAGCCTTATTGCTAGGCTTTCAAGTCAATATTTGTCGATTATATATTTTCTTGTCAGTTTGTGAGAAGTTAAATACTTGTCAAATTATATTTGCCACTCTTCCAAAATTATCTTTTCTTTAGCTATGTAGTCAGTAGATAATTCGTAAGCGTCTTTAATTCTTGTAATTGTTGCTTTCACTAGAGCTTGGTCATCACAATGTAAATATCCTATAATTTCACCTGCTTGAACCTTATCACCAACTTTTTTAAACAATTCTGCACCTGTAGCATAGTTAAGTTGGTCATCAAGTTTCTTTCTGCCAGCACCGATGCCGACTAGGGCATATCCTATACTCTTGCTATCAATTGATTTAATATAGCCAGATTTATCACTTCTTATTTCAATAATATTTTTTGTATGTGGTAAAAGGGAATAATCATCAATTATTCTTGGGTCTCCACCCTGAAGCTCAATAAACTTTCGGAAGTATTCCAAAGCTTTACCTGATGTTAGAGAATCTTCCAGCATTGCAAGAGCCTCTTCTTTTGTTGAAGCAAGCTTACTCATCAAGACCATATTAACAGCCAATGACTTGGTTATTGCATCAATATCTGGTAGGTTAGCACCCTTTAGGTAGTCAATAGTTTCTCTGATTTCTAAGGCATTTCCTACAGTTTTACCCAAAGGACTATTCATATTAGTAAAGGTAATCGATACTTTCTGTCCGAAAGCCTCTCCAGTAAGTTTGAGATACTTAGCTAATTCTCTAGCTTGCTCAAGTGTTTTCATGAAAGCACCTGTGCCGACCTTTAAATCCACTGCAAGATTCTGAGCTCCTTCAGCAATTTTCTTACTCATTATACTTGCTGTTATTAAAGGATAACTTTCAACTGTTCCGCTTACATCTCGCATAGCATAGATAATCTTATCTGCTGGAACTAATTCCTTACTCTGCTGAATGATAGAAAGATTGCTTTCATTAACCATCTTTTTAAACTGGGAGCTATCATAATCTGTTCTGAAACCAGGAATAGCTTCTAATTTATCAAGAGTTCCTCCCGTGTGCCCTAAACCCCTTCCTGATATCATAGGAATTTTTACACCAACAGAAGCTACTAAAGGAGCAAGCATAAGAGTAATCTTGTCACCAACGCCCCCAGTTGAATGCTTATCTACTGTATTCATATGAGCGGGGAAATCAACTCTTACACCACTCTTGATATAAACATCAGTTAGAGAGACTATCTCCTCTGTCTCCATTCCTTTAAAGAAAATTGCCATCAGCAAGGCGGACATTTGGTAGTCAGGTATTTCCCCATCTATATATGAGTTAACAAAATATGTCATTTCTTCCTTGCTAAGCTGTTTTCCTTCTCTTTTCTTTATAATTAGTTCTACTGGATTCATCATAGTCTCCTTTTATAAGCTTTAGTTATGCTTTTCACTTTACCTAAAGCTGGGTAATATTTGAATATTCAATTTTTATTTGAGGAAAATTTATGTCAATATTCTTTTGAAAAACTATAAATTGCTTGACTTATCTCTTTCCTAGTTTTTCTTTTGATTTAGATATAAATAAGGAGTGATAATCATGCATAAAGATATCGAATTGGTTACCAGAGCTCAAGAGATTTTAAGAGAGATTGCTAGAGGTATTAATCCATTAACCAAAGAAAAGATAGAAGAATCAAACTTTGTAAATAATCCCAAAATGATAAGATGCTTTATCTTCTGTGCAGAACAATTGGAAAAAGCAAAAGTATTACCTAAGAATACAAATCCTCATTTTATAATTACTCCCCAGCAAAAAGCTAATATCATTATAAACTCAGAAACTATAGGTTTTGCTCAATTTGCTAGACTAGTTAATGAAGTTATCGATGAATCTATCAGCAAGAAAGCCTCAGCCCGTACTATTATTCAAAGTTTAAAAACGCTTGGAATCCTAGGAGAATTTATCAACAGTAGAAATAAGAAAGAAACTACAGTGCTAGCTAATTCAGCAGACTATGGATTTGTTTCAGTTCACAGAGAGATGAATGGAAGAGAATTTGACCAAGTAATGGCCAATCGCCAAGGACAAAAATACTTGCTAGATAATTTAGAGATGTTAATGGGAGAGGTTAGTTAAGGCAGAAAAGTGCATTTGGACTCTCCTTTTAAAGATTTAGTATATAATAAGATTTACTTCATAATACTAATTATAACCTGTCTTAACGCTCTTATTAAAGAATAGAGACTTGCTTCTCTAATAGTAGATTACCTAATCTATATTAACTAGAGATCTGTTCAATATTGTTCATGCAAAGATTTTTTAAGATTATTAGTTAAGAAAGAGAATTTTCTAGCATTAATAAAGTAATTATCCTTTGTCATTTTCTAGGATTTCCCTGCTTTCATCCTTTATCAGTCCTTTACGTTATCTAGATGAAAGTCGGCTTTTCATTGAGATACTGTAAAGGAAGGAATAAGGGGTATGCTACTTCCTGCTTAAGCAAGAAAGAATAGCAATTACCTCAGTTTGTCTGTCAGTTAAGATAGCTCTTTGCTAGACCATTACCACTTGTGATTACTAGTAAGTTTACTCAATTAGAAGCCATTATCAATCAGCCATTTACTTAGCTCTCTTTCTCTAAGTTTTTTATCTGAACATTGATCATATTTACCAAGGACTTTTTCTGCTATAATTTTACCATCAAGCATAAAAATGACTCTATCAGATCTATTAGCTACTTTAATATCGTGTGTAGCAATAAAAAGGCTTTTACCCTCTTTATTAATATCAATCAGAATATCCATAATACTTTCAGTAGATTTAGAGTTGAGAGCACCAGTAGGTTCATCACCGAATATGATTTGGGGATTATTTATTAAGGCACGACAAATACCTACACGTTGAAGTTCTCCTCCAGAAGCTTGGGTCAAATACTTGTCAGCTAAGTGAGCAATAGCAGTTTTAGTCATTAAGTCTCTAGCTCTTTGATCAATCAGCTTTCTATTTTTTTTAGCAGCATGATAAGCTGTCAGAATGATATTATCAAATAAAGACAAATTCTTTAAAAGGTTAATATGTTGGAAAATAAAGCCCATTTTAGTAAGTCTAAGCTGAGCTAGTTCTTTTTCTTTAAGCAAGGAGATATCTTGACCTAAGAATTCTACTTTGCCAGAGGAAGGTCTATCCATACCGCTGATATTATAGAGTAGGGTAGATTTTCCTGAACCAGAAGGTCCCATAATAGTTACAAATTCTCCTTCTTTTAATTCAAGCTTTATATCTTTTAGAATGTGAAGTTCATTTTCTTTATGTTGGTTAAAAATCTTATTTAGATTTTGTGCACTTAAAACAGTTTTCATACTTCCTCCTATTGGGTAATTCTATTTATTAAATTTTCATTTGATAGTGATTTAAGACTTATGATAGTGGTCAATACCACTGCGATAATAAGGGTAAGTGGTAGGATAACAAATAGGAAAAGAGGGTTATATTCAAAAGAGAATTTAGCAATTCCTAACATAGCAGAAAAAAGAGAAATAATTCTTTGTCCCAGAGAATAAGTTAATAAAATACCAAATAATAAGCCAGATACTAAGAGAAAGAAAGTCCTGTAGATATAATGCATTTGAATAGACCTCTTACTAAATCCTTGGCTCATCATGATTGCAAGAGATGACATATCTTTGTTAATCATCATTTTAAGGAAGAGAAGACTGATAAAGAGACTTATGAATAATCCTGCCAAGCCTGCAATAATTGCTACTTGCTTAATAGCTCTTATAGTGCTTCCAAAAGTTTGTTGTAGATAACCTGAAATATCGGTAACTCGGGCAGAAGGGACTAGAGTTTTATATTCTTTAAGCTTGTCTTGGATATTAACACCAGCTTTAACATTTAGCAAAATTGTGTACCATAAGACATTTTCGCTATCGTAATCGAACAATGCTTTAGCAGATTTACCTCCATTGGTTATATCCTGATAAATACCAGTGATTTTTAAAAGCTTTTCTTGGTCATTAATCACAAGTCTGAGACTATCATTAAGACCCTTGTTAAGTTCTTGGGAGTTTAAGAAAGAAAGTGATATTTCAGAGTCTTTACTTGGGGCCTGGCCTTGAAGATAGCTTAAAGGAAAATCTTTACTATTTCCGCTTTCAATAGCCATACTCTCCCTGCTTTCATCGGCAAGTATAAGTTCATATTTACTGGTAACCAATTTACTATATTCAGCAATATCATCATCAGAAGCAAGTGCTTGTCCTAGATTAGAAAATTGATCTTTAACAGTTAATGAATTACGTAAATCTATGCGAAGATCACTTTGACCTATCCCCATATAGGTGATAAAATTTGGAGAACTAACTGTATAGTATATGTTATAAGGAACTAGAATAATAAATACTGCAAAAATAAATATTACTAGTAATAACCAGTAGAGTTTAAATTTGATTAGAATTTCTCTTAAAGCTAAAAAAAGATCTAAATTCCACAACTTATTAGCTTGTAGTGATAAAAAAGAAAAAGAGGATAATTTACCACTCTTTCTGCTCATATTTATAGCCTCAACAGAGCTTATTTTACCAATCTTTCTGATAATAATTCTGAGTGATAAGGCAATGAAGAAAATAATTAGATTTGCAGCAAGGAAGGGTAGAAAGATTGTCTGACAATTTGTAGGAACCTGACCAGTATAAAGGAGGATATTATCTAATAAGAAATCATTGGTAATCAAGGAAAGACCATAACCTGTTAACAAGGCTAAATAACTCATTCCTAGATATTTATAGTTATAGATGTTTTTAATTCTCCTTAAAGGTAATCCTATTGCCTTCATAACCCCTATTTCTCGTAAATCTTCTTCAAGTGAAGATAGAATTACGAATCTGAGACAAAGAATGGCTACTAGCATAATTAAAAGACTTAATATTATCACAAGACCTGCAACTATACCATCTGAAAGTGAATTTAAGAGTTTGAATAGATTGATATTTAGACTTGGACCATTCATAGGCAGTCCTGAAGCTTGGTATTCTCCTTCAAAATCTCCTAAATCAGCAAGATTCTTTAATCTATATTCTATCAAATACTCTTTCTCGGGAAAGATTTTACTGATTATTTCTTTGTCTTCATTACTGATTAGAAATCTTTTAGAATGTATTATTGCTGGATTCATTTGTGAATCTCTGATAAAAGAAACAATTTCAAAGTCAATATTCTGATTTTCAGAATGTAAAGTTAGTCTATCACCCTTCTTTAAAGCAAATTTTTCCTTAAAATATATAGGGATAGCAATCTGCCCTGCAGATACTTTAATCACCTGATTATTCAAGTTTAGAAGATAATCAAACTTTTCATTCTGTTCGACAAAACTGATGTCCATAACACTATTTTCTAAGACTTCGTGTTTGTCTCCCCAAAAAAGTTTATTTCCAGGTATAGATATCATCTCCATTAGTTGATATTCTTCAACCTTAGAATTGTTTTTGCTCCAAAACTCTAGCTTACTCTTAGATAATTGACCTGAATGCATTTGAACAAAGTGAGGTGTTTTAGCTTTCGCAAAATATATATCTAACGACGAAGTTAACTGAACTATCAAAGATGCGCCATTAGACATTAGTAAACCTGATAGTGTTATAAAAATAAAGATTACTATAAAGATACTTGGCTTACGCAGAAAATCTTTCTTTAACATCTTAAAAATTAACATTCATTTCTCCTTCTTTAATTCTAAATCTGCTGATTATAGTTAATCCTAGCCAGAATAAGCCTGCTAACAGAAACATTATAGCTATTCCTTGGGCATGATTAAAATCTGTAATACTTCCTAAATATTCTATAAATTTACTATTGCTTGCCATTAGAGGATTGAAAATCTCCTCAGCTAACCAGCCTGAAGCTAAATATGCCAGCAAATAACCTATCTGTGATATAAATCCTATCATACCCCATACTCTTCCCTGGCCTTCATTGACGATGTTCTGCCTGATAATGACTTCCGCTCCTGTGTTAATGAAGGGTAGTAGCCCAAAAAAGAGAAAGAAGAGAAGAGTAATGACTATTAAATTTGTGAAAATGCCTAAAAGAGACATTAATATGCCAGCAAAAAACATTGACCAAACAAGTAGCTTTGATAAGTGAATTTTAAATGACTTTAAACCTATATATAAACTACTTAATAACATACCTGAAGCACTTACTGATTGAATGATTCCTATGGTTTTTGCATCTGTTATTGTTAGTAGCATTGGTGTAAGCAAACTCTGGATCATACCAACAAAAAAGGTCACCCAAGATATGATAATCACAATTGTAATAACAAGTTTACTTGCTAATAAATATTTCCAGCCCTCTCTTAAGTCATACCAAATATTACTTGTTAATTTCCTGCTTTGAGAAGTAATTGTTTTCCCTAGTAAGGCTAAACTAACTATAGCAAAGACAAAGGAGGAAATATCAATATATAAGATTACCTTAATACCACTTATAGCCAAGATGAAGCCAGCCAATAAAGGTGATATAAGATGCTGAGAACTTGCTGAAAGTTGAACTAATCCACTAACTCTTGCAAAATCTTTGGCTACTACTATATCTGAAATTATTGCCTTGTAAGCTGGATTCTGAATAGCTACAAAACATGAGGATATGACTAGTCCTAGATAAACTCTACCTAAATTTATTTCCCCTTCTGTGATTGCTAATAAAATTAAGAAGACTCCTATAGCAGAACCTAAATCACCTAACATTATCATGAATTTGCGACTGTATCTATCAGCAAAGACTCCTCCAAGAGGTCTGAGGAGAATTGCAGGCAAAAACTGACATAGTAATATAAAGGAGAAATTGACTAAACTTCCACTTTTTTGGTAAACATAAATACCTAGAGCAAAAGCTGTCATTCCATTGCCTATGTTGGAAATAAGCTGACCAATCCAGATAATAAGAAAATTACTTAGCGGTGATTTCATTTTTGCTTTCCTTAGAATTGATAAAGAGCCTGAATAGAAAAAGTAAAGCCATCATCAAAGTTAATCTTTTCTTCTTCACGATACATTTCTCTATTTTTGAAAGTATAAGCTCCACTAATCTTCAAAAAACTTAAATCTAATTCTGAATATAAGCTGTAGTAATGATAATCAAAAATCTCATCCTTTTCAGCTAAATCAAAAGCAATATTATTATTTGCTAGTCCTACAGCTAAACCAGCAAAATCTCCCATTGAGCTAGTTGTTGAAAAAAAACGATAATGACCTGATAAATCAAAGATTATATCCCTTTCATCTCTTAAATTATCAATTCTAAAATCTCCTTTTAATCTAATCTGTTTTTGAGGAGCAATTATAAACTCAAAGTTAGGCCCTGTTATAAAATCTAATTTAGTGTTAAACCATTTAGAGTTTGATTTCATTCTGATTAGAGGTAAGGGAATTAGAGGTAAAGGTTTACCATTAGACATGTCAATTCCAAAATCACTAATTCCTATACCGCTACCTAAAACAAACTGGAAATTTTCCCTACTTACTATTTCATAACCCCATACAGAAGCCAACTGAAAAGTGTGAAGTCCACCAGTGATAGGCTTATCAGATTCACTCTTTAAGAGACTTACAAAGTGGTGTCTTCCCCTAAAGTACTCAGCTAAGAAATCTAGTGAGTGGAACTGGTCAGGGTAACTATTTGATAAATCATCTTTAAAATGGTAATTTGAGTAAATACCTATAACCTGAAAATTAGACCCCGTAACTAGCAGTCCCCCTGCAGGTGAATAAACAGTCTGGCCACCATAATTTAAGTGTTCATATTGCATTAACGGAATGTAGTTTACTTTATTAGTATTTCCAAAAAGAGACAGAAAAAGACAAAATATTAAAGTAATAATTAGGTATCGTTTCATTTATTTATCCTCAGAATTTAATATTTCTTTAAAAAAAAGAATTGCATTATCATAATCAATCATTATCTTCATATCTTCTTGGCTTGTACCAAGTAATTTAGCTAGTATCATAACAAAATTCTCCATTATAGACTTTGAATATTCTTGAGCTTTCTCTTTATCTTCTTGAGCAAAAATGAAGTTTAATTCTTCTGTTATTCCCTTATCTAGTTGAAAGATTAATATAGCTATTACTTGGGCTGGTCCTGTAAAACTACATTCGCCTTTGTTTCGTCCTTCTTCCAGAATAGGAGCAATTACTTCAAGATAGACTTTCTTATCATATTTCTTTAATCTTTCTTTTAAAACTATATTACCATCACTCCTTCTTATCCTAAGATATTCAGCTAAAAAAGATGACTTTTGTTTTCCTACTTTTCTCATAATTTTGATAACCATATTAACCCTACTAACTAAGTCTGCTTGGGTATTTTGCAGAATTGGTTGAACTGCTTTTATAATCTCTTGGTGATGATCAGTAAGCATTTTCTCTAAGACATGATCCTTTGATTTAAAATGATGATAAAAAGCACCCTTAGTCATACCACACTTTTCAGCAATCTCTTGAACTGAAGTCTTTTCAAAACCTTTCTGGATAAACAATTTCTCAGCCACCTTAATAATATCAGCAATTGTCTTAGCTGTTTGTTTTTCTCTTCTATTCATACTATCCTCTTTTATAATATTATATTTCAATAATTTATTAACATACTAACGGTATTATACATACTCTTGGTATGTTTTAAAATCAAATGTTTTTTACTGATAAATACTGTCAAGTTTATTTTTCTTGACAGACTAATTATCTCTCTTTATAAATGACTCAGTACTTAATAAAATATAAAAAGAAGGTCTTATGAAAAAAAAAATTATCACGATTATTGTTTTTTGCTCTCTTATAAGTATATTTTCCCTTTCCATAACCACACCAAACAAGCAAAATAGAGAAAATCCTCCCTCTGCAACAAGTCTGCGTTACCCAGAACTTAATGCAAATCAAGTTACTGAATCTCCAGTTTTTGCCTGGCACGAAGCTAGTGGTAGTCTAACAGGTTATAGATTCTATTTAGGAAGCGATGGGCAAGGGGAGACAAGTCCTAGTAATTTAGTAAATGGAATTGATTTAGGCAATGTTTTGAATTACTATCCAGATGTTGATTTAGAGTTAAATCAGACTTATTATTGGCAGGTAATCCCATATCATGTTGATAATGGTGAAGCCCTTAACTGCCCTATTTGGAGTTTTCAGACTAAATCTAGTGCTTCTGATAGCATACCATATAGAAACTTTATTAATGATATTAATGGATTTACAGGTAATATTCTCATGGCTAATGATCAAGGTATCCAGAATTCTTCTGGCATCGTCACAAGTGCTTTATCAGGTAGTTTCCAGACAAGCAATGCTATAGGAGCAAACTCGTCTAGTAGCCAAGTGGTATTTTATTATAGGTTAAGTGACTTTCAATTAGGTGATAGTGCTAGTCAAGATCCAAGCTTCTTGACAAGCTATATTTCATATGATAATATTAATTTTCAAGAAATAAACCTATTGTCCTGCTACGATGATAACTTAAATGATCAATATAATAAAGTAACAATTGACTTAGCTAACTATCCTGGAACTTTCTATGTAAAATTTACTTATAATTTATACCATTTCTATTATTCTTTTTTTGCTACTAGTAATAATCCTAAACTATATCTTGATAACTTCTTTATTAGAGAGAATATTAGCCAACCTCACTTAAATGTTTCTCCAGAAACCTGGGATATTGAAAATGGATTAATCAATTTAACTTACAACCAAGATGTTGTTATTACCAATTACTCTACTTTTGAACTATCAATAGAAAACTTAGCAATTGCTGTAAATCCAATTTCACCGAATAACTTTTTCTTAAATAGTTCCCAATCAAATATTACTTTGCTTGAGGGATATTCTTATTCATTTTCCATAAACTTTTTTGTTAATGATTATGGTTATATTAACTCAGCAGTAACTTACGAATTTTCTGAAGAAGGAGGAATTTCTCCAGGAGACCCAACTCAAATTCTGATGACATTATCTGCTAATTGTCCAAATCCTCACATTAGTAGCTTTCCCTATCAACAAGACTTTAGTCAATGGCCTCCTTTGCATTGGTATAGTGGTACATGGATGCAATATATTGATTTAGATGAAACTACATGGGCAGTTTGTCAAGAAACTCCAGCCTCGGCAATGTATATGGGATTTTGTAGTCCAAGTTTTTATTCAACATTACCACTAAACTTGCAGTTCAAATTGCTAGTTCCAAATGATGTTAATTATAATATGACTTTTAGTATAGATATTGCAGAATATAATCCAAGTCCCAATTCCATAGATTGGAATACTTTTTATACTTTTAACTGCCAGGATAACATCACTTATGTATATGAGCAAGGCGTACTTATCAACAAGTATGTAATTAAAAATATGCATATACCTGAAGAATATATAGGTTTACCTTTTATAATCAGATTCTCTACTTCTTTCTTTAGTGATAATGCACCAAGAATAACTGACTTTAGACTTTACACTTCCCCACAAGGTGTTTATGTTAATCTCCAGAATCCCCAGTTAATTATAAGGAGGGAAAACTCGCACAATGTCCTACGTTGGGAACATATTCCTTATGCTGATGATTATGAGATACAGGCTACAAACAACCTAAGGACTAGCAATTGGGAAACGTTATCCAATACCCCTTACCAAGCTTATGTTTATGATGGGGATGAAGTATTTAAATTTTTTAGAATAAAAGTCATAAGTAACACATTACCATAGTTGAACAAGAATGGTAGACTAGACCTTTGCTAATAGCTCTATTGGGTGTTTAAAATAGACTAAGCCCATGCTTTCCATGGGCTTAGTTTTTATAATAATTTATTTACCTGCTATATTAACTCCAGATATTTTCAACCAAGGAGCTATACATGCTCCAAAAACAGTCTCTCTTTCTTTAGAAATAGCAACAATATTATTAAACATTTCTACAATATTAGCTGTAATCATAGCTTCATTTATAGGGTATTTAATTTGACCATCTTCAACATAGTACGAATTTTTAATCACACCAGAGAAATCTTTATTTTTGTTAGGATTACCAGAAGATATGCCATGAACTATGACACCCTTTTTTATTGATTTAATCATATCTTCTAAGCTATCATTTCCAGCCTCAACTTCAAAGGACTCTTGAGCTATATTATTAATAGCAAAATCACTTCTATTAGCAACATACTCCGAAACAACAAAGTTCTTAAGGATTCCATTTTGCACAATATAGTCATCCCTATTTAGATAACCTTCTGCAGTAAAGATATCTTTATTTACCAAATTAGGATGATTAGCAAATGTTTTCAGAGTGAATTTTGAATCAAAAATCTTTTTCTCTATTTTATCTAAGAAGATTGAATTTTTATCTATTAATGATAGTCCTTGCAACTCTCCTAAAATATGTCCCATTAGCTGACAAAATACTTGAGGAGTGAGGATTATTTGCCCTTGGAATTTATCATTAAATTGGTGTGGGTTCATTTGCTTGATAGTATCTTGGTAATCTTGATTAAACTTGCTAAGGGAAAGAATTGACTTAGGTAGTTCAGTACAAGGTTGATAAGTATAATTCATAGAAGAATGTTTCCCATTTTCAGCTGCAGAAAATAATGAGAGAATGTGATAATAACCATTTGTATATTGAATTTCGGAAGAGAGATTATTCATATAACAGATCTCTTCTTTATGAAATACTACAGAAGTAGTATCGGTTATTTGAGGAAATTTCTCTTCTTTTTCCTTTTCAAAATCTGCTAAAATCTTATACATTTCATCTGTATTAGCCTGAGAGATGCCAAATTCTTGCTGATACTTCATATCTTTTGCCATGCCGTAAGCAGTATCTGCATTAGACTCAGAAGCTGCTTTGAAAGCCTTGTTTGCATTATCCTCAATATCTTTTTCACAGGTATAAGTAAAAGTATGAAGACCTCTTTTATCATCTTTAATGACTTTCATTTCAACCTGAATTGCTTCAACATTCCTAAACAAGTCTATACCATTGAATTCTTTCTGAAGTTCTGAAGAGAAATTTCTCACGACCTGCACAGAAGCTTTATCAGCACCTAGAGCTTGAAGTTTGGCTAAACTTTCTTTTGCTATATCTTTAATATTCATTATTTACCTCCAATATTTACTTTACACTTAATAGCAGGTCCACCCATTCCGACAGCAATATTCTGTTTCTTTCCACAAGTACCACCACCGGACCAAGTTAAATCATCTGATATTGCACTAATACTCTTTAATAGTTCAACTGCTACTCCTGATATAGTTGTTTCCTTAATTGCTTTTCCTACTTTACCATTTTTCACTTCATATCCCCTAACAACCCCAAACATAAACTCTGAAGTTTTATCTGCTTGTCCATTATTTGGAACCATTAAATAATAGCCATCCTTAATTGATTTAATCATATCATCTATCTTATCTTTTCCTGGTACTATCATAGTATTTCTCATTCTAATAATGGGTTCATCGCTGTACTGACTGGCCCTAGCGTTACCAGTTGCTTGAACTCCGTAAGCAGTAGCTGAAGCTTTATTGTGCATAAAACCTTTTAAGATTCCATTTTCTATAATGTTTGCTGTAACGGGTTCTATGCCCTCATCATCTACAAAAACAGGTCTTGGGCAGAGCTTACCTTCATAAGTATGAGGAACATCAACAAGATTTACTATGGAAGAAGCAACTGCTTTGTTCATTAATTCTTCCATTATTGAACCACCTCTTACAATATCAGCTTCAGTTGTGTGTCCAATAGCTTCATGAGCTAAAATGCCGGCTAACTGAGAATCTAAAATAACATCTTGAAGACCTGCTCTAGCAAAAACAGCAGTTTTCTTATTAATAAGATGCTGATAAGTTTCTTCAATTTTCCTATAAAAGTCCTCGAGATTCTCATAGAAATCTTCAAATTCCCCTAATCCACCAATCCGACAGCTTTCTGTAATCATCCCATCACTGCTTGGCATGATGAAATTACAGTGAATATGAGCTCTTGGAATTATTGTATGAAAATCACTTCCATCTGCAGTAATCACTTTTTTTTCAGTCTTTTCTTCAGTTACCATAACCCTTACAGTAGGAATGTCTGTATATTTTTTTGTGATGTAGTTGGATAATTCACTTATATAATCGATTTTTTCTCTGGTAGAAAGTCTATTTTTCTTTGTTGATAAATCTTTGGTTAAAGTTGCTGGTCTTGAAGGAAGCAGTAAGTCCTTACGACCATGTTTTGAATTTAGAAATTGAGCATTTTCATGAGCTTGTTTAATAGTTTCTTTAATTTTTTTCAAATCAAGTTGAGAAGTTGATGCAAATCCCCAGCCACTTCCCTTAAGGATACGTGCTGAGAATCCTTTGTTCTGACTACTTGCATTGTGGACTAGTGTTCCATTTGATAGCATAAGAGCAGAATTATTGTTGACTTGATACCTTAATTCACCATATCCATTAAGGAAAGCTTTTAGTTCTTTTAAATCCATTATTACTCCTTTGTTATTTTCATTTAATATACTTTAGGTATAATATTTATTATTTAAAGTTATTTGTCAAGAATTAAATTATTTTTTTTATTAATTGGGTATTAGAGAGGAAAGGGGATGTGGTCATTTGCATTCCCAGTTATAGAGCTGAAAGGGATTGTTTGGCTCAAGTTCAAGTCTGGTGGAAAAAATTTAATAAAATATAAAATTTTATCATTAGTGTGATTATCCAAAGTATCCCTGAAAGGGATTAATAATTTAGCCTGGGGTAAGATCCTATAAGGATCGTCACCCCAGGAACAATATCCAAAATTACGACCTAACCCTGTAAGGGTTTAATATAATGGTAACTAATTATAATATTAAATCATTGGTATATATGTTTTATTAAACCCTTACAGGGTTAGGCTTTTTATATACATCATTACCCAGGGTTGCAATCCCTTCAGGATTTTACCCTGGGCTAAACTATTAATCCCCTTTAGGGATATAAGGCCTATCCTTTCAGGATTATCCCAGATGGTGCAGTAGAGCTTTAGAGAAGAGTGCAGATTCTTTTAGCAAAATAGCTTACAGAATTCGGACGCATATAATATATATATTCGGTAGAATTATGTAAGTTACTTTTGCAAAAGAATATAGTGCTATTATCAAAGATCTATTGCATTATTTGGGATTATGTCTTATTCTGCTAAAATAATACTATCAATAGTAACTTATAATCCGTAAACTACTGTAATACAATATCTAGTGCAAAATAATGCAACATAATTTCCACCAGACTTGAACTTGAGCCGATTGTTTTTGGCAGAGGAAGTCTTCACCATTTGTTTATTGTTACTCTCTCTATAATTATTTGGGAATTTATAGAGAGAGTAACAATCAAGCAAGAGTGAAAAGGTTCAAGCTATAAAAAAAACCCCGCATCAGCGAGGCTTTCATACTATTATTTAGAGAATATCGCAAACAGCAAGCTTTCTCAGTATTATTTCTGTAAAATCATTTTCTTCTGGATAGTATTATCAGGTGTAGTAATTCTATAGAAGTAAATTCCACTTGCAACATTTTTATTATTTGCATCTTTACCTTTCCATACAACATTTTGGTTACCAGCTTTGACTTGATCATTAAGCAAGGTTTTAACTAATTGACCACGGAGGTTATAAACTTGTACCGTAGCTGGTCCATTTTCAATCATATTAAAGCTAATTGTAGTTTCCGGGTTGAAAGGATTTGGATAGTTAAATGCTCTTAGTGGAGATATTGATTCAATCTCATTTTCGTCATTAGAAACAGGATAAGTTTCCAAAACTGAAATATCATCTACCATAACAAAACTACCACCTGTTGAAACAACTTGGATAGCTACTTTAACTATTTCATCAGCAGGTAACAAATAAGAAATATTAGTCCACTCATCTTGGGCTTCAAGAGGGTTTTCTGTTAAAGTTATCCAGTCTTCATAGTTTGATTCTGAGGTAGAATAATAAACATTAAATAGTTCACCATCTTCATAACTACCAAGAACATTTAAGCTAAGATTCATTTGAGCATCGTATTCATCAGGATAATCTACAGATAGGTCAATTTCAGGACTAATCAACCAGTCATTATTAGCAACTTCAGTAGAATTAGAAAAAGCCACAGCCATCTTGTCGCCTGAGTAAGCTTGAATTTCTCTGATAAATGGACTTGTTTCATTAGGATTAAAAATCATAAATGATTTAGGTTCTGTAAGATTAGGGTAATCATAATTTGGTAATTGAATAGTTTCTTGATTATCATTATCTAATGTTTCCCAATCACCAAAATTCAAAGCAAAATCATCGAAGTCTTCGAATTGTTCTAACAAACGTGGTTGATCACCTAAAACATTGAAATAGGTATAAGCATCATAGGTTTGGAAATTAGTATATGTTCTTACTAAAACTTGATTTAGACCTGCATTATTAGTATAGTGATCCATTGTAGTGGTCAGACTATAATTATAAGGTTCAGCAAGATGAACATATTGAGTTACTCCATTCACAAAAACTTCTACCATATCAATATTTATTGCTTCAATTGAACAATCAATTTCTATATCTAAATTTACTTCATCTCCAACTTGGAAATATTCATTATTCATCAAGTTTGTAAAGGTAACTTGAGGAGTATAAGCTGAATTATCAAAGAAATTAAAGTTCACTACGCCACCAGTCTTAGTTATGTTATTCAAACCTTTAGATACATCGTAATTCCCCCAAGATGGTATTGATGGATAAGAATTATCTGTAAAAGCTGTTGCAGAATAGGTAGGGAAAGTAGCACTAGCACTATTTGTTGAGCCAGAAGCTGAGACAACATAAAAACCTTGATGAGAAGTTGTGTTAATATTGTTTTGATTAAAATGAGAAGTAATCCAGTTTTCGTCTGCATGATAAATGAGCAAACCATTTCCTGGAACAGAGGCATTAAAGCCTGTTTGTTGAACATTTTCCATTAGCATATATTCACCATTTACTGGAGTAGTGAAATAGTAAGCTACAGGATTTGTAGTAGATGAAGGGATGGAAATACTTCCATCATAGTAAAGTTCTTGAGGTTCAACCCAACCAAAATAGCTTTTAGACCACATATTATGGTGAGCTGGTCTATCTCCTCCACCATTATAAGCTCCAGAGCCCATAATATCCCATTCACCTGTACCATCTTGACTACCATTAGTTTGATAATCAGTGTCATAAAAGTCAGGAGTTCCTAAATTATGGCCAAATTCATGAGCAATCACACCAATACCTGACATTGACCAGTATTGTTGTTCAGCCTGCATAGTATAATCAGAGATTTGAACACCATCAAGATTTACAAAATAACCAGCTGAGGTTAGGGAAAAATTGTGAGACCAGATATCTGATGTATCACCTGTTGTTTCTTGACCACGGCCTTGGTGATAAATTGCCACACCATCAACTCTGCCATCACCATCGTTATCGAAATCGGAATAATCGACTAAGGGGTCAGCAGCTTCTACTGCATCTCGAGCAAATTCTGCCCATCTTTCTTGTGCTCCGTAATAATCATGATAAAAAGGAACATCAACCCAACCAACAACAGTAGCATTAACTGTTAACTGACCATAGGAAACTTCTAGATAATACTGTTTGAAAGAACCAACTCCAGAATAGTTGTTTTGGTTCATCATATTATTAAAGTTTGCTTGAGTGTAAATAGGGTAAGTGTCTGAAAAATTAGCTAAAATCACAAGCAGTTCGTTTTCACCTGTAGTAGGGAAACCACCCATTCTAGTTGCTCTAATTTCTTTAGCAAGATTGATTTGTGTTTGACTATATCCTAGCTTCTTAGGTATTCTAGCAAGAAATTCTCTTTCCTTGTTAGATCTGTTTTCTGGATTATTAGCCTGTATATCAGAGACTACTAAATCTCCATTAGAATCTTGAATTGCATAATATTTACTTTTATTCTTATTCAACAAAGTGTACCCATCTGATGTTTCTGACCAGTTTAGTCTTTCATCTCCTCTAACATAAATATCAATTTCTGTTCCATCTTCTTGAATATAGCTGGTCAAGAATGGAGCAGCTGGTACTGCTACTAAGCTGTAGCAAACTAACATCAAAATTACAAGTATAAAGTTCCTCTTCATATGTTTTCCTTCCTTTCATATATCTTTATTTGTTTACTTACTTATTCATGCAAATAATAAGCCGTTTTTACAAATTACAAACTTATTTTAAATTTATCTTGCCAAGCCTTGAACAATATTTTTTTGGTTTATTAAACCCAGATGGTACAGTAGAGCTTTAGTAATACTTCGCTAAAGCTAAGCCCTCACAAGAATAATATAGTGCTATGATCAAAGATCTATTGCATTATTTGGGTTAAATATTACGAGGTAAATATGTCTTTTCAAAATGCATTAAATAAAGTATATGATATGGTAAAAGAACTTCCTAAGGAGGGAAAAGTAGCATCTTATATACCAGAGTTAGCCAAAGTTAATCCAGATATTTTTGGTGTACACTTACTCTCTATTGAGGGTGAGAATTATCATATTGGTAATAATAAACACATTTTTTCTGTCCAAAGTATAGTAAAGGTGTTAACCCTTACCCTAGCTTTAGAATTTGAAAAAGATAAATTGTGGGAAAGGGTAAATATGGAGCCTTCAGGAAATCCTTTCAATTCTGTAGTACAATTGGAATATGAGAATGGTATCCCTAGAAATCCTTTTATCAACGCAGGTGCTATAGTAATATGTGATATTCTTCTCGACCACCTTAAGAACCCAGCTGATAATTTTCTTGGATTTGTAAGAAGACTGACTAACAATCCTAAAGTAAATTATAACTGTAAAATCGCTGAATCAGAAAAAACTACAGGCTTCCGCAATTATGCTTTAGCCAACTTCATGAAAGCCCATAACAATATCAAGCATGATATTGACCAAGTTATGAACTTCTACTTTACTATTTGCTCTTTAGAACTTACTTGCCAAGATACTTGTAATGCTTTCATCTTATTCGCCAATAGAGGTAAGTTACTTTCTGGAGAAAGAGTTATAACCTTAAGTCAATCGAAAAGAATAAATGCTATTATGCAAACATGTGGTTTTTATGACCAAGCTGGACTCTTCTCTTATAAAATCGGATTACCGGGCAAAAGTGGTGTTGGTGGTGGTATTGTTGCTATTCATCCTGGGAATTATGTAATTACTGTTTATAGTCCTAGACTTAATGAAAAAGGTAATTCAGCTTTTGGAATGAGATTTTTAGAAGAGTTTACCAGTCTTACTGAAGTTTCTATTTTTTAGGAAGTCAAAAGCTCTTACTCGAATTAAAGCGAATTATGAGGAATTAAACGAATTCTATTCTATTGTCGGACGGTGGACCAGACTGTGCAAAAAGAAATGAGCCATCCAGGTGTCTTCGCTAAAGCTACGCCATCCCAGGCAAGTTACACTAATTACACTAAAAATAAGAAAGATTCTTAACACAGAGTTCCACAGAGGTTAAGAGGAGTTTCACAGAGGTTGAATGCCAGCAGTGATGCTTCCTAACTGGGAAGATGCATCCTATCCATACAACCCTTGCTCCATCTGAAAATCTCATTTTCATTTTTACACAGTCTGCTCCACCGTCCGACAGAAGAGGACACACTCCGACAGAAGAGGACACTGTCGAAAATAATACATTATGCTGCAGCTTACAAGTTTATACATACCATATCAAATAATTGTAGCATATATTCATCTTTTCTTTATAATATAAAAAAAACAAAAAGAGGTAATAAAATGTTAAAATACAATGTAGTGATTATATTAATGTTAGTTTCAGTTATGGGGCTATTTTCAATGACAAATGCTAAAGATTCTATGGAAGAGACTAGTAAGACACAAGGATTTTATGATTTCACAGCAAAATCAATCACTGGTGAAGACATAGCCATGTCAGAATATCAAGGTAAGGTAGTTGTAGTAGTTAATGTAGCTAGTAAATGTGGCTTTACTCCCCAGTATGAAGGCTTACAGGCACTTTATGAAAAATATGAGAAAGATGGCTTAGTAATCTTAGGTTTTCCAAGTAATCAATTTGCTAATCAAGAACCTGGAAGTGACGAAGATATTCAAGAATTTTGCACTTTGAATTATGGAGTAACTTTCCCTATGTTCAGTAAAATTGATGTAAATGGTGATAATGCCCATCCTTTATACGTTTATTTAAAATCTCAGCAGTCAGGTTTTCCCGGTGATGCTATCAAATGGAATTTTACTAAGTTTCTTGTAGATAAATCAGGTAAAGTTGTAGATAGATTTGCTACAACAGTGAAACCTGAGAGTATGGAAGATGTGATAGTTGAGTTGTTGGAGAAGTAATATTTTAAAATTAGATAAAAAGCCTTGGATGCAAGGCTTTTTAAGTACTATATAATATTATTAGGCTCTCTCAAAAGTAGAGTGGGTTGCTTTTATTATGAAACTTGTTTTTACTGAAAGGAGATGTTAACTTCATCAAATAAATCAATATGTTATCGCCCTGCCAGGGCTAAGATAATTATTGGTTTCATATATACAGGGTCTAACGAACCCTGCCTATTAGATAGCATCCCTTCGGGATTAAAAGTGAATTTCGTTACTTAAATAGAATCTATATTTGTTAATCTTTTACGACAATATTTTTGATGTTACCCACTCTACTTGAGAGAGAGTCAAACATAATACATAATAACCTTCTAATTCAATTTTAAACAAAACAATAACCTTTTATTCCCTGGTAAACACAATACTAGTTAAAAAAAATAAATGTTAGAAATTCGGCTTGCCAAGGCGTAGTAATGAGCAAACATCTAAACTAAATTTGTGACCGTCTTCACATCAAAAGATGCTTCGCCGTGTCAGTCTTCTCATTCACTTAGTTCATTTCGAAGACTGGTGGAGCATAGCGGGCTCGAACCGCTGACCTCTACACTGCCAGTGTAGCGCTCTCCCAGCTGAGCTAATGCCCCACAACTTATCTTAAAAAATTAAAATCTAAATTTTTGTCAATAAATATTTCTTCTATTCTGTGATTTCTCGAGAATTTAAAACAATTCCTCTTTCAGAACTTCTGGCAAATTCGATAAACTCTCTTTGATAATCAGTTAAATCTTCTATCTTTTCACCTTGAGCAATAGCTTGAGAAACATTCAATCCAGATCTATAGAATATTCTAAATATCTCTTTTATCTCAGCTATATCTTCCATAGAGAAACCTCTTCTCTGTAGTCCAACACTATTAATCCCACCTAAGTGATAATCAGTTCCTTGACCACGCGTAAAGGGAGGAATATCTTTCTTTATCTGGGAAGCACCCCCCACAAAGGCATATCGTCCAATCTTTACAAATTGATTAGCAGCACACATGCCACTTACGATAGCATGGTCTAGAACATGGACATGACCAGCGAAAGTTGTTGCAGAAGATATAATAACATGGCTTCCAATTTGACAATTATGAGCTATGTGGACATAGGACATAATAAGATTGTTATTCCCCACGTTTGTATCTTCTTCTAAACCATTAGAAGCATTTATAGTAACATACTCTCGGATAGTATTATTATCGCCGATATTAACTCTAGTTGGGTCACCTTTATACTTTAGGTCTTGAGGTTTGGTGCCAATACAAGCAAAAGGATAAAATTCATTCCCGTTTCCAATCTTGGTATGTCCATCAATTACAACATGAGATTGAAGAGTATTATTATCACCAATTTCAACATTCTCGGAAATAACGCAATATGGTCCTATTACGTTCTTTGAACCAATTTTAGCACCTTCCTTAATAATAGCTGTAGGATGTATATAAGTCATTGTTCTCTCCTACTTCTTCATTAATTTTGCTAAAAAATCACCTTCACAAACTTTAGTTGAACCAACATAGGCATCGCCATGCATCTTGGTGATGGTTGATTTTAAAGAGATAACTTTCATCTCAAATCTAAGAATATCTCCTGGTAAAACAGGTTTCCTAAACTTGACATTATCAATGGAGGCAAAATAGGCTACATAATTTTCTGGGTCATTAAGTTGATTAAGAAGCATAATTCCACCTGTTTGGGCCATTGCTTCAACAATAATTACTCCAGGCATAACTGGATGGTCAGGGAAATGACCTTGGAAGAATGGTTCATTCATGGTTACATTCTTAATTCCAACAATAATTTTACCAGGGATAAATTCAATAATTTTATCTACAAATAAGAATGGATAACGGTGAGGAAGTATCTTTTGAATTGCGTTTATATCAAAGACTATATCTTCTGTTCTTTTCTTTTGGAACATCTTCTGTAGTTCATTCTTTCTCTGAATAGAACGTAACTTCTTCACAAGTTCAACATTAGTTTTATGTCCAGAACGAGCAGCTAAGATATGTCCTTTTATAGGCATTCCTAGAAGGGCAATATCGCCAATTACATCAAGGACTTTATGTCTTACAAATTCATTATTGTATCTTAAAGAGCTAGTATTCAAAATACCTTCAGATGTTACTTCGATATCTCTATGATAATCAAAAGTATCCTTTAAATTACTGAGTTCTTCTTGAGTCATATTAGGTTCACCAATTACAACAGCATTCTCTAAAGAACCACCTTTAATCAAATTCTTCTCTTTTAAATAAAGTATTTCATTAATAAAACAGAAAGTTCTAGCTTTGGAAAACTCTTCTTCAAAGTAAGACATGTTTGGTAGCCAAGTATATTGAGTTCCTAAATAAGGATGGTGATAATCGATAAGGAAAGTAACCTTGAGTTCATTAGAAGGAACGATTACAATATCAACATTATCTTCAGGAGCTGAGAAATTGATAGGTTTATCAAACTCAAAATACTCTCTAACAGATTCTTGTTGCTTTACACCAACTTGTTTAATCAATTGAATAAAAGGATAAGCAGATCCATCAGCAACAGGAGCTTCTGGTCCATCAATTTCAATAGTTAAATTATCTATATCCATTCCTTTAACCGCTGCTAACACATGCTCTATTGTTCCTACAGAGGCATCTTTTATTCCTATAGTAGTACCTCTTGAGATATCGATAACATGGTCAATATCTGCTGGTATCACAGGTTTTCCAGGCATATCAACTCTTACAAAGCAAATACCATCATCTGGTCCAGCTGGTTTAAAAGTTATAGTTGAAATGATACCTGAATGTAAGCCAATACCGGTATAAGATATTGTTCCGGCTATAGTCTTTTTAAAATCGCTCATAATTAACCTTTATTTTTCTTTCTTTTTATTTTTTAAATAATTCTTAAAGATATCTGGTAATTTAGTTTCAGCAGCCATGATTCTTCTTTGCAAAGCAACATCACGGGCTGGGTAACCAAGCACCTTCATATCATCTTTTATTGTTGAATGGAGACCTGACTTAGCTCCTGCCATGACTCTATTCCCTATTTTCACATGATCTGCAACTCCGACCTGACCTGCTAGATAGACAAAATCACCAATCTCAGTTGAACCAGCAATTCCTACTTGTGAACATATAATAGTATTTTGACCTATTTTAACATTATGGCCAATCTGAACTAAATTGTCCAGTTTAGTATTCTTATTTATAATTGTAGAACCTATTGTTCCTCTATCAATACAAGTATTTGCCCCTATTTCAACATGGTCTTTAATAATAACATTACCTATTTGAGGGACTTTCTCCTGTATGCCATCATATAAAATATAGCCAAAACCATCAGCACCAATTACTACTCCTGCATGCAGTATTACATTGTTTTCGAGAATCATATTATCATATATTGTGCAATTAGGGAAGAGATAACAATTATTACCAATCACTGTCCCTTCCTTAATTACGCAATTAGCTTCTATTGTAGTATCATTTCCAATAACTACTTTATCTTCAATGACTACATTATCGCCTATACTAACACTATCGCCTATTATTGCTCTATTTGAAATAGATGCTTTTGCTGAGATTTTGCTTACTTTTGTTTGTTTGTCCATCTCCAACCAGAGCTTGACTAATACCATAAAAGTAAAATAGGGCTTATCTACCTTGAGTAAATTAGAATATTCATTTAAGGAGTTATCAAAATCTGTATGAACAATAATCAAACCTGCCTTACAGGACTTTAATTTATTGCTGTATGCCTCATTTTCATAAAAGCACACAGACTTTGAATCAGCATCTTCTAATTCTGAGACACTGTTTAGGGTTGTCTCAAAACGAGAAATATAATCCCCCTTAGCTTGGGAGATTATATCTTCAATTTTTAATTCTATCTTAAATTTTTTCATTTATTGTCTTACTTTTTATCTGGAGCTGATGAGTTAGTTGTGTTTGATGAGTTAGATGAATTATCATTGCTTTCACCACTGTTCAATCTAGCAATCACCTTTTCAGTTATATCCATATAATCTTTAGCATACAAAACGTTGCCAGCTGTGATATCAAGAACCATGTCATAATTATCATCAATAGCTATAGATTGAATCACTTCATTAATTCTATCAAGTATTGGTTCTAATAATTCAGCATTTCTATTAGCAGCAGTACCTTCTTGTCCGAAATACTGTTCCATCTTTCTATTCAATGCTTCATCTTTTGCCTTAATCTTATCTTCAGCATCTTTCTTGCCCTGTTCATTCAGGATAAGTTTTTTATTTTCGTACTGAGCTACCATTGCCTCTAACTCTTGTTGCATAGTTTCAATTTCAGTTCTCCAGGCTTGACTTTCAGAATCAAAGATTCTTTTAGCTTCCTGTACATCATCAGCTTCAACCATAATTCTTTCAACGTTAACATAAGCAAGGTTTGTTGCATGAGCAATCATGACTGATAAAGTTAGAATCAGTACACTTAATAATATTATTTTTTTCACTTTTCCTCCATGAAAATCAATTTTAAACTTTATCTAAGACAATATTTTGAATTTTCAATAGTAGTCAATAAAATAATATATTGATAATTCATAGTGGCTCTGTTTTGCTAAAAAATGAGTATATAATAAAATATTACTTGCCATAAATATTATGAAATCATAAAATAGTATTTGCTCATTAAATTTACGTATGGAGGAATAATGATTAATATAGAGCTTTTTAAAGATGATATTCATGTAAAAAATATAGAAATTGAAACATCAAGTCCTATTAGAAAAATAGTAAATGGTTTTGTAGAAAACTATGATGATGTCTTGTCATTTAAAATAAATAGTAAGAAGTATCAGAATGATACTTTTGTGGTTACAGAAGACTGCAAGATTAACTGTATTACCTATAATCATATTGAGGGTAAAAGGATTTATCAAGATTCAGCAATCTTTATTCTTACTAAAGCAATCTATAACCTTTTTGCTGATAAAGTTCAGCTAGTCGTTGAGCACTCTATTGATGACGGTGTTTTTTGCGAACTTTTTGGTCTAGAAGACTACTCTGAAAAATACATCCCACTTATCCAAGATGAAATGGATAAAATAGTAAAAAAAGGACTTTGGATAGATAAGTTAAAATTCTCTTGGGATGAAGCTAATGCAATTTTAGAGAGACAAGGAAGGAAAGATTTGATAAAAAACCTTGATTATTATTCAGGTAGAGAAATTGACCTTTATAAATGTGGAGAATACTATGATTTTTATTCTCGTCCCTTAGCTGATAATACAAAAAACGTACCAGTTTTTAAAGTTGATTATCAGAAACCAGGTCTTATTTTAAGATTCCCTCAAAGAGGAAGCTTCACTATGAGAGAGAATATAGATTTTTCTAAAAAAGTTTTTGCTGCCCATCAATTACATGATAAATGGCTTAACAACCTCAAAGTACATAATATTATTGATATCAACAAACTTATAGATAACTACGAAATTGGTAACTTCATTCTTCACGAAGAAGCTCTCCATGAGAAGAAAATTGCTAATATTGCAGAAGAAATTGCTCAAACCAATAAGAAAATCATTCTTATTGCAGGTCCTTCTTCCTCTGGTAAAACAACTTTTTCCCATAGATTAGCGGTCCAACTCTTAGTTTCGGGCTTGAAACCTATTGTTATTGGTCTCGATGATTATTTCTTAAGCAGAGACAGAACCCCTATTCTTCCTAATGGTGAATTCGATTTTGAATCAATTCATGCATTAGATCTTGATTTGCTAAACGAACATCTACAAAAACTGATTGAAGGTAAAGAAGTTGAGTTACCAAAATACAACTTTGGAAGAGGCTTATCTGAAAAAAGTGGGAAAAAAGTCAGACTAGCTTCTGAGAATGTTATTGTAATGGAAGGCATCCATGGATTAAATCCAGAATTAACTGCCAAAATCTCAGACGATAACAAAGTGAAGATTTACGTTACTGCCTTGAATCAACTAAATATTGATAACCATAACAGAATACCAACTACAGACTGTCGTAAAATTAGAAGATCAGTTAGAGACTATTATTATCGAGGTTATTCGGCAAACGAGACATTGTCTAGATGGCAATCTGTCCGTGACGGCGAAAACAGAAATATCTTTCCTTACCAGGAAAATGCAGATTATATTTTTAATAGTGGCTTAACCTATGAACTTGGATGCTTAAAAAGTCATGCCTATAAAGAATTAAAGAAAATACCTAAATGTTCTCCTAATTATACTGAAGCACAAAGACTTCTAGTTCTTCTAGGCTTTATCAAAGATATTCCAGAAAAACTTGTTCCTCACAACTCAATTCTTAGAGAATTTATTGGCGGAAGTGTCTTCATAGGATAGATATATGTCAGCAATTTTAACCTTAAACTTCAAATATCAAGCAAAAGATAGAGCCTGGTTCAATAAAGAATTTAATACTTATGCAGAACTAACCAAGTGGCTAAGGGAGGATTCAATAATAGTTCTTCCCTCCTCTGAGTTAGTAAAAGATAATTTAGAAAAGAAATTAATCCTAACTAAATTAGCCTTACCTAGAATATTGATTATAATAATAACAAATAATAATGATATAAAGAAAAGCTCTTTCTTTAAAATTATTCAAGCTGAAAAACTTGATAATGAGATAAATAAAGCTATCATAAATCATCATGAAATAATTGATAACAGAATAAATTTACAGGAAGTAATTAAAATATTTACTTAAAGGCTTAATTGTTTTTTTGTGAATTATTGTAAAATATCTACATATTAAAGATTAAGAGGTATAATGAAAAAGAAAAGCTCTTTTATAAAATTCCTAAAAAATAATAGAAAATTATTAGAATTAGCTAAAATCTTCTCTATCATTATAGCCTTAATCTTTATAAGTGCTTTGATTATAACTATTTTTGAACCTAATAATATTGATCCAAAAGTCAATATAAAATCTTTTTTTGATGCAATTTGGTGGACTATAGTAACAATCACAACAGTAGGTTATGGTGATTTCTATCCTGTAACTGTGATAGGAAGAATTATTGGTATAGTTGTAATTCTATTAGGGTTCATCATTTTTTCAACTTTTACAGCTTATATAGCAAGCAATTTCATTGATAAGAAGATTAAAGAGAGGAAAGGTTTGAGTAAAATAAAAATGCGTAATCATATTGTTATTTGTGGCTGGAACAATAGTGCTAGAAGAATTTTAAAATTCTTAGTGGAACATGTTGATGAAGCACAATCAACTGTGGTTCTAATAAATGAGCTTGATGAAAGCAGGATTTCAACAATCAGAAATCATTATGAAC
The DNA here is from genome assembly GCA_963677815.1 of Cloacimonadales bacterium (SeqCode). Classification (GTDB taxonomy): domain Bacteria; phylum Cloacimonadota; class Cloacimonadia; order Cloacimonadales; family JAFGVF01; genus JAEKNW01. The sequence goes on from OY782499.1 coordinate 2,725,380, forward strand.
TTATTGATATAAAATTTATTAGAGGGGATTTCACAAATCAAGAAATTCTTAACAGAGCTAATATTAAAGAAGCAAATCAAATAATTATTCTTTTTGATGAATCTTGTATAGAGGGAGTTCCTTCTGATGAGAGAACTATAATTGCCGCTCATAATATTTCCTTCCTAAAAGTTAAGGGACAGATAAATCTCCAACTAAGGCATGAGAAATATCTACCAAGTATTCAAAGAGATAAGATACAAAATGTTGTTATTTATGAAGATATTGGTGGTGATATTTTAGCAAATTCAACCCTCCACCCTACCATACCCAACTTTCTTCAAGCACTTATTAGAGGTCATGATAATAATTCTTTCAAAGAATATAAAATACCAAATGATTATGTGGGAAAGTCTTTTAAAGATTTATTTAATTATCTAAAAGAAGAAAAAGGATTAATCTTGATAGGCATAGTTACAGTACAGCCAGAATTTTCTATTGATGACATCCTTTCAGATAATACTTCAAGTATAGATTTGTTTATAAAACAACAATTCCAACAATCTAACAAGAAAATTAATTTCATGAATCAAAGCGATAATATAAAAATTAAACCAAATGATGATTATCTTATTGATGCTAATGATACAGCAATAGTATTGTGAGGATTTTATGAATGACAAATCTTTTTTGAAAAATGTGAAACTTTTTGCTGATTTAACAAATGAAGAACTTACTATAATAGGGAAGTCCCTTAAAATAGTGCATTACAAAGCTAATGAAGTTATTTTTGAAGAAGATTCTTCAGGGAATGAGCTTTTCTTATTATTTGAAGGTCAAGTTTGTATTTCCAAAAAGACATCTTTTATTGATAATCAAAGTAATATTAACAAGACATTGATTAATTTGAATTCCAAAGATTACCCTTTTTTTGGTGAAGTGGGCTTGTTAGGAAAACAATTAAGAACTGCTACTGTCAAAGCTCTTACTGATTGTAAATTGTATTCGATCAACCATGATGATTTTGTAAAGATAATCAAAGAACACCATCATATAGGACTAGTCATACTCTGGGAAATCTCTCAAAAATTAGCTCAAATACTTGAGAAAACAGATAGTGATATTCTTAAACTAACTACTGCTTTAATCTATGCTTTAAGGTAAAATATTTATCTATACTGGAATATTCTTAGTTTCTTATCTTTACTTAGCATGAATATATAGTCTTGATAAAATGAAATGTCGTATAGGTAATTACCATCATTATAGGAATTTACATTTTCTATTGAATTATCTGAATTAATTCTATATATTTCCAAACCACCTTGCCCCAAGATAACATATAGTTCATTACCGTGAATCTTTATATCTCTAATGGGATAAGGGAAGTATAGCACATCTTGTTTATTCATCTTCCCTGGTAGCGAAATATCAATAACATTTAAAGATCTACTTGAGACAGCAAACAAGATGTCATTATAAATTTCAATATCAGAAACTTCAAAGATACTATAATCTTGACCAAAAGGCATAGGATGGCTAATGTTTGTTAGATTTACGCTTGCTATACCATGCTTATTACCGACATATACTAAAGGCCATTTTACAGCAAGAGTGTTGAGCCCCCAGTCTTTATGATAATTACTTACTACTACATTATCTAGATTAGTTCCTATGTCATAAATAGTTAAACCATTATCACCATGAGCTAGATATAAGAGTGTTCCATCTTGAGCTACTTGATTACCATTATAAGCTTTAACATCTATCTTCCTGCCTCTCGTAATTAGGCTATCAATATCTCTTTTGGAAGTAAGAATGGAATTTACACTTACGATTACATCTTTGGAGGTTAAAATTTCTATGTCTTGAATTTCTTCTTGAAATGAATATGCTCCATTCAAAGTAAAATTATAGATATCAAACATAGAATAAACATAGAGATTTTTACCCTGACTAACACTCAAAATGTTATTTGCATGCTCAACTTTTTCTCCGCTTACATCAATTGTTCTTCCTGTGTTCCAGAGATACTTATAGAAAGAAGCTTGCAAGGAAACTATAAGTAATGTTAGAAACAGAAAGCAAATTGTCTTTTTCATATTTAGGAAAGAAGTTTATTAATAATATCTATAGATTTTATTCCTTCAGCATCAGCATTGAATGATGGTAAAACTCTATGACGAAGAACAAGAGGAGCAACAAACTTGATATCATCCTCAGAAGGAGTTAATCTTCCTAGTAAGGCAGCTCTAGCTTTAGCAGCTAAAACAAGATATTGCGAAGCTCTAGGTCCAGCCCCCCAACTAATCAAATCAGTTATTTCGCTTGATGATACTTCAGAATTTGGTCTTGTTTTCCTCACTAGCTTTACAGCATATTCATAAACATGTTCGCTAACAGGAATATCCAAAATAGCTTTCTGAATTGCTAAAATCTCTTGTCCTGTGATTATGGCTTTGATTTCCTTAGATTGAGTATTAGTAGTCACTTTAACAATCTCTAATTCATCTTCATAACTAGGATAATCAATAATGATATTGAACATAAATCTATCAAGTTGAGCTTCTGGTAAAGGATAGGTTCCCTCTTGTTCTATAGGGTTTTGAGTTGCTAAAACGAGGAAAGGTCTATCTAATTTATATGTTTGATTACCGTTTGTAATTTCATACTCTTGCATAGCTTGAAGCAAAGCTGCTTGGGTTTTAGGAGGAGTTCTATTAATTTCATCAGCAAGAATAATGTTAGCAAAGATAGGGCCTTTGATATATTCAAAATATCTTTTCCCATCACTTTTATTTTCAGATAAAATATCTGTACCTGTTATATCAGAAGGCATCAAGTCTGGTGTAAATTGGATTCTAGAAAACTCTAGGTTGAGAACTTTTGCTAAACTTGAGATAAGAAGTGTTTTTGCTAAACCAGGAACACCTTCTAAGAGAATATGACCATTAGCGAAAAGAGCTATTAGTATCTTTTCTACAACATCATCTTGTCCTACGATAACTTTCTTTAATTCTACTATTATATTTTCTTTTATTATGCTTAATTTTTCTATTAAATCTACATTAGAATTACTCATTTTTACTCCTATCAATTAAATCAATTATTCGGATTCCTACAATACTCAAAGCCCCTATTCCAAAAGTGGTTACAACAATTCCTGTAAGTAAATGGGCAACAGCTATCAAAGAGCCTGCATCACCATAGTTCATACCCATCCCACTCACAAAAATAACACTCATTAACAACTCATTACTACCGATTTGCCCTGGAGGTTGAGGTAGAATATAAGATAAATTTAATAAGGTATATCCAAAGAATATCATTGCAATATTTAGATGTTCAAATCCGAATGCTTTAAACATTAAATAGAAATATAATCCGTCAAGCAATATTCCTATGAGTGTTAAAATTGTTACTTGTAAGACTATTTCATAATGATTTTTAAAGAGACCTGTTCCCTCAACAAAAAACTCAATCATGGAATATACTTTGTCTTGGTATTTTTGAGGAATAAAGAAAAAACACTTTTTTAAGAAAGCAACTAGTTTATCCTGAGCTATTATAGCTGTAATTAAGATTATTATTCCTATGATAAATACAGATACAAGAACCAGAACTAACCATTGTAAAATAGGGACAATCTCAATATCAAGAAAGGGTATCATGGCTAAGATGATAAATATCCCTACTGTATCAAAGAATTTATCAATAAATATTGAGGGAAGAACTAATGAAATAGGAGTCTTAGTTCTTTTCTTAATAATTATTGCTCTTGCTGCCTCTCCAGCTCTTATAGGGATTAAGTAGTTTATGAAATTACCACAAAGAGACCACAGATATGTGTCTTTTATAGAGAACTGACCTAAGGGACTTAAGAGTCTGTTCCATCTTATAGAACGAACAAAATAAGCCGAAATGTAAGAAAGAAGACTTAGGGATAAATAGCCCAAATTAACTTGTTTGACATTATGGATTAATCTGGAAAAATCAAAAAAATATGCCCAAATTATTAAGAGTGTTAAACCGATACCCACTCCAAAAATAATTGATTTTGTATATTTTTTCACCCTAGCAAAGAACCTATTTATCAAACATTTTAGCTATGGAGGAGAAGGTATTGAATTCAGGAACTGAAAAATCTCTTTCTAAATCCTCAATATCGTAAAACCAATTATGGGTTAATCTTTCCATAAAGTTACCAGCAAAAACCCAATTAATTCTATAGAAAAGATTTGCAATATTTCTACCTATATACAGATTTAGCTGTAATATGGTTCTGTAATTTTTTCTTCTAATTTGATTACTTATAAAATTAATTAAATCTTTCAAAATTACAGGTTCTTTGTCGGCAACATTATAGTTTTTCCCATAACATTTCTCATTAGTAATAGCTTTAGCCATAATATTTACTAGCAAATCAATGTTACATAAATGAATGTAAATTCTCTGATTTATTCTTGGCAGTAAATGATATTTTATTAATTTAGTAAAAACAGATAAGAACCCTTTAGAACCTTTACCATAAACAATTGCAGGACGTAGAATTACTGCTTGTAAGCCCTTAAGTCTGTTTCTTTCAATCAATGATTCAATCTCAGCAATCATCTTAGTTTTATGGCCGAAAATTATTTTTTCAGACAAGTCATTAGAAGGTAATTCAAAAGGAGAATTACCATATATAGCTACCGAAGAGCAATAGACAAGCTTGGCTCCAGACAATAAACAATATTCAATTACTTGCTGTGTGGAAAAAACATTGGCTATTCTTAAAGCTTTTCTAGACTTATTGACATTTGAATGAAAGTCAGGTATGTGCACAATAACATCATAATCATTCATTTGAAAATGTTTTTTTAATATTAAAGTGTTGCTTAGGTTAAGAGGGATTAGGGAAATTCTACTATTGAACCTAGAATACTGGGCAGGATTTTCGCCTTCTGGATAGAAGGCGAAATAATCACAACCCTTATTACTAATACTAGATGTAAAATTATTTCCTATATAGTTTTGTATATTGGTAATTAGTACTTTTTTTCTCATTTATTTAAACAATGAAGATAAAATCTTTTTCCACAGAGGTCTATGTCTATGATGAGAATGCTTCTGTCCTTTTATTTCCACATAAAAAGCTTCAATTTCTTGATTATTATATACTTTTAATGGGTTATCATAAAAAAGCAAGTTTGCAGTTCTTTCATCAATTTTATCTGCTACCTTGTAATAGGCTTTTTTCAAGATGTAGTCTGAATGCCTACAGTGGTCATCAGAAGCTACAAAATGGGCATATCCTTTATATAGTAAATTCCAAGCTATATATTTAACCTTTTTACCATGGTAACCCATAAGACTGGAGGCATTAACTTGGATAAGAACATCTCTATTCATAAATTCCTTAACTATATGAGGATGTGCCTGGACATAGGAGTACCTTTCTGGGTGAGCGAGAATTGGTTTGAACCTATTCATCTGAAGTTCATAAATAAATTTCTTTGAATTATCACTTGAATCATTCAAAGAAGTTTCAAAAAGGACATAATCAGAATCTCCTAAGGTCAGTCTTTCATCAATTACTTGTTGAATAAGTGTATCATCACAGTAAACTTCAGCACCTAGAGAAATTTCAGTATTTATCAAAGTATCTTTAATTTCATCTTTGAGTTTATCAAATTCTCTTTTAACATCTGCTTTTTTATTAGCAAATTTTCCCAACATAAAGTGTGGGGTGAGAAAAAGCTTCTCAACCCCAGCTTCTGAAATAATATGCAAATGTTCAATAGTCTTCTCTAATGAATCAGAGCCATCATCAACATTTGGCAAAATATGTGTATGCAAATCAATAATTTTCATTGTCCTATGGTAATCTTTCTTTTACAAGGTTTATTAACTCAATTAATATGTCATTGTTTTCGAAGTTCTTAACCATTTTATAAGAATCAGATAATAATTTTTCAGCATTCTTTTTTGCAGTTTCCACCCCTAACATTGCTGCATAGTTTGCTTTATTACCTGACCTCGCAATAGTATCTTTATCCATAATTTCTAAAGCTCCCATATCTTCTAAAATATCATCAATAATCTGATATGCTAAGCCTAGATTTAGAGCGTAATTTCCTAAAGTAATCATTACATTTTCTTCTGCCTGACAAAGGGTACAAGCCATATCAGTTGCAGCTTGTAACAAAGCTCCAGTTTTCTTTAAATGTATATATTTTAGTACATTCACCTTTATACTCTTAGTTCTGGATTCAAGATCAACAGTTTGTCCACCAATAATCCCACTAGTAGAAACTGCTTTAGATAGAATTCCAATACATTGTACAGCATGTTCTTTATTTTTTAGTTCTGTGAGAACTTCAAATGCTTTAGTCAAGAGAGCATCACCAACTAAAATTGCAGTTGCTGGATCATATTTTTCGTGATTACTAGCTTTGCCTCTCCTTCTAGGAGCATTATCCAAAGCTGGTAAGTCATCATGAACTATTGTTGCAGTATGAATCATTTCTAGAGCTATTGCAACTGGCATAATTTTTTCTAGTGATTTGGTACTCTTTCTTCCTTTAAGCATCTCATAAACAGCAAATAAAAGAATTGGACGTAATCTTTTCCCTTCAGTAAGAAGTGAATAGCGAATAGCACTGTTTAAATACTTGGTATTCTTTTCTTTACCATCGAAGTATTCAGTTAGAGCATCGTCCACTAATTTCTGCCTGGTTACAAAATATTTTTGTAGTAGCACTAAAATCCTCCAGTCTTTTTATACATTATATTGCTTTCTTTGATATAATGTCAAGTATTATTTATTCTTTATCATCGCTTGGAGATTCTGAAGAATCATCTCCGTCTTCATCTTCTTCTTTTTTGATTCTAGTTGCATCAAAGACTTTATCATCTTTTAACAAGTTGATTAACCTAACTCCTTGGGTGTTTCTACCTATAGATGATATCATTTCACCAGATTGTCTAATTATCATTCCACCACGAGTTGTAATCATTAAATCATCTTCATCTGTAATATCAAGAAGTTTGACTAGATAACCATTTCTCATAGTAGTTTTTAGAGTAATAAATCCTTTTGTACCTCTATTGGTCACCTTGTATTGAGATAGGTCAGTTCTTTTCCCATACCCATTTTCACTAATAGAAAGAACAGACTCTTCTGAATTTTCAGCAACAACAATCATTGACACCACAAAATCATCTTCTCTTAGTTTGATACCACAAACACCTTGAGAATTTCTTCCAAGAGGTCTAGCAGTCACTTCAGAGAACCTATTGCAATAACCGTTATGGGTAGCGAGAATAATATCATTGCTTCCATCTGTTAATTTTGCTTCTAATAGTTCATCACCATCAACTAGTTTGATAGCAATAATACCATTAGTTCTAGGTCTTGAGTAAGCACTTAAAACTGTCTTTTTAAGTAAACCATTCCTTGTTGCCATAACAATATAATGGGAATCATCAAATTCTTGTACAGCTACAATAGCTTTAATATTTTCTTCTTTAGCTATATTTATTAAGTTAACTATAGCTTTACCTCTAGCCTGTCTACCAACTGAAGGTATTTGATATACTTTTAACCAATAACACTTACCAAAATCTGTGAAGAAGAGAATGTAATCATGAGTTGAAGCTGTAAAGATATTTTGAATAAAGTCTGTATCCTTCAGATTAGAACCAGATAAACCTCTTCCCCCACGACCTTGTGATTTGTAAAGATCTGCTGGCATTCTTTTGATATAGCCTTCATTGCTGATAACAACAACTACATCTTCTTGAGGAATTAAGTCTTCCATATCAAGAGTCAGCTCGCCATCAATAATCTTAGTTCTTCGTGGGTCAGCATATTTTTCTTTTATTTCAAGAGTTTCTTCTTTAATGATATTCATCTGCAGTTCTCTACTTCCTAAAATTTCATTAAGTTGATCTCTTAAGGCTGAAAGCTCATTAAATTCATTTTCAATTTTTTCTCTTTCTAGACCTGTTAACTTTTGTAAACGCATATCAAGAATTGCTTTAGCTTGGATTTCACTTAAAGAGAACTCACTCATTAAATTATCTTTGGCATCCTGAGTACTTTCAGATGCTCTGATCGTTTTAATTATTGCATCAATATTATCAAGAGCAATTCTCAAACCTTCTAAAATATGTAATCTTGCCTCAGTTTGAGCTAAGATGAATTTTGTTCTTCTAATAACAACACCATGTCTGAAATTGATAAAGTTTTCTAGAAGTTGTTTCATTGAAAGCACTTGTGGGACTCCATCAACCAGAGCTAAATTGATAACCCCAAAAGTATTCTGTAATTGAGAATAAGCATAGAGTTTGTTTAGAACAACATTAGCATCAGCTGTTTTCTTAACAACGATAACTAACCTCATTCCATCTCTACCTGATTCATCTCTGATATCACTTATACCTTCTATTCTCTTGTCTTTAACTAAAGAAGCAATTTTCTCAATGAGGAGAGTTTTATTTAGCATATAAGGTATTTCAGAGATGATAATACTTTCTTGTCCAGATTTCTTATCAGTATGAATGTCAGCTTTACCTCTTACTTTTAATTTTCCACGTCCTGTTTCAAAGTACTCTTTAATACCGGAACGACCAACTATGTAACCACCTGTTGGGAAATCTGGACCAGGAATAATTTGCATCAAATCTGTTGCAGATATTTCGGGATTATCAATAGTTTCAACAATCGCGTCACAGACTTCTCCAACATTATGAGGAGCCATATTAGTAGCCATACCAACAGCAATACCCGAAGAGCCATTTACAATTAAGTTAGGCAATCTACTTGGGAAAACTTCTGGTTCTTTTCTTGTTTCATCATAGTTAGATCGGAAATCTACAGTATCTTTATCAAGATCCATCATTAAGTCAACTGCTGTTTTGTGAAGTCTAGCCTCAGTATAACGCATAGCAGCTGGTGGGTCTCCGTCGATAGAACCAAAGTTACCTTGTCCATTTATCAAAGGATATCTCAAATTCCAATCTTGAGCCAATCTCACAAGAGTAGGATAAACAACTTGTTCACCATGAGGATGGTAGTTACCTGAAGTATCACCAGCTATCTTAGCACATTTCCTGAAATGTCCACCTGGAGATAAATTCAATTCATTCATAGCAAACAAAATTCTTCTTTGGGAAGGCTTTAAACCATCTCTGACATCTGGTAAAGCACGAGAAACAATCACACTCATTGAATAGTCTAAGTATGATGTTTTTAATTCATCTTCTATTTGTCTAATTATAATTCTTTGGTCAGTTTTATTTTCCATTAATTATCTCCTAACTTTAGATATCAAGGTTTTTAACATATTTAGCGTTTTCTTGGATAAAATCTCTTCTTGGTTCTACTTCATCACCCATTAAGATTGAGAATAATCTATCAGCTTCAACTGCATCATCGATCTTAATTTGCACAAGTAAACGATTCTCTGGATCAAGAGTTGTTTCCCAAAGTTGATCAGGATTCATCTCACCTAAACCTTTATATCTTTGAATGTAAACACCTTTCTGTCCAAGCTCATTCCATAATCTATCTCTTTCATCTTCTGAATAAACATAGTGTTTTTTAGTACCTTTTCTTAGCATAAACAACGGTGGCTGAGCAATATATACTCTTCCATGTTCAATAAGAGGTTGCATATATCTATAGAAGAAGGTTAAAAGAAGTGTAGCAATATGAGCACCGTCAACATCAGCATCGGCCATGATAATTATCTTACCATAACGAAGTTTACTAATATCAAAATCGTCTGCAATACCAGCTCCTAAAGCTAAGATTACTGGCTGAATTTTATCATTATTTAATACTTTATCAATTCTTGCCTTTTCAGTATTTAACATTTTACCCCAAAGAGGAAGAATAGCCTGATATTGTCTATCTCTACCCTGCTTAGCAGAACCACCCGCAGAATCTCCCTCCACTAGGAATATCTCAGTTTCCTCAGGATCCTTACTGGTACAGTCAGCTAGCTTTCCTGGTAAAGAACCAGATTCTAATACAGATTTTCTTCTGGTTAAATCTCTTGCTCTTCTAGCAGCTTCCCTAGCTCTTGAAGCCATGATTGATTTGTTACAAATAGCCTTGGCTTCATTTGGATTTTCTTCAAAAAATTCTAGAAGTTTTTCATAAACAATTGAATTAATAAAGCCTTCTACTTCTGAGTTTTGAAGCTTTGTTTTAGTCTGACCTTCAAATTGAGGGTCACTCAATTTAACGCTAATAACACAGGTAAGTCCTTCACGTATGTCATTTCCACTTGGAGTAATTTTTTCATTTTTCAAGAAATTGTTATCTTTAGAGTAAACATTAACAGCTCTTGTTAAAGCTGATTTTAAACCTGATAAATGGGTACCACCTTCAATAGTGTTAATATTATTAGCATAAGAATAGATATTTTCTTGGAAACCTTCGTTATATTGAATTGACAATTCAAATTCCATATCATCTTTAGCTCCTGAAACGTAAACAGGATTTTTGAAAATTGGCTTCTTATTAGTATTAAGATATTGAACAAATTCATTTATTCCACCTTCATACTTAAAATTATGAGCTCTTTCACTTTCCTCATCTTTCAGAGTTATTCTCACACCTTTATTCAAGAAAGCTAGTTCTCTTAAACGAGAGCTTAAATAGTCAAATGAAAACTTAACTGTTTCAAAAATTGTAGCATCTGGTTTAAATATAATTGTTGTTCCATTTTTTTCAGTTTGTCCAATAATATCTAAGGTTGTTTGAGGAACTCCTTTTGAATATTTCTGTGAATAAATATTTCCATTCTTATAGATTCTAGTTTCTAAATAATCTGAAAGAGCATTTACACAAGATACACCAACACCGTGCAAACCACCTGAAACTTTATAAGAATCGTTGTTAAATTTACCACCAGCGTGAAGAACAGTCATCACCACTTCTGCTGCAGGAATACCTAATTCCTTATGAATGTCAACAGGTATACCCCGTCCATTATCCTGAACTTCAACAGAACCATCTTTATGCAAAATTACATTAATTTGGTCACAATAACCAGCTAAAGCTTCATCAATACTATTATCTACTACCTCATAAACTAAATGGTGTAGACCTCTTTCACTTGTTCCGCCAATATACATGGCAGGTCTTTTTCTTACAGCTTCAAGCCCCTCAAGAACCTGAATATTTTTCGCTGTGTAATCTTGATTTGACATACTAAATCCCCAATTACTTGATTTTAAATAAGTTATAGTATCTTAACGCAGATTTATTAATCTCAAATAATCTGCCCGAAAATTTGTAATATATTTTGAAAAAAGTTACAAATTATGCATCATTTTATTTAAGTTCAATTTATCGTTATTATAGTTTTTTGTCAACACTTTTTTAGCATTTTTTTCACCTTTTTTTATTAGGGCTATTATTTGTATTTAAGCCTTTATATATAGGCTTTTACACCCTACTATTAGCTCATTTTTATTACATCTTTTTAAGCATTTTTCTCTAGTTTTATATTATATTTTTATTCAAGTTTTTGAAGGCCTAAAAAATGTAATAGAAAAATCTTTTATTGACAACTTTTTACATGATATTTTGATATTTATAAAATATATTAAGAGGTAAATATGAGTTACCAAGATGAACTTAAAGAACAAGCTCAAAAAAGAGCAAAAAGGGATTATAGAAACAAGATGATTATGCTAGTTGTTTTTCTAGTTATTGTCTTATCCATTATCCATTTTCTTGGAAAGGAATCTAGCAAACTGACTAATCCTCCTAAGAATAAACAAACATCTTCTGTAGAAAGAATTGAACCTAATAATGAAATCAAATAAAGTTTGTATAAAATCTATCGTTCTCCTAGTTTTTTATTGTTTTTTCTCTCTAAATTTATCATGTGAAAAAGCAAAACATAATATTGACTTTCAACAAGAAGGTCAACTTTGGATTTTACCTTCTGAAATGCACGATTCTCTTTACCTTGAAATAGAGTTTGCTGAAACTGATAGCGAGATGATGCAAGGGTTAATGTATAGAGATTCAATGTCTGTAAATCAGGGCATGCTCTTCATTTATCCTTATGAGCAAGAAATGAACTTTTGGATGAAAAACACTATTATCCCTTTGGACTTAATTTTTATTGATAAAGATGGGATAATTGTTGACCTAGCTGAAGAGACAATACCATTTTCAGAAGAAAACATCCATAGTTCTCTTCTAAGTAAATATGTTTTAGAAGTTAATGCTGGATTTTGCCAGCAGAATTATATTATTATAGGAGACAGGGTCAAATGGAAAAGATTAGAAAAGTAACATTCGTCTTAAGTATTATTTTAATAGTTTTCTTATCTGCATGTAATAATAAAAAGGCTGAAGAGAAGCAAAAGATTGACCCCATGCTTAAGAGCGGAACTGAGGAGGATACTCTGCTTGTTCAAGAAACTATTGATGATTTAGAAGAAGAGGTTAATGAGAATTTTCCTAAACTAAGTGTTATTATTGATGATTTCGGTAACTATAATAATTTCATGTTAGATTCTTTATTAGTTAAGTTCGACCAATTACCTACTGAAGTTGCCTTTGCTATACTTCCTAATCTTCCCTATTCAGAATTTGTAATGGAATATTTCCAAAATACAGATAGAGAGTTACTCTTACACACTCCAATGGAGCCTTTGAATGACAAAATAAATGCAGGTGACCTTGTGATCGAAAGCAAAGATGATGCTATTACTATTATTAATAAACTTAATTCTATGTATGGACAGCTTAATAAAGTAGTTGGGTTAAATAATCATATGGGAAGTAGAGCAACTGCAGATAGTGAAGTTATGACAAGTGTACTTCAATGGTGTAAAGAAAATAACCTCTTTTTTGTAGATTCAGCGACTATTAACAATAGTCTAGCTTATGATTTAGCTCTTGAACTTGAGGTTCCGACAGCAAAAAGAAGTATGTTCCTTGATGTTCCTGATGCTTCTATTGAAACCGTTGATAAGTATTTATCAAAATTATCAAAATACTCTGAAGAAGGAAAGGATATCTTAGTAATAACCCATGCCAGTACTTTACAAAGACAAACTTCTTTATATTATTTCCTAGAGCAAGCTTCTCAATTAGGTTACAAATTAGTCCCACTTTCTAAATTTCTCACTTATCCACCTAAAGATAAAAGCAAACTAATTAATCCAAGTAATAATAATCCGATTTAATCCAGATTGTGCAGTAGAGCTTTAGTAATACTTCGCTAAAGCTACGTATCACAGGCGAAGAGTGCATATTCTTTTAGCAAAATCCCCATCTTTGAGGGGGACATAGGGGGTGATTCCTAAATAGCAATTAATCCCCTTCTTTGAGGGGGACATAGGGGGTGATTCCATAAAGTATTATATAATATATATTGGGATAAATCCTGAAAGTCCTTTTGAAGAGTATTTTATGGCTTTTCACAAATTTCTACTAAACTATATCTTAAGTCTTTTTTTGTCACACCCCATATTACTCTTCAGTCTTGATTATTAGTTACTCAATTATTCATTGGTAAGTATTTGAGTTACTAACAATCAACCTATAGTAAGAGAAGCTAATTCATTAAATTCTAACTAATATATTATTGGGGATTATAGTTTCTTATCTCTTTTGGAATACTCATAAGCTAATCCTCCACCTGAAGTTTCTTTGTAGAGAGAAGGTAAATCATGACCAGTTCTCTTCATTACTCTTACTACTTCATCGAACTTTATGAAATGAGTACCATCTGAAAGCAGTGAATATATTGAAGCAGACATTGCTGATCTAGCAGCAAAAGCATTTCTTTCAATGCAAGGAATCTGCACTAAGCCACACACTGGATCACATGTTAAACCAAGATTATGTTCTAAACCTATTTCAGCAGCATACTCAATTTGTCTAATTGAACCACCCATTAACTGAGTTGCAGCTGCAGCTGCCATAGCACAAGCAGTTCCAATTTCACCCTGACAGCCAACTTCAGCTCCAGAAATTGAAGCATTATGTTTTACTAAATTACCGACTAAACCTGCACTAGCTAGGGCTTTTATGATTTCTTCCTCTCTAAGATTCATATCTTGTTGTAAGAAAAATAACATTCCTGGTAAAACTCCTGAAGAACCACATGTTGGTGAAGTTACTACTTTATTAGCTGAGGCATTTTCTTCTGCCACGGCTAAAGCATAGGCATAAAGTAAGCCGGATTGTTTAAATTGCTTACCCATGATTTGAGCCTTTCTATGATATTGATAGGCTTTTCTAGATACCCCTAATCCTCCAGGTAAAACACCTTCAGTAATCAAACCTTTTTCAACTGCTTTTTTCATTATATGCCAAACTTCTACTAAATATTCTGCTAAATCATTCCCTTCATTTTCAAAAACATATTCCCAAAATGATTTTCCTGATTTTTGACAATATTTTATGATATCTTCCATAGTATTGTAAGGATAAAATGATTTGTACTTAACTTCATCTCCCTCATAAAGTAATGCCCCGCCTCCAATACTATATGCTATCTCTTCTTTGAGTAAAGTTTCTTGACTATCATAAGCTTGCATCTTCATTCCATTAGGATGTTTAGGTAAAAATTCACTGGCTAACCATACAATTTCACACTCAAGAGGTTTGATAACTGAGATTATTGCTTTATCAGTTAAATGTCCCTTGCCAGTTGCAGCCAAACTTCCATAAAGAGTAACTACAATTTTATTAGCTTTTAGGTTTTCTTCCTTAAATCTTAATGCCGCGTTACTTGGCCCCATAGTATGACTGCTTGAAGGTCCGTAGCCTATCTTGAATAAATTTTTGAGTGAATCCATTTTGCCTACCTAACTTTTTTTAGTCATACTTTTGAAGTCAAAATTGCAGTCAATTAAAATATTTCTGAGCAAAGCACAAAAAAAAAAGAGCTAAGATAACTTAGCTCTTTTTATATATTTTAGAAACGAGTTCTAACTATTTTTCTTTAAGATTCTACTAAAGACGTGAGAATCATTATGTTTAGAGTGGAAGTAATCTAAAACAATTGGACTTGCAACAAAGATTGAAGAATAAGTACCAATAAGAGTACCTAAAATAATTGCAAACGCAAAGTCTCTAATAACAATACCAGCAAAAACATAAAGTGAAACTGCAGCAATCAATGTAGTTACTGATGTAATTATTGTTCTGCTAATTGTTCTGTTAATAGCAATGTTAAAGACACTGTCTAAATCCTGACCACTTTGTCTTTTTCTCATATCTTCTCTAATTCTATCAAATACAACAATAGTATCATTGATTGAATAACCAACAATAGAAAGAATTGCTGCAATAATAGCTGCAGAAAGATCTAAACCTAAAATACTAAATACACCAAGAACAATGATCACATCATGGAATAGAGCAATAATTGCTGCAATACCAAAATTAAACTGGAATCTGATACCGATATAGATAACCATTAAAACTAAAGCGATAATAACTGAGTTAAAAGCTTTACCTTTAAGTTCTTTACCTATTGAACCAGAAACAATTTCAATGTTTGTAGCTTGGTCATCAATTTTATAGTTATTAATGTTTTTAGCGATAGCACTTAAGATATCTGACTGACCTAAACCTTCAGATGATCCTTCAATTTCTTCAGCTTCTCTAGTTTTAATTAAGAAAAGTGCTGAATTAACATTTTCTTGACCTTCTTCTACATTTCCTGCATCAGAAATCTTATAAGTAAGTTTTTGAATCACTGCATCTGTAATTCCTTCTTTCTCTAGAGCTGTTCTAACTTCATCAACACTTATCTGGTCTAAATCTTTACTAACAGGATCGATTTTTACCATGATTTGTTGACCACCAGTAAAATCAATAGACCAGTTTGGTCCAATGAAAATTAGAGATGCAATACTTACAAGGACTAATATGGTTGAAATAATATATGTTATCTTACGGTTTTTAATAAAGCTAAATTTTTCCATTTATTTCTCCCTTAGATACTAAGCTTATCTTTTTTCTTACCAACGATGAAAGTATTGAACATTGCTCTAACTAAAACAATAGCTGAGAACATTGAACCAACAATACCAATCATTAAAGTAACAGCAAAACCTCTAATTGCTCCACTACCAAAGCTATAAAGAACAACAGCTGCAATCAAGGTTGTGATATTAGCATCAGTGATAGTAATAATAGCTCTGTTAAATCCAGATTCAATTGCTGAGTTTACTGATTTACCAATTTTCAATTCTTCTTTAATTCTCTCAAAGATAAGAACATTAGCATCCACAGACATACCTATTGTAAGAATGATACCAGCTATACCAGGCATTGTTAAAGCAGCACCAAACATAGTTAGCATTCCTAAAATGAATAAGATATTGAAGAGTAAAGCAATATTTGCATAGAAACCTGCTGTTTTGTAATAAATAAGCATAAATACAAGAATAATTGCTAAACCAATGATACCCGCCATCTTGCCAGATTCAATACTATCTTTACCAAGTGAAGGACCAACTGTAGATTCTTGAGCAATCTTTAATGGAGCTTTTAATGAACCATTATTAAGAATATTTGTAAGGTCCTCAGCTTCTGTAACTGTGAATGAACCTGTAATAACAGCTCTACCACCAGGAATTCTTCCTGAAATATTTGGAGCTGAATATACTATGTTATCTAAAACAATAGCAAGTTGTCTGCCAACATTATCACCAGTAACTTTTGCAAATAGGTCAGCACCTTCTCTATCAAATTCTAAGTTGATTTCAGGAGAAGAAGATGATCTTAACTGAGTTGATGAAGATTCAGCAAATCTCCATGATGCTTGTTTTAATACACTACCATCTAATTCAGGTTTTGAGTTAATAATTACAAATGGAACACCACGTGTAAGTCTCATTTCTTCATCTGATTTCATTAAAGCAAGTTGTTGATTACCAGATAAAACTCTATTTTTAGCAAATAGTGAATCAGTAAATGGTCTCATAAAATCAACAAATTCACTGCGAATAAAGCCATTAGATACTATGTAAGTTGAGAATGGTTCTTTCGCTTGCTCTTCTGTTGGGTCAGGAATGTTTGCTGATTTAGAGATTTCTTTGATAGCAGACATATTATTCTTAGCAAAATATTTATCTATTTCACTAATAGCACGTCTGCTTCTAAAATCGTTAGCCACGATTTTAAACTCTAAAAGAGCTGTTTGGCCTAAAAGTTTTTTAGCTCTTGCAGGGTCTTTAACTCCTGGTAATTGAACTATAATCTGTTTTGTTCCTTTCTTTTGGATAACTGGTTCTGTAAGACCAAATTTGTCCACACGGTTTCGAATAACTTCAATATTAGAATCTAAAGCTTTCTCAATATCAGATGCTCCCTCTAATTCAGAAGTGTCAACTTCTAAAACAAAGTATGAGCCACCAGCCAAATCAAGCCCTAAGTTTAATTTCTTTTCGGCAAAATTTAACGGTGATTCATTATCGAACATCACATACACAAAATATGCAGTAGCAATTAAGAAAACTGCTATCAAGATTCTGTTAAATGTTGAATTTCTCATCGATAACTCCCTCATGTATTAATAAATTTTTATAATATCTATTCATTTTTATTTTTTTATCAGTGCAATATCTTATTCTTATCTTAATAAGTCAAGTATTTAATTAAATCATCTTCTTTTTTATTTTAACTCTTATTAACTTGCTAAAGAAGGACAGACTCATTAGTCAAAAGTAAGTATTTGTTGAATTAATCTTCTTTCTTATTTGTGAAGCCGATAGACTTATTATTCTCAGGTAAACCCTTGACAACTATTTCACCGTATTGTTTTTCATAGTTATCAATATTGTTTTTCAAAGAGTTTAGAAATTGTTTAGCATGTTGAGGTGTCTTGATTATTCTACTGAGTATCTTGGCATCCTGTAAACCTGGTAACATTCTACCAAAATCTATGATAAATTCAGACTGGTTATGTGAGATAACCACTAGATTTGAATATACTCCTTCTCCCACCTTTTCATCTAATTTTAGGTTAATTTGCTTTTTGTTTTGCATTAGTTCTCCTCTCGAAATATTCAATTTGTTAATTTTATAAGAAGATGAATACCTGTCAATATTTTATTTATACTTTTTCAAAAAGCTTGTTATTATTTTCTATTATTCTGAGCACTCTTACCTTCACTAAAAATAATTTTATAGATTTTTAATAGGTAATCGTAATTCAGACTTCTCTTCTTTGCAAGTTCTTTTAGTCTATCTAAGACTTCCTGTTCTCTGTTCAAATCCTCAACCTGCTTTTTATAAGCTTTTGATTCGATAGCTAAATCCATCCTAGCTTTCAATAATGAGACTATCTCTGCATCAATATCATCTATTTTATTACGAATTACATCGAGATTCATACTCTCTCTCCTCAGATAATCTTAATAAATATAAGTCAGCTAACACAAGAGCTGTAACAGCTTCAATAATAACAGGGACTCTCAGTCCGAAACAGACATCATGCCTTCCAGGAATTTGAAATTTCACTAGTTTATCTTCTTGGAAACTATAACTTTCCTGCTCTCTTCCAATACTAGAAGTTGGTTTAACCTCAAGAGAGAACTCAAGGTTATTTCCGTTAGTAATTCCACCTACTATACCACCAGAATTATTAGTCATTGTCCTTCCTTGATTATCAATAATCACATCGTTGTATTGGCTTCCGAGACATGTAGATGCTTCTTTCTCAAGCCCAAAGCTTATAGATTTAACTCCAGGAATACTAAAAATAGCATGAGCAAGAAGAGATTCTACTGAATTAAAGAATGGATCTCCCAATCCTAAAGGAAGATTACTAACCCTGCAATGGATTTCAGCCCCCAAGGAATCCTTACTTTCTATTGCTTTTTGCAGGATATCATCATAAGAAGTTTGACCTCCAACCTTATAAACTTTTGCTTCAATTTCTATATCTTTAATAATCTCTTTAGCAATAAAGCCAGCGACTACTAGACCCAAAGTTAATCTCCCTGAGAAATGACCGCCACCCTTTATTTCATTATGTCCAAAGAACTTGTTTCTTGCTACAAAATCTGTATGATTTGGTCTAGGGATATCATGCATTTGTTGATAATTAGCAGACTTGACATTAGCATTCACAAAAGAAACCAATATTGGAGCCCCACTCGTAATATTACCTATCATTCCAGATTTAAAATCAGGAATATCAGCTTCTTTTCTTGGACTTGTTCCCTTTAAACCAGGTCGTCTTCTTTGCAGAAATAGCTTAAGTTTTTCTTGGTCAATTTCTATTCCTGGAGGAACTCCATCAATAATAGCACCCACTTCTCTGCCATGGGATTCACCATAAATTTCTATTCTTAATATCTTTCCAAAACTGTTCATAACTTAACTCCTAGTTTTTCTAAATCAGTGATAAAGGAGGGATAAGATTTATTAATACATTCATAATTATCTACTTGGATTTTTAAAGTATCGTGAGCATTTAAAATTAAGGCAGCCATAGCAATTCTATGATCATTATATGTTTTAACTTTTCCATTTGATATCTTACTAGGAAAAATAATTAGAGAACCTTCTTGATAATTATAATTTGCTTTCAAAGTTTCCAGCATATCTATAAGTGATTTCAATCTATTTGATTCTTTATTTATCAATCTAAAGCAGTTCATCAGTCTTGAGGGAGAATTTGCAAACAAGGCTAAAGAGACTAAAACAGGAGCTAAATCTGGACAAGAGATTAAATCAAAGTTAAAACCTCTATAATCCGATTTTTCTATCAGCAAAGTATTATCCTTTGCAAGATTATACTTACCTCCTATTTCATCAAGTAAATCAAGAATTACCCTATCTGGAGAAACTTGAGAATCTATAATATTGGTAATTTTTACTCCACCTCTAAATAGTCCAAGAACTATTAGATAACTTAATGAAGACCAATCAGATTCTATAAGTAATTCTTGAAAATCATACTTTTGATTTCCAGGTATAATAAATGTATTTGTGGCTTTAGAAATAACCTTTATTTGGCAGCGCTTTAGATAATCTAAAGTAAGGAGAATATATTGTTGACTGACTATCTCCTGAATACTTATTGTTGAATCTTGTTCCAGAAGAGGAAGGATAAATAACAAGCCAGATAGAAATTGTGAAGATATCTTTTCATTAATAATAAATTCTCCAGCTTCTACTCTACCCTTTATTCTAGTAGGCAAGCATGAAGAGTTTGCTTGTAATCCAACTTTCTCACAAAAACCTCTTATAGCTAAATCTCTATTTAAAATAGTGCCTTGCCCTTTTATGACAATTTCGTCAGTGAATAAACTAGCTAAGCTGACTAGGCTCCTAGCTAAAAAGCCTGATTCTCCAACCATGATTTCTCTTACATTAGGAGAATCTATAAGCCCTGTGTTTTCAATTATAAGATTATTTCCAGTGGTTTTATATGATACATTCTTTAAATCTTTTAGTACTTTTAATCCTGCTTGAACATCATCACATAAAGATATATTTTTTAGAGTAATTAGTTTATTTTCACTATTTAACAAACAACAAAGAAGTGCTCTTAAAGAAGAGCTTTTCGATGATGGAGCAATAGTAGTTTTTATAGAATTATTCATTATTGTTTACGATAAGGACCTTGACAGTATTTAAATCAACTTGCTTAATAATAGGCTTAGCAAATCCTTCAATTAGAATAAAGTTAAACACTTGAGCCTGTCTTTTTTTATCACTTAAGAGAGCCTTCAATACTGTATCCCAGTCTAGATTATCTGGATCAAAAGTGTTTAAATTTTCTAAGTCTGAATATATTCTGTTATATAAATCCTTGCTTATTAAATCGAGTTTATAAGATAAAACAACTGCTTTCATCATTCCCCAAAGAACTGCTTTGCCATGAGGGAGATGATATAGTTTTTCTACTACATGACCCAATGTATGGCCAAAATTTAAAATTCTTCTTTTCCCTTCATCACCTTCATCACCAGAAACAAAACTTAATTTAATAGCAATAGATTCCTTTATCAAATCTGCCATAAAACTATTTCCAAGTTCATTAGGAAGATTGTTAGCCAAGTAGATAGCTTTTCTATAATATTCTTCTGAAGCTAAAATACCGTGTTTGATAACTTCTGCCAATCCATTCTTGAATTCAACCTTAGGAAGTGTGTTAAGAAGCTTGCAATCAACATTAATTCTATCAGCTTGCTTGATAGTTCCAAACTGATTCTTGAAATATTTTGAATTAACTCCATTTTTACCACCAATAGCAGCATCAACCATTGCTATGACACTAGATGGCATAAGAATTAATTTACAGCCCCTTTTGTAGATTGCTGAAATAAAGCCAGTTATATCACAAACTATCCCACCACCAAAGGCAATTAGGGTAAGATTTCGGGAGTAGTTTTCTTTTAGAAGATGTTCTAAGATAAGATTTACTTGTTCAAGACTTTTAGATTCTTCCCCGGGACTTATGCTATAGTGATTAATCTGAGAAATTTCTTTAGAATATAACGATTTTAGGTTATCATCAGTAATTATAAAAGATTCTCCACCTACATACTGTTCTAAAAAAGAGTCTGTATTTTCGTAGGATATCTTTCTTTTGTAATCGTCTATCCAAGTCATACCACCTACTTAAAAAATTTGATTATTGCTTGCAGGTCATTCATCAAATAAGCAAATTCATCAAAATTAAGCTGTTGTTCAGGGTCGCTCAGAGCTTCTTGAGGATTAGGATGAACTTCAACCATTAAGCCATCAGCACCTGCTGCAATAGCAGCCTTACACATAGGAAGAATTAGGTTTCTTTTCCCTGTGGCATGAGTAGGGTCAACAATTACGGGTAAATCAGTAAGTTGTTTCATGATTGGAACAGCAGAAAGGTCTAAAGTATTTCTTGTATAAGTCTCGAAAGTTCTAATTCCTCTTTCACAGAGAATTATTTTGGAGTTACCTTCTTTAAAAATATATTCTGTACTGTGAACCCATTCTTCGATTGTAGCTTGAAAACCCCTCTTAAGGATAACAGG
Organism: Cloacimonadales bacterium (SeqCode); assembly: GCA_963677815.1. GTDB lineage: Bacteria > Cloacimonadota > Cloacimonadia > Cloacimonadales > JAFGVF01 > JAEKNW01. The sequence goes on from OY782499.1 coordinate 2,747,367, forward strand.
CTTTTTACTCATGCCTACTTCTTTTAAAAGAGGGAAATTATGCATAGAGCGAGAACCTATTTGAATAATATCTATATAATCAAGTCTATTATCAATCTGCCTTGGGTCTAGAATTTCAGTAACAATAGGTACTCCTGTTTCCTCTTTTATTCTTTTGAGGATTTCTAAAGCTTCTTGTTGAAGTCCTTGAAAGGAATAAGGAGAAGTTCTGGGTTTAAAAGAACCACCTCTAAAAATATTTGCACCATTTTTGATAATGTGTTCAACAGTTTGAGTAGCCATTTGATAGCCTTCAATACTACATGGTCCAGCTATAACTAAAAAGTCTGAGCCCACTTTAACTTCATTAATTTTATATGTTTCTTCTTTATTCTGTAAAATCTTGTTCTTTGTCATTTTCTATTCTTTCTTTAAAAAATTGCATTTGCTTTTCACTTTGATATTCCCAAAATTCTTTCCCTGAGAAATACTTATCTTCATCTACTTGTTTAGCAAGAGGTATTTCGTCTTCTGAATAAGGTAAATCAATCACATATTTAAAGTTACTAATCCCAGTTATCTGAGAAAAATCTTCTCCATTCATACCCAGTGGTGAAGTATTAACTAACAAATCAAAATATAATTTCCCTGTAAAATGGTCAATGATTTCTATATCTTTATATAGAGATTTTAATTCCATCAGCTTATTCTTCTTTCTTGCCATTAAGGTTATTGAAAAACCTGAAAAGACTTGAATGGCTAATTCAGCCATTGCTCCTGAACCATATATCAAGACTTTGCTAATGTTTTTATTTACTAGTTTTTTTTTGATTTTTACAAATGCATCCTTATCAGTATTATAGAATTTAGGTGGGGAATTATTAATCAAGAGATTACTTATCTCCCCTACTTGAAAAAGACTTGGGATGAGCTTTTTAAATGGCATTGTAAGTGAAAAACCATAACAGTGTTTTTGAAGTAAACTGTTTGATTTTACTAATTCAAAGAAATCTATAACATCGTCTTCTGCAAGACTAATAGGCAAGTAAACAGCTTTAAGATTATTAGCAGAGAAATGACTATTATAGTGCTTCAATCCTAAAGAATTATATACTTGTGAGCCCCCAATTATTCCACCCCATTTAAAGATTTCACGACTAACCAAGTGTTGATAATTTTCCACACTTTCAATATTCATTTGACCCTCAACGGTCTCATTTCCCTTAGTAGCTATATAGCTTCCAGCTGAGTTTAAATATGGAAAAAGAAGTCTCTGCAGTTTTCCATATTTTCCCATAACTAGCCAAAGAATATTTTCCTTATATTTCTTACATATTTCATAGATTTGTCTTACTTCCTTAAAAGATAAACATTGCTGAGCCAACTTAATCATATATGGACTATAGGCTTCTGCTTTTTCTAGAATAGATGTTATTTTCGCATAATTCACTTTTGAAAAGTTATGATAAGATAGAAAGTACTTAGAGAAATCAAGAGAAGTTTCCAGTTCAACATCAATAATATCAATTTCCATGTCGAAAAAGATGTTATCATGAAATTCAAATTCCTGATAGTATTTTAGTTTTTCTCTGTAATCTCTCCTAGATTTCCCTCCCTCACAAATACATCGATCAGTTATAATAACATAATAATCTTTTAGTCCTTCTAGGTAGTTAACTAAGTCAGGGGATAAATCAACTCTTAGTTCAATCCATTTAACCCAGTAAGGAATATTCTTTAAGTCTTTTTGTTTGATTATTGAATAAATTAGCATAGTAAAATCTCCATTAGGAATCTTTTGTATTAACAAATGTTAAGTCAAGAAATAAGTAAATTAAAATTTGTTTAGATAAGTATGTTCGATTATTTTCTTAAAAAGTTAATGGAGGAAATATGAGGATTAAAATACTTTCGGATTTAAAGCTTTTGACAAGCCTTGTCTTGTTATTAGTTTTTTCTAATCTAGCCTTAGCTATAGATATAAATAATATTTATGATTTATGGATTGTCAGAAATGACTTAGGGGGGACCTATAATCTGCAAGATGACTTAAATTTAGAAACAACTAATCCAAATAATATTTTGGCTTATCAAAGCAATACAAATTATAGTCAAGGGGATATAGTTAATTATAATTCATTTGCTTACTATTGTATGAATCCACACAATTCAGGAACAGCTTTTATTCCAGGAAATTGGCAACAAATGTGGGAAGTCAGCAAGGGATGGCAACCTATTGGTAATGAAATTACTCCCTTTTATGGTAGATTTAATGGAAATAACAAGAAGATCTATAATCTTTATATAGACAGAAAGGCTTCACCAGTAGCCAACAATGTTTATCCTTCTGACGGAGAAGATTACGTTGGATTGTTTGGTGTTGTAAGCAATGGTTCATCTTCAACAAGTGGGGCTGGAACTAATTATGATGTTTATATTAAAGATTTAGGACTTATAAATCCTAATGTATCTGGAAGAAGAGCTACAGGATCACTAGTAGGAAGAGTGATTTTACCATACACAAGTCCTGATAGGACTCATATAGCCTATATAGAAAACTGCTTTGCTAAAGCTGATGGTTCAGGGGGAAGTGCTCAAGTAAGTGGTTTTGGTTCTACAGGAGGTTTAGTTGGTGCTAATAATAGTGTAAGGAAATTAAGAGTTCCTGTCATTAGATTTTCTTATGCAGATGTTGTAGTTTCAGCTACTCATCCAACAAATACAGCTCAAAACCCCTATGACGAAATTGAACAAGCTTATTTTAATCCTTACAACATCAAGTATGGAGGACTTGTCGGATGTAATGAAAATGGCACAACACAAGATTCTTATGCTTTTGGTAATGTATCTGGTGGTGATAGAGTAGGTGGACTGGCTGGTTGTTCTATTGGAGGAGCTATTTTCAGAAGTTTTAGTAGTGGAAGCGTAACTCGTAATATAGCACCTGGTAATTATCAAGGCGGTATTGGTGGTGTAGTAGGTATATCTTCTGGATATCTACCTCCGGCTTTGGGTGGGACAAACTCTTATGGATCTGTTGAAGATTCTTATTGGGATACTACTACATCTGGAACATTTACCTCTGCAGGGGGAATTGGTATGCCTACCAGTAACTTCTCAAATCAAGGCAATTTTAATAATTGGGATTTTACTAATGTTTGGCAAATTATAGGCACTTACCCTTCTTTAAAAAACAGTCCTATCACCAATTTCCATTTCAGAACTACTGAAACAGGTAATTTTTCATCATCATCAATATGGGCATACTCAGACAACCAGACCTCTTGGATTTCTGCAGTTACCTACCCCGACTTAACAAATTCAATCAGTATAACAGTTAGAAACAATCATACTGTGAACATTTATTCTGATTGGTACATTACCAATACCCTGATTGAAAGTGGTGGAAAGATTATTATCTCAAGCGGAGATACACTTTTTGTTGAAAATGAAAGCGGAGATGATTTAATCATTCAAGGGAATATAGATGTTTTAGGTAATTTAGTTTTAGGTCAGTCAGCTTCTATGCGAGGAGATACTGGCTCTAAAATTTCTTTCTTGGGAAATGATATCATAAATTATACCTCAGGAGTTTCTTCCCTCTACGATGTTGAGATTAATAATCCTAATGGAGTTTCTTTTTCTGAAAACCTATCCATTAATGGTGTTTTAACAGAAGAAAATGGAACATTAACTAACACTGCTTCAACATCAATTATGGGACTATCTTCTTCTCAGGTTAGATATCTAGATATTGCTCAAGATATACTTCCTATAGAAAACTTTGCCGTGACTACCTCTCTTACAGGAGCATATCCAACATATATTAAAAGAGTATGGAATATCCAAGGGTTTATAAGTTCTGCTACTGAAAATGAACGCCAGAGAGAAGTTACTTTTTACTGGGATTCAAGCGATGATAATGATTATGATTGGCTTACTAGTGGCAACACACCTATTCTATTTCAAGGTGTAACAAAGATTAATCCTCTTAGTTATGATCTTACATCAAATACCCGTTGGGCTACTTATAACATAATTTTTGACCAAGTTAATAAAAGTAGTAAAGCAATATTCAATATTGGTCTTGAAAACGACCAAACTTTACCTGTAAATCTTTCTAGCTTTACAGCTGATGTTTACCAAGAGGAATTTGTTAAATTGATCTGGGTAACTGAATCTGAATCTAATTTAAACGGTTACACTATTCTCAGAAGTACTGATAATAATATTGATAATGCAATGATAATCGATTTCTTTCAAGCACAGAATACCAACGAAACTTATACTTATACTTTTATTGATGATTTCCAAATAAGTGCTGGTGATTACTATTACTGGTTACAAACTTTAGAATATGATGGTTCTAATCAAATTTTCGGTCCTATAATTATTCAATTCAAATTTCCCGATACAAGTGATGCAATTGAAATTCCTACCAAACAAGGAATTACTGCAATATACCCTAATCCTTTTAACCCAACTACAACAATTGACTTTTATGTAGAAAATGAAAGCCAAGTAATAATTGAAGTATATAATATTAAGGGACAAGCTGTTAAGAAGTTTAACTTAGGCACTAAATCTCCAGGTAGTCATTCCCTTATCTGGAATGCTAAAGATAAAAACAACAATTCTTTAACTTCTGGATTATACTTCACAAAAGTAAATATAGGTAGCCATACCTATACAAACAAAATGATTCTAAAAAAATAAGAAAATAAAACTTAAACCTACTTAGCCCTTGTTAGCAAGGGCTTTTCTATTTATCAAATCTCTAACCACTTCTAAGTTTACACCTACTATAACTATTATTATACCCATAATCTGCCAAAATGTCAAAGTTTCTTTAAAGATTATGTAAGCCAAGATTGAAGCTACAGCAGGTTTTAAAAAGAAAAAGGAAGAACCTACAACTGTTGAAACTCTCTTTAAACCAGCGAAATAACTGAGATATGCTAAACCAGAGACAAATATTCCTAAGTAGGCAATAAAGATTATATTCCTACTTGTGAAATTAAAACTAATATCAAATCCAAAGATAAGTGATATAATTGCTAGTAGTAAAGAACCACCTAAAAAAGAAATTGAATTAGTAAGTACATTACCATAAGTCTTTATATATTTTTTAGATATTACTGTATAAAAGCCAAAGGATATTGAGGAGATGCAAGCAAATAGTATCCCTAAAGGAGCATTAAGAACCTCATTACTTGAAACTTCATGATTCATTATGATTATTATTATTCCCAACAAACCTATTAGCAAACCTAGTGCTTTATAAAGAGAAAGTTTTTCCTTTAAAATGAAATAGGAGAATAGTGCAACAAAGACAGAATTTGAAGAGATTAGGATAGCAGAGATGTTTGCCTGTCCATAATATATTGCCAATTGGAGAAATAACATTGATATCGAAACATTTATCAAACCAGGTAAAGTTAACTTAAAAACCTCTTTACCCTTCAACTTTACTTCTTTTTCTTTTGTTTGTTTATAGGCAAAAGGAAGTAAGATTACTCCCCCTAAAAGGAATCTGTAAAGTGTGATTGAAAACGGAGAAATGTCTGCTCCGATAAGCTTACCAGTAACCTCTAAGGTTGAAAACAAGATGATAGTTATTAAAATCAATAAATATCCCATCATAACTCCAATTAATTATTTACTTGCTTTTCCTATAATTCCTATATTTTGTCAATGTAAAAGCAGGTTGTCTACTTCTTCATTGTTACTATCTCTATGTGTTTCCAATGATTTATAGAGATAGTAACAAGATAGAATGCATCAAAAAATGGTAAAAAGAAATGATAGTTGAGAGTTTCTTACTAATTTCATAAAATAAATGATTATTTTATTGACAACATCTAAATAAAATGGAAAATATATTTAAATAAGCACTAAAAAGAGAGGTGAATATGAAAAGTTTAAAAGTGTGTTTTTTTATAATAGTTCTATTTCTTTCTTTAGGTCAAATCCTAGCTGTGAACTTATCTACAGTAGAAGACCTTTGGAATATTAGAAACGATTTGGGTGGTAATTATACTCTGACACAAAGTATTAATTTAGAAGCTACCAACCCTAATACAATTATTCAATACTCAGCAGGGACCTACAATCAAGGTGATATTGTAAAATATACTGATGGCTATGCCTACTATTGTTCTAGTAATGGAAATACTAATATTCCAAGTTCAGAAAATGGTTGGACAAAAATGTGGGAAGCTGACAAAGGTTGGGATCCAATTGGTGATGGTTCAACTCCATTTCATGGTAACTTTGATGGTGGAGGCAACATCATTTCAAATCTATTTATTAATAGGGTAGCTGATTCTTCAAACAACACTACTTTCCCTGCAAACGGAGAAAATTTTGTAGGTCTTTTCGGCTATGTTACTAATGGTTCATCAATCTCTAATGCAAGCAATAATGCAGATATCTATATAAAAAATTTAGGACTTACCGATGTTGATATTACAGGTAAAAGAGCAACTGGAGCTTTAATAGGCAAAACTGATTTACCCAATGTAAACAATGGTTATTTAGTTATTGTTGAACAATGTTATGTTAATGGCGGAACTGTCGCAGGTTTTGGTGCAACTGGTGGTTTAGTGGGAGCTAATAATAGCCAAAGAAAGCAGGTTGTACCAAGAGTTAGATATTGTTGGGCTAATGTAACCGTATCTTCAACTCATCCAAACAATCAAGCTTTAAATTCTGGAGATAACAACAATCCTTACAATATTAAATATGGTGGTTTAGTTGGTTGTAATGAAAATGGACTTACACAAGATTCTTATGCTCTTGGAGATGTTTCTGGTGGAGATAGAGTAGGCGGAGTAGCTGGTTGTTCAATAGGTGGAGCAATATTTAGAACTTATGCAACTGGTAATGTAACTCAAAACATTGGATCTTCCACCTGGGAAGGTGGTTACGGACCTATTACTGGAAGAGTTGTAGGAATGCTACCTCCTGGTTTAGGTGGAACAAATGCTATCGGTTCTCTTGAAGATTCTTACTATCTTGATACTGCAACAATCTCTGGTACAAATAATGGTAATACTTATGGTACAGCACAAACTTCAAGTCAATTGACCAACGCTACTTCATATCCTAATTGGGATTCTAATGTTTGGGATTTCACAACAGCTTACCCTACCTTACAAAGCTCACCATCATCAGAATTCTATTTTAGATCAAAGAATACAGGTTCTTTTTCAACTGTAGCAAATTGGGAAAAATCCAGTAGCGAGAATGGCACTTACACAACATCTGTTATTGAGCCAGATTACACAAATTCCATAGCAATTAAAGTCCTTTCTAATGATACAATTACTCTTGATAATAATAAAACAGCTTTTCTAAGTTCAACTACAGTTGAAGGTAATCTAACCATAGCTGAAGGTGGAGTGTTAAATCTAGAAAATACAGCTGGTGATGATTTAATTGTTGCTGCAAATGGTTCTTTAGTAGTTTCAGGAACTTTGAATATAGGTCAATCAGCAACTTTAGTTGGTCAAACAAACTCCACAATTACTTTTAATGGTACATCTGCTCAAACTATCACAAGTGGCTTGACCTCTGTATATAACCTAACTATCAATAATTCAGCAGGTGTTACACTACCAGATAATATCACTATTAATGGTACACTCACTGTGAACTCAGGGAATTATACAGGACCTACAAATGTGATTGTTGATGGTTTGAATTCTCCAAGTATTAAACACCTTGTTTGGCCAAAAACTAATTTCAACATAGAAAATTATACTTCATCAACCAGTGTTTCATCACTCTTGCCAAACTACATCAATCGTTCATGGAACTTGACTGGTAACATCAATGATGCAAGCCTTGATAATAGAAAAAAAACTATTACTTTCTATTGGGATGCTAGTGAAGATGAAAACTATGATTGGATTGGATTAAATCAAACTCCTATACTCTTTGAAGGAGGATCTAAAATTGCAGATGCTTCAGTTTCAAATCTAAGTGGCGATACTAGAAGTGCTACTTTCTCTTATACTTTCCCACAGAATGCAAAAGCTAGCAAAGGCAATCTAACAATCGGTTTAGATAATGGCCAAACACTTCCTGTTGAATTATCTTCTTTCAATATCTATAATACTAATAGCAACAATGTAATGCTTAAATGGATTACCCAATCTGAAAGCAATCTTGATGGCTATAGACTTTATCGAGCTCTTGAGAACCAACTAGCAAGTTCCATAATGCTAGATGTCTTTATTCCTGGAACAAATACTAGTCAAACTCAAACCTACTCTTATATTGATACCAGCATTAATGAAAATGGAATTTATTATTACTGGATTAAAATGCTTGATTACGATGGTTCTAGTTCATTTTACGGTCCTGCAATTATTGAAATTCAAGATGATTTTGATAATTCGGTAGAAGTACCAATTAGCAATGGTTTCGTCTCTATTTACCCTAATCCATTTAATCCAACAACTACTATCAGATACTCTCTTGATAATAGTGCTCCTGTGAAAATAGATATTTATAACGTCAAAGGGCAATTAATCAGAACTTTTGACATGGGAACTCAAGCTATAGGTTACCATAAAATTATCTGGAATGGTAAAGATAATAATGAAAACGATTTGCCTTCAGGACTCTACTTCAGTCGTTTAACAACAAATAAAGTTATTGAGACCAAGAAGATTATGCTCTTAAAATAGTATCAAATATTAAACCCTACTAAAGGTAATTCAGAGTGTTGAGATTCAGCACTCTGATTTTTTTGGACTTGATAGCTATAAGAGATTATTTGTTTTATCAAAGCTAATTTTAAAATTTTACTTGTCAAGATATTGCCCTCATTTTAATATGAAGAAAAATATTAATATGAGGTTATCATGAGAAAGATAATTGTTGCTGGTAATTGGAAAATGAATCACTGCTATAATGAAGCTAGAGCTTTTGTAAATGAATTGTTACCTAAACTTTCCACAATAGATACAAGCAAGCTTGAGATGTTGATTGCTCCAAGTTTCTTATTTGTAGAGAATATGAAAGAGATGACTAAAGATTCTTCTTTACAAATAGGTTCTCAAGATGTTAGTTCACAAGACAAAGGTGCTTTTACTGGGGAAGTATCAGCTCAAATGCTTTCATCGATTAACTGTGACTTCTCTATCATAGGTCACTCTGAAAGAAGACAATACCATCAAGAATCTGATGCTTTGATTAGAGAAAAATTACTAAAACTTTTTGAATATAAGATTAGACCTATTGTTTGTCTAGGTGAGTCACTTGAAGAAAGAGAACAAGGGATTACTCAAAAGGTGATTTTGCAACAACTAAAGGGTTGTTTCAAGGAAGTAGATTTAGTTGAGCACCCTGAAGTAATCATTGCCTATGAACCTATTTGGGCAATCGGAACAGGTAAAACAGCTACTCCAGAAATGGCAGAAGAAGTTCATTCAATGATTAGAGAATGGTTAACTTCTGAATATGGTAAAACTTGTGCCCAAGCTATTCATATTCTTTACGGTGGCTCAATGAATCCTGGCAATATTCAAGCATTGGTAAGTCAAACTAATATTGATGGTGGACTAATTGGTGGAGCTTCTTTAAAAGTTAGTTCTTATTTTGAGATGATAGAAATTGCTAATAAATTATAAAATATTTGAGGAATAATAATGTTAGATTTAAAATTCATTAGAGAAAATGCTGAACTTGTAAAAACAGCAGTTAAAAACAAAAATGAAAAAGCTGATATTGATAAGATTATTGAATTAGATGAAGCAAAAAGAATAGCTCAATTCAACTTCGATCAAAAGAAAGCTGAACAGAATAAAGTTTCTAAAGAAATTGGTTTAAAAAAGAAAAATAAAGAAGATGCTTCTGATTTAATCAATCAAATGGCTAGCGTTGCTCAAGAGATTAAAGATCTGAAGGCTGAGCTAACAGACGCAGAAACTGCTCTTAATGATGCAATAATGTGGGTGCCTAACTTGCCCCATGCTGACGTCCCAGTGGGCAAATCTGAAGATGATAATCAAGTTATCAGAGAATGGGGTAAGAAAAGAGATTTCACTTTCCAACCACTTGATCATGTTGAGATTGCTGAAAAAAATGCTCTATTAGACCTTGAGAGAGGTGCGAAAATATCTGGTTCTGGTTTCCCAATTCATACAGGTATGGGAGCTAGATTAGAGAGAGCACTAATTAATTTCATGCTTGACTACCATATTTTGCATCATGGCTATACTGAAATCATGGTTCCTTCTCTTGTAAATCCTACATCAATGAAAGGTACTGGCCAGTTACCTAAACTAAAAGATGATATGTATTGTGTCTCTGAAGATGATATGTATCTTATTCCTACTGCTGAAGTACCAATTACTAACTTCTTCTCCCAAGAGATATTGAAGAATGATGCTCTACCTCAAAAATTTGTTGGTTTCTCAAATTGTTTCCGCAGAGAAGCTGGTTCTTACGGTAAAGATACTAGAGGACTACAAAGACTCCATCAATTTAACAAAGTCGAGATGGTTAGATTTGTTCATCCAGAAGAATCTTGGAAAGTATTAGAAGAAATGGTTAATGATGCTGAAGATATTTTGAAAGCATTAAATCTACCATACAGACTGCTTAGATTATGTACTGGAGATACAAGCTTTGCTTCAGCAATGACCTATGATTTAGAAGTGTGGGCACCAGGTGCAAATAAATATCTTGAAGTTTCTTCTGTATCAAACTTCGCAGATTTCCAAGCAAGACGTGCTTCAATTAGATTTAGAGATGCTGATGGAAAAGTCCAATTCGTTCATACATTAAATGGGTCAGGTTTAGCAACACCAAGAACAATTATTGCTATCTTAGAGAATTATCAAAATGCTGATGGTTCATTTGAAATACCTGAAGTATTAAAAGCTTATCTACCTAAAATATAATTGCTTAGATAGTCTGATATTTTTACTTAACAAGCCTCTTCTTAAGAAGAGGCTTTTTTATTATTTGAAATTCTTCTTAGAAGCTAGATTTATTACGTTCTTTAAATATATCTCCATATTTTTTTATTTTTCTATTGACAATAGTATATATTTTATTTATATGTAAATTATATGTTTTGACATTAAAAATCAAAGGAGATTATTATGTTTAAGCGATCTGCATTATTTGTATTATTTATAATTCAAGTTTTTACTTGCTTGGCTATTTTGAACGGTTCTGGAAGTCAAGAAGACCCCTATATTGTAGCTGATTTTAATGATTTAATAGAACTTTCCTCTTCCCAAAGCTATTGGTCTGCTAATAAATATATCAAACAGACAGCTGATATTGATGCTTCCTCTAGTAGCTTGTTAAATAATGGCCAAGGATTTCTACCAATAGCTGATACTTTTAATAAATTTTCTGGACATTATGATGGACAAGGCTATAAAATATCTGATTTGTTTGTTAATGCCCCTGGGTATAGAGCTGGATTATTTGGAGCAACAGATGGAGCTATTATTAAGAATGTTTGTATAATCAATGCAAACTTCAACAGTGATTGTTTTTCTGGAGGTCTTGTTGCTTATGGGAAAAATACACAAATAATCAATTGCTCAAGTTCAGGCAATATATCTGCAACTAATGAAATATCCTGGTGTGGTGGACTAGCTGGAATACTAGTTGGTAATTCACTAATACATAACTCTTTTTCTAGTGCAGATGTATCCGGTAATACAGCTGTAGGTGGACTTACAAATACATCTCAATGTTATCTAGAAATCAATAATTGCTATTTTGTAGGATCTCTTTCAGGTTACTCTGAAGTCGGGGGTATTATTGGTAGAATATATTCAAATTATGAGAAAAGTATCAGCAACTGTTATGTGAATGCTAATATTTCTTCAGTAACTTCAGAGCTAACAGGTATGATAGTTGGTTTGAATAATACTAGTAATATAAACAATTGCTTTTATATTGATAATGAAGCGCTTACAGGGGTAGGAACAGGAAGTCCAATAAATAATTTACCATTATACTCTATTAGCTCTATTGATGATAACCAAATGAGCCTTGCTTCAACATTTACTAATCAAGGTTGGGACTTTGATACTACTTGGTTTCTCGAAAACCCAAATATTAACAATGGCTATCCCTATCTCTTCTGGCAACAAGATTGCCTTTATGAACTTCTAATAGCTGAAGATAATAATCAAGTAGATTTTATTTCACCAAATCTAAATACAGCAATTCATTTTTCTAATCCTCTAGAAACTGATAATCAGCTAATGATCAGGTTACTAAGTTCTAATGATTTAGATGAAACAGGTATTGCAGAAAATTCAACCATACTTGGAGATAATTTCTGGAGAATATCTACTAATTATCAAGATTCATTGACTTATACTATAGTTTTCGATTTAGATAACATAGTAACTTCTTTTACTGATAATAATGTAGCTTTTTACAAAAGAGCTAATGAAAATGAAAATTGGCAAAATGTTGTAGATTTGGGAGCTTCAATCAACTGTGTAAATGGACAGGTTACTATTAGCAATTTATCATCCTTTTCTGATTTCATACCTGTACTAAAAGATGGTAGCTTACCCGTGCAATTAACATCTTTTACTGCTAATCTCCTCGCTAATAATACTGTTAATTTATCTTGGCTTGTTGAAGCTGAATTAAATCTACTAGGCTATTATTTACTCAGTGGAATAACTAATGATATACAAAAGGCAACTTTAATTCCCTCTTTAATTCATGCTAGCAATAGTATTCACACCCATGAATACAACTTCCAACATAAGCCAGATAATTCAGCAGAATATCTTTATTACTGGCTAAAAAGCATTGAAATCAACAATGAATCAAATTTGTATGGACCAATCATGGTAAAAATGACTAATAGTGATGTTCAACACCCAAATATCATATTAGGAAATCAACTTTTCCCAAACTTTCCAAATCCTTTTAATCCAACCACATGCATTTCTTTTTCTATTGACCAAGCACAAGATGTTAAAATATCTGTCTATAACACAAAAGGGCAACTAGTAAAAGTTCTTTTTGATTCCTTTGTTAGCAAAAGTCAGACTAAGCAAAGTATTTATTGGAACGGTGAAGATCAAGATGAAAATACAGTTGCTTCTGGAATATATATTGTTAAAATGAATGTTCAGAACGAGACTATTTCAAGGAAAATGATACTCCAGAAATAGATAACATCATCCTTTCTAAATATTTTGCTTGACATAATTTAACAGTGTTAATGATTTTGTCTTATGAATAATAACAGTGATATAACTAATGTAAAAGAAATGATTCTTCAAGCTGCTAAGGAACTGTTCTTGCAACAGGGTATCAATAGTGTTTCAATGAGGAAAATAGCTAAGAAAATTGGCTATTCTCCAACTACATTGTACATCTATTACTCTAATAAACAAGACATCTTAAAGCACCTTGCCAGAGATTACTTTAGTAATTATTCTAAAGACTATGAAGCAATTTTAGCCAACACTAATCATTCAAGTGTAGATAATTTACTTGATTTCATGAATCTATATATAAATAGAGCTCTTGAAAATCCAGGTATGTACAAATTGATGACAACTTTGTTTGCTGAAACTGATAATGAACATCTTGGTATTAGTAATGCTGGTAGAGGATATGAAATACTTAAGACTTTAACCTCCAGATGTATTGAAGATGGAGAAATTTCAGAGGGAAATGTTGATTTAAAAGCACAAATTCTTTGGGTCAATACACACGGATTATGTTCTCTGCTTACTAACAGACCAAGTTTTCATTGGGGAGAAGTTAAGCTTCTTATTGATAGTAGCTTATCAACCATTATTAAAGGCTTAAAATAGTTTTTTTTTATCCTTTAAGTTAACACTGTTAATAAATAAAATAGGAGTTATTATGAAAAAAGTAATATTATTACTTACTGCCTTAATGGCGTTAGGGATTCTAGTAGCAGACCCTGTGAGTACTTTATTCCAATCTTTTGATGCTGAGCAAGTTATGCCTGATGGTTGGTCAACAATTATTGAATCTGGAAATACTTCTGCAAATGTGTGGGTTCATACTTCAGAATATGATGCATATTCAGGTTCAAATTTTATAAAGATGTATGGTGACACAGAGGAAGAACAAGATTACCTCATGCTTATCACACCTGAATTAACCCAACTTTCAGCTAATCAATTATCTTTTGTTGCAAAATCAAGTTGGGGACAAGATACTGATTCTTTAAGAGTCGGTTCAATTACGGATCCTAGTGATATTTCTACTTTCACAGAAATCGGTGTATTTCAATTAACTTATGATTACCAGCAATTTTCTCTTTCTTTTGATGAATCTAATACTGATAATTACATAGCTTTTTTGCACATGCCATTAGGTACTGTAGCTTATTCTGCTTATATAGATGATATATCTTGGGAAGGGACTACAGGTGTTCCTAATCCAGCTACAATTGTTTCTCCAGTCGATGGTGCTCAAAATGTAGTAATCAATTCAAACACTCAAGGACTTCAATTTCCTTTAGTTTGGTCATCTAATGGTGGTACACCTAGCAGTTATATATTCAACCTAGGAACAGATAATCCTCCTACTAACATTGTTAATAATATGGATCTTGGAAATGTTACTGAATACACTGTTGAAGAAGGATTAGAATATTCTACTCAATACTATTGGCAAATTATACCAACAAATGACGAAGGTAGTGCTGTTGATTGTCCAGTTTGGAGTTTCACTACTATGGATAATATTGTTATCGACTTCAATGTTGTAGATGAGTTTACAGAAGGATTTGAATCAGCAGAAATTGGTGGTTTACCATTAGGTTGGGAATTTGAAAATCTTAATGGAGATACCAGTTGGTGGGAAGTCATTGCAAATACCCAATGGTCTCAAAACTCACATACTGGTGAACAAGCTGCTCATATAAGATTTAGTTTTACTGCTAATCACGATGACTGGATGTATTCACCTGGTATGAATTTAATAGCAGGTAATACCTATACTATATCTTTCTGGTACAAAAATTCTCCTTTTGAAGATTCTTTTGAAAAAATGAATTTCTTCATTGGTAATTCACCAACCTCAAGTGAAATGACCACAGAATTATGGGATAATGACTATATTATTAATTCAGAATATGAGTTTGTTTCGGTGGAATATACACCAGAAGAAACTGGGATTAAATTCTTAGGTTGGCATGCTTATAGTGATGCTATTCAAATGGTTTTAATGGTTGATGACTTATTAGTTACTGAAGAAGCTGTTTCTAACGATAATGAAATAGCACAAGCAAGTAATTTGACTTTATCAAACTATCCTAATCCATTCAACCCTGAAACAAGAATTTCATTCTCTATTCCTAAGAATGAACTTGGGGCTTTAAAAATCTATAACCTTAAAGGACAGATAGTAAAAGAATATAATAATCTTACTTCTAAGGATTCTCATATAATTTGGAAGGGTAGAAATAACCAAGATAAAGAGCTCCCTTCTGGTATATATTTTACTAAATTAATTACAGGTAGTAATCAAATTATTAAGAAAATAACTCTCCTTAAATAGTTTAGTATTTCACATCACTGAAGGCTGGTTACATTCCAGCCTTTTTTTTATCGTACAAATTTATATACCCTTGATTGTTACTTACTCAATGCAATTCCAATGATATAATGAGTAAGTAACAAGATAGCAAGCTTCTTATAGATGGTAAATAAATAAAACTCAAGTTCAACCCAAATAACGTTAAACATTTTCCAGCAGACCTGAATTTAAGCCATAAAAAAACAGAGTGTCGATAAAAATCAACACTCTGTTAAGATATTTTAGATTTTCTAAAGTTACTTTAATTATTCACTAATAGGAAATCTGACATTTAATTCTTTAACAGCTCTAACATCATCAACTCTTCTTACAGGAGTATTAAATGGAGCATGATGTAAAGCTTCAGGGTCTTTTTCAATTTCATGAGCAATTTCAATCATTGCATCAATAAACTTATCTAAAGACTGCTTTGATTCTGTTTCTGTTGGTTCTATCATAATTGCTTCACTGATGATAAGTGGGAAGTAGATAGTTGGAGCATGGAAGCCTTTATCTAAAAGTCTTTTAGCTATATCTAAAGTTGAAACTCCATATTTCTTCTTTTGGATAGTTCCATCAGCCACAAACTCATGCATGCAATATTGATCTGCATGACTGATATTATAGTAATCTTTAAGTTTAGCTTGAAGATAATTTGCATTAATTACAGCGTTTTCGCCAACAGCTCTAATACCTTTAGCACCAAGCATTTTGATGTAAACATAAGCTCTTACATTAATACCAAAGTTACCATAATATGTATGAACCTTTCCTATTGATGTTTCTTCATGACTGAAATCTAAGTAATAACCATCATCATTTTTTGAAACCATTGGTACAGGCAAGAATTTAACAAGTTGTTCTACTACACCAACAGCACCTGAACCAGGTCCACCACCACCGTGAGGGGTTGAGAATGTTTTATGTAAGTTATAATGCATAACATCAAAACCGATTTTACCAGGTTGGACAATACCTAACAAGGCATTGAAATTTGCTCCATCCATATACATGAGACCATCTACAGAGTGAATAATCTCAGCGATTTCTTCAATCTTATTTTCGAAAAGTCCTAAAGTGTTAGGATTTGTAAGCATAAAGCCTGCTGTATTTTCATCAACCATATTTCTTAATTCTTCAACATCAACTTTACCTTGAGAGTTTGATTTAAGTTCTTTAACTTCAAAACCAGCTAATGAACAAGAAGCAGGATTAGTTCCATGGGCTGAATCCGGCATAATAATCACATTCTTGTGATTATTACCTTTAGCTTTATGGTAAGCAGAAATAATTTTGAGTCCAACAAATTCACCTTGAGCCCCTGCAACAGGTTGAAGAGTAACATTTGCCATACCAGAAATTTCAGCTAAGTCATGTTGTAATTCATGCATTATTTGCAAAGCACCTTGCACTGTTTCTTCTGCTTGCATTGGGTGAAGATTAGCAATACCTGATTGACGAGCAACTGCTTCATTTATTTTAGGATTATATTTCATGGTACATGAGCCTAAAGGATAAAATCCTTTTTCGATGAAGTGATTTTTACTGCTTAATTCGATATAATGTCTAAGCACATCAAGTTCTGAACATTGAGGTAATTTCGCATCTTCTTTTCTACTTAATTTTTCAGGTAGAATATCTTTAAGTTCAATATCAACATCGTTTTTAGAGATGTTGTAACCCTTTCTTCCTTGAGAAGATTTTTCAAATATTGTTGTAGACATTATTTTACCCCCTTAAGAACATTGATGAATCTATCTAAATCTGCCTTAGTTCTCTTTTCTGTAACAGCAATCATAAGTTGGTTTTCATAACCAAATAATTTCATATTAACACCAGCGTAAATGTTATGATTTAAAGCATAATCAATCACTTTCTGAGCAGGAACTGGTGTTTTAATAACAAACTCTTTAAAGAAGGTTTGATTTGGGTAAGCTAATTCAAAACCATCAATTTTAGATATTTCTTGTGCAAGGTAATGGGCTTTAGTAATAGATTGCTTTGCAACTTCTTTTAGTCCTTCTCTACCCATTAAAGCCATATAAACAGTTGCTGCTAAAGTACATAATGATTGATTAGAACATATATTTGAAGTAGCTTTTACTCTTCTAATATGTTGTTCTCTGGCTTGTAAAGTCAAGCTGTAAGCTTTATTCCCAGCTTCGTCCAAAGTTTCACCAACTATTCTTCCTGGCATCATTCTAGCTCTTGAGACTTGTGTTGCAAAGAAACCGAAGAGTGGTCCACCATAATTGATATTATTACCTAAGGCTTGTCCTTCACCAACTACAACATCAGCCTTATATTCTGCTGGAGAATTAGTAATTGCTAGAGCAATAGGATCAGTTGAAGCAATAAACATACCTTTTTTAGTTTCATGTACTATTTTCTCTGCTGCAAACATATCTTCTATATTGCCAAAGAAATTTGGACTTTGCACAACAAGGCAAGCTAAATCATTATCTGTTTTAGCTTGTAAATCATCAATATCCATAATTCCATCACGAGATTTTACATATTCTATTTCTATTCCTAATCCTTCAGTATAACGAGCGATAACATTTTTATAGTTTGGATTAATGGTATCAGCAACCAATGCCTTGTTTTTTCTTGTAGATCTAACAGCCATTAAAATTGCTTCAGCAATAGCTGTAGCTCCATCATACATACTTGCATTAGCAATTTCCATACCTGTCAATTCACATATCATTGTTTGATATTCATAAATAAACTGGAGAGTTCCTTGGCTAACTTCAGCTTGATAAGGAGTGTATGCAGTATAGAATTCAGGTCTTGAAACTATAGTATCAACAGCAGCTGGAATAAAATGGTCATATACACCTGCTCCTAAATATGAATCAGAAGCTTGAGTACATTTGTTAGCGTTAGTTAATTTAAAGACTTTTCTAGAAACCTCTTGCTCAGAATAAGCAGGTTCTAAATCTAATTCCTTCTTAAGAACAAACTTATCAGGAATAGCAGTAATAAGCTCATTGAAAGATGTTACACCAATTTCTTGGAGCATTTCTTTTCTTTCTTGCTCAGTTGTTGAAATGTAAGGCATATTAACTCCTTAATTATTAGTTTATTTTTATAACTAATAGAATTTAACACATAATTCTGTCAATAAAAAGTGAAATAATTTTGTAACTTATTAATTTAAGTGATTTTAAAGTCATTGTTTTCCTCTATTTATTGCTTGTATTCAGGTTAATACTATAATATTGAATTAAAAACCTGAATCCTGGAAGGATGTAGATATAATAGGCAGGATTCGAAGACCCAGTGTCCCCACCCACGAACCTAAGCCCTATAAAAGAACAGGCTCTAACTAATTTAGATAACAATACCAATAATTCTTCTTGACTAATAAAAACAGAGTGCCATAATTTGAGAAAATCATTCTGGAGAGAGGATTTGTAAATGTTAATTATAGATTTATTTGAGAAAGTTGTTTCAGAATATCCACAAAATATAGCTATTGTAGACCATAATTCATCATTAACCTATAGTGAACTGGATTCAAAGGCCAACAAGTTAGCCAACAAATTATTAGAATCTGGAATAAAAACTAAACAAGCTGTAGGAGTCTTAGCTTACCGGGATAATGACTACATTATTGCGATTTTAGCAATTTTGAAAACAAACTCTTTCTATGTACCTCTCGACCCAAAATATCCAGATGATAGACTAGATTTCATAATTGAAAATTCTGAATTAGACTTTATAATCGGTAATTCTGATAAACTTAAGCATATTTTAGATAAGCATAAGTCTAAAAAAGTTTATCTTGATGACCCTATTTTGGCTAATATATCAGACAAAAGACCCAATCGAGCAAGTATTGATAATCTTAGTAATATCTACATGCTTTTTACATCTGGTTCTACAGGTAAACCTAAGGGAGTTTTAGTTAATCATAGAGGAGTCATTAACCTTGTAAAACACTTCCAACAAAACTTTAAGCCTCCTTTCGGCAACTATAATACCTGCCAGAATGCTAGACTAAGCTTTGATGCATCTACCTTAGAAATATGGTATAATCTCTTATCTGGAGCGACTCTTTACTTCACTCCAGAAAGTATATTGCTACAGCCAAACAAACTACGAGACTGGATAGTTGAAAAACAAATTAGAGAAATTTTATTAGTAACACCTATTGCAGAAATGTTGTTTGACCAAACCTTCCCTTCTGATTGTCCTTTCAAGTATTTATACCTTGGTGGTGATGCCCTAAAAAAGCTTCCTCCTGCTGATTTTAAAGCTCAAATAGTGAATGTTTATGGCCCTACTGAATGTGCTTGTATAACAGTAATTGAAACTTTCCCTAAAGCTTATAATGGTCCAATTACTATTGGAAAAGCAATTATAAATACTAGAACTTATATACTTGATAATAATCTCCAAGAAGTTGAAAAAGGTCAATTAGGGGAATTATGTTTAGCTGGTGACAGCCTTGGAAATGGCTATTGGAAATTGCCAGAGCAAACTCAACAAGCTTTTGTAAGAAATAAAGATATAAATGCAAGATTAAAAGAAGAGGTTATATACAGAACTGGTGATTTAGTTAAAGAGCTTGATGATGGAAGAATTGATTTTCGAGGAAGAATTGATTTCCAGGTTAAGATAAGAGGATTAAGAATTGAGCTAGATGAAATTGAGAAAGTCCTTCATAATCATCAAAACATTGACCAAACTACTATTTTAGCACTTGGACAAGGTAACGAGAAGTTCCTAGTAGCCTATTATACTAGTAAAGATACCAATAAAATAAATCAAGAAGACCTTGTTTCTTATTGTCAGCAAGAGCTACCAGATTATATGGTTCCTCAGTTCTATCTTCATTTAGATAAATTTCCTCTAACATCCAATAATAAAGTGGATAGAAAAGTCCTTGAAGCTATGGATTTACCAAAAGAAGATAAGGCCATTATTGGTCCAGAGAACCAAATCCAGAAAGAGATACTTCTTCTTTGGCAAGAGTACTTGAATCTTAAGAATATAAGTATAGATGATAACTTCTTTTATATTGGTGGTCATTCACTTAAGGCTGCTCAAATAATTAATGAACTTCAAGCAAGAGGCTATCAAATTGAATTAGGTGATTTCATGACTAATTCAACAATAAAAGACTTATCAGAGATAATTACTGTATCCAAAATTAATCAAGAAGAAATAGCTATCATACCTAGAGACAAGAAATACTATCCAATTACCAAAAATCAAGAAGACCTCTGGTATCTTAGCCATTTAGATGATTCAAAAAGAGCTTATAACATCATGGTCAAGTGTAAATTTATTGATAACATTGATGAGAAGATTCTTATCCAAAGTCTAAAATTGATTGTTAAAATATATGATTCATTTCATTCAACATTTAAAGAAGTAGATAATAAAATATACCAATTCATCGAAGCTCATGCTGATTTAAACTATCAAAAGATTGAGATTTTTACTGAAGAGGAACTTGAAAATATTATTACAAAGATGCAAGCTACTGAATTCCAGGCTGACAAATATCCTTTATATGAAATTAAGATTATTAAGTTCAATAACAGCTTACTTATGTTAATGAATATCCACCATCTTATCTTTGATGGTTGGTCCATGAAAGTATTCATGGATAAACTTAACCAAGCATACAAAGTCCTATCACCAGATATTGATGAATCTATTGAGATCTACCCCAGGGTTCAAAATGTTGATTATGCTAAATGGTTTAATAATCAGATTGTTTCCTACCAAGAAGACTTGTCTTATTGGCAGTCAATTCTCAAGCCATATAGTCCAACTCTATTACTAACAGAAGACAGATTAAAACATAAATTCTTAAGTCATAATGGGAAAAGATTATGGTTTGATATTGATAAAAGGCAAGTGGATAAATTGAAGCTCTTTGCTCAAAAGAACTCTGTATCATTATTTTCTCTTCTTTTAACCATCTATCAATATGTTTTGGGAGAAAAATCTGAAAGAAGTGATATAAGTGTTGCCTTCCCTTATGCCAACAGAGCAAGTAAAGTTGAGGAAGAATTAATCGGCTATTATACTAATATGGTAATTGTTCGAGGTATTCTTTTCAAGAAAGACTTCTCTACACTACTTAAAGAAATCCATTCTCAAGTTATGAAAGGGATTTCTCATAGTTCCCAAGCTTTTGGGGATTTAGTTAAAAGTTTCAATTTACCTTTAGATAAATCTAAAACCGAATTATATCAAGCTATTTTTGTTATGCAAAACTGGCATGGTTCTTCAGAAAAATCAATTATTGAATCTGAACAAGAACTTGGTTCTAAAACAGCCAAAACGGATATTACTTTAAATTCAGAAGAAAAAGCAAATGGAATGGAATTTTGGTTAGAATACAATACAGACCTATTTTCTGATCAAATGATTGAAAGCCTGAGAGATCGATTTTTAGCTATTATTGATAACCTTAATCCTCTCCCCCTCACTTCAAACAAGAATACTTGCTTTATTATCACAGAAACTTCTTTAGGAATAAAATGTGCTGAAGAACTAATCAATGAAGGTTTCCATATCTATGGAATAATCACTCCTAACAAGCAGGTAAGCTCTTGGGCTAAAAGTAAGGGTATTTATACAGAAAATTTGAACAGGAAGACACTAACTAATTTACTTAAGTCTTTTCCATATGATTATTTATTTAGTATAGTAAATAGTATGGTTCTTGATAAAGAGATATTAGCTACACCTATAAAAAAAGCAATCAACTATCATGATTCATTATTGCCTAAATACGCTGGATTAAATGCAAGTTATTGGGCAATTATTAATAATGAGAAAGTACATGGGATAAGCTGGCATCTTGTTGATGAAGGTATTGATACTGGGGATATTATAGTTCAGAAAGAAATTGCTATTGAAGATGATGATACCTCTATAAGTCTCAATATGAAGTGCTATGAGGCAGCTGTGACTGCCTTTGTTCAAGTAGTTAAAGAAATTCAAACCGACAGCTTAACAGTGAAGAAACAAAACTTTGATAATAGAAGTTATTTTGGAATAGATTATAGATGCAATGATTGCTGCTCAATAGGTAATAAGACATCTCTTGAAGATGCAAGAAGACTTTACCTAGCAGGTCAATTTGGAGAAACTGAAAACCCTGTATCTACTCTCAAAGTAAAAATAGGTAATGACTTTTATCATATTAAGGAAGCTCAGTTCATTAGGAATGATAAAACTGATGTTAATAAGTTGCAAATCAAGGATTCAAGCATAAATCTTCACCTTGCAAATGGAATAATATCAGTTAATGAAATAACTGATTTATTTGGAAAAGCAGTTGATGTTGATTCTCTTAGTAAACAAGATATTTGGCAAGAAGCAAATCAGATTGATTTGGATTCTTATCAAGAAGCTGTGAAAAATGAGCTTTACTGGCTAAAACAATTATCTAGATTTGAAGCCTTAGAATTACCTCTAAATAAATACAAAGCTAAGCAAAGCTCACAGCATCTAAAGCTAGAAAACCCTGATTTAGCTACTTTTATTTGCTTTATTGCTAGATTATCTACCCAGTCTAGATTCTCTCTAGTCCTTGAAGATAAGAATACACATTCTTTATTAATGAATAAGTTGCCTATCAATATAGTAATAGATTTTGATATTACTGTCCAAGAAAACATTTCAAACATCCAGAAAAGACTCAAGCGACTTAAAAATAAAAGAGCCTTATTGAAAGACCTCTTCTATCGCTATCCTCAAAATAAATACTTTATTGAAGTTCTGAATTCTTTCGAGATAATTGATGCTGATGACCTCTTTGTCACATTTAAAAATAATTTACAGGCTGATAAAATCTTAAAAGACGTCTTGCTAATAGACCAAAAGCAAGCTAATCTGATAAATGAATGGAACTCAAGAGAGTTTCCTCTACCTGAGAACAAGTATTTCTTAGATCTTTTTAAAGAAGCACTTGCTTTATACCCAGATAATATTGCAGTTGAAGATGCAGATAAAGTTATTACTTATAGAAAATTAGATGAAGAATCTGATAAGTTAGCTAGCTATCTTTATGATGAATATGGACAAGGTCATTTCGTTGCAATTTCTACAGATAGATGCCTAGAAATGATAATTGTAATAATAGCAATTTTAAAAAGTGGAAATGCTTATTTACCCATAGACCCAAAATATCCTGCCCAAAGGATTAAGCATATTATTGATAATTCTGCCTGTCAGATTATTTTCACTGATTTTTCTTATCCTAACATGGAAAATCTAAATATTCTATCGCTAAGTAACTACAAGGATTATACAAGTATAGAAGAAAATAAAGCTGTTATTAAGGGTAATGATTTAGCTTATGTAATCTATACCTCTGGCACCACAGGAAAACCTAAGGGCGTTACTGTTGCTCATAACAATCTTATAAACCATAATTTAATAGTTATGGAGAGATATGATATTACCAACAAAGACAGGGTTTTGCAATTTGCTTCTATCAGTTTTGATATTTCTGTTGAAGAGATTTTCCCATGTCTCTTAGCCGGTGCTAGTCTTGTTCTTAGAGATGATGCTATTAATAAATCTGCTAGCCAATTCCTAGATTTCATAACTACGAAAGAAATTACAATAGTCAATTTACCTACAGCCTTCTGGCATCAAATTGCTAAGTCCTTACCAGAACTAACCTTCCCAGATAAAGTAAAAACACTTATTATTGGCGGAGAAAAAGCATCTCATGAAATTTATCAACACTGGCAAGAACATACTACTGAAAAGCTTAAACTTTTCAATACTTATGGACCAACTGAAGCAACAATTATTGCTACTATCGACGAAGGAATTGATGATACCATAGGTTTAGCTATGCCTAATACATCTATTCATATCTTAGATAGATTTCTAAAAACTATGCCTTTAGGAATTGCTGGTTCTATTTACATTGGAGGTAAAGGAGTTACTCCAGGCTATTTCAATAATCCTAAACTAACTCAGGAAAAATTTATTCAAACAAGCGAATATGGAAGAATTTATTCTACTGGAGATTTAGGTTATTATTATCCTAATGGGAAAATTAAGTTTTTAGGTAGAGATGATGATCAAATCAAACTTAATGGCTATCGGATAGAATTATCTGAAATTGAGAATTGTTTTACCCAAAATACTAGTTTAAATACTGTTTTTGCTGATGTAAAAGGTGCAAAAAATAAACGAAAGATTGTTCTATATTATTTGAGTTCTAGTGAAATTGATAAAGATTATTTTCTTTCTTTAGCTAATAAATCTCTTCCTGAATATATGCTACCAACTGATTATATTAGAATTAGTGATTTACCTCTAAGTCCAAATGGGAAAATAGATAAGAAACTTCTTCCAGAACCTGAAGAAGAAGAGAATATCACTAATGTGCAAGCTCATAATCTTTTCGAGCTCAAGATATTACCTCTTTTCAGACAAGTTTTGGGTAAAGAGTTAGGTATTGAAGATAACTTTTTCAGCCAGGGAGGTGATTCTCTCAAAGCTATTGAACTCATAGTATCTCTTGAACAAGTTCTAAAAATGAAAATAAATTCATCAGCTCTTTATCAGAATCCATCGGTGAGACAATTAGCTCTCTATTTACAGGAGAACAATCAAGCTTCATTTTCCATTGTAACACCTTTGCAAATTGGAGATAAGACTCTAAAACCTCTCTTTTTAACCCATACTACTCCTGGAGATGTCCTAGGCTATGTTAACCTAATTCATGCTTTAGATAACAATATTCCTGTTTATGGGATTCAATCTCAAGGCTTAAGTTCAGAAGAGTGTCATACTTGCTTTAAGGATATGATTACAAAATATGTTGATGAAATCCTCCAAGTTCAGTCAGAAGGACCTTTTCATATTGGTGGCTGGTGCTATGGAGGAGTTTTAGCTTTCGAAATCGGTGTGGAGCTACAAAGGAGAGGATTTACAGATATCAATCTCTATCTGATTGAAACATGGGGACGTCCTAACACAAAAACCAGAAAAATTAGCTATCAATTAAGAAGAGTTAGCAATGCAATTAGCTTAGGACCAAAGTTCTGGAAAAGTTATCTTAAAACAAAGTTAAATAACTTCTCAAATATTCATAAAGTGCTTGAAGATGATTTCATTGATAATATCACAGATACTTTAGGAGGAAAATCTCAAAAGGATATTGACAAGTTGAAGAAGATTTATCGCTATAATATTGATGCTTTGAATAATCATACAATGTCTGATTTTTCTGGAGAAATCAACCTTTTCTTAGCAGAAGAACCTTTGCAAGGCTTGCTACCTGACCCAGAATTTGGTTGGTCTGGTATGGTCTCTAAAATAAACTTCTATAGTGTTAAAGGTTCTCATACAACAGTATTGAAACTACCCTTTGTAAATGATATATCGCAAGTAATTTCAGAGATGTTAGTTAAGAAGGAGTAATTCTAGGATTATCCCGATAAAATATATGTGATTATGTAAGCTTGATTGTTACTAACTCTATTAATTTCCAATAACTTATAGGGAGAGTAACAATCAAGGAAGCATCATTTATTATTAATCGGAATCACTATAGAGAATACTGTTCCATTTGCTCTATCAGAATGGACACTAACTTCTCCGTGTAAATAGTTTTCAGTAATCATCTTAATACTATAAGTTCCGATACCCCTGTTATTCCCTTTAGTAGAAAAAGAACGATGAAATAACTGAAGTCTAACATCATCTGGAATAAATGATGGGTTATGAACAGAAAAGATAACCGAGACATCACTTAAATTTTTACATTGAATAGTTATAACATCTCCATCTTTAGAAGCTTCGATAGCATTTTTTAGCATATTTATCAAAACTCTTTTAAGCAATACATCTTCAGAATTAATAATTATGTCCTCTACAGAAGCTTCTATCTTAATATCAGAATCTAAGATATAATGCTTGCAGGTTGCTATGACATCTTTTACGATTTCCCGGCTTTCAATCTTCTTAGATTGGGACCTCCATTCACCTAAATCAGCACTTCTAATCTCTTGTTGAGCTGAAATTTCTTCAATCAATTGATGGGCAGTAGGAGTTAATAGTTTAATTAATTCATCTTTCATTTCTTGGTCTTCTTCCATGCTGATCAAATCTGCATTAGAAACTATGGCTGCAGCAGTATTTCGAATATCATGCAGAAAAGTTTTTTCCATGAAGAGTGATTTATTCATGGCACTAATGTCTAGAATTGAAAACATAAATAATTCTTCAGAATCTAAGTTGAGAGGTGAAGATGATACTTCTAAATCCATGGCATTTATCTGTTTATTATTATTAATTAACAACTTGCATTCTTGAACATCTTTCTTACCAAAATGTGAGTTTCTAATAGCTTTAACAGCTCCACAGTATTTGCAAAAATCTGAATTACCGCAACCTGCTTGGTCAGCCCAAGCATGCTGACAAGAGAAGATTTCACCAGGTCTTGCTCCTAAGACATCCCACTTATCTTTTACTTCTAAATCATCAGAAAGCTTTTTGTTATAAAAAACTGCCTGTCTTTCTTTATTTAAAATAATTATCCAAAGTGGCAAATCATTGATTAGACTTACAAGTTCTTTGTGTCTTTTTACTATTTTATATACTCTTTTAATCTCTTCATCATCAACTCTAACACTGAAATCATATTCTTGCATAATATCTCCTAAATTCTTCTAAGACTTATATTTCAATATATCACAGAAGTAGTCTTTATCTAATTTGGGATTCTGAAGTTTAATAACTTCACTTTTCTCATTATTTCTCATGTTCAAAGAATTATTTTTGTATAAAGTAACAGCAGAAATCACCTCTTTTTCATCATTATAAATAAGAAGTGAGGTAATGGCATTATCAATTATTTTCCCAGCAATTTTACAAGTGTAATTTAGTGTTTCATTCCCACTATTGCTGAGATTAATCAGCTCGATAGTTTTCATATCAATTTGCAGACCTTTACCTAGTGCCTTCACTATAGATTCTTTCATAGTCCAATACATATAAGTTATCAACTCTTGGGAAGAATCTAACTGATTTTTAACATTCTTCTTCTCTTGAGAAGTTAAAAAGCTATTCAAGAATGAATTTAATTTAGGAATATATTTATTAACTTCTATATCAACCCCTAGATTATAATCAGAAGCAATAGCTAAGGCTAAATAATTAGTAGAATGAGAGATAGAAAATGAAATCCTATCCTCTTTTTCACTAGGTTTACCATATTCATTATATTTAAATTCAATATCTAAGGGAGAGATATCCAGAAGATATGACAATATTAGTCTGCGTATAATATAGGATAAAAGCTGATATTTATCCTGAGGAGCTTGATAATTTCCCGCTTTATTTCTTTCTTCCAAAATTGAATATTTTACTGCATCTTCTAAAAGATAATCATATTTGTTTAAATCAAATAGGATAACTAAGTTTTTTCTTTTATCAATCAAGATATATCCTTATTTAAAGGAGACATAATAAAATTATGTCTCCTAAATATATTATTAATTACCAAGAACCTGAAGCTCCGCCACCGCCGAAGCCTCCACCTCCACCAGAGAAACCACCGCCACCACCGAAGCCACCAAAGCCTCCGCCTCCACGGCCACCTCTTCCATTTCCCATAAGGGAACCAAAAAGAAGGAGTGGGAAAAGTCTTCCTCTGAATAAGAGTGAGATGATTATTAAAAAGATTATGTAGCCTATGGAAGAGCCCTTCTTCTCTCTTCTTCGAGAAGCTGAAATTTCTTCTTGGCTGATACTTTCCTTTCCAGTAAATATATTATTAATTCTTGTTAAACCAGCTGAGATACCAGCAAAATAGGAGCCACTTCTAAAATTCGGAATGATATCTTGGCGTATGATATAACCACTTAAACCATCAGTTAGCTTATGCTCTAAACCATAACCAACTTCAATTCTGACATCTCTTTCATTAGGAGCAACTAAGAGAATGAGTCCATTATCAATAGATGAAGAACCTATTTTCCAATCTTCTGCAAGTCTAATAGTATAATCTTCTATTGCATAGCCTTGGAGAGACTTTACAGAAACTACAACGGCTTGAATATTTGCATCTTTTTCCAGGCCTACTAACAAAGAAGTAAGTTGTCTTTCTTGTGAGCTACTGAAAATACCAGCTTCATCAACCACCCTTCCTGATAATTTAGGAAAGGAAACTGCTAGTAGAGATAAGCTAATAAGGAGGAGAGTAAATATTAAGATAATTTTCTTAGTCATCTTATATCTCCCTAACATGATCAGCTAATTCGTTTGTATCATCAGATTTTATTGGAAAATTAGTAGAAAGAACTTTGCCAATCTCACTAATTACCTTGACTAGCTCATTAGCAAAATTATTAGTTTTAATACCATCTATAATTCTAGTCACTTGTTTTTTCCAAGAATCATTAGAATATACTTGGGAAATTCCAGTATCAGCTAAAATTAAAACCTTTTTTTCCAAGTTAGAAATAAAGATTAAGACACCTGTTCTATCTCTGGTTTTACTTACACCATATTCTACAAAACTTAATTGAGCTTTCTCTCTTACCTTTTCTTCTTTCACAGATTTAGGAATAATTATTCTATCAATAACGGGTATATTTGCCAAGAAATAGAAGATAGTAATTATTAAAAATGAACCTAAGCCAATAACAGAAGTTGTTATAAGTGGAGAATTAGTCCAGATCATTTCATGAATAAAAGTATCAATTTGTGAGAAAAATATTAAGGAAATAACCATAGCTATTAAACCCATAATTACAGCAAAAGTAAGTTCATACACAGCATAATCACAGCTTTGTTTAGCCACAACTACTGCAATTTCTCCTGAGGTATTTTTCTCAGCTTGAGCAACGGCATTAGCAATTAAATCTTTCTCTTTTGAGGATAACTTAGCCATTATTAATTACTCATGTCAATTTTTGGAGCTACATTTGCTCCTTCTGTAGCTTTAAAATAAGCCTTTTCAGAAAAACCAAAGTTATTAGCTAGAATTACTTGAGGGAAACGTTTTATATAAGTATTAAATTCTTGAGCAGATAGGTTAAATCTTCTTCTTTCAGTTGCTATTCTATTTTCTGTACCTGCTAATTCATTCTGTAGCTGTAAAAAAGATTCATTAGCCTTTAAATTTGGATAGTTTTCCTGTAACATCATAAGTCTTTGCAGACTACCACCTAAAGTTGCTTGAGCTTGTTGGAATCTTTCTATAGCTTGCGGGTCATTTAAGTCAGCTGAACTAAGTTGCATTACCCCACCAACTTTTGAACGAGCTTCTGTTACTGCTGCTAAAGTTTCTCTTTCATGAGAAGCATAACCTTTCACAACTTCTACAAGATTTGGTATTAAATCCATTCTTCTTTGATAAACATTCTCTACTTGAGACCAACTTGCAATAACAGCTTGTTCCTTTTCAACCATACCATTATATACTCCTCGCACATAAGAAAATCCTATAAAAACTATCAAACCTATGATAACTAATGTTATAATTAAACCTTTTTTCATTATTTCTCCTAAATTATTTTTTTTCTTTTTAATGTTGTCTATATTTTAAGTCAAGATTAATTTTATTTCTAATTAGTTTATTAATCTTAGTAAAGAGGCTAAGAGATTGCAAGTAATTAATATTTAATCCCATGCTTCTTGCAAATCATTTTTGCTGAAATACGACCAGACTCATAAATTGTAGGTAAGCCACTACCAGGGTGAGTCCCACCACCCACTAAGAAGCAGTTTTCTAATTCCTCAAACCTGTTGTGAGGTCTGAAATATAACATCTGATTAACTCCATGACCAAGATTGAAAGTTGCTCCTAAATAAACATTATAATCATCATTCCAATCTTGCGGACTAATCACCTTCTCCTGTTTAATATGTTCCTCTATATCTGATAAACCAACTTTCTCTTTTAAGACGTCCATAACCATATCTTTGAACTGAGGAGTAAACTCTTTCCAATTTATTCCACTCTTAAGATTAGTTATTGGAACAAGAATATAAAGAGAGCTATGTCCTTCAGGAGCTAAAGTAGGGTCAGTTACCGAAGCATTCTGAACATAAATAGAAAAGTCCCGTCCAATTCTTCTATAAATACTTATATCATCTATATTATTCTTATAATCATCAGCAAAATAGATAGAATGGTGTGGTAAATCATACTTCTTATCAAGTCCTAGATACATCATAAATGTAGAACAAGAATAGTCTTTACTCTTAAGCTTTTGAGGAGACCATTTCCGTGAGTCTTTATAAAGATTTGAAAGCGAATAGGCGAAATCAGAGTTAATTATTACATCTTCGGAATATACTTTTTCGCAATTATCCAACATAACCCCTAAAACCTCTCCAAAATTAGTTATTAGTTTTTTAACTGGAGTATTATAGATTATTGTACCTCCATCTTCAACAAAAACTTTAGCCATAGCTTGTGATATTTTGTTAAGTCCACCTTTTACATGATAAATACCATACTCATGCTCTATATATGGGACCATGGTAAAAAGAGCAGGACAAGACCAAGGTGACATACCTAAATATTTGGCTTGGAATGTAAAAGCAATCTTCAAATCTTCTGATTGGAAATAAGAACCTAGAGCTTGATGCATAGTTTTATGTAATTGCAAATAAGGAAATGCATAGAGAATATCAGGTTCGACCATTCTTTGGGGATATGAATAGTCTTTTTTTAAACATGGATAAAGCCTTCTATATCTTTCTTCTTCATATTCCATCAAACTGTCATAGCCATCAGACTCTCCAGGGAAATACTTTTCAATTTCAGCTTTCATTTTTATCTTGTCTTTATAATGGACCATTGTTTTATCTTTGAACACTAAAGTATAAAGAGGTTCTAAATCATAAAATTCTAAATAATCATTAATATCTCTACCACTTTCCTTAAAAATTTCATCCAAAAAGAACTTCATCATTAAAAAAGTTGGACCTGTATCAAAGGTGTATTCACCTAATTGAATAGCTTGATTTCTACCTCCAGGTTGAGAATCCTTCTCATAGATAGTTACGTCAAAGCCTCGGTTTTGTAATAATATCCCTGCAGTCAAGCCTCCTGGTCCAGCTCCAATAATAGTGATTTTTGGACGCATAACTCCTCCATTCATATTTTTTATAATAATATAACTAATTCGTTGATAATACCAAAGATTTTATTCTTCTATACAGATTAATCCCCTTTCAGCTCCTTGGAGCGCTTGAGAGGGGTGGTCGTGTAGACCGGGGAGAGTATTTGTCGGACGGTGTAGATTTTCTCCGCCATCTAAATGACACCTGCGTAATCGCGGGCTGGAATCCCACGTTCCCAGTTAGATTAATCCTTTTTCTAACAAATAAGAAAGTACTTTTAAAAAAAACAGGAGGAATTTATCTGTAATTTTCTTTAGATAATTTCTCTAAAATCCTAGTAAATAATAAGCTGATAAACTAGCATAAAATATTCTTTAATTTATGTTTGACAGAATTAATAAATCTATATTTTTTAATATTATACATAAGTTATTTAAGAATAATAGCTTATGAATTATAACACTATAAAATATTGATATATAATAAAATAAGGATTTGGGAGACCATAATGATTAAAGCTGTTTTGAAGCGAACAGGCCAACTTGTAGCATTTGATAAAGATAAGATAAATAGAGCAATTTTAAGAGCTGGTTTAGCAACATCAGAGTTCGGAGAAGATACTTCTGAACAACTCACTATGAAGGTAGTAAATCTCATCCTACAGCTTCATAATGACCAGATAATTTCAATTGAAAAAATCCAAGATATTGTAGAAGAAATTCTACTAGCATCCACCTTTAAAAAAACAGCTAAAAGCTATATTATTTATCGCGACCAACATGCTAAAATTCGAGAAATAGTATCAAAATCAAATGTTGATTTAATTGATCAGTATTTGAAGAAACTTGATTGGCAAGTTAATGAAAACAGTAACATGGCATATTCCCTCCAAGGACTAAATAACTATATAGCTTCTGAAGTTAGTAAAACATACTGGTTAAATAAAATATATCCTACAGAAATAAAAGAAAATCATAGTGAAGGGCATATCCATATCCATGATTTGGGACTTTTATCTGTCTATTGTGTAGGCTGGGATTTGTATAATCTTATTAAGGTTGGCTTCACAGGAGCTGTTGGAAAAATAGAAAGTAAGCCTGCTAAACATTTCAGGTCTTTACTCGGTCAAATTGTGAATTTTTTCTACACTTTACAAGGAGAAGCTGCTGGTGCTCAGGCCTTCTCAAGCTTTGATACACTCTTAGCTCCGTTTATCAAATATGATAATTTATCTTATCCAGAAGTTAAGCAAGCTATGCAAGAATTCATCTTTAACATTAATGTGCCTACAAGAGTTGGCTTCCAAACTCCTTTCACAAATATAACTATGGATTTAATACCACCAAAAATATATAAAGACCAAAATGTAATCATAGGTGGTGAACTTATGGAAGAGACTTATGGTGATTTTGCTAAAGAGATGATTATGATTAATCAGGCTTTCTTAGAAATCATGACCGAAGGTGATGCAAAGGGAAGAGTATTCTCCTTCCCTATTCCTACATATAATATTACTGAAGATTTCGACTGGGATAATCCAGATTTAGACCTGCTTTGGGAAGCTACTGGTAAATATGGTATTCCTTATTTCTCTAATTTCGTTAATTCAGAGATGAGCCCTGAAGATGCTAGGTCAATGTGTTGCCGTCTGAGATTAGATACTAGAAAACTTGAAGCAAGAGGTGGTGGACTCTTTGGAGCAAACCCTCTGACAGGTTCAATAGGTGTTGTAACCATCAATCTTCCAAGAATTTCTTATTTAGCTAAAAATAAAGAAGAATTTTATAGCAGGTTAAAGGAAAAGATGGACTTAGCTAAGAAAAGCTTAGAGATTAAAAGAAAAGTGCTAGAATCATTTACAGAATCTAACCTTTATCCTTATACAAGTTTCTATCTAAAAGATGTTAAACAAAGGTTTAATCAATATTGGAAAAATCATTTCTCTACAATAGGCTTAATTGGTATGAATGAAGCATGCTTAAATTTCTTAGGTCAAGATATTACATCCGAATTAGGCTCTTCCTTTGCTATAGAAGTTATGGATTATATGCGCGATAAACTTATTGAATATCAAGAAGAGACAGGAAACAACTATAACTTAGAAGCTACTCCAGCTGAAGGTACTACTTACAGACTTGCCAGATTAGATAGGAAGAAATTCCCTGAAATAATAGTTGCAAATAATGACCCATATTCTGATAAACCTTTTTATACTAATTCTACTCAATTACCAGTTAACTTCACCGATGATGTGTTTGAAGCACTTGAGCTTCAAGACCCACTGCAATCTAAATACACTGGTGGAACTGTATTACATATATTTGGAGGAGAAAGAATTAGTAATATACAATCAGTGAAAAACTTAGTCAGGAAAGTTTGTACAAACTATCATCTTCCTTACTTCACTTTCTCACCAACCTTCTCTGTTTGTCCTGAACATGGCTACATAAAAGGCGAAGAAAGTCGTTGCCCTATCTGTCAAACTGAGACTGAAATTTACTCCAGAGTTGTAGGCTATTTAAGACCTGTTAAACAATGGAATGAAGGTAAGCAAGAAGAATTTAAGTTGAGAAAAACATTTAATGTAAGTTAAGTAAATATATTTGCCCCAATCCCACGATATTTTTATTGTGGGATTTTCTTTGTTGACACTAATTAGTGTAATTTTGAAAATAGTGTTATCTATATTTAAAGAGGGATAATAAAGTGAAAAAAATAGCAATCATAACTCGTGATGGTTCCTTTTATGGCCAAACTAGAAAGCCTTGGGTATCAGCAGATTTGCATAAAATTGAAGATTACATTAAGAAGGGCGGCTATCAGCCACTTAAATATACTTACCATGAAGTATTTAATAAGAACATAGACCTTACGGGTTTACCAATCTTCTATACATTTAGTCAGAAAGAAAATCTACGTCACTTTATTGGAGATATGATTCATTACTTTTATATGAAGAATTATGACTTAATCCCTGAGTTACCATTATTACTATGTCATGAAGATAAAGGTTATCAGGAAATCTTAAAAAAAATGCGAGGAATTGACTCACTAAATAGTCTCTTCTTTTCTTCTAGCGATGACCTTAAAGATTATGATATTTCTTATCCTATTGTTTTGAAGACAATTGATGGTTCAAATGGAAATGGAGTATTCTTAATAAAATCACAAGCAGAGCTAATAACTAAGTTAAAAAGATGGGAAAAAATAACCTTCTCAGAAAAAATAGATTTACTTAGAAGAGCTCATTTAAGGTTCAAGAAGTTTAAAGAATATCCAGAGTTCAACTGTAGAATTGATGCCCTTCAGTATGAAAAGCATATCAAACCAGAGCGTTCTTTTATTCTACAACCATTTATTCCCAACTTACAATTTGATTATAGAGTTCTTGTATTGCATAAGCAATTATGGGTTACTAGACGATGGAATAGAGACAATGATTTTAGAGCTTCTGGAGCTAAAAAGTTTGATACTAATTTCTTAGCAGAACCAGCTTTACTTGATTTCGCAATGGAGATTTTCAATAAGTTTAAAAGTCCATCTTTATCTATTGATATAGCTTATGATGGTAAAGATTACCATCTTATTGAATTTCAAGCCCAACATTTTGGAGTGAATGTAATAGTTAAAAACAAAGGTTACTACTATTATGAAGATAATGAATGGAAGTTTAAAACTATAAAACCACACATAGAGAAAGCTTTAGCAAGCTGTATAATATCTTATCTTGATAAGAAATATCAGTCAGAAGATTAATCTTCAATATCATTAGCAAATTCTCTAGGGAGTCTAATTATCATAGAAGTACCTTTATCAAGTTCGGACTCTACTTCAATTGTACCATGGTGTTCTACAAGCACTTTTTGGGCATAAGAGAGACCTAAACCTGTACCTGTTGTTTTAGTAGTATAGAAAGGGTTGAAAATGTTATTTAGTCGGTCTTTTTCTATACCAAATCCATTATCATTTACTTTTATAATAAAATAATTATCATCATTGCTTAAAATTATGTCTATTGTTTTATTTCGATTATCTTTATCCATAGCCTGAATAGAGTTCATAATCAAGTTAACTAAGACACCTGAAATCTCTTTAGGGTCGATTTGACAAATATCATCATGAGTTTTATAAATTAAATTCATTTGCACATTATTATTGTCTAAAGATCCTTTACTCAAATCATAGGCTTCTTTTATAACAGTTTTTAAAGAATAGTCAATAAAATTCATTTGCTTCTGTTTTGAATACTCTAGCAGAGCGTTAATTTTGTCTATTGCTAACCAAGAATTTCTTTCACAAATAGAATAATATTTAGAGATTTCCTCCTTATTATTAGCTTCATTAAGTAATTTAGCTGCTGTAATTATATTAGTGAGAGGGTTTTTAATTTCGTGAGCTATAGATGAGGCAATTTGTCCTGAAGTAGATAATTTTTCTGAGAAAATTAATTCTTGAGCTCTTTGATTACTTAAATCCATCTCCTCTTTAAGTTTTGAACCTTGGCTATGAAGATGTTTCTTTAGTTTTTTATTAGCTCTAACATTATTAATTAGTAATAGCGTGGTGAAACCTAATACTAATCCTACTAATGTTGTAACAAGGGTTTCCCTTGAGCTTTGTAAGGACTTAATTCTCAATTCATCTTCAAGTAATGCTTGTTGATGAACTAATTTCTGAGTATCTAATTGATTATTCAGTTCGGCTGTTTTTTCAGCTATATCATCAGAAAATTCTTTATCTATCGATTTGTAGAATTTAGTGATCATATCATAAGCTTTTTTTGTCTGGTTTGTTTCAAAGAAATATCTAGATCTCTCCATAATATAATTAAAATAAATCCAGGATTGATTAGAACTATCAATAAATTCTTCTACCTTAGTAAAAGCAACATCTGCTTCCGCATATTTCTTTTTATTTAGTAAGAATCTAGCTTTTGTTAAGTAAAAGTTGGTGATATACAATGTTTGATTAACTCTATCTAACCCTTCTTCAGCCATATCCAGATAGTATTTTATTTTACGGTGATTCCCACTATAAATGATATCGTAAGCATGAGCTATCTTTGAATAGTTATTAATAACTTTATCGAAGTTATAAGGTTTAATAATTTTATTTACATCTAAATATCCGTTTTCAATTGCTTCAAGATTATCTTCAGTAATTTCCAAGTTATCTATCTTCAAGCTCATTATTTGAGAAATTGAACTAATCAAATTAATTTTTTGTAATTCTGATAAACTCTCATAATTATTCTGATGCAAATTTGTGGCAATAACAATAGCTTCGTCTAAAAGCTTATTGGATTGTTCAATGTTACCTCGATAGTAATGATAATTTTGCATTGTAGAAAGAAATTGTACTCTTGCTAATTCTTTGACTTCAAAAGATACTTTATATTCATCATTCTCAATAGCATGATATATTTCTATAGATTTTTCCAGAGCTTTCTCTTCTCCATATAAGAAATTCGTCAATAAAACTAAGAAATGGTCAAAATGTATTTTTAAATCATCATTTTTTTTGTCTGAAAAATGTTCTTCTGTTAACTCCAATGCTTCTTCCAAGTCTTCCATTTCTTTTAAATAATATGCATTGGTAACATGTCTTTGGATATCAATCAAGATACCCCTCTTCAAGTCTTTCAGCCTTGGATTGTTCAGAAACTCAATATGCTTAGCAAAAGCATTTTTGGATTCATAGAAATATTCTGGGAACATATAAGCCACGTTAATAATATTCCTATTAACCTTAACAGCAATTTCTAGAGAATCCATCTCAGTAAACATTTGAGTAACTTTTTTAAAATTTTCAATTGCTAGAGCAGATTGTGAAAGAGTATTTTGTTGATATATCGCTAAATCCCAGATTTTATCACCTTTTTCATAAGAATAAGGTAAACTATCTATAATTTTTTTTAAAGAGTCAACATAAGCATCAGCTCCCAAAATTTGGAAGAAAACAAGCAAAACAATTAAGCTGGAAATTTTTTTCATATAAATATACCTCATAAATAGATTAATTTTGGTATACTATACGTCAAGTTTTTTTATTGTAACTATTAATCGTGACATAAATTTAGCTTATCACTATGAAATATTTATTTCGTGCAATATCAACAAATAATTAGGACTATTACCGAATATCTATTCCAAGTTCCTTAATTTTTCGGGAGAGATTACTTTGTTGAAGACCTAAAGCTTGTGAAGTTTTAGAGACGTTAAAATCATATTTTTCTAATTGAGTTTGCAAGTATTTCTTTTCAAACTCATTTCGTTTATCTGAATAGTTAGTAGTATCTTCCCAGAAATTATCTTTGTTCCTGTGGGAATTATGAAAATTAGAAATTAATGATAAATCTATTATATCCTCTTCAGAAACAATGTAAAGTCTTTCTATTAGGTTTTTTAATTCTCTGACATTACCAGGAAAACTCTGATTTTGTAGATATTCAAGAGCTTCTTTTGAGAATCTTTTACTTGTAATCTTCATTTCTTGGGCATTAATATTTGAAAAGTAGTCTATTAAAAGTTTAATATCTTCTTTTCTTTCCCTTAATGGAGGTAATTGTAAAGGTATCACATTTAATCTATAATATAGGTCTTCTCTAAACTTACCTTTAGCAATTAAGTCAACTAGATTTTTATGAGTTGCAGCAATGATTCTTGCATCAACCTTAATTGGTAAGTTAGACCCCACTCTTTCAAACTCACCTTCTTGAATCACTCTAAGAATTTTAGCCTGAGCTGTCATACTCATATCCCCTATCTCATCCAGAAAAAGAGTTCCACCATCGGCTTCTTCAATCTTACCTTTTTTAGAAGTTTCAGCCCCAGTAAATGCTCCCTTTTCATAACCAAACAATTCACTTTCTACGAGTTCGTTTGGAATAGCAGCTGAATTAAATCTGATAAAGCTATTGTCTGCTCTTGAGCTATTGGTATGAATTGCCCAAGCCACAAGTTCTTTACCTGTTCCACTTTCTCCCTGTATTAGAACCTTTGAGTTGGTAGAAGCAACTTTATTAATAAGGGAATAGAGTTTTTGCATACTTGGAGATTGACCTATCATTAGGTACTTTTCATCAAGATTTTCTTGTAAACTAGCAACCTTATTATTAATTCTAATATGCTTAATAGCTTTATTCAGTGTAACTTTTATAATAGGCAAAGACAGAGGTTTTTCTAAAAAGTCGTAAGCTCCAGTTTTAATAGCTTTCACAGCTATAGGGATATTACTATGTCCAGAAATCATAATCACAGTAGCCTGTTTATTGAGTTTGATAATCTTTTCTAAAGCATTAACCCCATCCATTACAGGCATTTTTACATCAAGAAATGTTATATCAGGCAAGAAAGCCTTGTAGCGTTCAAGAGCTTGTTGTCCATTATAAGCTACATCAATTTCATGATTATCTTCTTCAAAGATTTCTTTTAATAATTTAACTATATTTATTTCATCATCAGCTATCAGTATTTTCATTAAAAATCTCCATAGAGAACCTAAATTTTGTGCCTATCCCTTCTTGACTATTTACATAAATAGTAGAGCCATTAGCTTCAATGAACTTTTTAACTAAAGCTAAGCCAATCCCTGACCCATTTGCTTTTTGGGTATAGTAAGGGTTATAAATTCTATTTATGTCTTCCCTCGGAATACCAATTCCCTGATCTTCTATACAGACAACAACTTGACCATGTTTTTCCATCAAAGTAACCTCAATTGGAGTTCCTCTCTTACTGGCATCAATAGCATTTTGCAGAAGGTTTGTAATAATTTGATAAAAGTGGTCTTGGTCAAAATAAACTAGCTTGTTAGTTTGAAAGTCTTTTCTAATTTCATAATCAGCGCTATAAGAATCAATAATGCTTTTTAACATTTCATTGGGTGAAAAAGAAGTCTTTTCAGGAACAACAAGCTTAGCAAAAGTAGAAAAATTCCTTGAAATAGATAGAAGATTCTGAATTTCATTATGAATGACTTCAGTAGCTTGTGGAAAGTATGCATAGAACTTTTCTTTATCTTCATACTTCTCTTCTAATCTTTGCATAGTCAATTGAATTGGTGTTAATGGATTTTTTATTTCATGAGCTAAGGCTCGTGATAAATCTTTCCATATAGCTTG
This sequence comes from Cloacimonadales bacterium (SeqCode), assembly GCA_963677815.1. Lineage (GTDB taxonomy): Bacteria > Cloacimonadota > Cloacimonadia > Cloacimonadales > JAFGVF01 > JAEKNW01. Next base: position 2,787,112 of record OY782499.1, read on the forward strand.
TTTTTCGGATTCTACTAGCTTTTCTTGCGTAGTACTAAGTTCTTTAGACATGGCATTAAAGGATTTTTTTAGTTCTCTCATCTCGCGAATACCTGTTTCAGCTAAATCTATTTCATAAAATCCCTTTTGAATCAATTCTGTAGCTTTTTGTAAATCAATTATTGGTTTGCTGAACTTAAGAACAATGAAGATAAAAAGTCCCAAAGCTACTAAAGCAATAGAAATTATTATCAACCAAGAATAGCTCTTAACTTCAATTAAAGTTGTTGTCGTAAGTGCTTTTAGTCTATTCATGTTATTAATCAAATCAGATGCTAATAATGAATCTTGGGCTGTTTCCAGTTTCAAGTTTTGAACAAAAGGTTGGGCATCTATTTTATCAAATGATGCTTTAATTGTTTCCTGTTGGCCCACAAAATAATTGTTAATGAGCATTATACTCAAACCAAAGACAACGACAAATGTGATGATAAAATAGGATCTTATCCCAGGTTGGTATTTCATTTATCCTTCCAAAATCTCTTTTTAATACTAATTTTGATTTTCGAGTCTTATTTTCTCCTTTAAACGAGGTGTTTTGTTCTTCCATAATAGCATAAGATTGAAATCTTTATCCATCTCTTCGAAATATATTTTGTCTAGATGAGCAAAGATGTGGAAATCATAATCAGAAACACTTTTTAGTCTGCGAAAATGCCACTCAACTTGAGAAAGTTCATCGATTAAGCACTGAAAATCTTCACAAACAAAAGATTCGCTATTAGGTCCTTTAATCAAAAGATATGAATCAAGTAGAGGATTATATGTTACATTATGACTAAACTCTTCTTCTTCTAGTATTACACCTTTAGAGCTAACAGAAGTATGAAACCAGATATCAATACTTTTACCTGTTTTGAATATTTCTTCAAAATCATTTTCAAAAGCATTATCTAAGTTTATTTCTAAAGCTATTGCTCCCTCAAGATAAGCAACACGTAAAGAATTGAAAACTGCATCATTACCTTCATAAGAAGATAATAACAGAATTCCAAAAGTAAGCACCCCTTTTAATATGTAATTCCCCAAACTCTCAAACATCTCTTTTTACCTCATTTGGCTTGTTAAAAATCACTTAAAACTCTTATTATACAATTTAACTAATATTAAAATAACTGACAAGTAAAAAATTCAGTTATTAACCCAAATGGTGCAGTAGTGCTTTAGTAATACTTCGCTAAAGCTACGTTTCACAGGCGAAGAGTACAGATTCTTTTAGCAAAATCCCCTTCTTTGAGGGGGACACAGGGGGTGATACCATAAACTACGCATATAATATATATTCGGAAGAATTATGTAAGTTACTTTTGCAATGAGTCTTCGCTAAAGCTACGTCCTCACAAGAATAATATAGTGCTATTCTCAAAGATCTATTGCATTATTTGGGTTTAAGGGAAGCCCAATCCGTGGGAAGTGGATTGGGCGTGGAAGGATATACTAATACGACTTGTATAATTTATTTTAGAATTCTATCCATGGTCCTACTGAGAAGGTTAAACCTGTGCATTTTGTTTCAGGTGATTTACTGATACCATACTCGTAACCACCACTTTTCCATCCTGAATAAGGAGTATAGCCAATAACATAAGCTGCTTCAGCTCTTACACCTACCCATGATAGAATCGGAATATATAAATCAGCTCTAGGTTGGAAAAGAATATAATCTCTATTCATTACCATGTGATTATTACCTGATTGATTAAATTCATCATTTAAATTTTCCCAGTTATAATCTCCATTAGTTTGAGAAAACTCAACTTCATGTTTTCCAGCACCTAATAAGAAGCCTAGGCCTGGTTGGAAATATTTAGTGAAATAAATTCTCTTATCTAAAGTAACTCCAGCGAATCCATTGTAGTATTTTAATTCTCTGACAAAGTTTTGCTCCATGTCATCAGAATTTATACTAATATTTTTTGTCTGATCATCTTCAAACCATGACCATTCACCACCGAGATAGAAACCTTTACCAACATGAATTCTGAAACCAAATCCGTTCATAAAGATTCCTTCATCGTCTAATTCTTCAAATTGCATTGCATTAAAAAGGCCATTTATATCATCAATATCATCAATCTTATAGTAACGAGGGATCCAGTTTATTGCTACTGAATTCCAATCTACATCATTCACTTTACTTTCAATTTCTACAGTAACTTCCTCTTTTGATTCAGGTCTACCTTCAAAAGTGTATTCTTTTTCTATATGTTTTCCAGCTGAAAAAATCTTCATTATTGCAACATCACCTGGGTTATAGGACTTCAATATTTCAGTAAAAGTTTTATTATTTGTAACTTTTCGCTCATCAATTTCATAGATAATATCATTAGCGAATATCTTTTGTCTGCTTGCTGAAGAAGCAGGAACTACACCTGATATCAATACACCATAAGTTAAGTCATAGTTCAGTTCTCTAACATTTTCCAGGGTTAAATCTTTTGGATAAACACCCATATATACTTTTCCTGAATTAGCACTGTTTACAGTTATTGTTATAGGATTATCTTCATCTGACATTTTTTCTGCTAAATCTTCCATATGTTCGGCAAATTTTTCCATTTTTTGTTCAAAATTATCCATATTCACTTCGATTTGTGTCTCTTGAGCCAAGGCCATTGTTAATGCTAAAGTCATTAACACAGTAATAATTAAAAACTTTTTCATTTTATCCTCCAGTTTTTTTGTTTTCTTTATTTACTATTAGTGCAAGTAGTGTTCCAAACTTGTTTAATCATCCTAACCTGTTTAATATTAGATATTTACCGATATTTTGAATTATTAATCAAAATTATAAGTTAGGGAATTTTATATCATTTTGATATATAAAAAATATCATTTTGATATATTAGGGTAGTAGAATGAACAATAAAGATTATTTGAAGTATCAGAACTGAAAGGGATTTATACTTTCCCTGGTCTACTTGACTCGACCTTACTTTTCTTTTTCTCTTTTTTTAATGAAAAAGATGCGGATGTGGTCATCCGCTTTCCCAGTTATTGAGCTGAAAGGGGATTGTTTACTCTCCCCGGTCTACACGACCACCCCTCTCAAACGCTCTTACGAGCTGAAAGGGGATTGTTTACTCTCCCCGGTCTACACGACCACCCCTCTCAGGCACTCTAACGAGTTGAAAGGGGATTGTTTACTCTCCCCGGTCTACACGACCACCCCTCTCAGGCACTCTAACGAGTTGAAAGGGGATTGTTTACTCTCCCAGATTACAATAGAGCTTTAAAAATAGCACTATATTATTCTGCAATCTTCAATAAAGTTCTACTAGACTATCTGGGTTAAGTTCCATCCTAGTTCCTTGATTGTTACTCTCTCAATAAGCTACTGTTATTTAATTGAGTAACTAACAATCAATCAATAATAAATTTAATCTTTAATTCTTGGAGCAGATTTAAAAATATAAGTTCCTTGAATATTCTGGTCTTGTTTAATTTCTTCGATTTTATTATCTTCTGTAAATGTAACTTCAAGCATATTAGATGAAGATTCATTACGGGAATAATCTTTACTATTAGCTTTTTCTTCTTCAGAAACAATTTCATAGAGGACATTTGTATCAGCTAGCATTGATTTTGGTTTTTTATTTTCAAAGAAAATATCTATTTTTTCAGCTGTAAGCCAATTGTTATAATCTTGGGATTCCTCAAATGAGAAATCTAAACGACAGTTATTAACAAATTCCACATGAGATAAATTGTTTTCCACAAAGAGAAGGTTAAAGGTTTCTGCAGTACCAAGCCCAAAATCAGTTTCAATTCTAGGTTGACCTGTAAAGACAGCCTTTCCTTGCTCATTGTAATAGATTAGAAAATTACTAAGAATTTCTGCCTCAGTCAAGCTTGTTTCCACATTAAACATAGCAACAACTTTGTCAAAATTAGCATGATACTCCATCTTTTCAGCAGAGATAGTTAGAGAATCTTTTTTGTTCTCGATAAGAGGATTGATATTCATGTAACCGTAGCCATCATTTCTATGATATTCAAGATAACCTGAAGAAGCAGTTAAATTATCTTTTAGTTCTTTAGCCAGAACATTTTTAGAAGCAATAATCTCTTCGACTTTACGATTATAGATGAGAGTATCAGCTAAGAACTGTCTTTTTAGCTCTTGTTTTGCATTATATTCATAGGCTATGACATTGCCACTAAATTGAACAACTTCTTCTAAATTGTTATAGTAGGCATAATCAGAAGTAATTGTCAGGGTGTCCTTTTTCACTACGACATTATTAAACAACTTAGCTGTTTCAGTCTTCTCTACAATAGTTCCTTTATTGCAGAAAAATTCTATTTGTCCATATATAAAATTCACATTTCCGTTCATGTTTAGAATATACTTGTCATTATTCTTGTTTAAGACGACATTATCGGCATTTTTAATCTTATAACTTTTATCTTTAAGTAGTTCGTTACTCAGTGCTATTGTTGTGCTTGTTACGATTAGAAAAATCGCCAAAAGTCTTTTCATCAGCTACTCCTTGACCTGATACTTTTTCCATTTTAGTCATTTCAAGTTTAGAATTTGTTATAAGGTTAAATCCATTTAAATAGGTATTTTGATCCCAATAATCTACTTGTCCAGGACAAGTAATCCTGTCAGAGGTTCTATCCCAGAGAGCTAAGTCTGTATCTATCTTCCTCAAATCTCCATATTTAAACACAACATTGCCTATTCCACGGATAATATTTGATCTATCATCAATAATGGTTGTATCACAGACCACAGTGGAAACAATACCAGTATCCTCTTCAACTGTCATGATATAAACAGAATCGGCTATTGTTCTTTGTTCTTCATAGTATCTTGTAATAGATCTAGCTTTTAGAAGATATTCTAGTTTATCACCATTATATTTCTTCATTTCCACATTTTGACTATTTTCATCTGGAGCAGATTTATCCATATCAATCTGAGGTCTTTCAGAAGTGGTTTCACAAGCTGTAAAAATACAAGTGATAAGAATTATTAAGCTAATCAGTAAACTTTTGAATAGATTTTTCATAGAGTCCTTGAGCTTCTAAGATTAAGTCGATTACTTGTCTAACAGCTCCATCTCCTCCAATTTTCTGAGAGATGAAATCTACATAAGCTTTTATAGCTTCTTCTCCATCTAGTGGAGTAGCTGCAAAGCCAGCTCGAGTTAAAATAGGATAATCATTCCAATCATCGCCAATATAAGCTACATTATCCCATTCTAAATTAAGTTGATCAAGCAATTCTTGCATTTTCTCTGCTTTATTATCAATGTTTTGATAATAGTGCTTTATCTTTAAGTCTTGGCAACGTCTTTCTAAGACTAAAGAAGTTCTACCTGTTATCACAGCTGGAATCAGTCCAGCTCTATTTAGCATCATAATTCCCATACCATCTCGAGCTGAGAAGTTCTTTTGTTCGAGGACCTTGTTATCTTCGGTTTGAATATAGGTTATTTTCCCATCGGTTAAAACACCATCGCAATCGAAGCAAACTAGTTTTATTTTTTTTAATTTATCTTGCATTCCATACCCTTAAACAATCGGTTAAAAGTTTTTCCATTTTACTTAGTTCAAACATTGATTTAGCATCACTTAGTCCCTCTTTTGGATTAGGATGGGTTTCGATAAAAAGCCCATCAACTAAGCCTGTAGCCAATGCTGCTTTAGCCATCATAGGAACATATTGAGGACTACCTCCAGAGACTTTACTTATTGAAGGTTGTTGCAGTGAATGAGTTACATCATATATGACTGGGAAATTTGCTTCTTTCATAATAGCAAAATTTCTGAAATCAACTACTAAATTATGATAACCAAAAGAGGAACCTCTTTCTGTAAGCATTATTTTACTATTTCCAGTAGAAAGAACTTTCTGAGAAGCAGCATACATATCTTCCCCAGCCATAAATTGGGCTTTTTTGATATTAACAATTTTGTTACTTTTGCCAGCAGCAAGAAGGAGATCTGTTTGTCTTGCTAAGAAAGCAGGGATTTGTATAATATCAGCAACCTGAGCTACTGAGTTAATTTCATTAGTTTCATGAACATCTGTTACAATAGGAAGATTAAATTCAGTTTTAACTTTAGCTAAGATATTAAGTCCTTCATCAATACCTAAACCAGTAAAAGAGTCTAAAGAGCTTCTATTGGCTTTTTTATAAGAAGCTTTAAAAACATAAGGGATGTTTAACTTTTCTGTTATCTGCTTAATCTTCTCAGCTATTTTCAATACTAGATCTTCAGATTCGATAACACAGGGTCCAGCTAATAGAAAAAAATTTTGGCTATTTTTAAAACTATTATACATCTTATTTCCTTTGGGTAATTTTTAGTAGACTTATTTCATGGCAAGTTTAAAGTCAAGAATAATCTGGAAAGAGAAATCACTCTTTATTAGCTTTCTGGACCTCATTATATCTATAGCAGGAGATAATATGGTCATTTACCATTCCTATAGCCTGCATAAATGAATATATAATAGTAGTTCCAATGAATTTAAAATTTCTTCTCTTTAAAGCCTTTGAAATCTTGTCAGAAAGCTCAGTAGATGCTGGAATTTGATCGATAGAGGTAAATTCATTAACTATAGGTTTATCATTAACAAAAGACCAGATATACTTAGAAAAAGAAGTAAATTCACTTTGAATCTTTAAAATCTCTTGGGCATTATTAATTGCCGCATTAATCTTCAGTTTATTTCTAATAATCCCCGCATCAAGTAATAATTCTTGCACTTTTACATCATCGAAATTAGCAACTTTGCTTATTTCAAAATTTGCGAAAGCTTTACGAAAGTTATCTCTCTTCTTAAGGATAGTAAGCCAGCTAAGTCCAGCTTGCATACTTTCTAGAACTAGAAATTCGAATAGCATCTGGTCATCATGTAAGGGAAGTCCCCATTCTTTGTCGTGGTATTCTTTATAAAGAGGGTCAGATAAACACCAATCACATCTTTTCATAAAATTCTAGACCATCTTTAATACTCTAAGAGCATTTTTATAAAACAACTTCTCAATCGTATCAATTGAAACATTTCTTTTTCTCAAGAAAATAGCAAAATCTTGATAGAATCCAGGATTTTTAACACCATCAAGATATTTTGAAATACCATCAAAATCAGACCCTAAAGCCAAAACATCATCACCAAATTTAGAAGCTATTACATCTAACATCTGATATATTGCAGAATAGCCTTTAGGATAATCTTCATAAACTTTCATATCAGCAGTTTCAATAAAGTCAGGATAGAAGTTCAAGCCCATTACTCCACCACGTTTATTTATTTCTTTAATCATATCATCACTTAGATTTCTTTCATGAGGAACAAGAGCTCTATAATTTGAATGAGAGGCAATTATTGGTACTTCAAGTAAATCTAAGTAATCCCAAAATCCTTGATCAGATATATGAGATACATCAAAAATCACTTTCAATTCATTGATTTTGTTAGCAAGAAACTGTCCGTGTTTAAGAATACCATAAGGTTCAGTTGCTGATCCTACATAAGGTAGAGCTCTATTCCAAGTTGGAGCTATAATCCTCACTCCTAATTCTACAAAAATATCTAGTAAATCTAAATCATTCTCGATTAACTCAAGTCCTTCTATAGATATTAGAGTTCCGTATTTATCTTTATTATTCTCCCAGTCAGAAGCTGAAAAATATTGATAAAGGTCGATATCTCTTTTGATATCTTGTTTGATATGTGATATCATCTTTAAACCATTATGAAGTGGATTTGTAATTCCGAGCTGACCAATAAAAAGTGATTGAGTTTGCAGTCGGACATTGCCACCAACTAAGGCTTCTTTAGTTATATCTTCAGTTATCTGAACTTCTTTAGAGGGTTGAGAAGGCATTTTAAAATAAGCCTTGCGTAACCAAGGTAAAGTAGTGAAAAGATCTTTCTTCATATAAGTATCGGCATGCAAGTCAATTACAGGAATCATTTATCCTCCTAGTATTCTGAAAATTTGAACATATTTTTTGTAAAACCAAAAGCTAAAAAGTAATTAATTCTTGAATCTAAGTCATAAGCTATAGCTAATCTAAGTGGACCTAAGGGAGTCTTATATCCAAGAGTCAAATCTAATACCTTATCAGAAGTTAGAGATTCTGCAGAATCATCAATTTCTCCCTTGTAGAGGAACTGACTACTTAAAGTGGCAAAAAATCTATTCTGATAATTATATTGTAGGCCTAGTCTATTTATTTGAAAAGCTTCTTCACTTAAACCATGTTTATCTATACCAGTAAAGGAATCAATACCTCCAATCTCATAAGGAGAGAAGGTGTTACCTAATTCTGCATTTATGAATAATCCAGATTCAATTCCTGCCTGCAAAGATAAACAAGAGCATAATTTGAAAGATTTGAATAGATCTATATATACCTTTTCGTATGATTCTTCAGATATCTGACCTTGGAAAGATTTTTGATAAGACAACATGACTCTATTACCTTCACTTGGAAAATAAATATCATCTAAACTTTCGTGATATGCTTTAAAGCCTAAACCTGCTGCCCCAAATCTTCTTTGCTGTAAATCTAATTGAGCAACATCTTGATAAAGATTTGATCTATATCCAAAGGAATAGCCCTCCCCCACCAGGATATCTTTTATAAAAAAACCAAGTCCTAACTTTAAACCATATTCAAGTTTTTTTATTCTAACACTTTTATCCCCATCTTCATTATAATAATATAATTTACTTTCTTGGAGATGAGGAAAGATATGATAATAAGCACCATATAGGTCACCAAAATTCTTAACATAATCAATTTTAAGGGAGTTTATTCCTCCCAGCTGAAGGCTTGTGATAAACTTGGAATTCTTCTGTAAGAGATTATTCATAGTTGTAGTTATTCTTGCTATTAGATCATCTGAAGTGTCATAAATAGCATCAAAACTTATAAGTGAATTTCCCCTCTCTTTAGTAACTAATTCGAGGTCATACTTTCCTTGGTTATAATGTAGTTTTGGGTAAACCCAGACAAAATGCTTAGTATTATAACATTTCATAGCTGATTCAAGGATTTCTGAATAAGTATAGAAGTTATTATTTTCTAATCCAGAAAAGAGTTTGATTTTGCTATCATGAATTGTTTTGTTACCTGAAGTTGTAATATTATTTATGAATATTCTTTTAGGAATTCTGTATGTATTAGTTTTACTGCTTAACTTCTTCCTTTCTTTAACAAGGCTCTTTAATTCATCAATTTTCTCTCTTGCTGCATCTTCCCCAAACTGAATTATTTCTTTTGCATTTTCGAAACTTGAATTTGAGTAATTATCTAATTGTGGAATTATGAGCAAATCAGTTTTTTTTATAGATTCTTCAACCCAAACATTCATATTCAAATTAATTGTTTGATTTAAAACTGCAATAAAATCCTCACATTCTCCCTTGTCTTTTAATGGTGTACTCACTTTGTTAGCAATTGTGAAGTCTGCTCCCATATCAATTAAAGCTTGCACTGGTAGATTATTCTTAACGCCACCATCTATGTAAAGCTGATTATCAACTTCAAATGGTTCTAGTAAAGTTGGAAAGGCCATTGATGCACGGACAACGTCTATCAAATTACCTTCACTGAAAGTAACTGCTTGGCCAGTGATTAAATTAGTTGCATTACATCTAAATGGAATAGGAAATTCATCAAAATTCTCATAATATGCTCCAGTATTAAGATGCTTAGCAAGTTTCTGTAACATATTATTGCCAGATAGAATAGCAATAGGCATATCTAATGATAAATTTTCATCAATATTGAAATTAGCTGCCCCATATTCAAGCCATCTTTTCTCCTCAATAAAGAGGTCTTTTCTACTAATTGAATCATCAATATTGCTTCTAAAATCAAGTTTCATAAAGATAGCTTCAATTTCCTTACCTGAATACCCTAGTGAATATAGAGCTCCAATTAAAGCTCCAAAAGATGTGCCTGAGACATAATCAACTTCTAAACCTATTTCATCAATAACTTTTAATAAGCCGATATGAGCAAAAGCTCTTGCTCCCCCTCCACTCAAAGCTAAGCCAATCTTAGCTTGATTGGCTGGCAATGAGAATATCACTAGTAAAGTAATTACAATACCAAGAATTCTTTTCATACTTTTAATCAAGAACGATGATATCTACTGAACCAAAAACTGCATCAGCATCAATAATTAATGCTGTTTCATTGTTTGCTGCCCATTTCAGCTTCGAATCCTTATAAACTTTACCAAAAACTGCGTCAGCTTCTATTCTAACAGGTGTTTGACTCGAAACATATATAATTGCTCTGCCAAATACTGCTGTAACATCAATATATCTATCTTGACTTGTTACATCTATATTTGTTAATCTTAAAGAGTCTGTGGAAAATACAACATTAAGTTCTTCTGAGTATTCTTCAGAAATATGTTCTGTATAACCATGATTTACTCTCCGGTTTATCCTATTCCTTTTAGTTCCAAAGCCTCCAATAAGAAGCTGTACACCAAAGATAATTATACAAATTGATATAAACACTGTACCTAATGGAAATCTTATACTAGGAAAAAAAGCTTTTAATACTAAGGAAAGTCCCCAGAGTATTAATAAAATTCCCCAAAAAGCAGTTGAAAAGAAAAAGTTCATTCTCATTCCTCCTCCAAACTTATTTTATTTTTTCTCTTATATAAATAAGAGACACAATACAAAAACTATATTGTGTCTCTTTTAGATTCTGTCAAATATTATTTAATACTATTATACCAACTTGAGAAAAGTTCTTCTTTAGGTATATCTATGATATCATTAACCTTAAATGAATCTCCACTCACTTCACCAATTACTGAACAAGTGAAATCTTCACAAATTTCTGTTATAGCTGGAATGTTTTCAGCAACTGTAGAAATTACAATTCGGGAATGGCTTTCTCCAAAAAGTTCATAATCAGGTCTATTTTCAAAATCAATATCAATTATTGCACCTTTTACACTTGAGTTTGGCAAGAAACAAGATTCCGCTATAGCAACAGCTAAACCACCATCAGAACAGTCATGAGCAGATTTTATTAATCCCTTATCAATAAGATCTAATACTATTTCATATAATCTCTTCTCTTTATCTAAATCAACAACAGGTGCATTACCTAAAATCTTTCCATGAATTTCTTTTAAGAATTCTGAACCAGCAAGTGAATCAGCTTTATCTCCCAAAAGAATAATTACATCACCATCATCTTTAAAATATTGATCCATAATCTTAGTATTGTCAGTAACTAAACCTAACATACCAATTGTTGGAGTTGGATAAATAGCTCCGGTTGGGTTTTCATTATAGAAAGATACATTACCACCAGTTACAGGAGTATCAAAAGCTCTACATGCATCACCTATACCTTTTATTACTTCAGCAAAAGTCCAATATACTTCTGGCTTATATGGATTACCAAAGTTAAGACAGTTGGTAATAGCAAGAGGTTTAGCTCCACTACATACAACATTACGTGCTGATTCAGCAACTGCTCCTTTAGCACCTTCATAAGGATTTAGCCAGCAGTGTCTTCCATTACAATCAGTTGATAAAGCGAGAGCCTTATTAGTATCTTTAACTCTAACTACACCTGCATCTGAACCTGGCTCTACCATAGAATTAATCTGTACCATGTGGTCATATTGATTATAAATACTTCTTTTTGAAGCAATGTTATATGATGATAAAAGAGTTAATAAAGCATTATTATAATCTTTAGGTTCAGGAATATCTGATAAATCAGCTTGTTGAACTTGATCAATGTAATCAGGCTTTTTAGTCTCACGTTCATACTGAGGAGCATCACCACCAAGGACTAAAAATCTAGCAGGTAATTCAGCCTTAACTTGTTCTCCTTCTTTGACTCTTAGCATACCATCATCTGTTACTTTTCCTATGATTTCTGCATGAAGGTCCCATTTCTCATAAATAGCTTGAACCCTTTCAACATTTTCAGGAGTAACAATCATGAGCATTCTTTCTTGAGATTCAGAGAGCATAATTTCGTATGGTGTCATACCACTTTCACGTTTGGGAACTAAGTTAACATCAAGTTCAATACCAACTCCTGTTTTCCCTGCCATTTCGCTACTCGAACATGTTAAACCTGCTGCTCCCATGTCTTGGATAGCTACAATTACTCCAGCTTCAATAGTTTCTAAAGTAGCCTCTAGAAGTAATTTTTCCATAAAAGGATCACCTACTTGAACTGCTGTTCTCTTTTCTTCTGACTCATCTGTGAGCTCAACTGAAGCAAAAGTTGCACCATGAATACCATCTCTACCAGTTTTCGCACCAACATACATAACATAGTTACCAGGACCTTCTGCTCCAGATTTTGCTAAGTTTTCATGTTTAAGCACACCTACGGCCATAGCATTCACAAGTGGATTACCAGTATAACTATCTTCAAAATATACTTCTCCTCCAACATTAGGAACACCAAAACAGTTGCCATAATCAGCAATGCCATCAACAACACCATGCATAAGGAATTTGACATTAGGACTATTTGGGTTGCCAAATCTCAAGGAATCAAGAACAGCTACAGGTCTAGCTCCCATAGTAAAAATATCTCTAAGGATTCCACCAACACCTGTTGCAGCACCATGGTAAGGTTCAACTGCTGATGGGTGATTATGACTTTCAATCTTGAAGGACACAGCTAAGCCATCACCTATATCAACAACACCTGCATTCTCATCGCCAGCTTTGGCTAACATAGCTTGGCCATCTCTAGGCAGTGTTTTAATAAGTTTGATTGAATTCTTATAACTAGCATGTTCAGACCACATAACTGAAATAATTCCTAATTCAGTAAAGGTTGGTTCTCTTTTTAAAGTATCTAAAATAAGTTTCCATTCTTCTTGGTTAATCCCATGTTCTTGAACTATCTCAGGAGTAATTTTGGGTTCAATCATCTATATTACCTCTTTTTTTAATATATCTATTAAGCAGTTAACATTCTTTTCAATAATCTTATAAGCAGTTCTGTATTTTTCAATATTTTCTTGGTAAGGGTCATCAATATCTCCCTCTCCTCCACAGAACTCTAAAAGAGTAAATACTTTATGTCTATACTGGGGAAATTTCTTAGCAAAAAATTCTTTATGACTCTCTTCCATAGTCAGAATCAGCCAACTATCTCTGACAATATCTTCTGTTAATTTTCTTGAAAGATGGCTAGTAGCATCAATACTAGCTTCAAGTAGCAAGGCTGAAGAGTTGGCAGAAATGACCATTCCATCTTGAAGAACTCCAGCTGAAGCGGTTCTAAAAGGTAAATTTTCATCTTCTATTTTCTTTTTTAATAGATACTCAGCTATTGGCGAACGGCAAACGTTGCCAGTGCAAACAAAAAGTATCATTGATTTTTCATAACTTTGCTTAATCTCATAAAAAGGAAGTGAAGCTTCTCGAATACATTCAATTTTGTCAGAGAGTTTAATAATAGTAGAAGCTTGGTCATCAGCGAACCTAAAGGTCTTGTAAGGTGTAAAACCAAAATCAAACCAAGACATATATTTTTTTACAATAATTTTTAAGTCGGATTCAGGAGGAAAAGCATTTTGATTAATGCTAGTTGAAGCTATTGGACTCCCAATCTTATCAATAAAATAGCAAAGTATCGGATTTTGAGGTATTCTGAAAGCTACATAACCATTTTCAGCTACCTTGGAATATCTGGGGTCGGAACACCTCAGAACAAAAGTAAGATTACCTGGAGAATACTGTTCTAGTAACCTGATAATCCTTGGAGAAGCTTCATCAATAGCATCAAGAATGGTATTTAGATTTGAGACAAGAACAATGAATCCTTTTTTTGAATCTCTTGATTTAAGTTTGGCAATTTTATCTAATGCTTCTTGACTATCAATGCTTGCCCCCATACCAAACATACTTCCAGTATGATGAAAAAAGACACTATTTGGTTGGAAAGATTTCTCAACCATCTTTTCTACATGTTTAAATTTTATATCTTTATAAAGCTTCAATCTAGCTCCTGACCTTAGTTTTTTATCATTTTTTAGTTTATTTTACAAAATATATCTTAGGATTAACTGGATTTCCATTCTTTCTTAGTTCAAAATATACAATTGGTCGTCCTTCTGAATCTGTTCCAGAGACACCTATCCTTTGACCTTGCTTTACTTCTTGTCCTTTACTTGCTACAAGAGAACTGTTATTAGCATAAACAGAAACAAATCCGTTTAAGTGATCAATAATTGCTACTTGTCCTCTTGAAGGTACAAGTCCGCTAAAAATAACTTGTCCATCATAAACAGCCACTATAGGACTACCCGGAGGAGCATTTATCTCTAAACCTTTACTAGTTACTTTAGATAACTGATTAAGTTTAGCACCAAATTCTTTGATTATGTTTCCTTGACAAGGTCTTTTTATCAAAATATTATTTACTAGTTTTGTAGCATCAATATCATCCCTTGCTTTTATCAAATTATCTATAAATGTTTCAAGTTCTAAGGCTTCTTTCTCTAGTCTTTCTTTTTCTGACATAAGTGCTTTACGTTGTTTGAGGACCTTAGCTTCCTTCTCACTCAAACTAGCTATTTTACTCTCTAATTTATCTGTAACAGCCTTGTATTCATTGTATTCTTGATCAACTTCATCTTGTTGTTTTTGCTTTGATTCTATCTTATCATTAATATTAGATAGTTTGTCCTCATTTTCAGCAATTACATTTTGAGTATTAAGATAGCTTGTATCTAGTTTAAAAATTACATCTTCTTGGTAGGTCATTAAAGCTTTTAAGAGCATTTTTTTCCGGATATTATCATTATCTGCTTGGGGTTTATTTAATAAGAACAAAGCTATTAACTCTTTTTCATAGCTATTTTGTAGACTTTGGAAATTACTCTTAGTTTTATATGATTCATTTCTTTTCTGACTTAAATCACTTTCCACAGTTTCAGCTTGGTTTACCCACCACTGTAAATTGTTTTTTAAATAAGTTTTATCTTTAATTAATTGTTTTAATTTTCTACTTTTTCTTTCTTTTTCTTTCTTTGTTAAAGTTTGGTCATTTTTTAGAGCATCTGCTTGTTTTTGTAATTTTTTTATATCTTCCTTGAGAGAATCAATCTGGTCTTTTTTTGACTTCAGCTCATTTTCTTTTTGAGTTATTTCATCGTTATTTGCAAGTTCATTTCCTAGTAAAATTATATTCCCCATTAAAATTAACATTATCAAAACAACTCTAAACATTCATTACTCCACAAGTTTTCTTTTAAATAAAATCTGAGATATTGTCTGATATGTCAAATATAATTTCATCTTTTCTTCTTTCTCTTGTTTTTTCCTGGACCTACTGTATAATTCTTGGTATTCTTCTTACTATTTACTTGTTTATCATCATTATTTTTACTAGGATAAAATTCATCAAGAAGATTAAGCATTCCAAGTGATTTAAGAGCTTCTATGACGTATTTTTTGTTAGCAGGAATGAACCATTGCACAAGAGCTTTTTGCAAGCGAATATCCCTACCCTTAGCCACCAAGATGCTTTTACCTGAATACAGGTCTTTTTCAGTATAGTACATAGCTGTACTTGGGGTCATTGGTGTTGGGTAAAATTCTTGCACTTGTTCCAGTCTTAAGTTATTCTTCTTTAAATAAAGGGCTAGTTTAACTGCGTCTTTAAGACTAGTTCCAGGATGTCCTACTATGATATAGGGGATGATTTGCTGTTTTTTATCAACCTGACTAGAATAATTTAAAAATTGCTTAGAAAATTCTTCATATAAGGAGATATCTGGTTTATTCATTAATTTTAAAACTCTAGCAACAGTATGTTCAGGAGCTAATTTGAGATGTCCACCAATATATTTTTTAGTAATAGTTTTAATAAATCTTGGGGATTTAAGAGCCAGATCAAAACGGATACCAGAAGCTATGAAAAGATTTTTTACACCAGGAAGACTAGAAACTTTGTCTAGTAAGTTTATATATTCTTCATGATTATAATCAAAGTTATTGCATATTTCAGGATAAAGACAGGAAGACCTTTTACAAACTAGACCATCTTTTAATTTGCATGACATACCATACATATTAGCCGAAGGACCACCAACATCGGAGATAGTTCCATGAAAATAAGCTTTCTTGGTAAGTTCTTCAACTTCTCTAATTATAGAAAGTGGACTTCTCGAGGCTACTTTCTTCCCTTGATGATAACCAATAGCACAAAAATTACACCCTCCGCCACATCCTCTATGAGCAGTAATTGAATCTCTTATTTGCTCCCAAGCTTTAAGACTTTTGCCTTTATAAACAGGGTGAACATCTCTAACAAAAGGAAGGGAGTAAATTTCATCTAACTCTTGGCTAGTAGGGACTTCTGCTGGTAAATTATGCTTAATATATCTTGTATTATATTTTTGATAAATGATAGAAGATGAATAATTATTCTGGAAAATCTGAGTTAGCTTTAAGAAAGTATTTTTATCAGAACAAAGTTCTGCATCTGGTAATAATTTGAATGGTGTTGAATTATCAATTTCAGCTACTGATATGAGGGTTCCTTTAATATTTTGCAAAGATTCAACAGGAAAACCAGCATTGAGTTTATCTGCGATTTCTTGGATTATTTTCTCCCCCATGCCATAGACTAAGATATCAGCTTTAGAATCTATTAATATTGAATTCCTTACCTTATTACTCCAATAATCATAATGGGAAATCCTTCGCATAGAAGCTTCTATTCCCCCTATTATTATAGGTTTATCTTTGCTTACTTGTTTAATCAAATTGGTATATCTTATCAAAGCTCTATCTGGTCTAAGACCTATTTTACCATCAGGAGTGTAAGCATCTTCAGAACGAAGTTTCTTCTGAGCAGTATAATGATTAACCATAGAATCCATATTACCTGCACTTATACCCCACATAAGCCGAGGTTGTCCTAAGGATTGAATATCATCTAATGAGTCTATATTAGGTTGAGCTATTATGCCGACTTTATAACCTCTAGCTTCTAGACTTCTAGCAATCACAGACGCAGCGAAACTGGGATGGTCAATATAAGCATCACCAGATACTATGATTATATCTAACTGCTCCCACCCCCTCGCCTGCATATCCTTGCGAGATATTGGTAAAAAGTCTATTTTTTCACTTGCTTTCATAAAAGAAGTTTCATTGCCTTAGTTTAAAATATCCTCACTATTGAGCATCTACTCTGATAATATTTATTGCTTGAATTCCTCTAGGTGTTTCGATTGTATCAAATTCGACTCTTTCATCTTGGATAAGAATCTTTTGTTGCATAGGATTTGGGGTAACAATACTTTTCCAATGTACAAAGTATTCTACATTATCATCTGATAGAATAAAGCCATATCCCTTGTTCTCATTGAACCATTTCACTTTTCCTTTCATTAACTACCTCTTTTTGGGTTATTTTTATCAAGTTATTAATAACTAACATTTGAGTCAATAAAAATTAAATTTTTATCTTCATCTATTAAGTGAAACGGACTTGCCAGTATTAGTTACAGATAAAGACTATTTAACCCAAATAATGCAATAGATCTTTGAGAATAGCACTATATTCTTTTGCAAAAGTAACTTACATAATTCTTCCGAATATATATATTATATGCGTAGTTAAGGAATCACCCCCTGTATCCCCCTCAAAGAAGGGGATTTTGCTAAAAGAATATGCACTCTTCGCCTGTGATACGTAGCTTTAGCGAAGTATTACTAAAGCTCTATTGCACAATCTGGGTTTAACCGAAAGGTGCAGTAGAGCTTTATTGGGATAATTGTTGCTTGTATCGATTATTTAACTATAATTTAAGAAAGAGAAAAGTTAAGGAGCAAAAAATGAATTCTGTAGAAAATCAATTTAGAATCGAATTGTTTAAAAGATTCCTTCCAAGAATGTGCGAGTTTATAAATAATAATAATACTTATGCTTTTCAGCTAAAGTTTGATAATGATATCTTGACCATTAATAACATTAATATTGATATCCTATACCATGTTGGTAAACTTGAAGCACTTCTTGAATCTGAGCATGATTTTTTCTTAGGAAAATTTGAAATGCCTATGAAACACAAAGAAGAGTTTCCCTACTTAACTGGTCTTGAATTATTCATTAGCGAAATAATCAACAAACTTATCAAGAAGAAAATGTTAGACAATATTGGAGATATGCCTATCAACCATCTTAACTACGATTATACAGTAAAGGATTTTGTTCAAAAGATCTAGGCTTAATTTATCAAAAGCTTAAACTAATTTACACATAGGTTATTTTCAATGTATAATCTAGCGTGAATCTTTAACTCCTATTCTTTGGCAACCGTCATAGATTGGACATTGACTACATTTTGGTCTTAGCGGAGTACAAAGATTTTGTCCAAAAGCAACAAAGTATGAATTAAAGTGAATCCAGTATTTAATAGGTAACTCTTTACGTAAGGTCATCTCTGTTTCTAAAGGATTCTTAGTTCTAATCATGCCTAATCTGTTGAATATTCTATGTACATGAACATCAACACAAACTGCTGGCTTTTTAAAAGCAATAGCTCGGACTAAGTTCGCAGTTTTTCTTCCAACCCCTGGAAGTTTTACTAAATCCTCAATTTCATCTGGGATTTGATTATTAAATTTATCTTTTAAGACACTAGGGAGTGCTTTTAAATATTCAGTTTTATGTTTATAAAAACCTACAGGATAAAGAATTTTCTCTAGTTCTGCAAAAGAAATCTCTTCTAAATCTTGAGGATTAGCTACTCTTTTAAACAATTCTTTACATACCTTAGTAGTTGTTCCATCTTTAGTTCTTGCACTAAGAATAGTAGCTACAAGAATCTTAAATGGATCTTTTGTTTGAACTTCAATAAAATCAACAACGGGTGTAGGAAACTCTTTAAAGCGAGCCTCAAGAATTTTATACATCTGATCAAAAGTCATTTTTACCTCTTTTCGCAAATTTATTATGCATTTATAAAACTGTCCAGTAAAATTTAGTCTCTCTCCAATTTAACCTAATTGGTGAATTAGAATTTTAGAGTGGCGTACATATTGTTTACACCCATCTATGGTCAAAATTATAGTTTTTGTGACCAGGAAGAGTATTAACCCCTTTCAGCTCCTTGGAGCGCCTGAGAGGGGTGGTCGAGTAGACCGGGGAGAGTATTTTAACACTAAGTTCGGGCAGGATGCCCGAGTTCCCAGTTAGAGGGTATTTTAACACCTAGTTCGGGCAGGATGCCCAAGTTCCCAGTTAGAGGGGTATTTTAACACCTAGTTCGGGCAGGATGCCCGAGTTCCCAGTTAGAGGGGTATTTTAACACCTAGTTCGGGCAGGATGCCCGAGTTCCCAGTTAGAGGGGTGGTCGAGTAGTAGACCGGGGAAAGTATTTGTTGTCGGACCGTAGAGCCAAAATCATAGTATAATTTCACCAAAAATTACCATTTTTAGGTTCAAAAAAAAGCCTCGCTAAGCGAGGCTTTATTATCATTCACACATTCCATAAGGAAAGTGTTTTATTTCATCATAATAGCTTTTTTAGTAGCTTGGAATTCATTTGAAACCATACGATAGAAGTAAACACCTGAAGAAACAGGTCTATTATTATCATCCATTCCATTCCAAACTATAGTATGATTACCTTGTTTATAGTTATCTGACACCAATGTTTTAACTTTCTGGCCCTTAACGTTATAAACAACAATTGATACATCACTGTTCTGTTTAAGAGAGAAGTTAATAGTTGTTGAAGGGTTAAATGGGTTAGGTGTATTTTGACCTAGTTCATTAACAGCAACAACTTGAACATCATTAGATACAGGAACTGTAACATTCCATGTAGCTATAACAGTAAAGTCAACATCAGAAGCATAGCATTTAACTTGGTATTCGCCAACACTATCAAAAGTGAAATCTAGAGAATCAGAAACTTCACCTTCAATAACTTCGTTATCAATTTTCCATTCATAAGACAATTCACTATCAACATCAAGAATATCAACACCAAAACTTACAAAGTTATTTGTTGATTGGAAGTTAGTTGTTTCAGGGAATTTAGCTTGAAGAGATGGTCTATCGTTAACAGGAGTTACAGCAACTAGGAATGACACAGAAACTACCATTTCAGTTACGCCATCTTCTGCATAGATAGTTACACTTTCAGTTCCATGCCAGTTATCAGCAGGAGTAACAACTAAGTAACCTTCATCATTAACTTCAAAAGATAAGTTTTCTGAATCAGAGAATGAGAACTCTAAGATGTCATTGTTAGGATCTTTAAAGATATTATAAAGATCAATAGATGCATCAGAGTGGTCTTCTTCGAAAGTAATATCATTTGGTTGGTTAGTTACAAATGGAGGTAACTGACCAATCTTAGTTGTAATAAAGAGTGCCATTTCATTTTCAAGAACTTTTGCTGCTTGTGGGTATTGGTTGTTATATGTATATTCTAAACCAACAGTACCAGTATGGTCTTCGATACCTACAGTAGCATATTCACCATGTGAATTACCACCAGCACTATCAACATTATTAATAACTTTGTATTGTATTTTAATTGGAGCATCGCCTGTTGATGAACCATAGTATTCTGGGTCATATAAAATAACTTGGAAAGTTTCTTCATAACTTGAAGAATAGTGATTTCTCCAGTCATTCCAAGTAACAACAAAGTAGTGTTCTGCAGGATCATGAGCTACAAAAACTTCACCATAAGAACCTGTAATAAGGTCATCCCAGAAAGGAGCAATCATAGGAGATGCACCTAGAGGACCAGGAAGTCTCCAGTTTCTAAAAGTAGCTTGTTCAGTTTCACCCATAGCAATCCAACCATTAGAACAGATAGAAATTTGATCATAATCTACGTCATAGAATCTAAAGGTGAAAGGTAAGTCAACTACTTCAACTTGTTCTTGGTTATCACCATTATCTGGAAGAGAAATAAGAGTTCCAACACCACCTTGACCTGGGTCAAGTTCTATCCAATCATATTCTGGACATTCATCATATTCAGTATCATCTGAATCAAAAATGTAATATCCATAAGCATCTGGACCTAATGGATCAGTAACTGAAGCTGTACCGATTTGAAGACTGAAATAAGCAGCTGTCTCAAAGCCACCATCTGAAATTTCAAGAATCATTGGAACTAAATCACCAGGTAATAGGTCTTCTGAAGCAGTTATATTAAATCCAGCTGAACCAGTTCCACCACTAGCAAGAGCTCCAAGAAGAACTTCATCACTATTTATTGTGAGTCTGTTATCTGTTGTAGTTAACATAGCGTTTGCTAATTCTAAAGATCCGTTACCATAGTTGAATACTTCAAGATTGATTACTGAAGTTTCTCCAGGGCCAAAGTCAGTATTTACTAGTTCATAATCAACAACTTGGATAAGTGGACTATGAATAGGAAGAGCAATTTTTCTTTCCCAGCTATAAGTAGCATTTGAGAAGATTATTCTGAATTCTATATCATTTTCTGAAGCCATGTTAGGTACTGAGAATTCAAAGTGAGTTGCATTTTCAGCATTCCCACCTTGTAAGATAGTACCAAAGTCAGCTGTTGCATTACTAATTACAATACCATTAGAAATAGCTGATATTGTAGCAGAGATGTTAGTAACATCAGCAGAACCAGTATTAGATGCTTCAACTGTCAAGTTATAATCATGACCAGGGAGTAAGTAATCAACCTCTGTTGAATTTTCTAATATAGTGAAAGAACTTGCATTTACAACAGGAGCTTCTAAACCAAATATTAAATCATATTGTTGAGGTTGATAACCTTCTTTAGTAACGGTTAATGTTCCTTGACCACTAGCATCAGTAGGAATATCAAAGAAAATTTCACCTAAAGAATTTGTATAACCAGTGTAATAGTCTTCACCAATATTAATAGTTGCCCATACATTAGTAAGAGGGAAACCATCTTCAGTAGTTTTGACTTTATATTGGTCAGTTCCTAAAGCAATATCTTGGATATATTCAGTATCGAAATATTTAGGTTGTTCTTTATAAACTCTTAGAGCTGAATCACCAATTAAGTTACAGATAGTAGAGAAGAAATTAACTCTTTCAGGTTTTGATACACCGTAAGCTTCCCAAAGGTGGAATTTTCCACGATTATTTGCAGCACCCATAGTCCAACCATCTTCTTGGAAGAGATAGCCCATGATACCGCCATTAAGGTTGTTGTTAAAAGTTGTATGTGTTCCAGAAGTAGCAAGTCCTATTGAACATACACCACCAGTAGGTGAAGATGCTGAACCTGAACGGACAACAGCTTCTGTTACAGATTCACCTGAATAGAAAGTACCTGTTGAACAAGTTAAAATAACACAAACGGTTAATTTATTAACATTGTTTAAAGATGCAGCTTGAGAAGTTCCCCAACCGTCCATACCAATCCAACCACGGTAATTCCAAAAACCAACACCAGCATTCATTCCACTTGAAACTGAAGATGGAGATGGAGAATCACCAAAGTGTTGAATGAAAGTATAATCATCATTATAAGCTTTCATTATTTCTTTAACAAAGAGATTAGTAATTATAGTTGATTGACCTGATGGAGTGGTATCTGCAACTAATAAAGTTCTAGTGTAATAAGTTGTATCAGGTATAGTTGTTGCTTTTTCATATTTCAAAGTTTTAGTAACTATAGTTGAAAGGTCAATTAAATCATCAATTGAAATTCTTCCTAAGAAGATATCCTCTAAATCATCATTACCTTCTAACAAGCCATACCAGTGGTCTCCACCAGCACTATAAGAAGAAATAGTGTAAACAGGAATTGAGAAAGAGCCTGAGCCATCACCAATAAAAGTAACATAAGCAGGAGGATTTTCCCAGTTATCATAAGCATCTTGAATGTATGCTTTAATACTTGAAGTTGAAGTACCAGTCTGAGTTGTATTAGCAGTATAGACTGTCCAACCTTGTTCTTTTCTCCAATTGAAAAGATTACTTGCAATTGGATTACCTTCTAAAGCTGAAGGATAAATATACAGAATAGTAGGGTTTTGGTAATCATCTCTAGTTGTAGGAGCTTGGTAATTTAATAATGTTGACGCGAAGAAATTTTCAAAACTAGCATCAGGTTTGATAAAAGACCTAGTAATTTCATTTACAGATGGGAGATTATCAAAGGTAATTTCAATTTCTGCTTTCTTAATAATTTCTAATGTATTTTTTGCATCATTATACCTGAAGGGGTGGATGATAAAAGATACTAATCTCTTATTTCTTAAGATAGCAGGTTCCCCGATTTGTGCTATTGATGTGGGATAAAATACATCTTTTGTATATACTTGTTGGTTAAAAGTATAAATTTCTTGTTCATTCTCTCTAAAAGGTTTGATATTGATATTATCAATGATTTCAGAGTCAATAACTCTGATGTTTAATGATGGATTCCCAGTGTTAGGAATTTCGATAGTTGATGAGTAAAATGGTAGTTCAGGAGATCCAACATCTACTGTTAGGCTTAGTGATTGTGTACTTACATAGTCGTAAGAAGCAGCACCAATCATTTCTTGTTTGATTTCAAAATCTGGATTTTTGAAAATAATGTTCAAATTTGAGCGACTTTCATTTTCCAATTGAAATTGGCCATAAGCTAAGATTGGTGTTAGCAGTATGAACAATCCGAATACTACACAAAAAAAGTTTTTTTTCTGAGTCATACATTACCTCTATTAATTTAGTCTGTATATGTTCTTAGTATAAATCAGCTTAATAAGCTAAAGATTGTCATTAAACTGGGTTTCATGTAATGTTTTTTTAATATGTAAATTTTGTTCCAAAAGTTTAAAAAAGTTAATTACCTCAGAATATTCTGTCAATTTTAGTTCTTGATTGTTACTCTCTCGATTATTCATTGGATTTTTATAGAGTGAGTAACAATCAAGGGTTTATGATTCTCAATAGATTAGTCAGAGCACTTCTATGCTTTTTGATAATAGTAAATAAATCATTATTTTTGGGCATAAAGAGAGGAATTCCATTTGGAGTAATACCCGAAACTTCTATAGTAAAAGCATATGTTCCATAAGTTTTATAAAAATAATCTCTGGCGTAACCATATTTACTTGTTTCTCCTGTATGTACATGATAATGTCCATCTTTATAGAAACATGGTAGATTCATAGCAAGGCTATCTGCAATACTTTTCATATGATTCCACTCTTGACTTCTCTCCAGTCCCCAATGATAAGGAAAGAAAATCATCTCTGGATAAGTACCATTTGCAGAGGAGTGATAAAAGAAAGCATAATCAAAATCCATCTTGTCCCCTAACTTTATAACTGCTTGAATTTCTGCTTCTGAGCTTGCTCTATTCCCTTTATAATATGGGCATTCAGGGTCATTTAAATCAGCAATATCCCAATTACTCGGGTAATTTTTATTTAGATCTACCCCGTCAACTTTCAAGTCAAACACCCCATTAAGATTAGAATCAGTATTATTCTTTCTTTTTAGTGGATATTGTCCAGAATTAACAATCTTGTAAGCTTCTGGATTTACCGTTGGAATGATTACAAAATAATAGTTTTTTATTAAGTCTTCTAAATCATTATTTCCCACTAGATCAGCTATTAAACCTAGGGCTATCTCTACCCCAATTGGTTCTTCACCATGATGTTGTCCTATGATAAGCACTTTTGGCAAATCTCCAGGGAAATTATAATCCCAAAGTTTGACCTTTTTACTCTTCACTTTCTGTGATTTATGGATATGAAAAGCATAGATGGGTAGCTTGTCATTACTTGACTGACCAATTATCTCAATATCTGAAACAAGTCTATTTTGCTGATGATATGTTAACAAAGTATCACCCAAATTTTCCCAGTTATGATAAGCAGTATCCAAAGGATATTGATTTACTGCTTCAAGCATTAAATAAGTTATTAAGATTGTAAGCAGAGCGTAAAATCTCTTCATTAAGAATTTTCCCAGCTTGTAGTAGCTGTAAAGACTTGCTTATTATCCCTAGCAGTTAATATTTCATGATGAAAAACTAGCTTCTCATGCTGATAAGTTTTAATAATTATTTCATCAAGATATTTAACTTCTTGAATGAAGTTTGTATTTATCAGTTTTAGTTGATAGCGTTTATCGAAATATTCAGCTATTGAATCAAGAACCATATCGATATAGCAGGTATTATTCATATGACCATTAATATCAATATCTGAGAACCTTACTCTTTTACTAAAAGTATTTACTAAAGATTCTCTTACAACTTCTATCTTGCTGAGATCCTCAGAAATAAGCTTAAGGTCATAACTCTGAATAGAATCCAAATTAACCTTTGTTAAAGGAATGATTCTCCTTTTTAATAGATTAAGAACAAGCCAATCTGAGACAGCTTTTAGTAAAACATTACCATCTTGGTCTGTAACTAAGAAGTTTCTTGTGGCGAAGATTTTATTGTATTTATGACTCCAAGTATGAATGGTAAATCTTTCTAATGATTTTGGTAGCCTCTCAATTTCAAGAAGTTCCTTTGTTAATACCCAAGCACCATTAATTGAAGCAAGATCAGAATAGCCTATCTTCATTGATTCTGAATGTAAAGATGCTACTTCTTGCAGATACTTGAAAAGATCAGATATTTTAATTGTTTGAAAAAAACTAGTATTATAGGTTTCAACAGCATAAGATTTCTTAAATACTTTTGGATTATTTATCAACTCTACTAGATTCATAGTTTTCCTCCCATTCTATTAATAATTGTTCCCAAGATTGAGCATTAAGATGTTTTAAGCTCGTAAATGATACACCTAAAAGCCTTACCTTTCTATTTGTGTCATAAGTATCTATGAGAATCCTTCTACATTCTTTTAATAAATAGTGGTAATCAGAAGTATAAGCTGAAAGGGTCTTACCCCTTGTCAGGGTTTCAAAATTTGTATATCTAAGTTTTAAAGTTATAGTTTTTACTTCAATCTCTTCCTTCTGGATCTTCTCAACTAGACGGGAAATTATCCTTTCTAAATGCTTAAACAAAACTCCTAAATCATCAATATCAATCCTAAAAGTTGATTCTTTACCTATGGATTTTCTTGTATGATTTGTAGTTACCTCTCGATTATCAATACCTCTTACAAGATAATAATATTGATAGCCTATCTTGCCAAAATTATCTATTAACCAGCTTAATTCCTTCTTTAATAAATCTGCTCCTGTATGAATTCCATACTTTTTAAGGTGGGCTGTTGTTGATTTACCTATCCCGTGAAACTTTCCAATTGGGAGATTAGATAGAACTTTGATAGCATCTTTAGGTGTGATGACGCATAAACCATCAGGTTTGTTAAGATCAGAAGCTATTTTAGCTAAAAATTTATTATATGAAACCCCAGCAGAAGCTGTCAGATTAACTTCAGATTTTATTCTGGCTCTTATTTCCTTGGCTATTATAGTTGCTGAAGGAATACCTAACTTATTATTAGTTACATCTATGTAAGCTTCATCTAAAGACATGGGTTGAACCAAATTAGAATAATCCCTAAAAATAGTAAATATCTTCTCAGTAGCTTCTTTATAAGCCTCAAATCTAGGTCTAACAAAAATTCCATGGGGGCATAATTTATGAGCAGTAGTAGCTGGCATAGCAGAGTGTATCCCATATTTACGTGCTTCGTAAGAACAAGTAGATACTACTCCTCTTTCTCCAACAGAGCCCCCCACAATGACAGGTTTACCCCTTAATTCTGGGAAATCTCTTTGTTCAATAGCCGCAAAATAAGCATCCATATCAACATGAATTATCTTGCGTATCTCTGATTTGACCTTAGTTGGCTGATATGGCATTAATGCTCTATAAACTAAAAGTTATCAAAATCTAGAATTGCTGAAGGAGACTTCTGCTTATTTCCACGATACTTCTTTACTAAACCTTGCAAGAATTTCCTAATAAGCTGATCTTTGCAAGGCTGATAATGATGATTATCTTTAGCTCTAAACAGGGCACTCAACTGATTCTTCGAAAACTTCATCCCTTCTAATTCTAGTACTTCAAGCATATCACTATCCTTAAAGTTTAAAGCTATTCTTAGTTTTCGCAATATCTGATTATTGTCTAGTTCAAGATTCACTGGGGGTTGACTTCCATCTTTAGCTTTTCCTCTGCGATAGAGAATTAAACCATTTAGAAAGATTTCTAGAGTTTTATCATCACATAAAAGAAAATTCTCATCTTCATCTTTGGCACAAAAAGCACATACTTGATCTCTTGTTAGTTTTAGACCACCTAAATTGAAGATATCTATCAACTTAAAATCATTATAATCTAGAGCATAACGAAGTTTTTTTATTATAAAATTATTGTTCATTGCTTTTCCTTTGTTTGTTTATTTCTAATTAAGGAGGGGTAATATTTTAGTCAAGGTCTTTTAAATGTGAGAAGTTTGGGTAAAACAAAGACTGTTCAATCTCAAGCTAGTCCTCTTATAGCTTATCCTTGAAGAAGTGACATGATGATTGTTGTGTTAATTATAGTATTTTATGCACATTTTTAAATTTATAGCTCAGTTTTTCAAATTGACTTATAAATACATTCTTGTCAAAATTTCGGATATTGAAATATATCCTCATTAATCCTGGAAGGATGCAGATATAATAGGCAGGGTTCGAAGACCCTGTACAAGGAGTCTCCCAAAAACCTAAGCCCCGGAGGGGCGATAATACCTCTTACTGATTATGTAAATAAGGGTTAAGCTCTCTTTTTATCATGTTTTTTTATGAATAATAAGTACTATAAAAATAAATCTGGAAAAATGAATATTGTCGCCCCTCCAGGGCTTTACTTGATTTTTTGAATTAATTAATACAGGGTCTTCGAACCCTGCCTATTATATCTGCATCTCTCCGAGATTTTTATGAATTTACTCACTGCAACTTGAAAAAAGATGTGTCTTATCGGAAATCCAATCCAATGTAGGGTATATGTTACTAATCATAATTTTTCACCAAGATCAAGAAAACCTAAAGATGTACAATATTATTGACATCTTTAAGAAGAAGGTGGCTTGATAATTGAACAGTCTCACTCACCTTTTGTTAGAAAATACTAACATTTTTCTTGACATTATTACATATCCTACTTTTTTGGTATAAAATAATTATTAAACAAAAATGGAGTAACTATGAAGAAGTTCACCATAGCTCTGGCAGGTAACCCTAATAGTGGTAAAACAACAGTTTTTAATGCTCTAACAGGGGCAAAACAGACCATAGGCAACTGGCCTGGTGTTACTGTAGAGAAAAAAGTTGGTACATATATTGATGGTGATATAACTGTCGATGTTGTAGATATGCCTGGGATTTATTCATTTTCTGCATTCTCTGAAGATGAGAAGGTTTCTCGTGATTATATTCTAAGCAAAGATGCGGATTTAATAGTTCAAGTATTAGATGCGTCTAATCTTCAAAGAAATTTATATTTAACAGTTCAGCTTATAGAAATGAATGTTCCTATAGTACTTGTCTTAAATATGATGGACACCTTAAAGGATAAGAACATGACCTTAGAAGTTGAGCATTTTGCTAAACATTTAGATTGTGTAGTAATACCTACTAATGCTAGTAAGAAAGAGGGTATAAATAAATTAAAGTCTGTTATTAAAGACCACATAGGTAAAGTAAATCCACCAAAATTTGATATTTCTTATGACTGTATATTAGAAGAAGAAATTAAGATAATTGAAGATACAATTAAAGATAATGCCCAAAATTCAAAAGTTAATCAACGCTGGTTAGCCTTAAAAATACTTGAAGGTGATCCGATAGCAGAAAGATATGTCAGTAAGGATATTTCAAAAATAAAAAATGAAGCAGTCGCAAGAGTTGAAAAACATACAGGTGATCCTATTGATGTTGTAATTGCTGATGGACGATATGGCTTCATTCGTGGTTTAGTTAAAGATGTTTTAACTATCAAGACTGTTACCAGAGAATCTGTAACAGACATTATTGATAAAATTGTTATTAACAAATATTTAGGAATACCAATCTTTTTATTAGTCATGATGGGTGTCTTTTATTTAACAATGAATGTTGGTGCTCCTTTCATAGATTTCTTTGATGGTCTTTTCGGTACAATTTTTGTAGATGGATTCAGAGTAATATTAACAAAACTATCTAGTCCGGAATGGTTAACTACTCTACTAGCTAATGGTATTGGTGGTGGATTACAGACATTATCAACTTTCATTCCCCCTATCTTTTTCATTTTTTTATCCTTATCTATATTAGAAGATTCAGGTTATATGGCTAGGGCTGCTTTTATTATGGATAGGTTTATGAGAACAATTGGTTTACCTGGAAAAGCTTTTATTCCTATGCTTGTTGGTTTTGGTTGTACAGTACCTGCTATCATGGCTACTAGAACCTTAGAAAACAATCGGGACAGAATGCTAGCTATTCTGATGAATCCCTTTATGTCATGTGGTGCTCGTTTACCAGTATATACCTTACTTATAACCTCCTTCTTCTCCAAAACTGCTGGCTTAATTATGTTTTCTATTTATTTTAGTGGAATAATTTTAGCAGTTCTCTCTGGCTTTTTATTTAAATCAACAATTTTGAAAGGAGAAGCAGCTACTTTTGTCATGGAGCTCCCTACCTATCATGTACCTACTTTTAATGGTGTAATGCTCCACACATGGAATAAACTTAAATCTTTTATGATTAAAGCTGGTAAGGTAATTCTACTGATAGTAATACTTGTTTCTTTCTTGAATTCAATTGGCACTGACGGTTCTTTTGGCAATGATGATTCAACTAATTCAGTGCTAACTTGGGTTGGTAAAAAAACAACTCCTATCTTCAAGCCAATGGGACTTACTGATGACAACTGGCCTGCAACAGTAGGACTGTTCACAGGTATTTTCGCTAAAGAAGCTGTGATTGGCACTATGGATGCTCTTTATTCACAACGTGATCCAAATTGGTCAGCTGAACCTGAGATTGATGAAGATTTCTCTTTTTGGGCTGGAATAAAAGATTCTTTCTTAGCAATCCCTAGTGGATTTGGTTGGATTGATACTGGAGAAGACGAAGAAGAAAGTTCTGCCCTTGTTGGTTATGTGCAAAAAGGTTTTAATAATGATAAGTTTGCAGCCTATGCTTATCTCTTATTTATTTTAATCTATGCCCCATGTGTAGCTGCAATAGGTGCTATTTACCGAGAGACTAATCTGAATTGGACTATTTTTGCCGTAAGCTATCTCACTATTTTAGCTTGGATAGTAGCAACTTTATTCTATCAAATCACAACTTTTGCTGTGCATCCAGCTTCTTCAATCATGTGGATTGTTATTAGCCTTGCCATGTTCTTAGTATTTTTCATAAGTTTAAAATATAAAAATAAACCTATCATGCAGTAATAGGTCTCCTAACATCCCAGATAAAAAGACCTTCTCAAAAGAGAAGGTCTTTTATTTCAGGCTGTAAACATACCCTTAAAATATAAAATATGATAAAAAAACTGATTTTATATTCAAAAAACGAGAAATTTATAAAGTCGCTATATCTTTATACAAACTCTTCACGGCAATGTATTTAAATACAATTTTGTTCGAATTTGAATAAATCTATTAGCGATCTCTTTTGGAAAAAAGAGACCAAAAACTCAGAGAAGTTGACTTTGTCAACACTCTGAGATAAAAAGACCTTCTCAAAAGAGAAGGTCTTTTATTTTTGAATTATATTAATTTATTTTCTAAAGCCTAATTCATTTAAAGAAGAATTATTCTTTCTCCAATTCTTTTTTATTTTCACAAAGAGTTCAATAGACACTTGTTTACCCACAAATTTCTTTAATTCTCTTTGAGCATCTAGTCTGATTTTCTTAATAGATGCCCCTCCTTTGCCTATAACTATAGGTTTTTGAGATGCTCTTTCTATCCAAATTGTAGCTGTAATATCGACTTTATCATCTTCTTCAAGGTAAGAATCAATTAAAGTTGCTGTAGAATAAGGGATTTCATCTTTAAAGTTTAGAAAGATTTTCTCTCTAATAATTTCTTGTGCAAAGAAACGCATTGGTAAATCTGAGAGATCTTCAGGGTCATAAAGAGGTGGAGAGAAGGGTAACATTTCGGCAAAGATATCTAAGAGTTGAGCGGTTTTTTCACCTTTAAGAGCTGAAATTCCTTCAACTCTATCAAAATCAGCTTTTAGAAGTTCCATCTTCTCCTGAGTTACTTCTGGACTAACTAAGTCAATTTTATTCAAGAGTGCTATTTTAGGACTTCTAATAGATTTTAATTCTTGGAGGAGTTCCTTATCATAATCAGTTGGAAAATGATTAGCATCAGTGATAAAGACTATCAAATCAGAATCTTTTAAAGAGTTTTTAATAATTTCTAACATCCTATTATGGAGTTCATAACGAGGTTTTAAAAAACCCGGAGTATCAACAAAGATAATTTGTTTTTCTTGATCTGAATAAAAACCTTTAAGTGACTGTCTTGTTGTTTGTGGTTTTGATGAAATAATCGAAAGTTTAATTCCGATTAAATGATTCATTAAAGTAGATTTACCTACATTTGGTTTTCCAATTATTGCAACAAAGCCACATTTGTATTTATCTAAATCTATCATTTTTCCTCTGAAATTTTTAGTGAGTTTTAAGAACGATACATCATTTGTATCAAGAGACTTTTCTGCTTAGGAGTTGCGGGAAAAATTCTAGCTCTCCTCCTATCTTCTTTCAAGTATAGATTATAAAAATATGTTGTATTTTCGATTATATTAAACTGGATATTTGCTTCATATTTCACATTATCCATGATTAATTTACCTCTTACAGATACAATTTCAGATTGTCCATCATCAGCAATAAAATAGTCCCAAGTCTGTAATTTATCATCATAACCCAGCACATTATTGACCGCTAATGCTATTGTCTTTCTTGAATAATCTATATCAGTATAATTAGTATGGTCCCAAAATGAGTTAGGAAGAATAATCAAGAAAGAGTCTTGGACCTGTTTAATTTTTACTTCTTTAATATCAACAGAGTCTTGAACAACAACAGAGATATTTCTACTTCCAGCTTGGAAAGGCAAATCAATTAAATTACTAATAATTATCATAATCACACTGGCAAATATTAGACATAGAAGAGAAAAGATGATTAAATAAGCTTTAGGAATAAGTCTTTTCTTGTTCTTAGGAGCATTATCAATTATATCTTTCATTTCTATTTTACTCATGTCTGACTCCTATCAGGGTTCCGGCTGTAGCATCTGTTATTTTAACTTTAACAAAGTGACCAATAAGGTCTCTACTTCCAGGGAAAACACAAATCTTAAAATCATCAGTCTTTCCAGAAACTTCTTGATCTGATTTCTTGGAAATATTTTCCACTAAGACTTCAACAACTGATCCAATCTGTTTTTGATATTTCTCAAGGGTAATTTGTCTTTGCATTTCAATAAGACGCTGTAATCTCTCAAGCCTTATCTCTTCAGGAACTTGATCAGTAAATTCAGCAGCTTTAGTACCTCTTCTTGGAGAATATTTATACATGAAAGCATAATCAAACTCTATCTTTTTCATGAGATTATAAGTATCCATGAATTGTTCTTCTGTTTCTCCAGGGAAACCAGCTATTACATCAGTAGTTATAGCAATATCTGGCATTAACTCTCTAAGTTTTAGAATTCTTCCATAAAAATGTTCAGCAGTATAACCGCGATTCATTCTTTTGAGAATATCAGAATTACCACTCTGCATAGCAAAATGAATATTTTTACATACTTTATCCGATTCTTGCATAGCTAGCACTAGCTCATCTGATAAATCTTTAGGATGTGAAGTAACAAACCTTATTCTTTTTATAGACTCAATTTTATTTATTTCCCTTATCAATTGAGGAAACTTGATACCTGCAAAATCGTAAGAATTTACATTTTGGCCTAGAAGAGTAACATCAGGATAGCCATTCTCACCAGCTTGCCTAACTTCTGTCAAAATATCTGAGATAGGCCGAGACCTTTCCCTGCCACGAGTATAAGGAACAATGCAATAGGAACAGAAGTTATTACAACCTCTCATTATAGTCACAAAAGCATTTAGTTTACCTTGTCTAGTTGGATAAATCTCATTATAGATTTCCTCTTGATTAAAATCTGCTCGGATATTATCATCTTTAGCATCTATTATGTATGGAAGCTCACTATACTGGTCAACTCCTACAACGAAATCTATGCCATCTTGAATTTCTATAAGCTCATCTTGAAGTCTTTGAGCCATGCAACCAATAACCCCAATTTTAAGTCCTGCTTTGTTTCTTTTACGAGACTTTTCATTAGCGATTCTACCTAAAACTCTCTCCTCTGCATGCTGTCTCACAGAGCAAGTATTGAAAATTATTACATCTGCTTCATCAAGAGTTTCAGCTTCCTGATAACCGTTGTTTCTTAAGATAGTTGTGACTAATTCACTATCAGCTATATTCATTTGACAGCCATAAGTTTCTATATAAAATTTCATTGATTCCTCTATACTCTAATAATTGGAGTTGGTTTATATTGGTCTGCAAGAAAGAGGTTTACTTGAGACTTAATTTCATTTAAATAAGAAGACATTTCTTTAAGAGCTAATTCAGGAGTATTATTTTTCTCAGAAAGATGGGCTAAGACTAGATTGTTTAATCTATTATGTATTATCTGACTAACTACAGCTACAGCTTGTTTATTTGATAGATGACCTTTTGAGCTCTTAACCCTTTGTTTTAACTCCCAAGGATAAGAACCAGTAAGAAGGATTACTTCATCATGGTTACTTTCTAAAATAAGAGTAGTAGCTTCTTTGATTTTCTCTAACAATAGTTTAGTAGCAAAACCTAGGTCAGTAGCTATTGCTAATTTTTGTTGTTCATTGTTGACTTGTTGGAAGATAAAATTACTTGAATCAATCGCATCATGAGATGAAGCAAAGGAAGTTATATTTATATCCCTAATAGAGAAAGAATCTCCTACATTAAAAAATACAGGAGCTTGGTTTAATTTACCTATTTTCTTATAACAATACGAATAAGTTTGCTCTGAAAAAAAGATGGGAATATTAAGCTTTCTACTAATAATTCCTGCCCCATTAACATGGTCACTATGTTCATGAGAAATGATTATGCCATTTAATTTACTTGGTTCAACATCAATTTCTTCCATAGCTGTAAATATCCTCTTAGCTGACAAGCCTGCATCTAGAAGTAGATAAGTATCATCAGTAAATATAAGATTAGCGTTACCTTTACTACCAGAAGATAATACAGAGGTTCTTAACATCTTTTACCCTTTATAGTAGAATTTTTGATTTAATTTATCAAACTCTGACCATTTAGAATTATCGGAGCTAGCTTCTATAATTTGCTTAACTCCTGTTACTTGAGCATCCATATTATCAGCTAAATGAAGAAGATGAGCTTCTAATGTTTGAGGTAGTCTGACTGAACCTTTTTCATATTCTCCATGATGAGCTAAGACCATGTGTCTAAGTTTCATTAATAATTCTTTAGGGAATAAATCCACTTTTGCAGCAGTTTCTGTGATTATTCTATCTACTATCACAAAATGTCCAATCAATCTTCCTTCATCTGAAAAATCAATACCAATAGCAGAATCATACTCATAAACCTTTCCCAGATCATGTAAAATAGCTCCTGTAATTACTAAATCTCTATCTACAGGATACATATCACAAGCAAAGGCGCATATTTTTGTCACTGAGAGAGTATGTTCAAGTAAGCCACCAGAATAGTTATGGTGCCAACCCTTAGCTGCTGGTGAAGTAATGAAGAGATTTAACATCTTTTTATCATCGAAAATTAATTTCAAGAGTTGAGCTAAATATGTATTTTGCACTGAATCAACAAAATCAAAGAATTGGTCTGTAAGTTCTGTAATATCTCTTTTGGTTGAAGGAACAAGTTCAGCTATGTCATATTCCTTAGCTTCCATATTATTAATATCATTTATTGTAATTTGAATATTCTTATTGTATTTTATTACTAAACCTTGAATTTGTATCACATCTCCCACTTGGAACATTTCTGATCTTTCAGGAGCTTTTTTCCATACGTTAGCAACAACAAAACCAGTAGAATCGGCTAACTTTAAACGGAGAAAATAATCTCTTGCACCCTGTCTGAGGTCTTTTTCTACAACCATATAATAGCTAGTAATCTCTTGGTTTATTAAGTTAGCTAAATCATTAACATTTATTCTATTCATTATCTATTTACTCCTCATTATTAACACTTTTGATAAAGGGCTTTTCTCACCGTTATCATACTTTGCTTTTATAAAATAGATTCCACTTGCCATATTTCCAGGTAGTTTGATTTTATTATCTTTTACTTTAACAGACTTAACTTTTTGTCCTCTGATATTATAAATATCAATAAGTGAAATATTCTTCTTTGAAGTTGAGATAAAATTTAAGTAATTAGCAGTTGAGACAGGATTAGGGTAAGCCAGTAATTCTGTAGCACTAGCCACTTCATTATCGTGATTAGAAACAAGAATATTATTCTCCAAAGTATATCTATAAAAACTAATTATTTCATTGGTATCTTGACGATAGATTATAGCATTCGCGAATTTTTGACCATTCTCACTAGTATATAAACTATCTACACTATCCGTATCATAAGAGAATTCGAAATAACCTTCTCCATCTTCATTTAATCTTTCAAAATCAGCATAAACATCACTAATTTGGCTGACAACGAATTCATCTCCTTCTTCAGAATAATGCTTAGTCTTTTGGGAAATAAACACATCCATAGCTAAATTATTAGTAAAGGTTTCAAAAACATATCTTTGTCCATAATTAAAGTATGAATAGTAGATGAGACTAGACCCTTCTTCTTCAAGACCTTCATCAGAGATATCAAAAACTCTAGGAATATAGTAAATATTGTTAAGAAGGTTTTCCTCTAAAGCTTCTAAGTTAAAACTATTAAAATATTTTGTCCCATTAATTAATGTAAGAGGGTTTAAGTTAATTCCTAATGATTGATAATAAGAATTTGCATAATCAGAATAGAAGAGTTGGTCAGAACCATCAATCCCGTAATTATAAATCATCCAGTTATCTTGAGCTATCTCTCTCTGATTAGCTAGTAAGCCAATAGTTGAATCATAATTACTTGATAAAAAATTCATGATAATAGCAACATCTGAATCTTCTTGAAAATTACATATTTTAATCATATCATTATCCATAGAATAACCATCAACATGGCTAAGGAGATTAGTAGTAATTTTGTATTGAGAGTTTTCGATAGGAAGTTCCAAATAAATTGGATTTTCCTCATCGCCTTGAGTATCAGACAAAGGTAGCAAAGTCAAATCGACATAAGTATAATTAGTCTCATAAACCTCTGGATCTGGATGTTGGATTTCAATTTCTAATTGAGCATTAGCTAAAGTTTCTTCTGAATAATTTCTAATCTTGTAGTTATATTCCCACAGGTTGTCGTGGCTATACTTCAAACTTGTTTCTTGAAGTTCAACTCTTATTGAATCAGCAACAATGTCATAATCAAGATTCAAATAACCTTGTACAGAATATAGGAGTTCCTGCTGAACATTAATATCATATAAGCTATTGAAGGCCACTTCGCCATTATCAATAATTTTAAAGAAAGAGTTATGTCCTGAACCAGTAGCTGTAGCCATAAAATTATTAGAGAAATTAGTTATGTTATCTACTATAATCCAAAGACCTGGTCCTGTATAAGGACTTGACAAGGTAAATTCATTCCAACCACTTTCACTTATACTATAGTTCAAGTAGTTCAATTCTGTTACTTCTTGACCAAACAAAGGATCAAATTCAGAATCTTCATTATAAGAAAAGGCCCTGATGTTCACTGTATTATCTGGAATACTAGGAAAATATATTCTTACAGAAGTAATTGTCATAGATTGGACATTGGGTCGAAAATCTTCAGCAACAAATTTTACAGCCCAAGTTTCTGAACCGTACCAGTGAGAAATTCCAGTTTCATTCTCATAATAAGCTAAGGAATAATCTCTTTGATTGGTTATTATTTCATTCGTTTGGATTCTTTCAAGAGAGAACAATAAGGAAAAGTTAAACAAGCTTAAGATAAATAAGCAATTAAATAGTCTTTTTAAGTTCATCAATCATCCTTCTGGAAACTTCAACATCATGTGCAATTGCACCTTTTAATTCTTCAATACTAGAATATTTCATTTCATCACGCAGTTTTTTAATAAAACTAGTCTCAACTTCCTGACCATAAATATCTTTGTTAAAATCCAAGATATAAGATTCAATTTTCTGGTCAAGAGAATTACTGACCGTTGGATTCTTACCAATATTAGTAATAGAATAGTAACTTCCTTGGTTAGTATGTGTTTGAGATAAATAAACCCCATCGGGAGGAGTTAATTGAGAAGCTGTTAGAGCTTTTATATTTATTGTTGGAAAACCTAAAGTTCTTCCAAGTCTTTTCCCTTCAATTACTTTTCCCCAAAAAGAGAATCTTCTTCCCAAATAATCATTAGCTTCATACAAGTGACCTGCTTTTATCAAGTCACGTATTAATGAAGAGCTTACAAGCTTGTTATTACGATAGTAAGCTGGTTCTTGATAAGTCTCGTAGTTAAACTCATCTTCATGTGCCTTTATGAAATCGTAGTCACCCTGCCTATTTTTTCCAAATTTAGTATCATAACCTAAAACAATAGCTTTGGGATGAAATTTATCTATCAATTCTGTTTTTAAAAAATCGTAAGGAGACATATCTGCAAATTCTTTAGTGAAGTTGAGCAATTCTATATGGTCAAAACCACATTTATGCAGAAGAGAAATTTTCTGACTTGTAGTAGTAAGAAGGTATGGCTGAGCTTTTTCACTCAATGAAACTTTGGGATGGGTTTGATAAGTAACGATTAAGGGTTGACTATGATATTCTTTAGCGACCTGATGGAGTTTTTCCAATAATTTGCAATGACCTAGATGTACACCATCAAAATTTCCCACAGTTAAAACAAGATCTTTCATTATTTGAATACCTTTTTAGGTTGTAAAACAGACTTTACTACTTTAGCTATACCCTTAGTTTGCTTGTTGTATTTTACGATTACTAACTCAGCATCAGGAAAATTATTAACACTTATCAGCCTCCCATACCAGAAATCTGAATCTTGTTTTTCATCTAGCTCAATAACTGGACAATCTATAAATTTATCGATTGGCAAGAGATATTCTTCCCAATTCTCAGGAGTTATCATATCTAAATTAACAGCATCTTCTAGATAAGAATCAGAAACAGATAAACGGTCTAATTGTACTGTTGTAGCAATTGTTCCATACATTTCAGCAATTTGTTCGGTAAGAGAACGGATATAAGTTCCTTTACTAACTTGGCATTTATAAGTTAGAAAAGGAAAAGAGTAGTCTTCAAGACTAAAATCAGATACAGTTATTGGTCTTTTTTGCATAGCAACATCTTGATTATTTCTAGCTAATTTATAGGCTCTCTGTCCGTTAACCTTTATAGCTGAATATACTGGTGGCACTTGTTCTTTCAAATTTTCTACTGCTTCTTTTAGTTTAAGTTCATCTATCTCAATATTATCAAGAAAATCTTCTTTTACCATGCTTCCAGTAGAGTCTCCAGTATCAGTTTGTATACCAAATTGCATTTTAACTCGATAAGTTTTATCATAATTTGTTAGATATTGTGCTACTTTGGTAGCCTTACCTACTAAAATTTGCATTAACCCTTGGGCAAATGGATCAAGAGTACCTGCATGACCTATTTGTTTAATATTCGTAATTTTTCTTAGCCGTCTTATTATATCAAAAGATGTAATACCAACTGGCTTATTTACTAAAAGGACTCCGAGTTTATCCATAAATCTTTGATTGTATTTCAGCTAACACCCTTGTAATAATATCTTTTATATCACCAATAGCAGTGAAGCCAGAAGCTTTATCATGTCCTCCACCACCAAATTTTTTAGCTATAACCTGCACGTTATGAACTTCAGATCTAATGGAAAATTTATATTCAGATTTTGATTTTTCCCAGTAATATAGGACTACTTCAACATCTTTCACACCCTTTATCCATTGGGTCATTTTAGATGTAGCAGAATCATCTAAATTATTTTCATCAAGAAATTCCCTAGTTGTGAAAAATAACAGAGTTTTGTTGTCATGAAATAACTTAATAGTAGATAAGCTTTCTCCAATCATCTTGAATTCATTAGCTTCTTTTTGATAAAGAAATTTCATAGATATATCTGCAGGAATTATCCTGTAGTCAAGCAGTTCACTACAAACATCAAATACTTCTTTATTAACATTGGTATTCAAGAAATTATTTGTATCGTTAATTATAGTAGTATAAATGGCTTGAGCATAATAGTTTTGACTTTCTTTATCAGCATTTCTAAGTTCATCTTTCAAGACCTGATATATGATAATTCCAACTGAAGTTGCTTGGTCATCAATATAGTATTCAGCATTATCAACAAGAGTCGTAATGATATGATGGTCTATTACTAATACACTTTTAGCTCTTTCAACTAAGATTTTTGCTTCATCAATTCTATCATATCCATGACAATCAATGATTAACAAATTATCATAAGCCATATCTTGTTCAAGAGCTTTGGTATATTTATCAACACCTAAGAAATCTAGTTTATCAAGTGAATCCCCTTGCAAAACAATATCTAGTTCCATCTTCATTGAAGCTAAAAGTCTTTTTAAACCTAAACAAGCAGCTAAACCATCACCATCTGGATTGTTATGAGTAATGATAGCAATAGATTCTCCAGCTTTAACTTTGTCAAATATTACATGAAGTTTGGTATGGAGTTCAGATAAAGTATTAATCTTCTTGGCTTTCATCATTTTCTCTATTTAGTTTATCAAAAATTGATTCTATTTTCATCAAATTGTCTTGTGATTTATCATAATAGAATCTAATATCAGGAATAATTCTCATTATTTTAGCATCTGCAATATGTTTTTTAAACTGACCTGATGCTCTTGTTAAACATTCAATAAGTTGGTCTTTTTCTATATCTGAAGCATTATCATAGAAGAATATTTTAGCTTGGCGTAAATCTGGAGAGACTTCAACGTCTGAAAAGAAGACACTTTTCAGACGTTCATCTCTAAGATTATATAATACTACAGTATTAAAAAGCTTTTTTAATTCTTTCTGTAATCTTAATATTTTTATTGATGGCATATTACAACTTCTGTTTCTCTTCAACTTCGATGTAAGATTCTATTACATCACCTTCTTTGAGATCATTAAAGTTTTCGAAACCTATACCACATTCAGTACCAGCTTTTACAACTTTAACATCATTTGAGAAGTGTTTTAAAGAAGATAATTTACCTTCATAAAGCATCACATCATTTCTATAGATACGGGCTTTACCACTGTTTTCGATATAACCGGTTTCAACTGCACAACCTGCAATATTGCCAACTTTTTTAATTTTAAACACTTCTTTTACTCTAGCTGAACCAGTTGATTTTTCCACTAGTTTAGGTGCTAACATACCTTCCATAGCAGATCTAAGCTCTTCTATAGCGTCATAGATAATATGATAGAGTTTTATTTCAACACCTTCAAGTTCAGCTTGCTTTTGTGCCTTACCATTAGTACGAACATGGAAACCTATAATAATAGCATTTGAAGCAGAAGCTAAAGATACATCAGCTTCATTAATACCACCTACAGATTTACGAATAATCTGTACCTTAATTTGTTCGGTAGATAATTTTTCAAATGAATCACAAAGAGCTTCTACAGAACCATCTGTATCAGCCTTAACAATTAAATCTATTGTAAGTGTTTCGTTCTCTTTTATTCTATCAAAGATATTATGAAGACTTGCCTTATTTTGGAAGTTTTCTCTTTCTCTTCTGATAATTGTTCTTTCAGATGATATGTTTTTTGCAACCTTATCAGATTCAACAACATTGAGAATATCACCAGCTTTAGGAACATCATTTAGTCCATATAATCTAGCTACATCAGAAGGTCCTAATTTCTTAAGTTCCTTACCTCTTTCATCTTCAAGCTTTCTAACTTTACCATAAGTAGAGCCACAGATGATTGAATCACCCTTTTTAATGCTTCCTTGACGTAATAAAACAGTAATAATAGTACCCATGCTAGCATCTTTTTCAGCTTCAATAACAATACCTTCACCAGGAATATCTGCTTTAGC
This sequence comes from Cloacimonadales bacterium (SeqCode), assembly GCA_963677815.1. GTDB lineage: Bacteria > Cloacimonadota > Cloacimonadia > Cloacimonadales > JAFGVF01 > JAEKNW01. The sequence goes on from OY782499.1 coordinate 2,828,403, forward strand.
TGTGTACTCTTCAACATCACTAGTTAACAACATTAAATCAAGCAAATCATTAATACCTTCGCCTGTATGAGCAGAACATTTTGTCCAGAGAACATCTCCCCCATAACCTTCAAGATAAATACCTTTTTCTAGAAGTTGGGAAATAGTCTTATCAATATTCACACTAGGAAGGTCAATTTTATTAATAGCAATAATAAGAGTAACTCCAGAAGCTTTAGCATGATCTATAGCTTCAATTGTTTGAGGCATAACACCGTCGGTAGCAGCTACAACTATTACTGCAATATCAGTAACATTAGCACCACGAGCTCTCATAGCAGAGAAAGCTTCATGACCTGGTGTATCCAAGAAAGTTATTTTTCTATCGTTATATGAAATCTGATAAGCACCTATATGTTGGGTAATTCCACCAGATTCACCTGCAACCACATTTTCATTTCTGATATAATCTAAGATAGAAGTTTTACCATGGTCAACATGCCCCATAATAGTAACAATTGGGGGTCTTTCAACTTCTTCAGCATCTTGGAATACTTCTGCATCTTTATAGATAATTTCTTCACCTACTTCATCTTCGAACTCATAATCAATACCAAATTCAGTACACATAAGTTCCAAAGAATCACGATCTAATCTCTGGTTTATAGTAACCATCTGACCTAGGCCAAAGAATTTTGCAATAATATCAGTTGCTGCAACACCAAGAATATTTGCTAGTTCACTCACAGAAGTAAATTCTGTAATTTTAACTACTGCATCCTCAGGAAGTTTTTGTTTTACTTCTTTATGATATTTCTTAACTTTCTTAGTTTTCTTAAGAGTCATTTTAATATTCTTAGAGATTTGAGATTCATCAAGCTCTGTAGGAATACTAGTATATTTATCACGTTTTTTTGCTGATTTAATCTTATTTTGTAGGTGTCTGCTTGTATCACCAAAATCTTTCGATGATTTTTTACTCTTTCCGAATTTCTTAGAAATCTCAGGTTTATTAGCTAAATCATCTGTTGACGCAATACTTGGTGCAATAACAGTTGATTTGATGTTATGAGAATCTCTCTTTTTAGGATCGAATTTACGACCACCATCTTTACCTGCAAAACCTGGTTTCTTATCAAAACTAGGACGACCACCATCTTTATTAAATGGTTTGCGTCTATCATTATTTTGCTTATCTCCGCGATAGTTACTTCTTCTATCTCTGTTATCATTATTCTTTTGTTGATTAGCTTTTCTTTCTTCAACATTATCTGCATGATAGTAAGAATCAGCAGTAGCAGGCTGACTTTTTTTCTTTAACTGAGCTAAAATACTAGCTGTACTAGTAATTGGTATAGCTGTAGTTTTAGTCTTAGTTTCATCTTTACTATTCTTTGGAGATGTATTTTCTTTATTTTGCTCTTTAGGGTGATTAACTCTAGGTCTTGCATGATTTTCTGTATCACTTTTTGCTTTACTAGGTCTTTCACTTCTTTTAGCTTCATCTTTTTCTTCTTTAACTATTTCTTCTTTCTTAGCTGTTTTTACAGCATTAGCCCTTTGTTCCTCAAGTTCTTTTTTCTTTTCTCTTGCTTTTTCTTCTTGAGCTTTCAATTGACGTTGTGCATCTTCTTTATCATGCTTTTTATTAGCTGATATTTGAGCATTAAACATAGATCTAATCTTGTTAGCTACGTCTTCATCAAGCAAGCTCATGTGGCTCTTCACTATAATACCTAAATCAGCTAAAGTCTTTTTCAAGGCAGAAGCAGAAATTTTTAACTCTTTAGCAAGTTCATGTACTCTGGTATTAGACAATATTCCTCCCAATTAGTGAGTTATTAATTTCAATATTCCATTCGAAAAGTCTGTATCGGTTATTACAATAACACTCACGGGTTCATGGCCAATACTTTCACCAATACTTTGCATTGATCTTATCTGTATAATAGGGCTTTTCGAATCATTAAATTTAGTAATTTTTTTCAAATTATTTTCCGATATGTCTTTACTTATAATTATTACTTTTATCTTTCTATTCAAAGTCTTGAGCATACCTACGCCAAACTTCAATTTACCTGCTCTCTGGGCAAATTGAAGAAGTCTTATTAGTTTCTCTTCTGTTTTTTCAGCAACCTCTTTAATCTCTTTTGTTTCCATATAGATAATTTTTCTATACATTGGTTATTATCACAAACATAATATCCCCTGCCTGGTAAAAGTCTTTTTAAATCATAAACTAGCTTATTATCCATTACTTGAAATCTAAGTAGATTTTCCTGATTATCTTTTCTTTTACATACTACACAGGTTCGAATAGGCTTGTGAGATTCACAACACAACTTAGAAAGCCTCCGCAGACTCTTTTAATTTCTCAGCAGTCTTTCTTCCGATGTTTCCTAAGTTACATAATTCATCTACACTTGCTAGATAAATATCTTGAACAGAGGTATAGCCATGTGCTTTTAAAATCTGAGCTGTATTAGGGGTAACACCATCTAGTTCAGTAACATGGTTAGTAATTCTTCTCTCTTCAGCTAACTTTGAATTATATTCTTCTTTAGTAAATATATCAATATTATAATTAGTTAACTTGGCAGCTAATCTAACATTTTTTCCTTTCTTACCTATTGCTAAGTTCTTATTTTTTTCCTTAACAATAACCCTAGCAAATTTACCTCTCTCTGAGATGATTACTCTTTCTACTAGGTCTTTTCCAACTGCATTAGCAACATATTCATCACTGTTATCATTAGAAACAACTATATCAATTTGTTCCCCATGAAGTTCTTTTCTAATAGAATCTATTCTTAAGCCTTTTGTTCCTAAACATGAACCAGCAGCATCAATATGATCTTTTTCAGTATAAACCTCAACTTTAGTTCTAATACCTGGTTCTCTAACAATCTTCTTAATGATTATATCGCCATTGAAAATTTCAGGTATTTCATTTTCGAAAAGCTTTTTAACAAACTCTGGATTAGTTCTTGAAAGAATGATGGTTACGCCAGATTCTTTTCTGCGAATGTTAGTTACATAAGCTTTTATGATATCGCCTTGTTTATAATATTCTTCTTCTATTTGCTCTTCTGGTGGAAGCAAAGCGGTTGTATAACCGATATCAACTCTAATACCACCAAAACCTTCAGATTTAACTTTACCAGTAACAATTGTATGTTTTTGGTTTTCAAAATGGAGAGAAGTTTTGTTAGCATCTTCACTTTTAATTCTCTCTTGAATTGCTTTCTTAGCATTCTTAATAATCTTAGGACCAAATTCATGGAAGTGCATTTTTACTTCAACAGAATCACCAATTTCAATACCTTTACCATATTGCTTCTTAGCTTCTGAAAGAGATATTTCTCCTAATTCAGAATCTATTGGAACTACAATTTTCTTAAAAGTTGCATAGATATCATTTGTAGCAAAATCAAGATGTATCTTTAATTCGTTTTCAGGTGATAACTTTTTAGAGATTGTAGAATACAAACTCTCCTTAATAATTTCTGTCAGCATCTCTTTATCGAGTTGCTTGAAGTTAGCCAATTGATTCAATACTACTAATATGTTAGAACTCATCTTATCTCTCCTTCTCATCTGAAAAGTCAAATATTGTTCGAGCTTTTTTAATAGAAGTAAAGGATATTACAACTTCTTCTTCATTTTTCTGAACAACTTTGATAGCTTGTGGGGTTACTTCTGCTAAGGTTCCTTCAATCACTAAACGATCATCTTCAGCTTGATATTTCACCTTAACCTTTTCATTAATAGCACTTGCATAGTGTTTTTTATATTTTAATTCACGTTCTAGACCTGGTGAAGAAACTTCTAAAGTATATTTATTCTTATAAACATCTAACAACTCTAACTCTGAGCCAATTAACCTGTTTACAGTTATACAGTCTTCTACTGCTACTCCACCAATTTTTGTTATATATATTAATGCTACTAAGCCATGATTTGTTTGTTTTTCTTCTACATCATACAAAGCTACACCGGCTTCCTTAGCAGCTCTTTTAGCAACATCTTCTAATATCTTTTCTCTTTCGCTTATCATTATTATACACCTTTAATAATAAATTAAAAACCACTGTTAGCAATTCGTCACAGTGGTTAGACATTTTATAAACTTATCTATATCAATATTTTATAATTTTTTCTATTCTATTTTATTCATACTTTTACAGTATTATTTTTTCTTCCTAAACTGTCAAGACCTTCTTTGAATTTTTAAACTTTTTAACCTAAATGGTATAGTAGTGCTTTAGTAATCCCCTTCTTTGAGGGGGATACAGGGGGTGATTCCATAAAGACCTATAAAATCCCCTTCTTTGAGGGGGATATAGGGGGTGATTCCATAAAGACGTATAAAATCCCCTTCTTTGAGGGGGATACAGGGGGTGATTCCATAAAGACCTATAATATCCCCTTCTTTGAGGGGGATTTTGCATAAGAATATAGTGCTATTCTCAAAGCTCTACTGCATTATTGGGGTCAATACTTTTCCTCTTCATTTATTTATAGGGTCCAAAATTTCAATTTTGGTTCATTTATAAAAAATAACATGAAATTTCACCTTGACTTAACTGGGGTTTATGGACTGGAAATTATGGACTGGCGGCATCTTGCCACCAGACTAAACAGGCCTACCGAGCCTGTTGTGGATGCAAGATGCATCCACTCCATACTTCCATACTAACCCTGCTTGCTAAAAATCTACAAAGATGTCGCTTTCTACCAAGATGTCACTCCTAGCAGAGCTTTAACTGGCAAAACAAGCATCCCTGCTTGCAAAAAATCAAAAAGCAATTATATTATATTTTGTAGAATAATATCTTACAAAATAAGGAGCATTAAATGAAAAATTTAGGTCTAATCTTGATACCAATACTCTTGTTATTACCCTTCAGTATTTATTCCCAAGTCATTGTTTTAGTTGATAAAGCTGATAACAACAAACTCAACAAGCTAGAGAATCTCCAAGTAAATCTCTGTTTTGAGATGGATAATTATGTGGTAGTTTCACCTCAAGCTACGGCTGAGTTAGATAGAGCTAAAATACCATATCGGATTCTTACTAGTGATAATAGTTCATCACCACTTTATATAATTTCAGCTAAACCTGGTATTAATGTCCAAAAGCAAGCCTATCTGGATAAAATAATCTTAGATGATGACATCAGAATTGAAGCTTCTTATGATAGTAAAAGAAAATTACCTCCTCAAGCAGGAATTAAGTTCATTCCTGTAAGGGTCAGCCCCCAGCTTTACCAAAATAAGATTCTGACATTCAAGCAAGCAGCTAATATAAATCGTGATTTCGATGAAGCTATAGCAGCTGTTAATGCAGATTCAGTAGCTTATTTCATCCAAAAGCTAGAAGATTATGAAACACGATTTGCTCTTTTAGACAATAGAAGAGAGATTTCAGAATGGATTGCTAGTCAATTTACTCGTTTTGGTTATAACGATGTTGCTATTGATTCCTTTTATGTAGAACAATACAATACTTGGCAATACAATGTCGTATGTACAGAAGAAGGAAGTCAATACCCAGATCAATATCTTGTAGTTGGAGGGCATCACGATTCAATAATCACTCCTAACATAAATGCTGCCTATACTTACGCACCTGGAGCAGATGATAATGCAAGTGGAAGTGCTGCTGTTTTAGAAACTGCCAGAGTAATGAAACTTCATAATATTGAACCAAAATCTAGCATTAGATTTATGACTTATGCCATGGAGGAATTTGGTCTTTATGGCTCTCATTACGATGCTGAAAATCAAGCAGCTAATAATACCAATATAATTGCCATGTTAAATAGTGATATGATTTCAAACTGTCAGACTGATGATTTTGCTTTTACCATGATAACATATCCCGGAACCCAAGCTTTAACAGACATCATTTCTGAAAATTCTGCTGATTTAGAAATGACTACTTACCTTATCGACAGTGCTTCTTCAGGGTCAGACTCTTGGGCCTATCATTCAAATGGTTTCCCTGCTGTTTTCTTTGCTGAAGAGAATTTTTCTCCTTTCTACCATTCAGCTTATGATATTTCTGAGAATACTAATCCAGAATATGCTGCCCAATTTATCAAACTAATAGCCTTATCAACCTTCGACATTGCCAATCTTCCCAGTTCTCCTCAAAACTTTCTTATCCAAGATAGTGGAGATGGAACAAGTGTTGTAACTTCATGGGATCCTTTAACAGTAGAAGGTGTTAGCTATTTCTTAGAAGTAAAGGATTTGATTACTTCAAATGTGTTAGAGTTTTCAACAGCTAATACTAGCTTAACTATTTCTAATTTAACAGATAATAATCCTTATCAAATTACCCTATATTCACAAGTGGATGGAGATTTAAGTTTTGGTGTGAGCAAGTACATTACCCCACAATCATTACCAAACATAGTTGAAGAATTTACTTATCAAGCAGATCTTTTTCAAATAAACTTTTCTTGGGCTGCCAATTCAGAACTTGATTTAGCTGGATATAATCTTTATAGAAAACTAGCTGACCAATCTGATTTTAACCTCCTAGCTAGTCTCGATAGTCAGACTTTGACATATATTGATAACACTACCGAATCAGGACTTTGGTATAACTATCAGATTCTTGCCCGGGATAATGCTGGTAATGAAAGCCCTTATTCCCATTCCATAACAGCTAGACATTTAAGTTTTGATTCGGGAATCGCTATTTTTGATTATACTTCTTTTTCTGATAACAATCTTCTTTTCCCAAGTCAAAATTCTGTTCAAGAATTCTATGAAAATGCTTTAGAGAATTATGATTATGACCTAATCTATCCTGAGCAGTCTCAAGCTATAAAGATTGATGACCTAGGCATTTATTCAACAGTAATTATTTTTAAAAATTCTTTTTCTGCTGTAAGTAATCAGTATCTAGCTCCTGTCTTAGAAGAATATGTGAACTATGGCGGAAATCTTCTTCTCTCAGCTGCAGACCCTTTAAAATTTTTACGTCTGAATAATGATATCTATCCTTCAAGTTTTACTGAAGATGACCTTCCTTACCAGCTATTTGGATTAAGTCAGACTAACTCAAACTCTACAGCTAGGTTTGCTAGAGGGCAAGCAATAGCCTGGGATATGCCAGACTTAGAAGTTGACCCTGACAAGATTTACCCAACTTTTAATAATCGTTTATTTAATATTGAGGCTATGACTGCCAATAACCAGAGCCAAGTAACAGGACTTTTCACATATCAATCAGATTCATCTAATGAACTTGAAAACGAGTTTGATAATTATCTTGTTGCTATTAGTAAGTCTCATGCAAACTCTGAAGTAATCATAACTTCTATCCCTCTTTATTTCATTCAAGCTGACTTAGCTAAAGATTTTATGGAAAATGCTCTAACTAGCTTCAATGAAAGTGTAGATAACGATAATCTTGATATGCCACAACTTCTTTCAAGTCTGGCGCTCAGAAATTATCCTAATCCATTCAATCCTCAAACTAGTATTCAGTTCACCCTTCCTTCCTTAAGTAATGTTAATCTGAAAATATATAATGTAAAAGGACAATTAGTCTATTCTCAAAGAAGAAACAATCTTCAAACAGGACAGCATACTATTACCTGGCATGGAAAAGATAACAATGATAAAGCTCTAGCTTCTGGCATTTACCTTTATAAGCTTTCAACTGATACAGGTTTATCTCAAACAAGAAAAATGATACTTATGAAATAAGTTTATTATTTAACCAGATTGGTGAACTGTATTTTAGGGGATATTGCAGATTATTTTAGCAAAATCCCCTTTCAGCTCTATAACTGGGAACGCGGGCATCCCTGCCCGCACAGGCAGTTCAACTGACTGTATATCTTCAAAATCCCCTTCACAAGGGATTTAACAGCTAACTGGGAAAACGGGCATCTTGCCCGTACTGGGAACGCTCTAAATGACACCTGCGTAACCGCGGGCTGGAATCCCGCGTTCCCAGTTAGATTAATCCCCTTTCAGCAGCACCCCATCTTTGAGGGGGACACAACAGGGGGTGATTCCATAAACTACGCATATAACTGGAAAAATGGATTAGCTTAATTTTGATCCAGAAACTTCTTTCTTTCAATATATCCTTGACGTCTATAATTTATGATATCTTTAACAAATGCAAGGACCTGCTTATTGCATTTTCTTAAAACTACTAGATCCTCTGGATCAAACCTTAATGAGAAGATAGCACTTTCTGCATCATACATGAAAATTGATGAATCTCTTTTTGTTAGATAATGGATTGGATTCTTTTCAGCAAGTTGTTTCCATTCCTTCTCAGTCCATTCTTTAAAATTTGAATTACTTTCATCAGTTAAATCCTTAGCATTTATTGAAGAATTATAGAATGTCTTAAAGCTAGCAACAATGTTAGTAATATGTGTTTCATTATGTAATTGATTATCATAAACTAGAGCTAGGATAGTAGGTATTTTATATAGTTTTGTCATTGAAGTTTTTTCTACTTCGCTTAGAAAAGATGCTATTTTAGATTTTTTGATAATCTTAAATGTAGCATTTTCTGGGTACAATGATATAAGAAAATCTAACCATGAACCGAACGTTTTTAGATAAATCCTGCCTGGTAGGTCAGATGCTGCATTAAATTCACTTAAAGAATATTTATCATCTAAGTTATCTTTAATATCAAGATAATTTTCAATAAGTCTTTGTTTAAGAGGTAATTTTTTATTTCTTAGAACTTCAAAAAGGTGGATAAGTTTAAGCTCAATATCTAGAATACAGGAAACTGGAAGTTGTTCTCTAGTTTGCTCCCAGGACAAACTAGTTTTCTTTTTGATATCTCTGGGGGTAAGACCTGCTAAATAAGATAATTTAAAATGACTATTCTTATAATTGCCTACAAAATCTAAAATAATTAGTTTATCTTTGTTATTACTAGTTCTTAAACCTCTACCTAACTGTTGAATAAAAATGGTAAAAGATTCTGTGGGTCGTAAAAACATAACAGTATCAATATGAGGTATATCAACACCTTCATTAAATATATCTACTACACATAAAACTGATATTTTACCTTGAGAAAAGTCTTCAATAATGTTCGTACGCGAGTTTATTCCTGAATGAAGAGCAACTGCGTTAATATTGTTTTTTTGGAACTGATTTGCAGTATAGTCAGCATGTTTAACAGAGCAACAGAAAGCAAGAGTGCTTTTCCTAGCCTTCTCACGATAATTTTTTATTATATTATTTGCTCTTTGGTCAACCATATAGACGTTTTCTAATTCATTGATATCATATCGACCAGATCGCCAAGGTATTTTTTCATAATCAATATCATCATAGATACCATAATATGTAAAGGGTACAAGCCAGCCATTATTAATAGCTGTTTTGAAATTACATTGAAAGGCTATGTTATAATCACAATATTGATAAATATCTTTGTTGTCAAGTCTGTTTGGAGTTGCTGTTAGACCTAATAAGAATTTAGGAGTGAAATAGTCTAAAAAAGAAAGATAGCTATTAGCAGCAGAATGATGAAATTCATCAACGATAATATAATCGAAATAATCAGATGAAAAATAATCATCATTAAGATATATGTTTTTACCGATAGTAGAAATTGAGGCAAATATTATATCTTTATCAGTTTCTTTTATATCAGCATTAAAGTCTCCAAAACTAGCTTTTGTCCTGATTTTTTTAAAGGTTTCTTTAGCTTGAATTAATATTTCTTGTCTGTGGGCAACAAACAGTACTCGTTTAAATTTTTTTGAATCAAAGGCTGAGAGGAAAGTTTTGCCAAGTCCAGTAGCCATAACTATAAGTGCTTTATTGAAACCTTCTTTCCTTGTTCTTTCTAATTCATAAAGAGCAGGAATTTGGCATTTGATTGGTTTGTATTTTGAACTAGTAAGTGGTTGGGGATTTGGATTACTGTCATCAGTTTCAGGTTTAAAATAATGTGAAGGATCAAAATCCGGTTTAAAATGTTCAGATGTTATAGGTTTGTATTCCATAAAATATTTTTGAAGCCATTCATCACTGGGATTAAAACTATAATTTTCTACTATATCATCATACTGACTTAGAAATTCTTTTATTGCATTTTTTTCATCGAAAAGTATATTCCATTCTAGGCCAGTTGTAAGAGCTATTTGAGAAATATTTGAAGATCCAATAACCATCTCTTCACTATCTTCCATGAACTTAAAATAATATCCTTTTATGTGGAATGAAGTTTTAAACTTATTATGATCAAAGATAGAAAGAGAAAAATTGTCATTATTTAGTGATTTAAGCTTATAAAGAGCTACAGGCTCTGTAACATTAAGATAAGTGCTTGTTAGAATGCTTACTTTAGCATTATTAGTCAAAGCACGCTTGAGATAACTAAATAATAAGTCAACTCCTGAGCTTTTAATAAAGGAAACACAGAAAATGATTTCTTTTGCAGATGCTAGCTTATCTTCAAGAATATCTTTAAGTGAGGATTGCTTGGAATTGGTGATAGCTTTCATATTATTTATTTAAAAGAACATTTAACCATTTTTCAGTCTCTCTACCAGGCCTTTTGTCTTGTGAAATAGTGTATTCAACTAAAGAAAAACCTATCTGCTGATAGTTGAGAGATTCGAACTTTTCCTGAGTATAATCACAAAAAAAACGTCCGTGACGAAATTCTTCTTTTTTGCCATACTTCAATGATAAAAAAAGATAACCACCATTCTTGAGAGATTGATAGATATTTTTCAGAGCATTAGGCATTTGACTTGATGGAATATGTAAAAGTGAAGCACAAGCCCAAGCTCCAATAAATCTATCTTGGTATTTAATATCAGCAATTTTTTCATTAGAGATTTTAAGCCCCAAATAATTCTCAGCTAACTTAGCTAGTTCTTCAGCTGGTTCTAGTGGTAAGACTTTATATCCATGAGACATAAACACTTTAGAGTCTCTACCTGAACCACAGCCAATATCCAAAATTTCACCTTGAGAAGGTAAATAAGACATAAAGTAGTTTTGTAGTTTGCTCATATCGACGTTTAAAGTGGATTCAAAATATTCTTGTGCATTTTTATTATAATAATTCATATTTTACTCCATAAGCTATTATAGTCTTATAATAATTTTGGATTCAGGTGTCAATGATTATTTCTTCTGAAAAGAATAAATATTTTGAAGACTATTCAACCATCAAGCTACCTTCCCCAGCAGCATATTCTTTAAGAAGTCTATAATGTTGCCCATCATTTGTTATTTTTACTTTGTTAAATAAGTTTAGCTAATAGCATTTACTCTAGGTTAGGATTGCTGAAAAACAAATCTTCTTTCAAGATGTAGTTAAACTTTTCTTAAAATCCCTGAGGATTTAAGAGGCTTATTCCATTTGAGCTGAAAGGGGATTAATACTCTCCCCGGTCTAATCGATCACCCCTCTCAAGCGCCCCAAGGAGCTGAAAGGGGATTAATACTCTCTCCCGTCTTTAAGAGTGTTGGAAGTCGCTACTGCATGCATGAGAATGGTAAAGTTCATTGATTACCTACTATATCCGAATAGTTATTCCTTTCCTTGATTGTTACTCTCTCAATAAAAATTCCATGATTAAATGAGTAAGTAACAATCAAGAAATTTACTAAAATAAAAATATTTTTTTTTCTAGAAGTGCACCAATTTCAGGAAAATGGACCCTATAGTATTGTGTAAGGCTTGCAAGCAAAACAAAAAAATTAAAAAGAGGTAAAAAAATGAAAGTAAAATTTAAGTATGGAATCAAGAGTTATTCAGGCACATTAGATGATATGGTATTTGCAAATTTTGAAGACAGAAATGTTGTGATTGGAAGAATGTTACCGGCAGATAGAGAAGCTACTCCGCAGAATGAGATAATTGCTAGTAATTCTAGAATCATTAGTACATTTTATAAATCTTTGTCAGCAGCATACAAACAAGATTTAACAGAATACGCTAAGAAGATGTTTAATTTGAAAGCCTATTCCAATCGCGTGGCTGGTTCTGGTTATTCAGTATTCAATAAGATAATTTGGGCAGCTAATGATGATACAGGAAATCCATTAGATATATCATCTCTTTCAGCTGACGATATTGTTGCTGGCACTTATCCTCAGATTGATACAATCAAGGCTGCAGTAGAAAATGGATATATACCTATGGTAGGAGGTTATGAAGAATTTAATAATCCTCTAGTATAAACTAGAAAAGATTTCTCTTCCAGGAGTTGAAAAGACTTCTGGAAGATTTTTATTACAATACAATCTGTTATTAGCTGTATGAATGATAAATTATTGATTTATAATAATATAAATATTAGTCATCTTTAGAGAGTCTCAAAAAAACTATTATTTTTTCTCTTTAAGTAATTTTTTTATTGACAAAATAACTGTATTTATTTATTATGTTTTCATTATTAATTAACTAGATGGAGGCGTTTGGAATTTAATAAGAGTAAATAATCAAAGATGAGTGGTTTCTACAAGGAGTTAATGGGTATTTTGGGATAATAGGTATGATTTATAAATATGTAAACACAATTTCGTATTCAGTCAGGTTAAATTAACTATCATTCAATATTAAATAATTTCAATATTATTATTATTATATTTGATAAAGCTTAAGCGTTTTATTCTATTATAATATGTGATTATACTTCCCAAAGTATTTAAAAATAAATATACGATATTTCATCAGGGATTGGGGAGTAGAAAATATTTAACCCAGATAGTGAAGAAGAACTTTATTAATACTTGGCTAAAGCTACGTATCACAGGTGAAGAATGCAGATTATTCTAGCAAAATCCCCTTCTTTGTGGGGGATACAGGGGGTGACTCCATCAACTACGCATATAATATATATATTCGGAGAAATTATGGAAGTTACTTTTGCAGAATAATATAGTGCTATTCACAAAGGTCTTGTGCATTATTTGGTTTAAGCATAGTTTTACAGGAGTATATATGCAAATAGAAATGCAATACAATCATAAACAAGATTCTCTCATTATTAAATCAGCAGGTCTCAAGGATGTAGTTTTGAAGTCAAGTGTAGGGGCAAAATCATTATATCATTTAATTAATAATCCAAACAGATCATTTTCTCCGATATTATTAAGGAATATTACTAAAGAAGAGGTTAACTTATCAAATATGATTAAAGAAAAATTTGAGATTACAAGTAGAGAAGATCAATTATTATATCAATCAATACATCAGTATATACCTGCATCAGATATGAAGACTATAATAGAATGTAGAAAAAGGTTAAAGGTTATTTTAGAAGAATTGAGGGAAGCAGACTTCAATAACGATATTGGCAGAAGCGAAACACTTGTTGAAGAGAAAGAATTTATTGAAAAATATATTCATGATTCTGTTAGTGCTAATGGCTCTTTTAGAAACCTAAATAATTCTAAGAGAAATGCAACCAAAGCTCTTCAAAGAAATATTAGAAATGTTTTGAATGAAATAGATGAACAATCTCCAGAAATATATAAGTTTATTACAAAAAGATTGATAGTATCAACAAATCAGATAAAATATTACCCTGATAATGATTATACTAGTGTAGATTAAACCATGAAAGGGGATTAATCTAACTGGGAATGCGGGATTCTAGCCCGCGGTTACGCAGGTGTCATTTAGATGGCGGAGAAAATCTCCACCGTCCGACAAATACTCTCCCCGGTCTACACGACCACCCCTCTCAGGCGCTCTAGCGAGCTGAAAGGGGATTGTTTACTCTCCCCGGTCTTATCGACCACCCCTCTCAGGCGCTCCAAGGAGCTGAAAGGGGATTAATCTAACTGGGAATGCGGGATTCTAGCCCGCGGTTACGCAGGTGTCATTTAGATGGCGGAGAAAATCTCCACCGTCCGACAAATACTCTTGTCCCCGGTCTACACGACCACCCCTCTCAAACGCTCCAAGGAGCTGAAAGGGGATTGTTTACTCTCCCCGGTCTACACGACCACCCCTCTCAGCCGCTCCAAGGAGCTGAAAGGGGATTAATACAGGGATGCCCGTGTTCCCAGTTATATATGCGGATGTGGTCATCCGCCTTCCCAGTTATAAAGCTGGAAGGGGATTTTAATCCGAGAGAATCCCCATCTCCCTTCGCTAATACATTCTACATAGCTTTAGCCTAGTAGAAAGCTTCGGAAGAAAAACCGTCGATTAGAGAGCTTTTTCCTAATATCTAACCAAAGATTATTGCTAATTCTCTTTTGGCATTTTCTGGAGAATCCGATGAATGAACAGCATTAGCAGTCATTGTATCAGCATAGAGAGCTCTTATAGTTCCTGCTTCTCTTTTAGCAGGATCAGTGTCTCCATTAATTTGTCTAAGTCTTTTAATGGCATCTTCTCTTTCGAGTTTAACAGCAATAGTAACCCCTGATTCCATAAAGTTCTTAAGGTTAGTAAAGAAAGTCTTTCCGATATGGTCTTTATAGAAATCATTGATTAGCTCTTCATCAAAGGTAAAATATTTGAGGTCTTTAATTAGGAAATTATCTTTTTCAATAATTGAAATAATTTCACCAACATTTTTGTTTTTAACTGCGTTGGGTTTTATGAGAAGTAAAGTTTGTTCAAGCATAAGTCCTCCCAAATAAAAAAGAGGGCATTTCAGCCCTCAAGATATTATTATTACAGTCGCTCAATTATGATTCCAGAAAATCTAAGGTTGCTACCTTGATTGAAACATCTCTATTGAGGACTTTTGACATTTTAACTTTGTGTTCTAGGATATCTTTCCAAACATCTAACACTTCATTTTGTTTAAACTCAGAACCTGAATATTGTTTAAGCATATCAACATAAAAAGTATCTCTATCATTTTCAATAAGTGTAATGATATATTTAAATCCACCACATGCAAGATCATAATCTTTATATCTTACATCAATCACGCCATACCCTAACTTCAACAAACTATCAAAATTAATCTTGAAATTCTGGATAGTATTAGTATTATCAGTCATACACCCTTCTTAAATTTATTATTCTAAAATTAACCAATCCTGGTCTATCACATTAAATGATTTAATATAATTATCCTTGAGTGATTGGTAATTTTCTACTGTTTGAACTTTATTGATTACAGTTTTTATTTCGTTTAAAGATTTGATTCTGCTATCAAGTTTTGCTTTAGCAGCAAGTAATTTTTCCCAGTTATTAACTTTTTCAGAAATTTCATCTTTAGCCTTTTGACTAGGATTTTTCATTTTGTCATGATTTTCAACAGCATTATCTAATGAATTTTTGTTATTTGAAATTGCAGAAGCAATAATAGAATTAAAGTTTTGATAAAATTCAAGGTAAATAGAGATATCTTGATGTCTAAAATTATCTTTGATATAAGTTTCAAACGAGATAAATAATTCACGGTCAGATTCTGTGATCAAACTAACATTCAAATCAAAGTCCTCTGGATTAATAGTAGATTTAAAACTATTAATAGCTGTGTCTCTTTCTTGAGTAAGAGCAGGAAGCATTTCAATGTTTTCTTGTAAAAAGTTAGGTCCTAGTTTCATGTATTCAGATCTTGGTCCAACTTCATAGATTTCATCTTGGATATTATAAATAACTTGAGCACCTTGACTACCAAATTCTTCAGTGGTCTCAGCAACAATAGTAGAATCTGCTGTTAAAGTGTATGAGAAGTATTTAGCTTGAACTTTATTAAGGTCAACTAAGTTGATATTGCTAAAATTTCTTATTTGATTGTAAGATAAATCATACTGACCATCAACAGGTTTAAGCCCTTTAACAAAGGTAATAACTTGGATAATTTCGTTATTAAATTGTTCTTCTAAACCAGGAGTAACAAAATCAGCAAATCTTCTTTCAGCTAAATCATAAAATTCAAAGAATTTATTGTCTTCTAAGAAAGTTCCTAAATTAGGAAGAACATCATAATCAAAGTTTAATTTAACAAGACTTACATCGTTGACATATTTATCAAATTTTGATAAGTAGGCAACTTTTACAAGAGGTCTAACCTCTGTTTGTAAGAAAGTAATATAGTCTTTTTTCTTGGTAAAAGAAAGATATTTTTTAGCAAAATCTTTTTCGAAATTAACATATTTTAAGAAGTCGTTAACCCCAATATAATATTTAAGTTCTTCACTGTTTAAGCTTTTGATTTCACTTAGTTTTAGATCCTCAAGTTGACCAGTTTGGTCGTAAGCCTTCAAGATACTATTAACGTTATTCTTCATTTCTCTAATTTTTGGTTGTGCTTGATTAGCCTGAGTAAATGGCACAATAAATACAATTAAAATACCAACGATCATTACAATCATTAAGTATTCTACTAAAGAAAATGTATGGTCCTTGGTTCCTTTAGCCATCATTCCTCCATCTAGAATTTCAATTTAAGCAATTTCACTATCACACTTCATTTTGTCAAAGTATTTTTTTTCTTTTTAGCTAGAATGAGCTTTTTTTGGGAAAATAGGAGGTGTTACAATAAACTACACTATGGACTGAGACCATCTTGGTCTCAGGTGGAAGTAAGGATACTTCCACTCCATACTCCAAAAATGTGACAGCTGCATAACCACGGGCTGGAATCCCACGACCCTATGGACTGAGACCATCTTGGTCTCAGGTGGAAGCAAGGATGCTTCCACTCCATATACTTCTGCGTAACCACTGGCTAGAATCCACGACCTCAGGTTAAACTAAGTTAAAGAGTTACTTTTCCATATTACAAACAAATAAATTCCAACTAGAAAAGAAAATCCAGCAAGATTAAGAAAAATATTAAAAGAAGGTGTGATATAATAGATTATAATTAAAATTACGCTAGGTAAACTGTAAGCAAATAATTTCATAATGGTTTTTGTGATATGACCATTAAGTAGTTTATAAACTAAGCCAATAAATATAAGATGCATAAGAATACTTGCTATGACATAGTAGAGTAAAGCAGTTTGAAAGCCTGAAAAGTGGCCTAGATAGATAGCAAGAGATTTAACAATTAAACTAATAATCTTATAAATCATTTCAGTATGGGGTAGTTCTAAGACATAAGGAATACTAGATATGGGGTTCATTAGCATAGTTGTGGCTAATGAAAAAGCAAGAATTTTAACTATTGGAAGTGCTTCATTCCATTTATCACCAAAGATTATTGGAACAAAATTCAGAATATAAATTACGAAAAGGAAAAAGAGAGGAAAAGCATAGATAGTAGTAATTTTCAAGAACTTATCAATCTTGAATTTAATATCTTGCTTGCTCATAAAAGTAAAAGTTGGAAATAAAACCTGTCTAAGAGAGTTACAGGCTAATACAACTGCTTGTCCAATTAGCTGATTTGCTAGATAATAAACTCCTATCAGGATTGGATCAAAAAGTATTCCTAGGATTATGACAGGCAAATCATTAATTAACATAGATACAATATTATTTAAGCTAGCAGTCAGGAGAAATCTTCTATTATCCTTATAGGAAGTTAGGAAACTTGTAAAAGTCTTGTAAGAGAATAAATTACTAAGAGTCTCTTTGGACAGTTTATAATCCATTATTAGCAGGAGAATAAGCTCTACTAAATTACCAAAATAGAATATTATTACCAAAGAATAGATATCAAGCTTATAGAATAAAAAGATAAGAATTAATCCTGAATAAACTATAACATTAATAGTTTCGATAATTGATAAACTCTTGAACCTTAAACTCTTTTGATAATAAGCCCTTAGAGATGTTCTTAAGATTTCTAAAACTAATAAAGGACTTAGCTTTAATAATAAATCTGTTAAGACAGGGCTATTATAGTAACTACCAATATAAGGAGCTAAAAGATATAAGAGAACAGAACTGATAAGTGATATAAAGAAAGAAAACTGAAAAAGTTCATGAAATATCTTTTTTGTCCTTTCTTTTTTTACTATTAGAAGATCTTGAAAACCTAAAAAAGAAATAGAGGTAAAAATTGCTAAGACAAGTGAGAACTCTCGAAAAATACCTAAATCTTCCTTGGTAAGTTCTTTAGCTACAAGAAGAAAAACGCCAAATAGAATAGCCTTTCGGAAGATAGCAGTAAAAAAAGACCACTGGAAAGATTTTAAAGTATTCCTTTGCATAAACTTTACTTTGTAGAGTGTAATCCTAGTCTATTTCCCTCAGTGTCATGGAAAATCGCATAGAAACCATGATCTTGTAGAGATGTTTTAGCAAGTTCTACTTTCCCCCCAGCAGCTTCAACTCTGAGTAAAATATTATTTAAGTCTTCCCCACCAGTGAAATATGGTAAAAACCCTATTTTAGAAGGAGTTAATCCAGGTCCATAAACTAATGCACCAGTTGCTGATTCTGTCTGAAAAATCCCCATTTTATATTCACCTGCAGCATCTTGCTGAATTTCTATCTGAAAAATCTCACTATAGAACTTACAAGCTCTATCCATGTCTAATACTGGTATATCATACCAAGCTAATTTTCCTATCATTTTGTCTCCTTTTTTCTTAAATCCCCCTTGGTGAGGGGGAAAACAGGGTGTGTTCCTTTATAATCCCCCTTAGTGAGGGGGAAAACAGGGGGTGTTCCTTTATAATCCCCCTTAGTGAGGGGGAAAACAGGGGGTGTTCCCTTATAATCCCCCTTAGTGAGGGGGAAAACAGGGGGTGTTCCTTTATAATCCGAGATTATACCACTCAACAACTTTACTCTTAAGATAATCAGCAGTTTCACTGTTTATGCCTGTTGGTAAGTATAAGGTATTTTCTGGGCTATCTGAAAAGATCTCTTGATAGAAACAGAGTGCTGCTAAATAAGTACCTTGCATGGAGGGATGTGAGCCATCTCCAGAGTATAAAGAAACAGTATGTTCATCTTCGAAAACATAGTTAAATATTTGTCCCACAGGTACAACTATTGCATTTAGGTTTTGACCTGCTTGCAAATAAGCTGATGATAAGCCTTCAATCTGACTTTGGTCGTATTCTCTTGCCCAGGTCATAAAGAAGCAAGTTTGTGCCCCACTTAAATCAATTAAACTATCAAGTTTACTAGCATAAGTGAAAAATGTATCAGGGTCAAGAATTGGCATCTGACTTTGTTCCTGTAGGACAACCATGTCCCAGTTTCCATTTAAAATACTTGCTTGAGTACTTGGGTTATCAAAATGATTTTGTAAAGTCATTCCTCCACCTGTTATAGCTTCAACTTCTATGCTTAGATATTCTTCTGTAGATTGAGCAACACTACTGAACATTACTTCTAAACCACCGTTAGAATAAGTATAACTATTACCTATAAAAAGAAAGCGTTCAGGTAAATCAGGTGTAATTTCCCAATCAACAACTATTTCAATTGAGCCTGTATAATCATTTATTACCATTGTTAGGTTAACTAAAGATGTCTGACCAGGTAATACTTCAACTTGAGTTTCTCCATGGGCTATAATATATTGATTCGAGAATAGATCAACTTCTAAATCCCATAAGCCTGGATTCAAATCATCAATTGTTCCACTGGCTGATGTTTCAGAGATTTGCAAGTTTCTAGTAAAACTTTCTTCATCTTTACTTAAAGAAACGATAGCCTGAGTAACAGTAATTTCAAGTTCTTGCAGGGGTATCAAGGAAATATCTAAAGGAATTGAGCCCTTATCTTCACTGCTAGTTTCAGTTGGATTAGAACTTTGACAAGCAGAAAGCAAACTTAGCAGGAGAATGAGAATAAGATAGAATAATCTTTTCACACTTACTCCTAGAATTGATATAAGTCAGGTCTTCTATCACTGAAAGCATCATTGTGCTCAGTGACTGTCTTATTTAAAGCTTCAGCAGGACTAATTCTAACAAAATTAATAGCTTCTTCTGTTTTACTGAGAGAAGTTAAAAGTTCTCCTTTAGTGTTTAAGATTTGGCTCATACCAGTGAAATAAAGGTCTTTATCGCCATTAATCTCTCTTCCTATTCGGTTGGAAGTAATAGAGAAGACTCTGTTTTCTAAAGATCTGATTGTCATTGCCTTTTGGCACCAAGGAAGAACGAGATTAGAAGGATGGGCAATAATTTGAGCACCTCTGAGAGCTAGACTTCTAGCAGATTCAGGGAACTGCCAGTCAAAACAAATCATCAGCCCAACTTTAACTCCACCTTTTGCAGGGAATACTTGGAATCCAGTGTCGCCTGCTTGGAAGAATATTTTCTCTTCAAAGAAAAGGTGAGTTTTCCTGTATGTGAAAATTTGCCCATCAGGATTAAATAAAGAGCAGGAATTATAGACTTTTCCTTGATATAATTCAGGAAAGCCAATAACAAGACTACAATCTAAATCTTTAGCTAATCTGGTGAAAAGCTGAGCTGTTTTACCTGTTTTCGCATCTTCAGCAACTGATAAGACTTCTTCTTGACTATTAAAAACATAGCCTGATGTTGCTAGCTCAGGCAAGACAATTAAATCAGCTTCTTGGTCCTGAAGCATTTCTTCTAAATAAGCTAAGTTTTCATCAACTTTTAAAAGCTTCGGTTCAAACTGTAACACACCTACTTTATACATAAAATCTCCTTTTTTACTTAAATTTTCCAAGGTAGAAGATAGTCTTTAATTTCTTCATTATAATATCTATCAGTCATAGTAGCAATGAAATCTCTTACTTTCTCAGCTGGAGAGAATTTCTCTGAATACTCTTGATTCTTATGATTTAGGAATTGCAAGAATATCTTAGAGTTACTATTATTACTTTCAATATCCTGCATATATTTGTCAAAAAGAATATCCATAGACCTGTTAATGATTTGATTAGCTTGTTTAACATTTTCATCAGTATAGATATACTTATAGTTGAAATTCTTGAGTTTCAACAAATAATGAGATGTCTCTTCATCAAAAGCTATATGTTCAGTTTCATAACTATTAACAATTACGCTTTTTACTAAAGTATCAATTATCTGAGAATTAGTATTTCCTAAGAAATCGGTGCAGTCTTTAGGAAGCTGGTCACTTTTGAGAATTTTAAAACGGACAGCGTCCTCGATATCTTGCCCTATATAAGCTATTGTATCAGATATTCTAACAACACATCCTTCCATTGTTGCTGGCATCCAAAGAGCATTTTGGTCATTTGTTTTCTTTTCTATATAGTCTTTGATATCTTTCTCTGTTTTGTCTCTTTGGGGTTTTAACACTGTATTATGGACTTCTCCATCATGGGAAATAATTCCATCTCTTACCTGAAAAGTAAGATTCATACCTCGTCCCTTCTTGGCAATATGATCTACTATCTGCAAGGATTCAATGTTATGGTGAAAGGAACCAATCCCATACTTGCGACAAACTCTTGATAGAGCTTTTTCTCCATCATGCCCAAAAGGACAATGACCTAAATCATGTCCTAAAGCAATAGCTTCAATAAGTTCTAAATTTAAATTCAATGCCTTACCTATGGTTCTAGAAATTTGAGAAACATAAGTAGTGTGAAGATTTCTATTGGTCATTTCTTCATCAATTAAATTTGTAAATGAAAAAACCTGTGTCTTCCCATGATATCTTCTATAAGCACCACTGTAGAGTATTCTATCTCTATCTAAGGCAAAATTTGTTCTGATATGCTCTTTTGGTTCTGCTTTAAGTCGAAAAGCCTGACTATCCTTAAAAGCATAAGGAGAAAGTTTTTCATAAGTATTTTCTACTATTTTCCTAAATATCTCTTTTTTATTCATAAGACCTCAATTGTTAATCCCTAATTGAGCAGTAGAGCTTTAGTAATACTTCGCTAAAGCTACGTATCACAGGTGAAGAGTTCAGATTCTTTTTGCAAAATCCCCTTCTTTGATGGGGACACAGGGGGTGATTCCATAAATTCCGCATAATATATATTCTGAAGAATTATGTAAGTTACTTTTGCAATGAGTCTTCGCTAAAGCTACGCTCTCACAAGAATAATATAGTGTTATTCTCAAAGAACTACTGCATTATTTGGGTTAAGTTACTTTTCTGTAAAACATGAAGATAGGTTCAAAGCCTTCAGCTCTCTTAATCTCTTCAAAGTATGTTTCGATGTGTCCTTCTTGCTTTTCATAAGTAAAAGATTTTTCAAAGAGTGAAACAAAGTCTTGCCTTTGCTTAAAATGTTCAATAATCCACTCAGAATAGCCAGGGTGGTCAGTAGCTATTTCTACCTTTCCTCCCTTTTGAAGCATTATATTTAAGGTATCTATAAAATCTTGATTTATTAAACGATATTTATGATGTTTTCTCTTTGGCCATGGATCAGGATGTTGGATATAGATGACAGGTATTGAATTTTTAGGAATAAGTTTACTAATTTCCTTATCTACATAGTGTTTGAGAAGTCTTACATTATTATCTTCAGTTAAACTTAATTTCTTCATTATGGAAGTAATCCTATGTGGATTCAATTCTATACCAACAAAATTTATATCTCTGTTCTCTCGGCATTTTTGCGAGATAAACTCACCTTTACCAGAACCAATTTCAATATGGACTGGCTTATTATTTCCAAATATTTCAGCAAAATCAAGAAGTTGGTCTTCTTTAACTTCTATCACAAATTTCTCTTTTCTCTGCTCATAATCAGCAGGTTTTCGTATTTTTCTTCTTCCCACAATATTCCCTTATTATCTATAATTCATCTTCATCATCATCTTGAAAATCTTGGATTTGCTTAGCTTGAGGTAGCTCAAAGAAAAGCAAAGCAATACCAATTGCTAAACCGACCATTAGATAAAGATTAAATCCCCTGTACATAATATCCCTAATTATATTTCTAGCAAGTGGCATCTTATTGATAGCAAATAAACCAATAAAGAAAAGTGTATGTGCAATTATCCCCCCAATAATAAAAATTACATTTTTTAATTTAAATCCATTAACCACATAATAAGCAAGATAGATAACTGCCATCATGAACAAGAAATAAAGGAAGTTAATTGAATATAAGGAAAAACTGTTAAATATTTCGAGCTCACTTGAAGAGTTTACGGCTGTCAAAGTAGCCATTAGAGCAACTAATAAGCCAAGATATCCCAATTTGTATTTATACAAAATGATATATAAAACATTTGGTATAACAAAGATGCTCATCTTAATTGTTGCAGTTAGATAATTTGAGTTTTCTACTTTTCCTGTTACTGAAAAGATATAGTTGATTAACAAGAGAATAAGCAAGGGAGTAAATATCAAAGCTAAAGCTTGAAGTGCTGGATGTATTTTACTTTGCATAAGATTTTCCTCAATTTATATATATTTTTTACAAAAATACTACGATATTCTAAATTGGCAAGTTTTTTTGTTTTCAACTGATAACAGGATGCCCACAGTTCATAGTTACTAACAATTCCTTTAGGAAAAGTACTAAAAGGGCAATTACTATCAATTATTTATTACGTTTTCTAATTTGGCTAATTATCTTTTGAAATTTTTTCTGAGATAGACTTTCTTTGATTTCTTTAGGCGGAAATTTCTTATCAAATTCAGCAACATCTTCAGAATCCAAAGCGAAGACTTCATCTTCCCTAAATGAACCAGATAAACCATCTAAGGAATTTGGATTTAGACCTAAGACCTGTAAGGCTGGATTATAATAGCCATCACTAGAATAGATATCATATTTTTCTCCAGGAAGAAAAGAAAATCTTCTGTAATAATCTGGATCTCCATATATAATCACAACTTGGTAAGCAAGTTCTCTAGCTTTTTCTAATGAATATTTTATCAAGTAACTACCATAACCTTTCCCCTGATAATCAGGGTGAATACTCACTGGTCCAAAAGTAATAACTTGGTCTACCTTTTCTTGATTAACAAGCTTCGCCTTGCTATACATGATGTTTCCAATAATCTTATCATCTTTTTTAAGAATAAAATCAAGTTCAGGAATGAAGGCAGATGATTTCCTTAAAAGATGTACTAAATAATGTTCATCACATGCAGGCACATTCACATTCCAAAAGGCCTCTCTTGTAAGGTTTTCAACATTAGCAAAATCTTTTTCAGATTCTAATTGGATCTCTATATTCTCCATCATATTATCCTTTTGCTTCATTATCTATTATCTATTATCTATTAATATTTTATCTAGGATAGCTCTTAATTTATCTTGTTCAATTGGTTTGGTAACAATCTCATCCATACCAACCTGCAAGCATTTATCTCTTTCCTCTTTAGTAGCACCAGCAGTTAAGGCTAGAATTGGAGCAAGTTTATTTCTTTTTGCTTGAATTTTTCTAATTTCCTTTGTTGCTTGTAGTCCATCCATTATTGGCATTTGAACATCCATAAGAATTAGATCAAAATGAGTGTTTTTGCAAATTTCTACAGCCTCTTTTCCATTAGTAGCAGCTTGAATTCTTGCCCCTGGTATAAGCTTATCTATGATAGTTTTAATTAATATCATATTTAACTTAACATCTTCTGCTATAAGAATATCCTGAAGTCCCTTTTCTAAGACTTTTTTACTAGTGTGATGCCTACTTTCAGGAACTAAATTCTGAGTTTCTTTAGCAAGACCAGTCAACTCACTTTGTTGGGTACGGATATAATTAGCCTTTATAGTAAAATAGAAATTAGATCCCTTACCGACCTCACTATCAACCTTGATTTCACCTCCCATTTTCTTCACTAGGAGATTTGAGATTGTTAAGCCAAGTCCAGTTCCCCCATATTTACGGGTGATTGAACCATCAGCTTGAGAAAAAGCAATGAAGAGTTTTTCTAATTGATTTTGAGGAATTCCAATACCAGTATCTTTGATTGAGAAAGAGAAGGAAGCTTGTTTATCATCAATTTCCTTGTAATCAACACTAAGCACTACTTGCCCTTTTTCAGTAAATTTAATAGCATTACTTAACAAGTTTATCAAAATTTGCTTTAGTCTAACTGAATCAGTATTAATATAATTTGGTAAGTTCTTATCAATATTAACCTGTAGGTCAATCTCTTTCTTATCAGCCTGATATTTCAAGATATCAATCACTTCATTCAAAAGAAGTTTTAAGTCAACATCATGAATATCTAAATCCAACTTACCAGCTTCTATTTTTGAAAAATCTAAAATATCATTTATAATTCCCAGAAGAGCTTGACCAGATACATTAGTATGGTAGGCATATTGTTGCTGTACTGGATCTAAATCAGTATTTAATAATAGTTCAGTAAAACCAATCACACCGTTTAGAGGAGTCCTGATTTCATGACTCATATTAGCCAAGAATTCTGATTTTGCTTTATTGGCTTGTTGGGCTTGAATACTTGCTTTTTTCAAAGATTCTTGCACCTTTAACTTATCTCTTTCTATAATATTGCGAGTATAGGTATCTCCTAAAATATTAACTACAATATTGAGGAGATCAAAATCTTCTTCTGGAGAATCTAAGGTATATTTCACAGAATCAAAGCCAAAATAGCCGAAGAACTGATTATTCCTCATAATTGGTAGGCATAGACCTGATTTTATATTGAGATTTTTTAGTACTCCTTTCATGGGATTATTATCCTTTAATTTAGCAACATCCCTTATTATTATCATTTTATCTAAAGCAATATCATCAACTATTCTTGCTAGTTCTTTATAATTAATCTTTGGATAAACTTTCTGGAGAGATTTTACCCCCTTATCACACCATTCATAAGTGTAATCTAAGTAATCTGGATTATCAGATACTTCTAAAATGAATGTATGGCTTGCTAAAAATTCTTGCCCTAATCTGCTTATCATAGTGCTGATTTTAGTCTGATAATTATCTAAAGAAACATCAATAAACTGGGCTGAAATTTCAGCTATTGTTTTTTGGTATTTGTTTTGATATCTAACTCTCTCTTCAGCATTTTTCCTTAAGGAAATATCTGTTCCAGAACCCTGATAACCAATAATTCTACCTTCATCGTTCATTTTTGGGAAACCATGAGTAAGAAACCAGAGATTATGCCCGTCTTTATGCTTTATAGAATTCTCAAAATTATGAATATTTTGTTTGTTAGATATTATTTCTTGAACCGCCTTAGTACTTTCTGGATTGTTTTCATCTGAGAATAAATCATAGTAATGCTTCTTCTTTACTATTTCAGCTGGTTCATAGCCAAGAATTTTCTTAACATTATTACTCACATAGGTATATACTCCATTGTTATCCATCTCCCAGTAGATCGTTTTAGAATTATTTATAATTGATTCAAAGCGACTTAGTGCTTTTTTAAGTCTAAGTTCTGTTCTCTTTTTTTCAGTGATATCTCTTATTAAATAAAGAATAGCATAAGCTTTTCCCTTATTATCTTTAATTAGTTCTGCATTTGTTTCAGCATAAAACTTTCTTCTATTCTTTTTCAACAACTTAAACTCTATAAAGCCTGACCTTCCCCCTTCCAGCATAATTTTAGTATAGTGCATTGCTGAATCTTGATAGGTCCTGTGAATAAAGGATAAAATATTTCTTCCCACTATCTCATTTTTCGATGAATACCCAAACATATCTAGTGCTTCTTTGGATACATAAGTGATCATTCCATTCATATCTGCTATTGCTAAGCCATCAGGTATAGCTTGTAAAATAGCCCTTTGTTTTTCCTCACCGGCCCTAATCAAACGGTTTAATTTACTGAGCTTATTTATCCAAAAACCTAAAAATGCTGTTATCATCACTGCTACTATCAAAATTATAATGATTAAAGTGTAGTTTATGGGTTTAACTATACTCTGTGAGATAAAACTATTGATAATTGCTTCTTTTTCATGAAAACTAATTGATCTTATACCCTTGTTTAAGATCTCTACAAGTATAGGTTGAGATTTTATAACTCCCATTCTAACATGGTTGGAATATCCAGGAATTTCATTATTGACTTTTAAATTGAAAAAGCCATCCCTCTGAAGCCTATAGGGAGTTAATAACATAGTCAATATTGTTAGATCTGCCTCTCCCGATGCAACTGCTTGCAAACATTCATTTTCTGTAGTTTTATATAATATTTTGAGATTGGGGAAATCTCTTCTAGCCGATTCATCAATCATAACATCTGGAACAACTGCTAAAGTCCTATTCTTAAGTTTCGAAATATCACTTATAGAATCAAAATCTTTTCTAGTAATCATTACATTTGGTTCTACCATGAGGGGATCAGTGAAATAAAGCCATTCTTGGCGAAATGAAGTTTTATTGATAGCGGGTATAACAGTAGCTTTACCTGATCTTGATAATTCCAGTGTTTCTGTCCAATTAGCTGTTGGTATTCTCTCAAATTTGACATTTAACCTTTCTTCTAAGAGACTTAGTAGGTCAGGGATAATACCATCATAATTACCATTATTATCAACAAATTCCATGGGATACCAATCAGAATCTACGGCAATTTTGATAGGTCCTAGTTGCTTTAAATACTCTTCTTCAGCGAATGTTAACTCAATCTCATTTCCATAAACTTTAGGAATAAATGATAATCCCAATAGTATGAAGACAATTGCTAATATTTTTTTCATTTATTTATATCCCTTACTTGACTCTTGGAGAATACATGAACAATATTTAGTAGTTTGCTAATGTGTCTATATTAAATTTTAAAACTTTCTTGTTTACTCTTTGAAAATAGCTTTTATCTCAGGATTGCTAGGGTCTAGCTCTCTTGCTTTTCGCCAATTTTTAATTGCCAAATCTTGCTTCCCTTGTCGATAATAAATAGACCCCAATTTTATATAAGCTAGCGCCATATCAGGTGCTAATCTTATTGCTTTTCTACACTCTTCTGCAGCATCTTCTAACTCACTGTTATAGAAAAAGTTTGTAGCATTCATAAGATGTATCAAAGCTTGATTATTTGTTTTGTATGTTTCTATTCTAGATTTAGCAACATCTAATTCTTCTAATTTTTTTACATAATCATCTTGGCTTACTCCAACCAATACCTCAAGAGTATCTATAACAAAAACTGTATCTCTTACCAGTTTTTCTACATAGACAGTATCTATTAAGATTTGGGGTTTTGCATCTTCAAGGCTTGCTCTAACAGGTATTTCTAAGATAGAAGTTTCTATTTTAGGTTCTACAAATTCTTTTAGATCGTCTTCCCAAGAATTTGATGAACCTAATTGAAAACATAAACCTAGAAAATGATTTCCATAAGGAATTTCTAAGTCCGAGAAAAGCGGATAAGAAAAAGCATAATCAATTGATAAACGCAGTGACCTACTTTCTATCATTCTCTTTGAATTAAAGGGATTTAAATAAGATTTAACATAATTCTTATCAATTATCTTAAAAGCGAACCCACTAGTTATATCATTGTTGTTTATTCCAGTTCTTATAGTAAAATTATCTAAAGGACGATATTCTCCAGCTAATGCATAGAAATATTCATTTTCATCAAGAGTGAAGTTTTGAATCATCTTAGAGTCAAATATTAGAGTTAGTTTCTGTGACAAATTATAATTGAGTCCTAAACCAATTTCCCGATTAAGCTTTTCCTCACTATCAGATGAAAGGGCTAAATCTGCTCCTAAAATATTTTTCCCGACTAAGCCTATTCTGAGATATTGGTTTAGATTAAAAGCAGTTCCTATATCAAGATCAAGGGCTGATTTGGAGTTTTTATTATCCATAAATAGAGGATCATTTTGAGTAAATTCATTGCTTTCATAAGCAACATTATAATAATTTAAACCCAGCCCTAATTCAAGTCTATCATTAAAAAAGTCACTTCCCCAATGAAAACCTGCTCTCATTTCTTGATAAACATCAGCAGAAAAAATATCACCAGAAAAAGCTGTAGTTCCTATGGAAGCTAAAGGAAAACCAAAAGCAAAATAGTTATAGCTTAGATCATCATTTTCTAAATCATAAAGATATATCCTGGAATCTGTCAGAAATTCAAGTTGTCTCTTGGCTAATAAAGCAGGATTATAAACACTTGCAGATAAGTCTTCAGAAGAGGCAATACCTGTTCCAGCTAAAGAGTAATTTCTAATACCCCCTTGCTGGAAATTATAGCTTAACAGCAGGGTATTACTTAATAATAAAACCAGAACTAGTACATTTACTACATTTATTTTTCTCATCTTCACTCCCCTACTTTGCGACTGTTATGGTATTTCTATGGACTTTACTGCCATACTTGACTTGACATATATATATGCCAGCATTCACATCTTTATTATCACTATTTTTTCCATCCCAAATAGCAATCTGATATCTAACGTCATTGCTTCCCTCTACGACATGAAGACTTGTATCCAGTTTTGCAATCTCCTTACCTTGAAGGGTAAATATCTGACATGTTACTTTTCCTCGAGAAGGAATAATGATTCTTGAAAAGTCGTTTATTCCATCATAATTCAAGGTGATTAGATTAGGGATAACTTCTACTTTATTTTGGTCTAATAACCTTTTAATAAAGATATTATACTGCTGACTATTCTCTAGAGGGTCAGGCTGATTCTTGTCCTGAGCTTCTATTCGTATATCTAGATTTTGTCCTGCATAATAAGTATCATCAACCTGATACTCTAAAACAAAACCTAATGAATCTGGGTTACTATCATAAGTGTCTTTATCTAATGTATAATTCTCAATATTTCTACCATTCAAGTTAAAAACAATTGATTCCTCAGCTATACCAACCCCTTTATCTAAAATAGCTATTTTTAAAATATCTAGACCTTCTATTTCAGTACTATTGCTGGGATTTAGCAAGAGGAAATAAGGAGGAAAGGTGTCAGGTATAATACTAAATGTATAAGAATCTTCATAATTATTACCTACATTATCAGCTACTGAGAAAGCGATTTCAACAGTTTCTAAACCATAAAAACCTGCAGTATTATACCATATTTCTAAGCGTTTATCATGTAAAGTATCTTGATAAGTTGTTACATAATTACCATTGATTAGTAAGGAAAAAGTATCTTGATTAATACCAGACAAATCATCTTTCAAAGACAAATAAAGGATTGAATTAGCATAACCTTGCCCACCATCTGAAGGTGATGAAATTTCAAGATAAGGAGCTTGGTCATCATTTTCCGTTGTGAAGGAATATGATTTATTAGTAGCATTATTATTACTAGATGTATCCATAGCATATATTTGCACTCTAACTATCTGATCAAAATTAAAAGGACTTTCTGGATTATAATTTAAACGATAACCTTGACCCTGCTCAGTTTCTATAGCTGTTAGATCATAATCATCTATAGTGGTATTATCTATCTTAAAAATTATTGAATTTTCATCAACATCAGATTCTGTATCAATTATTAAGATTGAAATTGCTGTATCAACCGGATTATCAGTTGAATCTTCTGCAGGAGTTAAGCCTGTGAATATTGGAGGATTTTTATCATCATCCACTACCATAAAGGAATAGTTAAAATTAGTTAAAGTATTAGGAATTGTTGCTAAGTCACTGACCGTAACAACTACTGATACTTCTTGACCATATTGAAAATCTTCAGCATCATAAAAAACTTCATAAAATAAAGTACCTGCTATTAAACTTGTCTCAGCTTCAACAACTATATTATTAACTTTCATTTCTAGACTTTCTATATCAACACCAATCCCATTATCACGGATTTCAAAGAAAATACCATTATCAACTGCAACAGCTTGGGCATCAGGTAAAGGATTAAAGTTCACTAATACAGGAGCTTCTAAATCTGGAGTAACTCTAAAAGAGTAACTATTTTCATAGTTGTTAGCAGGTTCTTCTAAATCTGAACAAGTAATATATACATCTACTAACTGATTAAAATCATAAGGATATTCTATTAAGTATAAGACATCATAACCAGCAGTAATTGTTGCAATATTCAAATTATCACTGACATCATTTCCATTTATGCTAACTTGAATAGAATTTCTATCCACACCAGTTTTATCATCGTAAATTTTAAAGGATAAATTAGCATCTACTGGAATATTTATTGCCCCTATTTCAGGATATAAGTCACTAATATAAGGAGCTTGACTATCAGGAGAGGTAGTAAAAGTGTAAGTTTCTAAAGGCATTGTATTAGACGGATTTTCTAAATCACCTACCTGAACTTCAACAGTAACTTGGCCTATCAGTCTTTGAGGTGGATTATAGATTATTCTATAACCATTATTTAATGCACTTACGGATAGATTTTCACTCTGGTTGATCTCTTGGTCATTAATTTTGATTGATAAACTTTCAATATCCACCCCGCTCAAGAGGTCAAATATATCAATTTTAAACTGGGTGTTAGTAGGATTATCTATACTAAATTTTTCAGGGAAATGATTAGCTGTATATGGGGCCTGATTATCTGGTATGACAGTAAACACAGAGGTTGTATCAATACTATTAGCATTTGTTGAAGCATCTTCCACATAGAAATATATTTCCCTCTGTCCATAGTTTAACAACTGATTTTCAAGAGGGTCATATTTTACAGATAAATTACCGTTTGCAAGAGTTTCAATTTGGGAAAAAGGTAAAAGATTTGAACCATCTAAGGTGAATATTAATGAGTTTTGATTAAGGTTTGATTCACTATCAGCAACTTCAACATAGAGTATATTTGTTCTGGCCACCTCTTCTCCATAAGAAGGCTCGATTATTATTAGTGATGGCGAAGAGTTATCTTGTCCGCAAATAAAAGAATAGTTAAATGTTGCCATAGAGTTAGGAATCGGAGCTAAGTCCTCACAATCAATACTAACAAATACTTCTTCTCCAAAAGAGAAATTTTCAGGAGGATTAATAATGATGCGCAAGTTGTTTACTTCACCTAAATTCGAGAAATAAGGAGAACCGGAATAATAGTTTGTTCCATTAACATTTACTATTATTGAAGATAAATTTACTCCTTCTCCTAAATCATAAACATTAAACTCGATATTAGTATCTACAGGAAGGCCTTGTTCATCTGGAGCAGGTAACCATTGGTTAGTAAAAGGAGGGTCTGTGTCTTCTCTAGTGAAAAACCTATAATTGCTTGTTGGTATCTCCCAACCATCATTATCAGTTGCATTTATCGCAACATTTATTATTTGATTATAGCCAAAATAAGACTCTGGGGCAACTGTAATTCTATAGAAATTACCACTTCCACTATAGGATAAATTACTAGAATTTATATCATAACTAGTTCCAGCTATATTTACATCGAGCGAGTTTAAATCTATCTGTTGGTCATCAGATAGCGAAAAAGCTATGGCTTGATCAATATCCACATTACTTGCACCATCAGTAGGTAAAAGATTCCACACCCAAGGAATTCCACCATATACTGAATATAACTTACCATTATTTCCACCAGCATTAATTGAACCCAAAAAGATATCTGTCTTTAAATCATTATTAAAATCTGCCAAGGCAATGGATTGTCCTAGATTAGCATTTGATGACTGACCATGATATACTTCATCATATAAATCTACTGCTAAATCAAAAGTAGCTTGAAATTCATTTCTCCCGTATAGAACATGCACTAAACCACTTTCATTACCATTGATTGAAGGAGCTAATGGAGAAGAAATGATTAAGTCTTCTGGACTGCTAGAATTTAGATTAGCAATAGTAAGTTCACTTGCAAAACTATTATCTTCAAGCATTTGATGACTAATTTTCACGTTTGTGCTTTCATCATTTAAGGTAATTTCGCTTGGTAAAGAATTACTTCCATATAGTATATAGACAAGATTTGAGTTTGATTGACCAGAATAATCTGTTACTGCAATATCACCGAATCCATCTCCATTTATATCACCACTTGCTAGAGTTCTTCCTAAATTAGATGAATGACTGGCACCCTTAATTTCCACCTCTATAAAGTTATCATTAGTTACTTGAATTTCTCCATAAGGAAAGAAAGTCCTACCTTTCAGTAGGTAAAGTCGTCCATTATTAACATAAGTATCTTCATCTACTCCAGGAGCACCTATAATTAAATCTTGGAATAGATCATTGTTAATGTTACTTGTTGCGAGTGATTTACCTAAATTATCGTTTATTGATAGTCCTCTGAGATAGGAAATGTTATTGGCATCTGCTAGATTTACAGTTTGAGAATAAGATTCTTGAGACCATATTATATAAGTTAGACCACAATTATTAACCCCAGACTTATCAGCTTCAGGACTTGCAATTATTAATTCATCTTGATTATCGTTATTTAAATCTGTAAACAAAAGATTTTGCCCTAAATAATCATTTGTTGTTTCACCTATAAAAACATGATTTGAAATATCATTTGCTAAATCAATATTTGTTGGTAAGTTTGTTCCGCCATAAAAAAGATATACTTTTCCAACTTGAAGACTTGTTTCATCATTGCTATAAGGAGCAGATATAGCAAAATCAGTATAAACATCACCATTAAATGAACCTGTAGTGATTGAATAACCAAGTTTATCACCACTTGCAGCCCCAATGATTGTTATATCAGCTAAATCTGAATTCAAATCCAAACTTATGCTTTGCTGACTTTGTTGATTACCAAAGAATATATAGACTTCTCCAGCAGAATTTCGGCCAGAAGGGTCTGCTGAAGGACTAGAAGCTATAATATCATCTATTCCATCACCATTGAAATCTCCTGAATGAATCTGATAACCAAACTGATCAAAAGCATTTCTACCTTTTACATTATAGTTCCCTTGCCAATTATTGAAATCAAAGAGCTTATCTCCCATTAAGGAAGAGACAAGAAATCCTAAAAAAACAAGTGATAAAATAGTCTTATTATTAGTTATAAATAACTTCATTTATGTGCTCCTAATGTTCTTATGATGATATTATTAATCTATCTTTTCTAGTCAATAAAAAAATCATATCTTCCCTCAAAATTAGTCAATATTTATTGTGAGCAAAATACAACCCTATATTTATAACTTTTTACTAGATTTGTTAAAGTATTTATATAATTTCTAAAGTCAATTATATCTTATCACTTTTTAATATTTATAGATCTTTATTTGTAATATATTTTGGCTCAAGTTCAAGTCTGGTGGAAGTTATGTTGCATTATTTTGCATTAGATATTGTATTACAGTAGTTTACGGATTATAAGTTACTATTGATAGTATTATTTTAGCAGAATAAGACATAATCCTGAAAGGATAGGTCTTATATCCCTAAAGGGGATTAATAGTTTAGCCCAGGGTAAAATCCTGAAGGGATTGCAACCCTGGGTAATGATGTATATAAAAAGCCTAACCCTGTAAGGGTTTTATAAAAACATATATACCAATGATTTAATATTATAATTAGTTACCATTATATTAAACCCTTACAGGGTTAGGTCGTAATTTTGGATATTGTTCCTGGGGTGACGATCCTTATAGGATCTTACCCCAGGCTAAATTATTAATCCCTTTCAGGGATACTTTGGATAATCACACTAATGATAAAATTTTATATTTTATTAAATTTTTTCCACCAGACTTGAATTTGAGCCTATATTTTTCATTAGCTAATTAATATTGTTAGTTTGCGAGAAAACTAACTCAATTTTATTTACATTTTTATTGATTTCTTTAGTTATTATATGAAATATTACCAGATATTAATCACTATTTATATTATATATCCAAATCATTGTAATAATTCTAAAAAAAAGTCTTGTCAAAACTATCAATATTGAAATATTTGCAGTATAGAGGTAAAATTGATGAAAAATTATTTAATTTTCTTATGTACTTTACTCTTAAGCACTAGCACCTTGTTTTCAGAAACTATAAAAAACTCCCTAGGAGAAGTTAAAGCTGAAAGTGAGTTGGCTGAGAGAATCGAAAAAAATATCAGTAATTTTGTAGAAAAAGCTATAGTGTTTGTAGATTTAGATTTGAAATATAATTTATTTGAAACTTCAAAAGGTAATCTAAAACTTGATCAAGAACTAAGTCTTCCAGGTTTACCTGTTGGTAAAACAGATACTTCTGTACCAAATATTGATTTGACTGATTATGCACCAACGGAAATCACTAAAATATCTATTATGGTTAGGCTACCTGAAAATACTAAAACAGAGCTAATTAAGATCATTGAGGATATCGTTATCAATACCGCGGCTCTTGACTTAATGAATAATGATCAACTAAATATTACTACTGACCTACCTGCCTCTACTAATGAAAATACCTCTATTTTTTCTTTTAGGAATCTGTTAATTCTCCTTGCTTTCTTATTAGTAATGCTAATTATCAATAATATTAGAAATTCAACTAGGATAATTGCTAAATCTCTCAGAAGAATAAAGATTTCTAACCTTGATCAACTTAAAGTTGGAGAAGGAAGAGATTTTAAAATGTATTCAAATCCAGAGAATACTAACCGATCTTTATCTCCCTCTTCCAGTAAACCTATTCATGTGAAACTTTTGAAGGATGATGAAATTGAAGAGAATACCAACTTAGATTTCCTAAATGAGCTATCTAACAGTAATTTTCTTTCAATCATAAAACAGGAAAATCCTAAAGAAATAGCCTTAATTTTAACTCAAGTTGAAGCCAGCAAAGTTGATTATTTTTTCAAATTTTATGATGGTTCTATTGATGAAATCTTAAAGTATGTAATTGAAATGGAAAACGTTTTACAACTTGATATGAAGATTATGATAGTAGGCATGTATCAAAAATATCTTGAAGCCCTAGACAAGAATCCAGTAAAGATAAACAATGTTAAAACCTTGATTAATTTTATCAACTCTTCTTCAATGAATGTTGCTCAATCCATCTATAATAAACTTAAGGAGTTAAATCCAGTAATGGCTGAAGAGGTTAAGAAAAAAATATTCTTAATTGACGATATATTAAATCTCAAGAATGTTCAAATAGAACAGATTAACAGTGAATTTAGCCATCTTGAAATGGTTCAATTCTTGAAGTGCCTACCTGAAAATATTAAACAAAAATTCTTTTCACAGCTATCTGAAAGAGCTGTTATGATTATCAAAGAAGATATGGAAGTTATTGGTAATATTCAAGAAGACGAAGCTGAGAAGATAATAAATCAATCACTACAAAAAATACGTTATATATTAAACTATTAAGGGAATAATTTATGAAAATTTCTACATTCATTGGTGGCTTTCTATGTATCTTGATTTTATTTATTGCCATAAATAATAAGGGAGATTTATCTTCTTATCTAGATCCTATTGCTTTACTGGTTACTTTAGGAGGAACTATAACATCTTTAGTATCAACGTACTCAGCAACATCTTTAATGCGTGCTTTAAAAGATTATTTCTCTACTTCTCCTCAAGATTTGCTTAGTCATGATGACTTAGTTGAAACAATAGTTTCTATAAGTAAAGATTCCCGTTCAGTAACTATTAAAGAAATTATGGATTATGATGAAGTACAGAAATTTCCTTTCTTCAAAAATGCTCTAAAACTTATTACTGATAATCTGCCAGCTGAAGAAATTCCTAGTCTTTTAGAAAAAGAAAGTTATTCTATCTTAAATAAGCACAAGAATTCTGCTAAAATATTCTCTGTTGCTAGTAATATTGCTCCCTTGTTTGGTATGATAGGTACTGTTATAGGTTTGATAGCCATGCTCGGTAACATAATCAATCCAACAGTCATACCCAAAGCGATGAGTCTTGCCTTAGTTACAACCCTCTATGGACTTATTATTTCTGTTGTTATATTTAGACCCATGGCTGGTAAGCTGGCCAGTAAAGCAGAATATTCTTTTATGAATAGAAAAATTATCATTGAAGGTGTTATTGGAATCATGAATAAAAAGAATTCTGAGTTGATTAAAGCTGGTTTAGAAAAAATATATGTATAATCCTTTGAATAGTTCAGATAGAAATAAGGCTAGTAAAGTCAGTAAATATGATATTGCTGAGCAAAAGCATAATCAAACTAATGGAGATTTTGATAGCCCTGAGAGTGATTTTTCTGGTTTTTATGTTTCATTGGTACCATATTCTGATATGATGACGCTTCTGCTTATCTTTTTTGTTTTCTTTTATTTAATAAAGGATACAGAATTAGGTTGGCAAAGTGTTGCTGAAGAACAAAACAAGAAAATTTTATCTGAAAATGAAGTAGCCATTGATTCCACTTTATATGAAGAAGTTGCAGACTTAAATGAAAAAGTAATTTCCATACCAGGTGAAATCCTGTTTGAAAGTGGCTCTGCTGATTTGAAATGGAATTCTCAATCCACTTTATTAAATATAGCTAATGAAATTCAAGAAGTTATAAGTGATGGTGATGATTGGTCTATTAGGATTGAAGGTCATACCGACAATATTCCTATTTCCACAACAAGATATGCTTCTAACTGGGAATTATCTACAGCAAGAGCTTTAAGTATAGTTAAATTCTTTTTAAGAAATAACTTCTTTTCAGCAGACCAGCTACAAATAATGGGCTATGGAGAGTTTAAGCCAATTGCATCTAATAATTCAGAAGAGAATAGAGAAAAAAATAGAAGAGTTGAAATAAAATTAAGTAAAGAAAGAAAAAAGGAGATCAATTAATTGATTGATTATTACTCATTTTGGAACTTAAAAATTGCCCCTTTCCAAGACAATAATGATCCAAGATTTTATTATAAAAGTAGTGACCATTTGGAAGCTTTAGAAAGACTTCATTATGTCACTGAATCTGGTTCTATGAATATGGGTATGCTGAGTGGAGAAGTTGGGACAGGGAAAACAATTACTAAGCTTGTATTAATTGAATCCTTGAAAAGAGACAATCCTGAAAACATGCTAGTCAATATCAATTCTACCTCTTATAACTTTGCTGAGATTATGAAAGAAACTCTTTATCAGTTAACTAAAGAAGATCCAGATAATCTTCCTAATAGAAGATATTCTCTTGAAATAAAATTAAGAAAACTTTTAGAGAAAAGGCTCAATTCATCTCAAAACAGACTTTTTTTATTGTTTGACGAGGCCCAAAAAATAGCTTCGAAAGATTTAGATTATCTAAAAGACTTAACAAATATTACTTTTGGATATGATAGTCCTATCATTATTATATTAATAGGACAACCAAGTTTAATAAAAAATGTGGAAAAACTCCCTCAAGTAAATCAAAGAATTGGTATGCGATATCATCTTACTCATCTTAGTAAAGATGAAAGCAGAAAATATATTGAACACAGACTAAAAATTGCTGGAGCTAGCAGTGAAATTTTCGCTAAGGATGCAATGGAGTTAATCCATAATAAAACTAATGGTATTCCAAGAGAAATAAATAGAGTTTGCAAAATCTCCATGGATATTGCTTCCATGGAGCAAATAAAACTGATTGACAGGGATTTAATTGAAATCGTTTTCCAAGATTTAGAGAATAATGGACAATAATCATGGCAGATAAAAAAATATCAATTGCTGAATTAAGATCAATGAGAGCTGCTGCTAATGCTTCTAATGTTGAGGACAAGTCTCCTAATACTGAAGACAAAACTGCTGAAAAGAAATCTGTTTTTGTTAATAGAAATACCAATAAAGAAGCTTTCCAACCAGAATCTGATCCAACTCAAAACAAAAACCAAAACAGCATAGATATTGAAAAAACTAATAACTCAAGTCAGAATAATAAGATATCCGATAGAGATATTGGCTCTTATGGTTCAGATTTTACTTCCGGTCAAGACCTTGAAAATAATGATAATTCTCCTACTAGGAAACTCAGCCCTAATGAACAAAATTACCTAAATCAGAATTATAATCAAGCCCTTCCAAAAAGGAATATCTTTGAAGACGAAATAAATATCATGGATTACTTAGAAATAGCCTATCGCTATAAGTATATGATTATTTTAGTTACTATTGCTTTAATCTTAGCAGCTTATATTTATTCAATAAACCAAACCCCTATTTATAAAGCTCATTCTAAACTCCTGATTAATAATGATATTATGGAGCTGAAAGTCATTAATCAAAAACCTGTTCTTAAAGAACAGATGGAACTCTCAACTTGGTTGCAGATTATCAAATCTTCTGACGTGGCAACTAGAGTTTCTAAGTATATGGATGGACAAGTTTCACCGGGACTTGTTAAAGGCTCAATTGAAACATCAACCGAAAGAGATGAAGAAAGAGTTATTAATCTTACTTGTAGCCATACCAATCCAAACATTGCAGCTCAGATAGCTAATTACTACTATTACGCGGTAAATGATTATGATATGTCTATCAGGAATGATAATTATGCTCAGACAATTAGATATCTTGAAGAACAATTAAATAGAAATAATCGCGAGCTTGATTCTCTCAACGTTACTATAGAAAATTTATACAGAAAACATAATTTTAAGAACTTCTCCGGCGATATTGAAGATAACTTTAAAAGACTAAGTTCTTTCAAAGATATCCTTTCGAATACTGAAGTTGAATTAGAATCTGAGAATGCTAACATCAGAGCCTTAAAACAAAGATTAAAAGAAGAGGACTCTGAATATACTACCGAAACTACCTATAGTGAGCCTCTGAAAATGAGACTCTTAAATCTAGAAGTCGATCTTGCTAGAGCCTTGACTTCTTATGGGGAAAACCATCCTAAAGTTATTGGAATAAGAAGAAATATTGCTAACATTACTACTTTAATTGAAGAAGGTGCTGAACAAAATGTCCAGCTTAAGAGTGTAGGAAACAATCCACTCAAACAACAAATTCTTTCAGATTTAATTAAATCTGAGACTAAAGTAATTTCACTCACACAACGTAAAATCGCCTTGCAAAGAATTGTTAAGAGCATGGAACTAAATCCAGAAGTATCCTCGCTTTTAAATGATTTACATAGGCAAAAAGACGCTCTTAGTGCAATAATAATTAATCTTCAAACACAATTGAGTGAAATGAGATTATCTTCCAGTATTGATGCCTATAGAATAGTCCAACTTGAACAAGCTGTTGTTCCATCTGCACCATCAAATAATAAACTTAAATTGAATCTCTTGATTGGTACGATTTTGGGCTTTGGTCTAGGATTCGGTTTAGCCATGCTGCTAAACATGTTCGATAACAAGATTAGAACAGTAAAAACACTTGTTCAGAACTTTCCTAATATTCCAATTATCGGTACAGTTCCTAAGCTTGACTTCTCTCCTATGGATTTAGATATATTAACTCAGAAGGATACGGCTGATAATAACAAACTAAAAGAATCTGTTCTTGCTGTTTTCAATGAAATTGCTCTAAACTTCAAATATTTAATTATGAATAAAGAAAAAAACCTTGTTGGTATTATTTCATCAATAAAGGGTGAGGGTAAATCTACTATCTCTAATTATTTAGCTGTAGCCCTTGCTAGAAACAACACCAAAGTATTGCTTGTAGATGCTGACTTTTATAACCCAAGAATTTCTAGGTATTACGATTTTAAGGACAGATCTGGTTTCTCAGAAGTTGTTACAGAACAGGTAGATTTAGAAGATGCAATAATTGAAACAAGATTTGAAAATCTCTTTATTCTTCCCTCAGGTAAATTACCTCCAAGCGTAAATAAATTATATCACAGTGATAAATTTTCTGATTATATCCAATCACTTAAGAATTTCGCTGATATAGTAATTATTGACACTCCTGCTTATATGTATTTCCCTGAAACATCTATACTTATAAGTCATTTTGACTACACTCTCCTTGCTGGCAAAATGAACGTCACTACTCTCAAAAGTGTTAATAGAGTATTTAAGAAACTTGCTATTGTTAACTCTACATGTTCTGGTTTTATCGCTAATGGTGTAGTAAATGACCTTTTTGATACAGCTTATTATGATTATTATTCCTATGGCTATGAGTATTACTATTATACCCTAGAGGATGGTAGTAAAAAGAAGAAAAAAAGACTTAAGCATGGTCAAGACTATTATGATGAAAACTCAAATAATAACTCATCTATAGATGAAAATTCAATATCTAATAGTAAAACTCATACAAATGTTAGGAAGAAAAATTCTTTTA
The DNA here is from genome assembly GCA_963677815.1 of Cloacimonadales bacterium (SeqCode). Lineage (GTDB taxonomy): Bacteria > Cloacimonadota > Cloacimonadia > Cloacimonadales > JAFGVF01 > JAEKNW01. The sequence continues at coordinate 2,869,265 of OY782499.1, forward strand.
CTAAAGCTCTTTCTGCTCTTAAAGATTTTTTAGGATTATCTGATTATATTGATATAGAAGATGACGATTATGACGAGAGCTAGTAGAGGTGCCAAAGAGCCTATTCCTAGAGGTAAGTTAGCCTCTTATATTATTTCTTTTATTACCTTAATAATAATAATCATTATGATTTTACTAGCTTTAAGAGGTTGTAGTAAAGAAAATGATATTATCTATGCTGGAGTAGGGGGTTGTGTTAATGACCCCGGTGTTTATCCCGTTCAGATTAAAACAACTCTTTTTGAATTGATAATGAGTGCTAAAGGAGCAAAAAAGAATGCTGACCTTAGTAGAATTAATCTTGATCAAGAAATTACCCCCTGGGAAGTATATTGTATTCCTTGCAAAGCAAAGGAAAAAACAGAAATTCCTCCTCAAGAACCCGAAATTCAAGTTCAACATCCTGAAATGCCTAAGCAAAAAGATTTCGAACAGATTAATATTATTTATGCAGGCTTACCCCGTACCTATATCTTAATAACTATTTACCCTGAACAAGAACTCTTACTAGCAGGTCATCTCCCTTGGTTCACAGCCATTCCTGATGCTGTTTCAGGCACTAAAACTCTTTATGAAACCTACCTCTATGAAGGTACTAGCGGACTAGTAAGTGGTATTCAGACTATTACTAATAAGAAAATTGATTTCTACTTTTGTCAAGATAGACCAGCCTGGATTAAATTTATTGATCATCTTGGTGGTATTAAAGTTGATATACCAGAAGCTTTTGCCAAGCAATATTATGTAAATCCTGGTATCCATATAATTGATGGTTATACTTCTTGGTTATATATCACTTTTATATCTAAAGACATGCGTAGAATAGACTTTAAAACTGGCTCTCATAATCGTATTCAAAGACAAAAAGCATTCATGCTTGAACTCTATAAAAAGTTTACTCAACTTGATTTCTTCACTTCTAGCAATATAGGAAGAGAAATTCTTAATGATGCAGAATCTAATATCACTGTCAAAACAGCTATTCCTTTAGCTATGAAAGTTAAGAATATGAAGAATAGAAAGATTGAATATTTTACTTATCCAGGTATATATAAAACTATCAATGGACAAGTTTTTTGGGAAACTAAACTTCAAGAATATCAGCAAAAACTACTTGAATTAAAAGAACTCAAATAATTACTCATTGACTTTTTTTTTGCATATTCAAAAATGATTTTATTCTAAGTTTTAAGGAGCTAAAGGTATAATAATGAGAAGTCATAAACTTTACTTACTAATAACTTTCATTCTTGCTTGGTCTCTTTCTTTTGCTCAGATCCAAGACAATGAAGGAATCCCAGTTATTACCAAAGATGATATTGCAAGAGGACTTATTTCATCTGATTTAGAAGCAACAGATACCTTATCAGTAATTCAGACTGAGCAATATGTTCTGAATAAAGGTGACTTGATATCTATTGTTGTGATGGGTCATGCTGAATTTACTAAACAATCAATTAGAGTCTTGCCAGATGGTGGTATTGAGTACCCTTTACTTGGTAATATTAAAGCTGAAGGTATGAATATCTCTTCATTAAGGAAACTGATTGAAAAAAGGCTTCTCCCCTACGTTACTATTCCTGTTGTAACTATCTATGTTGAAAAGATTTATGGACATAAAGTAAATATCATTGGTTATGTAAATTCTCCTGGAGAATATCAAGTCTATGAACCCTTGAAAATTACTGATGCCTTAGCACTAGCTAGAGGTATTAAAAATATTAGAGATGTGAATGAAATAAGACTTATCAGAAAAGATGGTGAAATTTTTGACATTGAGATTCGTGATCTTTGGTTTTCTAACACTATTGAAGCTTCTGAAGACCAGCTCTTGATTAAGGAAGGAGATACCTTAGTAATTCCACCTCCAAGAGAATTTCCATGGCATATTTATACAGCAATCCTTGCAACTATTTCCCTAGCATTAAACGTATATTCAGTAACTAAATAGTTAATATTTTATGAGAAAATTTTTTCTAATATTAATTCTCTCAATTTGCTCAAGATATTTGCTCGCCACTCCTATTTTCTATCTTCCAAAATGGCAATATATTCAGGTAGGAGAAATTCAAGTTGTTTATGACCAGGCCTACCAAGAGAGAGCTAAACGTATAGCAGCATTTTTAAATTTCATAATTACTCAACAACCAGAGATGAAAAATTTACTAAAAAAAGATAGAATAATAGTAGATGCAAAATTCATCTCAGAAAACCTAAACTTTGATTTTTACAATTTTGTAGATAATAGTTTTAATAAAGGTAATAGAGCTAAATTAAATTACGACCCTATTTCGCTTAATAACCTACAACAATTAACAGACCTCCCCCTTTCCTTAAATTTCACAGAGTTTAAAAAAGATTTACTCCAATACACTTACAATCTTACTAGAGGTAAAAGTCTGCAAGGTGCTAAAAGAGTTATCTATCCCGATTGGTTCGATAATCCTGATAAAAAACTTAGAGATTTTAACTTACTTGCTTCTTTCGAAAGAAAAATTGAACTCAAGTCTTATGATAATTATCGAGATTTTGCACTCAACAATCAGAATTTCACTATAAATCAACTTCTTAATAGCTCATATTTTAGAAAACAACCCTCTCAATTATATTTAGGTATTCTAGCTCAAGACTATTTTATGCTAGAATTTGGACTTGAAAAATGGGAAAAAATCGTTAAAGATGTTGAGTATTTCGATAATATATTATTTCCTTATTCTTCTGCATTCAAGAAACACACTAATATAACTCTATCTGACTTTTATAAAAAAACTCATAATTTTTATAAAGTTAAGTTTATCAATGATATTAATTCTCTTCCCCCAGACGTGAGCAAACCCTACCTAAGTAAAGAAAGCTTTGAAAAGAATCTTTCATACTCTTATCCTCACATTCTAGACAATAATGACATTATTACAATATGCTCAAGTTATGAAGAGACACCAAAAATAATTAGAATAGACAAAAATGAAAACATTAGCTACCTAGCAGAAATTGGTTTTACTAACTCTGAGAAAATTTCAGTCAACCAACCTTATGTCTTATGGAGTCAAAACTACTCATACCCAAATTTTAATGATTTTGATTACTCCCGAATTGCTGTCTTAAACCTTGAAAATAACAAGATTAGCTACATAGGGGATAATAATATCTACTTACAACCAGCTCTTTCTCCTGATAAAGAAATTTTGGCTTTAGTATCATATAATAAAGACTTAGAACAGAACATAAAACTTATAGACTTTCATAATGAAACAACAAAAAAAGTAATTCCTAATCCTAATTGCTATTCCTTTCATGATTTAGCCTGGTATAGTAATGAAGAGATTCTCTTTATAGTAGAGAATTTCTTAGGCCAATCTGCTATCTATTCTTATAATATAAATACCGATGCTCAACGAAAAATTACTCCTTACTCTATTGACCCTATTAAAGATTTGAAGGTAGCTAACAAGAAAATATTCTTCTCTTATCCTGTTAATAATGTCTATAACATTTGCTCATTGACTATGGGGGATACTTTGGCTTATCAAACTTTTTATCCCGAAGTTAGTGCAAGTCAGGCTTCTATCAAAGATAGCTTAATGGTTTTTACTTCCAATCGCTACTGGGGTAATCAGTTAAGAAAAGTTGAGTTGGACGAAGAATTCTTTACTCCAATTTTATGGAATGATTATCAAGATTTAACACAAGAATGCTCTCAAATCTTAAAGATAGATAATGGTAATTCTCTCCAAAACCATAAGTTAAACCCTTTTTATCAATTAATAGACTTTAAAAGAATCCGTCTTAGTTATGACCAAAAAGAAGTCTTCCTCTACACAATATCACAAAACCCTATGCGAACCTTTACTATCACTGCTAAAAGTCAGTTCAACTTCTCTAACCAAGGGATAAAAACTAGTATTTCCAATATAATGTCAAAGCATTATCCAAATATTCTCTCAGAAATTACCCACGCTAATTCTAATTTCACAAGTGATAAATTTGAAGAAATTACTTATGGTTCCTCTCTAAAATTCCCTTACCACTTCACTCGAGCATCCTTTAAAGGATTCTTCAATTTTAATTTAGGACTTTATCACTTAGACCGTTACAAATCTAGGAATATCTTAAATTTTCTTGATGATGCAGATTTTAAAGTGAATTATTTGAAAAGTGACTTTTCCTTTAACTATTCTAAAATTAGAGCTAAAAATCATTTCTATTCACCTTTAGGTCAAAACTACTTATTAAGTTATAAAAAATCTTTAAAAAATAAGAAAGCTCAGCAATTCTATGCTATGGCTGATTATTCATTTCAAGGTCTTAGAAAGAGTGATTCAATCCTGCTAGAGAATTCTTTCATCTCTGAGAAACATAGTAATCGTTATCAGTTTGGTAACATGATTTCTAATGTCTTTGGTTATGCAGAATTTCCTGAACATGATAGAATATACAGGTCTTCAATTAAATACTATCTACCTCTCTTGTATCCAGAAAAAGGAATTGATAATGTTATCTACTTAAAAAGGATTTATACTGCCTTTTTAGCTGGATATGCTAAGTCTGCTTTAACCATGGCAAACAAAACTAGCTTTCAAGAACAGAATGTCCTTGGGAATGAAATTATCTTTGATTATAACTTGCTTGATAGTATTGAGTTTACACTTGGTTTCAGATACTCTTATACTTTTAATAGGAACTATAAACATCAATTTGATATTTTTATTCCTCTAAGTAAGTTCTGATTTCTCTTGATTGTTACTATCTCAAAAGAAATCCATTGACTTCTTGAGAGAGTAACAATCAAGAGACTATAAACACTTTCAAAGTCATGGTTTAGTTTATTGTTCCTGGGGGCAAGGATGCCCCCAGTCCATAATTATATTAACTTACTTCAACCTTTTTATTGTTATCAAATCTTTTTCTATCAAGATGATTTAAAATCTTCTTCCTCATTCTAATAGCATCTGGAGTCACTTCTAAGAGTTCATCATCACCAATATATTCTAAAGCTTGTTCTAAAGAGAAAATTCTTGGTGGAGCAAGTTTTAGAGCATCATCATTACCAGAAGCTCGCATGTTAGTGAGTTTTTTACCCTTAATAACATTGATAACAAGATCCGAATCTTTAGCATGCTGTCCTACAATCATTCCAGCATATACAGGGGTATTAGGGTTTATGAATAATACTCCTCTAGGTTGGAAGTTATTGAGTGAATAGCCCAAAGCTGTTCCTGCCTCCATAGCAATCAATGAGCCATGGTTAGAGTTGTTTATTTCGCCTTTAAATGGTTCATACTCATAAAAACTATGATTAATAATACCTGTTCCTCTAGTAAGAGTCATAAACTCATTTCTAAAACCAATTAAACCACGAGCAGGAATAGTAAACTCACAACGAGAGTAGCCATCTACTGCTGAATTCATATTAACAAGTTCACCCTTTCTTTTACCCATCATTTCAATAACAGTTCCAACAAATTCTTCAGAAACATCTACGATAGCTAATTCAATAGGTTCATGGACTTTACCATCAATTTCTTTTAAAATAACCTTAGGTTTAGATACTTGAAGTTCATAGCCTTCTCTTCTCATATTTTCAATCAAAATAGAAAGCTGTAATTCTCCTCTACCTTTCACGATAAAGGTATCAGCAGAGTTTGTTTTCTCAACAACTAAAGAAACATTGGTCTGAAGTTCTTTTTGAAGTCTTTCCCAGATTTTCTTGGAAGTAACCCACTTGCCTGATTTCCCAACAAATGGAGAATCATTAACCATGAATTCCATTCCAATTGTCGGTTCATCAATATCTATTGATGGAAGAGCTTCTAAAACATCCTTATCTGAAATTGTTTCTCCCACATCTATAAAATCTGAGCCTGCCACAGAAACAATATCACCTGCATAAGCAGTGTAAACTGATTTCTTCTTTAAACCATCAAAAGTAAATAGCTTAGATACTTTAAAAGATATAACTTTATCATCTCTTTTAATTAAAGCCACTTCCTGTCCGACTGATATCTCACCATTATGAATTTTACCAGTACCTAGTTTACCTATATACGTATCGTATTCAATAGCTGAAGTGAGCATTTGCAATGGTTTAGTTCTATCACCCTTTGTATCTTCAACATATTCTAGAATAGTGTCTAAAAGAGGAAAAACATTATCTGATTCATCTTCTAAATTGATTTTAGCATATCCATCTCTGGCTGATGCATACACTACTGGGAAATCAAGCTGTTCATCATTAGCATTAAGTTCCATAAAAAGTTCAAAAATGGCATCAAGAACATCATGAGGTTTTGAGTTTGGTCTATCAATTTTGTTGATAACAACTATTGGTTTAATTCCAAGTTCTAGAGATTTTTTTAACACGTATTTGGTTTGTGGCATTGGTCCTTCATAAGCATCAACAAGAAGCAATACTGAATCTACCATCTTCATTATTCTCTGAACTTCCCCTCCAAAGTCAGCATGACCTGGAGTATCAACAATGTTAATTTTATAATCTTTATAATAGAGAGAAGCATTTTTAGAGAATATAGTGATTCCTCTCTCTTTTTCTATATCATTAGAATCCATCACCCTTTCTTCAATTTTCTCATTTACGCGAAATACTCCAGCCTGCTTCAAAGCTGCATCAACTAGCGTTGTTTTTCCGTGATCAACATGAGCAATTATGGCGATATTCTTAATCTTCTGCATTCATTTTTCCTTTTTTATAATAAATTTACAAGGGACTCGTATTTTCAAGAGGGAAATCAGTCAAGATAAAGTGAAATAATTTTTCTTAAAACCATTACTAGTATTAATTAAAACCAAATAACGCAATAGATCTTTGAGAATAGCACTATATTCTTATGCAAAGCTCTACTGCACCATTTGGGTTAATAAGAAAATAATTATTTTATTTGACAGCTAGACCATTAAATATTATTATTTCAAAAAAAAATATGAAACCGTTGGAGGTAAAAATGAAATTAGTCTCCTTTGACAAAGTCAAATTAGAAGATGTAAATGTAGAAGGTGCTTTAGGAACCAAAATTAGATGGTTGATTTCTCAAAAAGATGATGCCCCTAACTTTGCCTTAAGAATGTTTGAAGTTCAACCTGGAGGTCAAACTCCTTTTCATAGCCATGCTTGGGAACATGAAGTATTTGTTCTTGAAGGTGAAGGAGAATTAGTACTTGCAGGAGAGAAGAAAGCATTCAAGAGATATGATGTAATATATGTTGACCCTGATATGTACCATCAGTTCAAAAATGTAGGTGATACTGTGATGAAATTCCTTTGTATAATTCCTCATGAAGATACAGCAAAAAAGAAAAAAGTAGAAAGTACTGGCAATCCATTCGCAGCAGGAACTGCTAATAATTGCTAAGTCTAGTGAAAAAATTTTTAATACGGAGATAAAATGAATAAAAAATTAAAAGAATTCTATAAAAATTTAGTTACAGCTCAAAGTCCTTCTGGCTTTGAATATGCTGGTCAAAAAGCTTATTATGATTTCGTTAAAGATTATGCTGACCAAGTAGAATCAGATATTAATGGTAATGTCGTTGCTAGCCGTAAGGGTAAATCAGATTTTTCTGTTATGATTGCTGGTCATGGAGACGAAATAGGTTTCATGGTTAATCATATCGATAGCGATGGTTATATTTATGTTAGAGTTTTAGGTGGACTTGATGTAACTTTATTACCAGGTCTAAGAATATCTATCGTTCATGAAGGCCAGATAGTTAGAGCTATTTTTGGTAAAAAAGCTGCTCACATGGTAAAAAGTGGTGATAAAGCACCTGATAAAATTGAAGAACTGTGGCTTGATATCGGAGCAAAAAATAAAGAAGAAGCTGAGAAAAGAGTTTCTATTGGCGATTTTGGAACTTTCACCCCTAGTTATGAAGAATTAACTGATGATATAGTTGTTAGTAAAGCAGCTGATAATAAGACTGGTGTTTTTGTTGCTGCCTTAGTTCAATATTATCTTTCTAAAGAAAAAGAAGCAATCCTCCCTACTGTCCATAGTGTTTCTACTGTTTGTGAAGAGTCAAATGGAAAAGGTGCTTATACTATTGCTGAAACATTGAAACCAACTATTGGTATTGCTGTTGACGTAACTTTTGCTTCAGATCACCCAGGTGTTGATAAAAGAATCTTTGGCGATGTTAAAATTGGCGGTGGTCCTGTAATTGGTATGGGTTCATCTCTCAACCCTAAAGTATGGAAATTGCTTATTGAAACTGCTAAAGAAAAGAAAATACCTTATCAACTAAGTATTGACACAAATAGAACTGGTACAGATGCAGACTCTTTCTTTAAGTTAAATGGTGGAATTGCTACTGCGGTAATCTCTATTCCTAACCGTTATATGCATTCCCCTAATGAAGTTATTTCTTTAAAAGATTTAGAAAATACAGCTAAATTAATTTTTGAATTTGTGAAAAAGATAGATGAGGATATTGACTTATATCCTTTCCATCTTAACTAAACCAAGATAAGATACAGTAAGACCTTCATATTAAATATGAAGGTCTTTTTTTTATTTTAAAATCTCCAACAACCAAAAATTTAACCCAGATAATGTAGTAGAACTTTATTGAAGAGTGCAGATTATTCTAGCAAAATAGCTTACAAAATTTTGACGCATATAATATATATATTCGGAGAAATTATGGAAGTTACTTTTGCAGAATAATATAGTGCTATTCACAAAGGTCTACTGCATTGTTTGGGTTTAAAAATCTATTGACATTTTAAAACTAAACTTGATAATTACATGAAATATAATTTTACTAATAATTAAGGAAAATATGTATGATAGAAGTTAAGAACTTAACAAAACAATTTATCCAAAAAGATGGAGAGTTATTTACTGCAGTTGATAACATCTCTTTTGAGGTTAAAAAAGGTGAGATTGTTTGTTTATTAGGTGTCAATGGTGCAGGTAAAACAACTACCATGAGAATACTTTCTACCGTCTTTGAACCAACCTCAGGTACAGCAGAAATTGAAGGATTTGATATAGTTCATCAAGGACATAATGTCCGACAGAATTTAGGCTTTCTTTCAGGAGACACAGGCCTTTACACCAGACTCAAAGTTAGAGAGTTTCTCAGATACTTCGGAGATCTTTACGGTTTAGACAGAAAGACCACTGATAAGAGAATTCAACAAATGTCTGAGATGCTAGATATGCAGGAGTTTCTTGATAAAAAAATTGATTTTCTCTCAACTGGTATGAGACAAAAAGTTTCTATCGTTCGGTCCATTATCCATAATCCACCTGTGATGATTCTTGATGAACCTACATCAGGCTTAGATATCTTAACGGCAAGAAATATCGTTTCTTTCATAAAAAGATCAAAAGAAGAAGGTAAAAGTGTTTTATTCTCAACTCATATTATGAGAGAAGCAGAAAGACTTGCAGACAGGATTGTCATGATTCATCAAGGTAGAATCCTCACTCAAGGTAGCTTAGACTACCTAAGAGAAGAAACAGGTCTATCTGACTTAGATGATATATTCGTTCACTATGTTAATAAAATGACTGATGAAGAGGTAGCTGAAAATGAATTATAAAAAAGTAAGAAAAATATATTTAAAAGAACTTCTAGAAGTATATAGAGATAAAAGAACTCTTTTCACAACTATTCTCCTACCCCTTATTCTTTATCCTGTTCTCTTTATTGGAGTATCATCTTTGATGAGTCGCCAGACACAAAAAATGGAAGAAGAGACTAAAGTCATTGCTTTAGAAAACTTTGATGCTTATTCTGATTATAACAACGAAGAGCTCAACTATATTGTAGAAAATATTCAACAAAAACTAGAAGATAATAAAAGAATTAAAATCTATAATGGACAGAGTGAAATTGATACTTTACTTAAAGATGGAGTGATTCATACCATAATCAAGCTAGACTCTGTTTCTTTCACTCAACCTCAAACTTACTATTTTGAATATAAATATGATGGTTCTAATGACAAATCATCTATTGCAATTGATAAAATTAAATCTATTATCGGTAGTTTTGAAAAAGATTTACTCAGAGTTAGATTAAGCAAGATTACTGATTTAGCTGAAGATAAAGCTTTTCTTAGCCCCCTTTCTCAAGAAGCAAAGATGACAAATGTAGCCTCATCCCAGCAAATGCTAGGTATGGTTATGGGCAGAATACTACCCTACCTCTTGATTATGCTCTTGATAAGTGGTGGAGCTGTTGTTGCTACTGATTTAGTGGCTGGTGAAAAAGAAAGAAAAACACTAGAAACTCTACTAGTTTCATCAGTAACTCGAAACGAAATTGTTATGGGTAAATTCTTTACTATTGTAACGGCTAGTTTAATCAATGTTTTTGTTAATATGATTTCTATGTATTTTTCTTTCAGACAGATGGTTAGTCAAGTTGGTGCTTCTATGGTCGGAGGAAATATTCCTATTTCATCCTTTATTTGGGTTCTGTCCTCTCTTCTTCCTGTGGTTCTCTTATTCAGTGCTATCCTGCTTACTATTTCAACTTATTCAAGAAATATGAAAGAGGCAAGATCCTATGAGAGTCCAATAATGCTAGCAGCCATGATGTTATCCATGGTTTCAATGTTCCCAGGCTTTGAGATGAATAAAGGTTTAGCTTTTATTCCGATTATTAACATTTCCTTGTTATTCAAAGAAATTATGCTATCTGGTGTTAATTATATTCA